>JADJJL010000003.1:412500-854608 GCA_016710265.1 Saprospiraceae bacterium | reverse complement strand
GCAATGTCAAAATGCTCCAAACTGTCAAGTTGAGAAAGGTCGCAGTTGATTTCTTTAATTCCTGTTTCTGCAAATGAAATGCTTTTAAGACGTTTTAATCGTGAAAGTTCACAAGGAAATTCACTGATATGATTTACCGCTAAAATCAATTCTTCAAGAGTATTGATTTCAAAAATTTGTTTGGGCATTTCTTTTAAATCGTTCCCTGTCAATATTGCTTTATATATATTTAGTTGTCCAAGTCCTTCTGGTAGAGAAGTCAAGCCTTTATCTTGAAGCCACAAATACTTGCCATTTTTATCAGACCAAATAATTGAATTTTCGCTTTTGTAATAACTTGTCTTTTGTTTGGATGAAATTTCGTTGCATAATGAAGTCATTAAGTTTTTTACTTCAGAACTTTCACTTTCCACTTGAAAAAGCCAACTTTTAATTTTACTATCACATATTATACACTCCATTTCAAAATTTGGGTCCCAATTAATGCTTTGATAATCAACTTTTGAATTATCTGTGTATGCAAAGCGAATTGTATTTGGAATGTCTTCTAATTTGGTTGAAGTAATAATAATTCCGTCTTTGGGAATACTAATAGTTTTTTTCCAAAATTTTGTTTTTGGCAGTTCGGGATAGCCTTCAATTCCGAAAATAATACCTGCTTGTCCTCTAAAGTCTTTTGGAAAAATCAAGTAATTGTGTTCTTGCCATTTCATATAAGTCACGAAGGCAAGAATTAAATAAGATGTTGCTAAAATGGATTGCGTTATCCAATATTTCCTTTTGTCTTTTAGTAGTTTGAGTGTTAGATAATCAAAAAGGTAAATTAAAAGTCCAATGCCGACCAAATAAATTCCGACAAAGAAAAAGTAGAAAAAAGCCATCACTCCTAACAGCCCGAATATTACTGTCAGAAGTCCAAGAATTTTTAATGGTGAGTTAATTATTCGTTTCACTGTCGATTGTTAAAATGTCCTATATCGTTCAAGGGCTTAAAGAAGTAAGCGATTTCGAAGACGAAAACTGTCTGCCAACACTTGCCCTGAGCGGCTTGTGCTGAGCGACTTGTACTGAGCGAAGTCGAAGTAAGTCGAAGCCAAGTCGAAGGGCTGAACTTGATACGAAGAACAAAACTTCATTTAAGCACTGAACGCGCTTTTTTGCCAAACGCCTGTTACTGGCTGGCTTTATTTTTTTTCGTTCGTCCAATTTATTTTTACTGCTGAAATTTTGTCAAGTTCAAGCCTAATATCAGTCTGAATTTCAAATCCACATTTCTCATAAAATTTCAATGGTGAAACATATGTTAGTCCGTTTTTCTTCTTGTCATTGTTATGGTCAATTACCCAACCATTCAAAATCGGTTCTACTTGTTTTAGCTCATCAAGCATTTTTCGTCCTAAACCCTTTCCTTGTCTTTTTTCAGATAAGATAATAGCAAACCATTTTTCATTATCTCTATCAAAAGTCAAAGCCCAACCTAAAATTATGTCTATGTTATCTGTCAATAAAAAATGGTTAGGCCTATTTAAGTTTTGAAGATAATGGTCAAATTCACCCAAACTATTGTATGAAAGTTTTTCAGGGTATTCGTTATTCCATAAGTCAAGCACTTGCTTTTTTGCTTGTTCGTTTAGTTCAGTCGTCTTTATAATTTTTGAATTCTCTGTCATTTGTCCTTGTGAGTTCTGCTCGGTTAAGCTTGACGCTTTCGTCTGACTGCGAAAATACTCAAAGCCAAAGCTTTTAGAATGCAATATTAGAAAATATCTCGGATAAGTATCCGTACAATTTACTATTTCGTTTTAGTATTTTCACAGCCCAACAAATTTTAGATTTATCCAGTCAGAGCATTTTTCGATGGTATCCAAAAGCAACAAACCTAAACCAAATTAACGAATTTTTCTGAATTGAAAATTATTTGCTCTGATTGCTTCAATCTCATGTTATGCAGCGTTTTTCTATTAATATCAACTCGAATGAATCCACTTTATTCCTTACTACTTGTACCCCATTAAATAATTCAATTAGTTCTGAAATTTCATAGGAATTGTGAGTCAATATATTATAAACCACTTGGCCGGTATAAGGATTGATATTATTAGTTCTTACATTAAAAAGCATTAGAGCTTTTTCTGTAGAATTATTATAACTCCATTCACCAATTTGCTTTGGAATTTCCTTATCACTTAGAAGATGAAATAACCTTGTAAATACTCCAATATCAAATTTTTCTTCTACATTTGGATTAGATTCAATAAAGTCTTGGATATTAGTATTATTATTTAGGTTGAAAACAACACTGAATTCATTTTTCTCCATCGGTGTACTAATGCAATTACTATTGCACAGCTCGGTGTATGTTTCATAATAACTTTGGCGTGTAACTAATTCATTATCTATTATAGTAGCACACTCTGGTTCAATATCTACTCCTTGAAATTTTTTAAAATTGCATTTAAGGTAAAATTCAATTGCATTTTCTAAATTATTAAATCCTGCTTCAAAAATATATTTGTTCCTATAATAATCTGGAGTAGCATCATGATTAAGTTGGGTCAATAAATTATAAGGATTCATAATTTTATTTTAAAATGGTGCATAACTAGCATTTGGCAGCTTGTGTTCTGTTGTCCGTCTCTGTAAACCATTATCAGTGTTGGGTTTGAGTGTCATTTCTTGTATATGTAATTGACTGTCTATGTTTGGTTGTGAGTTGCAGTTTCTGTTTTTTTGAAGGGTAAGGAAATTTTTTAAAATAATTTTGTCCTGCGTTGGCTTTGCAAGCTCTTGAACAAAGCTTTGACTACAGCGAAGGTTTGTGCGGCTTTGGCAATGTACTTGCAATTAGCATGGGCTAATATTGTCCATAAATACTTCTTCCTCCTCCAAAATATTGATGTTTTAAATGTTCATATACTAAGTTCGTTTTTAAGTCAATGTCGTCTGTCTGATAAGTCGGGTAGGGCAATGTTTCAAATAAAGTCTTACTTACTATATTGAAAACTGCTGCTGCAGTTACTGATTTGTCAGCCCATTGCTCAACTTTCAATTTTTCTTTTTTCAGTTCTTCCAGTAGTTCAATCGAGATTTTCTTAATTTCATTTTTCTCTTTTTCTTCTAACTTTTTACCATGTCGAAGTATGTCGAAGATTGCTTTTTGCTCGTCTGCCAATCCTTCCCGTTTAGTGTCTGCTTCTTCTTCTGAATACGAGTTTACGAGTTCAATCAGTTTTCTGAATGTTTCTTTGATGACAACTTCGTCTTTTCCCCTATTGTATTCTTCAATGATTTCCTGATAGCGTTTGTAATAGTCAACTGTCAATGGATTGCGTTCTACCATTTGTTTTAGTTGCTTTTCTATTTTGTCTTTTAGTGATTGAACCGTTGCGTTTTTATTTTTTGTTTTCAAAAAGTATTTTTCCAACAAGTCAAAGTCTAATCCGCTCAGGTCAATTATTTTGCCTTCGTTGTGGCTTGGTTCGGCTACCATATTTTCAATGGATTCATCCACCACACTTTGAATTTTTCGCATGATATCTGCTACATCCGCACTTTCTATATTGTCTTCAATGGCGGTGTAGATTACATCAATTGCGTTTTTTCTTGGGGCATACTGGTTTAATACTTTATCGGGTTGCAGGGCTTTGTATTTCTTAAAAACTTCTCTTGCCAAAACTTGAAATTTCCGTTTGGTTTCGTCATTGGTGTAAACTGCATTCACGGCTTTTTCCATTGCAGCCAATTTGTGCAATCCATCTGCTTTGATGAGTTCCAACAAATCGAAATTCACTTCATTTTGCAAAAAGGTTTCAGTCGTTTGTAATGCTTCTTCTAATTGCTTGATGAGTTCTTCTTTTGGCTTTACAGGTGGTTCTGGTTTTTCGCCTCCACTTCCTTCACCATCTTCACCACCTGAACCATAGATAGCCAATGCATCTAATAAGGCAGTATATGTTTCAATATAATCCACGATTAAACCATTGTTTTTGCCTTCGCTAATTCGGTTGGCTCTTGCAATGGCTTGCATTAAGGTATGTGATTTTAATGGTTTGTCTAAATACAATGTAGAAAGGGTAGGAACATCAAAGCCGGTGATCCACATGGCACAAACAATCACAAAACGGAATGGGTCATTTTCATCTTTAAACCTTGTTTCAAGGTCTTGGTTGTTCATTTTCTCCCTGTGTGGTTCAATGTCTAAATCCCATTTTTGAAACTTTTGAATTTCGTTTTGCTCTGAACTAACCACTACACAAATCTCTGTATCCTTAATCCATTGCAGTTCACGGTTTTTCTCCAAAAGTTCCTGGTCGCCATATTTGGTTTTTGCTATTTCTTTTTCTAATTGCTCAACAGTCAGTTTCCAATGATTCGTAATTAAATCATACATTCTTACGGCTGTGAGTTTATCCAATGCGATAAACATTCCTTTACCTTTGTAGCCTCGATTGCAGAAATGCCAAACGACATCCTTTGCTATATCATTCAACCTTTTCTTCGCAGTTAGAATTGGATAATCTCTGGCAATAAGTTTTTCAACCTTACTGCGCTCATCACTTTCTAATTCTTCGTTTTCTAAAAGAGTTCTAATATTCTCATTGATATTGGGATTGTCCAACTTTAAGTATTCACCTCTGTTTTCGTAATAAAGCGGAACAGTTGCCCCATCATCAACACTTCGTTTGAAATCGTAGCGGGAAATATAATCACCAAAAATTCGCTTGGTAATCTCATCATCTTTGAAAAGTGGTGTTCCTGTAAAACCTATGAATGAAGCATTGGGTAAAGCATTTCGTAAGTTCATTGCTAAATCTCCACCTTGTGTTCGATGGGCTTCATCTGAAATGACAATGATATTGTCACGTTTGGTTATTTCTTTCTCAAAGTTGAATTTATGAATGAGTGTAAATAAATAACGATGTTCTGAACTCAACAACTCTTTCAAATGGTTTCCGCTGTTTGCTTTTAAAGAATCTTTGGCACCTGCTTTTACTTGCGGAACTGCATCAACTCCGCTGAACGTACCGTAAATTTGTGTGTCTAATTCGTTGCGGTCTGTAACAATCAAAAATGTAAAACTGCCTATAAACTTGTGGTGGATTTTTTGGCAGAAGAAAACCATCGAGTAAGATTTTCCGCTTCCCTGTGTATGCCAGAATACACCAAGTTTTTGTTTTTCTTCTATACTAATTTTACCTAGTTTATAAATTTGTTCTTTATGTTGAATATTTTCGATGGCTTTGTTTACCCCAATAAACTGATGGTTACGAGCAATAATTTTTACTACTTTTCCTAGTGAATTATCAAACAGAATAAAATTTTCAAAGAGGTCTAAAAATCTGTTCTTTTCACAAACACCTACAATAATTCTATCCAAGGCAACAATGCCTTCGTCTTCTTCGGTAATGCGTTTCCATTCGTGAAAGTGCTGATACTTGCCCGTAACGCTTCCAATGCGGCTTTCAATGCCGTTGCTCAACATTACAAATGCGTTGTAATAAAATAGCTTTGGCATGACATCTTTGTAGTCTGTGAAATTATCGTTGTAGGCGTTTTCTAATTTACGATGTGCTGCTTTCAACTCTATGAATAAAAGCGGAATGCCATTTACAAATCCGATAATGTCCGGTCTGCGTTCACGGTTGCTTTTGCCCTGAATCCATAATTGACGAACAGCTAGAAAGTTGTTGTTGCCGGTATTGTCAAAATCAAAAACACGAAGAGTTATTGTCCTCACCCCCGACCCCTCTCCAGGTGGAGAGGGGAGCTGAACGGGAATACCATTGCGAAGCAATAAATGTTTTTCGTAGTTAATTTCAGCTAACGACTTAGTTATACTTTCTTCTATGAGTTTTTCATAGGCTTGATTGTATGCTTGGTCGGGTAAGTTGGGATTGAACTGTTTTATTTTCTCGAAAAATATCTTTTTCAGTACGACTTCTTTTTTGTTCAATCTACCCAAGCTGCTGCCTTCGCCATAGCCTTCTTTGTTGTAGGCCAATAGCGTATCCCAACCCAGTTGATGAAAAAATAAATCAATCGCTGTTTGTTCTATTAAATTATCTTCTGAATATTCCCAAGTCATTTGTTATTAGTTTTTACACTCTCCAAAAACACATTCAAACTCTTCCTCAAAAGACTTTGACATTCTTTTGCAAGTCCAATGCTAATTGAATATGGATGTGCTGCCTTATTTCTAAAGTCGTTGGTGAGTTTATTTACATCTTTTAAAAATTCGGCTTCAACTATTTTTTCATCAAAATATGATATTGTAAAGGCTCTAAAATGCTGCAATAAAGGACTTTCATTCAATGTGTTTCCCCCATGTTTAAGAAGAGCCATAATAAAATTCATTTCCCCTAGGGTATAAGATTGCTTATCCTTTCTTACCATATTAGCAAACGTTTTGGTCTTTAAATTCACTAAATCGTATTGAACTAGTTCTTCTCTATTGATTCCTTGCAAACCATTTCTATGGTATGCCTCAAACAACTTCTTTAAAATTTCATTTTCTAATGTTCTGCAATATTGAACCACAAAAGGAGCAAAGTCAGCATCCTCAAGTTTGCACAACTCATCAAAAATAAACTCCGCTATGGGTAAGAATTTTTGACTTTGTAAATCCAATATTTCCCACAGATCCAGCCAACGTTTGATTTCTTCAATGTATCCTTTTATGGTCTGTTGCTCATTATTGTAAACACTATCTAATCTAGAATCAATTTTTTGACAAAGTTTAAACAGCTTCTCCTCCTCTTCTCTTGGAAGATTTTGAATTTGCATAAAGTCTGTTTTCAACTCTTTTAGGATGGACAACAAATCATCAAGCTTTTTATTCACTAATGCTAGTTGGCTTTCTACACGGTTGAACCGGTTTTCGATAAATGCCATTAACACTGAGTGATTTTCCAATTCTTTTTCAAGTTTCTGAACTTGGATTTTGTATTCACTCAACTGCTCTAATGCAATACCTAATTGGGCTTCCGTAGAATGGCTTATGCTTGCATCTCCCAATACGTTTAAATCAGCAATGGGCAAAACGGGGATTTTAATGCTTGCTAAGTCTTTAATACTGAGATGCGGTATAGCAACTCCTTTTCTTAAGTCTTCCGCCTGTGTTTTAAAAATGCGTTTACCCTCATCTGTTAGCAGGTAGCTCAAAATATAATCTTGTTTAGAAGAACGGATGATAGCCAAATTATTTGAAGCGAAAGCAGGAACATCACCATTTTGATAAACATACATTTTCAGGTTACTGAAAATAGTGCTGATTACTATATCTCCAGGCAGCAAAATAGACATGAAATCACTGTCAGATAGTGAATCCTTCGAAACATACTTCAAAGCTGAATCAATATTTAATCCGTTTTTTTGTATATGCACAGGTTTTAAATACAGATAATCACCCTGTTCTTTCAATGTGTCGGCAGGGATCATCTTACCTTTTACAATTTTGGCTAAGTCTTGTAGTTCTTTTGTTTCAAAATTCTCTAAATCTTTATAAAAACTGCTCTTTTTGGTGAGGTGATATTCTGGATCCCATCTTTCGGTTAATTTTGCTTTGGAGTAACGAACTGATATTGAGTTTGCATATTCTTTATCCAGGTTTTCAAAATCTTGCAATTGGGTAAGTTTGACATTCTTGCTTGATTTCTTTCCAAAAACAAGTATAGCCGTTTTTATTTGGGTATTTCTGATACTTCCTGATGGTAAGGCAATGATTTGTTGCAAATAATCTATAAAGTCATTTCTGAAATTTTGGAATTGGGCATTTAATAGCACCGAATAGGGGACTAGCATTATAGCACTTCCATTATCAGTTAATAATTCGTATGCTTTACGCAGAAATGCTTCTTCACCTGGCATGCGCCTCCCATCTAGTTCTATTCGCAGACCAAAGGGAATGTTGCCCACTACTACATCATACTTTTGGCTAAACGAATATTTAAATGAATCAGCCGTAATAATATGCAAATCGGGAATAAAATATTTGGTAAGTTCTGATACATTCTCTACGATTTCTACTCCGGTTAAATCATCGATCTCATTTTGCAGGTAGTAGAGAATATTTCCTGTCCCACAGCAAATATCTATGGCACTTTTTGGTTGATTAGCTTGTGCTAAATGGCTGATTAATTTGGCTATGCTATTTGGAGTGGTATGCAACTGTATACGGTAATCATCGGCAACAAAGGCTAAAATTTCGTCCTTGGAAATATCAATACCCGATGCTTTAATCGCAGTTAATAAGGCCTTGAAGTTGGTGTAATCCTTTCCTTCTGACTTTAGATGATTGATAATTTGCTGTAATTGTGTTCTCATTTATTAATATACCGCTATTTGCCCATTGATCAGTTTAGGTAATAAAATATCCCGTGCCTCTCGGAGTTTGGAGTTTTGTTTCAATAAAGTCTTTATCATTTGAAAGCTGGGTTTTGCTTTCTGGCCAAATTCTTGAATGACCGATTTTGGTGGAAGTAAAACTGGCATTGCTTTTACAATTTTAGAATTGATAGCAGTTCCAATAGATGAAGTGCTGCCCAGAGAATCATAAGGAAAATTCTTCAAGTAGAAATAGATGTATTCTGAAATCATTCTTGATTCATCATCTATATTGAAGTGAGCAATGGCTTCATTTGTTACCATTTCCTCTGTAGTAATTGCGACTTTTCCTACAGTTAATTTGAAACTCAAAATTACTGTGTCAATTTTGGCCACATTCATATTGAATTTGTTTACGGCATTTTCAGTAACAGTTTCGCTTGTGTTTAGCATATAAACTGTTGAATTATTAATGTCTTTGATTGAAACCCATTTAACGCCAGAATCTACATCATTGAACCATTCGTCTTGTTCTCTAGGTGGCGTCTTTCCAATGTTAATTCTGAAAATTTCATCAGCCCTATGGACTTTCCAATCTTCTGGCAATTTGTTTACTCCGTTTGAAGGCTTGAAAAAATTAAATTCCCCTTTGTAAACAATTTCGACAGCCTCCTCCAACAACTTTATCCGCTTCAAATTATTCTCTATCAAATCATCATAAGCCGATAAGATGCTGGCGATTTTGCCTTGGGTGGCAAAAGGTGGGGTTGGTAACTTTACAGATAAAAGTTTTTCAAGACTTAAATTTTCTCTTGCGGTTCCTTCTGAAATACCTTTCAAATGCACTTTTAAACATTCCAAATTGTATTTTATATACCTTACATCAGAAATATTTTCAAAGGGAATAAAGCCAATGACACTATCAGGAAAACAAGCATCAAAACCAAGAATTGCGGTTTCAGCAGTATTTGCTCCGACTATGGAAATTACCATTGTGCCTTCTTTCCATAATTTGCTTTGAGCTAAGCCCTCTTCACTATAAGTGTGAGAATATTCTTTAATATAAAAGTTGGCTTTTTGTATATCGCCTGTTTGAATAAAAGGATAAATACCACCATACAAATGCTCCGCGTTACGTGGACGATGCCTAGATTTACCTCTGCCTACAAATCCTAATTCGTTAAGAGATTTATATTCCCACTTCATATCGCCAACTCTTTAAAATTCTCAGAAATAACATTTGCCAAAACAAAGGCTTCTTCATTCAAGCCTTCCAACTCAATATGTATTTCGTTCAGGCGTTCTTCGTAGTCAAAGTCATCATCGGTGGCAGTGTCTACACCTACATATCTGCCCGGGCTTAAACTCCAATCTTTAGCTTCAATTTCAACTTGGTTTACTACTTTGCAAAGTCCTTCCACATCGGTATAAAACCCATCGGGAAAACGACTGGTGAGCCAATGGGCTTGTTTATAGAAATATTCGGTTTCGTGCAGCAATCCTGGTTCTTCTTCATTGGGGATGCCGCTGAGTTGCTGTTGCAGGGCTTTCAGCTGGTCGAGTTGTTCTTTCAAGATTAATTCTTTCCAATCCTTGTTTTTGCTTAGTTGGTATTCTTTGGCGGCTGTGCTTATGACATCGAGCAATTGTTTAATGAGTTTGTCTTGTGGTTTGCGTAAGGCTTTGCATAAGTGAGCAATATTTTCTAAAACTTCAATGTCTGCCTTTGCTTTTTTCGCTTCAACAATCAGTTTGTTTTGTTGCTCATAAATGCTTGTGGTTTCTTCAATGTTCAGAGCATCTACAAAAGCTTTGGCTTCTTTGTTTTCCTTGGCGTATTTAGTAGCAAAGTCACTTACCGTTTTCAATACCTTTTGCAATTGCTTTTGTAGTTCGGTGCTGGTTTCGGCAGTTTCTTTTGCTAAGTCGGTAGCATTTTGCAAATAGCTTTTTACCGTGCTTTCAAACTTTTTGGAATTGCCTCTATATAAGTTTACAATGCAAATCAGGTTTTGCAATTGCTCGGGGCTAAAATCGTTTACCTTGCTGGTTACCTTTCGGTAAATTTTTCGGGCATCGAGCATTAGCACGGTGTTTTTGTTCCTCACCCCCAACCCCTCTCCATTTGGAGAGGGGGGAATTGCGGAAGAGGCAATATCATTTAAAACTTGTTCTGTGTTCAATAGAACTTGTTCGTTGGTGAATCGAATAATACGAATGCCATATTCATTGATAATTTTGGTTCGTTCTGCATCATATTCTTGTTGTTCTTTTTGAGTGTGGTAACCACCATCTACTTCAATTCCCAATTTTGCTTCTGAACAAAAGAAGTCCAATACAAATCCAACCTTAAGAGGATGTTGTCTTCTGAACTTTAAGCTATTGAGCTGCCGGTCTCTAAGCAGCTGCCAAAGCAATTCTTCAGCTTCTGTTTGATTTTTTCTTAACGCCCTTGCATTTTCCAGAAGTTGCTTTGGCAATTGTCGTTCTACTGTTATAATAGATTCTTTCCCCTCTCCATGTGGAGAGGGGCTAGGGGTGAGGAGCTCTTTCTCTACTCCATGTGTAGAGGGGCTAGGGGTGAGCAGCTCTTTTCCACGGTCAAAAAACCACAATGTGCACGGCAATGAACGTGTATAAAAAAAGTTATTGCCAATAGCCATCATCACATCTACTGCACCTGTTTTTACTAACTTCTCACGTATGTCTTTTTCGCTGTGTCCGGCATCGCTGGCAGAAGAAGCCATTACAAAACCTGCTCTGCCTGTTGCCTTCAGGTAATTGTAGAAATACTGAATCCACAGATAATTGGCGTTGTCGTTTTTAGGCAGGTTTACTTTGCCGTCCAATAGCAAACGTGGGTCTTTCTTTACAGCATCTTTTGCTTTGTCCACACCGTCTACATTAAACGGGGGATTTGCCATTACAAAATCTGCTCCACCAACTAGATTATGTTTGTCTTCATAAAAAGTATTGCCTTCCTGTATGTTGCCTTCCAGTCCATGTACGGTGAGGTTCATCTTTGCCAGCTTAGTATTAAGGTCGGCCTTTTCCTGTCCGTAAAAAGTAACTTTTTCGGCAGGCTTCAATCCTTCGCTTTCTATGAAATAACCCGTTTGCACAAACATACCCGCACTGCCGCAGGCAGGGTCAAACACGATACCGTGGTCAGGTTCTATAACATTTACAATGGTTTGCACCAGACTCATAGGCGTAAAAAACTCTCCACCTTCCTGTGCTCCGGTCATTGCAAATTTACCAAGGAAATATTCATAAATTTTCCCAAATAAATCACCTTCGGCTTTTTGCAATACTTCTTTATTGAAAATGCGGAGTAATTCCCGCAACAAGTCTTTACTGAAAATGGAAAAGTTCTTTGGTAAAACACCTTTGAGGTTGTCGTATTCATCCTCAATCAATTTCATGGCATTGTCTATCGCTTCACCAATGTCGGCACTTTCGGGCAATGATACTAGATAATCAAACTGTGCCTTGTCAGGTAGGAACATTGAGTTTTGTTCTTCAAAGTCCTTTTTGGTCAATTCGCGTTTTCCCCGCTGCGGATGGGAAGGCAAGGTTCTCTCTACTTCAATTTTTACTTTTTGAAAGCGGTTGTATGCGTGTCGTAAAAATATCAGCCCCAATACCGGCATTGAGTATTCCGAGGCAGTCAGTTTACTATTTGCTCTGAGTTGGTCTGCGGCTCTCCATAGTTCAGCTTCTAATTTTCTCAGTTGTTTTCCTTGCATTTTATCTCAATTCCAAGTTGTCAATTTATTTCTCAAAAGTAGCAATTTAGCATGGATGCGAAAGAAAAATTGAAGCTCTATTGCAAGCTTTGGGGTTTGCGACTGGATGGGTTTAGGAGCACAATGTTTCAATTTATTATTAAAGGTTAATTTGAATGATTTATAATACTTGGTGGTGTAAAGTCCATGCCATGTTATCAGTTCAGTATTATTCTTTGCATATTTTCACGAACCTATCTCCTATAGAAGTAAAAATAAATGTATTATTATTAAAAACTTGAACGTCTACATCAATTTCATTATTTTCTGGATCTTCAGAAGATTTTGTTGCCTCAACATCTACATTGGTTTGCCATTTTAATAAACCGAGAGAAATTAAATTAGATATATTAAACTCTAATTCACGAATATTTATCGACATTGACTTTGAAAGATGCGAAATGTTAAATGATATTTTTTCGAAAGCATAGTTGTCGAGACTTTTAGGTAATAAATGCTTTAATTCTGGGAAAAGATTTTGGGCTTGTTCAATATCATTTTGATCTTTGCGATATCTTTCAAGACGACTATTGTTAAATTGTTTATGTAGTTCATCAAGCAATTTTGCTTCTTCCGATGAGAGTTTGTTTAAAATTGAAATGCAATTTTGTTGAAATATAATTTCCTTATTCCCTCCAATAATATGAGCTGATAAATTTGCCCACTTTTCTTGTAATCCTTCTTCTTCCTCCAATGAACTAAGCTCAATTAATGGGACTAATACTTTTAACGATACTTTTTGAGGGTCAATCTTATGTTCTAATAATTTAGCTTGAGCTTTTGAGAATATTCTGATTTGATTATTAAATCTCCTTAATTTAACCTGATCACCGATTATTCCTCCAAATTCTTCAAATGACGGACCGAAAAGGGTTTTTAAGAGAGATTCGCTTTTATCTAATATCTGTTTTGGGATGTTTAGATTTTCAATAATTTTTTCAATATTTGGCATTATTTTTAAATTTCTTATATTTGATATAGCTAGCCGTTAATGGCAAAATGTAAAAATACTTAGTTTTTGCTTTTTTCATACTTAAAATCATGCAATAAAATGATTTCTATCACCTAATTTGAGTATAAATGCGGAGAAGTTTTTAAAGAGTTAATCTTAGTGTACTAATAAAAGTGTGCCTAATTAATTTATATTAAGGCATTCCACCACAAAAAATCATCTTTTAATGACTGTCAGTCTTGTTGGCCCACTTTAGCAGCGGCTTTCTTCTAGAAGCTTGCCCCGCTTATTAGCGGGGGCATAATGTTAGCGGCTGTTTTTCTTTCGGTTTTGTCCAATTCTAGCACAACAAATTGGATTAGGATTATTATTGTTTGGTTTGATTAGATAATGTACGCTTGTGTAAAATGTTGGTCTTACTTCTGTAGTAATTTTTAGGTCGTCATACATTTGTTTAGATTCAGGGTCCCACGTCATTGCTTTGGGTTCTTCTACAAATGTCCAATCACCTTGTTCAATGTATTTCAAAATCTCAGTATGAATTATAGGAAATTGGTCTTGATATAAATGTAAAACTCTTATACCTATTAAATCAGTAATTTTTCCGAACAAGTTGTCCTTTGATATTTGGACACCATCCCTTGTTTTACGTTCTATTTTATCTTTTAAATGGTCCGGGTCTTTTAGCCTTGTCTTTATGGAATGAATTATGGGAAACGGCTTTTCAGTCAATTTAGGATGTTTTGAAAAAAATGTTTCAACAGAAGCCTGAAATTGAACTAATCTATGTTGATTGTCTTTGTAAAACTCAACAATAGAATCTATCTCGTATACTTGCTCACTCATAGCGAATTTATTCTTGTTAATAAATCGATTGTGAATGTTCTATAATTATCTCCTATTTCACTCAATCTTCCATTGTTTCCTCTGTTATATTCAAATCCATTTTGATTTAGAAATGATAAGTATTCAGGATTGGTATTTTGTAAGCCTACATAAACTTCAGGTACTCTCCACATAGGACATTTTAATGCTTGTGCCATTGCTGGAAATGTGTTGTGAGAGTGAATAATTGAACTACCACCAATTGGTTTTGCAATTAAATCATTAGAAACACTTGTCCGATTACTCTCTTGAATATATTCAATAATAGTATCTGGTATTTGAGTAACGTATTGGTAATGGGCTTGAGCCAAATTATATTCATTGAATGGCTCGCTATCTCTCGTATATCTTTTTGCGTTGTATATTGTATAACCGAGAAACTGAACAAAATTAGAGGGGAATTTTGAACGTTTTTCTTCTGAAATCAATGTGTAAATAGAAATAAATTCTCTTTGCCACAATTGTAATGCATTTCCAATATTTCTAATTCCATACAAACTAAACATATCGGGTTGTGCAGGTATAAAGAACCCGTCAACTGTTGACATAATAACTTTATTCAATATGCCCAAACTTGGAGAAGTGTCAATTAAAACGTAGTCATAATTGTTTATTTCAGCATAACGGTGGCAAATGTTCCTAATGTTTGTTATTGTACGAATAGATAAATTGTCGCCTTGGTAAACACCACTCCACCTTTCAGCAATTTTGTTTTCGTATTTATGTAAAGAAAGTCTGCCTGGTAAAATGTCAAGATTGACACTTAATGAAAAAGCTGGTGGAAGATTTATCGGTTCGCTAATACCATCTTCGGCAGGCTTTAGAATAAAGTGAATACTTCTTGGTGAAATTATAACGTTAGGATTTTGATTGAATGCGCTTTCAAAATCATCAATGTAATTATCTTCTTGGGCCCAAATTTCGTGAAGTGTTTCCTCCATCATTGCACAAATTGTCAGGTTACATTGCGGGTCAAGGTCAACCATAAGAACTCTATTCCCAAGTTCTGCTAATGCGTTTCCTAAATGGTATGTCAAGGTTGATTTTCCTACACCACCTTTGTTATTAAAAACTGAAATTATTTTCATTTTGTTATTTTACTGTTTCTTTATTGATTGTTGTCTTAAAATAGCCGCTAACGGATACGTACTTGCGACGTGCCGCCACTGTTCTGAAATCCAAAAATAACAATTTGTTTTTTCATTGAAAGCGAAACTTGAAAATTTCAGTTATTTCGGCGGCATGGCGTCAAGTACTATGTTAACTACAGGCCCTTCCATTCATTATGTGATAAGGACGATATGCTTTTTTGAATGTGGTTGAATTTATACTTTTGATAAAATAGTTCGTTCGGAATATTAGGGTCAATTACCACCGGAGGCTTGCCATTCTTATCCAAATAGGATTTTAATATTTCATTTATTCCTTTATCTTTGAAGCCATATCCAATTATTAATAATTTATCTGAATTTTTTAAATTTTTTTTAAAGTGATTAAAGATAATATCATAATATTCATCAGAATAATTTCTTAGCTTCTCTGTAGTCCCGCTTAAAAAATCTGGGAAAATAGATTTTAGTCCCTTCTTGTATTCAAAACATCCAGATTTTTCGTTATAAACTTCTTTATAAAAATCTTCAACACCATACTCCGCTTTTACCCTGGTTCTGTCTGTATCTGGATACGCCAAACTGAATGAATAGGTATCAATACTGCCATGCAGTTTGTAAAATCGAATTGGTTTGTTAAATAAGTTTTGAAATGATTTTAGTCTCACCTTGTATGTAACACCAACGTCACCCCTATTGTCGTAATCCCCAAAATATTTGGTTCCCAATTCTGAATACCCATCACAAAAATAACTTTGAATGTCTGTTACTTTACCGATATGATCAAAAAGCAAATCATGATTTAAAGTGTGAATAGACACCATGAATCCCTCATTAACTAAATCAACTAGGTATTTAATGAAATTATCATAATTATTATAGTCTAAGTCATGAACGTTGTTTTCATAAAATTTACCTCTTCCAAGTAAATATCGTAAGATTTGATTGAAACATTCATTAAATCTTAAGAATAGATTAGCATTGTCGTCAGCCGCACCATTTTGTTTATACTTTTTCCTGAAATTATTGCAGAAATCATTAAAGTCTTTATTATTGTTTTCTCTTTGAAAAGAGTAATATGCATCATAAAATATTTCATAATTAAATTTATCCTTCCCTCCAATAAGGCTACAATAAAAATCTATAAACTCTACAAAAAATAGTTTATCATATTTGTGCATCCATGCATTATCATCTTGCTGACCCTCTAAAAGAAAAACATATCTATCCATACCCCAAAAAATATCTTCTGGTGCAATTGTTGTCAGAGTAGTATTAATTTTACTAACTGATGGTATATTGGCAGGATAACTAAACCCTGATCCAATTAAAATGGAAATTGTTTTATTCATTTTGGGCCTTTTAGACAAATAGAAAATTAAAATACAGAGGATAAGTATAACTAATATAAATATTGGTAGCATGTATTTTGCATTATTTTTAGGCTTGTAGCTAACGTTCCTCCGCTAGCCGACTGTGGCGGAAAAGCGAAACGATTATTTCTTACTAAGATAAGCGTTTTTCGTGAAAGCAAAACGTCAACTTTATACTTACCAGCCATAGCGGCTAGCGGCTGTTACCATCAGTTTTGTTTATACTTTTTTTTGATTAAACCAATCTCTAATATTCACAATTATTATATCCCAGTCATCAGTCAAAGCTAACATGTCAGTAAGGAGAGTTAAAACTTCACCTTCTTCTAGCCCTATACGATCTACTAAAATTGAAATGAAGTCATGGTCATTTGGTGGATTTACTATGTCTTCAAGAATTTGTTTCAATTCGAGTTGTTTAGCATTCAAAGTATCATTTGGCAATGCAACTATTAAATTTCTATAATACCTTTCAGGAGTAATATTTTCTGGAATATTTAATTGAGTAATTTTAGACAACGCAGTTGTTCTTTTAGTATCAAAATTTGCTACATTTCCAGTCAATACTCTATTTATTTGTATTCTCTTTTCATCTTCAGTTCTATATACATCGCCATCCAGAATGAATGACATGTTTTCAAAATTATCAGTTTCATTTAGTAAAGCGCCACAAGCCGCAGTAAAACAATTTATTGCGGGGCCAAATTTCCTAACTTCAGTTTCTCGACCTAGTCCCATATTATGCGCAACTTGTTTAGAAATAAATTTTGTTAAGTCGTCTTCAACAAATAATTCATAAGGTTTTATTTGTACACCTGTTAGTCGATACAAAGCTTCTGGATTTGAATCTATATGACAAATTGTTTTAGCAGCAGTTTGCTGTATATGCCGATATTCTATATCATTTACTTTAAGAATATTATGATTATGGGTTGTGAAAATAATTTGTAAATGCTTTTCAAGAGCAATTTCTTTTAAAACTTCTAACAGCCGCTTCAACGCATCTTCGTGTAGAAGTAAATCAATTTCATCAATTAGAATCAAGCCATAATTTGGCGTATTCAGGATTTGGGATAGAATCAGTAAAATTCGTTGTTCTCCCGCGCCCATATTTAATGATGAATAATCAATGCCATCAAAACTCAACCCCAAGTATCGTTTTGATGAAGCAGTAGTATGATTACTCATATCAGTGTAATTTCGATTCATTACTCTACCACCTAAATTCAAAATTTGCAATGACAAGGCATCATTTAGTGGAGTGGTGTTAAATTGAATTCTAGTAACTTGAGTTTCTGATTCTATGGCTGGCACACATGTTTTAATTCCAATGAAGCTTACATGTCTTTTCGGGCGTCTAGAATATTTAGGGGCCCATCGATCAATTTGTTTTGAGTACATAGTGTCAATATTGGAAAACGGATTTGCACCCTCACGATATGTATGGCGCATCGTAAAAGAACTTCCTGTCCATATAGTATGTGTCGTTGGTGTAAAAAATTGACTGAATTTAAAGTTGAAAGATGGTTGTCCATCATTTGGTTGGTATAAGCAACATAAAGCATGAAGAATACTCGACTTTCCTGAACCATTAGGACCTAAAATTCCGGTTAAGCCATTTTCTTTGAATGTTATTTCAACATCTCTTAGATTTTTTAGTAAAGTGAAGTTTAGACTATGGATTCTTTGCTGTGAGTATGGCATATTTTGTAAATGTGTGTTAAAATTGCTGGTAACTTGTTTATATGTCTGACAAAATCAGACCTATACAACAGTAATGTGTTGTATAAGTCTGAGAAAAGTTAGACTTGTTTTCAAAGACATCTGTTTTATAAATCATCAAAAGGGCTTTTTATTTTATGGATGCTATAATTACTTACATGGGTGTTAATCTCTGTAGTTCTACTACAGTGGTGCCCCAATAATTCCTAAATATAGCTCAGAACTGTACCTGCTTCTTACAAGTGGGTGATCAAACCGCGTCTTAATTCTTCCAAAAAAATCAAATGGCTCTGCCGTCGTACCCGTCGAACAAATTGCTTTTAATCGACTCACGTTTAATGTTTTAGATCCAATTTTATCAAAATAAAATTTGATCATATTGTGGAACTAATCCGGTTTCAAGAGATGTTTGTTTTTGATCATTTGGCAATTTTCTATCGCGATTAATTGAAAAATTGCCTTTTGAAAAATGATCTTCACAAAGATTCTCCCTTTCTTCCGAATGGTAAAAATAATCAGTTATTGGAATTTCCAAAAAAAAATTTGCTTTAGATTAATCAGTCGATCTGTTTGGGTATCCAACTTAAAATCACATTTTTTCTAGCGAACGAAAAGAATTGACCACAAAGTCTTTCAAAGCTTCTATCATGTAATTAAGTTCAATATATCTTCTGGTTAATAATTAAAATATTGATTGATCATTGCGGAAATACAATCACATTACTCCTTCTCTTTTAGGCTAATTCAAGATATTGTTCCTCGATTTTAACACTAAAAAGAATGTCCGCTTCCAATGCCTTAAAAACTTTCAGGATTGTATCGATGGTAGCACTGTTTGCATTATTTTCCAATTTGGAAATCTGCGCCTTTTGAACTCCAACTAATTTGCCCAATTGATCTTGTGTTAAGTTTCTTTCTAACCTGGCACTCTTGATCATGTGACCCAATATATCCATTCTCAATTCATATTCATATTGATCACGAGTTGTTGTTCCTATTTTCCCAAGATGCTTGTCCTTCATTTCTGATAAGGAATACATTTTAATTTTTGATTTTACCATTACTAATTCATTTATGATCAAAATAATTCAATTTGATATTTAGAGCTTTTTCAATTTCATTTTTCGGCGTCTTCTTAGATTTTTTTATAAATCCACTCGTGGCAATAACCAATGTTTTGGATTTATCATCCTTATCCCAAAAAGCCAACAGTCTTATTTCCTGCCCGAAATATTCAGTTCTAAATTCCCAAATTTCTGGATGAATTTTTTTAAACAAAGTGGAATCATTTATTTGCTCAGCTTTATCAATATTATAAAATACCTTCTTAACGGCTTTTAAATGAAGCTGCCCTAAAAACTGATTTGCCTCTTCCAAAAATTTTGTTTGAAAATATCTCAAAATCCAAACTTTATGCAAAGATAATATAAGTTTCTATATTTAGAAACTATAATTTGATACAAAATTAAGTATTTCAAGGATCAGAGCTAATAACAAATTTTCTCAAAAAAATAAAATGGCTCTGCCGTCGTACCCGTCGAACAAATTGCTTGTAATCGACTCACGTTTAAGGTTTTAGATCCAATTTTAGCAAAATAAAATTTGATCATCTTGTGGAACTAATCCGGTTTCAAGCGATGCTTTTTTTGATCATTTGGCAATTTTCTATCGCGATTAATTAAAAAATTGCCTTTTGAAAATGATCTCCACTCAGAGTCTCCCTTTCTTCCGAATGGTAAAAATAATCAGTTATTGGATTTTGCACAAAAAAAATTAGTTCAAAGGATTTTGGTTTGAAACAACCAGGATCTAGGCTTCACTCAATTAAGCATTACTGGCAAACTCTCCGATCCGGCAGTTGATAATATTACAAAATCGTCATCCACTTAAAAAATATTGAAAAAAATCTACATTTCTAAAAACTTGTTAATTTAGCAGTCTAAAAACACACCTATGAGAAATTTAACACGTTTTTCCTGTTATTCTATTTTATTCATTTACAAGAGAATAGCTTTGCTATTAATATTCTTGTTGCATTTTCAATTTTCATCCATTGCTCAAAGCCCACTAGAAAAATTACTCCATTGTACTTGGGAAGATCTTGCAAACACTAGCTTTTACAAAAATGATCCGGTGGTTCTTAAAATCAAATCTGATCCGGATTATAAAGAATGGACACAATACTCTGGCAGACCATTGATCCTTGAAGCTTTTGAAAATGGAAGTCTGGTATTTAACCTAACAAAGAAAAAGAAATTAAGGATTCCTGCTGCAGGCGTTGAAACTCTTCAACTCATTAAACCAAATACTAAAAAAGTCAGTGGAATGCAAACGGCTGGTGGTATTCTAAGCGGTATTGGTTTAATTCTTTTTATTGTCAGTCGGGTCACGAGCAAGAAAGAATCAGATTCTTTCATCAAAACCGCTGACAACGCAGCATCGTCTTGCCTTTCTTTATTATTAGGTTTAATCTTTTTTGTGATTGGAATAGTTCTGTTTTTGAGTGGTAGTAATCCTAAAGTTCCTGAACAGAATAAATTGGGTAAGGAAGTCAGTTTTGATAATCCGAGATGTAAGTGTGAATGGACAGCCTATCCATAATACAATTAGAAAATTAGAAAATTAGAGAATTAGAGAGTTAGAGAATTAGAAAATGTGGAAATGTGGAAATGTGAAAATTGGGAAATGGAAATATTTGATTAGTAAATTAGAGAATTAGTAGATTAGGAAATTGAAGAATTAAAATTGATAGATAGGATACATATATATGACGATTAATTATTTTATTCATAAACTGCTGAGCTGCGTGTCCCACGCCAACTGCGTTGGGTGCACGGCCAGCTTGCTTGGCGGGGTTATCAGCTCGGTTCAGTTATTAATAAATTTTTGAAGTTTATTACTTGCCGCGCTGGTTATCAGCGCGGTTTCTTTCCACGTTGGTTAGCAACGTGGTTCAGTCATTAACTCGACTAGTCCAATTGTTTTATTACTCGCCGAGCTGCATATCAGCTCGGTTCAGGAACTAACTCGCCTAGTTCGGCGAGTTTGCTTCGCAACGTTCCTTCATGCACCATTCCTTCACTAACTCGCTTAGTTCAGCGAGTTTGCTGCGCACCGTTCCGTCATCCCCGAGTATTAAAAGAGCCTTTCTAAACCAGCGACGTTAGAATACAATTTGAAAATGTGAAAATGTGAAAATTGGGAAATGGAAGAATGAATGTTTGACAATTTATCTCCGATTAGTAAAAGAGCCTTTCTAAACCAGCGGCTCAACATTCAATTAGACAATGTAAAAATGAAGCTTTGTTCTTAATCCCTTATTCATAAAAAACAAGTTATTACGTTTAACGAAAAGCTAGATTTAGGTTCCGGCTTAGGGCTTTCCAGCTCGGGACCCATCCACTGAATGCCGCGCCCGTGCTAAAAACTGTCTGAGCACCGAAGGTGTGAGTTTTTTTAGCACAGCGGCAGAAGTGATGATGGGTGAGCGAACGCCCAGCCGGTGGCTTTTCTTTGCTTACTTTCTTTTGGCCACGCAAAAGAAAGTAAGAATATAAAATAGAGAGACTATTTCCTGATTCGCTTACAGCTTGCCCGCAATCCTGCTTGGTGGGTGTTCTCTCACTTGGTGCAAACAAAAAGGATAGATTCAATCGCTTACGCGTTCCCTCACTTGTCGCAGTGTCCTGCGACACTAGGCTTGCAGCCTAGATCGTTCGGTCACCTTTTAGAAAGGCTGCGTTTTTGCTACTTTTTGCGCGCCAAAAAGTAGGACAAAAAAAGAAATTAAAGATCCGGAAAATTAATGACAAGAACCGTTCGTTAACGCGGTCCTTCACATATCGCAGTGTCCTGCGACACTAGGCTTGCAGCCTAGATCGTTCGGTCAAATTTTATTAGACTAATTTATATATACAATTAGTATAAAAAAAAAGACTTTCTCATCAATAAATAAAATAACAAAGCCTCCCCAAAAATGGAGAGACTTTGTCGTCTTTTCAAACCTTGGTTAGAGGCTATTTATCGCTGTACAATAAATCGTTTAATGACTTGCGAACCATTCAAATAATCCACTTTAAGATGGTACATTCCTTCAGACCAACTATCTAAATCTACATCCTCTGTCAAGGATTTAATTCCAGGTCTATACCAGATTTGTTTACCAGTGGCATCGTAAATGGTATAAGAGGAAGGCACACCATTTAAAAATTCCATTTTAATCTGCTGGTTCGCTGGATTTGGCATTAAAATCACATCATATTGATCATTTGCAATAATTGTTCCGTTTCTTGAATCAGCTTCATTAATTTCATTTTCCTCAAGACATTTAGGAACACAATTCACAATAATTGGATCCACTGATATATCGCTTCCACGTGAACCAGAAGTCAATCCACCCAATGGAATCAATTGAATACAGTAGTCTTCTACTTCTCCATAAAGAATATTGGTGCATGGATCCGCAGGATAATTTCCAAATGCCATCGCAACCCTCATTCTTACTTCATTTCGTAATACATTGCCTGGTACTGTAATATTTCCGCAGACAGTTGTATTACCAATTCCGTATAAGATTAATTCAGTCGTATTATGGAAGACTCCGTCTCCATTGTAATCAATCCATGCTTTCCAATAAACATTTTGTGCTTTTCCTTTAAATCCCGGAGTAAGACAAATTGGATAAGTTTCTGCGGCACGTAATTGTCCACATGGAGAGGTATAAAAATGATAACCCCCATCGTTTCCTGAAGTCTGGTTAATTCCGGAAAACTCAACTTGTTTAATCCACATGATACTGCTGTTCAAAGCAGTTACCGGACAATATCTGGTCACTGAATCACAATCTACTTTTAAATTAAAACTACAAGTATCGTGATTGCCATTTTTACTAGCTACATAGGTGATGATATGATTTCCGCAAGTTGCTAAACCACCTCTTTGCGGACCAGAAATCTGGGTCAAAGTATAACATGGAATTTCCATTACAAATTCTCTGGATTCATTTCCATTTTGATCATTCCAACTTCCATCAGGGAACATTTCAATGTAATCATCATTTGGAGTGATGGCATTTGGTTGACCAGGTTGCCAGTTGGTATAAGAAAAAGGACTTCCATCGATCCATTCAAATTTCCCTTCTTTAACTCGATCGGTTCCACCAATCCATGCCGTTTGTCCCATTAATTTACTGGCTAGAAATTGATTTTCAAACTGATCTCTGATGACCGCCAGTTTACCTCCATTTAATTCACTTATATTTTTAGCATGATCCCAGGTCTCCGGACTCAGTGAACAAAAATATCGCTTGCCATTGTATTCTCCCATATAAATAAATCCAGGTATGAAACTCACGCACGGACTACAATATTCAACTACAGGAAGATCCCAAGCAGTATAAGCGCCATTGAGAAATGGATTGGTCCTGTGTATTGTAATATCCGCTGGACATTCCACACTAATTTCTGAATTTATAATGGTGATTTGGAAAGAAATGGTTTTTTCGTTACCACATAGATCAATTGCTCTGTAAATAATGGTGTGTGTACCCGCGCTGGATAAAAATCCTTGTTGATGTGATACTTCCACATTTTGAATTCCGCAATTGTCTGTAATGACTGGTTCTAACCATCTGACTTCAATTTCGCATTCTCCTTTTGCATCTATAATGGTATCGGATGGTATTACACTAAACTCAGGAGCCAAAGTATCCTGAAGCGTGATTATTTGTACACATTCTGCAGAAAGTGTCGGAAGTAATGGATCAGTTGCTTTCCAGGTTCTTTTAATCACCATCTCACCAACACAAGGTCCGGTTGTAAGTACCGTATCAGTAAATGTAATATCCGGGTCTAAGCAATAACTGGAGCCAGCCAATGCAATAGCAGTGCCTGACACATTAGGAGTGATCACAGTCCCGGGACATCCATAATAATCCGCAGGACATTGGATCATTGGTATCGCTCTACAACATTCTTCAGTAACGATAATATTAAATTGGCAAGTGGATGAATTACCACATGCATCTGTTGCAGTTAGGGTAACTCGTGTGGTTCCAATCGGAAAGTGACTTCCAGAAGGATGACTAGATGTAAGATTAACCCCACTACAATTGTCATTTATACTTGGATTAGGCCAACTGGCAACTGCATCACAATTATAATCTGGATCAACTGTGATATCAGATGGACAATCATTAAATACAGGTGCTACTTCATCTTCAAATCGAATGCTTTGCACACAAGTACTTTGAAGACTAGGGTTAATTGAATCCTGTGCGGTCCATGTTCTTTCAATTACTTTTGTACAACCTAATTCAAATACAACTTCATCGGTATAACTAATTAATATATTTCCGCAAGTTGGATTTGATTTTGAAAGAGTGGGTACACCTGTGCGAGATGGAGATTCATCTCCCGGACATCCTAAAAAGTCATTTGGACATTCAATAACCGGAGGTTTATTACAACAGGTTTCCAAAACGGTGACATTAAATGTACAACCATTCGAATTTCCACAAGCATCTATCGCCGTTACAAAAACCGTCGTGGTACCCAATGGAAATCTTGATCCTGATCCTAATGAAAGTAAAACTTGCACGGTAGAACAATTGTCGGTAGTTTGTATATCTGCCCATGTTACAAATGCGCCGCAGTCTAAATCAGAATTGACAGTAATATCCGCAGGACAAAAAACTTCAGGTGCAATATTATCAAACAACTGTATTTCTTGAGAACAGCTTGCTTTTAAACTGGTATCTCTTGGATCTGTGGCGGTCCACGTTCTTCTTACGTGGAGAACACACGCAACTAAATTTAAAGTATCATCTGAATAACTAACCACTGGATCATCACATTTAGGATTAAATTTTTCTACCGTTGGTCTTCCGGTAAGATCCGGATTCGTTCCTACCAATGGACATCCTGAAAAGTCAGCAGGGCAATGGATAATTGGTGGTTGGTTACAACAATCTTCAATGACGGTTACTGTAAAACTGCAATTGCTGGTATTTCCACATGAATCCACTGCTGTACCAACAACTGTGGTAGTTCCTAATGGAAATCTTGAACCTGATGCAATGGATAATGATATTTGAACAGATGAACACTGATCATTAACTTGTAAATTTGGCCAACTTACAGTCGCAAAACAATCAGCATCTGAAACGACAATGATATCTGTCGGACAAACAATGGTCGGAGCTACCTTGTCATAAAATTCTAAATTCTGGGTACAGCTTGAAACCAATGTTTGATCAACTGGATCTCTTGCCACCCATGTTCTTCTTACATGCAAAACACATTTTGCAAAATTAAGTGTATCATCGCGATAACTGACCAATGGATCTTGACATTTTGGATTTGATTTTCTCACCACTGGTCGACCAGTGATATTCGGATCCGTACTATAAGATGGACAAGCCAAATAATCTGATGGACAATCGATGATCGGAGGTTTATTACAACAATCTTCTATGACCGTCACAGAAAAATGACAACCAGTAGAGTTTCCACAAGAATCTATTGCTGTTGCAAAGACCGTAGTAGTTCCAACAGGAAATCTGGTTCCGGAACCCAAAGATAAAAGTAATCTTACTGCAGAACAATGGTCTTGCACCTGAATATCGGGCCAGGTAACCCTTTTAAAACAATCTGCATCTGAAACCACCGTAATATTAGCTGGACATTGAATAGAGGGCCCTTGTTTATCTTGACGAACGATTTTTTGAACACATCTGGTTACAAGTGTTGAATCCACTGGATCGGTTGCCACCCATGTTCTATGGATGTTGATTAAACACAATTCTGAATGAAGGGTATCATCCACAAAATGAACCAAAGGATCAGGACATCCCGGATCTGCAGAATGCGCTCTGGCTATGCCTGTGATAGTAGGATCAACACTGCCCGGACAAGCCAAATAATCAGAAGGACAATTCAATACTGGTGGCTTATTGCAACAGTTTTTAACAACAGTGATGGTAAATGAGCAATTGGATTTATTTCCACAAGCATCTTCTGCTTCAAAACTAATCACATGTATTCCAACCGGAAATTTGGTTCCAGATGTATGCGATCCGCTGACACGAATTAATTTACAATTATCCGTCGTACGTGGTTCATTCCAATTTACAGTGACCATACAGTCTGGATCAGAATTAACGATAATATTATTAGGACAAATGATCACTGGAGCTTCTTTATCATGCAGTGTAATTATTTGTGTCAGTGAATTTACCAATTCTGCTCTGTCCGGATCTCGGGCGATCCAAAGTCTATAGATTACTAGACTGCACAATTGATGATAAATGGTATCATCTTCAAAAGTAAGAATTGGAGTTTTGCAATTTGGTGTAGCGGGTCTTGCGGATGCACGCCCAGTCGTTGAAGGTTCAATAGAACTTCCCGGACAACCGACAAAATTCCTTGGAATTTCCAATTTTGGTGGCTCATTACAACATCGTTCAAGAACTGTAACTTTATAACTACAAATAGCAATATTGCCACAATCATCGATGGCAGTAAAAGTAATAACAGTTTCACCTTTCGCCAATAAACTACCATTCGGGTGAGATGCCGTCACACATACTTTTCCACAGTAGTCAGATACCAGGGGTGGCACATAAGTATAAAGCACCACACACTTTACATTGGTCTCAAGAGTAACATTAGGAGGACAATTGTGAAATATGGGAGCTTGCTTATCCTCATAATAAATGTATTGAATACAAAAATTTCTTACATTGGCATCATCCGGATCTTCTGCGATCCAAATTCTTTGTATCGTCTTTTCATTGGGACAATTCCCTAAAGTTTCTCTATCCATATAACGCACCAAAGGTTGTCTACAATTGGTGTGACCAGGCATAGCCTTGGCACAACCGGTGGCATTTGGATCTTCAGTGGCTCCTGGACATAAAGTAAGATCCGGCGGACAATCAATAATAGGAGGGGTTGTACAATCTACCTGTTGTTGAAGTGCCGCACTCTCTGTACTTTCATTTACCTTTAATGGTGAATTCTTTATTTGTACTGCCTGTGCAAAACTACAAGTGTAGAATAATAAGAACAAAATGGGGGGTATAAAAATCTTATTCATATAAAAATTTATATAATCAATGATTGAAATCAAAAAAAAACAGTCAGGAGCTTTGGGAGATTTGAGAGTTCTTGGGCGTAAAGGTATGTCATTGAAGCCAAATTGAATCACAAAGCAGACATACCAAATAATAGGTATTTTTATTATGGAATGAATATAAAATATAAAAAAAATATAATTTAATAAAAATGCAAAAGTGTATACCACTGAATGGATCAGAGTTAGCCAAACATCAATGATTCATCAATAAATAGTTTATATTTAATAAATCAATATCTTTGAATTAATTTTAACATTAAATCTTCAAAATTGAATAAAATTTCAGCGGTTGTCATTACATACAATGAAGCAAAGAACATTGAAAGGTGCTTAAACTCACTCCTGCCCATAGCGGATGAAGTAGTTGTTTTGGATTCATTTAGTACAGATCAAACCGAAGCAATATGCAAAAAATTAAATGTAGCCTTTTACCAAAGAAAATTTGACGGATACGGTACTCAAAAATCTGCAGCTGTTGCACTTGCAAAACACGATTTCATCTTATCATTGGATGCGGATGAATGTTTGGATGATGAACTCATCCATGAAATTGCAAATGCAAAATTATCCAATCTAAAAAACTTATATAAATTAAATAGAATAACCTGGCTTGTATCGGATTGGGTGCAACACAGTGGTTGGTATCCTGACCGTAAAATAAGATTGTGGCATAGAGATCACGCAGAATGGACTAAATCTGATCTCCACGAAGTAGTTTCACCAATCAACAAATCTGAATCTATTGAAACCATGGACGGACATATTTTACATTATAGTTTTATGTCTCATGAAGATCATCTTTCTCAAATAGAAAATTTTTCAAATATTGCCGCCAAGCAATATTATAATCAAGGCAAGAAGCCTAATTTTATTGATCTTTGGATCAAACCAATGTATAAATTTTTAAATATTTATATTCTAAAAGCTGGGTTTTTGGATGGACGAATTGGTTGGTTGATTGCAGTAAGATCTGCCAAAGGAGTTAGGAGAAAATATGAAATCCTAAATCAACTTTGGAAACAAGCATTATAGAATTCTATTTAAATTATACAACTTGGAATTATAATTGAGTCCAATTCTCATTTCAAGGTCTTAGTCTATTTATATTTATGCAGTGGCAGAATATAATTAGAGAATGTGGAAATTTGGAAATGTGAAAATTTGAAAATGCGGAGTAAAGCGACGTGGCGCATTCGGCGCCATGAAAATACGAAAATTGGGAAATGGGAATATTTGATTAGTAAATTAGTAGATTAGAAAATTAGAGAATTAGAGAATTAGAGAATGGGAATATTAGTTTGTTCATATATCCCCGAGTATTAAAAGAGCCTTTCTAAACCAGCGGCAGAATATAATTTGAAAATTTGAAAATGTGAAAATGTAGGATTGATATATATCCGAGTATTAAAAGAGCCTTTCTAAACCAGCGGCTCAACATTCAATTAGACAATGTAAAAATGAAGCTTTGCTCTTAATCCCTTATTCATAAAAAACAAATTAAGTTTAACAAAGCTATAGGTCCCTTAGCAGGCGGACCCATCCCGAATGCTGCAACTGTCTGAGCCCAAGGTGAGTTTTTTAGTAGCGGCAAAAGTGATGATGGGTGAGCGAACGCCCAGCCGGTGGCTTTTTTTACTTTCTTTTGGCCACGCAAAAGAAAGTAAGAATATATATGTTGGGTTAAGTAAAATATTAATTGATTTAATACCTACCGCTAATGTTCCCAAGCCAGGTTGACGAGGTTATCAGCTCGGTTCAGTCACTAACTCGCTTAGTTCAAATTTATTACCTGCCGCATTGGTTTGCAATGCGGTTCAGCCATTAATGCGCCTAGTCCGGCGCATTTGCTTTGCACCATGGCTTCATGCGACAAAAAGTAGGACAGGAAAAAGAAATTAAATATCCGGAAAATTAATGACAAGAACCGTTCGTTAACAGCTTGCCCCCAAGCCTGCTTGGTGGGCGTTCCCTCAAATATCGCAGTATCCTGCGACACCAAGCTAATGGTATGAACTTGTCAAGCTGCAAACATGATAGTGCATTCCTAGCTTTATAAATTCTATTGGACTATTTTAAAAATACAATTAGAATTATCAAAGTCCATAATATAGAATTAATACTGTAGACATATTTAAGTAAACACCAATATCGAACTTTGTTTTTGTTTTAAGTATATTTCAATTGCATGAACAAAGATAAAAGAAAGCTTGATCTGGTCGTTTTGAGTGATTTACATTTAGGTACTTATGGTTGTCAATCGGAAGCCATCTATGAATACCTTCAAGACATCGATCCTAAAATATTGGTTTTAAACGGTGACATCATTGACATATGGTCCTTTGATAAAAAATATTTTCCTGAATTCCATATACGGGTGATTCAAAAAATATTAAAAATGGCTTCCAAAGGTACAAAGGTGTACTACCTATTGGGAAATCACGATGAGGCCATAAGAAGATACGCTGACTTTGAATTGGGAAACATCAAACTTTGCAACAAACTAGTTTTAAATTTGGATGGAAAGAAAACCTGGATTTTTCATGGTGATATTTTTGATCTATCCATTCAACACACCAAGTTCCTGGCCAAATTAGGTGGTAAAGGATACGATCTACTTATATTATTGAATGCAATAATTAATAAATTTTGCGATCGCTTTGGTTTTGAAAAATTTTCACTCTCTAAAAAAATCAAAGAAAGTATAAAACAGGCGGTCAAATATATTAACGATTTTGAACAAACTGCCATCGAGCATGCGATTGATCAAGGATATGATCAAGTGATTTGCGGTCATTTACACAGTCCCGTGATCCGCACCGCGCAGATTGAAAATAAAAAAGTAGTTTACTTAAATAGTGGAGACTGGGTTGAAAACTGTTCTGCTTTAGAATATTCTAATTCAGAATGGGTCCTATACAAACATCCTATCTCCAATAAAAAGAAAAAAACTGTTTCTCACAATTTTGAAAATAGCTTTCACATAAATATTCCAAATACCCAAGCCCTTTATGAAGATATTGTATTCGATTCAGGGTACCGGTAACGGTCACCTCAGTAGAGCCATCAGCATATACCCCTATCTTAAAGAATTTGGAAGCATTGATTTTTTAATCAGCGGCTCAAATTATTCTCTAGACACTCCTTTCGAAATAAAATACAAATTACCAGGAGTAAGCTTTCAATACAATTCGAAAGGTGGTATCGACTATTTAAATACCATCCGACAAATTGATTTAAAGTCCTGGTGCAAGGAAATAAACCAATCACCGGTAGAAGATTATGATGTTGTTTTTAACGACTTTGAACCCATCTCTGCCCGAGCCTGCTTAAATAAAAAAGTGCCCTGCATCGCTTTAAGTCATCAAGCTTCTTTCCTATCACCCAATACTCCTATTCCTCCCATTGCAAAGGATCATCTAGCTTCTACCATCCTAAGAAAATTTGCGCCAGCACACGATAAAATCGGATTTCATTTTCAATCTTATGATTCCTTCATTCACACCCCGGTGATCAAAGATGACATTCGAAATTCTCCTAATACCCAGGAAGGTCATATTACCGTATATCTACCCTCATTTGGACTTTTCTACCTTAGAAATTTATTGAGTTCCATTCCAAATTATAAATTCGAAGTCTTTCATTCAGAGATCGAAGAAGAAATTGAATACAAGAATATTAAATTTAAAAGCATATCCAGGGTAGAATTTAATAAAAGCCTCGCCAGTAGCAATGGGGTCATAGCCAATGCGGGTTTTGAGATCCCTTCTGAGGCTTTCTACTTGGGTAAACCGATGTTGCTGATACCAATCACCAGACAGTATGAACAAGCTTGCAATGCCTATGCAGCAAGCAAATTGGGGGCTCAGGTAATATACAAACCCAACAATCAACTCAAAGAACAAATCGTCGAAAAAATCCAGGCTTTTAAACCTGTAAAACTTGATTTTCCAGCCCACTACATGCAATTCATCCAAGAAGCACTTTCGAAAGCCGAACAAGTACGCTCTAAACTTAAGTTGAAAACTTATTAAGACATTAAGTCAACCTTGATTTTACATTATTGTTAATTGTTTGTATGAACAAGAAAACAATAGTGTTAGGTGCAAGCGATAATCCTTCGCGATATTCCAATATGGCTGTAAAAATGTTAATTGAATATCATCATGATGTAATAGCCATAGGTCAAAAAGAATCTCACATTGGACAAATTCCAATCGTCACCCAACGTGAACCATATAAAGATGTAAATACATTAAGCTTATATTTAAATCCGCAAAGGCAGCTTGATGAATATGATTACATCCTTTCACTAAGACCTCAAAGAATCATCATGAATCCAGGCACTGAAAACAATGAATTAACTGTACTTGCCAAAGCCCATGGCATTGAAGTGATTGAAGCTTGTACATTGGTAATGCTTCGTTCTGGACAATACTAAACATCTTAAGGATTAATATATTGAAATTTTAGTCCTAAAATTTTTAAGCTTTCTTTTAGATATATGATAATGATTTTCAAACAAAGAAAATATTATTTTTAATTCACTTAGCTTTGTGCCACATGAAATTTTATATTCAACATATCATGAGTTGCTGTCGTTTGCAAATAAATATGCAAGGAATAAAAATGTAAAATTAAAATTTTAAAATGTAAATTATATTTTATAAGCCTTGTAGAAATGCAGGGCTTTTTTTATTAATGAAAATTAAAATTCAAATATGGAATTATTATCAAAGAAAATCGTGATGGGAAGGGACATTGGAATTCATGGCAATTTATTTGGAGGCATCTTAATGGCATGGATTGATGAGGCTGCTGCAGCATATGCCACGGAATTCTGTTACACTCCAAATATGGTTACGGTAAAAGTAGGAGAACTGACTTTTAAAAAACCACTAAAGGCAGGACAACATTTAAGAATTTATGGAGAAATTGACAAATTAGGAAAAACTTCCATCACTCTTAATTTGGAAGCTCGAAAGTACAGCTTATATAGTGGAGAAGAAACCTTGGTTTGCAGCACCAGTATTACTTTTGTCAGAATTGATGATGATGGCAGTCCTACTGCTATTGGTGAAACCGTCAAAAGAAATTATCTCAATACAAAATTGCTTCAAAACTAAAACCAAGAAGCAAACTCAAAATATGTAAATAAAAAAAGCCATCTATTTTTCAATAAATGGCTTTTTTTATCTGCTAATTTTAATATTTAATCAAAACTAAATATACTGGCTCTCTTACTGCATGAGGTACGTCCATAATATCCCAACGCAAGATTTGCTTCCAATACTATTTGAACAAATGCTGGGTTGGTACTTACATCAGAGCTAGCACGGGTTCTATCTTGTTGGCTAGGAGTAGGGAAATTATTTTCCTTTCCTGTTGCATTTACTAAGTCTGTAAATCCGTATCCCAATCTAAATCCGGCCATTAATGTGAAGGTTTCATAATTTAATATATATCCACCCACACCAAATATTCCGGAAAAATACTTGTCGGTAAAATTTGAACTAACATCTCCATTGATACTTCCAGGTCTGGAATCTTCATTGGTTACTTTTCTCAAAAACGAAATTTGAGGTCCCAACTCTAGATACACACCATCTTTTTGCATACGATACAGCACGGCCAAATCGTAATTATTCCATTTTAAAGAATGTATATATCCTTGTGTGTTGTCAAAGGTATAATCAAATTTTTGTTTGTTGCCAGACAACATAAAATCTACAGTGATTCCATTAAATAATCCAAAATAGAATCCAAATTTTCCACCAATTCCGTATCCGGCACTAAGATTATGCTCATATATTTTGTCATCAAACAATTTAGTATTAATGAGACCTGTCAAGCCGTATGAAGTTTTAAGACCAACATCCCACCAAGCATAAATTTTTTGAGAATAGGTGTTGGAAAGTAAAAGTAAAAAAACAAAAAGTAATAAAATTTTTTTCATTTTAGATTTTATTTTTAATGATTAAAGCTATTTAATATTATGATTTCTCAATTTTAATAAAAACATTTTAAGATAATAAAAATCAATATTATAATGGATTATATGGTTTATTCTCCATCCAAAATATTTCCCAATCCTCCTAAAATACTTCCCTCTTCTCTCCGTCTTCCACCTCCATATTGCATGATTTTTCCTGCTAATCGGCTGATAGGTAAAGATTGGATCCAAACGGTACCCGGTCCTCTTAAAAGGGCATAAAACAATCCTTCACCGCCAAACATCCAGTTTTTAACCCCCTTGATAAATTCTATATCAAAATCTATTTGGCTGGTATAAGCCACTACGCATCCTGTATCAATCCTCAATATTTCACCGATGCCCAATTCCTTTTTGGTAACATATCCTCCGGCATGCACAAATACCAAACCATCTCCTTCCAACTTTTGCATAATGAATCCTTCACCGCCAAAAATTCCGGTGCCAAGTCTTTTCTGTAGTTCAATTCCAATGGATACACCACGGGCTGCACATAAAAACGAATCCTTTTGCGCAATAATTTTCCCGTTGTACTGGCTCAAAGAAAGTGGAATTATTTTACCGGTATAAGGCGCAGCAAAGCTGACATGTGCTTTGACATTGCCTTCATTGGTAAAAGTCGTCATAAACAAACTTTCACCTGTGAGTAGCCTTTTTCCAGCATTCATCACCTTTCCAAAAAAACCTCCTTGAGTAGCTCCGCTACCATCTCCAAAGACGGTGGCCATTCTAATTCCATCCTCCATCATCAAAAAAGCTCCGCTCTCAGCAACCGTAGTTTCTCCCGGATCTAATTCAATTTGAACGTATTGTAGCTCTTCGCCAAACAGTTTGTAATCAATTTCGTCGTTTCTCATCCTTTTAGAATAATAGAAGACAAAAGTAAATCAACTGAGCCAAATAGACAATAGCTAAAAAACATTAATGGCGTTTATTAATTTTTCAATTATTCAATAAACTGATTATCATATTGTTATAATTGTTTAAAGAAAGTTTCATTCTTTCTGCTATTTCGAATATATAGGGGCTTCTTGGACAATAGCTGACTGCTAGTCTTGAGGATTTTCTTAAAGTTTCATATAATACCACTTGGAAATATAATTGAGTCCAATTCTCATTTCAAGGTCTTAGTCTATTTATATATATCCAGCGGCAGAATATAATTAGAAAATGTGGAAATGCTTGTGCTGAGCTTGTCGAAGCATGAAAATGCGGAGCGACGCCTAAGCGTTATAAACTCCGCGCGCCGCCCCCCCCGCCCCACAACCCCCCCCCGGCGCCCCGCAAAAGAGGAGGCCCCCCCCCCCCCCCCGAAACCCCCCCCCCCCCCGCGCTGAATTGACTTGTTGCATCAAAATTCTAGCAACCGGATTATTTGAATTCCTTAAATATATTATATATTTTGGATTGTCACAAAAAACCAGCGAAAGGTTTGGAGAGCGGGAAATCCAGTCCCCAAGTACTCTTGGGGACGCCCGCTCGGAAAACCTGGTCACGCCAACGGCGTGATCGCCTTTTTTTGTGACGAGTTTTCTTTGCTTACTTTCTTTTGCGGTCAAAAGAAAGTAAGAATCGATATGTTTGGTTAAGTAAAATATTAATTGATATACTACTTACTGCCGACGTTCCCAAGCTAGCTTGACGAGGTTATCAGCTCGGTTCAATCACTAACTCGCTTAGTTCAATTAATTTATTACCTGCCGCATTGGTTTGCATTGCGGTTCAGCCAATGCGCCTAGGCCGGCGCATTTGCTTTGCACCATGGCTTCACACTCTACTAAGCTTTAGCTTAGATCGTTCAGTCGTGCGACAAAAAGTAGGACAAAAGGAAGTAGATAAATATAAATTTTATTGGACTAATTTATAAATACAATTAGTATAACTTGCTAATATAGAAAACCAGAATTCATCACTTCTTGGCGGAAATTAACTTCTATGAATGTCATTAAAAAACGCAAATTTTGACAAATTTGTAATAGAGATTTTTAGATTTTCCCAATGTTTAAATTATGTAGTTCATTTGAAATTAAAACTCATAATTGATATAAAGATTTAAAGTCCTTCGCAATAATGTTACTTCAGAACCCGCAATCTGTGTTTGATTCGGTCTGTTGGAAACCTGAACAGGAACACGAAAAACATATTGAATGTATTTTACATTGTTTCGATCTTCTAAATTTAAAATGCCAATTCCTGCCGTAATACAGGATTTATTCATTCGGTACTTATAACTTAAATCTAAATCAATTCTAACATATTCCGGCAAAATTTGCTGAACTTCTTTAATAGACCTCACATTCCGCTCTCGGTCACCAACCAACAATAAATCTACATAGGGCTGAGGACTTCCGTAAATTCCATAAATGTGTAGACTCCAATTTCTATATTTAAAAGTTTGAGATAACTTAAATTGATGTGGCCTGACCAAGGCCTGGGTATATGCATTCCCTTGGTTAATTTGACTAAACTGAACGGTGGAATTAATCCATGACCACGATGCATCCAATTGATAATATTTATACGATCTGTAAATCGACAAATCAATACCATACGACTGTCCTGTCCCGTTAAAAATAACCGTACGAGGCAATGGTGGTTGACTAACTGTTGGGTCTTGGATGGTTAACGGGATACCATAAACTTGCTCGGCAATTCCATTGAGCTTCTTAAAGTACAATTCAAAATTAAATTGCCACTGAAAAATGCTGAAAATATTCTGTAATTCCCATTGATCACTAATCAATGTATTAAACATTCGTTCATCCGATTGCATCCAAATTGAAAATGGCCTTCCAAATCGATCCTCAAAATCTACCTGCCTCAAATATTGATAATATTTTCCCCATCTTATTGAGGTTCTAAAATTTTTTGTCCATGAATATTGAAGATGCATTCTGGGAGAAACATCCAGAGTTGATCTTCTTTCATATCCACCGATTCTTAATCCGGGGTGAAAAACTATTTTATTAAAAAACTGAAATTCTCCCTGGTAATATAGATTAAAGTCATCTCCATTTTTCAATTTTAAAAAAAATACAACATCTCTGTTGATCACATTTCTAAAAACTGTGCTGTCATAATGATTCCACTCAAATCCAAGTTGATGACTGCTTTTATTTAATTTCAAATGATGGTCAAAACGAAATTGATACACATTCATAAGATTATTAAATAAAGTCAAATCTTGAATGGTTCTCGTTCTTGGTGTATCTGTTCGTATAGTGGTAATAACACCAAGTATTTTTTGTTGATCATTCAAATTAGAATTTGACCATGCCATCGTACTGTGAAAGTTTTTAGACCATTGCATTTTCGAAGAAATCGAAATTCCGCTATTGATCCATGATGCCGTATCATTGAAATTTTCAACAACTCTTAAATTCGGATAACTGCTGGTATTTTGATAATTGGTGATGAGCTTATCAAAAGATCTAAAATATGAAGTACTTATGGTCCATCCATTTAAGGGTCTAAGATTCATTCGTAGATAGACATCATTAAATTTAAATTCAGGATTTGCAGGTACAAACCTCTTTTGATCCCTCGATATGTTCAGTGCACTAGCATTAGCAGTGTGCAATAAATTTGCAAATGCATCAGAATCACCCAAATTGGTTGTTGACGTTCTTCCCGCAAACATAAAATCTATTTTATTTTGCCATATTGGAACTTGTAAATAAAGATTAGAATTCAATAATCCAATCTCAGCCTTAATCATCAGTTTCTTAGGAAAAACGGCTGTCTTCATCTTAATCAATGAAGAAGCTCTACCACCAAATGTCGAAGGAAAATAACTTTTGTAAATTTCTACACTATCCAACATAAATGGATTAATATTGCTAAAGACTCCAAAAAAATGATCGACTGAATAAAGTGTCAAATCATCTAGTAATATCAGATTTTCTTCTGTGTTTCCACCTCGGACTTGTAAACCTGAACTTAAATCATTCGCTCCATTCAGACCACTCAATTGTTGTATACTTCTGAATGGATCCCTAAAGACCGACGCTGGATTTGATCCAATTTTGGTCAAAAGATACCCACTGGAAAAATCAAAGTTTGGGTCTTTGCTCAATTCACTTTTTAATGCTGATATTGTAACCATTTCCAACATTTCGATTTGAGGACTCAATTTAATTTCAAATGTCTTATTTATTACAGGCCAATCAATCTTTTGTGGATAGTAGCCCAAATATCTGATTTCTAACCAATGATTTTGGAATAAACTTTGATGTTTGATTTCAAATCGCCCCTTTTCATCCGTACTAAAAAGGATTCTGTCGGGCATTAGAATAACACTTACACCGATCAGTGATTCTGAGCTGAGTGCATCAAAAACAAATCCGGATTGATTAACTTGTATTAATTTTTTTTGGGAAGTAAGGGATACTTGACTTGATTGTAAATCAGTCTTCATTAATACCAAATAATGTTTTTCATCCTGTTTTAAAAATTGAATGAAGCTACTCTCATTAAGTGAATTAATGAATTCCGGCAAATCTTTTTGTAACAAAGATAAGGGTGCAAGTTTCTTATTGGTCAATGCAGGGTCATAGGCAAAATGTACTTTGTATTGCGATTCCGCTTTTAAAAATAAGCTCTGCAGAGATACTGAATCAATAGACTGCTGGCCAAAAAATGAATAGCTAATTAAATTAAATACCAAGCATAAGCTGGTACGAATAGCTATGTCCCATTTCATTTACTTCTTAGTTACAGTCAAAATGCCTTCTTTAATCTCAAAATTTAATTGCATCGGTAAACTGATCGATTGTATTGCTTCCTCCCTTTGATTGGTTTTAAAAAAGCCGGTATATTTCAATTTTCCCAATTCCTGAGACAAATTTATATCTTTTAAATCATATTGTCTTTTAAATTCCTGAAGCACATCAGTCAAATCCGCATTTTCATAATAAATAAATCCATCCTTCCACATTTTTAATTCCAAAGTACTAAACTCTTGTTTCGTGGTTTCAGTGTTAAAGTTATTTACTTTTTCACCGGCTTGAAGTATATATGTTTCTTTAGAATTATTAAACTGCACCAAAACCCGACCGGAGTAACAATGCACTTCCATCCTTCCCTCTCTATCAAAAACATTAAATTCTGTACCCAAAACTTTAACGGTACCTGAAGTTGTATTAACACTAAAATCAGAGCCCTTTTGAACGGAGAAATAAGCTTCTCCATCAAGTTTTAATAATCGTTTTTCTTTAAATGTTGATTCATCATAACTCAAAGTACTTCCTGCATTCATTTCTATTTTGGAGCCATCGGGTAGCGATTTTTCTAGTTTTTGTGCAAAATCAGTTTTCAAATCTACATTTCCCGTAGGAAAAAGAACAGATTTAAATAAAATAACCAATAAAATAGATGCAGCTGCCACATAGGGCCATATATAATTGCCAAAAAGTTTAAATTTATTGGTTTTTTCGCCTATTTGAATAGAAGACTCAATTCTTTCCCAAAGCATAGTTTGAGCCTTGGTGTTAAGAGCGAGGTCTTTAAATTTTAACTGATTAAGAAACTCAATGGCCTGGTCTGCTTGGATTTTAAGCTCAGGATACTGCTGAAATAATTCCATCCAATTTGGATGCATTGGCTTTACATCGTTTTGGAGCCAATCTAAAAATTGTTGGTCCTCTACTAAATTTTGCCAATTGTATTTTGAATAATCCTTGTTCATGATGGTTTCTTAGCTAGTTAAAGCTCAATATTTTAAAAATGTACTCAAAAAGTTATCAACAATAAACAATAAAATGAGCAAATTTTCCTTGATCCTCAATATTCCCGTTGAAATTAGGTTACGAACGGATTGGTATTGAAGTCCCATCGTTTCGCAAATCTGCTCATAATCAAGCCCTTCAGAATATTTCAAATAAATGGCTTCTTGTTGACGTTTGGATAGAGTGCCAATGGCTGCTTGCAACTTTAAACTAAGTTCTAGATTGGTTTCGTCTTGTATTAATGAAATTTCAAAATTGGAATCCTCATCTTCCCTATCATATTGTTCTGAAAGTTCAGAGTGCTTATTCGATTTGTCTTGGATACTTTTTAAAATTCTTCTCCTAAGAGATCCTATAAGATAATTTCTAACACTATCCGTTTCACCAAGTCCACTTCTTAGTCGCCATAAATCTGCAAATAAATCATGAATACAATCTTGGACCAAATCATTATTTGGTGTTAATCTCAAACCATAATTCATCATGGGTTTGTAAAATTGATTGTATATGTCTCTAAGTGCCGATGAATGGCCTTCTCTCAGTTCATTCCAACTATTTATTTCATTTTTCACAAGTCACAAAAATGGTTATTTTTATACTAATTTGAATTTTTTTTTATCACGGGCAAGTACATTTTTTATATTCCTTCCTTTATCCCATTGTATCTAACATTATTATTAATCAGTAAAACGTAATTTTATGAATTCAGTAAGAAATTTTTTATCAATCCTCAGCATAGGATTATTGTTCGCAGGACTTTGGTCTTGTCAGAAAGACGAAACATCTTTATCAAATGATGCATTATCGTCTAGTGAAAATGATTTATTAACAACTGCTTTACTTGATCCAGATGAAGCGCAAGGTCCTTGTTACAAATTGGTCTTCCCAATTGGTGTAAAATTACCAGATGGTACCGTTGTTAGAGTGGGTAGTCAAGAAGAACTTGACAAAATTATGCGCAAAGCTGCAACCAGTCCTAGAGCCCCAAGACCACACATTCTCTATCCTTATGATGTCATTCTTAGAAATGGAACTCAAGTAACAGTAGAAAATCAAGCAGCATTGGATAGAATTTTGAAAGCTTGCCGCACCAGAGTAAATCCGAATCCAGAAAACCATCTTTGTTATACTTTAAGTTACCCTGTGACTTTTACATTGAATGATGGAAGTACAATCACCATTGAATCCAAAGAAGCACATGAGGCTTTTATGAAAAGATGGATTGCTGCGGGTAATACAGAAAGACCTAAGCTTAGTTTTCCATACAATGTGACTTTGAGAAACGGTGATGTATTAACCATTTCTAATGAGGATGATTTTAAAAGACTTCAGGAATTGTGTAAATCAGGTCGCAAACCGGTCGATCCAAAACCTAGACCTTGCTTTGAATTACAATTTCCATTAAATGTAATATTGTCAAATGGTGATGTAGTCATTGTAAACAATATTGAAGAATTGAACAAGCTGATGCATGCAAGACCTACAGCTGCTAACAGAACTTCAATTCAATATCCTTACCAAGTAAAATTGATTGCTACTGGTGAAATTATCACAGTGAACAATGCTGAAGAACTTAAACGCCTTCAGGAAAAATGTAAAATGCGCTAATAAGAATTAATCAATATTAATCAGAATAAAAGCCAGAGGAGCAATCTTCTGGCTTTTTTATTTTTACAATATTTAGCTTGAGCTATTTAGCTTTGCACTTGATTTACTAAATGATTACATGGAAAGAATAAGTGTTTTTGATATTTTTAAAATAGGTATTGGACCTTCTAGTTCTCATACCATGGGACCTTGGAAAGCTGCATTGGATTTTATAAATTCACTCCAACATCAAAACTTAATCGATCGTGTTGAAAAAATTCAAGTAGAATTATTTGGATCATTGGCCAAAACAGGTATGGGGCATGGAACGGATTTAGCAGTGATTTTGGGACTTGCTGGCCATCATCCTGAATCTATTCCGGTAGATTGGGTACAAAAAATATATACAGAAGTTCAAAATTCACATCAGCTCAACCTCGCTAATTCAAAAAACATTTCATTTAATCCAGAGACAGATATACTCTTTCACAAAGATCAAAGTCTTCCGGCACATGCCAACGGAATGACGATTCGCGCTTTCTTAGTCGATGAAAATTCAATCAGCGAAACTTATTATTCTATAGGTGGAGGCTTTATTATCAAAGAAGGTAATAAAGAATTTGAAGAAGTGAGACATATGCCCTATCCTATTGATACAGCAGAAGATATTAGAAAATGGTGCAATTCAATGCAAATTTCCATTGCCCAACTGGTTTTGCAAAATGAATTATCCTTACAAAACAAAGATCAAATCTATGCTGGAATTTTAAAAATATGGAAGGTCATGAAAGATTGTATTTATCAATCTTGTCTTAAATCCGGCGAACTCCCAGGCGGATTAAAAGTGCAGAGAAGAGCTAAGAAATTGGCAGATAATCTTCTCAAGGATGGCATGCCTGCCAATCCGGATTTGTTCATTCAAAAAATTCAAACCAATCCTACCGATTTTAAAAGCACTTTAAATTGGCTCAGTTGTTTTGCTCTTGCGGTCAATGAAGAAAACGCTTCGTTTGGGAGAATTGTGACTGCACCTACCAATGGTGCGGCTGGTGTTATACCTGCAGTATTGATGTACCATATTTGCTTTAACCAAAACAAAGGTGACGAAGATATTGTGCGATTCTTATTGACAGCGGGAGAAATAGGTAGCTTATTTAAAAAAGGGGCTACTATTTCAGCCGCAATGGGTGGTTGTCAGGCAGAGATTGGTGTTTCTTCAGCCATGGCAGCAGCTGGTTTGACAGAAGTGATGGGAGGAAGTTTCGAACAATGCATGATGGCCGCAGAAATAGCCATGGAACATCATCTGGGCATGACTTGCGATCCTATCGGAGGTTTGGTGCAGGTACCCTGTATTGAAAGAAATACCATGGGGGCTATCAAAGCAGTCACTGCTGCACAAATTGCAATGGAATCTGACCCTACTAAAGCTTTGGTTTCACTCGATGCGGTCATTAAGACGATGAAAGAAACTGCTTTTGACATGAACCACAAATACAAAGAAACCGCTGATGGAGGACTTGCATTGCATATTCCGGTGAATATTGTGGAATGCTAATCTAAAAAGTATATTAAACCTTTTGACGGTGCATTGAGATTACTTTCTCAAGTTCTGCAGCCGTTGGTACACCGGATTGACGCCACAAAGTCTTTCCATTTTGGAAAAGCATGAGTGTAGGGACGGACCTTATAGCATAGGTTTCTGAAAGAGCCGGATTTTTATCTACGTCAATTTTTAGAATGGAAATTTCATCCCCCAACTTATTTTTTAGTTGATGAAGTACGGGTGCCATCATTTTGCAAGGACCACACCATTCTGCAAAAAAATCTATCAAAACAGGTTTTTCATCACTAATAATTTCGGAAAAGCTCTTTTTCATTTTTTCTGATTTTCAAGTAATAAACATATCTTATGATCAGTTGGTTTCATTTCTCCCAATAAGGCATTAAAAGTGTAACATTGGTCACAATTCAATAAATTGACCAATTATATTCTTTTTAATAATAGATTCGATCATTATTCCATAGTAAAGGTTGAATGCTATTAAATGGACTTTTTATCAGATTTACATTTCTAATTCACAAATTCTAAAAAACATATGCTTTAAAAACTCCATCTCTGATAATTAATGTGTCTGGAAAGGTCTTTTTAAAGGAATCAAACAACAAACCCCAAAAACACCAACCCCCCCACACACAAAAATTAAACAAAAAAACCCAAACCCCCCACCCCCCCCACCCACAAACCACACCACCCCCCCACCCCCCCCCCCCCCCCCCCCCCCCCTCAAAAAAAACTCTTCTACCACCTCCCCCCCCCCCCCCAAACCACAATCAACCCCCCCCCCCCCATCAATCTCCCTCTTTCCATAACCCCCTTTTTAAAAACACTATACAAAAAAAATTTTTTTTTAAAAATTAAAAAAAAAAAAAAAAAAAAAAACAAAAAATATATTAATTTTCGATTTCCCTCCCCTTGTTGGATAAAAAAGAAAACACACCACACCACCAAAAAAAAAAAAAAAAAAAAAAAAAAAAAAAAAAAATTTTTTAATTTTTCCCAATTTAAATTTTAATTTATTTTTTTTAAAAAAAAAATAAAAAAAATTTTTCTCAAAAAAAAAATATTTTTTTGGAAAATTATCGATTTTCATTGTTATTGGTTTAGTGAATTTATCAAATTTTTAAAGTGTGATTAAATCCAAATATTATATTTATAAAAAAAATCAAATAAAATAGGCAATTTACCTAAATAGTTTTTTTTAATTTATTTTGGAATTTAAGTCAAAATTTCTAATGAATAAAAATAAAGTTTAAATACTTTTTCAAACAAACAAATAAAACCAAAATTATGAATCCAATTTTAAGAAATATTCTTGCAGTCATAGCAGGATTGGTTTCGGGAAATATTTTAATCATGCTCATCCATAAGGTAAGTGGCTCCATCATTCCTCCTCCAGATGGTGCGGATATTACAACCATGGAAGGTCTAAAATCTAGCATGCAGCTCTTCGAACCAAAGCATTTTCTAATGCCATTCCTGGCTCACGCACTTGGCACTTTTTTAGGTGCAGCGGTAACAGCCTACTTAGCCGCAAACAACCATTTTAAACTTGCCATGCTCATTGGTGTGTTTTTTCTGGTAGCAGGGATCATCAATGTGGTGATGCTGCCGTCCCCTATATGGTTTAGTGCCCTAGATATCCTGGTAGCTTATTTACCAATGGCCTACTTAGGGGGAAAACTGACGATAAAAAACAATTGATTTTTAAGCTTTGTGTTGGTGATTGGGAACTGCTAGTTTCAAACCAATTTTAATAAATTTCATTTTGCGTTGGCCAATATTTGATCAATCACATTTGCGTCAATCAAACTAGTCAAGTCACCAAAATTTGATTTTTCCCCTTCTGCAATTTTACGGAGGATTCTTCTCATAATTTTTCCACTTCTTGTTTTGGGAAGGCCAGTGACCATTTGAATCTTATCAGGTTTGGCAATGGGCCCAATGATGGCTTGTACCAATTCCCGGATTTCTTCTGTCATTAAATCATGGTCTGTTGTTGTATCTTGACATATGATAAATGCGTAAATTCCCTGACCTTTTAGATCATGTGGATATCCTACGACCGCACTTTCAATAACAGAAGGGTGTTCATTAATCGCATTTTCAAGTTCTGCTGTACCTAATCGATGACCAGAAACATTGAGTACATCATCTATTCTACCGATTATTCTAAAATTATTTTCTTCATCTACAAAAGCACCATCGCCCGTACAATACATATTTTCAATTTGGCTGAAGTAATTTAATTTACATCGGGCATGGTCTTGATAAGTGGTCCTAATGATGCCGGGCCAAGGTTTATTAATAAATAAGGCAGATTGTTGATGGGCTTCCATCACATTTTTACCTTCCTGATCTTTAAGCACCGCAGATACTCCAGGCAATGGAAGTGTTGCATAGGTAGGTTTGGATTCTGTGATCCCTGCAAGGTTTGAGATCATGATTCCTCCGGTTTCTGTCTGCCACCATGTATCCACAATGGGAATGCGTGATTTGCCTATATTTTGGTCATACCAATGCCATGCTTCTTCATTGATTGGCTCTCCTACTGTTCCCAAAACTTTTAGACTTTCCAATGAATAATGTGAAGGTGGGTCCTCTCCATACACCATTAAACTTCGTATAGCTGTGGGTGCGGTATAAAGTATATTGACCTGATGCTTATCAATGATTTGCCATAACCTTTCTTCATTCGGCCAGGTTGGGATCCCTTCAAACATTAAAGTAGCGGCTCCAGCTGACAAGGGTCCATATATGATATAACTATGCCCCGTTATCCATCCAATATCTGCTGTACAAAAATGGATCTGACCAGTTTTATATTGAAAAACATTGATGAAAGTATAATTGGCCCAGATCATATAACCCGCAGTGCTGTGGACCACACCTTTAGGCTTACCGGTCGATCCAGAAGTATACAAAATAAACAATGGATCTTCCGATGACATTGCCACTGGTTCAAACCAATCTGACTGTTGATCAATTAACTCGTGAATCCAAACATCCCGACCTTCTACCATCTTGACTTCTTGCCGGGTCCTCTGCAATACAAATACATTTTTTATAAAACTTAAATCAAAAATTGCCTCATCAATAATACTTTTTAGATCAATACATTTTGCCCCACGAAAGGTTCCATCACAAGTTATTATATGGGTAGCTTCGCAATCCACGATCCTGTCTTTTATTGAAATGGCTGAAAATCCGGCAAAAATAACTGAGTGAATGGCCCCTAATCTTGCACAGGCTAAAACTGCAAATACCAATTCCGGTACCATTCCCATATAAATGATGACCCGATTAGATTTTTTAACGCCCCGTGACTGAAGCATATTTGCATACTTGCACACTTCATTTTGTAATTCTAAATAACTAATCTCCCTTGGCAATTCCGAGGGATCATTGGCTTCCCAAATCAAAGCAATTCTGGATGGATCTATTTTTACAAATCGATCAATACAATTTTCACTGACGTTTAATAATCCTCCATCAAACCATTTAACACTGGGTGTTTTGAATTCCCAATCCAGAACCTGATCCCATTTTTTTTGCCAAACAAAATGCTCGGCAATATTGCCCCAAAATTTTTCAGGATCTTCCAGACTATTTTTATAATCCTTTTCATATTGATCCCTTGAGTGAATTTGGTAGCTCTCAAACATAAAATGGTATGACTAAAATGAAGGTTAAAGATATCAATAAGAACAAAGATAAATCTTATCTATTTGAATTAAATCTACCTGCAAAAACTAGCTGATCGTATCTTCCTCCAAAAGGTCTAAAATAGACCAATACAAAGTAATCGTTTTCGGTTTCATACCAATCTCCTTCATAAAGACTTGTATTGATGGAGCCATCATCATTTATTGTGGCGTAGAGATAATCAAATACCGAATTCTTGATATAAAATTTTCCTTTGTAAACTCCTTCTGTTGGATCATAAGTCATTTTAAATTCATCCTTTAATTTCCAATCGGAAATTGCACCGTACACGTAGACTGGATATTCAGACTCTATACTGGTTTTTAAAACCGGATGACACCAAACATATTCACTCAAATAATCTCCACGTGCATCGATCCTATCTTCAAAACCCACATAATATCTACCATTAAAGTCAAACTCAAACCTGTACAATTGATTTGATCTCGTACTGTCCATTTTAAAATAACAATGAAAATCGTTGCCTATTTGATCCCAATAAGAAACTCCTATGGTTCGATGTTGGATGGACCGAACATCTTTTCTTCTAAACTCTTTCATCGCAGGGTATAATATGCCATCTTGCTTTGTATAATTGATTTGGTTACCATTGAAGAAAAAAGGATCTCCCAATACTGTTTTATTTATAGCACTCCCATTTTGCCAAACTTCAACCCTAATTTCCTTGGATGGATTAATGATCGTGGTTTTATTGGTTCCAGTCACCGTCAGCGTCATACTTTGATGCGTTCTTGTGATTTCCGGATCTATTGGAATTTGAAACCTTGGGTTTACTTTAAAACTATTGTCTGTCAAATACACCCTACGAGTCAAATAGATCTCCCCTGAATTATCATACACCACTAACAGGTAATTTCCTGATACCTTAAATGCATAGTCGCGCCCAGGTAAAGAAGCAGTGTAATGAACATAGGGTAAATAGGTTTGAGAAGAAGCCCTAAAAGTTCTAATTTCCATTTCATTAAAACCACCTAAATATTCCATCAATTGTAAATTGGATGGTGTCCAATCCTGGTTGTAATAACAATAACCATAAAATAGATTTCTAGGTGACCCTTCCAGAATATCAAAATGCAAATCGAGCGAATAAGGTCTATCGAGATATAAGATGGGCATAGAAACCTGATCGATATCTTCTCTAAAATTAACCGTCCTTACGAGGGGATGGTAAACAGAATCTATCGGTACAATGGAATTATAGTCAAGCTGTGCACTAAGTTCTTGGTTGAACCATAAAATTTGTAATATTCCAATAAGAATTATCCTTGCTTTCAATGTCATATCAAAACTAAACCATTACAACGAAAAAAAAATGGAATGAGTTCATGCATTAAGTCTATGTATCACAATTTAACCCATGAAAGTTCCAATAATTGCATAAAAAAACCCCCATTCTTTTGAATGGGGGTTCCAATCTTAAAATAACCCTAATTATTTATCTGATAGCGTTGATTCCTTTTCCTATGTCAAAACCTTGTCTTTCACCAGCTTCGATGCTAAATCTGTAGTGAATTCCACCCAATAAAGCGGCAGAAGAAACTTCATTTAACATGTGATCAAATGACTTATAAGATCTTGGCGTTCCTTCAATATCTTTACGGTATTCGTAAGTTTTATCCGTAAAAGCATAATTATGCCCAAACAAACTTCCCATAACTTCTACAGAAGCAGCCGCAGCTGAAGATAATCCACTGGAATACTCAGGTGTAGAATTTGGATTGATAAATGGAAGAAAGTCACTGTCAATATATTCTTTAATATATGACTCTGGTCTCATGGTGAAATAAGTGTATTTTGTTTTCCACGCCATGACTGTTGCATCATGCAAAGCAATACCCATTTTCATATAAGCGTATGCGCTAAATCCCAAATCTTTGTTTTCATTTAAAAGGATCTGACCTAAAATTGAAAGCATATGGCCTGCAGGTGTGATACTACCTTCTTGCTCATCATTCCAATATTTAACCATTTGAACTTCTTCTTTGGTCAAATTCTCTACTCTATTTCTTACTTCCAATGCATGTCTGTAAAGTGTAGAATTTTTATCCTGAGAAAATCCAGGAGGAACAAGCGTTTCAGTCCTCACTTGATTGTAATTGATAAAAGTTCTTACCTCTCCCCAATATGGCTGCAATGGTTTGCTAAGGTTAGGAGTTGGAATCCACAATCCTTGACCATTCGGTGTTGTAAAATTTTCAGGGTAATTGTTCAGTGAACAATTGTCCTGTCCGTCCGTCAATGAATAATTGTAAAGTGCTTTTGCTTGGGCTTGTCCATAAATCATTGAGTTATTAATGGTAATAGGGCTCAATCCTGCACTTAATTTTTCAAGGTTGCTATTATAATGTTTATCAATAATTGCCCAACCACCTTGTGTTGTGTTGCGATAAAACTGAGTAAACAAATGATACATAGCTTCATTAAATGAAATACTCCAATCCATATCAGAGTGTGTAACGCCTGGCATGGTACCAAGCTTAAATCCATTTAATTTACCTTGCATCGTGCGGTAATTTTCCATTCCAGGAACCAACAATTCATACATTGCTAAACCCAAATAAGCATGGGTTCTTGCTGCAACAGGTGAAGTGTATCCAGGAGTCTCTTTTGTAAGCTCAAAAGCAAGGTTCATCCAACCAACAGATAATTCAGAAGAAGTTTCTGTTAATTGCTTAACCAGTACTTGATCGACAATTGGTTCGTCTTTAACACAGGAGGTTGAGAAAATGATAACAAGTGCTAAACAGCTTGTCCATAATTTTCTTGTAGTTAATTTAAACTGCATCATGTCTTTAGATTTTATAGTTTTCAAAAATTTGATCTAAAATGTAAGGCCTATGGTGTTGGGCCTTAACAACATGATTGCGTGTCCTGAAATCCGTTAAGGATCGCAGAACAAAGGGAAGAATACGCCACAAATATAGAACATCTATTTAATAACTAGCTACTTTTTAAAATTATTTTTTAAAAAATCAGGGTAAACCCTTAGATTTTTACATTCAATATACAAATAAATTACATATATATTTAATTTATAATAAACAATTTATATATTATTATAAAAAATAAAGTAAATTAAATAAAGTAAATTTTTAGCGTATGTTTCTATAAATCAACGATATAAGAAAAATGAAATTTTTATATAAAAATTATTTAACAAGGATGTGTAATTTCATAGATGCAGTTCCCGATTTTGTATTGGCCAGAATATCAATATCAATAATCTGCGGGCCTGATTTATCTTTAGAATCATATTTTATCTTTATTTTCGATCTGGCTCCGGGTAATATTGGTTTCCTGGAGTAATCCAAGGTGGTGCACTCACAACTGGTCATTTGTTCTATAACTAGTGGGATAGTCCCTAGATTGGTAAACCATATCTCGGTTTCCTTTATTTCTCCTTTTAAGATGGTACCTAACTGATAGCTGGCAGAATCAAACTTTAGTATTGCAAAGGTATCCTCTACTCCTACAGTTTCAATAAACGTTTCATTCTTCTTAACTTGACTGCTATTCAAATCAGTTTCAATTTTACTTGCAGAACATGCAAATAAATTAAATATCAATGAAACAATCCACATTGACTTGTATATCATTTTGAAGTATTCAATTTTATTCAATAGAAGCCTGCTATTGAAACGATTTTCTTAAGTAAATGATCTTTGGAAGAGTTATTTCTTCTGCTGCTTATAAGCCTTATTAAGAACTTCTTTCTTAACTTCTATGCTGGTAGGACCTTCCAATATCTTGAATTCAGATCTCCTGTTAAATCGATGTTCTTCATCCGTACAATCCTCACCATTGTTGCAATGATTTAATATTTTAGTCTCACCATAGCCTTTGGCTTTTATCCTTTTGCCCTCAATGCCTTTGTTCACCAGCCAACGTCTGGCAGAGTTTGCTCTCCTTTCAGACAACTTTAAATTATAAGCATCATCTCCCCTACTATCCGTGTGTGAGCTTAATTCAATCACCATTTCAGGATATTTGGTCATAATTTCAAGCAATGCCCTCAAATCTGGTTCTGATTCAGGCAATATTTTATCATCGTCAAAATCATAATAAATTTTGTTAAGCCTGATATCTTCATTGATGGTAATGATTTCAAACTCAGATTCAGGAGGCATCATTTTTAAAATAAATTCCCGATTGATGACCTGATCCTTTTCAATTCCAACAGTGTTGAGTTGAATTTCTTGAGGAAAATATCCATCTTTTGCAATGACTAGCTTATATGACTTGTCCTTATCCAGGATATAATTCACTTGATTACCCTCAGCATTGCTTTTTGATTGGATATTGGCTTCTTTGCTGCCTGCCAATTCTATCAATTGACCTGTAACGCCCTTTAATGCTTTATTTGCTTCATTCTTAACAATGGCATTCAACTCAATTACCAATTTACGCTTGCTTATCGTATAAATGTCATCACAACAGGTTTTACCTTTAAGAGATTTAGATTCCGGATCTGGTCTATTGGAAACTATAAATCCCATTTCTGCATCTTGATCTACCTTATAGTAGATATCATCTACTTCTGAATTAATTGGTTTACCCATATTCATTGGAGTTGACCAATTTGAACCATTCCAGCTGGATTTAAATACATCAAATCCACCTAATCCGGGTTTACCTTCAGTACTGTAATACAAGGCACCATTGTTATAATAAGGTGTAATATCGTCCGACACTGTATTTAATTCAACCAAATTAATAGGATCGCTGTATTGTCCTTCACCTGTTTTGTTGGCATAATATAAGTCAAATCCACCCTTTCCACCGTTTATGTTGGCAGAAAAGAAAAGCACTTTGGATCCAAACAATTCACCTTCTACAGGATGCCGGGCTAAAAAATCTCCATTGACTCCAGTTACTTCCAATGCTGGACTCCATCCACCAGCCGTTCTGGATGATGCATAAATTTTACTCTCTTCCATAAATCCACCATCGGACAAAACGCGTGTAAAAAACATCGTATTTCCATCCCTACTAAAGCTTACATTGGAAGAATGGTAACCTTCTCTATTAATTAATTCACTTAATTCAGTTGGTTTAGACCAACCTTTACCTTCCTCATAATTAGAACTAAAGATTTTCGAAAAATGAATTCCTTCATCAGATTTAGAGGATTTATCAGACAAAGAACCAAAATAGATGCTTTTTTCAGGAAACAACAAAGCAGGACTTGACTGTGATTCTGGATTGTTAACCGGAACACCTATATTTTTGACGATCAAAGAAAGATCATCTTTCATGTTTTCCAAGAGGGCTATTCCGTCCAATTCTTTTTGCGCTTCTGCCTTAAGATCTTCATTTTGACCTTCCGCCAAATACCTATTAAATTCTGCAGCAGCTTCAGTGTATTGTGCATTCATTTTTAAGGCCCTACCATAGGCTACTCGGTTTTCAAAATAAACATTGTTTTTATCCCTGCCCAAAACACGACCATACCAAACAGCAGATTTATTATAATCACGAAGTAGATGGTGTGCTTGTGCGACTTTGATGGCTATGTCCTTTTCTTTATTTTCTTTATAGGCTTTTTCATACTGCTCCAAAGCTACATAGTATTGTCCCTTTTCAACCTGCTCATCACCGGATTTAACCAATGCTGCCGGAGTATTGCTATTGTGGGGTTGAGCGATAACTGAGAGCCCACTGAACATGATAACTGTAGAAAAAAAGAATATTTTACTTTTCATAAATGACATCTAAATAAATAAAGAATATTAAAATCTTGGGCAAAATACTTTTGGTTTTGGATTCGGTTTCTTTGTGATATTTCCAGTGTAGATTGCAGCAAGTTCCACAGCTCCAAAACCGGATGGACTTTGAGCTGCACTTTGACCAGAAAGCGTCAAATCAAATCCTATTTGAAATTTGATGTTTCGGATATCCATTCCAGCCATTATCTCCAAAGCATCCCCTATCCTATAACCAAGCCCTCCATTTAACCTAATTTCTTTCTGTGGATTAAACAAATAACTCAGCATGCACTGTGGTGCAATTTGAGTATTGGATTTTAAATTGCGCACCCATATCATAGGAATCAAATCCAATTTATCATTTAGATGGTAATCCAATGAAGCATGTGCAGATAACATAGAACCAATTCTATTCCCAATACCACCTGAGGAAAGTGATACCCTTGGATTATTCACTCTAGCCATATTCACCCCCATCACCAATTTGTGCTTTTTAGGGCTCAATCGGGTGGTGTATGCCACTCCAACTGAAATGTCGGTAAAACTAGCCTTATCTTGCAATTTCATCAGATCCTGAGACTGTCCTCCACCGGAAATGCTTGATTCGAAAATTGCTTTTTCCTTATCCTTAATGTTCATACTTACCGAACCGTATTGAGCTCCGATTGAAAAATCACTGTTTTTATTCACTCCTAAATGGTAAGCTGCTTGGGCAATAAAACCTCCCGATCCCAAAGAGATTACGCCCGACCTGTCCTGTAAAAAATTCATTCCAAAACCCACCCAATCCTGCTTTCTGAATCCTTTGGTCAAGTTGGCATCAATAAAAAAATGAATGGTCCTAAACTCAGAACCAATTCCAGTTACCGCAGCAGCCTGATCTCTAAAAATACCTCCAATCCTGTATGTGCCATTAAATCCACCTGTCTGTGCAGGGTTGACATGCAATGGGGAGAATGAGAATTGAGTAAAATGGATATCTTGAGCATTGAGACCAAGGGTCAAAATTGAAAGTAAGACAGTGCCAAGTATTAAAAGATTTCTTTTCATAAGATTTATATAAGAAAGCCGAAATATACAGTATTTTATCATCTGTGCTTAGAAAAATTTATTAACCCTCTCCTGATTAATTACACAAATCATTGTATTTCTGATTTTTAGATTTACGAATTGTTAAAATCTTAGAAAGTTAATGTCTAAAATCAAAGTTCCTAAATGTTAAAAGGCATTTCAGTTTAGAATGAAATTGTAAAACTATAAAACCAATGTCTACATCAAATTTTGAAAAAGCAAAGAAATATGGAAATAAAAAACGGTCATTCATGAGGAGTTTAAAGTGCTACTTTAATGGCAAGATAAACTATGGATAGAACACTTTAATGATAAACATTCATTTCTAGAGGACCAAAAAGAATTAGAAACCTATAAAACTCAATTAATAATTTCTTGGTAATCTTGTATGCAGAAAAAAAATTGGCCAGGGAACCACCCCTGGCCTAATAAACCAATCTCATGAAAAGGTATGAAAAGACGAAGCATCTTTAATCGACGTTATCGTGGAGAAACGAATTCTCCTCCCGGATGTCAAGACGATTGTCTTCATCCATAAATATCCGGGTTCTGGACATGGCTGTTTCCGAAGACGGATTGACCTTGTCCAATCTAATTTGTTTGCGCTCAAAGGCTGGTGTATTTTCAGCCTCTGCTAAATTTTTCCTTCACTGAGCGGCTTTCTCACGACTGATTGTCTTTGAGATAAACCATCCACAGCGTTCGAAAAAACTTCTGCGCTTTTATTTAAATCAGTTGTTCTGTCTTCCCGGCGCTCATTGACACCAGGTTTTGGAAAATAAAACAGACTATTGTGCGAATTATCTTCTTTTTGAATAGCGGTTTGTATGTCCTCAAACTCTACTGTTTGTGAATGGTCTTCCATAGAAAAAGTATCCGCGACTACAGGTCTGTCTTCTTCATCAAGATCCAATACAACTTTGCGGGTTTGCTGAATTTCAGCTCCACGATTTTTGTATCCCTGTCCGAATCCAGTTGCAATCAAAGTGACACTTATTTGGTCTTCCAAACTTTCGTCTACGCAAGAGCCCCAAATTAAATCAGTATCAAAACCTGCTTCTTGTTGCACGTATTCTGTAATTTCTGCAACCTCATCCATGGTAATTTCAGGCGTTCTACCTGTTGTAATATTGAGCAAAATATGTTTTGCTCCGCGAATATCATTGTCCTCTAATAAAGGCGAATTTAAAGCACTTTCAATCACTTTTCTTGCTCGGTCTTCCCCCTTTGCGTATGCACTACCCATGATGGCGACACCGCTGTCTTTCATCACAAAATTTACATCCTCAAAATCCACATTAATATAACCTGGAACAGTTATAATTTCTGCAATACCTTTTGCTGCAGTGGCAAGAATGTAATCTGCGTTAGCGAAGGCACTGGACATGGCCAAATTGCCATACATCTCTCGCAATTTATTATTGGAAATTACGATTAAAGAATCTACATTTTGTTTCAATTGATCCAAACCTTCGAAGGCCAATCTGGCTCTTCTAGGTCCTTCAAATTGAAATGGAAGTGTCACGATTCCAACCGTCAATATTTCAAGTTCTCTAGCTACTTTGGCAATGATTGGTGCTGCACCGGTCCCGGTACCACCGCCCATTCCGGCAGTTACAAAAACCATCTTCGTATCTTTTTCTAAAAATCGACGCAATTCTTCGACGGATTCTAAACAAGCTTGACGTCCAACTTCGGGATTGTTTCCAGCGCCACGTCCTACAGTAAGCAACGGACCTAATTGGATTTTTACAGGAACTGAACTGATGTCAAGACTTTGATGATCTGTATTGCAGACTGCAAAATCTACACCTCGAATGCCGAGATTATACATGTGGGTCACCGCGTTGGTGCCTCCTCCACCAACTCCGATCACTTTAATGATAGATTCTTGAGTCATATAATCTTTTTTTATATCTATTGATGACGTAAAGATACGTAATTATATATTATATATAATAATAAATTATAATTTTTTTTAATTTATATTTTAAAATTCTGAATCGGGACTGGCTTCAAAGAATTCTTTGACAGAGGAATAACCTTTATTCACCACTCTACCAAGCCAAGATTCTTTCCTGCGTTCTATTTCGTCACGTTCAGGCATGGATTCGAAACCAATGGGTAAGACCTCCTCCACCAAATCAAAAGTCCTCTCAGGAATAATTCTTTTTTCCTCTTTACGCAGTGGAACTTTCTTAAATCCTTCCAAAATAAGTCCAACTCCTGTTGCAAACATAGGATTGGAAATTTCATCCATGTAATGCGAACTTAAATATTGGGTAGGATGTCCAATTCGAGCTGATAGGCCTGTTTGAAATTCGGCCAATAAATCGAGATTCTTCAATAAGGATCCACCTCCAGTTAGTACAATTCCTGCTGAAACTTTATTTTCATAGCCACTGCGGTGTATATCCCACATAACGTATTCAAAAATTTCTTCAACCCTTGCCTGAATTATTCGAGATAGATTCTTTTCAGAAATTTCTTTTGGTTCGCGGCCCATCAGCCCTGGAATAGTAATAATCCTGTTATCAACGATTTCCTCGCTAAGTGCTGATCCAAATCTCACTTTTAATTTCTCGGCCTGTTCGATGGTTACTGAACAACCAGCCTTAATATCTTTGGAAATAATATTGCTTCCTATTGGAATTACCGAAGTATATCGTATAATTCCTTCATTGTAAATGGTCACATCTGTTGTTCCACCTCCAATGTCCACCATCACTACTCCTGCTTCTTTCTCTTCTTTTGCGAGAACTGATTCTGCAGAAGCTAAGGGTTCGAGGGTGATGCTTTCCGCTACTAATCCAGCTTTTTCAATACAACGTAAAATATTGGAAGCTGCAGATGTATTGCCTGTAATAATGTGAAAATTGGACTGCAATCTGGAACCAGACATACCTATCGGATCAATAATTCCTTCTTCATCATCAACGGTAAATTCTTGAGGTATCACATGCAAAATTTGATCGCCAGGAGGAAGTGCGATTTTGTACATATCTTGGATAAGTTTATCCACATCCTCTTTTGTGATTTCTTCTTGAGGATTGCTTCTGTACAGTACGCCTTGATGTTGGAGGCTTTTTATATGTTGCCCTGCAATACCTACATGAACCTTTTGAATTTCATGCTTACTCATTTTTTCTGCAAGGTCAATTGCATCGCTGATAGCCTTTACCGTTTTATCAATATTGGATACCACGCCTCTAATGACTCCTTCTGAAAGAACTTTTCCAAATCCAAGTACTTCAATTTTATTAAGTATATTTCTTCTTCCAACCACCACACACACTTTGGTGGTCCCGATGTCCAATGCAGCGACGATGTCCGGATTTTGAGTATTTTGAGTTTCCATGTTCATAATATTTATACTGTCAAGAATGATTTCAATTTATTTATAATTCTGCATTATTTCTTTTACAAACCACCTGATCTCTATTTTGAAGATCAATGGTGGTGTATACGTTCCATCCTTCATATCGCAGTCCTTCACGATAGAAAAATTGAAGCTTATCCAACTTCTCTTGAATGTCATTTACCTTACCAAAAAATATTTTTTCTGAACCAATCTTCGGTACAAAAACGACATCACCAGTTTGCTGGATATCGATTTGTTCTATAAGTGATTGGGCGAAGGGGTCTTTTGCTATTTCGAGCGCAAGATAGTAAATATTCTTAATATGTAAATTTTTTCCTTTGAGCACATTTCTATCTCCTTGTGTACCAGCCACTCCTGTTACCACAGGAACTCTGGCTGCATATCTGGATGAACACGGAATCTTATTGCCTTCAGTATCTATGTAATATTGGTTGCCCTCAATGTCTAAAACCCTCAATACAGGATCTCTTTGGTAAACATCCACATGAAGATTCTGATTGGCATCCAAATAAATTTCACTGTGATGTACCACCGGTAAAGCTTCCAGGCGACTTTCAAGTCCAACTGTATTCATGGCAAAAGATTTAATCTTTCTCCAATCTTTTTTATAAAATTTAAGCACGGTCTCCTTAATGTCTTTATCATCGATTAGGATATTTTCAGCAGTTGGCCTCAATATTTGAATTTTTAGCTGCCCGGACTTTTGCATACGCTGCTGTTTAATGGCACTCAACCAAACCACAGAAACCAATATCATGGTGCTGATGTAAATAGCAATTCCTATTCCTAATTTTACCCTTTTTTGCATGTTACTTTAAATTTTTAACAATTTGGCTGGAGAGTAAATCCAAATCTCCTGCTCCTAAAATTAGAATGACATCGGTCTTCAATTTTGTCAATTGATCTACTAAATCTGCTTTTAATATATAATGTTTGGCCGAGTTTTGCATTAAATTTAGAATAGTCTCGGATCCAATGCCTTCGATTGGATTTTCTCTAGCTGGGTATAGTTCTACCAAAATTATTTCATCCAAGGTATCCAGCACTTTGGCGAAGTCAGTTGCAAAATCTCTTGTTCTTGTATATAAGTGAGGTTGAAAAATCCCAGTCAATTTTCTTTTTGGATAACAATCTCTAGCGGCTTGTATTGCAGCGGCCAATTCGGAGGGATGGTGCGCATAATCTTCAATCAATACATTGTTCTCAGTTTCATATTTCCATTCGAATCTTCGATCTATTCCTTTAAACTCAGAAAGTGCCATTTTAATATCATACTCAAAATTATTTTCGGATGCTTTCACTTCCATCGCAATGCGAATGGCTACTCCTGCATTGGAAGCATTGTGAATTCCAGGTAATCTGATTTTTAAATTATTCATACTAAAACCAGTTTCATCCCGATAATCAAAATTCATCCAACCTTGTTCTGTCTGTTGAATTTTTAATTTGAATGTCTGCATCCAGTTGTGGTCCGTAAGTCAATACCTTGACTTTGGGATTACAAATATTTCTAAATTCTTCAATTTCAGTTTCAGCAATTCCCTGATATAAAAACAAGATTCCTCCTGATTTTATTTTTCTTGAAAATTCCAAATAAGATTCGACCATTTTCATCCGGTCACCATAGATGTCCAAATGATCCGCATCCAAAGATCCAATCACTGCAATGTCCGGTCTTAGTTGCAAAAAAGATCGATCAAATTCATCTGCTTCTTCTACCATCCAACTGTCTCCTTTGTCGATTAAGTTAGAATGATGGCTTTTGGAAATTCCTCCAAGAAATGCAGTGAATGAAATTTTGCAATGGTCCAACAATTGTGATAATAAAACACTGGTTGTGGTCTTCCCATGGGTCCCTGCAATTGCAATATTTTTATGAGATGCAGTAAGCTCACCCAAAACTTCTGACCTTTTTTTAATTTTGTCAGGCCACTGACTCAAGTGGATAAATTCCATTAAATTTTTTGGAATCGCTGGAGTATAAACGATCAGATCAATTTCATTTGGAATTAAATCCGGACTATCCGTAAAGTGAATAGAAATTCCTTCCTTAATCATTTCTGAAGTCAATTCTGAAGAAGTACGATCATAACCCAATACCTTTGAACCTCGCCGATTAAAATATCTTGCCAGGGAGCTCATTCCAATGCCTCCAATTCCTAGAAAGTAGATGGTGTTTGGAATTTTCATTTTTGTGGTATCAATGAAATAATATGTTGGGCGATATCTTTTGCGGCATCAGGTTTTGCTAATGCAAGAAGATTTTTCTTAATTTCAGCTCGCTTTACCTCGTCGTGTGATAAAGAAATTGTAGTCTTCCATAAATCTTTTATTGCATTTTCGTCCTTGACCAAAATAGCTGCATTTCTCTGTACCAAAGACATTGCATTTTTAGTTTGGTGGTCATCCGTTACATTGGGGGATGGCACTAAAATGGAAACTGTACCCGTTATAGCCAATTCAGCAATGGTCAGGGCTCCTGCCCTGGCAATGGCGATATCTGCAATGGCATAAGCATAATCCATGCGATCTATAAAACTACAAATTTTAACCCTTTTGATAGAAGCTATTTTATGTTTTAAAATTTCTTCTTCATATTTTCGACCGACTTGCCACAAAATTTGAATATCTTCACGAGCATAAATTTGAGGTAATGCTTCCAAAATGACTTTATTCATAGTAGCTGCCCCTAAGCTGCCCCCAAAAACACAAAAAGTTTTTTTAGTGGAATCTAATCCAAAATATTCATAAGCAATATTTTTGTCGACAAGTTTGTTAAAATTTTGACGCACCGGATTGCCAGTGATATAAACTTTAGTCTTAGGAAAGAATGTTTTTACTTCTTCAAAGGCTGCACATATAAAATTGACATGATCCGCCATCCAACGATTGGTCAAACCCGGATATGAATTTTGCTCTTGAATGACCGTTGGAATAGAAGACCATTGGGCCGCTTTCATAATCGCTCCACTTGCATATCCACCTACGCCAACCACCACATCGGGTTTAAAAGATTTTAGGATACTTCTTGATTTTAATAAAGCTTTACCCAATTTCCAAAAAGTTTTAAATGGAGCCAATCCAATTTTTCTTTGAAAACCTTGAATATCCAAACCTATGATCTTATAACCTGCTTTAGGCACCTCGGTCATTTCCAATTTGCCCAACGCACCAACGAAGAGAATGTCAAGATTAGGACATAGCGATTTTAATGCATCTGCAATAGCGATTGCCGGAAACACATGACCACCTGTTCCACCACCACTAATGAGCACTTTCATCGTCTAAACTAATTTTATGATCCCGTTCATTCTCATCACTATTTTCATCCAACTTTAATCCACTGATATGTTTGCTTACACTCAAGATCATTCCGAAAGCTACACTTGTAATTAATAGGGAGGTACCGCCCATACTTATAAATGGCAAGGTCAAACCGGTAACAGGTACCACACCAAGTGAAACCGCCATATTTGCATAGGCTTGAATCACAATACTAAAACCAATACCAATGGTCAACATCGCACCAAAAGCTCTTGGAGATTTCGTAACGACTCCTACGCAATGAAATAACAATAAAGTATAAAGTCCAATAAGTCCGATACCACCGATCAATATTCCCCACTCTTCACATATAATGGCATATATAAAATCGGCGTAGGAGTATGGAATAAAATTTCTGAGCATGCTATGTCCCGGTCCAACTCCAAACCATCCTCCTCGGGCAATGGCAATTTTTGCTTGTTGGATTTGGTATCCTCCTCCTTCATTTCCCAAAAACTCATTGATTCTGCTAATCCAGGTATGTACCCTAATTGAATCCGGCATAAAATGTCCCAGATAAATTAATAATCCAAACATGATGATCCCCAAAAATCCTAAAATAATAATGTACTTAAAAGAAACCCTTCCAACGATCATCATCAATACACAGGTCACAAAAAGTAAAGCAGAGGTACTAAAATTAGATGGCGCAATAAGTCCACAAACTATTAAGATAGGCAACATGATGGGCATGAAAGAAGTCTTAAAACTCTTTATATAATCCTGCTTGGCTGATACAGATCTCGCCACATAAGTAATCAAAGCAATTCTTGCAATGTCTGAAACCTGAAAAGTAACATCAATAAAAGGAAGTTGTATCCAACGTCTGGCGTTGTTAATGTTCACTCCAAAAAATAAAGCATAGATTAATAAACCAATAGATATCACCAAGAAAATAGGTGCATACTTATTGAATTCTGTGTAATCAATATTGGAAACCATCCAAGCAATTGCCAATCCTGCTAATATATAAGGCACATGCTTAAAAAGAAAATACAAAGTGGAATCACCCTGAAATTTAGTCAAGGACAATGAAGCGCTATACACAGCCAACATTGAACATAAGGACAATAAAAGGATAATTGCCCACAAAAAGCGGTTACCCTTAATTCCTTGTTTAATATCCAAAATCATTTCATTCATCCTCTTACACTTTCTTTCAACTTCTCAAATTCATTTTTAAATTGTTCTCCGCGGTCCATATAGTTTTTAAATAAATCAAAACTTGCACAAGCTGGGGATAATAAAATTACATCCCCGGATTGAGCAATATTCCAAGCTTCTTGAATCGCAGAATTTATATCATGGGTATCCTTTATGGGTGTTGTCTCATTAAAAGCATTTAATAGTTTCTGGTTATCCAAGCCCATACAAATCAATGCTTTTACTTTAGTTTTTACCAAAGCTTGTAAAACTCCATATTCATTTCCTTTATCTTGTCCACCGGCAATCCAAATGACTGGCTTTTGCATGGCATCCAATGCCCAATACACAGAATCAACATTGGTCGCTTTGCTGTCGTTGATAAATTCAACTCCATTAAATTCTCCTAAAACTTCCATCCTGTGGGGGTCATTGACAAAACTATCTAGCCCACTTTGAATTTGGTCTACACTGAGCCCCAAAATTTTCAATGCTGTAAAAACACAAGCAATATTTACTGCATTATGATTTCCTTTTAACACGGAATTTTGTAAAGTCAATGTTCTGTTTCCATTGATCCAAATAAAACCTTCGTTGTCAAGTTGTATTTCTATTGAATGAGTTTTGGCTATATTTTTAATAGATCCTATATTTTGCTGAATGACCTGATCACCAATATTCACAATTAGGTGATCTTGATTGGTTTGAAATTCTCCAATTCTAAATTTAGCATTCACATAGTTTTGAAAATTATAATCATATCGGTCCAGATGATCCGGGGTAATATTGAGTAAAATTCCAATATCCGGTCGAAAGCTGTTGATATGATCTAACTGAAAGCTACTCAATTCTACCACATAATAATCGGCCACCGTTTCTGACACACTTCTGGCAAACGAATATCCAACATTACCCACTTTAGCAACATTATTACCATTCACATTCAAAATATGATGACATAAATTAGTGGTGGTGGTTTTACCATTACTTCCAGTGATCGCAATTACTTTCCCTTTACAAAATCTGGAAGCAAATTCAATTTCAGAAATAATTTCTACGCCCCTTGAAATTAAATGTCTGACAATGGTTGAATTCGAAGGGATACCAGGACTAACAATGGCCAAATCGGGTAAAGCCTCAAAAGCTATAACATGTCCATTTTCTTCAAAATCGATTTCAAGCTCAATTAATTTTTCTTTGATTTCAAAACCAATAGATTTTTGCTCACTAACGAATGCCAACATATTTTGGGCTTTCGCAAGCAACGCAGCTCCTATCCCACTTTCACCAGCACCTAAAATTAACACCATCATTATCTCATTTTTAAGGTGATGATTGTCAAAACAGCCAGCAACAAAGTAATAATCCAAAATCGAACAGCAATGGTGGCTTCATGCATTCCTAACTTCTGGTAGTGGTGGTGTAAAGGTGACATTAAAAAAATTCTTCTACCCTCTCCATATTTTCTCTTAGTATATTTAAAATAACTCACCTGAATCATGACTGAAAGGTTTTCTACTAGAAACACTCCACACAAAAGCGGAATTAATAGTTCCTTGCGCAAAACAATTGCTAAAACTGCAATAATACCTCCTAAGGTAAGACTACCTGTATCACCCATAAAAACTTTTGCAGGATAGGCATTGTACCATAAAAATCCTACACAAGATCCTAAAAATGCAGCTGCAAAAATGACAAGCTCGCCGGTAAATGGCAAATAGAAAATATCCAAATAATCTGCAATGATCGCATTACCTGATACATAGGCCAACACGGCAAGCGTGGCCGCAATTATGGCGGACACCCCTGTAGCCAAACCATCCAAGCCATCAGTCAGATTAGCAGCATTGGAAACTGCCGTCACAATAAAAATAACAATGGGAATAAATAAAATCCAAATTAGCGATCTTGCATTGTCACCCATGAATTGTGTGATCCATGCATAATCAAAACGATTACCTTTTAAAAATGGAACATTGGTCAGAGATGTTTTCACATATACATGTGGATCATTGAGTTTATCCGGATTTATAATTTCTTCCTGAATATCATATTTGAAATACATGGCTTCAGATTTGGCCATCCGCACGACCACATCTTCATGATACAACATGGCCAAGGCAATAACCAATCCTAAAACGACCTGGCCTAAAATTTTAAATACTGCTTTAAGTCCTTGTTTATCTTTCTGAAAAACTTTTATATAGTCATCCGCAAATCCAATAATTCCCATCCAAAGGGTGGTGAATAACAATAATTGAATATACACATTGTCCAATCTGGTCAACAATAAACTTGGAACTAAAATACCTAAGATGATAATTAGTCCACCCATAGTAGGCGTTCCTTCTTTTTCCTTTTGGCCAGTCAGTCCTAAGTCTCTTACTGTTTCACCGATTTGCAATTTTTTTAGATAACGTATAATACGGTTGCCCAACCACATCGTTATGACCAACGAAATGATTACGGCCAAACCAGCTCTGAAGGATATGTAATTAAACAATCTCCCTCCGGGAAGGTGAAATATTTTTTCTATAAATTGAAATAAATAATACAACATGGTTTTTAGTTGTGATCGGAAATTTAACAGTACAGCAGGGATCCAATCCCTTTGGTTGCAATCCTCTGCTGTAACTGTTAAAACCAACCTGAGAATGATAATAGAACCTACTCTATTTTCTTATATAATTTTAACAAAAATGTTTTCAAAATTTGATAATCGTCAAAAGGCATCTTTACACCTTTGATTTCCTGATATTTTTCATGACCCTTGCCAGCAACAATGATGATGTCTTGTTTTTGAGCAATGGAACATGCTGTTTTTATGGCTTGCTCTCTATCTTGTATGACCAGAACTTTCTGTGAATCATTTGGGTCTATTCCTGATTCCATTTCCTCAATAATCTGCAAAGGATCTTCATCCCTAGGATTATCTGATGTGAGTATCAATTGATCACTTAAACGAACAGCTACCGATGCCATCATTGGCCTTTTAGATTTATCCCTGTTTCCACCGCAACCTAAAACGGTTATGATTTTTTGGTCTTGTTTGCTAATTGCACTCACATTTAAAAGCAATTTTTCAACTGCATCCGGCGTGTGTGCATAATCTACAATTCCTACCCTGCCATTCGCATCATCTCTGATCAAATCAAAACGTCCACTGACATTATGAAGTCCTGACATTTTTTCCAAAACTTCTTGTTCCTCTTCTCCAAGCTCCAGTGCAATACTTAAAACCGCTGCCAGATTGGAAGCATTAAAAGTTCCAGCCAAATTGGAATGCCACTCTGTGTTTTGAAACTTTAGATGCAATCCATCCATCGCATTGTTCAATATTTTTAACTTGTAGTCGGCTATGTTTTTTACACCATAAGTTTTAATTGTGCTTTTTGAATTCTGCACCATGATCAATCCATTTTTATCATCAGCATTGACAATTGCGATAGAATCTTTAGACAAATTGTCAAAGAACTTTTTCTTTGCGTCTATATAATTTTTAAAAGTACCATGATAATCTAAATGGTCTTGCGTGATATTGGTAAATACTGCAACTTTAAATTGTAATCCAAGGATTCTGTCTTGATCAATGGCATGTGAACTGACTTCCATGCAAACATGACTACAACCTGCTTCCACCATTTTATTTAACAATCGATACAAACTTACTATATCAGGTGTGGTGTGTGTAGAACTTTCAACTACATTACCATACTTATTTTCAACTGTGGAAATCAATCCAGTTTTGTAGCCCAATGAAATTAAAAGTTCATAACATAAAGTAGAAACCGTCGTTTTTCCATTGGTACCTGTGACACCTATTAAAGTCAAATTTTGTGAAGGATCCTCATAATAAACTCTAAGCATGTCTGCCAAGAGATTCATTAATTCGTTTGATTGAATATAACATATATCTGATTGAAGGTCATCCGGCATGTATTCACAAAGTATAACCTTTATACCCTTTTCAATAACCTGAGGTATATACTTATGTCCATCCAGTTGAGTCCCTTTTTTGGCCACAAAAATTTCACCAGGTTCAACATTTCTTGAATCCAAACTAAATCCAGTTACTTTTTTTTCTACATTTCCACTCAGAAAAAAAGTAGTTTTATTGGGTAAAATTTGGGATAAATCTTTCAAAGAACTTTTTTATTAAATCAACTATTGTAATTGGATCTCAATCCTACGATTTTGATCCGTCCATAATACGCCTGGTTCCAGACTTTGCCACACCACTTTTCCAACACCCGACACTGACGCTAAAACGCCTTGTTTGTCAAGAATGTAAAGCGCATCTCTCAATCCCATTCCTGCCAAATCCGGGACTTTTTTTATATCAACTTGTTGAGGCAAAGTGTAAATCCCATCATTATTAGAAATGGTTCTCACCCATTCATTATTTTTAGCTTCATGAAACGGTAGTCCAATATGATTAAACAATTTCTGAAAATCTTTTGAAAAACCGTGATTCCCTACTGGTAATACTTCATTCGCCAGCAATGGCTTTGGCTGATCATTGACCAAGGTGGCAACCAATTTTTTATCCCTCATACACTTGTCAGCAATTTTTAGAAATGCGGGTGCTGCTGCCTGCCCTCCATAATATCCACCTTGTGTAGGGTTATAAATGACCACGATGCAACTATATATTGGGTTTTCAGAAGGAAAAAAACCACAAAAAGAAGCTTGATATTGTTTTTGCTCCAAACCAGTCAAATAATAATTGGTAACTGCTGTGCCGGTTTTACCAGAAATATTAAATTGTTCTGATTGAATCACTTTACCCGTTCCATTGGTGACTACTCCAGCCAATAAAATATTCAACTGAGTAAGTGTTTTTTCGGAAAATAATTCTTGCTGTAAAACTTTAGGTTCTATTGCTTTTACAACTTTATCATCATCTAAAATTTGAGAGACAATATAAGGTTTCATCATGACACCACGATTGGCCACGGCATTGTAGAAATTAAGAATCTGCAAAGGGGTCAGTTGAATTTCGTATCCCACACTCATCCAAGGCACTGAGGTTCCATACCATTTATCTTTGTCCTCGACAGGATGCTTAACAACGGGCACTGATTCACCTTCCAATTCTATTCCAGATTTTTTATGTAATCTGAATTTTTTATAATACTCTGCAAATTTTTTCTGCCCTTCTCCTGATCCAAAAACTTCATAAGCCAATCTTGATATTCCAACATTTGAAGATTTTTCAAAAGAATATTGCAAATCGCTCATACCAACACCATGTGATTCAGAATCCTTCATTTTTTTATTATAAAAATAGGCTTCTCCACCATTGAGTTGAACAGCAGTTTTAAGATCCACTTTTCCCTCTTCCAACATGGCTGCAACTGATGCAAGTTTCATCGTACTCCCTGGCTCTGTAGAATATCCAAGTGCATAGTTAAAATCTTCCACAATCTGGCCACTGGCATCTAAACCTAAATTGGCAATGGCTTTTATTGCTCCAGTCTTCACATCCATGACCACCGCACAACCTTTTTGTGCCCCATGGTTTAGTATGGCTTCAGAGAGAGCTTCTTCTGCTACTTCCTGAATTCCTATATCTATGGTTGTTTTGATATCCTTACCGCGTTTTGCTTCTATTTCTATAACTTCATCCACGGGAAGGTATAAGTCGGGTCCAACTTTCTTCATTAAGCGCTGTCCTTCTTCTCCTTTCAACCAAGGATCAAAAGAGCTTTCAAGACCAATGGAAGGCGCATTTTCGCGTTTTAGACCAATCGTTCTGCTCGCCAATAATTTAAAAGGTTTTTCTCTTCTGTCTTTTCTAATGACAATCAATCCTCCTTTATTTTGGCCCGATCTCAAGATTGGATAAGTGCGAAGTTCTTCAAGCTGATTATAATCTAATGAGCGCGCAATTAATAAATATCTATTCTTTGCCTTCCTCTCACGAACCAACCAATTTTTTACTTCATTGAGCGATTTTTCCTGGTATAAATCTCTTACAAGACAGGCGGCCAAAGAATCAACTTTGGCATTAAATAATTCGGATGTTAAGCCTTTGGCTCTGGTATCCATTCGTATTTCAAAGAACGGTAATGACAATGCGAGCGGACTCCCATCATCGGATAATATTTTGCCTCTTTCAGCTTCGATAGAGACCAATTTAAAATAAAGCTCTTCACCTTTTTGTCTCCATTCATCACCTTCGATAGCAACAATTTTGATCGCATGGTAAATCATGTACGCAGCCACACAACCAAAAAGGCCAAGTATCACATACACTCTGATCAATAATTCCTTCTTGCGATCCATCTTGCTACTGCTCCAGCTTTACAATTTTTCTGGGGGCTTCGTCCCGAATAAATATTTCTCTCTCCTGCACTTTTTTAGAAAGTTGACCTTCCATACTCTGATACATGATCCCGGATTTAAGCGACCAATACACCCATTTCAATTCCTTAATCTCTTCTTGCAATAACTGACTTTTCTGCAAATGCTTTTCAGCATACTGCACATTTGCAGCATAAATAAAACTCAATACGAAAATTAATCCTATAAATGGTAGATTTTTGTAAAACAACATTGTGTGGATATTGCTATACTTCTTTCTATCTATTTTTGGCGGTTTATTAAACTCCGTATTCATTTAAATTTGTTTTTCTCCTACTCTCATTTTTGCAGATCTTGATCTGCTATTAAATTCAATTTCTTTTTGATCTGGTACTATTACTTCTTTATTAACTTGCTTAAAAATCTTTTTTCTCTTTCCAAAAACATCTACATTTGAATCTATTGGCCATTCTCCTTTGAAATAAGATTTCACTATTCTGTCCTCCAAAGAATGGTAACTAATCACTACTAATTTTCCCTTAGCTTGAACAAGATCTCCGGATTGGATCAACAATTCTTTTAGACTTTCCAATTCACCATTGACTTCTATTCTCAGTGCTTGGAAAACCTGTGCCAGGTACTTTTGTCTTTTACCGTACACAAATGGATCTAACCAATCGGCAAATGCATCACAGGTATTGATGTTTATCATCTTCCTTTCTTTGATCCATTTTGCAACCAAAGGTTTTGCATTTGTAATTTCTCCAAATTCAGTAAGTATTTTGATCAACTCAGTTTCGGAATAAGACTTTAAAACTAGCTCTGCCGTTAAATCTTGCTCTACATTCATTCGCATATCCAATGCAGTTCCTGATTGAAAGGAAAATCCTCTTTGATCCGCATCAAAATGCCAAGATGAAACCCCCAGATCTGCTAAGAGTCCATTGATTTTGGTCACTCCAAGATACCTGAGATATTTTTTCAAATACCTGAAATCCGATTTAACCAACACCAATCTCTTGTCAGAAATTTGATTGTCCAATGCATCGATGTCGCGATCAAAAGCATAAAGTTTTCCGTCATCGTTTAAATGATTCAAAATCTCTTTACTGTGACCTCCTCCTCCAAAAGTAGCATCGACATAAATTCCACTTTTGTCAGTAATCAATGCATCTACTGAAGGGGTCAGCAACACCGGCTGATGTTCATACTTTTTAATTTCAGACATCTTTATGTCTAAAAACTTCCTCTGCCAGAGAAGCAAAATCCAAAGGCTCATTTTTTACCATTTTTAGATACTCTTCTTTAGACCAAATCTCGATTTGATTGTGGTAAGCCAAAAGCATTACATCAGATTCAATCAAAGCATGTTCTTGCAAAGACTTTGGTATCAAAATGCGCATGGAAGCATCCGGCTCAACTTGCGTTGCACCTCTATAAAAAAATCTGGCAAATTCTCTATTCTTGATATTGTATGGGTTTAATTGATTGACCTCTTTGGTCTTTTCTTCCCATACGTCCTGTGGATACAGGATCAGACATTTCTCAAAACCACGGTTGACCACAAAGCTGTTCACCTGGAGGGAACCCAGTAATTTCATCAGATTAGAAGGCAATCGCAATCTGCTTTTGTCGTCTAATTTGACTTCATATTCTCCACTCAGGTTATACATTCTTTGAGCTCACGTTGGTTTGATGGGTCAAAATTAGTAAGATTTCCCACTTTCACCCACTTTTTACCATTAAAAATTATAAAAATTTATATATTAATCTACTTGAAGATCAGCTTGTAAGCAAAATAATGACAGGGTGTCAAGAATTTGATGACATTTTACAAGTGTAAAGTCCTCTTAATATGGAATATATACATATATACATGTACAAATGTATAATTTTATTATATACTGCTACTTAAAGATTAAAAAAATAAATATGTATTAGTTTAAAAGGTAAGCATTAGTCACTTACATGACAATTGCCTGAATTAGGCCAGGATTCTTATGCCCTCCATCTCATCTGGAAAACGCCCCATAAGGCTTCACGGATAATCAAAATATTCATCTTGGACTTGCCTTTTACCCTATCCGGAAATAAAATTGGAATTTCATGTAGTTTATAGCCCAATTTAAAGGACTTGTATTTCATTTCGATTTGGAATGCGTAACCAACGAACTTAATGGTATCAAGTCCAATGTTTTCCAATACTTCACTTTTGTAACAAACAAAACCTGCAGTTGGGTCCATCACATTCATACCAGTGATCATTCTGACATAAAGTGAAGCCCCTCTCGAAAGTGCCAATCTGATAAAAGGCCAATTGACCACACCTCCACCTTTTGTGTATCTGGATCCAATTGCAACATCTGCAATTCCTGTCACGCAGGCATTTCTAAGTTCAATTAACTTTTGTGGAGGATGACTAAAGTCTGCATCCATTTCAAGGATATAACGGTAATTCTTTTCTAGAGCCCATCTAAATCCTGCAATATAAGCGGTACCCAAGCCTGATTTTTTATTCCTTTCCATCAAATGGATCCGGTCAGAAAATTCCTTTTGCAATTGTAGCACTGCTTTGGCTGTACCATCAGGTGAACCATCATCTACAACCAATACATCAAATTTGATCTCAAGTGACATCACTGCCAGTACAATCGAATTGATGTTTTCAATTTCATTGTATGTTGGAATAATCACTAGAGAATCTGACACTTTAACTTGTTTTTATATTAGAAATTAAATCGAGCCGGATCGTACTCAACCATTAGATTATAAACTGCCATTGCAATATCTTCCGCATTCGGCTTAGAAAAATAATCGCCATCACTTCCATAAGGTGGTCGATGTTCCGCTGCTGTGATGGTCACCGGAGCCGAATCAAGATATTGATATCCGCCTTGTTTTTCCAAAATTTGTTGCAGTATATATGCGCTTGCTCCTCCCGGTACATCCTCGTCCAAAATTAATAGCTTATTTGTTTTTTGAAGTGACTTCAAAATTTCATTTCCAAGATCAAAAGGTAAAAGAGTTTGGATATCCACTAATTCAATTGAAATACCTTTGATTGAAAGCATTTCGATTGCTTTTTCAGCAACCCGAATACATGAACCATAGCTTACTATGGTAACATCTTCTCCTTCTTGCAAAATCTCGATCTTTCCCAATGGCACATTAAATTCACCCAGATTCTCTGGCATTTTCTCTTTTAGGCGATAAGCATTCAAACATTCAATGACAATCCCAGGATCATCTCCTTGCAACAATGTCTGGTACATTCCAGCTGCTGGCGTCATATTTCTTGGCACGCAAATATGTATTCCTCTTAAAGAATGGAGTAACATCCCAATCGGTGAACCGGAATGCCAAATTCCTTCCAGACGATGCCCTCTGGTCCGGATGATTGCGGGTGCTTTCTGAATGCCATCAGATCTATATCTCACGGTTGCCAAATCATCCATCAATGGAGACAATGCATAAACGATATAATCTAGGTATTGAATTTCTGCAATCGGTCTCAGTCCTCGCATACTCATACCAATCGCTTGACCTACAATCGTCCATTCCCGAATTCCGGTATCAAATATCCTTAAGTCTCCAAATTTTTCCTGCAATCCTGCAAAACCTTGATTGACATCCCCGATTTTTCCTACATCTTCACCAAAAGCGATGACTTCTGATCGATTTGAAAATATAATATCAAAATACTTATTTAGAATTTGGTAGCCATTTAATTCTTCTGAATCGGCACCATACTCCACTGGAACTTCAATTGCTTTTGCTTTATTAGAAATCAGATGATCATGGAAGTCACTTTGCGCTTGCAAATAAGCCAGCTCCAACCATTTTTTTAGAGGAATATACCAATGATGATCAGATTTAGAATAAAACAAAAGGATGCGAGCCTCTCTTACCAATTCGTGCCTTGAAATTTCTTTGTTCGATTTTATTTTTTCAATAATCCCCGAAACCAAAGATTCTGATTGAAATCCCTCTAACAATGAAAGTAAATCAATTTTCAAATTTTCACTTTGGCTGATAAAGGCTTGCCAGGCTATATTCTTTTGCTCTTTGACATAATCCTTGGCCTTGTCTTTCAACGTTTGAATTAAATTTGAATCAGCCAATTGATGTTGTAATATCCATTGTTCAAATTTAAGGTTGCAATCATTCTCCTGCTCCCATTGCATTCTACTTTTAGATTTATAACGCTCATGAGAACCTGAAGTAGAATGTCCCTGTGGTTGGGTAACTTCAGAAATATGGAACAAAGCAGGCACATGGTCTTTCCTCATAGCTTCAATACCCAGATGAAAAGTCTTGACCAAAGCTGAATAATCCCACGCTTTGGCTTTATAAATTCTTATGCCATTGCTTTTATCTTCTTTTTCAAATCCACTCAGTGCTTCACTAATATTTTGCTTCACTGTTTGGTATTCAATTGGAACGCTAATCCCATATCCATCATCCCATACACAAACTGCTAGCGGAACTTTTTGGACCGCCGCCGCATTCATCGTTTCCCAAAAGGCACCTTCTGAAGTAGATGCATCACCTATGGTTACAAAGGAAACTTCGTTTCCTTTATTGGAAAATAGTTTGGATTGTAATTTTAATTGTTTGTCCTCCCGATAATGTTTGGAAGCTAAAGCCAAACCCAAAGCTCGAGCCATTTGTCCGCCAGTGCTTGAGATATCCGCCGAGACGTTATGGTGATGGGTGTGGTTTACCCAATCTCCTTGTCCATCGATTAATGGAGTTGCAAAGTGAGCATTCATTTGTCTTCCTCCTGAGAAAGGATCATTTTGAGGATCAGCGTAAAGTTGGGCGAAATAATCCTTGACGCTACAAAGATCCAATGCCAACATAAATGTTTGGTCGCGGTAGTATCCTGATCTAAAATCACCCTTTTGAAAAGATCGAGCCATGGCTACTTGGGGAAGCTCCTTTCCATCACCTAAGATTCCGAATTTAGCTTTTCCTGTTAATACTTCTTTCCGTCCAACCAACGACAGTTCTCTGGATACCAAACAAATCCAAAAGTCCTTTAAAACTTCGGTTTTATAATTGGCATCTGGTCCCGGTACAGCCTCCAATAAACCCAAAACAGGATTGTAAATACTCATGTCTATTTTATTCGACGGCAAAAATAAAAGAATCAGTCAAGGAATCTTGTATAAAATAGTCAAAATCAAGGGATTTTTTAAATCATGCCATTTTTAACACGAGCTTAACACACATTTTTAAATATGCGGAGTCTTAATGTTGTTATATTGTTCTAATTTTGTAACTTAAAATTAAAAAAAAATTTCACATGAAAAATCTTTTTCTCCTGTTTATCGCACTCTTGGGCTCTGCTGCCTTGACTGCTCAGAATGCAGCCCCAGCCACCACCCCTCAAAAATCTTCCGGAGGCCCTAAAATGGTCTTTGAAAACACTTCTGTTGACTATGGTGAGATCAAAAAAGGATCAGAGCCGGTCCGTAAGGTCAGTTTTACCAATAAAGGTACTGAACCATTGATCATTAAAAATGCAAGAGGATCCTGTGGATGTACAGTACCTACATGGCCAAAAGAACCAATTATGCCAGGTGAAGCCGGTACGATTGAAATTCGTTATGACACTCAACGTCCTGGTCCAATCAATAAAACGGTTAAAATTCAAACCAACGAAGGTGATGAAGAACAGACCTTGTACTTAAAGGGTAATGTAGCTTCAGAAGATGAAGAGACAGTCCCAAAAAGCAATGGTACTATTCTCAATCCTAAAGGATAATAAGAGTTTTTAGTTAATAAAGGGATTATGAAAGCCCATCTTCTTACCAGAGAGGATGGGCTTTTTAATATAAAAATATTTTAATAATAGATTTTACTAATTGCACAAGAATGAACCAATATTCTAACTTTTAGAAAAAATCACTATTCTACCTTGTAGTTCGCACCATCTTGGACAAGGCCCCAATTGAGCTTGAGTTGTTAGAGGAAAAAAACGTGCGCTATTTGATATTTCATGGAAAAATTTAGGACCTGGAGTTGAATTTAATCCCATGACAATATTCACATTTTGAATACTTCCGGTCATTACCCTTCTTCCTGGGTAAATCCTAATCCCAGCCCAATCACCATTTTGACTAATTAATTGTCCAATATCTAAAACTGTTTGTTTATCCAAAGTATATCCGGTACAGTCCAATACTTTGTTATTTCCAGTTCCAGGATTTACCTCGTTGCAAAATGAACTATAAGCCACTATTGCATCTTGATCTGGAAAGTTTTTTAAATCTCTCCCTAGATTATCTAAACAAATTAATTGCTTTTGGAATTTAGAACAACAGTCCCCTACTGTAAAATCAGGCTGAGGAATAGGTCCCGAAGGGTCTTTAAAAAAATAATACCCCAAGAGCATGCCGCCTAAAAGGCCAGAGAGAAGAAATAAAATGTTTTGAGTTTTCATTGCTTTTTTGTTTAAAGTTTAAGCAAATATAAAACTTACTGAATATATTTGCCAGATAAAATTTTATCAAACTTGAAATATAAACAATTTTATATAGTCATTTGCGTATTTTTTCATACATTTTGGACTCAAGGTCAAAGTAACAACCAAGCTATACCTATTCTTGGGGTAAAAATGGAGCATTCAGACTGTTTTGAGGCCTGCTATGAACTTGTCATATTTAAAGATAACTCACGGCAAAGTGACAGTATAATAAATGAATGTCTGGTAGCAAGTCTCACTGCTCAACAAATTGATAAGTTTTGCCTACAATTCGCCGAATATGTTATATTATTTAAACAATTTGATTTTCAATCAGAAAAGATAACCAAAATAGTTAAAATTGCTCAAGAATTACTTCTTGGTGATCTGTCAAATGAAAATAAATGGTCTCTGTATCGATCACTTTCAGAATATTACTTTGAAATTAAAAATGCAGAAAAATGTTTGTTATATGCTTCTCATTCCTTAACTATTTCAAAAGAATTTGAATCTGCACAAAAACTAAGCCTATCTCTTATTTCACTTGGAAAATCAATGAGGCTCAAAAATAGTCCGGCAGAGGCTCTTAAGAACTTTCTGGAAGCATTATTTCTAGCCTTACAATCTAAAAATAAAAATATTGAATATTTGGCAAATATTGAACTTGCTGAATTTTTTTATGAGCTTAAAATTTTTGACAAAGGATTACAGTACACAAATGAGGTAGTAAGACTGTCTTCAAATCAGAATTTATTTGACTCCACCACATTCTATTATAATAAACTTTACCAACTTGACTTTATCTGCAAGATCAATCTAGGAGAATTTAATATCGATTCCTTAAAAGCTATTGTATCATTCTCCATTAGAAACGGACAAGACAGACTTAATAAGTATTGCATGGCATTTCTCAGAAGCACAAAATTAGCTTTTGGACTCAGTGAAAATTTACTCGATGTATTTCAATTCAATTTTCCATCAGAATTCCAAAAACTAATCTCAAAGGACAGTTTGACTTTGTTTCGATTGTTAGCATATCAATATCAAGGACAAAATCAAAAAGATTCAGCTCAATATTATTATAATAAATTATTCGCAAATTTAGTCACTGAAAGCCAAGATCCAGGATTTCTGAATATTCTTTATTTAAATTATGCAGAACACTTGGCTACTGTATCTCAAATCAATAGAGCTATAAATTATTTTGAACTTTCCTATAAATATGGCATTTCGAGTGGTATTAATACAAATAAATCCAGGACTTTAGAAAAAATGGTAGAGTTCTTTATAAAAAATAAAAACTACAAAGAAGCTCTGGAATATAAACAGAAATTACAGGAAATAAATTCTACGATAAATGAATCCAGACATTCTTTAGAAATATTCAAAATAGAAGCCCAGTTTATGGAAAAAGTATTATTACAGAAACAATTAGAAGAAAACAATGAGCAAAATCACCTTCACCAAACCCAATACGATCTTATCGCTATATTCATTGTACTTATTTTTCTCGGGTTGATGCTGATGGTTCAATACAAGATGCCGGTATGGCTTATTCGCAGCCTCGGATTTTTGAGTTTTATCTTCTTGTTCGAATTTTTAATTATTAAGCTTGATAAACAGATCCATGAGATCACACATGAGGTGCCTTGGAAGTTGTTTTCAATCAAAGTGATTATGATCGCCATCTTGCTACCGCTTCATCATTATGTAGAGAAAAAAGCCATTCAATATTTGGTTCACAAACGATCTGAGGCAGGAGGTCTTATTCAAATCAATTTCATTAGTAGACTGCGCAATTGGTTTCAAAAATTAAATTCAGACAATGAGCCCAACTAATTCTTTTATTTTCTCTTATTATTTGAAGTCATTCTGACGTCAAAATAACCCATTAATTTCTGAACCTCTTCGTCGGGTTCTATCTGCTCCATTTGTCTTAATACCCATGGTGTCCTCAACATTACCCAGGATGAAGGTGGTGATACCTTATAGCGTTTTGGATTAGGCAAGCTGGCACCAATTCTTGCAGCCTCTTCTCTTGTAAGCTTGATGGCTGGTTTTTTAAAATAAGCTTTAGAGGCTGCTTCTATACCAAATACCCCTTCACCCATTTCAATCGTATTTAAGTATACATTCATAATTCGCTTTTTTGACCAAAGCATTTCTATCATAAATGTAAAATACACCTCAAGTCCTTTGCGAAACCATGATCTGCCTTGCCATAAGAACACATTTTTCGCCACTTGCTGACTAATCGTAGAAGCGCCTCTCTTTTTCTTTTTACTTTTTTTATTATACTCCATCGCTTTCTCGATGCTCTCAAAATCAAAACCGGAATGTTCCAAAAACAATTGATCCTCTGCGGCCATTACAGCCAAGGGAGCCATCTTACTTATTTTAGAAATAGAAACATAATCCCTTCGAAGGCCTTTTCCTGCCAACAAGCTGCCAATCTGAGTCGTGGTAATGGGTGGAAGTAACCAAATTAATAAAATCATATAAATCCAATGCAGTCCAATGATACAGCATGTATAAAACAGGCCCTTTTGCCATAATTTCCAATTCTTGTAATGCCCTAAAAATTTCTGGATCAATGATCTTAACATGGCATAAAATTAAAATTATTATCATTCCATTAGATTAAAAATAAGTTTGTGATACCTTTGGGCAAACGAAATGCAGATGTGGTATTATTTAAAATTTGGTATTCTCTTTCTTTTAATGTGTTTCTTTATTTTGCCAATATTTAGAATTGAAGACCCTTTTCGGACCATTTCATTGCAACTCTTTTCTAAAACTCATAAAGCCAAAATCACAGAGCATATATGCAATCCAGATCGAATTTACTGGTATGAATATGACCTGGGCCAATCCCATTATCGACAGCGTTATGATGGTTATGTGGCTACATTGGATGATACAATTCCAGCCGACCAAAGATGCCAAGGCCAGATATTAAACCCTCCAAATATTGATATTAAGTATTTCCCCCTATTTGCATATTGGAGCGAACCAGTAAACAGCATTGCCACAAGTATCTTTGAAATATGGATGTTTTTGCTTATTAAAATCATTGCAATATTTTTGATACTCTGGACTTTTATCCGAAAGTAAAGCAGCTTTTTTCTACCCTAAAGCGTCTCAAATGGTATAAGTATATATCTTTACCTACCTAAACTATCCTTCCCCATGATGAAGCACTTTATCTTCTGTCTGGTTTTATGTCATTTTTTATCTCCGATATTCACCCAATCTTTGACCATTGTCCAATCTGAAATTACCGAACTAGCACTTTGTCAGCAGATTATCTTAAAAGTACAACTGAAAAATTTAAGTGCAAGTACATTAAACAATATTCAGCTTCGTGGCCAATTTCCTCAAGGGGTTCAATATAATATAGGTAGTATAGTTTCTGCAATTGAATTGAACATAAACAATCTCAGCGCTCCAGTATTTGAGATTCCTGAAATTCGTGGAGGAGAAAATTTGGAAATTAGATTAGCCATAAATGCAAAATGCGAACTTTATGACCAAGTGAACATGGGAGTCCAATTTACCAATCAATGGGTTTCTGAATATACGACTGGACGGGATTCTATCAATTCGCGAACTTACAGTATAAATACAGGATTTCTAGTCATATCGAATATCCCCGCAATTCGAAAAGAAGTGGGATCCCAATTTACAAGACAAATTACGATTACCAACTCTCGCTTAGGCCCGGTAAAGGGATTTATTTTCGAAGATCTTCATGATCCATTAGATATTGTTTCAAATAGTGGAGTGACCCTTGTACAGAATAATACTTTACTTCGCATTGAAATTAAACCTGAGCATATATTGACCATTGGTGACCTTGATTCACTTTTTGAAGAGGGAGAATCTATTATACTCACTGAAAATATTACGCATAAAACTTGCGTAAACGAATTGATAAATTCAAAGTTTAATGTTTATTGGGGTTGCGATTCTGTGAATTGTCAGATCTATCAGGAAGCATCTCAAATTGATTTCATCCTACCAGCTATGTCGGCTGTTTTGGATTTTGACCCAAAGCCAAAATTTCCAGATTGTATATGTGATCCGGATGGAGCTACTCAAGAGTTTGTTGTTTACAACAATGGAGGAGCTGTCGCGGAAAATGTGATGATCACTTTTAAAGCAAGCACTGCTATTTCAAGTTTTGATGTGGCATTTCTAAAAAATAGTTTTCGGCTTGTTGGTTCAGGACAAATTATTGCGATAGATTATATAAATCAAGTGACCGGAAATTTTTGTTTGTTCGACAGTGCATTTCATGAAGTCAAACTAACTTTGGCCAATATAAATCCAGGAGACCAGATTAGAATTTTATTTGACTATGTTACTTGTAAAAATAGTCAACCAGAAGTGGCTACCAATTTTCCTTATTTTTATTCATTCAGTTACAATTCAGTTTGCGTTCCCAATAGCGAAAGAACCGGAAGAGATCGACCTATCAATCATTTTTCCAAACCCAGCAGTGCAAGAGTGGGTTTTAGATTAAATCCAAATGAAAATCCTCTAACAGATCAAAAAGTATATGATGCCATCTCCAGTATCACTTTTAATGAGGCCATCTCAAACAAAAATTTAATACTGAAATATACGATCCCCTGCCCATTTGAATTGATAGACACAAATTTTATTTTATTAGGTAAACAACCTGTTGTTAAACAAATCAATTTTTCTTATCCGATGACCATTGATCTGGAATATTTACCTCCATTTCCAATCAATTTTAATTTTCAATTTCCGCTCCAATTAAACTGTCAAAATACCTGTCTTGATAATATCGAAGCTTCGGAAATCAATCTTTTCAGTACCTGCCCTATTGACAGAGACATCAAAGCAGAAATGTTGGTAAAAATATGTGCATTTATTTCATTAAGTTGTGAAAATGTAATTTACAAATGTGGTGTTAATTCATTCAGCGATCCTACTTACGAGTTGCCATGTATTAAACGGACAGAAAGCGAAGATACCATTCCTGCTTACATTCTTTTTGATGATCTTTTATTTAGAAAAAACATAGGTACTGCAGATCCAGACGATGATCGATTTGAAAATCAAGGATCCAATGATTTTACAAATACTAAATTTAAAAATTTTGTGACCGGTGACACCATGGTCATTGAATTTGCAGGTAAGGTAGTTGTTGATGATGATCGTCTCGATTATGATTCGTTGTCCATAGTCATCACATCAGATTTGAGTTATTCCTATTTCACATCCTACATCGACATTGTAAAAAATAATACGGGTGAAATTTATTCTTTTGAATACCCAGTCTTAGATACCTTCAGTTCGACCAATCCTCTTGCAAATTGTTCAGCTCCAGTCATACAATCAAATCCGTTGGGTAAGGGATTTAAAATTCCACTTACTCCTGAAGAAATAATCAAATACAAACCAGATTTTCCAATATCGTTTAAGTTTGAAAATGGAGATAGCATATATTGTAGATCTGAAGCTCGAATTAGTTCATTTACCAACCAGAGAATTGCAGAATTGCCCATTATAAAAAGAATGGCCCTGAATTCTAGACAAATTCCAGCGGAATATCCTTATTCTTGTTTGGTCGATGTGGATACTATCTTATTAACTTCTGTAGGGCTTGTATGGCTGGGACCTCGACCTGTCCAATATGTTTGTTCAGACAAAGTCAGATTATCTACCCAAATTATCAGATTAAATCCTAACACCAATAATTTCTTTTCGCATGAGTATAGACCTTTGGTACAAATAGATTCCATTTATCTGACTGGATTAAACGGATTGAAATACACTGGCCTTGAAATCGCCTTATATTATCAAATTGGAACAACCAATACCCTTTTTAGAATAGATACTATTCCATTAAGACAATTATCACCAACTTTGTTTTATTTGTCAAATGCAGATCTGGTGCCTTATATTTTTGATGAATCTTACGAAATTCATATTACACCCTTGGCCGATTTGGAAAATTGTAAAAACGCTTCCGGAAATATTACCACAAGTATATTTTGCAGCGCTCCAAAAAAAGGATTATTCTTCATTAACGCTACATTTAACACCTTTTATACTTCATACGTGCTGCCAGCAAATTCAAGTATTCAAATTCAAAATGCAAATCAATTTATAAGTCAATCAACTAAAACGATCTTTGCTTTTGGAAACAATGTGCAATGGACTTTAAATCTTCCCTCTCAACCTATTTCCGGATATTTATACTTTGACATCCGATCTGCTCGAAATTCAATTCAATTCGTTCGAATAAACACAAACCCCAATTTAACAGTGGAAGATTTGGGCAATCAAAGATTCAAAGTTGGAAGTTTCAATGCTCTAACTTCTTATTCCATCGATTTCTTTGCAGAAATATTGAGTTGTGATGAGGATACAATTTATATTAGTAGTCTTTGGGCTTGCGATGAATCAGAACAACTAGAAATAGTGAAATGCAATCTGGACACATTTAGTGTTTATATTATTCCTGAAGATCCAGAATTGGAATTGGATCTTATGCAAGAAACTAGAGTTAGCAAACTTTGTGATACACTTCCTGAACTCAATATAAGAGTTTATAATGCTGATCGGGGAACCGCCACTGATGTGTTTTTAGAAATTGAACTTCCAGCAGGAATTTATTGGGTTCCTGGAAGGCTGCTTTTCAGTTATCCTGCCGGAACTCCTTTTAGACCACTACCACCCCCTACTGTTTTTGGATTGAACACTTACCGATGGAATTTTAATGATTTGGATACATCATTGTTACGGAATGGACTCAAAGGAATTTTTACTGACCCTGAAAATAGTGTGCTGTTTAAATTGTCTGCAGCGACCGATTGCAATTCTATGGTTAATGGATCAATTCAAGTAAGAACCAGTGGAAAAAATACTTGTGGTATTGTACAAAACACCATCTCAAAAACTGGGGCCAGAATTATTATAGAAGGTGCAGAAATAGAAAGAGAATTAAAAATAGATTTGCAAGAAAATAGTTCAAGTCTATGTTCTGATACGACTGAATTAATCATAAGCATTGTACCTTCTTTCGATCCAGGATTGTTGGACAGTGTAGAATTAATTCTCCCTTTTCCACTGAGTTACATCAACAAAACTACGTTTAATCTTAGTAATCACAATATTCAGGAGCCTGTTATTCTGGACACCATGAATAAACAAATTGTCAAATTTGGCTTGGGGAAAGAAGCTGGTTCTGGAGATGTAATAAAGTTTTCTATTAAGCTAATGGGGATTAAGAGTATTCTTTGTGGTCAAGCATTAATTGATGCATTGGCCTTTTTTAAAACCAAATTACTTTGTAAGACAGACAATTCATTCTGCGATGTCTTCATCCAATCTGGAAATTCTTCTATTATTTTAAAAAGGGAGCTTGCAGACATAAAAATAAATGAATTTACAGTATCCAATACGGGCCAGACATCTGAAACCAAAATTACATTTAATTTAGATATACAAAATTCTTCACAATTAGACGATGACGAAATCTGTTTCTATTGGATTCTGGATCAGGATGCCAATGCTCAGTGGAATAGCACTGATTCAATACTTCAAATCATTTGCATTCCAAAATCTAGTTTAAACCCAGACGGTAGTTATAATTTTGAATATAACTTTGACTTCCCTACCTTGTTATCTTGTCACTATTTGTTGGCCCTTTCTCCGCAAACTTGTTTATGCAATACTGATACGATTGCATTTAATTTAAATTCAGGAATCTCCCAGGTAATTACAGACAGCATTTGTCAATTAGACCTGATTACAATTGGAGTAAATGAGAATCCATCCTATAAGTATAAATGGGCACTTGGAAATGTAGCTTGTGATACTTGTTCGATGAACCAAATAATATTTGAAAATAAAACGGATAGTATTTTAGTGAATAAGTATATTTTATTAGAAGGGGTGGATAGTCTTTGTCAAAATAGCTATGAATATATCATCAGCATTTTGCCAGTTGAATTTGGGTTAAAAACGATACAAGCTGTTTGTCCAGCTGAGCGGATTAGTTTAACGGCCTCAGGTAAGCAAAATTTCAGATGGTTTGGGGAAAAAATTACTGACCCTTTAAATGTGAGCCAAGAATTTATAATAGAAGATTCTATTACTGTTTATTTAAGCTACGAAAATCTGGATGGTTGTGAGGTCACTGATAGTTTTTGCATGTTCCCACTAATAGATACCACAAACTTTAGCATAAGCAATGATACAACCATTCTGGCTGGAACAAGAATTACCTTATGTGCTACTGGTGGAAAAAGCTATCGATGGTCTCCAAGCACAGGATTATCTTGTCCAACCTGTCCATGTATTGAAGTCAATCCTGAACAAACTACTACTTTCAGGGTAGAAATCTTGGATAGTTTTGATTGTCCTCATTTTCTTGAAGTTACCGTAACTGTGGTCAGACCATTTTGTGATTCTGCAGATGTATTTATACCCAATGCTTTTTCACCAAATGCAGATCAAAAAAATGATATACTTAATGTTTTATCCGACCAACCATTGCTTCAAATTCATCTAATCATTTACAGTAGATGGGGAGAAAAAGTGTTTGAATCATTTAATATTAAAGATGGCTGGGATGGTAATTTCAATGGAGAAAAATTAAACCCAGATGTTTTTGGGTATTATTTGGAAGCCTGGTGTCCTGATTCATTGAGATTTGCGAAAAAAGGAAATATCAGCTTGATTAAATAAAATAGCTATTTCTTTACTTGCTCTACATCAGTCAATAAGAACATTAATCTATTAATGTCCTTGTTATTCAAAACCAAATTTCCTCTGATCTCTATTGGTTCGGAAGTATAAGGAATGGCTTTTAAAGCCATAACTTCTAGAACTGTTTCAGGTCCAGCTGCACCACAAAAAAAACAACTACTATATGGAAACGCGGAAAATACAAACTCCTTATGACTCTTATAACCATCCGTCGGAATAATGTAGCCTTTTATTTGTATGGCCTTCCCTTCTAAGGACCTTAATTCTGGACTAAATATGGGCTTATCAATTTTTATACCTAGCAAATCGTCATATTCCTTTTTATAGGTTACTTTTGCTAGAATTGGCCAATAATTGATTTCTGATTGCGCAATTGCTAATTGCAAACTAAACCCAAACAATAAAAACAACACTAGTTTTTTCAATACACAGAATTTAAAATAAGACCTAACTTTACGCAAAATTACCAATAAAACGATTATTCCAATTTAATCATTTTCGTCATAGTGTATTTAACAATAAATTAAAGCGTTTGGAACCTTTTAGAACCAAATTTCCAAAGATTGAATCCAGTTTTAGTATCAACCATTACACCAAAATACTTTGCTTTGGCTCTTGTTTTGCCAACGAGCTTTTCCATAGTCTCAAATTAAAGCAATTTCAAACAATGTTTAGTCCATTTGGGATTTGTTTTAATCCTTTGAGTCTGATGGATCAATTGAAAAATATTCTTTCTAACAATTATATTTCCAATAATGATTTGGTTTACTACAATGGCCTTTACCATTCTCTCGTCCATCATGGATCATATTCTAATGAATCCGAAGAAGCATGCATCAAAAAGATCAATGAAGAAATTCAACTAACGCATCAGTATATAAAAGAAGCTGATTATTTATTGATCACTCTTGGATCTGCCCATTACTATATTTATAACAATACAAATTCAATAGTAGCAAATTGCCATAAAATACCAACTGCCCAATTTACAAAACAAAGATCAAATTCCAATGAAATAATAACAGCATTTCACTCATTCTATGAAGCTGCAAAAAAAATAAATAAAAATTTAAAAATTATTTTTAGCGTTAGCCCTGTGAGATATTTACGAGACGGATTTATTGAAAACAACCGAAGCAAATCAATTCTGATTGAATCAGTTCATCAACTAACTGACCAATATTTAGATGTATTTTACTTCCCGGCCTATGAAATTTTTATGGATGATTTGAGAGAATATAGATTTTGTAAACCCGATTTTGTTCATCCTTCTGAAACTGCTGTTGAATATATTTTATCTTATTTTGAAAATGCCTATATGGATGAAAATACAAAAAAAATAAATTCAAAAATTCAAGATATCCATTCAAAGTTAAGTCATAGGCCTATACACCCCAATAGTGAATTACATAAAACATTTTTAAATAGTATTCTTGAAGATAAAGTAAAACTTGAAAAGGAATATCCAAATATTAATTTTGATTGGAACAATAGCTAATCAAAGCAACTATTAAACAATATTGGTAAAATCGTCATTCTTCAAAAAACGTAATTGCTCCGCTTCAAACTCTTTCCGCCTCTGTTCCAAAGTCTTTTCGAAAACATCTCTTGGTAAATAATAATCCCGTTGAATATCCTCTACTTTTACCCTTTTCCCGTATTCTTCTTCTCCGTGTTCCTTAAATCCCCTGAATACAAACGCAGCCCAAAGGCCTGCAAATGCTCCTAAAAGATGGCTCTCCCATGATACACGTTCATCTACAGGAAGAAATCCAGCTGTATATCCTCCATACATAATGGTAATAATGGTCATCAAAGCTATTGATCTAATATTGCGTCTAAAAAAACCACTAAAAAAAACAAACGCAATCAAACCATATACTAATCCGCTTGCTCCTAAATGCGCTGAATCTCTGGCAAACATAAAAACAGCAAAGCCCGTACTGAACCATATCATCACAAAAACAAACCAGGAAATACTACGATAAAAAAAGAAAATCACAATCATTGTTACAAACAAAGGACTCACATTTCCTAACAAATGCTCCCATGATGCATGAATAAAATGACCGGTAAACATACCATACCAATGAGAAAAATCTCTTGGATAAATAGACCAATGATATTTATCAGCAGTGATCAGAACATAGTATAAATGAATTAAAATTAAGAAAAGACTAAACCCACCTGAAATAATAATCGATGTAATTAATTTGTCTTTATGATTCATAAATACAAAAAATTATAAAAATCTTCTTTGGATGTGTTTTAGAAATGAATCCACAAATTTTTCCTTATCCGGTTTATCCCAATGATACTTCGGAATTACGTTTTGGATGAGATAGTTTTTTGCATTTTCAAGATTGCTGCATTCATTTAAATCTGAAATTGCTTTGTTGAAAGAATCTTTATCTCCACCAAACAATTCTTGTTGGGCCAATATTTTTTCATTTAAACCCATCCCATTTTTTAAGTCTTTAATAGGGGTGAGCTCTAACTTTTCAGATAAGTCTGATATTTTTAGGCAATCAAAAATGGAGCTGTACTTTGAGTTAATAGAATGTTGCTCTTCCAATTTTTCTGAATCTACTGGAGGAATATCTTGATGTTGATTAGAATGTCCATTGGTATTATTTGACCTCACTCCTCCTCGGGCCGGATCCATATCGGTGTTATGAATGGCTTTATTGGATTGATGAGAAGTTGCCATCGTTGTTTCAAATTGTTGAATAACCACTTTACTCTCTTGAATTGTATCAATTTGCTGAATTTGATTAAATATACGTTTCAAATAATCAATCATCAAATCTTTTTCACTTTGACTTAATTCTTCATGATCAGAATAGAGTTCCAAAATTTGTTCGAATTTAGTCGTCAACTTCCTAATAGCTTGAAAATCCATATGTATATTGATTGTTAATTAGAATTTTAATTAAACGAGAAAAACTATAACGTCACAAAGGTAGGATATCTTATGCCCAATTAAGGATTTTAGACCATTTATATATAAAAAATTCAGATATTTGAGCCAATATGTTTTTAGAACCTGGATTTAGAACACAAAGAAGTGGATGGATCGAAGTAATCTGTGGATCCATGTTTAGTGGTAAGACTGAAGAATTGATAAGAAGATTGAAGAGAGCACGAATTGCCAATCAGAAAGTTGAAATATTTAAACACAGCAATGATACCCGGTATGATGATCAAGAGGTTGTTTCGCATGATGAAAATGCAGTATTGTCCAAGCCAATTGCAAAATCTGCCGATCTATTAAATTTGGCTCCTGATATTCAGGTCGTTGGAATAGATGAAGCTCAATTTTTTGACATGGACTTACCAATGCATTGTCAAAATATTGCTGAATCCGGGGTTAGAGTCATTGTGGCCGGACTTGATATGGATTTTAAAGGAGAGCCCTTTGGCCCAATGCCAGCTTTGCTGGCAGTTGCAGAGTACATTACCAAGGTACATGCCATTTGTCCCCATTGCGGTAACCTGGCTACACATTCTTATCGCTTTAGCTCAGAAAAAGACATGGTTGTTTTGGGTGAAAAAGACAAATACGAACCAAGGTGTAGAACCTGCTTTAAAATGGGTAATATATTAATATTCTAATTATTACATATTTATTTTATTTGTAATTTATAGATATTTTTTATATTAAAATAAATTGTAATATTTGGCATGACATTTGCAGTTCTGGATTAATTCCATTCGCTACTTATGAAATACATTTATTCCGTATCCCTATTTTTATTATTTGCAACTTTTTCATTATCCCAAGTCACTGGTCTCGTTTTTCGAGATTATAATTTAAATGGTAAGAGAGACTCATCTGCTGTCTATTTTGAGCCGGGTGAATCAAATTTCCTAGTGAAATTAACAGACAGATTTGGAAATACTTTAAATACAAGAACCCTAGAAAACGGTCAATTTAGTTTTGTCCCATCTCATAGTCAACCCTACCGAATTGAGTTTATTCCTGAAAAAAATATGGATTTTTCCGGTCCAATTAACATTACAGGATCCTCAACCTTGGTTCAATTTATTTATGAAGATCAAACTCAAATCACCTTTGGAATAAACTATCCTGAGGACCATTGTCAGAATGCAAAAATTATGACACCTTGTTATGTCATTGGTGACCCCCTATCGCCTACTTCTGATTTCAAAGATCTTGAAGCCTTTGTAGCATGGGATGCAGCCAATGGAGGCAATAATTTTAACACCATTGTCCCTCAAATGCATGGAGGATCAGCTCAAAATCTTTCTAAAATTGCAACCGCAGAGGAAATAGGTTCTTGTTGGGGTTTAGCATACCAAAGACAAAGTAATACTGTGATCACCTCTTCTGTTTTAAAACGCCATGCAGGGATGGGCCCTGAAGGAAATGGAGGCCTCTATTTCCTTAACCCAACCAACAATACTGTAATTTCTTCATTGGACCTAAACTCTATTGGCGTGCCAAGCGGGTTTTTTCCCAATAATGTAGGACGACAATTACCTCAAAATTATCCTCCAATTTCAGCAGACTCCTTGGCCTTTGCCATGGTAGCTAAAATTGCTTATGGAGGTATGGAATTAAGTGAAGATGGAAAAACACTTTACATCATCAGTCTTCATACTAAAAAACTATATTCTATTTTTATAGACAATCCTTTTAGGCTTCCTACACATGCAGATGTTGACAGTTTTTTAATACCTGCATTGCCCTGTCAATTGGGAGAATTCAGACCATGGGCATTAAAACAAAGAAGAGGAAAATTATATATTGGGGGTTTGTGCGATGCTTCATTTCCGGGAGCAAACTCCAGTAACTTAATTGCTAATGTTCAGGAATTTAACCCCATAACAAAGGTATTTACCAGTGTCCTAGACTTTTCGTTTGACTATAATATCATTCCAGGAAATCCTAGATTTTTTCCATGGATAGATGTTTGGGATCCCAGTTGGGCACAAGCTCCAGCAGAATTGTTCCAATACCCTCAACCAATTATAACAGACATTGAATTTGATGGAGACGATTTCATGATGTTAGGAATTACAGACAGAATTAGTTTACAAGCTGGAGTGAATCAAAAAAACACTTCCGGATTTGGGACATTTTCAGTTCTCTCATTAGGAGATATATTACGAGCTAGCTATAACACAATTTCTGGAAAATATGAACTGGAAAACAATGCATCAGATGGTGTTACACAAACAAATGGTAAAAATACTGGATTTGGACCAGGAGGAGGAGAATACTATTATGGAGATAACGCAGTTGACATTGCATTAAATAGTATAGAACCAGAGAGTCTTTCTGGTGGTTTGGCCTTGTGTCCAGGCTCAAAACAGGTTATTAGCACTTGCGCAGATGTGTTTGATTCTTACACCAATGGTGTTGTTCATTTGAACAATCAAATTGGTTCTTGGGAAAAAAGATACCAAATAATTCCTGCGGATTTTACACTATTTTTGGGTAAATCAAATGCACTTGGAGATTTAAAATTATCTTCCCAAGCTGCAAGTATCGAAATAGGCAATTATGTATGGAAAGACCTCAATGGAAATGGTACCCAAGATCCCATAGAACCACCTCTTGCCAATGTGACTTTGGAATTGGTGTATCAAGGTGTTGTCATTGCAACTGCGGTCACCAATGAAAATGGGCAATATCTATTTTCAAATGCATCTGGACCTCTAAATAATCCTGATCCTGCTGCTTTTATTTATGGAATTTCAGAAATCATTGAAAATGAAAATTACTTGATTAGAATTCCTTCTATTTCAAATCAAGTAGCTACAACAAATTTATCTGCTACAATTCCACCGGGAGTAGATCCAAATTTATTTGAAGTAGACAATAATGGTATACTTTCCGCCAACGATTTGGTAGCAAATGTAACTACTGGAATGCACGGCCAAAATGATCATAGTTTCGATTTTGGTTTTTATTCGAGCATCAATGGAGAAGTTTTTGATCCATTGTTTACAGCTTCCGCATGTGATGGTGTATTAGGTAGTTTTGATCTACACATACATGTAGAATTATCAAATGGACCAGTTGGAGATTTAATGGTAGCTTTATCAACTGGAGAAAAAAGAAGAATACCAGGTAAAACCAACGGTGCGATCAACTATACTATTCGCAATTTAGAAGCAAAAGGAATTCAAGATGTTTCAGCGAAAATATATTATATCAATGACACTACGATTATAGCAGAGTTGGCTGATGCATTTGACCAACCTGATCCTTGTTGTGACAATGCCTATCAAATTTGTTCAAATAGAGAAAATATTGTTGAGCTTTCTGCTCCAGCAGGATATCAACACTATTGTTGGTATGTTCAAAGCACAGGTACGATCATAAGTAAATTAAGAAATTTACCAATTTATAAAACATCCCCAGGATTAGAAGACGATTTTGAATCTTATTATTTTATTGCCATTGATAGTCTAGGAGACACGCTTTTCCAATATTGCACATTTGATATTTCAATTGTGGAGTGTTGTGCGCTTCAAATCACCAATAAACTTCAAACAGATTGCAACAACAATGGCACATTGTACAATTTAGACGATGATTGGTTTGCAGTACTCCTGACTGCCGAAAACACAGATGCTGGTCCGTCCAGTCAATATGAAATTTATTATGACAATCAGCTTCTTGAGACAGCACCATATGGTGCACCAATCATTGCTGGAACGTCCATAAATCCACCTTTCAGAGCGGATGGAATTTCTACATACAAATTAATTATTAGAGATGTGGATGATGCAACTTGTATTGATTCGGTAGTCACCGTTGTCAGTAGCTGTCCTGCACCAAAAGTAACTTTACAAAAAGAGCTACTCAACAACATCATTCAATCCGATGGAAGTTATAACATTACCTATAGAATCACAATTAAAAACGAAGGTAACGATATTGGATTTTACAATTTGATCGATGAGCCAGGTTTTGACAACGACATTGACGTAAATAGCGCATTTTATAGTACCACCATTCCAGGTAAAGGTGGTGCAGCACTAATAGGTTCTGGGCCATGGACCATTGTTTCTAACCAATTAATTCAAGCAGGTACCACTCATGTTGTTAATGTCATTTTTAATTTGAAAGTAGACTTGAACTTAAATTCTCCGAGCGACCACATATATACTAAATGTCAATCATTACTCTCCAACCGATCTTCAAGAGGTGAGGGACTTTTCAATCGGGCTCTATTGGATCTTGGAGCAGATGGAAGCATTGATCTTATAGATACCAGCTGTACCGATATTGCACATATTGTTTTAGATAAAGTGTTCTTAGGTTCGCAACAAATTTCTACTAAAAATCATAGATTAGATTACCGTATCATCGTGCGAAATTTAGGTGGAGAAGCTGGAAATTACAATTTATTAGACCGTCCAGGATTTGATGATGATATCAGCATCGATTCTGCGCGGGTAAGTTCAAATTATGGTCTGCAAAATATTTTGACATCTAGTGTACCTTTGTTAGGTTGGATTATTGATCAAAATAAATCAATTGATGCTCTAGAAATTGACAGCTTTCTGATTACGATATTCACTACAATGGATTTTGACGCCTCAAGTGTAGGCAATAACACCTATCGACCTTGTGGATTCACCAATCCAAACGTAGCTCGAATAGGTGAAGGTTTATTCAATGTAGCCATGTTGGATTTAAACAATGATTTAAGACCAGAAAGAAGAGATACGGTATGTGATGATTTATCTCAAATCATTCACCAAAAAACCATCACTGACCAAGAATACCATCCTGATGGCACCAAATCCATTGAATATACCATCACTGTAAAAAATGAAGGAGGAAAGCCTGCAAACTATTCTTTATGGGATAAGCCTCAATTTGACAATGATGTTGAAATTTTAACAGCAAATTACACATTAAATAATGCTTCTTCTTTATCTTTACCAACCGCTCCCGGGTTAACAGGTTGGCAGTTGACACAAAACAGAAATATCAATGGGCTTACAAATGATAGTTTTAAAATTCAGTTACATCTGGGACTTAATTTTAGTGATTCTAGTCTCGGAGATAAAGTTTTTAATAATTGCAATACGGATGTCAATGGACAATTTATTGCCGGAAATGGTTTGTTCAATGAATCAATACTGGATTTAAACGCAGATGGTTTAATTGATCAAAAAGATACTGTTTGTTCAAATTTTGATTATTATGATTTGGCACTTCGAAAAGTCAGTCTAAATATCAATCCTGTTAGCAATGGTGCCAATGCCATTTTTAGAATTACTGTTTTCAATCAAGGAAATCAAACTGCAAGACAAATTACAATTACAGATTACCTCACAAAGGCTTACAGCTTTAATTCAACATTCAATCCAAATTGGGTACAAATAAATGACAGTACTCTTAGCTACGAAATTGCTGAACTAGTATCTGGCGATTCTGCCATCATTGATTTAATTCTCCAGGCGACTGCTTATATCCAGGATCATCCATTTGATATCAATGTTTCAGAGATTGCCTCCTTCTATACGAATGAATTGCAACCAACTATTGATATTGATTCATGGCCCGATTTTGAAAGAATGAATGACAATATTCCAATACCAATGAGTCCTGAAGATGATTTAACAACTGGTAGGAAAAAATTTAATATACTGGACGATGAAGATGATCTGGATATTGCTACCACTTCCTTTTTTGACATGGCTTTGAAAAAGGTACTGATAACTCCACCACCCTATCGATACAATGATACACTCAGCTTCAAAATTACTGTTTATAATCAAGGGAATGTTGCAAGTAGCAAAGTGGATATAGTAGATTATATTCCTTCAGGTTACATATTTGATTCATCGATTAATCCTGGCTGGACACTTCATGGAACAAATGCTCATTTAACATATACCCAAGCAATTTTACCAAAAGACAGTGCCGAAATTTTTATTCACTTAAAGTTTATTGCAACGGATCATCCAAAAAACTGGATCAATGAGGCCGAACTATCCCAATCCTATATCAAATATTTTCACCTTATTTATTTTGTGCAATCTGACTTGGATAGCCAACCAGATTCAATTAAAGGAAATGATATTGGAGGTATTGTAAAATCCAGCTCTGATGACCACATTCATGATGATCGTAATGACTATAACCAGGATGGTATAGCAGATGAGGATGACCATGATCCTGCTGTTCCGTTTGTTTGGGACCTTGCTCTTACTAAATATTTGAATACTGCAGCCCCTCATTATCCAGGACAAAATTTAGAATTTAAAATCACTATTCATAATCAAGGAACAGATACGGTAGGTCAAGTTGGTATTATTGATTACCTGACTCTTGGTTATACTTTTAATGCTGTCCTTAATCCAGGATGGAGTCAAAATGGAAAATTTCTAGAATACGATTTGGTAGAAAAAATTAATCCGGGAGACAGCGCTTCCGTTTCATTGTTTTTAGTTCTCCAAGCAGGCAAACGGACTCAAGATGATTATATAAACTATGCTGAAATCATTAACTCGAGTGATCACAATGGCAATGACAGAACTGGATTTGATTTAGATAGTGAAGAAGGATCTGACTCTGATGAGGAAAGAAGTGTTTTACCTGGAGAAATCGATGATAATAATACCGCAAGAAATGGTATAGATGGTAAAGAAGACGATCATGATCCTGCCAGTGCAGAAATTTTCGACTTAGCACTTAGAAAAATAATCATTTCTCCATCTCCTATAAAATATGGAGAAGAAATAGAATTCAGAATTAATCTATTTAATCAAGGATACATAGCCGCCAGTGAAATCCAGATCGTGGATTATCTCCCTCAGGGCCTTGATTTTATTTCGCAACCTGGATGGACATTTAATTCGATCACGAGAAAAGCTTACTATACTTGGAATGGTTTGTTAGAACCAGGCGACAGCACCCATGTTTTTATAAAATTGAAAGTGCACTCAACCTATGGAGGAGGAAAAAATATGACAAACTATTCGGAAATCAGTTCCGCAAGAGATTATGCATTTAGGATTTATACCAGAGATATTGATTCCTTTTTTGATGATGATCCTAACAATGATGCTGGAGGAATCCCTCATACTATTTCAGACAATCATATTGATGATGACAGCAATGATTCAGATTTAAATGGAATTAGAGATGAAGATGATCATGACCCTGCTGTTGTGCCTTTGGTGGATTTCGCATTGATTAAAGAAATTCTCACACCCAATGCCGTTGCGACTGGTGACACCGTACTTTTCAAAATCATCGTTTGCAATCAAGGAAATGTAACTAGTTCTAAACTGACCATCATTGATTATGTAAATAGCGCTTATTTATTTCCATTGCAACAATTTTCTGGATGGTCTTACAATGCTCAAAACAATATGGAATATGTTTTTCAGAATCCAATTTTACCCGGCCAAAGTGATTCAGTATACTTAAGGCTTTTAATTGGTCATGTCAACAACTCATCAGATCTGTATAACTATGCAGAAATATTACGAGCAAGTGATACCTTAAATCAAGAAATTTCACAATTAGATGCGGACAGTCAACCTGGTTCAAATACTACACGCGAAAGAGAAGTCATACCTACCCATTTTTGGGACAATGTAAAAAATGGAGGAGGAGTGGCTGTTTTGCAAGATGAAGATGACCATGATGTGGCCGGTGTATTTGGGGTTGCCAAATTGGGAGATATGGTTTGGCACGACAAAAATGGAAATGGCTTAATGGATCAAGGGGAAGAAGGTATAAAAGACATCATAGTTCAACTTTATTCATTTACTTCATTATCACTCGTTAAAGCCACAGTTACCAATTCAAATGGAAAATATTTGTTTGACAACATTGTTCCGGGTAAATATTATGTCCGTTTCGTGGTACCCAATCCGTGGACAATTACGACATCAAATGTTGGAACAAACAAAACAATTGATTCAGATGTAAATGCTGCATTTGGCCCTGGCACTACCCAAATGATCATGTTAAATCCAGGTACTGAAGACTTATCATGGGATCTTGGTTTATATAAATGTGTACAAATTTCTGGGGCAGTATTTTACGACAACAACAAAGACGGTGTTAGACTTCCTACTGAAAGCGGTATTAACGGACTTATGATTTATCTTTACGATGCAGTTACAAATAATTTAGTGACAACTACAAGAACTGTCTACGATGCAAAAGAACCAGTGTTTCATGATGGCAATTATAAATTCTGTGTTAAACCAGGCACATATTATATAAGAGTTCACGCCTTAACAGGATTTGTGGTTACCTTATTCCAGCGAGGTACTGATAAATCCATAGATTCAGATTTGTCTCAACAATTTGGACCATTTACCAGTATTCCTGTGGTTGGAAATTCTTGTGACACCATTCGACATTTGGGCGGTGGAGTCTACAATCCAACGTGGGTGAAATTTGAAAAAGATCCAATTGAAAAATGGGTATCCAATGAAGAAGAAAATGAAATAATACTTCATCTGGATTCTCAATATGAATCTAAAAAAATGGAGTTCATGTTATATCCAAACCCGGCAGAAAAATTGATCCACTATAGATTAAACGGAATTGATCATTGCAACTATTCAATTCAGGTTTTGGATTTGCTTGGTAAAAAAATGAAAACTGTAAATGTAATTCAAGGTTCTCTATACCAAGAACAAACACTTGACTTGGATGGGATTCCATCTGGAACTTATATACTTCAAATTAAATGCAATGAAAAAACCTTTCAAAAAATGTTTATAAAGTCGTTTAAATAATTTGAAGGGTTTAGCCAAATGGCTTTATTCGTTTGACTCTATTACCATGGTGATCAAACCATAAATCGTCCAAACATTCCGGATCACCATGATAATTGACCGTAATTTCAGTTCCTGGTTCAATATCCTGAATGGAGTAAAAATCTATATTTGAATTTGCAAGATCCAATATAAATTCAGCATTAGGATTATAAGAATGGTTGTAAATAGAACCGAAACCTAAAGCAATCGCGGCTTCCTGGTTGTTCTCACCCCAAACAAAATAGTAATCGTGTAATTCAGTTTGGTGGATCGTATCAACCTCAGACCGAGGAATGATAATGACTGGGCAAATCTCGATCAAATCTCCTTTATGGATCTTTTCAGCAGTAAAAACGCCTCGACCCGCAATTTCAGATTTCATCACAAAAAGTCCTTCTATTCTTTGCATAGTTATTTAAATGATAAATTGTACTAATGCAAAATTACTACCTTTGACCTTCTATTTTATAAGTATGGTCGATGTAAAACTTTTTTCTGGAACTCAATCAAAATATCTTGCTACTCAAATTGCAGATCATTATGGGGCGCCACTAGGTGACATGACGATTCAGAAATTTTCCGATGGCGAAATGCAACCTATTATTAACGAATCGGTTAGAGGAACTTTTTCATTTTTTATTCAGTCTACCTTTGCCCCTGCCGACAACCTTCTTGAACTTTTACTGATGATAGATGCGGCCAAAAGGGCCTCCGCAGATTATATCACCGCGGTCATACCCTATTTTGGATATGCAAGACAAGATCGAAAGGACAAACCGAGAGTACCCATTTCTGCCAAAGTCATTGCCAATTTAATTCAGGCTGCAGGTGTACACAGGATTATGACGATGGATTTGCATGCGGACCAAATTCAAGGTTTCTTTGATATACCTGTAGACCATTTAAAGTCTGAAGCCATCTTTATGCCTTATCTTGAACAGAAAAATCTAAACAAGGTTATTTTTGCTTGTGCGGATGTTGGCGGAGTTAAACGGGCACGGGCTTATGCAAAGTATTTTCAAAAAGATTTGGTCATCTGTGACAAATATCGAAAAAAGGCCAATGAAGTTGAGGGCATTACTGTTATTGGAGATCCTTCTGGTAAAGAAGTTTACCTAATTGACGACATTGTGGATACCGCTGGCACACTTTCTAAAGCAGCCGATGCATTGATGGCCAAAGGAGCAACCAAGGTTAAAGCCATTTGCACCCACCCTGTTCTATCAGGTAAAGCTTATGACATCATCGCCAATTCTAACATAGACGAACTTATCGTTTCAGACACAATACCACTGTACAATAGTTCACCAAAAATAACAGTCTTGTCTTCTTCCAAACTTTTTGCCAGAGCCATTAGAAACACCCATGAGCACCGATCAATTACGGCTTTATTTATGGATAAAAGTTAATGTGTTAATAAACTATATTTTATACATATAAATTTTACTTAATTTGTTTTTCAACATATTTTTTCCTTAACTTTTAATTGAGATATTTTCTTGTGTTGATGAAAATATTTCTTACCTTTGCGCTCCTTTCAGAAAATTTTAAAGTATAAGTTATGGAAACTGTCAGCATTCAAGGTCAAGTTAGAGATAAAAATGGTAAAGAAGCAGCCAAGAAATATAGGGCTGAAGGTTTAGTTCCTTGCATTTTATACTCTAAAGGCGACAACGTCCAATTCTGTGTTAAACCGGCTGATTTAAAAAATCTAGTCTTTAATCCAGATTTTAAAGTAGCAGAAATAGAAATTTCAGGGCAAGCACATAGATGTATTTTAAAAGAAATTCAGTGGCATCCAGTGACTGATGCTGTTGTGCATATTGATTTTCTAAAATTGATCCCTGGGGTACCGGTTAAAGTGGAATTGCCAATTCGTCTTAAAGGTGCTGCTCAAGGAGTTAAATCTGGAGGAAAATTGGTTCAAAGAATGCGAATGGTTAAAATTAAGACAACTCCAGAACATTTAATATCCGAAATGCAAACAGATATAACCAATTTGGATTTAGGTCAAACCATGAGAATCCGGGATATAAAAACGGAAACCGGAATTGAAATATTGACTCCTGCTGCAACCCCAATTGTTTCTATTGAAATACCTAGGGCACTAAAAACAGCTGATGCAGCCACACCAGCAAAAAAGTAAAATAGATTTATCTAATAAAACACAAACTCAGAGTTTTTTTTACCTCTGAGTTTTTTTTTGCCCAATTTTTAAATCCCTATTTGGTTCTTCTTTCTTTTAGCTTTTTTAGAACTTCATGGTTAAATTCTTTTTCCGCCTCCTCTAATTTTACCAGCTTGGATGGTGGTAAAATTTGACCGAATTTTTCATAATAAGACTTCTTTAAAGCCAACTTCTTGTCTTCCATGGCCAATTGATCATCGATTTCCTTTTTCGGATCTGACTGATTTCTTGTATTTTGATTCTGATTATAATTCTTCCTTTCTTTTCTAAGTTCATTTTTTTGTCTGGAATACTCATTGTAAATAGGCCAAAATTTAGTCGATTCATCAGGTGTGAGATCTAGCCGAGTCGTTATAAAAGCAGCTTTTCTGGCTTCCAAGCGCTCCAAACCAACTTCTCTGTTTTGACTATTCTCTGAGCCGCTTACTTGTGCGATCAAACTCAGAGGTCCTATAATTGATAAAAATATGATCCAATATTTCATTTTTATATTTTTAAGTGTTTTAAAATTCGCAATTTATAAGTTAAGATCTTCTTCATTGATGTGATTTAAATAATCATCTTCACCCAAGCCTAAAACATTTAGATCTTGAACAGGCACTAATTCCAATAAATTCTCCAGACTATAATCTTCTGCATTCTGAATCACATAATCAAATAGTTCTTCTTCTGTCAAATTTTGAGACCAATGATCTTGATCTATGATTACACTATTTTGATACCACCACCCTGTAATCCCAAGAATTAACATTGCAGCAACTGCATAATACCAAGATTTAAACAATCGCACAGTCCTTGGCTTGTCTTTTTCCTTTACATTAATGCTTTTGTTTGATAAAATCCTATCTACATTTTTGCTGAAATAATCTATAGGAACATGCAAATAAGTTCGATGGTCAAAGACACCTGAAACTTGTAAATCATGTAAGGTCTTTGAAGTATTAGATGACAAATCTAAAAAATAATCTTTAGGTAAATTCATCCCACTTTTCAAATTTGATTTTTGTAAAAATGAATCCAATTTTGAAAGTTCAATTATATGGTTTGAAAAATCTTCAAAATAATTTTGAGGATGTCCTAAATCCTTACCGGAAGAATTAAAATTCTCTTTGCCCATAATTTCATCTATATTCTTTAATTCTTCATTCATCTTTTCTTTTTGATTTGACATATTCTTGTATTTTTTTAACCGCATGATGAAAAGAAGATTTTAAAGCTCCTTCACTTGTATCTAATACTTCAGACATTTCCCTATATGGCATTTCATCATAATACCTTAAGTTAAATACTTGCCTTTGTTTCTCCGGCAAACTCACGATTGCCTCTTGCAGAATAATATTTACATCATCTCCTTCATAATACGGGTCAGCTTGTAATCGCAATATTGCAGGATGGGAAGCCATATCATCCAAAGATTCTGCAAACTGCCTTTTTTGTTTTTCTAAAAAACTCAATGATTCATTTCCAGCAATTCGATACAACCAGGTATACAGACTACTCTTTCCTTCAAATGAGTTTATATTCCTAAATATTTTAATAAAGGTATTTTGCAATACATCATCTGCATCATCATGGTTTAAAACCATTCTTCTTATTTGCCAATATAGCTTTTCTTGATATTTTTCAACAAGACACCTGAATCCTTTGTCCAGAGTGCTAGGATTTGTAAGCCATTGCAGAATTTGCAGGTCATCTTCCTTTGTCAAGTCGCGAACATTTGTTTCTTTGACCATTATTTGAGGTTTTCGTTTAATTTTGATCTACTATTTATTTCATTTTACAATACTTTTGCAAAAATGCAAGAATATGGTTAGATTTGTCAACAAATTTATATTTGACCAATGACAAGTGCTATATCTAAATGGATTTTAAAAACCTTAGGTTGGAAAATAGTGGCTGCTGAATCCTTACTCCCTATTCCCAAATTCATTATTATTGTGGCTCCTCATACCTCCAATTGGGACTTTCCACTAGGCCTTCTTGTCAGAAAAGCCAGTGGTTTGGATTTGGTCAAATTTTTAGGTAAATCAAGTTTATTCAAATGGCCTTTTGGCTGGATCTTTAAATCTCTGGGTGGCTTCCCTGTAGACCGATCAAAATCTAATAATATGGTCCAATCATACATCGAAGTTTTCAACCGCTTTGACCGTTTTGCCATTGTGTTAGCGCCTGAAGGAACTCGTCGCAAAGTAGATCATTTTAAAACTGGGTTTTACTTTATTGCCAAAGGTGCCAATGTTCCAATCATTCCTTGCCAATTCGACTGGGAGCATAAAGAAGTTCGATTTTTAGAAGCCTTCATTCCAACTGATCATGCCGAAATGGATTTAGAATATTTAGAATCTTTGTTCAAAAATGTCAAAGGTCGCCATCCTGAAAATGGAATTTAATTTCTCCATCCCCAAATCCATTTTTACCCCAGATCTACAGTTGCGTGATTCTGTTTTTTATATCAATTCACTTATCCAATTTGAAAATTTATCTTCGTTGGCTTATAATCCCACATTCATTAAAAACCTAGCTACTCAAGTCTTTTGAATTTTTTAATATTGAAATCAAAATTCAACAAAAACGATCTTTATATCCTTCCTAGGCTAAATGTCTATTCACTTTTATCGTTTATTCAAATCTAATCATTTTTCAATGTTAACAATGCACTCAATAAAAAACAGATCTATTCTAGTCCTTCCTCCTACCCTGTCGCAATGAATTAACATTCATTTAAGTACAATCTTAGTCAACATTGTTTTATGTTTGTAGTCTAATAGTTTAAACGATGATGAAATACATTTACACAATGATAGCGGTTTTGTTTCTAGGCTTGACTTTTATGTCAAACCGAGCAGGAAGAGCTACTTCTCAAAACCTGGGTTCTACTGGAGCTCCTAAAGAACAAACCGTTTGTAAAAGCTGCCACAATGGCCCTATCAATGTAGCGATCAAACTCCATCTCTTAGATGGTAGTGATACAGTCACAGCTTGGGAACCTAATAAAAATTATACTATCAGGGTCTTCGTTCAACATACCGGTGGAAATGTGCCTAAAGGGTATGGATTTCAATTGACAGGCTTACAAGCTTCGTTAAATGTAGATGGGCCGAGTATTCAAACAATCAGCCCTGCCAGCTCTAATGTTAAGACAGGAATCGCCCAAGGAAGGCTTTATGCTGAACACTCGGACAGGAGTTTAAGTCCTGTTTTTGATATTAATTGGACTGCTCCAGAATCAGGTTTTGGTGCTATCACCTTTTACGCAGCAGGTAATGGAGTCAACAGTGACAATAACCTGACTGGTGACGGCTCTTCCAAAATTGCAATACAATTCAATGAAAAAATAACTTCCTCCACCAATAGGGCTTTTGCGAATCGTGGAATTAACCTATATCCAAATCCAACTTCAGAATCTACCTTTGTAAAAGATGAATCAAATTTGGTCCACAAAGTAGTCATTAGAGATCTATTAGGAAAATTGGTTAAAACTGAAATCTTGGATAGTTACAAAAAATCTATTTACCTTTCTGAAATGCAGGATGGGGTTTATATGGTTCAGTTTTTTACAAAAGATTCTCAGTTATTAAAAACACAAAGGCTTGTAAAGCGAAATGTCAGACCATAAGTTCTGAATTTCGTTTTAAGACTGGAATGAATTTTTTATTAAATGAATTTATAAAATATGAGAAAAAGAAGAATCCGCAAAGTAGCTGTTTTAGGAGCTGGACTGATGGGTTCTTCCATCGCTTGTCATTTTGCCGGTTGCGGTTTTAATGTATTGCTATTGGACCTTCCATCTGAAGGAAAAGATAAAAACAAAAATGTCAAAGAAGCACTTGATCGTTGTTTAAAATCCAAACCTGCCAATATTTTTCACAAAAAATTTGTATCAAACATAGAGTGTGGCAATTTTGACGATGATCTTGTAAAACTAAAGGATTGTGATTGGGTCATTGAAGTAATCATAGAACGTTTGGACCTAAAAAAATCACTTTATGAAAAAATTGAAAACCATCGAAAACCAAAAACTCTAATTACAAGCAATACCTCTGGAATTCCGGTTCAGCAATTGGTAGAGGAAAGAACTGAAGATTTTAAAGAACATTTTTGTGTCACTCATTTTTTTAATCCTCCGAGGTACCTACCTTTACTTGAAGTTATTCCATCGCAGGAAACCCATCCTGAAGTTCTAGAGTTTATACAAGATTTTGGAAAAAGATTTTTAGGTAAACAGGTCGTTATTTGCAAAGATACTCCAGCATTTATTGCAAATCGAATCGGTGTACCTGCGATGGGAAAAGTCTTTGAACTTGCCCACGAATTAAAACTCAATATTGGTGATGTTGACAAATTAACTGGTCCTGCTTTAGGAAGACCAAAATCGGGTACTTTTAGGTTAACAGATGTTGTAGGTTTGGATACTGCGCTCATGGTCATTCAAGCTTTAAAAGTGAATTGCCCACAGGATCGACTTCTTCAAGAAATAAGCTCCCCACCATTTTTGGAGCATCTTTCAAGCAATAAATGGTTTGGGAATAAATCAGGCAAAGGTTTTTTTGTAAAATCAACAGAACTAGATTCATCGGGAAAAGCCATTATCCATGCCATGGACCTTCAAACCTTGGAATATCGCCCAGATCCAAAAACCCTACTAGAAAGTATCCAAATCTCAAAGCAAATAGAAGAGCTACCAAAACGTTTAAAAGCTATTTTAAAATGCAATGATGATGGAGCTGTTCTGATCCGTAAATCACTTGGGTTTTTATTTGGTTATACGGCAAACAGAATTCCTGAAATTAGCGATCATTTATTCAGCGTAGATCAGGCCTTAAGAAATGGTTTTGGCTGGGAAATGGGTCCATTCGAATATTGGGATGCCATTGGTTTTGAGGAGGGCCTTGCTCTGTTGAAAGAACTGCAAATAGAAGCTCCAAATTGGCTTGAAGAAATGCAGGCAAAAGGCTTGAATACATTCTATCAAATTAAAGATTCTAAATTAAAATGCATTAACCCTCTTACTTTAAAATATGATTTATTACCTGACCAGGATGATATAATTCAACTCAAATATTTAACTCAAGAAAAAACAATACTTAAAAATTCAGAAATCAAACTTCACGATATTGAGGATGGGGTTTTATGTCTTGAATTTACCAGTAAATACAATGCCATAGGTGAAGGCATTTTAAAAGGCATCCAAGATTCCATTCAATTAGCGGAAGATCAGGGTTGGAAAGGAATTGTAATTGGAAACAACGCCACTAATTTTACAGTGGGAGCCAATCTTATGCTCATTGGAATGTTGGCTTTCCAACAAGAATATGAAATGTTAAATCAGGCTGTTAAGCTATTTCAACAGACTTCTATGAGATGCCGGTATTCGGCTATTCCTTTGGTTGCAGCAACCCAAGGTTATGTATTTGGTGGAGGCACAGAAATATTAATGCATTGCGACGCAGCAGTGTGTGCGGTAGAATCTTATATTGGATTGGTTGAAGTTGGTGTAGGTTTATTACCAGGAGGTGGAGGAACGAAAGAATTTGCACTGCGATTTTCAGATCAAATGAAACCTGGAGAAGTTCAAATTCCACAATTGATTGATGCATTTAAAACCATTGCGACTGCTTCGGTAGCTACTTCTGCTCATGAAGCATTTGATTATGGATATCTATTAAAGTCCAGAGATCAGGTGAATATGCACAACAAAACTCAGATTCATCGTGCCAAGCGTAAAGTGATCGAATTGGCTGAACAATATACCCAACCTGTCTCCCGAAACGATATAAACGTGTTAGGAAGATCTGGACTAGGCACTTTAAATACCGCAGCGTTTACTTTATTAAAAGGGGGATATGCTTCAGAACATGATATTAAAATTGCAAAAAAAATAGCCCACGTATTGTGTGGAGGAGATTTATCTGGCCCGCAAATCGTCAGTGAAGAATACCTTTTGGATTTAGAACGTGAAGCATTTCTGTCTTTATGTACTGAGCCTAAAACAATGGCGCGCATACAACATATGTTGGAAAACAACAAACCACTTAGAAACTAAATGAAACAAGAATTTAAGTGACTGAATTTATTTGTAAAAAATGAAATTTTGATTACTTTGTTCTCTCAGTGGCCAAAACCATCTTAACATGCAGATTCACCCCAATTTGTAAAACATCCACAAGATCTTGCACCAATAATCCTTGATCAAGTCTTAAAACCACTGTCAAATCAGGTACTTTAGTAAGATACTTTTTTAGTGTAGGCTCCAATTGTGCGTAAGGCACTTCTTGCTTTTCAATGTAATATTTTAAATCTTTTGTAACAGAAATACTGATTGGTTTTTTTGAAGTGGTTTCACTTTGCTTAGATGACGGCAGCATTAATTTAATGACATTCGGATTTGCCAAGGTTGAGACTATCAAAAAGAATAATAATAAGAAAAACATAATATCATTGAGTGACTCTACACTCAATTCTGCACCTTCCCTGTGCCTTCCTCTTCCCCTGATCTTCATGTATTAAATATTTAAATGAAGTTTAGTGTTTAACTGGAGTGTGAAGCATATCCATAAATTCAATACTGCTGCGCTCAAGCGTATTAACTTCTTCATCCAACATCATGGTGAGAACATAATAACCCACAAATGCCATGATCCCTACCAGCAATCCACCAGCTGAAGTCAACATTTTTTGGTACAAACCCCCAGAAATAACACCTACAGACAGATTGTCGGTTAAAGAAATATCATAAAATATTTTGATAACCCCCATGATGGTTCCTAAAAATCCAAACATAGGAGCAAGTTTTGCAATTAGCGATAAATAGGTAATTTTCTTTTCCAATCTAAAAGTTTCTACCCGACCAACGTTTTCAATGGCATTTTCTATTTCAGGCATTGGCCTTCCTAATCGCTGCAATCCTTTTTCTACCATTCTGGCCAGTGGCGTGTCACTGCTTGCACAAATTCCTTGAATGGCTGCTATATTGGCGCTTCCTATATTGGCTCGCAGGTTTTGCATGACTCTCTCATCTTCTTTTACGACTGCTTTAATGGTCAACCACCGTTCAATGAATATATACAGTGAAATAAAAGAAAGTAATACCTGAATGGAAATAATCACAATTCCCAAAGGGCCGCTGTTGATGATAATGTCTATTATGCTTTGAGATGCAATTTGGGTGCCTTCATTGACAACATCGATTTCGGCTGGATTAGTTTGTAAAAAAATCATTTGGTCTTAGAATTTTGCTTAATAACGTTGAAAGTTTAGTTGCTTAGTATAATTTAAAAATAATATACTAAACAAAAATCCGACACAAATGTAAATTTATTTTAATATATCAAAGCAATAATCATTTGAATTCTTCAAAATAAAGTCTGGGTAGGTTACGTATTTTATTGATTTTTAGGTTATTGGTGTTCTTTTTGAAAATATTGGAAATCTTTAATTCCTGTTAAAATAAGACAAAATTTCAAAATTCTCATTTCAAATGTATCTATTTAAAAATATTGGCTTATCATTGCTGGATGCCAGATTTAATATCTATACATTCACTTTGGCTATCCATTGCATTTCTTGCGGGTATCGCCACCAAAAAAATTGGACTCCCACCACTGGTTGGATTTATGATGACCGGTATCGTATTAAATTTATCAGGGAATGTTTCCGTTGAAGTCAACCCTTTAATAGAGGTACTCTCGGAATTTGGAATATTGTTACTCCTATTTACCATAGGCTTAAAATTAAAAGTAAAGACTTTATTAAAACCTGAAATATTCATCACAGCAAACTTGCACATTTTAATCACAACCATCACCATAGGATCGTTCGTATTTGGGTTTTCCTATTTTGGCCTTCAATATTTTTCTGAATTAAATGTTTGGTCCTCAATTTTGATCGGGTTTGCTTTAAGTTTTTCAAGTACTGTTTTTGCCATTAAAGTTTTGGAAGAAAGGGGAGAAATTCAAGCATTTCATGCGAAAATTGCAATTGGTATATTGGTGATTCAGGATATTCTTGCTGTAATTTTTCTAAGTTTTTCTTCCGGCAAAATGCCTGGTCTGCTAATCCTTGGATTACCCATATATCTCTATCTATTATCTAAAATTCTATCATGGATACTTGATCAAACTGGTAGAGGTGAGTTGTTAACTCTATTTGGCTTGGTCAGTACTTTCATCGCTGGGGCATATGCATTTGAATTATTTGGGTTGAAATCATCTCTTGGTGCATTGGTTCTTGGAATGTTGTTGGTCAACCACAATAAATCAAGTGAATTGTATGACAGAATTATGAGTTACAAAGATTTTTTCTTGATCGCATTTTTTGTAAAAATAGGAATGACGGGTGTAATAAATTTAGATGTATTTATCGTTTCCCTGATATTGTTGGTTTTTTTACTTTTTAAAATGGGCTTATTTTTGTACCTCCTTTCCTATTTCCCCATAAAACCTCGTACTGCCTTTTTAAGTTCTTCAACTTTAACAAATTACAGTGAGTTTGCCTTAATTATCGGTGTTTCGGGAGTAGAAATGGGTTTATTAAACAATGACTGGCTTTTGATTTTTGCCATTCTCATGTCATTTTCATTTGTCATCGCATCACCCATTAATTCAAAAATCCATTTGATTTTTGACAACAACAAAAAACGGATTAGCAAAATTGGAAGGAGGGCTACATTTATTGATGATGATCCAATAATTTATCCTGATACAGAAGTTCTCATAGTAGGAATGGGCAGTATTGGAAAACCTGCTTATAGATATTTTGATCAGCTTAAAAAAATGAAAACTCTTGGTTTAGATTTTGACCAGGAAAGAGTAGACCACTTAAAAACTCAAAATTATCACGTGCTCTATGGTGACGCTGCAAGCAGTGAGCTATGGGAAAACATAGATTGTACAAATCTGCAATTGGTGTTGCTTGCAATGAGTGATTTTGGAGCCAATCTAATTTGTCTGCATGAAATCATAAAATTAAAACATAGAAATTTTAAAATATGCGCCATCAGCCATTATGAAGATGAAACCCATACTTTCAAATCTCTTGGTGTAGATTACATTTATCAATATAAAGAAAATATCGGAGCAGATTTTGCAGAACAATCCAATTTTTCAATTATAAATGATTTGAAAAATTAGATCTAAAAAAGCGGAGAGTCAGGGATTCGAACCCTGGATACCCTTTTGGAGTATACACACTTTCCAGGCGTGCTCCTTCGACCACTCGGACAACTCTCCTCTAATTTAATACGCTGATTTATAATTAATTATAACTACAATAGCTCCTTTGCAGGCTACAAAGTTAAACCTTTTATTAAATTTTAAGCAGATGTCTTTATTTTAAACAATCTTAACGCGTTTTGTGTAGTTATTAAAGCAATATCATCTATTGTAACTGATAATATTTCTGCCAATTTAAGTGCCACAAATTTCAAATGTGATGGCTCATTTCGTTTGCCACGAAATGGTACTGGGCTTAGATACGGAGCATCAGTTTCCAAAACTAAGTGATCTGGTCCTATTTCCAAAATTATTTCAGGTAGATTCGTTTTCTTGTAAGTCACTACTCCACCCACTCCTATGTAAAATCCGGAATTAATAACCCTTTGAGCTTGTTCCAAAGTACCACTAAAACAATGAAAAACTCCAGATAATGTTCCGTCCTGCAATTCTTCAATAATTTTAATTGCTTCTTCAGTAGCTTCTCTAGAATGAATACTCAATGGAAGTTGAAGGGATTTACTCCATCCTATTTGGATTCTAAAACATTCTTCTTGAGCAGGAAAAGAAGTCTTATCCCAATATAAATCCAGTCCTACTTCACCTACGCCAATCCATTCTTGTGAAAATAAATATTTTTCAATTTCTGACAATTCTGACTTATAAGAATCAGTAACTGAACAAGGATGAAGACCCATCATTGGAAAACATAGTGAGGGATATTCTTTCACAGTCTTCAAAAGATCAGAAATGGAATCTGAATCAATATTAGGAAGCAACATTGTAGAAATATTATTCTCAATGGCTCTATTAATCATTAACGAGTGATCTTCTGCAAAATCCTTCAGATAAATATGAGTGTGTGTATCAATTAAATTCATAGTATAAATTATTAAATCAATATCTAGAAATGCCCTAAATATTCTTGCAATATTATGACTGCACTAACTCTGTCAACAAGTTCTTTGTCTCTTCGTTTTTTTTGAGGGACGCCAGATTTCAAAATGGTCATTTTCGCTTTTACTGAGCTAAAAGCTTCCTCTTGAAAATCAGTCAGCAAATTTGGAATTTCCAATTGCAATTTGGAAGCTAAATTTCTAATTTCTTCGGATATCAAAGTATCATTTCCATCTGCATGAAATGGCATTCCGAAAACAATTTTTTCAACTGGTTCAACTTTACAATATAGAACGATATAGTTCAATATTTCTTCAGTCTTCACAGAGTCCAATTGATTAACAATAAGTTGGAGCGGATCAGTCACTGCAAGTCCGCATCTTTTCCTTCCATAATCAATGCATAAAATTCTAGCCAAAATGAATTCAATTTATGCAAAACTACGAAAAACTGAAAGTACCTGTAAAAAAAGAACCCCCTTGGATCATTATCCAAGAGGGGTCCCATCCCAAAAACAGTAAACTCTTTAGAACAAAACGAATTTAGCCTTATTGGATCACAACCATTCTCCGAGTAGCGGAATATCCTTCTGCATCCAATTGATAAAACAGGACGCCGGTAACTCCGAGCTGCGCGTGGTTGACCTGAATACTGTTGAAACCTTTAACTGCTTGCACATTTGTTTTCCAAATGACTTTGCTGTTAAGATCATAGACAGTCAGTGTGGCTTTGCTTGCTTTTGGCATTTCAAAACCGATCACCGTCAGATCAGAGAATGGGTTTGGTTGATTTTGGTAAAGAACGAATCCTGGTTGTTCTGACACAACACTTCCGTTTCTGAAACCTAATCGTATATTCATTTCTTCCAGATTAAGACCATAAGCCTCAGCTGGAGTAATGGATGAATTTATTTGTAGTATTGAAGAAAGTTGACCGTTCGAAAGAGCTCTGAATTTAACCGCAAACATATCTCCGGGATTTTCAATTGCCGTGCCCCGAATACTGTTTACGCTCATAGTTATAAATCCAGAATTTACTTTAGTGACCCCAAAACTTTCTTTACTCAGTAGATCAGAATAAGACAAGACTTCTGCATACTCCAAAACAGATGGATCAAACTGCAATGTAAACTGCATACCCACATAAGATTTTCTGGCAGAAAACTGTATTGGAACAATGACTTCATCTCCAGCATTAAATGATTTCTCATTGGTAATGGCACTCACTGTTTCATTACTTCTGACAACTGAATTAACAGCATTTGCAACTACAGAACCATTCAAATCACCAATTTTAACCGCTTGGAAATTAATCGCCACATCACGATTAAATGGGTTTATTTCAAATGATTTTGGATAATTTTCATGAAGAATGGCATCATATTTTTCTTCAAAAATATAATTCTTGTCTACAAATACCCATGAAGTATTTTTACTAAAGTGATTGATTTGACCAAGAATTATTTTTCTCAATTCAATGATGTCACCAGTGGTAATAGATTTGCTGTCATTTACATCTGCAGCAATTACCAAGTAAGGATCGACCAGATTCTCTAATCCAAGAATATGTTTTTGAATTTTTACGATATCCGCAGTAGAAATTCCATTGGCAGGATCATCATTCTTGTATGGTCTAATATTGTATTTAGCACCATTCAAATCCATGGACATAAAAGCATATCGTCCTGTTTCTGTAGTCATAGCAGGAGGTGCAGTGCTACCTTCCAAATTTACTTCAACCGCTTTTACAGGTTCAATTCCATTGGAGGTGCTTGCAGAAATAAGTCCAGTGACATTACCAGTAAGATTTCTGCGACATGCTCTGTTGTTATCTTGTACATCTATGAAAGTAGTACAATATGCTTGCTCACCTGTAATTACATCCGTAACCCACATTTGTACTGTTTGCTGACCAATGTCCTCACAACCAAAACAAATTGATTTATTGGTAGTATCACTGGAGAAAGAGAAGGTCACACGGTGTCCACAAGGATGATAACTTCCTTTGTCCACATCATTGGCCCAAACACAAATCATGGCTGTATCAATCGTACCATCACCGTCTATATCCATTGGCATTAGGTCAATGGCTACTCCATTTAAACAATATGGCGTTGGCTGTTTGCAATTGACGATGCTGAAATTTCTGATTCGAGCAGTTTTATTGCCACATTTGTCTTCAAATACATATTTGATGGTATGATGACCCAATTTGTATCTTCCAGATGCGTCAATTACTGAACCTATACCAGACCTTAAAATTTCATATCGTCCGTCACGATCTAAATCAATATGATACTCCCAATATAATTCATCCAACGGTGTGCATTCATCATCACCAGTCACACGTAATACAGCTGGACCATTTGTGCAGCTATCAAAAGTACAGAAGGTAGTATCATTGAATTCACCTGTGATGGTTGGATCAACTAGATTGTGGACTTTAATTATCTGGATATGCTCAACAGTGACAAACTCATGTTGATGTGTTATAGTATTGTAAGTAAATTGACACCAATCAATGGCTTTCCATTTTCTCAAAATTTTATAACAAGCATCAGCGCCGTTTACAATTCTAAACACTTCGTCTTTCATGCTAAAAGCAACTAGGTCACATTTATCCTCATTGATCGTACGAGGTCTTCCTGTTACATCAGCAGATAAAGTATTAGGATCAATACATTCTGTTAAAACTGTATCTCCTGGCCAAACAATATCATAGTTCAATCTAAATGGACAGTAATTATGGAAATAGATATACTGTCTACAAGTATCCTTTCCATTAAGATCACTTACTTCCCAATACCTCACGATGTATCCAGTATTACACTGAGTACGATTATCTTCATACCAGGTTCTGATGGTTAAATCACAATTATCATGGGCAAAACCATCATGAATTTTGAAAACAGTGTCTTGATTATAACAATTGTTTACAAATTTAATAGTTCGTGTGTTATATAGGAAGGCTGAATCTGTTTGAATTACTCCAAATACGGATAGATCATTAATGTTAAAATGATAATCGCAAGAAACCGTTAAGTCAATCGGAGCTCTGCAAATTGGTTTCAGTTTATCCTGAACTTCCACTTGAACCATACAATCATTTGTATTGCCCCATTTGTCTTTAGCTCTAAAAACGACAGTTATTATTTGACCTACGTCTTCGCAACAGAACTCCACATATGGTCTGAATGGATCGGCTAAATTGTCATTATCACAAGGACCATCATTCATTCTTCTTACCAGGAAGGAATCAATGTGGCAGTCATCATATGAACCATCATCAAATGTTTTAGCATAAACATGTGCGCGACCATCTAACGAAAGTGCAACAACCGTTTCACGATCACATATGACTACAGGAGCGGTTTTGTCTCGTACCGTAACATCAACGACACATGAATCTACATTATAACATTCATCATAAGCTCTGTACACTACACGATGATACCCTACTGGCAATTTAATGGTTCCACCATTTTGATTGGTGAGAATACCTCCAGGGTAAACAATATCCACGCGCACAGGGCCGCCACAACTATCAAACACGATGGCAGGTGGCATATAAACGGTACCCTCGCAACGGTAATTTCCATCCGTCGTTGCCTCAATTGGATAAGGGCAATGAACATATGGAGCTTCGTCGTCAACGATCTCTATCAATTGAATACAAACTCTTGAAATTTCTCTGTTACACCACCATTCGCGAATGGTCCACATTCTCATTATTTTTGTAACACAACCTACTTTGCCAAGATTGATGTCATCATATACTGTTGCGACATTGCAATAGATATCTGATGGTGGCCATAAATTAATTGTAACTAAAGTCAATGGATTTTTAGAAATGGTATCTCTATAACGAGGTACACCAGTATAAAGCGGGCTGGGATGGCCTTTTGCATCCAATGGGATGCGGTTGTATCTGATGTCTTTACATTTGATTGGATTCGAATTTGCTTTGGTCCAATCCAAAGGACATATTACTTTGGCAGTATCAAATCTTCGCAACAACGTAGTATCATTACAGATTGCAGATTCGTTTCCATAAATGTCTCTTGCTTTATACCTTCTAACCATTTGTTTGATATACAAAGGATCACAAGACAATGGCGAGATAATCTCATCGACTAAAATCAAAGTATCCCATCCGCAGGCATCGCTATGATTTGGTCGCAATTGACTTGCAAAAAAACAAGGGATGGTATCACGGCGACATTCAATCACCGGTGCCAATTTGTCTTCTACAAGAATATCACCCCAACAACGATTTCCGCTGATACCATCTCTGATTTCAACTTTAAGTTTTTGGCCAGCTTGTGCACCGGTTACCACATCTCGTGGATTTAGTGGCTGGTTGTGTTTGTTGTAAATGGTGACTGTGAATTGTCCACCTGGACAACTAGATAAGGTGTCATTCAAAATCATAGCAGGAGTTACCCTAGCTTGACAATTTTGATCTAAAGACACTTGTGTAAGCCCATTACATGCCAACGAACACTGCGCATTCAATACCGTGAATGAAGAAGCGAGTGTAAGGAAGAATAAAACCACCAAAGAAAATTTCATTTTTGTTTGGGGGATTAAGCTTGTGTTGGAAATGGGAGATGTAAAAATCGTTTTCTCCATGAGATCCTCTATTTAATGATTTAAAAAAAATTATTTTAGTGCAGGGCATATGACATCACTGTCAAATACTCCACGGAATATTCAATTCAGAATATTTTTTTTCAAAAAAGTAATAGAATTAACTCGGTGGTTAATACCATCGACTTTTTTTGAAAAAGCCCTAAAATCATTCGTTGGTTAAATGCTAAATTGCGCGAAATGCGCTAAAGAGAGGATCTGTTATTAGACTGGGTTGGGTTAATATCACCACAAAGGTAATATACATATTTAAATTTCCAACTATTTGTTTGTATTTTTTTTTCAAGCACATACAAATAGATAAAAACTTTAATACGTCACAAAGATATGACAATTATGATTATTTAGACTATACCAATAAATAGGTATTTTTTTATATAAAATATATTTATAATGTGTAATTAATTATATTACAATGATTTAAATATTAAATTAATCGATTTATTAGCATAAAATTGTTCCTTTTTTATATATATAATTTGATATAATATATAAGATGAGAGCAATAAAAATCTGGCCTGTTCCCACCTATTATACCGATTATTTCTTTCTAAAAAAGTCATCTATAAAGCATTTTAATCATAAATAAGTACCCACCATAATTTATAATCATCGTTTTTATTAATTAATAGCATGGCTATAAATCCTTTCAATTTTGCTTTTTATCACTTATTCTTTTGTCTGATTAATTTTCCTTGCTTGACCAGTTTTCCAGAACTAATCTTATACATCAGCATCCCATTTTGGTCGCCTAATTGTTCGGAGCCAACACACCAATAGTTTAATCCCTTTTCAAGTGATTTCCATTCCTTATGGAGCAAAACCCCATGGAGGTCTACAATTTCTATCTTACACTCCATACCAATGCTGGATTCACATTGTATGCAAAATTGATCTTGAAATGGATTGGGACTTATTTTCCAGTTTTTCCATATAGGCTCAACCATTTCAGAGTTCATGATTCTTAGATACAGTGGTGAGGACAGTGTATTGCTTCCATAAATCTCATTCGACCTGTAGTCCGTATTTCCGATTAATTCTTTTAATGTTGCGTCACGATTAATTTCCCACACGATTCTTAGTACTTTTTGGTTTTGTTGAAGTCGTACTGGCACCATCCCATTAAAAGTGACCACCAATTTATTTTGCGAAATATGATATTGACTTTGGTCCAGTTCCACGCCCTCTATTTTTTCACTGAGGTCAATCACTTTCACAGGATGCCCTAAACTTGGATCAAAATTTATACTAAATTGATACCCTTCAATTGTTACTTCATCATTTACAAAAAAATCTGTAAAACTCCTTATACCAGCAGAAAGTAACTGATCTGCGGCTCTAAATTCATGATGTCTGAGTCTGGCAGTAACTTCTCTTTCTTGATACCCCGATGCAGAACTTACATCACCAACTTTAATAGAGGTAAAATCAATCAGTTTGTTTTGATTTAAATACAATGCTTCAAATGACTCCTCAAATTTTTCATACAATGGAAATTTGGGGTCTTCAAAAACGTATTGACTTGATAAAAATCTCCAAGATGTATTACTTGGAACTTCGGTTGCAGCACCAATAATTAACTTTCTCAACCAGGTAATATCTCTCACAGATACTTTACCGTCCTTATCCACATCTGCTGCAATCCATTGCTCTGGATTGACAAACTCTGAAATACCAAGAATGTGTTTTTGGATGTATATCACATCTTGTGTCGTAACTCCATCCAACCAGCTTCCAGCTTCATAGACTGGTTTAAAGTAAAATTGATTTCCCATTTGAATTTTATCAAAAACATATTTTCCATCTTTGCCTGTTATTAAAAGTACATTTTTTTGATCATCTTTAAATTCCACATTTTCCATTGGAACTTGGCGAATGTCCTTGACCAAACCGGTGACATAAATAGTGCTATCTCCTCTAAAATTATTACAGAAATTGTTTGGATCATCAACATCTATCAAGCCCAAACAACTGGCATCATTGTCTGAAGCGTCTACAACATACACTCTAAATCGCCAAATTGAATCTGGAAATTGGCTATGCAATGAACAACTAATATATCTAATCGTATCGGCATAATTACCAACTGTAAATGTTATTCTTATATCTTCATTTCGTGTACAATTGTCAGAAAATGAATCCAACAAATCTCTTGCGAAAATAATTGCACTGTCATTTACCAATATATTTCGATCGATTCTCCTACAATTAACCTGGGGAGAAATTTTATCAAGTAATTCTATAAATACAGTGTCTCTTTTTACATTATTACAGTTATCTGTAATCGTAAATATAACCCTGGTTCGGCCCAATGGATAAGTATCACTTGCATTGGCACCATTGTTATTATAATCATTTACTATTGTAACTCCAGTGTTACAACTTGTAACGATCAAAGGACTTAAAACCAAATAGGGATTACAACTATCTATGGTCGAACAAATTATAGTATCTCTGGGTCCTATCACTCTTGGAGCTGCAAAATTGGTAATTAAAATTATTTGTGTATCTCTTGCAATCATATTCACACAAGAAGTTGCAGTCCACATTCTCAATAATCTTCTGCAAGAATCCGGATGAATGTTCACAATACTATCTCTCCAAACAAACAATACAGTTTGACAACTATCTGCAGGTATACTTGGTCGTGATCTAATACTATCTGGATGATTGTTTACACATAAGGGTAAAGTGGTGTCTCGTGCCCAACTTATACCCGCTGGATTAAAAGTATAATTATTGACTATGGTTAATCTTTGTCTACAACTGGAATCAATGGTTCCATTTTTAAATTCTATTCTCCATTTTCTGATGATCAACCCAGAGTTACAAGTATTCAACATTCCCGAATCGACATAAGTAATTCCATTGGTGACTGTGTCAATGCAAGCTCCAGAAAGTCCAGGTCTTCCTGTCAAAGTTAAATTAAATCTATTTTGAGTACAAGAAAGGGTAAGGTTGGCCGGGCATATAATATTGACCACGTTCTTATTTTGTATTTCTATGTCAATCATACAACAATTAGAATTGCCTGATGGGTCTGTGACTTTGATAACAATGGTCTCTGTTAAACCAGCATCAGCACAACAAAATCTAATAAAATGTCCAAAACTTGTGTCTGCGGGAAATCCACATCGATTGGACATTCTACGAATAAGAACTTCATCAATATCACAATTGTCATAAAAATATCCAATTCTACTAAAATAATCTGCAGAAAGTGTTGTTTGACCAGAACCATCCAATGCCAATACCAATCCAGGTGGACATATTAATGTAGGAGGTGTTCGGTCTAGCACTGTCACAAATCCAAAACAAGTATCTGTTAATCCGCACGGATCTATGGCAATATAAGCCACTAAGTGTATTCCCTCAGTTAAATCAATTGCATCACTAGGACGAACAAGGTAAGTATCATCTATGCGCACATAAAACCTCAAATCTGAAATGGAACTACAAGCATCTGTAGCCATAAAAATTGGCACATTCCAATTTGCAATACAATCAAGAGCACCTGCATACAAAGTAAGATCGGGAGGACATAATACCGAAGGTGCAGATGTATCTGCAATAGTAATATACTGCGTATCTATAAGTGTCATTCTTGTACACCAATCCATTACCACCCATCTTCTGTGTAATTTTTGCATTCCTCCACAAACTCGGACAGTGTCATCCAAATATGAAGAAAATAAATCACATAAAGCATTTACAGGTTGACCAAAAATTGTCGGAACTCCCAAAACCGCATTTCCAAAATAGGGACAATACACCGTCGTATCAGTAGGAAAAACAACATCAATTAATCCAGACTTCTTAAAGTACACTGACTTTGAACATGTAGCCGAATTACCATAATTGTCCAATACAGTGTAATTAACTTGACTTACACCAGCGTACAATGGATCACAAAACAATTTATTGAACAAAAAACTAAATCGTATTTCCGGAAAGCTATCGCAATTATCTGATGCAATAATTAAATCACGATAATTTAATAAATATGGATCAGTTGTGCATGGAAATGTATCGGCTGCGCATATTAAAACGGGAACTAATTTATCTTCCACTCTTAATTGAGACCAACAGCTCATTCCATTGGTGGTATCAATCACTGTGGCAGTTCGGTATTTTCCAATGTCATTACAACTTAAAACATTTAAGCCGGTTTCATTCACATAAACTTTAAATCGACTGTAATCTAAAAGTTTTTCGGTAAGCAACATGGCTGGTGTCAATACGGAAAAACCACTTTGATTTAAAGAAATTTGAACCCAACCATGACAGCTCAAAACCATTGACTGATTGTTATGCGAATCATCCAAAGGAAAAAAATCCAGTTCAGAAGAAGGCCAGTCCATTGGATTGGCCTTCAGCTCTTGATTGTACTGGAGTACCCATATAAAAATTACTACCAGTCCGGTACTTAAAGACTTGCAGTTAATCCATTTTGGGATGGGATTTTTGGATATTAATAAATTGATCATTGTTCTAAATTTAGGCGACTGATGTAATTGAAAAATTATTGTTTAACCAACTTAATAGTTTCAACTTGATGACCGGATTGAACTTTTAAATAATAGATTCCAGCAAATTGAATATTGGCGATGGGGATTTTTAAATTTTGGATATGTCCGGAATAAGACTTCTCTGAAGAATAAACTTTCTTTCCAAATTGATCAAATATACTTAGGGAAATATCTGTCGGTTTATTGAATAGCATTAATAATGACAACACTTCATCGACCGGATTGGGCCCCCATTGCAGAATCGTAAAGTTTTTAAAATTTTGTGACAGATCTGAATCCGAAGCCGTAAGAACTATTGATGCTTCAGAACCATCTTCAAAATAAACTTCAGATGAAAAAATTGTAGAAAGCGAAGGCAAATCTTCACAAAATAATTTGAGACCATTTATATTCAAACTAAATAATAAATCTCCTTTATGAATTGGAATCATATTTTCGAAATTGCAGGATAAATACAATTCATTCTTAGTTTGATAAACAAAATCATCTTGAATGAAATCTTTTAATACTGAATTTGACCAATCAATAGTAAATGGACAATCCTTATTGAACAACATTCCAATCTGAAATCCATTCACAAATCCATTGTCTGTCGCTATAATATAATACTTGTCTTCATGTTGGTAATAACTAATCCCAAATTTTTCTTGATTTTGGTAAAGATTATTCTGACCGAATGTGCCATTTACATCTCCCAATTTAATGGCTACCCAATCTAAGGATTCATCCCTTTTAAGTTCAGAAAATTTATAAATGTTGTTATTTCTAAACTCATTCCAAGGCTGAGAATAGTTTATAAATTTATAATTTTTATCAATACCCACTATAGACTGCTTATGAGGATATTGTTGGATATTTCCTAATATTAATTTACGAAGTAAAATAATATCTGATGCAGAAATATAACCATTGCGATCGACATCTCCAGCAATTAGATCATAAGGAGATTTAATATTTTCAATTCCAAGGATGTGTTTTTGAATTTTAATAATATCTGAGGTGCTAATACCTTCCAATACGTGTTCTTCCGAAGACATATTTAATTCTCCTTTTGAATCGATGTCAATTTGGCTAAATGAATAACGTCCTAAATCATTGGTCATGGACGTCAATGCAAATCCTCCTAAGTTGACTTCCACTTTTACTTCAGAGGCTTTGTAACCATAATGACTACTTACAAGCCCACTAATTGTGTGTTTTCCAACAATATTTCCAGGGCATAGACTATCTAAATCGGTAATGGTCAAATAGGTTTGAGCCCATGCAAAATTGTTACATTCATCCCAGACGTATATTGGAAATAAATTGAGTCCTCTATCTGCACAAGTAAATGTTCTGATCGTATCATTTACATTTTCAGAATACGAAAAACGTAATTTATCATTACTGGTGCAATTGTCTTCACTTTTATTGTTAAACAGATTTGCATTCACCATGATCATTGGTCCTGCTTGCATTTGGATGATAGTTGAGCTAATTCCAAAAAGTAAATTTGGAGTAGGAGATTTACCATCCTTGACTAAAATATGGATTTCATTTATAGTAAGATTATGACAGGAATCTATGGCTTGTAGGTATAAAATATGTCTTCCAATACTCAAGTACATGGAAGGATTATTTCCAATGACTGAAGTATCTATTATTCCATCACTTTTAAAATCCCAACTGAAACTTAAACGAATTGCCGAATTCAATCCGCAATCTTCCGAGTTAAAGTTTGGTAATTGAAAAAATGAACCAGAACAATCAGACGAATAAGAATACAATGTAGTATCAGCCATTCCAAAGATGACAGGCGGTATGGTATCAAGTATTTTGATGACTTGAATATGACTATAATAGCCATTTGAAGGAATATTGGGATTGGGGCGGAGTGCAGGATTGTAAATACACCAATTGAGTACTTCCCATTTTCGCAATATTTTGCCGCAAGCACCACCTTGGCTAAAAGTAAAAAGGTCATCCGATTTTCTTACTTGAATTTGGTCACATTCGTTTTCAAAAATGTATGGTTCACCCACATTAATGGAATCTATAATTATTCTACATGCATAGATGATGGTATCGGTAGGCCATCTTAATTGATTGACATCTGTTCCATTAAAATGAGAATTGGTTAAAACGGTTATAATTTGAGAACATGATGTACTTAATCCTTGCATATCTGTGGCAGTATATCTTCTTTCAATGGTCCCTGCACCACAACCATTTAAATTATTAATGATCATTGAATCCAAGACAACCATATCACAATTGTCTTGAATAAAAGGATTTTGAGTTTTGAATAAGCTGTCTACATCAACGCCACAATTCACAGTGTGGTTAAGAGGACATACCAGCGTCGGTGGAAGTTTATCTCCTACAGAAACACGCACCATACAATCTCTAAAATGTCCTATGTGTAGGCTATCACCGACAGGACCATCCCCTGGATAAACATCGTAAACCCTTAAGATTACCATGACCGGATTGTTAAAATCCATGCAACACATTTGAAGCTGATCATCAAAAAGATAGTTTGGATTGTTGGGAGTGGTGCAAGAATATCCGATTGGCCTATCCATCCGTTTAATTTTAAAGAAAACGTGGCCACAGAAATCGAAAGAACCTCCATCAAGACTTCTGGCAGGAACAAATCCTATTCCGGAATTATCCATATAAATGACCATTTCCGGTCTGCAAACTATTTCAGGTGGGTCCGCATCATATATAGTTAGCCTCATTGTATCACGAGCTGTGATACCACAATTGTCAGTCAATTCATAAATGATTTTATGGATGCCTGCAGGAAATGTCAAACTCCCACCATTAGAGTTTAAAGTACCGATGGGAGTGATCGTGCGTGCTGAAGCTAAAGGCAGGCAATTGGTATTAAAATTGGCTCCTGGTAATATTACTAAGGTATCACAAATGCTATCTCGACGTATTTGAATGGTTAAATCAGGAGGCGCAGTAACAGTGATGGCCATGGTAGAAAGCTTATCATGTGCACTGCAACCATTCTGAGAAGCATATACCCGTTTTGCTGGTAAGAAAATAACCACCAGAATGGTTGCAAAGGATAAGAAAGAAAACGTAGACCTAGGTCTTACTAAAGAGTTTATGGTGCACATATACCAAAATTTGCTAAATTCAATAATATCGTTTTAAGCCTGGGTCACAAGCTTTTTAATCAATTGTTGCTGAATTGTAATCCAAAAACAGAATCATGGATTATCAATTCACGAGAAATGTATTTAGCTGTTGGTGGGATGGGTCTCTCTGGTAAAATTCTTTACCATTTCATATCACAAAAGTATGTAATATATATTAAACTACAAAACAATAATTTAGATATTATATTATATTTTTTTATAATACATATAATATTTTTTACTAAAAACTGATTTAGAGTGAATTATCAATTGAAAACTTGATTAGAAAATTATACATAAAAAAAGCCCCTCCTGATCCGCATTGCTGCTTTTTCAAGAGAGGCCATCCCAAAAACCGATTTATCTCATTCGCAAGTATCCTCCTTCCGGTTACAGAAGGAGGATCTCACGCTTTGATCGTTTCTTGTTTAGAATCCTGCTGATCTTTCGATTACTCGATGATCACCATTCTTCTTGTTGCTGTATGGTTTGCTGCATCAAGTTGGTAGTACAATACTCCTGTCGCATTCAAATCGCCTTTGCTGATTTGGTAGCTGTTTAGACCTTTTTGGCCTTTCAAGTTGTACACTCTTACTACTTTTCCTGTTACATCATATACGGTTAAGCTTACTGCGCCTGCTTCCGGTAAACGGTAGCTTACTACAGTTTCTTTAGAGAATGGATTTGGTTCGTTCTGATACAACTCGAATATGCCACTTTCGACAACTCCTTTTGCTGTACGTACTCCCATTTTCACCTCTTTGGTTTGATCCATTACATCATAAGCTGCTGCTCTGGTAACATCACTTGTGATGGCAAACAAGCTACTCACTTGTGCGCTTCTCACTGCTTTAAACACTAAGCTAAACAATTCTCCATCTTTTCCGACTGTCTCTCCTTTGTTGGAGTTCCAGCTCGTTGTGATGATTCCTTCATTTAATCTCATTGTTCCAAAGTTAGACTCAGTTACATTTAATGAACCTGCTTCGATTCCTTCGAATGATAAAGCATTTCTATCAAATTTTAATGTAAACTGGTATCCTGCGATGCTGTTGAAATCGCTTGACTTGAACGCTATTTTGTAGCTTTCTCCTGCTGTCAAGCTCTTCTCATCTACTTCAATGTTTAATACTCCTGAAGTACGGCTGCTGCTTCCAGATGCATTACTAGCTCTTGCATCACCTGTTACATCTCCCATTTTGATCGCTACAAACGGTGCAGCAATTTCTTCTTGAAGTGTAGTCTGGGTAAATGTGATGTTGGCCACTCTTGGAGCATCGTATGGGCTCAATGGATTTGCAAAATTATAAGCCGTTGGTACAAATGTCCAAGACTGTACTTTGTTAAATTCACTGATATTACCCAAGATCAATTTTCTTAACTCATTGATATCCGCTGTAGTCACATTTTTACTTGCGTTTACGTCTGCTGCTATCAACTGGTAAGGGCTAGAGATCGTTTTCTGACCCAAGATGTGTTTCTGAATCGCGATGATATCCTGTGTTGTGATTCCATTTGCATGGTCATCATTTCTTTCAGGTTTTACCATGTATGGTAATTCAAATTTCAATTCAACGAATGCATATGGACTTCCAACTTCTTGTTTGATTGTGTTACCATTGTTATACAAGGTCATATCCACTGGATTGGCTACATCACCTGCTGCTGTTTTAAGCTCTCCTGTGATTTTACCAACTGATCCTGTGTTTGGACAGATATCTTGGTTGTCTTGTATAATAACCACTGTTTTACAGTAGTCACGGTTTCCTTCTTCGTCTTCTACCCATACTTCAACTTCAACTCTCAACTCATCATTTGCTCCTGCATTGACAAAGTCATCGCAGCAGATTGTGATAGAAGTTGCATTTACATCTCCGTTAAAATAGAATTTAAGATTTTCCTGTGAAGTACAGTTGTCAAAGCTTCCATGATCCAAGTCTTTTGCCCAGATATCAATACAGCCGGTTGCTGGCATTGGTACTGAGATAATTCCTGTTAAGCAGTATGGTGTTGGTGCTTTGCAATCTTTGATTTCAAACAAAGTCTCGCATGTTCCTACGTTTCCACAACCATCTTCTACATACCAGTTGATTTTGTGAATACCTATTGGATAAGTACCACTTGCATCAAATGGATTGCGTGGATTGTCTGCAAATGGATTATGGCTATATTCTACTGTATCTCCTGCATTGAATTGTCTTTCTGTCAACGTTCCTACGCGGAAATCCCAACCTCCATGTACTCCTACACGGTCATTGTATGCATCAATTTTGTATTCCCAGAACAACCAGTCAATTGGTGTACAATTGTCTGTAGCATCTGCTGTAAGGCTGATATGACCTACACATACGCCCAACGTTGGGTGAATGCTTGCAGGCTCACATGGACCTACATTACAGGTTACTACCGGTTTGTCTAGATCTCTTACTTTGATCACTTGTAATCTCTCCCATCTTCCGTTGTCCGGATCGATGAATGGATCATACTGACACCAGTCGATCACGATCCAAGTACGCAATACTTTTAAGCATGCATCTGGCTCGATGGTAAATACATCATCACGGTATTCGATGGATAACAAGGCGCAATTGTCATCTGCATTGTTGATCACTACCGGACGACCCAATTGTGGATTGTCTGGACTTAAATCTGCTCCACAACCATTGATGGTTACAGGTGTCTGTGTACATACTCCGTTTGGCCATATGATATCGCTGAAACGTGGATCGTTACAAGTTACATCATCGATGTAGAATGGATCACAATCTACTACCCAGATCGTCTGGATGGCTGTTACGTTTATGTTGTTTGGTCCTTGCGCACTTACGATACGCTGGATGATTCCTTGACCACACTCTCTCAAGTCGTTAACTGTGATTGTTGGATTTGCTCCGCATGAGCTTAACACATATCCATCAAATCCCCAAGTCAACTCATATTTATTATCCCAATGTGCTGTATCGAAATACTGCCAGTAATAATCACATGCTTGGTTTGGTGCAGGTTTTGGTACTGCGTTGCTTTGTACAAATCCTGGGTAGCCAGTATAGTCATTTCTTTCGCAATATTTGCGACATACCATGTCTTGTGTAACTACTTTCTTACGCAATGACAAGTCTGTTACTACTCTACCGAAGGTAGCATCGTTTGGATCTGTCAAGTTTGCGATATCAAACCAGAACCAGCAGCTTACCACGATGTTTGGTGGAGCTACTACTGTAGGTACTGCTTTGTTTTGTACTTCTACTTCTACCATACAGTCGCTGAAGCGGCCATGTAATGGTTGAGTTGTGCTGGTCATCCTTACCGGAGTCACAGGACCTGCTCCCGGATCTACGTCAAATACTCTCAATACAACCATCACTCTGGTTCCTACATCCGCACAGCAGAAATAACTGCAGTCGTCAAAGTAAACCTGATTTCCAGTCAATATTGAATTATCATCTCCGTTGATTCCATTACATGCTACGGTGTTGTTGGAGTTTGATCCGTTGTTGGTTCCCAACAATTCCGCCATTCTGATCATCTTGAAGTATACATGTGGCTGACAGTTGTCATAAGATCCTTCGTCAAGATCTTGTGCACATATTCTTATCACATTTTCTCCAGGACTTTGATTTCCATTTAAGCTTACGCTGGTCGCTGTACGACAGATTGGTTGTGGTGGTACACGGTCTACTACGTTTAATACAACATGTTTTCTCGTGATATTTCCACAGCAGTCTTCTGCTACGATCCATCCGCTCTGAATTCCTTCAGGCATTCCGATCACTACATAACCACTTGTTTCATTACCTAAAATCGTTCCTCTCTCAACTTCAACAGTGTAGTGGATTTCATTTGAGCAATTGTCGATCAACCAGGCTGGTGGAACTTCCCAACGGCCAAAGCAGCTATAGCTTTCCATGTTCACTCTTGCAGAATCCGGATACAATACTTGTGGTCCTTCTGCATCTGCAACTTTGATTACCTGGCTATGTCCGCCTACTAAGCTTGTACACCAGTCCATCACAGTCCATTTTCTTAACAATTTGTAACATCCGATTGGACCTGCATCGCAGCTTGAATTGGTTCTCAAATCAAACACGATGTCTTCATAAGTTACTGCTAAGTTATGGCAGTTGGTTCCTCCTGGACGACCTGTTCCAATCCACATAATGTGGGTGTCTGGTCCCCAGCACAATGGATTGTTTGGTTGCCATGAGCGGTGTTGTGGGTAATAAATCGGATCCGGGCTTGGATGACCGAAATATTTGCTGTTTACATCATCGATACAGTTCCATCCCAATACTCTTGGAAGTCTTCTGTTTGGATAAATGTTTGGCTGCTGTGGTCTTGAATACCAGTAAGCAGAGTCCAATAAATATCCGTCCACGCACTCAGGATTGTCTGACATGTGAGGAACGATGTTTTTGTTTCTGTCTATTTTCTCATCACAGTTCAGCATTGGCTGATCTAGATTGTCATAGTTTGGAGGTGTAGTCACACTAAACAAATCTGCTAGTGATAATACAATCGTTTGTACGCAAACTGCTCTGTTGCCATAAGCATCTTCTGCAGTCCAGGTACGTCTGATCAAATAAGCATATCCAACAGGGCATGATCCTTTAACGACCACATCTCTGTAGCTTAGGCTAGCTCCACCGCAATTCTCATAAACGGATGGAATACCAGTGTTAGCCGGTGATGGATCAGTAGTACATGGGATAGTATCGTTTGGTGGGCAGGTCATGATCGGTGGTAGTTTATCTTCCACGGTCAATTTACCCCAACAACTATTTCCAGTTGAAGGATCTGTGATGGTTACTCTTAAAACTCTACCAATATCCTGACGTCCTATTTGGATTCCAGCAATATTTGGTCTTCTATCGATGTTTGGTCCATTTAAATTGGCCCAATCTTTTATAGCAACTGTATAGTTGTCATAACATCTGTAAGGTCCACCTTCCAAAACCATGTCTGGAGTGATGGTAGCCCAGCAGCTGTCATCCAAGCTAATTTGTACATCATCGTTACAAGCCAATGCGCGGGTTGGGTTTGCATATTCATTTACACAAACATCAAATTCGCAAGTGGCAACATTGCCCTGAGCATCTGTAGCTCTATAGCACAATCTAGTACATCCAATTGGGAAGAAACAACCAGGTCCGTAAGGAACACCACAATATTGAACTACAGGAACCATAGAACCTGCAGCAGTAGCATACAATACGTTACCGGAATATCCCCAAGAAGAGCAATGGAATCCACCTCCAAGGTTTGCACCTCCGACGTTGTCCAAAGCAATACCATTTGGTTGAATAGTTGCTACGTTCATTTTAACGGTAGCATCACCATAACCTGCAAGGTTAGCACAACTGTTGAAACCTGGCATAATAAATCCATGGTTTGAACCAGGAGCACCAGCGATGTAAACACCTCTAATCTCACCCGGTGCCAAGGTCAAACGACCTCTAACAGAATTGGTAATAACTGTACCAGCACAAGTAGTCATGGTATCTGACACTGGAACTGAAACATCGAAAGTATCTATGTTTGCTGCAGAAGGAGCCACAAATCCGTTTACACGAATGGTATTAGGAGTAGAAGTTGCTCCCAAAGTCCATAAGGTCTTTGGTGAAGAAGGTCCGTTTGGACATGCACCAGGGGCACCAATTACACCAACCCAACCTGTTTTCCAGTCAGTATTGGCAGCAGTTTTATACCAAAATTCATAGTTTCCGCTGGTTCCAGGAGTTCCTGTAGAACTCATAAACCAAGCATTCCATCCTTGTATATTTACAGGTGAAGTTCCTTGGTTTTGGATATTCACCATATAACCCCAAGCGATACCTGATACAGAAGAGAAGTTAAGTGAGGTAGTACAACCTACTGATCTTGACTGAGCACCAAACATGGTACCAGGTGAAGGACAATTGTCAATCGCCATGAAAGCAGGAGCATCCCAAGAAAGTTCGCAGATACCAGGACCCGCATTCAAAGTCACTTGTCCGCCTTTAGGGCAAGCAGGAATGAAAGTTGGTGGTTCTAAATCTTGAACAACAATTGGCAATACCGATCTCACCAATTGACAGTTAGAAGCTACAGAGCGGAAAACTCTATAAAATCTACCAGCGCTGGCAGAGAAAGTATCCAAAGTGGCACCAACAGTCATATTACTGTCAATACAAGCAACAAATGGTCCTCCAGCTTCAAATTGAAAAAATGGAACACCTTCTCCAAAAGTAGTTGCCCCCCAATTTGTTGCTGGTCTAATCCAGTTGTTTCCATTTGGATTATATGCAATTACGGGTATATTGAAAAACTGAACATTATTACCACCAGAAGAAATCCAGTTTGGTCCCAATGCAGTGTAAGGCCCAGCTGCAGATGTAGGAGAAATCTGAAGTTGATAAGAACCAGCTCCAAACGTAGCCGTACAATTGTTAGCAACTGCTAAACGAATTTGTGGAACCAATGGAATGGTAGTACATGCACCCGCCGGAATAGAAACAGGAGGTGGTATCAAACTTAAAGGCGTACCAGGAACTACTGTTGTAGTAACTGATTGGCAGCCAAAACAAGTATTGCAACCATCAGGTAAAAATCCACAACCAACAGTGCTCCTCTCTACGGAAACTCCTCTGTTGATCATTTGAATTTGAGCACAACCTGGAGTGTTCAATGCTGGTTTAGGAACTGTGACCAATGCTCGGCAGCTGCCTGGCAATAGTCCAATTGTAATAGCAGGAAGAGTGTCTCTTGTGTTGACCCCTCCAACTACAGTTTCGCCGACAAAGAAGCAAGTCCCTGACTGCGGCAATGTCTGAGCGAATGAAACACCCCATGCAAAACAACCTACTAGAAGTAGGGCGTGTCGCAGGAATGACATCGGATTTGTTAAATTTTTAAATTTCATGAGATGTATTGAGTTTCAAGTTAGATAATTGATTTCTTGATTAACTTTTGATTTTATCCACAATCGCTCTGAATTCAGGAGGCCAATTGCCTTCGTAGAAACCATTTAGGTTTACCACTTGCTGAAGTCCAGGGCCATATGGATAGGCTAACATTGGATACGCGGAAGTCACAGAAGCTTCAATAGAATGAGCAGGATTGCTCAACATTTCCATTAAAACTTTAACAGCCTCAATTTTTTTCATGAGTCTGTCATAAGTAGGATCGCCAATAGGACGATTGTTTGGGTTTGTACCATAAACAGTCATGATGTGATTCATTGTTAATTGAATTTCTTCATTCACAAGATCAATAACTTCGGCACGTGGCTTAAAGGAAGGCAATGGGTTTTGAGTCTGAGCTGAAGCTTGAGAGATGTTGGTCAACATCATCAAACAGATCACCCAAAAACCCAAGTTTGGTAAAATTTGAGACAGAATAAATTTCGTCTTTTTCATGAGATTTAGTTTTGGTTTAATATTTAAGTTTTTAAAATTTATGAATACACAGTAATTGGGACATCCATTCACGTTTGAATAGATATACAAAAATGACTTGTAACACTTATAATATAAGGTATACAAGCAGCTTATGAACTCTTAACCCACATGGATAAAAGTTCATAAAAAAAGCAACTAAACGCTTAAAAATCAGCTTAATAGCATGAATTTTTTGCCTTTAGAATTGCGATTTTAATAAATGATGACTGATTTTTCGGTGGATTTGCTTCGCCAAGGAAGAATCGAGTCATGAGTTTGGTTAAAAGGCACACATCCGTACCTATTTCGGTCCAAAGATATCTACTGTTACATAATTGAAACACATATATATTAAATATTTATTTTTACCATTTGTAAATATCTGTTTATTAATATTTTATCTCTAAAAAAAAATAATATAAAAATATATTTCCAGAGCATAATTCTAGTAAAAGCAATTGGTTTCAGAACATTGTAAAGCCAATTATCTTAAGTAAATATTAAAATTTAACAATTGTACCAAATGAATCAAATTAAATATAAATATAATGTTTAAATTATTAACTTTTAATAATTTACAAATAACAAAATAAATAATATCCAATACGAAAATTGGATAATATTGTCATCAAGCTATTAAGACTAAACTTTTAGTTTATTTCTTCACCCCAATTAATTGAGCTTTACTATTGTTGTTAGCTACCAGGATAATTGGATTTCCAGAGTAGGTTTTAGAGATCAGGGCAATATTTTTAACATCTCCGTCGATGTACAATCCACTTTCAAATGGGCTCACTGCATCAAACCATTGATTCTTATTGCCTTTGAGGAATAATCCTACACCGGCATCTGCATTTCCAGTTTCAATCTCAGAAACCCTTAAATTTCCGCCTAACAGCAGGTCTTTTAAACCATCCCTGTCAATATCTGCAAATATGATCCCTGTTATAGGCGAAATCTGGGCTCTATTGGGAAGCTTCTTAATTTCATACTGGCCGCCATTATTGATCAGAACAATACTTTCAAATAAATTAGCTTCGTAATGTAATGCATCATTGAGCAATTCTCCATACACTTCTTGTAAGGTTGCTTTTCCATATTCATCATAGGTTTTAAATTTGTCCAGAATCATACCCATTTGTTCGCTTGAGCATTGTCTTCCTCTGACTGGAAATAACTTACCGTCAGTTTTATACTGACCTAATACAATATCAAATTTGTTGTTCTTGTCAAAATCACCGGCATATACTTGGAAGGGTCTGCTCATTTTGGTCCTATATTTATAGTTAATTCCCAAATTGCCTACCACAAAATCTAAGTCCTGATCTCCGTCTACATCTGCCACAACAATTCGATTCCACCAGCCTGTAGTTTTGTCCAGCTTAAATTCTTTGACTTGATTCACCAACTTGCCATTGGTCCAAATGTATGGAGTGATATTCATCCATTCACCTACCACCATTAAATCGGGCTTTGAATCTTTGTTTAGGTCTGTCCACACAGCATCGGTCACCATTCCAGCATCAGACAATCCTTCTGACCATTTGGAAGTTGCATCTGTAAAAACGCCTTTATTATTTTCCAATAAATAAGATTTACCTGGAAATGGATAACGTCCGGGAGATAATCGACCTCCTACAAACAAATCTAAATCACCATCTCCATCATAATCTTCTGCAACAACGCATGAGCCACTGCCGGATTCAATGGGAAGCGCATTTACTTTTTTAAAATTTCCAATACCATCGTTTTCATACAGTCGATCCTGATACATGGCAGGATCATCCCATTCATTCCCTCCTGAAACAACGTACAAATCCAAATCACTATCTCCATCTTTGTCAAAAAACAGAGCACCCAAGTCTTCAAATTTTTTATCCTGTTCAAATGGGTTTTCACCATCTGGTTGATTAAAAAGCCCTGTTGGATTTTGTAAATAAATTTGTCCAGCTTGTCCCGCTGCTCCTCCAATGAAAAAATCATCTGAACCATCATTGTCAACATCTCCTATAGCGATGGCAGGACCAAATTGAGACATTTTATGAGGAAGCAATATCTGTCTCATGTAATAATCGTTGTAATCATTTTCCTTGTGGGTGAAGTCAAAACTCATTTTATCAGTTTCATCTACAAAAAGTGATTGCAATTTTTTTAAATTTTCTTTAGGGATTTTTTGACTATCCCTGTAATCTAATTCTAAAATCTGATCGACTTTCACATTGGATAATTGTTGTACTTGACCATCGTTCCAACTGATTTTTAGTTGATCGATGATTGGAGCTTTTCCAAGACCTATGTAAATATGATCATCTACGCATGCTTGATAACCTCTTGTAAGTAGTAATTCATAAAGTTGTTCTCCAAGCTCTGTAGTGACCGTCACTTTTGCATTTATTTTTTTTGTATAATTTTCAGAATTCAAGATTAATTTAATAAAATGATTTGGAGAACGTTCAATTGCATTGTTACGATATACAAGTGCTTTGTCGTCTATATTATTTACCACTAAATCAGGATCACCATCGTTGTCCAAATCACCATAAGCAGCTCCTGAAGAAAAACCAGTAAAATTTAGTTTAGCTTCAGATGATTTATCCATAAAAGTTAGATCACCATTATTTTCGTAATAAAAATTAGGGATTTTGGTTGCGCTCATCGCCATGTTTTGCTGTTTTAGAAATCGCATTACGGATTCAGTGCTTTCTCCTTTTTGAGTCATTTCATTGGCGTGTTTGACCATTGGTTTAATAAAATCTCTGTCTAAAAAATCTCTGTAATATCCATTGGAAATAAAAATATCCTTCATTCCGTCCATGTTAAAATCAGTCATTAATACCGACCAGCTCCAATCGGTGTTGTGAATACCACTCATTTGACCAATTTCACTAAAGCTATTGTTTCCGTTGTTAAGCTGTAACATATTTCTCATATAAGAATAGTGATATCCAAGCCCATGGTATCTCCAAAAACGATTAATGTCCATAGAAGCCATATTAACTTTTTCTCTATAATTGTCTTCAGCCAACATATCCAATACACAAAAATCTATAAGTCCATCGTTGTTAATATCAGCGGCATCAACTCCCATCGCACTATGGCATGTATGTTTTACCGCTGTGTAAATGATATTTTTAAATTTTCCATTGCCAAGGTTTTCAAAAAAATAATCAGGTTGTTCGTGATCAGCTGCAATATAAATATCCGGTAAACCATCCCCTGTTAAATCAGAGGTCGTCACACCCAGGGTCCAACAATAAGATTGTATTCCTGACTCAGAAGTTACATTTGTAAATTTTCCATTTCCTTCATTTTTATACAGATGATTGGAAGTGGACATTGGAGGATTATTCCAATTTTTATAATGTACAGCTTCCGTCTCCATTCGACCATTGGGATGATTGCCAACAATTAAATCTAAATCCCCATCAAGGTCCATGTCAAAAAAACTGGCTGTGATGCTAAATCCATCATCGTTGATTCCATATTCACTCGCCTTTTCACTAAAAGTATTATCCCCATTATTAATGAAAAGCAAGTTTTCTCTACCTTTAGGATCCGGCACTGAAAATGCCCTACATATATATATATCATTAAACCCGTCATTATTAATGTCGGCGATAGCTACCCCTGTACACCAGCCGCCGTATTTTGAAATTCCCGAAGATTCTGTGACGTCTTCAAATTTGAAATTGCCTTTGTTTAAATATAATTTGGATGGCTCCAAATTTCCGGTTAAAAGAATATCAGATAATTTGTCGTTGTTGATATCGACAATAGCGACACCAGCACCATTAAAAATATTAATGTATTCTAGTGGATTGGGTAAATTGGCTGGATCCAAAGTGTTTGTAAAATGTACCCCAGATTCTTGAGCAGTTATTAAATCAAAAGCAGGCAAATCAGGATTTGGTTTTTTTCTATTGGAGTCCAAATTACAAGCTGCCAATAAAAGAAACAACGAACAAATCTGGAGACTAAATATTTTATAAGAATTTTTCATTTCAATTTTTTGATCAAAAAACTTAAATCAAAAGAGTATAATATTATAATTAATAAATATTTTCAAAATAATATAAGGCATTGTTATTTACACCAACAAGTATTCCATACTTACCATTGACTTTAATGGCTTTAATATCCTTTACATCATAAGGTATAAAAAAACCAGATTCTAAAGGCGAAACAGGGTAACTCATAATTCCATCTTTGGTACCCCTAAAAAACATTCCAACTCCAGCATCTGCTCTGGTGGTTTCAATTTCAGAATTAAACATATTTCCTCCCAATAAAAGATCTTTAAATCCATCACCATTGAAATCTTCAGAAACGAAGGATTGGATGGTGGAAAATTGGGCCAATGGAATAAATGGAATCGCAGTAAATTTACCATTGTTGTTTTGAAAAATCATGTTTTCAAAAGTATGTACTTTGTAATGTAAAGCTTTGTCCAAACCATCTCCATAAATGTCTTTTACATTGGCATTGGCGAAAGAATTATAATTCGGAAATTTAGAAGCTATGTCAGGAACTTGTTCTGAAGAACATTGTCTTCCACGAACCGGTACCATGTCTGCTCCATTGTATTTTGCCAATACAATGTCAAATGTCCCATTTTGATCATAATCATCACAATATACCATGAAAGGTTTTTCATGTGTGGCATGAAATTTATAATTTAAACCTAGATTACCTCCCAATAAATCCATGTCTCCATCGTGGTCAAAATCTACGGCCATTAAACTGTTCCACCAACCTTCTGTGTTTGAAAAACCAAAATTTTCAGAAGGAACACGTATAAATTTACCAGCCTTAAATGAAAATACAGTAATAGGCATCCATTCACCAGCAATTACTAAATCCATAGATTTATCTCCGTCCATATCCAAAACAGCGCCAGATGTAACCATGCCAATGTTTTTCAATTCTGATGCTTTTTCTAAGGTTACATCTTTAAAAATGCCTTTACCTTCGTTTTCAAAATAATAACTTTCAGGAGGATATGGATATTTATCAGGAATAACTCTTCCTCCTCTTATGATATCTAAATCACCATCTCCATCAAAATCGTTTGAAATTACAAAAGATCCACTGGATTTTGTACGTGGAAGGGCTTGTAGATTTCTTTGAAAAATTCCTTTCCCATCGTTAAAATATAGACGATCTTGATACACTAAATGTTCATGCTCCATCTCAGTTCCACCAGAAACAACATATAAATCAAGATCTCCATCCTTGTCCACATCAATTAGTAAACTTTGCATGTCTTCATAGTCCTTATCCCTGTCCAGGGCAAGTTGTTTTTGTAAAACAAATTTTCCTGAATCAGTTTGAAAATAAATGGCTGAAGATTTTTTCCTGGGAGCTCCAATAAAGAAATCTTCTTTAGCATCCCCATTTAAATCTCCAACTGAAATAAAAGGACCAAGGCGACTCATCTTATGGGGAAGTAAAATTTGGTTTTTATAGTCATCATATACATTTTCTACATGGTGAAAAACAGGACTAATTTTCTGTTCAGTACTTTCTGCAAAAATATTTTTAAATTGAGGAGCAGTTGGAATTCTCTTTTGTCCTTTGGTATAGTCTATATTCAGGATTTGATTTACAGGCACATTTGTCATTTCCACATAGGTAAAATCAGGCCATTGGACTGTAACTTTATCAATCGTTTTGGTTTCAGCCATTCCAAAGTGGGCAAAAGGTTCACTGGCTGAAAGATATCCCCTTGTTGTTCTCAATTGAACAAACTGAGCTTGTCCTTGATAATAAATACTCACTTTAGCACCTTCACCAAATGGGTTCATCGGTGCACCTACGCAAGCCACGCGAAGATAATTTTGAGAACCATTGATGGTATTTTCGTATAAAAAAGCAGGATCGTCAATATTGTTTACTATTAAATCCAAATCACCATCATTGTCTAAATCACCCAATGCTGCACCATTTGAAAAACTATTGTCTTCAATCCCCCATTCCTTCATTTTTTTCTGGAAGGTTAGATTTCCTTGATTTTTATATACGTAATTTACCAATTTTACGGAAGGCAAAATGCTCAAAACAGATTCTACACTATCTATAATATTATTGTGTTCTTTTAAATATTTTCTCATTTTATCATTGCTGTCGCGATCGTATACATCCCTGCGATATCCATTGGTGATATACAAATCCTTAAATCCGTCCTGGTCAAAATCTGCCAATAACGCCGCCCAAGACCAATCTGTTTTATCCACTCCAGCCATCTGTGAAATATCCGAGAAAAATCCATTGCCATTATTGAATTGTAGTACATTGTGCATGTATTGAACTTGAAAACCTAAGTAGGCAAGATTGTCAAAAAATTCAGGTTGCATTGCTGGCATGGTCGTTTTGGATCTCTTGTAATCATCTGGCCGCATCTCAACGGTAATGATTTCTTCTTTAAGATCATTGTTGATGTCACCAAAATCAACTCCCATGCTGTAATAAGGAACATGGTTTGTCAATTGATTGACCATATTTTTAAATTTACCATCACCAAAGTTGATATACATGTAATCATTTTCAATAAAATCATTGGCGACGTATAAATCTTGAAAACCATCTGCATTTAAATCTCCCGCGACTGCAGATAAACCATAGCCATAGTTGGGATAAATTTCTGCTTCTACACTGGCATCGGTAAAAGTATTATTACCATTATTTTTATAAAGTTTATCAGTTACCAATGGGTCATAGGAGCCATTCTTAAAATATCTAGCTTTTGTATTAAAAACAGAATCTTCGGAAATGGCCCATCTTTCTGGGCGGTTGGTGAGATACATATCGAGGTCTCCGTCGTAATCGTAATCAAAAAAACAAGCAGCAATAGAATAGCCAGGATCATTTAGACCATACTTTTCTGCTTCTTCCGTAAAAGTGAAATTCTTCTGATTAATATAAAGTAAATTTGAATTTGAATCCGGATTGTTTAAATAACCACCTCTCGTGACGTAAATATCTAAATACCCATCACAATTTACATCTACGATGGTTACACCACTGCGCCAGCCCTTATTCTTAGCAATACCTGATGATTCAGATACATCTTCAAATTTTAAATTACCTTTATTTTTATATAGCTTATCAGATACTTGATTACCTACAAAATAAATATCTTGCAAGCCATCGTTGTCAAAATCCCCTATACCCACACCTGCGCCATTGTAGATATAGTTAAAGGTGTAAATATGCTCTTGAGGTGTTTCAGTAATCACATTGTTAAAATGAATGCCTGATTCATCTGGACTAATTTTATTAAATAACTTGATGCCCTTACTTGAAGAATCTATATCCTTACAAGACATCAAACAGATATGAAAAATAATTACAACAAAAAAATTAATTGGCCCACCTTGTTTACTCATATCTATAATTTAAAATAAAAATAATCATATAAATTACAATTTAGTTTTGAATTATTGATATGTGACGAATCTAAGCATGGTCATAATTGCTAGAATTTCTGGACTAGTTTCCATAATAACACATTCAATAACCACGTCATTTTCATTTACGTACATCTGAATTAATCTAGGATTTGGACCTTTAAGGTAGTAGTCATTACTTACGACATTACCCTTCTCATCCTTTGAAACCCAATTAAATTCTTCTGTCCTATTGACCAATACTTCACGCATCTCAATCACACTCAATTTACGAAGATTTTTTGGATAATATGCTCCTGGTCTAGTTGCTACCATAAACCTAGGGTGCTTTACTTGCTTTGTAAAATCCAATTCAGTATTAGTTTTACTATTGGAATCCAAATTACAATTCCCAAACACAACTAAGAGCGTAAAAAATAAAAAACAGTATTTCATTTTCATAAATTAAATTTTACCATTTGCCTTCTAATAATTCCTTTTTTAATGCATCGCTCATTTCAATAACAACAGCTAAAACTACTCTTCCACTATCGTTTGCATACATATGCATTAATAATTTTCTATTGGTAATCATAAAAGAATCCGAAGGCATTGGATTCCCTAAATGATCAACCATTTCTAATTTTGATATATTATGACTACTTCCCCATTTTTTCATTTCCACAAGATTCAATTTGCGAAGTCCAGGAGGAACATAAACTCCTGGGAGAGAAGGCACCATCAATTGGTTTTTGTCATACAGCAAAGAATCTGCTTCAGGAGGAGCCGGATTGTATTCTCCGGTATCTGGACCAATATTTTCTTTTCCAGAATTTTGTTTGCAAGCTGTGATTAAAAAATTACCGAAAACTAAAAAAAATAATAATTTTTTCATTGGGATTTACAAATTAAAGTAAGAATATGTTTTAACATCATTTTGTAGTATACAATTTGTTAACAATTGAACGTAGATCCAATTTGAAAACGATCTTTGGGGCGCAAAATTAATACAAATGGGTCAAAAAATCTATTTAGAATTTGACCAAATCTTAAAGGACTTACATTAATTTTTAATAATATATATTATAGACTAATAACCACTTTCCTATAAAATAATAGTTGTATCAATAGAGTGTGCTGAAAGCAAAATTAGAATTACATTAACATCCAAATTTCCAATTCCAAAAATTTAAATAAGAATGGAGAAAGTATTTTACGAAAAGTATGTTCCACAATTAAACTATGAAATAAATGAATCTTCTAATTTCTGATGTTTTCCATGGCTTTCAAGGCAGTCATAAAGGCACCCTCTGCTTTTTGGGACCAAATTTCCTGTTTACTTGTAAAATCCAGTACAAGCATCTGGAGTTTTTCCATTTGGGCTTCTGCTTCTGAGCCAAGACTATTGGCAGCAAGACCTGCTTTTAAAAGATCCATTGTTTTAGCCCCCTGGTTCCATTCTTGATTAAAAGTTTCAATTTCAAGGACCATCCCTTTTAAACCATTATACTGAGTATCAAATGCCAAAGCCATTTCTTTGATCGTCATTTGTTTAGCCAATGGTAGGGTCGCCATGGTTTCACGGGTTTCATCCAAACTCAACTTGATGGTTTCGAGGCTTTGGATGTTATTTTGGACTTTAGTCAAAATAAATTTTAGTTGTTCTGTACTTAAATCCCATTCTGCAATGAGGGTTTCTAGTTGTGGTTTAAATTTGGATGTTTGATTACAAGCTATAAAACTCACACTAAGCACTAAAATCAAAAAACTTAAGAAACTAATTCGTGTATTAAAGATTAAAGTATTCATTTTATTTAATTTATATATTTAATTTATATTTATATGTATTTAACAGATCTATTATGTCAATTGCAACACCCATTTGATTTTTGGATTTCGCAAAATTAATCAACTGAAGATAACTAGCTTTAATAATCTTATTGTTCAATTTCATTCAATAGACACCAAAGCTATACTCCATTATTAAAATTATTTATGAAGCGAATATAACTATTAATTACTAAAAAATTATTATTATTTTATTCATTTTCAATTAATTAAATATTATTTAATAATGAAATGTAAAAATTATGGAGATTAAGAAATTAATCCAAAAACCTTTAAACAACAGTGCCTTGGTCGTGTTATTTGAACATAAGCTTTCTTATTTTAAATCTAAACACCAAAAAAAGCCAAATCATGTCATTCACATTACCAGCTTTACCCTACCCCGTTCAGTCATTGGAGCCTTATATTGACCAACGCACTATGGAAATCCATCATGGAAAACACCATGCTGCTTACACCAATAATTTAAATGCAGCCATTCAAGGCACTGATTTGGACCAAATGACCATTGAAGAATTACTAAAAAGCATGGATATGAATAATATGGTGGTAAGAAACAATGGTGGAGGATATTACAATCATTGCCTGTTTTGGGAAATTATGTCACCAGCATCCGGCAATAAACCTTCTGCAGAATTGTCAACTGCCATTGATTCGCATTTTGGTTCGTTTGATTCGTTCAAAGAAAAATTTAGTCAAGCAGCAATGACCAGATTTGGATCAGGTTGGGCATGGTTGTGCGTACATCCAGGAGGTGCTTTAGAAATATGCTCTACACCCAATCAAGATAATCCATTAATGCCTGGCACAGGATGTGGGGGAACTCCCATCCTTGCTGTAGATGTTTGGGAACATGCCTATTATCTCATGTATCAAAACAGGAGAGCCGATTATTTGAATGGTTTTTTTGAAGTTGTTAATTGGGAGGAAGTTTCGAAAAGATACGAACAGGGGAAGTAATACTTTCAAATAATTTCATATACTACTTAGACTTTAAATTTGAAATAATTTTCTCAACAATTCTATACCTAACACTTTTCAGTTAAATTTAATATTGATGAATAAACTTTTAAGAAAGTAATATTCTGAAGCGCATTTTTGTATTAAATAGAAGGTAACTTGCACATTATTTTTGAACTATCTCCTACGAATCGGGTGTATTTTATTTTAGTGGATTTATAGTTGGAATCTCCCTCTTTGATTTGAATCAATTGATTAACAGGAATATTTTTGAAGATTTGTTTTTTCTGAGTTTTTTGCCAGGTGATCGTTAATTCATCAATGATATTTGCTTGACCTAGACCAATGTCTTTTCTAAGTGGTGAGGACCCAAAACTGCCGCCTGAATTAACATCTCTGTAAATATCCCTTTTAATACCGTTTTCATTAATGCTGATTTTAATTCTAGATCCAATAGCCGCTTTGTTCGTTTCACTTCCCTCTAATTGGATTTGAACCCAAGTATTGGTATTTTGTCCGGGGTTTAGGTACATTGCATTCCTGAAATGATCTCCAGGAAAAGCTCCACCAATAACTACATAGATATCCTGATCTCCATCATTGTCCAAATCACAAATTGATACCCCGTGTCCTTTTTGCAAATTGGCTATACCTGCTGAAATAGAGACATCGGTAAATTTTCCTTCCGGAGAATTTTTGAATAATCGGTTTGGTACTAAAGCTTCAAACTCGGGATTACCTGTTGCTAAGAACATATCAAGATATCCATCATTATCTATATCTCCAAAATTAGCACCCATTGAGTAAACAGGTTGATTCAATCCTGCAAATTCTGAAACGTTGGTAAAAGTCCCATTCTGATTATTTTTGTATAAATGAAGCTGAGAAATATTTCCAGGAAGACCCAAAGCTTTCTGACAAACCGTATGAGCAAGTGATTTTCCGAAATCATAACCACTTACAAAAATGTCGAGCCAGCCATCATTGTTATAATCCCAAAACCAAGTTGGAAATGTTTTTGTTTTAATATCATCAAGACCAGCTTCTCTTGTTGCATTTATAAAGCTGGGTATATTGCTTTTGATTCCACTATTTTTAAGTAATAATTGATTTCCAGTAAGGCTTGAAATGTATAAATCCATTAAACCATCGTTGTTGTAATCTCCAGCAGTTACACCTTTTACAAAATCTAAAATCCTACACCCTGCTTTTTCGGCTTGATCTGTAAAAGTGCCATTTTTATTATTGATAAACAATTGACATGGATATGAATTTCCAGTTGCACTTGTTTCATTACCAATAAACACATCCAACCAGCCATCATTGTTAAAATCATTCCAAACTGCTGCTTGTGTAGGATACATCGACTCAAATCCCGCTTGAAATGTAACATCTGTAAATGTGTTATCTCCATTGTTTTTTAAAAGAGAGTTGGGTTGTTCCCCAAATTTATCCATCCAAGCTCCTCTTAAAATGAACACATCCATATCTCCATCATTGTCAAAATCCGTTTGCATCATGTTTAATCCACCTGTGAGTTCACTGATCCCAGATGATTTGGTTAAATCTGAGAAACTTCCATCACCATTGTTTTTAAAGTAATGCAGCTTTTCATCCAGGAACCAATCAGACAAAAACATATCTATGAAACCATCCCTATTGAAATCTTCAGTAATAACACCCCCGGCATGACTTTTAATATTCAAACCTAAACTAGGTGCAATATCCTCAAAAGGTTTAAAATTATTGGAAATTGGATCCTTGTCAAGGTTGGGCACCAAGAACTCTGCAGGCACATCCTTTGGGTATTTTCCAATGGTCATATAAGCTATGTTTAAAAGCCAAATGGATCGAAGGTCATCCTTCTCTTTTTGCAATATTTTTTTTAGAATTTCAATTGACTTTTCAGACCATCTTTGATCCGCATGAATTCCAGCCCCCTGAAGAGGCAAGAGGCAAGATTCATTGGTGTGGTTAGTAATACAATTTTGTCGTTCACCCATCCGTAGATTTGCAATTGCTAGTTTTTTCATGATGATGATCGAATTTTCTGAATATGGATCAGGTAACATGGATTCAATTTTTTCGAAATGCTTTATTGCTTCCAATTCTTCTCCCTGAGCCAATAAGGCTATAGCTTTTCTAAAGTAAATTTCTGCAAATTGGCCTTTAGGGAGATTTAATTTCAATAATGAATCTATAAATGCAATGTTTCCAACCTGCACAAATGGATGTTCAGGTCGATTGTCTCTTAACCTTATTTCATTTAACAATATTGACATTTCTTTGGTGGTATCTTTAGAAACATCACAAGCAAGTAATTGGAATATCAAACCTGATAGAATCAGTAATTTAATCGGATTTATTTTGAATAAATACATATCATTGGTAATTAAAATATATCGGTATTCTGTTGGTTTTGTTAAATTAAAATAACAATACATTGCAGATGATAATTGAATACAAAATTACAACAATTCTGTTTTATCAATTATTAAAATTTTTAATTTATCAATTTAATGATAATATTTCAATTGAAATTGAATAATATTTATGTTGAAGCGCACAACTTACAATTTACGTTAAATACAATACTTATCTTTGTTGGATAATTATTGTATTTGAAATAACTAGAATCAGTTCAATTTTATTTAGATTAAGTTGTCATACATTAAATATTACTAAAAATGAAGCAATTTGAATTGTGTTTTGCCAATATAGAAGATTTGGACTTGGTCTCCAAATATCAAATCAAAAACATGGAGTTGTGCACTGCTTTAGAGTTGGGTGGATTGAGTCCGGATTTGGAAATGGTGAGATTGGCGCGCGAAAAATATGATGGAGAATTGTCTGCTTTAATTCGGCCACGACCTGGAAATTTCGTCTATTCTAATACTGAAAAAATTACATGTTGGCTCAGGTAAAATCTTTAATAGAAATGGAGATTGATGGAATTGTCGTAGGTGCACTCACAAAAGATTATCAAGTGGATGTAGATTTTATAAAAAGATTGATTGATCAATCCATGGGAGTTAAAATTTGTTTTCACAGAGCCATTGACTCAGTAGAATTTCCTTTAATAGCATTGGATACTTTGGTATCACTTCAAATTGATCGAGTCTTAAGTTCTGGAAAAAAAACCAATGCAATCCAAGGACTTCAAACACTGGTTGAATATTCAAATCATGTTGGTGACAAGATCGAAATAATGGCTGGAGGTGGTTTAAAATTTAAAGAATTAGAAAAAATAATTTCTACTCCAGAAATCAACAGATTTCATGGTTCTCTTTCAAAATTAAGTCCATCCAAAGATCCAATGTTTGGAGAATATCTTACGGTGGATGAAAACGAATTGAAATTGGTATCTGAACTCTTTTTAAAAATGAATGCTTGAATTTAGAAATAAGCATCTTTGATAGAGAATCAAATTTTAATCAAGATTGTTAAATAATAAGGAAATTATAGAGATTCAAAAACCGCAGCAATTCCTTGACCTCCACCCACGCAAGCAGTGGCCATTCCATATTTTTTATTTCTCGATTTAAGTTCTCTGATTAAGGTCATACTTAAACGGGCACCGCTACAACCCAATGGATGCCCAAGTGCAATGGCTCCACCATTGACGTTTACCAAATCCGGATCTAGGGCAGATTCCCGAATCACAGCCAAAGACTGGGCTGCAAATGCTTCATTGAGTTCTATCAGATCTATCTGGTTTAAGCTAAGGTTTGCTGCTTTTAATGCTTTCGGAATCGCTGCGCATGGCCCAATGCCCATGTACAATGGGTCTACACCAGCCAGAGAACAACTAATCATTCTGGCTTTAGGACTTAAGCCAAGACTTCTCATCAAACTTTCAGACATCACTACCACAAATCCTGCACCATCGGTGGTTTGTGAAGAGTTGCCTGCAGTCACACTACCGTTTTGAGCAAAAACAGGTTTTAGAGATGCCAAAGCTTCCAATGATGCGTCGGCTCTTACACCTTCGTCGGTTTGGGTTAAAAATGTATTAACCGTTCTCTTACCGTTTTGAACACTAATTTCATCAACAGAAACTTTAAATATCTCCTCTTCGAATTTTAAAGCACTAATTGCTTGTCCGGCCAATTGATGTGATCTTAATGAAAATAGATCCTGATCTTCTCTATTGATGTTGTATTTTTTTGCGACCGCCTCGGCCGTCAAGCCCATTCCAATGAGGTATTGAGGATTTTGTTCTGAGACCGTATAATTAAGTGCCAACTTGTACCCTTCCATTGGAATTTGGCTCATATTTTCCACTCCTCCAGCGATGTAACATTGACCCATGCCTGCTCTAATTTTGGCAGTAGCAATGGAAATGGTTTCCAATCCAGAAGCACAATAGCGATTGACGGTCATTCCCGGAACACTTTGGCCTAGGGCTCTGATGGCAATTTGGCGTCCAATTTGAAGTCCTTGCTCACCTTCAGGGTTTGCACATCCGACCAAAAGATCATCGACCATTTCAGCTGACAAGCCTGGTGTCCGATCTATTAATTGTTTAATGATTTCCACAGCAAGATCATCAGACCTAAAGTTCCTAAAACTACCTTTTTTGGCTTTGGCAAAAATAGATCTTCCGAATGAAACGATATAAGCTTCTTCCATATGCAAATATGATGATTAAATATTAAACGAAGTGCTTAAAAAGTTAGTGTAAAAAGGAAAATCAGAAAAGAATATATTATTTTGGGGTATTAAGTTTTGAAATTACCATTGCTGAGATATCAAATGCATCTGTCACAAAAAGCATCGAAACTGAACTGTCAAAAATCATATTATATCCACCTTCCTTTGCAATTTGATCAATGGCTAAATCAATTTTAGCAAGTAGCGGATTTAATAAGTCATTTCTTCTCTTTTCAAGTGACTCTTTCGCGCTTTGTTGATATTTTCCAATAGCATCTTGCTCAACTTCCAATTCACTTTCAAGTTGTTTCCGTCTAATTGCGGTCAAATTGCCAGCAGCCACCTCGGTTCTATAAGCTTCAAGGTTCGTTTGGAATTTTAAAACCATTTTCTCACCAGTTTCGGTGAGTGCCTTTTCGTATGTGGATAATTCGGCTGCAATGATCTTTGTTTCATTTAGTGTGTCTAATAAATTTCTAGAGTTTATGTGTCCGTATTTCTGCCCAAACAACAAACATGAGGACAAAACCATACTTACAATGAAAAGCGATCGCATCATTTAATTTAAAATTGGTTGGGGTAAAAGGAAATTTTAGCTATTGGAATCAGATACTTTGTTGCGATCTGCTTCACGTATTCCTTCCTTAATTTCAGTATTTATGGCATTTTTAGCGTTGTTAAATTCGCGAATACCGGATCCAAGACCTTTCATAAGTTCTGGAATTTTCTTACCTCCAAACAACAACAAAACTACAAAAACCACGGCTACTATTTCCCAGCCACCAAGATTTCCAATGAATAATAGGTTCATAACTATTAATTTTTAGACTGCAAAGATACTATTTCTTTAGACCAATCTCCCTTAATCTTTCATCCAGATATGCGCCTGCAGTTATTGGCTCATATTGGAGAGGATTGTTAGAGTTTATACAAGAAGGCAGACAACTAAGGTCCATGGTACTTCTCGGATGTAGAAAAAATGGAATAGACAATCGAGGGACATGCCATTGTTCCTTTGGCGGATTGACCACCCGATGGGTCGTAGATTTTAAAACATTGTTGGTCAATCTTTGAAGCATATCACCCACATTGACGACGATTTCATCTTCTCCAGGCATTGCCTCAATCCATTCACCTTGCATGGTTAAAACCTGCAAACCTCCTGCACTGGCACCTACCAATAGCGTTATTAAATTGATGTCTTCATGTTGTTCGCTGCGAATGGCTGAATCGGGTTCCTGTATGATCGGTGGATAATGGATGGCACGAAGAATACTATTACCGTTCCATATTTTATCTTTAAAATAATCGGCTGATAAGCCTAAATGCAGGGCAATCGCTTCCAAAAGCAAAGCCCCTGATTGCTCAAAAGAGCGATACAACTGATTACCTACTTTTGCAAATTCAGGTAGATCAGAGGTGGTTACATTGTCCGGATATTCATTTTTGATGGGGTCGTCACCCTGGACCGTTTGGCCAATTTGATAAAATTCTTTTAAGTCTGCGACTCTGGAATGTTTGGCGTGTTCTTTCCCAAATGAGGTATATCCACGTTGTCCGGCCAAGCCGGGTATTTCATATTTTACTTTAATCTCCCCAGGAAGACTAAAAAAGTTCTTTGCATTCGCATAAAATTGAGCCACTAGATTTTTGTCAATTCCGTGATTTCGGATGGTCACAAAACCTATGTCTCTAAATGCTGCGCCAATGTCATCAACAAAAGCTTGCTTTTCCTTAGTATCAGAAGAGTTAAATTGATGAAGATCTAAAACAGGTATAAAATTAGACATACCAAAAATTTGAATTAAGCTTGAAGAATAAACTATTGGCTGAATATCACTACATTAAAATGAAAATCTGTGCATCAAGTTTAAACAAGTTAAGTTTATTTTAAAAAATGAAGAACAAACATTTGAATGTCTACAGTCATTAAAAGAATAGGATGGGCAAAAATGTACTAATGCAAAAACAATTCATTTTACATTAAAAATTTAATTAATACATATTCAAATGTAATACAACGACTTAATATTTATTATTGCTTGAAAGCAGAAATCATCTATTTTTGTAGTCAGCCTTTTCAATTCTCTTCATAATTATAAATCATGCATGTTAAAAACTTTATTTCCGGACACTATGTAGATGCAGTTTCTGGAAAATACTTTGACAACATAAACCCTGCTACCGGACAAAAAATTGGAAACATTGTAAGAAGTGGTCCTGAAGATGTAGAGGAAGCGGTTAAAGCTGCTCAAATTGCATTTAGAGATTGGTCTCAAATGAAGCCTGAGAATAGGTTTAAAATCTTGCACAAGATTTCAGTTTTGATTATGGAAAGAGATGAAGATTTGGCATTGGCAGAAACGCAGGATACCGGCAAACCACTGAGTTTGTCTAGCAATATAGAAATTCCACGGGCTGCCAGTAATTTCAGATTTTTTGCAACTGCTGCACTTCAATTTGCATCTGAAAGTCACTCGATGCCAGGTTCCATCAACTACACTTTGAGGCAAGCTATTGGAATTGTAGGCTGTATATCTCCATGGAATTTGCCTTTGTATTTATTTAGTTGGAAAATAGCACCTGCTTTGGCTGCGGGGAATTGTGTAATTGCAAAGCCTTCTGAACTTAGTCCAAGTACCGCCGCATTGTTGGGAGAAATATGCAAAGAAGCTGGTTTACCTGATGGTGTACTCAATATTTTACAAGGTTACGGATCAGAAGTTGGAGATGCCATTGTACGGCACTCTTCGATCAAAGCGATTAGTTTTACAGGTGGCACCAATACCGGCAAAACCATCAGTCAAATTGCCGGACCGATGTTTAAAAAAATAAGTTTGGAACTGGGTGGTAAAAATCCCTGTGTGGTTTTTGATGATTGTGATTATCAAAAAACTTTACGTGAGGTGTCGAGGCTTTCATTCTCCAATCAAGGTCAAATTTGTCTTTGCGGTTCAAGGATTTTGGTACAAGCCGGAATTTATGATCGATTTAAAAATGATCTCATTCAAAAAGCAGAAACTATAAAGATTGGAGATCCGATGGAAGATGGAACTCAATTTGGTTCACTTATATCAGAGGATCACTTGAATAAAGTGATGAATTTCATCGATTTGGCAAAAAAAGAGGGAGGTATTTGTCTGACCGGTGGAGAACGAAAGCAAATGGATGGTCGGTGTAAAAATGGATATTTTTTGAAGCCCACCATTTTTGAAGGTTTGGGGCCTGAGTGCAGAACCAATATGGAAGAAATTTTTGGCCCGGTGATCACTCTCCAAAAATTTGAAACGGAAGCAGAAGCCATCCATTTGGCCAATGCGAGTGATTATGGCTTGGCTGCAACTTTATGGACACAAGATTTATCGAGGGCCCATCGATTGGCATCTGAAATCAACACAGGCATTGTTTGGATCAATTGTTGGTTGAATCGTGATTTAAGAACCCCATTTGGTGGTGTGAACCAAAGTGGTGTTGGTAGAGAAGGTGGTTGGGAAGCGATGAGATTTTTTACAGAGGCAAAAAACGTTTGTATCCAGTTTGACTAAAGGCTGCCTAATAAACAGATTTGCTTGATTTTGGGTAAAATCCTGCTTTGTGTCATCAATTTGGTCTAACTTTGGGCTATCAATGAGAATTTTACATCATTTCGGTAGTTATGTTATGTGGTTGGGTCAGGTTTGGAAAAAGCCTGAAAATATCAACATGTATTGGAAAGAAACCCTCCGTCAAATGGAAGTTATTGGGATAGGATCCATCGTTATTGTTGGGTTAATCGCTATTTTCATAGGAGCGGTCACTGCTGTCCAATTTTCTTATCAAATTGAAGGAACCTTAATCCCAAGATTTTACATTGGTTACATTGTAAGGGATATGACCATTATTGAGTTGGCACCTACTTTTTCTTGTATGGTTCTCGCTGGTAAAGTTGGTTCTAGCCTTGCATCTGAATTGGGTGGTATGCGTCAAAAAGAGCATATTGACGCCATGGAAATCATGGGAGTCAACACAGCTGCATATCTTATACAACCAAAAATTATTGCTGCACTTATTGTAATACCCATGTTGGTTTGTCTTGCAGCAGGAATTAGTATAGTTGGAGGTTATCTTGCAAGCGTACCTATGGGTTTATTTAGCAATGAAGAATATATCCAGGGACTTCGGTCTTTCTTTGTACCTTATAATGTCACGATGATGTTTGTAAAATCCCTGACATTTGCATTTATACTTACGACTGTTTCTTGCTATCAGGGATATTTTGTGAAAGGTGGCAGTATTGAATTAGGACATGCTAGCACACAAGCTGTAGTTTATTCCAATATTTTAATCTTGTTGTCAGATTATCTGATAGCCATGTTGATGACTGCATGATACGTGCTGAAAATTTATATAAAAATTTCGGAGAACATCAGGTATTGAGTGATGTAAGTTGCGTTTTTGATAAAGGTAAAACCAATCTAATTATTGGTAGATCCGGTGCCGGAAAAACAGTTCTTTTAAAAATATTAATAGGATTAATTGAGCCAAGTTCAGGCAAGGTATTTTACGACAATGTAGAATTCTATTCTTTGTCCAAACAAGAAAAGAGGGAATTGAGAATGCAGATAGGGATGCTTTTTCAGGGATCTGCATTGTTTGACTCCATGACCGTAGAACAGAATATTCGCTTTCCGATGGACATGTTTACGAAACAAACTGCCAAAGAAAAAGAAATGAGGGTCAACGATTGTCTTGAAAGGGTTAATCTGGAAGGACAAAATAAAAAATATCCATCAGAATTGTCCGGAGGAATGCAAAAGCGTGTCGGGATTGCGAGAGCCATTGTACTTAAGCCAAAATATTTATTTTGTGATGAACCCAACAGTGGTTTGGATCCTAAGACCTCAATTGTCATTGATGAGTTGATTGCAGACATCACCCATGACATGGGTACCATTACGATAATAAATACCCATGACATGAACAGTGTTATGCAAATAGGAGAAAAGATATTTTTTATTCATGAGGGCGCCTTGCATTGGACAGGAACCAATGCCGAAGTTCTAAACAACAAAGATGAGATACTGCAAGGTTTTATTTTTGCATCGCCGTTTCTCCAAAAACTTAGGGCCAATATGTAATTTTGGATTTTTAATTTGTCCAGAAACTATTCCAGTATTTAATCGGTTATCAAAATATGGCAAAAATGAAACGCAAATGGATTTGGGGAACCATTTTGGTTTTCGCAATGGTATTATTGGCTGTAATTTACAAAACAAAAAATAGACCCAAAGGTATAGAGGTGGTGACCGAAATGGTCTCTAATAAAACCATCACTGAGACAGTGTCCGCCAGTGGGAAGATTTATCCGGAAAAAGAAATAAAAATATCGTCCGATGTATCCGGTGAAATTACTGAATTGTATGTCAAAGAAGGAGATTCAGTTAAGGTAGGTCAGATTTTGGCTAGGATCAATCCGGACGTTTATGTCTCCGCGGTAGAAAGAACTTCAGCAGGTGTCAATGTTGCGCGTTCACAGGCCAAAGCCACACAGGTAAATATTCAATCTGCAAAAGCTCAAAGAGATCAAATTAAATCGCAATTGGTGAATGCGGAAAGAATTTTAGAAAGAAGCCGAAAACTTTTAAAAGAGGGTGTACTTTCTCAAGCAGAATTAGAAACAGCAGAAACAAATTATAAAAATTTAGAATCCAGTCTTCGATCCGCAGAAGCCAATATTGAATCAGTCTCACGTCAATCTGAAGGTTCATCTTATGGTGTCAAAGATGCAGAGGCCATGCTCAAAGAACAAAAAACGAACTTGGGTAGAACCATTATCAAAGCACCTGTGGATGGAATTGTCTCCAGATTAAGTGTAGAAAAAGGAGAACGAGTAGTTGGAACTGTGCAAATGTCTGGCACTGAAATGATGCGTATCGCTGATCTGAATGTGATGGAAGTTCAAATCGAAGTTAGTGAAAATGACATTGTTCGAATAGAAAATGGAAATCCCGCCAATATCGAAGTAGATGCATGGAAAAATAAAAATTTTACAGGCCATGTGACTGAGATATCCAATAGTGCATCAAACTTAGGGGCTGTGCAAATGACCAATGATCAAGTCACAAAATTTATCGTTAAAGTTAGAATAGATTCCAGCTCTTATAGTGATTTGATCAAGATGAAAAATTCATCTCCATTTAAACCTGGAATGTCAGCGACCGTTGAAATAAAAACCTATACCGTAGAAAATACCCTTGCAGTACCGATCCAATCTGTTCGCGCTTATAATCCTGAAGAAGAGAATAAAAAAACTGATCTAAATTCTAAATCAGCTGATGTGATAAAAAGTTCTGTTCCTGAATCTGCCTCCACACGAAAACTCAGGTATATTGAAGCAGTTTTTATTAAGTCCGGAGATACGGTGATTAGAAAACAGGTTTTAACCGGAATACAGGACCAAAATTATATCCAGATTAAGGAGGGTTTGGAAGGAAATGAAGAAGTGATTAGTGGACCATATTCCGCCATCAGTCGCGATCTAAAACAGGGAGTTAAGATTAGGAAGAAGAAGGAGATTTAAGTTTTAAGTGCTCAGTTTTAAGTTATAAGTTTTGAGTTTTGAGTTTTGAGTTTTAAAAATTAGGCTGTGAGACGTTTTTTTGCAATGATAATTATAATTTTCTGCTTACAAATAAGCCTGGCATCACAAAGTATCTGGCCGATTTTAAGTCAAGTGAAATACAAGAAGATTCAGGATGAGCAATTGGGTTTTGAGGTGGATTATCCTATTTTTAGCTCAGAGTTAAAGTCCTTGGATGGTAAATGGGTTCAGGTGAAAGGTTATATCATCCCCACTGATGGGTATAAAAGCCATACAGAGTTTGTATTTTCTGCCTTTCCATACAAAAGCTGTTATTTTTGTGGAGGCGCAGGACCTGAAACGGTCATGGAGATTCAGGCACACCAAGGGATTCAATTTACATCAGAAAAGATTGAACTAAAGGGAAGATTAAAATTGAATGATTCAGATTTAAATCGATTGATGTTTATACTAACAGATGCTGAAATACTGAAGTAGAAAAATATTACGAACAGCTGATTATCAATTTATTATATAAATTAAAGAAATTCTTTTCCGCAAAATTGTGTTAAAATATCAAGGAGCTTCAACTTGAATGGTGCAATATGACGTATATTTGCGCCGCAATTAGCGCCTAATTAAGAAATGAATAATGAAAAGCAGGAGTTTATCTCCAACGTTAAATTAGCTCTAAAGACACTTAAAAAATATCAAGAGCCTGACCATAAAAAGGCCATTATCCAAATAATAAACTCATTTGGGCCATTTATTGGGATTTGGGCACTCATTTATATATTATGGGATTACAGTTTGGTAGCTAGTCTATTGTTGGCTGTCGTTAATGCGTTCTTCTTGGTCAGAATATTTATTATTCAGCATGATTGTGGACATGAAACTTTTGTAAGTTCGAAAAAAGCCAGAAACATCATTGGATACTTGTGTAGTTTGGTCAGCTCGGTACCTTATTTTTATTGGGCCAAATCACACCACTTTCACCATGTGAACAATGGAATGTTGGAGGTCCGAGACATTGGCGACATAGACACCTTAACCGTAGAAGAATTTTCCAAATTGTCCAAATTCAATCAATTTAAATACAAGATCTACCGCTCACCGTTGGTGATGTTTTTGTTAGGTCCGATTTATTATATTTTTATCCACAACAGACTTCCATTGGTTCAACTTAAAGAATTTAAAAGATACAATTTGAGTTTGTACATTAACAATGTAGTATATGTTGGATTGATTATTCTACTTTGTTTGGTTTTGGATTGGAAAAAATTCCTTATGATCCATTTAATCACTCTATCCTTATTTTCCATTATTGCTATTTGGTTTTTTTATATCCAACATCAGCATGAAAACGGGTATAAAGAATGGAAAAACAGATGGGAATTTATGTATGCGGCCATTAAAGGAAGTACCTATTATAAACTTCCAGGAATTATGAATTGGTTGACTGGAAATATAGCCATTCACCACATTCACCATTTAAATCCAACCATCCCCAATTACAATCTTAAAAAATGTCTTGAAACCATCCCTTGGTTTACAAAATTTACCACCGAACTAGGATTTTGGGAAAGTCTCAAATTGGCTTCCCACAAATTGTGGGATGAAAATCAAAAACGGATGATTAGTTTTACGGAATACTACAAGATGGTAGATTCCGGATTGATTAAGGTTTAATCCTTAACACTTAATTCAAATTATAAAAGACAATTCCATGTATCTTTGTGCATCGTGACTGACAAACAGCCACTTGCTAATTATTTTCTTCATGATCCTTTGGCTTCTAAAATTAAAGCTGCTCATGAGGAAAAAATAAAAAATATAAGAATCACCGGCATGGTTGGTTCGAGGGATAGCTTTTTGCTAATCTCACTTCTCCATACTTTCCAAAAACAGATTTTAGTCATATGCAATACCAAGGAAGAAGCTTTGTTTTTGGTAGATGATTTAAGGGCTTTTTGTCAACAAAGAGAGGTTTTGTATTTTCCAGATTCATTTCGCAAATCTGGATCATTTGATCAAATCGATCCTTTTCAAGTTCAGGAAAGAATAGATGCTGTTTCAGCCATACAAGACCAATCACCCAAAATATTGGTCACTTATCCGGAAGCACTTTTTGAAAAATTAGCACAGCCGGAAGATTTTAATAAGAGAAGTTTAGGATTTAAGAAAGGCGAACAAACAGATTTTGATTTGGTGATCGAGCAATTGGTTACCTATGGTTTTCACAGAGTTGATTTTGTGTATGAGCCGGGTCAATTTTCAATCAGAGGAGGAATACTTGATATATTCTCCTATTCCAATGAGTATCCGTATAGAATTGAATTGTCCGATATTGTAATTGAAAGCATACGAACATTTGATACCCAAAGTCAATTGTCCATTAAAAATATTGGCGAATTTAAAATCATTCCCAATGTCAATTCTGATTTTGAACATGTGGACAAATGCAATCTGGCAGAATTGCTTTTGGATGATACCCTTGTATTTATTCAAGACCTTTTTTATTTGCATGATCAACTTGAGAAGTGTTTTGAAGAAGCTGAAAAATATGCAGCAAAGATGGTGCATTATGATGATGAAGAAAAAAATGCCATCATCCAAGAAAGAGCTTTTGTTTATCCCGGAGAACTCGCAACAAGTCTAGAGAAGTACACCAAAATATTCTATCAATCTACTCCTGGAGATTTAATAGAAGTTTTAGAAATAAAAGTTGGCACACGACCACAGCCGAGCATTCACAAGAATTTCAAATTGTTGATAGAACATATTCAAGAATTGAATGCAAAAAAATATCAGGTTTTTATTTGCACCAACACCGCTCAACAAATAGAAAGATTCTATCGAATTTTTGAAGATTTACAAGCGGAAATCGAATTTACATCTGTATTGATTTCGATGCGTGAAGGTTTTATTGATGATGAAATGAAACTGGCTTGTTTTACAGATCATCAAATTTTTTCTCGCTATCACGCCGCAAAAACAAAGAAGAAGTATTCGGGAGATCAGGCATCTTCCATGAAATTATTAAGGGAGTTACAATCCGGAGATTATGTCTCGCATTTGGACCATGGAATTGGGCGTTTTGCAGGTTTGGAAAAAATTAATGTCAATGGACAACTGCAAGAGGCTGTCCGGTTAATTTATAAAAACAATGATATCCTTTATGTAAGTATACATTCCCTGCATAAGATCAGTAAATATGTTGGACAGGAAGGTACGGAACCTACTTTGCACAAACTTGGATCCGAACAATGGAAGCAACTCAAGCAAAAAACAAAGCAAAAGGTCAAAGACATTGCCCGTGAATTGATTAAACTTTACGCGGCTAGAAAAGCAGCCAAAGGATTTGCATTTGCTCCAGACAATTATATGCAAACAGAATTGGAAGCTTCTTTTATCTATGAAGATACGCCTGACCAGGGCAAGGCCACCATCGATGTGAAGAATGACATGGAAAAACCTTACCCTATGGATCGTTTGATTTGCGGGGATGTGGGTTTTGGTAAGACGGAAGTGGCCATTCGTGCGGCTTTTAAAAGTGTGCAAGATGGTAAGCAGGTTGCAGTACTTGTACCAACGACCATACTTGCTCTTCAACATTATCGGACCTTCAAAGAACGTTTTAAAGAATTTCCGGTCGATGTGGATTATGTGTCCAGATTCCGCAGTGCCAAAGAAAAAACCGCCATTTTAAAAAGCTTGAAGGAAGGTAAACTGGATATTATTATTGGAACGCATAGTTTGTTGGGAAAGACCACCGAATTTAAAGATTTAGGTCTATTGATCATCGACGAAGAACAAAAATTTGGTGTTGCCTCTAAAGAAAAATTGCGACAATTTAAAGTAAATGTGGATACGCTTACTTTGACCGCTACACCTATTCCAAGAACCCTTCAATTTTCATTGATGGCTGCCCGGGATCTCAGCGTCATCAACACTCCTCCTCCTAATCGGCAACCGATCCACACGGAAAGAAGAGTATTTAACGATGATTTAATTAGGGACGCAATCCAGAATGAAGTTTTCAGAGGTGGACAAGTATTTTTTGTACACAATAGGGTTAAAAATTTAATTGAAATTAAAGAAATGATCCATCGCCTTTGTCCTGATGTTTCTGTAGCTATAGGACATGGTCAAATGGAAGCAGAGAATTTGGAAAAAGTTTTGGTTGATTTTATAGACCATGAGTATGACGTTTTGGTCAGCACAAATATCATTGAGACTGGTCTTGATATTCCAAATGCCAATACCATTATTATCAACAATGCCCATCAGTTTGGTTTGAGTGATTTACATCAATTGCGTGGGCGCGTAGGAAGATCCAATCGCAAAGCTTATTGTTATCTTTTTGCACCACCCTCTTCATCACTTACTACAGAAGCCAAGAAAAGATTAAAAACGCTTGAAGAATTCTCTGATTTAGGAAGTGGTTTTCAAATATCTATGAGAGATTTGGATATTCGCGGTGCTGGAAATCTTTTGGGAGGAGAACAAAGTGGATTTATCACCGACATTGGCTACGAAACTTATCAGAGGATCCTAGAAGAAGCCATGGAAGAATTGAAAGAAGATGAATACGGAGAATTATTTAAGGATGAAACCAAGCAAAAAAAGGAATTTGTCAGAGATACGATCATAGACAGTGATACCGAAATGTTTATTCCAGATGATTATGTCAGTCAAACCCAAGAGAGATTGTCCTTGTACCAGCAATTGGATAAGCTGACCAGTGAACAAGAAATTCATCAATTTGAGAGCATGTTGGCAGATCGTTTTGGGCCCGTACCAAAATCGGTGGGAGAATTGTTTGAAGGTTTAAGGACCCGATGGATCGCCCGTCAAATGGGCATTGAAAGAATTGTGCTCAAGAAAAGAAAACTCCAGGCTTTTTTTATTTCCAATCCTCAATCCAGTTTTTACGAAAGCCCTTATTTTCAAAATTTGGTTAAATGCCTCACAATTCCGGAAATTGCAGCACAATTTATCATGAAGCAATCTAATCAGAATCTAATTCTCATCTCTGAAAATGCAAGAACCCTAAGGCAAGCCCAAAAATTGCTTTTGGCTTTGCATGAGAGGGTGAAAGAAGGCCATTGAAATAAATTCTTAAACCTACAAGGGTCTCGTTTGTTTCTACAACTTAATCGAAAATCATGGAAACAGTCAACACCAAACCGGCCATTCTTTTATATACTGAACAAACTCCCAATCCGGAATCTCTAAAATTTGTCAGTAACAGGATATTGTACAAAGGAATTGCAGAATTTAAAGATGCAGAGTCATGTAAAGATTGGTCGATTCTGGCGAGTGCTTTATTTGGTTTAGAATATGTAAAATCAGTTTACATTTCCAATAATTTCGTCACTATTACCAAAAAAACCGAATCTGAATGGCATGAAATCATGATTCCCGCGAAAGAATTTATTCGCAATTTCATTATTGAACATGCTGAAGAAGAATTGGTCAGTTTAGCATATGAAGAGCATAAAAGGAATGTAGAGAAAGAAACTTCCGGAGCAGACTATTCGGATGAAGATCAAAATATCGTGGTTAGAATCAAAGAAATTATAGAGCAATATGTCAAACCAGCAGTAGAAATGGATGGTGGAAATATTGAATTCAAATCTTATCAAGATGGTGTGGTGACTGTTTATATGCAAGGATCTTGCAGCGGTTGCCCATCCAGTACCGTCACCTTAAAAGCAGGCATAGAGGGTCTAATGAAAAGAATGTTGCCTTCTGTTAAAGAAGTGGTTGCTGAAGCCCAATAAAAAATAATTGTTATGGAACAAAGTTTCATCACTGGTGGATTTAATTGGGCGGATCTCACTGTAGAAAAGGCTGAAGGCTTAAAAGACTTTTATACCAAAGTGATAGGTTATACTCATACTGCAGTGGAGATGGGAGGTTATGAAGATTACTGTATGAATAGTCTGACAGATGGCAGCACCAAAACCGGTATTTGCCATGCCCGAGGTGTCAATGCAGAGCTACCACCAGTTTGGTTGATATATTTTAATGTAGAAAACCTTGAAACTAGTCTTGACCTTGTGAAGCAATTAGGTGGCAAAATTATTACAACACCAAAATCCTATGGTCCTGGAGCCAGTTATGCTGTGATACAAGACCCTGCAGGTGCTTTCTGCGCGCTTTATAAACCTGCTAAAACTTAAAATTTTAAAGTTCTTCCTGAATAAAATTCTAAGATCTGCATTCTAAAAGCCAGATCATATCTGGCAATGATTAAATTGTTTTGGGTGATTTGACGATTGCTCTGTGCCTGACCCAACTCAAAAAGACTTGCTGCACCCAACTCAAATCTTTTTTGTGTCATTTCATAAGACCTGATAGCAAGTTCGCTAGAAATTGTTGCTGCCTCGAAATCTTTGGAGGATGCCAATGCTTGAGTGTAAGCTTGAGTGATGTCTTGTCTTAATTTTTCGGTTTGGATTTCGAGTTGAATTCCAGTCCTCTTTGTCTGCAGTTTACTGCGTTTGACGTTGGTCCAATTTCGCATTTGATTAAAAATTGGAATATTGATTCCCAATCCAAAACTATAGCCAAGAAACTGATCAAATTGGGTATTAAAAGGAATCACTTCGGTGCTGGTGATGCGGGGATTTAATTGTTGAAATACGACCGATTTACCATCAATACTGATCCCAGGTATGGTGATCGTTTCAAAATCAAATGTTTTGGGAATGACTGCTGCATCGGAATATCTAGAGCCGATGTTTACGCTTCCAAAAACAGATGGATAAAAAACAGAGCGGGCTATCTTCTCTCCTACTTTGGCAGCATCTAATCTGTGTTTTGCGGCTTTAATGATGGGTAAATTTTGGGTAGAAGTCGTGTGCATATCTTCTACCACATAATTTTCTAAACTCAATAAAATCGCTTGGCTTTCAGATAATTTTTCTAGAACCATCGGAGCATCGGAAGGTAATCGCAAACTTTGTTTTAAACTTAAAAAAGAAAGTGTCAGGGCATTTTCAGCTTGAACTAAAGTTTGACGGACCATGGCAATCTGAGACTTTGCTTCAAAAACATCTGCTTCAGGTCTAGCGCCAGATTGGAATAGGGTATTAATTTGTTGAAGGGTCTTTTCCCTAATTTTTAAATTTTCCTCTGCAATTTGCTTTCTTTCTTCAGAAAGCAATACTGTCAGATATTGGTTGGCTACCAACAAGGCTAAATCATTCTCTGCCTGTTTTAAATCTTCAGTTCCAGCCAATAAATTTATTTTGGATTGTTTAATGCTGTTGTTGATGGCAAAACCCTGAAACAATGCGACAGTGCTACTTAAGCTTCCACTCCCAAAAAGAATGTCCTGGTTGATCAATAAGTTGGTGGTCGGATCTATATTTCGTCCTACGCTTATCCCTGAATTCACGCTGGCATTCAAATCGGGAGAACGACGCCATTTATTCTCCGTGAGATCCAATTGAGCTGCATTCACATTTAGCTTGGAAAGTCGTAAATTTAAATTTTCCCTTTGGGCGGTGGCAATGCATTTTTGAAGGCTCCAAACTTCCTGAGCATGGATCAGAAATGAGGAAAATGATATGAGAGTGAATAGAATAAACCTAGACATATGGTGCTTATTGTGAATGCAATAATAAGAATAAACTACTAAAGCAATGCACAATTAACTGAAAATAAACACAGATGATATAGTTTAGGCTACGGTCATTTTACTCAATTTTAATAAATCTGGTCCAACGAGAATCTTCTGTTCTAATGAAGTAAACTCCAGGGACAAGGTCTTGGACTGAATAAATTCCATTTTCAATTTTTGCAATAAAAACCTGATTTCCATTTATATCTTTTACAAATGCATTCAACTGGTGATCGTTGGTGGTATTTATCATAATTCGATCATAAGCTGGTACAGGTGAAATGCTTAAGTGCTTTTGGTAAGTTACATCTGCAGCATCCGATGTCAAATCATGAATGGAATAGTGGTATTTATATCGATTAGCATTTTTAAACATTTCAGATGACCAAAAATCTAAATAGGAATATTCAAGATCCTGATCTTGATCGTAGGAGTCCCTATATCTTAAAAAATTAGTAAACTCACCTAATGATTTATCATAACTTTGATAGGTTTGGATCAATACTTGCCCATGACTATTGTTCTGGAACAAGATTTTCCCATATAGTTCAAATTCTTTGGTGTTTCTATTTAATCTGTACTCAATTCTTTCTACAAGAAATTCCATTTGATCATATTCATAGTAATATTTACTTCTCAATACAAATTCTGAAGTGACATCGTCCCAAACAAACCTATGAAATTCAGAAATCTCATTATCCAGATTGTAAATGAATTCCTCTTTAGAGTCATATTCCCAAATATTTAATGATTCATTCCAACTTGAAGCAATGTTACGAATGTTATTATTTTGGGGGTCATAAAATGATTCGATTTTTGTATCATCTAACCATTTTTGATCGACCCATTCATAATCCTGGTATAAAATTAAATTATTATTGGCATCATAAGTATTGGTATACCGGAAATATCCTTCAAATCTATTCAGTCCACTATTCCATTTAAAATATGTGCTAGTAACTATATCTCCATTACCTTTCCTTTCATGGGCTATACTATCAGACTTTTCCCAGGTTTTGTTTACTTCATCCAAACTTAATCTAATCTCCGTGTGGTTGATACCAAATTTATCATAATAGTAAAAATACCGCTCTAAAAGTATATAATCTGTCATCGTTTCATCCGGGTTAGAATAATGAACAGAATCTAAAAGTTTTTTTGGAACTTGAGCACTTGGATTTGGCGAATTAGGATAATATTTATTAGCCAATTCCATTCTGTCCTGGAAATCCAGAGATCCGGATTTCTCCTTCAAATTAAGAAAAGATTGTGTTTGGACTTTGAAATTCTTCCTTTAAAAGGCTCGCTTTGAGCTTGGGATTGGAGCACCCATCCAAATAGAAAAAACAAAATAAGTGCGAAATTTAATGTTTTCATGGTTTTTAATTTGTTATAAAAATTGCTGTAAAAATAAACGAATGTTTGTGATTTTGAATAAAATTTAATGGGAAATATCGAAAAAAAAGACCCAGCTTGCTATAAGCCAAGTTTTGATATGTTAAATTTTAAAAAGTTTATACTTCTTTAAAAACTTTAGAAAATAATTCCTTAAGTCCTCTGCGATGTTGGTTTTAAAGATCATCCAAAGATATAAAACGCAAATGATCAAAACATTGATGGCCATATTTACCCAGGAATTAGCTGTATTGGGGAACAAATATAAAATGATACCTACTAAGCTTATAAAAGTCAGTAATTTAATAAATTGAATACCAAATGGATTTAATCCCATCAACCACCAAACCATAAAAGATTTAATTAAATTGTAAGCAGAGACTGATATTAAAGTTCCGACAGCTGCTCCCTCTATTCCATAAATTGGAATTAATAAATAGTTGAATGAAATATTGCTGACTGCCAAAAACAATAACAAGCCTGTTTCAATTCGATAAAATTTTGAATAATTGATGACGTGATGATTGACCCCGGTGGCTGCATCAACCATTCTTGCTACCAATAAAAATGCCAACACGATTTTGATCTTTACTATTTCAACAGAATTCGGCATTATTTGCGCCAAATCATCAAAAGAAAACCAAAGAACCAAACTAAGTGCGGTGGTTGGAATCAGCATGTGAATAACTGATTTTGAATACAAGTTTTTGAGGGAAGTCAAATCATTGGATTTGGCTGCAGTTGATACAGATGGGTTTAAGAGATCTACCAAAGATTGGGCAGGAATGAAAACTGCATTGGACATGAACAAAGCCAAAACAAAGACCCCTGCAGATTTTGCTCCCATCATACTTGCCACCATCAATGCATCAATTCTTAAAGCCATCACTGCTGCAACACCACTGATGATATTGAAGGCAGCAAAGTTTAGAATGCTCTTCAAATGTAATGAAGAAAATAAGGAAAAATTAAATCGAAACAAATCCGGATTTAAGTTTCGGATGTACCTAAACAACAGCACAGAAATCAAACCATAATAAGTAATCACACAAAAAATAAAAACCCGTCGATCTAGTTCTTTATAGATGACCAATAGAAACAGAATTGGTAAAATAATTTTAAAAAAATTGACCAACATCGCCGGGAAAGCAATTCGCTGGTGGTTTACCGAACAAGTTTGTATTAAGTCGTACAATACATATAAAAGCGTCAAAGGCCAGACCCAAAAAATAAAATTCATAATCTGCGGATCCGTGTTTGGCCAAAGAAAAATCAATTTATCTTGAAGGAAGAAAAAAATTAAACTAAACAATAAAGCACCTAATAAATATCCAAAAATGACCAAAGTAAAAACAGCCGATCCGCCTTTTCCCTGATGGCTGTGGTAAGGGAAATACCTGATTAAAACTGCGCCAAAACCCAGGGTAATAAATGGTGTAAAAAGTGAGGCTGTATTCGTCAAAAAACCATATAATCCATACAATTCCAAGTCTCTAGGGTACACAAAAAGAGTAGAAACTAATCCTATGCTTACACCTATATAATACAAAATACTATATATCAAACTTTCTTTGACCACCCAGTTTTGTGACATAGAGACAAAGAAATGAAATATTTAATACTTGAAGGATATTAGGAACGGCATTTGATTTATATACCAATTTTAATTGCTGAATACAGCTGTTTATATTACAAAACAAATAATTGATATAACTTGCAGCTTAAATACTTTTGCCATCATACCATTGCACCAACGGCATCCTAGCCAAAATGAAAAAAAATACCTCTTGCAAGTTCTTGAAGATGGAATTTTGTCAGGTGGTGGAACTTTTCTTAAAAGATGCGAACATTGGTTTGAGGAAATATTAACCAGCCCTAAAGCCCTTTTGACGCATTCCTGTACGGGAGCTTTGGAAATTTCCGCTTTGTTGTTGGATATCAATGAAGGAGATGAAGTTATAGTGCCAAGTTATACTTTTGTATCTACTGCAAATGCCTTTGCTTTGCGTGGTGCAAAACTGAGATTTGCAGACTCTTTGCCTGATCATCCAAATATTCAATTGGAGACCATTCTCCCTTTGGTGAATTCCAAAACCAGGGCGATTGTAGTTGTGCACTATGGAGGAATGGCCGTTGACATGGACCCCATTCTTGATTTTGCTAAGGAGAAAAAAATTACAGTCATAGAAGATGCAGCTCATTCTATCCATGCAAACTACAAAAATAAGCCTTTAGGATCTTTGGGTGATTTATCCTGTTTTTCATTTCACGATACCAAACCCATCGGTTGTGGTGAAGGTGGAATACTGGCTATTCAAAATGAAGAATTCATTGAGAAAGCTGTTTGGATGTATGACAAAGGAACCAACCGTCAAGACTTTCTTGCGGGAAAGAGTATAGATTACCAATGGAAGTCACTTGGTTCCTCTTACAATGCGACTGAATTGCAAGCAGCAGTTTTATTATCCCAACTTGAAGAATCAGATCGTATTTTCAGCATGAGACAAAAAGTTTGGGATCGGTACATCTTTAATTTGCAACACCATTTGAAATATGCCACTCTGCCAAAGCAAAATTCATTTGGAAATCACAACACTTCTATTTTCTATATTTTATGTGATTCAATAATCAGAAAGCAAGAGCTCCAGAAAGCTTTGGCTAAAAATGATATACAATCGGCAGGTCATTATTTATGTCTTCATCAGAGCCCTTATATTGCCTCTCATAACAATGATTTCTGTCCCAATGCAGTGTCTATAGAAGGGCGTTTACTTAGATTGCCGATTTATAGTGGTTTGGATTTAAGGGAGGTGGATAGGATTTGTGAGGTGGTGATGGGAATATAATTCATATTTACTTTTAATTATGATTGACCTGTGAAACAGTTTTGAGCAACAGCCTCAAAAAGCAAAGGAGCTCGGAATCTGGACATGAATGGTTTCTCCATATTTTATTCTTACTTTCTTTTGGCCGCAAAAGAAAGTAAGCAAAGAAAACTCGTCACAAAAAAAGGCGATCACGCCGTTGGCGTGACCAGGTTCTCCGAGCGGGCGTCCCCAAGGGTACTTGGGGACTGGTTTTCCCGCTCTACAAACCTTTCGCTGGTTTTTTGTGACAATCCTAAATATTTAAAAGAGTGTGCGGATACACATTTATTGTTAGTTCGCTGGTTTAGAAAGGCTCCTTAAGTTTTGGTGATATTTTTAGAACTTATCTTTTCTAATTGACAATTTTATTTATTAAAATTCTTTCCGCTTTATTCAATAAACTGAAGCAAGAATTAAAATGAAAAATATCGGGTTTAGTGCTGACTGAAATGGTGTAGTAGAGTTCGTTTGAATTGTTTTCGATGGAAAGATATTTTGGGGATTCCTAAAATTTTCCTTTAATTTTTATTTCGATCCAATCAGCTCCCTTGGTAATCTGAACAGGTTTTAGTGCACTGACCAATAGGTTAATTTGATCAGGTGGAAGAAATTGGTATGCCCCGTTAGGTTTGTTGATTTTTTTTGAAACCAATCCTTTGGTAAACCATTCTAAAAATGGATAATGATGCTTTGACAGAACATGTATCTGCAAGCCATAAATTACAATTATTGCAATTATAAACATGACATCATTTAACCAGAGCAAGGTCTTATCAGTTGTTAGCCTATTTGCAATCATCAGACTGAACCACCAAATGGATAATACTATGAGCAAATGGGCCAAATAAAGGGAATGAATTGGAATAAACAATTTTTCTTTCATCACTTTAAATTTATTTGTTTTACATTTAATGTTTCAATTTGTCTAATAAAAGTTGATATATATTTTCCACTGCTTTAGCAGAAGTTCCGAAATCAAAAATAGTCCATCTAGGTTTTGAGCTGATCGTAATCAAAGACTGGCCACTAGATCTTTCAATGATATATAGCATGGCTGGTTCGAAAAAATTCCCTCTATTCTTAAATATTAACTGATCTTCCATTTGTTTATCAACCTTTGAATGGGTTAGTTTTTCAATTTGCTGGATAAGTTCCGGAACATTGAGTGAATTGGAATTATCTTGCAGATCCAAGGCTCTTGAAATTTGTCCTTTGATCAAATATTCTGTGAATGAAAATTGGTATCTTCGCATTGAGACGTACTGAACGATTGACAAGAAAAGCATCAAAAAAATAGGATATATGATCAACCACAGAATAGATCTTTCAGGAAATTCTAAAATCAAACTGGTTGCCAAAAAAACAATCAGGATTGAAAAATAATAAACCAAATAAAATTTAATCAGTTTAAAAATATTATTCTTCAGTTTCATTGGAAAATAATTTATGGTTTAACAAATTTCTCCATCAACCACCCACTATTCTGGCCCAAATAAACAAAATAAATTCCCGGTGAAAAAGTTGAAATATCAATTTTATAATCAGCCGGAATGCCATTGCTTTGAAAAATCAATTGACCCAACTGATTGTATAATTTGATTTGGAGATTTGATTGATCTAATAATTTTTTGGAATCAAATAAAATTTGATTGCCGATTTGTGATAAGAGAAAAGAATGTTTAAGGTTTTTTTCATTTTTTGTATTAATTAAAATGTTTTGAATTTTATTATTGGCGGTGATGGTCCATAAATCCGGATCAATGGCTATTGAATCTACTTTCCAACTTAATGGAATGGTTACAGCCGACACATTTGAAATCTGATCGATAATCACCACAGTGTCTTTGCTAGGACCGTAAAGTCCTATTGGCAATGGAATTTTAAAAAAATCATTACTTGGATGTGAGGTCATTTGGTTTAGATTTAATTTGATTCCTATTCCTCCCAAATACGTCCAATCTAATTCATATGATGGATATCCTTGCTTTTCGTACCAAGCTTCAAAATAATAACTTAGATCACTATTGCTCTGAACTTCGAAATGGCGTTTTAAATCAGCTGTGGATGCATAACCATAAGCGAGATTCGGATCATCCAGATAATTTCTGATGGCCTGAAAAAAAACTTCATCACCTAAAATCCACCTAAGTTGATGCAACACCATGGCACCTTTGGCATAGGTCAAACGATTGTTAAAAATTCTGGAAACATCCGTGGTATTGTCGACTTTGAGTGTTCCTCCCGGCTCGCTGGTGACTCTTGCCATTCTTTGATTTAAAAATATCTGCCACCATTCAGGACGAAGATATTGATAACATAAACCGCTCAAGTAAGTCGCAAAACCTTCATTGAGCCAGATGTCTTCCCAACCGCCACAAGTTACTTTATTGCCAAACCATTGGTGAGCCAGTTCGTGCGCAAGCAATTCATAGGGAAAAGAAATCATAAAACTCATGGTCTGATGTTCGATTCCCCCACTCCAGCCAAACTGTGCTTGGCCGTATTGTTCTTTGGCAAATGGATAGTCTCCAAAAAGTCTGTTGAACAATTGCATCACTTCCAACACATCATGGGCTTGTGATCTGATTTCAGGAAGTGCTTCGGGATATACATAATTTTGAATTTCCATAGAATCTCCTGATTCCAAAACTACAAAATCTGAAAAACTCTGATAATTAGTGACTGCGATTCCTACCAAATAAGCAGTAATGGGATATCGGTGTCGCCAATGGAAAGAAGCTGAATCTGCATCCAATTGTTTATTTATGAGGAGACCATTTGAAACTGCGCTGTAGATTTTTGGACATTTAATAAGTACGTCTATAGAGTCCAATTTGTCTGTAAGATCCTGTTTGCAAGGCCACCAGGTTCTAGCACCATAAGGTTCGGATAGGGTCCACAACACAGGTACGCCCGAGTGTTCCCCATTTGCAAAAGAGCCAAATCCACTTTGATCAGGACTTCCGGAATATTTTATTTGAATGCTGTCCAAACGAAAGCTATCCAATCCACCCAATAATTGGATGGACAGGCTCAATGAATCTAGCCAGCGGTAAGAAGCAATCTGGTTTCTAAAATGGACACTTTCTATATTGAGTTTTTGTGAAAAATCCAACACCAAAGAATCGATGTTTGATTGAATTGGCGTAAAGTATAAACAGGCATTTGCACTTATAAATAGGATAGCTGGATCAATTATGTATTCAAGTCTGGCATAGGTCAAATTATAATTTGAAGTTAAAGGATTGGGTGTAAAGTTGATTAGGGAGCGATAATGCTCAGATTCCCTTTGGATCAAAAGTTCTTCGGGTTTGCATTCATGGTGATGGTTTTGAGAAATCACGAAATGACTAATTGTCCAAAATTTAAAAAACAAGAGTAATAGCGGTATCCTTTTCATGGGCTTTGGATTTAGATGCAGACAAAGATAATCCAATGAAATTAATTTATAAAAGAATCCTGCAGGAAAAGGTAGGCAACGAATACATAAAGTAAGGGATCTATTATAAGTTAAGAAATATTTAAACTTCTCAATCGTTATCTTTAGAATTATTCAAATCAAATGAAACGCAATCCATCCTTACTGAAACAATCTAATTGGTTTTTCATATTTTTTTTCTTGTTTACTTCATTGCAAGCCCAGAACGAAGGCCCTGATCCCAACAAAATGCGGATTGAGTTGGGATTAAATATGACCAAACTTATTTCTGCCATTTTCAATACAAATGGTGAAGAACTTATAGACCCTTATACTTTTGTTACTCAATATAGCAAAGCGAAATTTGGCGTTAGGCTTGGATTTTTTTACGTTAATAAAAATGCTGAAGATTTTAATTCCGGTGGGTTCAGGCTGGTTAAAACAACCAATGTAGGAGGGCGCATTGGTTTAGAATTTAGAAAACCGATTTGGAAAAATTTATCGGTATATTATGGAGCTGATCTTATTTTACAACAAAACAAAGAAAAATCTAGCTTTAGTTTTTCTTCAGAATCTTTAATTTCTAGTGATGATGCCAGAACTATTGGTGGAGGCCCTTTCTTAGGTCTTTCACTTTCCATAGGGCAATTTATGCGATTGGCCTGCGAATCCCATTTTTATTACCAACACACTGTGAATAATGAATTACTTAATGATGGATTTATGAATCCAATAAGCCGTAAAACGAAATCGAGTTCGCTGGCACACACCCTACCTACTTCATTGTTTGTTTATATTAGATTTTAGATTATGAAGTTATACGTTCCACTATTCATGATTTTATGTCTGCAAAGCATAACTGTAACAAGTCAGAGAAATACGAGCATTAAACCTGACTCTATTACATTAAATGTAAATCCAGATAATGATTTACCCAATAAGTATTCCGTGATAGGAATGAATATGACCTATCTTATCACCATGTTGGTTCCATTTGGAAACAGTACTGGAGAAGGTGGACCCTATAGTTATGCCTATAAGCGGTATGGAAAAAAGTCAGCCTTTCGCTTCAATCTTGGCTTAAATGCAGGTGTTTTTACAGAATCTACCAATGAAACTGATCATTGGGGAATGGCATTAAGTTTAGGATTCGAGCGCAGAAAAATAGTGTATAAAAATTTTGGATTTTATTCCGGTTTGGACTTAGGGATCATTGTCGGTGATTGGCGTTTGCCACTTTCCAGTTCTGGTGACAGTGAAGAAAATTTTAGTTTAGGTGGTGGTCCAGTTTTAGGTTTTACTTACGATATCAACAAACATATTTATCTGTCCATGGAAACCACTATTTTTATTGGTTTTTCTCCAGATTTATTCGATGGTGGGTTTATTACAACGAGAATAATTCCGCCCGTTGGTATATTTCTAAATGTGCGTTTATAATGAAAAAAGTGTTAAAGTTTTGGATTTCACAGCATATTTAATAATAAAAAACTTAGTTTTACAGTATAATTAAAAACTGGAATCAACAAGAAAGCATAACATATGATCCTATATTTTAAACAATTCTAATACTAGAAGCCATGATTAAAAAATTTCTTTTCGTCCTCATTTCAGCCCTTTCCTTGTCTTTTCTTACTTCTACCTGTAGTGATGATTTAGATCATGGAAACGGTACTGCAAAACAATTGCAATTAGAACTACCTCAGGTTCCTTATGATTATGCCAAATTTTCTGAGCTTCCTGCACACATTAAAGAAAATGATTTCGTCAGATTGGCTTTTCTTTCCAATGAGCCAGGAAAACTCTTCCCTACCTTTCCAGAGGAAGAAAATCCCAAGGTAACTGACCACGGAGCCACACTAGGAAGGGTGTTGTTTTATGATCCAAGACTATCCTTAAATAATTCAATAGCCTGTGCCAATTGTCATCATCAGGAAAAAGCATTTGCAGATGGTAAAGTAATCAGTCCAGGATTTGAAAATAAAATGACGTTTAGGAATAGTATGGCCATCAATAATCCAGCCTTGATGTCTAATTTGTTTTGGGATTCTCGTCGCCAATCCGTAAAAGACATGACACTCAATCCGATTAAAGATCACATTGAGATGGGTATGGAGGACATGGATTATTTAACCACTAAACTCAGCAAATTTGACTTCTACCCATCATTATTTAAAAACGCTTATGGAAGTACAGAAATAACTGAAAATCGCATTGCAGATGCACTTGCTCAGTTTATATGTTCTATGACCAGCTTTAATTCTAAGTTTGATCAGAACCAAACAAACGGTTTTTCAGGATTTACCAGCATGGAATTGTTGGGAAAATCAGTTTTTGAAAGTAAAGGCAACTGTTTAGCTTGCCATGGTGGGGTCAATTTTGATCAAACTTCTATTAATGGAGGTGGAGGATATGAAGGTGATTTTTCATTTTCGGCCACTGCGAATACTGGTTTGAAACTCACAACCGATTTGGGTAGAAATGGTCGTGGACTTTTTAAGATTCCGTCATTGCGAAATATAGCCCTCACTGCACCATATATGCATGATGGAAGATTTGCCAATTTGGAAGAAGTCATCGAACATTACGATCATGGAGTTCAATTAAATCCAAACTTATCAGACCCATTGATTGATGGAAACACAGGAAAAGCTGTGAAATTGGATCTTTCAAATATCGAAAAGAAAGCATTGGTTGCATTTTTGCAGACTCTTACCGATGAGAAATTTATTAAGGAAGCTAAATTTTCGAATCCGTTTAAGTGATTTAATAGTTCTTATTATAAAAAAAAGCCAGCTCTAAAAAGGGCTGGCTTTTTTATGTCAATAAATTGTTGTTAACAACTTAGTATGATTTCATCAAGGTAGCACTGTAAAACAAAATCCTCCTCTATCATAGAAGTTTCTTTTCGGATCACCTAATATCTAGGTATTATACAATGAATCTATACTTGATTTCAAAATTTCAATATTTCCATCCCTGCCAAAATTCATATCTACTATCACATCATATCCGTTTCCTCTGCATTTTCCAGGAAAATTCTGGTCATTGAAATTTGGTCCAATAGCACATTTTTGTGATAAAAAATAATTTCCAGTTCTTGTTGGAATTAGCTTATAAATTAATGAAAAACTATCCTTATCAAATGTATAATTACAGTCTAAACCACTATTCCCATCTGAAACTACAAATACTTCTAGACAATTCTTATCTAATATAAGATTAAAATATTTAGATAAAATTGTATTATTGTAACCCATTGTATCTAAATATTGTATTAATGTATTTGGAAACCAATTAATATTTATCATGTCATATTTTTCATCGGTATGTAATTCATGAACATATCTATTAAATTTAGAAATTAATGTAATGGTATCACCAATATGATAATACCTTTGATAAGGAATTATTTCAGCAGGTATATGAAATCTTTCAGGACAATCGTCAGGATCAATACATCCAAAAAAGGTTGAGATTAAAAAGGTTACTAAAAAAAATAATCTATTCATATATTCAAGGGGTTTAAAATCCTCATTAATTCATTCTTCTCCATCTGCGATGTATCCAACAGATTTATAAAATTCAATAACTTTCCTTTAAGAACTTCATTTGTACATGAAGCACATGAAGTTAAAAAGCGATGAAATAGTATTTTATTATCAGTAATAAATAAAGTAAAATAATTAAAAACCAGATCGTTTTTACTTAATATTGGAAAGAGTAATTCATATTCTTGTTTATTTAATTCAGATAATGCAAGGATACTTGCTGATATTTTTTGATATTCCTCATTCTCTTCACAAATTATTATAAAGCAATATTTTACTATAAAGGGATTAAAGTGATATTTTTCATTCATAAATAATTCCCTTTCGCTGTTATCAATCAACAAGGAATTTGGTGATTGCTTTAAATAAAAATAAATAGTAAAATCAAAGTTGTAATCTGTAAATAACTTATGTAAAAGACCTTTATTTTCTTTATTAAATAATTTTCTATATTTTAAAATCGTTTCACTGAGACTAATAATATTTCTAGTTAATAATATTAAGGACTTATAAATTTCTTGTTTATTTAATGTACAAGTTTGCCACTTATACTCTGTACCTGAAATCTTTATATTATTTTTATGCTTAGAGTTTAAATATAATTCCAATCTACTAAATATATCAATTGATTTATCATATGAAAATTTATTTTCAACATGGTAAATAAAATAGTTTAAAATTTTAATAGCTGGAGCTAATATCTCTATTTCAGGTTGCTTTAATGCCCAATACAAAATATCGGAAACCACTCTAAATTGATGACTATGGGCTGTTTCAGATAAAATAAACTGAATGATATCTAAAGTTCCAGTCTCAATTAGATAATTGCAAATTTTGATTTTTAGCATATAATTGATATAGCCAGAAATGCGCACCAAAGCTACAATATCAATTAAATCAAAACTTGAATTTATATTGGTATTTAGTCTATTCTCTCCATGGGCTAAAAAACAAGTAATAAAATACTTAATCTTACTTTCATCCGGTTTAAAAAATTTAAGTCCAGACCAATCGTTGATTTTATTTAATATTATTGGATGTGAATATAATTGTTTCTCAATAATCCTTCTAAAAAAGTATAGAATGACATCAAGATCCGAACTTAAAAAAGAATTGCATAAAATGCGAGCCTTTTGTTTATTTATTTTATTTGATAGCTGGTCGAATACAAATTTCCAATTTTCAGGTTTTTTCGATGAAAGAAATATTTGGCTCAATTTTTTGTCCAAAAGACCCTTATTTGCTGATATGTGCAGCATTAAATTGTCCTTAATTTCATTATCGTTGCAATCCAATGCAAACGCCCAGCATTTAAATATTTGATCTGGATAATTCAATATATAAATGTAATTGACCTGTTGCGAAAAGGGGATCATTGCATATTTTACATCCTCTTTTTGGTAGACCGATGGATATTCAAGAATTGACCTTATCATTACTAATCTATTCAGATTCAAAAGAAATTCGTTCTCTGGTAATAATTGGTAATTAAGAAGCTCTGGCTTTATCTCATTCAATACTTTACATATTAATTCTGCTGTTTGAATTTCGAAAATAAATTTCAAAATTTCGAAATAATCTTCAATCCCCCATTGATGTTCCGGTAAGAGTTCAAAAAAATCTTTAATCCAAGAATATTTTAAATAATCTTCAATGAATGGAGAATAAATGTAATGAAATGAATCATGTTCAATATCTGATAATAGGATATTGAATAAATTCTTAGTCTTTAATGGCAAGCTAGATTTAGCGACTTTAGAACGAATAGATTTGTAAGGATCTTTCTTCAAGTATTTTTCGAGGCTAATATCTTTTAATTCCATACAATTTCTTATATTATAGATCCGCAGATCAAAATTAGGAATAAAATGAAAAATTTATGATTATAACTTGTTTGATCATTTAAACTTGTGCAAATTTTCCATGATCATATATTGATGATCATAAATTCAAAAGTTTTAATAAACAATAAAATTGAATAGCTTCTGAGATCAACTTAGCTTTCTACCACAAGGTCGTTGTCCTAATCTCCTCCATGTAATCGTAGAGTCCTTTGAGGCCTAAGGTGCCTTCAGTGGTGTAGTCGAGTACTTTGTAAGTACGGCCATCAGAAAACGCGATGATCATGGTGATAACTTTGTCTGCGGTGTTGTCTCCAAACTTCATTTCTGTTTTGGGAAGCTGTAGATATTTAACCCTGAGTTGGAGATTTCTAAATAAATCAGGATCGCAGACTGCCTTATAATATCCTGGATCCAGAGCAGTGTTTTTAATGTTTTGAAGGATCATGTTCCCAACTGAGTCCACTTTTAATATATAATCCGGGCAACCGCCAAACTGGCAATAACTGCGGAGTTGTACATATCTAAATCCTGAAAGATTGGGCTTGGATGCATATTCCATTAATCGATCAAAACGATAAATCAAGGTGTCCTTTTTTAAAAAACCCAAAGAATAATAAGTGTTAAAATTTTTCGGGGATTTAATTTCAACGCCGTCTTTTGTTCGGCTGGTTTGTTCGGTGGCATATTGCTTGTAAATAATCAAAGGGCCTTCCTGTGTTTCTTCAATAAAAGGAATATGTAAATCTCCCACTTTTTTAACGGGTTCAACTTCCAGAAGATTGTAAGTTCCGACTTCCTCCAAAGCCATGATGAGCAAAGCCCTGTTTTCTTTGCGTTTATACATTTGGACAAACAAATCCAGCAAACCATCATCATTAAAATCTGCAACGTGCCAAGGAGAATATTCTATAGAATCTAAATAAAGTTGATTGTCGCTGTTTCGAAGTTTTACTCCCAGATCCCATGACTTTAGATCGGAAAAATTTTTATCCAGAAAAGTTTTGACCTCACTGTCCAGGGTAAATTCTTCATAGGGCTGTGCAACTGCAGTAGTGCAAAATAAAATGCAATGAAATAAAATAGCAAGGTACTTCATGGGTTACTCAATCATTCTTTTCCTAACGAATCAATGAAAATACTCCTTTAAATGTGCGTCTCTGATCGTTTTTATAAAAAACTTCCAATAAATAAATATAGGATTCCATTGGTGCAGGATTGCCATTTTCATTTCCATCCCAAGTGCCCGCAGGGTTGGTGGTGGAAAATACCTTTTTGCCCCAACGGTTGTAAATTTCAAAATTTACACGGTCCACATTGTTAATGTGGTTGTTGGTGGAATCTTTTTTATAAACAGGATTAAAGTCTTTGTTTTCAATTTCTTCTGAAGCAGGATAAAATACATTTGGAAAATCCACACACGGTATTTCCTCTATCATATATTTAAAATCAATGCTATCAGTACAGTAATATGTGCGCACTGTGACAGGTTCACGAGGCACCTGAATGGTAATTTGCCTATTGACCTTTTCCAAATCAGGAATATCCGGAAACCAACAATAGGTCGTGTATTTATTTTCTCTGTCTAATTCCGGATACAATACCGGCATTTCAGCCTGTAGGCCAATAAAATCTCCAACGCAGCCCTTCACTACCGATGTGCCGGGTTTATAGTCAAAATAGTTGCAAACCCTGTCAGGATTGTAGTTGATCATTTTTATTGGTATGCCTGCAGTTGAGTTGGATGAAAATGCTGGTAATGAATCTAAACTGATTCCTGAAAAAGTATCTTGCTGGAAAGTACTGATTGCAAAAACACTGGTGTTGTCTAGAAACTGATCTCTATAAATACAGGAAGTGTCGTTGAGTTTGAAATCTATGCCCAATTTGGCTTGAAAATATCTTCTATTTAAATCCACATTTCCTGCCAATACAAAATAGGATTCATCTCTCGAAAAAGTAAAATCAAAACAAATAGCTTGAAGGTTTGAAGTTCTTCTGACAATGGAATTGCTGTTGCTGATGTCAAAACCGGTTCCTAAATTTACCAAATGAAAACCATTAGAATTGGCGATGTTGGTCCTGTGATAATTGACCACCAAATTTGTTCCCACAAATTTCATGCGAGGAGTAAAAGTCTCGTCATAGGTTAAAAGGTTCCTGCTGAATCTAGTCACTCTTAAAGAATCATCCACAGAAAGGACGATCAATCCATCTGCTGCACCATCTCTTTTGTAGCGACCCCCAAAAATAAAATTGTTGTTGGTATTGGGGTGAAAGGCGTCTATGTGGTAAAAATTAGAATCCAGGGTATAACTAAAAAGAATATTGATGTCCTGGTCTAAAGTGATGATGTTTCTTTCATCGATGGTAAGATTAAATGAATTATTGGCAATGGGAATGACTCCACGAATTAAGCGATTACTATCGAGAACAGCAGATTTTTGAACGGTAAAAAATTGATCCATGACAAAAACATGTCCTGCATAATTTTGACCATCTGAAGATGCATTTACCGTAAAAACAATTAGATTTTGATTTTGCAAATACCGAACGATTGGATTCTTATAAGAAGTCATTCCCGGAATGGAAAACAAAGAAGGAATGCTCAGACTAATTCCTGAAGCATCTGTCTGGGCTAATCGCATCATTTGCATTCCTGATGGATCTGTTAATACCTGAGCCAATAAAATCGTATTTGAGATTTCAGAAAACTTGCTTGTATACAATTGTGACATGTACTGATTAGGCAATTTGTAATAATTGTGGTCTACCATTTTACCACAATGATCAAATTTGGATAAAACCAATCCCGAGTCCATGGAATGTCCCAAGGTAGTCCATCCTTCTTGATTGGGTATCGCATATACATTGATGTCTCTTAAGAGGATACTTTCTGACTCATCCCAAAATTGCAAAGGCTGAGCCATTACAAAAGACATTGAAAAACCGAAGATGCACATTCCTAAAAAAAGAGATCTTAAGGAATAAAATTGAATCGTTGCCCACATATTTTTTACTTATTACGCAAAAGTAAGAACAAAGCGCGTAACCAAGGGTTGAAAGTATGCTGTTTATAATAAAATATGAATACATTAAATTTTTAAATAATATTTAATAATCTAATTATATGTCATTTACAAATATTAAATTTTTAATATATTTTTCAATTTTTGGGATTTCAGGTCTATTTGGTCAAAATTCCCAGCATGTAGATTTGCTTAGCCATGTGTTGATCCCTGAAAATTCCAGCAGCATTTGGGGATATACCAATCCAGATGGAATTGAATTGGCATTGTTGGGTACCTTTGATGGAGTTAGAATTTATGATATTTCGAATCCAAGTCAACCGGTGGAGAAAATTTTTATTCAAAATAATCCCTGTAGTTGGAGAGAATTAAAAACTTCCGGAAGTTTTGCCTATGTCGGTTCGGAATGTAATGCAGGATTATTGATCATTGATTTGACCAATCCAGACGATATCAAGTTTCAAAATTTATTTAAGATCGCTGATACCAAGGGAGATAGTTTTGATGTATTCACCTCGCATACCTTGTATTCAGATGAAGAAGGATTTATTTATTTAAGTGGAGCTCGCAGCGTAGGTGCAGGATTTGCCATTCTTGATCCAAGTGTGGATCCATGGCATCCAACTTTGATTTATCATTTTGAAGATGATTATATGCATGAGGTGCATGTCAAAGATGGATTTTTATATGGAGCTGAATTGTTTAAAGGTGAATTTAGCATTTGGGATTTAAAAGATAAATCTGCACCTCTGAAAATTGCGAGTCAAAAAACCGCTTATAGTTTTACGCACTCTGTTTGGATTGAAGAAGGACGTAAGGTTTTATACACTGCTGACGAAGTTACTGGAGCTGTGGTGGAAGCCTGGGATGTAGAAGATCCACTGGACATTAAGAAATTGGACCAGTACCGCGTTTATAATCCAGAAGACCCCTATCACATTCCTCATAATGTTTTTCACAAAGATTCCTTCCTATATGTCAGTTGGTATACAGAAGGAATGAGGGTATTGGATACACGCAGACCTCATAATTTAGTAGAAGTTGGATATTATGATACCCATCCAGATAAACGAACCGGATTTAATGGATGCTGGAGTGTTTTTCCCTATTATAAGAGTGGCGTGATTGTCGCTTCTGATATTCAATACGGAATGTTTGTTTTTAAATTTGATGGAAACAAAGCAGGCTGGTTGGAAGGTGAAGTCAGGGATTCAGCTAGCTCCCAAAATCTTTCCAGGGTTCAAATTCAACTCAAAGAAAAATCAAGTGGGAAAATCACTTTTCTGGAATCCAATCAAAGAGGAGAATACAGTACAGGAAGCAGCGAGAGTGGAATTTTTGAAATAAGCTTAAGTTTGGAGGCCTATCATCCAAAAACGATCGAAGTAGAGTTGTTTAAAGACAGCATCATTTCACTCGACATAGAGATGGTGGCCAGAGCAAAAGCAGATGCAAGATTTGAAGTCGTTGATGAAATACAAAATCAAGCCATTGGTGAGGCCATTGTCACGATGTACAATGATTTATCAAAGTTCGAAGGATATACCAATGAAAATCCTGATGTCAATTGTATTATACCCAATGTGTATCTCGATCGCTACGATCTTTTATGCACCAAATGGGGATATTTATATGAGTTGATGCCAGATGTGGATTTTGATGGAAATAGCAAGGTCAAATTTGAAATGACGCCGGGTTATGAAGATCATTTTATGACTCAACTTGGTTGGGAAATTGTAAAAGAAGATAGCTTAATCAATTGGATTTATGGCGATTTTAGTGAATTGGATCCACCACCATCTAACTATCCATCCAAGGATGTTCCAAATGATATAGGAAATCTCGCATTGTACACAGACAATTTTGATAAGGTTGAAGAGTCTTTTCGATTAAACGGGCATATGTATTTGATTTCGCCTCCAATGTATCTGAAGAATTTTGATAAAATTCAAATATCGTATAACGCATGGGCGTATGGAGGTTGGGATAATTCTATTAAAGAGACATTATTAATTTTTGGAAATGATACGGTAAAATTGGAAGACATGCCATTTAACCTCGGCGGAGATTTTAATCCACGCACGGTGATGGATTTGGATATTCAAGGAAAATCAAGAGATTCGGTTCGATTTATTTTTCACTTATGGAATGATCCTGATTCTTCCCATCTTGCCATTGCTGTACGTGCAGCATTGGATTATTTCACGGTCACCGGTTTAATTTTAAATAATTCAGAAAACAATGTAGAAAATAGCGATCTAAAACTTTATCCAAATCCAATAACGGACCAACTTTACATTTCCAATCCAAGTGGAAATGTAGGTCAAGTTAGTATTCATGATTTTAACGGCAAACTATTAGAATCTGTTAAACTGCAAGCTGGAGAAATTTCGAATTTTGATTTTTCAAAATATGCCAGTGGGCTTTATTTTTATCAGTGGTCGGATGCGACAGGTAGGAAATCGGTTGGAGGGAAATTCATTAAATTATAATTTTATTTTTTGAATTTCTTTTATTATCCAATTTATTTATTTTGAATCCTACATCGTTTGATTTAATGGTCATTGGAGCTGGAGCATCGGGTGTTTTTTGTTCCATTCGTTTTGCAGAATTGAGTTTTCAAAAAAGGATTTGCATTTTAGAAGCTGGAATTGAACCACTATCCAAAGTTAAAATTTCCGGAGGGGGTCGATGCAATGTCACAACCAGCATTTCTGATCCCCAAGATTTAGTGAATTATTATCCTCGTGGTAGCAAAGAAATGTTGGGTCCATTTTACAAATTTGGACCCAGAGATATGCAGGAATGGTTAGAGGAAAAAAATGTACAGTTAAAGACTGAAGCAGATGGAAGAATGTTTCCGGTGAGCAATCGCTCACAAACTATCATCGATTGTTTTATGAATGCCATTCATAAAAATGGCATCGTTTTAAAAACCAAATCAAGAGCGAAGAAAATCCTTTGGAATGAAGAAGAAAAATTATGGAACATCGAATTGGATGAACAAATATATACTTCAAAATTGTTATTATTGGCTACCGGAAGTGATGCCCGTAGTTGGGAATTGCTAAATCAACTGGGTCATCAAATTATTCCTCCCGTTCCATCCCTTTTTTCCTTTAATATTCCCGATGTTTCTCTCCAAAAACTGACTGGATTAAGTGTGCCCATCGCACAATTAGAAATCATTGACCAAAACTTTAAAGCAGAGGGACCCTTGTTGATTACCCATTGGGGATTGAGTGGTCCGGCCATCTTAAAACTCTCTGCATGGGGCGCTCGTTGGCTCCACGAAAATCATTATGAATTTAATCTTCGAGTAAAATGGATTCCACTTTCTAAAATAGAAGTGATCCACCATTTTCAAAAATATAAGCAAGCCCACGCAGAAAAGAAAATGGGAAGTGGTAGTTTGTTTGAATTGCCATTGCGTCTTTGGCAATATCATTTACAATTATCAGGCATAGGAGCAGATTTGAAATGGGTAGAAATCAAACAAAACAAACTTGAAATTTTGGCAGCAAGTTTGACGGAGCAGATCATACGGGTTAAAGGCAAGACCACATTTAAAGAAGAGTTTGTTACCGCAGGTGGCGTTCGACTTTCTGAAGTTGATTTCAGAACTTTTCAGAGTAAATTGCATCCACAATTGTATTTGGCCGGAGAAGTTTTGGACATCGATGCGTTGACCGGAGGATTTAATTTTCAAGCTGCATGGACTTCGGCTTGGCTGGCAGCAGAGAGCATGTCGCAATATTCTTATGTGGAAAAATAAATTTAGAATTGTAATTTTTAAACCAGAGACATCAAAATTAAGTTTAGGAACCATGCGTTTCATTTCACTACTTTTAATTTTCCATATAACTGCGATTTATTCCATTGGACAAACCAATTTGGAACAGGCCAAGCAATATTATAAGGATGGACAGTATGCAGAAAGTGAAGAAATATGGAAACAATACATCCTTGAAGGATTTCAGAATGCAGAAATTTTTTATCATTTGGCCAACTGCCACTATCAACAAAAAGAATTTCCGCAAGCGATACTTTATTATCAAAAAGCTCTGAGTATTAATCCAGCTTTTAAAACTGCTTCTGATTACTTGTTAAAGGCTCAAAAATTGGCCGACGTAGAGCCCATTAAAAATAAAAAATGGAAAATTGCTTTATGGTTTGACCATTTGTCCTTTTTGGTACCTTCGATGGTTTGGCTCTTGTTGGTTTCTATTGGATTAAGTTTTACTTTATTTTGGAGCTTTATCAAACCAAGTAGATTGAAGGCAATTATTTTTTTGGGATTGAGCCTAATCTCAGGTATTCTGCTTGCTCGGCAGGAATGGGTTAAAAAGGATTTGAAGCAAGCTTGGGTTGTTATGGATAATGTTCCTGCAAGACTTTCACCGGATGATGGTAGTCTTAGTGAGGGGCAAATGAAAGCTGGAGAAACGGTTCAAGTCCTTGAGCAAATAGATGATTGGGTCAAAGTACAAAGTGGGCTTTTAGGATCCTATTGGGTAGAAAGGAATAAACTTAGTGCGGTCAAATAGTTTATTTGATACTCAATTTCTCAACAACATTTGGCATGAGGGAATGCCCACAAAGAAGGTTGGTACACCCACACTGACTCCGTTGAGTGCACAGCAACGCAGTTGGCATAGGGCAAGCTGTAAGCGAAGTGATTTCAATTACACTTGTTATATATCAATTACCATTCAGTAAGCCAATGTTGTTCAACAGATTTTAATCCTAACTACAAGTTTAAAAGTTTATTAACCGGCAATTTATCTTTTTCCTTTTGTCCTACTTTTTGTCGCTCAAAAAGTAGCAAAAACGCAGCCTTTCTAAAAGGCGGCGCTTCTTTTTACGGCTTTTGCTTGTCAAATCCTTTTCTTAAAGCCAACGCTGTTGGGCAGATTTTGGACCGTCGGATTTTGTCGCTACGACATCCAACCTGTTCGATTAAACATTAATCATTCTAACTAAATAAACTTTCTCTGTAGCGACAAAAAATACGGCCTTTTCTCTTATTTATATTTTTTCAAAGTTAAAATATCCTCTCATTTAAAAATTTACGTAACCAAAATCTGCCTGTTTATCCGCCGCTGGTTTAGAAAGGCTCTTTTAATACTCGGAGTTATATATTTGAACATACTTTCAAATTTCCCCATTTTCAAATTTCCAAATTGAATTCTAAGACCGCTGGTTTAGAAAGGCTCTTTTCTTGTCAGATATATATCCAAACAATCAATTTCAAATTCTTAAATACCGACTTTGGCGTCATCTCGTGGAGTTTAGGATGCTGAAATCATCCCTTCGACTTTCATACTGTTAAATGGAATTTTTAGCCGCTGGTTTTTTGTGACATTCCAAAATATGATAGAATAATGAATGCAGATATATGAGGCTAATGATCAAGAAAGGTTATTAAAGTATCGGAGTTAAAGTAGTCTTAAGAAGTAAAATGACCAACTTAGAAAGTTAGCGACTAAACCGACAAAATTGGAACAACAAATGATATTGAAACAGTTCAGATTCTATAACAAATAGATTCTTGGGTACAGGTCCAAAGTGGGTTTTTAGGATCCTGTTGGATCGAAAGAAATAAACCTAGTAGAGTGAGAGAAACTATTCTTCTTCAGAGCTTGCAGCTGGTCTGTCAATTATTGGAGCTACTGCAGCCACAGTAGTGGAAGGAATGATGTGTACTAAAGTTCTATCCTTGCGTGTTTTGGTAAATTTTACTTCACCATCCACTAAAGCAAACAAAGTCCAATCCTTGCCGACGCCAATATTTTTTCCAGGATGGTAGCGTGTACCTCTTTGTTTAACAATGATATTTCCAGCAATGGCTTGCTGACCACCAAACAACTTCACTCCGAGACGTTTACTATTACTATCCCGACCGTTACTAGTACTACCTTCACCTTTCTTATGAGCCATGACTTATGTGATTTAGGATGGATTACGAATTAATAGATTGAATTTCGATCTGGCTGAAAGACTGGCGGTGCCCGTTTTTCTTTTCAAGACCTTTTCTTCTTTTCTTTTTGTAAACGATGACCTTATCCCCTTTTGCATGGGAAAGTACTTTCGCTTTAACAGTTGCACCAGACAAGGTAGGTGCGCCTACTGTTGTGCTGTCACCGGATGTCAACATTAGAACTTGATCGAAACTGAGTTCGTCACCTGCTTCTGCATCTAGTCTGTGGACAAACAGTTTTTGTCCAGCTTGAACTTTAAATTGTTGACCCTGAATATTTAATACCGCAATCATCGTTGTATGATTTTTAAATTGGAGTGCAAATGTACGGCTTTTCATGAATTGGATCGGTGTTTTTGAATAAAAAATGTGGTGGAAAGTATAAATCAGATGTTAAGGCTGGTTGTTGCTTGAAACAAGAATCTTATGTAATTGTATTTTAATGTGTTATGCATTACATATATTAATATGTGAATATTGGATTGTATAGTTATGTAATTTAAAAAGCAAATTTTGATTCTAATATGTACTAAATATTTGGTTTTTGAGTATTGAAATGGAGCAATGTCATCCTAGTATTAATAAAAAGTCTCTCCTTGATATTATTCTTACTTTCTTTTGACCGCAAAAGAAAGTAAGCAAAGAAAACTCGTCACAAAAAAAGGCGATCACGCCGATGGCGTGACCAGGTTCTCCGAGCGGGCGTCCCCAAGAGTACTTGGGGACTGGATTTCCCGCTCTGCAAACCTTTCGCTGGTTTTTTGTGACAATCCAAAATATGAGAAATATTTAATGTTTATTGTATATTTTTAAACTACCTTAAAAATGTTCACCTAATTCAATAGACAAAATCTGTGTGTTTGGGGTTACTGAATTAGAATGAATGTCGTCTACGAAGTAAAATCAGTTGATCAATTGAGTTAGCAACTGACTGGTTACCTAAGCAAAGTTGCGTCTGCTCGGATGAGCTGTTGGTCTCCTTCGAGGTCGGTCCAGAAAACCACAACTGCAAATACAGCTGGTGAAACAGGTTTTCCTAAAAAATGTCCATCCCAGCCATATTGGGCTTGATTGGGTGGGAAATTATTTTGTTCGAACAGCAATGTACCCCAGCGATCATAAATCTGGAGTCTGTCAATTTTTAAAATTTCGGGGGAGGAAAAGACCATAAAGTGATCATTGACTCCGTCACCATTGGGACTAAAAACATTGGGTAGGTATACCTCTCCCCTTTTTCTGATTTTTAAAATTAAGACTCGAACAGAATCGCAGCCGTCTGCCGAAGTGAAACCAGAATAGTATATGCCAGATTGATCATATAGTGTTCCCGTCGCATCCCAAAAAAATTGATCCAATGAACTGATAGTATCCGTAAAAGTGTATGAAGGGTCAATGGTTAGGTGTAAATTTAAAATAGAGTCACAATTAAACTGAGATCTCAAATTGATTTGATAGTCACCACTCTCAACATAGCTTGATTTATTTGCAGACCAAAAATAAGAAACACATTTTCGGATGGTGTCCCAACTTATAATTTGAGGATGAATGGTTAGATGCAATTGAATAATAGAATCGCAACCGTTTGAATTCGTAAGGGTATCATTGTAAATACCGCTGTTGTGATATGTTTTTTGATTGAGTGGCCAAGTGTATTGATTGCAGGAAGATTCTTTAATTTTTATTTCGGATGTACTTAAAATTTGAAGCTGAAGAAAGTGTGTGGAATCGCAGCCATTGACCGTTTTAAATATTTGTGAATAAAGGCCGGATTGAGAATAGGATTTACCATTGACTGGCCAAATGTAATTTTCACAAATTCGGATGGTATCAAAATGTTTGATCGATTGGTTGATTTTTAAATTCAACTTAATAATTGAATCACAAGAAAATTGATTGGTGAGGGTGTCAAAATATATACCTGATTGTTGGTAAACTTTTCCAGTTGATGGCCAGAAAAATGATTCACATTGAACTTCAGAAATTTCAGTTACATCTGCTTGACGAATTTGTAGATCAAGGATTAGGATAGAGTCACAACCAAATTGATTGATGAGGGTATCTTGATATAATCCACTCTTAAAATATTTCTGCCCGGTGGAATTCCAATCATATGACTCACAAGATTCAATTGAAATATATTGAGTATCGGGTTGAAGAATGGTCAACTGTAGTTGTAAAATTGAATCGCAAGCATTTTGATCAATCAAGGTATCCTGATACCATCCAGATTGTGAATAAATTTTTCCATTGGATGGCCATGTATACTCATGACAAGCTTCCAAAATGATTGGATGGATTGAAGATTTAGAAATAATTAAATCCAGTTGCATGATTGAATCACAACCAAACTGATTGATTAATGTATCAAAATAAATTCCACTTTCAGTGATTGTTTCGCCATTCACGACCCAATAATAGCTGTTGCAAGCATGTATATTTTCCTTGAAAACATTAAAATTCCCAATTGCAGTTAGCTCGGTTTCAAATACTGCTTCACAGCCATAAAAATCTGTGATGGTTACAAAATATTTACCAGGAAGAAGTCCACTTTGAATAGAGTCTACAGGATTATTCGCAATATTCCAATTAAACTGGAATGGAGGAGAACCTTTTAAGGAGGCAAATCTTATTTCACCATTTGGACTGCTGGGGCAGCTCGGAGAAACAATTTTCAATTCTGCCTTGATCGGTGGAATTTTTATGGAGATAGCATCTAAAAAATTTCCAACTGTTGCACCTCCAGCAGCGCTCACGGAATTAAAGCGAATGGTATAATCTCTTCTTCCGCTGGTTGGAAAAACATAGTTAATCGTATTGTATTCCCATTTGGTATTGCCGGCAGAAAAGATACCTAAATTTTCATATGGACCACCCACAGGACCAATCTCGACCCCTAGTCGATCCAAGCCCGCACGCCCACGATGTGCGAAACTGATTTCCACTTCAGATCCATAAGATGAGGTAAAATTTTGGAATAAGGAAGAAACCATGTTTGCATTGAGTTCAGCAAATTGAGAACCACTATAAGCAGGGACTCCTCCAAACCCACTACCCCAGATTTCAATCATTCGATCGGTGGCGGTTGTATTCCAGCAAGACACTCTATCTTCATGAAAAAAACCAAATTGACCATTGCCTACCAATCGATCGTCTTCAAAATCAATGTTGCACAGATAACTGCATGCGTTGTTTTGAGCTTTGACTTGTATTGTAACACAAGTCGAAATACAAATCCAAGAAATGAAATAAAAATAGCGACTGATCAAACTTGCGACTTAAGTCGACAAAGTTAAAGTAAATTTATCAAACAAGTAGAATTCATCCTCAATGATTCAATTACATCATCTTTCTTGCCTAATTAACTTAAACTGATCCGTTTTCCCAGCGTGGGTTAATCTAGCTATCATAATTCCATTGTAAGAGAATCCATCCAGCTGGACTCTATTAGATCCTGATAATGATTTAAAATCTTGCGATAAAATTTCCCTTCCCTGCACATCAAATAATTTCAAATTGACTTGTTCATTTATTGAACGTTTTGACTGGATGAATAAATGATCGTTGATTGGATTGGGCGATACAATAAATTGAGCAGATTCATTAAGAAGTTCAGAATTTTTTATTTTTAAAGAAAAAACTTCTCCATCCAAACTATATGCTTCATTGATCATGTTCGAATTTTCCAATTGTAAGGATGAAATTTGATCAAATGAAATTTTCTTTTTAAAATTCAAAGTGAACAAAATTTCATTTGGATGACATTCGATAGCATCGAGTTCATCCCAAGAAATCCTTACGATGCCCTTATGCAATAAAGCAGTTCCTATATTTTCATCATTGATGTTTAACAAGCCTGATTGAACATTTACGAACTCAAGTCCATGGTTAAAATCAAAACCTATTTGCAATGCTTGCATTTGAATATATTGGGTACTTGTGACAGGATAGGAAATTAAATTTTCATTGAGGTCCATAAAAGGTGATGCTGCAATAATAAGATCATGGCTAGTTCTTGGCTTTACCTGATCAGAAAATCCACCTGCGCGAGAATCCAAGGTCACATCTCCAATTTTAATTTTAATGAATTCAATAAAGTGTGAATTCACTGTATTGTCAATAGTCAATTCTACTTCACCTGGTGCATTGTAGGGTACCCGAGGATTTGTGAACAAATATAAACTAGGCACAAAACGATTTGAATTTTGTTTGGAAAATCTCTCCTGATTGCCTAATATTAATTTTCGGATTTCTGTAATATCTGCAGCCGTTACACTTTTAGTATTGTTTACATCTGCAGCCAATATCTGATAAGGACTAAAGGTTTGCTGACCTATAATATACTTTTTAATGAGATTAATATCCTGGGTTGTTACGCCATTGGAGTGATCAGAATCATCAAATGGGACAAGTCTATAAGTCTGATCGAAAGGTAAAAAAGAAAAATTAAATTCATGAGCACTAGATTGTCCGACAAGTACATTTTTATTGAATAAACTCAATTCCGCGTAAGTTGGCTTCCCAGAAATCGTGTTTACTCTTCCTCTAATTTTACCCAAATCATTTATTGTTGGACAATTATCCTGAATATCCTGAATAATAAAAACAGTATTGCAATAGTCACGATTTCCTCTTCCGTCTTCTACCCATACCTCAACTTCAACTCTTAACTCATGATCCTGTCTTGCATCTATGAAATCATCACAACAAATGGTCATGGATGTTTCATTGATATCTCCGTTAAAATAGAATTTAAGATTATCTTGTAATGTAGAATTGTCAAAGCTGCCATGATCCAAGTCTTTTGCCAATATATCTATACAACCCATGGCTGGCATTGGTAGTGTAAGACTTCCTGTCAAGCAGTATGGTGTAGGTGCTTTACAATCTTTGATTTCAAAAAGACGCTCTGAAATTGCATAATTTCCGCAACTGTCGATTGCCTCCCAAATAATTCTATGTATTCCATAAGGATATAAACCGGTTGCATCAAATGGGTGTGCTAGTCTATCTGCATAAGGATTTGTTGTCAGGCCTACAGTATCTCCTAAAGTATATTGGTTCAAACTGCTGGGTGAAGTCGCGATGTCAAAGCCATTGGCAGGACCCATCCCATCATTCATTAAATCAATACGGTAAAACCAAAATGCTGACTGAACATTCACACAAGTTCCCATGGCGGAGGCAGTCAATTGCAAATGCCCAAAGAAGGTACTACCTCTCTTTACAGTAAGTTCCGGCTCACACTGGCCTACCACTCCGTTTATTTGAATTTGGGCGGTTGAAGTATTGAAGGATAAAACAACCATAAAACCAAAGAAAAAATCAAGTTTTGGGAGATCACGTTAATTTTAGAAGATTTGGATTTCATGTAAATAGTTTTAATTAGATTATTTAAAATAGAGCTTTAAAAAACGGCTAACTCAGTTTTATTGCAAACGAATTGAGTGGGTTCCTTTCTAAAAATTGCTTCACCATCCTTTCAGAACAGTAGAAATACAATTTCCAAAGAATGAATTCTCATTCAATGCATTGCGGTAAAAAATCAAATTTCTTAAACTATTTACTGAAAATAACCACTTTATATATTTGAAATATTTAAAACATGATGAAGCAAACTCAATTTGGAAAGATTCTTTCTCAATTATTAAGTCTAATTCTGAATGGTTATTTCGAATCTGTCTGTAAAGATAAAATTAAATTCTGTTTTAAAATATTAAAATTTAATTTTTTTTAAAAATAGAATGAATTTAAGTCATTTTATCTTATCTTTTAAACCAGACTTTGGGGCTCAAATCTCTTATTATAATATATTATTAAACCGGATATTTGTCTTTTTCCATTTGCCCTACTTTGTGTCGCTCAAATAGTGAAGCCATGATGCGAAACAAATGCGCCAGGCTAGGCGCATTAATGGCTGAATCGGGCTGTTAACCCCGCCAAGCAAGCTTGGATACACGCAGCCTGAACGCAGCCTTTCTAAAAGTTGACCGAACGATCTAGGCTGTAAGCCTAGTGTCGCAGGACAGTGCGCCTAGAGAGGGAACTGACTCGTCCTAAAATAAGTTTACAGGTTTAATTTAAATAAGTTTACAATTCCATTTTAGTCCTATATAGAGTTTACAGCTCTTTTTTAGTCCTGAATTGGGTTTACAAAAGTAGTTTGTTTTGAATAATAATTCTTCCATAATTTATTTGTTTTAATTGGTTTATTTGATTGATGGATTTGATTAGGTGTCAAATTACCGATGCTCATGTGGGGTCTTTCTTCGTTGTAAAGACCAATTACATTTTTCAAAAGCTCCCTTGCTTCTTTAATGTCTTCTATTTCATAAGTTTCTAAGTATTCCTCCTTTATGATACCATTTACTCGTTCCGCTATTGCGTTCTCCAAAGGATCTCCATTTTCAGTCATGCTAATTTGTATATTATTATCCTGAAGGAGCTTTACATAATTGTGGCTACAATATTGAATTCCTCTATCTGAATGATGTGTAAGTTGAAAATGGCTCTCTGGGCCCACCATAAGGCCAGAGAGAGCCATTTTCAAAGCATAGGTGCTTTCTACAGTTTCCAATGTTTGAGCAACATGATATCCTACAATTTTATGAGAATATGCATCCGTAATAAGACTGATATATAGATGTTCCCCAGTACTTATCTTCCAGTAAGTTATATCACTGACCCATAATTGATTACAGGATGTTGGAACCAATGTTTTTATTAGATTAGGATACTTTCTAAGCCAATGATAAGAATTAGTAGTTTGAATTCTGCGTTTACGTTTTCTTATCAACAGATGATTGTCTGCCAGCATATTAAATAAAGCATCTCGACCCATTTTTATTTGATGTTCCAGTAAAAATGGTTGAATCATTTCATAGAGTTTTCTGGTCCCTATTTTTCTATGCTTATTTCTAATGAATTTAATTTGTTTTATGATAATCTCTTCTTCCAAAGTACTTGAAATTCCTTCCCAATTGTTTTGATAATAAGCCTGTCTACTAATCCCAAACCATCCACATAGCTTGGCTAATCCTATGTGTCCAAAATTATTCTTCATGGCTTCTATGGTTTGGTATTGAGCTTTTTCTAATTGGAATTTTAAATTCCTTTTCGGCAATATCAACCATTGTTGAAAAAGCAATCGCTTTAAGTTCTGCATCTTTTAATTGTCTTTCCAATTCTACAATTCTCTTTTTCAATTGAAGATTTTCAAATAATTGCTCATCTACTAAATCAGAACTATCCACTTTTTTCTTTTTATGTGGCATATCATGTAAATTTGATACAATATTAGGCCTTTTGGTTCTATTTCCTGTATTGTAACCCAATTGTCTCATCCACTTTAATAAGTTACCATGCTCTTGTTTTTGGCCTGTGTACTTCTCCCAAATCTCAGCTTTTGTACATTGTCTAGAAATATACTCCTGGATGATTTTGTGTCTTTCTTCAATACTGTAGTACCTACCTGACTTATGATTGTTTTTTCTGTCCATTTTTTACTTTTTAGTGTAAACCTATTTCAGGACAAGACAAACGCCTTAGCGAACGGTTCTTGTCAATAATTTTCCGGATATTTATTTTCTTTCTTTTGTCCTACTTTTTGTCGCGCAAAAAGTAGCAAAAACGCAGCCTTTCTAAAAGGCGGCGCTTATTATTGCGGCTTTTGCTTGTCAAATCCTTTTCTTAAAGCCAACACTGTTGGGCAGATTTTGGACCGTCAGATTTTGTCGCTACGACATCCAACCTCTTCGATTAATCATTCGTCATTCTAACTAAATAAACTATCTCTGTAGCGACAAAAAATACGGCCTTTTCTCTTGCTGATATTTTTTCTAAGTTGAAATATCCTCTCTTTTAAAAACTTACGTAACCAAAATCTGCCTGTTTGGGGCCGCAAGTTTAGAAAGGCTAATTTTATTGTCGGGGATACTTACCAAACTTACATTTTAAATAACGCCAATGGAATCTTCTTCACTTCGATTTTCATTTTGTCTCCTTTGGATTTTTTGTAGCTGGTTTATATAGTCTCTTTAATTCTAAGTGATGAAGAAGAACTACCTAGTAAATATTTGGGATGAAGACAAGATACCAAGCAAAAGTACAAAGTTAGGCACGGGAAATTTTTAAGAATGCTTTCTTTTAAAATAAACCGAATTTGATCAATTTGTTAAAACCAGCTTTTTTCAATTTTGCGAAGTAGCTTCCTTTTGGAAGATAGCTTAAATCTAAATGCAGTTTAGGCAAAGATTTATCTAATTTCTTTTGATAAACGGTTTGTCCATTGGAATTTAAAATTTGAATTTCTTCTGCACCTATAGCGTTGTTCAAATTGATAAATCCATTTGAAGGATTGGGATAAATACACTCCAAATCAAATTGATCTTCTGAATCATTGACGGTCGTTTGTAATTCTCCAGTTTTCCTAAGAACAAAACTACCAAATTGAGGAAACTGCGAAACTGGCATCTTAGTAGAAGCAATTGCCGCTTGTGCGGAATGTCCAATCATGGGAATTGCGATCATACCATCAACACCGACTTTAGCTCCAATAATGTCATTGTGATAATCCATTACATTGATCAATTGGTAGGTATCACCTTGTTTTAAATTTGCTGAATTGGCTTGAATATAAACAGTGTCCAAAGAAGCCCAATTGTATATAGCCAAATGGCTGCGTTCTGGATCGTATTTGTTTGGAAAAATAAAGAAATCCACTCCAGAGGTAGGTAATTCAGATAAAAATTCGTTTTCCGGAAAATCAGTTTGTAGAAATCCCCACAAATAATATCCATAAACCGCGGGTATACCGGCCAGAACTTTATTTCCTTTGAAAGTAGATTCAAATATAGGAGTATTGCTAAGCCCCAATCTTGTCTGACAGGTCAAAAAATTACTGTCAATGGTCACATTTTTTAACCCGGCATTAAGGCCAAAAGCATTGACCGGAGGACGAGGTGTATTGGTTCCTGCAAATGTACAATTGTGTTTGACGCTGGTGTTGCGCAAAGGATTGTTTGCCCCATTGGAAACCAAAAAGAAATTATGGGTTCTTGAATTATTTCCGACACCACCATTGTTTTCTGAAGCAGCACCACCATTAAAAACAATATTTTTCTGAATGTCAAAATTACCCAAAGCAGCAGTGGTTGTGGTTTGCCAAATTCTAATCCCAAAACCGTAGGTACTAAACACAATGTTGTTGTGAATCACTCTTGTTCCGATGGTATCGTTTTGCATGTACATCCCATGACCATGTCCTTCGAGATTGCCATTGTTGTTGAGATTATTTCCAATGTGGTAGATAATACAACCATAAATTTCATTGTCTTTGGCAGATTTCCAAACATCCAACCCATGACCTGTGTCATGAATGATCATGTTGATAAACTTCATATTTTCTGCTGTGCATGTAACGCCTCCAAAAATGTCCTGATTTCTTCCTGTCGAAAATGAATTCGTTACTTCTATACCCCAAAACCAAGTATGACTGCAGACACCCAATGAAAGATACATGGTGTATGTTTTATTTCCATCCAGGATCACCCTTTCGTGGTTGTAATTTCTAAAAATGATGGGTGCATTTTGTGCTCCATTGGTTTTGCAAACGAAAGAAGTTTGCGGATCATAGTCATTTAAATAAGTACCTCCTTTGATCCAAACGGTATCACCGGGTTTGAGTGCTGCGGGGTGATTTAAAGCATTTTGCAATGTCCAAGGTTTGGTAAAATTTCCATCACCAGTTGGAGAGGCATCTGTGCTCACAAAAAAATGAGCGGCAAAAGTTGGAATTGCAAAGAATGAAGAGCAAAAAAAGAAAAAGATCCAAGATTTCATTGGCCTAATTTTGTGCTAATATACCTCGATTTTATCAAATGCCCTGTAAATAATCAAAAATAGAAAATAGAAATCCCCCGGCAATGTTATTAACCACCGGAGGATTAATCTATCACTAAATCAGGGCTATACTTTGGCTGGTGTATTGACGCGAACAACTTCTGCGACTACCACCTCAGTTCCATAGTGTGTTTTGCCATCCTTGGACAACCAGGTTTTTGCTTTAAGTTTTCCTGTGACCATTATTCGCTCACCTTTGTTGATATATTTCTCAATGTAAGCAGCAATGTTGTCAAAAGCAACTAAATTAAACCAAGCTGGTTTGGAAGGTGATTCTTTGGAAAAAGTTGAATTTACTGCGAGAGAAAATTTGGCCAATTTTTTACCTTCTCCGTAAGAGATGATTTCAGGATTTGAGCCGAGATTTCCTGTGAGTGTTACTGAATTGCGTAATGTAGTCATGATTCGAATTTTTAAATTTTAAGTGTTAAATTTTGAGTTTTAAGTTTTGAGTTTTAAGTTTTGAGTTTTGAGTTTTGAGTTTGTTAAATTGCTGTAACGGGTTCGTCTTTTTGCATTTTTATGACTTCGGTAACTACAACTTCGGTGATGTATTTTTTTACACCCTCTTTGTCTTCGTAACTTCTGGAGGATAGGCGCCCTTTGATGAGTATTTGGTTGCCTTTGCTTAGCTTTTGCTCCATGTAGGCAGCGGTGTTACCCCAGGCTACGAGATTGATCCAGTTGGTTTGTTCAACTTTTTCACCGGAAGCGGAGGTGTAGAATTCATTGACTGCGATGGAGACACGGGCCAATTTTTTTCCTTTTTCTAGATTGGTAATTTCTGGATTCTTTCCTAGATGTCCTACCAATTGGACAGAATTGCGTAATGTGTTCATGATTCGAAATTTTTAAATTTTAAGTGTTAAGTTTTAAGTGTTAAGTTTTAAGTGTTAAGTTTTGAGTTTTGAGTTATTAAAGTGCAGTGACGGGTTCGTCTTTTTGAATTTTTAATACTTCGCTGACGACAACTTCGGTGATGTATTTTTTGACACCTTGTTTGTCTTCGTAATTGCGGGAAGATAGACTTCCTTTGATGAGTACCTGATTGCCCTTGCTCAAGTTGCGCTCCATGTAGGTCGCAGTGTTGTCCCAAGCTACCAAATTGATCCAATTGGTTTGCTCCACTTTCTCGCCGGCAGCGGATGTGTAGAATTCATTGACGGCGATGGAGACACGGGCCAATTTTTTTCCTTTTTCAAGATTGGTAATTTCTGGATTCTTTCCTAGATGTCCTACCAATTGGACAGAATTGCGTAATGTGTTCATGATTTGAAAAATTTTTGTGTGTTAAAACGTGAAACAATAAAATGATTGACGATGCAAAGGTGAGGCGGGCTGAGAAACTGACTCGTAAGTCAAACGTTTATATCCGTATCGAACCGTACATAAACGTTTAATACCGGTTATGTGCCTATTTTTATTGCACTTTATTGAATCAAAAAAATTAAATTATTTTTACTTTTAAACGAAAATAGTGAATCTGAATTCAAATATTGAAGCCGAATAAAAGCTTTAGAATGGATTAATTTTATTCCAATTAGGAAAGAAAATACCAGATTCGATAAAATGATTAATTTTACTGGATCAAATAGTTTACTTGAAAATTCGAATTTTTGGTATCTCGCTTCTTATATGCCTGGCAGTCCCTCTCGCCAGTAGCTATTTATGGTTACATTTCAAAAAGTATCGTGTCAAAAAAGAAATAAAACGGAGAATCATCACTAGATTGTGCAAAGATGAGTTGGTATTGTTAAAATTATCAAAGGACCAGACATTGAGCGAACTCAACTGGGAGCATTCCAAGGAGTTTGAATTTCATAATCAAATGTATGATGTCGTCGAATCTGAAACTCATGGGGATTCAATTTTTTATTGGTGTTGGTGGGATCATGAAGAAACCACACTCAATAAAGAACTTAGTGCATGGGTTTTGAAAGCTCTGGGAAAAGACCCGCAAAATAAAGAAACGAGAAACGAGCTAATCGATTTCTACAAACATCTATTTTATGAAGAACCCGGGTTCGATCATGTTCATCTTAAAATAAACTTAGCACAGAAACAGTTTCATTATCATCCAAGCATTCGAGACTGGATCATTACCATTCCCTCTCCCCCACCAAAAGTTTAAGTTTAAAGACTTTTTTAAAGTACAAATCTTACCAATAGGTAGGATGATTTAATGTATTCATTACTTATAATTCTATTCAAAGTTAGATCAATGAATGGATTCTCATTAATTTAAGAAACAATGAAATTAATAAAATACCTACTTTTATTTTTAGGAACTAGCTCCATTTCCTATGCACAAAATATAGTGATCAAAAATTCAGAAACAAAGGAGCCTTTAGAATCTGCTATATTGATAAGTGAAATTTCAAAAACGGTGATCACCACAAATTCAAAAGGTGAGGCTGAAATTTCTGATTTTACAAATTCAGAAAGGATCCAAATTCGTGCCATTGGTTATAAAATGTTGATAAAATCCTATAGAGAAATTCAAAGCCTAAACTTTGAAATATTTTTGGAACCATCCTCGGTAGAAATTGATGAGGTGGTCATTTCCGCAACGCGATGGGGACAGCTATCAGGCAATATTCCTTCTAAAGTTACAAAAATATCTTCCAGAGAGATGGCACTTCAAAATCCTCAAACTGCGGCAGATCTTCTTGGAGCTTCTGGTGAAGTGTTTATTCAGAAAAGCCAACAAGGTGGCGGAAGTCCCATGGTCAGGGGATTTTCCTCTAATAGACTGCTTTATACTGTAGATGGAATCAGGATGAATTCGGCTATATTTAGAGCTGGAAATATTCAAAACGTGATCTCATTGGACCCATTGGCCATCGAAAATACAGAAGTACTTTTTGGTCCGGGATCCATCATCTATGGAAGTGATGCTATCGGAGGTGTGATGAGTTTTAAGACCTTGACTCCACAATTTTCAAAGACCGATAAAGCATTGGTAAAAGGAAATGCACTAGGTCGATACTCGTCCGCGAATAAAGAAAAGACGATGCATTTTGATGTCAATGTGGGCTGGAAAAAATGGTCTTATTTAAGCAGCGCAAGTCATTCGGAATTTGGTGATCTCAGAATGGGAACACACGGACCCACAGAATATTTGCGTCCACATTATGTGATTAGAATGGACAGTGCCGATCGCGTGGTCAGTAATCCGGATCCATTGGTTCAAAATCCCACAGGATATTCACAGATCAATCTCATGCAAAAACTGAGTTTTAAGTTCAACGAAAAATGGGATTTCCATTATGGATTTCATTATTCTAAAACATCAGAATATTCTAGATATGACCGTTTGATTGAAACTCAAAGTAATGGTTTACCACGATCCGCAGTTTGGAATTACGGCCCTCAAAAATGGTCAATGAATCAATTTGAAATCAACCACAAAAATAATTTCAAACTTTATGATCAAATGACCTTGCGCTTAGCGCAACAAACTTTTGAAGAAAATAGGATTGATCGAAATTTTTCAGGAGAACAGAGATTCAGACTTCGTACCAACCTTGAAGAAGTGCAAGCCTATTCTGCAAATCTTGATTTTGAAAAACATTCCGGAAAACATCAATTTTACTATGGCGCTGAATTTGTGCAAAACGATGTTCAGTCATTTGGTTCAGCCTTAGACATCAGAAACAATCAAGCCATTCCAGTGGCTGACAGATATCCAACATCTCATTGGAAAAGTTATGCGGCTTATCTGAATTATCAATATATCCTTTCTAGTCAATTTATTATTCAATCCGGAATCCGATTTAATGCCTTTGATTTGGAATCAGATTTTACACGTCATCTCAGTTTTTTCCTTTTCGATTTTACAAGTTCAAGAATTCAAAATTCATCTACCAATGGCAGCATAGGCGCTGTCTATCGTCCCGATGAAAGTTGGAAGATTAGCTTCAATGCGAGCACAGGATTTAGGGCTCCGAATGTGGATGATGTGGGAAAGATTTTTGATTTTGCAGCAGGAGATGTGGTGGTTCCCAATACTTCTTTAAAAGCGGAGTATGCCTACAATGGCGAAATCAATATTGCGAAAGTTTTTGCAGAACAAGTTAAAATCGACATTACAGGATTTTACACTTACCTGGACAATGCAATGGTCAGAAGAACATTTCAAGTCAATGGAAAAGACAGCATACTTTATGGTGGTATCATGAGCAGGGTATATGCCATTCAAAACGCAGCCAAAGCAACCGTATATGGTTTCAACTTTGGAATTGATATTAAATTACCGGGAGGCTTTGGCTTACACTCTCGATTTAACTATCAACTTGGCGAAGAAGAAACAGATGGTGGAATCGTTGGTAGATCCAGACATGCTGCACCGGCATTTGGAGTGACCCGATTAAATTTTCAAAAAGAAGTGTTGAGTCTTGAATTGAATGCCATGTATTGTGCAGAAGTCAGTGCAAAAAATCTCAACGAAGAAGAAAAGCAAAAGCCCTTCATTTATGCTAAGGATCAGAATGGAAATCTTTATTCGCCGGCATGGTATACACTTAATTTTAAGGCGATGTATAAAGTCAGTGAGTCTTTGTCTATAAGTGCCGGAGTTGAAAATTTAACAGACCAAAGGTACCGTCCTTACAGTTCAGGAATAGTGGCCGCAGGAAGAAATTTGGTGATGTCGGTTCGGACCCAGTTTTAATCGACTGTCGGCAAAAGATTAATTTATAGCTCATTTTTAGAAAACATAAAGCTCAAATTATTGCTTTTTTGAGCTTTAATTAATATCTTTGTCCGCTTAAATCATTTTGAGAAATTGGAGTTGGTTGGAAGTTCTAATACATGTAAAAATTTGATCCTGATTAAATGTATACGGTCATGAGGCTCTCACCAGCCGTGTGGTCGAAAGCGTAATTAAGCTTATAAATAAATATTCTAATTGTAACATTTTACTAACTTTGTACGTTAGTATTGTTATGAGTTAGTATGATTCTTAGTTTCGGAGATAAATATACAGAGGAAATATGGAAAGGGATATTATCTAAAGGGATCCCTCAAGCCATCCAACAAATTGCAAGACGAAAACTTAGAATGCTAAATAACTCTCAAAATATCAATGATTTAAGAATCCCACCTTCAAATCATCTTGAAAAGCTAAAAGGTGACCTGAAAGATTATTACTCTATTAGAATTAACGATACATGGAGAATAATCTTCAAATGGGAAACTTCAAATTCAGAATTAGTTCAAATAATAAATTATCATTAATCATGTCTAAATTAAAAAATATTCATCCAGGCGAAGTACTAAATGAGGAATTCCTTATTCCAATGGAAATAACTGCTTATAGGTTGGCAAAAGCTATTCTTGTACCTCAGACAAGGCTGTCTGAAATTATAAAAGGTAATCGAAGTATTACAGCCGATACAGCCGTTAGATTCTCAATTTATTTTAACAATTCTCCTAAATTTTGGCTTGGCCTGCAGAATGATTACGACCTAGAAGAAGAAATGAAACAAAGCAAAAAAGTCTTCGCGAAGATTAAAGTGAACCAAATAGAATAGGCCGGACAGCGTTCATAAGATTTTACCGCCGATTAACAATTTTTTTTGACTTATAATTCAAAAAACGTTTCTTACTTTTGTTTTCCAGAAAAGCGGAAGCCCGTCGCTAATATGTGAATTTTTTTATTAATAATTATAAACACTATCATTATGAAAACACTATTTTTAAGCTTTGTCCTATTCAGTTTCACAACAGATTTAATTTCCCAGAAACCCAATTACACTATTGTTTCAAGACCTCTAAATAGTTTATATTTCAACGTTTTGGGTGATGCTGCCTTGATTTCAATTAACTACGATAGACTATTTATCTTAGATCCCTCATTCGCAATTAGTGGGAAACTAGGCATTGGTGTAAATAAGGAATTAGATATTTGCATTTTCGGTGATTGTGATCCTTCGATTACTTTTATAAGCATACCTCACCATATTACGTGCAATTATGGTCAAGGTGGGCATTTTGTCGAATTTGGTGTAGGTGGGGCATACTTTCTAGAACATCCAACTCAAGCCTATTTACTATACCCAATCCTAGGCTATAGGTACGTACCTTTAAAATCAGGGAAACTAAACTTTAGGGTCTATGTACATTACTCTTACAAAGGAAATAGCTCTTTACTCATCCCATTCGGATTCAGTCTGGGTTTAGGTTTTTAAAGAAAACATTAGGGTGAAAAATAATTTTTTATCTATAAGCAATTATTTTACTATCAATTACATATAACAATTTAAAATATATTATACTCAGAAGTACAAATACTGAACACTGTTCATTATCTTTGCGCTGTTATTTATCAAAATGGGTATTTCAGAAAGAAAAGAAAGAGAGAAAGTAGAGCTTAGAGAGTTGATCCTCTTAAAGGCCAAGGAAATGTTTTTAAAGCACGGCTATGAAAAACTGAGCATCCGTCAAATAGCCACTGCTGTAGAATACAGTCCTGCCACCATTTATCTCTATTTCCAGGACAAGGACGAGATCATGCATGAACTGATGAACATGGGCTTTGGACTCATGGGGAAAGAGCTCACAGAAGCTATGCAAGAACCAGATGCAGTTCGACGCATACACATCATCGGTCGTGGCTATCTGATGTTTGGTTTGAAAAATCCAGACTGGTATGAATTAATGTTTCACTCTGAAAAGCCCATCAAGCATCTGGAGCGCTGTGATCAGGATTGGGGGCATGGTTTGGGCTTGTTTGATTTTCTACTATCCAGTTGCCAGGAAGCGATTAATACGGGCCGTTGTAAAGCCAAAAATGCGGAGTTGTTGGCACTTCAGCTTTGGAGTTTGGTCCATGGTCTTGTATCATTATCATTGGCTCAAAGGCTTCAAATCGTTTGTCACGGAGAAGATGATCTCATCATGAAAGTGTTGGACACCAGCGTCGATACATTGTTCGAATAATATTTTTTTATGCAATTAATAAACAGTGTTAATTTAATAATCATGCGTCATAGATACATTGTATTTCTAATGTTCGGTTTAATGATAAGCCCATTACTTTCCGCACAAAATTTAGATGAACTGATTCAAAAATCCTGGGAGCACAGTCCTTTACTTCGCGAAAAAGAATTCAAACTGGCAAGACTCGAATCTCAATTAAAAGAAGCCAAAGCTCTGTACATGCCTAGTGCATCTATCGGAAGTCAATACACCCTGGCAGCAGGAGGAAGGTCCATTGATTTACCCATTGGAGATTTGATCAATCCCATTCACCAAAAACTGAATGAAATTACTGGAAGCAATCAATTCCCAAATCTTCAGAATGTAAAAACCAATTTCTTCCCAAACAATTTTTACGACGCACATTTAAGAATACAGCAAGCCATTTATCAAACTGATATCGGAATTGCGCGGTCTATTAAAAAAGAAGAAATTAAAATTCAGGAATCGGACATCCTTGCATCCAAAAGAATATTGGCGAAAGAAGTCACTCAGACTTGTATCCAGTTGGCCAGTCAGGAAGAGTATCTAAAAATAATAGAACGCGCAAATCAATCCTTGTCCATTGCGAAAAGAAATACAGAAAGCCTTCAAAGAAATGGACTAAGTACCAGCACAGCGATACTAAGGATTGATGCGGAAATTTCGAATTTGGAAGCCAAGAAAACTGAATTAAAAATGAATGTGGATCAGGCCACCACTTATTTGAGATACTTAACTGGTTTGCAAAATTTTGAAAATATTAAATTTGAGAACTTACCGGATATTCTAAATCAAAGCTCTCAAATTCGCGAAGAAATTACACAGCTTCAATCCGGTATTAAAATACAAGAACAGGCCTTTAAAAAAGAAAAACAATTCTACCAACCAAGGATAGGCGTACAGGCTGATTTTGGTTCGCAAGATTTTAATTTTAATTGGAATCCTTATGTATTGATCGGGCTTAATCTAGAATGGAATTTCTATGATGGAGGTCGTGTTAAACAAAGAAAATTACAAAGCGAAAATGCTATCAATGCTTTAAACAGTCAGTTAAAAGCGGTACAAGAGCAAATGGATTTACAAAATGAGTTAGCCAAAATTCAATTGAACAGCAAGATTTCACAGGCCATGAATTATGAGCTCAGAATTGCATCTGCAGAAAAAATTAAAACGGAAGCCCTCAAAAAATACAATGAGGGAAGCATCGGATATTTAGAATTGTTGGATGCCCAAAACCTCTGGTTGAATATACAATCTGATTATCAGCTTGCAAGATTTAATGCCTGGACCAGTTGGTCAGAATACCAATACAAAACAGCATCCTACCCTATCCAATAAAATTTATAGTTTAAATAAAATTACAAACCTTCAAATAATCCAACGATGAAATATCTTCCTTTTTATCTCAGCCTTTTTGTGTTTAGTTTTTTATGGTCCTGCGCAAAAAAAACGGAAACGGTCCAAACACCAAAATCAAATCTAAACATCACCAATGTTAAAACTGCTGCCATCGTCCGTACAGACAGTGTCAGCACGATTCAATTGTTGGGAATTTTAAGCAGTGAATCAGAAGTGAAACCCTCTTTTAAAATTGGAGGTTTGGTACAATCTGTAAAATTTAAAGAAGGAGATTTTGTAAAAAAAGGGCAAGTGCTTGCGACCCTTGATCAAACAGAAATAGAAGCGCAACTCCAACAAGCCATGGTGGCTTATGAAAAAGCAGATCGCGATCAAAAACGTGTCAGCAATTTATACACAGACAGCGTGAGCACATTGGAGCAATATCAAAATTCAAAATCAGCTTTTGAAATCGCACAACAAAATTTACAAATTGCAAAATTCAATCGAAAATACTCTGTGGTATTTGCACCAATCAGTGGGCAAATCGTCAAAAAACTCATCAATCCCGGTGAACTTGTGGGACCCGGTCAAATGGTTTGTTTGCTTTTAGGAACAGAGCAAAACCAATGGGTGGTCAAAGGCGGATTGACAGAACGCGATTGGGCAAAAGTGGAAGCAGGAGATAAAGTCGAAGCACGAATAGAAGCCTGGCCGGATCAAATCATATCAGCAGTCATTGATTACAAAGCGTCTGCAAGCACCAACCCCAATGGCACTTTTGATATTTCTATCCCACTTAACAAGTTGCCATTTAAACCCGCAGCAGGAATGGTTGTCGAATGCAATATTTTTCCAAAAAAGAAAGAAAAGAGAATTCTGGTACCCATCGAATCTCTTGTAAACATCAATGGTTCCACTGCATCTTTATTTATTGCGGAAAATCAGAGTGCCAAAAAAATATACATTCGTTTATTGAGAATTCTCAGTGACCAGGCGGAGATATCAGGAATCGATGCAAATATTACAGAAGTGATCACACTTGGATCCAGTTACTTGGAAGACGGTGATTCTATTCAAGTCATTCAATAATTTTACCATCCAAGAATTTTAAAATTACCAACATGTCATTCAACGAGTTTTTTGTAAAAAGACATCAGTTCACTCTGGTTTTATTTCTTGCTTTGCTTTTGCTGGGTGTGAATTCTCTAATCAACATGCCGCGTTCGGAAGATCCACCGTTTGGAGCACCTATTTTTTCCATTGTCTCTATTTATCCGGGAGCAAGCCCCAAGGATATGGAAGAATTAATTGCAGATCCCATTGAAGAAGAAATTTATAAACTAGGAGATATCAAAAAAATAAACACGAGCATTGGTGATGGATTAATGATCTCTCTTGCTGAATTTAATTACGGCGTAGATGTGGATGCCAAAAACAATGACATCACCCGAGAAATGAATAAAATCAGACCCGATTTACCAGAAGGTCTGATCGAACTTTCTGTAAAAAGAGCAGCGTCCAGTGATGTATCCATTCTTCAGACAGCATTAATTTCCGAAGTGGCTTCCTATCAAGAAATGGAAGAATACGCAGATCTTTTGAAGAGAGACATTGAGCGAATTAAAGAAATAAAATTTGTAGAAATCCAAGCGCTGCCTAAATCCGAAATTCAAGTAGAATTGAATTTGGAAAGAATGGCACAATTGGGCTTAGGACTGAATCAGGTATTGGGAATGATAGAAGCTAACAATGTCAATATTCCTGCGGGTTCTGTCAATCTTGGAAATAAAAAATACAATGTCAAGGTCAATTCGCCGATTGAAAATATCGATGAACTTAAGAAAACAATCATACGAACCAATGCGCAAGCAAGGCCATTATTTCTTGAAGACATTGCACAGATTTCTGAAAAGGAAGAATCGAAAAATCATCAAGCAAGATTCAATGGCAAAAGGGCGGTGTGGGTCGTTACTGCAATGAAAGACAAACAAAACATTATACAGGTTCGCGAAAAACTTGAAAAGGTGTTGTCAAAATTTGAAGCCAGTTTACCAAAGTCCATTCAGATGGAACAAGCATTTGATCAAGAAAAAGGAGTCAAGCACAGGCTCTCCGGATTGGGTATGGATTTTTTAATTGCCATTCTTTTAGTGATGTTGACCTTGTTACCTTTGGGTACAAGAGCATCTATTGTGGTGATGATTTCTATTCCACTTTCACTTAGTATTGGTTTGTTTTTTTTGGATCTAATGGGATACACGCTCAATCAATTAAGCATCGTGGGGATGGTCATTGCGCTTGGACTTTTGGTGGATGACAGCATTGTGGTTGTAGAAAATATAGAAAGGTATATGCGGAAAGGTCTTACGGCCAAAGCTGCCGCGATCACTGCGACCAATCACATCATGGTCGCTGTCATTGGTTGCACGGCTGCCTTATTGTTGGCTTTTCTTCCCATCGCCAATTTACCGGAGGGATCAGGAGATTTCATTCGCTCTCTACCCATGGCAGTGATGATGACGGTTCTCGCTTCTCTGTTTGTGAGCATTAGCATCATTCCATTTCTCTCCAGCATTATTTTAAAATCAAATGGACATGGAGATTTGGAACAATCGAATTGGTTTTACCGCGCATTTAAAAATTATCTCAACACGCCTTATCAAAAACTTCTCAGATGGTGTATGACGCATCCTGCCTGGACTTTAATTCTTGCCGGGTTGTTGTTTGTTGCATCTTTTGCTATGGTACCCAAATTAGGATTTAGTTTATTTCCAGCTTCTGAAAAACCCATTCTTATCATTGATTTGGAAACAGAACACGACAGTAATTTAGAACACACCGATAAAATTGCCAGAAAGATTGAGCAACATTTGTTGGCGAAAAAAGAAGTAGTGCGTTTGGCAAGCAATGTCGGAAAAGGAAATCCAAGAATTTACTACAATGAATTCCAATCTCAACGCGATGATCAGATGGCGCAGATGATGGTTTTTCTAGAAGATCAAACGGAGGTGCCGGAAATTATTTCTATGGCAGAACAATTGCGTACAGAATTGAGCACCATTGCCGGAGCAAAAATAAAAGTTCGACGCTTCGAACAAGGTCCACCTATTACTGCTCCTATCGAAATGAGAATTATTGGTAAAAATTTGGATAGTTTGGAGTTTTTTGCAGCAGAAGTTGAAAAAATTATGCAGGGAACGGAAGGTTGTATTTATGTGTCCAATGATTTAAAATTTAAAAAATCGGATCTCAGTTTAAAAATCAACAAACAAAAAGCAGGTTTGTATGGAGTTCCCACTGCGGAACTAGCCAAGACGATTAGACTCGCCATTGAAGGATTGGATGTAAGTTCGATACAAGATAAAAATGATGACGAAATGAATATCCTGGTCACCATGGAAAAATCGTATTCAAATCCCATTCAACAATTGGAACAGGTTTATATCAGTTCGCTGAGTGGTGCCTTGGTACCTTTAAAATCCATTGTGGATATTGAAATGAAACCCAGTGCAACGGTCATCAATCATTACAACAAGGAACGATACAGTTCGGTCAGTGCATTTGTAGGACAAGGATTTAATACAGATCAACTCACCGATCAGATCATAGAAAGAATTCAAAATGAAATTAAACTTCCGGAGGGATACAGTCTTTTGGCGGCGGGTGAGCGCATGTCCAGAGAGGAATCATTTGGTGGAATAGGGACCATTATTATTCTTGCAGTTTTTGGATTGTTAGCGATACTGATTTTAGAATTCAGAACCTTTAAGTCCACATTGATTGTATTGAGTGTCATTCCGATGGGCGTGATAGGTGCATTCCTGGCCTTGTATTTTGGCAACGAGACTTTGTCATTTGTTGCAACGATCGGTATGATTGCTTTGGCCGGAATTGAAATTAAAAATTCAATTCTGATGGTAGACTATACCAATCAATTGAGAGAAAAAGGAATTGGACTTTATGAAGCGGTGATGGATGGAGCGGAAACACGTTTTCTACCCATCTTTTTAACTTCACTGACGGCGATTGGTGGAATGATTCCGCTGGTCATGGAAAAATCTCCACTCATCAGTCCTTTGGCATTGGTGTTGATTGGAGGTTTGATCAGTTCGACGTTATTGAGTAGATTGGTCACTCCGGTGCTTTACTATTTAATTCCACCAAAAATAGAAGTCAAGGAAACTAATAAATCCATTTTTTAAGTAAATCCTTTAAGCTGCAAAACCAATGTTGGTTCCAACTGATTTCAAAATAAGGTTCTGTTACAGGTCCAAATCCCTGGTAAAATTGTTTGACACCTTGTAGATCAGAACCTTCAAAATCAAAGATCTGACGAACATTTTTAAATTGTTGCAGGACAGTGTGAAGAATGCCGTACATGGCTATTTTCTTCTTGCCTTCCAAATTGCTCAATGACATTAAATTGACGATTCGGTGGCCATTGTCAGACAATAGGCACAATGCAATAATTTCATTTTTAGCATTGCGCGCGGCCACTACAAAACCTTTTTTATGTAAAAATAATTGGGACGTTAATTTTTCCAAAGCAATTCGATTCAAGCCTTCAATGGAACCATTTTCTTTTTGAAAACGATCAATCCAATTTAAGAATTCAGATTCAGTAACTAAAAAATCAATCGACAGTTCGTTGGACAAACTTCTTTTGACCCTTCGTTTGTGATGCGAACTGTACATTTCTTCATCGCGCAATCTATAGTCTTCCAAATCAACAACCAGATTGGTTCTTCTTTGTGTATCAGGAATAAAATAATTGAGGCAATACTTCCCACAATTGAACTGATTTGTAAGGCTAGCTGTGAGTTTTTCAATCAACAGTTGATTGGGTATTTCATCACCAATAAAATGGTGTTGCTGTGTAAAAGGGGCTCTGTAGGCCATTTTTAAAGACCAATTTTTTTTAAAACTGACTGGTATTCTGATGTCTTTTTCAAAAAGAAACAAGGCTCCCCATTGATCAGAAACTGCATCTAAATACCAAGACAAAGCTTCAATTCGATGATCCGGATTTTTTAAAATTTTTTGATCCCATTCTTCTCTGTCAATTTCTGCAGAATCTTTCCAAATCCACATGTATTATTTCTTTATGGCTACAGAAATGCCATCTCTGATGGGGAGAATTACCACATCCCACTTTGCGCTGTCTCTTAAATATTGGTTGTACTGATCGATGATGGAAGTGTCGTGGTCTTTTATTTCTTCGGCTACTTTACCATACCACAATACATTGTCTGAAAGTAATACAGCGCCTGTTGGCATCATATTTTCTAAAACTCGTAAATAATCTAAATACTCTTTTTTTGATCCATCCACAAAAGCAAGATCCACACTCCAACCTGTGTTAGGAAGATATTCTAAAGCACTTTTTTTAATAAATTCAATCTTAGAACATAGCTCCACTTCCTGTTGAAGTCCCTGGATGATCTCATCGTAGGTATTTTCAACTTCAAAAGTGTAAAGCCTTCCATTTTCTGCAAGCCCTTCTGCTAAACAGAGTGCGCTGTATCCAGTGAATGTACCGATTTCGACAATCACAAGAGGTTGTTTTAAACGGGAAATCATGCTTAAAAATCGACCTTGCAAACTGCCGCTCAACATTTGCGGAGCCATGGTATTCAAATGAGTTTTGCGCTCTAATTCTGTTAAGTAGTCAGGCACATTGGACAAATGTGTGTCACAATACCTTAATACTTCTAATGACAATCCTTTTAACAAATCAATATTTTTTATGTAATTTACTTAAAATAAAATCATCGGATGATGGTAATTTCTCCATAGTATTTTTTAATTTGATCACCCACTCCAACTTCAGCCGTGTAGATATAAACACCCGGCATTAATGCTTGACCTTTAAATCTTCCATCCCAACCGCTATTTGGATCATTGACTGAAAAATTGCGGTTATTAAATACGTTTGCTCCCCATCGATCGAAGATGGATAAATGATTGATCTTGATTAAATCCGATGAAGAAACCGGAAAGAAAAGATCATTGATGTTGTCTCCGTTTGGTGAAAAACTATTTGGAAAAAATACATCCACTTCTTTAATCACCTTCACCAAAATTTGAGTGGTGGCGATGCAACCATTTTCATCGATGACCTCTACCGTGATGGTTTGATCTTCAGTTGCTGTCAAAACTGGATTTTGACAATCCGAACAACTCAATTGATTGGATGGACTCCACAGAATGGTATTAACTTTAATTCCATTTAAGATTTGTAGATTTAGTGTAGCATTCTCTCCTTCCTGTAAGATAATTTCAGGAATTAAATCTATTTGTACGCCACCCACAGAATCAATTTGTGTCTGGAGGCTAAATTCGCATCCATTGCGATCCTTTACTTTAATTGGATAAATACCTTTTGGCAAATTATTAAAAACATTTTGTGACACATATGATAGTCCGTCGTCTATTGAATATTCAAATCCAGGACTACCTCCTGTCACTTGTCCTATCACGATGGAACCGTTGATTCCACCACATCCAATGTCTGTTTTTTGAATTTCTACATTGCGAATTCTACCCGTGTCTTCTACAATTTCGATTGATTTAGTCACCGTGCATTTATTTCTGGAGAAAGTCAAAGTAGCAGTGTAAATACCCGGTATAGTAGTACTAAATTGAGGTAAGCTATAAGTAAAACCATTGGGTCCTGTCCATTGAATTTGAAAACCTTGAGATTTGGTGATCGCGATGACGGGTGCAAAATTTCTTTGACAAGTAATGGTGTCTGCCAATAATAATAAATCAGGTTCTAAAGTGTCTGCCACGATTCTTAAGGTTCGGATGAGTTGACAGTTTGCGGCATTGGTAATCGTCACTGTGTAATCACCAGCTTGTGTAATCGTAGGATTTTTTTCAATGCTGGAAAAACCATTGGGACCAGACCAATTAAAATTTAAATTTTGTAAAATAGAGTTTAATGGCAAAACAATGCTTCGTCTTGCACAAGTAATGGTATCATCTCGGACTGTTGCATCCGGCAAGCTTCTTAGATCTCTGATAAATATTGAATCCTTGGTGATGCAACCATATTCATTTGTCACTGTGAACACATAAAATCCTTCTTGAACTACAATCGCGGTATCTTGAACAATGGTCACTCCTGATGGGCCTTTCAATTGGATTTGCTCATTAGAAGAAAGTCCTTGAATAAAAATGCGGGCATTGTTTTTTACACAGGTCAATGAATCCAATTGTAATAATTGAAATTTTGGTTGCTCTCCTATTTTTGAAATATAAAGATTTCTGCTTGCTTCGCAACCGTTGGGATCAATGACTCGCAATGTGTAAATTCCTGAATCTGTTACTACAGGATTGGGATCAGTAGACGTAAAACCGCCGGGACCTGTCCATTCAAAACGCACTCCCTGTGTGTTAGATCCACCCTGAAGGCTGATATTAATTTTAGCACAATTGAGCGTGTCATCGCGGGTAAAAATATCAGGAAGAATATCTTTTTGAAAAACAAATACTGAATCAGTCTTCATGCATCCATTTTTTCCGCGCATTTGCAGATAATACCAACCACCAATGGTAATCGGAGTTTGCAATTGATCAGAGCTAAAACCTCCGGGACCAAACCAATTGAAATCCACATCTGGATCGATAGAAATTATTTTAATTTCAGCAGTGGTTTTACAAGTGATGGTGTCAGCAGAAAGAACTGACGTAGGTAATATTTTATCTTCAGAAATCAAAATGGCTTCAGTGGCTTCACATCCATTGGATTTGGTCACCCTCAGTAAATAAAGTCCGGGAATAAATATGGCGGGATCGATGACATTGGACATAAAACCTCCTGGACCGGTCCAATTAAAATTTACAATGTCCAAATCTGTGTTGACGATGGGTCTTAATATTGTTTTATCACAAGTGAGGGTATCATTCTGTAAAGCCAAATAAGGTATTTCTTTGTTTTCAGAAATTATAACGGATCCAGCCCGAGGACAACCATTTTTACCGAAAACAACCACGGTGTATTCACCAGGCAAATTGATTTCCGGAAATGCAGAACTAGAAGAAAATCCTCCGGGTCCCTTCCAATCATAACTCAAGGTAGAATCTGAATTTACATTCAAAATTATTTTGTCTTTGATGCAATTTAAGGTGTCGGTAAAAAGACGCAGCGATGGTGTGTCAATATCTTGTATGATGGTTATTGAACTTGAGGCCAAACAACCATTGGGAAGTTTAGCAATTAAAGTATAAACTCCCCCTTGATTTACTTGGATCGTGGCAGTGTTTCCCAAAATTCCAGTGGGTCCTGTCCATTCAAATCCAACGTCGAGGCTACTGCTGGATCCTATTAAATTGACTAAAGTTAAATTGCAATCCAAAGTATCAGTGGGTGCAATCATCACATCGGGTTCTGCTAAATCTGCGGCAATGTATACAGAGTCAAAACCCACACAACCATCTTTAGTAGTCAAAGAAATAAAATACCATCCGGAATCAGCAACCATTACTTGTTTTGCATTGGAATTAAATCCATTGGGTCCAGTCCAAATCACTGTGCCACTGGTATCGGTGGTGTATCGTATGAGCAACGTTGGTTTATCACAATTTATAGTATCGCTGATTAAAGAAATTGGAACACTTGATTTATAATTAAAAACATAAAATGAATCGATCGCAAAACAGCCTAGTGAATCTCTGACCAAAAGTTTATACCATCCGGTATCTTTTGCAGTCACATCAGAAGTTCTTACTTTTGCTCCGCCCGGAAGTATCCATTCAAATTCAGGTCTCGAACTGACTGATTCCCCTTTTAAAATCACAGAATCCTGGCCACAACGAATGGTATCTCCTTTGATCAATATATCTACATCAGTCCGATTATCATCTACAATTACTTTCGATGTAGACTTACAACCATAATCGTCCGTGGCTGTCACTTCATATTCTCCTGGTTCCCGAATGTTTCGATCTGTCGCTTTTGAACTTGTATAACCATTGGGTCCTGTCCATTCGAAGTTTACATTTGGATTGGTGGATCTTGCCTCAATGCTACCCAATGGATTTTTACAATCAATATTGGTTTTTAAAGTGGTGAGATTAGGTGGAGTGACATTACCTGAAACGGTAACGCTAATTTCTTGTTCGCAACCAAATTCTCCAGTTACTTTAAGTTTATAGGTACCAGGTGCATCAATGACTGGTCTCAAAGTTTTATCACCACTGACAATTTTTCCATTGGTGGTTGTCCAGAGATAAGTGATGTTGGGTCCAGTAGAAGATCCGGAAGCATCGAGGGTCATGGGTCTGTTGTCACAAGAAATTTCGTCGGGCATAGAAATATCTGCTACCAAATCATACACTGTTACTGTCACTTCGTCTCTTTCTTCGCAACATTCGATCACGCTTATTTCATCCAAAGCACAGATACTAAAACCTCCGGTTCCACCCGTATTGTCAAAACAAAAATTAGCTGAACTCGAAGCTCCTGAATTCCATGTGAAATTTCCTTCAGCTTCTACACACAATCCACTTTCTGCCGGAACAGAACCTACATCCGTTCCATTGATTTTAAGTCGTATCACAGGTGGACTACCAAGTATGTAAGGAATTCCAAAAACTTTATAGCTGATTTTATACTCCGTATTGGGAGTAACTGCGATGGTTTGACAAAGTATATTTGTTCCTGCAGCGGTTGGTGAAATCACCATTGCAAAAGCACCAATATTCGGATTACATCCAAAGGCTGCGGCGATCTGAGGTACGCTCATCACCATATACCCTCCTGTTCCCATTACTAGGGTATTTGGATTGGTGTGCATGGTGTAAGAAGAAGTGGAAGGCGCAATGCTTCCTGATTCAAATCCACCATTTAAAAACTTATTAGGGGACATGCCTTTTGCCGTCAAAGTATAGGTGGTGGTAGACATTGGATTGGCCATAGGATTTAGAATGTCCGGATTGCTTAATCCATCGGGAGGTTCCCAGGTATAGCTGCTAAATCCACCGTTTACCATTCCGTTGAGTGTCTTACCGATTCCTGTACAAATGGTGATGTCAGGTCCTGCATTGACCGTAATATTGCATCCATTGGGCAAGGCCAAGAATGTAGATATTCCAGGTAAAAAAATGGGACTTTGTTTAAGTTGAGCATAGGAGACTGAGCCTAAAATAAAACTACAAAAAAAGAAAAGCAGAAATTTCGCTAGCCTTGTATTCTTCAATTTGTTCTTTAAATTAATTTGATTCACTTTCTTCATACCTTCCAAATTCATCAGCGCACTAAGCCCCTAAATATTTCTTCTAAAATTATAATTATCTGGTCAAAGTAATATCCCCCTCCAAGGTCAAAAATTTTCCGTTGATGGTTTCTGCTTTCACATAATAAACATAAACTCCCGGCAAACATTTTGTCCCTTTAAAAGTACCATCCCAGCCTTGATCGGCTTGATTTGGATAAAAATTTTGATTCATAAAAACCTGATTTCCCCATCGATCAAAAATGCTAAATTGACGAATTGTGATGACTTCGTTTTCAGGTCCATGCACCCACACCAAATCATTCAGCACATCTCCATTTGGACTAAAAACATTGGGTACAAATATTTTTGGAGTTTTGACAATGATCCTAATTCTACTCACCGATTGGCAACCGTTTTCATCGATCACTGTGACGATGTAGTCGGTTGTTTCCAAAGGATTGGCAATTGGATTTTGGCAATTGGTACAGCTTAAGCCAACACTCGGTGCCCAATGAATGGACATGATTCGAGTTGGATCTAGATTAATGCTTAAATTTAATTGTTCTTGTTCACCCAATTCTAATTCCAATATTGGTGATATGTCCGTAACAACTTCCGGCAGTTTGATGAGTTCAAATGGCTTTATAAATTCGCAACCCGCTGCATCTTTTACGAACAATTGATATTGTCCGGGCGTAAGAGATCTAAAATCAGGATTGGAAGTATAATTTATTCCATCCAAAGAATATTGATAGCCACCATGACCCCCTACCAAACCAAGCACCTGCAAAGATCCTTGGCTTTCGCCACATTTTGGATTTTGTGCTTGCAAAATAATGTCTTTGATCAAATTGGTGTCTTCGAGGACGAACACATCCCTCAAAGAAATACAACCGTTGATGGTATTGGTCACTTGCACGCGGTATCTTCCACCCGAATTTACCAACAGATTGGTGGCGTTGGAAATTTGCATTCCTTGAGCGTCTTGCCAAACGATGAGATCCGAAGCTTTGGTTCCCGAAACAGAAATTTCTGCTTCCGGTTTTTTGCATTGAATGCTGTCAGCTCTTGTATTTATTTGAGGGTGTATGGTATCCGCAAAAATGGTCAATCCTTGAGAAGATTCACAACCGTTGGATGAAATTACTTTTAAAAAATATCTGCCTGCAGTTTGAATAAGTGGATTTCTTGCTATTGAATTAAATCCATTGGGACCTGTCCACTCAAATTGATAAGTACCTTGTTGAGATTGCACTTGCAGAAGTATATTGGTTTTTATGCAAGTCAAAGTATCATCTAATAATGAAACGACGGGTGATATGGTATCTACTGGAACAATTACACTTTGTGCAGCAGTGCAATGGTTTGCTCCTGACACAGTTAAATTAAATGCACCACCTACATTGGTTGATAAATTACTTTGATTATGTGTACTTCCATCTGGTCTAGTCCATGTGTAAATTGCATTTAACGCATTGCTTTGAGATGTCAAAGTAATTTGTCTTTGGAGACAGGTAATTGTATCTGTTGTTATTTGCAGAGTTGGAGTCAAAGTATCTTGATGAATAAAAATAGAATCCTCTCGATTGCAGAAATTATCATTGGTCAATCTCAAAACATACCATCCTCCATTACTTACGATGGGAGAAGCTTGATTGGAATTAAACCCTGCAGGTCCTCTCCATTGGATCGAGTTTGGATTTTCTATACTATTAAAAAAAAGACTTGCAGATCGAACAAGACAATTGAGGCTGTCTCCTGTTAATTGAAATTGCGGGTGAATGGTATCTTGAACAATGTTTAAATCCAATTCTGTATAACAACCACTGCCATTGGTCACGCGAATTTGATAAGTACCACCGCGTTGTATGTTTAAATCTTTTTGACTCGTCATAGTACCAGAAGGATCTATCCACTGATAGCTTAAAGAATCTTGCGATGATATTGCGGAAAGAGTTAGACTGGTTTGAAGACAATCCAAGGTATCTGTTGCGACGAATAAATCCGGTTTTCCCAAATCAGGAATAATATTGATGTCCAGTGTATCTGCACAACCATTAGGATTGTTCCCGATTAGACGATAAGAACCAGGAGTTTTGACAAAAGGATTTTGCAAAGCAGAACTGAATCCACCTGGCCCTGTCCAAATAAAGTTTCCAATGACATTGCTTGCCATCGCGTTTACTCTAATAGAATCCATGGTGCAACGCAAAGTATCATCACTGCCCGTCAAAACCGGCGTCAGAAGATCTTGTGCGATGTCAACAATCTTATTGGTGATGCATTCATTTTTTCCCTTTGCTTCCAGCTGATATCTACCAGAACTTGTAATGATGGGATTGGAAACGGATGAGTTAAATCCCAATGGACCCGTCCACTGAAATGTGATTTGTGTACTGTCCCCATCATGTCTTAAAATCACCGAAGGTTTAAAGCAATTGATGGTATCTGCAAATAAATTTATCGTTGGGCTTAAAGTATCAGCATGAACTATGTAAGTGACTGTATCCGTGCAAGCGTTGTCGCCAATCACCGCCAGTTTATAGACACCGGGTAAAGTTGTGGATATAATATTTTGATTAAAACTATTTCCGATTGGATCAAACCAAGTGAAATTGGCTTTTGGATCGGCACTTCTGCCTGTTAGGACGACCGTTCTTCGGGTACAAGTAATAGAATCTCCAGTCAAATTAAGAACCGGCGCTAAAGTATCCACCACTACTTCAAAACTCAAACTATCTAAACAATAATTTTCTCCCTGCAAGTGGAGTGTGTATAAACCTCCTTTGTTAAAACTCCATGTGCTACTGTCCAATTGATAAAAACCCGTTGGTCCGGAAATAAACAAGCTGTCCGAAGATCCGAATGAAAGTAATTTTAGGGTCGCAGTATCTTTTATACAATCGATGCTGTCCAAAGAAAAAATAGCTTTTGGTTTATCCATGTCTTTTAAAACACGGATGGAATCAAAACGAATGCAACCCGAAGGAGTACTTGTTTTTAAAATAAACCAACCGCTGTCAGGACTGACCATCGAGTCTCCTGTAAAATTAAAATTATTGGGTCCAAACCATTCAAACTTGGAATTGGCAATGGAAGATTGTGCTTTTAATCTAGTAGAGTCAAACTTGCAGTTGATGTGATTAAATTGAATGTCAATTTTTGGATTGTCGACACTTTCAATAATTCGAATGGAATCAATTCTTTTACAATTGTACTCATCGGTTACAGTCACGATATACCATCCACCATCTGCAACAAAAGGATCCTTGTCTTCCGAATTAAATCCATTGGGTCCGGACCAAGAGTAAGTCACATTAAAATTATTGGTGCTGGTTCTAATCCATGCAAGATTTTTACCACAACCGATGGTGTCTTTGGTGGACAATGAGATATTGGGTGGAGTGGTATTTCCATTGACCATGACCGTCACTGTTTTACAGCAATTGGGCAAAGGACTGCAGACTGTTAAATTGTATGTGCCCGGACCATCGATCGTAGGTTTAAGGGTTTTATCTCCGGATAAAATTTTACCGGGTGATGCCGTCCATTGGTAGGTCCATCCTGGACCCTGAGATGATCCAGAAGCATCCAATTCCAATACTGTGCGATCGCAGTTGACTTCTTCAGGAGTTTCGATTTCAGCTACTATTTGGATGACATCCAATTCGACGGTATCTCTGACTTCACATATTTTTCTCAACACCAAATCATCAATGGCAAAATCATTGCCACCGGTGTTGGTGTTCATATTGAGGATGCAAATTTCTATGATTGTATTGGGTCCCGAATTAAAATCTGCGCCAAATTGTTCCCAATTGCATGGAGCGCCGCTGGAATTAAAAATATTTCCAACCGTTGTACCATTGACAGAGATTTGTAAAATGGGTGGAGATGCAGAAGTCACAGACGCACACCAAGCTGAAAATTTATAATCCATGTCAGGTATGACAGTGACTTGTTGACACCAAACACTTTGAAAACTGGGTGCTCCATTCAAAACCATCATATTTCCTGAGCCAGTCGTATGGTCTCCGCAAGCACTCCATGCGGAATGTCCCAATTGTGGATTGGTGATAACATCGTAGGTACCTTCACAGTCCAGGTATCCAAAACCATAACAAGGAGTCGAACCTAAGGCATAATCCGTATAAAATCCCGTATTCCCAGCGCTAAAATCGCCGTTGTTGATGAGATTGGTATTGTCCAAACCCCTGGCCACCAAATAGTAGGTCGTAGGGCCAAATACGGTGGCTCTAGGCATTAAGATTCTGGAATTGTTAAGATTGGTAGCAGGTTCCCAATAAAATTCAGTAGGGCTGCCGGTGATTCTTCCTTCGAGGATGACCGATTCGCCCGGATTACAAACAAATTTATCGGGTCCTGCATTGACCTGGAAATTGCATTGAGCTAAGGCACTATCTACCAAAGCAATACATATCCAACAAAATGCTACTAATGATTTCAAATCCAATTAATTAAACTAAAATGATGCAAATTTAATCATTTTGACTCGTCCTAAAATAAGTTTACAGGTTTAATTTAAATAAGTTTACAATTCCATTTTAGTCCTATATAGAGTTTACAGCTCTTTTTTAGTCCTGAATTGGGTTTACAAAAGTAGTTTGTTTTGAATAATAATTCTTCCATAATTTATTTGTTTTAATTGGTTTATTCGATTGATGGATTTGATTAGGTGTCAAATTACCGATGCTCATGTGGGGTCTTTCTTCGTTGTAAAGACCAATTACATTTTTCAAAAGCTCCCTTGCTTCTTTAATGTCTTCTATTTCATAAGTTTCTAAGTATTCCTCCTTTATGATACCATTTACTCGTTCCGCTATTGCGTTCTCCAAAGGATCTCCATTTTCAGTCATGCTAATTTGTATATTATTATCCTGAAGGAGCTTTACATAATTGTGGCTACAATATTGAATTCCTCTATCTGAATGATGTGTAAGTTGAAAATGGCTCTCTGGGCCCACCATAAGGCCAGAGAGAGCCATTTTCAAAGCATAGGTGCTTTCTACAGTTTCCAATGTTTGAGCAACATGATATCCTACAATTTTATGAGAATATGCATCCGTAATAAGACTGATATATAGATGTTCCCCAGTACTTATCTTCCAGTAAGTTATATCACTGACCCATAATTGATTACAGGATGTTGGAACCAAGTTTTTTATTAGATTAGGATACTTTCTAAGCCAATGATAAGAATTAGTAGTTTGAATTCTGCGTTTACGTTTTCTTATCAACAGATGATTGTCTGCCAGCATATTAAATAAAGCATCTCGACCCATTTTTATTTGATGTTCCAGTAAAAATGGTTGAATCATTTCATAGAGTTTTCTGGTCCCTATTTTTCTATGCTTATTTCTAATGAATTTAATTTGTTTTATGATAATCTCTTCTTCCAAAGTACTTGAAATTCCTTCCCAATTGTTTTGATAATAAGCCTGTCTACTAATCCCAAACCATCCACATAGCTTGGCTAATCCTATGTGTCCAAAATTATTCTTCATGGCTTCTATGGTTTGGTATTGAGCTTTTTTCTAATTGGAATTTTAAATTCCTTTTCGGCAATATCAACCATTGTTGAAAAAGCAATCGCTTTAAGTTCTGCATCTTTTAATTGTCTTTCCAATTCTACAATTCTCTTTTTCAATTGAAGATTTTCAAATAATTGCTCATCTACTAAATCAGAACTATCCACTTTTTCTTTTTTATGTGGCATATCATGTAAATTTGATACAATATTAGGCCTTTTGGTTCTATTTCCTGTATTGTAACCCAATTGTCTCATCCACTTTAATAAGTTACCATGCTCTTGTTTTTGGCCTGTGTACTTCTCCCAAATCTCAGCTTTTGTACATTGTCTAGAAATATACTCCTGGATGATTTTGTGTCTTTCTTCAATACTGTAGTACCTACCTGACTTATGATTGTTTTTTCTGTCCATTTTTTACTTTTTAGTGTAAACCTATTTCAGGACAAGACATTTGGTATGAAAGCCTAAAAAAGAAGCGCTGATCGCGTCTTTGAAAATAGGAGATTGATTAAAAAGTCACTAAATCGAGGGTTCCATATCCCTCAGCTTTGCTGCGGGCTTAAAATCGAAGCTTCCCAATCCCTCCGCTCTGCTGCGGTCCTAAAATCGAAGCTTCCCAATCCCTCCGCTCTGTTGTGTGCTTAAGATCGAAGCTTCCCAATCCCTTCGCTCTGCTGTGGGCTTACGAATCTTCGAATTTCAAACTAAAACAATCTTTTCCATTTTTACAACTCGTCCTTTCTCATAAATCTCCACCGAGTACAGATAAATTTGGAGAGAAACGATAAGACACTAAAAATTAAAATTTTCTACCCCTATTTCACAATCAAAACGGGGCATTTGGCTTCACGCAAAACGTAATCTGCTACGCTGCCCATCATCCATTTTTTAATGCCTTTGCGTCCATGTGAACCCATGACAATCAGATCTGCATTTCTGTTTTCTGCTTCGGACATGATGGCTTCTCCAATGTCGTTGCCTTCTGTAAGGCCCATTTCGACTTCCAAATCGGGATATTGAACTAAAACCTGGTCTTTAATTTCTTGCATTTGGCCCGTTGCTTCTTCCCTAATTTTTTCCATCAAATCTGTAGCCATCAAGTTGGTGCTGAGCAGATGGCTTCCTCCGTCAAACAAGAATGGATTTACCAGTACTCTCACGAGGAATAATTTTCCACCTTTGTCGGCTGCCATGCGGGCTGCTTTTTCCAGTGCTCGTTCGGCAAATTCGGAATGGTCGTAAGGGCAAACAATATTGTGGTACATAAGCGGGGTTTATAAGTCCATAACAAAAAAACTACAGGCTGGTTCCGACATATCTCAGGATGTCAAACGGCGTCACCAAACCTTTCAGTTCAGTCCCTTGAACCACAGGAAGACAGTGAAAATAATTTTTCAAAAATACGTCAATGGCTACTTCAATGCGGTCATCCGGTTCCAACTTACCCAATTTGGTGATCATCAGCTGACTCACCAAGGTGAATTCAAGCTTTTGATCGTCCTGGATCAATATATCCGACCCACGACCCAATGAATTGGCGTATAGTAAGAAATCAGATTTGCTAATCATTCCCACCAAATCCTTATAATGTACCACAGGAATATGGTGTATGGCGTGTTCTTCAAAGATTTTTTTGACTTTAAGTAGATTGTCTTCCGGTGTAATAATGACCAGGTTAGTGGTCATGATAGAGCTGATTGGGGCTTTTAGATCGATCATATTTCTAATATTTTTTTAATTTCGCCACAAATTAAGCCGATTTTTAGAATCAATAGCTTGATTTATATTATAAAATACATTGATTTTGATTGATCAAAAGCTTTTAAAGCAAAAGTGAGTCCTGCCAGTAATCAACATAACATCTTGGATTCAGTCTTTGAATCAGCCATTGATGGTGTCATTGTCATTGACCATCATGGTATTATCCAGCGCATTAATCAAAGCGCTTGCCAACTATTTGGATACCAAAAAGAGGAATTGCTCGACCAAAATATCCAAATTCTGGTTCCTTCTCCCCACCACGAGCAACACAATCAATACATACATAATTATCTCACGACCGGTGTCCGTAAAATCATTGGGATAGGCAGGGATGTGGATGCGAAACGAAAAGACGGTTCACTTTTCCCCATACGATTGTCCATTAGTGAATTTAAAATCCAGGAGAATATTTTTTTTACCGGCGTCATTCATGATCTCACCGTTCAAAAAGCAACGGAACAAAAATTACAAAATCTGGCGAAGAACCTTGAGTCTATGGTACAGGCCAGAACCAGCCAACTGCAGGAATCCATCCATCAACTTATCGCCACCAACAAAAATCTGGAAGAAGAAATTGAGTATCGAAAAAGTGTGGAGCTCAAATTGATTCTAAAAGAAAAAGAATTGGTGGATTCTCTGGAAAAAGAAAGAGACCTGGGAATTTTAAAATCCCGTTTTGTGTCCATCGCTTCCCATGAATTTAGAACACCTTTGGCCAATATATTGAGTTCGATTTCATTGGTTTTTAAATATGATACTCCCGATCTTTTAGAAAAAAGAAATATACACATTGAAAAAATTAAAAAAAATATTCGATACCTCAATGGCATCCTCAATGAATTTTTGACCATTACTCGTATTGAAGAAGGTAAGTTTCAGCTCAAACTAAGTGAGTTTAACCTTGCTGATTTAATAGAAGATATTTCTGAGGATTTTAACCTATTAAAAAAGAAAGATCAAAATATAGTTTTCCAATTTGACAAAGCGCAGGACATGGAAATTTATTCTGATTCTTCTTGCCTTAAACATATCTTACACAATATTCTTTCCAATGCCATCAAATATTCCGACGAAGAAACTTCCATTATCATAAGCCTTTCCAAAAATGCGGATAGTTATGAAATCGTCGTAGAAGATGAAGGGATTGGTATTCCGGAGCATGAGATGAAACATATTTTTGATATATTTTTCAGGGGCACCAATGTGTTAAATATCCAGGGCACCGGACTGGGTTTAAACATCGTTAAAAAATATTTGGATTCCATTGGCGGCCAAATCCATTTTTATCATCGCCAACCCAATGGCACCAAAGTCATCGTTAAATTACCTACCCATGTCAAAGCAATCTAAAATATTAATCATTGAGGACAATGATGAAATGAGAGAAAACATCTCTTGAAATACTTGCACTCGCAGGTTATGAAGTCTTTGTAGCCAAAGATGGAATACTTGGAATCCAAGAGGCAAGAACTCAATTGCCCCATCTGATCCTTTGCGACATTATGATGCCTAATCTGGATGGCTTTGGTGTTTTAAAAATTAAAAGTCAAGATCCATTGCTTAAAGACATTCCGCTGATATTCTTAACCGCCAAAGCAGAAAAAGAAGATTTTAGAAAAGGGATGAATCTCGGTGCGGAAGATTATCTGATGAAACCATTTGATGATGTGGATTTGCTTCAAATCATTGAAACAAAATTGGAAAAATATGAAAGACTTTCCACAAACTATAAAGTCAAAAGACTTGCATCACTCGTAAGATTTAATGAATTTAAAAATTTACCACAAGTTAAGGAGTTGGTTGCGGACAGCGCCATTAAGGACTTTGGTAAAAAAAGCATACTTTGGAACCATGATGAGCCTATCTCCAATTATATGTGGTTGGAAAATGGAATCGTCAAAGAATCTTTAGACACCGTTGGATTTAAAGAAATTATCATTGACTTCGTACATGACCGAAACTTTATCGACAATAGTTATTTGTTTAAGTCACACTACCGCTCCAAATGTGAAACTGTAGAAGCCTGCAAGATTAAATTTATTTCCAAGCAGCAACTAGAATCCATCATTGTTCAGGAAAATATGATGCAAGCCTTGCTGGAACACAGCTTATCCCAATACCATGATATTTCGAGACGGCTTGCGGTCAATTCTTTTGGCAACGTGCGGGAAAAAATTGCCTACCATTTGTTGATTTTGCATCAGACATTTAAAGAACAAGTCATTAGACTTAGCAGGGAAGACCTCAGTTCATTTTGTGGAATGGCCAAAGAAACTTTGATCCGAACTTTGGCTGATTTTAAAGAAGAAAAATTAATTGATACAGATGCCAAATCCATCATCATCCTTAATATGAAAGGATTGGAAAATATCATTGATTAATACTTATTGACTGGCCGATTTGCTGATGGTGTACCCTGCACCGCGAATTAATAATTCATGTGAATTTGGAATCAAAGTTTTGGAAATATAATAAAATCTTGTGGAATCATTGGGTGCAAAACTGGTTCTCGAATATCGGTTAAAATATGCCTCCAACCCATAATCTTCTGCTACATCAGGATGCATTCCTATCACTTTTCTGTCGCCTTCCAATTTTTCAAAATCTTTCACCAACTGAATGGCTTCAGCGTCTCTGTAAGGCTTGTCGCGATAGATCCACAAAGCACACATTTCTACAACTAATAAACCAATGCAGATATAATTGATCCATTTTGATTGACCCTGCCACTTTTCAGATAAACTTATCCATACATTTTTACCAAGCAAAGCCAAACCCAAAGCTAAAAAAAACAAGGCAGGTGTTATGTAATGTGAGTATTGCTTCATACTGATCATGATAGGCAAGATACCACTTAGAGAAATACAAATCAACATAAAACTAATTCGATTGAGATAAAATATTTCTTTCCATTTCAAACGAAGAATCAACCCAAATAGTAGGGTGATAAACAAAGCGATAAAAGCTTCTGTCAAATACCAATTGACTACTTGAAAACGATGGCCCACCGTTTGGTCGTTGGCCAGGCTGTCCAAAACCTGGATCGTCAAATATTTATTGAGTATGCTGTCGAATGCCTCTGGCCATATCAACACCGTCATAACATAAGATAAAATGGTGGTGATAATCAATAAAAAACTTTGTCCCAACATGGACCAAAATTTGCGCTGTTCCGAAAAAATAAAAAACCAAAAAGGAATACTCCACACAAACAACGCAACAAATCCTTTGCATAAAAATCCTGCATAAGTAGCCATTCCCATAAGGATAATCCAAAACCAGGATTTGCTGAGATCAAATTTTAAATAGCAGTAAAACCCAAATAAAAGAAATAAACCCATCGTATTCTCCAACATATTTGCACTCACAGACCATGCAATTTTTGGCAATAAAAAAAGAAATAAAACAGGCAACCAGTTTAAATTTTTATTAGGAGAAATAATCTGCCAAATTTTAACCATTAACACGGCAATTACTATAAAAATGAGCAAGGAATACAAACGTTCTACATAGAAACAATTTGGACATATTTTAAAAACCAAACTCTGCAAACCCATTACCAGTGGTGGATGTTCGTGAAACACCACCAATGGATCCCGTGTAAATTCTAAATACCAAAAACTACCAATGCCTTCGGCCAAATTTCTAGATAATACCGCATAAATAGTGCCATCCATAAACATTCCCTCCCGGACCAAATGTGGCCCAATGATCGCAAGCAACAAAACCATTGCGATTAGATAACCCGTGATGTTGGATGAAGAAATATTTTTTAAAATTTTATAAGAAGAAGTTTGGTTCATGGGATAATTTTGAAATGCTTCTCTAAAAAAATTATGTTTTCTCAATATAGCGTGCAATGATCTCTGCAGTTTGATCCCAATTAAATTGTTCGCGATGGATTCTACCTAAATCGATTCTGCGCGTATGGTCATTTTCTTTAAACAAAGTTCTGATGGCTTCTGCAATAGCATGTGAATCATCCGGATTAAAAATCAAAGCACCCAGACCAGCCACTTCAGGCAAAGAAAAACGATCCGAAACAAGAACTGGAACATCGCAGTACAAAGCCTCCAAGACCGGCACTCCAAATCCTTCCAGATAAGAAGGCAAGATCAAAGCCCAAGCGGCCGCGGTAATTTCTGCCAATTCTTGTTTGTCCAAATACGGAATTTGTATGATTTCATAACGATATGGACTTTCTTGTAAGGCAGTTTCCAGTTCACCGGTCATCCAAGCTTTCCGGCCCAACAAGACCAATTTAAGATCACAGATTTGTGCGTTTTTAAAGAGGTCAAAGGCTTTAACCAGATTCACTAAATTTTTGCGGGGATGCATCGCGCCTACGTACAAAAGATAATCTGCGCCCTGACTCACTTGAGATCGAATTTGTTGTTTCTTATCTTCAGAAAGCGGCTTAAATTCTTCTTTACAGCCATTGAAAGCTACTACTATTCGTTCAGTAGAAATACCAAATTGTTGGATGATGTCTTGTTTGGTTGCTTCAGATACAGCAAATATGAGCTTTGCTTTTTTTAATTGCTTGGGTACAAAGTACTGATAATATTTTCTTACGAAAAAAGCCACCTGTTTGGGATAATGGAGGTATGCAAGATCATGACATACGAGATATTGTGGAACCCCAGTACCCAGACAGGCATAGCCATCCGGACTGATGAAAAGATCCACTTGGTTTTTCTTAAGAAATTTTTTCACCGACCATTCAAACCAGATCCACCAAAGCAAAGGATGTCGAGCAGGTGGTCGTAGAATATGCCATTGGACGGTTGGACCCCATTCTGGTTTGGGATGAATCCTTCTATCATGGAGCAAGATAAACTCGTGTTGTGGAAATTGACGGATCAGCCTTTTGACAAGCTCATAGCTGTACCAACCGATGCCTTCCATTTTACCAGGCTGTATAAATCTTGCATTAAAAGCTATTTTCATGATTCGTAGGCAGGGACCCGCATTTTCATTGTAACTTTACGCGAAGGAGTAAAGATAATGAGTGTTTACAAAACCGACGTACTGATCATCGGCACAGGCATCGCCGGACTGTCCACCGCCATACAACTGGCCATTCGAAGACCCGATTTAAAAATCAGTTTGGTCTCTAAATCCGTTAAAGAAGAAACCAATACCCGCTATGCACAAGGAGGGATTGCTGCTGTATGGGATCTTGGAGAAGACGATTCCTCCAAACATATTGCAGATACCAAAGATGCTGGAGATGATTTATGCGATCCCCAAATTGTAGATATCGTAGTCAATGAAGGTCCCGAGCGTGTCCGCGAACTCATAGAATGGGGAACAAGGTTTGATAAGGATCAAAAAAATGAATACGATCTAGCCATGGAAGGTGGACATTCAGAAAAAAGAATCCTCCATTACCGCGATCTCACTGGAGCAGAAATTGAGCGGGCACTTCTTGAAAAATGTGTTGGATACAAAAACATCACTATACTAGAGCATTATTATGCCATCGATGTCATCACCCAACACCATTTGGGATACACCGTCACTCGTGTGATGAATGACATCCAATGTTATGGAGTTTATCTACTCAATCTTCAAAATTTAATGGTGGAAACCCATCTTGCCAAACTCATCGTTTTGGCCACTGGAGGTGCAGGTCAAATTTACAAAGCAACCACCAATCCTACAATCTCCACCGGTGATGGGATCGCCATGATGTATCGTGCCAAAGGACATGTTGAAAATATGGAGTTTGTACAATTCCATCCTACCTCTCTCTTTAATCCAAAAGGTGAGAACCCATCGTTTTTGATTTCTGAAGCGGTGAGAGGGTTTGGAGGCATTCTAAAAACCAGGGATGGGAAGGAATTTATGCACAAATACGACGATCGACTTTCACTGGCTCCAAGGGATATTGTGGCCAGAGCCATTGACTCCGAAATGAAAGCACGTGGAGAAGATTATGTCAGCCTTGATTGCAGACACTTGGATCCACAAGCGTTTGCGGCTCATTTTCCAACCATTTATCATAAATGTTTGTCCATAGGGATAGACCCAATGCAAGAGATGATTCCAGTAGTTCCGGCCTGTCATTATTTTTGCGGAGGCATCAAAGTGGACGCAAATGGCCACACCAATATCCAAAACCTATATGCCTGCGGAGAAAGTACCTCCACTGGACTGCACGGAGCAAACCGTTTGGCCTCCAATTCACTTTTGGAAGGGGCCGTTTTTGCCCATCGAATCGCACAGGACATTGTGTCCACCATTGATCGCATTGAATTAAAACCGGGTATTCCTGAATGGGATGCTAGGGGAACCACCGATCCAAAGGAGATGGTCTTGATCACCCAAAGCATTAAAGAATTAAAAGAAATCATGTCTTATTATGTGGGCATCGTCCGTTCGAATGTGCGTTTAAAAAGGGCCATGGATCGCCTTCAATTATTGTACATGGAAACGGAAGAATTGTACAACAACACTACCCTATCTCCACAATTGTGCGAACTCAGAAATCTGATCACCAATGGGTATTTGGTAACACGGTCAGCTTCTATTCGCAAAGAAAGTCGGGGTTTGCATTTTACAACGGATTTTCCAGATAAGCATGCTTTTACACAGGGGACTTTGTTATAGGGATTGAATGATATGTAAGGTACAAGTGGAATGTCAAGATTATTCTGAAACTTACTACAACAATGATGATATTTTCTTTGCCCTACTTTTTGTCGCGCAAAAAGTAGCAAAAACGCAGCCTTTCTAAAAGGCGGCGATTCATTTTGCATCTCTATACCTTTGTTTTCTTTTCTTTGAAGCCAACGCTGCTGGGCAGATTTTGGTCCGTCAGATTTTGTCGCTACGAAAGTTATACTTTTCTGATCAACATTCGAAATTCTAAATCACTTAAATTTTCTATGTAGCGACAAAAAATACGGCCATTTCTCTTACTGATATTAATTCTTAGATGGATATTCTGCTATAATTAAATCTACATTACCAAAATCTGCCTTTTTTGGGCCGCTGGTTTAGAAAGGCTACTTTAGTATCGGATATTATTTACCTTTAAGTTAAATTTCCTATAAATCTTGCGGCATTTTTTTATGCTTATGGCCCAACAAATTTGGTAGGTGGACTTTATCACCACACTTAATTCGAATAGCTCGCATTGACTTGCATCGACATACTTTGGCATACTTCGGCAAGCTCAGTACAAGAGCTCTGCACATTGCATTTCCCAATTTTCACATTTCCACATTTTCACATGGCGCAGAGCGCCACCTTCGCGGAGTTTATGACGCTTAGGCGTCGCTACGGTTTTCAAATTTTCAAATTGACTAATTGACTAATTAATTCATCGACTCATTAACTAATCAACTAATTCTCCCCCTCCATTACTTTCTGTATTAACTCATATTCAAAACCTTTTTGAAGAAGAAAGCCGATGCACTTTTGTTTCTTCTCTGCTTCTGAAAGTCCGGTCAAGGTTTCGTACTTTTTTTTATATTCCTGGAGGCAGGTTTGAAAATACTCTTGATCGTCAATTTCATTCAGTGCTTCACGGATTAGGCCATCGAGGATTCTGTGAGATTTGAGTAAAATTTTAATTTTGATCTTTCCCCAATGGTTTATTCTGAATTTACCTCGCGCCATACTTTTGGCGAATCTCTCTTCGTTGAGTAAGTCGTTTTGCAGGAATTCCATCATCAATTCATCCTGCCATTCACGGGGAATTTTTATTTCCCACATCTTTTGTTCGAATTCTTGTTGACAGCGGTCTCTAAATTGACAATATTTTAAAAGCCTATCTCTAAAGACATCTTTTCCTGAAGGCATTTTTGATTCCATAATTATAATAAATAAGATTGCAAACGTGTGATAATATCCTGTCCGTCATTGTGTGTAATCACTTTAAACCCAAGGGCTTTGGCAGCTTCTGTGTTTTCCGCTTTATCATCAACGAATAAACATTCTGTGGCAGTATAAGGGATCATGTGGAGAACTTGTTCGTAGATGCGTGGTTCCGGTTTACGCATGCGCAATTCGTGTGAAAAAAACAATTGTTTAAAGCAAGCCACAAAGCGATCGTATTTATCTTCACGTCGCATGATCGACTGAAATTTGCGAAGATGGGTAATGTTGGTATTACTTAAAAGATATAGATCATATCTTTGGGATAATTTTTCTAAAAACTGCAGTCTTTCTTCTGGAAAATCGAGCAACATGGCGTTCCAATGGCGTACGTAGACATCGCCGGGAAGAACTTGTTTGGATCTGCGCTGAAGTCTATTAAAAAAAGCGTCTTCAGAAATTTCTCCACGCTCAAATGGATGGAAAGCCTGCTCCCAAATGTCGAATCCCAGCGCTGGATCAAGGATCTCCTGATAGGCTTTCCTTGTAATTTCCTCATCCAGATTAAGCAATACGCCTCCAAGATCAAAAAGGATGCATTTTAAATCTACTACCATTCAATACCTAAGTCTAATTAGCCCGCAAAGATAAACCAAAAATGCAGAATGAGAATGAGAATGAGAATGAAGAGAGAAAAGTGAAAAGTGAAAAATGGAAAGTCAAAGTGGAGAGTGAGGGGGTGAAGGCTTTTGTTATCATCTTTTTAGAAATTTTTATCCTAAATCATAGAAAATTGACTGTGTTATGGCTCCAGAAACGATATTTGACTAAAATTTTGAGCTGTTGGTTTCGACTCTTCTCGACCAACGAAAAAAACTTCAATGTTAATCGGCTTGTATTGCGCTCGCAGAGCGGCTTGTCCTGAGCGAAGTCGAAGTGAGTCTGTCAAAGCAAGTCGAAACGACCTTAATGAAACCAATTGTAGGCCTCTAATTTCTTACGTCTTGAAATTGGAATTTCAAATCCATTTTTTAATACAAAATGATCATCCTTCAGGGTCTCAATATGGGATCGATTCAATAGGTATGATCGATGACTTCTAAAAAATAATTTATCGATGAGTATTTCTTCAAAGTAGGCCAAATTCTTAGATGACAACTCTTTCGACCCGTTTGTCAAATGAATATAGCTATAATTGCGCTCACCTTCAATATGCGTAATTTGTTTTAAAGCAAATCGCAAGGTACCTATTTGAGTTGGCAATACTAACTGTTGTTCATCTACCGCTTTAGCTTCTAGATTTTGTAGGGCTAAAGAGACATTACTTTTAAATATCGGGTTCCCAATTCGCTGAATGGCCTCTTTAAGTTCAGTCTCATTAATTGGTTTTACCAAGTAATCCAACGCATTAAATCGAAAGGCTTTAATCGCATAGTGACTGTGTGAAGTGGTAAAAATTGTTTGGAAATTAATCTGTTTTATTTGCTGAAGTAATTCAAAACCAGTCATATCCGGTAATTCAATATCTAGAAAAACCACATTGGGTTTCTTTGAAGCAATTAAATGTAATGCCTCTTTACCAGTTTTGGCTATTCCCAAGACTGAAATAGGTTCGTTATCTTGCTGAAGTAAATCAGACAAGACGGTGGCCATAAAGGCATTGTCTTCAACGATTAAGGCTTTTATGGATAGCATAAAACTTGTGACAAAGATACATCAATATTTAAAACCGTTTGATAAGTATAACTACCAACGGATAACTCAAACATGGTATGTGTGGCAATGATCCCTTACTTTTGTTATACTATAAATTATTATAGAGATGTGCTTAATAGGAATGACAGAAGTTTTAACAAATGAAACAGTTAATTAAAAAGTGATGGAATATAAAACATATATACACATAAAAATTTTCCTAATGGGTATTGGAATGTGTTTAACCACCATCCTTTTAGGTCAAACCAAAACGGATGATGAACTTTATGCTATCTGGTCGAATAAATCAAACCCTGAGATAGAGAGAATAGAAGCCATCTGGGAGAGATTTAATTTTGATAGCTTACTTAATAAAGAACCCGAATGGTTGAATAAATGGAAAAACGAATTAAAAGAAGCCATTGATCTATCAATCAAAAATAATAAAAAGGAATATTTGCCATTGTTCTATATGGTTTCGTTAGAATCTTGTGCCGGCAACACAGAATGTATGTGTAAAACAGCCAACAAGGTCTTAGAAAGTGCAAAGGTTGCAAATGCTTCCAAATTACCTTTTAAGTTATATGCATACTTCATTTTAATTATACAATGTAAGGAGAATTTTAATGAACAAGATGTGATTAATGAATTTAATAAACTAAAAAGTGCTTTATCTGATAACAATAAGGATATTACAGAGCTTAGGGAATTAAATAGTACTTTAGGATATTATTATTTAGAGATCAACCAATATCCGAAAGCTTTGGTTTACCTAAGGGAAAGCCAAGGTCTATCAGAAAAACTAAATCTATATGATGGGACCTACATACGAACTAACGAACAGCTTTCTGTTATTCATACCAACATTGGGAATTTTAAAGAATCGGAAAAGTATATTACTAAAAGTTTAGAGTTAGCTCACAAACTAAAAGATACTTTAAATATTGGCAGTTCCTATATAACCATGTCAAGATTAAAGCTGAAGTCTAAAGATGAAATACAGGCAAAAATTTATATAGACTCTGCTATGTACTTCATGAAGAATGTAAAAAAATGTGACGAGTGTTTTAATATAGCAAAAATCCTAAATGCAGGTATCAAAAATTTATCAGGTAAATATTTAGATGCTTTAATGGATTTGAAAGAAGTTGAATCCTTTTCAAAAGATCAAAACAGTGGTTTTACGCTAGAGCCTGATTTTTTTATTGAAAAAGCAAATGCCCTCATGGGACTTAAAAAATATGATGAAGCCATTAAAACACTCAAAACAAAAAAAGAAAAAGAAACAAGTTGGTTTAGAACAAAATCAGATGAATATGACATTCTTGTTAGAGCTTATGAAGCAAAAGGCGACTTTAAAAAAGCACTCGAAAATTACAAACTATTTGTAGCAGTGGAAGATTCAATTTCCATTATGAGAAACAGCAGTGAAGTGACCCGCCTTGAATTAGAAAATCAATTTACTCAGCAGAAACTTAAATCTGAAATCGATTTTCAAAGTCAGCTAAACAAACAAAAGTCCGCTAGAAACTGGATTTTGTTTTTAGGGATTTCATCCTTGCTGCTTGCTTTGGGATTGTATGCCAGACTTCATTATACCAGAAAAACCCAAAAAATATTGCAACACAAAAACGAAATCATTGAAGCCGAAAAAGTGAAAGCGGAAGCGAGTGAAAAAGCCAAGCATCAGTTTCTTGCCAATATGAGTCATGAAATCCGTACCCCTATGAATGCTATCAAAGGCATGACCGATATTTTAATCAGACGTAATCCCAAAGAAGATCAAAAAGAATATTTGGAAGGCATCAAACAATCTTCTGATTCATTATTGATAATTATCAATGATATTCTCGATATTTCTAAAATCGAAGCGGGGAAGGTGGAACTGGAACAGGAATCTTTCTCTGTCAATGAATTGGTGAATAACGTACATACCATCATGCAATACAAAGCCGAAGAAAAAGGTTTGCAACTTATCAAAGACATTCCAACAGAAAACCTATACGTTCAAGGTGATGCTACCCGATTAAGACAAATTCTAATTAATTTAATGGGAAACGCTATTAAGTTTACCGAAAAAGGAAGAATTACTACTTCTTTAAAAACAGAACCAACGGGGGAAAAATTGAATCTTCACTTCACCATCTCAGATACCGGCATTGGCATTGATGCTGATAGAATGGATAAAATATTCGAATCATTCGAACAAGCTTATAGTGACACAAGTCGAAAGTTTGGAGGTACAGGATTAGGCTTAAGCATTTCCAAAAAATTGGTAGAACTGCACAACGGAAAAATCTGGGTGGAAAGTGAAAAAGGCAAAGGCAGTCAGTTTCATTTTGTCATAAGTTGTGTCCTAGCAGAAACTAAAGCTGAAGTATTACCAACAGAAGTTATTCATTCCAAGAAAGCTGAAGCAATTAAAGACATACGAATTCTGCTTGTTGAAGACAATGCTTTTAATGTAGTGGTTGCCCAAGAAGAACTGGAAGATGCCATAAAAGGTGTTTATGTAGAGGTTGCAGAAAATGGAATGATTGCTGTAGAGAAATTAAAATCATCTGCATTTGATGTAATTCTCATGGATGTACAAATGCCGGTGATGAATGGGTTTGATGCCACCCGAACCATACGAAACCTTGAGAGTGAAAAAGCAAATACACCAATTATAGCCATGACAGCCAATGTACTTAAAGAAGAAGTGGATTTATGTTATCAAGCAGGAATGAATGATTTTATAGGGAAACCCTTTGATACGGAGGAATTAATACAAAAAATTTATAATTTTGTCAATAAAAGCCAAAGCTAAAATTACCCCATCCATTTTTCATAACCAAAAATAAACTGTGAAGAGTATATTCTTACTCTAACTTAAAAAAGTCATAAATAATGAAGATTTTAATCAAAATAATGCTATTCTTTGCAATAGGGTGTTCGTGTCCAACTTTGGTTCTATCTCAAAAAATAAAACCTTATTTCAACAGTATAACGACTGAAACCGGATTGCCTGAGAGCCAAATCATATCATTTACACAAGATAAATATGGTTATTTATGGTTTGGAACTCAGAACGGCTTAGTACGGTATGATGGCTTTAAGTTGAAGAATTATCCTTTTAAGGATAGAGAAGGAAACACAGTGGATGTATGTGTTGTGAGTTCTTTATATGAAGATAGCCATGGAACTTTATGGGCTATAATTTTTGAATCAGGTATTTATACCTACAATATTAAAATAGATGCATTTGAGCAAATTAAAATAGAGAATGAACACAAATTATATAAAGATCTTGACTACGATTCAAAATGGATAGAAGACGAAGAACGATTTTGGATAATATATAATTCACCTCATATAAATTTTAAAAATCCAAAGGTATTTTTGTATGATTCGCACAAACAAAGAGTGGAAACATTCAGTGCAACTGAGAAAGGGAAGTATCATTTACCTGCAACCAAGCAAAGGGATCTTATAAAAGATAAAAAAGGTGTGATATGGGCAACATCAGATAGCCTCTTGAGCTTTTATGATGTCGCAAATAAAAATTTTATTCCTTATTTTACGCTATCAGGATTCCCGAAAAATACAGTTTTTGAAAGAATGACCATAGACCCAATTCATGAAGATATTATCTGGATGACCACACGAATTCATAAAAATCCTGATGATCTGCTTTTTGGAAATGTAGTACAATTTAATACCAAAACCAAAAAACTTAAAAAATTTAGCCATGACAAAAAGGTAAAAGAATCTATCATGAGCGATTCTTGTCTTTTAGTCACCGCCGATTCTTTAAAGAGGTTATGGTTCGTAACAAAAAAAGGAGTGTCTTTATATAATCAGACCAACGATAGCTTTACAAATATTGAATTTGACCCGAACAATAAAGTACCTTTTACCGCATCAGAATTAGCTTCGGACAAAGAGGGCAATATATGGATTGGTGGAAGTTTTGTAGGATTGTGGTTTTTGGATGTAAAAACAGGTAAAAGTATTTTATACACGCATTCCGAAGAAGAAGGCAGTTTGCCAAATTGCTATGGTGGTATCAATAATATAATTTTTGACAGAGCTCAGAATTTATGGCTGACCTTGCCATGTACTGGAATTGCTTATGAGAACACACAAAAGGCTGCCTTTAATTCTGTACAACCCACTTTACAATACAAAGGAAAGGAGGTAAAATTTGGCGAAACAGATTATCGCATTGTTGGTGAAGACGGAGACCATTCATTTTTCATTTATGATAATACAAATCTATTGAGTTGGAACACTTCTCTCAATACCCTGGTATCATTGGAGCTAAAAGTTCCAGCCAAAGACAAAAATATTTCTTTCGTTTTTAAAGACAGCGAAGGCTTGCTTTGGATTAATTATTGGGATTTTGGTTTACGATGTTATAACACTAAAACCCAAAAATACAAAGATTACAAAAATGATCCTAAGGACAGCACTACGATTGGCAGCAAAAATATTAATCAAATTATTGAAGATAAAAATGGAATTTTATGGATAGGCACAAGGGACAAAGGCCTTAATAGTTTTAGTAAGAAAACAAATAAATTTGAGCATTATCCTTACATAGAAAATTCCGGAACGCTTCAACCAAAAGACTCACTGGATGACAAAATGATCCACTGTATGGTATTAGACGAAGATGGTATTTTATGGATTGGTACTAATGTGGGTGGATTAAATCGTTTTGATACTAAAACAAAAAAATTCAAATCATATCATAATTTCAAAGAAGGGATTCACGGTGTTTTAGACCTTGTTAAAGACAGCAATAATCAATTATGGCTTGCGACTTATTTAGATGGTCTATTTCTATTTGACAAGGAAACAGAAACCTTCATAAACTATTCAGAAGAAGAAGGTTTGTTATTTAATAGTATCACAAAGATTGCGAAAGACAATGCCGGTAATATTTGGGCAACTTCAGAAAGGGGACTATCCAAGTTCAATACCAAAACTAAACTATTTGCAAATTATACCAGAGCAAATGGACTTCCCACAAATAAACTATACCAGATTACTAAAAGAGCTGATGGAATGTTTTATATTATTTCAGATAAATTAAAAATGCTCACATTTGATCCTGAAAACCTGGATAAAAATACAGCACCACCACGCACCATTTTAGAATCAATCACCTATCATCCAGCCCATTACAAAGACTGGAAAAAGGACAGCACCATTTTTACTACAGATTTACAAAATATAACTTTCGCTTTTAATGAAAACAAATTAAGTTTTTCTTTTATTGGATTACATTTTGTCAATGCTCCTTTGAATCAATATGCCTATAAATTAGAAGGCTATGACCACGACTGGATTAATAACGGAACACAAAGGACAGCTACTTATACAAATTTATCACCAGGCGAATATCTATTTCATGTAAAATCAGCCAATAGTGATGGTGTTTGGGATGAAAATGGGACTCAAATCAAAATTACCATACTTTCACCCTGGTACCGCAGCTGGTTGGCTTATGGTACTTATGTTATTATTTTTCTTTTGGTCCTGAGGCTATTCAGTAAGTACAGGGAACGCCACCTGAGGGCAGACAAAGAAAGATTGGAAAGGACGGTGGCCGAAAGAACCCTGGAAGTGGTTAAAGAAAAAGAGAAAGCCGAAGCGAGTGAAAAAGCCAAACATCAGTTTCTTGCCAATATGAGTCATGAAATCCGAACACCCATGAATGCTATTAAAGGAATGACGGATATTTTAATCAGACGTAATCCTAAAGAAGATCAAAAAGAATATTTGGAAGGCATCAAACAGTCATCTGATTCCTTGCTCGTGATCATCAATGACATTCTGGATATTTCTAAAATCGAAGCAGGTAAGGTGGAACTGGAACAGGAATCTTTCTCAGTCAACGAATTGGTGAATAATGTACATACCATCATGCAATTCAAAGCCGAAGAAAAAGGTTTGGAACTCATCAAAGAAATTCCAAAAGAAAACTTATACGTCCAAGGTGATGCTACCCGATTGAGACAAATTCTAATTAATTTAATTGGAAACGCTATTAAGTTTACTGAAAAAGGAACAGTTACTACCTCTTTAAAAACCGAATCAGCAGGAGAAAAATTGAATCTGCACTTCACCGTCTCCGATACCGGCATAGGCATTGATATTGATAGAATGGTTAAAATATTCGAATCATTTGAACAGGCTTATAGTGACACAAGTCGAAAGTTTGGGGGTACAGGTTTAGGCTTAAGCATTTCCAAAAAATTGGTAGAACTGCACAACGGTAATATCTGGGTGGAAAGTAAAAAAGGCAAAGGCAGTCAGTTTCATTTTGTCATACCTAGTACCCTAGCAGAAACAAAAAATGCCGTAATACCAACAGAAGATTTTCATGTTAAAATTGCCGATGCAATCAAAGATATAAGAATTCTTCTTGTTGAAGACAATGCTTTTAATGTAGTGGTCGCCCAAGAAGAACTGGAAGATGCCATAGAAGGTGTTTTTGTAGCGGTGGCAGAAAATGGAATGATAGCGGTAGAGAAATTAAAATCATCTACATTTGATGTCATTCTCATGGATGTACAAATGCCAGTAATGAATGGATTTGAAGCCACCCGAGCCATACGAAATTCGGGCGGGGAAAAAGCAAACATTCCTATCATCGCCATGACTGCCAATGTCCTCAAAGAAGAAGTCGATTTATGTTATGAGGCCGGAATGAACGATTTTATTGGAAAGCCGTTTGATACCAACGAATTGATACTAAAGATTTATAACTTAAACCATAAAAAATCATGACAAAAAACAATCCAATCATTTTCATCGTTGATGATGAACCTTTATTATCCGAAATGCTAACCGACTATTTAAAGGACCAAAATGTGGGTTTCAATATTAAATCCTTTCCCACCGGAGAAGCCTGTTTACAGAGTTTAGATGAACAACCGGATGCTGTTGTTTTGGATTATTATCTTAATTCAAAAGAAAAAGATGCAGCTAATGGAATCGATATCTTAAAAGAAATTAAAAAGCGCAACAAAACCCTACCGGTCATCATGCTTTCTAGCCAAAAAAGTTATGGAACTGCTACGCAAACCATCATGTATGGCGCTGTACACTATGTGATTAAAGGTCAGGACGCTTTCGAAGAGATTTTCCAACTAATTAAAGCCAATGTTTAAATGGTCGATTTAAGCTTCTTAAAAAAGTTCACAAAAGACGATCCCAAAAAAATGAAACGCTATATTTCACTTTATTTGGATGTAGCGCCTAAAACCTTTGTGGAAATGCAGCTCAATTTAAAAAATGGAGATTGGGAGCAACTTCGTATTAATGCTCACTCCTTAAAACCACAGGCAGATTTTATGGGAATCAATAGTTTAAAAGAAGAACTCGTCAAAATAGAAGAAGCGGTGAAAACAAACCAACTGCATGATATTGAAAAAATATTAAAAAATTCCATCTCCATATCCAACCAATCGGAAAATATACTTAAGCAAATGTTCGATAAATTGTAAAAATGAAATATTACGAATTGATCACTTTTAATCCATTCAAATTATATTCTGAGCAAGTCGAAGTATGCTGTACGACCTATAAAAAGCAATTATTCCAATTAAACAGTCAACAAACTCAATATTTATGGATACAGACGATCTATCAAGAGAAGCCTATAAAGCAATCATTACAGAAGCAGATAAATTTGATCACAATCTAACTCTGCAATTTGGATTGCTGGCAGAAAATTGTGAATCAGAAGAGGAGTATCTTCTTGAATCCGAAAATTTGATTGATGAAATCAACGAAATGTCTGACGAAGAACTGGATGACCTATTTTTTGATGAGAAAGTAAATAGCGCTAAGTTGAAGAAGGCGCTTGTTAAGATTAAAACTAATATAGACAAGGTAAAGCTCATTCCGGAAAATAAACGGAAATTTGACTGGTAAATATATGGGTGTAATCAAATAAATGCAATTAGTCGATAAAATGTACTCAATTTTACCGACTCTTTTTATCTTTGTTATAAAGTCTAAGTAAAGTAAAATTTTATTTTTTTTACACCTAAAAATTAAACAACCATGGAAATCAATGGCTATTTTAACGATGTCGGGACTCCACTAAATCCCGATTTGTATCCCAAACCACAACTTTGTTTGAGCTGCAAAAACAATGACGATCCTCATCAATAAATTGTTTGTACTCTGACACGACTCGATCAAAAAGATGAGCCGGAATTTAGTTGTTATGCTTATGAGAATGCTTTTAACAAAAAATAAATTTTGAAAATAATGTAGTAACAGGAAAAATAAAATGTATACTCTTAAAAGAACAAATTCAACCGATTTAGATTTTCAAATATTAGTGAATCAACTTGATCAATATTTAGCGATTGTCAATGGTGATAAAAATGACTTTTTTGTTCAATACAATAAAATAGATCTGATTAAATATGTGCTTGTTGCTTATGAGGGAAATGATGCTGTTGGATGTGGGGCCATGAAAGAGTTTGCAGAAAATACAATGGAAATAAAGAGGATGTATGTGCCTCTTGAAAAACGTGGAAAAGGAATTGCAAAAAGTATTTTGAACGAACTTCAAAAATGGGCTCAGGAAATGGGTTATAAAAAATGTATCTTGGAAACAGGCGACAAAATGCAAGATGCCATTGGCTTATATCAAAAAAGTGATTTTAATAGAATTCCAAATTATGGACCGTATTCAAACAATGAAACTAGCATTTGTTTTGAAAAAGAAATTTAAAAATGGACAATATTGAAACCGATGTTTTATCATTGGATAATAGGACGGAAATTAATGCATAGTGAACTGCCAACTCTATCCATATTGACATCAAATCAGAAGCTAAATAAATATTAATAAGAGAAATGACTTTAAGAATTAACAAGCTTTCAAAAACTTATCCAAACGGTGTAAAAGCTCTGGACAATCTTACGCTGGAGATTCAGAAAGGTATGTTTGGTTTATTGGGACCAAATGGAGCCGGTAAATCATCGCTTATGCGAACACTTGCAACTTTACAAAATCCGGATGAAGGTACTATTTACTTTGAAGACATCGATGTATTGAATAATCCAATGACTTTAAGAAAAACCTTAGGATATTTACCACAAGATTTTGGTGTATATCCAAAAATGTCCGCTATGGATTTGTTGGACTATTTAGCTACACTAAAAGGTATTACTTCAAGAAAAGACCGAAATAATTTGATTCAGCAAGTATTGGAAATTACAAATCTGTATGGCGTTCGAAAACAATTTGTGGACAATTATTCCGGTGGAATGAAACAACGGTTTGGCATTGCACAATTATTGCTCAACAATCCGAAACTCATCATTGTAGACGAGCCTACAGCAGGATTAGACCCAGCAGAAAGAAATCGTTTTTTAAATGTATTGCGCGAAATTGCCAGCTCCAATATCATCATCTTTTCCACGCATATTGTAGATGATATTAAAGATTTATGCAATGATATGGCTATTATGAACGGAGGCAAGATATTGAAGAAATCCAAACCTTCAGAAGCAACAAAAGAAATAGAAAATAAAATCTGGATTCATAACTGTAGCCGCGAAAAACTAGAAGAAATGGAACAACTGCATATAGTTCTATCTTCTAAATACAATGAAGATAATTCTATAAATATTAGAGTCTATGCCAATGAACAGCCTGCAGAGTATTTTATTAAAGCAACAGCAAATTTAGAAGATGTATATTTCATTGCTTTGAAAAATCACCATCAAGCATAAGTTCAATGTTTCTAACCATATTACATTTTGAATTAAAATATTGGCTAAAAAACTGGTCGTTTTACATCTATCTATCCGTCTTCTTTGTGATGGCTCTTCTAAGTATGGCAGGAGCCGCAGGTGCTTTTGGGGAAGGAACTGCATCTACAGATCATATTGCAAATTCTCCACTTAGTATTTATAACTTTACCAAATTTTTCAATAAGTTCCTTTTATTTCTTTTACCTGCCATAGTAGGCAGTACCATTTATAAGGACTTTAAAAGCAATTTCAACAATATACTATTTACGTATCCCTTTTCAAAAACAAATTATCTATTTGCCAAATTTCTAAGCTCCTTTATTATCGTATCAATCATTACCATTTTTGTAGAGCTAGGTCTTTTTCTAGGTACAAAAATACCAACAGCGAATGGAGCTCAACTACTTCCTTTTGACGCCTTACCCTATTTACAAACGTACTTTATTTTCTTAATACCTAATTTATTGCTCTTTGGCACTGTTGTTTTTGTTACGGTGTTGATAAGTAGAAATATTTATGTTGGATTTATTTCCGTAATTCTATTATGGTTACTTAGTGAAATTGTCCTTCGAATAGCAGGAATTGAAAGTTTGACAAGTTTTTTGCTTGAACCATTCGGCAATAACGCCACTCAATCCATTACCCGTCATTGGACATTATCAGAGCAAAATACACTTCCTTTGGTCTTGCAACCGATTGTTTATTACAATAGGTTGGTATGGTTGTTTGCATCAATCATCATTTTTACCATTGGCTATCGTTGGTTCTCATTCAGTCAAAACCTCTTGCATTAAGTTTGAAAACCAAAAAAGAGAAACTAGAACCAAGGACAACTTTGGAAGCATCATTAAAGTCAATTTAATCAAACCAAAGTTTAATTTTACTTTCCTACAATACCTAAAAACATCTTGGAATCTATCCCAAGTAGACTTAATTTTTATACTAAAAAGCGGTTCTTTTATTAGTATAGCAATTGCCGGAGTCCTATTCTTAATAGCAATTTTGCTCCAAATAAACCCTCAAACGGACACTAAAATACTACCTGTTACTTGGACCATCTTGGGCTTACCTATGATCTTTTATTCTTTCATTGTTCAAATTCTTACCTATCTCTATGCGGGAATTTTGGTTCACAGGGCAAAACAATCCCGCATATCCGATTTAATTTCTGTGACAGCCATTCCCAATTGGGTATTGCTATTTTCCAAATTTTTAGCCTTGGTTAAAATGCAGATTGTATTACTTATTTTGGTAATGCTTGTGGGTATAGTTGTACAAATAAATAAAGCTTACTATCAATTCGAAATTGGGCATTATTTATTTGATTTATTTGCCATCCATTTAATTGGTTTTATAATTTGGGCTTTTGTCTCTTTGTTGGTTCAATCCATGTTCAATAATACCTATTTAAGTTTATTCCTTCTTATTTTAGGAACTTTGGGAATTTCAGAACTACCCAATCTGGGTGTTGATAAATTCGTATTCAGATTTAATGAAAGCCCTAATTCAGGTTTCTTTCTTCAATATTCAGACTTAAACGGTTATGGACATTCCATTAGATCTTTCTTCATTTATAAATTTTACTGGTTCATATTTGGCTTGATTTCGTTTTGTATGACCTTATTGCTGTGGCCAAGAGAACTCACAAATTCTGTTTTTGAAAGATTTAAAATTGCAAAAAATCGTTTTCGTGGTAAATTGGCTTTAATCTCTACAATATTGTTTGCAGGCTTTATGTGTTTTGGATTTTATCTTTATAAACTAGAAAATATAGAACAAAGCAAGGATTTCTCTGAAAATAATAATTCTAATTTGTTGGTTCAATTTCAAAAACAATACAAAAAATATGAACAGATTCAGCAACCAAGGATCACATCTGTTTTTGTCAAACTGGATATTTTCCCAGAATCAAACTCATTTAAAGCAAATGGAAAATATACCCTTATTAATAAGACTACTAAAACCATTGATACACTTATGATCAAAACAGGTTATGATGAAATAAGCAGAATCAATTTTGATATAAAAGCTACTATCCTGATCGAAGATAGCATTTTTAAATTTGCAATCTATAAACTTGACAAGGGCATTGAACCCAATGATAGCATTACATTATGGTTCTCTATAACAAACCAAAAAAATACACCTTTAACACAATATTCCAATATTTTAAAAAATGGAACTTACCTCAAAAGTGATATTTTCCCCCGATTAGGATATTTTGCCAGTACAGAAATTAAAAATCCAAATGATAGCAGTGCTCTTTCCAATCACTACCAAAGCATTGATGCCGACTTAGTTGATTTTGAAGCAATTTTAAGTACGAATAAAAAGCAAACAGCGATTACTTCAGGTTTATTATTAAAAGAATGGATTGAAAAAGGAAGGCGTTATTTTCATTACAAAATGGACAAACCAATTAAGTTCGTACTAGGTTTTAATTTTGGCGAATTTGCTGTCTTGAAAGATCAGTACAAAGGTCTTGATTTACGAATTTACCACCACCCCTCACACAGCTATTGTCTAAGTCAGATGATGGAAGGTCTGAAATCTGCATTTGATTACAATACTGCCAACTTCGGAGCTTATCAACATAATCAAGTCCAAATAATTGAATTTCCAAGGTCTGAAGGTTCCTATGCCACCACCGCTGGCAATTGCATTCAAATTTCCGAAATGCGTTTTATAAACGATGTAAATTATGCTAAATTAGGTGGAATTGACCTTTCGTTTTATGTTGCTGCACACGAATTTACACACCAATGGTGGGGCAATCAAGTTATTCCTGCTGATGCATTGGGCGCAACGATGATCACCGAAAGTATCACGGAGTATATTACTGCCAAAATTTATGAAAAGAAATTTGGTAAGCAAAGTGCCCTAAAATTTTTAAAAATTCAGCGCACTCGATATTTATCAGGCAGAACCAACGAAACTGGACAAGAAGCCCCTTTGTATTTAGTAAATCCCGAACAGTCTTATATTTCTTACGGCAAAGGAGCAATTGCCTTTTATACTCTAAGTGAATATATAGGAGAAGAAAAATTGAACAAAGCTTTACAAGACTATCTTCATAAAGTAAAATTTAAACCCCGCTCCCTATACTACATCCTTAGAAATGCTTAATTTCTTAAAGAAAGCAACCCCTGACCATTTGCAATATTTAATAACAGATATGTTTGAAATAAGTGATAAAGAAAAAACACTGATCTACTTTGATAAAATAATGGAATCTTACATTGACAATTAACAACAAGAGATATTTCAAACTAAGAGTGAACTAATTTATGAAAATTTATATGGCTAATTGAAAATGAACCAGTATTTTTATGCCTTTAAAAGATGACTATTCGTATTAAGTCATTTTACCTTACCTTTTATTAAATTTTTAAACAAACAAATAATGCAATTTTTATATGATGACAGAGAGAGTTTTTTTAGTTACAGCTGGCAAAATGACCAGTTTTATTATTGATGAAAACATAATTAAGTTTTCAAGTCATAAGGCTACTTCTTTGGTAGATTTTCACGAAGCCTGGAATAAAAAAATAACGTTGGCAAAAAAGCATGAAGTCAAGTTGGACAGCATTAGGTCCATTAAAAAGAGGAAAATGATGATGATGTTACAATTAAGTACAAAATTTTGCAGGGATCAATTCTGCTATGGTGCTAAGTTTTCAAGAGCCCAGTGACTGTGATTTGTTTTTTAATTATTTTGAAAAACAACATTTTTTCAAAGAACCAATGAGACCTTGTCTCCAACTAAAGCTATTAAAAACTATGTCATAGGTTTAGTCGTTGCAATAGGTATAACTATATTCTCGTACTTTGAAGCTGTTAAAATTGGAAATAGTACCGCAGATGTAGAAATTCATAGCCGTAAAGGTAGATTTTACCATAATATCATTGGCATGATTGGGGAAAATGGTGTATTGTTGATTGGAGGTTTGATTAGCAAATTTATCATTTACACAATTTGGACACGATATAAAAATCCCCCAACACAAATAGTATTGACAGCTCCTAATATATAGGCAAACTATTGTCTAATCAAGTATAAAAAGTAATAAAAAATGAAGTTGCCATTGCTTTCTTTAGCATTCCTATTTTTTATTTTCACATCTTACTCTTTTTCTCAGGACAGTCAGGAACAAATTCATACAGATGTACATTCAGGATGTAAAGTTTTTATAAAACATACTTTTACTGAAGATAGCATTATATGGAATGGAGCTTGCAAAGAGGGTTTTGCAAATGGCCATGGAACAGTGATCGGATTCACAAACGGAAAGACTAGTTCCAAATACATTGGTGTAATGAAAAATGGTAAACCCAATGGACTTGGGGTATATACATTTTGGGGTGACCGCAAACTAGAAGGGAACTTTGTTAATGGAGAACCATTGTTTTTAAAGAATGAATTATTAAACCATCTTCATAGAAATGTAGTTTCTGAAACGGACACCACCGAAGCATATTATGGGGACAACAACCAGAAGCAATTGTACTATCATGCTTTAATACCTGGAGGAAAAATTAAGGGAACTGTGGTATTGATGCCAGGAACATGGGAAACCACCGAGCATTTATTGAGCAGCATGAGCAGCTTTTGCGAATTGGCCTATAAAAATCAAATCGCGGTTTTGGCGCTTTCAATAAATCAACGCCTAACATTGACAGATGAAACCATTCAGTTAATGAATGTTATGTTCGCCGATGCCATTAAAAAATACAGTTTACCAAAGAACAAATTTATTATAGGAGGATTTTCAATGGGAGGAATATTCAGTTTGAGATACACCGAATTAGCTAAGCAGGACTCAATAAAAACATACATTAATCCTATTGCTGTTTTTAGCTGTGATGGACCTTGCGACTTAAAGAATATTTATAACAGCTTTAAAAGAAAAATAAATAAAATCCTGGACAAAACGAACCAGCATATGGAATGAAAGAATTGGAAAAATATTGCGGGGGGACCCCGGAAGCTGCTTCTGAAAAATACAGCTATTATTCTCCTTATTCCCATTTACAGAAAGAAGGAGGAAATGCCAAATATTTAAAATCAACTCCTGTCAGAATATATGCAGATGTTGACCCTATATGGTGGATGGAAAACCGCGGAGTAGACATGTATGACTTAAACGCTTTGGACCAAACTGCCATGATACAACTACTCAATGATATGGGTAATCATAAGGCAGAATTCATTAATTCTTATCAAAAAAGGAATCAGATTGGAAGGCAATCGACATCCACATTCATGGAGCATTGTAGAACCAAATGAATGTATAGAGTGGATACTTAAAAAATATTTCCAGTGAAAAATAAAACTTAAATATTAAATGATGTTTTATTAAATAAATAAATAATGTCAGTCTCTTGTATTTGTAAAAAGCTTCTACCCTATTATACATTCCAATTTTGGAATATCTCAAAATTTAAATACCTTTGAAAATTGAATAAGAATATTCCACACTCCGAACCCGATTTAAAATTGATTTAATTAATAACAAATAATGTATTTATAATATGGAAAACAAATCAAATGATGCAACTCCGAAACGTCCAGAAGGTGAACGCATTTTAAATGCCCCTTTGGTAGAAATGAACTTACCGGAAATCATAAAGCAAATTAAAAGTGAAGCAACTTGGACGAACAGTGACCGTAATTCTGTGACCCTTTTTAAGTCAGAAACTATGAGAATTGTTCTCCTTGGTTTGCATGAAAATGCAGAATTAAAACCTCACAAAGCTAACGGTGTCATTAGTGTCCAGGTCTTAGAAGGTAAAATAAATTTTACCACAGAACAAGAGAATGTCCTATTAGAAAAAGGTCAAATGATAGCATTGCAAGAAAATATTCTGCATGGTGTAATTGCCATTACTGAAAGTTTTTTCCTACTTACACTTGTCATTAAAAATAAATAATGAGATTAAACTTGGCATTGGTTAAGCAACAGATAACAAAATAAAATATGGACGAACAAACACTTAAAGAAATTGCAAAACAACTTCGACAACCCAGTGGAGAATTTGCCACACAAGTTGGTCAAAAAATGAATGAAGGCAATTTGCACATCAATCTAAACACTATTGAAGCTTTAAATTTACAAAAAGGCGACCACATCCTTGAAATAGGAATGGGAAATGGATTTTTTGTGAAAATATATTATCAACAGACCACTCAATAAAATATACTGGTTGTGATATTTCGGAGGCTATGGTCGCAGAATCCAGTAAACAAAATGAAACTTGGATCGCAAGTGGACAAGCTCATTTTCAGTTAGCAGACGCCAACGAACTTCCATTTGACCCATCATCCTTTAACAAAGTTTTTTCTATCAATACACTTTACTTTTGGGATCCTCCACAAAAAGTGCTTGCTGAAATTTGGAGAGTTTTAAAACCACTTGGACAAGTTATAATTTCAATCAGACCAAAATCAATAATGGAGCATTATCCTTTTTGTGAAATATGGCTTCAAGGTATATTCAAAAGAAGATTTGAGAGAATTAATAGAAAACAACCATTTTAAAGTCATTGAAATTATAGAAAAGACGAGCCGGAAGTCGAAATAAATGGTGAGCTCACAAAAACAGCCACACTTCTCATCAGAGCAGAAAAATAACATGGCTTCATTAATAGAAATAATTTACTATTTTTGTTGATCGTCCATCCATATGGAAATTATCAAAACAACCACACTCAGCAAATACTTTGGGACTACTCCTGCTTCCGATGAAATTTCTATTCACGTTAATGAAGGAGAAATTTATGGTTTTTAGGCTTAAATGGTGCAGGAAAGACGACTTTGATTCGAATGTTGCTGGGCATGATGAAGCCCGACAAAGGCCACATTCAATTATTTAACAAGGAGCTTACACCGCAGTTTGATCAGTGGAACGATATTGGATACATGGTGGAAACGCCTAACTCCTATCCAAACCTATCAGTCACGGAAAACCTAAAAGTATATTATAAACTTCGACAGTTAACTCAGCCAACTTTAATACACGAAATCATTGAAAAATTAAAGTTGACAAATTACAAAGACAAAAAAGCCAATGTACTTTCACTCGGCAATCACCAGCGCTTGGGTTTGGCAAAGGCCCTGATGCACAAGCCAAAACTATTAATTCTTGATGAACCTATTAATGGCTTAGATCCCGAAGGAATAGTTGAAGTAAGGAATTACTCCTAGACCTTGCAAGCAAAGGATCCACCATCTTTCTTTCAAGTCACATACTGGGTGAGATTTCTAAAGTAGCCACTCGCATCGGCATCATACATGAAGGAAAATTGATCAAAGAACTCACTACACAAGAACTCAACGACCAACTCATTAAAAAATACTGGTAAAAACATCCGACAACACAAAAGCTTTGCAAGAGTTATTGAATTCTAATTATGAAGCGACAATGACAGACCATGATGAAATAGAAATTACCAACCCTGAGGCTATTTTAAAACCAGAAAACATTTCAAAATTATTGGTTGAGAAATACATACCCCCACAACAAGTATATTTGTATACCGAAGATTTAGAAATGTATTTCTTGCGGACCATCAGAAACAAGATGTAATGAAACAACAGATCCAAGCATTGCAAGCTGAATTACTAAAAGCAAAATACGCCAATACAGTTTGGTGGACCTTTATTGCATTTGCTTTAGCTCCATTGATGGGTGGTGCATTTATTATGATCATTCAAGACCTGAGGCGGTGGCACAAGGAGGTGGTCTTGTGGCAAAAGCCAAAGCCATGAACATGGAAGCAAGCTGGAAATCCTATATCGATTTATTGACACAGGCTGTAGGCGTGGGCGGTGTTTTGGCATTCGGTTTTGTAGCCAGTTGGCTCTTTGGACGCGAGTATCCGGATGGAACTGCAAAAGACTTACTTTCTTTACCAACATCACGAACTAAAATCTTGGAATGCAAAATTTATTGTTTATGTCATATGGTGTTTAGGACTGGTAATTTCTAATCTTTTCATTGGATTTCTAATTGGAAGTATTTTGCAACTACCCATCCTTGAAACCAAAATACTTTCTTCTCTACTCTGGAATTATTTTATAACTACATTTCTCACCATATTAGTAGGCGTTCCCATTGCATTTTTTGCTCTTTTGGGTAAGGGTTATCTTGCACCTTTGGGATTTGTGGCATTGACTTTAGTGTTAGCGCAGGTTATTGCCGCCATTGGGTATGGATCCTATTTTCCATGGTCTATCCCAGGACTTTACAGTGGAGCAGGCGGCGCTACAAAGACTTGTTGGACCAATACAGTTATTCAATTTTAATTCTGAGTTGTATTGCAGGCTATTTTGCGACAATCATATATTGGAAAACCGCAGATCAGACGAAATGAAAGAGTATAATTAATATATAACTAATTCAAAACGATATTTATCTTTGTGGATAAGTTCCTAATCGAGTCCGAACAATCCATCAAAATACAGATGGGTAAGTCAGTATTTGATAGATATAATATGGATAGCTGGAATTTTAAATAAACTGAAATGAATATTTTAATTATTGACGAACTAATAAATGGTACTATTACAAACCAATTTGAAATTGAAATTGAAAATGAAACAATTTCAACTCAAGAACTTATTGAAAAAGGGTAATACAAGAAGTGAATAACTATAACAATAAATTACCAGAATATTTCAATGGATTAGTAGAACCAACTGAAGCAGAGAAAACTTTAAATGGTTTCAAACTTAAAAGAAAACTATTAATTGACCATGAAAAACAAGTCTATGTTGCTTTAGATGCATTTCAAAAAAATGCTTTCTTTATACTTGTAGACAATATCCAAATTGAAGAAATCAATCAAGAGATTAAACTAAAAGACCATTCAAAAGTTTCATTTATAAAACTAACTCCTTTAATTGGCGGATAGTTATGAATATATTTAATATTTTCAAGAAAAAAGAAGGTCCATTTGAGACTTTGTACAAAACTATTGAAATAAACATAAATTCAGGTAAAATTGACACAAAGATTGAATCTGAAATTTTAAATTGGAATGACGATCAAAAAGTACTTTTAATTATTGATATAATTAAAAATATCAATAATTTAAAAGAGAAAATTAATGTATTGAGCAGAAGAAGGTTTACTTTTTTTTTTATCAACTTTTTTTCAAAAAGAAAATTACATTAGGGAAATATTCAATTATTATTTTGAATACTATTTTAGAAGAACTAAAATGTATAGTAAATAACAAAACAATATATATCGTGATTACAATGACAATTTAATACATGTAATAAAACCAATACTTACAAATATTCTCCGCTTTCATAACTTTGAAAACAAAGAAGAAAAGATATAATTAATAAAATTAAATCAGAATTGGCTGTTTTTAAACAAACTCATTTCTATTATGATATAAATAAAATAATACAAAAAGTAGAAGATATTCTATATGAGGAAAATGGAGAAAATATTTCAAAACCTACTTATTTTATAGGTGACGACGAATTTAAAAATTATGCAAACACTAAAATTGAAAGTCTAAAAGAAAGTCAAAAACAATTGTGTTTTAAAATTATATCCCTTGCACAAAAAGCATCTGGTAGTAAACCTTCGAAAAAGTATTTAGATGAATCAAGAATTTTAATTGAATCATTTGGAAATGAAGATTTTAAAATATTTTCTCAAGAATTATTTAAGTTTATAATAGGGCTAAAGGAAAAGACTAAGTTTTATACAAGTAATTACAATGGTGGTGTGCATACGTATGGCAAAGTAGAATTTTTAAATCCATTAAACGTAGAAACTGTAAAAGGCTTAGTGTGGATGAATTCAAAATTTCACGATAATAAAACCATCATAACTATAAGTAGTCTTGCGGAAAGATGTTTTAAAAAAATACCCGAAAAAGGGCCTTCTTCTGCAAGTCTAGGGAATGCTTGCCTTTATACACTATATGCATCCAAAGGATTAGATGGCATTGCACAATTATCAAAACTAAAACTGAAAATTAAACAAAATACTACACAGGATCTTATAGAAAAATACATCATAGAAGCTGCAAATAAATTAGGTGTATCTTCAATGGAGGTGGAAGACTTAGCGGTTGACGATTTTAAAATATCAGACAATAAATTTGAAACATATTTTGAAGATATAAAAGCTGTAATAGAATTAACAGGAATTGGCAAATCCATCATTAAATGGTACGCAAAAGATGGTAAAGAACATAAAAATGTACCTCAATCGATTATAGATACCTTTTCAATTAAACTAAAAAAACTAAAAGATAGACAAAAACAAATTGACCAGACTACTTCGGTTCAAAAAGAACGATTTGATAGAATGCTTCGATCCAATAGAGTGATTTCCTTAAAATATTTATATGAAAAATATATAAATCACGGACTTATATCTTTTGTAATCAATAAATTAATTTTTAAGTTTTCTAATGAAAAGGAATCAAAGTTAGCCATATTTATTAATCGAAAATGGATAGATATTCACTATAAGGAATTAGAAGTACTTGATTTTAATAATGTAGAGTTATGGCATCCTGCTACCAGCTCTACCCAAGAAGTTAAGGAATGGCGACAGTTTTTAATGGACTCTGAAATACAACAACCATTTAAACAAGCATATCGAGAAATCTATATATTGACAGATGCTGAAATAAAAACAAAAATTTACAGCAATAGAATGGCTTCTCATATTCTTAAACAACACCAATATGTTACCTTAGCAAAAGGGAGAAATTGGAAAGCAAAACTTATTGGCTCTTGGGATGGAGGAGATCAAGATACTGCTCAGCTTAATTTACCAGAATTTAAAATAAAAGTTGAATTTTGGGTAAATTCATTAAACGTAGAAAATCAATGGAATAGTACAGGAATTTGGAATTATGTAACAACAGACCAGATAAGATTCCTTAATTCAGAAACAAATGAGTTAATTGACCTTATTAATGTCCCTACCATTGCATTTTCTGAAGCCATGAGAGATGTTGATTTATTTGTAGGCGTTGCCAGCGTTGGCAATGACCCAACTTGGAACGATTCTGGCGGCTTACTACCTTATAGAGATTATTGGCAGTCTTACGCATTTGGTGAATTATCTGAAGTAGCAAAAAATAGAAAAGAAATTTTACAAGGCTTAGTTCCAAGATTGAAAATTGCCAATGTAACTCATCTATCCGATAAATTTCTAATTGTAAAAGGCAAAATAAGAACATATAAAATTCATTTTGGTAGCACCAATATTTTGATGGAACCAAACGACCAATATTTATGTATTGTAGCTGATAGAGGCAAACAAAATGATACAGAAAATATATTCTTACCATTTGAAGGTGATATTGGTTTGTCATTAATAATTTCAAAGGCGTTACTTTTAGCTAACGACGATAAAATAAAAGATACAACCATTACATCACAGATTAATAGATAATGAAAAGATATCAGCAACAAATCTTGCTTCCAGAAATTGGGATTACAGGTCAACAAAACCTATCAAATGCTTCTGTCTTAATTATTGGAGCAGGTGGATTAGGAGTGGTTGTAGCATCTTATTTAGTATCAATGGGTGTAGGTACAATTGGAATTTGTGACTTTGACAAAATTGAAGAATCAAACTTGCATCGGCAATTTTGTTATACTCCAGCTGAGATTGGACAAAATAAAGCCACAGTTTTATCACAAAAATTAAGAGAGCAAAATCCTAACGTTTTAATAGAAGTCTACATATTTACAATAGATGAGAATAATATCCAAACAATAGCTGAAAAGTATAAGATAATTTGTGATTGCACCGATCAATCTAGTAGTAGAATATTAATAAACAATTATTGTGAAAAACAACAATTACCCTTAATTCACGGAGCAGTTTCTGAATGGCAAGGTTATATTACTGTACTTCATCATAAGCAAAATTTTGGATTAGATGATATATTTGATTTTAGAGAATATTTTAATTGTCAAACTTGCTCAATTGTGGGTGTTAATAGTGCTTTATGCGGACTAATTGGAAGCTTTATGGTAAATGAAACCATTAAAATAATTTTGCAATTAAATCATATATTTGAAGGAAAAATACTATATATAAACTCTTTAAATAACCTAATCAGAACAATAAAGATTAAAAAATATCAGCTAACATTGCCTAAGTAAAATGAGAACGTAGGATCGATAAAATCAATTGGAATTCTAATGATCTTATGTACTTTTTTAAGTAAATGCTCTTCTAATCTGCGGAATTTGGTTTTGCTAAATAAATTTAACTGGAAAATTAGATCTTATTAATATGAAAATACTTGCAATAGAAAATGAAATTGAAGGTGTAGAATGGGATCATTTAGAGGACTTATTAAAGGAGGAAGCTCTGCATGTTTATAATTTATATCTTTCAGATTCCATTAGAGAAATCTATTTTACAGAAAATAAAAATGCAATTCTGATATTGGAAACGGAGGATAAGAAAACTGCCATAAATCTACTTGATACCTTGCCATTGGTAAAGTCTGGTAAGATTAGATTTGAGCTTATGGAGTTAAGGCCGTATTCTGGATATGAAAGAATAATGAAATAATAACTCTTGCTGATCTATCATTTGCAAAAATGAAGCTTTGTTTATTCGATAATTTTTATACCTTTATCCAAGGTTTGTGCCATGAACCTTTGTAAGCTACAAACATGTTGTCAATCTTTAACAAAAATTAAAAATGACAGTGAAGTATTTATGTATCTGATGATTTTAAAATATTTACCGACATCCGACAAGTTGGTTTTCAGTCTGACTCTATTAATATTTAACTCTGTTTGTAATGCACAAACCACAATAAATCCAACTAACGTTCCTCCTGTCCAAGCAAAATCTACCAAAGTCCATCAAACATCAGAATTTGATAATGTTCACTGTGGGTTGTGTGACAAAGCCGGTAATCTTTGGTTTGGCACCACAGGGGCCGGCATCTATCACTATGATGGGAAAACTTTTACAAATTTTACAACAGAGGACGGTATAATCAGCAATAACATTTGGAGCATTTTTGAAGATAAAAATGGTTATATTTTATTTGGCTCAGATTCAGGGGTCCTTAGATATGACCCTTCGGATAGTAAAAAATCATTTACAAATCTCACAGAGAATTCTGATTTGAGAAATACTTCTATCTGGAGTTTTTACGAAGATAAAACTGGTAAACTTTGGATTGCCACCGGTGACAGTAGCGTATATAATTATGATGGAAAGTTTTTCAGGAAATTTTTATCTGAAGGTATCACTAATCACTCCAATCTCAGACTTCACTATATATCCGGTATTACCGAAGACAAAACCGGATCCATTTGGTTCGCATCCTGGAACAATGAGGGTCTATCTCATTTTGATGGAAAATCATTAATAAAATTATCATATACAGAAAATGCTTTTGACTATATGGTTCATTGTATTTTAAAAGATAAAACTGGAAACATTTGGTTCGGAACCAGAAACGATGGTGCCTTCCACTTTGACCCATCAGCAGCTGAAAAATCTATTATCAATTATAAAGAGAAGGAAGGTTTTACAAGTAGAGGAATATCCCATATGCTGGAAGATAAAAAAGGAAACATTTGGTTTGGGACTGAAAACAGAGGTGTGTTTTACTTTGACCCTTCGGCTCCGATCACGGCCAGCGTGAAGACATTTACTAATTTTACTACAAAAGACGGCCTAAGCAATAATTCTGTATTTTCAATTGTTGAGGATAAAAAAGGAAACATTTGGTTTGGGACCAGAAACGTTGGTTTATGCCGGTATGATGGAAAATTATTTACTGATTTCACTGACAAACTTAAAAAATAAAATATTAATTATTATTCTATAAATTAAAACCATATCATATGAAACTTTTGCAATTCATCTTATTGTTTCTAGCTCTATTTTTATTAAATTCTTGTAATGATTCAGGCAACACTGGAAATACTTCTTATTATTTTTGCTTTTCAAGACCTATAAATCAGCAAGAGGATTCTTCCACAGATTATTTATTTTACACAGATGTCCAAAAAATAACTGGGGATGAAAAAGTAATTAAAGAGAAAACCAGGGAGTGGTATGAATTAATTGAAAATATCTGTAAAAGTGCAAATGGTTGTACTTCAGACTTAAATAAATATAATTCTCTTCAAGAGGCAGAAACAGGACGAAATCAAATGTTAGAAAATTATAAAAACCAAAATAAATATAATTTGGAAATGGTAGAGTTTAAATAATTTTTTTCGCCGACCACACCGTATTTCAAAACTTATTAGTTTCCAAAATATTCGTTTAATGTTATTAAAAAATAAAATTGTGAAACCAATTTATAAATTGTATTTAATAACTTTTTTAGCAACGGGAATTACTTACGGTCTGCTTATGTCTATAATTGATTGGGCAGATGGTAGTGGATTAGGTAGGTGGCGAATCATTTATAAAACATGCATCTTTGGGCTAGCGTGGTCTTTGATTTTAGTATCTTACCATAAGTATTGCCTTAAGAAAATTGGTATTCGGGAATTGACTGAAGAAAATTTGGGGGTGAGCCACAGCAAAATTCTAAAATCCAAATTAAATATAATGGAGTTGATTGAAGAATTAAAGAAAGATTACATTTTTGGTAAAATGAAAATGAAAGAAATGGAATCCGGAGTCCTGTTAAGGTCTAATTTTAGCTGGAAATCTTGGGGAGAAGAAATAAAAATTATCCTGATTAAACAAATTGCAGACGAAAATGAATTTCAGGTTTCGAGTAGACCTAAATTTTCACTAACACTGGTCGACTATGGTAAAAATCTTGAAAACATGATGAGGATAGAAAACTTGCTTTTCAACAAAGTCTAAACTTATTCTTAACAGCCTTCCTGACTTTTATTCATTGGAGCATCCTTCCGAAATACCACAAAGAAGCTAACTATTACAATCGCCAGACAACAATTAATCCTCCTTTTCCAAAAGCTAAAATAGATTTGTTCATATTAGCTTGATAAATAATTAATACAATAAATTCAATGCATTCTACTTGTTATGATTATCTTTGTAATGGACCCATTCAATTTAAATTTGAAAGTTCAGAATAATAAAAGTATTCACTTTTAATAATTAAAATAATGGGTGGAATTTATATTGGGACTATCATAACAAAATATCTTTCCAACTTTCATAACGATTTTTTAAAACAAATAAAATGAAAACAATCACAACATTGGGTCACAGCAATCTAAAACTGAATAGAATAGGACTTGGTTGCATGGGTATGTCAGAATTTTATGGAAGTTTTGATGAATCAGAATCCATAAATACCTTGCATAAAGCGATCGACTTAGGCGTCAATTTTTTTGACACAGCTGATATGTACGGTTGGGGAGCCAACGAAAGACTATTGGGAAAAGCATTTAAAGGTAAAAGGGAAGAAGCAATTTTAGCCACCAAATTTGCGGTGATGAGAGGACCCAATGGCGAATTTCTTGGACTGAACGGTAAACCAGAATACATCAAACAGGCATGTGAACAAAGTCTTCAAAACTTAAGTGTGGAATCCATTGATTTATATTACATGCATCGAAAAGATCCCAAAGTGGAAATTGAAGAAATAGTCGCTTCGATGAGTGAATTGGTCAAACAAGGAAAAGTGAAGCACATAGGTCTTTCTGAAGTGGACGCGGAAACACTTCGAAGAGCGCATGCAGTGCATCCTATTTCAGCCCTCCAAACTGAATATTCCTTGTGGAGTCGAGAACCGGAAAAAGAAATTCTGGATGTTTGTTTAGAACTTGGCATCAGCTTTGTGGCTTACAGTCCTTTGGGAAGAGGGTTCTTGACGGGTGCGATTAAAACACGTGCAGATTTAGAAACAAGCGATTGGCGTCTTACGCTTCCTCGATTTAAAGAAGAAGCGATTAACGAAAATTTAAAATTTGTGGATGTTATCCACCAAATTGCCCTAAATAAAAATGCCACCAATGCGCAAATTGCTTTAGCATGGGTGCTAAGTCAAAATGATGAAATCCTGACCATTCCTGGCACTAGAAAAGTTCAACGGCTTGAAGAGAATTTAGGCGCATTAAAATTGGAATTAACGCAGGATGATTTTGCTATTATTCAAAATTCTATGCCTTCAGAAACGATTGGAAATCGCTATTAGTTTCAAATTAGATGGTCAATCAAAAAACTTAAAAATAAATTCTAAAGCCTGGCCGAGGAGTTGACTGCTGAAAACTGAATTCACAATTATTAATTTAAAATAATGATATTTGAATACTTCGTCATTCAAACAACGAATCTAGATTATTTTTTTAATTTTGCCTAATCTAAAACCATTTGATCCAAACAATAGCAAGTTTACTTGTTGATCGGCGATTTAATTATATTGTTTACATCTTTGGAAAAGAATAAAAAAGGCAGGGAGTTCACTAAATGAGTATTAAATATTAAAAAAATGAAAGCTTTTACAAAAACAAAATATGGAGGTCCAGAGGTTTTACAATTAGAAGAGGTAGCTAAACCCACTTTAAAAGAAGGACATATTCTGGTTAAAATTAAAGCAAATTCCGCAAACCCAGCAGATTGGCATCTTATTCGTGGTGAACCTATTATTGCACGATTGGCATTTGGATTGTTCAAACCAAAAGATAAATTTACAGGAGCAGATTTTGCAGGGGTTGTGGAAAAAATTGGAAGCAATGTATCCCGATTTAAAGTGGGAGACAAGGTGTTTGGAGAATCGATGAAATCAGGAGTTTTCGCTGAGTATGCTTGTGTACCGGAAAATGTTTGTGCCTTGATGCCGGAAGGAAGTACATATTCTGAGATGGCCTGTGTCCCCATCGCAGGCTTGACTGCATTACAAGCCCTCATCACCCATGGTAAACTTAAAGAAGGCGAAACGGTTCTGATCAATGGTTCCTCAGGAGGGGTGGGACATTTTGCGGTTCAGATTGCAAAAGCATACGGAGCAAAAGTTACCGCGGTTTGCTCAAGCAAAAGTGTGGACTTCGTAAAATCATTGGGAGCTGAACAAGTGATAGCGTATGACAAAGAAAACATTCATCAACACATTGGTCCATACAATCTCATCATTGACATCCATGGTAATCTAAATTTTGCTGACTTCAAGCGTATGGGCGAGAGGGCCGTCATCGTTGGTTTTACAACTTTGGGGCACATGTTTTCAGTACTTATTAAAAAAGCATTTAGTAAATTCCCTTTGGTTCAATTTACCGCACAAGCCACGGTAAAAGATTTGGAAACCTTAGCAACTTTAATACATGAAAATAAAATTAAAGTGGCCATAGAAAAGACCTATTCCTATAAGCAGATACCCGAAGCTTTAAGTTTTATTGAAGCCATGCACACCAAAGGAAAAGTAGCCATGGTTTGGGAAGACAAGGATATTTAATTGAAATAAAATTGCAAATGAAAGATCAAAATAAATTATACCTCAATATCTTAATTGGTATTTGTTCTTTGGCATTGGCCTTCCATTTTCTAATCCTAATAAAAGCAATCCCCTATGAGAATACTTGGGGTGGAAAGTTAAAAAGCGATCAAGAAATGTACGTATTTGAATTTTTTTCAATGGCCATCAATACATTTTTTCTGTATGTTTTGCTCCAAAAAGGAAATTATGTAAAACCATTTTTTAGTGAAAAACTTATATCCATCTTTCTATGGACTTTCTTTGCAATTTTCTCATTAAATACCATAGGAAACTTATTTGCAGAAACGATATTTGAAAAATCCTTTAGCATCCTGACCTTACTAAATGCAGTATTAATTTGGTTAATCAATAAACCAACTCTGCGCTAAGAATTAATGAAATTCGAAAAACATTTTCCGACAGACCGATTAAAAGATTATGTCAAATACTATGTGGTATCGGAGAATGAGCATGAAACAGAATACAAAGTACTTCCAACTTCAGGGCTTGTGATTGGTTTTCAATATAAGGGACAGCTAAGTTCTATTAAAGACGACAGCACAAACCCACTTGCATCGGCTGGGATTACCGGAATTACGGACCGATACAAAATCTTTAAGAATTCAGCGAGCATCGGCAGCATTCTAGTCTATTTTACCGAAACGGGATTTAGCCATTTTGCTACCAACCCCAGCTATGAATTGTTCAATGTGAGTCTCTCGCTTGACTCCATTTTGAAAAATATAAAGTGGAAGAAGTAGAAGAAAAATTAGTATTGGCTTCCACAGACAAACAACGGATTAATTCTGTTGAGAAATTTCTGCTGACACAACTCAAAGACATACAAACAGACAAATTAATCGTGGAAGCTGTGAAGCTTATCTATCACAGCAATGGAACCATCCGTGTCAAAGAACTAAACGAGAAATTATTGATCAGTCAGAGTCCTTTTGAGAAAAGATTTAGGAAAGTTGTTGGAACCACCGCCAAAAAATTTGCTTCCATTGTTCGGTTTAACAAGGTCTTGGATGATCTGTCCAAGCATAAGACCCTCACTGAAATCTGCTATGAAAACAATTTCTTCGACCAGGCGCATTTTATAAAAGATTTCAAACAGTATACCGGTACCGCCCCAGAAAATTTTAAACGCTTCATGTAGAAAAACGATTTTTTACAATTACAGGCTACTGAATCCACCCACCTTTGCATCATCAATTAAATGCAAAAGCAATGAAAACAATCGTTTTAAAATCAATGATCCTTTTAGCAAGTTTAAGTATTATGTTAGCTTGTTTTTCATCCAATCGTTTAACAAATAAAAATCAAAAAACAATGTTTACAGTCGAACAAATCAAAGCTGCCCACAGCAAAGTAAAATCAGGCGCGGACTTTCCGACCTATATTCAGGAAATCAAGGCCTTGGGTGTGACCCATTATGAAGCCTATGTCACCGATGGACATATAGACTATCACGGTGCCCAGGACTATACGGCAAAAGTTCCACCAAAGTATGACCCACTCGTCATCGCAGATCAATCCAATGCCGAACAATTCAAAACAGAGCTATTGGCCCACCAACAAGGCAAAACCGACTTCCTGACTTTCATTAAGTTGTGCGCCAGCTACGGAATTGATAAATGGGCCATCTCTCTGGATAAAATGACCTGCACTTACTATGACAAAGTAGGAAATGAAATTTTGGTGGAGAAGATACCCCAATAAAAAATTTCAGAATAGAAGCAGTAGATTAATAAGTTTTGCGTGCAAAACCACACTTGAGGAAACTTAATTAATCTGCTCACTATTTAACTTTAGTGCCATTATAGTTAAATAAGAGTTTTTTTATTTAACTTTGCCTCATGTTAAAAATTCAGGAATTTAATGCCGGATTAACGACAAAACAGATTGATTACAAGGCATTTATGCCAACAATAATCAACGAGAGCTGGTCATGGAGCGACCCTGAACTTACCCGACTGGTTGAAAAGTCTGCAATTAACATAGGTCAATTAGATGCCTATGCCCATCAAATACCCAATATAGACCATTTCATTCGAATGTATGTGGTAAAGGAAGCCACCGTTTCCAGCCGCATAGAAGGTACACAAACCAACATGGAAGAGGCATTGCTTAAGGAAACTGACATCCAGCCCGAAAGGAGAAATGATTGGACAGAAGTAAACAACTACATTCAGGCATTGAATGAATCAATCAATCGGCTTGGAGAGTTACCGCTTAGTTCACGTTTACTGAAAGAAGCACACAAAACCTTGTTGTATGGCGCAAGAGGAGAACATAAACTACCTGGAGAGTTTCGCAGAAGCCAAAACTGGATAGGAGGATCATCTTTGTTAAGTGCGGCATTTATCCCTCCGATTTGGGAAGAAGTGAACCGCCTAATGGGTGATTTGGAAAACTTCCTGCATAATGAAGAAACTGGTCTAACCAACCTAATGAAAATTGCCATTGCACACTACCAATTCGAAACCATTCACCCTTTCCTTGATGGCAATGGACGGATTGGAAGGCTTATGATTACACTTTATTTGTTTAATAAAGGAATCATTCAAAAACCAGTGCTTTACCTTTCTGACTTTTTTGAGAAAAACAGGATTGCATACTATGACAACCTAACCCGTGTGAGAACCCACCACGACCTCCTGAAATGGGTTAAATTTTTCCTGATAGGCATTATAGAAACATGCGAAAGTTCAAGCCAGTCACTGAAAAATATTATAGAGCTAAAAAAGATTGTGAAGAAAAACGCATTTATACCCTAGGTAAAAAAGTAAACACAGCCAAAACTTTGTTGGACTATTTGTTTCTTCAACCTGTGCTAGATGTCGAAATGGTATCAACCCAAACAGGAGTTTCCTTAGTGTCTTCTTACAAATTGATAGGTGATTTTATTCGATTAGGAATTCTAAAAGAGATGACCGGTGCAAAGCGAAATAAGTTATATGTATTTGATGAGTATTTCACCCTCTTTAAAAAATAAAAGAAGAGCAACTTAAATGATGAGATACCAAAATACAATTGAATTACTTGGCTTTTGGGAAGGCATTTATAATCCTAATTTTAAACCCCTCGAATTCGAAGGGTTTAGAAAACAAACCGAACTGATAAGTTTTCTAATTATTTCCAAAAAGTAGATTGAATCAACAAATGCCATTGGCGCCATTTCAAAATTAGTGCGTTTTGGTGGAACATTTGACCACCAACAAGGCAAAACCGACTTCCTGACCTTCATCAAGTTGTGCGCAAGCTACGGCATTGAAAAATGGGCCATCTCCATGGCTAAAATGACTTGCACTTATTATGACAAAGCAGGAAATGAAATCCTGGTGGAGAAGATACCCCAATAAATAATTTCAGAATAGAAGTAGATGCTTTTATCTTTGTACCAGACCTGACATGCTAATTAGACCTATACAAGGTTTTTATCTTTGTACTAAAGTCACATACTAATTAGACTTATTCAACCATTTTCTAATGTATAGGCCTGATTGAGGTGAGGCTTATTTTCAAGTTATCTGCAACGAGAAAAGAAAAAACAGATGAATTCAATGAATAAATATAAGTTAACAATTGTGTTGCTGCCCATATTGAGCATTTGTAAAGCTCAAAATACAATTGATGATATAGAAACTTATTTGTTCTCAGAAATATTCAACTCAAACAAGTCTATTAACAAGTTCATAGAGTTAAATCATAAAAATGATACAATTAGATATTGGATCTTTGACGATAATAACAAATTGATAAAGGAAGTTGACTATCGGAACAACTCCCGGTCAGCTTATGTTGGTAGACAGATTACCAATAAATCAACTACATTTAAAACTGAGATTATATACAACTACAATCAAGATGGACATATACAAAATTATTTTGAAATAAAAAATGTAGATGGTAATATCCTAAACACGATTCACGAATTCAATTATCCAAGTAAAGATACAATTCTAGAAACTTTTAAAATTGATGACGATAGGATTGAAATTGATGTTGAAATTACAAAAATCAATACAAATTCTAAACCAAAGAAAATCATCCAAAGCATGAAATATTATATTGGTACAAGTTATGTTCAAACAATTCAAAGAACTGAATTCTCGTATGACCAAAGAAATAGTTTAATGAGCCAAAATCTGTACTTCTCAATAAATAGTTACTCTGAATATGGAAGATCAGTAACTGTGAATGAAGTATTAGGAGCAAACACGAATTACATGTATGACGAAAGAGGACGGCTTAAAAATATTCATGAAGTAGAATACACGGAAGAAGGATTTCCAAAATTAAGAAAGGATGTAAATTTTGATTACAAAGGAAAAACAGATAGAATAAAATATTTAAAAATAAAATATGGTGAGAACTACAAAACCAACTTTGTCAAATATGAATTAAAGTATAACCGAAATGGAGATTTAAGAAACTTAAAAATAAATGAAAATAGATTTAATTATTTAACAAGAAGATGAATCTCAGTATATAATAAAATATATGAGATCAGACTTACTGTCGTTGTCTTAACTTCATTTCAAAGAACTATTGCATAATACTAATCTCGTACCCATTAGAGCCATAACTAAAACCATGAAGAGTCAAATTAGATTAGGAATTGCAATTATCATTTGCTCATTCTCCACAAGTGTCCATGGACAGGACAAATTTTCTGATTTTTTTAAACTTGTTTTTTATCCTCAAGATTCTACTATTGGATTTTATGCAACTCCGGATAGTTTAATTAACCATTCTCAATTCTCAGGTTTTGCAAAGAAATTATGGGCTTTTAATTTGTATTTGTATACCATTTATTCTAATGCTGAAAAAGAATATCAATACCTTAATTCCTTTATTCCTGATAGTAATAAAATAAAAGCAGAACATGAGAGACTTTTAAATGAAGATTTAGAATTCCAGACACTATTTAATGCGACAATACAAAGAAAATTTGTTCCTGACATTACGATAGATTCCATTCTAATGATCATTTCTCGTTTTTCATATTTGCATAGAATGGGAAGCGACCTTGTAATACACATGTGCGCTACGATAAATGGATTAGATGATTTAACAAAAACTATTGGGTCTCCGTATTACAATGCATTTGGTTTCATGGTACAGTACAGTGACGAAAGTTCTCAAATTATAAAGAGAATCAAAGATCAATATAATGATGAGATTGATCAAGCTAAACAGACGCTGAACGAAGAAAAATAATTGAAATTAGAACAAAGATCTATGAATCCATGAGAAAAGATCCTGATTTGCGTGAATTGGTCATCCGTGAGTATCAAGAGAAGAAGGATTATCTTAATCTTAAAATATTGTATTGAATTACAATGTTTCACGTGAAAGTATTTATAACTTTGTATGAACGACCTGTGAAACAGTTTTGAGCGACAACTCAAAAAGTGAAGGAGCGCGTAAGCGAGAATTTTGAACGAACTACGATATAGGTTTTATGGAATGATTAAACTGAAAATAATTATCGCTAGTTGGTTTTTAAATTTCTTTCGATTGTTAATTCCAATTGAACAAACAGAGATTTAATTAACATTGATTGCTCCATACGCTTTTGCTATAATTAAACTTTTTCTCATTATGATATTCCTTACTTTCTTTTGACCGCAAAAGAAAGTAAGCAAAGAAAACTCGTCACCAAAAAAGGCGATCACGCCTAAGGCGGCGTGACCAGGTTTTATGAGCGGGCGTCCCCAAGGGTACTTGCGGACTGGGTTTCCCGCTCTCCAAACCTTTCGCTGGTTTTTGCTGACAATCCCAGAAAAGCAACTAGTGATGGTTAAAATCTCATACTTAATATTGCCCATAACGGGCTCCAATATTTTCGTCCAAAGTAAAATTTCTGGTCAACCGAAAACATAGATTTTAGAGCCGGCCTAGGGCTTTGCAGCTGCCCTTACGGTTCATTCACTTGAAGCAATGTCTTGCTTCACTACACCTTTGGTGTAGTTCGTTCATTCACCCATGCGGTGAAGAAGGCGCCCGAGCTAAAAACTGTCTGAGCACCGAAGGTGTGAGTTTTTTTAGCTCAGCCTTCGAGTCGCTAATGGGTGAGCGAGAGGCCCAGCCGGTGGCTTTTCTTTGCTTCTCGTTTACACGCTCCCTCACTTGTCGCAGTGTCCTGCGACACTACGCTTTCAGCGTAGATCGTTCAGTCGTCTTTTGGCCACGCAAAAGAAAGTAAGAATTAAATAACAGAGAGAATATTTATGACTTACTTAAGTCGGGCTGGTTATCAGCCCGATTCAGCCAGTAATGCGCCTTTTCTGGCGCATTTGCTTTACACCATGGCTTCACTTTTTAAGCCTTCGCTCAAAACTTTTTTACAGGTTGTTCAAATTTTCCGTTTTCAGCTTGCCCCCAAGTCTGCTTGGTGGGCAGCTCATTCATTTAGAGTGCTGTCACACTCTACCAAACTTCCAGCTTGTATAGTTCAGTCGCACTAAAGAAAGTAAGAACATAAGAAAGAAAAATATTCATGATAGCTAATACACTTTTGCAAAGGGAAAGAGATTTATATTATGGTTAGTAATAAACTATATATTTAATCTTTGGTTACAAACTAACCAAAATGATTAAAAAAAATCTCCCCAGGAATACCTATAAATGCACATAACCAGCCTATATAAAAAAATCCTCCCTTTTGTAAAACCCTATAAAAACATGGTGCTGGCTACCTTTGCCTTCACTTTTATAGGTTCATTTGCCGCACAAGTCAACGCACTCACCATTAAATACACCGTAGACTCTATCAGTAATTTGATGGTTGCCGGCGAACCGCTATCTAAAGGATTTTACTTGCTTGGAGTCATCAGCATTATACTATTGACCAAAGAGCTCGTGCTTTCATTCGTTCAATTTGGTCAAAAGTTTTATGGTGAAAAATTGAGAATTTTTATTGCCCGTGATATTTCCCAAACAATCGTGGAAAAAATCCTCTCCTACCGCATGGAATTTTACACCTCAAGTGACAATGAAAGTGGAAAATTACAAACGCGTATCGATACGGGAATTAGCAGCCTAACAAGATTGGTTCAGAATTTTTTCATTGATATCTTGCCTCTCTTTGCCAACGCCGTTGCCGCCTTGGCCCTCATGTTTTATGCCAATTTTTACATCGGACTGGTGAGTTTATGCATCATTCCGGTTTATTTTTACATCAGTCAGCTGCAAGCCAATAGACTTAGTGGTTTTAGAAGACGCATGCGAACTTTTAGGGAGACTAAGAACAATGGCATTATCAGTTTGATTGAATCCATCACCGTGATTAAGTCCTTTGTAAGGGAATCGTTTGAAGCCAAGCGCCATCGCAGTATTCAATTTGAAATGACGGAAAATCAACTGACGACCCGAAAAACAAGTTTTATTTTTGAAAGTATAAAAAGTTTTATAGAACAAATAGGGATCGTCATTATCATTATTCTAACGGCCTACTTTGTGCTAAATAATACCATGACCATTGGCGCTATCATGTTTCACATCATGCTGTTCAACAATGTTTCTGCGCCCATCAGACAATTGCATAGAATTTATGATGAAGTCAATGACGCTTTGATCTATTCGGAAGGATTTTTTGAAATCCTCGAATCAGATCATCAAAAAGAAAATACCGGATCTTATAAACCGGATAAAATTTTAGGAAAAATAGAATTCATCGATGTGGATTTTGTCTATCCCAATGGCACCAAAGCCCTAAAGGATGTGAATTTCACCATTCGCCCAAATGAAACCAGCGCCCTGGTGGGTTTGAGCGGAGCAGGAAAAAGTACCGTGATCAATCTATTCGACAAATTTTATCTTCCTACCAAGGGTAAAATTTTATTGGATGGAATTGATTTAAAAGAATACGACACCGATTATTTGAGATCCAATGTTGGACTGGTGTTACAAAAAATCATATTTTCAGAGGAAGCATTTCAGAAAACATTTTATACGGACATCCGAATGCCACAGAAGCTGAGATGATTGAAGCTTCAAAAAAGGCATACATTCATGATCAGATTATAGCACTTCCAAATGGATATCAATCACTTGCACATTTATTGTCGGGTGGGCAACAACAACGCATTGCCATTGCGAGATTGTTTTTGAAAAATCCACCAATTATCATTTTAGATGAACCCACCGCAAGTTTGGACGCAGTCGCCACAGAGCAAATTAAAAATTCATTGGATGCCATCAAAAAAGACAGAGCCGTCATTATCATTTCGCACAGCATTTCTCAAATTATCGATGCATCAAACATTGTTGTTCTGGAAAAAGGAAGATGTGTTGAAACAGGAACTCACGAAAGTTTATATGAATTAAAAGGAGCCTATTATCAAATATTCACAGCGATGGCCAATAGTTTGAATATTGAAAAAATAACTCAAACTAGGGAATAGAAGAAAGATTATTTATTCAAACATGTTCTTCATGCCTTACTGTATCAAATCAGAATAATTTGCACAATTAAAATTGTTTCAGTTTCTTTGTGAAAAATACCAAACAGTGAAACTCCTCATCTACAAAACGTCTATACTTTAGAAACTATGATTCATTTATTCAAATCGAAAATCGGAAGATTACGCATCCTTGGCTTTTTAGAAGGGATTACCCTATTGGGATTGGTTTTCATTGCAGTTCCTATGAAATACCTCTTTGACAATCCTGAATGGTCAAAAACATTGGGTCCAATCCATGGAGCCATCTTTATCGTTTTTATGCTAAACACATTTAGTTTAAGCATTGAACATAACTGGAGTTTTAAAAGCTTTACCTGGAAAATACTTCTTGCCTCTTTTATACCTTTTGGCACATTTTACATTGACCACAAATATTTTAAGCATATGCAAGATAAATTTTAAGATAAAATTGGCAGCTATGTGCAAGTTGAATATGAAAATACTTCCTCCAACTTATAAAAGCACCTCTGGTTGTCAAAATACAACCATTGGTAGCGAAATTACAACCAAAGGTAGCCAGCTCTATTTGTTTAGTAATCAGCACTCACTCTATCTTTGCTGCATCAATAAAACAAAAATAAAATGATGCTTCATTCAAAATCAATTGGCCATAAAATAGCCTCCGCCAGAAAGAAAGTAAATCTTTCACAAGCAGAACTTGCCCAGCAAGTATACATTAGTGCGCAAGCCGTAGGGAAATGGGAACGGGGAGAATCCATGCCTGACATCACGACTTTAAATCGTCTTGCAGAAATACTGGGTGTAGACCTCAATTATTTTTCAGACAATTTTGAATCTATTGACCATGAAGAGTACATTTCAAATACAGAGTCTTTGGATCAAGCTTCGATTCAATCGTCCGCCGAAAAGAAAAACCCAAGCTGGGATATGTCTAAATTGAATCTGGTGGACAGCGATTTTTCGGGTCTCAAAAATCTGCATGAAAAATTCAGCTCCTCCAATATGCAAAGATGCTTGTTTATTGGTTCCAATATGTCAGGTCTTGTACTCAGCAACAACAATGTAGATGCTTGTGATTTTTCTGATTCTGACATCAGCAACAGTCAAATTCAAACTTCGAATCTTGACAACAATATTTTTAAAAACTGTTCTCTAAAAGAAACTAAATTTTTTAAAAATAATATTGGAAATTGTGATTTCTCCGGTGCTGATTTTACCAACACACAGTTTAAATATTGTGCTTTTCTAAATAACAATGTGTCTAATGCAAAGTGGAGCGGTACCAAGTTTATGGAAATGGGAATTCAAGAAATAGTGTTTGAAGGAATTTTTGAAGATTGCTTTTTTGAAAATTGTGCCTTTTATGATGTAAAATTCCAGAATGCCACCCTCATAAACACTTTCTTTAAAAATAATCAAAAATTTAAAAGGGTAAAATTCATTGATTGCAAAGTAGACAAAATCACTTATGCATTTTTAAAAAGCAATCTGGCCAATTTAGAAGGTGTCACTGTAATATCATAAGTTTTAATCCCTAATTTTTCTTATATAAGTCTGAAAATGATGGATTTACTGTATAAAAGAAAAAAATAAAACAAACATTTGCGTCTTTTTTAATGTTTAGCAGTCTTAGTAGTTTAGACTAACTCCGTGAAAAAATGGCTTCAGATATTCAATTTATTTGGGATAATTTCCACAAAGAACTAGAAGTATTTATTCTACATAAAACACACAATGCCGCTGACACCGATGACATTCTTCAAGATGTTTTTATCCGAATCATCCACCATATTGACAAAGTCAATCAATCGACCAATGTGCGACATTACTTATTTAGCATGGTTCGAAATGCAGTCTATGATCATTTTAAAAACAAACAACCTTTAGTAGAAGTCCTTGAAATAGAGGATATGCTAACAGAAGACGACGAGCAAAATTTAAATACAGCAGTTGCTGAATGTTGTATCAAACCTTTTATTAAAAAGCTTCCATCACACTATCGAGAAGCATTGGAAATCAGCGAATTTCAAAATATATCTCAAAAGATTTAGCTCAAAAAACTGGGCATTTCCTACTCTGGCGCCAAATCCAGGGTTCAACGGGGAAAAGAAAAACTAAAGGCACTACTCTTGGAATGTTGTCCTTACAAATCGGATATATACGGTAATATTCTAAGTGCTGAAAAAAATAATTGTCAGTGTTCTTAATTTTTTTGCGTCTTTTTTAAAAATACTCTGTCTGTCCAATACGATTAATGTTGATCGCAATTAAATCATTCCTAAGATGAGGGATTTTGTATTCATTGCCGTAGCGGCAGTTGGTTCATGGCTTGCTTTGCAAGGAGGCATGGACCGTTTATCGGTGAGCTTGGCAAACGCTCAGACCGAATGTTGCGACGACATGGAATGTTGCCCTATGGGTTGCATAACATCTTGTTGCGAATCCGGCGGGGAGTAATGTCTAAGAAGCGAGCCACATGGTTCGCTTCTTTTTATAATTTTCCATTCTTACCAAATTAATTTAATATCAATAACTTTTTATTTCAATAATTGCGTCTTTTTCCAAATTTTATTGTCTATAATTTAAACTTAAAAAATGGAAAAATTAAAAATTGTAGAATTAGAAAAAACAGCCATCGGGAATTTAGAAAATAAAGAAAACACAAAATCCACTTGCTGTGGAGGTAGCCCTTCCAAAAAAGAAGATGCATGTTGTAAACTAGACGAAGACAAAAAAAGCAAACGGCGAAAGTGGCTGCGGTTGTAATAGTTTAGAAAATAAAAATACAGGTACCGCCTGTTGCTAATTGAATATCATTTGAAATGGACCCTTGGATTCTCATTAAAAATATAAGAGACAATTGTTCCCAATAAATTTAAATGTTTCAAACACGTTCTTGAGAATTGGCAAATTTTTAGGGTTTATTCAAACTAGAAAAAACCAAGTCATTTAAAAATGAAACTATTTCATGCTCCTCTTTGGATTTTCCAAAATCGGTCAAAGACGGTAAATGGTTCATAAAGAAATTTTGAAAATGGGCCATCTCAATGATGGTAGAAGCTAGGGATTTAGGATACTTATATTTAGGGTTACATTCTGTTATAATCCGACCAACAACTCCGCAAAGGTCTTTATATGGTTTAAAAAATTGTTGCTTGTTGTCCTCCCCTACTTGCTTGGTCAGATATGCTTTAGCTCCCTCCGCGATAATAATTTGATGGAGTAAACTCTCATTGATGTGACTCGTTCTCTGATCGTCTTCTACAGCGGAAGCCAATAACTTGATGACCCTTTTCAACTTTACTTTTTGGGTCTTTCAAATTATTGGTGTGGAAGCTATTTGAAACTCAAGCCAACCCCAATACCATGAAGTTAAATAAATCAATAACTTGTGTTTATTTTCAAAATAACGATAGATACCTGCTTCCGTGGTTCCAATATGTTCGGCCAATTTTTTAAATGTAAATGCCTCAAAACCTGTAGAATAAATTAATTGGACGCTATGCTCAATGATATTTTTACCTAGTTCTGAACCTTCCGGATTTCGAAGATAAAGGGCTTCATTAATTTTAATTTGTAATTGTAACTTCATGATAGAAGATTTTACGATTTCGACTACAAGACGCAAAGCTACAGAAAATATTTTTAACAATTATTTATGATAGTATTACTATCATAAATAAATAGTTCACTATCTTTGCGCTGTTAATCACCGCATCAGATATGCTATTAAACAAAAGAATTCCAGTATATTTTATTCTCAATAAGGTTAAATATGACCTTGTTTATGTGTTGATTGTATCGATTTCCGTTCTATTGCTTACGGAAAATTATAAATCGATCTTGCCGGAAATGCCTCTGACGATACCGGCTTTTATTGGTACAGCCATTTCAATACTTCTTTCTTTTAAACTTAATCAATCCTATGACAGGTGGTGGGAAGCTCGTAAAGTTTGGGGTGCCATTGTGAACGATTCCCGAAGTTTCGTTATACAACTGCAATCATTTCTACCAAAAGGGAATGAAGAAATCATTCGAAAAATTGCATTCAGACAAATTGCCTGGTGTTATTCCTTGGGACAATCTTTAAGAGGTTTGAACCCCATTGACAATCTAGATCAATTCATTTCGCAAGAAGAAATTCAAGAAATTCAAAAACACAATAATAAACCATTGGCTCTGCTCCAATTGCACAGCAAAAACATAAAAGACTTAAAAGAAAATCATCACTTAGAAATCCTTGCACAATTACAATTAGACAATTCACTGGTAAGGCTGTGCGATTCTCAGGGAAAATCAGAACGAATAAAAACCACTGTTTTTCCGGTTACCTATCGTCTATTTTTACACGGCATTATCTATTTGTTTGTGGTTACCTTATCCATCTCTCTTAAAAACGTGGCTGGTTTTTTTGAAATTCCATTATTGTTATTGATTTCAGCTGCATTCTTCTTATTGGAAAAATCAGCCACCCACATGCACGACCCTTTTGAAAACAGACCTACAGACACCGCAATGAGCACTATCGCAAGAACCATCGAAATAAATATAAAACAGCTTCTAAGAGAACCGGAAATCCCTATACCACTACCACCGGAACAATTTTATCAGTTATAAACCATTAAAAATAATTTAAATGAAAACTTTGACAAAAGAAATGCAGGCGGCCATCACACCTTCTATGGCGTTGGATCTATTAAAAGAAGGCAACAAACGCTTTGTAAACAATCTAAAAGTAAACCGAAATTTACTTCAACAAGCCAACGAAACATCTGACGGACAGCATCCATTTGCCGTCATACTTAGTTGCATTGACAGCAGAACATCCGCAGAATTAATTTTTGACCAAGGCCTTGGAGATATTTTCAGCATCAGGATAGCAGGTAATATTATCAATGAAGACATCTTGGGAAGCTTGGAATTTGGATGTAAGGTAGCTGGCTCAAAAATCATTGTGGTACTCGGACATACCAAATGTGGCGCTGTAAAAGGTGCTTGCGATCATGTAGAGATGGGCAATCTAACAGCTTTATTAAGTAAAATAAGACCTGCTGTAGACGATGAAACAACCACCAAAGAAAATCGCAATTCCAACAATGCAGAATTTGTCGAAAATGTAGCCACCATCAATGTGTTAAGAACAGTCAAGTCCATCCAAGAACGCAGTCCTATTTTAAAAGAAATGATTCAAAGTGGCCAAATTGGAATTGTGGGTGGCACTCACAACATCAGCTCCGGTGAAGTTACATTTTATCCTGAAACAATACACTTTGGATATTCTATTCATTAATATTCAATAATAAATTTACCGTGAAAACTTAAGAAATCTAACAAGAACCTTGTAAAAGTTTCTACAACTATATTTGTAGAAATAGTTCAATCGTGGCATAGCTTCAGCCTTTAGTCATATTTCCTTTTTCCAAATTTCTTCTAAAATTAGCAGGAATGGACAAGCCTGCAAATACCAATTGACCATACATTTGCCCTTAAAATAAATAGTATGGTCTCCGCTTTTAAAATCACAACAACAATATCAATTATACTGCTCATCTCATTAATTGGGTTGAATGCTCAATCATCAATTTCTTGCGGACAGCAAGAGGTCATGACAAAATGGTTTGAAAACCATCCTGAACATAAACAAAACTACGAACTTTCTGCCCATAAAGTAAAGGAGTCCATCAAATTAAAAAATAATCAACTGAAAGAAAACCCCAATACTTCGATCATCACGATCCCGGTGGTTTTTCACATCTTACATCTGGGAGGTTCTGAAAATATTAGCGATGCACAAGTTCACGATCAAATAAGGATATTGAACCGCGATTATCAAAAACAAAATGCAGATACATTCAATATAGTCACGGAATTTAAAAATAACATCGCCAATGTTGGATTTGAATTTGTATTGGCAAAAATTGATCCTGAAGGAAATTGCACCAATGGCATTATAAGACATTTCACCAGTAAAACCATTTGGAATGCTGATCGTTTGGAAGACTTTGACTTTACCTGGCCTGCAGACAGATATTTAAATTTTTACATTGTCAAAAGCATCAATATCGCCCCTGCTTATACCTTTCTGCCAGGTATTGGAATTCCAGATAGTGCTGATGCCATTGTCTGTGAATCCAGATTGGTGGGAAGTATTGGAACAGCCACTGTTGCTAATTCGAGAGTATTGACCCACGAAGTCGGACATTGGTTTGGCTTACCACATATTTGGGGCGTTAGTAATGCACCGGGTGTTGCTTGCGGAGATGATTTTGTAGATGATACACCTATTACTAAAGGATTTGTAAGTTGTACAAACCAAACTACAAAAATATGTGATCCTAATATTTCAGAAAATTTCCAAAACTATATGGATTATACTCCTTGCAAATTGATGTTTACAACAGGTCAATCCAATTACATGCATGAGACGATTGAAATGGGAATAAATCATCGAGATTATTTGGTGAGCGAAATCAATTTAATTTCCACAGGAGTGCACGGCAATGAATCTTGCAAAACGAAAGTTGATTTTCTTGCTTCTCATACAAGTATTTGTAAAAATGAACCCATCCGTTTTGTAAACCAAAGCCAAACAGAGAGTGACAATGTTGCACTTTCATGGTACATCGAAGGTGGTATTCCTGCTGAATCCAACGATCCTGAAATTGAGGTCAGGTTTCCTGATACAGGAATTTATGAAGTAAAATTAAAGATCATTGGATCAAATGGAGCGGACAGCCTTTCTAAATTTGTAAAAGTACTGGATGGAAATCATGGCAAAGTCGCTCCTCATAAATATTCATTTGACGACGGTCTAATGCCAACTGATTTTGAAGTATACAATCATTTCGAAACTGGAATTCAATGGGAGATTTTTAATCAAGCAGGTGCTGAAAATACCAAAGCCTGTATGCTTATTCCCCATGCCAATGGATCCTATCCAGATCACAGAAGTTATTTCGAAACACCATTCTTTGATTTGTCTCAAAATAGTAAGCCAAGCATGTCGTTTTATTATGCCTATGCCAAAAAGACAGCAACTCAAGCAGATTCATTTCGCTTGGATTATACTTTGGATTGCGGGAAATCATGGAAAACTTTCCAAGGTATCCATAACACACACATCATGGCTAATAATACGGGAGGTATTTCAACTTCTGCTTTTTTCCCGCAATCAGCACAACAATGGCGAAAATTAAATCTTACCAGTTCGTTTCAAGCCATTTTTAAAAATCAACCCAGCGTCAAATTCAGATTTTTGTTCAAAAGCGATCCGAATGCAAATGGCTCCAACAATTTGTTTATTGACGAAATCAATATCAATGATGATAACTTTACTTCTGTAGAAAATCAAGAAGAGAAAAATATACTTATTTATCCCAATCCCTCATCATCAGATGTATTTATTGAAATAGATACCGATGAATCTAAATCTTATGAATTAGAGATTTCTAACCTTACCAATCAACATATTGAAAAAATTAAACCAGAATTATATGCCAATGGAAAACTAAAATTTATCATTCGTCAAAATGATCAAATTTCATCGGGTATCTATTTTGCAAAAATCAAAAAGTTGGGTTATAATGACCTTGTAAGAAAAATTGTGATATTAAATTAGAAATCAAATAAATGAAAAATTCTTTTGGAATGCCATTTTCAAACTAAACTATATTATCCAGTTCCTTACTGGGAGAGACTCCAAAATATTGTTTATATGCCTTACTAAATGAAAAAATATCACCATAGCCTACTTCCAAAGCCAATTGGGCCAAAGGTATAGCTTCTTTTTGAAGTATTTCTTTGGCCTTTCGCATTCTCAATTGTTTCATATATTGGTAGGGACTCAAACCATATACATTTTTAAACAAACGAAAAAAATGATACTGTGAGATATTGGATTCCAAGGCTACTTTAGCTATATCAATATTTAGTCGATAGTACAAATCTATGTAAGATTTTCCCTTTGCAAGTTTTCTCAACAGATCCCTTTTAGTTTCAGATTTAATACATCTGATAGATTGAAACTGTTTAACCAAAGGAATATAGTCAGCAATAATACTTTCAGAAAGCTTATAATAAAATTCCTTTTCAAATTGATAATCAGCATATGCATTCTTGCAAAGAATGTCATCCAGTTTTAGAATTTCTGTACCCAAATGAGTCAATTTCGATTGGAAAGTTTGCTCAAGAAAATCTTCAGAGTTAAAATAATTAGCCAATGTAAGGTCAGCCACATTGGTATCGGGTGCTCTATAAGTCGCTAGCACTTCAGAGAGTAAACCACGATCGATGTCAATACAAATTCCTTTCACATGGGTTTTACTATCGATGATCACTTTACCTTCACAATGCATATTACACAACAAATAATCACCTTGTTTGAGTAAATAATCCTGCTCCTTCAAGCGATAGATTTCTTCTCCATCCATGACATATTTAATGGAAAAATTTCTAAAGTTCAATTTGGATTCAAGGCTTCGGATGGAAGAATACATCACAATATTGCCATCATGCTCACGATAATTACTGCTTATCCCATTCTCATCAGCGGTTACATACATATATAAAATGAATTGTGCCCAAAAGTATCGAACCGTCAGTTTGCGGAGTTCATTTTTCGACCAAAGCAGTTTAAAATTCGATGGAAGAATTTTTAAGGATCATGATTAATCCAATCTTTATAAATTAAATAGACTGAACTATCCTTTGACCCTGTTTTGCTCGCTTTCAGATCCTGAGCCAGTATGCTTTAACTTATTGGAAGTGGATTTTCCAAAACGATAGGTAAATGCCAAACTTGCAGCTCTGGTGTCCAATCTACTATTCCAGTCTGCATCTGTGTTTCTTAGATTGTTGATAATGCCATCTGATCTTCGGGTGTATAGAATATCACTGATGCTTAATTTCAAACTTCCCTTGTCTTTGAATATTTTCTTTTGAATAGCGAAATTCAGCGTTCCAAAACTTTTGATGAGCAACTGCGCATACACAAAATCGCTTTGATAATTGCCCCTCAGGTCTGCATTCCATCCCTTCCCCAATTGAAAATTGTTATTGAGCGAAAATACATAATAAGTACCTTCTGACTGGAGCTGCTCTGTGTACAATGCACTCTCAAAAATCTGATGACCAAGCTCTGCATACAAATTAATACGCAACCATTTGTTCACCATGGTATTCGCATCTACCGACAAAGAAATGGCATGATTGTTCGCGATATTGCCGGGTCGACTATAGTAAATGCTATCCCTAATTTCCAATGTTTCATTAATGCCATCAATCGTCCTTGAATAATTTAAAGAAGTGTTTAAATAGTTTTTATAAGAATGGCTTAAAGAAAAATTATTGGAATAGGTGGGCAATAGATTTGGATTTCCCGCATAGAAAGTAAACTTGTCCAATGGACTGATGAAAGGATTTAAATCCTGGAAAAAAGGTCTGTCAATCCTTCTACCAAAAGAAAATCCAAGAACATGATGATCTTTTGAATCCATATGCCAGGAGGCATAAAATGTAGGAAATAAATTGGAATAAGTTCTAGTAAAACTGGTATCCGGTTTTTCTACATTTCCCAACTGATGTCCGTTTAATTTGGTGGTTTCTGCCCTCAATCCCAACTGCAATTCAATTTTACCAAAGCTCTTTGAATAATTGAGATAAGCCGCATGAATCCATTCATTATATAGAAATCGATTGCTCAGATTATAGTCCGGTAATGTCGTTCCATCGACCGTATTGGAATATTTGGCTTCATTGTCGGTTTCTGTGTAAGCGGACTTCAAGCCTGCTTCAAACTTTGAAGTTTTATTCAAAGGTTTACTAAAGTCGAGTTTAGCTGCATAAATCTGGATGTTCGATGGGATTGCCCCATTTATTCGATCCTGGTATTCAAGTATGGAATTTGAATTATAGATAAAATTATTAAATACTTGTTCACTGGTGGAATTATATTTGACGTAATCTGCATCCATGGTTAAAAAACTCCCCATGGTATCCAACTGTCTTTTAAAATAAATATTAAATGTAGCATTGTCAAATTCACTTTCAGTTTTATTTTCTGCATTGACACGACGGAGAATACTGGATTGAGCATCTTTTATAAAAGCAGTATTGGTGGTCAAGTCACCGGAAGGATTTATTAGACCTCTTCCAGAAATTCCAATGACAGTGTTTTCATTGATATAATAATCAAGTCCCAATTTGGCATTGGCAGATCTTCCATCTTTGAGGATATATGAATTTTGTGAAAATGAAGAGCTTCTTATGTTCGAATCGTCTTTATAGTATCTGTTGATATTTAAATCTTGAAAACTATTTCTCAATCCAGCATTGATATTCGCATAAACACTGATTTTGTTTTTATTGAAACTAAGATTTAAACTATTGTTGCTTCTGGTGTATTGTCCCTGTTGGATACTTAAGACTGTATTGCCATGAAATCCCAATTCCTTGTTTCTTTTAGTAATGATGTTAATGACTCCGGCATTTCCTGCAGCTTCATATTTTGCCGGTGGATTGGTCATAATTTCTATTTGTTTGACCGTACTCGCAGGAATTGATTTTAAATAGTTTTCCAATTCTACACCTGAAAGATAAGTTGGTTTGTCATCTATATACACCATTACACCAGATCTTCCTTTTAGTTGTATACCCCCATCGTGATTTAAGGTGATACCCGGTGCCAGTTCCAATGCCTCTAGTGTGTTGCTACCTGCATTGGAGATCAATGCATCGACATTGACCACGGTGCGATCCATTTTGCGTTCGATATAAGGTACTTTGGCTGTGACTGTTACTGCTTCGAGAGGTTTAGAATCAATCTGCAATTGTATAGGCTCAAGTGTCAATTGTAGATTTTGCCCAGAAACATTGATTGGTTTTAGTAAAGATTGAAATCCAAAAAAACGAACTTGTAGAATATATTTACCTTCCGCTACCGAAGTAAAATTAAAACTGCCATCTTGGTCTGTATAATCAGATTTCATGGAAGAATCGACCTGATCCATGGTTAAGCTAACAAGGGCAAGGTCTAAGACTTTGTTTTCATGATCTAGTACTTTACCTTGGATGGAATAGCTCATTTGGGCTGTGAGCATCCATGCGCTAAACAACCATATAATAATACTTAGTATTTGCTTCTGCATATTTGAAATTTTAAGAAAGTGGATTTGATTTTGGAGAAGCTCAAATGTAAAGGTCTGAATCCAGTCTCTTCAGATTTATAGACGAAATGAAGGAAATTATAGATCAAATTTTAAAATTTACATTTGTGCAATATAATTTTACAATTGCTTCATAACAATGGAATGAATTCTTTTAATTCAAGCTTAAAATAATTTAGGATAATAAAGAAGAAACCAGCTAATTTTGTGTGGATAATATAAAATTAAATATGAAATTTTTCATTACATTAATCTCAAATTGTTTCCATCATTTCTGTTAGAAATGAAAGCATTTATCTCTATTTAAAATGTACAAACTACCAGTTCAATGAAAAGAAATATAGCCCTTGCTAATCGACTTCGTGATGTCCTGTTGCATGGAAAATGGATCGCCAATACCAATTTCAAAGAACAAATAACAAGTATCCATTGGGAACAAGCCATACAAAAAATAGGAAACCTAAATACGATTGCAGCATTGACCTATCATATCAATTACTATTTGGCAGGTCTGCTGAATGTATTTAAAAATGGCAAATTAGAAATAAAAGACAAATACAGTTTTGACCTCCCACCGATCTTGTCTGAAGGAGATTGGAATCTTTTGGTTCAGGAATTTTTGAGCAATTCAGAGTTGTTTGTGAGTCAAATAGAACAGATGGATGAGCAGCTTTTGGATCAGTCCTTTGTCGAAGAAAAATACGGCAATTATTTACGAAACATAGAAGGCGTCATCGAGCACAGTTACTATCATTTAGGTCAAATTTCGCTCCTTAAAAAACTGATCACTACTAATTTATAACTAGAATTTTCACAAGTCCGACTTCAGGAAAATCAGTTTCTGGACCTTTTAAACTGAGTTCTCGCAATCCAATAAAATAATTTTTCATATTATATTACAACATCAGTTAATATATATTTAATTGATTATCTATTACTTACAATATTTAAAGCGTGTAATTTTAAATTATTTTAAAAAATATGAAAAAATATTTTGTGAAACTAAATAGTTGCACGTATATTTGCAACCGATTAGTTTCATATTAAATAAAAGAACAAAATGCGAAGAGATATATTTCAAGCCATTGCAGACCCTACCCGCCGGGCGATCATCGCCTTAATTGCGATGCAAGCCATGACACCCAATGCCATAGCAGAGCATTTCGACAGCACACGACAGGCAATTTCAAAACACCTGCGAATTTTAAATGAGTGCGAATTGGTTAAACAAGAACAACAGGGTAGAGAAATCTACTATTCACTTGAAATAAATAAAATGAAAGAAATAGAAAAATGGCTTGAACAATTTAAGAAAATATGGGAAAACAAGTTTGACGAATTGGATCAAATATTAAAAACTTTAAAAAACAAATAATATGATAAATTCAAATTTAAAAATGGAGTTTCTTGTCAACAAAGAAAACAACAGCATTACTGTAAGAAGAGAATTTACTGCCGAACGTACCTTTGGTTTGGAAAGCATTTACCACCAAAGAAATTCTGGACCAATGGTGGGCTCCAAAACCTTGGAAAGCCCGAACTAAATCTATGGAATTTAGGGAAGGAGGACATTGGCATTATGCGATGGTCGGTCCTGCCGGAGAGGAACATTGGGCGTATGCAAAATATGTCAGCATTAACCCCGAAAAATCATTTACAGCGATGGATGCTTTTGCAGATGCTGATGGCAACATCAACAAAGAACTTCCTCAATCAAAATGGGAATCGAATTTTAGTCATGATCCAGTGGGTACATTGGTTGTTTTTGAAATAAAATTTGATGATCTGGCACAATTGGAAGCCACCATACAAATGGGCTTTAAAGAAGGATTAACTGCTTGTATGGAAGGTTTGGACGAATACTTTTTAGAAAATGCAAAACACTAAATTAAATTCTAAGATTGAATTTTATCAAGCTGTTTTGGCTCATTAAATACTAAATATTCAAAGAACAATTTTAATAAAAACAAAATCGAATTTATGGAAGCTCTATCTATACTATCCATGGTTAGCGGAATTCTTTCCCTCTTTTGCTTAATGGTACTTCATTTCGTCAGTCCTCAATACCAAGCCAGTTGGCGCATGGTCAGTGAATACGCCTACGGAAAACACAAATGGGTCCTCACAGCATTTTTCATATTGTGGGGCTTAAGTGCTATAATTACATCCGCCCTATTGTGGAATATTGTTAGCAGCAATTGGGCATTGTTAGGCGTTCTCCTGATTTTCGTTTCTGGTGTAGGTGCAATCATGGGAGGATTGTTTGATGTCCAACATAAACTACATGGTCTTTCCTTTTTATTGGGTGTGCCCAGCTTACCGATTGGCGCATTATTGGTTGCTTATCATTTAATCGACCTTGAAAAATGGTCTACCTACAAATCTTCCATTTTATGGTCCACGCATTCCATTTGGATTAGTTTATTATTAATGGCATTCTCCATGATGGCCATGTTTTCAAGCTTTAAGAAAGCTGGTATTGCCTGGGATAAAGACGCTACACCCCCAGATCATTTACCAGATGGCGTTATCGCTTATGGGGGCTATGCCAATCGCTTATTGGTCGTTTGTTATATTGGATGGTTGATTCTCATTGCAAAAATTTATTGTTCGATTACTGTCTAACAATATTAAAAAAGGCATTCAGATTTTCTCAGGCATTTTATCGAAATAATCTAACTTTACCGACTTTATCCATCAAATGGTAAATTTGTATTGATGCCTAAATTTAGGATTGTCATTTAATTTATACTATGCCTGAAAATAATTTTTATATATCCGGTTTAACCAATGATCAAGTCCTCGAGGCTAGGAATAAATTTGGGCTCAATAAATTAAACTATAAAAAGCGAAATGGATTGTTCGATGCCATTCTAAGAATTGTGCAAGAACCCATGATGATTTTACTTCTTGTGGCCGCCACTATTTATTTTATAAGCGGGAATACTGGAGACGGCATATTTATGATCGTGGCTATTGTATTCCAAGCTTCAATTTCTTTATTTCAGTTTTCAAGAAGTAAAAACGCTTTAGAAAAATTAAATGATTTTTCTCAACCCAAGTGCAAAGTTATTCGCAATGGGAAAGTAGAAGATATCAATAGCGAAGAGCTGTGCAGATGGAACCATAGTTCATTCCAATGATTTTTCAGTCAATGAATCAATTCTCACTGGCGAGTCACTTTCAGTTTTTAAAGACAAAGAAAAAGAAGATCGTTTTATATATAGCGGCACCACAGTGGTGAGTGGTTTGGCCATAGCAACCATCACTGCCATTGGCAATGAAACCAAACTTGGAAAAATTGGTAAAAGTTTGGAAGGAATTTCAGAAGAAAAAACACCTTTAGAAATACAAATTTCAAATTTTGTAAAAATGATGGCAGCAGCAGGCATTGTTGTTTTTATCATTGTTTGGATATTGAATTATCTGAAGTCTCATCAAATTCTAAACAGTTTATTGCAATCCTTGACTTTAGCCATGAGTATTCTTCCGGAAGAAATACCTGTGGCCTTCACCACATTTATGGCCTTGGGTGCTTGGCGCTTAATGAAAATGGGCATTGTAGTCAAACAAATGAAAACGGTGGAAACACTGGGAAGTGCTACAGTCATTTGCACCGATAAAACAGGTACACTTACAGAAAATAAAATGAGTTTGGCTAAACTCTATACTTTATCAACAAACAAAATTTTAAATCCGGAAGACGGGCTCAATCAGGCTGAAAAAGACTTAATCACATTTGCAATGTGGGCCAGTGAACCCATCCCATTTGATCCAATGGAAACTGCATTGCACAATGTATATCCATCTATTAGCGAAAAAGACGATCGTGTTCATTATAAACTTATCCACGAATATGCTTTGGCAGGAAAGCCTCCCATGATGACCCATGTATTTCAAAATGAGCAAGGAATAAAAATTATCGCGGCAAAAGGAGCACCAGAAGCAATAATTAAATTGTCACAACTTTCGGAAGTTGAAAAAGAAAGAGTTGAAATTGCCATGAATACTTTAACTTTAGAAGGTTATCGCATATTGGCCGTTGGAGAATCCAATTTTGATGGCAAAGAATATCCAGAATCACAAGAAGAATTATCATTTAAATTCAAAGGAATTGTGGCTTTTTACGACCCACCGAAAGCAAATATTAAAAATGTTTTGGAAGATTTTAACAACGCGGGCATTGATGTTAAAATAATAACAGGAGACAATACAGCCACCACGACTTCCATTGCAAAACAAATTGGACTTAAAGACTATGAAAAAAGTATAAGCGGTGAGGAATTGATGAAGTTATCGGATCAGGATTTGCAAGAGTGTGTGATGAATACCACTATTTTTACACGAATGTTTCCTGAAGCCAAATTAAAAATCATCAAAGCTTTAAAATTAAAAGAACAAATTGTGGCAATGACTGGTGATGGTGTCAACGATGGTCCTGCACTAAAAGCAGCACACATTGGAATTGCCATGGGAAAAAAAGGAACGGAAATTGCCAAACAAGCTGCCTCCTTGATCCTGTTGGAAGACGATCTTTCTAAAATGGTCGATGCCATCGCTATGGGTAGAAAAATTTATGCCAATTTAAAAAAAGCCATTCAATATATCATCTCCATACATATTCCAATTATCATGTTGGTGTTTATTCCATTGGTACTAGGATGGATATATCCCAATATTTTCTCTCCTATTCACATTATTTTTTTAGAAATCATCATGGGACCTACCTGCTCCATCATTTATGAAAATGAACCCATCGAAAAAAATACGATGCTGCAAAAACCAAAAGCTTTAAGCAATACTTTTTTTAATCTCAGAGAACTTTCCACCAGCATTCTTCAAGGGCTTATCATCAGTGCAGGAACCTTATTTGTTTATCAATATTCCGTTCAAAATGGATACAGCGAACCCTTAACAAGGACAATGACTTTTACCGTTTTAATTGTAGCCAATATATTTTTAACACTCATCAACCGGTCCTTTTATTACTCTATATGGACCACCTTAAAGTACAAGAACAATTTGGTTGGATGGATCATTTTTATTACAATCAGTATGTTAGGCTTAATGCTCTTTGTAAAACCCATTATCGCCTTTTTTGAATTTGAGTCTATCAACTTAAGTCAGCTTTTCTTGTGTATTTTAATTGGTTTCCTTTCGGTGATCTGGTATGAATTTGTTAAACTCTATAAAAGAAAACGATCCATTAATTATATAAACAAATGATATGGCAAAAGATATCAACGATCCTCAAAGCGTGACCGCATTCATTCAAAATCTGGAACCTGATTTTGCTAAACTGATAGAAGCGATCCGTCAACTTATTTTAAGCACAGATCCAGAAGTTGGAGAACAAATAAAATGGAATTCGCCAAGCTTCTTTTATCAAGGCGAAATGAAAGCATTTAATGCCAAAGAATACAAACGCGACATTGTGGTAGTCAATATTCGAAAAGGAATAGCACTTTTGGTATTTCCTACAGGAGCCATCATTGAAGACCAAACTGGACTTCTCGAAGGTGATTATACCGATGGAAGAAGATTGGCCAGTTTTAAAAATATGAAAGATATAGAAGACAAAGGTCCAGCCCTCCAACAAGTCATCAGGCATTGGCTAGCAAAAGTGGAAAAATAAATAAAATCTAAAATATTGCATTCGGGTACATGTTGTTCATTTAAAAACAATAAAAGTAATTGAAAAATAGTTGAAATTCTATGTCTACAATTTACCATTTGTTGGTCATTATTCTTTTGGTTAATTCACAATTAATCTCGCAGGGTGTCAAAACTCGTTGGGTAGATGATATTTCTACTGATTCGAAATTGGACGATCCCGATTTTAAAATTTGCAATCAAGAAGATCAAATTATCCAATATTTTAACAACGGTCAGGGTATGGAATACATAGGTGGAAAATATAAACTAGATTCCTTCTTCTACTCTAATTATAAATTCGTCCTTAATTCAAAAGAAAGTGGATTGATTCGCATTCGTTTTGTTGTCAATTGCAAAGGTGGAACGGGCAGATTTAGAATGATTGCATCAGATAATCAATACAAAGAAAAAGTATTTGACCCCGCCATCAGTCAACAACTAATATCCATCAGTAAAAAACTAGATGGCTGGATTCCAAAGCAATGGAAAAACACGAATGTGGATTATTATCAATACTTGATTTTTAAAATTGAAAATGGAAAATTGGTCCAAATATTACCATGAAAACATACCTATTGCTAAGCAGCTTCCTACTGTCATTTCGTTCGCTTCTTTCTCAGCCGAACTGCAATGTTTTCCTTTGGGAAGGAGACAGTGCACAGTATCAAGCTTGTAAACTGTTAGAAGATCATTTAAGCAAACACTATCAATTTTCAAGAGAATTTCATAAACTCCTGGACAGTGCTATACAAATTTGCCCTCACTTTGCATTTGCATATCGGGAAAAAGCTGCACCCTATGTTAAAACCGGCAACTTCATAGAATGGAAAAAAAATATTGACTTAGCAGTAAAATATGATACCCTATCTTTTCTGCCTGTCAGGGCTTCTCTTCGCTACAAATTTTTTGCGGATTATTTGGGAGCCATTCAAGACATTGAATTACTTGAAAAAAAAATAAAAAATGACATTGGCTATACTTCCAACGGAACTTACCATTTGACCGTAATCAAAGCATTGTGTTATAAACAAATCGGTCAAGTTTCAAAGGCGATTCAAATTTTAGAATCGTTTGTTCAACGAAAAAACTATATGACTGGCCAATATGATTATTTACATCTTGGTGTTATGTATTTGAATGTCCAAAATATTAATAAAGCTGAAAAATATCTACTACTGCAGAATAAGCATTATGAAATAGCAGAATCAAACTTTTACCTTGCCCAAATATATAAAAATTGTGGTCAAATTGATGTCATGAATACTTATAAACAAAAAGCCATACAACTCTACAAGAAGAACCAAAGAATGAATGATAATTACAATCATCTAATTGATCAGATGGACGAACGACAGATCAATCAACTTTAGATATTCTAATAAACACATGGTATATTTATAATAAAATAAACCTTTAACTATAACTACAACTTCATTTTATTCAAAATTACAATTCAGAAAATGAAATAAATTATTTGATACTTGGCTGGAAACAATTTGGTATATTTGCCTGTCAAAATTTATAGAAAATAATAATTCCTTAATCTATTAATAAAAAAATATGGCCCAGGAAGGAACCAAAGAAAATCCATGGAAACTAAAAACTCCCCCTTTGACATCGGAATACGAAATGTACAAAGATGAAAAAGATGGTAAAGCTGTCATAGTTTGTGTGGTAGGCAAGACCACGCTCTTGTATGATTACAGATGTTTGACCGATTTGCAAACCATGCTAAAGCAACATGGAGACTGGATGGAATTAGGAAGTGCCGACGAACAAAAACCAGCCAAGGATGGAACGGTAGAAGCATGGGGCCGCTCAGAAAACAATCCTGTAGGCGGATGGTATGGTCTAAAAAAAGGCTTACGAGGTCGCTTTGGGATGTACGTCCCACCTCTAATGGAAAAACTTGGATTGGCTGAAGTGACGCATGATCCAAAAGGAAATAAAATGCGGGCCAAGTAAGGCTGGTCAATCTTAATCTCAAAACCGTCGATAGTTGAAGTCAAAGAACTTCGGCTGCGACGCATTTATTCTATGCCGCGTTGTTTAACAACGTGGTTCATTCATTAAGATAAATTAATAGATTTATTCTCTGCCGCGCTGGTTATCAGCGCGGTTCAGCCCTTATTGCGCCTAACCCGGCGCAATTGCTTCGCATCAGGGCTTCATGTCTGCGTGTCTGCCTGCCACCGTTTTTAAACCTATTCTCATCTTTTAGTTCTTTTACAAATTACTTTCCACATTCTTAAAAATATTCCTACTTTTGTCCAGGCTACAATTTACCCCATCACATTCCAATCGATATTTATTTTCGTTACTTAAGTTTTATTTGACAAGTCAAATAATAGCTTCATATTGTTTAATGAATTAGTCAAATTATTAAATAAATATCTTGTCAAAGAATTTAAATATTAAAATTCATAAAACCGATTATTAAAACATATTAAATTTATTTAATGTATACTCCGATAATTATCATAATCATAGGACTTTTCATTTTTTGGGGACATTACCTGAGTGGTGTTTTTGAAAGAAAGAGTATTCCGGATGTTTTGGGTTTAATGTTTATTGGAATTCTAATTGGACCAGTTTTTCATCTCATTGATCCTTCGTCCTTTACCAATTTTGGCTCACTGTTTAGCAATCTTGTACTTATATTTATCCTATTTGAGAGTGGCACAGATTTAAAAATATCTGAAGTCAAAGCCTCCTTTAAGGAATCTGCAGGAATTACGACCATCGGATTTATTTTGACTTTAGTGACTGGATTTATTTTGTGCAAGATTATTTTTGGATTGCCCGTACTAAGTTGCTTGTTTATTGGAGCTGCGCTTGGAGGTACTTCATCAGCCGTGGTTGTAGGCTTGGTCAAACGAATTCCTGTAAAGTCAAAGACCTCCACCACTTTAATCATAGAATCTGCTGAATCCGATGTATTTACCTTGGCCATTCCTTTAAGCATTTTAGGGCTGATGGTCACCGGCGACGTTCATGCAAATACTGTTATTTCTCAATTTATTTCATCCATTATACTTTCTCTTTTTATTGGGATTTTCGGTGCATTTTTGTGGTCCTACATCATCAACAAATTCCCGACTTTAAAAGCAACGAAATTCTCTACGCCCGCATTTCTATTTATTTTATATGGACTGACAGAGTATTTAAAATTTAGCGGCCCATTGACTGCTCTTTCATTTGGAATTGCTATCGGCAACTTACAATATTTTGAACCCAGACTTCTTGAAAAAGTCATTCCAAATCAAAGTATCGTTTTGCCTCAGAGTGAAAAAGATTTTTTCAGTGAAATGGTCTTTTTACTTCGTACCTTCTTTTTTGTATTTATTGGTTTAAGTATTCAAATCGATAGACTTGATTGGTTACTTTGGGGAGCGCTTATTACATTTGCTTTGTATGTGGTTCGAATTTTTGCTGTTAAAATTGCCATAAAGAAAGACACACCGGTTTTGGACAAAGCCGCCATATCCATTATGATTCCCAAAGGATTAGGAGCTGCTGTAATTGCTACACTCCCACTACAGCAAGGACTACCGGATGGAAATATTATTCAATCCATTTGTTTCTCAATCATACTTTTCAGCACCGTGTATTGTGCAGGATTGTTCTTCTTACTAAAACAAGAAATTAGTTTACCATTTTATATCAAGGTATTTGGAAAGGATAAATCTGAATTGGAAGAACAAACTCCACAAACTGTCCAACTACAAGAGTGACATTCAATTTATAAATATTAACAAGTCCAATGAGTAGCGAAGAAAACAAATTAAATAAAGAAAAAATCCCACAAGAGGTTTTCGATCTGTACGATGATTATGTGCATGACAGAATGGAAAGACGGGATTTTTTACAAAAAATTTCGGTTTATGCCGTGGGTGGTTTGACCCTTCCCTCCATCATAAATTTTCTAATGCCCAATTATGATAAAAGTAAAAAAGAAGAACTTGATTACCGCAGCATTCTAATAGAAAAAATAAAATACCATTCTACGAAAGGAGGAGGTTGGATTAACGCATTAAAATGTATTCCCTCAAAATCCAAAAAAATCAAAGGATGCGTTCTTGTGGCCCATGAAAATCGCGGTCTCAATCCATATATTGAAGATGTAGCCAAAAGTTTAGCCGTTGCAGGATTTATGTCACTCGCACCAGATGCACTTTCTCCCTTGGGAGGATATCCAGGAAATGATGATGAAGGTAGAGCACTACAAAGTAAACGCGACAAATTTGAAATACTGGAAGATTTTAAAGCAGGATACGATTATTTAAGAACACAAGCCAATTGCAATGGAAAAGTGGGCGTGGTTGGATTTTGTTTTGGAGGATGGATTTCCAACATGATGGCAGTTCAAATAAATGAATTGGCTGCTGCAGTACCATACTATGGAGGACAAGCACCCATTGAAGAAGTGCACAAAATAAAAGCACCCTTGTTATTGCATTTTGCAGAGCTCGATACCCGTGTCAACGAAGGATGGCCAGCCTATGAAAAGGCATTACAAGAACATCAAAAACCCTACACTGCCTACATTTATCCTAAAGCAAACCATGGTTTCCACAACCATACCACTCCTCGATATGACCCAGCAGCAGCCGAACTATCATGGAAAAGGACTTTAAAGTTTTTTAAAGCCAATTTAAAATAATTGAAAGCTTAATTTTTTATATTTTCATTTCAATCCTTGTTTGATTACGCCAATGATTGTTCGAAACCCGATTTGCTGTACTTTAAAATTATATTTAAATTAATTTTTTTCTAAATTTTGGATTTAGAATCTATCCTATTTTTGATTATCACTTTCCAATTACAAAATTATTCTATCTTTGATTTTTCAAATGATGTATGAGGAAAATTGATATTCTTAGAAATCTGGCACTATCATTTCCAGAAACACACGAAGAGCCTCACTTTGAAAATATTTCTTTCAAAGTCAATAAGAAAATATTTGCCACGTATGATGAAAAACTAAATCAGCTTTGTCTTAAGTTATCCGAAATTGACCAAAATGTATTTTCAGATATCCATAAAAACGGGATCTATCCAGTTCCCAATAAATGGGGTAAAAGTGGTTGGACTTTTGTCAAAATGGATGTGGTTGATCATGAAATTATAACTGACGCTCTTATAGCCGCTTACTGCCAGGTAGCTCCAAAAAAATTCCAAGATCTACTAAAAATTCAAAAGTAACAATGGGTGAAAATATTTTTTATAAACCATTAGTTTCAGTTTAAGCGCAATGGAAATCTACATCATATCTTTTGTTGCTTTTACAGTATCTATATTGACTTTCTTCTCAGGCTTTGGCTTGGGTACCATCCTCACACCTGTGTTTATGATTTTCTTTCCGGTGGATCTCGCCATTGCATTAACAGGAATTGTCCATTTCTTCAACAATATGTTCAAATTAATTCTGGTAGGAAGAAATGCAGATAAAAATGTATTAATTAGATTTGGAATTCCCGCAGTAATTGCCGCCTTGCTTGGGTCCTGGCTGCTTATAAATATACCTGATTTCAAACCCATATTTAGTTATCATTTGTTTGGGAATCACTATGAAGTGTATCTTGTCAAATTAATCATTTCCATTTTACTGATCATCTTTGCAAGTATTGATTTAATTCCATATTTTAAAAATTTGCAATTTGATAAAAACAAATTACCCATTGGGGGTGCACTCAGCGGATTCTTTGGCGGACTATCGGGCAACCAAGGTGCCTTGAGAAGTGCCTTTTTGATCAAAGCAGGTCTTTCTAAAGAATCTTTTATTGGTACAGCAGTAGTGGTGTCTAGTTTAGTGGATTTTACCCGTTTCAGTATGTATGCTACTAGATTTAATCAATCGGGATTGACAGACAATCTGAACCTCGTAATTTGGGCATGCCTCTCTGCAATTTGTGGAGCGTTCATTGGTCACAAGCTTCTAAAAAAAATGACCTTAAAGTTTCTACAAGTTACGGTAGCATTCATGTTAATCCTCGTATCTATTGCCCTTGGCTCAGGGCTCATTTAATTTAATTGGGTCTTCGTATCAAAATAATTTACAAACACCAAGTCCCTAAGGCACCCCACCACCCAAGGGTGGGGGCGCGGCAAGACACCAAGAATTTAATTGTGTCTTCGAGTCTTAGTGTCTTAGTGTCAAAATAATTTATTAATACTATGGCACCAAGACACCAAGGCACTAAGAATTTAGTGTGTCATTGTGTCAATAAAATAAAATATCTAATCTAATTAAAAATTACTGCTATATTTGTCAAGTCATTTTATTCACATTTGGATAGATCAAACAAATTCTTTTAAATAATTCAAAACTAAAAAACAAAACTTATGGAAATTATTTATTTTCTGATTATTGGCGCAATTTCAGGATGGTTGGCTGGACAATTTTGGAAAGGATCAGGATTTGGTTTAGCAGGCAACATTGTCGTCGGAATCATTGGAGGAATTGTCGGTGGCTGGCTCGCTGGTAATTTAGGTATTGGCGGCGGTGGACTCTTGTGGCAAATTCTTGTAGCAGCGGGAGGTGCTTGGGTCTTGTTGTTTATTATTTCTCTGATTAAGAAATAAAATTTCAGAACTCTAAGGAGATTTAGCAGCGCATACTTTCATTTATTCTTTTCTACAACTCAAGCATAATACAATTAATGCTTTATAGGTCCTTTGTCAAATACTTTATCAGGTAAAGCCTTTCCTTCTTTTAAATCGAATTCCATTAATTAGCAAAGGGTTCTTTAAACGATTTTGAAAAAGAAATAATGCTCGCTATTATTCTAGATAAATTGCGAACCATTATAATAATCAACTTAAAAATTCATGTATAAAATTATAATCAGTTTTATTATTTTCATTCATGGAATCATCCATTTGCTAGGATTCGTCAAAGCTTTTCAAATTGGTCAGATTTCTCAACTCACCAAACATATTTCCAAACCTGTTGGAATTGCTTGGCTGCTATCCTGCCTATTATTCTTACTTTTAAGCTACCTCTATTTCAATTCGAACAAATATTGGTGGGCCATAGCTTTTGTCAGCATCCTACTTTCCCAAATACTGATCATAGCTTACTGGCATGATGCAAAATTTGGAACCATTGCCAATCTGCTTATTCTATTTATTTCCATCCCCGCCTTTAGTTCCTGGATGTTTTATCAATCCTATCTAAATGATTTGAAAAATGAAAGCAATCAAATTGCTTATTTTGATTCAAATGTACTTTCTGAGAGTGATATTGCACATCTTCCTGAACTTATTAAAAAATATTTACATTACACAAAGGTGATTGGAAAACCCAAGGTCAACCAATTCTATGTCTCTTTTAAAGGTCAAATTCGAAAAAATGAGCAGTCTGATTGGATGTCATTTACATCGGAGCAAAATAACTTTTTATCTTCACCTACCAGATTGTTTTATATGAAAGCGGTGATGAAAAATTTACCGGTCGATGGATATCACCATTATATAGAAGGCAAAGCTTGCATGGATATTCGATTATTGTCCTTGGTCAAAGTGCAATACATGGAAGGTCCAATAATGGACAAGGCAGAGACCGTTACATTTTTTAATGACATGTGTTTAATGGCTCCTTCTACACTCATCGATCCTAGAATCACATGGCTAGAAACTGTAGATCAAAAAATAAAGGCCAGCTTTACATTCAATGATATGACCATTTTAGCATGGTTGTATTTTAATAACGAAGGTGCGCTTATTAATTTTTCATCTTCAGATCGTTACAATGCTGATGTTGGGCAAAATTTAGAATGGCTTACACCCGTTAATGCTTATTCTGAAATAAATGGAATGAAATTGGCTACAAGCGCTGACGCAGCTTACCGTTATCCGGAGGGCGATCAGGTTTATGGTCAATTTGAAATGACAGGTTTGGAATACAATCAAACCAAAATGGGGTATTGATTTAAAATAGATTTCAACTCTAAAAATTGGAATAATTCCTAATTTTGTAGTCCATATTGAAATTTGATTTGAAAATTAATAATTCAATGAAGTCTAAACTTGATAAAGCTAGTCCTTACGGTCCTATTAAATTTAAATCCATCGAGGAATACCATGCTTCCTTTCCTGAAGAAACACAAGCAATACTTCTCACGCTTTATCAAACCATTAAAAAAATAATACCCCAAGCCGATGAAGTAATTAGTTATAACATGCCTACCTTCAAGCTTCATCAAAATGTCGTGTATTATGCTGCATATAAGGAACACATCGGGTTCTACCCTACCCCAAATCCCATCGAGTTTTTTAAAGAAGAATTAAAAAATTATAAAACATCAAAAGGCGCCATCCAATTTCCAATCAATAAACCCCTGCCAATTAATCTTATTCAAAAAATAGTAAAATTTAGACTTAAGGAGTGTTTGGATGGAATTGAGAAAAAGAAAAATACTAACAAATAAAATCAAACAGAAAAATAATATTAGAGTAATAAATACATCATCAAATCTTAAATCAGATTTATAAGTAACTTAGAAAAAATCAATAAAAGACAATCACAATGTGCCTTAAAAATAACATCCTTATTATATTCTTGCTCATTAATTTATTGACCAATAGTATCTTCCTGAATAGCCAGGTTCACCTCGGCCCTGGACAAGCATTTGCAAATGTGCAGGCCGCTGTAAATGCCAAAGCCATTTATCCGGGAGATACGGTTTATCTGCATGCAGGCTCATATGCTGGATACCAACTGATCCAAAATTTAAATGGAACTGCTCATCAATGGATCATATTCACAAAATACAAAAATGACTTAATTGACATTTCAGGAGGCTGGCAGTTTGTGAGTTGCTCCTATTTGAGATTTCAAAATTTGACTTTTCGCGGAAACACCAATCATCCGGGACGTTTGTTCAGTGTAGACAATGGAGGAAGTTGCAATACCCAATCTAAATATATCCAAGTTGATCAATGTGAATTTTCAAATACACTGGATGCAAAGGCCATCGTTGCATTCAAGTTTGCAGGTGTGGACAGTTTTGAAGTGACTAGAAATGTATTTAAAGATATTCGGGTCTGTAGCGCTATGGATTTCAATACTTGCCGCAATGGAATCATTCGTGGAAATCGGATTGAAAATTGTTTAACTGGAGGTCATATCAAAGGTGGTGGACGAAATATTACCTTGGAGCAAAATTTATTTTCCAATGCCTCCTTCTCCCCTTGGGTTGCATTTGAATTGGGAGGCGATACCAGCCCTCAGTTTTATTGTCCAGAAGACCAATTTGAAGTTAAGAATATTTATTTTTATTCCAACATTGTGGTAGGTGGATACAGAGGAATTGCGCTCTCTTCTGCAAGAGATTGCAAAATCATCAACAACACTTTTCACAATTGCGGTCAAGCCACACTGAGATTTTTAAATACCAGTGTTCTATATCCTTCGTTATCAGATAATATTATAGAAAACAATATTTTCTCCTTCGGTACATCAGCATACTTCAATGGAAGCACACAAACCCGAATTGCAGCTTCTTTTAGTCATAATATTTATTATAGCTTCAATACCGTTATTTTTAATGGACCCTATTGGGATACACCACAACTCGATGCCATCAAGGATCAAAACCCACTTCTTTATGGTTCAGCAACAGCTATGTTTGAGAATATGTCTATGAATAATTTTAAAATGTTTTCATCAAGTCCCGCCATTTATAAAGGCAAACCACAAATTGAACCAATGTTTGACTTCAATGGCAAGCCATTTTCAACCACTGCCAGATCGATTGGAGCCATAGAATTTGAAATGACTTCAGATGAGCACTCTGCCCTTACAGAAATAATTACATGGACGATTGTTCCTAATCCGGTAGAGAATTATTTTATGATTAAAGCAGAGCAATCCAAGCTTCAATTTGAACTATTTAATTCAGAGGGGAATAAAATGATAGAATTTAATTCAGGAGAGAGCATCCAAATGTCTAACTTCAGTTCGGGAATTTACTATGTTCGACAAAACAATGTTGTTCAGAAACTGGTAAAATTTTAGATTCAAAATAAAAACTGATCGGTGATTGAAGCAAGAAACAATAATCCTAATTAATCGCTTCATTTAAATCCGGAACCCGAACCTGAGAAAACCTGTTTAAAGTGCGAATGTGTGAGCCGATGGCTTCAAAAAATCCCTGGTTTTCCAAATAAGGCACATCGAATTGTTGGCAAATAGGTTTCACAATTTTAGAAATTGCCGGATAATGGATATGACAAACATTGGGAAATAAATGATGCTCCACTTGAAAATTCAATCCACCCAAATACCAGGTAAGAAATTTATTACTGGTTGCGAAATTAACAGTGGTATTTAATTGATGAATGGCCCAGTTGGTCTCAATCTCATTGTTATCGTTGGGCATTGGGTGGCTGGTTCCCTCTACAGTGTGTGCCAATTGAAAAATAACTGTCAAAATAACCCCTGCCAAAAAATGCATCAACAAAAACCCAAGTAAAACATGCATTACTGGGATTGAAAATACAAATATGGGCACAAATATAAATATTGCGAAATAAAGTATTTTTCCAAACACAATAGAAAGCATTATTTTAGTATTTTCACTTTTGGAATTTTTATTGACTCCATCTTTGATGTATCTCCGGAATTGGAAAAAATCTTTGAGGGTGGCCCAATAAAGTGTCACGATGGCATAAAAACCAAAGGCATAAATAAATTGAAACTTATGATACCATTTAACTTCTGTATGCGGCGAAAGCTTGATGATTAACTTATCCGCAATATCATCGTCCACATAGGTAATATTGGTAAATGTGTGGTGCAAGAGATTATGCTGCATTTTCCAGTTGGCCACAGAACCTCCCAACAAATTTATAGAATACCCTAACCACTGATTGACCTTTGGATTGTTGGAGTAAGCTCCATGGTTGGCATCGTGCATGACACTCATACCAATGCCGGACATGGCAAATCCCATGACCATCCACAATACTAAATTTAACCAAAGGGGTGGGTTAAAAATCAAAATGGTCAAAAAAGGAAGAAAGTATGCCGCAAAGAGTACGACGGTTTTTAGAATCATGTACCCATCATAATGCTTGGAGAGCTTTTGTTCCTTAAAATAATCATCTACCGCTTTACGTAAAGTGGTAAAAAACAACGTTTTATCTTTATTTGGGTCGTTAAAGCGGATACTTGAGTTTCTCATATTTAAAGTTGCGTTACACCCTGATTAATATACATTGTTTGATTTTAGTTCAAATATAAGAAGAAATGTGCTTAAGGGCTGAAACTATTTTTACATTTTATTAGGATTTGCTACAAAACCAGCCAAAACAAACTATTATAAATCCTTAATGGCCTTGTTTTGAAAATCCAAAAATATAGCACCTTATTTTAATCTTCGTGCAGCCAATCATCAACGTAATTTTTGGAACAAAATTGGATGACCATTAATAAGAATTTATTTTAAAATAGCATTCATCCCCATTTTCAAAAATTTTTCAAATCCCAATTCTCTTTATCAAAAAAAATACTTGTCTCCAAAATTCTAAAAATTAAAAATTTCCATTCATCCAAAAGAAAAAATTCAAATTACTAAAAAAGAATACCTTTGACCATAAAATCAAACTTATGAATCCACAAACAAAAACAACTATTGGATGGGTCTTAACGGGACTTTTGGCTGCTTTCCTAACTTTCAGCGCATTTGGCAAACTTACTGGAGCTGAAGAAGCCGTAAAAGGTTTTGAATCCATGAAACTCAATCAATCTCATCTATTACTTGCAGGTATTGTTGAAATATCGGCTGTCATCCTTTTTATCATTCCTCGAACCGGAGTGATTGGATTACTCTTGATGATGGCTTATCTGGGCGCAACCGTCATAGCCCATTTACAACTAGGATACCCCATTTATTTAAATCTTGCCATTGCTATTGCTGCTGTGTTAATTGGAAATTTGCGTTTTCCAGAAATAGGTAATCGACTCTTGGGAAAATAAATCAAACACAAACCATCACTTTTTAAAAGCCTGGTTCCTTTTTAAAGAAAGGAACCGGGCTTTTTTTTAAATAACAAACTGCAAATTTTTTTTAAAAAGACCCATAAAATAAAGTACATCCCAGCTCCTTTAACTTTTGTCTATTAATTAAGATGTATCTTTAGCCCTCATGATCAAAAGGTTTATCCTCGCTACTTATTCCTTTTTGGCCTGCTTTCTGGCCCATTCTCAAGTTTTTATTGAGTTACGAAGTCCTCAAGGTGTGGATCCCTGCAAAGGACTACCAGTAGAAGTACGGGTCATCAATGAAGGCAATCAAGCCATCCGTCAGGCTTCTATCCAACTTCTATCTCACGCACACCTCATCTATAGACCAGGCAGCCTTTCAGTTGGACAAATCAATCCCCAGGATTTAAATCACGCATTAGGGCCCATTTTTAGTTTGGATTTTCTCGATATATGTGAATCCATTTCTTTTAATTTTTGGATGGATCATGGTTGCAACGCACAAAATCACAATGATAGCATTGAAGCCAAGTTAAATTGGGGTAACAACAGCTTCTCCTCTGGAATAAAATCTGCCAATATTTTTAGCCCTCGATTGTCCATTATCAACCTGGGCATTTACTACGACGAACCCACCGGAACTTTTAGAAAAAAATACAGCATCGTCAACATCGGCCAATTGGCTTTAGATAGTTTTTCATTGTATATTTTAGGTGATGACAAAATGTCCATCATCAATACAAATATTGGTAAACTCAGCGCCAATGGGGATAGTTTGAGTTTTAATCAAATTGATTTTACATCCATCGGAAATCTAAATGAATATTTCGAAAGAGGTGAATCCATCGAAGTTGATCAGGAAATCAATCTCAATGCCTGCGAAACAGATTTCAGAATTTCACATAAATTATTGTTGCCTTGTGGATCGAATGTTTGTGAATTTTCTTTGGATGAAAATGTCAAACTTTTAGCCATTGTCGGTACTCCAAAATTGGCAGTTTTACAAGACAGTCAAATGACTGCCTCACCCTGTAAAAACGGTTTTGTCAACTTGCGTTTTTTCAATGCGAGCAACAATGGCAATTTCAATTTGGGAAATAGTCTTTACGATTTATATTTAAATCTTGGTTGGGCAGTCATCCAAGGCAACCAATATAGCGATCCAACCCGCGACAATTGTCTCAGAATAACAGAAGTCAGATTGAATGGAAGGTTGATTCCCATCACCACCAATGGTTTCAGTGGTTATGGACTGGACTTTAGAAGGTTAAGCGCTGACCCTGACGGAGTAGGTGGCCTTAGCGATTTGGACATGGATGGTTTTTTTGATGACCTCGGTGCCAAAGACACTATAAAACTAAGCATTCGCTACATCCTGGATCCATCCTGTTTAAATTTGGTATGCGATGGTGTGGTGTTTGATACCAGAATTTTAAGAGTCAAAGGTGAATTTTTCAATTATTGTAGAGTTGCCGGAAGCCTGGACAATTACATTTCTAGCCATGTTTATCAATGGGGTAGATCCTCCATCAGTAGCGTTGGTTTTAAAGGTATATACCTAGATCAGGAAACCGACACCATGCAGTTTTATCTTTATAAAAATGAAAGGAGTTTTTTGACACATTGCGATAAAGATAGCATGGCCATTCGAATTATTCTGCCACCGGTAGCTACTCTACCCGGAGGTGCTGTGATTTTGGTGAATGGTCAGCCGGTCAATTATCGAAGGAGTGGAAATGTGATTACTTTTAGTACCGATACGGTGAATTGCTCCGTGGTTTTTCCACTTAAATATAGTTGTGATCCATCATCGGGTTCCGGTGGTGTAAATACAGCTTGTACTTTCTGTGTAGGAACTGGTGGGCCCAGGTACAGCGTAAGAATAGAAGCAGATTATTTTTGTGGAGATCAATGTTATCAAAAAATTCCACTCTTTTGCGGTAACTCTCCAGCTTTCGCACCCATTTGCAATCCTGCAGGAGGTGGCCAAAACTCTCCTGGAAAATTTGTCATCGAAAATATACTTTTTGAAAGATTAACCGTCGGTCATAAAGATTCCAGTCAACTTGTCAAGGTCAATCCTCCGGCAGATTCCATTGCACACAATTACTTTTTTACCTACGACACCTTTTTGGTTTCTATTCCGATGAAAGTTTTGTGCAACGCCAATTTTTCCAATGTGTTTTTTCGCTTGGCGTACTCTCCAAGATTGTATTACAATGCAGCCAATCAAGTAGACACCATTCGGGATATTGTCTGGTTGGGTGATACGCTCAAATATTTTGATGGAGAAACCAATCGATGGTCCACCTGTCGCAATCCGCTTGGACCAGAATTTTATAGTTTAAACACCAATGTATTTTACAGACATTTTCTCAGAGAAATAAATATTAGTGCGCTCTTTGGAACTTGTCTCAATGGAAGTCTCAGCACCCGCGACTCAATGGTCTTAGTATTCAAAGCGGCCATTGCTCCCTCTGAATTAAGTCAATGGGTAAAAACGATTTTGAATGCAGATTTATCTTACAACCAGGACGGATGTACACTAAACAATCGGAAAACTGCAACCCTCAATATTTTCTCCGGTAAACCATCAGTCGGTGGTACTTCACTGAGACAAGATTATTTTAATGCGCCTGATCTAACTAAAGTATCAAGCTATCTTTCAGTTTGTGGAAATTTTAGAATAGAAACTTCCCTGGATGCAATTGGAAGTTATGTAGAAAATCCGGATCCTTTTCCCAATGAATTTAGAGCTTCCTATTTGATTGAAGAATTGAAAGTAGTGATTCCTCCTTTTTTCCAATATCAAGCCAACAATCCCAACTATGTGCGAATTAAAAGAAACAATCCGCCCGCTACTTTACGATATGATACCAGCTATATCCAACCACTGGTTAGAGACAGCGCTGGATACACCATTTTAGAATTTAGCAATTTTAATGCAGACGAAGATTTCGAACTACTACAACATTCATTTTACTTTGAGGTAAAACCTGATTGCTATGTGTCGCTCAGCGATACCATCCGCGTATATAAAAAATTTAAATACCTCCGACATTTGCCAGATGCAAACATGCATCAAGATTTATTTCACCTTGCCAAATACGCTTTAAACACTGCAGGAGTGGACGCTAATTTTAGTCAAACCCGAAGACAAATATTAAAAGACACCATCATTTCCTGGGCATTTGATTTAAGTTCAAAAAACAAAGCGGCCACACCCGAAAGATATTTTACCTATCGTCATCTTTGGATGTTGTTGGAAAATATTTCCGAGCAAATTATAATCGATAGTTTAATTGAATACGATTCTTCCGGAAATAGAATTTCACATTTACCGCAAATTTGGTCACCCGGTAAAATTTTATTTAAATTGGACAGTCTTTACGGTAACAGAAGATTCGAATTGTTTACAAAATTTAACCATTGCCTAAAAGATTCCATCGTCATACTTTCCGGAAATTCATGCGAATCCTATCCCACAAATTATGATTCCATCACAGGGACCTGCGGTCAATACATCCACCGACAGGTATTGTATTATGAACCGGAAGAATCTTCATTGCGATTGGAATTACTTTCCCAACCCACAGACTCTTTGTTCCAACCCTGCGATAGTTTTTTATACAGCGTTCTGGCGTACAACTCTGGTCTAGGTCATAGTTTTAACAACCGTTTCCATTTTAATGCGCCTGTTGGTTTACAATTAAAAGAGGCGTGGCTGGAATATCCAAAAGACAGTTTTAAATTGTTGCCAGTCCCACAATTTTCAGGACAAGCAGGTGATTATTTTTGGGAATTAAACGCAGCACTTTTTCCAACTGGAATACCTGGATTCTACCGCATCGATGAAAATTATTTTACCATTCATTTTAATTTTGATGGCAATTGTGATTTAGAAGATGGTCAGGCTGTTTCATTTTACATGTTGTCATCCAATGTTTGCAATCAAATGCAGCGTTCACAAATTGTGAGTTCGGATCCATTTAAATTTAATCGAAACACACAAAATCAACAAGATCTCTACGACATACATTTGAGTTTTTCAGCCGACAGTGCTTGCGGTAAAATTTTTAAAGCAAGGTGCGCACTTTATTCTAAAAATACGACAGCAAACAATCTCAAACAAAAATTATATTTTATTTATGCCAAAGAATTGAGTTTCATTCCGGGTTCGTTGAATGCACTTCAGCATGTAGATGGTGCAGCATCAAGGTTCTATTTTTTGGATGGTCTGGAGTCAGTTGAAATCCCTCTGCTGGGACCAATTCCTTTGGGTGATTCCGCAGTGTTTGAATTGGAACTTGAAAGAACCTGTATTGAACAATGTAAAACCACCGATTTTCAATTTTTACTGAATTCAGAACAAACCGTGGATTGTGATGGAGTGGCGGGTGGTGTTTGCTCGCAACTTCTTCAAGTTCAGGATTGGCAATTTGATGACATCGAACTTAGTCCACGAATCACCATCGAAGAATCAGAATTAAGCAGTCGCATATTACCATTGGGTGTAGAGCAATTGCATGTGAAATACTTGTTGGAAAACAAATCACCCTTCACCGGAAAAATTGACTACCAAATTCGTTTTTATTACGATGTCAATGGCAATGGAATTTTGGATTCTACAGATATCTTATCTGTCACTGATGTGGTGAGCGGACTTAAGATGGAAGGCTTGTCTAAAGTGTGGCACGAATGGACCAGAAATGTACCCGGATTGCATTCCTGCAGAATGATCGCACTCATCCATCCAATGGACAATCCTTGTTTGTGTACTTCCGATACTTTGTTGTTAGAGCCTGCTACCATTTTGGGAGAAAGTCAAAAACACAGAATTTGTTACGACCAAAATTTGAGGGTCGGTTTTGATTCTGTCGCAAATTATCAATACCAATGGTTACATCCGGATCGATTGAATGTAATTGATCAATCGTATAGTAATTATCGCTTTCCGGGTCAAATTCTACCTGGAAGTACTGTACATGATACTTTGTTTCTTCAAATTTTTAAATTCCAGGATTGTGTCTATTTTGATACGGTGTACATCGAAATTTACCGAGTGGATGCGGATCTTCGACAAGTCGATACCATCCTTTGTTTTGGAGACGCCAGCGCATCTATTCAAGCAGAAGGAATCGGAGATGCCACTTCTTGGTTTTATGATTGGAATGGAAGGCCTGAAAAAACTTCGGGTTTGACTAAATTGGATACTGGGATGTATTTGGTCCGAGTCAGCGATCCATTTGGCTGTGCTGCTTTCGATTCAATCTTTATTACCCAACCAACTCCAGTATTGTCAGATTTACAAATCACTTCCGATTACAATGGATATTCTGTCAGTTGTAATGGATCTAAAGATGGCACAGTTAAAGTACAGGTACAAGGTGGTACGCCCGGATACACTTATACTTGGTCTAAAGGTGTCGGTTTAGATTCTTTGTCAGACTTGGGAAATGGTTGGGTTAAAGTATTTGTCTTGGATAAAAATCTTTGCCCTGCGGAAGATTCAGTGTTACTCAATGAACCTCCAGCTTTAATTTTGAATACCAATTCTACTCCTGCGGGTTGCGGAGAAAATCATGGAGGATCTGCAGAAGCCAGCGTTTCGGGAGGAGTTATGTCTTACGCCTTAGTTTGGGATACCGGTGAAACTAATTCTAAAATCAGCAATCTTCTCAGTGGCAAATATCAAGTTGAAGTCACTGATGCCAACGGTTGCACGATCCAAAAAGAAATCCTGGTCAGTCAATTGCCGGATCCTTTGATTTCTGCCAATATCATCGATACGACTTTGGAGTATGGCTCAACTATCAAATTAAATGCATGGACCAATGCAATAGGCCCTAGGTTTGATTGGTCGCCTGCTTTAGAGCTTTCTTGCGATACTTGTGCTTCAGTGGTTTTATCGCCTACTGAAGATCAAACCATCCGATTGGTGATCACGGATCAAAATGGTTGTTCGGCAGAAGCGTTCTATCAAATAAGACTTACTTTTACCAAAGACGTTTGGGCACCCAATGTATTTAGCCCCAATGGTGATCAGGTCAACGACCATTTTACCATATTTGGCAGACCCACCCTCATCAATATCGACAAACTTCAAATCTACGATCGCTGGGGAGAGCTCGTTTATGAAGATTACAACCTACCTCCCAACGACGCGACTCATGGCTGGGATGGCAGTTTCCGAGGACAGGATCTAAATCCTGCAGTGTTTGTCTATGTGGCCCATGTGCGATTTGTGGATGGAGAATTGCGAATGCTCTACGGAGATGTCACACTGATTAGGTAGGTTCCGGGCGTAGGAATTCAAATTAGATAGAATTATCTAAATTCAAATCTCTCCTTTGGCTTCGTCAATGTACTCTTTCTGAAGGCTCAAAATCCAATGAATTTCAAATAGAATCCAAATATTCACTCTTTTTCAAGGGATTAGAAAAAATATTTTGTAAAAAGATAGTAAAAATAAAAGATAGAATCTTACCTTTGCCGCTCCTTAGAAATAGGGAATATTGTTTTTTAATCTAAATTTTTGAAAGTGAATACTTTAAGTTACAGAACCAGCCACACCAGACCTGAGGATGTTCAGAGGAAATGGTTTGTGATTGATGCCGAGAATATGGTTGTAGGCCGTATGTCATCAAGGATCGCCCATATTTTAAGAGGCAAACACCGTGTAGATTTTACCCCTCACATCGATTGTGGGGACAATGTCATTGTGATCAATGCAGACAAAGTCCGTTTTACGGGTAAAAAAATGAACAATAAAATTTACACCACTTACAGCGGTTATCCTGGAGGACAAAAGTCTTTTTCACCTCGTCAGCTGTTGGACAGATTACCAACCAGAGTTGTAGAAGTTGCCGTTCGGAAAATGTTGCCTAAGAATAAATTGGGCGACGCCATGTACAAAAAATTATTTGTTTACGCAGGTCCTGAGCACTATCACCAAGCTCAAAAACCTGAAATCATTAATCTATAAACCATTTATGGAAATTATCAACGCAATAGGAAGACGTAAGGCAGCAGTAGCCCGTGTCTATCTCAGAAAATCAGAAGGCAGCAGCCCAAGTATTGTGATCAATGGCAGAACCCTTGAGCAATATTTTCCCATTAAAGAAATTGCCCAGAAAGTCATGGATCCAGTAAACACCATAGAAGGTGCTAGCGGGTTCAGCTTTAAGATCAATGTCGACGGTGGAGGACTTAAAGGTCAGGCAGAAGCCATCCGTATGGGTATCGCCAGAGCACTTTGCAAAGTGGATGCCGATTTTCGTGGACCATTAAAAGAGAAAAAGTTTTTAACCAGAGATCCAAGAGAAGTAGAACGTAAGAAGTTCGGAAGACGCAAAGCACGTAAGATCTCACAGTTCAGTAAGCGTTAATTTTTTTTATTTATTTATTCAAAGCTTTACCAAGGAAAGAATTATGGAAAAACCATCATATCAACAAATGCTAGACGCTGGTGTACATTTTGGCCACCTCCGCAAAAAATGGAACCCTAAAATGCGCCCTTATATCTTTAAAGAGCATAAAGGTGTACATATTATAGATCTAAACCGTACCTCTGATTGCATGGAGCGCGCCGCTGCTGCCATGAAACAGATTGCCAAATCCGGTAAAAAGATCATGTTCGTCGCTACCAAAAAACAAGCACGCGAAATCGTATCCAGAGTTGCACAAAGTATCAACATGCCTTATGTCACCGACCGTTGGTTGGGAGGTATGATGACCAACTTTGCCACGATCCGTCGTTCTGTTAAAAAAATGAACAACATTGAGCGAATGCTAACCGATGCTTCTGTGACCAATATCACCAAAAAGGAAAGATTAACCCTTAGCCGCGAAAGACTTAAAATGGATCGCGTACTTGGTGGTATCGCAAACTTAAACAGATTGCCTTCCGCAATCTTTGTGGTTGACATTGTACATGAACATTTGGCTATTCAGGAGGCTGAAAAATTAGGTGTGAGGACTTTTGCTATGGTAGATACCAACTCCGATCCAAACTTGGTGGACTTTCCAATTCCCGCCAACGATGACAGTTCCAAATCCATCGAATTGATCAGTAGCTATCTTGCTGCAGCGATCAGAGAAGGATTGACTGAAAAAGGAAACGAAGAACAACCAGAAACCAATTAATCTAACTCGCAAGACTTCGAAATTCTTGTTCAAATAAATATTAAAAAATGAGTTTTACTTTATCAGCAGCTGATGTTAAAAATCTAAGAGACGCCACAGGGGCAGGTATGATGGACTGTAAAGGGGCCCTTACCGAAGCAGAAGGCGATTTCGAAAAAGCAATAGAAATTCTACGTAAAAAAGGACAAAAATTATCCGTTAAAAGAGCCGATCGCGATGCCAAAGAAGGCGTGGTTATAGCCATGGTGAATGAGGCCAAAACACGCGGAGTGGTGGTTAAATTGAGTTCGGAAACAGATTTTGTTTCTAAAAATGAAGATTTTATCAACACCACTAAAAAAATCGCAGAAATAGCTCTTAACAATTTTCCTTCCGATTTGGAAGCTCTAAAAGCATTGCCTTTTGAAGGTAGTGTTAGCATCGTAGACAAAACCACCGATCTAGTCGCAGCCATCGGAGAAAAAATCGAATTGACCAATTACGAAAAAATAGAAGCCCCACAGGTGGAATACTATATTCACATGGGTAATAAAGCCGGAGTATTGATTGGTTTAAATAAAAGCGGCGAACAATTTTCTGCAGCAGGAAAAGATGCTGCTATGCAAGTTGCTGCTATGAAACCTGTAGCCCTTGACAAATCAGATGTCAATGCAGACGTGATCGCCAAAGAAATTGAAATTGGCAAAGAACAAGCCCGCGCAGAGGGTAAACCAGAAGCCATGTTGGAGAAAATCGCTCTAGGCAAACTGGAAAAATTTTACAAAGAATCAACCCTGCTAAATCAACAGTTTGTAAAAGACGGAGGACATACCATCGCCTCTTATCTTAAATCCGTAGACAAGGATCTCACCATCTCGGAATTCAAACACATCATGTTGGGTTAAATAAATTTATAAAAAGGCGAATGAAAATCATTCGCTTTTTTTTTGTCCATTATCTTTACCTTTTTTAAAATTAGCTCTACCCGGAATATGGTCAAATTTAAAAGAATCCTTCTCAAGCTTAGCGGCGAATCCCTCATGGGCGAACAACAGTTTGGCATCGATCCAAAAATGCTCAATTATTATGCCGAGCAAATTAAAACCATCGCCAAACAAGGGGTCGAAGTGGCCATCGTGATTGGAGGAGGAAACATCTTCAGAGGTCTGGGTTCTGATTCAGGAATAGAAAGAGTGCAAGGAGACTATATGGGCATGCTGGCCACCTGCATCAATGGCCTGGCTTTGCAAAGCTGTCTGGAATCCCATGGAGTGTATACCAGATTGATTTCTGCCATCGAGATGAGACAGATCGCAGAACCTTATATTCGTAGAAGAGCGATTCGGCATTTGGAAAAAGGAAGAATACTTATTTTCTCCGCCGGCACAGGCAATCCATATTTTACCACCGATTCAGCTGCTGCCTTGAGGGCTAGCGAAATCAATGCCGACATAATCCTCAAAGGGACGCGCGTGGATGGCATTTACGACAAGGATCCAGAGAAATATCCCGATGCTAAAAAATACGATACCATCAGCTTCGACGAAGCCATCAAAATGAATTTGCAGGTCATGGACATGACGGCATTCACCATCTGTCGTGAAAACAATATCCCCATTCTAGTCTTTGACATCAATCAGGATCAGAATTTATTCCGCATCGTGGAAGGTGAGAAGATTGGGACGACGGTGGTGATTTAGCGGCATTTGGCGTATCAAAGGATCGAAGTCACAGACTTCGACCAACGAAGTTTGTTTGTCGCAGTTTGCAACTACGATACAATACGATTTTCGCAGTTTGTAACTGCGATACAATACGATTTTCGCTGTACCAACTTTGGCGGCATAAATTTGCAACTGCTATACAATATTATTTCTATTTTTAATTCAATCATCAACTATCAATAAAGCCTATGGTATTATTTAATTCTAATTTTTCAATTTCAATTAAACTTTCTTGGTCTAAATAAGCCTTTGCACTGCTGTAAAGATATTCCTCTGCATTTTCAACCCATCCTGCTCTCACTGGATTTAAATGAATATATGCTAATTTTTGATTGATCCATTTTGGACTAGCTAATTCAACAGGATGATTGTCTTGTTGCCAAAACTGATATGTTTCATTATTCTTATTATATTTGGCATAATACTCAAATAATCTCAACATCCACTCTTTTCTGCTTTCTGCGGGATTTGACTGATCGATTGCATTTATAATGGCTTTTGAAGTAAATTTTTTAAAATCTCTAAGTGTATCAGAAAGATTGTTAGGCTCTCTTGTGTAGCAAATTAAATGAATATGATTGCTCATGATCACATACGCATTAATGATTAGGCCTTTTTCTTTTTGGCAAAAGACAAGGCTGTCAATAACGATCTTTTTGTAAATATCTCTTGTAAAAACATCTATCCAACCAACTATTGTCATTGTGATGAAATGTAAAGCATTCTGATTGACAATTTTGTGACCATGCATCACTTTTAGATTTCTTACAAAGATATCCTGATTGTCAGATTTTGATTCTATCGAATTTCAAATTAAATTATATAAAGAAGTATCGAAGTCACAGACTTCTTTATTTATAGGATCGAAGTCGCAGACTTCGACCAACAGTTGTCGTTTGTCGCAGTACCGCCTTTGGCGGCATAAATTTGCAACTGCGATACAATACGTATTGCAGTTTGCAACTGCGATTCGATACTATTTTTATAGAAAGGATCGAAGTCGCAGACTTCGACCAACAGTTGTCGTTTGTCGCAGTACCGCCTATGGCGGCATAAATTTGCAACTGCGATACAATACGTATTGCAGTTTGCAACTGCGATTCGATACTATTTTTATAGAAAGGATCGAAGTCGCAGACTTCGACCAACAGTTGTCGTTTGTCGCAGTACCGCCTATGGCGGCATAAATTTACAACTGCGATTCGATACTATTTTTATAGAATGCATGATCGAAGTCGCAGATTTATGACGCAGTGGCGTTACTTCGAGACACGAAGACACAATAAATGCTTAGTGCCTTTGTGACTTAGTGCCTTTGTGTTAATTAATATGGTAATAAAGAGAGTTATTTTTAATTATTGAACTCTATCTCTATTCATTGCTTAATTTTACCATTTAATCGTAAAGCATGAATTTCTACCATAAAAAAATGATCGAAACCCTGTCCAAAGACAAGACCATGGCCAAGATCATCGATTTGGTACCCTCTGAAAGACTCCATCTCAAAGAAGCCAACGGCATGGTTCGGGAAGATCTTATCTCCTCCATAATCAGTCAACAACTCGCCGTGAAAGCTGCCAGGGTCATTCACCAGCGATTTCTGGATTTGTTTCCGAAAGGATTTCCATCCAATAAAAAGATACTGGAGACTTCGGTAGAAGACTTAAGATCCAGTGGATTGTCGGGACAGAAGGCTTCTTACATTCTCAACATCGCCGAACATTTTCATAACAACAAATGGAAAAATGAAGATTTTCATGAAATGGAAAATGAAGACATCATCACCAAACTGACCGCCATCAAGGGAGTTGGCAGATGGACTTCTGAGATGGTATTGATCTTTTGTCTAGCCAAACCCGATGTTTTTGCGGTCGACGATCTCGGAATTCAAAATGCGATGATTCAATTTTTTAAGTTGGAAGGAAGCAAAAAAGAAATCCTGACTGCCATGCAAAAACGCTCAGAAAAATGGAAACCCTTTCGTTCAGCTGCAAGTCTGTATCTTTGGGCTGCCAGAGATCTAAAAATAGAAATATGATAACAACTGCCGCTTTTGACAAGACCATTCAGCAATTTGAAGCTAAACCCAAAGATGCTGAAAAGCTATTGGATAAAATAGAAGCCGAACACGAATTGCTTCTGGATATACTGGTCGGTAGCAATGCAGAATCTCTCACCGATGATGAGGCCGATTATTTAATTTTTCTTTTTGCGGCGTTGTTCGAAACATTCCAACGTGAAGTTGGCATCAAAGAATATACCCAAAAGCAAATCGAAGAAGCGGAAGAAAAAGCCTGGGAGATCATCAATGAAAAAAAAGATTTTAACTCTTCTGTGGCCAGACTTTATGAAATATCCGAAGAAAAAGACGCCGTCGAATTTATCGAACTTTCGCTCGGCCCTGATGATGAAAACGAATACAATATCACGGATACGGGACGTGTGATTATGCTTGCCGTGATGGCAGGGGAATTAATGGTTTTTACTGATTGAGTTAATTAGTCTTCTGATACCCTACTTTGATATCAAATAAAACTCCGTCCGACGATTTAATTTGCGTCCGGCAGAAGTATCAGTGTCTACTGCAGGTTTGGTCGATCCAAATCCTCTGGACATGATACGGTCGGAGGATATGTTTTTTGAAATTAGAAAATCTACGCACACCTGCGCTCGCTGTTCTGATAGTTTTTGATTTTTAATAGAATCTCCCTTGCTGTCAGAGTGTCCTTCTATGCTGATCATGGTCTCAGGAAATTTTTGCAAGGTCAAGAGGAGTTTTTCCATTTCTTTTTTAGCAGTTTTGTTCAGACGCGATTTTCCACATCCAAAATATATGGTCCCAATGGCATCGTTATTTTGCTGGGACTCTTTATTAGATTTTAATATTTCAATTTTATCTAAACTATTAAAAACCAGTGCCGCATTTTCTTTTGCAAAAATGTTGTTGCAGTTTAAAATCATCCACAAACCAAAGGCCGTGAAATTTAACTTCATCCAAAAACTATGCAATTTAAATTCTTGCCTTTTCATTTGCGGGTAATCAAGGGATTTCTGGTTTTAAACCAAAGTGACGGAATAAATGCGGTGAGCATACTTCCTGGATAACCCACAGGCATCTTGGGTGAATTCGTTCGGATGTTTAAATTGGAAAAATGTCTGGTCGAATCCATGTGATGGTCCGAATGTCTCGTCAATTCAAAAAGTGCCAATCTTCCCAACAAATGATCCGAGTCCCAGGAATGTTCTTCAGCCACTCGTTCGAAACGATCCGACAAATCTTTGCTGCGGCTCAATCCATAATGTTCTATATAATTTACCGTCTCCAGCAGTAAAATTCCAATTACCGAACTTCCCAAAAAAAACAAAAGTCCGCTGAGAGAAAAATAAAAATAAATTAAAAAATAAACGCTGACTTGCACGAACAGATAAATCAAAATAGGATTTACAAACAACCAACCATCTCTGACGAACTGCTGCCCAATTTTAAAAGCGCTCAAATAAGATTGCCTGATGCTCCTCCACCAAAAGGCGTACAGGCTCTCATTGAATCTTGCACTGGCAGGATCATCGGGCGTGGAAACTTTTTTATGGTGGCCGTAATTGTGTTCTATAAAAAAATGCAAATAACTTGCAATGCATAAAAGCACATGCGCAAAGATTTTAAAAATCCACGATTTTCGATGCCCCATTTCATGGGCCACGTTGATACCCAAAATACCATTACAAAGTCCAACCGCCAGAACCAAGCCCCATATTTCGGTCCAATGGTAAGCATTTTGTTGTAAAAGATTTAAAGCCTGCCAATGGATCCAGGGCAATATAATTAAGGATGGAAGAAGCAAAAGATCAAATATCCATTCACTTCCGGTATGCTCGTGGCGAATATTCCTGATGGGAATCCAATGGTCAAGCAGGGGTATGATCGCAAAAACATAGAACACCGTACTCCACGTCCAGATTCCTACCCATTGCAAGGCAAACCAGGCCGTCAGTGGGACCGTATACACGAATAAATACTGGAGGGGAACCAATGCTTTGGTTGATTTTGACATAAACCTTTACCTTTGATGATGGAAACTGATGATCCGTTTAATTTACAAAATTACACAAAAACTCTTTCTGAAGGCAAGATCCAGGCATATTTGTTGCAAAACGATCAGATCCGAGTTCTCATCAGCAATTACGGTGCAAAAATTATCAGCCTTTGGGTCCCGGACCGCGATGGAAATTGGATAGACCTGGTGGCAGGATATGATTCAATTGACGAATATCTAACAGGTTCAGCGTATTACGGTGCGGTCTGCGGAAGGTACGCCAACCGGATTGCCAATGCAGCCTTTTCTCTAAATGAACAGGCATACATTCTGGAGGCTAACCACGGCAAACATCTTCTTCATGGAGGTTCAGAGGGATTTCACAAAAAAATATGGCGGGTACTTTCATTTGGAGATGATCTTCTAAGATTGGGATTAACCAGTCCGGATGGTGAAATGGGTTTTCCGGGAGATCTAAATATTGAGTTGAACTACCAACTTAATAATTCTACGCTTCGTATCCAATATTCTGCCCAAACAAACAAACCAACCATGGTGAACATCGCTACACATTCTTATTTTAATTTGCAAGGACAAGGAGACATATTATCACACCAACTTCAAATCAATTCAGAATCGATCACTGAAACCAATTCCGAAAAAATTCCGACCGGAAATTATATTCCCATCGTAAATACTCCGTTCGATTTTACAAAATCGAGATCGATTGGAATTCAAGAAAATATTCAAAACAAAATGTTTGATTATGATCATAATTTTATTTTGAAGGATGCATCTTTTGCAGCCATCTTGTCTTCTTCTATATCGGGCATTCAAATGAAAATCCACACCAGTCAACCCGGTTTGCAATTGTATACCTGCAATTGGGCTGGTAAAACAGATTTTGGAAAAAACAAAAAAACATATCGCGCACATTCTTTTGTTTGTCTCGAACCACAACATTTTCCGGACAGCCCCAATCATCCACATTTTCCATCTACTGTACTAGAACCAGGAAATACCTATGAACATTGGTGCAGTTATAGTTTTGAAAAAATAAATCAAACACCATGAAGTATCACAGAATATTGGTAGAAGCGGTCATCGCTGGCATTCGACAAGTGATGTACCACGAAAGCTACGCAGACAAAGTACTACAAAAACTATTTTTTGAAAATAAAAAATGGGGAGCCAGGGATCGCGCTTTTGTGGCAGAATCTTTTTACGACATCATCCGCCATTATCGATTGTACGAATTTGTCTCCGGACAAGCGAACAATACCAACGTCATCGTCGCAGTTTATTTTCAAAAAAAATATGGCAATCTTCCGGAATGGATTCAGCTCACCGAAGAAGACCATGCTCTGATCCAAAGGCAATGGGAACGCTCCCAAGAAATTCGTGCCATCAGAGAATCCATACCGGATTGGATGGATGAAATGTGCGAATCAGAAATTGGAGAAAATTGGGATCGTGAAATTGCAGCACTTAATGAAGAAGCAAAAGTGGTGCTGCGCGTCAATACTTTAAAATGCAGCATCGATCAACTTCAAGACGCTTTAAACAAACAAGGCATCGAAAGCCATCGAAATCCTCTCTACCCTACTGCCTTAATTCTTGAAAAAAGAATGAATGTTTTTCGACTGGAAGAATTTAAAAAAGGATGGTTTGAATTACAAGATGCATCCTCTCAACTGGTGGCTCCTTTTCTTGATTTAAAACCGGGTATGCGTGCAGTGGATGCTTGCGCAGGGGCGGGAGGAAAGTCGCTTCACATGGCGGCTCTTTTAAAAAACAAAGGCCAACTCATTTGCTTGGATACAGAATCCTGGAAACTGGATGAATTGCGCAAAAGAGCCAGCCGCAATGGCGTCGATCTCATCCAAATAAAAATTATTGAGGACCAAAAAACCATCAAAAGATTGTACAAAACCGCGGACCGATTGTTGCTGGATGTGCCTTGCAGTGGATTAGGAGTGCTCCGTAGAAATCCAGATGCCAAATGGAAATTGAGTCCTGAATTTATGGATGAGGTCATAGAAACGCAGTCCGACATTCTTGAAAAATACCATAAAATTTTAAAACCTGGTGGCAAAATGGTCTACGCCACTTGCAGTATTTTACCTGCTGAAAATCAAGAACAAGTTGCTCGATTTTTAAAAGCGCATCCTGAGTTTACACTTGAGGAAGAAAAAATAATTTCTCCAGCCGATTCCGGATTTGATGGATTTTATATGGGGAGGATTAGTTTTAAGTTATGAGTTTTTAGTTTTTAGTTTTTACTCCCAAAGCATGCTTGGGGTGAGTTTTGAGTTTTGAGAAATTCTATGTGCCTATGTAAAAGCTATGTGCCCTTTATATTAAAAAGATTTTACCACATAGTTCTCGGTATTATAAAAACTCCAACTTCAAAATAGATAACTTTGCTATAAAAAGCAGCACATAAGAAACCAAATGTGCCATTGGTAGTCACATCCCTTCACATAGTATGGTTCGAAGCACTTTTTGAAATTTCAATTGGCTGTTAAGTTATCGCTTAAACACCGTATAGGAGATCAATTTCAGTTTAGAAGTGCTTTTATGTACTGCTTTTATTAAAAACATTTTTAATTAAAAGCAAAATTATGAAAAAGGAAACTGAAAAGAAAGGATTATTAAGAATTGGGAGTGGTTTACCAGTATTCAATTCTCATGCGGCGGGAATTGATATAGGGATACCCTCCAATGTGTTGCCATTAATGACAAAAATGGAGGGCATGAAGTAAAAACGACAACGGCATTTACTTGCGATTTAATCGAAATCGTGGATTATTTGAAAATCAATGGAATTACTACAGTTGCCATGGAAAGTACTGGAGTTTATTGGTTGCCCCTCTACATTATGCTTGAGGAGGCAGGAATTGAGCCATACTTAGTCAATGCTAAACATGTAAAAAATGTTACTGGGCGAAAGAGAGATGATACGGATGCTATTTGGCTTCAAAAACTTCATACATGTGGATTATTACAGAAAAGTTTCCAGCCGGACAATGAAATTCGTGTATTAAGAAATTATACTCGGCAGCGAAAAAATTTAATATCGTTGAGTTCAGATGCAGTAAGAAGAATGCAAAAGCACTTGAACAAATGAATATTAAAATTCATACAGTAATAAGCGACATACTGGGTGTATCAGGAATGAATATTGTAAAAGCGATTATAGCAGGAGAAAGAGATCCTCAAAACTTAAGTACACTTTGTGACCCTCGAATAAAGGCACCTAAAGAGGAAATAGTCAAATCATTGCAAGGAGTTTGGAATGAGGAATGTCTATTTTTTCTTGAACAAGCAGTAGAAAATTATGAATTTCATCAAAAACAGATCAAGAGTTGTGAAGAAAAAATAAAGCAGCAATTACTAAAACAGGTTGCAATAATAAAAGAAGGGGATATCTCCGGTCTTGAACAGGTGCCTAAAAAATAAGGTCAAAGCAAAACCAAAAAGAATCAATTTGATTCATCACTCAGTAAATATTTAATTGCCATTACAGGAATAGATTTGTGTAAAATACCAGGAATCAGTGAAATAACGACATTAGAATTTATTTCAGAAGTGGGTGTAGATATGAGTAAATGGAAGAGTGCTAAACACTTTGCTGCGTGGTTGAATTTGGCACCCAACACCAAAATTTCTGGAGGAAAGACCTTGAGTAGTAAAATGCTACAGAAAAAAAATAGAGCTGGACAATATTTGAGACAAGCAGCATCATCTTTATCAATAAACAAAACTCCAATAGGTGATTACTATCGAAAGATGCGTTCCAAACTGGGCGGTAAAGGAGCTGTTTTAGCCACAGCACATAAATTGGCAAGAATCATTTACACAATGTTGTCTAAAAAAATAGAATACAATTCTGATATGATCTTTGAAAATCAAGAGAAAATGAAACTAGATAGGATTAGAAAACTAGAAAAACAATTAGCTAGATTAAAACAAGCATCATGAAACTAAGTAAAGATACGTCTGACAATCAACTAGATAAAATTAGTTATATAGGAGATACATAGAATGCACATAGAACACATAGTAACTGTAATTACACCAAGCGTAAATGATATAAGCTATGTGCCTTGTGCCAGCGGCCGTACACCAACCCAACCCACACCCCCGACGTTTAGCTCCAGAGGCCTAAAAGGACTCCAATTCCGGGGTATCATTCTTAACCAAAAACATTTTTGGTGACCGGCTTTACTGACACCGGGAAGGTCGCCTATGTGAAGACTATGTGCCCTATGTGTTGAAGAATCCAATTCAAACTTATTACCATTCTCATTGGATAGATAATCATTTGAAATTAGGATATATATTCAAAATTGTGTTCTTAATTTCAAAATTTACCAATTGATTAATTTTCTAATTAATTCATATTCATTAAACCTTCGTTGTCATTTAGAATCTCTCTGAATTTCCCCATTTTCACATTTTCAAATTTTCACATTTTCAAATTCTACCTAAACACAATTAATCGACGGACACCAATACCTTCATCAGAATGAATTTTCAAAAAATACATTCCTGAATTCAAATTAGAAATATCGAATGATCCATCTGTATTGGATTTTATTTTCATCGCTGATTTTCCAAATTGATCGATCACTTCGATTAAATTTGTTTGTAATGAAGGATGTAAAACGCGAATCTCTTTGGAAGCCGGATTGGGGATTACACTCCAAGAATCGAATTTTTGAATATCATCCTTTATACCGGAAACAATCCTCACAGGAAGACAACATTCTTTACTATCACCGCAGTTGGAAATATAGTTATAACAAACTTTGTGTTCTGATGCAGAAGGATCCCAATCTACTTCTATTCCTGTAGTGTCAATTCCTCCCATAGGTGTAAGAATAGTGCCACCAGTAACTTGCCAGTTGTGTAGAAAAACTCCTTGTTGTGTCATGGAGTCCAGGAAATAATTTCCACGCAACTTGTCTGTTAAGATACTATCTCCCAAAGGACATATTTCAAATGGTTTAAATTGGCTCTCGTCCCATTGTTCGCAATAATCGAACTTACAAACTTTGGCTTGATTTCCAAAATTGGCAAGGATGCTTAATTCTACGCAATATTCATCCATTCCTGGTGGATCAAATATACCTTCATTCCCTATAATACGTCTTGCAGGATCATTTTTCCTATACCAATTATACTGGATGTCTTGCGCCAGACCGGAGTTACCACAAGTGATCGTTCTATCGATAGGCCTTGCTTCAATAACGATGGCTCCTCCTACACAATATTCTCTAAACTGCACATTGTAATCTAGAAAAACTGCATTGAGCAAATACGAACTGTCACATTTCCATGGAACGGTAGAATTTGGTAAATAAATTTGCTTTCCAAACTGACAAGTTGAAAAACTCACTCCGGATATAGTATCCATATACGTATCACCCTTACAAGCAAGGTAAAAAACTTCTGGCGGAATAGGAGAATCAAGTATGATAAAAGTAAAAATTGAATCAAATTTGCAACAACTCAGCGAATCAGTAAACTCTTTTCTATACATTCCATTTGAATCGATGACATATTCTTTCAAAATAAATGGAATTTGTTCATAACAAATTGTTTTAGGAGGACCAAATCTATTTGGCAATTTATGGACAGTAATGGTAGCGCAGGAAGGTCCAACCTGATCACAAAATGACCCAGAAATCACATTACCAATAGAAGCACTTACACAAAGTAAAAACTGACCAGTATCTGGAAAATTCAAGCTAACTTCACCACTATCGGCACCTATCTTTTGACCATTCAAGGTCCAATGATAAGTAGGTTCGCATCCGCTTCCCACACTGGCTGAATACTGTACATTGCATGCTCCCTGACAAACACTTCTGACTCCGGAAACGGTTCCTATTTGTGGTAGCTCTAATTTCTCGGCTTCGATTGGTCTTAAACAAAAATCGCAGACATCTCCTGAACACCCATTTGCAAAAAGATAATAAGTTTTACAAGGTGTAAGCATTGCATCGATCACATATTCATCATTACTTGTACAGGTAGCTGAACAAGAAATAAATTCATCGCATTGACAATTACCAAGAATTCCAAATTGAAGTCCATTTCCATTTATTTTACAGTTGAAAATGGTAAAACTAAACAATGCATGTCCACTCATGGTAGAAAAAGCCCACCATCCGGTATTATAAGATATCCCACCTTGAGGGCAAAGCGGCATACAACCTGTAGGATTGTTGTAATTGGGATTCGTGCAGCAATATATTTTTTCGACACCATTCAACACGCACAACATCTGCGCTAAATGACAAGAGTCAGCAGAAGGAGGGGTACACTGCGCATTCATTTTCAATGCAAAAAAAATAAAAATTCCAAAGCATAGACCAATCAATTTCATTTTCATTTCTTATATTTTACATTATCATCAATTTATTATCATCACTTTTTTAATGATCGTTCCACGATCCGTTTTAAGTTTTAAATAATACAAACCAGACCGCAGTTCATTTATACTAAATTCAGAACTGAGTGGTTGATTCCAATTTTGTACGATATGTCCCATAGGATCGTACAAAATCACGGTTTCAATTTTCAATTCTTGTAATGTAAATATACTAAATTTTTGATGTACCGGATTTGGAATAATCAAAATTTCATTTGCATTTAACTTGACTTCTGTGTTTGAAGAAATAATTTTCACTTCATGACAACATTTTTTGCTCTCACCGCAGTTAGAAATATATTGATAGCATAAATATCTTTCAGGCGCAGCCTCATCCCAAATGACGACAATTTCGTTGGTGTCTTTTCCGCCGTTTGGTGTTAAAATAATTCCTCCTTCGATGGTCCATTGTTGAGCGGTGGTTTGGGGATGTAATGTAGTATCGATCGTATAATGAACACTGTCTCCCGTTTTTGGGACAAACTCTCCTTCCGGACAAATTTCGTAGGCCACAAATTGATCTTCATCCCAGCCTTCACAATACGTAAAACTGCATTTTTTTATTTGATCTCCAAACTCAGCGGCAATTAAAATCTCTATGCAATAATCAGCTTTTTGTTTTACCTTTAAATAACTTTGGGTATCCAATGTCGTCTTAGTGCTATCCGATTTAAGATACCAGCGATAAGCATAATTTTGTTTGAATTCTGCAGTATTACCACAAGTCAATGTGCGATCTATTATTCTAGGCTCAATAATGATTCTTCCGCTGTCGCAGTATTCTCTAAATATTAAATTGTAATTCAAGAATAATGCATTTAAAAAATACCCGCTGTCACAAGCAAACTGTTCAGTTGATTTGGGGAGTTTGACAAAGCGGTTATATTGACATTGGTCAAATTTACTACCCGTTAGGCTATCTTTGTAAAAATCATCCTCATCACAGCCTAAATAATAAACTGTTGGATATTCGGGTGGATCCAGTACAATAAATTCACGAACTGAATCAAAGATGCACTTTGTTGTTGGATCGGCAAAGCTATTTGAATATAAACCCGGTCCAAGAACAATCTGGTTATACCATCGATATGGAATTTTCTCCGGACAAAGACTGATGGGCGCTCCTATTCGATCATTTTCCTTAGAAACTTTGATCGTTTTGCATACTGGACCCTCTTCAGAACATACAATATTTAAGGAACTATTACCAAACTTTGCCGAAACGCATAATTCAAAACTTCCCTCTTCATTGAATGCAAGATCAACGTATGCCTCATCTGTTCTGATGGGCTGACCATCCAATGTCCATTGATGATTCCTCTCGCATGGATTTTGAGATTGTGCTGAGTAATGTATTTTCAATTCTCCCATACAAACTTCAGATGGCCCAATGATAGGACCAATCGGTGAAAATACAGGACCGGCACCTCCCGTGATACTCAGACAAAAATCACAAACATCTCCATTACATCCGGCCACCATAAAATAATAAACTACACAAGGTGATAAAGTTGCAGTCATACTAATTGTGTTTAGTCCATTACATGCGGATTGACAAGCTATCATTTCTTGACAACTGCAATCACGCCAAATGGCTATCTGCATACCCTTTCCAATTGAGTCACAATTGGAAGTTTGAAGTGTCACGGTCACTTGTCCACCATTGGTTACAAAAGGCCATAGTTCAAGATTGTTGGTGGGTGGACCTCCATTGCATAATGGATGGCATCCGATCTGTGGATCAAATGGTGTCAGTCTACAGCAATATCCATTAAGTTCCGACAAAGAACACAACATTTCAATGTCATTGCATTCATCGGATGACTTGGGTGTACATTGTGCCTCGAGTAAATTTATGGCAAACGAAACAAGAAAGAGTGATACAAAAAGAAGTAATTTTTTCATGATAATTTATTTAATGGCTCAGTACAATTTTTTTGACCAGCTCACCATGGTTAGTTTGTATTCGCAAAAAATAAATTCCGGATGGTAAATCTAAAATTTCAAAATCACGGGACAATGGTCTTATCCAGTTTTTTCTCTGTTGGCCCAATTGGTCATAGAGATTCAAAGCAATTATTTCCAAATCCAGTTTCATCCATAAATGGAAGGAATGGGACGCAGGATTGGGAATTATCATCACATCATCTATAAGCTGTAAAATATCTTTATCCGAAGAAATAATTTTCACTTCCTGACAACATTTTTTGCTCTCACCGCAGGTCGATACATACTGATAACATAAAAATCTTTCTGAAGCAGCTTGATCCCAAATCACGACAATATCGTTGGTGTCTTTTCCCGCGTTAGGTGTTAGAATGCGGCCTCCTTCGATGGTCCATTGTTGAGCTGTCGTTTGTGGATGCAGTGTGGTATCGATGGTATAATAAACACTGTCGCCCGGTTTGAGGATAAAATCTCCTTCCGGACAAATTTCGTACACAAAAAATTCGTCTTCATCCAATTGTTCGCAAAAAGTAAAACTACATTTTTTACTAATCATCCCGTACGACGCATCGACAAAGACTTCTATACAGTATGAATCCTTCCTAGTTAGCAATAGCTGATCTGCAAGATCAATGGTTTTTTTTGTGCTATCTGATTTTAAATACCAACGAATGGAATATTCCTGTGACAGTTCATTGTTGAAATCACAGGTTACTGTCTGGTCTATAATTCTTGGTTCAAGGTAGAGTTTTCCGCTGTCGCAATACTCTCTAAACGTAAGCGCGTGATTTAAAAATGTCGCATTTAGTAAATAAGAACTATCACACATATAAGGCATGGAACTTCTTTTGAGGAGTATGGGTCTGCCCACTTGACAATTGTTAAAACTTTGTCTGGTAGTGGGATCTACATAGGCATCGAATATATTACAGCCCAGGTGAAATACTTCAGGCATTTCCGGTACATCCAGCACTATAAACTCTCTAACCGAGTCAAATACACAACAACTAACACGATCTGTAAACTGATTGGAATAATGACCTGAACCTGTCACCCATTGGGAGTGCCATTTGAAAGGTATAGCATGTGGGCAAAGTAGCCATGGAGGCCCCACTTTATCGGGTATGTATCTTGCGCGGATGGTGATGCATACAGGACCTTCCTGATCACAGATATTGCCGAATCCAGGGTTTCCAATGTATGCAGTGGCACACAATATAAAATCTCCTTCTTTTGGAAAATCAAAAGCGATCATATTGCTTCCAGAACCAACTTTATTTCCATCGATGGTCCAATCGTAATATGGATTACAAGCTCCACCATTTACATTGACTGAATATTTAATGCTACATGCTCCAACACAAACATCTCTCATTCCCTGGATATTTCCCAAGGATGGTAAATTTGGCGGAAGTCCACCTGTAGTGTTCAAACAAAAATCACAGACATCGCCGTTGCAACCATTGATAAATAAATAATAAATTTTGCAAGATGCCAAAGAAGCCGAAATGCTGTAATTGCTAGGTCCACCACAGGTTGAATTACAAGCCAATGATTCATTACAATTACAATCTCCCCAGATACCCATTTGAAGGCCTTGCCCATTGATGCTGCAATTGTTAAAATTGATGCTGATGCTAATCTGTCCACCATTGGTAATAAAGGCCCACCAATTGGTTTTGGATGGCGCGCCGCCACTTGGGCATAAAGGATTGCATCCAGTTGGATTGTTATATTCCACAGTAGTGCAACAATACCCATTCAATTCAGCAAGTCCACAAACAGCGTATGCTTCTTCACAATTTTCAACAGGGGGTGGATTACATTGTGAACTCATTGGAATGGGCAATAAATGAATTGCGCAGATTAAAGCAATTCCAATAAATTTTGTAAAATTTTTCATGTGCAATTATTTAATCAAAACTATTTTTTTATGAATGGCACCTTGTGCAGTATAGATGCGGACATGATAAATGCCGTTGGAAAATGAAGACAAATCAAACTCTTCTGAAAAATTATCTGTCCAATTTTGGATAGACCTTCCTTGTAAGTCAAACAACTGCAATGATTTTATTTTTAAATCACTCTTTGTAATTAATCTGAAGGTGTGACTTGTTGGATTGGGTACAAGATTTATATCTTCTGGTTTTAATAAATCTTCTCTAAGGGATGAGGTAAACTTTACTTCTCTACAACATTTTTTACTCAGGCCACATTCGTTGCTGTATTGATAACAAATCATCCTCACCGAAGAGGTATCATCCCACAGGACGAGCACATCGCTGGTATCTTTACCTTCATCTCTGGTTAGAATGATTCCTCCTTCTACAGTCCAGGTTTGTGAGCTCACCGTCGGTTTTAATAGGGTGTCAATGTTGTATTGTGCGCTGTCGCCATTCTTTGCTTCAAAATTACCGACCATACAAACTTCGTACGGCAAAAATTCTGCTTCATCTTTATCTTCACAAAAAGAAAAAATACAAGTTTTCTTTTGATCGCCAAATTCTGATTCGATGAGCATTTCCAAACAATAATCGTCCTTCCGAGCCAACTCCAAATATGGTTGGGTATCCAGAGTGGCCCGTGTACTGTCTGATTTTAGATACCATCGAAAACGAGCCGATCGCATTAAAACGCTGTCATTGCCACAAATGACTGTTCTGTCTAGAACTCTTGCGTCTAAGATTAATTGTCCACTGGCACAGTACTCTCTAAAAGTGGCGGTGTAATTTAAAAAAATCGCATTCAATAAGTAAGAGCTGTCACAGCGATACGGATCACTCGTGTTGGGAATGTTAATCAGTTTATCTTGTTGACAAGTATTAAATGTTTGTCTTGTGTTTGGATCTATGTATGCATCAGTACTGTCACAGCCCACAAAATATTTCACCCCAGTTTTTGGAATATCCAATATTTCAAATTGTCGGATAGAATCATAAGTACAACAAGTGCGCATATCCGTAAATCGCTGGCGGTATTCTCCAGCACTGTCCACGACAATTCCATGCCATGTAAATGGAACATCCTCACGACAGAGGTACCATGTTGGACCTATGCGGTCGCTCTCCGGTCGTACTTTAACAGTAATACACCATGGACCTTCTTGATCACAAATGGAACCGGACTTCGGATTGCCAATATAAGCGGTGACGCATAAAATTAAATCACCTTCTTGCGGAAAATCCAATGTGATTTCTCTGGTTCCATTGCCCACTTCATCTCCATCCAGGGTCCATTCATAAACAGGTTTGCAAGGACCAACGATATCAACATTGTATTTAATATTACAGGCACCAACACAAACTTCTTTTGGACCTTTTGGATATCCCAATGGAGGCAACATTGGTGTATGGCCTCCGGATGTAGTTAAACAAAACTCACAAACGTCACCATTACATCCATCGACAAATAAATAGTATATCTTACATGGCATTAAATTACCTGAAAGAGTATAACTACCTGGTCCGTTGCAGGCAGGATTGCATATAATGGATTCATTACACGAACAGTCTCCCCATATTCCCATTTGTAACCCTTGATTATTTACCGAGCAATTATTAATATTAATGGAGATACTTACTGGTCCACCTTGGGTAACAAAGGCCCACCAGCCGGTATTGTGTGGTCCCCCACCCGATGGACACAAAGGACTACAACCGGTTGGATTATAATATTCAATGTTTGCACAACAGTATCCATTGATCTCAGACAAAGAACACAGGACATCGGCTGAATCGCAATATTCAGCGACGGGGGGTGTGCATTGTGCATTAAGCTTTGATGCTAAAATGCTAATGAATATTAGAAACAGTCCAAGTATTAATTTTTTCAATGATGAGGTTTTAATATTCTATTTAATCAAAACTATTTTTTTATGTATGGTACCTTGGCTAGAATTTATCCGCACATGATAAATACCATTGGCAAATGCAGAGAGGTCAAAATCTTCTGAAAAATTTTGTGTCCAAGTTTTGATTGGCCTTCCTTGTAAGTCAAACAACTGCAAAGATTTTATTTTTAAATCTGATTTTGTGATTAATCGAAATGAATGACTTACAGGATTGGGGACCAGATTGATATCTTCTGGTTTTAATAACTCTTCTCTTAGGGATGAGGTAAACTTTACTTCACGACAACATTTTTTGCTCAGGCCACATTCGTTACTGTATTGGTAGCAAATAGTTTTTACAGAGGAAGTATCATCCCACAAGACTAGTACATCGCTCGTGTCTTTTCCTTCATCTCTGGTCAGTATAATTCCTCCTTCCACGGTCCATGTTTGTGAGCTCACCGTCGGTTTTAAAATAGTGTCTATGTTGTATTGTGTACTGTCGCCATTCTTTGCTTCAAAATTGCCAACCATACAAACTTCGTACGGCAAAAATTGTGCTTCATCTTTATCTTCGCAAAAAGAAAAAATACAAGTTTTCTTTTGATCGCCAAATTCTGAGTCGATTAGAAGTTCCAAACAATAATCGTCTTTTCGTTCCACCACCAAATAAGAATGTGTATCCAGAGTAGCCTGTGTGCTGTCTGATTTTAGATACCATCGATATTGTAAAGTACGAATATTCAGACTGTCATTGCCACAGTGAGATGTTCTGTCGATGACTCTTGCATCGATTTGCAATCTGCCGCTGTCACAGAACTCTCGAAAAATGGTAGAGTAATTTAAAAAAACTGCGTTCAATAAGTAAGAACTGTCGCAGCGGTTCGGGTTTGTTGATTTGGGTAAAATGATCATTTCTTTAAGTTGGCAAGTTGAAAAGGCTTGTCTCGTGATTGGATCTACATAAGCGTCATTGTTATTACATCCCAAATGGTATTTCAATTCTTGTTTTGGAACATCTAGAACTACAAATTCTATAACCGAATCAAATATACAACAAGTAATTTTCTCCATAAAATTCTTCCTATATACACCTGATTGTGTCACAGTAATCCCATGCCAGTTATATGGTATTAGCTCCTTGCACAAAGTTCTTGTAGGTCCCACTTTATCCGGAGCTCGTCGAGAACTAATCGTGGTACAGAGAGGACCTTCCTGATCACAAATCGAGCCGGATATTGGATTGCCAATGTATGCAGTTACACAAAGTTGAAAATCTCCAATATTTGGGAAATCCAATGTTACTTCACCATAAGTGTCACCTATTTCATTTCCATCAAGAGTCCATTCGTAGGTAGGCTCACAAGTACCACCCACATTTACTGAATACTTTATTTTACAAGCACCAACACAAACATCTCTTAATCCTATAATATTTCCTAATGGGGGCAACATAGGCGGAAGTCCACCGGATGTAGCTAAACAAAAATCACAAACATCCCCATTGCATCCATCCACAAATAAATAATAAGTCTTACACGGAACCAAATTGCCACTCAATGTATAATTTCCAGATTGATTACAAGCAGGATTGCAGACAATAGATTCACTACAGGAACAATCTCCCCATATTCCCATTTGTACACCTTGACTATTCACTGAACAGTTGCTAAAGCCGATGGTGATGCTCACCTGTCCACCCTGCGTAACAAAGGCCCACCAGCCAGTAGTGTGAGGAACTCCACCTGACGGACACAAGGGATTACAACCTGTTGGATTGGAATAATCAGTGTTTGCACAACAATATCCATTGACTTCAGCCAAAGAACATAAGACGTTGGCTGAATCGCAAACATCAGCTGATGGAGGCTCGCATTGGGCAATTAGTTTTGATTCTAAAATGCCAATGAATATTATAAAAATGACAAGCAACAATTTTTTCAACACTAAGTGTTTATTATTTTATTTAATCAAAACTATTTTTTTATGAATGGTACCCTGTGTCGAATTTATCCGAACATGATAAATGCAGTTGGCAAATGCAGAGAGGTCAAATTCTTCTGAAAAATTTTGTGTCCAGCTTTGAATAGGCCTTCCTTGTAAGTCAAACAACTGCAATGATTTTATTTTTAAATCTGTTTTTGTGATCAATCGAAATGAATGACTAACAGGATTGGGGACGAGATTGATGTCGTCGGGTCTTAATATTTCTTCTCTCAATGATGAAGTAAACTTTACTTCTCTACAGCATTTCTTACTTAATCCACATTCGTTGCTGTATTGATAACAAATCATCCTCACAGAAGAGGTATCATCCCACATGACAAGTACATCGCTGGTATCCTTTCCTTCATCTCTGGTTAGTATAATTCCTCCTTCCACAGTCCATGTTTGTGCTGTCACTGTCGGTTTTAATAGAGTGTCAATGTTGTATTGTGCGCTGTCGCCATTCTTTGCTTTAAAATTACCGACCATACAAACTTCATACGGCAAAAATTCTGCTTCATCTTTATCTTCGCAAAAAGAAAAAATACAATTTTTCTTTTGATTTCCAAATTCTGATTCAATGAGCATTTCCAAACAATAATCGTCCTTCCGATCCAACTCCAAATATGGTTGGGTATCCAGAGTAGCCCGTGTACTGTCTGATTTTAGATACCATCGAAAACGAACCGAGCGCATCAAAACGCTATCATTACCACAAATCAATGTTCTGTCTAGAATTCTTGCGTCTAATATTAATTGTCCACTGGCACAGTACTCTCTAAAAGTGGCGGTGTATTTTAAAAAAATCGCATTCAATAAATAAGAGCTGTCGCAACGATATGGATCACTCGTGTTGGGAATGTTAATCAGTTTATCGTGTTGGCAGGTATTAAATGTTTGTCTAGTGTTTGGATCTATGTATGCATCCGTACTGTTACAACCCACAAAATATTTCACCCCAGTTTTCGGAACATCCAATATTACAAATGGTCGGATAGAATCATAAGTACAACAAGTGAACATATCCGTAAATCGCTGACGGTATTCTCCTGCACTATCCACGACAATTCCATGCCAGTTAAATGGAACATCTTCATGACAAAGGTACCAGGTTGGACCAATGCGATCGTTTTCTGGTCTTACCTTAACAGTGATACAGACAGGACCTTCTTGATCACAGATGGAGCCTGACTGAGGATTTCCAATATAAGCGGTGACACATAATACAAAGTCTCCTGCATCCGGAAAATCTAAAGAAACTTCACCACTTCCATTGCCCACTTCAACTCCATCCAGGGTCCATTCATAAACGGGTTCACAAGCACCTGCAACATCCACAGTATATTTTGTTTTGCAAGCTCCAATACAAACCTCTTTTGGACCCGTAATATTTCCCAATGGTGGCAACATGGGAGGAAGTCCTCCGGCTGTTGTTAAGCAAAAATCACAAATATCTCCACTACAACCATCGACAAATAAAAAATAAATTTTGCAGGGTTTTAGATTGCCTGAAAGTGTATAATTTCCTGGACCGTTGCAAGCTGGATTGCAAACCAGAGACTCACCACATGTGCAGTCTCCCCATATTCCCATTTGCACCCCTTGACCATTTACCGTACAATTGCTAAACGTGATCGTAATATCCACCGGCCCACCTTGTGTGACAAAGGCCCACCAGCCGGTATTGTGGGGAGCTCCACCTGAAGGACACAAAGGACTGCAGCCTGTTGGATTATAATAATCTGTATTTTGGCAACAATATCCATTCACCTCCCACAAAGAACACAAGACATTGGCATCTTCACACTCATCAGCAGAGGCTGGTGTGCATTGTGCATTCAGTTGAACAGAGAAAAAATAAATAGTTAGAAAAGTAAAGGAGAGTAGTAATTTTTTCATGGGTCAGGATTTTATATTTATTTACAATATTATTTCAATAAGATAATTTTTTTGTTCAGCATTCCACGATCGGTTTGGATGACCAAATAGTACATTCCATCCGGGCTTGTGGAAATGTCAAATTCAAGTGTAACTGGTTTTTTCCATTGTGTGACGGAACGCCCCATCTGATCATATAAATACAATGATAGGATTTTAATTTCTATAGCTGTTTGTATGTTGAATTTTTGATTCACTGGATTGGGAATGATTCTGATATCTTCTGGTTTTATAAAAAAATCACCAACCTTGGAAGTAAATCGAATGTCTTTACAGCATTTTTTACTGATTCCACAATCATTGCTGTATTGATAACAAATTGTTTTTATAAAAGAAGTATCGTCCCAAAGTATCCATACATCGCTGGTATCCTTGCCACCATCTCTGGTAAGAATTCTTCCTCCAGTAACACTCCATGTTTGAGAAGTCACCGTAGGTTTTAAAATGGTGTCAATGCCGTATAAAGCGCTGTCGCCAGGTTTTACATCAAAGTTGCCTGCAATACAAACTTCGTAGGGAAAAAAGTTTGATTCATCCCATTGTTCACAAAAAATAAAACTGCATTTTTTACTTATCTTTTCATAGGATGCATTGACAAAAACTTCCAAACAATATTCCTCTTTTTTGGTCAGTTCGATTCGCTCTACAGAATCAATGGTTTTCTTGGTGCTGTCAGATTTTATATACCAACGGTAGCTATAATCCTGGCTGAGTTGATTGTTGAAATCACAGGTATTTGTACGGTCTATGATTCTTGGTTCGAGATACAATTTACCACTGTCGCAATATTCTCTAAAAGTTACTTGATGGTCCAAAAACACCGCATTTAATAAATAAGAGCTGTCGCATCGGTAAGGCATCGTACTTTTTTTCAATAAAATGGGTCTGTTGTACTGACAATTGTTAAAACTCTGCCTGGTCGTAGGATCTATATAAGCATCCAATTCATTGCATCCCAAATAAAATACCTCAGGCATTTCTGGAACATCTAAAATGATAAACTCCCTAATGGAGTCAAACTTACAACAGCTATTAGGATCTCCAAAGGTTTGGTGATAAATACCAGGCCCATCCACCGTTTGAGCATGCCATCTAAATGGTAAGGCTTCTAAACAAAGAATCCAGGGTGGACCAACTTTGTCGGGTATGGGTCTGGCTTTTATGGTGATGCATTTTGGACCTTCCTGATCGCATATCGATCCACTCTGTGGGTTTCCAATGTATGCCGTGACGCAAAGCACAAAATCACCCTCGACCGGAAAATCCAATATAAGGTCTCCACTTTCTGATCCCACTGGGTTTCCGTCCAAGGTCCACTCATAAATAGGTTCACAAAAGCCTCCTAATATGGCCGTATATCTAACATTACAAGCTTCTATACAGACATCTCTCAGACCACCGATACTGCTGATGGGTGGAATATTAGGAGGAGCACCCCCAGAAGTTGTTAAGCAAAAATCACAAACATCTCCATTGCATCCGTCGATAAAAAAATAGTAGGTCTTGCAAGAAGAAACGTTTGCGCTTAAAGTGTAATTATTGGGACCATTGCAGCCGGGATTACAGACGAGATTTTCACTACAATCACAAGCGTCCCAAATCCCCATCTTTAATCCTTGTCCATTAACCGAACAATTGTTGAAAGTGATGGTGATTGAAACTGAACCACCCTGGCTGACAAATGCCCACCAGCCGGTGTTTGAAGAAGTACCTCCACTCGGACACAAAGGAGTACAACCGGTGGGGTTGGGATAATCGGGATTTTGACAGCAGTATCCATTCAGCTCCGACAAAGAACAAAATACATGGGAATCTTCGCAATTCTCTGCAAAAGAAGGGGAGCATTGTGACTGAACATTCCAAGAGAATATTAAAAATAGGATGGTAAAAATAGATGCTGTGAATTTCAATTGAACTTCGCATCGCGATTGAAACGCTTTAATACATTGACCTACGGCTGTATAAGAGCGAACGAACAACAGCAAAAATCCCAATAATTTATTTTCCATACCACTTGTTTACAAATTTAAATAAATAGCCTGTCTCCCCAAGCTGACTCAGTTGGGTACAGGGATCTTATGTATGAACTGTCAACTACCTAAAACGCTGCCTGAGGGATGAATTTAATCCTGAAAACCAAGATATTGGTCTTTGATATGTGAACGAACGATCCAAGCTAACAGATTGGTGTCGAAGGATACTCCTAGAAGTGACTTGTCAAGCCGAAGGCATGAAGGAACGAGTAAGGGAGCCATAAACAGTCTCTCTTTTTTTTATTCTTACTTTCTTTTGACCACGACTGAACGAACTGTGAAACAGTTTTGAGCAACAGCTCAAAAAGTGAAGGAGCGCGTAAGCGTAAGCAAAGAAAACTCGTCACAAAAAAAGGCGATCACGCCGTTGGCGTGACCAGGTTCTCCGAGCGGGCGTCCCCAAGGGTACTTGGGGACTGGATTTCCCGCTCTACAAACCTTTCGCTGGTTTTTTGTGACAATCCAAAATATTTAATGATTACTAAATATTTTTTTTGGATTAATAGAGTCGAGCAAATTCATTACCAAAATCTGCCTCTTTGGGGTCGCTAGTTTAGAAAGGATCTTTTAATTTCGTTCAAAGTAAAATTTCTGGTCACCCGTAAATCCCAATTCAAGTGCCGGCCTAGGGCTTTGCAGCTTCCGTTACGGTTCAATCACTTGAAGCACTGTCTTGCTTCACTATGCCCTTGGCGTAGATCGTTCATTCACCATCCACTGAATGCCGCGCCCGTGCTAAAAACTGACTCGTCCTAAAATAAGTTTACAGGTTTAATTTAAATAAGTTTACAATTCCATTTTAGTCCTATATAGAGTTTACAGCTCTTTTTTAGTCCTGAATTGGGTTTACAAAAGTAGTTTGTTTTGAATAATAATTCTTCCATAATTTATTTGTTTTAATTGGTTTATTCGATTGATGGATTTGATTAGGTGTCAAATTACCGATGCTCATGTGGGGTCTTTCTTCGTTGTAAAGACCAATTACATTTTCAAAAGCTCCCTTGCTTCTTTAATGTCTTCTATTTCATAAGTTTCTAAGTATTCCTCCTTTATGATACCATTTACTCGTTCCGCTATTGCGTTCTCCAAAGGATCTCCATTTTCAGTCATGCTAATTTGTATATTATTATCCTGAAGGAGCTTTACATAATTGTGGCTACAATATTGAATTCCTCTATCTGAATGATGTGTAAGTTGAAAATGGCTCTCTGGGCCCACCATAAGGCCAGAGAGAGCCATTTTCAAAGCATAGGTGCTTTCTACAGTTTCCAATGTTTGAGCAACATGATATCCTACAATTTTATGAGAATATGCATCCGTAATAAGACTGATATATAGATGTTCCCCAGTACTTATCTTCCAGTAAGTTATATCACTGACCCATAATTGATTACAGGATGTTGGAACCAAGTTTTTTATTAGATTAGGATACTTTCTAAGCCAATGATAAGAATTAGTAGTTTGAATTCTGCGTTTACGTTTTCTTATCAACAGATGATTGTCTGCCAGCATATTAAATAAAGCATCTCGACCCATTTTTATTTGATGTTCCAGTAAAAATGGTTGAATCATTTCATAGAGTTTTCTGGTCCCTATTTTTCTATGCTTATTTCTAATGAATTTAATTTGTTTTATGATAATCTCTTCTTCCAAAGTACTTGAAATTCCTTCCCAATTGTTTTGATAATAAGCCTGTCTACTAATCCCAAACCATCCACATAGCTTGGCTAATCCTATGTGTCCAAAATTATTCTTCATGGCTTCTATGGTTTGGTATTGAGCTTTTTCTAATTGGAATTTTAAATTCCTTTTCGGCAATATCAACCATTGTTGAAAAAGCAATCGCTTTAAGTTCTGCATCTTTTAATTGTCTTTCCAATTCTACAATTCTCTTTTTCAATTGAAGATTTTCAAATAATTGCTCATCTACTAAATCAGAACTATCCACTTTTTTCTTTTTATGTGGCATATCATGTAAATTTGATACAATATTAGGCCTTTTGGTTCTATTTCCTGTATTGTAACCCAATTGTCTCATCCACTTTAATAAGTTACCATGCTCTTGTTTTTGGCCTGTGTACTTCTCCCAAATCTCAGCTTTTGTACATTGTCTAGAAATATACTCCTGGATGATTTTGTGTCTTTCTTCAATACTGTAGTACCTACCTGACTTATGATTGTTTTTTCTGTCCATTTTTTACTTTTTAGTGTAAACCTATTTCAGGACAAGACAAACTGTTTGAGCACCGAAGGTGTGAGTTTTTTTAGCACAGCGGCAAAAGTGATGATGGGTGAGCGAGAGGCCCAGCCGGTGGCTTTTCTTTGCTTCTCGTTTACACGCTCCTTAACTTGTTGCAGTGTCCTTCGACACTTGTCAAAAAGCATGAATCGTTCGCTTACGCGTTCCCTCACTTGGCGCATTGTCATACGCCACCATGCTGTTAGCATGGGTCGTTCGGTCATCTTTTGGCCACGCAAAAGAAAGTAAGAATTAAAATAATAGATATTATCATCAAAAAAAAATCACATATTGAAACCCATTCACAATTAGAGAAAGAGAACAATATGTGATTTAAAAATGCTTCCGTATTTAATATTAATTCATTTTCACAAAAGACTTTTTAATGAAACCTTTGTCTGTATTGATTTTTAGGTAATAAGTTCCAACAGGCAGTGAACCAATCTGAAAACTGGTTTTAAAATCTTTGGCAACCACATGGTCGTCCTGGTTAAATACCAGCTGGCCATTGGAAGATATCAATTGATAATTTACCTTGGTTGCTGTTGGTAAACTAAAGCTTGCGACTAAAAGATCTTTGGCAGGTACAGGACTTAATTCAATATGTACATCCAGTTCTCCGCTGATATCCTTAGTGTTTACAGGAGGAGGATAGCTTACTTGCAGCACCATAGATGGGGTAAAATAGGCAGTTTCAAAAGTATCCAAGGCTCCGCTTCCATTGGCATCAATATAAAACAACCCAGCGCTGTTTTCAATATCTGGTACATCGGTGATGGCATCCTTGGCACTACAGGTCAGATATGGATAATCCGTTATTTCGAGTGTGCCCAAACTTTGTTTTAATAAGAAATTATTTTCCTGGTGATAATCCATGTCATATCCAAAGAAAATTCCTCCACTTCCTCCGTCATAACGAATGGTCGCAAAAAATAAAGTATTGTTATCTTCTATCGTATAAATTTCAGATGAACCAACCAAGGATTCTAGTTTTAATCTCAGTATGGCAGAAGCTTCAGTGAATGTTGGAGGAAAGCTGGTAAACCCTAGCGCTACCAATTCCAGCTCATCATTGGAAATATTATTGTCTACATTGATGTCTGTAAATTTATAAATTCTACCTTCAAGATAAACATTTGCCAAAGTTGCACCACCACCCATTTGTACATAAGCAAATAAACTGTCCAGTACTGCAGATTTTCCATTTTTAAAAAGGATGGGCATCATCAATTCTCTGTAATCGTTCTGACCTCCCCAAACCAAAGATCCAATGTTTGGATTTTTGGTGGCACCGTCCAATCTACATTTTGAAAACAAATTGTTTGTAATATTGAAATTTGTGGAGTGAGTATTGTCAATACCAATGTCATCAGGTTCACCATTTCCAATATTGTAAGTTAAGTTATAAGTTCCGACTCTTCCAGAAGTATCCACTGTATTAAATTCGAAATTGCTGTTTTGCAATCTTGAAATAGAATCCGGGTCGAGGCTGATTTTATCATTTGTTTTGTGATCAAAAATAGTAGTGTTCGATTTTTGAATGTCTACAGATAAATCTAAATTTTGTACAGTCGTGTTTCCATCATTTGAAAAATAAACTCCGGGCAAAATGTTAAAATCTCCTTCATTTTTTATTTCTGCGCTTGGAATTGCTCCATAAGCAGGATGGTTGACCATTGTTTGACTAAAACTTGAACCAGTTGCTATAATCATAGTATTTCTTTTGTGAATGGCTATGTCTTTCTCCTGCTTGGGAACCAGTCCAATCGTGAGGTTGATGATGGCTCCGGAAGCACAAGCTGCTTTTAATTTTACTCCATCTTCATAACTGATCATGACACATGGAATGGTGATTTGATCAGCGATCGATTGGGTGGCGACACCCATCACAAAAGGGATTCCACCTCTGTTGTTGAGATCGTTGTGATTCATCATCACAACTCCCACCGCACCTGCTTGCTGTGCAAACAAACATTTTTCATCGAAGGAACAAGTACCGCGATCAATCAGTGCAATTTTACCAGCCAACTCAGACGGATTGGTCAGTGCCATACAAGCTTGGATGGGTTGTGCACATGCTCCATCTGCTGTTAATTCTGCTCCTGATAAACTCCCACCAAAATTTGCCGCAAAGAAATGGTATACGCCTTTAAGGTTGTTTGGTTCATTGATTCGAACAATGATTTTTTGTCCGGAAAGGCCAATAAAAAGCGTACAATAAATAGAAAAAAGTAAAAGTCTTTTCATATGATAATTTTTATGGTTACAATTTATAAAATGATCTTCCAAAATAACTTTTGAAAATACATTCCCATTTCTATTGCAACGATTGAAAAATAAATTAGTGACTTTTATTAAATAATAAATCTTTTTTTGCACTTATCTAAATGGCTCTCAAACTATAATAACATTCATTTCCAAATTGCCATAAGACAAGAAATTCAAATTTCGGATAAACCCGAATGGCCTTTATTTTTAAGGGTTTTTGTGATGATGGAAAGTCTTAGAACCAACACTTCTTCAAATAATTTTTAATAAATAATTCTAAGAAAAATGAAAATAATTGTCTATATTTATAGATTCTATTAAATTATTTGGAACTATAAATTTGAAGCTTAAAGAATTTTTAAATCATGATTTGGAGATATTAAATTCAAATAGTCGAAAGTATTATTAAAATAAAATCGACATTCTCCAACTTAAAATTAACGAGTAAAATTTTAAATCTACAATTGAACCAAGGCTTATATTTAAAGAAAATGAAGGCTAACAAAATAAATGATCATTCTATTTAATTCTATAAAATAAAACAGCCCTCGGAATATTAATCCAGAGGGCTATTGTATCAATCTGAAAAATGTAATTATTAATTCATTTTCACAAAAGACTTTTTAATGTAGCCTTTGTATGTATTGATTTTTAAGAAATAGGTTCCGACAGGCAAACTAGATAAATTAAAAGTGGTTTCAAAATCTTTCATGACAACTTGCTCATCCTGAGAGAAAACAATCTGACCATTTGATGTAATAATTTGATAATTGACTTTTGTGGCTTCAGGCAGACTAAATGTGGCCACCAAAATATCTTTAACAGGAACAGGACTTAACTCAAGTGGTATATCTAAATTTCCACTGAGATCTACATCATTGCCAGTTATGCGGTTTATCTCAAGTGCAATGGTTGGTGCAAAGAATGCGATCTCTTCATCCTGTTCAACTCCATCATCATTGGAATCGACAAAAAACAAATCACCATTGAAAATATTGATATTTCCATTAGAGTCAAGCTCAGTACTAACAGCAAGATATGGATAATCTTTAACTTCAAGTTTATTGAAGGATTCTTTCAACCTGAAATAACTCCTTTGTGAAAAATCAGAGTCAAATCCAAAGTAAATTGGGGTATGTGCAATAAGAGGACTAATACTTGCAAAATACAATGCATCGTCTTCATCTATTATATAAGGAGAATTTGGATTGCCGACTAAACTTTCCAATTTCATTCGACACTGGTTTCCAATATTTGAACTATAATCATTAGGAAATAAATAATAGCCTACAGCGACTATTTCAAGCTCTTCATTTGAAACATTGCCATCGTTGTTAAAATCTGTAAATTTATAAAGTCCTACTTCAATACCCGAATTTGCCAAAGGGCCATTTGAAGCTACAGCTGTAAACAAACTATCTATAGTCGCATACTTTCCATTTCTAATGTAAATAGGTAAAACTAATTTGTAAAAATGTTCATTTCCACCCCAGTACTGTCTAACCAAGCCTGTCTTGGTTGCCATATCAAATCGCCCTTTAGAATAAATATTCTGTGTGACATTGAAAAAAGTACCATGAATATTGTTATATTCTATCGAATCTTGTAAAGTATTTCCTACCTTATAATTGATATTATATTTACCAACTAACATATCTTTTGATGGCAAACTAGCTAAGTCAATACTTTTAAAAACCGCAGCTTTAATTGAATCTACATCAAGAGGATTCTGGTCCGAGATGGATTGTGAATTTAACTCAGTGGCATTTCTCGAAATCTCTACCGATAATTGGATGTTATCCCTTGGATATATTCCCTCATTTTTGTAATGAACTATTGGAGATAAGAAAAATTCATCTAATTTATTAATTTCGAATTCAGGTATGGCACCCCATGGTGGATTAAAAACATATGGCTCAGAATATAATGGCATCTCCTTGATATAAATGGCTAAATCGTTTTCTTGTCTTGGTAAAAAACCAATGCTGATATTGATTTTTTCTCCAGATAGACAGGAGCTCTTAAGTAATTCTCCGTCTCCAGTAGAAATCGTCACGCAAGGAATGGTGATATTAGGATTTGTTCCGGTCATAACAAAAGGGCCAGCCAATGGAATATTGTTATATATAATTATTGCTACCGCACCTGCATTTTGGGCGTTGATACATTTTTCCATAAAAGAGCATGTCCCACGTCCAATAATTGCTATCTTTCCTTGCATTGCAGCTGCATTGTCCAATGGTCTACAAGCAATCAGCGGTTCTGCACAAATCGCATCAGCATGAATAATACCCGTATTTAAACTTCTGCCAAATTCAGCAACAATGAATTTCAAATTTCCTTTGTTTTCGCTTGGTTCATTGATACGAAGAATAACTTTTTGTCCTGAAAGACTTATCAATAAAGTAAAAAAAATAGAAATTAATAAAAGTCTTTTCATATTCAAATTTTTGTGATTATAGAAATAAATTTCTTATAAAAAAATTTAAATTGGTTTTTGAGGTCATTGATTCTCGTTTAGTCTTACCGATTTAAAATATCATTTTGTCAAACTTCTTGGCAAACTTGATTTAATATAAACTGTTTTCAAAAAAAAAATCACATATTGAAACCCATTCCCAACTAGAGAAAGAGATCAATATGTGATTTAAAAATGCATCCGTATTTATTATTAATTCATTTTCACAAAAGCTTTTTTGATGTAACCAACTTCTGTAAGTATTTTTAAAACGTAGTTACCTGCGGATAAGTGAGCAACATGGATACTGCTGTTAAATTCTCTAGAAATCAGCTTTTCTGTTTTTTCCAAAACCACCTGTCCATTCATACCAATGATTTGGTATTGAACAGCAGAATTTTTAGGGAGTGTGAATGTTACCTGTAATTGTTCTTTGGTAGGGTTTGGACTTAATTCAAGAGCCACATCCAAAATATCAGAAATGTCTTTAACACCAACTCCTTCCAAACAGAGAATACTTGGATTGTAGTTGTTCATTTCCAATGCGGCTGATGGTGCGAAAAAAGCAATCTCCTCGTCTTGCGCTGCGCCATCTCCATTGGAATCAACATAAAACAAACCCGCCATTGAAAGGTCTGGACCTCCTGTAGTTCCGTCAGTGGCAGTAACAGAAAGGTATGGATAATCAGTCAGAGATAATTCCTGAAGATTGTCTTTATAATTGAAATATTGGCGCTGAGTGAGATCCACATCGTAGGCGTGGTAAAAAGTATTGGATCCACCCGGATACTCTACACTCAAAAAGTAAAGTGCATTGTCCGAATCCACTGTATAAGGTGTGGTTGGATCGCCCACCAAATCGTCCAATCCCATCCTTACAGTTCCAAAACTTCCTGTAAATGTATTTGGAAAAACATAATTTCCAACGGCCACCAATTCCAATTCATCACTGGTGATATCGTTGTCTCCATTGATGTCATTGACCTTGTAAATTCTACCTTCCACATAAAGACCGGCCAGAGGTTCTAAGGAAGCAACTGCTGTAAAAATGCTGTCGAAGGTGGTACCAATACCGCAGTTCAACTGGAAAGCATTCATCACTGCTCTATAACCCGTACCACCTCCCCAATACTGGCCTGCAAGAGGGGCTTTAGCAGCAGTATTAAATCTGGATTTACTTAGAATGTTGTCGGTTACTTCAAAAGAAGTACGGTACACATTGTCAAAATTTACAGGATCCGGTTGATCGTTACCCACCTCATAACGAATGTCATAATTTCCAATTTTGATACCTGGATTCACTGTGGATAAATCAAATGGGTTGTTTAGCAAACCTCTGATAGAATCCACCTCAACAGAGATATTGTCATTGGTTACATGTTTAAATACTTCAGTTCCGGCACGTGTTACAGCTACTTCGAGATTGACATTGTCAATGGTAGCAGTGCCATCATTGCGAAAGAAACTGCCGGGCTGAAATACAAATTGACCAGATAGTCGAGTCATCCCTTCCGGGAAAGCACCCCAAACCGGATTAAATGCATAGGTTTCTGAATAATCTGAAAGAACATTGGTGTATATAACTAGGTCGTTTGCTTGCCTAGGCAGCGCTCCAATACTAATGTTGACAGTTTCTCCAGCTGCAAAAGCAGCTTTAAGAGCTAAATTATCGTCGTATCCAAGCATGACACATGGTATGGTGACTTGGGCTGCAATATTTGGAAAAGCTACAAACAGTGTATAAGGTGGGCCACCTCGGTTGGTAAGATCTCCATGGTTGATGATGATTACTGCGATGGCTCCGGCTTCTTGTGCTTTCAATGCTTTTTCATCAAAAAAACAGATACCGCGTTCAATCACCGCAATTTTACCCGCCAAAGCGGATGGATTGGTAATGTCTGTGCATGCAAGCAGAGGTTCTGCAAGCACTGCGTCAGCTGTCCACAAATTGGAGCTGAGATCTGCACCAAAATCTGATCCTGCAAAAATCTTGGTTCCAGCCAAAGAGGCAGGTGAGTTGACCCTGGTCACAATCTTTTGTGAGAAAATATGAATGCTACACATCAGCATCAATAAAAGAAGTACATTTTTTTTCATATGCGAAATTTTATGGTTTGAAATTTTGAAAATTAACAGCCAACAAAGCTAATTATATTATACGATACAAAGGGTCCTTCAATGTAAAACGAATCTGATTGTAAAACGCTGCTAATAAAAAAACCCCCATCAAAAGATTGTTTTGATGAGGGTCTAATTCTAATGAATGTTAATATTAATTCACTTTCACAAAAGCTTTTTTAGTAAAGCCTTTGTCAGTATTGATCTTTAAGTAATATGTACCTGCAGCCAATCCATTTAAATTAAATGTAGTGGTAAAGTCTTTAGCAGCTACTTTATCGTACTGATTGAAAACTACGTTTCCGTTGGCAGCAATGATTTGGTAATTGACCTTACTGGCCTCATCCAAGCTAAAGCTAGCAACTAAAACATCTTTGGCAGGAACTGGGCTTAACTCCAATTTTACCTCTAAATCACCGCTGATGTCTTTGGTATTAACTATAGGATAATTGATTTCAATTGCAAGCGTTGGAGCAAAAAATGCTATTTCCTGATCTTGTGCTGCACCATCACCGTTTGCATCTACATAGAATAAACCAGCAGTTGACATATCTGGTCCACCAGTAGTAGCATCTTGGGTTCTTACTGAAAGGTAAGGATAATCCGTGATGTCCAATTCCATGATAGATTCTTTCAAATTAAAGTAAGACCTTTGAGTAAACTCAATGTCATAACCATTGAAAAAAGTATTGGATCCACCTGGATAAGATACACTCGCAAAATATAGCGTGTTATCATCTTCCACCATGTATGGATCGTTCGGATCTCCCACTAAATCATCTAAACCAAACCTAACCACTCCTTGAGTACCTGCAAAATCACCAGGAAAAGAATAGGCTCCAATGGCAACCAACTCTAATTCATCGCTTGTGACGTCACCATCACCGTTGATGTCATTGAATTTATAAATTCTTCCTTCGATAAATACACTAGCCAATGGCTCGTTTGAAGCTATCATCGTAAACAAGCTATCAATTGTTGCTCCTTTTGCAGCGCGTAAATTAATCGGTGAAAGTAATTCGCGATAATCTGTACCACCTCCCCAAAACTGAGCAGCTAGCGGAGTTTTAGTGGCCGTATTAAAACGACATTTGGAATAAATATTAGAAGTAATGTTCATGTAAGTGGAGTACTTATTGTCTCCATCAAGAGGATCTGGTTGATCATTTTTAACTTCATACTTCACATCATATCTGCCTAGTCTTGAGTCATCGTTTGTCAAAGTACTGAAATCAAAACCTTCAACAATTAATCCAGCTACTGAATCAACCTCTAAACTAACATTGTCAGTGGTAGTTTGGGTGCTGAGCACATTGGCACCTTTTTTTAATTCGAAGGATACATTGATATTGTTGATGGTTTCTGTACCCTCATTCCTAAAAAATGCACCCGGCTGGAAAAAGAAATCTCCAGCTGTGTTAATTTCTCTGTTAGGAACTGCACCCCATTGTGGGTTGAACACATAAGTCTCCGCATAATTTGGCAATACATTGGTATAAATGGCCAAGTCATTTGGTTGTTTAGGTAAAGATCCAATTGTAATGTTAATGGTTTCTCCAGCAGCACAAGCTGCTTTAAGTGCCACACCATCTTCAAAAGTCATCATGACACATGGAATTGTGATTTGGTCTGCAATGGCTTGGGTGGCAACACCCATACCAAAAGGCACAGCACCTGCAATGTTGTTAAAAACAATAACTCCAACAGCACCTGCATTTTGAGCATTTAGACATTTTTGATCAAAAGAACAAGTTCCTCTGTCAATCAAAGCGATTTTACCTGCGATATCAGCAGGATTGGTTAAAGCAGTACATGCTATGCTAGGAGTTCCACATGCAGCATCAGCGGTTAAAACACTGGCTGTTATATCTGCTCCAAAAGCAGCAGCTACAAAAACTTTAGATCCTGCCAATGCAACCGGTGCATTTACCCTGGTAACGATCTTTTGAGCGGAAAGGCCCATCACAAGTGTACAAAAAACGGAAAATAGTAATAGTCTTTTCATATTTAATTTGTTTTGATATTTATCGCGAAAATACAAGCTTTTATAGACTTGTTTGAGTATTATTTTAAGTAAAAATTGATTTTTTAAATAAGTATTTAATAATAAGATAATTATAGATATAAAATAAATTAATGTTACCCAAAAGACCGAATTTCTTCAACAAAATACTAATTGAAAATGGAAAGCAGATTTAGGGTTTTTTGACATTGTAATGAAAACGATTGAGTCTGAAGAAACGCTGCTTCCGTTTTAGAATAGCTTGAAAAACTTTTAAAAAGTCTAAAAAAATTCTCTTTTAATTTTGAATAAATTGAAACTTCATTTCTTTCTTTTAATTCCGAAAAATTAGATTTACCAGTCTTTTCTTTAGCAAAAAGTAGTCTTTCTCCCCACCAATTAGAGGATATGGCCCGAACAATATTTTGGTTTAATACATGGACATTATAATGAATTTCAGAAACCGGTATTAAGTTCGATTTTCCAGATCCACCATCCTCATTTTCCTGTTTTTCCACGAGAGGAGCTACATAGAAGATTAGTACTTTTAAGCCTTCTGCTTCTGCTTTTTTAATCAGCAATTCTTCTTTGTATTTTGATTTTGCAAAGGCAGTAGGTAACCAGGGCGATTGGCTTCCTTCATCGCTAAAAACCCTTGGATCAGGGGTTCGTAGCGTAGTTGATAGTGAACTTAAAAAGATAAATTCCTCTACACCAAAAGCAATGCAACTGTGAATTAAATTCTCCGTCAATTTTTGCTGATGTTCAAAAAAACGATCTGAACTCTGGGTAAATGCATCGTTTAATTGTGCAAGATGTATGACCGTTTTAACTGTGGGTAATACTTCCTCATAAGAATCTGGATCCAATAAATCTGCCTGAAACCATGCGTCTGTTTTATGAGCGGGCAGCTCAGAATGAGCCATTAATAAAACTTGATTTGGGTACATTTCCTCCAAAACATTTGAAAGTCTGGAACCCACAAAACCCTTGGCTCCAGTGATCAGAATTTTATTTCTGCTCAGATCCACTTTTTTCATTTGTAAAGCCCATGGTGAATTGAGCCACCATTTTTATTTGCTCGTCTGTGAGTGTACCCCTAAAACTAGTCATGGTATTTCTACCTTCAGTGATGACCAAAACACGCTCATCAAGTCCTAACACTGAGTGGTTTAGATCTATCGCGCCATTGGTCTTAAGATCCCCTTTGATTCCATGACAGGTGACACAATACTTTCTGTAAATGCTCTCTCCGGTTTCGCTGGACTGCTTTGATTCCGAACATTGAACCATGCTAAACAAAATCATTCCCACAAAGGCAAGTAAACTGGTTTTAAAAATCATAGATTCAATAAAACTTCAAATCCTAAAAAGTTGCAATTAAGAGTTTCAGGACAAAATCCGCTTCAAAATACTAGTCTGTTTATCCTATGAACCATAGAAATTGAATAATTAGGATATCATTTGCAATAATTTGAAAGCCCTAACTAACAAATGATAGCTTTGATTGTTAGAATCGCTTTAATTACATGCTAGTAATTCAATTTTTTATAAATTCGGAAACCTTGCCCCAATTTTAATCCAATGACTAAGCAGACTTTAATTTTAATCCTACATTTATCAGGATCCCTCCTTATTGCTCAAAACACATTTTCTCTGGAACAGGCTGTAAAGTATGGACAAGAAAACAGCAAGAGTCTTGCCATCCAAAAATTAGATGTTCAGGATGCCAAAGACCAGGTGTTGGAATATTATGCCATCGGGATGCCTAAAATTACCGGTAGCCTTGGTTATAATTATTATATCAACATTCCGACCAACATTCTTCCAGACTTTATCTCTCCTGCGATTTACGGTGTCCTCTTCAAAGAAAATGTGATTCCTGATAGAACCATCGACTTTGGCAGCGGTTTTCCTGCTCAGTTTGGTTTGAAAAACAATTTAACAGCTGGCTTACAACTCAATGCTCTGATTTTTGATGGGAGCTTCTTTGTGGGTTTGAAAGCTCAAAAATTATATGCAGAACTGATCCAACGCCAGATTCACCAATCTGAAACTGACGTAAGGTATCAGGTGACCAAGGCATACCTTACAGCCCTTTCTGTCAAAGAAAACATCAGTGTTCTGGATAAAAACATCAGCAACCTTGAAAAGGTCTACCAAGAAATGCAGCAAGTTTTTAAAGTTGGATTTGCAGAACAATTGGATGTAGAAAGAATCGAATTGTCTTTACAAAATCTAAAAGCAGAAAAAGAAAAGTTGCAGCGACTCGCAGAATTCACTTTGAATTTGCTTAAATTTCAAATGTCCTATCCATTGGAAAATGAATTGGTGCAAACTCAAAATATCGACGAGATTCTCAATCAATCGTATGCAGAAGTGATGGATCCATCCATCAAAATAAATGCATCTTCCCGTGCAGAATATCAGGTGATCGAACAGGCCAAACGCCTGGCAGATATCAATGTCAAGAGATACAAAGCGTCTTACTTTCCTTCACTTACTGGATTTGCCACACATCAGGAAGTATTGCAGCGCAATAATCTTTTTGACAGTAAAGAAAATCCGTGGTTTCCAACTTCAATCGTAGGACTTAATTTAAATGTTCCTATTTTTGATGGTTTTGATAGAAAAGCAAAAATCAGGAGAGCAAAAACGGTATCCAATAAAACGGGAATGCAATTGGCAGAATTTGAAAGAGCTGTGGGGTTAGAATACAACAATGCTCGCACGCAATATCTCAATGCGCTCAATACCTTAGAAACTCGTAAGAAATCATTGGCTCTCGCCGATAAGATTTATCGCACTAGCAATATTAAATTTAAAGAGGGTATTGGTTCTTCTCTTGAAATCACCCAATCTGAAAGAGATCTTTATCAGGCACAAGCCAATATTTTGGATGCTCAGTTTCAGTTGATCATGGCGAAAGTGGATTTGGATAAGGCTTTAGGGAAAATTTAAAAGGAAATATTGAAAGGCACAAGTTCCCGCTAAATAAGCAGGACAAGTTCCACATGCGCCAACAATTGGGTATAACATTCTATTATAGAATGCCAACGTTTGTCGTAGTAAAGCCTTTGGCGGTATAAATTTGTAGCTGCGATACAATATATCACGCAGTACCGACTTTGGCGGTATAAATTTGCAACTGCGTTGAAACTTCTGTCTACATAAGATTGAAGTCGCAGACTTCTTTACATATTGGATCGAAGTCGCAGATTTATGACGCCGTGGCGTTACTTCGACTATGAGGTCCTGATGCGAAGCAATTGCGCCGGGTCAGGCGCAATAAGGGCTGAACCGCATTGCTAACCAATGCGGCAGGTAATAAATCAATTAACAATATTTCCCTGTTTGTCGCAGTTTGCAACTGCGATACAATATATCACGCAGTTTGCAACTGCGTTGAAACTTCTGCATGAATAGGATCGAATATTGAGAAACTTTAAAATTTATTAGTCAAAAAATTCCTGTATCTTTTCTTTCAGCATTATCACATCCACTTTTTCCAAATGATGTGGCGTATTAGCCAAACAAAAATATTTTCCAAGAGCAATATGAGCAGCAGTTTGGACACTTTCTTCTTCACTGACCATTTTATCTTTTTCCCCTCTCATGATGCAAACAGGAATTTGAATTTTAGAAAGGGTCAATTCATTTAACAACGAATTCTTTGCCAAACTTTGGACAAGGCCAAAAGTTTGTTGGGTTAAAATCTCCCATTTCTCTCCATGCAATTCCTTTAATCCTGCAGCAAATCCAGGCATTTCTGATTTAATTTTTTCTGGATCCAAAAAACCAAATTGTTCATTCACCACTTGAGGGTTCCATGCAAATTTTGTTCCCAGACAAATAATTTTACCAATGGACTTCGGATGTCTATGCGAAGTACAAAGTGCCACATATCCACCCAGACTATATCCAAAAATCAAGGGAGAAACAAGTTGGTGATTTGAAATATATTCTTCTAGTTGTGTGCAAAGCAATTCCACACTTAATTTTCCGCTTAAAAGATTTTGCTTGCCGTGTCCTAAAAAATCAAGCACGTGCACATCATTATTTTCTCTCATCAAATTGGCCAAATCATCCAACTGTACTGCTGAACCCAAAGCTCCATGCAGAAATATAATTGTAGGTTTTTGAATCATGCGATTTATTTTTTAAACATAATTTTTTTTAATTTTTAACCTTATCCATTTTTCAAATTCTACTGCATGGAATAAAATAGCAGCAACAGCAATACAAGACAAGAGCTGATAAAAGCTCAATGGTTTGGTTTTAAAAATTTCATTCATCCACGGATGATAAATTACAAACATCTGTAATAAAAAAGTAAGAACGACTGAAAATATCATCATTTTATTGGAAAAAATTCCCTGAATAAAAAGATAAGTTCTTTCCCCTCGAATGGAGAGAGCATGCGCCAACTGAGTAAATGCCAAAACAGTAAAAACCATCGTCTGCCAATTGGATACTTGATGATGCACACACCATGCTTGTACCGCCAAAGTAAGTCCAGCCATTAGAATTCCAACCCAAAGAATGTGCCAACCAACCCCTTCTGCAAACAAGCTCTCTTGAGCAGGTCTCGGTGGTCTGAGCATGGTATCAGGTTCAGACTTTTCTCCTGCGAGTGCAAGACCGGGAAGTCCATCCGTGACCAGATTAATCCATAAGATGTGTACCGGTAGTAATGGAATAGGAAGTCCAAGAAGAGGTGCTAAAAACAAGGTCCAGATTTCGGCACTGTTGCAGGTCATAATGTACTTGACAAATTTACGGATGTTGTCATAAATTCTTCGACCTTCTTTAATGGCACTGACGATCGTATTAAATCGATCATCCAAGAGGACCATGTCCGAAGCTTCCTTGCTTACATCGGTGCCATTGATACCCATGGCCACTCCGATGTCTGCGGCTTTTAAAGAGGGTGCATCGTTGACACCATCACCTGTCATTGCTACAAAATATCCTTTCTTCTTTAAGGCATTGATAATTTTCAATTTTTGCTCAGGAGAAACCCTGGCGTAGACCACACATTTTTCAATTTTATTTGAAAAATCTTCATCGCTCATCAAGGCCATTTCTTTGCCAGTCATAGATTCACCATCTTCCATCAACAATCCAATTTCGCTGGCGATGGCTTGTGCAGTCAAAAGATGATCTCCGGTGATCATGATAGTCCTCACTCCAGCTTTCTTACATTCTGCAATAGCCTCTTTGACTTCAAAACGCGGTGGATCCATCATGGCCATCAAACCACAAGGGATCAAGTCCTTCTCAAGGGAAGCCATTTGATCAGCTTCTGGTATTTGCTCTACAATTTTAAATGCAAATGCAATCACTCGATGTCCTGTTTTTGCCCACTGGTTGGCCAGAGAAGTAATTTCAGATGCATGGACAAAATTTTGAATTGAATTTTTCAAAATAGATTCTATCGCACCCTTGGTGATGACCAAAAATCGATCATCGAATTTATGAATGGTGCTCATACATTTTCTCACTGAATCAAACGGAATTTCTGCCACTCTTGGATATAGTTGCAATGTTTTATCCAATTGTGAAGATTCAAAACGATCTACAAATTCCTCCACCATGGCCAATTCCGTTGCGTCTCCCTTTAGCTTATGATCTGTATCAATTACCAAATCGTGGTTTAAAGCAATCCCTAGCCATAAGACAGATGGTTCGTTGGGAAGAGCATCCCCGGTATCAAAATGATGGATGAGCTTCATTTTATTCATGGTGAGGGTGCCTGTTTTGTCGGTACAAATAATAGAAACCGAACCAAGCGTTTCCACCGCAGGCAGTTTTCTAATCAGAGCATTTTTTCGCACCATCCTTTTGGCTCCTTTGGCCAAAGAAACCGTCATCAAAGCAGGCAGTGCTTCAGGGATTGCAGCTACCGCAAGGCTTATAGAAAGTAATAACATCACCATGACATCTTCACCTCGTAAAACACCAACGCCAAAAAGAATTAAGCAAATAAGGATGATAAAATAAGACAGATTTTTGCCAAATTTTTTCATTCGAATCTTCAGAGGAGTGTCTGTTTCTTCCACTTGAAGCATAGAAGCAATTTTACCCAATTCTGTATCCATCCCAATGGCGGTCACAATTCCCTTTGCTCGACCATTGGTCACCATAGAACCCTTATAAGTCATGTTTAAGCGATCTGCCAAAGCAGCTTGCTCATCTTCCATTGGATCGGAGTTTTTTAATACATTTTCTGATTCCCCAGTCAAAGAGGATTCATCGATCCGAAGACTATTTACTTCCACCAATCTGAGATCGGCCGGTACTGAATTTCCTGCCTCCAAGATCACCAAATCACCTACGACCAAAGATACTGAAAGAATCTCTTCTATTATTCCTTCCCGAACAACTTTTGAATGAAGTACAGACATTTTTTTCAGTGCTTCCAAAGCCTTGTCTGCGTTATATTCTTGAACAAAACCTACGATCGCATTGATAATGACGATGGAAATGATAATGATGGAATCAGTCCAGTCTCCAATCAAACCTGACACCAATGCGGCAATCATTAAAATAAAAATGATTACATCTTTAAATTGATTAAAAAACATCCAAAATGGAGAGTGCTTTTTTGAACTGGATATAACATTGGGACCATTTTTTGCTAATCTGTTCTTTACTTCATCGGAAGACAAGCCATCTAAGCTGGTCTTGTAATAATTGAATATTTCATCAATCTTAAGTTGTGGAGGATGCACGGAGTCTTTCAAAAGGCTGGTGGTTTAAAGAACTGAGTAATTCCAATGCTCTGTAGAGATATTCATTTGAATTATTGACCTCGTGCACTACATTCATCATTGAAGAATAATTAAACTCCTCACTTAGGGAAGTAGACAAATGAATCATACCTTCTGAGGTACGTTGATGTATGGTTTTAATGACTTCCTTTAATTTCTGAACTTCATTTTTTGAATCATTTTGTAAATTCAAATAGTCTGAAACCAAATGATAAAAGTTTGTTTGAAGTTGGCTTAAATTCAAATAAAAGCTGTGAATATTCGGATCTACTGCATCTTTGAGTTGTTCGAGATTGTGTAAAACATCCTTGACATCCTTGGCTGAAAGTGCAGAATAACGAATCGCAGAAGTCAAAAGATCCAGTTTCCTAATTTCAGATTCATTGAAATTGTTTTTTTGAATTTTTAAGACAAATTTACTCAAATCATTTTCATAGGCTTTAATCTCATCATACAAGTGATCATTCTTAGAATTTCTATTTGCTGTGACTATAAATGCTTGATTAATATCTACTGCTTTTCTTAGAAAATGAAATACTTCTTTCTCCAGTCCATAAAGTACAGACAATGATTCAATGGGATTAATCTCCCCCACAAATTGCAAACTTCCTTCTTTGTGTGATCCAATATATTTTTCCAACAATGTGGTAAATTTGGAGATAAAAGGCAAAATTGAAATTATCCCAAGTGCATTAAAAATACTGTGAAAAGCAACAAGCGCAATTAACTGATCCGTAATATTTAAAACTTCGAAAATAAATCGTCCAATGAAGTTCATTAATAATACGGCAAGAATGGCGCTCCATAAATTAATGTAAAATTGTGCCCAGGCCGTTTTCTTTTTGATTGAATTTCCGCCCACTGAACCTAATAATCCAGTCATCGTAGTACCCATGTCTGAACCAATGACTAGAAAAAAAGCTTGATAAATATCAATCATACCCGCAGACAATACCGATAAATAAATCACCATACATGCTGAACTGGAATGAATCATGGCAGCCAATATAAAACCAAATAAAAGAAGTAAGATTTTTGGTTGGTCAACCAGCAAAGAATAATCAATTGTTGCCGCAAATTCTGTGAAGCCATCTTTCATATATCCAAGCCCAAGAAACATAAAACTAAATCCCATTAAAAAACGGAACAACTGATTATACGGAGCTTTTTTAAACAACATCGCACCTAGTCCTCCTACCGCTAAAAAAGGTAGGATGGCCGTTTGAATATGAAATTTAAATCCCAATAAGGAAACCAACCAACCTGTGAGGGTCGTCCCAAGATTTGCGCCAAGGATGATTCCAATTCCATTTTTTAAACCAATGATTCCGGCACTTGTAAATGACATCACCAACAAGGTCACCAGTGTACTGCTCTGCAACAAGGCTGTGACCAAACCACCCGTCAGAATGGCTTTTATCGGATTCTTGGTTTGGCTCCGCAGAAAGTTTTTCATACTTCGCCCAATCAAAATATTGAGTGAATCTTCGATCACGCTCATGCCAAACAAGAACAATCCCAAACCTGCCAACAAAGGCCATATTTCTATAAAACTAAAATTCATGAGTGCAGTATCTAATAAAATCTCTTATATAGAAAACTAAAATTAAACAAAAAAATTAGCTTCCAAATATTTTTTTTCCAAATCGATCACGAATTTCACGATCCAAAAATTCCTGATGATCCGGATGTGTAATTTTTAAAAGTTCGGCGGCTCTCTGCTCCAAATTTTTTCCAAAAAGATAGGCAATCCCAAATTCTGTAACGATGTAATGGACATGTGCTCTGGTGCTCACAATTCCACCTCCTTCTTTGATAAAAGGGACTATTTTGGATTCTCCTTTACTAGTTATTGAAGAAATGCTAATGATTGGTTTTCCTCCATCAGACATGGCAGCGCCTCTCATAAAATCCATTTGTCCGCCTACCCCGCTAAATTGATACTTGCCGATGGAATCCGCACAAACCTGTCCAGTAATATCCACTTCAATGGCCCCATTGATGGCAGCTACCTTGGGGTTTTTACTGATGACATAAGCATCATTGACATAATCTGACTCCAAAAAAGAAAACAATGGGTTGTCATCGATAAACTGATATAAAGCCCGACTCCCAATCGCAAAGGTTGAAATCACTTTTCTTCTGTGCTTCTTTTTATACCGGTTGGTAATCACCCCTTTTTTTAATAAATCGACCACCCCATCAGAAAACATTTCTGTATGCACTCCCAAATCTTTGTGATTGACCAATTCGTCCATGACTGCATTCGGAATACTTCCTATTCCCATTTGGATGGTGGAACCATCTTCGATGAGTGAAGCACAAAATTGTCCAATTTTTTTTTCTACTTCACTCGTTTCATTGTTATAATCGATTTCCGGAAGTTCGTCGTAGGTCTCAACCCAGACATTAATTTCTGAAGCATGCAAAAAACCATCTCCGTGTGTGCGCGGCATTTTAGGATTGACTTGTGCAATGACTAAATTGGCAGATTTTACTGCTGCCAGACTGATGTCTACGGAAACACCCAAAGAACAATAACCATGTGCATCCGGAGGAGACACATGGATTAAAGCAACATCCAAAGGCAATATTTTTTGGTAAAAAAGCTTTGGGATCTCACTTAAGAATACAGGAATATAACTGCCCATGCCATCGTTGACTACAGTTCGGATGTTAGAAGAAACGAAGACCGAATTAAAATAAAATGAACCTCTATATTCTGCTTTAGCAAGTGGCATATCTCCCAAGGTTGTCAGACTGACGATCTCAACATTGCTGAGTTCAAACGCTCTGGCCTCCAAAGCTGCTAATAAAGTGCCCGGCGTAGCCGCACTTCCGTGGACAAAAATCCTTTGACCGGACTGAATGTTCGATACTGCTTGTTGGACATTGGAATAGGAATATTTCATGTTGATAAAAGTAAGTGGACAAATGTAATCATTTGTCCCAATTAAGGAAAATAAATAATCAATACTTTATTTGGACAATATTTGGATTTAATACTATAAATTCTGTTGCATAAAGAATATAGGCAGTATTTAAAATAAAATTTTGATATTTTGGTCATTGTATAAAAAGATTTCCTTTTTGCAGTTTCTAAAATTTCTACCATACACTTATTCTTATTAATAATTGATTTTTAATCATTAATTTTGCAAGGATATCAATATTCCTATCCACATTTAAAATTTAAAAGAATGAAACAATTAAAAATTTCAAAATTTTATGCGGTTTTATCGGTTCTGTTTTCTCTTTTATTTACGACCTGCGTGCATGACCAAAACAGCGAATATTCAGCAAACTTGATTATTCCTGAGCAGGGGACCATACCCAATCAATACATTGTACGATTTAAGGATGGTGTGGTGAATTTAGAAAAAATGAACCCTTCAAATTTATCACGACAAAACAGGCCGGCGATGGCAGAAGAAAAGTTGACAATTGTAAAATCCAAAGTTATTGAAATGGTTCAAGATTTAGGTGTAAAGGAAGAAGCCATTCTTGATATTTATGCCGAACTTTTTCAAGGATTCTCAGTGATATTATCCCATGACCAGTTAGAAAGCTTACTCTCAAATCCAAACATCAAAACGATCGAACAGGATATGGAAATTCGATTGCCAGAATTATCCATTGAGTTCCTAAGTCCAGGATTAAGAAATCAACAAACACCATGTGGAATTACCAATGCCGGTGGTTCTGCCGGTGGAAGTGGATCCAGTAAATGGATTTGGATTTTGGATACAGGCATCGATTTAGACCATCCGGATCTCAATGTTGAAACCAATGGAAGTTTTGCCAAATCATTTGTAAAAGGATCTAAATCTCCGGATGATTGTCATGGACATGGCACCCATTGTGCAGGAATTGTCGCAGCAATTGACAACAGCATTGGTGTGGTGGGAGTTTCCGCTGGAGCCCGTGTTGTTCCCGTGCGTGTTTTAGGATGTAATGGTTCAGGAACGACTTCAGCTATATTGTCGGGTTTAAACCACATCGCTGCAAATGATGAACCGGGTGATGTAATTAATATCAGCCTTGGAGGATATTGGGGTAGTAACTGCGCCACTAATTCAAGTTATGTGTCTGCACTCACTAATTTAAGTAATGCTGGCACACTTATAGCTATTGCTGCAGGTAACTCTTCTGCAAATGCGTCACTTTATACTCCTGCATGCATCAATGCCGCAAACCTACATACCATTGCATCTATGACCTGTGCCAAAGGATGGTCCTCATTTTCTAATTTTGGAATACCACCTTGCGATTGGATTGCCACAGGTTCTTCCGTTTACTCAACTTACAAAGGTGGGGCTTATGCAACTTTGAGTGGAACTTCTATGGCAGCTCCACACGTAGCAGGTATCATGCACCAAAATCAATCAGCTCCAAATCAAAATGGATCGGTGACCAATGGGGGCTTAAGTTACAAGATTGCTGTAAGATAGTTACATTATATTTTTTTAAAAAATCCTTGCCTAACCCGCAGGGATTTTTTATTGAATAAACTCAAGTGAGAGAATGAATATTTCAAATCCATGAAACCTGATACCCTCATCATCTTTATTAAAAATCCAATTCTTGGTCAAGTTAAAACAAGAATCGAAAAGGCTAGCAATCCGGAAAAAGCGTTGTCAGTTTATCATGAGCTGATCTTAATCACTCAACAATTCGTTTTGGATTTACCTTACTCTAAGTATCTGTACTATTCCAATTTTATGGATCTATCAGACTCCTGGTCCAATGATTTGTTTTATAAAATGAAACAAGTGGATGGTAACCTGGGAGTTCGAATGCAACAAGCATTTAAAGAACAGGAAAGCAGGTCTGACAAAATGATCCTCATCGGAAGTGACTGTCCATACTTAACGAAAGAAATTCTTCACGAAGCGTTTAAAAGTTTAGAAGAACATGATGTAGTACTCGGACCTACACAAGACGGAGGTTATTATTTGATTGGAATGAAAAAATTACATTCAGAAATATTTGAAAATAAATCTTGGAGTACTTCAATGCTATATTCCCAAACACTCGTAAGCTTAAATGAACTCAAACTTTCTTATTACGAATTGGAGATGCTCGAGGATATTGATTACATTGAAGATTGGGAGAAATACCTGCAATCAACCGAATATAAAAAATTTGAAAAATAAATTATTCACCTTTGAATTCCGGTTTTCTCTTTTCTAAAAAAGCATTGATGCCTTCTTTAAAATCAGAGCTTGCACCTGCTTGAATTTGATATTTTAACTCAGTGTTTAATTGATTTTCCAGTGAATTATGAAACGATTCATTCAAAGCAAACTTGGTCAATGCAAGAGCTTTTGTGGGCATGATTGATAAACTATTAGCGAGTTTCACATATTCAGATTCAAATTCTTCTGTTGGAAAAACTTTGTAGATCATTCCCATTTTTAATGCATCCTCTGCAGAAACTTTTTCACCAGTCATCATTAGTGCTGAAGCGCGTCCCCAACCAATTAATCTTGGCAACATAAAAGTTCCACTGCAATCAGGTATCAAACCAATCTTTCCAAATGCCTGAATAAAAGCTGCATCAGAACTGGCCACCACCACATCACAAGCCAAGGCAAGGTTTGCACCTGCACCTGCTGCAATCCCATTGACCGCAGCAATGACTGGTTTGGCGAGTTTTCTAATTTTAAGAATGATTGGATTGTAATGTTCGTCCAAAATAGTTTTTATTTCCGGACCATTCGGATCGGTCGCTTCCTTTAAATCCTGACCCGCAGAAAATGCTTTGCCCACACCTGTGATGCAAACTGCTCTCACAGTTGTGTCTGATGCGCATAGGTCCAATGCTTGTTGCAAAGCCAGAGACATTTCTCGGTTAAAACTATTAAACACTTCTGGCCTATTTAATCTCAGATATGCAACTGATTCTATTTTTTCAAATAATATGGTCATTTTGATGGCTTTAATTTAAGGTTACAAATTGTGAAAGTTCCGACAATCCGTTGAGTTTAAATCTAAACGAAAAAGTAATCTGTTTCCAATAGTTGGGTTTGTTGGCATGCCTGTATAATTCACTGATCGCTTGGCTATTCCAGATCGGCAAATAAATATTGAGGACTCTATCCATAAATCGCAAATTAATTCCACCACTGGCCAACCATGCTGGATCGGATGGATCATAGCTGTGCACATAACACAGATCAAAATAGGGCCTGATGTATTTACCAATTTTTTTAACAGGAATATCAGAACTTAAATTGATTGCAGCCAGAAAGCTGTTTGTATTTCCTAAATTATTTCTTTGCGCAATGCCATGTGCAATTTTCATCCCTCCCTGTCTGATCATAATTTGTTGAGACCATTTACCTTCGTACTCAGATCTTCCCAAAAAGAGATCCTGATTTGTGTAATCATGGTAAGCCTGGAAAGAAGCTCCAGCAGAACCTCTTACGAGAATATTTTCTTCTCGTGATGCGTAAGACAAAGATTTTCTTTCTGAATTGATTGGAAAAAAGGAACTGGCCAATCGCATTTCAAAGTACCTACTTTTTTTATACATCCACTTTTGATTGTACTCTGCGTCGATTCGAAGATATTGGGCATCTCTACCTTGGATGTCATACTTTTGAAATTGAGCCAAAATTTCGAATGACTTGGGACGCAAAATATGTGGATCAAAATATGAATATTTTAACTCATGGGTAAAAGAATTTCTATACGTTTCTTTTATAAATGGCGAATCAATCCCGGGGGCGTATTCGTCATCTTGTATCCAATGAAAGCTATATCTCAATTTACTTTCGAGCATTTTGGCAAGATTGGTTTTGAACCGAATTTCTATGTGCGGACTCAACTGCAAATATTGCAATGCCACATCATTAATAACACTCTTATCAAAAGAATATTTTTTGGCATTCCAACCCAATTGAAGTTGGGTGATGGCACTTTCTGTAAAAAAGCGATTGACATACATTTGCGTCCATCCCACCCATTCTTTAGATCTAAATGCATACATCGGCATGATTGAAAGTCGCCATCTTCTGGGAGGCAACCATGGCTGCGTGATATACACACCTGCCATCAAACCATCGTATAAATTATATCCAAGCACCGGTGTTAGACCAATTTCAATTTTATCCGGATTGTCAAAAGGAGCTACAAGTTTTAAAGAAAGGGGTTCTAGTCTTTTAAACATTCCTTTTGTTCGAATGCTGTTGTTATGTCTAAACAATTCATAGGTTTCTTCTCTGCCATCGATGCGGTAAAGATCATATGATTCATCCTTTAAACTTATTTTCTTTTTTCCTTCAAATCCATCCAACATGGTGTCCATCATGATCACTCCGTCCTTTATCCCTGAAAGATAAAGTGGAGAATTGACGCCCGTATGATTTTTGATATTGAGATTTACAATGCCTTTCTTTTTTTGAATGCCTAAAAATCCGTAATCTATTTTGTCATCCTTTTTTATCAATTTTTCAAAAAGCCAATCCAGATTTTTGGGAGACATTTCTTTAAACATGGCATAAAGATCTTCGGTATATGGATGTTTAAATTTCCATTTTTGATAATACGCCTGCATGATTTTATCAAATTCAGCAGTTCCCAAATATTTTTCTGCTTGTGCAATTAATTTTGGAGCTCTGCTGTAAACATCCAGTCCATAATTTATGCCCATAAAATTTTCAGAAGCCTGATCAGGATGTTGGTCTAAATATTTTCTGGACAAAACCAAATATCCGAATTGTTCAATATCAATATTGCCCAGCCATCTAGAAAATGGCAGACCCGAAAACTTCATTTGAACAGGATAATACAAGTCCATATATCGAGCCTCATAGTAGGTATTGATACTTTCGTCCATAAATGGATGATCTCTTTCGTTGCTTGCCAAAATACCATAAAACCAATTGTGTCCAACTTCATGGGTGATCACTTCATCTAAAGCAGACTCACTGCCTGCTTGACCAATCACTGTGATCATGGGATATTCCATTCCTGCACCTGCACTTAGTGCACTCTCTACCGCAGATGCCTGCGGATAAGGGTATTCACCTACATAATCAGAATAAAACTTAACCGCTCTTTTGACAAAGGAAGCAGAGTTTCTCCAAATTTCAGGATTGTTGAAATAGGACCAACATTCTATAATTCTACCATTTGAAAATTGCAATGTATCTAACTGTACATAAAAGTTTTTGTCGGCAAACCATGCAAAATCATGTACTTGTTCTGCAGTATAACTTATCGTTTTTCTTTGGGTATTATTTTGGTCTACAAAAGTAATGGGTGTAGCTTTCTCCAATGCTGATTTAGTGTCAGCAGCCCTTTTCATTAAAAAAGATTTTTCCTCCAAATTTTGTAAAACGCCCGTTGCTCCTACGACATATTCCGATGGTAAATTGATCTCCACAGAAAAGTTGCCAAATTCAGAATAGAATTCTCCCTGATCCAAATAGGGCATTAAATGCCAACCTTTGTGGTCATAAACTGCAGGTTTGGGATACCATTGTGTAATTTGATAGGTTTGATTGGCTTGACCAAGTCGGCTAAAAGAATTTGGGATTTTAACTTTGAAGGGCGTTTTAATTTCGATGCTTTGTCCTGGTTTTAAGGCTTGAGGAAGAATCAACCAAGCCATGTCAGGATTGTTTTTAACAAATTCGAGCTTCGCAGATTGTTGATCCACTGTAAAGTTCAACGCACTGATACCACCCATTTGTTCAGGTTTTGCTTCTTCAAATTTGGTGGCCCGGTGCAATAATTTTTGTTTCGCAAAAGCGGTGTTTTTTGCAGAATATGCATTCGGCCAGAGATGCATTCCAATTTTATCCAATACATCCGGACTGTTGTTCGTATAACGAATCGTGATCTGGCCATTGAGTAAATGGAGTTGATCGTCCAGGCTGACTTGAATGCGATAGTCTAAAGCTTGTTGAAAATAGGCAGAATTAGACTGTGAAAAAAGGCCAGTCGATAATAAAACGATAAAAAACAAGGTTGCCAAATGTTTAATTTTCATAAGGCAAAATTAGCTAGTTTGTCCATAAAATCCATGATTGTGTCCATATTGTTGTCAAATAATTCAAATGCTTGTGCCAAATTACAATAATAATGGCATTTTTGCATTCATTTATATTACTCAATCAACAACAATTCAAATTAAAATGAAAAACAGTTTTATTTTGTTCTTTCTGGTACTTTTATTAAGCAATGTCTTTGTACCTGCATCTGCTCAGACAGCTACCTATCAAATGCTGAGCAAAACTTCTGCAGATGGAAAATACAGTTACCAAATTGCAAGCGGAGATCCCACCCAGACCAGATTTTATACCCTGGCCAATGGATTAAAAGTGATTTTATCCGAAAACAAAACAGAACCCAGAATTATGGGCTTAATCACCACGCGCGCCGGAAGTAAAAATGATCCATCCACCAACACAGGTCTTGCACATTATTTGGAACATATGCTTTTTAAAGGGACTGACAAATATGGTAGTTTAGATTTCGAAAAAGAAAAAATATATTTGGATCAAATAGAATTACTGTATGAAAAATATAACCAAACTAAAAATGAAGCTCAACGGAAAGACATTTATTCCAAGATAGATTCCCTGTCTGGAGTAGCGGCAAAATATGCGATTGCCAATGAATATGATAAAATGATGGCGTCCATTGGATCCAATATGACCAATGCTTTTACTTCGTTTGAGAACACGACCTACATGGAAAATATTCCATCCAACAATTTGGAAAAATTTCTAATGATTCAAGATGAAAGATTTCGCAATCCGGTGCTTCGTTTATTTCATACGGAATTAGAAGCAGTGTATGAAGAAAAAAATATTTCCTTAGACCGCGGAAGCGACAAAGTTTTTGATGCGATGTTTGCTGGTTTGTTTAAAAAACATCCTTATGGTACACAAACCACCATAGGTACCGTAGAACATCTTAAGAATCCTTCTCTTATCGAAATTAAAAAATATTACAATCAATATTATGTTCCCAACAACATGGTGGTGATTTTAGCCGGCGACATCGATGCCGATCAGACCATCGCCATGGTAGATCGGTATTTTGGAGATTGGAAACCAGGAATCGTTCCGGAATTTAAATTTGAAAAAGAAGATCCTATCACCCAAATCATCGAAGAAACCGTCACCAGTCCCGACGAAGAAAGCGTGGCGATTGGATTTAGAATGCCCGACCAAAATGCAGACGAGGCTTTATTGGCTGAATTGACCAGTTCCATATTATACAATGGTGCAAGTGGTCTCATCGACAAAAATTTAGTCAAATCACAAAAAGTACTTGAAGCGTTTGGCTTTCATTATCTATTGAGCGATTACGGAATGATGTATTTTGGAGGAAAGCCACTACAAAATCAAAGCATGCAAGAAGTAAAAGATTTAATCCTTGGACAGATCGAAGCATTAAAGTCAGGCCAGTTTGAAGAAGACCTCATCCAGGCCACCGTCAATAATTTAAAAGTAAGTAGGATCAAGGAGCAAGAAAATCCTATGTGGATGGCTTTTACACTCAACAGTCTTTTTTCAACCAACACGGGCTGGGACTCTTATCTTAGAAGAGTAGATGCCATGGGTAAATTGACTAAAAACCAAGTTCAAAATTTTGCCAATAAATGGTTTGCACAAAACTACATGGTGGTGTACAAAAAATCAGGAGAAGACACCAGCATGCTAAAAGTTCCTAAACCAGAAATTTCACCTGTGGAGGTCAATAGAAATTCGCAATCCGATTTTTTAAAATCGATAACAGAAACACCATCCACTCCCATTAAACCTGTTTTTGTAGATTATAAAAAGGACATTAAATTCGGCAATCTTCAAAAGGATGTTCCCATTTGGATGGTGCCCAATAAAATCAACAAACTGTTTACAGTGTATTATGTATTTGACATGGGTAGTTTAAATATGCAAAAACTTCCTTTGGCCATAGAGTATTTAAAATTGATTGGAAGCAAGTCCAAAACCAATGAGCAAATCAATAAAGAACTTTATACACTTGCTGTAGAGTTTAATATTTTTTCATCGGAAGATCAGGTCTATGTCAGTTTATCGGGATTGGAAGAAAATTTTGATGCGGCTTTAAATATCATCGAGGAACTTATCAGAAATCCTAAACCAGATCAAAAAGCATTGGACAATTTGGTGGAGGCAAAAATCAAACAGAGAAACGACAACACACTTAATAAGGAAGCCATTTTTTGGGGTGCTTTGGATGCATACGTTGATTATGGGGCTAAAAATCCATACAATCAAAATATGAACAATGCGCAATTGAGAAAATTAAAAGCCAAAGATTTAACGGATCTTATTAAAAATTTATTTGACTACAAACACAAGGTATATTATTACGGCCCAAGAACTTTGGCCAATCTTAGTACGCATCTAAAAAAAGTGCATACTTTAAAACCTGAATTAAAAGACTATCCTGCACCGGTGGTGTTTGAGAAAAAAATGGCTGATGAAAATACCATTTATTTTGTGGATTATGACATGGTGCAAGCAGAAATTAGTATGCAGCGTTGGGCTGATAAATTTGATGCTAAAAAATTACCGATCGTACAAGCATTTAATGAATATTATGGTGGTGGAATGAGTTCGGTGGTATTCCAGGACATTAGAGAATCAAAGGCTTTGGCGTATTCTACCTATTCCTATTTTAGCCGACCTTCCAAAAAAGAAGATCCGTTTCAAGCAGGATTTTATGTAGGTACACAAGCAGATAAACTACCACAAGCGATGGATGCAATGAACAATCTTTTACAAAATTTTCCTGAATCAGAAAAAAATTGGGAGATCAGTAAAAAATCCATAAAACAAAGTATTGAAACAAGGCGTATTTCTAAAACCGGAATACTATTTAACTATCAATCTGCATTGAGGCTTGGATTAAGCCAAGACACCAGAAAAGATATTTATTCCAGCATTGATCAAATCCAATTGTCGGATCTTAAAAATTTTCATGCCAACAATATGCAATCTAAAAGTTGGAATATGAAGTTGATAGGATCGAAATCTAAAATAAACATGGAGGAATTGTCTAAACATGGTAAAGTCGTGGAACTAAGTTTAAAAGATATCTTTGGATATGAGGTAGAAACTAAGGCGGTAAAACCATAAAAATTTTACTACAAGAGGAATTTATTTAAATTTAACTTGAATCATAAATCAATATGCAAAGAAGAATAAGAAGCGGATGGGCTGTAATCTAGATATAAAACTTTTGCCTCAAGATTTTAAAACCATTCTAAAGACTTCTTTAAAAACTAAGGGAAAACCCTTAGTTTTTGATTTATTTTCTAAGGGTTTTCCCTGATTTTTGTATTAATTTTACCTCATTAGGCAACTTAATCTGTTAAAACAGTGTCTATTCTTTAAAGGAAAGGACAATTTCCATTCTATATAAGCTACGTCGGAAAATTTCTCTACTTCGGGAAATCCACATGAACAAATCTAAACTTGATGTAATCAGGATTTTGGAAATTTAATTTTGAGTCTGAATTACACCTTGCAAAAGCAGTATTTAAATTTATTTGTTCATTTTAAAACTTCCTTTTATGGAAAATGTAATTTTTTCTCCCAAATTTTGTTCTAAAGTTGATTTGAATTCATTAAGTTGGAGTTCAAATAAAAATTTTGTTAATCTTAAAATTCCTTTGGAGTTTAGTTCAAGGCTGTCAAAAACATTCTTGAGCTTTACTCTTCTCTTACTAATATTGCTGTCTGTTCAACAAGTACTATTTTCCCAAAGTTGTTGTCATTCTATCTTTTTTAATTCTGGAGTTCAATCCTATGATTTGCTCAGAGTAGGATGTGATAAATTGTACCGTAAATATGAAATAGATCAAAACGGTTCATGTCCAAGTTCTCCTCTTCAAATTGCGGTAGGTGCAAGTTATGATATTATGTACGATTTGGACTTTTTTAGAGTGACTTATGAAAGTTTGATTGACGCTAGTTTAATTACCGTAACTCCAAGTTACATTAACGATCCACCGACGCAAGGTTCATTTAATTATATTTTAGAATCTTTACCAATTTATTATCCGGGAAATAGTGATTACATTATTACATATTTTGAATATCAATTTGATTTAAATTTTGGTAACCCAAATGCTGGAACTAACAATCCAACACCTTCCGTAATTGGTTTAAGCTTAGGAATTAGATGTAACTCAAATGATCAATTTTATTGGGCTGATAGTTACACTGCCGCTGGAGCAACAGGCGTGAGAGTAAATGGAAACTGGTCAGATTTAATGAATGATCCGGAAATATCCATATTTTTAAATGTTACTCCGGGTATCCATATTACTGAGGAATTAATCATCGATGATATTCAAGAGATAATTGGCGGATTCCAATCTGTATCACATATAACAGGTGATCCGGGCTATAAAATATCTACACTTACAGATGTAGATTTTATCAATTGTGCCATTACTGGTTGTACCGAAATGTGGCGTGGATTCGATGTGAAAGAAGGAAGCCAACTTGGTTTTATAGATTGTGAAGTTAAAGATGCTGAAATTGCAGTAAAGTTAAATCCTGCTTCCAAAGTCACAGCAAGTATTTCATCTTTTATAAACAATGCTTATGGTATTTGGGATGAACAAGGTACTTTTGTGGAATTGGGTACAGTGACATTTACATCTGAAGCAGAAAATTGGTTACCGGCTTTTTCCGGACAAACCTATCAGCCAATAAATGGTATTGGACTTGCCGGTGTAGTGTCTACAGGAGGTTTCATATTGGCAAGCGAGGGAACTTATTCTAATTTATACAATGGGATTATTGCCAATAACTCCACGTTGGATGTCAATCAAACTCATTTCAATTCTATGCACCATATTGCTCCTTTTGTGCAAGGAAATGGAATTCTTTTGATTAATCCAACTGGTTCAAAATCCGCTCTAATTTCCAACAGGTCGTCATTTGAAAATTGTCTTACCGGGATCAGGATTGCGGGCCAAAGGACCAAAGTCCTAAATTCAGATTTTGCTGATGTAGCGTACGGAATCAGTGCTTTAAATACTTCCGCCAGTCTAACAATGGATTATGATACGATTCAATCTACAATTTATGGAATTCAATTAAACAATTGTCCGGGTGCAATAAAAACCATTCAAAACAGCATTTTTACCAATAGCGGAAATTCCACGATTGATGATGGTTGTATCTACATTCAGAATCCTGCATCGTTTTCTCTTATAAGAAACAACCAGATGACTGTACAAGGAGGAATATTTGGATTCAGAACCACACCGGGTGCTCCTTCAAGCCTGTACAACAATACCAGCACATTGGCCAATACTACTCGCTCCCATGGATTTGGTTTTCATCTGTCGGGAAATAGATCCAACCTTAGCTGTAATACAGCCGCTGGACCTTCCTCCACCAATAAAGATCTATATGGGTTCCAGGTAGTGATGGCCAATGCCAACTTTAACTGCAATCTTTCAGAAGGAGGCCGTAGGGGATTCAATGTGTCAGGCAGCAATGCCATGTCGGCTTTTAGAGGGAATGAAATCGGTGGAATCTATGGCATGCGGGTTGAATCCAACGGAAGGCTTGGTCTCACTGCAACTCTTATGCACCAGGGCAACTGTTGGCCGGGGTCTTCTATAAAAGATGCGCTAAATGACAATCAATCTCAACCATTTGTTGAACAATCCCAGTTTACCGTGGACGGTCAAGAACAAGCTTGCTTTTTGCCTGATTGGGAGGCACAAGGAGATTGGTTTGATAATATACCAGATCAAAATACTTCTTATGGGTGTGGATCATTATGTCCCAATGGTGGAGCAGGCGCCGGATTTGGTCCGGATATTTGTGATTATGCAGAGGAATTGATTCCATTGACCAATAATTCTGTCAGTTATGCTGCCTACCAAAATGAGATGCGTTGGTTGGATAGATATCAGGTTTACAAACTACTTACGGAAGCAGAATGCTCAGGATTGAGTCAGACCTTACGAAATTTTATCAGCGCTATGGCCTCTTCTGAAATCGGTAAGCTGGCTGAAATCGACATCAGATTGAATGCATTGGCAACATCTTCAGAAGATGCTGACCAAATCCAAATTGATTCTTTGCACCAGATCCATGATAGCTTAATCATCCAAATCAAAGATTTATTGGAGGAGACCTGGTTTAAATGGGATACAAGTATTGTAGTGGAATTGTTGGATGAAATGGCCGTTGTCCAGACTGAAATTGATTCATTGGTTGAAGTCAAGAATGATTGGTATACTGGACAACTTGAAGAAATACTGGATGACAATTCTGAAATAAGTACCAATAGTACCATAGCTGCACAGCTCAAGTGGGTCAATGGTTTAATGATCACCACCATGCTCAGTGATACTCTGCTACATTTGGACAGCGAAGATGAAAATGATTTGTTGGACATTGCATTCTTATGCCCCGAAGAAGGTGGTTATGCGACTTTAAAGGCGCGCGGATTGCTTCACTCTTTGGGTTATACAGAAGTTTTTGATGACAGGCATTGTTATGACAGTTCATTGCAAGCTTTAAAGGCTCCTATCATGCCATTGCGATTGACTTTAGCACCCAATCCAACTTCAACTTTTGTTTATATAGAAGCATCAAGTCAAGCCATTCATTCTGTTCAATTTATGAACTCTATGGGTCAACTGATCTTTGAACAAAAAGGAGGAGGGGCAAATTATGTCTATTCTCAAACAGATCAATTAGCCCTTGGTACCTACATGGTAGTATGTACACTAATTGACGGAACTGTACTTAGATCAAAACTAATCGTAAATCGATGAAAGAAATTAAGTTTTATTTTCCAAAGGAGGGGCTTGTCAAGCCTCTCCTTCTTTCAATAGGAATCTGGATATCCGCTGTCTTAGCAACTGCACAAATTCCCAAACACGATTACATTTGGCTCATGTCTGATTATACCCAGAATATTATGGTGATGGATTTTAATAAAACTTTTGATTCTGGTTATTTGAGAATTGACTCTGTAAAAAAAGAATTAAGATTTAGATATACGAATTCAATGATTTCTGATTTTTCCGGAAGATTAACTGCATATACCAATGGTTGTTTTATTAATAATCAGAAGTATGAAATTATTGAAAATGGAGACCAAATAAATCCAGGTCAAATTCATCGTGAAAATTGCACTCATCCTGATTACAATAGATATCCAGTCGGAGAACAAGGTGCGGTGTTTATTCCTGACCCCGGAGATTCAATGAGGTACTATCTTCTTCACGCAAGCGGAGTCATTCAGGATTTTCCAGAATTAAAATTCTGGATAGATGCAATCAGATATTCAATCATTGATCTAAGGTACAACAATGGACTTGGAAAAGTTATCAGTAAAAATGTACCAATTATTAAAGATAGTACTACATTGGCGGCCATGGCTGTCGTCAAACATTCGGATAATTCAAGCTATTGGATTATCGTGAAAAAATTTGTATCAAATGTCTATGATAGATTTTTAATTAACCAAATTGGTATCAATTATATAGGTTCTCAAACCATTGGTGATACAACTAATTCAGATTTTGGCTTAGGAGGTCAAACAATGTTTTCACCAAATGATGGAAAAAAAATGATGATCTATTCACCATATTTGGATGGAATATTTCTTTTTGATTTCGATCGTAATTCAGGACTGTTAAGTAATTATAAAAGAATACATGTGGTAGACAGTATGTTACTAGATGGAGGTGCGTGTTTTTCTCCTTCAGGGAGATTTCTGTATGTAGGCACCTATTGGGATCTTTACCAATACGACCTTGAGGCTAATGACATCAAAGCTAGCGAGGTCCACATCGCTCATTGGAATGGATTCCGATACCAAAATATTTTTAGTCATATGATTGGCAGAATGCAATTAGGTCCTGACTGCAAGATTTACATAAACTGTCGCAACAGTATGAAATATCTTCATGTCATCAATAAACCAGATGAAAAAGGATTGGCCTGTGATTTTCGGCAAAATCAGTTAGAGTTACCCCAAACACACAGTGGTACAATTCCTTACTTTCCCAACTACCGCCTTGGTATCGCACCCGTTTGTGACCCCAATCTGGCAGTGTCTGTCTATGAAATCCAGATCCATCGGTATTTGGCAGTATACCCTAATCCTGCATCCGATGAAGTTAGCTTGGATGCCGGAGATCAGGGTATAAAATCTGTACAAATATTAGATCTCTTAGGGCAATTGGTCTATCATCAAAAAATTAATTCCACTCCATCTATAAAATTAAAGTTGGGAAATTTTAATCCTGGTACATACATCGCCGTCTGTATTCTTGAAGATGGTAGCATTCTTAGGTCAAAATTTATCATCAGGAAATGAAAATGATTTTATTTGTTTTTACAAAGGAGAGGCTTATAAAGCCTCTCCTTTTATTTATTAATTTTTATATTCTTCCAAATTCAATTTATTGTCAAAATTTAGTTCCAAAATTTGACTACAATTGGGTGCTGGATTCATATGGTACTCCTTGCCTAATAATCCAATTTGGAAATAGCACAATTGTTTATGATAGTCTCAATATGGACTTTGGTTATACTAATGCATGCATCAGTGATATTGATGGAAAATTAAAATCGTATTCAAATGGATGTCAAATTAATAATTCAGCTTTCGAGCTTATGGAAAATGGCCAGCAAATTAACCCTGGTCAAGTTCATAGAGAAAATTGTCCAGCAGGCAGATACCCTGTTGGAGAACAAGGTGCGGTGTTTATTCCTGACCCGGGGGATTCAATGAGATATTATCTACTTCACGCAAGCGGAGTCATTCAGGATTTTCCAGAATTAAAATTTTGGATAGATGCCCTTAGGTATTCTATCATAGACCTGAGACATAACAATGGTTTAGGAAAAGTCATAAGTAAAAATGTACCTATTATTAACGATAGTACTACCCTTTCTTCTTTAGCGGTAGTGAAACACGCAGACAATGTAAATTATTGGATCATTGTAAAAAAATACATTCTTGGTGAATATGTAAAATTTATTCTTAACAAAGGAGGTATCAACTTCATTGGAATCCAGGAAATTGGAGACACTACAGACATATTTCAAGATTCTGGTGGCGGACAAACACTTTTTAGCCCAAATGGCAGTAAAATGGTCCGATATATGCCCTATGATGATGGTTTCTTTTTATTTGACTTTGACCGGTTGTCAGGTATGTTAAGCAATTTCAAAAGAATACCTGTAGTGGACAGCATGATGCGCGATGGAGGCGCCTGCTTTTCACCTTCCGGCAGATTTTTATATGTTGGTACTTACTGGGATCTTTACCAATACGACTTGGAGTCCAATGACATCAAAGCTAGCGAGGTCCACATTGCTCATTGGGATGGATTCCGCTACCAAAATATTTTTAGTCACATGATAGGCAGGATGCAATTAGGTCCTGACTGCAAGATTTACATCAACTGCCGCAACAGTATGAAATTTCTTCATGTCATCAATAAACCAGATGAAAAAGGATTGGCCTGTGATTTTCGGCAAAATCAGCTTGAACTCCCTCAAACTCATGGTGGATTTCTTCCATCATTTCCCAACTACCGCCTCGGTGTCGCACCAGTTTGTGACCCCAATCTGGCAGTGTCTGTTTATGAAATCCCGATCTATCGGTATTTGTCAGTTTACCCCAATCCTGCATCAGATGAAGTTAGCTTGAATGCCGAAGATCAGAATATCAAATCTGTACAAATAATAGATCTCTTAGGTCAATTGGTTTATCATCAAAAAATCAATCCCACTCCATCTATAAAATTAAAGTTGGGAAATTATAATCCTGGTACATACATCGCAATTTGTACCCTTGAAAACGGCAGTATTTTGAGATCAAAACTTATAGTCAAAAAATGATGGTAATTTTTATTATGCATTTAATGGAGAGGCTATATAGGCCTCTCCTTTTATTAGTTTTTTTTACTAACCACTTATTTTTTTTAGTTGGACAAAGCATGATTCCAAAATATGATTATAATTGGATTCTTGATTCTTATGGCACTCCGTGTCTAGTTATAAAATTTGGGAATAATACAATTGCTTACGACAGTCTTAATATGGATTACGGCTTTACCAACGCATGTATCAGTGACATCGAAGGCAACTTAATCGCCTACACCAATGCATGTCAAATTAAAAACAGTGCATTTAAACTAATGGAGAATGGCGATCAAATTAACCCCGGACAAGCCCATAGAGAAAATTGCCCAGCTGACAGATACCCAGCAGGTGAGCAAGGGGCAATTTTTATTCCAAATCCTGGGGATTCGATGAGATATTATCTGATTCATGCCTCAATTGCTATTCAGGATTTTCCAATTTTAATAACTTGGGTTGATGCTATTAGTTACTCGATTGTTGATTTAAAATATAATAATGGTTTAGGTAAAGTTATTTTAAAAAACAATCCAATTATCACTGACAGTTCGATTTGTGCTGAAATGGCAGTTGTAAAAAATATTAATAATAAAGATTTTTGGATTTTATCAAAAGTTGCTTATGAAAATGCTTATTATAGAATGTTACTAAATTCAAATGGTATTTCAGTTATTGGTAAACAAAATAATCTTGGAGATACTTCTTCTATAAAAGACTTTCCTCTTGGCGTTTGTATTTTTTCCCCTAATGGTGAAAAATTTATCAGGTATTCTGTCTATTTAGACAATATTAGTTTATTTGATTTCGACCGCAGCACAGGTTTACTAAGCAATTACCGTAGTATTCCAGTCATTGACAGCATGATGCTTGATGGAGGCGCCTGCTTTTCACCTTCCGGCAGATTTTTATATGTTGGTACTTACTGGGATCTTTACCAATACGACTTGGAGTCCAATGACATCAAAGCTAGCGAGGTCCACATCGCTCATTGGGATGGATTCCGCTACCAAAATATTTTTAGTCATATGTTTGGCAGGATGCAATTAGGTCCTGACTGCAAGATTTACATCAACTGCCGCAACAGTATGAAATTTCTTCATGTCATCAATAAACCAGATGAAAAAGGATTGGCCTGTGATTTTCGGCAAAATCAGCTTGAACTCCCTCAAACTCATGGTGGATTTCTTCCATCATTTCCCAACTACCGCCTCGGTGTCGCACCAGTTTGTGACCCCAATCTGGCAGTGTCTGTTTATGAAATCCCGATCTATCGGTATTTGTCAGTTTACCCCAATCCTGCATCAGATGAAGTTAGCTTGAATGCCGAAGATCAGAATATCAAATCTGTACAAATAATAGATCTCTTAGGTCAATTGGTCTATCATCAAAAAACCAATCCAACTCCATCTATAAAATTAAAGTTGGGAACATTCAATCCTGGTACATACATCGCTATTTGTACCCTTGAAGACAGCAGTATTTTGAGATCAAAACTTATAGTCAATTGATGATGATAAAATAATGAATCAAAGGCGTTTATTGCGCAATGAAATTAAAACTATCTAAATTTCGATCATCGACTATTAAAAAAACTCTTTCTGTGTTTGGCTTAATTTATTACCAAGATTTGGATCAATAAGATATGCTTTTTTCATTAATTCGGTCGCTGTCATTCGGTCTCCTTTTTTATAATAGGTGTTGGCCAGGTTTACCACGATGTACGCATCTCTCGGAGCCATATCAGCAGCTTTGTGTAAGTAATTTAATGCCTGATCAAAATCTTCCAAAGCACCATAAGCGATGCCGATGGATTCCACCGTTCTGGGATCATTCTGATTTAATTTAAGTGATCTAAATAAATAATCCAGTGCTTGCTCCAAATCTTTTTGTTTCATTGCCATAGCCCTTCCTTCTTCGCGATAGGCAGTTGCTAAATTTTTAATTACATCGTAATTGTTGGGTTGAAAATCCATGTATTTGGAATAATACTCGGATGCTTTTAAATAATTGCGCTTCATATAATACGCGTTTCCAAGATAATGATAGCAACTTATTTCTCTTGGATTGATGGCCACCGTTTTTTCCAAATGCAAAATGGCTTCATCCAAGATGATCTTGGCGGCATTGGTATCCCTGGTATCACGATATTTGCTCATTCTATCAAAACCCAAGGAACTCTGTGCTTTGGCGCTATTGTGCGATACTTTTACGTCAGTCGAAAAAAGAGTATAATTGTCTTTCCAATTTTGATTTCTTGTGACTGTCTTAAATGAAAACAAAGCAAACACTACACACGAAAAACCCATGGTAAGTTTTCCCAAATGTGGACTTTGAAGTCCTCTATAAAGCAAATATCCAAACAACAAACAAGCACCCAATGATGAAATAAAAATAAATCGCTCTCCCATGGGAGTACCAATCGCAAATATTAAATTACTGATTAAAATGGTCGGCAATAAAAAGAGAATAAGCGAATAAGTTAGAATTTTATTTCTATTCCAAAATCTGAAAATAAAATAAACAATGACAACATAAACAAGTAGAGATAGAAAAGGAATGGGAGTAATGAGTTTAACCAAAGGGATGTGTTTTGGAAAATAATCATGGGTCAATGGATGTGGAAAAATCAAGAGACCAATGTATTTTAACAATGAATAAAAAATCATTCCCAATTTTTCTGAAGTAGTCGCTTCCACCAATTCGAGTCCCTTGTATTTTAAAAATGGGTTGACCATTAAATCATTGGGGCCTTTCTCAAACAAGGTAAATCCAATGACTGCTACCCTTGCCGCAATATAAAACACAAATCCGATGACAGCTGGCCATACAGCTTTTACAGAAGATAAAATATTGGTTGATCTAAAAAACAACAAACCCAATGGAATAAGGGCAAGAAAACTTACCGCGCTTTCCTTGGAAAACATCGCCAATGTAAACATGATCAAAGCCCAAATATAGAATTTGACTTTTGCTTGGTCGACCGCCTTAAGAATAAAATAAAAACTCAATACGGAAAACAATAGTGCAAATATTTCGTCCAATCCTTTAATATTGGCCACCACTTCTGTGTGAATGGGGTGAATGGCAAAAATAAAAGCGCTTAGAAATGAGACCGGTCGAGCTATATCAGGGAATTTTAATTCCAATAATTTAACAAGAAACAAATAAATGAATAGGCATAGCAATACATAAATGATTGCATTCAATAAATGAAATACCATTGGATTGTCTGGAAATATTTCCCAAACTACCGCAAAAAATACCAAGGTCATTGGCCTATATCGACCTCCTGTTACTGCGGAAGCACTTGCATCGTTTTTAAGAAAACCCCTAAACGTATCGTACTTTAAAATATCCGGAATTCCAGCCACTCCTTTGGTTGTAAAATCATTGTTTTTGATCACAATGAAATCATCTAGCACAAATTTATTCCCAAGCGTATTGACGTACAATAAAAAAGATAGCAGACCAATAATAAGCAGATGCGCATATTTATTGGTCCAAAATTTAGAAAAAATAGAATTCATCATGTACTTTTTGGCTTTATTCTTCTTTCGGGATCAGATCCCTTAAAATCGCTGCAAAGATAAATTTAAGTTCCTATTTTAAATAAATATTGCCCCTCTATTCTATTCTGGCCACCGGGTAGATCCTGTAATAAGGCTCCACCAATGCGGATTGTTCGTAAATCCAGGCCAATTTTTTACTTGAAGATGCCTTAAATTCAGGATCATTCGCCAACTTTTCCAAATACCTTAGCTTCAAATTCTGGTCATTAGCCAATAATTTTTCAGCCACAGGAGCAAAAAGATAATCTGAGAAATACTCCTTTCTTTGCAAAATACCATCAAAAAAATTCCACATAAAATAAGAATCGGTCGCTCCAGGTTCTAGTACCGTCATGAGATAACGTATGTTTTTTTGCTTTGTAGAAATGATATAATCTCCTTTAAAATAGGGATATGTCATTTTTTGGGCTTTCAGTTCCACTTGGTGATGTAAAAAATGTCCTTCATAAGGACTCGATGCGGATGAAAGTTCTCCGATCTTGTAAAACCAAGCTTCCACCATGGTATCCCTGGTAAAACTGTCCAACTCGATTCCATTTCTTCTCAATCTCTCTGTCACCTCATGATAAGCACGGGGAAGAAGATAATATTTAGGCTTTTGAACTTCGTAACTACAATCAAAATGATCGTAAAAAGGAATCAAAGTTTTGTATTTTTTTTGTGGATTGTAATGATGCAAATTGATTTGTAATTCAGGATAATAAATCATCTGCGTGTCATAACCACTAAAATAAATACTGTCCGTATTCGTCTTTGAAAATTTATACTTCAAACAAAATAAATCTATTTGTCGATCCAATTCAAAAGCTTTTTTACGAGTATGTCTTAGCTTAAAATTTTGCTCAAACAAGTACTGCATACTGTGCATTAAAAAACGATAGGTACTTTCCACCCTGGGTTTGTAATGCTTTAACATATGTGTTTCAACCAACATTGAAAAACAATGATACAGTGAAGTAAAACCAGAAGAAAACCGAGGCGAATCCATGAATCCATAAATGCCATGTTTGAGTGATCCATCCGCATTGACATATGGACAAATGGGATCGTCATCCTTTTCCATAGCTTTGTTTAAATAAGGGATCATTTCGCCGTAAAATAAATCATCTATCACAGGATTTAATTTATTTTTCTGAGCGCCAAGCAAAGTCAAGTTGTAAGGATAATCGGCGCCATTGGTAGTATGTGTTTCTATGTACACATCCGGTTGCCAATGCATAAACATCTCCTGAAAAGTTTTGGTATTAGCTGCATCCGATTTAATGAAATCGCGGTTCAAATCCAAATAATTTCGATTGCCTCTAAATCCGTATTGCTCAGGGCCGTTTTGATTGACCCTGGTAAAATTATTTCTCATCTTACTTCCACCGACATTGTAGATAGGAATGATAAGAATACTTACTGAATCCAAAATAGAACTCAGAGTTGGTTTCAATAACACATCTCTAGCCAGCATCATGCTTGCGTCGATGCCTTCCGGTTCGCCGGGATGGATCCCATTGTTGATCAACAACAAAACCCTTCCTGCTTTTCTAATAAGCGTCGGATTCGTAAAACCATTTTTATCAATGATGACAAGCTTGAGAGAATCTCCAACATCTGAACCACCAATTGAAATTAAATTGAGTTCTTTAAAGCGCTGATCCAATTTTTGAAAATAATCTATACATTCCTCATAACTTGCACTGCGGTTGGAATCACGTTCAAATACGGTGAGCAGTTCGTTTTGGGCTTGTGTTTTATGAAGAAAAACAAAACAAGAAAAAATAGTATAATAAAAAATGTAAATCCAATTTTTCATAAAACAATAAATCACTATTTAGAATAAATATCTGCAATCACTGGATTGTGATCAGAAAAAGCAGTTTGCAAAACATGATGCCTGCAAAAATCAATCGCCTTTTTATCAGCCAGAATAAAATCAATTCTCAATCCGGGCATCAATCCCACGTAGGTTGTTCCAATTCCTGAACCTCTCGCTAAAAAACTGTCTTCTTTGTCTTTCACCAAACGTCTGTAAGCGTAAGAATAAGGAGTATCATTAAAATCTCCTGCTATGATGACTGGATATTCACATTGTGCAGCATGTGCTTGAATCATGTCTGCCTGTTTGGCTCTTCTCACTGAGGTTCTTCGGTATTTACGAATCATACTTCTAAGTAGCCCAATTTTTTCTTCCTGGTCTTCTTTTTCATCGTCTTTGAGTTGATTAATGTCCTTGGAAATTCTATTGGATTCAAGATGGATCGAATACACTCTGAGTCTTCTACCTTCCACCATGATGTCCGCCCATACACAGGAATTGGTCATTTTACCAAAATCTATGAGCCCTTGATCCATAATGGGATATTTGGAATAAATGGCGGTGCCGTGTTTTATTATGTAATGCACGTAAGTAAACAATCCGGTTTCATTGATGATCCGATCTGCGTACAAATTATTTTCCTGTACACAAAATATATCCGGTTCTGATTTTCTCAAAAAACTTAAAAACTGATTCTTCTTGGTTTGATGAATTTGCTCATTGGGATCTTTGGTATTTTTTAAACCATACACATTAAAACTCATCAATTTAAACCCATTGGTTTTACATTTTGGCACCTCGCTGACCTCATTAAAGGCCACAAATTTGGAAAGTGGACCATATCCTAAAATTAAAATGATCAGCGATAACACACCATATCTCCATCTTATAAAAAGCCAAATAAAAATAAAAAATATATTAATTCCAAAACTGACGGGTATGAGTAAACTTGAAATGGAAAACAACCAAAAATTTTTTGGATCCACTCCTGCTACTAAATAAAGCACTAAGCATATCAGTCCCCAAATAATGTTTAAGGCAAATAAAAAATTAATCATTGGCCTGATTGACTAATTTGATCCAACTCCTTTTTTTCATCTGCAGTCAGTGAATCTATACCATTTAATCTGATTTTATCCAACAGAATATCCAAACGATTTTCATCAGGGCGAACTACTGGCTTGGGTGGAATCATTTTGATGGTAGAACCAGACTTTCTTTTTTTAAGTTTTTTTGAATTATTATTTTCAAAATTGAACCAGCTCATAGGATCCAGAGAAATGCCATTCCTCAATAAGATCACATACAAATATCCAAACATGGCTCCTCCCAAATGCGCTATTCTTCCGCCGCTGTTGGAATTTTGTCCTGCGAAAATTACATCCAACACAATCAAAGCAGCCGCCAAATATTTTATAGAGACTGGCCCAATCAGCAATAATCTTATTTCATAATTGGGTGAAATGGTAGCTGCGCACAACAAGATGGCCATCACCGCTGCAGAAGCACCGTAGGCCAATCCTCCACCGGTCATCCAGGGCACCAACCAAACACTCAATAAAAAAATAAGTCCGCCTGCAATTCCTCCTTCAAAAAAAACCAATTTTAAATGTCTGCTTCCAATCAGGTCTTCCACAATCCTCCCAAACCAATACAGTGCGACCATGTTCCAGATTAAATGAAACAAGCCCATGTGTACAAAAAAATGACTGATTAATACCCAGGGATGCAAGAGCACAAACATCAAATCCGGTGAGAGGCTGACATATTTTAACAGCTGATCAAAAGCACCACTGTCCACTCCACGATCGCTGATCATGAAATAAGATTTGGTCAAATTAAGCAGTAAGAATAATGCAATACAAAATACCATCACCCTGGTGATCAAACCACCGGTTCTTACTTGATATTTTATATCTTTGGCTAAATCGTCAAACACTTTATCTCGGTCTATAAAATTTATACAACATTAAAAATCCAAAAATTGCACCACCCAAATGTCCAAAATGCGCAACACCTGTTTTAAATCCTCCCACTCCAAGAAATAAATCCACTGCGATCAACACAAAAGCAATGTATTTGGCTTTGACAGGAATGGGTATAAACATCAAGTACATTTCGAGGTTGGGGTAAAAATAAGCAAGCCCTATAAACAATCCAAAAATTGCACCAGAAGCGCCCAAAGCAGGAATGCCTGCCTCCTGATAATCACCCATAAAATGAATTAAATACCATTTGATCGCGGTGTGTAAAAAAGCACCTCCAAATCCACACAAAAAATAATAACTTAAAAATCGCTGTGTGCCCAAAGTTTTCTCCATCAATGGTCCGATAAAAAACAAAGATAACATATTAAACATCAAATGCGAAAGATTCGCGTGCATAAATAAATGCGTGACGATCTGCCATGGTTTGAAAAATTCTGATTCCGGATAAAACAAGGCGAGAACGTATTTGTCAGTGCCCATCAACATCTCAGTCCCAAAAAACATCAGGATATTGATCAATAATAAATGTTTGACTGCATCGGTGATTGGCATCATAAGGCATAAAAATTTTTCTTAAAATCAGATAACTTCATCTGAAAACTGGTTCGTCTCCCAAATGGACTAATATGAGGTGCATCACATAAAAACAATTGCTCCACCAATAAATTCATTTCTTCTTGCGACATCGGTCTCCCTTTTTTAATGGCTGAACTCTTGGCCAAAGATCTTGCTGCATTGTCATTGGGACTTAACTCAAATTCAAGATTGGCTTTGAATTCTTCTAAGGTGTTTTTTACAATTTCGGTTTCGTTAAATTTGCCTTGCAGTAAAGCCGGCATGGCATGAACAATGTATGAACCGGATCCAAAATTTTCGATTTCAAATCCTATACCATTCAACTGCGGCATCATTTGTTCCATCATCGATGCATCCTGTACATTTAAATGGATCGTTTGTGGAAAAAGAAGTTGTTGTTTTTCTGCTTTCTCATCCAACATGGTCTTAAGATAAGACTCGTACAAGACCCTTTCGTGGGCTGCTTGTTGATCGATAAACAACAAACCATTTGCATTGGGCAAGAAAATATAAGCATCGTAAATTTGATAACAGGCAAAATCGGAAGAAGTATGCTGATCAAAAAGTTTTTCACTTTCCTCTGATTCTGTGTTTCTAAAAATTGAATCTTCTCTGGACTGAATGGTACCGCGGTCTGCATTGGGGAATGCAAGATCTTTCCAGTTTACATTTCGACTTCCATATACAGATTCGATGGGCAAGCTCTCAGACTTGTCCGCAGGGTTGATCATTCGCTCGATTCCAGGAAGCGCATTGTCAAAATCCAATCTTGGAGTGAGTGTACTTTTTCCAAGCGCATATTTGACCGACACTTTTAAAAAATTATAAATCAAACGCTCGTCATCAAACTTAATTTCCTGCTTGGTGGGATGCACATTGATGTCAATTTTGTCAGAATCTATTTCAAGAAACAATACATAAAATGGATAACTCCCCGGCGCTACCAATTCTTCATAGGCTGAACTGATGGCATGGTTTAGATAATGACTTTTAATGGGTCTTCGGTTGACGTATAAAAACTGTTCGCCTCTGGATTTTCTGACCAATTGAGGACTTCCGATAAATCCAGTGATTCCAACCACCTCGGTTTCTTGTTCCAGTGCTATTAAATCTTCCAAATATTTTTTTCCAAAAATTCCCGATATCCTCTGCTTCAATCCACCGGAGGCTACATTGTAGATTTCATTGGAAGTATTCACATATTTCCAAGCGATTTCGGGATAGGCCAAAGCGAGGGCGACAAACTCATCATGGATATGTCTCAATTCGACCGAATCCGATTTTAAAAATTTTTTCCTTGCAGGAACATTGTAAAATAGATGTTGCACGGTGACTTGAGTCCCTGGCAAACATGCACATGGTTCCTGTATTTTAACCTTAGAGTCCGAAATCAGTATTCTGGTGCCTACCGCATCTTCCGGTTTTTTGGTTTTTAATTCCACTTCTGCTACGGAAGCCATAGACGCCATGGCCTCACCTCTAAACCCCATGGTGCGAATCCCAAAAAGATCCTCTGAGGTCCTGATTTTAGAAGTGGCGTGTCGTTCAAAAGACATTCTGGCGTCCGTTGGACTCATGCCGCAGCCGTTGTCTTGAACCAAAATCATTAATTTTCCGGCTTCCTTGACCAGTAATTTAATTTCTGTAGCACCGGAGTCTATCGCATTGTCCAACAATTCTTTGACCACCGATGATGGTCGCTGTATGACTTCACCTGCAGCAATTTGATTGACCACACCGTCCGGCAATAATTTGATTAAATCGGCCATTGGGAGCAATTTAAAATGTAGCTTTTGTCTTAAAAATCACTGAAGTCATCTATATGTGTTCTTCAAACTACAAAGTTAGTACTTATCACCGAAGCGGTCCTGAGATTTTGAGCAAAAAAAGGGAATTCATAAGACTTAGGCTTTATCTCAATTAAATTGACTAATTTTGCGCGGTCATACTGATCATGAGCGACCAAATAAAACATGAATGCGGACTGGCATTGGTCCGACTTCTAAAACCCCTCGAATATTACCATCAAAAGTACGGTACGGCCTTCTATGGCCTGCAAAAACTGAACCTACTATTGCAAAAACAGCGCAACAGAGGTCAAGATGGAGCTGGTTTAGCCACCATTAAATTGGACATTCGTCCAGGACAAAAATACATTTCCAGAAGACGCAGCAATTCCTCCAATTATTTGCAAGATCTTTTTGAGTCCGTTTATACCCATTTTAAAGATCTTCCGCCTGAGCGTATCAACGATCCTGTATGGCTCAAGGCCAACAAACCTTTTATGGGTGAGCTTTTGCTCGGACATCTGAGGTATGGTACCCATGGTGATAATTCTATTGAAACCGTACATCCTTTTATTCGAGAAAACAACTGGATCAGCCGTAGTCTTGTCGTGGCTGGTAATTTTAATCTGACCAACATCACCGAACTTTTTGACAAACTAGTCAGTCTTGGTCAATATCCTAAAGTGAAGTCAGACACGGTAACGGTCATGGAAAAAATTGGCCATTTTTTGGATGAGGAAGTTCAGCATTTATTCAACTGGTATAAACCGGAAGGACACAACCAGATGGAAATCAATCCATTGATTTTTGACAATCTCAATATAGCCCGCGTGTTAAAAAAAGCCGCCAAAAAATTTGACGGTGGATATGTGATGGCCGGAATGATTGGTCATGGCGATGCTTTTATTTTAAGAGATCCCAACGGCATTCGACCTGCATTTTTTTATCAAGATGATGAAATCGTGGCGGTTGCCTCCGAACGTCCTGCTTTGCAAACAGCCTTGGGTGTCCGAAGAACCGATATTCAAGAGATCAATCCGGGAAGCGCCCTTATCATTAAACACCATGGCGAGGTCAAACAGGAATATTGCATCGAGCCCGGTAAAAAACTTTCCTGCTCTTTTGAACGAATTTATTTCTCACGAGGCAATGATTACGACATTTACCAGGAGAGAAAAAATCTAGGAAGACAGTTGGTGCCCGCAGTATTGGAGGCTGTGAATTTTGATTTAGAAAATACCGTTTTTTCATACATTCCCAACACTTCAGAAACCGCATTTTATGGTTTGACGGAAGGATTGCACGATTATCTCAACGAAAAGAAGACACAGGACATTCTCCAACTGAGTACCCACAATGACAAGGAACAAATTAAAACCATTCTTTCTCAAAAACCACGCATCGAAAAACTAGTGGTTAAGGATGAAAAAATGAGAACTTTTATTGCAAACGACCAGATCAGAGGAGGATTGGTTTCACACATCTATGACGTCACTTATGGCATCGTGAGAAATCATCTGGACACCTTGGTGGTCTTGGACGATTCCATTGTCAGAGGAACTACTTTAAGAGACAGTATCATTAAAATATTAAATACCCTGAAGCCCGCGAAAATCATCGTCGTTTCTTCAGCGCCACAAATTCGCTTTCCGGATTGTTACGGCATTGACATGTCCCAATTGGGCAAGTTTGTTGCATTTAACGCACTCGTAGAATTATTGCACGAAGATGGAAAAGAATATCTTTTGGACGAAGCCTTTGATCGTTGCGTTTTTGAAAATTCAAAGCAATTTGAAGAAATACAAAATGGGATGACCAACCTTTACAATCAATATCCTTACGAAGTGATTTCTGCAAAAATTGCACAAATATTAACTCCTAAAAATATTGGAATCCCTGTAGAAATTATATTTCAATCTTTGGAAGGCTTGCACCAGGCCTGCCCGGATCATAAAGGCGATTGGTATTTTTCAGGCAACTACCCTACTCCCGGTGGAAACCGTGTGGTCAACAACGCTTTCATCAATTTTATGCAAAAGAAAGAAGTACGCGCCTATTAATCCATGTTTGAATTTTTATTTTTAAAAAATCATAAATAGTCATGATGAGCCAATGGTTTATTCATTTTAATGCCTTGGCAAAAGGTTTTATTCTTAGGCTTCATTTGCATATTTTTTTGGGCTGGTTGGAAAAACCTCTTTCTTTTTTTGCCAATCTTCTAAGTCTTTCGCGCTGGGCTTCTAAACAAGATCGAAAAAATATTAAAAATGATTTTTACAATAATCAAAGGGATTATTCCAAACGATTGGAATTGTACAAATATGTCTCAGACCAACAAGATTTGGCTTCCCAAAAAATAATCTATTTGGAATTTGGAGTATTCGAAGGACATTCATTTCGTTGGTGGCTGCAGGAAAATAAAAATCCTGAAAGTCAATTTATAGGTTTTGACACTTTTGAAGGATTGCCCGAACACTGGGGTATGTTTTTCGGAAAAGGGACTTTGATGGCCAACATTCCTGAAGTGCAAGACAGTCGCGCCAGTTTTATTAAAGGTCTTTTTCAAGACACACTTCCTAATTTTATCCAACAGCACGAATCGCTAAAATCCACCCGAAAAATCATTCACCTCGACGCAGATTTATTTTCTTCCACTTTATTTACTTTGGCCAGTCTACATCCCTTTTTAAAATCCGGAGACGTCATTTTATTTGATGAATTCAATGTGCCGATGCACGAATTCAGAGCCATGAAAATCATGGAAGAAGCATTTTACTTTAAACCAAAATTAATCGGAGCGGTCAATAATTATTACCAGACAGCTTTTATGGTAAACTAATTAGTCAATTAGAGAATCGCAGCTACGCTTGAAGCGTAATAAACTCCGCGAAGATGACGCCAAAGGCGTTATGAGTTGATTAGTTAATTTGAAGATTCAAGATACGCTTTCAGCGTATTAAATTCCGCTGAGATAACGCTTGCAGCAGAACCTGTGACGCCAAAGGCAAAACTTGTGACGCTACAGGCGTCATAAATTCTGCCGAAGGCGTTATGTGAAAATTAAATATCTCCGATGCTGCGATATTCGAGTCACGCCTTAGGCGTGATCTTCGATGTCCAGATTTATGACGCCTCGGCGTTACTTCGAACATCGCAAGAATTATAAACCCAAATAAGCTTCATCGAAGAATATATCAAAAAAGATCATATTTATTTATATTGTAATCATTTACATATCTATAATTCTATTATATAATTAATAAAATAGAAAAGAATATTGAAAAATTATCAGGGTTTTCCCTGAAATAATTTTCTAAGCCGCTTTCGCGTTCCTTCGCTTCTCATGCTGTCGCATTCGACCCTTCGGGATTGCTCAGTCATCCTGATTTTATAGTTTTTTCTAATTATTTTCAAATTATTTGGAACTTATTTAAACTTAAGATTGTCTGTAATTGAACAAGGGTGCAATTAACATTGACTTAGATCCTTGTAAATTGAAAATCTCGGAAATCCATACGAACATATCATAATAGGTGTCTGCTTAATGAGAAGTGCTGATTTAAAATTTTAGTTAGATCATTAAGCTGGCAAAAAGTGTAAATTATTTTTTTCACATAAATTCAAAATTATGAAACGTTTAATGGTTTTTTCGGAATATCTGCCATTTCAGCAGACCCGAATGTTCTCCTCTAAATTCATGTCTAATTTCATTAGATTATTTATCCTCTTAGCCCTTGTCATGGCCAGCGGGGTGCTCAGGCTGCAAGGCCAAATGAGTTGTAATTGGGTAGTAGACCAAACTTTAATTGACGAATCAACCTCCAATTTTGCATCAAACTATTTTGAAAACAAGGTATTTGAAGTACAAGGCGTTTTGTCAGTAGATCAAAACACTTATTTTTCTAATTGCATATTTTACATGACGGCAGGTTCATCTATTGTGGTTGATGGCGTTGAATTAACTATAGATGATTGCCAATTTGGCTGTGAAGAATGGGAAGGAATTTCCGGAACAGGTTTTATTATTAGTAGAAATTCATACTATCAAGACTTTACGACTGCATTTTTGATTGGCGGTGCTTCTGCCGCGATTTTTACTGATAATATTTTCCAATCAGATGAAACTGGTATCGGGATTGACATTAATTACATTTCCTCAACTTTGTATTTTGTAATAGCTGGCATTTACTCAGAGGGGAATCAATTTAATAATTGTTTTAATGGAATTAGAACTAATTTTTTATCCTTAGGTCTTTTTGATAATAATTCCACCTTTTCAGGTTGTTATGCCGGCATCTTATCCAATGCGTCAAATATTTACTTAAATGACAGCAGATTTGAGGATTGTTTTTATGGTATTCAAGCTAATCATTTGTCTCAAATCAACATGTTGGGAGGTGGAACCACCATTAACTTTGAGAACTGCGCTATAGGAATAGAAGCTAATTATAGCACTTTTGCTAACATTATAGATTCTAAATTTGAAACAAACGTATCAAATTCAGCGGCTACTACCGGAGTAATTGGAAAGTTTGACTCAAATCTTAAAGTAAGCGGTTGTAGTTTTGATATAAGTTCTCCAGTCGCCACATGGAATGTATTCATATTAAGTGATCAAAGCCGCGTAATTGCCTCAGGAAATGTAATTGACATCCCAAATGGGACTAATAGTCATGGATTCCATTGTTCTAAATCACCTTACACGGAACTTTCAGATAATACAATCAGCTTACCGTCGCCAAATATTGAACCAAATTCCTATGCAGGTTTTTGGAAGGGTGGAAACTATTTTTCATCCATAGACAGACTGTTAATTCATGAGGGAAATGAATTTAATTCCAACATTTCAGTACATGCTTGCGGCAAAACAGCTGTTTATGATAACTTCTTTAATTATCCTAGTGAAATCTATAGTGTTTTTGGTGCAACTAAAAACAATCTTTTTTGCAACAATATTTTTGAAGGTGGACACAGTTTGAGGTTAGAAAACGCATGCTTTCCAACAAAATTAGGAACCTCTGAGTTTAAAGATGCAGATAGTGGACTTGAAATTAACGATCCTGGAATTGGAATACAGTTTCATTTAGGTAACAAATGGTCATCAGCTAGTTATGCTAGAAGAATAGCAATAGATGAAACTAAATTTTATGTTAATTCGATGTATGATCCATGCGATGATCCTGAGCATTTGCCAGAGAATATTTACCCAAATGATGATTGGTTTACAGATTTGCCGGGATGCCCTAGTACTTGTGAAAGGAGTTTTCCTGTAATTACGGACGAAGTAGATGGATTAGATAGTGCAATGATAGACAATAGTTATTCAGGTAGTGACTTAAACACTTGGTACCAAAGTCTAAATACTTTTGAAAAACTCTGGTTGAATCCTTCACTCATGAGTGGATATTCTGCGGCTGAAACATATTATGACAATGGACTTAGCACAGATTTAGAAGCAGTCACTAAAACCCACTGGTATTTAGATGCAAGCAGAAACCATGCGACGTATTCTCCACTTCTTGAAATTCGTAATGGTCAGAAATTAACAGTATTGGAAGACATTTATGAATTAAATGAGTTATTGGCTGTAGCTTATAATTCTACTTATGAAGCCAACCTAGCAACAAAAGTATCCCAGCTCATCACAATTGAAGGACAGATTAGTCAGTTGATCGCAGACCTTGCTGATCACAAAACTGAGATGTTGGACTCAGCAGAGCTTTACAACAATCTAATTGGTGGTGTGCTCAATACTTTTGTGGAGCATGAACAATTTATCAATGGCATGGTTATCGAAAAAGAAAGGGATCCTGATTTCATACCAAATTCCGGGGAATTCGAAGACATTTTGGAAGTTGCGATTCTTTGTCCAAATGTTTATGGAAAATCTGTTTATTTGGCACGAAGTTTTATAAGCCCAGCAGAATTGGAAGAAGAATTGGGTGAAGTTGAGCCATGTACTGAAGAACTCATTGCTTCACAGAATAATCATTTAAATTCTTCTTTGAATATTATACCTAATCCTGTGAAAGATGTGCTTTCATTACAGGGAATCAATCCAGAGATTAAATATTCCTATCAGATCGTTGATATATATGGAAAATTGATAAACTCTGGAGTATTCAATAATTCAATTGTCACAACTGGATTGGATCAAGGTGTATATTTTATTAAGTTAGAAAATAAAAATGGTTTTATCATTTCTCAGAAATTTATCAAACTTTAATTCTTAGTAATCTCATGAAATATCCATACCTAGCATTATTATTTTATATTGTATTCACATTTTTTACAAATAATATTAGGGCCCAGCTTTATGACAATACATGGATGATGGGATGTTGTTATGATCCAAACCACAGGATAACCGGAGGAGTTAACCTCCGGTTTGACCGTGGTTTTGTTGATACATTTTATTTACCAAGAAAGATTTCTTTTGATCAAACAGCCATGTATATTTCTAATCCTAAATCGGGAGATCTTTTGTTCTACTCAAATGGTTGTCATATTTATAACAAGCTGGATCAAATCATGGAAGGTGGAGAATTGATTAATCCCGGATATCCGCGTTATAAATACTGTGAAGAATTCATGGAATTTGGTTATTTCATGCCGAGAGGTGGAACAATTCTTCCTTGGCCACAAAAACAAAATGAATATGCACTTATTCATCGCGCATATTCAGATAAGTTAAGTGGTGATTCAGTAGATCATTTGTATTTTTCACATATTGATATGAACTTTAATAATGGCCTTGGCAAAGTTCGGCAAAAAAATGTCATTCTATATGATAAGTATATGTATAAGAGGCATTTTGGAGTAGTTCGTCACGCCAATGGAAGAGATTGGTGGATTATGACTTATGATGTCAAATCAGATACTTCTTTAAGTTTCCTGTTATCTCCAGAAGGGTTCTCTGGACCTTTTAAACAATACTTTCCAATACCTAGATCTAATATAGATTTCTATGTAAATTCATCAATAAGCCCAGATGGTAACATTGTTGCTCGTATCGACCCTAATGTAGGACTTTTTCTAATGGATATTGATAGAACATCAGGAATGTTATCTAATCTAAGAAAATTTGACTTTTGGTTAAACCCTGATATAGTGGTAGTGGCAAATTTAACCTTTTCACCTGATTCTAAACTTATTTATGTCAATTCTAGAAATTATTTGTATCAGTTATATTTAAACATAGATGATCCATTAAGCAGTCTGTCATTAATCGATTCATTTGATGGTTTTAGAGATCCATTTTCTGTAAGTTTTTATTTATCCCAAAATTCATTGGATGGAAGAATTTATTATAATGCAACAAATGGAGTAAGATATCTCCATTATATAAATAATCCAAATGAAAAAGGGATAGAATGTAATTTTAAGCAACGAGGGTTAAAACTTCCTGCTCAAAATACTTTTACTATGCCTTACTTTCCGAACTACCGCCTTGGACCTATTGATGGTAGTGAATCAGATACTTTAGGAATTGACAATGTCCCCTGGGCATGGTGGAGATATGATCAAGATACAGCGAATTATCGATGCTTTGAATTTATGGATCTAAGCGGATATTTAACTGAGGAATCCGTGCCAGAATGGTATTGGGATCTGGGTGATGGGACACAAAGTCGAGATACCTCTCCAATTCATTGCTTTGAAAAGGATGGCATCTATGAAGTCTGTCTAATTGTTAGGAATAAGTATGGGTCAGATACATTATGTAGGACACTGAATGTAGGAACTTCAGCAACAAACGATGAGGGAAAAATCATTATCAAAACTGATATTTTTCCAAATCCTGCGTCTGATCACTTCGTCCTAAATGTACAAGACTATTTGCCGGAAAGGATGTACCTTCATCTAATCAATGCGCAGGGTCAAACTGTCCTACGAGAACGCATTTATCAAGGAAGTAATGTGATTGATACGGAGCAGTTGCCGGCTGGGTTATACTCTGTTGTGATTTATGAAAGAGGAGCGGTGGTGAAGACGGAGAAGATTATTGTTTTAAGAGATTAGTCAATTAGAAATTAGGAGGCACAAGTTTCAAACTTGCGCCAACAATTGTAGTAATGTGATTGAGACGGAGTAGTTGCCGGCTGGTGTGTTTCTTGTGAATATTTTTGAGCGTGGGGTTTTGATAAAGTCTGAGAAAATCGAAGTTGTGAAGTGATGGCTCTGTAGTTGGTAATAAGTCACACAAAACGGTCAACCTTATTTAGGCATTTACAAACAATAACTCACAACTTAAAACTTAAAACTTACCCCCAAGCATGCTTGGGGGCTATAACTTAAAACTACATTATTATCTCTTCCAAAGACTTTCTATTCCTTGGCGTCAATTCACGAGTAAGAAAAGGTTCTTCGAGCTTCTGTGCTTCGTCAAGGTAGCCCAATGCAATGACCACTGCAGGTTTAATTCCTTCAGGAATATTAAAAACTTCGATCAACTTATTTTTATCGATTCCGGCCATCGGATGACATGCAATATCCATAGACGTAGCCTGCAATAAAATATGCGAGTTGGCAAGACCCAAATCGTGCATGGCGTAAAAATTATCTTTCCCTGTTTTTTCCACCTGTGTCCGAATTAAACAGACGATAAATGCTGCTGCGTTTTTGCACCAGGGTTTATTTCCATCCATTAATGCATCATACACTTTCTGATACTGCTCACTGCCTCTCGGTGCGAGAATAAATTTCCAGGGTTGTTCGTTGCTTGAACTGGCTGCCCAACTTCCGGCTTCGATTAAGGTGTAAAGATCATCCATGGAGATGTCTTTGTCCGTGCGGAAACTTCTTGCGCTCCAACGATTTTGAATTAATTCCAAAACCGGATATTTCGTGTGTGCCTTTTTTAATTGATTCATTTTTTATGATATTAAATATTCATGGGTAATTCCATGACTATGATTTCTGCATTTTGTACTGCTTCGATTTCCACATGATCGAGGTCGGTGATTCCAAATCCATCTCTTGGATTTAAAATTTGATCGTAAATTTTTACGGCTCCTTTTAACACAAATATGTACAAGCCATTTTTTGGATTCTTTAGCGCGTATGTGAGTTGAATTCCTGCTGACATTTTTCCCAAGTGGATCCATGCGTTTTGATGAATCCACACACCTTCTTCATCTTGATTCGGAGAAAGTAATTGTTGCCATTGATTTTCCAAATTCGTGTTATAAGAAAAGAGATCGTACCGTGGTTTTACCGATTTTTGATTGGGGAACAACCAAATCTGCAAAAATCCACATGGCTCCGTGGCACTTGCGTTGTATTCACTGTGCTGAATACCCGTACCTGCACTCATCACCTGAATGTCTCCTGTCTTGATCACCACTTCATTTCCCATGTTGTCCTTGTGCTTTAAACTCCCGGACAGGGGAATAGAAATAATTTCCATATCGCTGTGTGGATGGGCACCAAAACCAGTTCCCCCTTCAATAACATCGTCATTCAATACGCGCAAAACACCAAAATGAATCCTTTGATTATTTTGGTATGAACCAAAACTAAAAGTATGGTTTGAATCCAACCATCCAATTTTGGTTTTCCCCCTTGTTTCTGCTGCGTGATAGATGGTGCTGGGCATATTCTATTATTTGAATTAATTGATTTTTTAAAAAATGATTTGATCCGTACTTCTATAATTCAAAATTGAATGAAATGGTTCTTCCAAACAATGCTTTCTAAATCCAGATTATTAAATATCCTCAAAATGGTTTTATGATTTGATCATAAAATCCTCCATAGGTCACAGCTTTTACTCCAGCTTCTTTGAAAAAATCTCCTGGAAATCCCAATTCTATCTGACTGACTAAATTCAATTTTTCAAGCTGTTCTGCAGACAAAACCAAATCCAATGATTTCAAGTTTTCATCCAACTGACTCAATTTGGTGGCACCCACAATGGGAATGCAAGAAAAGCCCTGCTGACGGATCCACGCCAAGGCCACATGCGAAGCCGGCACTCCCAATTGATCTCCAATTTCAAGTACCGCTTTGGTGATTCTTTCCGCCCTGTCATTTAATCTGGAACTTCCATCTTTGATACGTCCACGATCACCCTTTAAATATTTTCCGGTTAAAGCTCCACCTGCCAATGGCGCCCAGGGCATCACCGTCATCCCAAAATGTTTGGCCATTGGAATCAACTCTCTTTCGGGAGTTCGCTGCAAAAGGCTGTATTCCACTTGCAGAGAAATAAACTTGCTCCATGCATTGGATTCAGCCAGCGTCTGTGCCTGACTTACCACCCAGGCGGGTGTATCGCTGATGCCAAGATAATGGACTTTGCCTTGTCTAACCAGATGGTCCAATCCCATCATCACTTCTTCAATAGGTGTCAATCGATCCCATATATGGAGGTAGAGTAAATCGATGTAATCCGTCTTTAGACGCTTCAAACTTTGCTCCACGCTACGGATCATATTCTTGCGGTTGTTACCGGAGGCGTTGACGTTGGTTTGATTGTCGTGGAGACTGTATTTAGTGGCAATGACAAAATGATCTCTGTCGGTGGAAATAAAATCGCCTATGATTTTTTCACTGGAGCCTTCCGTGTATCGGTTGGCTGTATCAATAAAATTACCACCTGCATCTACAAAATGTTTTAAGATCTGATGGCTGTCTTCTGATGAAAGTCCCCATCCCCATTCGGTTCCAAATCCCATGGTGCCCAAACAAAGTTGTGAAACCTTCAGTCCACTTTTTCCCAATAATTGATATTGCATTGTAAATTAAAATTGCTGAGAGAATGTAACGTTTGAGCCCATTTTAAGTTGGATAATGACATAGATCGTTGTGGTTTTAAAAAAGGAATTAATTTAGCCGCCATGAAAGATCAGAAACTGTGGATGGGATTTGGAATTATTTTACTGATTTCAATTTACTTTTTTTGGAATCCCTTCCAGTCTGAAATAAAAATGCTCAGCACCATCAGCGTGGCCATATTGATGGTTTGTTTTTGGATCTTTGAAATACTGCCTCTTCCCGTCACGGCCTTGCTGCCATTGGTGATATTTCCTTTGACAGGTATTGAAGAAATTCAACAAACTGCACGCCATTATGCGGATCCCATCATCTTTTTATTTATGGGAGGATTTTTCATAGCACTCGCCATCGAAAAATGGAATCTCCATCGGAGAATTGCTTTGAATGTGTTGGTATGGACCGGAAGTCAAGGCAACCAAATACTGATGGGATTTATGTTGGCCAGTTTTCTCATCAGCATGTGGTTGAGCAATACCGCCACGACGATGATGATGTTTCCCATCGCAACTTCTGTGCTTACGGTGATCGCGAAAACTAATCCTGATACCGATTTAAAATATTTTCAAATTTCCATACTCCTAGGTATCGCCTATGCGGCAAATATTGGAGGTCTGGCGACCATCATTGGAACTCCACCCAACGTAGCATTTGTAGCATACGCACGTGAACAACTTCAAGTCGAAATTTCTTTTTTCGATTGGATGAAAATTTGTTTTCCCATCGCTATCTTGATACTGGCATTGCTATATCTCCTTTTTACAAAAGTCATTTTTATCAATGGACTGCAACGCCAGGAAAAAACAATGGATTTTATTCGTACAGAAAGAAGTTTATTGGGTCCATGGAATCCATCTGAAATCAGAACGCTGATGGTTTTTGTAATGGCTGCAACATTATGGATCATCAGAGAACCATTGGAAATATTTTTACATTTAAAAATTCATGACAGCATGATCGGAATTGCTGCAGGAATACTTTTGTTTATCATTCCATCCGGTGTTAAAATTAAAAATAAAAAACCCAGTGAAACCGAAGATCCACAGACCGACGAACGTTTGTTGCATTGGTCTGATACTTCTAAAATGAGTTGGGGAATTCTTTTGATGTTTGGTGGAGGACTCACTTTAGCCAAAGCATTGGAAAACGCCGGTGTGATACAACAGATAGGACAATTCTTATCCTTACATTCCCCTTCTTCAGTGTTCCTTTCCATTGTATTGATTACAACGATTTCTATTTTCCTGAGTGAACTACTGTCCAACATAGCACAGGTTATTGTGATGGCACCTGTGGTGGGTAGTTTGTCATTGGCTTTGAATTTAAACCCTCTTATCCTGGGTATTCCGATGACCCTGGCGGCCAGTTGCGCGGGAATGTTGCCGATGGGCACTCCTCCAAATGCGATTGTTTTTTCTTCAGGTAAAATCCCAATGGGTCAAATGCTCAAAGCAGGATTTTATCTCAATTTAATTAGTATAGTCACCATCAGTTTTCTGGCCTATTTAATCATTGGATAAAAATTAGTTTTGCGGTTTTTGGATTTGAAAAATATGCTGATAGGCGGTCATCGCAGTGGTGAGTGAACCCTCTGCGTTTCTATTCCATGCCACAAGGAGAGAAGGATTTTCAAGCAGAATATTTTCTACTTTTTGAATTTTTTGATCCAAATCTTCTGATTCAGTTTTAGTTTGTATTTCGGCTTGAATTTCATTAAGCATTTTATAATGTGCTGTCCATTTAGTTTCAAATTCGAGTACTTGTTGGTGGACATTGGTCAATCCATTGATCTGAGTGTCGAAAGCATTTTTCATCTCTTTCAAAAAATTTTGTTCAGAGATATTTCGCTTGTAAAATGCTTCTGTATTTAAATTTATGTTGGGCAGCAATGAGCGCATGGTCTGTAAATTATTTTGCACTTTTGATTTTGTCTCCTGAAATTGGGCATTGGCTGTAATCCATTCTGCTGACAGTTGATTGACTTTGGCTTGATAGTCTGTTTTTGGCTGACACGACAAAGCCATTATAATACACATTAAAAGTGCTGGAAATTTTTGCATATGCAAATGTAGGAAAAATGGATTAATGTGGAAATGTGAAAATGTGAACATGAAAACTCCTAAATTTGAATAAGGGGCAATTTCTGCTTGTTTTGTATTAAGTTAATTTCATAATAAATGGTATTTTTGTTGGTCAAGATTCGAATAAAAATACATCAATTTTAGGCATGAAATATCCAATCCTTACTTTTATTCTCTTAACTTTATTCTCAATAAACCAATTAACATTAAGCGCCCAGCTCTACGACAATACTTGGATGATGGGCTGTTGTTACTCAGAAAATCAACGGTTAAACGGAGGTATCAACCTCCGTTTTGACCGTGGATTTTCTGATACATCTTATTTCTCAAGAACAATTTCATTTAACCGAACATCAATGAGCATTTCAAATCCTAATAATGGAGATATTTTATTTTATTCAAACGGTTGTGATATTTACAATAAAAATGATCAAGTTATGGATGGTGGTTTGGAAATAAACCCTGGAATACCTTATATCCAAGTTTGTAAACAGACTACATTAGGTTACTATTTAGCTAAAGGAGGGGCCATATTGGAATGGCCTGACCGTCCAACTGAATTTGCAGTAATTCACAGAGCTTATAAAAATTCTGGTATTGGAGATACTGTAGATCATCTTTATTATTCAAGTGTAGATTTGAATAAAAATGCTGGTTTGGGTAGAGTGATTAAAAAAAATGTAATTCTTTATCAAGGTGACATGTATAAAAGACATTTTGATATAGTGAAACATGCCAATGGTCGCGATTGGTGGATTATTACATATAAAGTGAAGTCTGACACAGCTTTGACATTTTTATTACAACCTGATGGCTTTAAAGGACCTTTTAAACAAAGTTTTCCTATAGAACGATATGAAGAAGATTTTACTCCTAATTCCGCAATTTCAAATGATGGAACAATAATCGCCAGAATCGATCCTTTTATAGGTATCTTTTTATCCAGCTTTAATCGTGAGACTGGCATTTTTTCTACCTTAAAAAAATATCCGTATTGGTTGGACCCAAATTCTGTTGTAATTTCAGGGATTTCCTTTTCACCAAATTCAAAATATTTGTACATTAACTCTAGAAATTATTTGTATCAATTAACTGTTGATACAGGTAATCAATTAAGCAATTTAGTTTTAATCGATACTTTTGATTTATTTAGAGATCCTTTTTCAGTAAGTTTTAATCAACCTCAATTGGCATTAGATGGAAGAATATATTATAATACTACCAACGGTGCAAAATATCTTCATTACGTGAACAATCCAAATAAATTAGGTAAGGATTGCAATTTTAAACAACGGGGATTAAGACTTCCAGCCCAAAACACAATCACCATGCCTTATTTCCCCAACTACCGTCTCGGCCCCATTGATGGAAGCTTGAGTGATACTTTGGGCATAGATAATGTACCCTGGGCTTGGTGGCGATACGATCAGGATACCGCTAGGTATCGATGCTTTGAGTTTGTGGATTTAAGCGGATATTTAACTGAGGAATCTGAACCTGAGTGGTATTGGGATATGAGTGATGGTACACAAAGCCGGGACACTTCTCCGATACACTGCTTCGAGAAGGATGGCATCTATGAAGTCTGCCTGATTGTTAAGAATAAATATGGTTCAGACACATTATGTAGGACGCTAAATGTTGGAACCTCATTAACTAACGATGAAGGTAAAATTGAAATCACAACTGACATTTTTCCTAACCCTGCTACTGATCACTTTGTGTTAAATGTGCACGATTATATACCTGAAAGTATGTATTTACATTTAATCAATCCGCAAGGACAAACCGTCTATCGCGAGAGAATCTATCAAGGTAGTAATGTGATTGATACGGAGAATTTGCTTACTGGTATTTATCTTGTAAATATATTTGAACGAGGGGTTTTGATAAAGTCCGAAAGGATTATTGTGGTTAAGTAATTAGATCATAGATTTGCGTTCGAAGTTCGGAGACTTCGAACATCGCATTTTATTGTTCGATATAACGCCGAGGCGTCATAAATTTGGAAATCGAAGATCACACAAAGGCGTGACTCGAATATCGCATTTTGTCAATTTGAAAATAATTCATTGACTAATTCTTTCATTAACTAATTGACTAATTCTCTTTACTCATCCCGCCAAGTAAACATGGGGGCAGGTGACTAATTTTGCATATTCCATTTTCAATTTTCCATTGTCAATTAATTAAGGCTTGGATCAAAATCCATTTCATCCAAATAGTCTTCTCCAAATTTTAAAACCATATCACTTTCTAAATCATAGGAAATTTCAGTTTTAAGACATTCGAACCAATCGTAAAATAATGCCAGGTTGACTTTTTTTGGCCAGTTCTTTTTTGGAGCGGTGCGCATTAAAATCACTTCCATTATTTTTTCATAATGCTCTTCAATCAATTCATCCATGGGCACATCGTTCCATTCATCCGAAATGGCAAAACTTTTTGGTTGAAGTAGATTTTTTTTGCGTTCCTCGCCCACAAATTTTTCTGCCCAAAGAATAAAATTTTGTCTGGGAATCATCACCAAATTAAAGCGATCCATGTAACCCGGAATGACATCGTCTTCATCTTCAAAAGAATCATCAAAATCGTCTCCCATGCGATCTTCCACGCTTAAAAATAAAAATAAACCCGGAAAATCAACTGCGCTGTTTTTCAAAAATTCGGAGATGTCCTCTGTCTTAATTAAATTGACCTTTAACATCTGAGGTGTAAATTCTTCGGTATCCAGAATTTCCACATCGTCTGCAAGGTAGTTGCTGTGGGTATACTTGGCTTCTTTCCTTTTAAGAATATCCTGTATTTTTTTTCTGGTTAAACCCAAACTGACAATGTCGGATTCCAATTGAGGAAACAACTCTTTAAAAAGTGTCGGTTGATATTTCTTGAGTATGGCCATGTTCCACAAAACACGACCCGCTTCGATGATGTCTTCAAAATAACATTCTTCATCAAAATCTTTTTCATACTTGAGGACCATTTCTTCAATAAAAATTCCAATTTCCTGATCATTGGAGGGTTCAAATTTTATGATCTTGCCTTTCTTCTGTTCGGGTTTTGGTTTTTTATCGTCCTTCATAATTTTGTAATTTATATTGAAATGAAATAGATGATTTTTATGGCGCCAATAAACTAATTTCCCATGCGCCTGATTCTGTTTTAGTATAACAAACCCGATCATGAAAACGATCCTGTCTACCCTGCCAAAATTCTATATAATTTGCTCGAATGCCTATTCCGCCCCAATGTTCCGGACGTTTGATTTCTGATGCATCCATCCCGGAAATTCGCTTTAGTTCTGATTCAAGGTATTCCTTAGATTCTATTTTTGAACTCTGTGGGGAAACGATACTGGACAATTTGCTGCCGTGGGGTCTGGAATTAAAATATTCGTCTGAATAGGCTGCGCTGCATTTTTCTGCGATGCCTTCTATGCGAATCTGGCGCTCCAATTCTCTCCAATAAAAAACAAGGCTGCAGAATTTTGTTTCAAAAAGTTCAATTCCCTTACGACTATGGTAGTTTGTAAAAAAAATAAACTGATCTTCCTTTAATTCCTTCAACAAAACATATCGTGAAGATGGCTTTCCTTCTGCACTGACAGAGGCACAAACCATCGCATTGGGTTCGTCGACTTTGGCCTGTAAGGCTTCATCAAACCACAACTTAAACTGAATCATAGGATCTGCATGCAAGGAAGCTGGATCCAGGCGATGTTTGAGGTACTCTTTTCTAAGGTCTTTGTAGTCCATGACTGTGGCAAAAGTAATGAAAAGAGAATTAAATGATTCAATAAGATTGCTGTGAAGATCCGTATGTAGGTCCCCTAAGCGAGAATGTGCAGTAAATATTTTGGAAGGAGATTATTCTGAAACGACTTCAAAATTGACTTTGCCAACCACTTCTTTGTGGAAATCCACTTGAGCGGTATACATTCCCAATTCCTTAATATCGTCTAGAATTTTAATCTTCTTGCGCTGTACATCCAGATTGATCTGCTCTTTTAAAGCTTGTGCAATCTGTACATTCGTGACGGATCCAAATATCTTTCCTGAAGTTCCGGTTTTAGCACCGATGCGAAGGGTTACGCCTTCCAATTGTGCAGCCAGTTCTTTGTAAGTACTCAATTTTTTGGTCTCCAGAATGTCTTCCTGTCTTTTAAGATTGGCCAATCGGCGAAGGTTGGGTTCAGAAGCCACCAACGCATGTCCTTGCGGAATGAGAAAGTTTCTACCGTAACCGGATTTTACCTTAACCACATCGTACTTATCTCCTACTTTATCTATATCGTTTAAAAGAATAATTTCCATGTCTTTTTAATTTTTGAAAGCTAAAGAATGAATGCGTTATTTTAAAAGATCAGATACGAAAGGAAGAATTGCCAAGTGGCGCGCTCTTTTGATGGCAGAGGCCACCCTTTTCTGATATTTTAGAGAGTTGCCTGTCAATCTACGAGGTAATATTTTACCTTGCTCGTTGATAAATTGGATTAAAAAATCAGGATCTTTATAATCAATGTGTTTTAAACCAAATTTTTTGAATCGACAATACTTCTTTTGTTTCTTGCCAATGTTTGGATTATTTAAGAACTTTATTTCGTCTTGCGTTGCCATTTTTTAAATTTTAAGATTGAACAAAGAATGAATTAAGCGTCAATTTTTACAATATCATCCACCAGGTCATCCGCAATTATATCAGGAATGATTGCTGCTGCTGCTTTAGGTACATAAGGCTTGTTCATTAAAACAGGGATCGGTTTTTCCTTGCGGATTTTTTTACCAATCTTCCCGTTTCTCTTGTCCTCGTTGTACTTCACACCAAATTTGTCCAAACTGACGGTCAGATAACGCATAATACGTTCATCTCTCTTCATGGCAAGCTCCATTTTTCCGATTAAGGAACCGTTGGGAGCCGAAAACTCAATACAGAAATACACTCCGGTACTTCTTTTGTTGATGGGATAAGCCAATGGCTTTAAGCCCATTTCATCTACGTGGACGATGCTTGCACCTTCATTGGTGAGCATCTCCTGGTAGGTTTGCGCTGTCGATTTGACTTCATCGTCCGACAGCACCGGGTCTACGATAAAGCTTACTTCAAAATGTTTCATTTGATAATTTCAATTTTTTTTAAAAGGGCTGCAAATATACAGCCTATCAGGAATATTGGGTAAAAAAACTAAGATTTTTTGTAAATAAAAGCCCAATATAGGGCAAAATTGGTTAAAAAGAGGCTTGAAACTATAAATCCCAGCCGTCTTCCTGGACGGGTTTGACTTTGATGTTCTTTTTAGAGGCCAGCCTTGCTTTCTGCCTTCTCCAGATTGCATCTGCCAAACTGTCTGCCAAAAGATCCGGCGGAGTGACCTGTAAGATGGCTTGCAGTTCGGATTCCTCCACATCCAATCGGTATAAATAACTAAACAATAGACTAGGATCGGTGTCCAATAATTCAGAGACTCTTTCTTTGATGAGACGTATGCTAAGCTTTTCATTGTCTGGATGATGGACCTCCACACCCAAATATTTCTGTAGCTCTGAATCAAATCCGATATTCATATTATAATCTAATTTAAATGGGACATATCCAAATTCTTTAGAACAAATCCTACTCTACGTATAACAACAAACCTTTGAGATAGTGCCCTTCTGGATGAAAAAAATTGACAGGGTGGTCGGGTCCCTGACCCAATCTGGCCAAAAGACGCACATTCCTTCCAACTTCCATGGCTGCTGCGCTGACCGCCCCATAAAACAGTTCTTCAGTTACCACCTGGGAACAGGAAAATGTAAAAAGAAGGCCTTTTTGATCTATTAGTTGGAGGGCTGCTTGATTTAATCTGGTATACGCTTTAATGGCATTGTGGCGTTTGTGGATGGATTTGGCAAAGGCTGGAGGATCCAGAATAATCAGATCATAATGGCCTTTTTGTTGATCTTTTAGAAATGCAGGAACATCCGCCACGATGGAAGTATGGTTAGGACTTTGGAGCTCGTTGAGGGCTAAATTTTTATCGAGAAGTTCCATGGCTCGGGCTGAAACATCCACAGAGCATACCTCCGCTGCTCCACCTGCCAAAGCCGCCAAACTAAATCCACCTGTATAACTGAAGGTATTCAACACTTTTTTACCTTGGCTCCATTTTTTGACCAAGGCCCTATTGTCTCGCTGGTCCAGAAAAAAGCCAGTTTTTTGTCCAGTGACCGGATCGATGTGATAATTTAATCCATGTTCTGATATTTGGCAAGGGATCAAATCACCAAAGACAGCTCGATTCTCAATGTTCGCAGCATATTCCGGAGGAAGACTTTCTTTACTTTTATCATAAATACAATGGATACCATCAGGATCACAATGAAGAATGGCTTCAGCGATCAGATCGATGGAGCGGTGCATCCCAATGGTATGGCACTGGATGACCACCGTAGTTCCATATCGATCCACAATCAATCCAGGTAGACCGTCTCCTTCTCCATGTACCCAACGCCAGGCGTCTGAATTTAAGAGTCCGGATCTAATCAAACTTATCCTCAGATCGTAGGCCAGTGCCAGTTTCTCTTTCCAAATGGAAGGATGATAAGTTGCAGTCCCAAAAGACAAAATTTTGATGGCAATGCTTCCCTTGTAAAAATGTCCAAAGGCCAATAGAGCTTTGTGATGATCATATACATTGACCAGCTCACCGTCTTTTAGTCCAGAATCCATTGACGCGATGGCTCCCGAAAAAACCCAAGGATGTCTTCGCAGAATAGACTGGTCCCTTTGACTTTTTAAATAAATTTTTGGCAATTCCAATAGATCAAGTTTTAATGCGCCAAAGGTAAAGATTAATATCTCCGTGAGCGATGAACAAGTTTTTTAGCGCGGAAATTTGAATTCAGGATGAAGGCGAAAGCCATTGCTAGCTGAATTTTAAAAATTGTAAATAAAAATTGCGGTAAAAACGACTTAATTATTTGGTGAATGCGATATTTTGGATTTACTTTGCGCCCTAAATCCACACCATGGAGGTACATGAATTAAATAAAGGTAGTAAGGGAAGGTGCTTTATTTTCTTCCTTATTTTTCTATTCTTATTGATTACCCTAATCTCTTGGGTATACAGACAGAATTTCCGTCTGGACTTTTAACCAACTGTAAATCTGTTAGTTAATCCTCTTCATTTTCGAAGAGGAGGATTGAGGCAATTTCATATTGGCCTTCTTTGACGTACAGATCCATACCATTCATCGCGACCTGCACAGTTTCTTTTGGCTTAGACATCAACATGGCCTCAATTCCATTTTTCATCAATTGCAGGCGCTTTACTTCTGCTTTGTATTGATCTCTGATCGTCATAATTTTCTTCCAACCTTGCATAACAATGAGTTTTATATAAGGACAAAGTTATATATATATTTTGCATAATATGTAAATCTGGTTTAAAAAAAATTGAAAAATTTTCAATTTTATAAATATTACATTTTAATATCATATATATTTATATGTATAATAAATAATTACAAATAATATAAAAATAATATTTTTTCAAAAAAAATTTAAGAATCAGCGTGAATCGCTATATGTTCCAGTGATTTTGATCAAGAAAACAGGGAATAATAGGACTTTATTGATGAGCTCAAGTGGTTTTTTGTGACTATCCCTAATGTTAGTGAGTCTTTTTGTATTGAGTTATTTACTCAAACATTAATTTTCTAATTGACAAATAAAGCCTTTGGCAGAATTTATGACGCTGCAAGCGTTATCTCCACGGTTAGTACGCTAACTGCGTACCAGCAATTTTCACATTTCCAAATTTTCACATAACGCCTTTGGCGTCATCTGCGCTTCGCTTCGATTTCCAAATTTTCAAATTGACTAATCGACTAATTGTCTAATCGACTAATTAATCCTACATCTTCATCACCCTCAGCGCCACTCTCCTATTCAGTTCCCTTCCCTCTTCGGTATTGTTATCACTTACAGGATGTTGCTCCCCGTATCCCTCTGCTTTTAGACGGTTAGATGAAATGCCCATGGTGATCAATTCCTTCATAATCCTTTCTGCTCTGGCCTGAGAAAGTTGAAGGTTCTGAGCAGGATCGCCCACATTGTCGGTATAACCACCTATTTTGACCTCAATATTTGGATATGCATTTAGTATTTCATAAATACCACCGATCTGGTCTAAAGAAGCGGGGTTTAATTCCGCTGAACCTGTGCTAAACAAGATGCGGTCAAAATCAAACCACTTGACTTCTTCTACATTTGTTTTGGGATCATCCAGATAGGTGATAAGTTTTAGTTCCACTCCTCTGTCCGGAAATTCATATTCATTACCATTTAATAGTCGGTAATTCATTTTTAAACCCAGGTTTTCCCATTTGGATCGCGTCACCAAATCCAGCCCGGCATAAGGGTCTATGTTTTTAACTCTTGGCGCAGGTGTTATAGAAACATCCTTTTGGCAGGTTTTTAAACCCATAAAAATCGAGGCAATCAAAGCCAAAATGCCTATTAACCAAATCCACCAAAAGGGTTTATATTTTTCTTGAGGAGCTTCGCTGGTATTGCTTGCTTTGGGTCCCAGATTCATTATTTCGCTGATGGAAGGTGGCACCATAGAAAAGATTTTTGCTTTGTGGTTGGCCAACCAGGTTGAAAATTCATCCGAACCCCAATTGTTTTCCTGGATCTTCTTTTGTAAAATTGAAAACACGATGCTTGTTACATCTGTGACACTCTTTTGCCAGCCTGAATTTGAAGCGATCCCATTGAGGCTTAGTAATTCTTCTTGTATTGGATGCCAGGATGGGCCAAAAATCTCTTGGCAATATTGTGCAATATCATTGGTGACACCTACATTATCGACCTGTTTTCCAAAACCAAGTAATCGCACATCTAGCAATGCTGGATTTCTGATCAAGTCCCAGGTTTGATTCAACTTGTCTCTGTCTGCACAGGCTACAATCAGACCAGACACCAATACCGGTATATAAGCTTCCATGCATTTTCTTCCAACCAATGCTTCGCAGGATAAATTTTGAGCAAGGCGGGTTGAAAAATCCGGACTTAAATTTTGGAATACATATTCAACTGGATTCATAAAGGCAATTAGTATTAAATAAAAAATGAAATTTGAGAAGGCAAAGTTAGTATGAAATGAACAATTACAGGGCGTTAGAATCTAATCTCAGACAGATTCTACGATCGAACAAAAATTAATGTTGTTATTAACTCAACAATCTGTAGACATCCGGGAGTAAATTGTTTTTCTCACAAATTCCACGGATTGACACAGATGGGAAGGAATATATCTGTGTAAATCTGTTGCATCTGTTAGAAATTCTTCTTCTTCGTCTTCGCAAATTGGGATCAACTGATTACTTTTGGGCATGGAAAAACTAAGATACCCAATAGGCCGTTGGGTCGCGCCCAAAGAGCCGGATATGGCGCAAATCCAATCGTGGATAAAATCTATTTCAGAACTTCCCCAAGTTCTCCAAGATTTGATTAAAGACCTCGAAGCTCATCAATGGTCTTTGCAGTATCGCCCAGGTTCATGGACGGTTCTTCAATTGGTCCACCATATTGTCGATAGTCATATCAATGCCTACGTCCGCCAAAAAATGGCTGTGACAGGACCCACCCCGGTCGTGGTTCCATACATGGAGGAGCAATGGGCGCTGTTGGCGGACGTAAATATGGAAACGCTGGCTGATTCTATGGCAATCCTGAAAGGGCTGCACCGAAGATGGACGATTTTCTTAAATGCCCTGCCTGAAAATGAAATTCGAACAAAAGGATATTTCCACCAAGGTGAAGGTAGGATGATCCTGATGGAAGAAGCCATCGGCATGTATTACTGGCATGGTGAGCACCATCTGGCTCACATTCGATTGGCCTTGGAAAAGTAATTTTAAACTTCCGAAGCCATCATGGCCGCGGTGTAATGTCTATTGAGGCGGGCTATGTTTTCCAATGATATTCCTTTTGGACATTCAGCTTCACATGCACCTACGTTGCTACAACGACCAAATCCTTCAAGATCCATTTGGTGTACCATGTTCTTAACACGGCGGTTTTGTTCTACTTCACCCTGAGGCAACAATCCTAAATGTGAGGCTTTTGCGGCAGTAAACAACATCGCTGATCCATTGGGGCAGGCAGCGACACAGGCTCCGCACCCAATACATGCCGCTGCATCAAAAGCTTTGGCAGAAAGGTCCTTTTCTACAGGAATGGCATTGCCATCCATGGCTTGACCGGTATTAACTGATATGTAACCACCTGCCTGAATGATCCGGTCAAAAGATGAACGATCTACGACCAAGTCTTTTAATACAGGAAACGAAGAGGCCCGAAAAGGCTCAACTACAATGGTGTCATTCTCTTTAAAAAAACGCATGTGAAGTTGACAAGTAGTGGTTCCGGCATTAGGACCATGAGGACGTCCATCGATTACCATACTGCAAGAACCGCAGATTCCCTCCCTACAATCATGGTCAAAAGCCACAGGTTCTTTCTTTTGATCAATGAGATCCTGGTTCAGGACGTCCAACATTTCCAGAAAGGACATGTGTTCGTTGGCTTGCACTTGGTAGGACTCAAGGGCTCCTTTAGAGCTGCTTGACTTTTGTCTCCAGACTTTAAGATTTAGTTTCATATGGCTGATGGCTTTCAGTAAGAAAGCGCAAATATAGACAATTAGACAAATTAATTAGTTTAGCAATTTTACGAAATATGTGAAATAAAATTCCATTGAAAATATGACTTGAAAATAAAGAGCTTTAAAAGATCACAATGTCATTTTTCATAATAAATGAAATGAATAAATTTATAAATGAATGTATATTTGTGGGTCTTCCTTCTCAAAAAGAAATATAAGCAATACAAATTATACAAAAATTCCATTTATGAAATTTACTTCCGAAATAGAAATCAACAAACCCATCCAAACAGTGATTGACTTGTTTGACAACGCAGACAATATGGGTAAATGGATGGAAGGCCTTTTAAGTTTCGAACACCTCAGTGGTACACCGGGACAGGTTGGCGCAAAATCAAAACTGGTTTTTCAAATGGGGAAACGAAAAATCGAAATGATCGAAACTATTTTAACCCGTCATTTGCCGGATGAATTTTCTGGAACTTATGAGGCAGATGGTGTTCATAATATTGTTAAAAATAGCTTTGTGAAAATTTCGGAGAGTAAAACTAAGTACATCACTGAAAACGAATTTCAGTTTAAAGGATTTATGAAACTTATAGGATTTATTATGCCTGGTGCGTTTAAGAAACAATCCATAAAATATTTAGAAGCATTTAAAAATTTGCAGAATCCCAATAAAATTATTTATTGATTGTATCTTTTAAAAAATTAAGTATGGAAATATTACAAAACGATCATAGAGAAAATGGAAAATTTTATATTGAAGAAGAAGGCGAAATCGTAGGCGAAATGACTTATATATGGTCTGATCAAAATATGATCATTGAACACACCGAGGTCGGACCTTCTCTTGCAGGTAAAGGTGCCGGAAAGAAATTCGTTCAAAAAGCGGTGGACCTCGCTAGAGAAAATAATTTTAAAATAATTCCTGTTTGTCCATTTGCAAAATCAGTATTTGATAAAACAGAAGCAATTCAGGATGTATTGTTTAAAATCTAAATGATATGAATAAAGATCAAATCACAAAAGAGTATTCCAACGGTGAAATAACAGTCGTTTGGCAATCCGCTAAATGCATCCACTCCGGTAATTGTGTAAGAAATCTATCCTCGGTTTTTAAGCCCAAGGAATCGCCTTGGATTAAAATAGAAAATGCTGGATCCGATGAGATTATAAATGCGGTACAAAAATGTCCTTCAGGTGCCCTCAGCATCAAACCTGTCTAAAGGATATAAAAATATTTATTCTCATCCTAACTAATTTGTGAACTATAAAATCGAAATTCTCAACGATTGCATACTGAATTACCTCAGAGAAGATTTTCCTGAAAATTCAGAAAGCTTGTACCAGGAAATTCAAATTCGCTTTTCTGAAATTTCCAAAGATATTCAATTTATCAGCCAATCCAAAAATCCCATTGACAAAAGAATAGAATTGGCTGCTTGCTTTTTAGCTTTGATGAAAACCATGGATGCAGCAGGTATGTCTTATGCGACTATTCGTGAATTTTGTTTAAAAGTAGTCACAGAATTGGTTCGCCCCAAATCACAGTGGGAATCTTTAAAACGTAAATTGCCTGCCAAACTAATTAAAACCTGGATCGGAGGCATACTGATCAGTTTAATACAGCATAAAGCAAAATTTAGGCATCCAGACGGCTTTTCGGTAAACATCGTTACAGATAAAATGGATACTTACCAATTGGGTTTTGGGATCGATATTTTGGAATGCGGAATTTGCAAATTATACCACAAACATCAATTTGATGATTACGCAAAAATATTGTGCGAAGTGGATGAAATGACTTCCATGATGGCCGGCTTACAATTGGTCAGAAAAGGAACCATTGCAAACGGAGCTCATAAGTGTGATTTTAGATTTCAACCTCTTTAATATTCAAATTTTTAATAAATAGTTTTTCCAAAAATAAAATCCATGACAGAATCATCAGACCCAAATTCAAAACAATTAAATCATACCAAAATTGCCTTGGTCATTGGTGCAACCGGTGCCACTGGAAAACCTTTGGTCAATCAATTGCTTGCTGACGCTGAATTTATAGAAGTGCATATTTTTGTTAGAAATAAAATTGAAATTTCAAATCCAAAACTAAAAATGCATATCGTGGATTTTGAAAAAATGGAGCAATGGAAAGAATTAATCAAAGGCGATGTCAGTTTTTCCTGTATGGGTACAACATTAAAACAAGCTGGAAGCAAGGCTGCACAAAAGAAAATAGATTTTGATTATCAAAATAACTTTGCAAAATACTCAAAAGAAAATGGTGTACCTCATTTTGTTCTGGTCTCTGCTTATGGTGCATCTTCCAACTCAAGTATATTTTATTCACGGATTAAAGGAGAATTGGAAGATCGTCTAAAACAACTTCAATTTACTCAATGCAGCATTTTCCAACCAGGAATGTTAGACCGTCAAAATACAGATCGTAAAATGGAGGTTTGGGGAGTCAAAATTTTGAATTTTATAACGAGCTTGGGTATCTTTAAATCTCAAAAACCTCTGCCAACACAAATACTAGCGAAGGCAATGATTCAAGCTTCAAAATCAAATTTTTCAGGATTCAGAATATATGCTTTGGCTGAAATATTTAAGTTGGCGAATGAGAAATAAATTGAAATTTGTTGTTGTAATGGATTTTAAAGTGACCACTAATTAGATAAACTCAATGTCTTTATTTCGATTAACGTAGCAAATGTCTAAAACCCATTCACATTTTTCCTTCTTGAACGTATTAATGGATGAATGCTTAAAATGAATTTCAATGAAACCAGTGTATCTAATAACGGTATTCTACATTTTTACCATTTGTGGTCTGACTGGACAAATCCAATTTGGACCATTAAATAAAAATACTGAGCTTTACTTAAAAGCACTTAGTGCGGACAGTGCCATCCAAAAAGGAGAGTTTGGAGAAATTCACAGTCTGTTGGTTGTTCAAAACGGTGAGCTTGTTTTTGAAAACTATTATTCCTCCTGGACAAGAGATTCTCTGCATCAGCTACAATCTGCCACTAAAAGTGTTGTTTCTACACTGTTGGGCTGTGCTTTGCAACAGCAATTTATATTAAACACCGATGAAAGGGTACTTAAATTTTTTCCAGGACTAACCCTTGAAGATCATCGCCTCCAAGAATTGAAGATTGAGGATCTGCTTACACAGCGTCACGGTCTGAAATGGAAAGAACAAATGTGGGATGATCCAGACAACAGCTGGAGAAAAGTAATGCAAACAGAAGGAAACTGGTACCATACCATTTTAAAAACTGAGATGGATACGATCCCAGGAAAGCTGTTCAACTACAGCAATGCTGCACCTGTCCTTGTGGCAGGAATTATTCAACAGGCTACAAGTATGAACATTGATATTTTTGCAAAAAAATACTTGTTCGATCCGCTTGAAATTTATAAATACCAATTCTGGCAAGGAAATAATGGACCACAAAACAATGGAATGGCTTTGTTGTATCTGAGTTCCCGCGACATGGCCAAGTTGGGTCAGTTGTTTCTTCAAAATGGAAAATGGAACGATGTTCAGTTGATTCCTGAAAGCTATGTACATGCAGCCCTATCTTCTCACGTCAAGAATGTACATCCGAATGGATTCTACAAGGGATATGACTATGGATATTTTTGGTGGAGTCAACCTGTGACTTCCGAAAATAAAAAATCGAACGTCTTTTTGGCAAGAGGTGCAGGAGGCCAAAACATTATCGTGTCCAGAGAGAAGAAAATGGTTGTGGTGATCACAGCATGGAACTCACAACAACCCAATAAGCCCCAAAGAATCTATGAGAACTATTTGTCAAAATAGTCCGAATCAAAACAAAATCTTACGCTGCCTTTTGTTCTTGCTGCACCAAATCGCTGAGTGCAAAATTAACCATGGTTTCAAGATTCATAGAGCTGCCATAGGCCCAACATTCTTCATACACTTTTTGATCCATTTGTTGTACAATCTCCATTTTTGAATGCTGAATTAGTTCATGCAAATCGTCCCAAACAGGCAAACTGGTGATGTTTCTTAAATGTTCTGCCGCGCTCATTAAAGTAATCGCACGCTCTAGTTTGTTTTCATTGATAGACACAATAGACCAAATTTCCAATGACCAGGCGATGGCTTCAAAAAAATGAATATCGGCACTAAGTTTTAAACTTTCTATTAAATATTCTTTTGCAGAAGGATCTTTGTCTACTGCTTCGCTTAAGGCAAATCCAGATAAGGTGATGATATAAGAAATGTCATTATTATCCAATTTGGCCATCTCCATGCTTTCTTTGTAATATTTTCTTGCTAAACCTGTTTGTCCGCCGCCGTAGATGGCATTTCTGCCCAATCCACTCAACACAAGACTCGTGCCTGTATGGTGTTTTATTTTTTTGAATAAATTCAAACTGGTGGTCAATAATTGATTGGCGGTGGTATAATCTTTGAGAATCGTTTTAACCACCCCTGTGATCAAGCAAGCGGTAGCCACTAATTCACTATTGTCTTGTCTCAGGATTAATTCAAAATTTGCCCCCAACGATTCCTGAAAAGTTTGCAAATCTCTTTGCATAAATGACATGATACCCGTATGAGCCGCTAACAATGCAAAAGTATACTCATCCAATGGCTTCTTTCCTTGCTTGTATAAATCCCATGCTTTTTTAAGCCAGGTATATCCTTCTTTCGTATGTGCATTGACCCACCAAAACAACCATAAATTAGAAGCAATTTCGGTTACTTTCTGCAGTTCTTCATGCAGCATTAAATAATCCAAAGTTTGACGAATATTTGGATGTTCTTTCTCAAGGCAACGAAGCAATTCTACCTGATCCACTTCGTTTTGATGTAGACGAATCATGGGTAGAGACTGAAGGTAATATTCCGCCTGAACTTGATGAAAATGATCCCAAAGACCCTCTTCCTTCATTTGAGCCAAAGCGAATTCTCTTACACTTTCCAACATTTGAAATCTGGGCATCAAGCCTTCTTCTTCTTTTTGCAATAGACTTTTATCCATTAATGATGACAAGAGACTATAAACTTCTTCTCCCTGACTTAGAGGAATATTTTCAATGGAATTGAGCAACATTCCGGAAGGGAATACACTGATTTGAAGCAAGAGTTCTTGTTGTGCTTTTGACAATAATTCATAACTCCAGGCAATGGTATTGCGCATGGTTTTTTGGCGCTCAGGAATATCTCTGTACTGTGCTTTGAGCACGTCCAAACTTAGTTCAAGTTTTTGCAACAGTAAACTGGGAGAAAAAATGTTGATTTGACCGGCAGCCAATTCAATAGCCAAAGGCAATCCTTCCAATCTTTTACAAAGTTTATACAGAACTTCTTTGTTGTTCTCATTTAATTCAAAGGAAGGTTGCACCGCTTTGGCCCTGTGTATAAAAAGTTTAACAGCCGATGGGATTTCTTCATCCGTATGTTTCTCTGAATTTTTCAACTGACTCATCAATGGAGGAACTACATAAACTTGTTCGCTAGAAAGAGACAGTCTTTCCCTGCTTGTGACCAAAATTTTTAATCCGGGCGAAGCAGCCAATAAATCATCCATCATCGGAGCTGCTTGAATGACTTGTTCAAAATTATCAAGAACCAATAATATATTTTTATTTTCCAAAAACAATTTCAAACTTTCGATGGCATTGGCACCGGATAATTTCATTCCAAGATGATAGGCGATGGTTTCAGCGACCAATGCCTGATCTCTTACGGGTGCTAGCGGAATATAGGCTACTCCATTTGAAAATTGATGAAGTAGATTTTGAGCAAGTTCCATAGCCAATCTGGTTTTTCCGATTCCTCCAGGTCCAGTCAGAGTGACCAATCTGTATTCTGAATCAGACAGCATACCTAAAAGTTCTGACATGTTATCCTCTCTACCAATCATTGCATTGGCCTTCACAGGGATAGAATGAAATGTGTTTTCTTTTGTGAACGGCAATTCTTCCTGTGTACTTTGTCTAAATCTTTCAGTCAATAAAATGGCGAGGTCTCCTGCAATCAATTGTTTTAACTCATCAGGAGTATTAAAATACTTATAAGAGACTTGATCATCTGACTGAATTTTATGGATCAATTGATCCAACTTTACTTCCCGATTGACCTCAGAATTTTTAATATAAATTAATTTAGGCATGTTGTCTGACAAATCATACTCATCTTCCAAACCAGATACTGTTTCTCCTGGTGCTACCCACCCATAACGGTTCCAATAGATTCCAATGAAAATTTGACTTTGTGCAAGGTATTGGCGGTAAAGATCGCGCGGTGCATGTGATCTGGCACCCAATTCAAAAAGCACCGGAATCATTTGTATACTTTGAATAGCATCTCTTGCTGCTTTTCTTTCTTCTGAAAGTTCTTGTAAAGTGGAACTAACAAAGACTCTTAATCTCTGGTCGGGTGTGAGAATCAATGAATCTGATTCTGAAATAATACTGGTTTTCATTTTTTTTATTTGATGGTGCAAAGATTCTACGAGAAAATTAAACTGTAAAATGGAATTCGATCAATTGAGAAATTTTGTGGATCAATTGTAATAATTGAGAATTGATAATGGACAATTGATAATGGACAATGAAAAATTGACAATGGCCACTTGTCGTGTCTTGCGCGAATTGAAAATTGAAAATTGAAAATTGAAATTGAAAACTGATTATTGGTAGTTGTTTCAAAAGCCGCCAATAAATAATTGAATTCTGAATTGAAAGTACGGTGAATTGAAATGTGCTGAACAACGTATACTGAGACTCTATAGTCAATCGAAGTGCTCTCACTGAGTGGCTTTTGCTGCGCTCTCTGAGTGGCTTGTATTCTAAGTTCGCTCACTGAGCGGCTTGTGCTGAGCGAAGTCGAAGTAAGTCGAAGTAAGGGTGTCGAGGTAGGCCGAAGCGAGTGTTAAATAATTAGAAATGTTTTAAATGAAATCTAAATCAATCCTATTTTCCCAACCAGGTTTTGAAGTCGGAAACTTTCTCGCGGCTGACCAAAGATTCCTTGTCTATAGAGGGTTTTAAGACCAGCTTTAATCTGTTTCCAAAATAATCTTGGATTTGATCAATCCCATTTGGAGAAACTAGAAATCCCCGGCTAATTCTAAAAAACTCATCAGGAGAAACCAACTGTTCTATTTCATCCAAGGTATAGTCAATGAGATATTTTTTATCGTCAAAGGTTTTGAAAAAATTCAATTTATCGTCACTAAAAAAATAAGAGATGTCCTTTACTTCTACTGAAACCAATTTGTGTTGATGCTTTACCAAAAAGCGCTTACGATATTCTTTCTGATTGATGGATTGTTTCATTTCCTTGATGAGATCCTTAATTCCCGGATGTTCATCTTCGGATTGATTGTACATTTTGCGAACCAAATTAAATTTTTCGAGTGCTGCCTCCAGTTCATCTTTCTGAACTGGTTTTAATAAATAGTCTACACTGTTTACTTTAAATGCTTTTAAAGCGTACTCGTCATAGCTGGTAGTAAAGATGACAGGTGCAGTCACTTTGGTACGGTTGAATATTTCAAAACTTTGACCGTCTGCCAACTCAATATCCATCAAAATTAAATCCGGTGATGGATTACCGGTTAACCATTCCACGGAGGTTACAATGCTGTCAGCTGTACCAACAATCTCAATATTCTGATCAATGGACTCTAAGGTCTTCCGCAATTTACGTACTGCGAGTTCTTCATCTTCAATGATCAATATTTTCATCTTAGCGGTTTTATCCATGATTCGTTTAAAATAAATTTAGCATAAAGTTGAGATCTCTGTGGCAAATTGAATACGAAATTCTGAACAAATGGTACCTTAATGGAATCAATTGCGCAATTTAGTCTACCAATTGAAATGGTCATTGATCTCATAACATGGGAATTTTTACCACAAATTGATTGTCCACAGATGTTATGCTTACATCTTCTCTATTTAATAATTTGTATTTTTCACAAATATTGGAAAGGCCAAATCCCGTAGAATCTATGACCGACCTTGTTTTTAATTGAAGAGGATTGCTGACCCTCAGGTAACCATCACTAGTCGTGTCAATTTTTACTTCCAATGGTTTCTCTTTGCTGACCACATTGTGTTTGACCGCATTTTCAACCAAAAGCTGGAGGCTAAGTGTAGGAATTTCTTTGTCATTGCATTCCTGACTTATTTCTGTAACCAAGCGGAAGCCTTCTCCATATCTGGTGGTCAACAAACTTGCATATGAATCTATGAATTGCATTTCTTGGCTGATAGAGCTCATGCCTGTTTCATTGTTTCTTAACAAATACCTATATACCTTACTCAGCTCATTCAAAAATTTCTCGGCATTGCCCTTGTCTGTTGAAATCAAAGAAGACAATGTATTAAAACTATTGAATAAAAAATGCGGATTGACTTTCTCTTTTAATCGATCAAACTCTTGTCTTAAATGCATTTGTTCAATCATAGCTGCTTCTGCTGCAGATTCTTTATATTTATCTATAATATAAATTACTTCCCACAAGGACTCAAAAACAATATTGACTCCAAGTCCAGCCAAATAGCCATATAATAAGTCATTTTCCTGCAATCTATATCCTAAAATCTGGAAATAATCGAAACTATAAAAAATGATTAAAACGGATGGAGTCATTACAAATAAATTGACTGGAATGGTCCAAAGAACGCGTTTTCGAGTTTCACTGAGAGAAGGGAATTTTTTGTGAATGTGATAGTCATACACATAATGCAAACGCCAGGAAAAATAACCCATCAGATACAATAATGGAAAAGCTACTACCCAAATTTTCCAGTCCTGAAAAACGCGATCATTATATAAAATATAGCTCAGAAAAAAGCCTATAACTGGCATCGAAGAGAAAAAGCCTATATACTGGTAACGCGGCGGAACTGGCATTGTCATACGGTTTGAGATTTAGGTTCAAACATTGGCAATGTGATTTCTCTCCAATTTGAATTTTCAACAATTTTCATTTCTTGGCCGTGCAACAATTGAAATTTCTCCATTAGGTTATCCAAGCCTTCGTGCAAGTTTAAATTTTGGACAATTGTTTTTGGACGGATGTTGTGGTGAATGATTAATACTTGTCCTATAGTTTGAATTTTCAAAACAATTGGATTACCTTTACTCATAGCGTTGGTATAAATAATATTCTCCAACAAAACATGCATACTCAATGGAGGAATCCGTTGATTTAATTTATCATCAGAAATACTAAATGAACACTGTACAGATTCACCAAATCGTGCACAGGTCAATCTTAGATATGCTTTTGCAAATCTCAGTTCTTCACGAAGTTCCACTAAATAATCATCATCATTCCTTAAAAGATAACGATGCACTAAAGTCATGTCATCTAAAAATTGTTCAGCCTTTTCTTCATCCACTACGATGAGTCCTGAGAGGGTGTTAAAACAATTGAATAAAAAATGAGGATTGATCTGACCCTTTAAACCAAGTAGTTTGGTACGACGATAGGCATTTTTTAATCGCTCCTTTTCCGAAAGACTATTTTTCCATTTTTCCCAATTGGCCAAGCCTTCATTGATAAATGTGATCACTGTACTCATAATGCAAGCGTAAAGAATGGTCCACCATATATGGTCTTCAACTGGCAAACAATTCAACAGCTTTAAATTAGAATAAAATTGGAATACGCCATAGATCGCTAGGATGTTCATTCCATAAAAGACAGGCAACATGTAACTTACCCTCAGAAATAGATCACCAGCTGCAGGAAATCGTCTTTGAATGACTACTGCAACATAACCAAACACTCCATATATTAAAACAAAATAAAGTCCACTGAGGAGAAATGAGTATAGAAAGCCCGTCCAGTTTGATAAAATACAAATGCCAAAGATCAGCAAATTCATAAAGAAAATATATGGCAACATGACCCATATAAAAACCAATGGTTCCTTTCTGCTATATCTTTTAACAGGCATCGCCCAAAGATAGAATAAGGGCATTATGAATGCGAAAAAGATTCGGATGAATTGCGGAATTCAGCGATAAACTGTAGAATATCCAATCTCAATTGGATGAAATTAAATCGCAAAAATAGACGCATCACTTTGTTTATCAAGTATTTCTGAAACTAAAAATTTTAAAACGAATTCCAATAAAATTCAAATAAATTTGCATTTTCGCAGATTCATCAAATCTGCCTATTAATTTGTAATTTCACTGAATTCGTTGTTTTAAATTAGGAAAATTTAATTATTTAAAAATCAAAGCCATGCTACAAAAAGTAAATATTGCTGAAAAATTAACCTTGTTTAATGAACACTGGTCTCCAAAGATCACAGGAGAGTTGAATGGTCAACACGTAAAGTTGGCAAAATTAAAAGGTGAATTTATATGGCATAAGCATGATGATGAAGACGAATTATTTTATGTATTAAAAGGTTGCCTGATCATGGAAATGCGGGATCAGACGATCGAAATTCATGAAAACGAATATCTAATTATACCTCGTGGAGTGGAACACAAACCTATTGCAAAGGAAGAAGTTCTTATTATGCTTTTCGAACCTGCAAGTACTCTGAATACGGGTGATCAGCAAAACGAATTCACAAAGAATCAACTTGATAAAATTTAATACAAGCAATATAATAAATTTCTAAAAAATAAGTATCTTTGCAAGAATACATTTGTAGTCCACCTGTAACGGGTATGTTTTATACCTTCTAAAATTTTTATAATGAAAATTGGACTCATTGGATTTGGTAAAACTGGTAAGGCAGTAGCAACGGCCCTTCTACAAAATAAAGAATTGACACTCGAATGGGTTATTAGAAGAAAAAAAATATTGGATAATCGAAACGTTGCAGAATATTTAGGTGTAGAATCGGATGAACCAGGATTGATTTATTCCAGCTCTTCTCACACAATTGACGAAATTTTGGATAAACATCCTGTTGAAGCAATTATTGATTTTTCCTCCGACTCTGGAATATATTTATATGGGAACGCTGCTGCCAAGCGAAAAATTAAAATTATATCCGCTATATCGCATTATCAAAAAGAACAAATTGATTTATTAAAAACACTCTCGATTTCAACTACAGTGTTTTGGTCACCCAACATTACATTGGGTGTAAATTATTTACTTTTTGCAGCTAAATTTCTAAAAAAAATCGCACCTTGGGCTGATATTGTAATCGTAGAAGAACATTTTAAGGACAAAGCAGGGGTATCTGGCACAGCCATAAAGATTGCAGAAGCGCTGGAGTTAGAAATAGAAAGCATCAATACTGTTCGAGCAGGTGGAATTGTAGGAAAACATGAAATCATCTTTGGATTCCCATTCCAAACAGTTCGTTTGATACATGAAAGTATTTCAAGAGAAGCTTTTGGCAGTGGAGTTGCATTTGTTGCAAAAAATTTAAAATCAAAGGGATCAGGATTTTTCCAATTTGAAGATTTGCTATTGCCATACTTCAAAGCTTAAATAAATTGAACCAAATAAATAAAAAAAGACCGAAGTAAAAACTCCGATCTTCAAGCAATTAAAAAACTATTGTTAACTTAAAACTGATATTTCAATCCTGCTGTAACGGCTCCTGCTCTTCTTTTAGTGCGAATGTCCACGATTGGCTCTTCCGTCAAATCGGTAAATCCATGCATGTATTGAGCGCCAAGTTCTAAATTTAAATATTCATTCAAACCTATATCCAAACCAGTTCCTACGACTCCTGTCCATTCCACTTTTCTGAAATTTGAATTTGCCATATTTATATCATAACGACCTAGATTAAAATCAACCAAAAAACTTGCACGTGTTCTGACTTCTCCATCCATTGCATAGGACAATTGCGGACCTCCTTCAATATACCATTTTACTTTTTCAGTTCCAACATTCAATCTTGCAAGTACAGGTATTTCTAAAAAATGCAATTGAGTGATGGCTTTCAATCCAAGTGGTATGTCCTGATTAAAGACATCCAAACCAATACTTTCGTTGACCTGAAATCCAGTGCGGTGATAAAAAACTCCTGATTGCAAAGAAAAGAGATCTGAAAACTGATAAGATGCGGTTGCTCCGGTGCGCAAGCCTACATACATTTCAGGAGACTGAATAAGACTCTCAGCACCATCTATGGTCATATTGCTCATGGAAGGGCCGAATGCTAATCCAACATGCATCTGTGCAAATGCTGAGAAATTTAATAAAAATAATGTCAAAGTAGCAAAAATAAATTTTTTCATATTTTATGTTTTGCGAGTTTGACGAAATTAGTGTATGCTTAGATTAATCCCAAATCATAAAAGATTCTTAAAATAGAAATCCACCCTGAGTGCTAAAATAAATAAACCTTAGACCATTCAGATTGGTTTACCTAATAAATAGACTGTAGGGATATCAAAAGATCATAACTTTGCAATCTTTAAAAAATGACCGAAAAAACTCATAAATTATACATTAATACTCTGATATCCATCACTTTAGCGGTCACTTTATACTTGATCTATGATGGCTTCAGCTATTATTTCACCCCATTGGAAGAGAGATTCTATCACGACAAGCATGCCAATCTTAAACCAAGTGGCTTTGCTGGGCATGGCTATGGTATAATAGGTACTATTCTGATTTTGATTGGTGTTTTTGGATATATGATTCGCAAAAGGTATAAAAGATTTTCTAGGGTTGGTGTTCTCAAATATTGGTTGGAATTTCATATCTTTTTATGTGTGCTTGGACCCATCCTGATTTTATTTCACACTGCTTTTAAATTTGGTGGAATTGTTTCTATTAGTTTTTGGAGCATGGTGGCAGTCGTTTTAAGTGGCGTTATTGGTCGTTTTATTTACAAACAAATTCCTCGCACCATTCAAGGGAGAGAATTAAATATTCAGGAAATACAGAATATAAAGTCACAAATTCAAGAAAATTTACAATCACATATTGTTTTGGAAGAAAATAAATCTAAACTTTTAAACATCATTGAAGGCACCACAGTCCCTTCTGTAAAAAAACAAACCATTACTGGTTTTTTTAAAAGATTTAGAGCTGACCAGTTCAGAATTAAAAAGATTAAATCTGGGCTAATTGATTTAGGAATTGCACAAAAAGACCGTAAAAATATTATACAACTTACTAAGAGAGAATACACCATTCAACGAAGGATAGAATATCTGGGATTAATGCAAAGTTTGTTTCGTTATTGGCATGTGGCTCATCTTCCCTTTGCCATTATCATGCTTTTGATTATGGTGGTCCATGTGATTGTGGCGGTGACATTTGGTTATAAATGGATATTCTAATCAACAATCAATGGATATCGAACTACTTATTTATATTTTTACTTTTTTAGTCATTGGACTTATTATTTTCTTTTATCTCTACAATATTTCTAAAAAGGAAAAAAAAGTAGAAGAAAAAATAACAAAAGCCATTGAATTTGGGATTCATGAACCTATTTCCTTACATCCTGTCATTGATCTTGATACTTGCATAGGAAGTGCAGCTTGTATCAAAGCATGTCCGGAACAAGATGTCTTAGGATTAAAAGATGGAAAAGCAACATTGATCAATGCTACACACTGTGTGGGACATGGTGCGTGCTTTCATGCATGCCCGGTAGAAGCAATCAGCCTTAGAATTGGTACTGAAAAAAGGGGTGTCGATTTACCCCATGTCAGTCAAACCTATGAAACCAATGTCAAAGGAGTTTATATTGCAGGTGAACTTGGTGGAATGGGTCTCATCAAAAATAGTGTAGAGCAAGGGAAGCAGGCCATGCAAAATATTACTGCAAGTATTAAATCAAATCATTCAAATCAATATGATGTCATTATAATCGGCGCAGGACCTGCTGGAATTTCTGCTTCCTTGCAAGCTAAAAAAGATGGCTTAAAATGCATCACATTGGAACAAGATAGTCTAGGTGGTACGGTTTTTAATTTCCCCAGGGCAAAAGTGGTCATGACGGCACCAATGGATTTACCCTTATATGGTAAAGTAAAATTGGTACGAACCAATAAATCCGAACTCCTCGATATATGGGTCGATGTCATTTCAAAACACGACATTCCTATCCAGGAAAATACAAAAGTAGAACAGATCACTGCGATTCCAGGTGGTTTTGAAATTATGGATAAAAAGGGAAATGCTTTAACCAGCCATAGTGTTTTGATTGCAATTGGTCGTAGGGGCTCTCCAAGAAAACTTGGAGTGCCGGGTGAACAATTAGAAAAAGTTGCGTACCGACTTCTTGAACCTGAACTCATCAAAGGAAAACAAATTTTGGTGGTTGGTGGTGGAGATTCCGCCATCGAAAGCGCATTACTTTTAGCAGAACATAATCAAGTTCAGCTTTCGTATAGAGGAGAAAAATTTGGGCGACTTAAACCTGAAAATTCTTCCAATATCCTAAAAGCCGCAACAGAAAATAGGATAAAACTTTTAATGCAATCGAATGTACTTGAAATTTTAGAAAACAAAGTAATTTTTAAGAATTCAGATTCTGAAGAAAGATTGGAAATGGCCAATGATTTAGTGTATATCTTTGCTGGTGGGGAACTGCCAACCGACTTTTTACAAAAAACGGGAATTCAGATCACAAAAAGATTTGGATACACGGTAAGATCCCATAAGAAATAATGTATCTAAGTCAAATTAAAAAAAAATATTGCCTTCTGAAAAATTGGATATTTATTATTCTATTTTTTTTCATTGGGATTTGTGAAGCTCAGATTTCTCCAGGTAAATTAAGTATGGCGCGCAGCCATCTTGAGGGTGTCGGCAATTGTACTCAATGTCACAACCTTGGAGAAAAAATTTCTGAACAAAAATGTCTGGACTGTCATAAAATACTCAAAGCAAGAATTTCTTCAAATAAAGGCTACCACAGTTCAATCGCTGTCAAAAACAAAGAATGTATTTCTTGCCATAGTGAACATCACGGTTTAAAATTTGAGGCAGTTAGAATTGATAAAAATACTTTCGATCACAAACTCACAGGATATGAATTATTGGGAGGACATAAGGGGATTGATTGCAGAAAATGCCATAGCCCGGATCATATTGCAGATCTAAACATTCGAAAACTTCCCACCACCTATCTTGGACTTGATCCAAAGTGTATTACCTGCCATGAAGTCTACCACCAAAAGAACATGTCTCAAAATTGTGCCACTTGTCATGATTTCGGAAGCTGGAAGTCTGCCAATAAATTTAACCACCAAAAAACTGGATTTCCTTTATTGGGGGCTCATCAAAAATTAGATTGCAAAAATTGCCATAAAACTGAAACAGTCGCTAGTAAGCAATTAGCTATTTACAAAGGCTTAGATTATAAAAATTGTGGGAGTTGTCATCAAGATCCTCATCGCAATTCTTATGGTCAAAATTGCAAGGTTTGTCACTCAGAGGATAATTTTAAACAAATTAAAAAAGGAGATGGATTTAACCATTCACTGGTTGGTTATAATTTGGAAGGAAAGCACAATACAATTAATTGCAATCAATGTCATGACAATCGACATCAGCCATCCAGGAAATTTTATGAATTCAAAAATTTAGAAAAAATAAGTTGCCAGGAATGTCATAAAGACCCTCACGATGGCCGCTTTGGCCTCGATTGTAAGCAATGTCACCATCAGGAAAGTTTTACTGTCAAAAAATTGGATAAAGATTTTAATCATGACGTGACAGGCTTTCCATTGGAAAACAAACATCAAAACTTAGAATGTCGTTTATGTCATAAATCCGGTAAAATGACAGACCCCATTTTACATGATTTATGCAAGAATTGTCATGTAGATTACCACAAAGGTGAATTTGGAAATAAGGCCACAGATCCCGATTGCAAAAAATGTCATTCCACCAAGGGTTTTTCTGAATCAAGTTATTTAATTTCTGATCACAATCTTGGCAAATTTCCATTAAAAGGCGCTCATGAAGCAACTCCTTGCTTTGCCTGTCATTTAAAAGAAAACAATCAATGGAAATTCAAAAACATCGGTCAAAAATGTGTCGATTGTCATTTGGACATTCACGATGGTTTTTTGGACAAATCTTTTTACCCCAATCAGGCCTGTGAAAATTGTCATTTGGAGGAATCATGGAGCAAAGTTCAATTTGATCATCAAAAAACAGAATTTAAGCTGGAAGGAAAGCATTTGGTGATTAATTGCCGAAGTTGTCATTTTGGAAAGGATACAGAACCTATTAAAAATCAAATCTTTAAAAATCTTACCAAAGAGTGCTCTGCTTGCCATAAAGAACCCCATGGAGGTCAATTTGGTGAACAAGCCGACTGCCGAAATTGTCACCACAATGAATCCTGGGATTCTAAAAAATTTTCTCATGAAAAAACAAAATTTCCACTTGAAGGAAAGCATTTAGCCGTATCTTGTGGCCAATGTCACGAGACGATTTTAAAAGACGACGTGTCTTTTGTAGTTTACAAGAATGGAAAGCTAGCCTGTATAGATTGTCACAGGTAATTTTTGCTTTATTTTCAATAACTTATGCTTATTCTCAGTCTCCCCACGGTCCAGCATTAAAAATAGATTGCGCCACTTGCCACCGTCCAGATTCCTGGGATTTTGATTCTAAAACTTCTATTTTTTCACATGACAGCACGGAATTTGCATTAAATGGTCAACACTCCTTAATAGAGTGCCGATCTTGCCATACAGACCTTAGTTTTGACAAATCAAAATCGGATTGCAATTCCTGCCATACCGATATACATCAAAATACGGTGGGTCAAACTTGTAGCCGATGTCACACTTCCAATTCATGGCTGGTTGATGATGTTTCCGGGCTTCATGAGAGGGCTAATTTTCCTTTGGTAGGAGTACACAGCAAAATCGATTGTGACCTATGCCATAAATCTGAGACCAATCTTAGATTTGGCCCTGTGGGAATGGAGTGCATTGAATGTCACAGAACTGATTTTGAAAGTACCACCAATCCCAATCACAAGAAAAATGGATTTTCTGAAGATTGCTCGAGTTGTCATTCCATATTTGGAGATGAATGGGATACAGATATGGTCAACCACGATTTTTTTCCTCTTGTTGATGCTCACAGCCAACCCAGCTGTAATGACTGCCATAAGTCAGAGATATTTTCAGATATTTCAAAAAATTGTTTTGATTGTCACCAAAAAGAATTTGAATCCAGTCTAGAGCCTAATCACAGGGCCGCCGGGTTTTCTAATGATTGTGCAAAATGTCATAATCTCAATCCTGGATGGAGGCCAGCTCAATATGCAGAACATGATGTCTTATTTCCTATATATTCAGGAAAACACCAAAAAGTTTGGACCTCTTGTGTGAATTGTCACAATAACCCGTCTGATTTTCAAAGTTTTACTTGTACGAATTGCCATACCAATCCGGAAACAGATGAAGAACATTCATCTGTAAATGGCTATCAATATCAGGATCAGGCTTGTCTTGCTTGCCATCCGACCGGAGATGCGTCAGAAGTATTTAACCATGATGCCACGGCTTTTCCATTGACAGGTGCCCATAGAAATGCAGATTGTTTGGAATGTCATGCGAATGGATTTAAAGGTACACCCACACAATGTATAGCCTGTCATGACGCAGATTTTAAAAATTCCACCAATCCATCTCACACGAGCTTAAACCTGGACCAGGATTGTAAAATTTGTCATACCACAGATCCAGGTTGGTCACCAGCCAAATTTGATATTCACAACCAATACTATGTTTTGGAAGGTGCCCATCAAATCATTTCCAACCAATGCATACAATGCCATCAGGGAAATTATAACAATACACCAAATACGTGTTTTGCATGTCATACGGACGATTTCAATATGACAATTGACCCGAACCATAAAACAAATGGATTCTCCACAGACTGCATCAGTTGTCATTCTCAATCAAGTTGGATTCCTTCTACTTTTGACCATGATGGAAGGCATTTTCCAATTTTTTCAGGTAAACATAAAGGAGAATGGTCTCAATGTCTTGATTGTCATACCACACCAGGTGATCTTAAAAAATTTAGTTGCACCGTTTGTCACCAAAATCCAGAGACAGATGAGGAACATCAAGGTGTAGGAGGTTATATTTATCAGGATCCTGCCTGTTTTGCTTGTCACCCAACCGGCGACGCGGATTTAAAGTTTGACCATAATGCGACCCTCTTTCCATTGACAGGAGCACATATTCAGGCCAATTGTCTCGAATGTCATCAAAATGGATTTAAAGGTACTTCAACTGCTTGTGTGGATTGTCACCAATTGGATTTTAATCAAAGCACCGATCCGGATCATAAAAAATTAAATTTAACAACGGATTGTGCAAGCTGTCATAGTACTGCTCCAGGATGGGCACCTGCAAGATTTGATATCCATAATCAATACTATGTTTTGGAAGGAGCCCATCAAATTATTTCCAATCAGTGCGTTCTTTGCCATCAGGGTAATTATAACAATACGCCGAATACCTGTTTTGCATGCCATGGCGAGGATTTCAATATGACGAATGATCCCGATCATAAATCAAGTGGATTTTCCACAGACTGCATCAGTTGTCATTCTCAATCAAGTTGGGTTCCTTCTACTTTTGACCATGATGGAATGCATTTTCCCATTTACTCAGGAAAGCACAAAGGTGAATGGGCTCAATGTCTCGATTGTCATACTACACCTGGCGAATTTGAAAAATTTAGTTGTACTGTTTGTCACCAAAATCCAGAGACGGATGAAAAACATCAAGGTGTTGGCGGTTATATATTTCAAGATGCTGCTTGTTTCGCTTGTCATCCTACTGGAGACGCAGATTTAAAGTTTGATCATAATGCGACTTTATTTCCACTAACGGGGGCTCATGTTCAAGCGAATTGTCTGGAATGCCATCAAAATGGATTTAAAGGTACTTCTACTGTTTGTGTGGATTGTCATCAACTGGATTTTAATCAAAGTTTAGATCCGGATCATCGAAAATTAAATTTATCAAATGATTGTGCAAGTTGCCACAGTACAACTCCGGGATGGACGCCTGCAAAATTTGACAATCACGATCAATATTACGTTTTGCAAGGAGCACACAAGATGATTTCTCAAGATTGTAAAGCTTGCCATATATCAGGATACAACAATACACCAAATACTTGTGTAGGTTGCCATCAAGCTGAGTTTGACAATTCTCAAAACCCAAATCACCGCCAAGCGCAATTCCCTACTGATTGTAAAGAATGTCATGGTGAAAATGCATGGACTCCAGCACAGTTTGACCATGATGGTAAATATTTTCCAATCTACAGTGGCAAACACAAAGGTGTATGGTCACAATGCAATGAATGTCATACCAATCCAAATAATTTTGCTGTTACGAGTTGTGTGATTTGTCACATGAATCCAGAGACAGATGAAAAGCATATGGGTGTGGGTGGGTATGTATATCAAGATCAGGCATGCTTGGCTTGTCATCCAACCGGAGATGCAGATGTAAACTTTGATCACAATACCACCATGTTTCCATTAACCGGAGCACATTTACAAGCCAATTGTTTGGAATGTCATAAAACAGGATTTAAGGGAACGTCCACTATTTGTGTCGATTGTCATCAAATGGATTTTGACCAAAGTAAAGATCCGGATCATAAGAAAATTCGCCTATCTACAGATTGTGTATCCTGCCATTCTACCAATCCAGGCTGGACTCCTGCCAAATTTGATGTGCATGATCAATATTACGTATTGGATGGTGCGCATTTAAGTATTTCCCAGGATTGTAAAAGATGCCATATCAATGGCTATTCTAATACACCAAATACTTGTGTGGGATGTCATCAGCAAGATTATGATTTAGCGCAAGATCTCCACCACCAAAATTTGAATATTCCCAATGATTGTGTGACCTGTCACAGCACCGCACCAGGTTGGAGGCCTGCGAGCTTTGGTATACACGACCAGTTTTATCCACTGTTGGGGAAACATAAAGACATCGCTACAGAATGTGTAAAATGTCATCAAAATGGATATAACAATACGCCTAATACTTGTGTAGGCTGTCATCAATCAGATTTTGACCAGACCACCAATCCGAATCACGTCAATGCTGGTTTTCCAACAGATTGTGCAGCTTGTCATAATGAAAATGGTTGGGCGCCTTCTACTTTTATGCATGATGCTTTGTATTTTCCAATTTACTCAGGTAAACACCTAAACGAATGGGATGAATGCGTAGATTGCCATACCAATCCAACAGATTTCAAAGTTTTTACTTGCACCGGTTGCCATCTAAATCCTGAAACCGATAATAAGCACAACGGCGTTGGTGGTTATGTTTACCAATCCAACGCTTGTTTTGCCTGTCACCCTACCGGCGAGAAAAACATGGCTTTTGATCACAATAACAGCAGATTTCCTCTGACGGGAGCACACATCAACGTGGATTGTATTGAATGTCATCAAAACGGCTATCAGAATACCCCATTAGAATGTGTAGCTTGTCATCAAAACGATTATGATAATAGTCAAAATCCAAATCACAATAGTTTAAATCTATCTACAGATTGTATTAGTTGTCATACCACGGTCCCAGGTTGGATGCCTGCAAGATTTGACAACCACGATCAATACTATGTCTTAGATGGTGCACACGATCCAATAAGAAACAATTGTACTGTTTGCCACAATGGAAATTACAACAATACGCCAAACACTTGTGTAGGATGTCATCAAACTGATTACAATTCTTCTGTCAATCCAAATCACAATTCTTTAAATATTCCTACAGATTGTGCGAATTGTCACACTACTGCACCTGGATGGTCACCTGCAGGATTTGATATCCATGACCAATATTATGTGTTGGATGGAGCACATGATCCTATCAGAAATAATTGTAACGTCTGCCATAATGGAAATTACACCAATACACCGAATACTTGTGTAGGTTGCCATCAATCTGATTACAATTCTTCAACTAATCCAAATCACAATGCCTTAAATATTCCAACAGATTGTGCAAGTTGTCACACTACTGCGCCTGGATGGGCACCTGCAAGTTTTTCAATCCATGATAATTATTATCCTTTATTAGGAGCACACGCTCAAATTGCCAATGAATGTGTTACCTGTCATATGGGTAATTATAACAATACGCCGAATACCTGTTATGGTTGCCACCAAGATGATTATAACAACACCACTAATCCGGATCATCAATCTGCGCAATTTCCAACCAACTGCACAAATTGTCACAGTCAAAATGCATGGGTTCCTTCTACTTTTGACCACGATGCGATGTATTTTCCAATTTATAGTGGAAGTCACGAAAATGAGTGGAACAATTGTAACGAATGTCATTCGAATCCCAATAATTATAGCATTTTCCAATGCCTGACCTGTCATCCAAAGAATGAAACGGACTCAGATCACAACGGAGTCAACAATTATTCATACAACAGCAATGCCTGTTATTCTTGTCATCCAGACGGTGAAGAATAATGTGTGGTATGATTAGATTTGTATTTTTTTTGATGGTATTATATTTGCTGCAATGCAAGCTTGAAGCCCAATCAGATACCAGCTTTATCCCATCAATTGTTTCCTATACCAATGAATCACATATTTATACTAAATTTAAATCCACAGAATCCATTTCTCTAGGGGATAGCCTTTACCTGAAATTGGGAATTGAATACATTCCTGTTTTGGTGGTCCAACAAAAGTCAAGCAGCTCTTCTGTATGTGTCAGAATAAATGAAAGAGGTCTTCAAAAAGGAGATACCGTTTTTCATCTCAAGATTGGCATAAAAAAAATTATTAAACCTTCCGAACCAACAGAAATTGTGAATCCTGTTATTAATCTTCCGGAAGATAGTATGGCTGTTGCAATCGAACCAATTGTAAAAAATAAACGCCCCAAACAATTGGTCAATGGTCGCTTTTCGATTTCAAACAATGGTGATTTGAATCCCGGCGAAACAAATCGATTTGGAAGAATGCGAGTGTCAAGTCATTTTAATTTACAAAATATTTCAGGATCTCCGCTTTCTCTTCAAAGTTACATCACTTATAGATATCGCTATGGTATTGAGCAAAGGACAGGTCCATTGTCCAACGATTTAAAAATATACACTTTGTCTTTATCATACCAATTAGGAAAAAACTACTTGGCCTGGTTTGGACGTCGAATCAATCCATACCTTTCCAATATGGGTGCAGCAGATGGTCTTCAATTAGAATACAATCATCGTAGTTGGACCGGAGGAATCATAGCGGGTACAAGACCTGATTTAACCAACTATACCTTTGACATTCACCTGCCACAAGTTGGAATTTTTATCAACCATTCAAGAAATGCAAGAAATGGGGTAATGCAAAATTCATTGGCCCTTGCTCAACAATGGTACTTTGACAAAACAGACAGGCGATTTGCTTATTTTCAGCATACTAGCAATCCTCTTCCATCCGTAAATATTTTCTTTTCCACTGAATTTGATTTGTTTCACCATGACTTAGAAAGTACAAAAACGGATTTAAGATTAACTGGAATGTATTTTAGTGCGCGGTATAAAATTTCTAAAAAAATGAATGTGCAAGGTTCATACGACAATCGAAGAAACATAGTTTTCTATGAATCATTTCCAAATCGTGTAGATCAATTATTATCAGAAGCCACTAGACAAGGAATCAGATTACAAGCCAATTATTCTCCAATCAGAAAAATAAATCTATCCGGGAGTATTTTTTATAGATATCAGGGGGCTTCAGACCATTCTACCAATTATACTTTCAGTTTAAGTTTACAAAGAATTCCACTCATCCATACCAATTTTAATGCAAATTTTAATAATCTAAGTACTATATATCTTAGGGGAAATATTCTAAGCGCTAGAATGTATCGAGATTTTTTAAAATCAAAATTAAACCTTGAGTTGAATTATAGATTTGCAGATTATCAATATCTAAGCAATGAACTTAAACTCCAACAACATATTATTGGCATTCAAACTCAAATAAACATTTCCAAAACCATCCTGTTAATGTTAAACTTTGAGTCAGGTATCAGTAAAATTAGTCCTTACCACAGATATTTTGTGACTTTACAGAAAAGAATAAAATCCAATACTTCTAAAAATAAAAAATAATCATGTACAAAAAATTATTACTCATTTCAAGTACAGTTTTTATATATTCATGTGACAGTGGTCCTAAAGTGATTAGTCCATTGGAACAAAATCCAGCGGAAGTCAAAGAACAAAAAGTAAAACAAAATCTAGGCTCTCCCGATGAATTTCATCAAGTCATTATTAAAGAAACGCTACAAACCGAACGTTATAGTTATGCCTTGGTCACTGAAAATGGAAAAGAATCCTGGATCGCAGTTTCCAAGCAAGATCTGGTTGTGGGGGATACCTACTTTTTTAGAGGAGGACTTAGAAAAACCCAATTTCAAAGTCAGGAATTGGATAAAGTATTTGATGAAATTGTATTGGTGTCTAGTATTGTCAATGCAAAAGAACATCCAGGTGGCACCTTGAGTTCTGAAAATAAAATGCAATCCCAATCAAAAAATGAATCTGATGATGCAAAATCCATTTCAGAAAAACCCAAAGACGCCATTTCTCTTAAATCTCTTATTTCAAACAAATCAAAATTTGAGGGAAAAGAAGTGATCATCCATGGCAAATGTGTGAAAGCCAATTATCAAATCATGGGAATGAATTGGTATCATATTCAAGATGGCACCAAAGAATCGAATAAAAATATGGATCTTACTATTACCTCCCAAGAAAATATTCAAATTGGGGATGAAGTAAGCTTCAAAGGAATCATCCAACTAAATAAAGATTTCGGAGCAGGTTACAAATATGCCATCATCATGGAAAAAGCTACTCTTTTGAAGTAATTTAACGCAAGAAAATTCCTTGTTTGTAAATCCTCCTATATTGTATAAATGAAACAATGCTTAACAATGCCAAAACCATGGCTGTGATATATACTTGTGGGGGAATAGGAACAGGATCACCCGCAGCATAAGAATGCAAACCAGATAGATAATAATTTACACCATAATAGGTCATGATGACGGTGGCAAATCCAAAAAGGCTTGCAAAATTATAGGCAAACAAACTTTTTAGTCCAGGTATAAATCTCATGTGAAGTATAAATGCATATACTAAAATGGTAACCAGGGCCCAGGTTTCTTTTGCATCCCATCCCCAATATCTACCCCATGATTCATTGGCCCAAACGCCACCAAGATAAGTGCCCACGCTCACCATAATTAATCCTCCAGTCACAGTTATTTCACTTACCACACTTAATTCCTTAATGTTTTTTTCAACGCGGGAAAAATTTGATTTCTTACTAATGCTGATCAGCAATAAATTGAGCATTCCAATGACCGCTCCCAGCATTAAAAATCCATAACTTCCAGCTTCCAATGAAACATGGATCGTCAACCAATAGGATTTCAAAACAGGAACAAGTGGAGTGATCTCAGGATCCAACCAACTCATGCCTGCCACCAACAATACGGTGGCTGCTAAAATGCAAGTGGCGGTTAATCCTCCCAAAGATTTTCTGCTAAACAACAATCCCGCAAGAACCGTCGTCCATGAAATATAAATCATGGATTCGTAACCATTGCTCCACGGAGCGCGACCTGAAACGTACCATCTAGCTGCCAAGCCCAAAGTTTGAAAGAAAAATGCCAAAGCAATAATTCCAAACGCCGCATTTCTGATTTGTAAACTTTTCCATTTTTCATTAAACACGCCTGCAATAAAAATCAACAACGTCAAAACTCCAGCCAAAGCAAAAACCACTCCAAGTGTTGCAAATACACTTGATTTGTTTAACCACAGTTCGGCTTTAATTTGATTGTTGCTTGGTAAAACAGCAGAAGAAATTTTTCGTTGGTAATTGCCTAATTCTTCAAGTAACTGAGTAGGCAAATGATCATCCTTGGACTCCTCCGATTGTCTTAATGCTGTCAAATATTTTGGAAAAAATTCCATGGCAAATAACTCTCTTGGATCGTTTATGTCGGATGCTTGAGCAGGTGATATCCAGGTATGGTTGTCATCACCACTCAATGGAAGTATTCTGAATAAACGTCCAGAAAAAACCATATTGCTGATATTGACTTTTTCATCCAATTTAATAATCGCTTTCTCAAAAGTACCTTGATCCTTTGGATTCATATTTTGTGCAATTCTCACTGGATCCTTTAATTTGTATTGTCCGGACTCATCAAAAAACTTTCTATATTCTATCAATCCTTCAGAAGCAGAAAGCAATTTCAATACTTGAGGGTGTTTACCCGCATGGATCAAAGGCACTGCTTCCCATTCATCAGGATGCATGAGCATGGACATCATGACTTGTTCAGAACTCAGACTACCCAGTTTTTCTTTCTTGGATATTTTTCTAAGTACTTCATTGCTCATTGTATTAAATGGCTTAAATCTGCCTTGGTGATCTTGGACAATCATTTTACCAAGTTGCACAGCATGTGTTGGACTAATAGAAGGTTTAGGGTAATTGGTAGTTTGAGCATTCAACTGAATAAGCGATGATACAAAAATAAAAATCAAAATTGCAGTGCTTTGATATTGCTTCAAACGATCCATTAAAAATTTAAATCGGGTATTTTTCAAAAAGAAAATCATAATTAATCCTATCGTCAATAAAGCATATCCTATATAAGAAATCCAGGTGCCCCATGCATCATGATTAACACTGAGGTAGGTGCCTGCTTCATCAGGATCATAGGAGGATTGGAAAAAACGAAATCCATTGTAACTTAAAATATTGTTCATGAATATTCGATAATCCATTTTAACAAATTCGCGATCGTCGATCAATGTCACTTCACTGGCATATGAAGAAGGATTTTCAGTGCCTGGGTATCTGTCCAAAATAAAATCACGCAAGGCAATTGAAAATGGAAGACGATACAACTTGGATCCATAAGAAATAGAAAATTTATTACCATTAATGTCTAAAATCTTTGCGCGTCCAGCTTCACCTTTTCGGCCAGTCAATAAAATTTCCTCAGTTCCTGATCCCGACTCCACCTCCATTTTTAGGGATACCATGCTTTCATTTTTAATTTTCCGATTTTCAGAAACCAATTCTACGATGGCAGATGGATCAAATTCTGAAACCACAAAATTGGATTGACCATCGGAATACAGTGATCTCAAGCTCATCTGCCTGGTCTCAAGAGCAAATAGAGTATCCTGTTTTTGAGTAGCCATTATCATTCTTGTAAATGGTCTATCCGGAGTAAATAATAAGGTATCATTTCTCAAAGTAATCCATTGAAACCCTGGTAAACTTTCATCCGTAAAAGACAATTTTAGTCGACCTAAATTTAAAGAAGAGCCATATTTTAAAATGTATTCTTCTCTTCCCCCCGCACCTCCAATCACAATCTTAAGAACAGCTTGTCCAGAAGGATCCGATGAAATTAATTCTTTAGGATTGGCAATTACTTCTTTCAATCTTATTTTTAATAATTCACTACCTAATAGATATTCTTCTTCAAATCGATTGGATCCCAGGCTGCTGATTAAAATCGGACTTTCCCAACCATATACTTGCTTTCCGTCTTCCCATAAAAAATTTATAAAAGTTTCTGAAGAAAGAAATGTACTGGAATCTTCGCCCTCTCTAATATGCATCATTCCCTCATATCCAAAATATCTGGTAACTCCTGCGCCAATTAAAATAATAATGATTGAGGAATGAAATGTAACTGAGGCCCATTTCTTTAGTGGTATCATTTTAAATCTAAATATATTCACCAGAACACAAGTGCCAAATAAAACGAGTAATAATTCAAACCATCTTGACTTAAAAATCACCTTTTGTGCAGCGCTAGTACCAAAATCGTTTTCAATAAAAGTAGCGATACCTATTGATGCTGCAAATAGTAATATATATATTCCTCCAGCTCTGGTAGAAAAAAGAGAATTCGATATTTTTTCTAACCAGCCTAAAATTTTATTTTCTTTTAAATCCATTTTTATACTTTTTTAATCGACTCATATTCGAATGAATCCAATTTTTCCAAATATGTAAAGTAATTTAATGAATATTCATCACCACTTTTTTCTACTTCCCACTTGGAAAACCCTGGAAAGATTAAATCCAAATTGAAACTGACCTTTCAACCAATCCCCATTATCTTCAGCAATATAAGCTCTCTCATTCATTCCCATGGCATTGGAAAAATGCAACTGAAATACATGTCCGCCAGTTTCTATATCTACACCAATTCCCAAGGGCATCGTTCCAAGCCTGTTTAAAAATTTATTCAAGGTAGGACTATAATCAATGACCAAAGCCAATCTTTTGGTCAATTTATATCTTGCAGACAGGTTTAAAGCGTAAATAGTATTGGGATACAAAATATTACTTACAAGATTGGAATGGACCACCAAAGGTGAAAGCTGCAAACTGAAATTTTCTGAAAATTTTCTACCGATGATGATTTGATGAAAATAGGACATTCTCTTATAAGGTTTATCCACAGAAGATATTTCTGAATATGGATTTTTTAGAGTATTGTAAATCATTCCACTGACCCATACTATAGAAATCGGGAATGAGTTCTTTCCTTTTGATTGTTGTACGATCCTGTACTTTACAAATCCATCTACTTCTTTTTTGAAAGTTGAGCGGGCCAGACCTAGCGTTAGATTTTTGGTAATGCCATAATCAAAACTCATTCTCATGGTCGCATTGTCCAATCCAAAAAAATTCTCGACAGAACTTATAGGCCCAAAACGATGTAATATTCTAAAATCAAGAGCACCCTTTGCCAGCATTTCCATACTATGGGAACCAATAACCCTTGGAGATTTAAAAGCATTAGAGACATACTCTTTAGTTTCAGTTGGGCCCAATAGATCCAATAGATCTTCTTGACCAAAACTAAGGTTTGAAAAACAAACCCAGAAAATTAAAATACCAATTGCTTGTTGCATTATATGAGTGATTATTTATTTAATTAATTATTAGGCGCACCATCTGAAAGCCATTTTTTAATTTTAGAAATTTCACAACTTCTTAGTTTACTTCCATTTTTAGGCATTCTACCAAAACTACCAGTCCATTCGATAGAACCTATAAAAGATCCGGAATTCACATATTTTTTAACCTCTCCATAGCTATCAAGTCTTACAGCACCTTGAGCATTGGCCCCACTGTGGCATCCATTGCAATATAAGTTGAGTATTGGAACGATCGAACTGCCAAAACGTACACCGGTAGTATCACAACTAGGTGTGACGCAACTATCTTTTAAAGCACCCTGCTCAATCCACAATGCGATGGTTTGAATCTGCTCATCGGTCAATGAAGAATAAGGGCTTGGTGGCATTCGAGCAGAACCAAATGGAAGGATCAATACCTGATACAATTTACTAGCACGATAATCTCCAACTTTAACCAACCCAATGATTTCATTATAATTGTTGATGACCAAATCCGCTTCCTTGTCTATATCATTGTGGCAACCGCTTTGAGTGCAATTGGAAACAAGAACCGGTAAAACATCCGTTTCAAAGCAAACATTCTGTCCATTTGACTCAAATTCATTGGTACAGCTTTGTAAACTGATTAGAAACACTAAAATTCCAAACAAGATAAATTTAATATTAAACATATGATTCTAAAATTAAAATATAAAAAGCAAATTTAATAATATTTTTTTGTAACAATTTTTAAAAACACCAACAATTTTCATAATTATCCATACATTAACACAAATTTTCTGTTTATGTATTGCAAATTTTTTCTGCCATATTTAAATCATTTATAATCAGATAATTAATTTTAATTTATGTTAAATAAAAACACAAAAGATGTAACTTTTTATTCCAAAAATAGATTAAATGCGCCATTGACCAATACTTTAGTATTTTCATTAAAGTCTTGAAAATTCCTTATTTCAACAAATACTTCGTTTGATGAGCCGGTAATGACCTCCTTTTTCTCAAAGGTATAACCTTCATTGGATGTGTTCGTAAGTTCTAAAATAAAATATTTACCATCCGCCTCAACAACTGAACTTGCAGGCAATGAAGTCTTCAAATCTGAATTGGTTTGAATCATAGCTTCCACATACATGCCAGGATAAAAATTATGCATTAAATTCTCATCGGCCAATTTACAATGGACGCCGATGGTACGAGTTTCAGGATCCAATGATTTATTGATGGAATGAACAACTGCCTTATATTCCTTTAAGTCCTCATGTAAATTAAATCGAATATTTTGTCCAACTGCAATTTTTGAAAAATCGTTCTGAAATATTTTCAATTCCAAATAAACCTGCTCAATATCCACTATAGAAACTGCGTTCTGAGAAGGACCTAAATATAAACCGCGCGTTATATTCAATTCCGTAATAAAACCATTTATAGGCGCGATTACAGACACTGTTGTTTTAATATTATCTAAATCAAGTAAATTTGGAGAGATGTTTATCAGTGTAAGTTTCTTATCTAAAGATTCAAACTTAACTTTTGTTACCATATAATCGGACTCAGCTTTAAGGTAGGTTTTTTGAGAACTTAAACTTTCCAGAGCCAATGTTTTTTGTCTTTCATAATCAGATTTCAAATAGGATAATTGTGCTTTTACTTCCAAATAATCTTGCTGTAATTGCACATATTCAGGGTTTTCCAAAATAAAGAGCACTTGACCTTTTTTTACTTTGTCTCCAACATGAATATCGAAATTTTTAACTGTGCCTCCAAAGTAAACACTTACTGCAGCACGATGAGCCGGAGGCACATCAAACATCCCATTGGTTCTTATCTCTTCATTAAATCCAATTTTCTGCACATTTCCCAGCTCCATACCAGAAGACTGGAATTGCTTTCTACTTACATAAATTGAATTGATATTATCATTTGAGATTATCACTTTCTCTGATTCGGAGTTCTTACTCTCAGGAAAACAAGCAACAAATGTGAATAATATCCATACAAATAAAAATGAAAACATTTTACTTGGTAAAGTTTGAATATTCATTATTTTCATAGTTAATTCATCAAATAGTTAATTTCAAGCACTGTTAGATTGTACTGAAAAAGTGATGTAAGGTAGTTGGTCTCCATGCCTTTTGCGTGTTCCAATAATTGCACGAATTGCATAAAATTAATTTCACCAGCCTGAAAGGATTTTAAGGCATAATAAAATGTTTCATTGGCCAATTTTTTTCCAGTTGATTCAAAATATTGCAAAGTTTCTTCATATTTTCGAAGCTCAGACTGAAGTGCTAAATAGTTTGAAATCAACTGAATTTTGTAGTTCTTACTTTCAGCTTCCACTATGCTTATTTCAGTAATTGCCGCTTTAATTTTGGCCAACTGATGACCATAACATATAGGAAGTGCCATTCCAATTTGGAAACCAAGATAAGATTTGGTCCCAATACCATTGTTACTGCCACGAAAAAGTGAAAAATTTAAATCGGGTAATAATTTTTGTTTCTCGAAAGTCGCTTGTCTTTCCACCAAATTAATCAGATCTGTATAATATTTACTGAAAGGATGAAATAAAGTATCCAATTTAACCAGAGGCAATCTTTCAATCTGCTCCACACCTATATTGTAGGTAGAATCGGATTGAAGCCATTGATTTAATTGAATATTTGATCGAATAAAATCTTCTTCTATTTGATTTAACTTTATGGTAATTTCCTTATGTTTGGTTTCTGCGTTTAATTTTTCCAAGTAATTAGATTCACCTTGTTGAAATCTCCTTATTGCTGCATTTTCGAAATCGAGGTACAGACTATCCAAATATTTATAATGATCCAGCATTTGTCGCCAATAAATAATTTCAAAATAAACTTTGGAAACTTCTTTGCTGATCATGGCCTTACTGATAACTTGCTGATCTCTGACCAAACTTGATTTTTGCATCAACACTTTTTTCTGAACTGCATAGACAGTTGGAAATTGAATACTTTGTTCAATTCCCCACACATTCAACGGCAGGTTATTGGGTGCAATGTTATTTTGGTCTTTGTTGTAATAAATTCCAGTTTTATTAATGTCACTTGCACTTTTAATTAATTGTTGGCTTTGCAATATTCGTAGGGCATTTGCCTTCAAGCTAAAATTGTTGTTCATTGCAATTTCAATGGCTTCATTTAAACTTATTTTTCTAAATTGAGTTTGGGTAATTCCAAATATTGGAATAAATAATAATATTGATATTATCACAGAAGTACCTTTCATTTTAATAAAAGTCCTTTTCCTATCAAAAATAGAATAGAGAATGGGTAATACAATCAAGGTTAGAATGGTAGCCGAGATCAGTCCCCCCAAAACTACAGTAGCCAGTGGTCTTTGGACCTCAGCCCCAGCAGATGTAGATATGGCCATCGGTAAAAAACCCAAGGCAGCCGCGGTTGCAGTTAACAATACTGGTCGCAATCTATTTCTTGTTCCCAATAAAATCCGTCTATGAATATTGCGAATTCCATGTTTCTTCAATTCTTTAAATTCCTCAATCAGTACAATTCCGTTTAAAACAGCAATCCCAAAAAGTGCAATAAAACCAACGCCGGCAGAAATACTAAATGGCAAATCTCTTAAGAATAATAAAATGACACCACCAATGGCTGCCATCGGTATTGCACTATAGATGATCAAAGCTTCCTTTACAGAATCGAATGCAAAATAAAGAAGAACGAATATTAACAGAAGTGCTATTGGTACAGCGATCATTAACCGATCTTTTGCCGTTCTTAAATTTTCAAACTGACCTCCGTAATCAATGGTGTAACCATATGGTAAAATAATTTGGTTTGCAATTACTTCTTGAACATCCTTTACCACAGATTCCAAATCACGGTTGCGAACATTGACCCCCACTACAATTCTTCTTTTCGTATTATCTCTTGAAATTTTAGCGGGTCCTTTGGTATATACAATACTAGCCAATTCAACAAGAGGGACTTGATGGCCATTTGATAATTGGATGGTAGACATTTCAAGATCCTTTATATTTCGGATATGTGACGAATCAAATCGAACCACTAGATCAAATTGTTTCTCTCCTTCAAAAACAACTCCTGCAGTTTTTCCAGCAAATCCCATCGTGATTAGATCGTTTAAATCTTCTACATTTAGACCATATTTTGCAATTTTTAATCTGTCATATTTAACAGACATTTGTGGCAAACCGGCTACTTTTTCTACACTGATATCGGCTGCACCTTCTACCTTTTGAATCGCCAATTCTACTTCCCTTGCTTTCTTATAAAGGGTATCCAAATCTTCACCAAAAATTTTAATAGCCAAATCTGCACGTACTCCGGTAATAAGTTCATTAAATCGCATTTCAATGGGTTGAGTAAATTCAAAATCGACACCAGGAATTTCTTCCAATAAGGCTAGTTTTAGTTTATTAGCCAACTCATCTTTACTTTCTGCTGAAACCCATTCGCCCTTGGGTTTTAATTTAATGATCACATCACTCTCTTCCATGGACATAGGATCCGTTGGTACTTCTGCAGCACCAATTCTACTGACCACTTGAACTACTTCAGGAAATTGCTTTAAAATTGTTTCAATTCTGGTGGTCATTTCTGTAGTTTTAGTCAACGATGTTCCAGCCTTTAAAACTGGTTGGATGACAAAATCACCTTCGTCTAGAGTCGGTACAAATTCTCCTCCCATCTGAGTAAATAATACCCCAATAGCAACCACAAATAAAAACGCTATACTAAGAACCAGACTTTTTCTACGAAGTGCCCAGACAATAATTGGTTTATAACTATTCTCTAAAAATTCAATCAATTTTTTCGAAATTGAATTCTTTTTAAGATCAGAAGGTTTTATAAAAAGGGAAGCCAATACGGGTACATAAGTAAAACACATGATCATTGCTCCAATTAAAGAAAAACAAAAAACCAAAGCCATTGGCTTGAACATTTTTCCTTCTACACCCACCAATGATAGTATTGGAATAAAAACAATGATGATTATAATCTGCCCAAACACTGCAGAATGCATCATTTTAGAAGCTCCAAAAAAGGTAATTTCATTTATTAGACTTTGTCTTTCTAATTTGGGCAAAGCCATTAATTTTAAACGTTCAGCAGTGATTTTAAAAGTAATAAATTCCACGATGATGACTGCTCCATCAATAATAATCCCAAAGTCGATAGCCCCCAAACTCATGAGACTTGCATCTACATTAAAAATATACATCAGAGAGAATGAAAACAACAAACACATGGGGATTACCGAAGCCACTACCAATCCGGACCGGATATTTCCCAAAAGCAGGATTACAACGAAAATAACTATCAAGCAACCTAAAATTAAGTTCTCAGCAATGGTAAAAGTTGTCTTTGCTATTAATTCACTTCTTTCCAAGAAAGGGTTAATTTTAATTCCCAATGGTAACGAAGGAGAAATTTTAGCGACCCTTTCTTTTACTGCATCTATGACAGCTTTGGAGTTTGCCCCTTTGAGCATCATGACTTGCCCCAGAACTTTCTCACCTTCACCATTACCAGTAATTGCACCAAATCGTGTGGCATGTCCGAATCCAACTTTTGCAACATCTTTGATAAAAATAGGTGTTCCGCTTCTATTTTCAACGACTATGTTTTCAATGTCATGAAGGGTACCAACTTGTCCTTCGCCTCTGATAAAGTAGCTTTGATTGTTTTTTTCAATGTATCCACCACCCGCAATACCGTTGTTTTTTTCCAACGCAACAAACACTTGAGAAACTGATAAATTTAAACTTCTGATTTTTTCAGGATTCAATGCGACCTCATATTGTTTGAGAAAGCCTCCCCAAGTATTCACTTCAACTACCCCTTTAATTCCAGAAAGTTGTCGCTTAATGACCCAATCCTGAATAGCTCTTAAGTCGGATAACGAATATGCATTTCGATGTGCTGAATCTACTTCAATCACGTATTGATAAATTTCTCCTAAGCCAGTGGTGATCGGTCCCATAAAAGGCTTCCCAAAACCGGCTGGAATCTTTTCCTCTGCCGATTTAATCTTTTCGGAAATCAACTGTCTTGGCAAATAGGTACCAATGTAATCATCAAACACTACGGTTACCACAGAAAGTCCAAACTTTGAAACAGATCTAATCTCCTTTACGTTGGGCAGATTTGCCATTTCCAATTCAACAGGATAAGTTAAAAACTTCTCGACATCTTCTGTGGCCAGATTTCGTGAAGTAGTAATGATTTGAACCTGATTATTTGTTACATCTGGTACGGCGCCTATTGAAATCTGAGAAAGTGAATAGAGGCCAAATACGATGATTCCAACAGAAAACAATATGACTATTAACTTATGGTGGATGCTATATTGAATAATTTTTGCCAACATGAATGGAAATGATTTCAATTTCTCCACAAAAGTAGAGGTGCCGTCCTAAGGCTTTCCTGAAGCTTAGCTTAAGATTGGCTTAAAATACTTAGAAGCTCTTTCTCAACTCCTTTCCAATAAATTTGAATGCAAATTTCGTAATGTCAATCCAATAGAATGCTTAATCAAAAGTAATCTGAACGTTGGTCCCTTGTCCCAATCGACTTTCAATTTTAACATTTGCATTAATTGCCTCTGCACATTTTTTTACAATTGAAAGTCCAAGACCATTACCTGTTATTTGCTTGTGTTTTAGAGAATCCGACCGAAAAAAATTATCATAAATATGACTTAAATCTTCTTCTTTAATTCCAATTCCTTGATCTTGTATAGAACAAACAACATGATTGTCTATATCTTCAATACTCACTTTCAATGTGGAATCGATGTTGGAATATTTTATGGCATTGCTCAATAAATTACCAATCATTAGATTGGCATAAAAGTTAGGAACCTGAAACTGTTTATTTCGATCATACAAAAGATCAATTTGAATATTTTTTTCTTGAATTTGATGAATAAAATAAGCCAATGACTCGTCGATAATAGAAGGTAATGAAATAGGGTCAATTTTTTTTGTGATTGCTTTAGAATCCAATCGAGCAAGCAAAAGCAATTGCTCCAAAGTGAAAGTCATTCGTTCGATGATACTTAAACTTAATTGAATTTTATCTTCATATTCCTTTTGTGTTCTCTCTTTTCTAATCAATACTTCCATGGTGCCTCTCAACGCAGCAAGTGGCGTTCTGAGTTCATGTGATGCGTCTGCAGTAAATTGCCTTTCCCTTTCAATAGCATTTTCTAGTCTCTGAAGAAGTGCATTAAAACTATATGATAATTCGTAAATTTCATCTTTATTTGGTGGCAAGATTACCCGTTCACTCAAATTTTTATTGGTAATTCGAGTAATGGTCTGGGTTACATCTTGTACAGGTTGAATGCTTCTCCCAGCCAAAAATCGAAAAATAAAATACAAGCCTAAAAGCACCACCAAAAATGAAATAAGCAAAACATTTCGCAATTTTAAGAGAATGGACAATTCTGATTCTGATGACATCGCTGCCAGGATATATCCATTGATTTTTCCGTTATGTTCAAAGGGCATTTGCACTTGTCGAATGGGGCGATCACCAAGATAAGTTTCAAAATGTCCGTCAGAATCAAATTCCTTAAATATCAGATGATCGGATTTAAGATTCGGCGATTTATCCATATACCTACCCTGCCGATCCAGTAATTGGATAAATACTGGGTTGACTTGAATTTCACGATGCTCTCTTTCCTCCCATTCAGCCTTATTTTTAAACTTAATACTATCCCCCGATAAGAGAATTTCTTTAGTATGCTTTATGGCTTCATAGCTCAAGTCACGGTCTAAATGACTCATGACCGTCTTTTGGACTGCGAAATAAATGGTTAAGAAAACCACAGTCAAGATGATTGCAGTCGCCATCATATAATAAAATGCGATTCTATTTTTAAAACTGAGACTCATCAATCTTTAGCTATATAACCAATTCCACGAACCGTTTGAATGTAATTTTCTTCTTCTGACAACTTTAATTTTTTACGAAGAGCATTAATATAAACATCAATAACCCCGGTGTTATAATCAAAATGCATGTCCCAAACGCTTTCAATAATTCTCATTCTTCTACAAACTTTTCCCTTATTTCGTATGAGATATTCAAGCAATGCAAACTCCTTTTGTGTCAAAATAATTTCCTGATCGCCTTTGTGAACTTGATGAGTTTCTGTGTTTAAAATTATTTTGCCCAATTTAAAAGTAGAATGCTCACCTGATTTTGGTCTTAGTTGCACCCTAATCCGCTCTAATAATTCTTCAAAATGAAATGGCTTTTTAACATAATCATTCGCTCCCGATTGTAAGCCAAATATGGTCTCATCCACTGTATCTTTAGCCGTCAGAAAGATGATGGGTATATCCAAGAATTCTTTTCTAAACTGTCTGCAAATTTCAATCCCACTTAAACCAGGAAGTGCCCAATCCAATAGCAATAAATCGTAATCTCCAGAAAGAGCCAGTTGGAGCCCTGTTTTTCCTTCATCAGCAACATCTACAGCGTAAGACTCCTCTTCCAATCCTTGCTTCAAAAAAGCGGATATCGCCGTTTCGTCTTCCACAATTAAAATTCTCATAGTGCAAAGATCTGTTTTAAAAAATTAAGTTTTGGTTCAAAATTTCTTAAAATCAGCTTAAATTAAAATTTGAGTTTGAATTTCCATTCTTCAGAATACTCTTGTTTTTCATAAAGTAATTAATGAAATTTGATAAGCCAAAGGTAATTTTTTCTAATTCCAGTTTAGAAATGTATTAATTAAGTAAACCGAATAATAATTGGGTCAGGGTTGAGTTCAAAATACAATCAAGTGCGTTGTAAATAAGTCCTAGCGATCACTTACTTGCTTCAATTTTTACTCATTTTATGAAAAATCATTAATTTTAGCTCCTCAAATAATTCATACCTTGCATTTATAACGGATGTCACCATTGTACTTTCCAATCAATCAAAACCAGCCATTCCATTCTTCATTTAAAGAATTCTATCATTTAATTCAAACTTACCTGTTTAACCCCCTAAGCATATGAAAATTGTACTTTGCATTGCTGCCCTGCTCATTTTTGCCGTTTACATGGTTGTGTTCCGAAAAGCCCATGGAGATATAGTGAAACAAATTTCCTATGGACCTTTTACGATAGTTGCCAAAGCGAGTTCTTCAAAGCAGTACAATATGAATTACGGTATGGTTAATCGAACTGATGTGGCTTATTCGCTATTGTATAATGGCAAGGCAGTTCAGTTTCCAGGATCTTTGCAAACCAATACAGGATTGCCGTTTCTGTGGAAAGTATATGCGCTCACTGATCTTGCAGAGCCGACCTTGATCGCCGGCAGTCAAAGCCTATATTTAATTTATATTAAAGATGGTCAAGCAGTTGTGGAACCATTAATGAAACAATCACATGATTTTGCTTCTCTGCAATTTTTAGATGCTGAAAATGGACAGCCAGGAACATATTTCGAAGTGTATTCCAAATCAGATACTGCAAATTTGGATCAATTGGATAGCTTATACGGAGGTCGTTATTTAATGGTTGGTGAGCACGCGGTGTTGGATGTGCAGACTAAACAGATTTGGCCATTCAACACTAACAATGAAGCAGTGGAAAATTATTCTTATCCAAATCCACATGGAGCGTTCGCCTTCTCTCCGGATCAAAAGAGCATAGTTTTTTTGGCAGAATTTCAATCCTGGAATTCACAAGATGAAGATCTTCCTGAATCCGAACATGCTCTGGTGGTTTATGATTATTATAAGGACAAAGGATATACCGTCAAATTTGACGATACAGACACCCGAATGGTGGATATATTTTCAGCCACAAGAGAATGGTTTGAGCAGTTTTTTGAATGGAATCAAACACATGAGGGTAATAAATTGCAATTAAAACATCACGAACATCCGGTTCCGTGGACAGGGCGTTTTAAAAGCAATGATCATTACTACACGCTTTATCCTGTAAAAAGTGGGTTGGTACCGATTTTTCTCGATTTTGTGCTCCATCAAATGTCTTGGACTAAGGAACAAATCGTCAAAGATGAAACGGGCGAATACACGGGTCGTCGCATAGAACTAGTTAAAGATGAAATCAAGCTGGACATTCATTTTGATGAAGAAGAGCAATCTTTGTCTCTAAGTAAACACCTGTATGCCGACGACACTCCGGAATCTCAAATCCTCGTTAAAAAAATAGCAGATGCATTTGATGCAGAACTTAAATCTGGAAAACACCAGGAACATTTTGGAAGAATACTCAGTGAAACGAAAAAAATAAGAGGTTTGTATAAAACCAATAAAAATGAATGATCATGCGATATATCCTTGGTCCTGAAATATTTTGGGGAATTTTATACCTAGTGTCAATATGGCTAGGAAAATTGAATCAGACTTCAAAATCATTGGATCCATATATTGAATCTCTCTGGTTTTGGATTCCAGCTGCATCTATTCTAGTGTTTGGTCTTTGGTGGATGCCGAGTGTAGAAAAAAATTATCTCTTGTTGAGGGTCTGGATCTGCGGTGTGATCGGCGGGCATTTTGTCATTGAAAAAGCGTTATTAGCCTACAGTGAGCAAGGGCCTGGAATTGGCATGGGTTATTTGGCGGGTTTGATGCTTGAGTTTTTTGTTTTAATGGTAGGGACGATTTTTATTTGGATAAAATTTTAAAATAGATTCACTCCTCATGGATGTGCAAAATTATTAAGACAATTAAAATTGCAAATCCATATTCGACCCACGCTGGGGTCGGATACATTTTATGTTTTTTTAATTATAAATATGTAATCCCTACGGGATTAGTAAATACATTTATTTTTTTTCGAGCCCAGAGCCTACCGAAAGGCTATTAAAATTCTCATTCCAATATCAACTTCACATTCTCTTTTAATTTCTCTAATCCAGCTCTTTTAATAGGAGATTTGGAAGTTAAATTTCCCCAAACTTCATCGCTCAATTCCAACCAATCTTTTGTACCCAATTTTAACAAATCAGGATTTGGATTAAACTCTTCTACATTACTAGGCTGGGCAAAACGGTTCCATGGACAGACTTCTTGACAGATATCACATCCATAAACCCAACCTTCCATCTGATTGTGAAATTCTTTTGGTATGGCATTTCTTAATTCAATGGTCAGATAAGAAATACATTTGGAGGCGTCTAACAAATATCCTTCTTGATGGATCGCATTTGTGGGACAAGCATCGATACAGCGTCTACAGGTTCCACAATGGTCTCTGATTGGATCATCGTAATGATCAAACATCAGATCTGTCATAAACCCAGTTAGAAAAAACCAAGAGCCTTTGCGTGGATTAATGGTCAAAGTATTTTTTCCATTCCATCCTAAGCCTCCCTTTTCAGCCCAAACCCTTTCCATTACAGGAGCCGAATCTACAAATCCTCTGATGGCAATATCACCATATTCTTTTTTCAAATACGCAACAATCGCTTTTGTTTTTTTTCGGATTACTTTGTGATAATCTTCACCTAATGCATATCGCGATACCTTTGGTGTTTTAGGCTCTATATCCGAAAAATAATTTAAACTCATCATGACAATTGATTTTGCTCCAGGTAAAAATTTATCCGGATCAATCCTAATGTCAAAATACCGTTCCATGTAACTCATTTGACCATGGTAACCTTTATTTAACCAGCTTTCAAGTTGAAATGCTTCCGCATTCAGCCTTTGAGCTTTCACAATGCCAATCTGATCAAATCCCAAAAGATTCAATTCCTGCTTCAGTGTATTGCTATGAATTATGGCTGTCAAAATAGTATCTAATATTGGCAAAGATAAGCCAATAAAAAAAAGGCCCGACACAAAGTATCAGGCCAACCACATTTAGAAGAAAATCTATTTCTCCGCTATTGGGAGATGCATTTTAGAAATCAAACCACAATCCGCATTCCAGATTTGTAAAATCATTGTTTTTCCAAACCGGATTTAAATCATAATTTGCAAATATTTTAACCGGACCAAAATCCGCTCTTGCACTTAATCCATATCTCCAGGTCTCAAATCCAAAATCTTCCTCCACTTCTACTTTTCTTCTGCGTTCGTCACTCTTATATTCAAATTCCTGATGCACTAAAGCACCCACATATCCACCAACACCAAAACCAATTCTTCCTAAGCCACTAATTTTATCACTTCTGAAATACAACATGAGTGGTACTTGAATATGATGAAAATCAAAAGAAGATCTATTAATGCTGCTATTTTTGGTATAAACCAACGCTGCGGTATCATGTGCAAATTCCAATTTATTTCTAAAAGTTAACTCACCAATTCTCCAACCGATAGAAGTCATGAGCATTACATTTTGAGAACCCAGGAAAATTTTGGTGGGTAAGAAGTTAAGAGTCCAAGACCATGAACTAAATGGCTTTGTTTCCAAATCATCAATCAGAGTCTCGTTGGTGACTTTATTGTCCAACAAAATATTAATACCCATGTCAATGTTAAGAAAACCAACATCTGCTCCTTTGTTCTTTTTCTTTTTCATCGGATTGGAATTTTCTTTATGGGCCTTATCATGTTTACCCATGGGTGCCATTTCGTCATCATCGTCCTTATCATCTATATCATCCTCATCATCTTCTTCATCATCAGATTTTTTGGTTTTGTTTTCGATGATCATAATTTGACGATCACCCAGATTCACTTTAATGGTATCTGATTTTTTATCTTCCGCCGGGGCTGAAGGTGGTGTCGGAGGTGTTGGTGGTGTCGGTGGAACCGGAGTAGGTACATTCTGTGCATTTAACACAATGCTGCAAAACAAACAAAATAAAAGCACTAGATTTTTCATATTCATTTAGATTTATAATTTTAAAATTTATTTTTTACAAAGTGATGTCTATGGCAAAGACATGGTTTTGTGAAGTTTGACATGATCTGTGTTTACATTCAAAGCGATCATGGTTTTATCTTCATCTATTTTTGATTGAATGGTAATCTTACTATCTGTCCATTGATCCGTTTTCTTTGCCAACCAACCAATAATACCTTTTTTTACAGTACTACCAATATTGCTGCGATCAATGTCAATCACCCTACTTCCATTTTCTGGAACTACGTTTTGAACCACGGCTACATCCTGCATTAGATCCTTCTCAGAGATTTGAGGCTCCACCAAAACAGCTTCAACCAGTTTATCAGATTTAGGATTTTCTATTACTGCCACTTCTTCAATTGGCACAATCTGCAATTTATTTTCCAATTTTTGTTCCTCCATTTTAGTCTTAGGTTCAGAGGCAGCCAATACCAATCTTTTAGATGGTTTATTCAAATTCAATGATTTTTTATCAGTCGCTGTAGTTACTATTTGTTCTGAAAAATTTTCTTCCGTACTTAAATTCTCTTGAACCGGAATTTTAATAGGTTCTAAAACTTCCTTTTTATGTTCCTTATTAACTGCCACCGGAACTTCATCTACGATGAGATTGGATGGATAAAATAAAGTCCAACAATAAAATAACCCGGCACCTGAAAGCATTGCTACTGCGAGATAAACAATCCTGAAACTTAGTTTATGGGAAGCTTTTGGTTTTTCATTCTCCATAATTTTCCCAAACAAATCTGCAGGAGGGACATTCTGATCAAGCAGAACTTTATGCTTTTGAATATAATTTTTTAATGGATCCGACATGTGTTTCTTCTTTTTTTAAAATCTCAATTAATTTCTGTTTTGCCCGCATGTATTGACTCCGACAAGTTGCATTAGGTATGCCGAGCATTTGACCAATTTCTTCGTGAGAATAATCCTCTACCGCGTACAAATTGAATACGATCCGGTATTTCTCAGGCAAGACCATGATGCCTTCCTGTATCCGCTTCATGTTTTGCTCATATTCTACTTCATCAATCAGATCTTCTTCATCTCTTGAATTTAGTAAAACCGTTTGTTGATCAAGTTCTTCCCACCTTATTTTTTTCTTTTTATCCAATAACTGTAGGCAAGTATTGACACACACTTTTTTTATCCAAGCAGGCAACAATGCATGATTTTCAAGTTTGTGGATATTCTGGAACACTTTAACAAAAGTTTCTTGTAAAGCGTCCACCGCTTCATCTTGTTGCTTCAGCATTCTGAAACACACATTGTACATAGCGATATGATATTGATCGTACAAGCTTTTAAAGGCTTTCTGATCTCCGCTCACTATCTTTTGTATATCAACCGCCATGTGGCTTTTCGCTTGTTTTATATTAGAAAGAGAATTTAAGTCCAATTATGTTGCAAAATGGACCAAAAAAAATGAAATTTTTGAAAAATAAAATATATTTAATTGATTGTCTGTACAATATACCCTACCAACGATACGTATGACTTTCCTTTTTTAGCCAATCTTCTGCCCTATGATAATCCGGCATGACCTTTTCTACCAAGTTCCAAAAATGATCTGAATGGTTGTGGTGAACCATATGGGACAATTCATGGACTATTAAATAATCCATGATGAAATCAGGACAAAGCAATAGTCTGGTGGAAAGACTAATATTACCTGAGGTAGAACACGAACCCCAATTGGAAGAATTATTCCTTAGACTGATTCGATTGATTTTTTGTTGGAAAAATTGTTGGTTGATCTGCTGGACTCTATTTTTTAATCCGGACAAAAAAGTATGGGCCATTATTTTAGAAATCAACTTTCCGCATAGTTCTGCTCTTTGGACCAAAGGACAAGATTCCGGAATTTCTAAAAAAATATGGGTATGCTGCCTCTTACCACTGGCTGCTGAAGCATCCGATTTATATTTTATGTGAATGGTAAATACCGTATTCCTTACGGTGATGGTTGATTGATCCTCATAAAGACGAGGAATGTATTTAATCTTGGATTCCGGATCTTCTGTTAGTTTTTTATAAATCCAGTTTTTTGCCCATTCAAGATGTTTGTCTTTTTCCGAATTTGAGCATAAGATTGGGATTCTGACTATGGCTTTTTGGTGAGCAAGTGATACACGTGCAGATCTTCTGTACTCATGATGAATTTCAACAGGCAGTTCGTAATCATTTACGTTTAACTTTCGATACTCCTTAAAGGGACTTATTTTAGGCATACTTTTTTTCAAATTCCTGCATGGTTTCCACCAAGACTTTCACACTGGATAATTCAAGTGCGTTGTAGAGTGATGCTCTAAACCCACCAACAGATCGGTGCCCTGCAAGTCCTACACAACCATTTAATTTGCAGGATTCCAAAAATAAACTCTCCCATTCTACTTTCTTGGGAACAAAAACAACGTTCATCCAGGATCGATCTTCTTTCCTAACCGTGCCTTCAAAACAATTGTTTCTATCAATTTCCGAATATAATAATTCTGCTTTTTCGCGGTTTCTTTTTTCCATGCTTTCCAATCCACCCATTTCTTTAATCCACTTCAAAGTCAACATGGACACATAAATTGGAAAAACTGGAGGAGTGTTGTACATACTTCCTTTTTCTGCATGGGTTTTATAATTTAACATGGTCGGCATTTTTCTGCCAGATGATCCAATTAAATCTTTTCGAATCACCACCAAAGTGACTCCGGCCGGTCCCATATTTTTTTGGGCTCCAGCGTAAATCAATCCAAACTGACTAAAATCAAGTTTTTTGGAAAAGATATCGGAAGACATGTCACAAACCAAAGGAATTTGACAATTCGGAAATTGCTGGTATTGACTTCCGTAGATGGTGTTATTGGAAGTAATGTGAAGATAATTTCCATCCGTAGGTATATTAAAACCTTTTGGTATGTGCCTAAATTGGTCATCTTCCGAACTAGCCAATACTACTGTGTTCCCAAAATTTTTGGCCTCCTTGATGGCATTGCTGGCCCAGGTTCCTGTATTGACATAATATGCCGTCCCTTGCTCTGAAAGCAAGTTCATTGGAATCATAAAGAACTGGGTACTCGCTCCACCTGATAAAAACAAAACCTCATATTCATTACTTAAATTAAGCAATTCCAAAACCAGAGCCCGGGATTCGTCCATTACGGCTTCAAACTGCTTACTTCTATGCGAAATTTCCAAAAGGGACAAGCCCATACCTGCAAAGTCAATGACCACTTCAGCAGATTGTTTTAGCACTGTTTCAGGTAGAATGGCAGGGCCCGCGTAAAAATTATGTTTCTTTGACATCCTTGTTTTGTATATATATACCGCAAAGTTATGTATTATTTGCTGGTTTTGTGAATTCTGAGAAGCTTTAGCACGATTTTTTTGATTCAAATTGCCTTAAACGAAATGGTCTGGCAATTATAGTCTAACTTTAAGCCTTAAATTTTATCCCTGGTTTTGTGAAACAGTTTGTTCAATGTATTAAATTTATTCTCAGGTCAATAGATTTTGAATTCTTTGATTTGAAGTCAAATAAATTAAAAAAATTCAGCCATTCTAAATTTCTTTTTTCCAATTCATTCGAATTTTCCGGAATGCTTTTTTTTCTAATCTGGCCTTTATTGAGTTGGTTGAATCCTCCAGAAATAAACGATGTACCAAAACAATCACTAAAAATGTCCGGACCCTGTTGTTGCGGTACGTCTGTAGAATTATTCTACCCTAACCTTGATTTTGAAGATGGTCCAATAGCTCCACCGGGTGGATGGATAGATTATACCAGCGGTCAAAATTATGGCCCCTGGATTGTGACTTCCGGCTCAATCAGCATCCATGCACCTGACCATGGCAATTTGGGCGCCGGCAATCCAAATGGTTCGTCCCAACATCTCGACCTGCATGGATTTAATCAAGGTTCTGTACGCTACACATTAAGTGGATTAACAGCAGGATATATGTACACCATTGAATTTTGGTATGCCGTGCATTCTGCAGCCGGTAGCACTACAGCCTCTTTTAGAGTCGGGGGAGGATCTCTCATCAATGCCAATTGGTCTGCATCAAATCCAGGGAATGTCGCCTGGCTTAAAGCGAGTTATATGTTTACCGCCACCAGCAGTTCCACCACCATGGAATTTGCTGGAACTGGAAATACTCCTTGTTGCGGAATGCTCATCGATGATATAAAAATATTTGAATGTCCATCCGATTTGGAAAAACCAGAAATTCTCAACGAACCTGAGGATCTTACATTGGATTGTTTGAATGAGTTGATGCCTCCTGAAATTTTACAAATACAGGACAATTGTGATCTTAACCCAATGGTAGTTTTTGAAGAAAAAAGAAATTTTACATCTAACTGTGAACTTGAGGTAGTCAGAATCTGGACAATAAGTGATCAATGTAAAAATTCTACAACGGTATCACAAAAAATCACAATTTCAGATAAAATTCCTCCCCAATTTACCAATCTTCCTCAAAATAAAATAGTTCATTGTAAACCAAACATTCAACTGGAATTTCAAAATTTCTTAAAAAACAATGCAGACGCAAAGGCTACAGACAATTGTTCTACAGTCAAGTTTAGCTATTCCTATGATACTCTGGGCATAAGACCCTGCGACAGTACATTAGTGGATTTTGTAATTGAGGATAATTGTGGTAACACGGATTTAAGTTTTGCCTGGTTTATTATCATCGACACCATTAAGCCAGAGATTTTTACACAGGCAAAAGATCTAATCCTACCCTGCGGTACTCAACAGGCAGATAGCATTATCAAAGATTGGATAACAAAAAATGGATTGAGCTGGGTGGGAGATGTATGTGGATATTTAAGAACCGAATATAAATACTTACCAAAAATTGGTGAATTACAACCAGTCGAATTTGTTTTTACGGACCGGTGTGGCAATAAAAACAGTACCACTGCCAATATTATTCGCAGAGATGGTACGGATACTGTTTTTACAAATCAATTTGTCTGTGCTTTATCAACAGAATATTCTGACACTACTCTCACACAAAAACCAGGTGGATGTGATAGTCTAACCATTGTAAAATACATTCCAGCCAAGGCGGATTCAATGCATCTCTTAATTCAGATCTGCGATTCTGCAGATCTTGCAACAGATACTTTGTTCCTTCAAAATCAGTACGGCTGCGACTCATTGATTATTCGTGAAAAGAATTTAAATCAAAGAAAATACCTCTATGAGACCGTATTCTTATGCGACATTGGTAGAAACGATACAGTATCTATTCGCTATCCAGCCTTGCCCTGTGATTCCATCAAGACCATTTTTTATGTGAAAGTTAAGTCGGATGTCAATTACATTTTTCAAACCAGTTGTGATTCCACAGCAGCAGGAATAGATAGCCTCTTACTTTACAACCAGCATGGATGTGATTCCTTGGTGATAGTGGAAACCGAATTTTCTAAAAATGAAAAAACCTATATCGACACTGCCATTTGCGGCTTGATCCAAGAGTTTTCAGATACCATACTTTTATCCGGCTTTCGTTGCGATAGTTTGGTGATTAGAAATTTCAAATCATTAAAAGAAGATTCTATTTTTATTTTGAAATTGAGTTGTAATCCTTTAGACTCTGGAATATTTAAGGATCAGTTGATCAATCAATATGGCTGTGACTCTGTGGTTATTTCTAATATAAGATGGAGTCCTTCTTACTTTAATTCGGATACACAGATCGTTTGCCGAGCATCAGATTCCGGAATTGTAAATTCTCGGTTCAGCACATTTTTTGGTTGTGATTCCATAGTCCAAATGGTCAAAGTCTATCAAAAACCACTTCCCAAATATACCATCCAATATACTTGTTCTAAAGATTCTACAGGGAAAGACAGTTTTTTCTTAACCGGACAATTTTGCGATTCTATTTCGATTGTAGAATTTCAATTAATTCCAGCTTATGAAACTAAATTATACCACAGAACTTGTGATCCTGCTTCTGTTGGATTAGACACCACTTTTTCAAAGTCTCAATTTGGTTGTGATAGCATCATCATTGTTGAAAAAGAATTTAGACCAATCCAATTTGAGGTTTTAAAGTCAGACATAAGTTGCTTTGGAAATTCAGATGGCCAAATTGAAATAAGAATTATCACTAAAACAGGTCGAGAAAAATATTATATCAACGGAAAAGAAACAGGACCCAATGTTAATCTACTCAGTCAAGGTTCCTACCTCATCCAAATCCAAGATTCATTCGGTTGTTTATCTGATACTTCATTGATTCAAATTGTGCAGCCGGAAGTATTGACGGTGGATGCAGGTGCAGATCTTTTGATTAATAAAAATGAACCAGTTCTGATTTCCGGAATAAGCAATAGACCCATTTTGTCAGCCAATTGGATTCCAGCTTTCTATTTTGACTGTCCTGACTGTTTACAAACAAAAGCAAATTTTGACAAGGATACGCTAATAAAAATTATGGTTTTAGACAGCAATGGCTGTATAGCAGAAGATTTTTTACTGATTAGAATTATAAAAAATAAAAATGTCTTTGCACCCAATGTCATCAGTGTCAATGACGATCAGGTGAATGATCGATTTTATTTTATGGGCGATGATGGAATCAGTGTAAAACTATTACAAATTTATGATCGTTGGGGAAGTTTAATTTTTAGTACACAAAACACACCCATCAATGATCCAAATCATGGATGGAATGGCTATTCTAAAAATCAAAAAGTAACACCCGGAGTATTTACTTATTATGCCGAATTAATAGATGATCAAAATCAAATCATTAAAAAGTTGGGAGAAATTACAATCATCAGATGAAAAATTTTAGAAATATAATTAAACCAATTTGTTTCATCGTATTGTGTTTGAAACATGTTTCATTATTTTCTCAAAGTTTCAATATTCAACCCATCGATTTAAAACCATTTCAAAAAATGGCAATATTAGGTGGATGTTGTTGCGGCACATACAATGAATTAAGTTTTTCAAATTTAGATTTTGAAGATGGGCCACAACCTCCACCCAATGGATTTGATACTTATGGCACAGGTGGTAATTTTGGTGGATGGACCGTTACAAGAGGCACCATAGATTTAGTTGATGGAGCTTTTGGTGGATTAGGAAATGGTAATCCCAATGGACCGAGTACCCATGTGGATCTTCACGGCTCTCCAGGATTTGGAGCGATCTCTTATTTATTGACAGGTTTAAAACCGGGGAGTAATTACAGAATAGAATTCTGGACCGCCCAAAATGGAAGTGGACACACTTCTACCGGAATGTTAAATATTGCAGGTGGAGCCTGGTTAAGTGCAAGTTGGAATGTTTCTGTTTCTGGTTCAGTGGCATGGTTTAAACTGACCTATGAATTTATGGCCATGGCAGTCAACGCGAACATGGAATTTAGCAGTACCGGGACCAATAATTTTGCAGGAACTTTGGTGGATGATATCAAAATTTTTGAATGTCCTGCCGACACAGAAATTCCGGAAATATTAAACGAACCCTTGGATGAAGAATATGCTTGTTTAAAAGATGTTCCTAACCCTCCCATGTTGGATGTGACAGATGATTGTGATCCAAATCCAAAGATTCAATTTTCGACCAACACCCAAAAGATAAATGATTGCGAACAATTGATCACCAGAACCTGGATCGTTACAGATGTATGTGGAAATAAAAAAAATCACATCCAGCTCGTTACTATAAAGGATGAAGAACCACCTTATTTTACTACTGAAGCAACAGATAGAATAATTGATTGTAAATTACATTCCCGCAACGAATTTTTAAGATGGATCAGTTTAAGTGGAGGTGCAGTGCTCCGTGATAATTGCGGCAACGTGAAAGTGCAGGGATTTTATGATAGCATTCCGTCAAGACCTTGTGATTCGATGTTGGTAGATTTTATTGCAACAGATGATTGCGGCAATGAAACTCCTTTTCAGGCATTTTATATCATCACCGATACAATCCCTCCTGTAATTTCTAAAAAACCAGAAAACGTTTTATTAAAATGTTCTTCTACTGCTCGCGACTCCTTAAAATCCTGGTTATTAAATCATGGAAATGCCATTGCATCCGATGAATGCGGTGAATTAACATGGACCAATGATTTTAAAGCCGATTCGAGTGAGTTGGATATAGAAGTGAATTTTATTGCCACAGACCGATGTGGAAATAAAAACTCCTCCAAAGCCAATTTTAAAAGAACCGATGGTGCAGACACTAGCAGATCAATGCAATATATTTGTGATCGTTCGGCCATCCGATTGGATACTGTTTTATACACACTTCCGGGATGCGACAGTGTCGTTATCATCACCAGTATTGGTATTGCTCCGGATACGATAACTATCCAACAAAACACTTGTGATCACTTACATCCTACTAGGATTGTGGAACAGCATCTATCACAATATGGATGCGATTCTGTGATTGTTCAAATTTTCAACTATATAAAACCGGATACGACATTCGCATTTCAATTTGACTGTCAAATTAATGATACTGTTCAACAAATCTCAATTTTCTCTGGTCAATTTTGCGACAGTGTGAATATTCAATTTTCTGTTCCAGCAAAAAGTTCGATGACCAAAGAATTTGTTCTTACCTGTGACAGCAATGAAGTGCGAACCGACAGTTTGATGGGTTTCAATCAATTTGGTTGTGATTCTGTTCATTTGACAGAATATGTTTATTCCGGATTTCGTATATTTTTAAAGGATAGCGCCGTCTGTGGATTGAGCAAAGAATTTTATGACACTCTTACTATTCGCCAAAATCCATGCGACAGCATTGTTGTCACTCATTTTATTTCCTTGCGAAAAGATACCATCCAAATTAATTCATCCACTTGTGATCCAAAACAGGCCGGAAATTTTCAGCGAACTTATAAAAATCAATTTGGTTGTGATTCCATTATTTTTGAATCCATCATTTTCCAAAAAAGCGACACCACTTCAGGAACTATTTTAGTCTGCAATATTCAAGAAGTAAGAATAGATACCCATTACATTGGCAGAACCAATTTATGTGATTCGGTGCACATTTTACAATATAACTATTTGGCTCCTGACACTACTTTGTTAAAAAGTTTTACCTGCGATTCAATGGAAGCCGGCAAAATTATCACCCAACTGAATGGACAAATTTGTGACAGTATTATCATTCATGATAAGCTTTTACTACCCAATTATCTTTTATCATTCAACCGGTCTACCTGCTTTATTGATTCACTCCAAGCGGACACCAGTTTTCTACAAACCCATTTAGGATGCGACAGTATCATTGTTACCAATAAAATCTACAAACCCTTGGATTTTTTAAGTCAGACAAAGGATATTAGTTGTTTTGGAAAAAATGATGGATTGATTCAGATATTTCCAGACACTCAATTCCTGCCTCCTTTTAAAATATTCCTAAATGATGTAGAAACAAACCAAACGATTCTTTCATCGCTTGTTAAAGGAAATTATAAAATCAGAATTCAAGATCAACAAGGTTGTTTGTCGGTAGAGAAAAATTTTATTTTATCCGAACCAAATTTATTGACCGTAGATATTGGTCCGGATCTCCAGGTTAAAAAATCAGAGAACATTCAATTTACTGCAAATTCAAACAGAAAAGTCATAGAATGGGAATGGCAACCAGCTAATAGTTTCCAATGTCCAAATTGCGAAATAAGTCATGCAAGTTTCAATGAAGAAACTCTGGTTTCATTATGGGTCCGAGATTCCAATGGTTGCGAAGCGGTGGACAGCCTTTTGGTTTACTTGATTGAAGACCCATCAGTCTTTGTACCAAATAGTTTTAGTCCAAACGGAGATGAAGTCAATGATTATTTTTATGTCTTTGGTGATGAATCAAGCATTGTTGAATCCATGTTAATATTTGATCGTTGGGGTGAACAAGTTTTTGCTGCACATAATGTTCCAGTTAATATTCCAACCAATGGTTGGGATGGAAAGTTTAAAAATAATCCATTGGTTCCCGCTGTGTTTGTTTACTATATCACCATTAAAACTAGCTCAGAGACCATCACATTAATTGGCGACATTAGCTTAATTCGATGAGTCAAATGAATTTAATTTTTTCGTTGTTGAGATGTCGAACCATAATAATTATTGTTTCATTATTATTTTCTGAACATTTAAATGCGCAAGTAAAATGTTGTTGTGGAACCCCTCAGGAAATGAATTTCCAAGGATTGGATTTTGAATTTGGTCCTGATCCAGCGCCAAGTTCGTTTATTCCATATGGTGTAGGAACCATGGGCCCTTGGATTGTTACAAGAGGATACGTTGATCACGTGGACAAAGACCACTTTTTTGGTTCGAGTTATGGGAATCCAAATGGCCCATCCAATTTTGTGGATTTATACGGTTCTCCTGGAGGCGGGAGTCCACCAGGTACTATTTCATATTTACTCACAGGCTTAACTGCAGGTTATATTTATACCATTGAATTTTATTATGCGGTTTTTAATTTACCAGGAAATTATTCCGCCAATCTTAAGGTGGCAAATGGCGCATGGCTCAATGTGAACTGGACAGCAACAAATCCTGGAAATGTAATTTGGTTAAAGGCTTCCTATATTTTTACAGCTGCAGCTACATCAGCAAATTTAGAATTTACAGATACTGGAGGTACTACGTCCTATGGACAAATTGGAATGTTGATCGATGATATTAAAATATTTGAATGTCCAGTAGATACAATGATGCCTCAAATATTAAACGAACCGGTAGATGAAGAATATGGCTGTCTTAAAGATGTGCCCAACCTGCCGGTGCTGGAGATTACAGACAATTGTGATCCAAATCCCAATATTCAATTTTCGACCAATACCCAAAAGATAAACGATTGCGAACAATTGATTACAAGAAACTGGATCGTGACAGATGGATGTGGAAATAAAAAAAATCATAGCCAACTAATAACTGTCAAGGATGAAGATTCTCCTTATTTTGTCACAAAAGCCACAGATTTTATAGTTGATTGTAAATTACATTCCCGCAATGAATTTTTGAGATGGATTAGTTTGAGTGGTGGTGCAGTTCTTCTTGACAATTGTAGCAATGTGAGTATCCAAAGTTATTATGACAGCATTCCATCCAGACCTTGCGACTCAATGTTGGTAGATTTTATAGCAACGGATGATTGTGGTAATGAAACTCCTTATCAGGCTTTTTACATCATCACCGATACAATCCCTCCAATAATTTCTAAAAAACCAGAAAACGTTTTATTAAAATGTTCTTCTACTGCTCGCGACTCCTTAAAATCCTGGTTATTAAATCATGGAAATGCCATTGCATCCGATGAATGCGGTGAATTAACATGGACCAATGATTTTAAAGCCGATTCGAGTGAGTTGGATATAGAAGTGAATTTTATTGCCACAGACCGATGTGGAAATAAAAACTCCTCCAAAGCCAATTTTAAAAGAACCGATGGCGCAGACACCACCAGATCTATGCGATATATCTGTGATCGTTCATCCATGCGGTTGGATACTGCTTTATACACACTTCCGGGATGCGACAGTGTCGTTATCATCACCAGTATTGGTATTGCTCCGGATACGATAACTATCCAACAAAACACTTGTGATCACTTACATCCTACTAGGATTGTGGAACAGCATCTATCACAATATGGATGCGATTCTGTGATTGTTCAAATTTTCAACTATATAAAACCGGATACGACATTCGCATTTCAATTTGACTGTCAAATTAATGATACTGTTCAACAAATCTCAATTTTCTCTGGTCAATTTTGCGACAGTGTGAATATTCAATTTTCTGTTCCAGCAAAAAGTTCGATGACCAAAGAATTTGTTCTTACCTGTGACAGCAATGAAGTACGAATCGACAGTTTGAAGGGTTACAATCAATTTGGTTGTGATTCATTACATTTGACAGAATATGTTTATTCCGGATTTCGTATATTTTTTAAGGATAGCGCCGTCTGTGGATTGAGCAAAGAATTTTATGACACTCTTACTATTCGCCAAAATCCATGCGACAGCATTGTTGTTACTCATTTTATTTCCTTGCGAAAAGATACTACACAAATTAATTCATCCACTTGTGATCCAAAACAGGCTGGAAATTTTCAGCGAACTTATAAAAATCAATTTGCTTGTGATTCCGTCATTTTTGAATCCATCATTTTCCAAAAAAGCGACACCACATCCGGAATTGCTTTTGTCTGTAATATTCAAGAGGTAAGAATAGATACCCATTACATTGGCAGACCCAATTTATGTGATTCGGTGCACATTTTACAATATAACTATTTAGCTCCTGACACTACTTTGTTAAAAAGTTTTACCTGCGATTCAATGGAAGCCGGCAAAACTATCACCCAACTGAATGGACAAATTTGTGACAGTATTATCATTCATGATAAGATTTTACTACCCAATTATCTTTTATCATTCAACCGTTCTACTTGCTTTATTGATTCACTCCAAGCGGACACCAGTTTTCTACAAACCCATTTAGGATGCGACAGTATCGTTGTTACCAATAAAATCTACAAACCTTTGGATTTTTTAAGTCAGACAAAGGATATTAGTTGTTTTGGAAAAAATGATGGATTG
>JADJJL010000003.1:15000-407500 GCA_016710265.1 Saprospiraceae bacterium | reverse complement strand
TTAGTCTCTCAAATAACTATACTGATTCTTTGCAATATGATGCACTTTCTCTTGAATTAGATACAAACTTAATAACAGGAAATACTTATCAAATATCTTATTTTGAATATGCTAGATTTGGTGGACATAACTTTAATATCTCAATTGAAATAGGGCTTTCAACTGATTCATTGAGTTTTGGTGAATTAATTCATAGCTCACTTCCTAATATTCATGTTTGGACACATCGTACTTTTAATTTTATTGCACCAAATAATGGAAAGTATGTAACAGTGCACAATGAATCATTAGATACTGTAGGGGCGTGGAATTCTGTAGATGCTTTTCAAATTATTTCTTTAACTGTAAATAATGATATTTCAAAGAACCAAATATTTTCAATTTATCCTAATCCCTTCGAAAAAGAACTAAATGTTGCTTTAATTAATAATGAAGTTTCAGAAATTATTCTTTATGATATTGCTTCAAGAAAAATTATGCAAAGGCAATTTACAAACTCTGATTCATTTAGCACAGAACAATTGGCAAAGGGTATGTATCTTTACGAAATCCGAGACAGAAATGGATTGTACACGAAAGGAAAAGTTGTGAAAGATTGAAACGGCACTTCTACACTCTTGGAAAAAAAATGTTAAAACATTTAAATTAAAAGAGAATCTAGGAATTGTTGTCGGTTTGATGCAGTTAAAAAAGAAATTCAAATCAAGAGAAGAGGAGCCGAAAGGTTTTTGTTTGATAAAGGTATAGCTGGCTAGTTTTCAATCCTCCCCATCCCCATTTTATTCCTTTAGATGCTCCAATTTAATACCTTTATGTTTATTTTGCAAAAATCGATTGGCTTGGCATAGGTCCAAGACCATTCCGACCCCGTTTATTTAATTTCCAATTATCAAATTCTCCTTACTTTTGTGGTATATATATAGAAAATTTATATATGAAAAATATTGATTTAAAACAAATAACCCCTCATCTGATCATCGTCGCTGCACTTTGGTTGGTATCCGTTCTCTACTTCCTTCCAGTGATGCAAGGCAAGACCATCATCCAGTCCGACATCCAGTCCTGGGAAGGAATGGCACAAGAAGCCATCCAATACAACGAAAACCACAGCGATCCCGCCCTCTGGTCGAACAGCATGTTTGGTGGGATGCCTTTGTATCAAACCATCATGACTCCTAATGGCAACCTCCTAAGGTACTTGCAAGCTATTCCACATGCCCTTGGAAAATCACCCCTCAATGTATTTTTTGGGATCATGCTTTTTAGTTATTTGGGATTGCTGCTCTTTGGCATCAATGCCTATGTAGCTGGATTGGGTGGAGTGGTCATTGCTTTAAGCACTGGAAATATGCTCTTGGTGGAAGCCGGGCACATGACAAAACTGATGGTCATTTCTTATGCCGCCTTAACCATGGCTGGCTTATGGTTGAGCTATAAGGGCAATCTGTGGCTGGGGATACCCGTGTTTGCTTTTGGATTTGCTATGCAAATCATGAACAACCACGTGCAAATGAGCTATTATCTAATGATTGGGCTAATTCCATTGGCAATCATCCAAATCATCAATACCATAAAATCCGGTCAATGGAAACAATTTGCGATTGTGCATGCTTTGTTGATCCTTGCAACAGTTTTAGGTTTGATGGCTTCTTCTACTACCCTACTGACTACGCAAGAATACGTGGGACAAACCATGAGAGGGGGATCGGTGCTATCCACCTCCAATACTGGAAATGAAACCAATAAATCCGGATTGGAATGGGATTATGCCAATCAATGGAGCAATGGTTGGTTGGATCTTTGTGCCACCATTATTCCAGGTGTGTCAGGAGGAGCATCTGGTGAAAAAGTAAAAGACAACAATGCCCTAAAATCTGAACTTCGCAAACAAAGGATTCCCATCCAATCCAATATGCGTCTCCCAACTTATTGGGGGGAACTGCCATTTACGGGAGGACCTTTTTATTTTGGAATTGTGCTGGTCTTTTTCTTTCTTCTTGGATTATTCCTTTTGGAAGGTTCCATAAAATGGTGGTTTGGAATCAGCACTGTTTTGTTGTGTTTGATGTCCCTTGGTAGACATTTTGAAATTTTAAATCGAATACTTTTTGATTATCTTCCTTACTACAATAAATTTAGAGCGCCTAGTTCAATCTTGACCATCTCAGGTGTTCTATGTTCTATCTTTTCTGTCTACACTTTGAGTAAATTATACATAGGAGATTTCAACAAAGAAAAATTGTGGAGGAGCTTTTTATATTCAGGAGGAATTCTCTCCGGATTGTGTTTGTTCTTTTACGCCATCGGGCCCGGATTTTTTAATATGACCGGTGGACAAGAAACACAGGAAACAGCCATCCTGGTTGGACTTAGAAAAGCAATGATGACATCTGATGCCATGCGTGGTCTCCTATTCACCTTGGTAACATTGGGAATTGGATATCTATATTCAAAATCAAAAATCAAACCAGTTGTTTTTCTAGCCTCTGTAAGTGTGCTTGCTTTGGTGGACATCATTGGCATCAATCAAAGATATTTGGATCATTCTGATTATGTAAAATCAAAAACTAAAGAATCGACACATACTCCAAGACCTGTTGATCAACAAATATTGCAAGATAAATCTCCAGGATATAGGGTCATGGATTTAACCATGGATCCATACAGCAATGCGATGCCTTCTTATTATCATCACATGGTTGGCGGATACCATCCTGCCAAACTAAGAAGATACCAAGATTTAATTGATCGTTGCTTGGAACCAGAACGTGGTATGTTGCAATCTATACTCCAAACTTTTACCGGCGATCCCAACGATAGCAATTTTGTAAGCTCCATGAATCAACTGAAGGTTTACAATATGTTGAATACAAAATATTTTATTCTTGGTGAAAGAGGTAAAGAAATGCCTTTAATGAACAATGCTGCCAATGGTTCAGCATGGATTGTTTCCAATATCCATTGGGTTAATTCAGGGGATGAAGAAATTGCCGCATTAAACTCTCAAAATTTAAAAACAACTGCTGTGATTCATAAAGAATGGGAAAAAGTAGTTGGTGAAACAGGAGATGGTCAAGGCTCCATCAGTTTACAAACCTACGAACCCAATAAATTGGAATACATGAGCAATACAGCTTCCCCACAATTGGCCGTTTTATCAGAAATCTGGTATGGACCTGATTTGGGATGGGAAGCTTCCATCGATGGAAAACCCATTGAATTATTTAGAGTCAATTATGCATTGCGTGGAATAAAAGTTCCAGCTGGAAGTCATAAAGTCGTTTTAGAATTTAAACCAGCTTCCTTCAAAACAGGTGAACTACTGAGTTTAATTGGTTCGGGAGTTTTATTATTATTTTTAGGACTTGCTATTTGGATGAGAAATCGCAATGAAACGAAATGAGCTTTATAAAAACACATTTTGGAATAGGATCAGCCTAAACCCAAATTAAGTAAAATGGGTATCATTAGGGCACAAAGTGTCAGGTCGACCATGTTGATCTATCTGGCCATGCTGATTGGATTGATCAATCTGGTACTTCTGATGCCCCAATTTTTTACAAAGGAACAAATAGGGATGACAAGAACCATCCTTACCTTGTCCCTACTCCTTAGTCAGTTTTCAGAAATGGGTGCTTCCGGTATTACTTACCGATTTTTTCCATTTTACAAAAAACAAAATGCAGGAGATCTTCTTTTTATTTTATTGCTCATCACCGCGCTTGGTTTCACTGTGGTGGGTGGAATTAGTTATTATTTTCGCGACTTTATTTTTCAAGGATTTTATACAGAATGCCCTGCATTAAAAGAATTCGAACATTTGATATTTTTGGCTACCTTCTTCACGCTGTACAATGGGCTAGGCAGCTATTATTGTGCCGTTCATCTGAAGACTGTTGTCCCGCGAGCCATCAATGAGCTTGTACCAAGGATAGGGAATACGGTGTTGATCATTTTATTTGCAGCCGGTTGGATTGATTTCTCAACTTATTTTACTTTGTTTACAGCCTTGCTCATTTGCATGGTGGTTTTGATATGGGCGTATATTATTTATTTGAAAAAACTCCAACTCTCCTTTAAAATTAGCCCGGTCACACGTCGTATATATAAAAAAATGTTGATCTTTGGTGGGATGGGATTGCTGGGAAATAGTTTGGGCACGCTGATAAGTTACATTGATACTTTAATGCTGGGTTCCTTATCTGGGCAAGAAGACGTAGCTGTATTTTCTATCGGATATTATTTGATTACAATTATGGCGGCACCTTATCAAGCCATTATTGCAGTGGTTAGCCCATTGTTAGCCAAAGCCATTAGACATAAAGAATGGTCTATGGTTTTGGAATATTATCAAAAAACATCCACCAACCACTTTATCATAGGATCTTTTATTTTTGGAGGAATATTAATTTGTTTCAGTGATTTTATTCGCTTGCTTCCTCCCGCTCAAGGTTACGAAGCCTCCTTTTCAATTATTTTATTTTTTGGAGTAGGAAAATTGTTGGACATGATATCAGGTTGCAATGCAGAAATTATTGCTTACTCTAAATATTACAAATTTAATTTTTACTTACAATTATTTGTGGCTTTGATTTGTATTGTTACAAACTATTATTTCATTTCAGAATATGGATTAAATGGAGCCGCAATCTCCGGATTGATTTGTTTGATTATATACAATCTGGCTAGATATTTTTATGTAAAATTAAAAATGAACATGCATCCATTTTCCAAGTCCACGATCAAAAGTATTTTGGTATTTGCTTTGGCTTTAACGATCAGTTGGCTGATTGGATATTTTATTAAAATAAACATCGACGGTCATACCTATTACTCTATTGGTCTAAACCTCTTCATAAAATCTGGCATTTGGAGCATACTTTTTATGAGTTTACTTTACTTTATAAAACCTTCTGAAGATATTCGCTTATTTTTTGAAGTCATCAAAGGTAAATTTGTAAAAACCCCATCACCGAATTCTAATTTATCATAGCACCATGAATCCAATTCTTCCCACAAAATTTAAAAAAGTATATGCCATCATTGGTGCAAGACCACAATTTATAAAGCATGCTCCGATCGAATTGGCCTCTAAAGAAAAGATTGAATTAAAAACCATTCACACCGGACAACATTATGACTATAAAATGAGTCAGGTGTTTTTTGAAGAACTTGGAATCAGCAAACCAGATCATATTTTACAAGCAGGTGGTGGAACGCATGGAGAGATGACCGGAAAAATGTTGATCGAGATTGAAAAAATTTTGATGGTTGAAAATCCTGATATGGTTTTGGTCTATGGTGATACAAATTCTACCCTCGCAGGTGCATTGGCTGCTGCAAAATTGAATATACCAGTAATACACATTGAAGCAGGTTTGAGAAGTTATAATCGAAACATGCCGGAGGAAATCAACAGGATAATGACAGATCACCTTTCTTCCATTTTATTTGCTCCCACAGATACCGCCATTGGCAATTTAAAGAAAGAAGGGATAGTCAATGATGTTTATAAAACAGGAGACGTCATGTGCGACATGATTCGTATCGCCAAAGAAAAAAATATTCTTCCTCCAAGTACTCAGGAAAATATTTACATGACCTTGCATCGTCCTTACAACACGGATGATCACATACGATTAAAGTCAATTCTTGAAAAAGTCAATGCCCTAAAATGGCCTGTAAAATTTTACGTGCATCCCCGGACCAAACAAAAGTTAGAATCTGAAAACAGCCAAGCCCTTTGGCCCAATATTCAATTGTGCGAGCCCCTCTCTTATTTTGACAATCTTAAAGCCATGAATGCAGCCCATTGCATCATCACAGATAGCGGTGGCATCCAAAAAGAAGCCTACATCATGCAAAAAAAATGCATCACTATCCGAAGTGAAACTGAATGGACGGAGACCCTGCAAGGCGGCTGGAACACTTTGGTATGGGATAATCTTCACCAGATCCAGGCAGCGATTGAAAGTCCAACAGGATCATATGTCTTGGACCTATACGGAAACGGGCATGGGGCGGATGAGATCGTGGAGAGAATGTTACGCTGAAAAAATAGGGTCGTAATACTATTCTTATTATCTTTATCCAACCTTTACAATTAGTGTTGTATAAACAACCTATAATACTATTTAATACGCATTAATGAAAAACCTAATTTTATCAATTAATCGAGTTGGTAATTTGAAAATTACACCTTGTTCTTTCTATTTATTAATCATCATTTTTATCCCAAACATAGGTTTGAGTCAGGCAAATACTGAAACTTATTGTGGTTTTGAAAAGGTATTCCAAAAGTGGGCCAAATCAAATTCAAATAAAGAGGAATTGATCATTCAAAATGAAAGGAAATACTTGCAATACGTTGAAAATAATTCAAGCAAGGACAGCAGGCTTGATTACCAGATCCCTTTGGTAGTTCATATAATTACTCCACCCGGAACACCGATTGGAACTGGAAACAATCTTTCTGACATTGAAATTGTAAAAGGTCTACAATTGCTCAATGATGCATTGGCCAATAAAAATCAATTCTTTTCACCGGAAGGAATTGATACAAAAATTAGTCTCTGTTTGGCCAGAAGGGATCCCAACCAAAAGCCTACATCTGGTATTTTCAGAATTGAATCTGATTTAGTCAATACTTCAGATTGTAATCATGCATCTACGGATATAAATTCTGACCAGGATATAAAGGCACTTTCCTCTCTTGATTGCGATCAGTACTTAAATATTTGGTTGGTCACTGATTTGTTCGAAAGTGGGCTCGGCTGCAGCCTAGCCGGATATGCTTATTTTCCCGGTGCATCTTGTGGATTGGATGGAATTGTAGTAGAATCAAGATATTGGAACACAGTAGATGGGATGCGAGTAACAGCACATGAACTAGGCCATTATCTTGGTTTACACCATACATTCTATAGAGGATGCAATAATGCCAACTGTTTGACAGACGGTGATTATGTTTGCGACACTCCTCCTGATGATAGTGCACCCTTTTCCAGTTGCAATATTAATTCATGCAATACAGAGGTGCCTGATGTCGTAGACGACAATTTCAATTACATGGATTATTCAAATTGTTTTCCTTTTAAATTTTCACAAGGTCAACTTGATAGAATGATCTTCCATTTGGAACAAACAAGATCAAAGTTGTTTAACAATTCCAATTGCCAGCCCGTAATTCCCAATGACGCCAATATTCTTTCCTTAATGGTTCCGGATACAGTTTGTGGATCTCTGGTTTGTCCAAAATTTACAGTTTTAAACGTTGGAACAGATTTTATTCAAACACTTAAGATCGAAATAATAATAAATGGAACTAGTCAATTTATTGATTTCAACTTAAATTTAGCACCCAATGAGTTGATTGAATTGAATATTCCATGTGAGAATATAATAGTAGCATCGGCTGAGATCAAAATTGAAATCAATAGAATAAATAATGAAATTTCAAACTTAGCCAATCTTAAATCACTCATAAAAGAGGTTAAACTATTTGCATTTCCGGAAATAAATACCATTTCAATTGACAGTTGTACTTGTGGAGAGAATGGCATTGTAACTTTTAGTAATAAATTAGCAAATCAACATATTAGAGCAAGAATGAAGGGACAAATCCAATGGCAATCTTCATTAAACTTTTTAGAATTAAAAGCTGGACTTTCAGAATTTGAATTTATCAATCAGTATGGCTGTATTACAAGTATGACCATAAATGTTCCGGACAAATGTCCACCATGCATTTCAGGGATAATAAATAAATATAGTCCAGTGGTTGACATTTGTCATAAAAATGTAGTTACTGTGGAAGACCCACAGCTATTTGATGTAGGAAACAAAGTGCTAATCATCCAAATGCAAGGAGCCCAAATAGATGAGACAAATTCAATTGACTTTGGTAATCTTCAGAATATAAAAAATGCTGGAAACTATGAAATCAATGAGGTTGCAAACATCAATAGCAATAAAATAGGATTAAAATATGAATTAGACTACAATTATGACATCAGTGGTACGGTCCAACTTATTTATATCCCAGTTTATGATTCTGTTTCAGTTTGTAATCTAACTTGTTTACCATTTGATGGACGAAAAGGAGGAGTGCTTATTTTCTTAGCAAATCAAACTTTTGTTGAAGGTAATTTCGATGTAAGCGGTCGTGGTTTTAGAGGTGGTCAAGTAGAACATGCTAGAGACATGGTTCAAAATTTTAGGTCCTTTTACGCAGACAATAGTTTAGATGGTGCAAAAAAAGGAGAAGGAATAGCAAATTACATCAATAGAAAACAATACGCAAGAGGAAAACAAGCCAATGGAGGCGGTGGGGGAAACAATCACAATACAGGTGGTGGTGGTGGTGCTTTAGGAGGCAATGGCGGCCAAGGTGGTTACTTTGATTTCTATCCTGCATCTCAAGGTTCTCATGGTCTAGGTGGACTTAGAATAGACCATCAATGCAATTTAGGTAAGATATTTATGGGAGGTGGCGGTGGGGCTGGCCATAGTAATCTACAATGCAGTGCAGGATCATCTGGTGGAAATGGTGGGGGAATAATAATTATAAAATCAAATAATATTATCTATAATTCACCAAATATCAGAATCCTATCTTTAGGAAATAATAGCATAAACTCAGATATAACTAAAGGGAATGCCACTGATAAAGGTTGTGATGGAACAGGAGGGGGTGGCAGTGGAGGTTCAATAATTATTAATTCCATTAACATTTCTGGCCAAGCACATCTCATTAATACTTCTGGAGGAAATGCGGGAAGTATATTTTGGGTCACAAATATTCCAGTAATTTATGGCCTTGGGCCAGGTGGAGGAGGTAGTGGTGGATATATTCTTACAGATAATACATTGCCAATCCTATCAACTATACAATTCACTGGAGGTAGCCGAGGTTTCTTTACCAATTACAATCCTCCGAAAGATTATGGAGCAGAAAATGGAGCAAGTGGAGCGATTAAAACAAATTGCAATATTCCTTTCTCTTCAAAATTGCCTATACCTCTTAGTTTAAACCTAATCCCCGGTAATACATATTGTGATTCCAATTTAGTACCTTACAAAATAGAAATTTCAGGAGGTGTTCAAAATTATCGACTTGAAATTAATTCAGTACCTATTAATTTATCAGATTCCATTTATTTGGCCAACAATACCACTAATTTTCTCAAAATAATTGATTTTTGTGGATCAACATTAGACACATTCATCATCGCCCCAAATTTTATCCCGTTTTCGGATTCATTAATTTTTCTCCAGAATCCGGGATGTAATAATGCAGGCACAATAATAATAAATGGAATCGGAGGTATACCTGATTACACTTATCAAATAAATAATGGAAACTGGCAAAATGAAGGAGTTTTTAATAACCTAACAAGCGGAAAATATGAAATCACCTTAAGAGATAAGCGTGGATGTGAAATCACCAAAATATATGAGCTTGAATTTATAAATATTCCAATGACTGCGAATATTGATAGTTCCAATTTAGATTTAAATTGCCTTGATAGTTTATCTTTTGTATCTGTCTCAGTAATACCAATATCCCCAAATAATAATTATATTTTAAATGATAGTTTAAGTCAAAATCATGGAAGATTTGAAAATTTAAAGGTAGGAAAAAATACGGTAAAGATTACCAGTCCTTTGTCTTGTGATACAATAATAATAGAAGTTTTAGTAGAATCAATAAATCTTAATACCACTACTTATGATAGCGCTACTCTTTGTCTTGGGGATACTTTGATTATTAATGGCCAATTAATTACTCAAGCAACTTCAATCAGAGATACTTTTAAAAATGTACAACAGTGTGACTCTATTGTTATCTTGGAAATAAGAAGTTTAAATCCAAGCATCGCAAATTTGAATAAAGAAATATGTAAGGGTGATACCATAGAAATAAATGGAGTCGAATATTTTAATGAAGGCCTTTATTCTACCGTGGAAACGAATCATGTAGGATGTGATTCTTTACTATCCATTTCTATTGCCTACTTAAGACAGGATACCATTCCACAATCAAGTAGTATTTGCTTTGGAGACACCTTGTTTATCAATGATCAAAAATATTTTTCATCGGGAGTTTACCAGATCAAATCTAAGAATATTTTAGGATGCGACAGTTTTACAGTACTGAATTTAAATGTAGGAAATTATAGGCAAAACGATGTCAATCACTCTATTTGTAAAGGAGATTCTGTGCTTATTTCCAACAAATTTTATTACTCTGAAGGAGTTGTCAATGATACCATTATACTGAATAATCAATGTGACTCTATTGTTGCTCATAATATCAATTTTAACCCTCTTCCTATTCGAAATCTAACTTTTTCTATTTGCGAGGGAGATTCGGTACAAATTGGGAATAAATTTTATAAAAATTCTGGTCAATTTACCGATACTTTAATTCAAACTGGTAAATGTGACAGTGTTTTTATTAGTAATATTGCATTATTTCCAAACTCTAGAGATTCAATAAGTTCTCAAATTTGTGAGGGTGAAAGCATAACTTTCAATGGAATGAATTATTCACAACAAGGATTTTATTTATTAAACTTATTAAACCATCTTGGATGCGACAGTACCATTGTCTTTAATTTAAAGGTGAATAATACAACTTCAGGATATTTAGACACCACATTATGTGAAGATGAAGTCATTCAAATTGGAAATAATACTATTAAAACAGCAGGAGACTATCATTCAACTTTTAAGAACCAAGCTGGATGTGATAGTTTACTCACCGCTTCAATTAAATTTAAAATTTGCCATAGAATAATAGTACCAAATGTTTTTACTCCCAATGGTGATGCAGTAAACGACGAATTTGAAATCTTTTATGAAGGTATTGGGTCGATCATTGTAGAAATTTATTCCAGATGGGGCGAACTAATATTTCACACCAATGAAGTTAATAATTTCTGGGATGGAAAATTTTACGGTTTACCATGTAATCCCGGAACCTATGTCTATTTAATAACAGGCAATTTTACCAATGGTAAGCCATTCAAAATTGCTGGTGATCTTACTTTAATAAGATAGTTTGATGTAAATAACGAGATATTTCAATCAAAACTAAAATCGCTCTTATTTTTGAATTCTCCAATAAATAGACTGTGGATAATTTAAGCTTACTTATTTTTTTAACTTTGCACCCAATTAAAATGAATATTTCGTGAAATATAGGCCTATTGCAATGTATCTTCCTCAGTATCACCCTGTTCCTGAAAATGACAAATTTTGGGGAAAAGGTTTTACAGAATGGGTCAATGTTGCTTCTGCAAAACCACTTTATCGTTGGCAAATCCAACCAAGAATACCGAAAGATTTAGGTTTCTATGATTTAAGATTACAGTCGGTTAGGCAAGATCAAGCAAAATTGGCAGAAGACGCAGGTGTACATGGATTTTGCTATTACCACTATTGGTCCTTGGGTAAAAGAATTCTGGAACTACCCTTCAATGAAGTATTGAGAACCAAAACTCCTGACTTTCCATTTATGTTGTGTTGGGCCAATCACGATTGGACTATGAGATGGGCAGGAAAAGACGATACTGTACTTTTTAAACAAGAATATTCCGATGAAGATTATCTTAACCATATAAAGTGGTTAATCCCAGTATTTAAGGATACACGGTACATTAAGGTCAATGGTAAACCCGTTTTGATGATCTACCGCAGTGATGAAATTCCTGACTTTGAAAAAATGGTTTCCATTTGGAGAAAGGAAGCTGCTTTAGCAGGCTTAGAACTATATCTGATTCGGTTCGAAAGGCCAAAATCTTATGGAGAAAAATATTTAAATCATTTCGATGCTGCAGCAGAAATTGCAATTTGGAGTAATAGATATAAATTATGGCCTAAAGTTCATAAATTTGATCGCTTAATGAGCATTGATTTTTTCAATGCATTATATGCTTTACTTTTCAGAAAAGATAATTATCTAATAAGTCATTTTGGAAATCGAATTATAGAATACAAATATTTTATAGATTCATTGGCTGATTTTAGAAATTTCTATAAATATAAAATTTATCCAGGTATTTTCCCAAATTGGGATACCACACCAAGGTATAAGAAAAAGAATTGTGTTATTATTAAAGACTCAACGCCTGATTTATTTAAGAAATGGATAAATAAAACAATTGAACAATTTGAGCCATACTCTGATGATGAGAATTTTATTTTCATCAATGCATGGAATGAATGGGGTGAAGGTAGTTACCTTGAACCCGATCAATTATTTGGAAACAGCTATCTTTTAGCTTTAAAAGAAGCTATTTCTAAAGTTTAATTAAAATATTAAGCGAGATTTGAATTGAACTTTTGAAACACAAAGTAATTTTCATTAAATCCAATAAATTCAATTTCTCATTTCCAATATATGCTTGGAAGTCTGAAGAATCTCAAAACTTTATTAAATGACACCAAAATAGGTATTAAAATACTATTTAAGAATTTTTTAGCAGGCCCCTTTTCAGGTACAACATGGTCAATAATGATTTCACCTCGTTTCAAGTGAAATGGGGCTGATTTAATTCGTTTTTCAAGAACAACGACACTATCATAAAAATGAATTGAATCAGTGTTATTAGTAAATTCAGTTACATCTAATCTACTCTTTTGTTCAGAATGATACGCATTTAAATGATCGATTAGATTTTTGGAATATTCAATAAAAGTACCACTTCTTTGGACTCCCCCTCCAAAACGAAGCCAATAGGATGTATGGACATCTTCACACAAATAAATCCCATCATTTGCCACAATGGAGTATAACTCCTCAAAAGAAACAATTTGTTGTTGAACCATGTGTCCTCCATCATCAATCAAAATATCTACTTTCCCAACTTTACTTTTTAATTCCCTTAAAAAATTCCTATCCGATTGGGAGCCAATAAAAATTGAAATATTTTCTTCTTCTAATTCTTTACAACTTGGATTAATATCTACCCCATATATTATTGCTTTAGATCCAAAATAATCTTTCCACATTTGCAAACTTCCACCATGTGATACCCCTATTTCTAATATAACAACCTCCTTGCCTTTGTATCTTGAAAAATGTCGATCATAAATTTCAAAATAATGATCCCATTTGTGGATTAATCTCTTATCATTTTTTAAAAAATACTCTCTTAAACTATTCATACTTGAAATACTCATTTTTAATATTCCTATTTAGTACTAACAGGAAATAAAATTTTATATGTTCTAATTTAACAAACTTAATTCAAATTAATAATTGTAATAAAACTGCTTTTTCAATTTTTTTTAGACTTAATCAATACTTTATTAAATGATCCATTAAAATAAATTGTACCCTCAGTTGGATTTATACTATAATTAATAGATTCAAGAATTGATTTAATTGTTGCAAAATCATCTGGCCTGTGATAGGTACAAACTGCCAATTCAATATTGCTTTGGGAACTTAAGACTGATTTTATTTCATGCAATACTTCAATCTCTGCACCTTCAATATCCATTTTTAAAAATATACTATCTACTTTTTTTGACAAAAGAAATGTTGAAAGGGTAACTGCATCATTATCATTAGAAACTCCCACTTTCTGAGGAATTAATACAACCTTCTCCTTCCAAGGCTTAAATGTTTCTTGTAGTGCTCTAATCCATATCTCGTTATATTCAAATAAAAACACTTTACTAACATATTCAATAGCCATCAAACTAAATATTCCTTCGGCCGCACCTACATCAAACAATATTTTATTACTTAATTCATCATAGGATTTTACATATCTATGAGGGGATCTAATATCCTGTTCAATAAGCAAAGACCAGACTAATTTTTTCAATTTTCTTTTTGAATACTCTACTGGCAAAAACATTCTTTTACCCTCTAGGTCAAAATAATTCAAATTCTTTTCATTGTCATATCCAATGATTATTTCATTCTTTCTATATTCCTTTCTAAACTCCCAACAATATGGAGTTGGTCCAAATTTCAATATTACATTGTATTCCTTATCAAACTGACTGGAATTTGCTAGTCCTAGTTTTGTTTTAATAGAAATTAGATAAACCCTCCAATTTCTTAAGAAATACAGAACATCTTCTATAAACAAATCATGCAAAAATGTTCGAATAAAGTCAGGGACAACCGCCCGGTAAATCTTGATCACCATACATCCAAAAATAAAAGTGTGCAAAAATAGCAGAAAAACTATAACATCATTATATATGATATATTGATATATATATATCTTTATATATCTGTTATTTATACATACTTTATATTATAAATCTTTATTTTAAAAAATAAATCAATAAAATATATACCAAAATGCCTTAACTCATTATCTTTGTTAAAACAATTATTATGAAATATTACATTTATTTACTTTTACCTTTTTCCCTTGTATTATCCAACTGTACTAAAACATGCGACTCAGATTTACATACTTTAGGAACTGAGTTAAAACAAGTATTGGTTTCAAAATCTTGGGTGTTTGATGAAATCAGAACCAATATTGCTCAAAATGAATATTATTATAAAAGAGGTGCTTCAGGAAATACTGTTGACTATGACGACTTTGTGATCAAATTTAATGCAGATAATTCTGGCTATATATTTGATGGAAGCGATACTACTGATATGCAATTAAATTTTGACCCAAATAATCCATATAAATTAACTTTTAAAGTTTTGCAACCTGGTGGTACTTTAGATATAACTTGGTCAGATTTAATCATAAAACAAGATCAATTAAATTATACTGAATACTATAAAAAAAGTGGTTTATTATTATTTAGCACTGTAAAATTGACTCCTCAATAGAGTTCTATAAGTTGATAATTAATTAAGCAATTGCATAATTAATTATTTAATCGCCTTTTATATAGTAAATTTTTTTTACAAATTAATAATTTGTAAAACATCTCATATACATTAAAATATCTCGATAATGTATACCATGCCATAATGTCTATAAAAATTTGCAGAAACCTAGTGATCATAGTTCTCTCTATCGTTTTAGAGCTTCTGCCTGCATACTCTCAAAGCATCATTGAAGGACAATTTCCCATTGAGTCCGGCAGACCGGATATTTGCCCTTGTCTAAGTCGCAGTGTGATACTCAATGACTATAAAGAATTTATTTTCGTCAATAATTCCAATAAAGGCTTAGAATTTTCACTTTTTGATTCCAGTTTTCATTTGGTGACTTACAAGATTTATAGAACTTCTTCCATTGGTATTATTACAGCCCATTTCGTCAATAAGAACAACAAGAATGAAATTCTAGTAGCCGGTGAATCCGATAATAAATCCATTTTTCTTGTAAAATTTAGTAGATACGGCGATTTGCTTTGGTCTAAAGTCTACAGATTTAACCGTCCCATTGAAGTAAATTCATTGACGATTAATAAACTAGATAATATTTTGATTGGCGCGGTTACTAACCAATATCCATCTTATCTTTCTTCCAATACAATACTTGTTTCAGACAATGGAAACCTATTAAATCAACAAGTTATTAGGTTGACTAACAGTGATTTTTATAGTATGTATGGGGCTACAGCTACACAAGATAACGGATTCATCCTTTCTGGTTCAGGGCCTCAAGTTGGGCAAGCTTTCACTCTATGGATAATGAAAATTAGTTCCCAAGGTATCTTTGAATGGTCCAGGCTATATATCCCTCAAAATTTTACGACCTCACCTCCAGGCGCCTATGGAGTCACCATAAATTCAATAGAAAATGACCGCTACCTGGTAATGGGGCGATATGGCAATGATGCAAGAGCAAGTAACCGCAATCCAGTAGAAATGAATGGTCTTTTGGTAGAAATAGATGGTGCAGGAAATATTAACAGATCAAATAAATTGGTTTTGAATAATTCGAATTTTTCAAACCCTACGAACTTCATTTATGAAAATGGTTTCTACTATATGATTGGTAGTGAAGGATACACGCATGTTGGTAAATCCATGATATTTATGAAATTTGACGACAATTACAATATTTCGTTTGTCAAGAAACTCAACAAAACTATGATTTTTAATCGACTTGAAAAAGTCAATGAAAACATTATCACATCAGCCTATACATTTGTTGCCAATAAACTACATCAATATTTTAACATCACCCAATTAGCCTATTTTGATGCATGCCAGGCGGTACCTTTTAATGGTCAGTTTCAAGCAACTCCTCTTACAGAAGTTACTCATACCCATTCCATCCAAACTGGTATTTCAGAAGAAAATTTACCTCTAAATTTAAACTCATTTTCTTGCCTTTTCTCACACATTTCACTTTGCAAGAATGAAAATAATGTGGACTACTTTGAAATTAGCTTCTCAAAACTACTTCAAAAGGACACTACCATCCAAATTTGTGCGGGTAGTTCCAAAAATTTTAGAGGAAAAACTTATTCAAAAGCAGGAATCTACCTAGACACAGTTCGTATTGGTTCTGCAGAATGCGACACCATTTATAAGTTGAATGTGATCGAAAATAGCATTGACACAGGGAATATTGAACGTATGATATGCTCAAACGACACTCTATTCCTTAGAGGCGAGAAATTTTATTCTGAAGGTATTTATTATATCACAGGACTGGGTTCAAATGGTTGTGACAGTGTTACAAAACTTGATTTAATTCAACTCCCACATAATATTGATCGTCGTGACTATTTAATTTGTCAAGGTGATTCCGTCTTGATTAATGGAATTTATTATAAAAATGAAATTAGCTTTGTGGATACCATTTCATCCATTGATGATTGTGATACTCTCATAAATTACAACATTTTAATACACCCGTATGGACAGAGAAATATATCTGCACAGTTATGCAAAGGGGAATCGATCATCATTGGAAATAAAACTTATTCATCATCTGGTCAATTTACAGATACTCTAAGGGCTCTAGGTCAGTGCGATTCGATTTATAATATCAGTATTATTGATCTACCTACTGATTCGATATACTATGAATATTATCTATGTCATGGAGACACCATTATCATTGGCAATACCAAATTTTTTACTCAAGGACAATATAAATTTTCAAATCAAAATATTCAAGGTTGTGATAGTCTGACTATATTAAATATTTTCGTCAATAATTATAAACTTGATAAAAAGTCGTACACGATTTGGAATGGAGATTCAATTCAGTTGAATGGAATCTAATACAAAGGAGAAACACAATTTAAAGATACACTACAATCCATGGTAAATTGCGATACCATTGTTGAATACCGCATTCAGCTTTTACCTTATGGTCTGCGACAACAATCTATTAAATTATGCCAAGGAGATACTTTTTCTATTGGAAAGAATAAATACTTCAATCCAGGAAACTATATTGATACAGTAAGTGCGTTTGGTAAATGTGATTCAATTATTTTAACCAATATAGAACAAGCTAAAGTCTCTATATCTAATACACCACTCAGATTGTGTGAAGGGGATTCAATATTAATCAATGGAGAATATTATTCATCTGGTGGGGAGTATTCATTTATTTATCAAAATTCAGATGGTTGCGATAGTACTGTTAAATATCAATTGCTTTTATTACCAACTTCAACGTTTAATTTAGATACATTCCTATGTGAAGGTGAAATATTGAAAATTGGAAACTATTCTATTTCCAATCCGGGAGTTTATAAACTCATGTTTCAAAATCAACACCAATGCGACAGCCTGTTGGAAACAAGAGTAATTTCAAAATTATGCCATAAAATTTTTATACCCAATGTATTTTCTCCCAACAATGATTTTGTAAATGATCATTTCAGTTTTTATCATGAAGGAGTAGAATCTCTTCATGTAGAGATATATGACCGATGGGGAAGCATGGTTTTTAGTTCATCTCATATTCATTTTAGTTGGGATGGTAGATTCAAAGGACAAGATTGCATCACTGGTGTTTATGCCTATGTCATTAAAGGTAGGTACAACAACTCACAAGAATTCCTGTTTAAAGGCGATGTTACCTTGATCAGATAATTTATAAGCTCTTTAAATAGAGACCAGTCAAAACCTTTCCCAATGCAAATCCTCCTCATCTATCACCAAAAGCCCAGACGTCAACGAAAAGCAATTGCTGCTCATTTAGAGGCATTTGGAAATCAAGATTTACACCAAGTTCACTATTGGAATATTGCCTATGGAGAACCTCCATTTTTAAATGATTCTACTTTTGATGCCATCGTTTTTCATTTTACTTTCTTCCTTCAAAACATCAATCAACCATTTGACCATTTATTTAATTCCTGGCCGAAATTAAAACGCTCAAAAATTTATAAAGCCGCATTGGTACAGGATGAATATATCCATTCAAAAAGTCTATGCAACTTTATGAAGGAATTTGGAGTATCTGAAATATTTACTTGTCTTCCGGAATCTCTTTGGCAAACCGTCTATCCTTCACCTATCACCGGGATCCAACATTATCACACCGTGCTCACCGGATACATCGATGAAGACATGCTTTCCAAATACAGCAATTATGCACTCCCTCACGAACATAGATCTCTTGATGTAGCCTACCGGGCACGCAAAATGCCTTATAATCTTGGCTATTTCGGAACTTACAAATGGAGGCTCACCGAAGTTTTTTCTGAAAAACTAAAAAACAGCGATTTAAAAACGGACTTATCCAACGATCCCAATCAATTTATATTTGGTGAAAATTGGTATCGATTTGTAGGCAGTACCAGAATCATGCTGGGCTGCGAAGGTGGATCCAGTTTACACGATCCGGATGGTTCCATCCGACAGTGTTGTGAAAAATATCAGCTACTCAAACCAGATGCAAGTTTTGAAGAAGTCAGAGATCATTGCTTCCCCGGATTAGACCAACATTTTCCATACTACGCCTTATCTCCAAGACATTTTGAAGCAGCGGTGAGTAAAACTTGTCAGGTATTGGTGGAAGGCTACTACAATGGCATCTTTGTGGCCGATGTGCATTACATCCCCATCGCAAAAGACTGGTCCAATTTGGAGGAGGTCATCCGCAAAATTCATGACAAAAACTATTGCCAACAATTGGCCAACCAAGCTTATCAGGACATCGTGGAGTCCGGAAAACATACTTACTCGCAATTTGTCCAATTCATCTTTCAGAACATTCAATCCCATTTAATCAAGCCAGCTCTTTCAACTTCTTCAAGTTTTTCATTAAAAGTCATTTCTCTTTGTCATAGCTATCCATGGATGTATTCCCCCATTCTTTTTTCCAAAGCCATTGGCATCGAATGGACCAAACGGATGGTGTGGTTCTTTGGTTTGGATCGTTTATCCTGGTTTAAAAAATTGGAAAAACGGATGATGGGCACGATCTCTACCCGCTAATCTCTAACGCTCTTTTTTGTTTATAGCTTGATAATATCTCATAAAATAGGCAGATTTTAAGCATCTTTGCGCCCGTTTTACATACATTATTTCAACTATCATGTGCGGAATTGCCGGAATTTATCAAAAACAACTTATTAGGGATCAATCCCGTATGGAGTTGGAAGTCGGGCATATGAACCAACTTATTCAGCACAGAGGACCCGATGGTTTTGGACATCATTTCGCCAAAAATCTTCGCACAGGACTCACTCACAGGAGATTATCCATCATCGACACCTCCGATACCGGCCGACAGCCCATGGTCTTCGAAAATGGAAAATATGTCATTTCCTACAATGGAGAATTGTACAATTATATTGAACTCAGAGAAGAATTAAGACCACATTTTCCATTTAGGACGCAATCTGATACGGAGGTCATATTAGCCGCTTATTTACATTGGGGCGATCAATGTCTGGAACGCTTCAGAGGAATGTTTGCTTTTGCAATCTGGAGGGACGACCTCCAAGAATTGTTCATCGCCAGAGATCGATTTGGAATCAAACCCTTGTATTTTCTCGAGAAAAATGATGCCGTTTATTTCGCTTCAGAATGTAAAGCGCTTTTACCTTTTTTAGAGAAAAAAACCATCGATCGTGAAGGTCTGAAAGATTATCTCGCCTTCCAGTTTTGTTTGGATGGAAAAACACTTTTTCAAAACATCAAGGAATTATTGCCTGCACACCATATGAAGATCAATCCCAATGGTGTTTCAATTCAGCGATATTGGGAAGTCAGTTATAAACCGGATTTTGAAAAGACCGCGGACTATTTTGAAAATGAATTATCTGAATTGCTGCATGAATCCGTCAAATTTCATCTTCGATCCGATGTTCCGGTTGGAGCGTATGTGAGTGGAGGAATTGACAGTAGCGCCATTGCTTCCATTGCATCAGAAATGAGTGCAGACCCATTTCTTGGGTTTACCGGGAAGTTTTCTTTTAGTGCAGATTATGACGAAAGTAAATATGCGGAAGATCTGGCAAATTCAAAAAGTTTTAGTCTTCATCAAATCGACATCGTAGAAAATGATTTTGTCGATCATATTCGAAAAGTGATTTATCATTTAGACTTTCCGGTAGCAGGACCGGGTTCATTTCCGCAATACATGGTTTCATCTCTGGCATCCAAATACCGAAAGGTAGTGTTGGGTGGACAAGGAGGAGATGAGATTTTTGGAGGATACACGAGATATCTAATTGCATATTTTGAACAATGTATTAAAGCAGCGATTAATGGTACACATGGCAACGGTAACTTTATAGTCACCTACGAATCCATCATTCCAAATCTGGTTTCTCTGCGCAATTATAAGCCCATGTTGCAAGAATTTTGGAGAGATGGACTTTTTGAAGAAATGGATCAACGATATTTTCGATTGATCAACAGAGCGCCTCATCTCGGTGATGCCATTCGATGGGAATTATTAGAAGATTACAATCCGTTTGTTAGTTTTAAGAATATATTCAACGGAGAAAATGTGGGAAAACAATCTTATTTTGATCAAATGACTCATTTTGATTTTAAAACATTACTTCCTGCACTTCTTCAAGTCGAAGACCGCATGAGCATGGCCCATGGACTGGAATCAAGGGTTCCCCTACTCGACCATAAAATTGTGGAACTTGCAGCCACCATTCCTTCCAACATCAAGTTTGAAAATGGTGACATGAAACATATTTTTAAAAAAGTAGTGCAACCGCTTTTACCTGATTCTATTTTACAGAGAAAAGACAAAATGGGTTTTCCAACTCCTCTTGTAGAATGGTCCAAGAAAGGTCCCGTAAAAGAATTTATTCATGATGTGTTTCATAGTAGCAAAGCAAAACACAGAGAATACATCGACAATTCCAAGGTCATCGATAAAATTAGCCACGAAAGTAAATTCGGAAGAAATCTCTGGGCCTTTTTATGTTTGGAATTATGGCAACAAGAATTTTTAGATCAAAATCATTCAATAGAAAATATTACATCACAAAATAAAATCAATATATCATGAGAAAAATATTAATTACCGGAGGATCCGGATTTATAGGTTCGCATCTCACCGATCGTTTATTGGCCAATGGAGATCAGGTACTAGTCATCGACAATTATCAGACTGGAAGAAAAGACAATCTGACTCCACATCCTAATTTAAAAATTATCGAAGGTAGCATCGCAGATGTCAAATTGGTCAACCAATCATTTGACGATTTTAAACCGGAAATGGTAGTTCACGCAGCTGCCGCATATAAAGATCCAAACAATTGGATAGAAGATGTAAATACCAATATTTTGGGAACCATCCACGTGGTGGAAGCAGCGAAAAGAAATGAAGTGAAAAGATTCATTTATTTCCAAACTTCACTTTGTTATGGATTAAAACCATTGGAACAACCCATTACTCTTAAGCATCCATTGTTTTCTGGTGATTATCCGGGTGGAAGCAGTTACGCCATCAGTAAAACATCCGGCGAACAATACATCGAACTAAGTGGCTTGGAATTTCTATCATTTAGATTGGCAAACGCTTATGGACCACGGAATATCAGTGGACCATTGCCGACGTTTTTCCAGAGACTGACCACCGGCAAAGCATGCTTTGTAATGGATACACGCAGAGATTTTATTTACATCGATGATTTGGTCGCAGTTGTGCTTGGAGCATTAGACGGAAAAGGAGAAAAAGGATATTACCACATTGCTACCGGAGCAGATTATTCCATTAAAGAATTATTTGATGCAACTATTAAATCTTTGGGCATCAGTTTGGAGAAAGAAGTAGAAGTTCGTCCAAGAGGTGAAGATGATGTCTTTACGATTTTGATTGATCCTGCCAAAACGGAAGCACATTTTAACTGGAAGGCTAAAACCGCACTTGAATATGGAGTCGATCAAGCTATAAAGTACTATCAGAAATTTGGAATTGAGCAAACATTTACCCACTTAAAGAAAATGGATTAAGGAAAATGTCAATATTTGAAAATAAAAAAATCCTCATTGCAGGAGGAGCAGGATTTGTAGGGAGCAATTTAACCAAGGCTATTTCTTCGCAGTTTCCTGCAACAATTTTTGTGGTGGACAATTTAATGTCTTCAGAAAAAGAAAATATCCAAGGAATTCCAAATGTTGATTTTATTCAAGGCACTATTGCTGATGATGCAATTTTAGAAAAATTATATTCCGAAGGTGTGGATTATATTTTTCATCTCTCTACTTACCACGGCAATCAAAGTTCGATACATGATCCAATTGCTGACCATGACAATAATTTAATCACCTCGATCAAACTTTTTGACAAATTTAAAAATGATCAAAGGGTAAAAAAAATCGTGTATTCTGCAGCTGGATGTGCAGTCGCTGAAAAATCCGTACTTGAAGCAAGTGCAACAGTTGAGGAAGACATCGTTTCTTTAAAGATGGATAGCCCTTATAGTATTTCTAAAATTGTTGGAGAATTCTATGCAGTCTATTACCATAAACAACATCAAACTCCGATCGTCAGAGCGAGATTTCAAAATGTGTATGGTCCGGGAGAAGTGTTAGGTGCTGGTCAATGGAGGGGAACTCCAGCAACCGTGTGGAGAAATGTCACACCCACTTTTATTTACAAAGCCATCATGGGAATGCCGATGCAATTGGAAAATGCGGGATCAGGATCAAGGGATTTTATATTTGTAGACGACATTGTCCGTGGTTTGATCTCATGTGCAGAATTTGGATCGGCAGGCGATGTTTATAATCTTGCCAGCGGAAAAGAAACCACCATCAAAGAATGGGCTGAATTAATTTTAAAATTAACGGATAGTAAATCCACTCTTGAAATTCTTCCAAGAAGGGATTGGGATACTTCCATCAAGCGATTTGGAAGCACTGTAAAATCAAAAGAAATATTAAACTTTGAAGCGCATACGGATGCAGAAGTTGGCCTTAAGAAAACCATTGAATGGACGAAAAGTAATATTCTATTTATTAAATCTTGTATTGAGAAACATAAAAATATATTAGGAGTTGATTATTAATAAACTAGAAAAATTACTTTTTGATTTTAGTTAAAAATACTACATTTTAATACATAAATTGATATTTAAAGTATATTTACACCCCTAAAAGCGAGAATTTTTTTATCATATAGTATACTTATCATGAGAAACAAAATTCTATTAATATATTTAATATTAGGTTCTTGTTACGCATTTAATGAAGTAAATTCACAAGGATTAATTACTTCAGAATTTAAAATAAACTTTCCCGGGTTTACAACAAGGACTAAAACTACTAATTATTTTGCTTCCGACTCATCCAATAATCTATGGATTGTTAACCCCGAACTAACGGGCTTTACTGTGCTAAAACTAAATAAAGAATTACACCCATTGGTTAATATTACTTGCAAAATTAATTTATCAACTGTAAGTTCAATTCACTTTGTAAAATCTGATAATTTTGGCAACTTAGTCATTCTGGGTAAATTGCGGAATAATTTCATCTTCGTTACAAAATTGAATCCGGATGGCGATCTTTTATGGAGTAAATATTTTCAAAGTAATAACACACATGAATTGAGCTCTATATCAATTTCCCCTTCAGGCAATATTTTTATTTTAAGTTTGGACAATTTTGGCCAAACTAGTCAAACAACTTTTTATATGGTACTTGGCCCTAATGGAAATATAATAAACCAAAATAATGTAAATGTTAGCTTCGGAGATTACTATGGTTTATTTGGTTCTTGTCACACCGACGACAATGGATTTATAGCCACAGGCACCGGGCCAAATATTCAAACTCAAGATAGAAGTTCAACCTGGATTGTTAAAATTGATTCATTGGGCAATATAGAATGGTCAAAATTAATAACTGTCGATGATTCATATCCTTCAAGATATGGTATTTATGGTGTTACTATTGATAGACTTAAAAAAGATAAATATCTTGTAATGGGTAGATTTGGAGATGACAAAAATGCAAATAACCCCAATCCAAGTGAAATGAGTGGACTCATAATTGAAATAAATGGATCTGGTGAAATTCTTAAATCCAATAAAATAATTAGCACCAATGGCATATTTTTGAATACTGTAGGAGCTTTTGAAAAAGATGAAGAGGTATATATTTCTGCCACACAATCATATTCTGAAATTGGAAATTCACTAATTTTATTTTCACTTGATTCTTCAAATAATATAATTAAATCTTCTAATACCAATCTTAATTTAAGACACCCTGATGTTTTTCAATTCGGTACCCAATTTATGGTGGGTGCTTATAATTTTCAAAATAATAGTTTATCATATCATACATTAAATAGGAACCTTTATTATTGTGGCTCAAATCCGATTTCTTTAGAGGTTATCCCAATTGAAGTTCAACAAATTTCACATTCAACTGAGATTAAAAAAAATATTCAACAATTCCAGTTGGGTATTGAATTGAGTAAAACCAATTGTTTACTATTTAATGATATTCTTTGTTCACCTAACAGTATTGATTCTGTATTCCAGAGAAATTACACTACAGGTGGCAGTGGTGCTAAAATTCAAGGTATTGATAGCGTCTATTGCTCAAATAGCAATCCAATCGACTTAAGTTCCATGGGTTCTCCTGCAGGTGGGACTTTTGAACTAAACGGAAAAAAAATATCAACATTAGATTTTTCTATTATACCACCCAATTCTATTAATATTTTACATTATAAATTACAAAATGGCAATTGCAATCTAATTGATTCTATAATCTTTAAAGTCATACCTGCACCCAATATAGACTTCACATATTTTATTTGTCAAGGTGATTCCGTTTTGATTAATGGAATTTACTATAAAAATGAAATTAGCTTTGTTGATACCATTTCATCTATTGATGATTGTGACACTCTTATAAATTACAACATTCTAATACACCCCCCTGGACAGATAAATATATCTGCACAGTTATGCAAAGGGAAATCGATCATCATTGGAAATAAAACTTATTCAACATCTGGTCAGTTTACAGATACCCTAAGGACTCCAGGCCAGTGCGATTCGATTTATAATATCAGTATTATTGAACTACCTATTGATTCAATAAACAAGGAATATCAATTATGTTATGGAGATACAATCAATATAGAAAACCATAAATATTTTACAGAAGGACAGTTTGAATTGAAGGATCAAAATATGTATGGTTGTGACAGTATTACATTTGTAAATATTATTATTAACTATTACAATTTTGATCAAAAGTCCTACACCATTTGCCATGGTGATTCAATTCTGATTAATGGCATTTACTTTAAAAATGAAATAAGCTTTGTAGATACTAACACATCTGTTGACTATTGTGATACCATCGTTAATTACAATGTTCAATATCTACCTTATAGCAAGAGAAACATATCAATGGAAATATGCAGAGGAGAATCAATTTTCATTGGAAACAAAACTTATTCAACATCTGGTCAATTTGCAGACACAATAATGGCTGTAGGTCATTGTGATTCCATTTATAATATCAGTATTATTGAGCTTCCTACCGACTCAATATACAAAGATTATCATATTTGCCATGGAGATACCATCATCGTAGACAATTCCAAATTTTTTGCTCAAGGACAATATAAATTTTCAAATCAAAATATTCATGGTTGTGATAGCCTGACTATTTTAAATATTTTCGTCAATAATTATAAAATTGACCAAAAGTCGTACTCTATTTGTCAGGGTGATTCAATTCAGTTGAATGGAATCTATTACAAAGGAGAAACACAATTTAAAGATACACTACCATCCATGGTAAATTGCGACACCATTGTTGAATACCGCATCCAACTTTTACCATATGGACTGCGTCAACAAACTATTAAACTTTGCCAAGGTGATACTTTTTATATTGGAAAAAATAAATATTTCAATACAGGAAACTATATAGATACGCTCCGAGTGCCTGGCAAATGTGATTCCATTGTCCTAACCAATATAGAACAATTTAGAGTTTCCGTTTCTAACACAGCACTCAGCTTATGCGATGGAGATTCAATTATAATCAATGGTGAATATTTTTCAACTGGCGGCGAGTATACTTTTATTTATCAAAATTCAGATGGTTGCGATAGTACCGTAAAATATCAATTGCTTGTATTACCAACTTCTACATTTAATTTAGATACTTTCCTTTGTGAAGGTGAAATATTGAAAATTGGAAACTATTCTATTTCCAATCCTGGAGTTTATAAACTCATGTTTCAAAATCAACACCAATGCGACAGCTTGTTGGAAACTAGAGTAATATCAAAATTATGCCATAAAATTTTTATTCCCAATGTTTTTTCTCCCAACGATGATCTAGTAAATGATCATTTCAGTTTTTATCATGAAGGAGTAGAATCGCTTCACGTGGAGATATATGACCGATGGGGAAGCATGGTTTTTAATTCATCTCATATTCATTTTAGTTGGGATGGTAGATTCAAAGGGAAAGATTGCATCACAGGTGTCTATGCTTATGTCATAAAAGGCAGGTACAACAACTCACAAGAATTCCTGTTTAAAGGCGATGTTACCCTGATTAGATAATTTATAAGCTCTTTAAAGGAGACTAGATAAAACCTTCCCTCAATGCAAATCCTCCTCATCTATCACCAAAAACCCAGACGTCAACGTAAAGCCATTGCCGCTCATTTACAGGCATTTGGAAATCAAGATTTACACCAAGTAAACTACTGGAATATTGCATCCCGAGCTACAAAGCCTTAGGCCGGAAGTTTAATTTATGTTCTCGATTTCTCAAAAATATTTCTTCCAGAATTAAAAAGTGTATCAATATTTCAATGGATCAAAATTTCTAAATCCCCAAAATATATTACGCAAGTTAGGAAACAGTAAAATTATTTACATTTAATGCAGGAAAAATCCTAAAATTCCAGTTGCCACAATCGTCCAGCCAGTCAACAATCCCGCGTTGTGTTCTATTTTATGCATGTTGAATCGCTCCCATCCCTTCCAGGCAATTTGGATCCAGATAAGCATTCCGGACAAAGTGATCAATGCATAAATTAAACCTACAAGCAATAAATACCACAATCCATATTGTCCTGCAGCAAAAAAGAAAACTTCTATTTCCATACAAGGAGATAAAATCATAAACATCATCAAAGACAATACGACCTGTTTTTTTCGGATGGGAGGTTGGGTCAATTCATCGTCTACATGAAAATGGTGGTGGGTGTGGTGTCTGTAGATAAAATAAAGACCGATTACGATCAGCAAAAGAGGTCCTGCCCAAACCAATACTTCTTCAAAATTAATGCTCAAACTAAAACCAATCCAACCCAACAACAATCCCAACGCAAACGAACTTAAAACATGTGCCAATCCAGTCACTAAAGTGATCCGTACTGTTTCAGATTTAGTCCATTTTGCCGTCCTGGAAATCACCAACAACGGAATCCAATGACTTGGAATCAACGCATGCATTAAACTTACGATAAAGGTCCCTAGAATTATCTGATACATCTGATCGCAAAGATCAGAATTAATCATAAGACAGATGACTAAAAAATTTGAAGGGATCGACGATAGAATGATTCCATTTATAACTCTGCAAAATAAACTTCCAAAGAATTATAATTCAATATGTTATAATAAACTATGGATGCATTGATGAAGATCATAATGGCAATTGATACTTGTCAACCTTTACCATAGCCGTCTGTTTGTATCTTGCATACCATTTCAAACTTAGACCATGTATCAAATTATTTGTCCCATAGATTTCAGTCCAGCATCAGAAAATGCTTTGGATTACGCCATTGAGTTTGGAAAAAATTACAGCGCTCAAATTGTTCTATTGAATGTTTTTTCCATACCCGTTGCATCAGCGGATGCATTTGTTTTTGTTCCAGGTGTGGATGAAATCAATCAAATAAAAAATGCTTGGCAGGAAAGACTGGATCAACTCATTTTAAAGTATGAGTCCAAACTAAATGTCGGAATGGGGATTTCCGGAGTAGTGCGATACGGTGAAGCTACCATGGAAATTCTACTTTTGGCAAGGGATTTAAAACCAAATCTGGTCATCCTTGGAATGCAAGGAGAAGGTTTTATCAAAGAGAAAATAATTGGCAGTACTGCGACAAGGGTGATGGCTGAATATGAAAAACCAATCCTCATTGTGCCAGCAGGATGCCGCTATCATGAAGCAAAGAACATTGTGTTTTTTTATGATGGTCAAGATTTTAACGATGAACATGTATTAAGTCCATTGGTAGAAACGGTAGAATCTCTTAAATCAAATTTAGCCGTATGCACCATTGTTCCGAATGTGGAGGAATTTCCGGATTTTCAAGAAAAACTCTGCTCTTCTACTTTGGCTCCCTCTTTAAGTGCCTTATCCAATGTCTCTTATCAAATTGTCCAATCTCCCCATTTTTTAGATGCCATTGCACATTTTCTTTCTGAGCACCCGGCCGATTTAATTTTTACAGTCAAAAGAAAACATAATTTTTTAGAATCCCTATTTAAAACTAGTCGCGCTAAAACTTTGGCGTTCCACTCTGACATACCTTTACTTTCTTCACTAGATTAAACCACCTGATATGAAAATTTCGATTAAAGATTCTTTGACCATTGAGGAAATTAAAGATCAGTTTTCAAAAAAATTCCCATACCTGAAAATTGAATTTTTTACGAAACCCCATAAGAAATTTACAGGATCCAAAAAAGAAAACATGATTCCGACCGATGTAACTATCGGTGAAAGCAGATCTGTTCATTCTATTGGTGAATTAATCATCGATGAACATACAAAAGTTGCGCATTTGGAAAAAGAAATGTTGGAAAAGTTTGGACTTTTTGCACAGGTGTTTAGACGTTCAGGAAAGGTATGGATAGAAACCACTGTAACTGACGATTGGACATTGGAAAACAAAATACAGAAGCTGAATCCTTTATTAAAGACATTCGTGAAAACGAAGATGCTTATAACAGGGAACATCTCAGTTAGTCCTAATCCATTCATTATTAACTTTATTTCTAATCTACCTCCTAAGTTTCTTAGAACTTCGCAACTTTTATTGAAAGCATTTGATTGATTTCTCTAGAATTCCTACCTTGCGCCTTCATTTAAATTTATTTCTAAATCAAACGCCATGAAAAAGGAGTTGATTTGATTTTTAAAGAAAATTCTATAGGCCATGTTAATTTCTATGATCGTTACATTTGTTTTAGGATATATCATGATTGTCCTGGAACATCCATTAAAAATTGATAAAGCAGTTTCAGCCATATTTACGGGCGTCATTTGTTGGGTCATTATCGCCATTCACCATGAAACCATTCAAGCAGGATCAGAACCTTCTGAATTGGTCGCGCACCATCTGGGCGAAATTGCACAAATTCTTTTATTTCTGATTGGCGCCATGACGATTGTTGAATTGGTAGATTCTCACAAAGGATTTAATATTTTATCTGAATTAATTACGAGTAGTAAAAAAAGTACACTTCTGATTCTTGTTTGCTTTATTGCCTTCTTCCTATCTGCCCTATTGGATAATTTAACGACTACCATTGTGATGGTATCTTTGGTTAGAAAGCTAATTCCAAACGCAGAATCCAGAAAATGGTACGCTGGATTTACCATCATCGCTGCCAATGCAGGTGGAGCTTGGTCTCCATTGGGTGATGTAACCACCACTATGTTGTGGATTGGTGCTAAAGTGAGTACTGAAGAATTAATTAAGTTCGTATTTTTTCCCTCGGTCATCTGTTTATTGGTACCGATGTTTACAGCATTACTTTTTACAAATCAATTTAAAGGAAATATAAATCCACCGGAAGATAAATCCGAAAATGTCAAACTAGGATCTAGTAGAATTATGCTGATCACCGGATTTTTAGCTTTAATATCAGTCCCAGTTTTTAAAACACTGACCCATCTTCCTCCCTATTTGGGGATGATGTTTGCATTAGCAGTTGTTTGGCTGATATCAGAATTTGTAGATCCTAAAGTGGACGTTTTTACCCACGAAGACAAATACAAATTAACTGCCAGATATGCTTTGTCCAAAATTGAGATTCCCGGAATCCTTTTCTTCTTTGGCGTTCTAACTGCTGTATCTGCATTGGACACCGCAGGAATTTTAAGTTCGATGGCCACTCAACTTGACCACTTTTTGGGCCATAAAGACTATGTCGCTATAGTTTTGGGTGTTTTATCTGCTGTTATCGATAACGTTCCTTTGGTGGCAGCTTCCATGGGTATGTTTGAATTACCAAAAGACCATGAATTCTGGCATTTTATTGCTTATTCTGCAGGAACCGGAGGTTCTATGCTCATCATAGGTTCTGCGGCAGGTATTGCCGCTATGGGAATGGAAAATATTGATTTTATTTGGTATCTCAAAAAAATCGGAGGATTGGCCGCATTGGGGTTTATCGCCGGTTGCATATGGTTTTTGGTGGTAGGCGGATAAGTATTTTACTTGTAATTTGAACACATTTATAGTTAAAAAACCACTTTCTTTAAATAATGAACCAGTTTTTTTATAAAAGTGTTTTTATGAGGAATTGGCTTCATTGTGACCAATTCTTATTAAAAATTAACTCTTTTAAAAAATAGATTATATTTGTCATTAAATCAAATACCCCACAAAATGTCTATCAAAAATATGTTTTCTACACGCACAGGTTCAAGCCCTATGTTAAGGCCTTCTATTCTTGAAAACAGCCAAAATCAAACGCTGGATATTTCTGAAAGAATGAGTGTGGCAGGTGCCATCAATAAATCTCTCATTATGGGAGCGCTTTTATTGATCACAGCAGCCATTGCTTGGATGATGCCCAATATGATTTTCTTATGGGTAGGTATGATCGGCGGACTAGTTTGTGTGATTGCATCGGCCTTCAGACCCCAGTGGTCCGGCTGGCTTGCCCCCACCTATGCACTTTTGGAAGGTTTGTTTGTAGGAACCATTTCTTGGTATTATGCCTCCTTGTACAATGGCATTGTCTTTCATGCATCCAGTTTGACCATCGCACTTTTCTTTCTGATGCTATTTCTTTTTAAAACTGGAATCATCAAAGTTAATCAGACTTTCCGTTCCATTATCATTGGTGCGACTGCAGCCATTGCGGTTGTTTATTTAATTACTTTGATATTAAGCTTCTTTAGCATTCAGGTTCCATTCATTCATGGAAATGGATTTTTTGGGATAGGTTTTAGTCTATTGGTCGTAGGAATTGCCGCTTTCAATTTGATGCTCGATTTTGATTTCTTTGAAAAAGGAGAAGAAGCCGGACTAGCCAAACATTACGAATGGTATGCCGCCATGGGTCTTTGGGTGACTTTGATTTGGTTGTACATTGAAATGCTTCGATTACTTTCCAAAATTTCCAGCAGAGATTAATTCTCTAAACCATCTAAAAAAGCTTCTAATTCATCAAAATCAAAAATTCCGGTTTGCGTTTCACGACCAGGATTAAAAAGATAACCTAAGCAGGATTGGGTCAATTTAAAATTTTGTAAATTTTGAATATTTAATATCGTTTTTGCAGCCTGGTCCAAATCCGTAGGAAGCGATGGGCTTATTCTTGCAGATATTTTGACAGCTTGAGGTGTTTTTAAATCAGGAATACTTATTGTCGAATTTTTATCCCAAAATAAAACTTCATCAAGGCTTTGATAAGATCTAAATATTTCCACTTTTTCATAATCTGAAGAAATGCCCACCAACAAAGGTCCCGAAGTCCATTCCCTTAATTGGGCAATTAAGCGATCTGCCTGTAACTGGTCCAATTGGTCTAGATCAATGCCTAAATAATCTACACCTCGTGCTGCAAGGTATCTTGCAATGGTGATGTCAAAAACCGGAAAAGCAAATAACAAAGCTTGATTGATCATGGAAAAAGTAGTTTTTGTGGATTCAGATCAAAACATTTAAAAGATCTGCGGTGATGAGGACTTAAGCCAAGGGTTTTAATGGCTTCCCTATGAAATATGGTGGGGTATCCCTTGTTTTCCCTCCATCCATAGCCCTCAAATTCTTGATGAAGCTCCAACATTAATTCATCACGGTGGGTTTTGGCTAAAATAGACGCTGCAGCAATGCACTGATATTTTCCGTCGCCTTTGACAATGGCCAGTTGGGGAATGTGGGCGATCGGAATCTGTTTATTTCCATCCACGAGTATTAGTGCCGGGACCATTGTTAGCTTTTGGACACAAAGTGCCATCGCTCTAAGACTTGCCTGCAAAATGTTGTACTTGTCAATTTCAGATGGAGATTGGGCTTGAATAGACCAGGCCAAAGCCTTTTCAAATATTTCATCTCGCAGTTTAAGTCGTTGATTTTCTGATAATTTCTTACTATCTTGCAAATTGCGGATAGGCTTTGAAGGATCGAGAATCACCGCAGCCGCAATGACAGGACCCGCTAAACAACCACGTCCAGCTTCATCACAACCAGCTTCATATTGATTTTTTTTATAATATGATCTCAATTTTATCATTAAATCTTCTTAATCTTTCTATCTTTGCGCTGCAAAATTACCTATTCCTGATGAGGTCTCAACTACTGGTTATATCTGTATTATTATTATTTATTATTTTCCCGAGCAATGCTCAGACCCATTGGCATAAATTAAGAATTCCGCTTCAGGGAAAGAGCATTCAAGATCTACAAAAAACAGGTCTGGCTTTTGACCATGGTTTGTACAAACCCGGGGAAGAATTTATTGGCGATTTTACCCATGACGAATTTGATAATTTGGTTCAACATGGTTTTTTTCCAGAAATAGTCCCTAATCAAATACTGATTGAATCTAGAACTGCTGATCCATGTGATAGTTTTTTAATCAACCCTCCTGTTTATAAATTACCGGTAGAATATCTTTTCGGTTCTATGAGCGGCTTCCCCACTTTGGTAGAAATTTATGAATCTTTGGATTTGATGTCAGAGTTATACCCCAATCTGATTTCCAAAAAGAATAGAATTGCTAGCTTTTTAACCCAGGAAGGTCGCCCCATTTATTATGTAAAAATTTCTGACAATCCTGCGATCGACGAACCGGAACCAGAAATATTATACACCGCCTTACACCATGCCAGAGAGCCTATCAGCATGTCACAAATGCTGTATTACATGTGGTATCTTTTGGAAAATTACAATAAGGATCCTGAAGTAAAAAGACTGGTGGATTCTAGGGCTATGTATTTTGTACCCTGTGTAAATCCGGATGGATATTTTTACAATCAAACCACCAACCCATCCGGAAATGGATTTTGGAGAAAAAATAGAAAAAATCTCAATGATGGAATTGGGGTTGATTTAAATAGAAATTACGGATTTGAATGGGCTTTTAATGATGAAGGTTCCTCAGCTGATTCAGATTCTGAAGTTTTTAGAGGAACTTCAGCATTTTCTGAAGTGGAAACACAAGCGGTGAAATACTTTTGCGAAAGTCGCAATTTTAAAATTGCAATGAATTATCATTCCCACGGCAATATTTTAATTGTGCCCTGGGGATACAACAACTTGCCAACACAAGATTCAATCGCTTATATGGCTATGGCCAGACAGTTTACACTTTACAACAAATTTAGAGTGGGTACGACCTACAATACTTTAAATTATGAAGTCAATGGAGTTTCAGACGATTGGATGTACGGAGATCAAAAAATATTTGCATTTACACCTGAAGTTGGATATGCATTTTGGCCCGATCGCAGAGACATTACCCGCCTAAATGAGTCCACACAATACATGAATTTTATGTCTGCCTGGAACGCAGGAGCATGTGCCCAAATATTCGATGTCAGCCCCACAGTTTTGGAAAATCGGGATGGAAATTTGGATATTTTAGTGCGAAGAACTGGTTTGGAAGATGAATTGATTAACCTTCAAGCCAATATTGATCAGTCACAATTATTTACAATGAATTTGCCACCCGCTTTCAAAATGTCTGCAGGCGCTGATCAAATTTTACATATACCTTTTCAATGGTCTCCCATTGCAAAATATGGAGATCAAGTTCATATCCAATTAAGTTTACAGACCGGAGATTATATCCAAAAAATAGACCTTGATAAAGTTTATTTGGGAAATCCGATTTGGGAAGAAAATTGTGACAACATGAGTCAGTGGATTAGTAGCGGTGGCCCTAGCCTCTCTACCACTTCAGAAAGTTTTACTTCGTCTCCCTCATCGTTTACAGATTCTCCACTTTCCGAGATAAAAGAATCAAGGGAAATAAAAATGAGAACCCAAACTTCGATCGATTTAACCTCGGCTCGGGAAGCAAAACTTTCATTTAGAGCAAAATGGGATTTAGATCCTGAGGTAGATTTTGCTCAAATAAAAATATCAGAAGATGGAGTCAGTTATTTTCCTTTGTGTGGGCAATACACCGTATTAGGGTCATCCTTTCAGGATTTAGATAAACCCGTGTACACAGGACTACAAAATTATTGGATTTCAGAATACTTAGATCTCAAACCATGGATTGGTAAAAAAATATTTTTGCAGCTTTTTGTAGCAACTAATTTTAGTCCGAATAAAAGAGATGGATTTTACATTGATGATATCCGTATTTATTCTGATCTCATAAATGGATCCAATGAATTAACGTCGAATGATTTTCCGTTTACAATTTATCCTCAACCTGCCCTAGATCAAATTACGATGAACGGAGAAACCAAAACCGGTGATCAGTTTTATATCATGGGATTGGATGGTTTAAGAACCAAATTAAAAATCAACAACCAGTCTACCGACCAGTATCAATTAGAATTACCAACTTTGCCAACGGGACTTTACTTTATTCAGTTGATCAGAGGCGATGGCGAGACTCTGATCCACAAACTTACAATCCGATAATCATGAATATATCACAATGTATGAGCGCTCTGGGGTTAAAATCCTTCGAGGCCGGAAGCTTGTCGTCTCTATTGGTCACAGCTCAAACCTCTACAAATTCTATAGTCAGCCATTCACCTGTGAATGGACAAAAAATTGGAGAAGTTAGCATTACGTCCAGAGAAGAATTTGATCAACTAGTGGACGAAGCTCATCAAGCTTTCATCATTTGGAGAAAAATTCCGGCCCCAAAAAGAGGTGAATTTGTCAGATTGTTAGGAAATAAGTTAAGAGAAAATAAAGAATCATTGGGTGCACTCGTTTCCTATGAAATGGGAAAATCATATCAAGAAGGACTTGGGGAAGTACAAGAAATGATCGATATCTGCGATTTTGCAGTTGGCTTAAGTCGTCAACTTTATGGCTTGACCATGCATTCAGAAAGACCCGATCACCGCATGTATGAACAATGGCATCCACTTGGAGTGGTTGGTGTTATTTCAGCATTCAACTTTCCAGTGGCAGTTTGGTCCTGGAACGCAGCTTTGGCCTGGGTCTGTGGAAATACGGTAATCTGGAAACCTTCCGAAAAAACACCACTTTGCGGAATTGCAGTACAGAAAATGACAGCAGAATTAATCCGCGAACAAAACCTACCTTCCGGGCTTTCAATTTTAGTAAATGGATCTGTTGATGTTGGTCAATGGATTTGTAAGGATCATAGAATTCCTCTGGTATCCGCCACAGGATCTACACGCATGGGCAAGTCCGTTGGTATGACCGTAGCAGAAAGATTTGGAAAAAGTATTTTAGAATTGGGTGGCAACAATGCCGTCATCATAAGCGCATCAGCCAATCTCAAACAGGTTCTACCCGCCATCGTTTTTGGTGCTGTTGGTACAGCAGGACAACGATGCACGTCAACGAGAAGATTGATCATCCATGAAGCTATTTATAATCAAGTATGTGATGTATTAAAACAAGCTTACAGTCAGCTCCGCATTGGAAATCCATTGGATGAATCCAACCACGTAGGACCATTGATTGACCAGGATGCTGTCCGACTTTATCTTGAATCTGTCCAAAAAATAAAAGAAGAAGGGGGAAGTTTTTTAATTGAAGCAGCTGTGCTGGATGGTCCTGAATATACAAGCGGATGTTATGTACAACCCTGTATTGCGGAGGTACAACAAGACATGCCTGTTGTAAGCCACGAAACATTTGCCCCTATTTTATATCTACTTAAATATAAAGATCTGGATGAAGCCATTAGAATACAGAACAATGTACCTCAGGGTTTATCTTCGGCCATCATGACAGAAAACTTAAAAGAAGCTGAAAAATTTTTATCAGCTGACGGATCAGATTGTGGCATTGCCAACGTCAACATTGGTACTTCCGGGGCAGAAATAGGAGGCGCTTTTGGTGGAGAAAAAGAAACTGGTGGCGGTAGAGAATCTGGTTCTGATGCGTGGAAAGCCTATATGAGACGTCAGACAAATACGATCAGTTATAGCGATAAACCAAGTTTAGCACAAGGCATTAAATTTGAATTTTAAAAAAAAATAAAATCTTAAATTTTTGAATATTAAATTGCAACGGCAATTCCTTGGATCTCATTTTCGTTTAAGATTTATTTATTTCATTTAACATTTATCACGATCCATATTGAATACTTTACCTTTGTAAAAATTTTAATTAAATATGAAAATCAATATCCATTTTACAGCTGTTTTACTTGCAATTTTAATTACAAGTTGCGCGAGAATTTACAAAAGCCCCGAATTGGAAGCAAGTGTGGCATCGCATAGAATCGTTGCCATTGCTCCTCCTAAAGTATCGATTTCTGCACAAAAGAAAGTAGATGCTGCTGCGCTAAAAGAACAACAAAAAACCGAATCCAATAATTTTCACCAGGAAATTTCCAACTGGATGCTCAAACGTAAAATGCAAGGAAGAATTTCTGTCAATATTTTAGACATCGAAACCACCCAAGTCAAATTACAAAAGGCGGGTCATTATGGAAGCAATCCGTTGACACCAGATGAAATTTGTGAATTGTTAGAAGTGGACGCGATCATCACTTCTAACTTTGCATTGTCAAAACCTATGTCTGAAGGAGGCGCCATCGCACTTGGTCTTTTGGTAGGGGTGTGGGGTTCGACCAATGAAGCAGATGTAACCCTTGGTATTTATGACAGAAAAACCAAATCCGTGATTTGGAATTTTGAGCACACGGTTTCTGGTTCAGTGGGTAGTTCTCCTGCCCGATTGGTGGAGAATTTGATGAGCTATGCAAGTCGAAAATTACCTTATAGGACTAAGGGGAATTAATTGATTAGTTGATTAATCAATTTGGAAATGCCTGTGCTGAGCGTATCCGAAGCATGGAAATTTGAAAATACCCCGAAGGGCTTACATTTCATTAACTGGAGGCAAAAGCCCTTGGACTAAACAACACAGGACTAACCCCGAAGGGGTTAAATATTAGTTACCATGGGTTGCTACCCATGGTAAGGGCGAAAGCCCGTGGGCTAAACAAAACCCTCCTTTAACCCTGAAGGGGTTAAATTGTAATAACCATGAGTGACAACCCATGGTAAAGGTGACAACCCATGGTAAAGGTGACAACCCATGGTAAAGGATAATCCTCGATAAATAAAATCTTCTCGGCCCTGCTGGATGCGATATTCGAAGTTTCCAAACTTCGAATAGTGAATGTTAAAAAATTATATATCATCAGAATGTCCTGATTGTAACTTTTAGGGAATAAAAGTTTTTCCAATTAAGCCTTAATTTTCATTTCTTCCTTACACAGAGTATATAGTAACTCAAATTATTTTAACTTTACTGCAAAGTCCAGAAAGATGAACCTACTATTAAACTCTATTACGGCTACATTTTGTTTCTTATCTATTGTGTTTTCCAGTACACCTTGTAAAGCACAATCTTCTGAACCGAAACCACGACGCTTTACCTATGAACTGCGCATTGGGGCCAATGTCAATTTGTACAGAGGATTACTCAATAAATCGGGACTTGGTAAACAGCTTTTGAGCGGAAATACAGGTATAAAACTCTTTTTATCAGGCTTGGTCAATATCGAGAGCAAACAATGGATATTGGCCTATGGCCCTACTGTTAGTTTATATTCAAGATCTCTTGGTAACAGCCAGGATCCTTTGGATTATGACATTCAATTCGATCTTGTAAATTCATTCTCCGCAGGTTTTGGTTTAAACAAAACCGGAAACATGAAATACCTAAGAACCATAGGCAATTCCTCAGCTTATAATTTGCGACATGAATTCAATCATGCGATTGTATTCACTGGCAACTACATTCTCAACAATCATCATCGAAACCAAACCGTCGGTGCGATTAATATCACATTTGCAGATAGATTCTCGATCTTGTATTACAACGATGGAGGACCTCCAATCGCCAACATTGGTTCCGGAGACAACATGGATCGATGGTGGACTGGTGGTGGAGGTATTTTCGTTCATCCCAAACAAAGAGATGGGAGCGTTTATTCGCAAAATTATATTGAACTCACATTCGACCAATTCACCGGATATACGCCCTTATTGTATGAGCTAAGCAATGTGCTCGGAATGAACATTCCAAAATACAGTCAATCCAATCACAATAAACTAGGTAAATATTATACCTCAGAACTTTTTAACTCCTCCTCCTATAATCTTAAAGTGGCCTGGCCCAGTGTGTACCCTGTGGCGTTTGACATTGGCGTGATCGGTTCGTTGGTAGAGGACAAAGGAAATGGAAAAAAATTAATTTTTGGAGTGCAAGACATCATCCATGCCGGCCTTGGATTTATATTGCATCCTAACCGAGACGATACCAGACTTTATTTTGGTGCCACTTATAATTCCCGCTTGTATGAAAAATAAAATCCTTTTCCTATCCGTAATACTTTTCACCATGTTAAGCGCATGCAGCATCCGTCATTTTACAGAAGAACAGTACGATGTACTGGGTACCTTGTACAAAGTGACAGGAGAGGAAAATTCACCTTTGGTTGGATTTCTTCCTCAAAAAATGAAAGAGAAATCCCAGATGGAGGAAGACGATATACAAGACGTTAAAATTTTTGTGGGAAAATTTCCTGAATGCCAAGTGGAAAATGGCAACACGAGAGGATATACGCTTAATCTTGATCCTGAAAACAATCCTTGTGTGAGTCCCGCGGTGGGTTATCATAAATTTAGATGGGTTGAACTTACAAGCAGACAAGGAAGAAAAATATGTTTTTTACTTTCTGAAAAAATTGTCAAAGACTCTGTCTACGAAAGATCCAAAATTTTCTATTACAGCGACTCCATTGAGACCTTCAAACACGAACACGGTGGATACCATTTTAACAGAGAGGTTAGGGTTTACAAAGGCATGTTGAGCGGCAAAGTTAAAAGCAGTAGAAATGCCAAAGAACACTATATCATTGACGTGACCGGTGTGGATGACCATCTCCGTTTTATCCGGAAAGTAGTTTCTAACAAAGCAAATAAAATCAGTGGATCTAAACCTCTTGTTTTTAAACTTCCGGAAATGCTTTTTGAAGACAGCTCCAACGGTGGAATTAAACTTGTTTATCATGACGCTTCCAGTAAGCTTACATTGAAAATGTTAAAGAGAGAGGAGTATAGGATGAAGAAATAATGATTAATGATTAATGGTGAATGATTAATGGTGAATTGATAGTTGATAATTGTCCATTCTTCATTGTTCATTGTCCATTTCCCATTGTCCATTGTCAATTGGCCATTGTCCATTTCCCATTGTTTACTTTCTGACAATTAAGACTAAAAAAATGTAAAATTGGCATACAATAAATCTCTAATTCAGACATTTTGACATAAAATAGTGAATGGTCAAGAATTTGATAGACCTTGTGGTATAATACAAGCATTGAATTATGACCTACGAAAATTTTACCATGAAAGCCCAGGATGCAATCCTTAAGGCTCAACAAATTGCTTCAAACAATGAACAACAGGTAGTAGACAGCGTACATCTCTTAAAAGGGGTGATCGAAACCGATGAGCAACTTTGCGATTTTTTGATGCAGAAATCTAGCGCGCGTTTGGCCAAAATAAAATCAGAACTCGATACGGAAATTTTAAAAATACCAAAGGTACAGGGTGTCGACAAGCAATATTTGAGCAATGAAGCGAACCAGGTTCTTTTGGCTGCCAAAAAATTAATGGCAGAATTTAAAGATGAATTTATTTCATTGGAACTCATCCTTCTTGCTTTTTTAAAAACCAATGATCCTGCTTCTAAAATTTTAAAAGCAAATCAAATTAATGTTGAAAATATAAGACAATCCATACTCGAATTGCGCAAAGGAAAAACCGTGAAGGAAGCTGGCGGTGATGAACAATACAATGCATTAAATAAATATGCTGTCAATCTGAATGCAGCCGCAGAAAGCGGAAAACTGGATCCCATCGTAGGACGCGATGAAGAAATCAGAAGAATTCTTCATATCCTTTCCAGAAGAAAGAAAAACAATCCAATCTTAATCGGAGAGGCTGGCGTTGGAAAAACTGCCATTGTGGAAGGAATAGCCTGGAGAATTGTTGAGAAAGATGTACCGGAAAATCTTCGCGAAAAAAGTATATTTACATTGGATCTAGCAGCTTTAATAGCAGGTGCAAAGTACAAAGGTGAATTTGAAGAAAGACTTAAGGCAGTCATCAAAGAAGTCAATGAATCCAATGGTAAAATTATTTTATTTATTGACGAAATCCACTCCCTTATCGGTGCAGGCGGTGGAAGTGGATCCATTGATGCGGCCAATATTCTAAAACCCGCTTTGGCCCGCGGCGAACTTCATATGATTGGTGCCACCACCCTCGACGAATATCAAAAATATTTTGAAAATGACAAAGCATTGGTGAGAAGATTCCAACCAGTGATCATCGACGAACCTTCTGTGGAAGATACCATTTCCATCCTTCGTGGAATTCAGGATAAATATGAAGTTTATCATAAAATCGCCATATTGGATGAAGCCTTGATCGCAGCAGCTGAACTTTCTCATCGATATATTTCAGATAGACATTTACCAGACAAAGCAATTGACTTGATTGATGAGGCTTGCGCCAAATTAAGATTAGAGCTCGACAGTGTACCGGATGAAGTGGATGATCAAGAACGAAAAGTAAGACAATTGGAAATCGAAAGAGAAGCCATTAAGAGAGATAAAGAAAGTACGAAGATTAAATACATTGAAGAAGTCTTGGCCAATGCAAAAGAAAAATTGGCTTCCATCAAAGCAGCCTGGCAAGCTGAAAAAGAAATCGTCGATCAGGTGCAGGAAATAAAAAAGAAAATAGATGCTCTTAATATACAGGCAGATCGCGCAGAAAGAGAATCTGACTTTGGAATGGTTGCCAAAATCAGATATGGCGACATGAAAGAACAAGAAAAAATGCTTGCGGAAGTAGAAGACAAATTAAAAGCATTACCGGAAGGAACCAGATTTACTTCAGATACAGTCACATCCAATGACATCGCTGGTGTGGTTAGCAAATGGACCGGAATTCCACTTCAGAAAATGTTGATGTCAGAAAAACAGAAATTACTGGATTTGGAATCTGAGTTGGGTAAAAGAGTCATTGGTCAAGCGGAAGCAGTACGTGCCGTTTCTGATGCTGTGAGACGTAGCAGAGCGGGCCTACAAGATCCCAATCGCCCAATAGGCTCATTTATTTTTCTAGGGCCTACAGGTGTCGGAAAAACAGAATTGGCAAAAGCCCTGGCAGAAGTCTTGTTTGATGATGAAAAAGCAATGACGCGCATTGACATGAGCGAATACATGGAGTCTCATTCTGTATCCAGATTGGTCGGAGCTCCTCCTGGATATGTGGGCTATGACGAAGGCGGTCAATTGACTGAAGCCGTAAGGACCAAACCTTACAGCATTATACTATTGGATGAAATCGAAAAAGCACATCAGGATACATTTAATATTTTATTGCAAGTGTTGGATGATGGAAGATTAACAGACAACAAAGGTAGAATTGCAAACTTTAAAAATACCATCATCATCATGACTTCCAATATGGGATCAGAACTTATATTGGAAAATTTCGAAGACCTGGAAGCAGTGGGAGACAAACACCGCTCTGAAATTATTGAAACCACCCGTATCGAAGTTTTTGAAAAATTAAAATCAACCCTTAGACCTGAATTTCTCAATAGGATTGACGATAAAATTATGTTCTTGCCTCTCACCAGAGAAGAAATCAAAAAAATTGGTAAGCTTCAATTGAAGGGTTTGATTAAAAATTTAAAAGAACAAGGCGTTGAGTTTGAAGTGACGGACAAAGGTTTGGATCTATTGGCTGATTTAGGATTCGAACCACAGTTTGGAGCTAGACCACTAAAAAGAGTGATCCAAAAAGAAGTCGTCAATGAGTTGGCTAAAATGTTGTTGAGCGGTGAGATAGACAAAGCAGAAAAAATTATTTTGGATGCAGATCAAAAAGGATTTACTTTTAATGGAAAATCTACAGGTGCTCTGGATAAACAGGATGCGGATCGAATCAAAAAGCTCAATGAATTGACTAAGGCGACCGAAGCACTCGAAAAAGAAATTAAAAAACAAAAGCCGCCAAAGCCGGAGGAATTAAATTAATTCCTCATAGAATGCTTTTGAAGGAAGTTAATTGAAAAGAATTAAATTTACCTCACCAATGTAATTTCACCTTGAATTTTAGAAATGGACCCATCGTTAAAAATAACTGTTGCAGAATAAACATATACTCCCGGTATAATTTTTTGCCCATTAAATTCTCCGTTCCATCCATTGTTTGGATTATTTAATGGAAGATTTTCTGCTTGGAATAATTGCGCTCCCCAACGATCGTAAATTTCAAGAATACGGATGCGCACACTTTCATCAGGTCCATAAAGAATGAAACCATCATTGACTCCATCTCCATTTGGAGAAAATGAATTTGGTGCGTAAATATTTTTATCACGCACTCGTATTTTTATTTCATCTTCATCCAGACATCCATCTTCGTTGGAAACAGTAGCCAATAAAAGAAGATCAGTCTCTGCTTTAAATCTGAGGATTTTGCAACTATCGCAAGGTAAAGAATGAGGTCCGGTCCAAATCAGTCTCGAGTAAGGACCAATGATGTCTGATCTGATTTCGATGAGTGTTCCTTTTAGCACATCCAAATCGGGTCCGAGATCGATGGTCACTTTTTGTGGAGCAATCAACTGGATAATTGTATCTGTTTTACATCCGTTAGAATCTATCACTGAGATGCGATGATGACCGGCTAGCAAATTTGTAAATTTGCTTGCATTGGAAAATGGAGATCCATTCAGAGAAAATTGATAGGGAGGATGTCCAAATTGTATTTGATCAATTGAAGCTGTTCCCGTGCTGTCAGTTTCTGAGCATGGAATGGGCAATATATTTATTTCATTAAATTGCGGAACCCCCAATTTGGTAACTTGGATACTATCTTTGTAAAAACAATTTCCATTTTGGTATTGAATATAATACGTATGCATTCCTTCCGAAATTTTGTCAAATTGGATCAGATCACCTGACAATTGTGGACCTGAAAAATTGATCCTCAAATTAGTGTCGGAGACCATTGACTTTAAAGACAAAATTGATATTTGATGGGCACATATTCGTACGATTGTATCCAAAGCCAATTGGATGAGTGGACATAAAGGAGTTGAACACAAAACAGCTTCTGATTCTACATCACCACAGGGTCCCTGATCCAAAATCCTGACCCTAAGTTCTGCTGTATCCCCTGGTTTTTGGATGCTGATGTGAAAACTGGTGTCACTGGTTTGAAATCCATTGGGGCCTTTCAATTGGGTGATGATGTAATTTTTTGCACGCGGATTTTTCCTCCAATAAAAAGTAATAGAAGTGTCGGTAGAGTGACATTGAATTTCGGGCAATTCAAGTGGCGCTAAGACTTCTGTTTCCTGCTCTTGTTCATCAAAACAAAATTCTTCCGGCAATTTAAGTCTGATTTTTTTCTTTCCCGGCTTATCCCATTTAATTTCAAAAAGATCTTTTCCCAACTGGCGAAAAAAACCACCATCCAATTGCCATTGACCGTTGGTACTGTCTTCTTTTCGACCCGTAAATCGGATCAACAAAAATGAATCCTGACAAATGGTACTATCCAAAATAAACTGGGCCAAGGGCTTTTGTCTAATGACGATTATTTGTTGCCCGATATAAACACATCCTGCTTCTTCATAACGGATGTGTATTTGGTGTATTCCTCTTCCTGCGAGGTTTACATCAAAAACGGAGGAACTGCTGTCCCTTATTCCGGGACCATTAAAAATCCAACGCCCCAGTGCTGAGCCTATGTCTAAAACTGGGTTCAGATGAATGGTATCTGTTTGATCATCCAGGCAAATTAGAATAGCTGCTTGTTGTACAATATTCCGGTCCGGACAATCGATGGCCGCACAACGAAGTTCAATAAACTGGTCTCCACAAAGACTGTCTTTGAGAATTATCCTAATCGAAACCTCTTCTCCTCTGACCAATCCAGAAAAATAATAAGTCGAATCTGAATTTTGAAATCCTTGAGTTTGTCCGCTCACATTGAGTATTTCAAAAATAAAATTCGTATCCTTTTTCCAGGAGAAAATTACACTGCTGTCTGTGGAAAAACATTGTCCTGCAGGGGCATTCGGTGCATCTCTAATTTCTATAGAATCGCAATAATTACTTTGACAATTTTCCAATTGTGTGCGAAGACAAAAATTTATTTTTCCTGATTGTGTAAGAATACTGTCCAAAAATCCAGAAGAACTAAGAAGTGTTTCAGCAGAATCCACACTAAAAAAATAATTTATATTTTGGGCTGCATTCCAACTGATTTTCAAAGGATCTCCAAGACACAAAAGTTTTCTTTCTACGACGGCTTGAAGATCAGGAATGGAAAGAACATTTATAGTCATTGTAGACCATTCAGGACAAGACACTCCTGTGGGTCTTAGCCATAAAACGGTATCTGAATATCCGATCCAATAGGCTTGAGAAATTAAACATTGGCTGTCCTGACAACTGTAAAATTCCAAACCAGATGGATCAGGTCCAATGTGTGTTCCATTCATTTGATTAAACCAAATGGTGTCTCCCTTACAAATCCGTATTTCAGAAATACTAACTATGGTTTTGGGTAAAAGATAAATAGGTAAGGCCAATTCATCAAAACAAATGCCGTTGCTTGCTTTTACAAAAATGACACTGTCTTGATCTACTTGAATCGTACCTGAAGTAAGGAGATTGCTTGAATCGCAGGGCTGAGCAAAATGGTAACTCAGTATTGCTCCTGAACTTTGTAAATCTCTAATGGGTATTGAATCCAGAATCAAGCTACTGCCCGAACAAATTTTAATGCTATCCAAAAGAACCAATTCCGGAATATTGCGTGATCCGGAAACCTGAATGCTAAAAATATTTGGGCATTTGGTATCAAAACTGTCTCTGGGTAAAACGATGAATTGATATTCTCCAGGTAATAAAGCAGTGGCATTTTGATTGCGCGCAAGGGTGTCTCCTGAGGGAGACAACCAAACATAACTATGGATGTCTTTAAAATTGGTTTGTGAGGAATCAACATTTAGAATTACAAGGGTGTCGGTGCAACTTAAATCATTTGATTTATTCAATACTGGAAACAATCGTATAACCCGAAGATCAATAAAAATCAAGGAGTCACAAAAAGGTGTAAGTTTTGATTTTGTACGATAGACAAATTGTGTGCTGCTGTCAATGGAAAGATTGCCGATATTGAGTTTTGCAGGCCAACAAATGGTCGTGTCCAAAAAACCTTCTTCAACCAATATTTCTTCTACGATTATATTGATTAGACTGTCGCAACCATAAATATTTTTGTGTGGTATGGTAGTAATTCCGGCTCCAAAATTTTGTTGACCAATTTTGTGAAACTGTCCTGGACAAACATAAAATGGACCCAAATCGGTAGGAGGAGATTCATCCCCGATCAATACGTCCAAACAAACTTCATTCCCCTGATGGCATACATTTTTTCCTTTCACACATATTTTTCCCATCCCCGGGGAATCCCAGAGGACATCGACCTGATTGCCATTTTCTCTAAGGATGTTACCATTTTCTACCCGCCATTCATATTCACAGGCTCCAAAAATGTCATTGATCCGATAGCTCACCATCTCACCCGCACAGACAAGAGTTTTGCCTGTGATTGGCTCGCTGGTATTGGGTATAGGAGCTTTGGCACTACCTGCTGTCACTGTCATGGAAACATTGCAAGAATTAGGGCCATTCCCATCCCAAACAAGGTAATAAACGCAGCCAGGTTTAAGAGGAGCGGTCGTGGAAAAAGGCCAGGTCTGGTTGTCGAACATGTTGGTGTTACAATTGGAAACCAGCGTAAAACTGCCACAATCCATTGAAGCATAGATACCCATTTCTACTCCATTTGCCTGGTTACACCCTGATACCGCCACATTGATGGAAAGATTGGTAGAACCTGCCACAAAAGCAAGCCATTGCATGCTGTGCACCACCATGGTGCAATATCCAGGTGGCGATTGGCCTTGAATGTTATTGGTAGTACGTGCAGAAACACCGTTGAGATCGCAAACTACGCATGCTCCCGAACAATCTTCAGACAAAGGTACGGGACTGGGTCCGCATGGGCTATGGTTTTGCGCAACGACTTGACTAATATAAGCCGCAAAATAAAGTAAGTAGCCGATCCATTTTGCTTGAAGCACGTACAAAGATAAAATAATTCATGAGGAGCGGAACAGATATCATATTGAAGTGAGGACTTTTGATCCATCCAAAAAATAATATATCCTTTGATTGCGCTGTTAAAATACCAATTCAAAATACAGCTATACCCATTTTGAGAACTAGAAAATTACAAGCACGCCTTCCCGCGTAAACGATGCGCAGGGTCCGTAGTCCCCAAGCAAGCTTGGGGACCGAGTGAACAACGAGCCCGGAGCAGCGTGGCCCGAAAGGATACGCCCAAAAGATCATGAAAACGAGTAGAAAGCTTCATATTTTATGAGCAAAACTATGAATTTAAGAGGGTGTAATAAAAATTTGGAATTTGGCGTTCTATTGGTTCGTCATCCAATCCGAATTCTGTATGAAAAATGCACTGCTGCTGTTAGTCTTATCAAGTCTTTGCTCTCTTTCTTTTGCCCAAGTGGATCTGGCCATCGGAGAATGGGCCACACACCTGCCATTTAACGCGGGATTGAGTTTGGCTCAGAGTCCTAAAAGTATTTTTTATGCAACGGATTATGCCATATTGCAAGTTTCAAAAGAAGATCTGCAGACCCGCAAATTGACCCGCACGGAAGGTCTCAACGGCAGTTCTATTTCCTGTATTTATTTTCAAAAAGAAAACAACGCCTTGGTGATCGCTTACACCGACGGATTGATCGATTTAGTCACGGACGATCAAGTGAGATCCGTGCCGGATATTCGCATTTTCAACAACGTGCCCATCATCAAAAACATTCATAAAATTAGTCCCAATCAAGGGGATGAAGTATTTATCAACGCGGACTATGGATTGAGCAGCCTTAATGTCAAAACCGGTAGAATTTCATATACTTTATTTACTCCCAACCTAAAAGTGTTAGAGACAGTTAAATTTGGCAATCAGATTTACATGGCTACTGAAAAAGGTCTCTATCGATATGAGGAAAATTCCAGCAAGTTGATTCAGGATTTTGCGAGTTGGGAACTTTTGGGAAATATGGATGGACTAGATCCCGCATCGGAATATTCAAGTCTGTCAGTTTTTAAAGATCAATTATACATTGCTTCTGCTTCACAAGGAATCATGAAACTAAACAATGGATTGTTTGAAATGGTCTACCTCACTGGAATTTACAAAGTTCAATATTTAAAAACCGGGACTCAATATTTAATGGCTGGATTGGCTTGTGAAAATTGCAATCATAAAGTTTTGTTTTCTACGGACGGCATTGATTGGAAAACAAAAGAAGATGAATGTACGGCTAAAAATTTTGACATTGAAGAAGAAGAAAATGGAAGAATTTGGTATGCTGATGAGCGATGGGGTTTTAGGTATTCGCAAAATCCGGATGCAGTATGTAATTCACTATTTGTAAATGGACCTTTAAACAAAGAATTTTACGAAATCAAAAGTCTTTCTGATGGCATATATGTGGCCAGTGGTGGTATCGATGCGGTGTACACTTACCTGTTTAGGGCAGATGGAATTTACACCTACAAGGATCGCAAATGGGATGTCATCAATCAATCCAATGTGTCATTGTTTAGTGGGCTTGACATCAGAGATGTTTTGAGAGTCGCAGAAAGTCCGGATCACAAAAAACTTTACTTCGCCAGTTTCCAAAGAGGCATTGTGGAATACAACCGCGACACTGAAGAATATAAATTATACAACGAGAAAAATTCTGCGCTCGGAGTGGCACAAGGTGATGAGACCCGCGTTAGGGTCATCGGACTAGATTTTAGTCCCAAAGATAAAAGCCTTTGGGCTGCGGTTTATTTGGCTCGAAAACCGTTGGTATCACTGGATGTGGATGGAACTTGGAGGTCTTACGATCTGCCCGGTTTTTCTACCGAAGTAGCAGAAGTTAAGGTGGACCGAAATGGTTACAAATGGATTGTGCCCAGAAGGGAAATAGGTGTGATGGTTTTTGATGAAGGTAAACTGGATGATCCTACGGATGATCGTTCGATTGTTCTTAACAGTTCCAACAGCAATTTGCAAACCAATAAAATTTATACTGTTGAAGTCGATTTGGATGGAGATGTTTGGGTCGGTACTGCGGAAGGTCCTGTGGTATTTGAATGCGGATCTTCAATATTTGCTGGTACTTGCAAGGGTTCACGACGCAAAGTGGATCAGGATGGAATCATCGGCTTCCTTTTAGAAACGGAAGAAATATTGAGCATGGATGTAGATGGAGGAGACCGTAAATGGTTTGGAACCCGCAATGGAGTTTATGTCCAAAATTCGATTGGTGATGTTCAAGTGTATAATTTTAATACCACCAACAGTCCTTTACTAGGCAATACGATTTATGAAATCGAAGTCAATCAAAGCACCGGTGAGGTTTGGATAGGCACTGAGAATGGTATTCAGGTGTACCGATCGGAGGCCACTGCTGCTAAAAATGTTTTCACTGAGGACATTACAAGTTTCCCAAATCCCGTTCCTCCCGGATATGAAGGCAGTATAGCCATCCGTGGTTTAGCCCGCGATGCCAGGGTTAAAATAACCGATGTCAGTGGACGATTGGTCTTCGAAACATTTGCCACCGGCGGTCAAGCACTTTGGGACGGCCGAGATTATCAAGGGCGATTGGTTAGCTCCGGTACTTATATTGTTTTTGCCAACTCCACCAAGGATTTTGACGTGAGTGAAGGTGCGACGGGAAGGATTGTGTTGGTGAGGTAGGGAAATTATAGAAGTTTGTCATAACATCCATTTAGAAATGAAATAACAGAAAACATAAGGTGATCTAACCTTTCTTCCCAAAAGGGACAAGTAGATTTTATGAATTCAATTCTACCAAATTCTCAATGTTTATAAAATATAATTTGAAAAACGGTCTTTGGTTATTACATATATCGGTCATCAAACAAAACCAGGCTCAATTTTTAATGATGGTTTTAGTATAGACTCTTTCATTTTGAAAGCATCTTATGAAATAAATTCCACTAGAAAGATCATTAATCTTTATGATTGATCCAGGATATAAATTGTTATAACTTCTTAATATTTTTCCATTCTGATTAATTAGGTCGATCTTATTTATTAGCTCATAGTTGCTTAAAAACAAATTTTCATCAACTGGATTAGGATGAATATTTAAATTTTTATTTTCAATCCCTTTGGAAACTGATGTTTTAACGGGTAAATTGTATGAGTATAATTCTTGTCCAACGTTTTTATCCTTAACTTCGGCTGAAAAAAGTAAAGTATTCCCTAATTTTATGGGACCTGTTGTAATCTGTCTAGAAGCCGAACGATCATTAATTAGTTCCAATTGTTTGGTCCCATTGACAGTACCATCCGATTCATATAAGCCTAAAATAGAACCTTTGGCTCCAAAGTAATAAATTTTACCATTGTATCCAACAATATTAGTTGAAGAGCTAATAGAACTTAATGAAGCCGAGTTATATTCATCTAATTTTAAAAATCCGGCTTCAGATCCATCAGTACGCCATAATTCAAGAGGTGTATTTCCAGCGGCATTGTATAAATAATACAAATAATCACCTTCAGCAATAAAATAACCATATCCACTGAAATTATCCTTAGCATTATTCAGTATTACTTCTGTTCCGTTGACATTGCCATTAATTTTTAATATCATAGGTTTAAATCCAGAGCTCGAAATTGCAAGTAAATAAAAATGATCCTTAAAAAAAGCTTTTGTCAAAGTATATTTATAAGAAAGAATCGAAATACCTGGTGTAATTTCAACGGTTGATTTGGTTTGAGATTTGTAAATATATAGTTTAGAACCCGTGTCAAAAATCAATCCTATAGGTGTTGAGGTAAGATTTGCTATATTTCTTAAATTATTATTTATTGAACTAACAGTTTTTGTTTTGGGATCATATATAAATATTGAATCTTTAAATACTTCTTTACTTCCTATAAAATACAATTTATCTTCATGAGAAATAATTTTGTCAATTGAATTGAAATTTAATATTGACTTCGTGCCATTTGGTGTACCATCTGATTCAAATATTTCCTTGTAACCATTCACAAAATATATTTTATTGTCAATAGATACAAAGGTTTCACTATTAAGAAATGGAATTGAGATCGAAGTACCTGCAATTCCTGGTTTCGAGTCTAACAAGAATTGAGTGCTTGCTTCATCACCTGAAGTGCTCCACAATTCTAACCCGTGTACACTATCATTGGCTATAAAAAAGAGTTTATCAGAATTATGGCCAAAGGCTCTCGGATCGCAAGATTCTTCACCAGGATACAAATTTTTAACCAATCGTGTGCCGTTTGAAGTGCCATCAGTTATCCACAATTCGTCTCCATTTTTACCATCATCTGCAACAAAATAACATTTATCATTTACTACTTCTGAAATAGAATAGGCAAAGGAGCCACCAGTTCCTGGTTTAATGTCTTTCACCAAAGTAATTTGTGATTTTATAGGCTCTATTGAGAAAAGTAAAATAAGAACAATGTAATTTTTAAGCATAGTAATAAAATTTAAGTGAGTTTTAAGGTAAAATTTAAGCCCAAAGTTACAATTCAATATATTAATTGATGTTACTTTTTTCTTATTCACTTTTGGTTTCACGAAGCAAAAATTATTAAGCAAGTTTGATATTATTTGTAATTATTTGAATATGTTGAATTTATGGTTTTTTATGAAGATAGTAAATCTTTCGCTAAATTTATCAGGATTAGCCATTGCCTGCAAATCTGAAAACTATTGCTAACTACTTTTTAGTTTGATCTTTCATATCGTCTCTTAAGGGACTAGAAGGCTTTTTAGAAAAGCTTTTTTACCAACCGTTAGTGCCGGAACGGCACTACTAAAATCCTGTGCCTTGCACTGCCGACATTACATGCATAACGGCACTACCAATAGCAATTGCCTGACGACTTGTATTATTTGACTAAAATTAAAACTTTAAATAAATCCGATTTTATTACATATCATACTGTTTTTATATGTTTTACATATAGTATTTAATGTAATATTTATTAGTATAGCTAATTAATATACTTCTTTTTGTCTAATTTGCAAAATTTAATACTTTTAGAATACTAATCTTATTATATTTGTAATCTGTATGAGTACTTGAAAATAAATATACCTTTAAACTAAATCCCGTTCTATATGAAAAGATTTACTCTCCTAATTCTTTGCATGGGTCTTATTAGATTGTTACATTCTCAATCCGAATCTGAACCAAACAACAGCTGTGTTACAAGCAATTTAATTCAAATTGATCAATGGGTGAGCTCCCTTATGGCTGACACTTTCCAATTAGGTTCTAATTTAATCTTCTAAATAACAATACTTATGAAAACCAAATGCTTACAATTATTGATCATTGCAGTTAGTTTTACAACATCCACTTTTTCTCAAAATTGGGTAAAGCTAAATGGGCCAACCAGAGCAGGTTTACATAAAGCAATAATTACAAAAGAAAAAGGAGAAATATTTAGTAGTACTAAGTCCGGGAAAATATTCTATTCCGTCGATAAGGGCGATCATTGGAAAGAAATTAATGCAGGTTTACAAGCTAAAGTAAAAGATAACACTGCTTTATTTAAAGAGTCTCCATCCGGAATTATCCATCTAGTTTATAATTATAAGTTATTTTACTTTGATAGATCAACAGAAACATGGCTTCCGATCGCAAGTGGCAATCATTTTTTTGAAATTGCTTTCTCCCCGGAGGGAAAGATTTATGGAAGCGACGGTGATACTCTATATATATCAAATGACGGAATAAACTTTAACAGCGTTCAATCCTGGTCAACTCATTCACTTGAATTTTTATGCCTTGGAAATAATAATAATTTCGTAAGGCTGACAGCAGGAGCATCAGGAAAAATAATGAAGTTTGATGATGATGGAACAAATTTAAGGGAAATTTTATCAACCAGGTCTAGTGCTTACATGTATTTTCATAAAAGCAGCAATACACTCTTTGATCTAAATTATTCTGGCATTACATATTTTTCGAAAGACTATGGAGAAACATGGTCACAATATGTTAATAATTCTGCACCTACTCGTTTAGGTAATCTGATAGAATTAAGTGATGGCAGTTTGTTAACTTATAGCGGAAAATTTTATCGATCCATTGATGGTGGTATACATTGGGACAACAATCATCCATATGCTAATAATTATTATAAGAATCCAGATTATGATGACATTATTAGCATTTCAAATCAGGATGAAATCTTAATATGCGATCAAAAAAATACATACCTTTTTAGTCCTCATCAAACCATTAAGAAATTAGAATTACCCATAAACGAACCCAATGTCAATAATATAGTCCAGTTTGGAAATCAAAATATTTTTGTATCTACTGAACACAGTAATCAAATATCAATTGACGATGGAAATACCTGGAAAAGTATTGGGAGCATTAATCCAATCTTATTTTGGAAAGATGGCACTATGGCTTATACAATTGGAGATACTTTAGTAGTTAGTAGCGACCAGTTTAAATCATCAATTAAACATATAGTTCCGGATGCTTATATTTCTGATAACTTAATCATGGACAACAATGAAAATTTGTTTATAAATGGCTATGATAAAAATTATATTTCTTTTGATAGAGGGAGCACTTGGAATGAACTTACTAATAACCTTCGCTTGCATTTTTTCCGGAGTCGGCCCAAGTTTTCAAAACAAAACATTCTCTATGTAAATCAATTTGATAGCATTTATTACTCTTTTGATTATGGATTAAATTGGAATAAGTTCTATGCTCAGGATTTTCTGTTTACATCTGAAGTGATTTTAACCAAGAATAATTTTTTTATTTGGCCTAGTAGGGATTTTAATTCTACCTACTATATATCAAAAGATTTTGGCATAACATCTGAAATAAAGTCTCTACCAAATCAACAATTTACTCATTTTTTTGATGAACATGATAATATCTATACAGTAAGTAAGACTAAATTAAATGTTTCCAATTTGTTAAGTCAATCAAATTATGATATCAATCTCGAACAATTTGGATTAAATGCTCCTAGCCATTTAGGTTTATTCAGAGGTCATAATGATTATTTATACGCAGCAATCCCAGACTCCCTTATCTATAAGTATGATCAAAAAATGAAATCTAATAGTACAGTTCTTTCTGGTAATATTGTTCTTGACGAGGATAAGGATTGTAAAAAATCAGTGAACGAAAATAAAACGAGATCCTTCCAATTAGAACTTGTTGGAACAAATTTAAAGCATGAAATTCCAATTCTTCCGAATGGAGAATTTAATGCATACTTATCCATTGGAACTTACGATCTAAGACTAAAGAAAAATTCCTTAATCTGGGATGAATGCAATTTCCCGAAACAATTTAACGTACTAGCAAATTCAAACACTGAATTTAAAGATCTTATGATCCAGCCTACTGAACTCTGTGCGGCTCTTTATATCAATATGGTCACAGGTAGATTACGAAGATGCTTTGACAATAATTATGCAGAATTTACAGTCAGAAATGAAGGTTCAGTTTCAGCAATCAATTCAAAAGTGACCATCATATTTGATGATTATTACGAAATCCTGCATTCTTCGATGAACCCAAGTGCTATCAATGGAAATGTTTGGGAGTTTACTATTCCAGAAATCGCGGATGGTAAGAGTGTAAGAATCAACTTTACCTTCAAAATATCTTGCACCGCCGAACTTGGTCAAGAACATTGCATTCAATATTTCAGTGATAATCCCCAAGCTTGTAAAGGCGTTTTACCAATCCTGGATACCTCCATCATATGTGAAAGGAATGTAGGTGCTTTTGATCCCAATGACAAAACCGCATTTATCAATGGAAATCAATCGGATGCCATTTACAAAACTGATTCTTTAATTAAATATCTAATTAGATTTCAAAATACAGGCACTGATACAGCTTTTAACATCAGAATAACCGATAAACTAGACTATCATCTGGATTGGTCTAGCGTTAATATTCTCTCTTCAAGTCATCCAAATTCATATTCAATCAATGAAAGCGGCTTACTCGAATTTCAATTTAAAAATATTATGCTTCCAGATAGCAATATTGATGAGATGACTTCTAACGGGTATGTGATGTACTCTATAAAACCCAAATTATCCCAATTGAAGTTTGGAACGTTAATTAGTAATAAAGCGGACATCTATTTTGACTATAATGAAGCCGTTGCTACAAATACAGCCGTTGTCAAACTTACTACAATTACAAAAATCAATGACATTCATGATGCCAAATTATTGGAATTAAATGCCATTCCAAACCCAACAAATCATTGGACTTCTATAGCTTTACCAGACTATTTAAGGAATAAAAGTTTGAACGTTAAACTCACAAACTCTTCAGGTCGTGAATTGCGCAATTACAAATTTTCTGGAAGTACTCTTAAAGTTGAAAGAAATGAACTTTTCACTGGAATCTATTTCTTGTCTATCTCCGATCAACAGGGTTTAAAAGCTTATTCGAAGATTATTTTTAATTAGTCGTTTGGCTGAAATAAATAGAGTTAATTAATTTTCTAAATAACCATACTTATGAAATCCAGGTTCTTACAATTATTGATCATCGCATTTAGTTTTACAACATCCACCTTTTCTCAAAATTGGGTTAAACTGAACGGTCCAATAGGCACAGGTATAATTAATGCAATTATTACCAAAGAAAAAAGTGAAATATATTGCGCTAGTCAATCAGGGAGAATATTCTTTTCCTCAGATATGGGAAATCAATGGACAGAAATTAGCGAAGGATTAATTAAAAATAATAATAGTAATACTATAATAATGAAAGAATCTCCTTCTGGAATTATTTATATTTCTTACTATAATCAATTATTTTATTTAGATAAATCATTGAAAAAATGGATTATAATCGCTTTAAACAAAGAATTTGAAAATTTTGCATTCTCTCCTGATGGAAAAATATATGGTGGTGATAATAGAAACTTCTATCATTCACTAGATGGAATCAACTTTAACACCGTCCAATCGTGGTGGACCCATACACTTGAATTCTTATGCCTGGGAGGTAATAATAATTTTGTACGAATGACTCTCGGGGCTTCAGGAGAAATTTGGAAATTTAATCATGATGGCAAAAACATGATACAAGTTTTGACGACTAGATGTTGTCAAACCATGTTTTTCCATAAAAAGACAAATACACTTTTTGACCTAAGTTATTATCCTAATTACTCGCAAAACGATGGATTATTCTGGGCTCCTTTTGTTTTTAAACCTGGTCCCACAGAAATTACAAATCTTATTGAGCTTAATGATGGATCTTTGTTAACTTACTCTAAAAAATTTTATCGTTCAATAGATGGAGGAGTAAATTGGGACAACAATCATCCATATGATAATAATTATAATGACAACCTGGATAATGATGATATAATTACTACTTCAAATGCAGATGACATTTTAATATGTAATCAAAAAAATGCATTTCTTATAAGCCCGAATAAAACCATTAAGAAATTAGAATTACCTATAGACGAACCTTACGTTTACGACATTGTGCAATTTGGAGATAAAAAGGTGTTTACTTATAATACTCACAGTAACCAAATATCGCTTGATGATGGAAATAGTTGGAAAAATATGGAAAATATAAGTCCACTACTATTTTGGAAAGATGGCACAATGGCATCTGTATTTAGAGATACATTAGAAGTTAGTTCTGATCAGTTTAAAACCTCAATTAAAAATAAAGTTCCAGATGATAATATACATGACAATTTAATCATGGATAATAATGAAAATTTGGTCTTATATGATTATAACAAAAATTATATTTCTTATGACAAAGGCAAATCTTGGAATTTATATGGAGAATATATCGATTTTCCTTACATCTATTCTGGATTAAAGTTTTCTAAACAAAATATACTTTATGGAAGCGGATATGACAGCATATATTACTCACTGGATTATGGATTAAATTGGAACAAATTCTTGGCTCAAGGTATAGAGGATGTATATGACCTTGTTTTAACAAAGAATAATATTTTTATTTGGTTTGCAAGGGATGATAATTCTAATTATGCCTTTCAGATGACACGAGATTTTGGTAAAACAATTGAAGTTTTACCTGTACCTAATCAACAATTCCCTGCTTTATATGATGAACATGAAAATATATACTCAATACTACATAACAATTTATACGTTTACAATTTATTAAGCAAAACCTCTTTTAATATCAATCTAAGTCAATTAGGAATAAATTCTTCGAATATTATCGAATTACATAGAGGCCAAAATGATTATTTATATGCTGTTGTTCCTAACTCCACCATCTTTAAGTATGATCAAAAACTAAACTCCTACAATACACTAATAAGCGGAAATGTAATTCTTGACGAGGACAATGATTGTAAAAAATCCGTGAACGAAAATAAAACGAGATCCTTCCAATTAGAACTTGTTGGAACAAATTTAAAACATGAAATTCCAATTCTTCCGAATGGAGAATTTAAAGCATACTTATCCAATGGTACTTACGATCTAAGATTAAAGAAAAATTCCTTAATATGGGATGAATGCAATTTCCCGAAACAATTTACCGTACAAGCAAATTCAAATACTGAATTTAAAGATATTATGATCCAGCCTACTGAACTGTGTGCTGATCTTTATATCAATATGGTCACAGGTAGATTACGCAGATGCTTTGACAATAATTCTGCAGAATTTACAGTCAGAAATGAAGGGTCAGCGTCTGCAATCAACTCAAAAGTGACCATCATATTTGATGATTATTACGAAATCCTACATTCTTCGATGAACCCAAGTGCCATCAATGGAAATGTTTGGGAGTTTACTATTCCAGAAATCGCGGATGGTCAGAGTTTTAGAATCAGCTTCACCTTCAAAATATCTTGCACCGCCGAACTTGGTCAAGAACATTGCATTCAATACTTAAGCGATAATCCCCAAGCTTGCAAAGGCGTTTTACCAATCATAGATACTTCCATTATTTGCGAAAGGAATGTAGGTGCATTTGATCCCAATGACAAAACCGCATTTGTCAATGGAAATCAATCGGATGCCATTTACAAAACTGATTCTTTAATTAAATATCTAATTAGATTTCAAAATACAGGCACTGATACAGCCTTTAACATCAGAATAACGGATAAACTAGACTATCATCTGGATTGGTCTAGTGTCAATATTCTTTCTTCAAGTCATCCAAATTCATATTCAATCAATGAAAGTGGTTTACTTGAATTTGAATTTAAAAATATTATGCTTCCAGATAGCAATATTGATGAGATGGCTTCTAACGGGTACGTGATGTACTCTATAAAACCCAAATTATCCCAATTGAAGTTTGGAACGTTAATTAGTAATAAAGCGGACATCTATTTTGACTATAATGAAGCCGTTGCTACAAATACAGCCGTTGTCAAACTTACTACCATTACAAAAGTCAATGATATTCATGATGCCAAAGCATTAGAATTAAAAGCTGTTCCAAACCCAACAGATCAATGGACTTCTATTGCTTTACCGGACTATTTAAGGAATAAAAGTTTGAATGTTAAGCTCACTAACTCTTCAGGTCGTGAATTACGCAATTACAAATTTTCTGGAAGTACTCTTAAAGTTGAAAGAAATGAACTTTTCACTGGAATCTATTTCTTGTCTATCTCCGATCAACAGGGTTTAAAAGCTTATTCGAAGATTATTTTTAATTAGTACTTTAATTGAATACTCTTCAATAATATTTTTTACTTTAATAAAGGCTGCTCTCCTTCTAAAATTTATCCTGTCCATCATTTAATCTTGTAAATCCTGTCAAGACAATTAACTTTACTTCTTCACTGCTCCTTCTAAATTTAATCCTGTCCATCCATTAATCTTGTAAATCCTGTCAAGACAATTAGCCGTTTACACCATTCTCCATCCTCAAAAAATAACCACCTCCACCTGCTCCGCATAGTTTAAAAGCACTGTGTTCAGTCAACCATTTTGATTTTATATGCTCTGGAATAAATTCTGGCAGGTGATTTAATTGAAATGCAGAAATGGATTTCCAAAGTGAAAAAATTTTGTCCGATTCTCCATTCAAAAAAGCATTTATAATTTGTTCGTTGGATGGCAGAAAATCTGAATGGAAGGCATTCTTAAAATCGGAATTTTCCATCTTTGTTTTAAATTTATTCACCCATATGTGTGTATCCCTTTTCTGTCCGCTGTCTACTAAAGAGATTTTATAATCGTTCGTCTCAAATGGAATTTCTGAAGAAATGAGAGACACTCCTTCATTACTCAATTGAACTGGTTTTTGATGATAAATAATCAAAGGATCCAAACCCGAACTATTGCCGTGGTAAAATCCTTCCATCTGAGAAAAAATTTCTCTGAGTTGTAAATTTTGTTTGTCTTTTCCATAACGATCCCAGACCGCCGCCACCACAGCGCCGCTACTTCCCAATCCGGATGAAAGAGGGATGTTGGAATCCAGGTAAAGTCCTTGTTGAAGATCTGATTCAAAAGTTATTAAATCCAAGTATTGAGACAATTCACTTTTCCCCTTTAAGAACTCCAAAAACAAATTTAGTTGTGGGTTTTCACTCTCTCCAACTGCCCAACATGCTCTAAAGGGATTGTAAGGCAAGCCCAAGGCAGTGCCACCATACAATACAGCGTATTCTCCAATTAAGAGGACCTTTGCTGGATATGCGCGCGCTTCCGCTATTTGTTTCTCAAGCAATGGATAAAATTTGTGCAATAATAAGGAAAGGATCCAAGGTATTTATTAATTACATTTCAATTAGACTTCCAATTGAATCTTTTTGAAAATGCGAAAAAGAACCCAATAACAAAATATTGATAATTAGATTATCCTAAATTTTTATTTAGACTAATACTAATTATTAGTTTTTGTCTTCAAAACGAACTATATTTGTCCATTAAACAACGCTTATGGCTTCTATTATTGATATTATTGTACCCTCTATTGGTGAATCCGTCACCGAAGTTACCCTCGCTAAATGGCTCGTCGCCGATGGTACCATTGTTAGCCTGGATCAGGCTCTTTGCGAGTTTGAGTCCGACAAGGCCACCTTCGAACTACCTGCAGAAAAAGCCGGAAAACTCATCCAGAAAGCCAAGGAAGGAGATGATTTAAAAGTTGGAAGCATTGTGGCTCAAATTGACATCTCGATCCAGTCTCCGTCCAGCTCTGAAACCACAAAACCTGCTGCTTCCACGGCCGCTCAAACTGCCTCTAAAGATGATCTACCTGCAGCACCATCCGCGGCTAAGTTGATGCGTGAACAAAACCTAAGCAAAGAACAAATTATAGGTTCCGGTAAGGAAGGCAGAATCACAAAAGGAGACGTATTGGAGAAGATCCAGACTAACTCTAATCCAATTTCCCCAGCTGTAAATTCAAATCTTTCCGAGCCATTGGCTAAAACCATGGAGTCAACTAGCCTTAGCCGAAATATCCGGAGAGAAAAAATGTCCCGGATGCGCAGAACGATTTCCAAACGTTTGGTCTCGGTTAAAAATGAAACGGCGATGCTCACCACCTTTAACGAGGTGGATATGAGTGCTGTCATGGATTGGAGAAATAAATACAATGAAAAGTTTCTAGCCAAGTATGGCACCAAGCTTGGGTTCATGTCATTTTTTGCGAAAGCAGCAGCACAAGCCTTGATAGAAATGCCCGAAGTTAACGCACACATCGATGGTGAAGATTTTATTTATCATGATTATGTAGATATTTCGATGGCGATTTCTACGCCTACAGGTTTGGTGGTTCCACCCATTCACAATGTTGAAACTTTAACTCTGGATGTCTTTGAATTAAAATTAAAATCCCTCGCCGAAAAAGCAAGATCCGGAAAACTGAGTTTGGAAGAAATGTCAGGAGGTACTTTCACCATCACCAATGGCGGTGTTTTCGGATCTTTGATGAGTACGCCCATTATCAATGAACCTCAATCTGCGATTCTCGGACTACACGCCATTAAAGATAGACCTGTGGCCATCGATGGACAGGTCCTTATCAGGCCTATGATGTACTTAGCACTTTCATACGATCATCGCGTGATTGATGGAAGTTCGTCGGTGAAATTTCTAGTTAGAATTAAAGAATTAATAGAAGATCCTGCACGTTTATTTTTACAAATTTAAAGCAATGACTTTACAAGATTTTTTCAATTTAATCACTGCACATCCGTTTTATAGTTTGGCATATTGTTTGGTCATCCCTTGCATTGCTTTGGTGGCCGGGTGGACTTCAGAACCCAATACGCACCACAGTCCCTGGAAATATGTTTTTACTTTCTTAATCTACGCCATTGCCATACCGGGTATCTTTGCAGCAACTTTAAATTTATATTTCTTTTTTTGGGAAAGGCGAAGCATTATGGAAACGAATTTGGTGATTCAGGTTTTACCTTTTATTTCCATGCTCGCTACCTTTTGGATCAGCGCAAGATTTATATCATTTGACGAAATTCCAGGATTTGGAAAATTAACAGCACTCATCAGCATCATCGCTGTTATGTTGACTTTGATGTGGATTTTGGATCGCACTCGAATTTTTGCATTGACCGGATTGCCGTTTACATTTGTCATATTTTTATTGTTGGCTTTGGTTCTAACTGCTGTATTTTCACTTCGAAAAATGATTAGATAATCCATAGTGGATGTATTTCGATCAAAATTAAAACAAGATGAATTTTTTCCATCATATCCAAAAACTTAGATCTATCTGGATGTGTGGATTGATTTGTTTATTAAGCGGCTTTGTTCTTGCAGCACCCATCAAAATTCCTTTTCGATATGTGCAATCATTTATATTGATTGAACTCAAGGTTAATTCGAAAATCCCGGTACAACTGATTTTTGACACAGGTGCAGAACATCATATACTCTTTGATAGAATTTATACGGACCTCTTTGAAAACATTTATACCAGACAAGTAAAGGTCATCGGTTCCGATTTTCAGCAAGAACTAAATGCATTAATCACAAAGCCTCTAACCAACGTCATTCCTGCTTTTGGGGAATTGACATTTCCGTGGTTGGTTCTAGAAGACGCAAATCAAGCATTGTCAGAATGGGTTGGAGAAAATGTACAGGGAATATTGAGTGCAAACTGTTTTTCAAACTATATCCTTGAAATCGACTACAGACGCCAACAAATCATACTTCATGAAAAACTTCCTAAAAAAATAAATAAATCCTACACCGTTTGTTCCAATTCCATTCAAAAAAACAAACCTTACATCCAAACCATGGTTCAGAGCACGTCTAGTGTAAAACCCATCCCTATGGAATTATTATTGGACACTGGTGCCGGAGTTCCACTGTTAATCTACGCTTACGAAAAAGACATTCTCACCATGCCGCAACCTCTTATTCCGGGATATTTGGGATCTGGATTGGGAGGAAAAATCAATGGCTTGGTGGGAAGGATAGACCAATTTCAATTTTGTAATCAAAGCCAAACTTTGGTTCCAACTTATTTTCACATCATTGACAGCATACAGCTCAGCTTGGATCCTTCACAAAAAAAAGGCATCATTGGAAATCAAATATTAGAAAAATATTCCATTTTTCTGGACTACCGAAATCAAAAACTATATCTAAAATTAAAATCTACCAAAAATAAAATCATCCAGTTTGACCGTTCCGGAATATTGGTGGTATCAGGAGGACCCATGCTTAAAAATTACTATGTATCCATGGTCATTCCCGGAAGTCCGGCAGAAGAAGCAGGCATTGAAATTGGAGATGAAATTGTTTCACTCAAAGGCTTGGGTAAAAGTTTTCTCAGTTTGCATTATATCCAAAAAATATTGTCTTCCAAAAAACTGGACAAAGTAAAAATCAAGCTGCTCCGCAACAATGTAAAGATCAAACGAAACATACGTCTAAGGGAATTAATTTAAGGGAAAGTTTTGAGTTTTAAGTGTTAAGTTTTAAGTTGGGGAAGACTTATGAGTTTTAAGTGTTGAGTTTTAAGTTATAAAAATGAATAATAACTTAAAACTAATAACTTAAAACTTATAACTATTATCAACTCTCTGCAAATTTCAAAATTCCTCTCGCCAGTTTGTCCAATTCCGATTTCATGGTGTATACATTGGGAGTAATTCTGACGCCGTGAATATTTTCCCAGTCGATCGAGACGGTGTGAATTTTATATTCATTTTGTAAAAATTCGGAAAGTTGACCGGGAGTTTTTCCATCGATCGCAATATTACAAATCGCTCCACTAAATTCCTTGGAAAGAGGTGATATAATTTTCACTTTGGGATGTAATTTAACCTGATTAACCCAATGCATTTTTAATTCGTACAAGCGGTTAAATTTCCTTTCTGCTCCGATCATTAAATAAAAATCAATCGCTTGAGCCGTTGCGTGTTCGATTGCCATGGCACGGGTACCCTGCGCTTCAAATTTTCGGATGTCTTCACTGTCGGGATCTGCGGCTGCAAATAAGGGATACAAATTTTTGATCTTCTCTTTTTTTACATACAGCAATCCAGTACCAATCGGCGCACTCATCCATTTATGAAGACTGGTTCCCCAATAATCACATTTAAGATCTGGAATTTTGTATGGAAAATGTACAAAGCTATGAGCGGCATCCACCATCACCTCAATTCCTCTTTTATGGGCTTCTTCTGCAATCTCTGCAGCGGGTAGCAACTGACCATTCCAATTGATGACGTGTGTGATTTGAGCGATTTTCGTTTTTGAAGAAAAAGCTTCTGCATATTTTTTGACAATAACCGATTTATCTTCAATCGGAAAATCGAAACTGATCCATTTCAAGACGATTCCATCTCTTTTTTCTCTTTGCTTCCAGGCATTGATCATGTTGGGATAATCCTGTTTGGTCAGGACCACCTCATCACCTGCTTTGAGTCTTAAACCAAAAATGATGGTTTCAAGAGATTCTGATGAATTGCGATGGAATGAAATCTCATCCGGTGAACAACCACAAACTTCGGCCATTTTCTGACGCATGGGTTCGCGTCCCTGATCCAAAATCCGCCACATATAATAGGAAGGAGCTTCATTGCACAATCTGCTGTAATATTCCACAGCTTCTTGCACCACCCTTGGACTTGGTGCTACTCCACCATTGTTGAGATTGATCATGGTTGGCGAGGCAGAATAAGCTTGTCGGATCTGATGCCAGAATTCTTCCCCTTCATCCAATCCATCGAAAACAGACAAATGATCAAGACTTGATTTATAGCTTTGCTCTGTTGCTTTCAGAATTAAACTTGGACTGAGCACTCCTGCTGCAGACGCTGCTAGAAACTTAAATGAAGACCTCCTATCCATTTTCTAATTTGTTTTATAAGACAAAGTTAGTATAAGTCAGGAAAGATTGAAAAAAGAAAAATGAGACAGGATTTAGTTTACACCAGCATTTTAGATGTCGTAATGAGATAAGGTCGAACGCTTTGTAGAAACACCTGTGTATATAATAATTACTGGTTTTATTTACTATATATAAAAATCAAAAAAACGATCATCGTGAATACCGCAATTATGAAAAAAAGATCGAAAATCCAAAATGGCCTCTTCTTTTTTAATTTTTCATAATCCAATTTATTTGACTTTCTGATCATGAAGCAAAGGTAGGGTTCAAACCTTTGGATCGGATGACCGCTTAGTCAATGACCGATTTTATGAGTCAATGACGGCTCAGCTGATCTAAAGAACCTTTATAAGTATTTAAAAAAAATCCATCAGTAACTAAGGAGATCTTTAATTACCATTTTCTAGAAAAAGGTAGCTTCCCTGATCTTCTCCTAAATAATCACGAACAGATGCGATGACCTGTTCCTTGCTCAATGAGCGGTATTTTTCAAATTCATGCATGACCAAATCCGGGTCTCCAAGCCATTCTGAATAAGAATAATTTAAGGCTTGATTGATGACACCCAATTGAGAAAAATAATAAGCGCTCTCATTTTTGTTGATGTATTTTTCCCAGGTATGTTCGCTGATTCCGTCTGAAACAAATTTATCCAACAAATTTCTGATTTCCAAAAGTGCCTGCTCTCTTTGGATTCCTTCTCTCAACTTTCCTTCCAAAATAATTAAGCCAGGGTCAGTGGTTGCAGTCAAATAGCAATCGATGCCTGAAAACAACATTTTTTTCTTTTTGAGTTCGCTGTACAACAAAGAAGATTTTCCATCGGAAAGTATGTCCGTGGCCATGTCCAAAGCATAAAAATCGGTTGAATTTCTAGCGGATGATGGCCATGCTATATACAAAGCGTCTTCTGGAAATTGACCTTGGACTATTTTCTCTCTTTTTGTATTTTGATTAGGTTCTTGTAAATACTGATTCCGATTGGGTGTTCCGGCAGCAATTTTTCCAAAATGTTTTTCCACCAAATCTTCCAATTGCGATTTCACAAAATTTCCACTCACCACCAAGACGGCATTGGAAGGGTGATAATATTGATGGTAAAAATCAGATGCATCCTGGTATTGTAGACTGGCGATTTGTTCGCTATTTTTACCAATCACCGGCCATTTATAAGGATGCTGGGTATAAGCGAGATCCATCAACCAATGTGAAAAAGTCCATAAGGATTGTTGAGATAATTTTCTGCAAATTCTTCGATGACGACTTTCTGTTGGACCAAAAAATCTTTCTTACTCACCTTAAATCCTTCCATTCGGATGGCTTCCATTTGGATGATTAACTCGAGACAGGAATCCGGTGCAATATTGTAATATTGGGTCGTATCCGGTGTAGTAAATGCATTACTTTCCGCACCTGCAAACTGCATGATGGTGTCAAAATCGACTGATTTACCGGAATTGGAAAACATCAGATGTTCGAACAAATGTGCGATTCCCGTTTTGTCCGGCAGTTCGTCGCGACTGCCTACTTTGTATAAGACGCAAACACCAATCAGTCTGGTGCTTTGATCGGGAACGCCAATGACCGTCAAGCCATTGTTTAATACGAACCGGTGGTATGGTTTAGCGTTTGTTTGGTCCAAAGGATTATTTTATATCGATTTTGCCGACCATTTCTTCCGGTTTAACCCAGTTGTCAAATTCTTCCGAACTCAGATAACCCAGATCGATGGCCGTCTGTTTGAGTGTTTTGCCCTGTTGGTGGGCAGTTTGAGCAATTTCTGCAGCTTTATAATATCCGATGTGGGTATTTAAAGCGGTGACCAACATCAGAGAATTCTCCAGATTGGATTTAATATTTTCTTCGATGGGTTTAATTCCGACAGCACATTTTTCATTAAATGATTGGCAAACTTCACCAATCAGTCTGGCGCTGTGTAAAAAATTATAGATCATCATGGGTTTAAACACATTGAGTTCGAAATGCCCCGACGCACCACCAATGTTGATGGCGACATCATTGCCCAACACTTGAGCAGCAACCATGGTCATGGCCTCACATTGTGTGGGATTGACTTTGCCGGGCATGATGGAAGAACCGGGCTCGTTGTCAGGAATAAATATCTCTCCGATTCCGCAGCGAGGACCAGAAGCGAGAAGGCGAATGTCATTGGCGATTTTCATCATGCTGCAAGCGACGGTCTTAAGTGCACCGTGGGATTCCACGATGGCATCGTGTGCAGCGAGGGCTTCAAATTTATTGGGAGCTGTAACAAAAGGTAGATCGGTTATTTTGGCAATCTCTGCAGCCACTTTTTCAGAATATCCTTCCGGAGTATTGATTCCTGTTCCAACGGCTGTTCCTCCCAATGCCAGTTCAGACAAGTGAGAAAGGCTGTTTTCGATGGTTCGGATGCCATGGTTTAGCTGGGCCACATAACCGGACAACTCTTGACCAAGGGTCAAAGGCGTCGCATCCATGAGATGGGTTCTGCCAATTTTGACGATGTGGCTGAATTCTTTGGCTTTGGAATGCAAGGTGTCTCTTAATGCCTTCAATCCTGGCAAGGTACAATCAGACAGAATCTGATAGGCTGCGATGTGCATTGCCGTTGGGAAAGTATCATTGGAGGATTGGCTTTTGTTGACATCGTCGTTGGGATGTACCGCCTTTTTTTCATCCATCAGCGAACCACCCTGAATCACATGCGCTCTATAGGCGATGACCTCATTGACATTCATATTAGATTGTGTGCCGGAGCCCGTCTGCCACACCACAAGTGGAAACTGATCATCGAGCTTTCCGTCCAGTATTTCATCACAAACCCTGCTGATTAGATCTTTCTTTTCCGCGTTGATGATTCCTTCTTCATGGTTGACGACCACAGCCGCTTTCTTCAATATTGCAAAAGCCCTGATGATTTCGATGGGCATCTTATTTATCTCAGTGGCTATTTTAAAATTACCGATGGAACGTTGGGTTTGTGCTCCCCAATACACCTCTGCGGGCACTTCTACTATCCCCATGGTGTCTTTTTCTTTTCTAAAACTCATATTTCTGGCTTCATTGACCCGCAAAGTTAAGAATTTGGAGGAGAATTGGTTAATGAGTTAATGAGTTGATGAGTTAATTAGTCAATGTGAAAATGGGAATAATTGATGACTCAATTTAAAAATGAAAGCATATTAAAATATCTCCGATACTTTGAAATTCGAATCACGCCTTAGGCGTGATCTTCGATTTCCAAACTTCGAATTCAGCCCTCTTTTTAAAATTAAAAATCTAATGAATCGCTAAGTTTTACGCCGTACTCCACCCATCGCATTTGTCATTTAGTCGGCTGGTAGCATTTTGTTTTATAAGCTTGTTCACTCGCAATTTTATATACTCCCTGAAGAATAAAGTGAATAGAATAAGAGTCAATTTCATAATAAATGGTATTTTTGTAGATGCTGAATATCCAAATGATTATTAATTACTTTAATTGAATAATGTGAAGCCGTTCGCGGTCCTTTTAATATTCTTTCTTTCGATTACTTCAATATCTGCGCAAATGCATGATTTTAATTGGGTCGTTGGATTCAATGATATTTTACCAACTGATTCTATGTATGGACCTGCCATCCTGAATTTTGATACTCAGGATGGCAATCCATCCATTGGATATTCGTCAAAGTTTATTAATAAAACAGCATACTTTAGTTCGATGATTAGCAATAAGAATGGAAAATTTAGGTATCATTTTGACGGTAAGACGGTAGAAAGCAGATTCCATAAGCATGTCGGAAAGTACGAAGATATTTGTCCTTATTCCTATTGTTATGGATCTCCTCAAATTAGTTTGATGTTGCCAGATTATACGAACGATTCCATTTATTCTTTATTCACTGGAGCGTGGGATGTCATTGGTGATCCCCGACCCGGAGTAAATGAAGTGTATGCCTTCTTTTATAATCTTAGAAACGTGGTTATTGAGGAAAACGGCGAATCCATCCGATTGGCAAGGAATGAAGTTTTTCTCAATGATTCTACAATTGTTGGTGCGCTTGCTGCATGTAAACACGCAAACGGTAGAGATTGGTGGATCCTCATTCCTAGATTTCAATCCAAGCAGTTTTACACCATTTTATATTCTGGCAATAAGATTCAAAAAATCTTCCTACAAAATATGGATCGGTTTACCGATAATTCAGGCGGATGGGCTTATTTTTCTCCTGATGGAAACTATTATGCTATGAGCTCTAAATATTTAGACAACTGGGATACCAATGGTCGGGTAGAGTTTTATCATTTTGACCGATGTACAGGATTGTTATCCAATAGACAGGCAGTAACATTTCCGGATTTCTCGGACGGCCGTGGCTCTGGTGGCTGCTTTTCTCCAGATTCAAGGTTTCTGTATACGTCAAACGACGATTTTGTGTATCAATACAGTATTGAGAAAGGAAGGCTAAGCAAGCCCACTACCATAGCCCGGTCTGATGGAGTAATTACTCGTGTCACAGACAGTTTTCATCTGGAGCCCAAGTTTGGAGAAATGCAAACAGGACCCGATGGAAGAATTTATATATTGTTCTCAATGCGTCCTTCACGTTTTTATCACACGATTGAAAAGCCCAATATGTCACAGGGAAGAAGCGATTTTAGAATTAGAAATATTCGTTTATTTACTGTAATTTGGCTTATGCCCATTTTTCCTCACTTCCGTCTCGGCCCTATAGATGGCAGCGTATGCGATACCTTAGGAATCGATAATGTGCCTTGGGCTTGGTGGCGATATGATCAGGATTCTGCTAAATATCGATGTTTTGAATTTGTCGATCTAAGCGGATATTTAACGGAGGAATCTGAGCCGGAATGGTACTGGGATCTTGGTGATGGTACACAAAGTCGGGATACTTCTCCGATTCATTGTTTCGAAAAAGATGGAATTTATAAAGTTTGTCTGATTGTTAAGAATAAATATGGTTCAGACACATTATGCCGGACACTAAATGTTGGAACCTCAGCTACTAACGACGAAGGAAAAATTGTTATCAAAACTGATATTTTTCCTAACCCAGCCTCTGATCACTTTGTGTTAAATGTCCACGATTATCTACCTGAAAGCATGTATATACATTTAATCAATCCGCAAGGACATACCGTGCATCGCGAGAGAATCTATCAAGGTAGTAATGTGATTGATACAGAGCAGTTGCCGGCGGGTATTTATCTTGTAAATATAATTGAACGAGGGCTGTTGGTAAAGTCAGAGAAGATTGTTGTAAGAGATTAGTCGATTAGAGAATTAGTAGATTAGTCAATTAAAATTTAGACAAGAGGGAAGATGATTAGTAAATGAAAGAATTAGTGGATTTTAGTATTGAATATTAACCATTAACTAATTTTCTAATTAACTCATTTTGAATTCTCCAGTGTCCATTATCAATTGTCCATTGTCAATTCTCCATTCGTGCCTTGCGCGACAATTGTCAGCTGGCAATTTTACCTATCCTGATACTTCCCCTTAAAATATCCATTAAAAAATCTCATGGTATCAAGATTAAATGAATCCCACTTTGGTCTGTCATTAGCAAACACAAAAGAACAAGCGAATCTACCCTCCATGATCTTCTGCACGGTATCAATAGATACTATTTCAATTTTATTGTCAGCACGGTTAGTGTCGATGAGGTAAGAATCGATGACTGTATCATAATTCCAATTGTCAAATATAACACAAACATTATTGAAGTTAATAATGCTTGAACATTGCTCTACTATATTGTAACATCCTTCTTTTAGTGGGATTCCAACAAATATAACTGCATCTGCCAAAATGCTATCTTTGTCGAATGAAAGTAATTGTAAAGAAAAATCATTTGAACTAGACCGTCTAAAACTTCTGGGTACAAAATAATTAACTGAATTTACTTTAGTACAATAAGCAACTCCCCATTCGTTTTGCCAATTAGGGTATAAATTCACCAATGAACTGTCATTGAAAATAGATTCAAACACCACACAACTGTCTTTAGGTATTGGAGGATTAGGATCATCCGTACCAGAGTCTCTGCAAGAGAAATTTAGAAAATAAAGGAGAAAACTTATTATAAAAATTATATTAGCTTTCATTGTAGTATTCTAAGGTTTTGAAAAATCCATTCCGATTAATCTTTTGTATAAAATATAAGACGTAAACATGGTTATTCATACAATGGTTCCGTACCATCTTTTTTAATTTTAAATTTCTCATTGACTAATTGTCTAATATCGTTGTTGCCGTTATGTTTCTCTACTCCATTTTCTAACTAACTCATTCTGAATTCTCCAGTGTCAATTTTTTTAATTTAAGTAAAATCTCAGGTAGCGAAGCATCATTAATTTCTTCTCCGCTGCTGCAAATTTGCATTAAAAGTTCATCCTGCATTCTGCCGAGGGTCATTGCATGATGGTAACTGACATCGGGTCTGAAAGTGACTAAAGCGTATTTTGAAAAATAGGATGGATCGAATTTTTCAAGCCGGTTTTCTAGGGCGCGTTTTCTTTGGAAGACAGGATCGCCTACCTTGTCCCTCATTTCGATAAAATTATCTTCCGCCAAATCAGCAATCGCATCTGAATTGATTTTTCTGCTGTCTGTAAATTTTTGAAATAATTCTTCACCAGATAATTTTTGATCCATCAGTTGATCCAAAACAAATACATCTTCAAAACCACAATTCATGCCCTGACCATAAAATGGAATAATGGCGTGTGCAGCATCTCCCAACAATTGCAACTGATCCTGATAATACCAGGGATGACATTTGACAGTGTATAAATGGCCGGTAGGATGTTCAAAAAATTCTTTGGTGAGGGCTGGAATATGCGGCATGGAATCTGCAAAATATTTGGAGTAAAAATCAGTCACACTTTCTTCGGTTTGCAAAACCGCAAAACTTTCTTTTCCCTCGTAAGGCAAAAACAAGGTCGCCGTAAAAGTAGCATCCGGATTGGGCAATGCAATCATCATAAAATGGCCGCGTGGCCATATATGCAAAGAGTGGTCATGAATTCTAAATGAACCATCTTCTGCAGGAGGAATGGTCAACTCCTTGTATCCATAATTTTGAAAATTTTGAGCGTAGTTAAAACGGATCAAAGGACTAATTCTCATCAATTCTTTTCTGGCCACAGAGTTTGCTCCGTCAGTGGCCAAAAGTGGAATATTTTGATGCATAAAACGCTCTCCGTTTCTACTTTGAAACACGGACTCGAAATTCTGAAAATCCAGACTGCTTAATTCGGTATTGAATGTAATGGCATCGGGCTGCATTTTTTCAAGCGCATCCATCAAGATCACATTCAAAGTACGGCGACTGATGGAGTTGATGTGCTCACCGGGGCGCTCGCTGTATGGCTGAAATTGGAGATTTCCTCCTACATCGTGCACCATTCGACCTTGCATAGGCACTGCATGTTGGAGCATCTCTTGTTTTAAACCAACCAACTCCAGGGATCGGATACCACGATCGGATAAGGCCAGATTGATCGACCTTCCGGCAGAAATATCGGCCTTGCGCATATCCGAACGAGATTCATAAAGTTTGACTCTAAAACCTCTTTGGGCCAATCGCAGACCCAATAAACTGCCTACCAGTCCTGCTCCTGCGATGATGTAATCTGGCTTTTGCTGCATATTGATTTGGATGATTTATAGAATGTTTATTGGATTTTTAGAACTTTCTTAAATGCGGAATAAAGTTGATGTACATCTTCGAAACTATTGTATAGTGGGACCGGAGCTACCCTGATGACATCCGGTTCACGCCAATCTGCTACGATGTGCATTGCCGACAATTGATGGTATATTTCCTTGTTTGCATTTTTGATTTGAATCGAAACTTGACATCCGTGTTCTTCTTCCGATTCAGGGGTTAGTAATCGAATATCTGAATGGTCCAGACTGTTCATTAAATCTCTAAGATATTTGTGCAGTTTGAGAGACTTGCTCCTAAGTGCCGGCATTCCAGCTTCTTTAAATAGGTCCAGCGAAGCCCTGATGCAGGCCATTGGAAGAATTGGAGGATTGGACAATTGCCAGCCTTCTGCCCCGGGAAGTAAATCCAATTTGGCTTCCATTTTAAACCGTCTTTCCTTGTTATGTCCCCACCAACCTGCAAACCTCGGTAAATCATAGGCTTTGGCGTGTCTTTCGTGTACAAAACAACCCGCCAAACTTCCAGGTCCACTGTTGAGGTATTTGTAGCTGCACCAAACCGCAAAGTCAGGACCATCTTCGTGGAGATTGAGCATCAAGTTCCCTGCACCATGCGCCAAATCAAAACCTACCACACAACCATGCGCATGTCCCCATTCTGTAATCTTTTGGATGGGATAGGCCTGACCAGTGTAATAATTCACCGATCCGATCAAAACCAGTGCAATGCTTTCACCATGTTGTTCGATCACTTGCTGAATGTAGGCTGGATTGACATATTCGTCTTCGTTTTCCGGTTGGAGGATGATTAAATCGCTTTCCGGATCATATCCATGAAATCGGATCTGCGACTCCACCGCATAACGGTCGGAGGGAAAAGCGCTATATTCGATGAGTATTTTTCTTCGACTTGGGGTGGGTCTGTAAAATGAGACCATCATCAAATGAAGATTGACGGAAAGGGTATTCATCACGACCACTTCTTCCGGCTTTGCACCCACAATGCTGGCCATATCCTCCGTTAGAAACTCGTGGTATTTCACCCAGGGTCTGAGTGCCTGTAAATGACCTTCAACACCAAGATTGGCCCAATCTACCAATTCCTGCTCAACGTAATTTCTGGTTTCTTTGGGTTGCAGTCCAAGCGAATTTCCACAGTAATATAAGATTTTCTGATTGCTTTCATCTTGGCCCTGAACCTGAGGAATGCAAAATCTTTGTTGAAAATGAGCCAATTCATCCTTGGCATCCAATTCTGAAAAATGTGGGATAAAATCATTCATCCTGCAAAAATAACAATTCGAGCAGCCTCTGGACTTGAAATTAAAATCCATTTATATGGTCTTAATTCAAAGCATTAATTCACACCTTAGCAATAATCTAATCTAATAAATTCATTTACAAAATATTACGATTGATTAAAAAAAATATTTAACTTTTAAAAGGATGTTCTTACCTTTGCCAAAACAAAATTATTCAACTTAAAATTACGTTTATGAAAATCAAATTTACTTTTCTCCTCGGACTTTTCCTTTTCATCTGCGCAAGCAATGTAAAAGCACAAGACTATAAATCTGCTGTTGGGCTTAGATTAGGATATCCTCTCAGTCTTTCCTACAAAACTTTCATCAGTGAAAAAGGAGCAATCGAAGGTGTATTAGGTTATAGAGGCTATACCTATTACAGCTGGTTAAACCTTTCTGCATTCTATCAGCATCACATGGCCATTCCTTCTGTAGAAAGGCTAAAATGGTATGTAGGTGGTGGAGCGTCTGTTTACTATTGGAATTATGACAATGACTTTTACCCAAATAATGATTATGCTTCTTTATCTTTTGGAATTCATGGTATCATTGGTTTGGACTATAGTTTTGACAATATTCCATTAAATTTAAGTATCGACTGGATTCCGACCGTGGTAATTGGTGGAGAATTCTTAAGTGGATTTGGAGGAAGTTATGGCGCCTTAAGCGTTAGATATATTTTAAAATAAATCCTTTCTAATTTAAAACATAAAAGAGCCGGTTAATTTATTGATCGGCTTTTTTTTTACAATAAGTATTATTGAATTATTCTTTTCTCGTCCTTGGATCCAAATACCATTGAATGAGATCCGCCAACATCATTCCTCCCAAAGTAAAAACAGCTGAAACCATAAATATCCAATAGGCTACCGGCCAATCTCTTTCTGCCACAGATTGATACATTAATCTGCCTACACCCGGAATGCTAAAAATGGATTCCACCACCAAAGATCCTGCCATTAAAAATGGGATGGCATTCGCGATCCAGGCAAGAATCGGGATAAAAGCATGTGGATAAATTTCATTCTTCAATCCTGCTTTAAATGGAATTCCGAATGAGTAAGCGCGCATCCAAAATCTTTGGTGTAGTGCGGAATGTAGTCCTCCATAACTCAATAAAAACAGAATGGCTAAAGAAGGCAGTACCAAGGTGATTAAGGGCAATATAAAACAAGATGGTTGCTGAATCCAAGCTGAAAATCCTCCCAAGCTTGCGTCACCCAAATACATGGATGGAAACCAATTTAGAAAATCAGGATTTGCAAAAAATAAAATTAACATACTTCCAAACCAAAAAACAGGAACCGCATGCAATAAAGTGAGAACGCCCACCACCGACTCTGTCCATTTTTTTGAATTGCGTTGGATCACCCACACCGCCAGAAACCAAGACAATAAAAAAATTAAAATGACCGCCGGAAGCTGCAATGCAAAAGTCCAGGACAGGGCTTGTAAAATTTTTTTATAAACCGGAATTCCATCTTTTTTAGAATAAGAAGTTTCTGTTAAAATTTGATGGTATTGATTTTGGTTTGCATTCCAAGAAATTTGTGGAATAAAATCAGACCAAGCAATGCTCTGATCCTTTTCTCTTTCTTTAAAAACACTAAAATAAAAAAGCGGGATTTGATTTTCTTTTTTAAAAATGAGTTCCGTGTTTTCATCAGAACCCAAATCTTCTGCAGTCCCTGGTATTTGATCGATAACCCACAAACCCAAAAAGGATAAAACCATCAAGGTCAGTAAAGATTTCGTCAAACTATGTAAGAAGACTTTAAACATTCTACTATTTATTCCTTATCATGTTTTCGACATAACCCGGTCTGCGAACTGTTGGAATAACTTCTAACCCTTTTCGGTATACTATTTTCTCCAGTGGCGAAAATAAAAATATATGAGCCTGGTCATCGTAGAGTATTTGTTGAAAATCCAAATACGCTTGTTTTCTTTGAACTTCATCCTTTGCATTTCGGATGGCCATAATTAAACTATCGGTCACCGCATTTCCATAACCGGAGACATTAAATCCTCCCGGATTTGATTGTTGTGTGTGCCATGCCTGAAATGGATCCCACAAGGAAGGAGCCTGTCTGGACGCCATGGTTTGCAGGTCGAAATTAAATGCTTTGCGATCTTTCATAAAGACCGCAGATTCTTTGCTATTTAATTCTATTTTAATCCCTATTTTTTTTGCCTCTTCCTGTAAAAGTATTCCAAGATTTTTACCGGTTTCGTTGGAAGTTACTGCTAGATTTAAAACCAATTCTTTTTTTTGCCCATCGATCACAAGATCCAAAGTTCCATCTTGATTGCTGTCCTTCCAGCCTGCAGCATTTAATATATTTTTTGCTTCCTGTGGATCATATTGCACGGGTTTTAATCCTTGATGGTAATAAGATGTTGACGGTGACGGCAAAACCGGACCCACAATTCGTGTAGCCAATCCATTCATTTGTGTTGCAATAAATTGATCCAGATTCAACAATTTTGCAAGGGCTAATCTGATCTCCTTTCTTTTTAGAAAAATGTTTCGGTGGTTTAATTCAAGGTAATAATATTGCATGACTGCCGGAGTCGCAAATCCAAATGCAGAATCCGCTTTTAACTCTTCAAATTGTCTGGCGCTAATGTCTGCCAATAAATCGATCTGTCCATTTTTAAGCGCAATTACTGCGCTCGCTTCTTCCGGAATGACAATGTATTCGATCTGGTCTGGGTAAGCTGCTAAAAGGGGATAATCCTGAATTAATTCTGCTCCCCACCAGTTTGATTTTTTTTCAAGAACTATTCGTTTCCCCGATTCCCATAATTTCAATCGATAAGGTCCGCAACCCACGATTTTATTTTTACAAAAAATATCACTTTCGTATTGTCTAGTGTAATCAGATAATTTATTCCATTTTTCCAATCCTAACGAAGCAGAATCTCCCAAAGCCAATTCACGAATACTAAAATTAGTCATCACAGCTTGACTATCGTATACATGGGCTGGGTAAATACTAAAATTTCCACTCATCTCTCTGCTGAGCATGTAATCACTTTTTACAGTCACCCTAAATTTTTTAGGATTGCTTACATCAGGAATCAGGTCAACAATATTTTGAAAAAATCCTCGGTAGGTTCCATTTTTTAAAAGTGGATTTAATGCAGATTTAATGGTAAAATGGACATCTTTTGCAGTCACAGGAGTCTCGTCATCCCACTCAGCTTGTTCAAATATCTCATAATCATAAGCGATGATCGAATCATTCAATACTATGGCTTCTCCTATTTTTTTTACCAGCAAAGGGGATAATTCTAACTGGTCAGGACTGTACTCAAACAAAGGTGGCATGATCAATACCTCCAATTGTGTCGCCAGTGAAGAAGTAGATACGATCGGGTGCAAACAATCGGGTTCATCCTTGACCCTGATCTTAAGATTGAATAGTTTATTCTCAGTTTCAGGTTTGCAAGCCATGGTCACTAAATACAAAAAGAGGAGAAGGTAATTTGAGAAACTAATCTTTAAGTTCATTTTATTGTTTTATCAACCAATCCAAAAAAGATGGAAGTACAAAGATCTAAAATTCTGATCACAGGTGGTACCGGACTTATTGGTCAATCCTTAAAAAATAGACTAATTGCCCAAAATCAGGAAGTAAATATCCTCAGCCGGCAAGCTTCTGATCCACAGAAAGCAAGATTTACCTGGGATCCTGGTCAACATAGCATGGATCTGCACGCTTTGGAAGGCATTGATACCATCATCAATTTGGCAGGATCTTCTATCGCAGGCGGTTTGTGGACCAGAGCTAGAAAAAAGCTGATCTTACAATCGCGCTTAGATGCTATCCAAACCCTTGCCACTGGACTCATAGAATCAAAACAAAGGCCTCGTATGATTATTCAGGCCAGCGCCATTGGTATTTATGGACATCGGCCGGGTGAAGAATTAAATGAGCTTTCAAGTTTGGGGCAAGGGGGCTTCCTTACAGAAACCGTTCAAAAATGGGAGAAAGAATCTGAAATGCTCAGACCTTTAACCAACCATTTGGTTCATGTCCGACTGGGACTTGTACTCAGTAAATTAGGCGGAATGTGGCCTCCAATGACCATGAGTTCCAAATTGGGATTTTTAAATTGGTTTGGCAATGGCCAGCAAGTTTATTCCTGGATTCATTTGGAGGATGTTGCTCAATCCATCTGGTTTATCCTACAACAAAACAATCCATCAAAATTATACAATTTGACCTCGCCAAATCCTGTCTCTCAAAAAGAAATCATGCAAATTGCTTCAAAGGTTTTTACATCTGTTTTTTTATCGTTTGGCATCCCCAAATTTCTTGTTCGTCTTGCACCATTTGGCATGTCTGAATTAGTTTTGACAGATTCCAAAATATTTCCTTCCAATCTTCTTTCTCAAAATTATAAATTCAAATATTCAGACATCCAAGAATGCATCCAAGAACTTATTTCTAAAAAATAAAAGTATTTTTCTAAGCCTGATATTAATTTAATTAAACTCAATAAAAAAAATATACTTTTTATAAATCCTCATTTTAAATGGATCTAAAAGTATACATCTCATAAATGCGATCAATTAATATAAAACAAATATCGAAATTTTTTATATATTAAAAAATGCTTTATGTACTTTAGTTTAAGGAATATTTAAACTTAATCTACTGGAAATTGGTTAATTTTGCTCATTAAAAGTAAAAATCATGGCTGAACCAGCAAAAAATCCCAATGAAATTAACATCGAGCTCAATGAGGAAACCGCTGAAGGTGTATACTCCAATCTGGCAATCATTTCACATTCTCATTCGGAGTTTGTTTTAGATTTTATAAGACTTATGCCCAATGTCCCAAAAGCTAAAGTCAAATCAAGAATTATTTTAACTCCACAACACGCCAAGCGATTGATGAAAGCACTCGGTGAAAATGTGCACAAATACGAACAACAATTTGGTTCCATTCAGGACAATGAACCACCACAAATGCCACCAATGGCATTCAACACACCCACCGCACAAGCTTGATTTATTTATTTGATCAAATCATAATTTATACTTGAATATGAAATCTCTGATTTATTTATGCATTGTCATCGTTTTTCAATTTCCAAGTTATTCCCAACAGCAAATGCTAACTGCAGAAACGCTTTGGAAACTTGGTAGAATTAATTTAGAAGATGTTTCTCCGGATGGACTCCTTGCAGTTTACTCCTTAACCAAATATGATATCAGTACCAACAAATCCAATACGGATTTATATACAGTACGCACGGATGGTGCTGCCAATCCAGTGAAGATTACCAATATGGAAGGACATGAAAACAATGCACGTTTTTTCCAAAATGGTCAAAAAATCATGTTCTTGTCCAATGGAATTCCCTTTACATGTAATGCGGATGGTTCAGATCAAAATAAATGGGCAGACATCGAAATGAACGGATTTCTTATTTCACCAAAAAGCGACGCGCTGGTATTTCTTAAAGATGTTAAATACAGAATGACCACACAAGAAAAACATCCTGATCTTCCACTGGCCAATGCAAGAATTTATGATGATCTGATGTATAGACATTGGAAAAGTTGGGATGATCAACACGACAACAATGTATTCTATGCTAAAATCTTGGATGGAAAAATGCTTGGTGAGGCAATCAATATAGTCAATGCGGCATTTCAGGCTCCTGTTGATCCAATGGACGGCATCGAACAAGTCAGCATCAGCGCGGACAGTCGTTACATTGCCTACAGTTGTAAAAAACTAACTGGTAGGGAATATGCGCTCAGCACCAACACCGATATTTTTGTGTACGATGTGCAAACAAAATCTACAAAAAACGTCAGTGAATCAAATAAAGGTTATGATAAAAATCCTGTGTTTTCTCCCGATGGCAAAAAATTAATTTGGAATGCCATGACAACGCCAGGATACGAAGCAGATAAAAACCAATTGGTGTTGTATGATCTTACAAGTTCCAGCGTCAAAATGATCGGAGCTGATTACGACAATGATGCAGACAATGCCAGTTTTGCACCGGATGGAAAAAGTTTATTTTTTATCTCTGCCAAAGATGCTTGCAGGCAAATCTTTATTCAGGATTTAAACAGTTTACAAATCCGACAAATTACGACTGGAGTTCACGACTATAATAGTTTTGTTCCAACCACAAAAGGTTTAGTAGCTAGCAGAAATTCCATGGTGCAGCCCGCAGAAATATATTTTGTCAACGTCAACGGTACCAGCAAACAAATCACCCAAGTCAATACAGAACTTTGGTCAACTATTAAAAAACCAGAAGTCAAACAAAAATGGGTCAATACCACCGATGGTAAAAAAATGTTGGTTTGGACCATTCTTCCGCCGGATTTTGATCCCAATAAAAAGTACCCTACTTTACTATATTGTCAAGGAGGACCACAATCTACCGTGAGCCAATTTTTTAGTTATCGCTGGAATTTTTCTTTGATGGCTTCCAATGGTTATGTCATCGTAGCGCCTTGCAGAAGAGGAATGCCGGGATTCGGACAAGAATGGAATCTCGCCATTTCTAAAGATTGGGGAGGTCAATGTATGAAAGATTATCTATCCGCCATTGATGACGCCTCTAAAGAATCCTATGTTGATAAAAATAAATTAGGTGCCATCGGCGCTAGCTTTGGTGGATATTCAGTTTTTTATTTAGCAGGAAATCATCAAAAAAGATTTAAATGCTTTTTATCCCACTGCGGTGTATTTAATTTAGAATCGATGTACGGAACCACCGAAGAAATGTGGTTTGTCAATTATGATATTGGAGGACCTTATTGGGACAAAGGAAATAAAAAACAATATGAAAAATTTTCACCACACAAGTTTGTAGAAAACTGGGACACACCAATGATGGTGATCCATGGTGAAAAAGATTTTAGAGTTCCTGTCAGTGAAGGAATGCAAGCCTTCCAAGTGGCCAGGTTAAAAGGTTTGCCGTCCAGATTGCTTCTATTTCCCGAAGAAGGACATTGGATTCAATCTGCACAAAACGGTTTACTATGGCAAAGAGAATTTTATAGTTGGTTGGATAAATGGTTGAAATAATAATCAGGTAAAAGAATAATATCTGCTAGAAATAAAACACCAATTTTGAAAACATGACCGATGAAGAATTAATTTTTAAACAAGACGAACAAGGTCATATTTTAAGTCCGGAATTACCTCCCGGAAAAAAAAATTATCTCATCGACATTGATGGAACCATCTGTGATGATATCTCCAATGAAGAAGCGCACAGAATGAAAGACGCGATAATTTATCCGGGAGCATTGGAATATGTCAACGGCATCTATCAATTAGGTCATCATGTTTATTTTTTTACAAGCAGAACAGAAGAATTAAGACAGGTGACCACTGAGTGGTTGGATCGGCATGGATTTAAATACCATGGTCTCGTCATGGGCAAACCACGTGGAGGAAATTATCATTGGATCGACAATCATCAGGTCACATTTAATCTATATGAAGGTACATTTCCTGATTTGGAAAAACCCATCCAAAATTCCATTCCATCCTGATTTATTTATGAAAAAAAATAAACCAAAATTTTATGTGGTTTGGGAGGGGAATGAACCAGGGGTCTACACCAGTTGGGATAAATGTCAGAATCAAATTAAGGGTTTTCCTGGGGCAAGATATAAATCGTTTGAATCTATGGAAGAAGCAAATGATGCCTATTTATCAGGCTACCAAGCTCCCATAACAAAATCGAATAAAAGCATTAAAACAAGAGAAAATTGGCAGCAATATGTTCCACATGGAAGTATCACCGTTGATGCTGCATGTGAAGGAAATCCCGGTCCAATGGAATATAGGGGCGTGGATCCTTACAGCGGCCAAGTTTTATTTCACCAAGGGCCTTATAAAAATGGAACCAACAACGTGGGTGAATTTCTAGCGCTGGTACACGCTTTGGCCATGCTTCAAAAGAAAAATGACAGCATCACCAGAATATACAGCGACAGTGCCACCGCCATCAGCTGGATTAAACAAAAGAAAGCAAAAACCAAATTGGAATTTAATGCAAGCAATCAAATTCTTTTTGATCTATTAAAAAGGGCAACACTTTGGCTAAATCAAAATACCGTTCTCAATCCCATCATAAAATGGGAAACGCAGAAGTGGGGAGAAATTCCCGCTGACTTTGGTCGCAAATAAGGAATGAACAAATTATGGCATTCATCCAAAAAAAACGGTTTATTTCCCTTGCAGTTAAAAATGCAGCATTCTACATATTCCTTATTTTAATCAGTTCTTCGCTGATTGGTTACTTCCTTTATAAAATCAGTTCAGACATTGTGCTCGCCAGCTCCAGACAACAATTGGAACACAATATCGAAATGTTGGACCTTAAAATCAATTCCTACATTGACCATATTAAAAAAGACATACTCTATCTTTCCCGAAGTCCTTATTTGGAAGAATACATTCAAGATCAATATTTTAAAAATTCTGAATACAAACACAATAAACTTGCAGAAGATTATATCTCCTTTATGTCCACCAAACCCGATTACGCGCAACTTCGCGTCATTGGAAAAATCAACAACGGCCAGGAGCTCATTCGTGCGGATAGAAAAGGAAATACACTTTTTTTAATCCAAAGGGATCAACTACAAAGAAAAGGAGAGTATACGTATTTTACAGAAACACTGGAGTATCCCAAAGATTCCGTTTACTTTTCGGTGATCGATCTCAACAAGGAGTTTGGAAAAATTTCCAAACCAGAAATGACCACTTTACGTGCAGCTTGCCCCATATATATTTCCGATACGGTCTTTGGAATCATCATCATCAATGCCAACCTAAACGCATTTTTGGATGAGTTAAAATCTACGGTCCCAAAAGAATTTAAACTCTATCTAATCAATCAAGAAGGATACTATCTTCTTCATCCTGATCATGAAAAACAATTTGGTTTTGAGAAATCAAATCCAGCAACCGCTTTTACGGATTTTAACATCGATCTACACAAAGCCATCCAGTCAAAAGATATATTCAATATTGAACTAAACGATCAACACCTATTTACCTACAAAAAAATCAGCTATCCCAGGCAATCTTATTCTCTTATTTTAGGTTTGCAGTCTGATCGCGAAAGTATTTTAAGTTATTTCTATAGGTGGCAAGGACTTATTTTATTGGTCACCTTGTGTATTATTTTATTGACAGTACTTGCGGCATTGTGGTGGATGAGAAATCAAACCAAAAATCTAAAATCCATCACTAATTCTGTTACTAGTTTTAAGAAAGATTTGGTCGCCGACAACTTACCAGTTCATTTAAACGATGAAATCGGATTGCTCGCCAATAGTTTTACTGAAATGGCCAACACCATCAAACAAAACATTGGCAATTTGGCCATCGCCAAAGAAGAAGCAGAAAATGCGAATCAAGCGAAAGAAGAATTTTTACAAAACATGAGTCATGAGATTCGGAACCCATTACAAACCATCATTGGAATGTGTCGAATTTTAAATGACAACCATCCACGGACCGATCAATTGCCACTTATTGAAAGTTTACAATTCAGTTCGGATCATTTGCTATCCTTGGTCAACGATGTGCTTGATTTTTCTAAAATTAGAGAAGGGAGGATTCAGCTAATGCAAGACTTTGTAGATTTATCAGAACTGCTGAGTCAAATCCAAAAATCCTATCTCTATGAATCAAAATCTAAAAAAATAGAATTTACAGTTCAGATTGATCCAAAATTAGATAAGTTATTCTTAAAAACCGATCCTGTCCGACTCAAACAAATCTTGCACAATCTTATCTCTAATGCATTTAAGTTTACCCGCGAGAACGGTAAAATAAAGATGCAAGTAGAACTTATCAAAGAAAATATGGATAGTCTTGATCTCCATTTTATGGTGGCTGATACAGGGATAGGCATTGAACAATCTCAACTTGAAAATATCAAACAGAGATTTATTCAAATAAAAAATGATGAAGACCCCACTGTCAACCTCGGCGGTGCAGGGCTTGGTTTACCCATCGTCATTCAATTGCTACATCTATTTAATTCTGAACTTGAAATCACTTCAACCCCGGACGTTGGATCGAAATTTTCATTTAAATTAAATCTACCAAAAGCCGGACTTGAAAATCAAATTCAAACTGGTCTAAAAATAAATACAAATATTCATTTTGAACACATACTTATCATAGACGACGATCCACTTATTTTGCATTTATATGATCATGTTTTGTCGCCATTTGCTTCACACATTCACAAATTGAATCATCCTGAACAATTGAAAAAAATAAATGTGAAGGATTCATTTGATTTCATCATCACAGATTATTATTTTGAGGGAACAACCATTCTACAAAATGCAGAATTGCTTAAATCTAAACTTTCCAATAAAGGATTTCTAATTTGCATCACAGGTGCCCACCAAAGTCAATCTAATATTTTGACCAATTCCATTTTTGATGGTGTTTATCAAAAACCTATCAAGCCAGAAAAATTAATTGAAATTATAAAAACCCATTCCAATAAACTACCTTCTGCCTCTTTTATCCAAATATATTCTGATTATGACCATGATCTTGTAAAAATTTTCAAGGTATTAGAAATAATGCACAATGAATGGGTCAAAGCCATTGATCAACTGGACAAAGCGGTGCAAGCGCAGGATGTAGAATTAATAAGAGCGGTGGTACATAAAATGGCCAATGGTTTTAGAATACTAAATTTAGCCCATTTGGAAGATGAGATTAAAAATAAATTAATCCCTGAGAATGGTCAAAATACAAATGTTCAATTGGACTGGTTGGAATTAAAAAGTGTGCTTCAAGAATATAAAAATCAAATATCTGAACAAATTCAAGCCATAGAAAATTCTCCTGTTTCAGATTCATAAATAAATATTTACGACCTTTTGATAAATTAAAATTATTAAAATCACAAAATGAACTCAACCATATTTCCATGAAATCATTTTAAGAGTTTAGATCTATCCAATAAGAAATGATTGACTCATTTTCTACCACTTAAGTTTATTACAATGAAACAATTATATCTCATCTTTAAGCATTTTTTGATTACCTTATTGATCATATTTTCTATTTCTCTGAGCGCACAATCTCCATCAAATGATACCATAGATGCGCAGTATCTGGAAGAAATTACCATTAAAGCATACAGACAACAATTAAAAGTTCTTGAATTACCGGATATTCACAATAGTTATTTGGTGTCAGGTAAAAAGAATGAGGTTATTCAAGTAAAGGATCTTCCATTTAATCAAGCTGAAAAAACCGGTAGACAATTATTTGCAAAAATACCCGGAGCATTTATTTATGACATGGATGGTAGCGGTAATCAAGTCAATGTATCCACCAGAGGACTCGATCCCCATCGCGGATGGGAATTTAACATCCGACAAAACGGGATCATCACCAATTCGGACATGTATGGTTATCCTGCCAGCCATTACAATGTGCCCATGGAAGCCATAGATAGGGTAGAAATCATCCGTGGGACAGGGGCTTTGCAGTATGGAGCGCAGTTTGGAGGAATGATTAATTACATTACTAAAAAAGCACCAGTGGATAAAAAATTATCCATGGAGTCTATCACCAGCATAGGATCGTTTGGACTTTTTAGTTCATTTAATTCAATGGGTGGAACCGTTGGTAAATTGAGTTACTACGCCTATTACCAAACCCGGACCTCAGATGGTTACCGAAATTATGCACAATCAAAATCTGATGCCCAGCATTTACAATTGTCCTATAAATTTTCAGAAAAATTAAGCATCAACGCAGAAATATCCAGAAGTTATTATCGATTTAGAATACCGGGACCATTGACAGACGCCATGTTTGAAGCGGATCCAACACAAAATACTCGTCACCGAAATTACTATGCACCAGAAATAGTGGTGCCTTCCATTTCCATGAATTGGAAAATCAATTCCAATTCACAACTCAACGTTGTAGTTTCCGGAACTTTTGGTTTTAGAAACAGTGTTTTGTTTGAAGGTTTGGCCACTAAAAGAGATACCATTTCTGCTACTAACTTGATGTATGCTCCAAGAGTAGTAGACATAGATCAATTTAATTCGAAAACATATGAACTCAGTTTGCTGCATAAATATAGCATTAAAGGAATTAAAAGTCACTTGATTACTGGCATTCGCGGAATGCACAACAAGATGAGCAGAAGACAACAAGCCCCTGGAACTACAGGAGTTGATTATGATTTAAGTACCACAGGCCCTTTTAGACGAGATCTGACTTATTTAAGCAATACCATTGCTTTTTTTGTAGAGAATTTAATATACATCAATAAGCATTTTACCCTTTCTCCGGGATTCAGATATGAATATGGACAATCCGATTTATCCGGCACCATTGTCTATTTACAAGACGCGGATATTCCAAATCAAATTAAACACAGAATACCTGCCTTTGGAATTTCTGGAAAATATACCGTCAACCCAAGTTTGAGAATTTATGGAGGAATATCTCAAGCGCATCGTCCTGTAATCTTAAAAGACATTATACCTGCTTCTATTTTGGAAAGAGCGGATCGCAATTTACAAAATGCCACAGGTTATGTAGCAGAATTGGGTGTAAAAGCCAATTTGGGAGATTGGCTTAGATTGGATTTAACCGCATTTAATATTCAATACAACAACCGTCTGGGAAATATCTTCATCCGTGAAAATGATTCCACCTTATTTACACTCAAAACCAATATTGGGGATAGCAGAATTCAAGGACTGGAATGTTATCTAGAAATTACCCCAATCAACAATGGAATTAGTTTATTGTCGATTTTTACATCCAGTTCCTTGATGCATTCTGAATACCTCCATGCAAGCCTTAGAACAGGACCTGATTCCAATACCAACATCAGTGGAAATCGTATTGAATCGGTACCGAAATGGATCAGCAGAAATGGAATCCAATACGCCTATAAAAATTTAAATCTCACTTTACAATACAGCTATACCTCAGAATCTTTTGCTGATCCTCTTAATACTGTAACACCAAGTGCAGATGGAGCCATTGGAATTGTTCCGGCTTATGGTATTTGCGATTTATTTGGTTCATTCCGCTTTGGCAAGAACTTTATTCTAAGGGCGGGTGTCAACAATCTTTTCGACAAACAGTATTTTACCAAGAGACCTTCGTTTTATCCCGGTCCAGGCATCTGGTCATCGGATGGAAGAGGTTTTTTTATGTCGGTGGGGATAAAAATTTAACCCCATTTGAGGATATTTTTAATTGGTTAAATTTATCTTAATTGGCCATTTATACACTAAACCAAAAGCTCGCTCAACCTGTTGGTATTAAATATTGCATTTTGCAATCCTTACATTTTTAATTTACAATACTCCTACATATAGTGATACTGACTATGGAAAGAGTATCAACCCATTAAAACAAAATAATATGAAAGACTTTTTGTCAAATCTCAAAACAGTACAATCCAAAGTGAATGTCAGCATTATACTCAATACTCACAGAACCCGACCCGACAACCAACAAGACCGCATTGTTCTTAAAAATTTAATCAAAGAAGCAGAAGATAGATTAAACAAGGATTACGATAAAACTCTTATTGCCAAAATCACCGAACAATTGCACCAATGTGCTGAAAAAATAGACCACGAACACAACCAGGAAGCATTGGTCATTTATGTCAATGAATCCTATGCAGAATATCATAGAATTTCAATTCCAGTTATCAACAGGGTCGTGATTGATCCAAGATTCGCTACCCGCGATTTAATTCGTTCAAAAACACTGGAAAATAAATTCCATGCCTTGGTTTTAAGCAAACATATTGCAAAACTATATGCCATAAAATCTTCACATGAAATCGAAGAATTGAATGGTGCATTTCCACTTCTCAATCACCACGTTCCTGCCGATCCATTGATGCAATCCACCAACAAAGGACAAGACAATCTGGTCGAAGAGTTTTTTAATATGGTGGATAAACAAGTCAATAAAAGCGTACCAAACCCTAAAGAAAATATATTGCTTTTAACGGATTCCAGAAACTATGACCACTACTCCAAAGTGGCGGATCACAAGAATAAAATTGCCGGATACATCAGTGGTAATTTTGAAAATTCAACGACCCATCAAATTCTATCCCAATCTTGGGAATTTATGTCTTCCAAAAATCAAGGAAGCATACAATTAAAAATGGAAGATCTCGAAAAGGCTCAAAAATCTGGAAAGGTGATCAGCGATATTTCTGAGATCTGGAGATCCATCAAAGAAGGTAAAGGACAAACATTGTTTGTACACAAGGATCTACAATATTCGGCCATCATCCAGAATGATCAAATACAGTCTTTAGACAATGGTATTTCTGATGAAAAATTTGCCATCGATGATGTCGTTGATGAGATGATTGAAAATTGCATTTTACAAAGTGGCGAAGTTGTTTTTGTATCGGATGATCGTTTATCGGATTATCAGGGGTTGGCGTTGAGTCTTCGGTATTGAATAGAATGAGAAAATGTGGAAATGTGGAAATCGAAGCGAAGCGGAGATGACGCCGCAGGCGTTATGTGAAAATTTGGAAATGTGTTAATTTGAAAATGTGAAAATGTGAAAATGTGAAAATTTGGAAATTTGGAAATGTGTTAATGTAAAATTCAAGGCTTCAGTGGATGGTGAATTAACGATCTACCCTAAAGTCGCAGAGAAGCAAGACATTTCTTCAAGACAATAAAAGGTAAGGATAACTGCAAAGATCTAGGCCGGCTTTTATCTAGCTTTTTGTTTGGATATAAAATCGGCTTTTAGAAATTATTAATATTCAGTAATAATTAATTCCCTATTTTGGATTGTCACAAAAAACCAGCGAAAGGTTTGTAGAGCGGGAAATCCAGCGCAGCGCCCGCTCGGAAAACCTGGTCACGCCATCGGCGTGATCGCCTTTTTTTGTGATGAGTTTTCTTTGCTTACTTTCTTTTGCGGTCAAAAGAAAGTAAAAACCTATTGCTGGCGCAAGTGAAACTTGTCCCGCGCATTTGGCGGGAACTTATGCTATTCCATACCCAAACTTACCACACACTTTTGATATAACAAAACCTCTAAAGCCCCATATCCAGATCATCAGGAATCTTCTCAGCATCTTTTTTGTAATGCTCATGCAAAACCACCGGCTTTGGCTTTTTAGCCAAGCGCATTTGTAAAATATTGACCGCAAAAGCAAAGGCCATAGAGAAATAAATATATCCTTTTGGAATTTCAACATCAAAGCCTTCCGCTACAAGCGTAAAACCAATTAAGAGCAGAAAACTCAAAGCAAGTATTTTAAAAGCTGGATGTCTGTCCACAAAATCCGCAACAGGTTCCGCGGCCACCAGCATGATGATCACCGAAATAATGACGGCCACATACATGACCCAAAGTTCTCTGGCCAAACCAACGGCGGTAATGATGCTGTCTAAAGAAAAAACAACATCCATGATGATGATTTGAGTGATTACTGCCGCAAAACTCAATTTGACAATTTCTAAAGTTTGATCAGCCTCTTCCCCTTCTGTCTTATGATAAATTTCGGTGGAGGATTTATACAATAAAAAGATTCCACCAACAATAAGGATCAGATCTTTTCCCGAAAATCCTTCATCCAATATATGAAACAAATCTTCTTTTAATCCAATCACCCAACTTATCGCTGCCAAGAGTCCCAATCGCATAAACATGGCTAGAAAAATACCCAATCTTCGGGCTTTGCGTTGTTGTTCCTTGGGAAGTTTAGAAGATAGAATGGATAGAAATATAATATTGTCTATACCCAAAACTATTTCTAACAATACCAATGTAATCAGCGAAATAATAATTTCAGTAGGCATATTTTAAGTTTTTTTGATCGGATTAGAATTTTGATACAAATTGATAGAATTAATTGAAATGAAACTATTTTTTATTTGAAGACTTAGAACCACCGCGACGCTTCCCTTTGTACATTTTCTCTCCAGCCCATACGGATAGGGTTAATCTGTTGTCTTCCGGCGGAATTGGACAATTAAAACCATCGCTGTAAGCACACCAGGGATTGTAGGACTTGTTAAAATCTAATTTTAGAATGGTTTTTCCAGAATCAGGAGCTTCAAGATCCATGTATCTGCCGCCACCGTAAGTTTCTGTTCCATTTGTTAGATCGTAAAAAGGTAAAAATAAACTCCGGTGTCCCTCGGCTGCAGAGGCAGGTTTGTACAAAAATAGTTGATACCTGGCTCCATCTACATCAAAACTGACTCTAGCAGCTTTGACAAAGTACTTTAGTTTGCCGCTGCTGGTTGGCATAATGACGCTATCCGATTTAACCATGGGCTCATATTGAGCTTCGATCACAAAATCTTCATTCGCACTAAAATACTTTAACTTTTGGAGGTCAGATTTCTGCAAAGGCGATCTTGGGTCTTTCAGATGTTCCTTTTTGACTTGGTTTCTGTGAAGCTTCAGTTCTTTAGCATAATTGCTTTGAGCTCCCAATGAAACAGGGATCATAGCTACTGACAAAAGCCAATAAATACTAATTTTGATGGCTCGATCCAGTTTGAAGGGAGAGTGGAAATTAAGGTCGTTCATCCTGCAAAGCTAATACACCCAAACAAACTGAAGCGCATGGATTAAAAAAGATTAACATAGCCGAAATGGACTTTTGCTCCCGACCAGTCAAATCCATCTCCGGGGCGCTTTCCCACTGCAAACGCAAGGGTGAAGATGCCAGCACCGGTTTTTAATTGTATTCCCGTCCCCATTCCCCAATAATTGGCCCAAGGGAGTATTTGATTTTGGCTGATCACCTGCATTCGCGAATAATCCAAAAATAAATACAAGAAGCTAAATTTATCCAAGAGAAAACGGTATTCCAGGGTATTCAAAAAATAAGCGCTCGACAAGAAAAAATCATCGTCAAAACCCCTCAAATTTTTAAAGCCCCCCATCCTATAGAGTTCATTTGCCAAAATTTTTCCTTCGGTGTAAATGTAAAAGGATTGTTGTGCTATTTTTAAGACCTGCCTTTTCGACAAAGATTGATAAAATCCAATTTTAAATTCCGCATTCATTTGTAGTTTAGATGCATTGATGCTGTCATATTGTAAGGACAATAATTGCTCCGGTGTATCGTATTGTAGGATCTTGCTATTTTTTTCAAAATTTTTATTACCAAACAAAAAGGAAGTTTGCAACAGCATTCCTTTGGTTGGAGAAAGTAAATTGTTCAGTTGATTTAAATTATATGAAATCCCGTAGGATACAAAATTGAAATCCAAACTTTGTGGCAGTTTTTGATTGTTGCGGATGTAAAGCGTATCGACATTTAGAAGGTATGATCTGTTGTACTGAAACTCCAAAACAAGTTCCTGGTATTTTCCAATTCTTTGTTTGATTCCTGTCCGAAAAAACTGACTGATGTAATCTTCTTTAAATTTGATCAAATCAAATTGCATTCTCCACCCCAACGGAATATAAGGTAGGTAAGGGAAATCCGTCAGCAGGGTCAAACGAGGTGAATTCTCTTGAAGATTTTCATAACGGATGTGAAGTCTCTCCCCTATTTTAAAAGAATTCCAAAGATCAATATTGGCCTCACCCGTGATTCTATACTCTCTGGAAGCGCCTAAACCCGTGGAATTTAATCCCAACAATGCTTCCACACGGTTGGCTGGTTTTTTGACGAGGTAAACCCACAGCAGCGCCTGATCACCGAGAAAATGGACCAATGGAGGATATTCGGAGCTTACAAAACTAAGTCTCGAAATGTCTTGCTCAAATTCACGAATGATGGATTCATTGTAGGGTCTTCCCATTTTATAAGCCATCAAGCGCTCGAGGTATTTTCTATTGAGTAATTTATTTTTCCTCTGTTCGATGGGTCCAAATAAAATAGGCGGTCCCTGCACATATTCGATTTGTGCTATCAGGCTATCTCCTTTAATTTCCGGATGAATTAATTCTATCCTGCTAAATGGAAATCCATGATTGGCGTCCTCTCTTATTTTTTCTTCAGCCCAGGATTGCCAGAGCATCGGATCTGAGGTAAAAACGATATTGGGCAATGTGTTTGGATCAGATCTAAAGTCAATGTGTTTAAATGCTTTTCCCTTGTGCAAATAAATTCGGTAGGCGGCTGAATCCTTTACAATAGAATCTAAATTAGCCAGGAGATAAGCTTTTCTTTTCCAATCCGAGACTTGTTTTTCAGCGTATCGAACCAAAGCGACACTGTCCATTTTGTTCCATTCCTGGACCTGTTGTTGTTGGTTTTCTTGGGTGATATGGGCTAAGACGAGCAATTCATTTTGAGCTAGTAAAGTTTGAAGACTCCATAAAAAAACCAAGGCACTCCAGAACAAGTACTTAATTTTGGCTTTTGCCACCATGAAGAAAGCCGGAATATATCTACACATACCCTTTTGTAAACGCAAATGTAGCTATTGTAATTTTCAGGAGAGATTGGAAATCAGATGAGAAGCCCTATTCCTAAGTTTATTGATCCTTTCTGATACAAAAATGAACGAATTTAATTTTAAATTAAAACTTCTTATCTAAATACACGGCGGGGTCGTTTTCATTAATTTATGCTATCTTTGTTATATACAATATTTTGGACCGGGGTAAAACCTGAACTAATTCATTAAGCATGAGAATACAGATCATTCAGGACAGCAAAGGAGAGGCAACTGGCGTTTATATACCCATCAACGAGTGGGAGAAACTTAAAAAACAATATAAGGAATTGGAAGAAATGGAGTTTGAAGAAACATCCAAAGACCAAATTTTGGTAGAATTAAAGCAAGCTGTTCATGAATTAAAATTCATCGAACAAAACAAATTAAAGGCCAGACCCGTAAAAGAGCTTTTAGATGATCTTTAGTGTTTATACTATTCCAATATTCGACAAACAAGCCAAACGATTGGGTAAAAAATATCCATCCCTTAAAATAGAATTGAAGTTTCTGGCTGAAAAATTAAACATTGAACCAGACTTGGGAACTCCTCCAGGAAATAATTTTTATAAAATTCGACTTTCTATTGATTCAAAAGGCAGAGGTAAGTCTGCTGGTGCAAGAGTGGTGACCTATGTAAAATTTAATAAAGAAGAAATCTACCTATGCTCTATCTATGATAAGTCGGAAAAAAATTCAATTTCTGATAAAGAGCTCTCAGAAATATTTGACATCATTCCATAAAGTACAAATTAAGGATAGTGAATGGCCTTTTTCCATCATTTTGACACACCAAAGTTTGAAGACTCCATAAAAAAACCAAGGCACTCCAGAACAAGTACTTAATTTTGGCTTTTGCCACCATGAAGAAAGCCGGAATATATCTACACATACCCTTTTGTAAACGCAAATGTAGCTATTGTAATTTTCATTTCTCCACCCGCATGGAAACCAAAGACGCAGTTATGGGAGCCATCCATACTGAGATCATCCAAAGAAAAGAAGAAGCATTGGAACATCGCCTAGATTCCATCTACTTTGGTGGCGGAACACCCAGCATTTTGAATACCACCGAACTTGAAACAATCTTCAATCTGATCAAAAAGAATTATCACTTGTCCGATGATGTGGAAATTACCCTTGAAGCCAATCCGGATGATGTAAACCGTATCCGACTGGATGAGTGGCAAAGCCTTGGGATCAATCGTTTAAGCCTCGGAATTCAATCCTTGGATGATCTTGTACTCAAATGGATGAACAGGCCTCACAACGCAGCGGAAGCCCTACAGTCTCTCGAACTAATCAGCCAATCTGGTATTCGTAATTTTTCATGTGATCTAATTTACGGTTTACCTCAAAGCAGCGATGAAGACTGGATCCGTAATTTGGATACGCTCATTGATTTTGGAGTGCCCCATTTGTCTTGTTATGCATTGACGGTTGAACCAAAAACTGTGCTACACCATCAGGTAAACCGCATGAAATCGGTCGTCGTGTCAGAAGAAGACACATCGAGACAGATGTTGCTTATGTTGGAACATCTGGCAGTTCATCATTATGAGGATTATGAAATTTCAAATTTTGCTTTACCGGGGCATCGCTCCAGACACAACAGCAGTTATTGGAAAGGGCAGAGCTATTTTGGATTTGGGCCCGCCGCTCATTCATTCGATGGTCACAAGAGACGATGGAATATCGCCAACAATATGCTTTATGCAAAATCTGTGCAAGAGAATCTTCCTTACTACGAAGAAGAAATTCTTAGCTCAAAAGACCATTACAACGAATACATCATGCTCCAACTGCGCAGGAAAGAAGGAATTTCTACTCAGGAATTGCAATCAAGATTTCCCGATTATTTTCCAATAGCTCAAAAAGTGATGGAAAGCTATTTTGCCTCTGGCCATCTCTTAAGAAACAAAGATGCTTATTTTCTCAGCCATTCGGGAAAACTCCTGTGTGATCGGATCAGCATGGAAGCATTTGGTGAATAAAAATAATTTTTTCTTTTATTATCTAAACTTCCCAATCCCTTTCTGTTTACGAAGCTTCCCAATCCCTACGCTTCGTAAACTCAGCGTAGTGCTTACGAATCTTCGTAAACTTAGCGTTGTGATTACGAATCTTCGACATTTCTAAAAAGTAATTCGTAAGCCCGAAATGAAGCAAAGCGCAATGAAGGGATTGGGAAGTACTTTTTTAGAAATTCGTAAGCGCTTTATGACGCAAGGCGGAATACAGGGATTGGGAAGTACTTTTTTAGAAATTCGTAAGCGCTTTATGACGCAAGGCGGAATACAGGGATTGGGAAGTACTTTTTTAGAAATTCGTAAGCGCTTTATGACGCAAGGCGGAATACAGGGATTGGGAAGTACTTTTTTAGAAATTCGTAAGCGCTTTACGACGCGAGGCAGAATAATTTGATGGGGAAGTACTTTTTTATTCTATAAACTATAGAGATCTTGATTTATATCAATATTTATAATTTCGTTACTCTTATCAATTTGAAAGGATTCATGAATTTTTAAAAAATAATCCAAGCCACCAAAATCATTTAACTTTGAAATATAGTTTTCATTACTTGCCAAATATTCCTGATATGAACAATATGTCCATTCTCCATATTTTCTTCGAAACTTATGATGAATCGGATTATGATGAATATAACAAAGCATATATTTTAATCTGTATTCAGGATTTAAAATAATTCTCTTATGTCGATTCAAAAATAATCGTCCAGATGTTTTGTGCTTTTTATTGTACTTAATCGAGTATGCGCTAAAAAATCTTCGGTATTGATCCTCGATAAATGCATTAAGTTCAGAGCTTCCACTCAAATAATTTTCCTTAGCAACAGAGTCAGGTTCTTTTATAATTTTTCCCTTAATATTATCTTCCACTTTAACTTTAACTAGAAAATGAAAATGATTTGGCATTAAACAGTAGGCATATATATCAAAGACATAGGAAAAATATTTTTGAAATTTCGCCATAAAATCCAAATAGTCCAAATGATCAATAAATAAATTTTTATCCCCACAGGCATGGTTATAAATATGATAATAATTATTGGACTCGTACTGATGAAAATAATTAACTTTCATAATACAAAGATATCAAAACTAAACTTAAAATAATAAATTTTAAACCCAAATTATCTAAGCTTTCTAATTCGTTTTACGAAGATTCAGAATCACATGCGTTTTAATAGGCTTCCCAATCTCTCTTCTTCATAAACTGAGTTACTTTTACGAAGCTTCCCAATCCCAACGCTTCGTAAACTCAGCGTTGTGCTTACGAATCTTCGTAAACTCAGCATCGTGCTTTCGAATCTTCGATACCTTTAAAAAGTAATTCGTAAGCACTTTATGACGCGCAGCGGAATAAAGGGATTGGGAAGTACTTTTTTAGAAATTGTATTTTACTCGAATAAGTAATTTTAAATAACCACCGCTCGCTTTTTGATCTTCTTACCGATCCATTGTAACTGATGTCCTTCCTCTGATAATTTTGCAGCTTGCTTCTCAGGTCCACCCGGAAATTTTTCCATCAAACTCCCATCGTCACGCACCACTCTCCAATAAGGTGGAATTTTCTTTTGGCCTTCTGCGATAAATTCCTCTGCGTATTCTGCACAAATTCTTAGAAATATTCCTGTCGTAAGTGGACATGCATAATCTGCTCCACATTCTTCTGCCATTTCTTCCCGCAGCGCGCTAAGTGTTTTAATTTTTCCTTTTGGGATTTGAAATAAAATGGATTCTATCAATCTTGGTGTTGGAATGAGCATTTTTGTGCCACCGTAATTTTTATTCCACGCTTCGGGTCCTTCTTTGATTTCAGGAGCCAAAGGTTTTTCCATTTTTATTTTCCACTTGGTTGTGCTTTTCATGTTGGGATGATTTAAGAAATACTAATGTACATTCTAGATTAAAATTGCCCTAAAATAAAAACGGCGTTAAATACTTTCATTTAACGCCGGAGAATGAATGAGAATGAAACCTAAAATTAAGGTTGTAATACGCTTAGGTATATGTAAAAACCATACCAATTCGAAAAAAATTGTATTTTTTTTATTTGTATACAAGATTCTCATTGTATATTATTCTGTAAATCAATTTATACTAAAGAATTTTATCCGATTTTTTCGTAAACATTTTTTTGCAAAATCATATTTTTTTTCACATCAAATGTTTTAATATGCTCCAATCCTTTTGTAATTAGGGCCTTTCGCAAGCTATCTGATTCTTGAATTCTCATCATTGCATCCGCCAATTGATCGGCAATCAAGGTATTTACAAACAATCCTCCTTCTCCCGCCGCTTCCTCTACCGCCGTGCCCTCGTGCGCAATCACCGGAACTCCACAAGCCAATGCCTCCACTGCCGGAATACCAAAACCTTCATACAAGGATGGATAAATAAGTCCAATGGATTTTTTATACAAAACTGCCAATTGTGCATTGGATATTTTATCCGGAAAAATAAACCACTTACCCAATCCACTTTGTTCTACTTTTTCCCTAAATGCACTTTTATCGCTTCCTCCACCAATCATCAATACCGGAATTCTTAGATCCTCAGGTAAATTCAGATAAGCAGCCAAAATACTTCCTTGATTTTTTCTGGGATTAAAACTTCCCACACATATCCAAAATACAGATGGTAAATTCTCAAATAGCGAAATTGAATTTACATCCGAAGGATTTTCACATTGATAAAATATAGCATCACAGTTTTGATAAATGACGCTGATTTTTTCCTCAGGCACTTTGTAGTACTCTATGAGATCTTGTTTGGTTTTCTGACTAATTACAACCACTTGCGGAATTCTGTCCAATGCAAACTTCAATTTTAAATCATACATCATCCGATCATGCCATCGATAATCTCGCGGCCTGACCTTAAATATAACATCGTGAACAGTGATCAATGCATTTCTGGACTTTTGCTTTATGTTTAAGGGGATCTCAGCGCTGAGGCCATGATAAATGGTTTTATCGGGAATCCATTCTGCCGAAACCAAAGACCGTGCCAATCCGGCCATCGATGGATAGCTCAAAGTTTTGATATCTGTATTTTCCAACCATAATGAATATTCGCTTTTCTTCTTTCCCGGTTTTAATAATACCAATTGATCTTCCGGAAATTCCTGATGGTAAGATTGCACCAGCCATCGACTGTAGTTGCCAAGTCCGGTGTGGTTGTAAAAAAAACGCTTCCCGTCTAAATAAATCTCCAAATGATTTTTCACCAATAATTTCAGGCTATTATTCTTCTGACTCTTTGTGCAAAGCCTGATATTCCTGAATGAGTTTGGATTGAATGTCCGGAGCAACCGGCGCGTATTCAGCCATCTTCATAGAAAACTTGGCTTTACCTTGGGACAATGATCTAAGCGATGAAGAATAATTGTGCATCTCTGCCAATGGTACGCGTGCTTTTATTTTTTGGTAATGTCCGTCTGAATCCATTCCCATGATGATCGCTCTTCTGGTTTGCAAATCTCCCATGATGTCTCCCATAAATTCATCGGAGCACAATATTTCCAAATCATAGACCGGCTCCATTAATTGTGAGGATGCGTGTTGGAATGCTTCTTTGAAAGCCATGGTGCCTGCTATTTGAAAAGCCATGTCGTTGCTGTCCACCGCATGCATTTTACCATCGTAGACCGATACCCTGATATTGGTACAATAAGATCCTGTCAACGGTCCTTCGATCATTTTATTCATCACTCCTTTTTTAATGGCACTTGAGAATTTGGAATCAATAGATCCTCCTACAATGCACCAGTAAAATGCCAATTTTCCTCCCCAGTCCAGTGGCTCAGATTCTCTGTGTCTCACTGTCAAACCTGCGGGATCCGCCATCTCTTCAAAAAATGGTTCTATCCGCATATGCACTTCTGCAAACTGTCCGGAGCCACCTGTTTGTTTTTTATGTCTGTAAGAAGTATCAGAAGATTTGGTGATGGTCTCCAAATATGGAATTCTTGGCTTGATGTAATCCATGTGCAATCCATGCAATTTTTCTATTCTGTATTTGACCAAATCCAAATGCAATTGTCCCTGACCATGCAAAATATTCTGTTTTAGTCTTTGGGACTGCTCCAAAATTAAAGTTGGATCTTCTTCTTGTAAATCGTGGATACTTTTAATAAGTTTTTCGAGATCGTTTTTGTTTTCGGTATGGATGGCCGCTCTGATTCGTGGATCAGGAAATGGGATTTTTTCTATTTCGGTATCATTGCCTTTGACCGCCAATGTATTGTTGGTATGGCTGTCTCTTAATTTAACGACCACACCTAAATCACCTGCACACAATTCATCGACGGGTTCTCTGTTTTTACCATTGGATATAAAAATTTGATTGAGGCGCTCATGGCCTCTGTTGGCATTGTTGATCAATTCATCACCTGCTTTTACCTTTCCTGAATAGACTTTAAAATAAGAGACTTTTCCAACTTTGGGTTCGCTAAAAGTTTTATAAATAAATACGATCGCTGGACCAGAAGCAGAAATCTGCAAATCTCCTTTATTGGTTTTGGCTGCAGGTCTGTCTGCAGGAGATGGACAAACATCATTGATGAAACCCATAATCCTTCCGGTACCTTTGTTGGCCGTGGCTGATGCACAAAAAACTGGAAACAATTGTTGATTGGCGATTCCTTTACGCAGCCCATCTGCTAATTCGGATTCATCCAGCGAGCCTGTTTCAAAAAAACGTTCCATTAAGCTGTCATCGTTTTCAGCGGCTGCTTCTACGATGGCATTGTGCATTTTTGGGCCTTTTCCATTTCAGAGGCAGGAATTTCTTTTTTTGCGGGCTTACCTCCTTCAGCAGAAAATTCATACATAACCATTCTTAAGGCATCGATGATTGCGTTAAATCCTTTACCTTGGTTATACGGATATTGAAATGGTATTAACCTCGGACCAAAACGTGCGATGGCTTGATCCAGAGTCGTTTCGAAATCTGATTTTTCGTGGTCTATCTGGTTGATGACAAACATTCCCGGCAATTGAAATTTTTCTTTGTATTCCCAAATGAGTTCTGTACCTACTTCTACCCCATGGGCCGCATTGAGCACCATTATACCAAGATCGGCTACTTTCATGGACGCTAAAATCTCACCCACAAAATCATCTGATCCTGGAGTGTCTATGATATTGATTTTGGATTCTTTCCAACTGACGTGCATCAATTTGCTAAAAAGACTTCCTTTCCTTTCTTGTTCCAATTCTGTAAAATCTGAAACGGTGTTGGCTCCTTCGATGCTGCCTCTTCTTGTGATGGCCTTTGCTTCAAATAACATGGCTTCAATCAAACTGGTCTTTCCTGCATGCGAATGACCTAATAAAACGACATTCCTGATGTGTTTGGGATCTACGCTCATTTCTGATAGGTTTTTTTGTGAATGATGATTTTACCACGGTAAGGTAAGAACAAATGTGAAATTCTAAATAATCAAAAGTTAATTTTTTTTATAATTAAATTAAATCATAATGTGTAAAAATACATTAATCAATCACATGCTTAATTTTTGTCAGTAAACTGCACATTAATTAAGTTTTGTATATCCTAAATCACTAGAGATTTTCTTTCCTTTCAAATAAAAAGTCTCATTCCTTTGAAAGTCCTACTTTTGGGACTTCTTATGCAGCTCAGTTATTTTAAAGGATGGTCTCCTTCTTATAAAGTCTTCTTGTTTGGAGGACTGGTCTTCTTTGTATCGCTCTCCTGGTCGATGTATTTGTTGAGCATCAGCACCATGATTATGTTTTTGTCCATTCTTCTTTCTGATTCTATTGGAAATAAACTGATTGCTTCCAAAATCCAGTTCCAAAATTTGTGGTCCGCGATTTTACAGGACCGCAAAGCTCAGCTCATCTTTTTTTATTTTTTTACAGTGGCCTTGTCTGGGCTTTGGTCTTCAGAATTAAAGGAATATTGGTTTCAATTGCGTTTGCTCTTGCCCATGTTGGTGATCCCTTTGGTTTGGATGGCACATTCTAAAATGAGACCGCAGGATTTCATTTGGCTTCTGCGAATTTTTGTGTTCAGTTGTTTAACGGTATCCTTGTTTGTGATGATTCGCTACTTTTTGCATTATGATGAATACAATTTATTATTGTTGCGCGGCAAAGCCATTCCCACTCCGATATCCCACATCCGTTTTAGCCTCATTATGGCGATGGCCGCCTTTCTTTTGTTTAAATCTTTCTTAGACAAAAACTATATTTTCAATTTCTGGTGGGACAAAGTTGGATTTTTCTATTTCTTTTATGTAATCCATGCGCTCAGTGTTAAATCCGGATTGTTGGCATTTTACTTTGCGCTTATCAGCTTTATTCTAATCTGGTGTTATCGACGACAATTGTGGAAAAAAGCATTGATGATCATTTTAGCGATGATCGTCTTGGTGATGGTGGCCTTATCTCTCAGTCCTAGTTTACAAAACAAATACTATTACACCATTTGGCAAATCGGAGAACTGTATCGGGGTAAATGGTTGTACTATTCTGATTTGGAGCGATTGAAATCTATTCAGGCCGGATGGCAAATGGTCAAAGAACATCCGATCTTGGGTACAGGTGCGGGCGATATCAATGAATCCACTAAAATCAATTATCAAAAGGTATTTAACCATCAGGATATTCGATTTCCACACAATCAGTTTATTTTTTCATGGGCTTATTACGGAATACTAAATATCTTGGTGTTGGTATTTCTTATGGCTTTGAGTTTATTCCACCCAAAAGCATGGCAAAAAGAATGGATTCCTGCCTTGCAAATCATTGTATGGAGTTCCATGTTATATGAGCATACCTTAAACACGCAAATAGGTATCGCTCTTTTTCTCTTTGTCTATTTAATAGAAAAACTTTCTTTAAGTTCTGAAAATTATTTAAAAAATACCGTAGCCGTTTAAATGACTAACTTGAGAGCACATTTGATGTTGGCCATTGTCGCGATCATCTATGGTGCCAATTACAGCATTGCTAAAATTATTATGGACCCTGGATTGTTGGGAGCCAATGGATTTATACTCCTGCGAATTTTAGCAGCGCTCTTCTTTTTCCTTTTATTTTTTGGAAAACCCATTAAAATAGAAAAAAAAGATTACGGCCTTTTTTTGCTTTGTGCAGTTACCGGCGTTTTAGCCAACCAATTACTTTTTTTCAATGGCCTGGAAAGAACTAGTCCAATTCACGCAGCGCTGATCATGATCTGTACGCCCTTGATTGTATTGGCCATCATTGGTTTTCAAGGTAAAAAATTAAGTTTACTTCAATGGTTGGGTTGTCTGTTTGGATTTGGGGGAGCCGCATCCATTATTACAAGGTTGGGTGTACAGAATTCTATGGTGGTTGATGTACTTGGGGATTTAATGGTGTTTGGAAATGCTTTGTCGTTTGGATTTTTTTTGACGCAAGCACCAAAATTAATTTCGAAGTATGGCGCCTTCGAAATGATGAAATATTTGTTTCTCATTGCTCTTGCATTTTGTATTCCGTTTGGTTGGAATGATCTTTATCAAGCACCCTGGTCAGAATTTAAATTGGAACATTGGGCAAGCTTGATTTTTGTGTTGATTTTTACAAGTTTTTTAGCATATGCTCTGAATGCCAAAGCACTAGAATTGGTGGAGCCCTCCTTGGTCAGTCAATACATCTATTTGCAGCCTTTGATTGCAGTTTTGATTGCATATATGACAGGAAAAGATCAATTGACTCTTCAAACGATCCTGGCAGGATTGGTGATCATGTTGGGTGTGTGGTTGTCTGGAAAAACGCAAATAGAGCTCAAAAAGCGCACAGATTAAATTTTTTTTTATCACAGTTGTTTTTGCGTGATAAACAATAGATTAGAAAAAAAGTATTCAGATATACAAATTTTTTATAATTTGTAAAAAGGTGAGGTGATCGTTATTAGATAAATCAATTTTTTGGTGCATGTTTGAAAAAAAATAATTGAAAAAATTATTTGTGGCGGTTGTGTTTAGAAATATCTACTTTTACGCTGTCATTATTTAATCCCTGAGAAGGTAGTGTCAAACGAAGCCAAACCAAATACAAAACTCACACAACTCATTTCTGAGTTTGAAGGAACAGTCAGGTCTTTTAGTCCTGAGTTATGGCCTGAAAAATCTTTTAATAAATTAATCAATCATTACGAACATCAAGGTCACATCAACAGTGCACTTGAGGTGGTTAATTTAGCGCTTTCTCAATATAAGACAAAAGCAGACTTTCATTTGATCCGCGCACGATTATTGATGCGCCAATCAAGATTGGAAGAAGCTTTAGATTCGATAAGTTTCGCAGAGCAATTTGCTCCTTCACATGATATAGATCTTATTTTTACAAAGGTGAAAATATTTTGTCTTCAAAGAAAGGAACACGAAGCTTTGCACTTTATCTCAGGGTTTAGATGCGGATACCACAAGACCGATTTGCAAGAAATTATTTTGGCAGAAGCATTTATCTACGAATCCATGAAAGACTTTGAAAAAATGTTCTATTCGCTCAAAGAAGCGTTAACTTTGAATCCCAACAATTCCAAAGCGCTCCAACAAATTTGGGTCAGCGTTGAGTTTTCAAAGAAATATGAAGAGAGTATCTCACTTCACCAACATATCATCGACCAAAATCCTTATTCTCATTTAGCTTGGTACAATCTTGGCCACGCCTGGTCTTGCATCGGTGAGTATGAAAAAGCGCTGGAAGCTTTGGAATACTCTTATTTGATCAATCCACAATTTGAACAAGCCTACCTGGATTGTGCAGAATTGTCGCTTCAATTGGGCCAATACGAAAAAGCCTACCGCTGTTATCACGAAGCCAATGACATCTTTGGTCCAGATACAGAAATGATAGTTTACATGGCTGAATGTTTGACCAAACTCAACCGTCACTCTGAAGCCAAAGAATTATTAAAACAATCCATTGCTCAGGATCCTTACAATGATGAGGTGTTCTTTTATCTAGGTGAATGTTATACGCATGAATCAAACTGGACCAAAGCCTTAGATTGTTATCAGGAAGCACTAGAATTAGATGAATACAGAGAAGAATTTCATCTGGGTGCTGCCGTTGCCAATGAAAATATGGGACTATTGAAAAAAGCAGAATTCCATTATAACAAAGCGGCCAATCTTGGACAAGAACAAAGTCTATATTGGACTCGATTTATTCAGTTTTTGTTAAAAAATAAAAATTACAGCAAAGTAGCCAAAATTTTAGACAAGGCTGATAAATATTCTGTGGGCACGGATTTAAGTTGTTGCAGGGTCGCGTGGCTTTTTTTCAACGATTCTGCCAACGAAGCGTATACTTTGATTGAAGAAATTCTTCAAGATTCCAATGACGGACTAAAAGTTCTATTTGAAATTCTTCCTGAGTTAAAGGAGGATGTTAAGTTGAAAGGGATGGTTCGTTATTTTAGTTATTCTAACTAAAAGCCAAAGATTTAATTAATTTTTCCTTCAAGCTGCGAAAACTGTGAATAAATTATTTTTTTCATAGGTTCCTCATTGAACACAAATGAATGTTATTATCTGTGTAAATCTGTGCCATCCATGAGTGAGTCTTTTTCTCACAGATTCCTCAGATGAACACAGATGAATTTGATTATCTGTGTAAATCTGTGCCATCAGTGAGCAATTCTTTTCTCTTAAAAATTTCATTGCTGGCGCAAGTTTCATGCTAAAGCTTGACAAGTTCCACTTGTGCCATTAATTTCCTCAAAAATTAATGCAAAAAATAAATCTTCATTTTAACATCTTCCGCAGGACGATCCGCCCGGCCTGTCTGAACAGCAGCAATTTTATCAATGACTTCAAGTCCTTCAATGACCTCCCCAAATACGGTATATTCTTGATCCAAAAAAGGAGTACCACCTATGCTGGTGTATGTTTTAATTTGATCTTCTGAATATTTTATGCCTTTCTGATCCTCGATCCGGGTCAACATATCTTCTGTTTGCACACCACCCTGTACAATGTAAAACTGTGATCCCGAAGATTTTTTCTGAGGATTAACCGCATCTCCCGTTCTGGCAGCAGCAAGTGCACCTTTTTTGTGGATAAATCTTTTATTAATTTCAGCAGGGATGGTATAACCTGGTCCACCACTTCCCAATGGGCTGTTGGCATTGGCGTTTCTAGAATCGGGATCTCCACCCTGAATCATAAAACCGGAGATCACACGGTGAAAAATTAAATCTTGATAAAAGCCTTCCTCTGCCAGTTTTGTAAAATTATCTCTGTGTTGCGGAGTTTCATCATATAAGTGAACCAACATATTACCATATTGGGTTTCAATTCGTACCAAACATTGATCCGGATGCAAGACTTCGATTTTCATTTTAAAATCTTTCGTCTTTTTTCCAAACATCGCTTTCAAACTAACATGGTAGATTCCAGATTTTTTATAATGATGGATCGGATCTTTTTCTGTGGATTTTACACCGTCACCAAAATCCCATTCATAAGATTTGGCTTGTGCAGAAAGATTGGTGAATTGAATTCCTTGTGGAATTTTAACCTGGGCGGACTCTACCGAAAATTTGGCGCTTTTCTTTTGCGCTGATAAAACAAGGCCAATGCTAGCAAAAAGAAAAAACAATATATTTCTCATGTTTAAATAAATCATTAATCTGTAAATCTGGTCTTATTGACCCAATCTTACTTTCATTTTAATGTCGGCAACAGGTCTGTCTCCAGGTAAAGTTTGTGCTGCAGCAATTTTGTCAATTACTTCCATACCTTCCACCACTTCTCCAAAAACGGTATAGTCTCCGTCTAAAAATGGAGCGCCACCCAATTGGGCATATTTGTTAAAATCTTCTTGAGTGTATTTAATCCCTTTGGTAGCGTTCATCATTTGTATTTGAGCTGCGTCCGTGGGTTGACCTTGTACAATATAAAATTGGGAGCCTGAAGATTTCTTTTCCGGATTAACGGCATCACTTTGACGGGCTGCACAAAGAGCCCCTTTAAAATGAAATTTGCCAATTTCTGCATCAATCGTATACCCCGGTCCTCCGGATCCTAACATGGCGCCCTGAGGAGCATTCTTTGACTCCGGGTCTCCTCCTTGAATCATAAATCCCTGCATCACCCTGTGAAATAATAGATCATCGTAGTAATTTGACTTGATCAGTTTTATAAAATTGGCTTTGTGTTTAGGAGTGCTGTCGTATAACTTGGCTTTCATGGTGCCAAAAGAAGTTTCTATGATCACCAACTCATCGGATTTTTTCTGTCCACAAGACATTACAATTAAAACCAAAGACAAGTTTAACAAGAATCGAATCATACTTTATATGGATTTATAACAATGTAGAATATTCTGTTTTAAAATAAGAAATCACCAATTCCTTAAGGTAATTTTCCTGTTCTTTAACGCCTTTGAGGGTAAAAGGTTTTATCATGAGGTAATGCGGCCAGCCATCTTGATCCAGTCCCTCAAACTCATAATATCCATCCTGACTGAGCAATCTGCAGGTGGCAATGTGCAATAAATCGGTCTTCTCTTCTTTAGTGAATTTTGTGGTACTCACTTTACCAAGTTCTTGTATTCCAATTAATAACAAGATGGTATTGAGATCAGGCAATTCCGTTTTACCAAATTTATCTTTGATAAAATGTCTGATGCGTAAATACTCGAATTCTAATTCCCATGCTTCCATTCCAAGTGCAAAGTTAATGGAGAGATCCATTAATCCTCTCTAAAAATGGCTTTGACCTCATTGATTTTGGCAATCGGCAATAAACTGGCCAATAAAGTAATCAACATGACGGTACAACTCACCGTTAAAAAATCGACCGATTTTAGGGCTATGGGATAGGAATCAATGATAAATTCTTCAGGTACACGAATCAACGCATACTCCGTCTGCATAAAGTAAAATCCCAATGCCAGTGCAAATCCTGAGATCAATCCGATGGCTCCTATGCCAATTCCTAAAAATAAAAATACTTGCTTGATTGACCGATTGGTCATACCAATGGATTTAAGGATGGAGATGTCCAGCCTTTTTTCCAAAACAATCATCCAAAGTGCTCCCATGATGGTAAATGACACCAGGACAAGGGTCAGACTAAACAAGAGGTAAAACAACCATTTCTCCAGATTCATAATTTTTAGAAATGCCTCATCCTGACGGTAACGATCTTTCACTTTAAAATTGGAACCCAATAATTCTTGCAGTTTGCTGATCAATGGCTCAATGGCCACTCCAGGACGTGCTTTAATTTCAATGGAAGAAATTTTATTTACTGCTCCTGTCCAATCCTGTAAATCCGCAAGCGGAACCATCATTAATTCATTGTCCATCTCTTGATGTAAAATAATAATGCCCATGGGACTCACCGCATTTTTTCCAAATTGATCCGCACTAATTTTATCGGATTCTGTATCTGAAGTGGGGGTGTATATTTGGACCCGGTTAGAAATATTGTTCAACGAAACACCAAGCTTATTGGCGAGTCCCAATCCCAGTATCCCTTGATGAAAAGTTGGAATCGAATCCATTAACCGGCCTTCCAACAAAGCGGAATCCAAATCGATCACCTTGGCATAATTTGAACCAATGCCTTTGATGGTACCAAAATCCTGACTGTCTCCATATTGAATCATCCCGGTGATGTCCAATGAGCCCGAACAAGCGATAATCTCAGGCCATGATTTTATTTTAGCCATCATTACAGAATCTTCTTCAAAAATTCCTGAGTCCACAGAGACAATTTTGATGTCGGGATTGTATTTGCTAAACATTCCATTGAGCAATTCTTCAAATCCGTTGAAAACTGAAAGCACGATAATTAATGCCGCTGTACCGATGGTTATTCCGATGATAGAGATACCCGTGATCAAGTGTATGGCCTGTGAAGTTTTTCTCTTAATTAAATACTTCCAACTCAAAAAGGAAACAATGTTCATGATGCAATCATGGCTTTATAAATCAGATCCTGTATTTTCATACGGTAGCGATTTTTGTGGAGCAGATTGACCTTGCTGTTGGGATAAGTTCTGTTGGATAAAAAAATATAGATTAATTCATGTTTTGGATCTGCCCATGCACAGGTTCCAGTAAATCCTTGATGGCCAAAAATATTATCTGAAGCCATTAACGAGACATAACCTTGTTCGGCATTGGTGGTTTGTTTTAAATCAAAACACAAGCTTCTTCTAGCCAAATCTTCATCTCGCGCCGTAAAATTTCTCATGGTATTGGCAGTAAAGTATTCCAATCCCCCATACTGGCCAAGATTGAGATAGCATTGCATGATGATGGCCAAATCTCTTGTTTGTGAAAACAATCCCGCATGACCACTGACTCCTCCCATCAATGCCGCTCCCATATCGTGTACATATCCTAAAAGTACCTGCTGTCGAAAACTATGATCGTCCTCAGAAGGTGCCATCAAATTTTCCGGAAATGTTTTGTACATCGGATTAAACAGGGTCGAATGCAATCCCAAAGAAGGATAAAAATCTTTTTCCAACCAGCTTTCAAATTGATGTCCGGTCCAGTTTTTAAAAATTTTAGGCACTAAATAAAATCCCAAATCAGAGTAAACGTATTTTTTCTGGTTGCTCGGAATAATATCCAGTATACCTTGATAAATGGTATCTAAAATATCGTTTCTGATAAATAAATTTTCTGCGACTTCAATTAAAAATAAACTGTCCGATGTTTTTTTATAATAATACGGATCCAATAGATTCAGAGTATCCGGTCCTATCAGTGTTTGTTTAAAAAATGGAATCCATCCTGGAAGACCTGCCTGATGTAATAATATGTCTTTGAATTGTAATGCTCCAATTTCAGTATTTTTTGCATCTTCAAAAATTTGTGCTAGACTCCAATCTGTGTTCAAACCATATTGGTCCACCAAATGCATCAATGCAGGTGCAGATCCTATGATTTTAGTCAAACTAGCTAAATCGTAAACAGTTTCATTTTGAGTGGGATGATTGGTCAAGTAATCCGTCGTTCCGAAAGATTTTTCAAATATAATTTTTCGATTCTTTGCGACTAAAATTTGTGCGCCCGGAGTGGCCCGATCCAAAATCATTTTATAACTGATCGAATCAATTTGTGCCAAAACTTTTGAATCCAAACCCATCGATTCTGGTTTTGCATATCCCAATCTTAACAGGGATGGCCTAAAGATTCCGGTACCATTGGGATATTCTTCAGAAACTGCAAGCGGTAACACACCCGAGATAGGATCCGTACCCAACAAGATTTGAGCAGCAACATCATGGATTTGTGCATGGTCCTCATAAGCCAAAAGGATCGAAGGAATAAAATCCAAATAATGGATCACATAAGGAGTTCCAAAAACCACCACGATGACCTGTTTGTCTTTGGAAATTTGTTTTAGTTGTTCAATCGCATTCAGAGTTAATCCATATTGCTCTTTAGACCTGTAATTCAATTTATGCAATGAAACAATGACCACATCAGAACGATCCACTGATTCTAAAATTTTAGAATCTAAACTGTCCTGATAGTCGAGAAAATATTCATCTGAAACAAAATAACTTCTGAGTCTGACAAAAAACTGATTTTCTGTTTTGGTACCAAAAGCAATGACCGTAGAATTTTTAGGAAGTTTTCGAATAGGAACTTTATGCTTTTTATCCTTGACCAAGGTTATGGCTTGTCGAAAAATCTTGTCTCTAATTTGGAATGCTCCTGCAGTATTTATTTCTTCCAGGATTCTTTCCAATTTTATTTCCTGGTAATGCACCAAACCGGCTTTGGATTTCGCCATCAATATGCGATAGACCGTTTTATTTAGATCAGACATTTTGATCTCATGATCTTCCAATGCTTTTTTAATGGCCTCGATTGCTGCAGGTATATTCTCACTCAATAACAAAATATCATTTCCGGCTTTTAAGGCTTCCAATTCTAAATTTCCATTGGTATAATTTTTGGAAACCGCTTTCATTTCCAGGGCATCCGTAATGACCAATCCATCATACGCCAAATCTTTACGCAATAATTTCTGAATGACGAATTTAGACAAGGAGGCTGGTTTATGGTCATCCAATTCAGGAATTAATAAATGTGCAATCATCACAGAAGCCAATTCTGTTTGTCCAAGAATTTTAAAAGGAAACAATTCAAAACTATCCAATCTTGCACGATCATGTTTGATCACCGGCAAATCATAATGAGAATCCACATCGGTGTCTCCATGTCCAGGAAAATGTTTTGCACAGGCCAAAACACCACCATCTTGCAGTCCTTTCATAAAGGAATAGGATTTTTGACTCACCTTGATTTTATCATCGCCAAAAGATCTTTCATTGATGACGGGATTGTTGGGATTATTATTGATGTGAAGCAGCGGTGCAAAATTGAGATGCACTCCCAATCTTTTTAAATGAACAGCCTGCTCACGACCCATTTTATAAATTAATTCATCATCGGTGAGCGCACCCATGGTCAACTGTTTTGGAAAATGAAATCCATCTTTTTTAAGTCTCATTCCCAAGCCCCATTCTGCATCCATACTGACCAGCAGAGGAATTTTAGACAAGCTTTGATATAGGTTGGTGAGTTGGGCTTGCGTTGCAGGATCTCCTTGAAAAAAACACAATCCTCCTACTTTATAATTGGTAATCAAATCAACGACAGCTTGAATGTGTGCCGAATCATTTCTTCCATAAGCCCTGATCATAAACAACTGGCCAATTTTTTCATCAAGGCTCATCTCTGCCAATTGCTTTTGGATCCAATCGTGATCTACTTCATTCAATTGCGAATGCAAAGTGCTTTGAATAAAAATCCAAAACAACAATGGTAAAATATACCATTGAGCTTTATGTAATTTACTTATTTCCATTGAATTTTTTAGAAATTTCAGGGTCTCTTTTTTCTGCTTCAGCCAGGGCAGATTGTGCGCGTCCTTGATCACCCATATTCATATACGTTAGATATAAATTAAAATACCCTTCTGCCCGTTCTGGTTGCAGTGCAATGACTTTATTAAAATACTCAATGGCTTTTTGATACTCTCCTATGACACCGTGGCCAACACCTAAAAGACTGATGGTCTCTGTGTCGTCTGGTTTTAATTGCAAGGCCCGGGTAAGTAACGCGATGGCTTCTTGTGGTTTGTTTTCATACATCCCTTTGTTGCGACCATTTTCGCGGAAGGTTAAATGCAAATTATTGTGGGCTTCGCTGTCTTCAGGAACGTACTTTAAAACAAACTCATATTTTTCAGCAGCCGTTACATAATCCTTGGACATAAAATAGGCGTTGCCCAATAAATTATACGCGTCAAAATAAAAAGGATGAAGTTCAATGGCTTTCATCAAATGCGTCTTTGCTTTCGCTATATTCTTTTTAATGATGCTACTGTCTTTTAGGCTTGCAATTTGATCCAATAGAATTCCACCCACCGCATTGTTGATCTTTGCGCTGTTGGGAGAATTTTTTACGTCGTGCAAAATCAGAGTGGCGTCATTTTTCCAATCCATATTTCTGCTGATCACTTTGATAGAATATACGATACAAAGCAAAATGACTGCGTATTTAAGAATGTTGTTTGTTTTAATTCCAAATTGATAAAGCATCCATCCTACGACAATGGCAAAACCCAATGAGGACATAAATAAAAACCGCTCTCCCATAAATGTACCAATCGGAAAAATCAAATTACTCACCAAGCCCAATGGAATTAAGTAAATCAAAATGGACCAGGACAAAAGGGGTTTTGAGTTTCTCCATTTAAAAACAAATACCAACAATAGTAAATGGATGATGACGGACAACCAAGGAATGAGTTTTGCAAAATTCTGAATCGGAATATGTTTTGGATAATAATCGTAAGTCAAAGGATGGGGAAAAAGCAACAATCCAATATACTTAAACAAGGTGTAAAAAATAGTTGCATATCTTTCCGCAGCAGTAAAAAATACATATTTTCCATTCACCAATTTAAGAAATGGATTATTTAGTAATTCTCCGGATTGACCGGCGATGGGGTTCCATCCTAATATTTGCCCACGAATTATTAGAAATAAAAAAGTGGGAATCAATAAATAAAAAAATACTTTTATACTTTGTCCAAAACTTTGCTTGTACAATAACCAAAGTCCCGCTGGAATTAATACTAGAAAGCAAATCGCATTTTCTTTGGACATCAATCCCAAAAACAAGTAGAGCATCGAAATTCCTATCCAAACATTTAACTTGGTCTCAATGGCTTTGAGGATTGCCAAAAAACAAAGTGTTGAAAAAAGCAAGGCTGCTATTTCATCCATCCCTTTGATGTTGGCCACGACTTCGGTGTGAAGAGGATGGATTGTAAAAACTAAAACGCTTAGAAATGCAATGATCCCTGCTGTTAGTGTTCCTAAACTTGGCGCCAACATTTGACCAAACAATTTATACAATAGAAAACATAACAAGGCATAGGCCAAAATATTTAGGAAATGGTATACGGGAGCTGCTGGACCTACCAATTCATAGACCATGGAAAAAACAACCAAAGTCAATGGTCTATAACGACCACCTGCCACCAATTTATCTTTTCCTTCTTTATTAAAAAAACCCCTGAAAGTATCTTTGCTGAGTATATCAGGAATTCCGGAAATACCTTTTTTTACAAATTCATTTTTATGGACAACAATTCCGTCGTCTACTGCAAAATCATGTAAACTGGTATTGATGTATAAAAGACCTGCGACGAAAGCAATGATGAGTCCCTGCCATTTGGAATTTGTCCAGATGTTGTCCCAGAGTGAAGCCTTTGTTTCAATTTGTTTTTTCATATTTTAAAAACCCTGGATCATCTTCCATTAGAATCTTACTCCATGGTGCTATACACATTTTGAACGTCTTCGTCGTCTTCAATCTTGTCCAAGAGTTTTTGAACTTCCGCTTCTTCTTCAGCTGATAATTTCTTAATCATTGTTGGAATTCTGTCAAAACCGGATTCAATAATTTCAAAATTGTTTTGTTCGAAATAGGCTTGCAATTTTCCAAAACAATCAAAAGGGCCATAGACAATTATTTCATTTTCTTCTACCACTAATTCTTCACATCCACAATCAATCAATTCCAATTCCAACATTTCTGCATCCAGATCTGCAGTTTTTTTAATTCTAAAATTGCATTTGTGCTCAAACATAAAAGATACAGAACCGGTAACACCCAAACTTCCACCATATTTATTAAAATAAGAGCGAACATTGGCTACTGTTCTGGTAGAATTGTCGGTGGCAGTTTCTACAAGCACCGCGATACCATGTGGAGCGTAACCTTCATAAGTCATGATTTCGAGATCTTTCTCGTCTTTGGAAGTCGCTTTTTTGATGGCTGTTTCCAATCGATCCTTGGGCATATTGACTGCTTTGGCATTCTGCATGGCTGCCCTCAAGCGAGGATTGTTGTCAGGATTGGCACCAGAGGCTTTAACTGCCATAAAAACATCCTTGCTAATTCGAGCAAATTGTTTGCTCATTTTATTAAATCTTGCAAACATCTTGTGCTTGCGAACTTCAAAAATTCTTCCCATGTCTCTACTTTAATAAAAGCGACGCAAAGTTAGAATAATCTGGCATAAAAAATGGAATATAAGCCACTGTAGTCTAAAAAAACACAAGCCTTGCGTACTAATATTAGCTTTCCCTCCTCAATTTCATTTCGGCCTTAGGTCCCACCAGAATGGGAACAACCTCCTCTTCCACATTGGATAATTCGAGACCAAAATCTTCATACGCAGGTAAGCTAATCTTCTTGATCATGCGGTAGGTACGGACCACCCATCTTTCAAATGGGCTAAGCTCGGTGTCTGCAGATACCCTTGTATGCAATAAGATAAATTTAAAATCTGCCGGTAAATTATGTTTTGCCAAAGATGGATATGGACTGGTGATTGAAACTTCTCCAGTGGCCACCATTTGTTCTACGAGTTCTTTAAACATCACATTGACCCGGTGTGCTACTTTAAAACCAAATTTTAAATGCACAAAAAATATTTTACCGGGCACGATCGTATCTACATTGTATGTTTTATTGTACGGTTCGTCCCCAATTTTTACATGGACAAACCAATAGACATCCGCGCGCTTTGGCCTTTTTCGAAGAATGGAATACATGATGTTGGAATCGATCAAACGCTTGTCATCGGCCATCGCCAGGTACACCAAATGACTGGCCTCTTTTGGAATCGTTTGGTCATTTTGCAAATCTTGTAAGACAGGAATGTAATCGTTCAGCTCTACAAACATGGTGTGCTTCTGTCTGATTTTGGAAGCATTGTATAAGACAAAAACCATGATGGCAATCGGAAATGCAATCAGTAAGGAAAACCATCCACCGTGATAAAATTTATCTAAGTTGGCAATCAGAAAAGTAAATTCGACCAGCATCAATAAGATGGTTCCTATTAAAGAAATATAAAAACTGTGATAACGGATGCGATAGAAAAATCCCAGCAAAAGGGTGGTCATAATCATGTCAATCGTGATGGCCAAACCGTAGGCCGCTTCCATGTTTTCAGATTTCTTGAAAATCAAAACCACGATAATACAACCAATCATCAAAAACCAATTGATGCTTGGTATATACACTTGCCCTTTTAGTGTGGAAGGATAATTGACCTTCATGCGTGGCCATAGATGAAGCTTCATCGCTTCGTTGGTCAGGGTAAAAACACCTGAAATTAATGCTTGACTGGCAATGACCGTTGCTACCGTGGCAATAACCACCCCAATGGGTAAAAACCACTCGGGCATAATTTTAAAAAAAATTCTAAATTCAGCATGTCCACTAGCATCTACAATGGTTCTACCTGCATATTCGGAGATGATAAAGGCACTTTGACCAAAATAACTGAGAAGCAAAGCGATAATCACAAAGGACCAACTAAACCTGATGTTCGCTTTACCACAATGCCCAAGGTCCGAATACAAGGCTTCTCCTCCGGTGGTACAAAGAAAAACCGCACCCAATATCCAAAAGCCACTGGGATATTTCATTAAAAGATTAAAAGCATATTCAGGATTGATGGCGTGAAGTATTTCAGGATGTTGGAATACTTGCATTAAACCTAGTGTACCAATCATGCTAAACCATATTAACATGATAGGACCAAAATATTTGCCCACCACTTGAGTACCCACCTGCTGAAATGTAAAAAGGCCGATGATGATACCAATGACGATAGGTACTGTATTAATTGAAGCCGATGGAAAAAGCATGTTGAGTCCTTCCACCGCTGAAGATATTGAAATAGGTGGAGTGATAAATCCATCTGCGATCAGAGTAGCACAACCAATGATGGCAGGATAAATCACATATTTGGATTTGTATCGTCTCACCAAAGCATAGAGTGCAAAAATTCCACCTTCCCCATTGTTGTCCGCTTTTAATGCGAGAATCACATATTTCCCGGTGGTGATGATGAGTAAGGTCCAAAAGACGCAAGATACACCTCCATAAATCAGTTCTTCAGAGACTACTCTGGTACCCAATATCGCTTGGATTACATACAACGGAGAAGTCCCAATGTCTCCAAAAATAATACCCAGTGTGATGAGTAAGGCACCAAGACTGAGTTTAGGTCCATGTGAATGATCTCCCATAGATGTTTTGATTTAGGCTGTGTATTCAGCACTGCAAAGATAGTCCTGTGGTTTATTTAGAGTAGTTATTCTCCTAAATTTGGCTTCTCATTAGGGTATTTTAAAATTAATTAACGACTTGTTGATGGATTCATTCACAATTTCCATTTTTGGGCTGGATGACAGTTGAGAATCGTCTCCCGAAGGTAGTTTAAATCAAGGTGCGTATAGATTTCCGTGGTGGTGATGGATTCATGACCCAATAAGGTTTGTACAATTCTAAGATTTGCCCCAGCCTCAACCAAATGGGTTGCAAAAGAATGTCTAAAAGTGTGAGGGCTCATTGATTTTTGAATACCTGCCATGGACGCGTATTTTTTAACCATTTTGAAAACGCTGATCCTGGATAATTTTTTGCCAAAGCAATTTAAAAAAACAAAATCTTCGTGGCCCGGCTGACTTTCTATGGGTGGATTTTCTTTCAGTATTTGCAATGATTGTAACGCCAGCGATCCTATGGGCACGATTCTCTCCTTATTTCCTTTTCCTTTCACTTTGACAAGACCCGGATCCCAAACGATCTGACTCCAACACAATTGCACCAATTCTGTCACCCGGAGACCACAGGCATAAAGCACTTCCAGAATGACCCGATCTCTTAGGGCATAGTCTGATTGATCATGGATCACTTTGATGCAAGCTTCCACCTCATCAATACTGAGTACTGAGGGGAGATATTGGCCCAATTTTGGAGTTTCGAGCATTTCTGACGGATCATCTTTGATTAGATTTTCGAGCAATAAATAACTAAAAAAAGACCGAATTCCACTGATCACCCTGGACTGAGACCTTACATCCAGATGGTATTCCTCCAAGCCAGCCACAAAAGACAATAAATCATGCAAGTCTATCAACAATGGGCTTTTGTTGTCCAGTCTTTTCTCGGAGAAATCCCTCAACTTGCGAACATCCGTGAGATAGGCTTGAATAGAATTTACTGAGAGGCCTTTCTCCAAGGCCAAACTGGCTTTATAACCCGCCATTGCACTTTTCCAATCCATGACCCAAAGATGCAAATATTCTACATATTATATAATTTTATAATATGTACAGATTGTCCACTAAATTTATCCAAGTCCTTATTTGCGTTAAAATTTAAATAAATCAAAAGAGTACTGTAAATAAAGTAGCCACAGATGTTCCTTATATGAAGCAAAGTTGTTACGCTCAGCTTCCTTGTAAGTTGGGTTCAAATCTACTTGCATTCCTGCTAATAAACCGCTTCTTCCAAAATAAAATCCATAGACAAGTCCAATGGGAATGCCAAAGGGTGATTGGCTTACTTGATTTGTACTTTTAAGAGGCAAAAATCTCTTTTCATACGCCAATGTTGCACCAAGATAATGTTATGGAAGAATTTTGTAAAGTGATTGAATGCTGAAACCAAGGCTATAATATTCATAAGTCCTATTGAAAAATTGAATTTTATCTAGTGAGAAGCCTGTTAAACTCACACCCTTATATTCTTGTAATTTAAATGATGCATGGTATAAGTAAATAAGAGCATTAAATTTCCACGACTTATAGGAAAAATTAATCCCTGTACCCCCACTTAGTCCAATCTTAGTTTTAAAATCATCTCTTTGAGTTTTGTTAAGTCCTAATTGATAAATTCCTGTTCCATTGACCCCTAGGTTCAAAACCAACTTTTGTGCTAGAATAGAAGTTGAATTCAAAATAAACATTAAGAACAATAATCCAATTTGTCTTCCTGGTAAATTATTCATATTAGAAATTTAGTTATAATGGATATATTGATGCTTTACTGAAATTTAATAAAATTTTTAGTGATTTGATAATTACTCCTATCTAGAAATTGTAAATAATAAAAACCTTCAGGCAAATTTGAAAGTTGAATGTTAAGAAATTTTTCATGTTCTGATGGTCGTACTTCTTTGATACATTTTCCATAAAGGTCTATTATTTGTATTTGGATTATATCAATTGGATCATCCCAGTTAATTCTCAAAACATCGTATGCTGGATTTGGTGAAATTTCCAAATGAGAATGATTAATCTCCTTAACACTAACAAGTGGCTCATAAGTCTTATAAATTCCTTCGTATTTTCTTGAAACATAAAAGTGCCCATCCTCATCTAGGTATGAACTGGTATACCAGGGAATTCTTACACTTAAATCAAAAGGTATATCTTTGGTGAGGTCTATCCAGCTATCTCCAAAATCCCATGAAAAGTCAATTCCTTTATCAAATATGGGAGCATAGATACGCCCATTGCCAAAATAACCAAAATCTATAATTCTGGCTTTCAATAATTTATTTATACCTGGTCCTTCCTGTCTGAATAAACCACCTACTCCATTGATTGCACCTGTAAAAATAGCTTCATTCGATTCTGTAAACTGTAACTTCCATAACGCACTTATTGAATTAAAACGAGTATCGATCTCCCATGTGTTTCCTTCATTTCTAGAAATATATTTTTTGTGACTGCCTATATAGTCGAATACAACCCAATTTCCATTATTGTCTTCGACTAAATTAAAATTAAAGGATAATTCTAGATTCAAACTACCTGTTTTACTCCAGCTTAATCCATCATCTTGACTTAAATACAAATCATATGAAGAATCTCCTACACTCCTACCATTCATGATGAATAATAGTATTCTTTGGTTGCTCAATTGATAAACAGAATGGATTGATCTATTTGTTTGAAAGCATGGTTTCCATATCAATCCATTATTTTCAGATCTATATAAAACTGAATCCAATGGAATCCAACTAAGTAGGTTATCCAATTCAGTAACAACCAATTCATTTGCAAATTTTCCATTCAAAAAATAGGTGTTCCAATGATCATTTCCTTCTAATAAATATTGATAGTGGCATTCCTCTTCAGAATATGCAATCAACGTGCCACTACTGGTCTTTTTTATAACATCTAAAGAAACATGATTTAAATCGAGATGCAATGTATCCCAACCAACTTGATATGGCCTTAACACCATAACCTTTGATGTATTACAAGGGTTCATTATTAAAGCCATACCATTTAAACTGTCTAAGAGTTCTAGCTTCAGTAATTTATAATCATAGGCATTTCCACTAATTTTTGGAAAATTATTATTTAATCCAAAAGGCTTAACCCAAGTCTTGGCAGTATCATAAGATAAAAAAAGCCCTGAGTCTAATAAAGCAATGATAAAATCTTTTCTTTTTGACCAAACTAAATATCTAATTCTTGAATTCTCACCATGGTTAGTGTCAATTATTGGATAACTTAATGTTATACCGTCCTCTTTAAAATGCATCAATCCATTTACAGTTGGTATTAATATTTGCCGATCCTTTGTCGTTAAAAATTTTCTATATGAAGAATTTTCATTTATTCTGATGATATTATCAAAATCAAGTGATTTAGAATTAAACTTATAAATATCATAGGTAAATGCTCCTGTATTCGCTGAACAAAATGCATAATTGGTTTCATCATCGAGGTGTTCAAAATCATAGATTACAGTAATGCCTAGCGGATCGAATACAATTTTTTGAGTACTTTTCAAATATGGATCTGTATATTCCGAAATTGTTTCATCATCATTGATAAAAATTCGACCATCTGTAGCAAATTTGGTTTTTCCAGCCTTGTAAATTGATTCAACAACTTTACCATTATTCGATACAGTATCCAATACAAATTTTCCATTTACTAGCAGTTTGTTAAAAGTTGAGCTCAAAGCAACCAATTGTCCATTAAAATTGAAAAAAGGAGTATAAACACGCGGTATATTAAACGGATCATATGGTAAAGAACTAAATCTTGGAAGCTTCAAGTAATCTGTTGAATTGGCATTGAAGGTCAATTCATATAACTCTTCATGATCATGAATTGAGACATAAGCTTTACCGGATGTATCCAATAAAATGTCCGTAGCATAAAAATTTGAAAAATCGGAAATATTGGTCCAAAATTTTTGAGCATTTAATTTAAATACTAACATAATTAAAACAAGCGAAAAAGAGATACTTTTACTACTCATAAATTTATCACATTTAAATATTTAATTACAACACCAGTATTCTATTACCACATATATTATTATATTCCAACAATCCTCTTCAGAGCAAGATTTAAATAGACTTTTACATGTATGAAATTCTATCTTTCCAATATAACGCTCACCATTACATTCAAGAGCAATGTCGTTAGCAACAGTTGTTCTAACATATTGCATCATAGCATTCTGATAACTCACATTGATAGCTTTATGTTGCTTTGGTAAATCTTCACCAGTACATTCAAATTCAGCTTCACAATCAGATTCATCACAATACCACCATGGTGTAAAATCAGGTATTAAAGTGAGCATAGCAGGACTTGCATAGTATAACCCAGTACAATTAGTTCCAAGTGAAGAACAACCTATTGGAAATTGCTGTTCATAATAAGGGCATCCGTTAATGAATTTATTTAATTCGCAAACCAATTCTTGCGAGAATGCCCATAAATCATCTCCAAACTCACATGGATCCAAATCCCTCCTACCACAATTGTTAGCATTATTTGTTCGACAATCGTCAGGATTTCCAATTTCACAGTCCCAACCAGTTGCAGGGGGACAAGAAGCTGACTCATCTGAGGTATTTGATTTAAGTTGATATTCCTCATCCGCTATTTTTAAAATTTGATCTTCTTTACAAGATTCCAAAATTATTAAAAAGAAGCTTAAAAGACTTATTAAAATAATTTGATTTAATTTGACTTGATTTGAAAAATAATTTTCCATGATTTTTTTACTTTTATTGTTAAACAATAAATTTTAAAATTCACTAACTAGTCAGTAACATATACTGAACCAATTTAGCATCACATTTTGATTGCTTAACATACAACTCAGGTGTGCACATACGGGGAGTATGTTAGATCTGGTAAATAACAGTGGCCACTTTCCAGATTTTGCAATCGATAAAAATAGTAGCGAATTAAATAGCTCTTTACAATGTTGGGCACCATTGCAAAAATTCCCATAAAATCAAAGATTTCGAATGCAATTTACGTCAATTATATTAAAAGTAAATGCCAATAAATAAGTAATTTTTATATTAAGTATTACATTTATATATAATACATTGATCTATATTTAGTTTTGTATAATTACAAACATTTTAAAGTCAATTCTAAGAAAGTTTCCTTATCTAAAATAGCCATAAAAATATGAGTAAACTCTAATTAAAAAATTTTTTAACATTATAATTTTAATTAGAACTGCCGTTGGTCGAAGTCTAAGACTTCGATCCTATAGTATCGCAGTTTCAAACTGCGACAAACGGATTTTTCCAATTGAAGGGCTTTCATATTGCATAAGTAGCACAATTGCTACTTATTTTCAGATAAATTTATTGGTTTTATTTTATGAGGACCATATTTCGTCCCTACGATACTATTAACATTTCTGCTTCTTCAATTCTCTAATTGACTCATTGACTACTTATCTCACAACTGTCAAATCTCCTTTAATAGTCTCGTACGTACCATCCTTAAGCGTCAGCTGCGCATGCCATGTATACACTCCTGGTACGACATGTTGGTTTTTGAAGCGACCATCCCAACCGAGTGTTGGATCATTGGGTGCGAAGTTATGTTTTTGCCAAACGAGACTACCCCAACGATCATAAATGGAGAGTGTGGTGATGGAGGCGATGGTAAAGAGGTTGTCGAAGATGGTAAAGCCACCGCTGATGCCTCCGGGTATGAGAACGTTGGGATAGTAGATTCCTTGCTCATTTTTAATAATGAGGATTAGGCGGTGGATGGAATCACATCCAAACTCCGAACTATATTGCTGTTCATAATTGCCGGAGGCGGAGTAGTTTGTATTGTTGACAGGCCAGAGGTAATCCGTTTGGCTGATGACAGTGTCAGTTTTGATAAAATGCGGATGGATAATGAGTTCGAGATTTAACAATGAATCACATCCCTCGGTAGTTTGAAGAGGATGGCTGTACATACCGGATTGATCAAGCAGTGTGTTTGTAACTGGCCAAAAGAAAGGTCCGCAAACTTCCGCTTTCTCGTTGATTAAATGGGAAGGCAATCGTTTAAAATCGATAATATGAACTGAATCACAACCTTGCGCATTGGTGAAAGTCTTTAGATAGCGTCCAGATTGCGCATAATTTTGTCCATCCACATCCCAACGATATGGATCGCATGAAGCGACCGAAGAAATTTGCTGATCAGAATTTATGGAGAGAATGAGAATAATAACAGAATCACATCCAGCTGCATTGCGAATTGTAAATGGGTAAGTTCCGCTTTCTGAAAGCTTCTGTCCCTGAAACACCAAACTATCACAAGTAGACAAAGAAATATTTGCACTACTTGATTTTAGAATTTCCAATTCTAATGTGATGCTGCTGTCACAACCAAATTGATTTTTGGTATTGAAAGAATAATTTCCACTTTGATCATAAATTATACCATTCCAAACATATTGATCACATGCAGATTCTTTAATATTGTTTAGATGGATTGGAAGGATGGTTAATTCCAATGTGGCTGTACTGTCGCAACCTGCAGAATTTTGAGTTTTAAATTCATAGCTTCCACTTTGCGTATAATTTTGTCCATTCCAAAGATAAGATTCACAATTAGAAATTCGACTCATCGAACTGCTCGATGATAAAATAGTTAAATCTAAAGTTGCGATGCTATCACATCCCTCCGCATTGGTACTAGAAAACTGATAGGTTCCCGATTGTGTATATACGTTTCCATTCCATGTAAATTGATCACATGCATTGATTTTAGAATTTGAATTGGTTGATTGTAACAATTTTAAATCCAAAGTCACGATACTATCACAACCTGTTTGACTAATATCTTGATGGGTATAAGTTCCGGATTGAGACAGTGTTTGCCCATTCCAATTATAGCTATTGCAAGCCGTTTGGGATATCTGTTGTCGGATGACAGAGTCGATGGTCAGATCTAAAATGGCCGTGCTGTCACAACCGACAGAATTTTGCGTTTTAAATTCATAATTTCCTGTTTGCGTATAATTATTTCCATTCCAAAGATAAGATTCACAAGTAGCAATTCGATTTATCGAATTGCTCGATTGATGAATAATAAGATCCAAGGTCACCGTACTGTCACATCCATTTTCAGTTTGTCCATTAAATACATATTGACCGGATTGTGTATAAGTCTGTCCATTCCAGTCGTAAGCATCGCAGGCAGATATTGTTTGTGTTTGTGAGACAGATGGATGAATATTAAGATCTAAAGTTGAGATACTATCACAACCACCAATAGTAAGAAATGTGTCAGAATAGATTCCTGTTTGTGTAAGCAATTTTCCATTCCAATCGTATTCTTCACAAACAGAGATACCAGTCTGAGTTCGGACCGTATTGCTTAAACTAATATCCAATAAAACAATCAAACTATCGCATCCTTTTTGATTCTTGAGGCTTCGATGGTATTTTCCGGCTTCATTCAGAATTGTATCATAAAACATATAGGTCGAACCTTCGCAGATAGAAACGCTATCTCGCTGTATTTTGGGCAAATCAATTAGATAATAAAAATTATCGGTATAATCGCACTCCACTTGATCAAAATGCGTAGAATCAAAAGGCCCGGTTGTATTTCTGCGTGTATTAACCACGAGATAAATTCTGGTTAAATCAGAGGCCGAAAATCTAAAGCTTAAATCCCGCAAACTATCCCCAGGTCTTATTATCTCAGTGGTAAGATATACTCCAAGCAGAGAAGTATCCAACTCCGGATTCGCTCCATAAAATGAAACTGGTAAATCCACATCTGCTACTCGTGATGCATCTATTCGATTGTGCAAGTCAAATCGAACAGTATAGCTGTCTGTCAAAGGATCGTAATCCACACAGTGGATCAGCCCAGTGAGTGAGGCTGCTGGCTTCTTATAATATCCATTCTCATCAAGTAGCGACTCCTGCTGCATAAAATTATTATACTTACCGTTCATATACGTTGCCTGATTTTTTTGTACACGAGGCACGGTCAGGTCGTCATTGATCTGAAGTGGATTGTAGGCGTATTGATTCCAGACAGGTCTGGCTGGAGCCCAGCGCTGGCCATCAGGAGGGCCGAAAATGGTGAGTTTAGCATCGTTGTACTTAGGAGCAGAGCCAGTACAAACAATACATATTTTAGCTTCTTCAGTATTATCTATATCAGCAACAACAGGAAATTCATTCGCGGTTGGTGCTCTACAAACTGATTGACTGATTACGAAAGGATTATTGGATGAACCGTCAATAATTTTAACGTGGGTCATGTCTCTATATACGATTTCTTGAATTCCATCTCCGTCAAAATCAAATAAAGTAATTCCAGTTGAACCAGAGGAATCAGATGTAGATAAATTCCAATCTAGGCGTAAATTACCTTGGCCTATTAGCCTGTATGAAAGTAATGACCTTGCCCGACTAATCAGTATACTAGGCAAACCATTTCTATTAATAATCCCTATTGACGGCGGAGAAATAGATCTTTCTGAAAATCCACCTCTAGCCGCGGGGGGTCTAGTTGCACCTAGCAATCTAGCAACATTTTGTTCTAAATGATAAGTATAAAGTAAGCCAATATTAATATTACCTGGAACCGTGACTATAACATCTAATTTTCCATCCATATTAATATCTGCCACGCTGGTTGGACCGTCTTCCAATTGACCACTGACTGATACGTTATAAGGTATCATTTGGTTGCCTGCCATACCGTTGGGATTATTTATTATAACTTTATATATGGTGTAGCCTGCAGCTAATTCAAGATCTGAATGATCAAGATCTAAATCAGCGGCGACTGAGATCGGATAGTTGAAATCTTTTAATATATTAAACCCTCTGCCATTATTGCCTCCATCACATAGTTTTACTCCTGTTCTTGCATTGAAGATCTTATTGCTGATATAAACTTCAGGAATTCCATCTTGATTAAAATCTGCGACACCAATTGCACCACTATACAATATAAATGTATTTAAATTTACTAATGAATCAGATTTCCACAATATGGTACCATCATTTTTGTAGCAGATTAATTTATCTTCTTGTTGATTATGCGTAATAATTTCGGGCCCCAATTTGTAATCAATATCGATAATTACAAAATTAGAATTAAATGGATCATTAAAATAAATGGGAAAACTATTTTTTACAATTCCAGATTTTGAATCAATAATAAGTAAAGAATCAAATGAGGAAGACTTTATTAATAGTTCGGAAATACAATCTCCATCCATATCTGCTATCATTGGTGTAAAATAAGCGCTAGTAATTGATGAACATTCAAATTTTTTTTCAAGCATTATTGATGGTAAATTGAAAACTTGATTATTAAAACATAAAGTTGAGTCAAATCGATCCAAATAGCAAGCAATATCTTGACTAAAGATAAATACATCAAAAGAAGTCAATGCGAAAATATTGAATAAAATAATCTTTAATTCTATCTTAAACTTTTGCATTATTCTATTATTCTTATTAAATCTTATAAAAAGTATTATCGGATGATGTACATCATCCGATAATACTATATTGAACTACTGTCGAATGAATTTTTCAGTTATAAATTTTCCTTGAGCATTCTTGTAATTTAAAAAATATACTCCTGGACTGAGGTCAGCTGAAAAGCGGTAATAGGGTCCTAAAAATGAAGCTTTATGAATCAATTGATTGGTGGCATTATAAATTTCAAAATCTGTTTGATTCAGTTTTGATTCAATATTGATTTCTCCATTCTTTATCGGATTTGGAATGATTCTCAGTTCTGAGTGATTTAAAATACTACTTCCTCTACTCGAACCATCACCTCCTTGAAAATCTTCTTCGTCACAATCCAATAACGGAATGAAAATTCGTTTGTAACAAGTTGGAGTATTACAAAGATAAACTGTTAAATAGATGTTTTCAGTATATGGCCCTAACAGGAAGGAAGTCAATGAACCTTGTGGATTACCGCTTCCTTGGACTCTGTAACAAAGATTTGCTGAATTGTAATTTTGTACATCTATTTCAACAGAAAATTCACCATCATCACAAATATATTCCTTGACATATAATTCAAGATCACAATCACTACCAGAAGAGCATGGTTTAGGCGGACAAATGGTAAATACAATTTTACAACTTGTTTCAAATTCATCATTAATACTGTATGTAATGCAACCATTTGAAATGAGCCCAGCTTGAATTGTATGGTCATCATTGTAGCCGTAGGTGCCAACAAAGGTAGGAGGGGTACTAGCTATGTACAATTTAAAGTTTCCACTATTTCCCAATAGTGTTACATCAACATCAAAGGTCCAGGTATCATCAGTTGGATCGTCTGGGTTATTAATTGGCTCCGGATCAATGCAAGATACATTAAATAACTTAAGGCCAAGAAAATTTTCGCATTCAGGACAAAAGTCTGGTGGGTCAATTATGATGGTATCTGAACACCCTCCATAGTGAATAATTAATTCCCAACTACCTTCTTGGATTAGAAATGGTCCAAGATTTACAACGCCCGATCCATTTCCAGTTTTAATTTCAAATTTCCCCAATTCGTCTGGATAAGGATCTAATAAATTTTTGTCCATAGTCCATGCTTCACCATAATTGACATTCACCGTAGCATAAACAAAGTAAAAATCATCAGAAATAAATTCATCAGTATTATTATCATAACAAGAGCTAATAGTTACTGTAGTTAGGTATTCTAAGAAATCAGAGTCACATATTTCAATAGTATTACTGATGACATCTGAATGTTTTGATGTATTTGATCTAAAGTAAATCATTGCGAAAAGTTCTCTACAACTATCCTCTGGAAATTGTGAAATGTCAAGCTCAAAGCAAAATGATTTGTTTGCAGTATCTATATCTAGATTATGAATAATAAAGCCTGGAACATTAATTGAATCCACAACCCAAGTTCCACAAATGTTAGGTAGTGTATACGTGCCACAAATTCTTATTGTATCTCCAGAACACGATCTGTAAAAGTTACCTACACTATCATTCCATGGTTGATCATAAAGTGTGATTGAACCAAGTGCACTACCAGTACAGACTTCACAAATTCCATCAACATAAGCATACCCAAAATGAGCATGCAGTCCGCAATCAGCAACAGAAATTTCCAAAGTTGCGATGCTTCCAACTTGATTTTGTGGAATTTTTATTCTATGGCATGTCCAATTAACAACATCCACAGAGGTTGAACCACAAATTTCATCTGTTAGGTTTTGAGTGCAATCCAACTGAGACGCATCAAAACAGAGATCACTACCTGGAGCCAAATCACAAGTTATACTAAAGTAAGGTTGGGTATTAGAATGTCCACTAGGACTTTCAAAAACCACAGCGTACCATACAGTAAATTCTCTATTTTCTTCGGTGACCTTAAATCTTTTAACTAGCTTATTTACATCTCTGTATAAACTATCACAAATATCCTCACCGTAATGACTATACCTATTGTTTATAAGAATCGATTTGCTTCCAAATTTAGTCCTATTTATTCCAGTTAATGGGTCAGTTCCACCAGAAACAATCTCAAATCTTCTAAAATCCGGTAGAGTAGTTGGCACCCAAGTAACTGGAAATCCTCCCAATTGTGGATCGCAATCATCACTTCCAGAATCGAAAGTAGCTCCATACCCATTGTAATATAAAAAATTACTCTCAAAACCACCATTGTCACAGATGAGTGTATCTGTCTGTGCATTTAAATTAGAATTAGATGTAGAAAATAAAGTAGCCAGCATGAAAACAGTGAAGATTTTAAAATATATCAATGTCTGGCATGGTGCAGACTGAAGTAGCGTCTTTAAGCGGCCAGATAAAGATCGAAGGACCCCGTCGTGGCTGGTTTGGTTTAAAGTTGAAAAATAGTGTTGGCTGTTGTCTGCTGACTGCTGACTGCCGTAATTTTTTAGGAGAGTAAAATTACGAAAACCGTTAGAAGACATTTGTGTTTCCATTTTGGAAAAAATTTAGGTTAAAAAATCAAATATTTACATACATAGCCAAATTTATAAATAGCGAAAACACATTTTTTTGAAGTAGCAAATTAACAATAAATCTATACAATTCATAGCAATAATAGCATGAAAGGTAGAAATACAAAAAACTATTCAGGACAAAAGTCCTTCAAACGGGTAGTGGTTAGGTGGGGATATTACGTAGCACAAATATAATGCATTGGTGTCAATTTTGTATCCATTGCATAAAAATATTTTTTTGGGTAAATTTTGAGGCGTATAACAAAAGTTATATTGCATAATTCTGGAAAATTACAATTAAGGAGATAAGGGCTTTAGTATTGTTACAAAAAAAAGCACTTCCCAATCCCTGCATCGCGCTGTGCTGTTAAAAAGCACTTCCCAATCCCTGCATTGCGCTGTGCTTCATTTCGGGCTTACGAATAAAAAAGCACTTCCCAATCCCTGCATTGCGCTGCGCTCATTTCGGGCTTACGAATTGCTTTTTTCTTATTTTCAAATTTCCATGGCGCCGAATGCGCCACGTCGCTGCACTCCGCATTTTCACATTCTCCTCTCATTCCCAAGAACACTATGTCTAATACTGTATCCAAAATAAATCACCAATCCAGTCAACAACCATATTCCAAATCCCAACCAATTGTGTACTGGAATTTGCGCCATCATATAAAGACAACACAACAATCCCATCACAGGAATCAAAGAAAGATTTTTTAGAAATGATAAAACACACATGATCAAAAATACCAACACAAAAATCCAATTGGGAATTCGCTGTGCAAAACTATCCCACGCGCTTTCATATACCAACTCCACTGGAAGCGCCAATCTTTTAAATAAAGCAACGGATTCATCCTGTCCAATTTGATCCAGATATTTTCTAAGATCAGATCCCGCTCCTGTATAATCTTTTGGATGGTAATACATCACGTGATTGGATAACATATTTAATTGCGCACTATCAATTCCGGCTATCAAGTCTCCTGTTCCGATCACTTTTGGCTCATTGTATAGAAACGAATTAAAATCATTTTTGTACCATTTGTTTAAACCATACATGCACAAAATCAATAAAATAGGCATGATCCATTTTGAATTGATGTAGGGGGTTTTAAATTTTGAGGGAGGTAAATCTTTGCGCCCTTGAATCATCAGCACACCACCGCATACGAGTACAAATGCAAATAAAGTTCCAATCGAACAAAGATCTGTGACTGTTGTCAAATTTAAAAACAGAGCAGGAATAGCGGTCAAAAGCGCCGCAACGATGGTCGAAAATGCAGGAGTTTTATATTTGGGATGTATCTTTTTAAAAACGGGTGGCAACAATCCATCGCGACTCATGGACATCCAAATTCTAGGCTGTCCTAATTGAAAAACAAGAAAGACGGAAGCCATCGCCACGATGGCACTTAGAGCAATGATTCCACTCATCCAGGGCATATCCAATTTACTAAATACAAAGGCCAAAGGATCGCCTACTGCTAATTCAGTATAGTTGACCATTCCCGTCAAAACCAAAGCGATCAGGATATACAAAGTCGTACAAATTAAAATAGAATACAACATACTTCGCGGAAGATCTCGCTGCGGATCTTTACATTCTTCCGCCGTTGTCGAAATAGCATCAAAACCAATGTAAGCAAAAAAAACGGCAGAGACTCCTCTCAAAATTCCTCCAATTCCGTTGGGTGCAAAAGGTGACCAGTTTTCAGGATTGACATAAAATGCGCCGACCAAAATCACCAAAATCACCACTGCAATTTTAATCACCACCATGATATTGCTGGCCGTCCGGGATTCTTTAATTCCCCGATAAACCAACCAGGAAATCAACACGATGATAAGCAATGCAGGAATGTCCAAGACCAGATGAAATCCAAAAAGATTAGGTGCTGTCAGGTAAGCATTGTAAGCTTCCTGCATTCTGGCGTCTAGTAAACTAATATCTGTGCCATTTTGTACCAAAACTTCTGCTTCCTTAAATGAATTGTACGCTGTAAAATAATCCATTTGCATCCACAAAGGAAGATGGACTCCAAAGCCTTCTAAAAATCCACAGAAATAATCACTCCAACTGATGGCTACAGTGATATTCCCCACAGCGTATTCCATGATCAAGGCCCAACCGATAATCCAAGCGATCAATTCTCCAAAAGCCACATAGGAATAAGTGTAAGCACTTCCTGCCACGGGCAACATACTTGCAAATTCAGCATAACAGAAAGCCGCTAAGCCACAGGCCACAGCCGTAAATATAAACAAAAACAAAACTCCCGGCCCTCCTTCCGAAGCAGCAGTGCCTATCGTGCTAAAAATTCCGGCACCAATGATCGCGGCGATCCCAAAAGAGGTCAAATCTCTGACAGTAAGAGTCTTATGTAAAATTTCATGAGAAGCTCTCCCTTTTAAAATGTCCTCCGTTGATTTTCTTCTAAACAATGCTTTCCACATTTCTTGCGTTTGAGAGGTAAACATATAAATTTTTTAAACACTCCTGCTTTTTTTCCATATAAACAACGATAGAAATCATATATTTGCCTCTTAAATATTTTGAAAATGCTTAATCTTAGACTATACTTTTATTTCATGTTGATGCTTACAGGCTTTTTTATAGCTTGTGAAGCAGAGGACGATTCGAACACCAATTGCACTGGAGTTGTAGCCACCTATGATACCACCGTTAAATCACATTTAAACGAACATTGCGCCATATCTGGCTGCCACGCAGGACCCATTTTAGCCAATGGCATGGATTTATCCACTTATGCATCCGCTAAAGCCATCGCTTTAGCACCTGGAAGTAAAATGATTTGCGCCATTGAACATGGAAGTGGATGCGTTCCTATGCCTCAGGGAGGTAATAAACTGGATGCGTCTGTGATCAAAGTGATTAAATGTTGGGTGGAGAATGGTGCTCCGCAATAAGTAAATGATTATTCCACATACTTTTTTGTTGGCTTTCTGTGATGCAAAAACAATTTGTAGCCATAGTAAGCAATTGATTTTTATTCTTTTCCTATCCTAATAATTTTCCTTATCCAGAAATGATCCATAATAAATACTTTGACCTCATTGATCAATCCTATTATTTTCCACAAGAAGGATTTGATCTAGAAAAAGACCAGCTTATTTTTAATGGCATCCCTTTGATGATGCTCATTGAAAAATATGGTACTCCATTTAAAATGACCTATCTTCCCAAAATTGGTGATCAAATTAAAAAAGCAAAAAACTTTTTTAACCGTTCCATTAAATCCACCAATTACGGAGGCCGTTATTTTTATTGCTATTGCACCAAATGTTGTCATTTTTCCTATGTACTAGAGGAAGTTCTGCAACACGATGTCCAAATAGAAACCTCCTCTGCATTTGACATAGAATTAATTCTTAATCTATATAAGCAAGGAAAAATTGATCAATCAAAAATCATTGTCAACAATGGTTTTAAAACCAAACAATATCTAGAAAATATTTCAGAACTGGTTAACGATGGATTTGAAAATGTGATTCCTGTACTCGACAATAAATATGAGTTGAGCGCATATGAATCCATGATGAAGAAGCCTTGTAAAATGGGTGTCAGAATGGCCACAGAGGAAGAACCCATGTTTGAGTTTTACACTTCGAGATTAGGTATACGATCATCAGAAATCGTTCAATTTTGTAAGGACAATTTTACCAACCATTCAAAATTTACGCTCCACATGCTCCACTTTTTTGTGGATACCGGAATTAAGGATACCACGTATTATTGGGGTGAATTAAAAAAAGGAATTAAAACCTACATCGAATTAAAAAAACAATTTCCATCACTTGAAGCGATCAATATCGGTGGTGGTCTTCCAATTCGAAATTCATTGGGTTCAGAATTTGATTACAAATACATGATTCACCAAATTGTGTCCATGCTCAAGGAAGCTTGTGAGGAAGAGGGAATTGACGAACCGGATATTTTTACAGAATTTGGAAAATACACGGTAGGTGAAAGCGGCGCAACCGTATTTTCGGTATTGGAACAAAAACAACAAAACGATTCCGAAATCTGGTACATGGTGGACAACTCCTTGATGAATACTTTACCGGATAGCTGGGGAATATCAGAGCGATTTATTCTTTTACCCATCAATAAATGGCATAATGAATATCGACGCGTCAACATTGGTGGTTTGAGTTGCGACAATTCAGATTACTACAATACAGAAGCGCAAAACCAGCAATTGTTTATGCCCGCTTTTGAAAGAGATGACAAGGAACCACTCTATCTTGGTTTTTTTCACACAGGAGCTTATCAAGATGCCCTGTCTGGTTATGGTGGAATCAAGCATTGTCTAATTCCTTCTCCTAAACATATTTTGGTGGACCGGGATGTCAATGGCAATATTGTGGATACTGTTTACAGTGAGGAGCAGACCGCAAAACAAATGCTAAAAATTCTCGGTTATAAATAAAATATTCATCGGTCACTAAACATAATAAACCATTATGGCCAAATACAAACTAAGTACTAAAACATACGCAGGAATTCCTCCCGAACTTGCCAAAAAGAACAATGCAGAAGTGATTCTCACCTCCATCCCTTATGATGGAACGAGTACTTGGGGTAAAGGCGCGGATATTGGATTTAAGGCTTTTTTATTTGCCTCTGAGAATATGGAATTGTACGACATTGAAACCAATTCAGAACCTTATCAACATGGTGTCTTTTTAGAAAAAGAACTCGACATCAAAAAAGACAGCCCAGAAGAAATGACGAAAAAGGTCTATAAAAAAACAAAAGATCTTCTTAAGACAGATAAGCTTTTGACTTTTTTTGGTGGCGAACATTCTGTAAGCATTGGCATCTTGCGCGCATACAAAGAAAAATATCCGGATCTTACGGTTCTCCAAATTGATGCACACGCAGACTTAAGACAAGAATACCATGGAAGTAAATACAACCATGCTTGTGCGGTGGCTGAAGCTCAAAGAGATTGTAATTTAATTCAGGTGGGCATCAGGAGCATGGACATCAGTGAAAAAAAATACATGGAGCCCTCCAAGGTTTATTTTGCCCACAATATTATGGACAATGATTATTGGATGGAAGAATCCATTAAAAAAATGAGCGATCATGTCTATGTGACTTTTGATCTCGATGCATTTGACTCATCCATCATGCCCAGCACAGGAACACCTGAACCAGGTGGAATGGAATGGTATCAAACACTACAATATTTGCGCATGGTATTTTCCAGAAAAAAAATTGTTGGATTTGACATTGTTGAACTTGCGCCAAATCCAAGCAATCCAGCTCCAGATTTTTTAACTGCCAAATTATATTATAAAATGTTGGCGTACTATTTTGACAAAAAGAAAAAGAACAAATGAATAAAGGTCCTGTATCACAATTTATAGCCCATCATTATCGACATTTTAATGCAGCAGCTTTGGTAGACGCTGCCAAAGGATATGAGACGCATTTAACCGAAGGAGGCAAAATGATGGTAACGCTTGCGGGTGCTATGAGTACCGCAGAACTGGGCGTTTCGTTGGCAGAGATGATTCGTCAGGGAAAAGTGGATATCATTTCTTGCACAGGCGCCAATCTTGAAGAAGATCTTATGAATATGGTGGCCCACAGCCACTATAAAAGAATTCCAAATTATAGAGATCTAACACCACAAGAAGAATGGAGCCTTTTAGAACAAGGTCTCAATAGGGTGACGGATACTTGTATTCCGGAAGAAGAAGCATTCAGAAGATTGCAAAAGCATATTTTTGAGTTGTGGAAAAAAGCAGAAGATTCCGGTGAGCGTTATTTTCCGCATGAGTATATGTATAAAATGTTGAAAAGCGGAGTGTTGGAACAATATTATGAAATTGATCCAAAAAATTCATGGATGTTGGCTGCTGCACAAAATAATATTCCCATCGTTTGTCCAGGTTGGGAAGATTCCACCATGGGAAATATTTTTGCTTCCTATGTGATCAAATCAGAATTAAAAGCATCTACCATGAAATCAGGAATTGAATACATGGTTTGGCTTTCTGATTGGTACAGAAAAAATTCATCTGGTAAAGGTGTTGGATTCTTTCAAATCGGTGGAGGAATTGCTGGAGATTTTCCGATTTGTGTAGTACCGATGATGTACCAGGATTTGGAATGGCACGATGTTCCTTTTTGGTCCTACTTCTGTCAAATATCAGATTCCACCACTTCTTATGGATCTTATTCCGGAGCTGTACCCAACGAAAAAATAACTTGGGGTAAATTGGATATAAACACACCAAAATTTGTCATCGAAAGTGATGCGACCATTGTTGCTCCTTTGATCTTTGCCTGGATATTGGGTTGGTAATTATTTTTCTTTTATAAATCTAGCTTAGATTTATTTTTTGAAAAATCACTAGCGCTTTAATTTAGGATACCAATGTTTATCAACATCTGGATCGACAGGATCCGGTGGTATTTCCATATGCAATTCCGGAAATAATTTGGTTTGATGTCCTTCAAAATCTTTTGCCCATTCTTTATGATTGTACACACAGACAGGTAGGCAAATAGAACAGTATTTGTGTTTTGCGAAATAAGGAAAACATCTTCCGGTATCTACCACGTATCGATCATTTCCCAAATGGTCTTTGCCTGCTTCTGGTGATCTTTCATCCGGAATGGCTATGGCCGGGCAATAAATTCTGCAAGCTTTACATATATCGCAAAATGCTGCGATGCCTGCGTCAATGGGATGGTCGATGGACAATGGTAAATTGGTGATCACGCTACCCAATCTAAACAAAGGTCCCATTTTAGGATGGATGATGGATCCATGTCTGCCGAGTTCGCCAAAACCCGCTTTAAGGGCTAGTGGAATGTGCAAAATATCACTATCGCCTATAGGATGTTCCACTTTGCACGGATAGCCCAAGCTCCGAATAAATTCAGCTAGTTGGATGACCACCTCTCCCAAAGTAAAATATACTTTTAGACATTCAATCGCAGATTCTTTGGATGGCGATTCCTGAAAGGCCCGCCACAACATTTTCTTTGCAACTACTATGGCAAACTTCTCGTGGATGCTTCTTCCTTCATAAACGTCTGATGGTTCTATTAAAGCAACTCCAACCTCATCTGCGCCAAGATCGAATGCCTTCTTTTTTATCATCAGGCTGATTTGTTCAGGAGAATCAACTTCCACTTTTATTTTGTTGACCTCACCATCAAATTTTGGATACTGATATTCTCTAATTTCGGACAATATAGCATCCACCTCATCAATACTAATTTGGCGTCCACCCACAGAAGCATACCATGCATCCCAACTAAATGCAGGTGGTGAATTTGTAGGTTGACTCATGAGCTTGAATTGAGTAGAATATCGCACAAAAAATAGCGAAGTTGAGTTCGCATGTTTTTAATCATCAAATAAAATTAATCCAAATATTGTTTTCGGTCGTAATACAATGGATCAATGTGGGATAAAAATACACGAAGTCCCATTACGAAGTTTCGAAAGACCTATCAATGGGATACCTACCACCATAAAAAAAGCCCCCCCTGATCCGCATTGCTGCTTTTTCAAGAGAGGCCATCCCAAAAACCGATTTATCTCATTCGCAAGTATCCTCCTTCCGGTTACAGAAGGAGGATCTCACGCTTTGATCGTTTCTTGTTTAGAATCCTGCTGATTTTTCGATTACTCGATGATCACCATTCTTCTTGTTGCTGTATGGTTTGCTGCATCAAGTTGGTAGTACAATACTCCTGTTGCATTCAAATCGCCTTTGCTGATTTGGTAGCTGTTTAGACCTTTTTGGCCTTTCAAGTTGTACACTCTTACTACTTTTCCTGTTACATCATATACGGTTAAGCTTACTGCGCCTGCTTCCGGTAAACGGTAGCTTACTACAGTTTCTTTAGAGAATGGATTTGGTTCGTTCTGATACAACTCGAATATGCCACTTTCGACAACTCCTTTAGCTGTACGTACTCCCATTTTCACCTCTTTGGTTTGATCCATTACATCGTAAGCTGCTGCTCTTGTAACATCACTTGTGATGGCAAACAAGCTACTCACTTGTGCGCTTCTCACTGCTTTAAACACTAAGCTAAACAATTCTCCATCTTTTCCGACTGTCTCTCCTTTGTTGGAGTTCCAGCTCGTTGTGATGATTCCTTCATTTAATCTCATTGTTCCAAAGTTAGATTCAGTTACATTTAATGATCCTGCCTCAATTCCTTCGAATGATAAAGCATTTCTATCAAATTTTAATGTAAACTGGTATCCTGCGATGCTGTTGAAATCACTTGACTTGAACGCTATTTTGTAGCTTTCTCCTGCTGTCAAGCTCTTCTCATCTACTTCAATGTTTAATACACCTGAAGTACGGCTGCTGCTTCCAGATGCATTACTTGCTCTTGCATCACCTGTTACATCTCCCATTTTGATCGCTACAAACGGTGCAGCAATTTCTTCAGGAAGTGTAGTTTGTGTAAATGTGATGTTGGCCACTCTTGGAGCATCGTATGGGCTCAATGGATTTGCAAAATTATAAGCCGTTGGTACAAATGTCCAAGACTGTACTTTGTTAAATTCACTGATATTACCCAAGATCAATTTTCTTAACTCATTGATATCCGCTGTAGTCACATTTTTACTTGCGTTTACGTCTGCTGCTATCAACTGGTAAGGGCTAGAGATCGTTTTCTGACCCAAGATGTGTTTCTGAATCGCGATGATATCCTGTGTTGTGATTCCATTTGCATGGTCATCATTTCTTTCAGGTTTTACCATGTATGGTAATTCTAATTTCAATTCAACGAATGCATATGGGCTACCAACTGCTTGTTTAATTGAGGTACCATTACCAACATTATACAAGTTCATATCCACTGGATTGGCTACATCACCTGCTGCTGTTTTAAGCTCTCCTGTGATTTTACCAACTGATCCTGTGTTTGGACAGATATCTTGGTTGTCTTGGATGATTACCACTGTTTTACAGTAGTCACGGTTTCCTTCTTCGTCTTCTACCCATACTTCAACTTCAACTCTCAACTCATCATTTGCTCCTGCATTGACAAAGTCATCGCAGCAGATTGTGATAGAAGTTGCATTTACATCTCCGTTAAAATAGAATTTAAGATTTTCCTGTGAAGTACAGTTGTCAAAGCTTCCATGATCCAAGTCTTTTGCCCAGATATCAATACAGCCGGTTGCTGGCATTGGTACTGAGATAATTCCTGTTAAGCAGTATGGTGTTGGTGCTTTGCAATCTTTGATTTCAAACAAGGTCTCGCATGTTCCTACGTTTCCGCAACCATCTTCTACATACCAGTTGATTCTGTGGATACCTATTGGATAAGTACCACTTGCATCAAATGGATTGCGTGGATTGTCTGCAAATGGATTATGGCTATACTCTACTGTATCACCTGCATTGAATTGTCTTTCTGTCAACGTTCCTACGCGGAAATCCCAACCTCCATGTACTCCTACACGGTCATTGTATGCATCAATTTTGTATTCCCAGAACAACCAGTCAATTGGTGTACAATTGTCTGTAGCATCTGCTGTAAGGCTGATATGACCTACACATACGCCCAACGTTGGGTGAATGCTTGCAGGCTCACATGGACCTACATTACAGGTTACTACCGGTTTATCTAGATCTCTTACTTTGATCACTTGTAATCTCTCCCATCTTCCGTTGTCCGGATCGATGAATGGATCATACTGACACCAGTCGATCACGATCCATGTACGCAATACTTTTAAGCACGCATCTGGCTCGATGGTAAATACATCATCACGGTATTCGATGGATAACAAGGCGCAATTGTCATCTGCATTGTTGATCACTACCGGACGACCCAATTGTGGATTGTCTGGACTTAAATCTGCTCCACAACCATTGATGGTTACAGGTGTCTGTGTACATACTCCGTTTGGCCATATGATATCACTGAAACGTGGATCGTTACATGTTACATCATCGATGTAGAATGGATCACAATCTACTACCCAGATCGTCTGGATGGCTGTTACGTTTATGTTGTTTGGTCCTTGCGCACTTACGATACGCTGGATGATTCCTTGACCACACTCTCTCAAGTCGTTAACTGTGATTGTTGGATTTGCTCCGCATGAGCTTAACACATATCCATCAAATCCCCAAGTCAACTCATATTTATTATCCCAATGTGCTGTATCGAAATACTGCCAGTAATAATCACATGCTTGGTTTGGTGCAGGTTTTGGTACTGCGTTGCTTTGTACAAATCCTGGGTAGCCAGTATAGTCATTTCTTTCGCAATATTTGCGACATACCATGTCTTGTGTAACTACTTTCTTACGCAATGACAAGTCTGTTACTACTCTACCGAAGGTAGCATCGTTTGGATCTGTCAAGTTTGCGATATCAAACCAGAACCAGCAGCTTACCACGATGTTTGGTGGAGCTACTACTGTAGGTACTGCTTTGTTTTGTACTTCTACTTCTACCATACAATCGCTGAAGCGTCCATGTAATGGTTGAGTTGTGCTGGTCATCCTTACCGGAGTCACAGGACCTGCTCCCGGATCTACGTCAAATACTCTCAATACAACCATCACTCTGGTTCCTACATCCGCACAGCAGAAATAACTGCAGTCGTCAAAGTAAACCTGATTTCCAGTCAATATTGAATTATCATCTCCGTTGATTCCATTACATGCTACGGTGTTGTTGGAGTTTGATCCGTTGTTGGTTCCCAACAATTCCGCCATTCTGATCATCTTGAAGTATACATGTGGCTGACAGTTGTCATAAGATCCTTCGTCAAGATCTTGTGCACATATTCTTATCACATTTTCTCCAGGACTTTGATTTCCATTTAAGCTTACGCTGGTCGCTGTACGACAGATTGGTTGTGGTGGTACACGGTCTACTACGTTTAATACAACATGTTTTCTCGTGATATTTCCACAGCAGTCTTCTGCTACGATCCATCCGCTCTGAATTCCTTCAGGCATTCCGATCACTACATAACCACTTGTTTCATTACCCAAAATCGTTCCTTGTTCTACTTCTACAGTATAGTGAATTTCATTTGAGCAATTGTCGATCAACCAGGCTGGTGGAACTTCCCAACGGCCAAAGCAGCTATAACTTTCCATGTTCACTCTTGCAGAATCCGGATACAATACTTGTGGTCCTTCTGCATCTGCAACTTTGATCACCTGGCTGTGTCCGCCTACTAAGCTGGTACACCAGTCCATTACAGTCCATTTTCTTAACAATTTGTAACATCCGATTGGACCTGCATCGCAGCTTAGATCGGTTCTTAAATCAAACACGATGTCTTCAAAAGTCACTGCTAAGTTATGGCAGTTGGTTCCTCCTGGACGACCTGTTCCAATCCACATAATGTGGGTGTCTGGTCCCCAGCACAATGGATTGTTTGGTTGCCATGAGCGGTGTTGTGGGTAATAAACTGGATCCGGGCTTGGATGTCCGAAATATTTGCTGTTTACATCATCGATACAGTTCCATCCCAATACTCTTGGAAGTCTTCTGTTTGGATAAATGTTCGGCTGACGTGAGTTTGCATACCAGAATGCAGAGTCTAATAAGTATCCGTCCACGCACTCAGGATTGTCTGACATGTGAGGAACGATGTTTTTGTTTCTGTCTATTTTCTCATCACAGTTCAGCATTGGCTGATCTAGATTGTCATAGTTTGGAGGTGTAGTCACACTAAACAAATCTGCTAGTGATAATACAATCGTTTGTACGCAAACTGCTCTGTTGCCATAAGCATCTTCTGCAGTCCAGGTACGTCTGATCAAATAAGCATATCCAACAGGGCATGATCCTTTTACGACCACATCTCTGTAGCTTAGGCTAGCTCCACCGCAATTTTCATAAACGGATGGAATACCAGTGTTAGCCGGTGATGGATCAGTAGTACATGGGATTGTATCGTTTGGTGGGCAGGTCATGATCGGTGGTAGTTTATCTTCCACGGTCAATTTACCCCAACAATTGTTACCAGTTGAAGGATCTGTGATGGTCACTCTTAAAACTCTACCAATATCCTGACGTCCTATTTGGATTCCAGCAATATTTGGTCTTCTATCGATGTTTGGTCCATTTAAATTGGCCCAATCTTTTATAGCAACAGTATAGTTGTCATAACATCTGTAAGGTCCACCTTCCAAAACCATGTCTGGAGTGATGGTAGCCCAGCAGCTGTCATCCAAGCTAATTTGTACATCATCGTTACAAGCCAATGCGCGGGTTGGGTTTGCATATTCATTTACACAAACATCAAATTCGCAAGTGGCCACATTGCCTTGAGCATCTGTAGCTCTGTAGCAAAGTCTCTGACATCCAATTGGGAAGAAACAACCAGGTCCGTATGGAGCACCACAATATTGAATAACCGGAACCATTGTTCCAGCTGCTTCTGCGTACAATACGTTACCTGAATATCCCCAAGAAGAGCAATGGAATCCACCTCCAAGATTTGCACCTCCGACGTTGTCCAAAGCAATACCATTTGGAGCTGCAGTCGCAACGTTCATTTTAACTCTTGCATCACCATATCCAGCTAATAAATTACAGCTGTTGAAACCAGGCATGATAAACCCGTGGTTTGAACCAGGAGCACCAGCGATGTAAACACCTCTGATCTCACCCGGTGCCAAAGTCAAACGACCTCTAACCGAATTGGTGATGATTTGTCCTGTACAAGTATTCATGGTATCTGCTACCGGAACAGACACATCAAAAGTATCTATGTTTGCTGCAGAAGGAGCCACAAATCCGTTTACACGAATGGTATTAGGAGTAGAAGTTGCTCCCAAAGTCCATAAGGTCTTTGGTGAAGAAGGTCCGTTTGGACATGCACCAGGGGCACCAATTACACCAACCCAACCTGTTTTCCAGTCAGTATTGGCAGCAGTTTTATACCAAAATTCATAGTTTCCGCTGGTTCCAGGAGTTCCTGTAGAACTCATAAACCAAGCATTCCATCCTTGTATATTTACAGGTGAAGTTCCTTGATTCTGAATATTGACCATATAACCCCAAGCGATACCTGATACAGAAGAGAAGTTAAGCGAAGTTGTACAACCTACTGATCTCTGCTGAGTACCAAACATAGTACCTGGTACCGGGCAATTGTCAATGGCCATAAAGATTGGAGCATCCCAGGAAAGTTCGCAAATTCCGGGGCCTGCATTCAATGTCACTACTCCACCTTTAGGGCAAGCAGGGATAAATACTGGTGCTTCTAAATCTCTTACGGTCACTGTAAATGAGGCCATGGTAAAACCATTTACTCCCGTAACTACGGTCACACCCGCTGGAAATAAAGAACCTGATGGAGGAGTTGTAACCACAGGATTACAAGTACCACCCCAAGCAAAACTATATCTTGTACCGCAAATTCCAGGATCGGAATTCAAGGTTACGTTAGCAGGTGCAATGATTGTACAAGCAATTGGCAATTCAAAACGACGGCATTGACCAGCAGCAACAATACCAGTCTGATTAAAGCCTAACTGCAAAACAGAAGTAGCAGCTGGGCCGGCAATACCAATGGTAGCACTATTTCCGGTCAAACCATTGAGGTCAGCATATCTAAATTCGATCGCATAGTTGGTTTCAAACAACACTACTTCGAAAACAACTGGGTCAGAGCCACCAAAGAAAGGTTTGTTCCAATAAATAATGAAACGTCTGTTCGGTGCTACTCCTAGCATTTGTGTAAACACCCCTGGTGCACCATTCAGGTCATCCCAATATGGAAAAATCCCGTTCATTCCTACGCCTAAGGCAGTATTTGTGAAAGCGGCACCCGGACCCGTAGAACCAGGAAATGTCATATTTCCATTGGTAGAAATGTTGACCGTTGTTTGCGCTACACCGTAGAATCTAAAGTCAAATCCTACAGGAAGTGCAATGGTGGTTAAATTGTCATCACCCGCTGAATTCGCTACGAAGGTTCCAGTTGACTGGATGTCTTCAAACGGATTATTACAAACCAATGAAACATATTGGCTGTAGGATGAAGAAAAAATCATGATTGTCAGTAGCGCACTACATAACAACCTTGTGTAAGTTTTCATTTTCATAAAAGATAAATAATATTTGGGTTAAATAAAGGATTTTAGTTCAGACTATATTTTGAGCACGTCAATCAGGGATTGATATTCAGGCGTGGCTAGAATGCTAATGATGGTGGCATCCATGTTTAAAGCATTGCCATTTTTCACTACTAAATGGCTGTAGCGATCCACTTTCATGTTACTTAGCAATACGGCTTTGGTATCCATGTTTGGATCTGGACGGTTGGCCAATGCATCGACCATTCTAAGGTAAAGCTCTGCAGAATTCATCAATTGAGAACCTGGACCTGCCTGATTGGCTTGGCCAATGATCGAATTGTAGGCAGTCATAAGGTCAGATTGAGCCTGTGTAACAGATTTTAAGTTGGGTAAACCATAGTTTTGAGCCTGTAACTCATTAGAAGAGAGAGTCAGCATAGTCAAAATAAAAACACAAAAAGCAATGCTTTTAAATCCGATTGAAAATAGTAAGTTTATTCTTTTCATGAGATAAAGTTTTGGTAATTAATGTAATGTAAATCTGAGACAAATACACTTCTGTATTTCCACTCAAGTCTTAAGGCATAAACCAAAACTCATTGATTAGACAATAACCCATGATAAATTGATCATTTATCATAGGATACATAATATCACCAAAATGAAGGTGTATTATGATTTCAAGAAATTTTAAACTAAATTGGACCTGGTTGCTTCGTCAGGAGAAATTCAGTTTTGAGTTTGGTTTATGAACAATATAGATGTACATATACAGCTATACGATTTGCAAAGGTATAACAAGTGAATCCATAGGATATAACAAAATATAGTTAATTTTTATATTAAACATATTTGTAATTTGTTATATCTTATAAGTAACATTACTAAACATTATTGATTAATGTATGTGAGATTTTTTTTGCAATTATGTATTAATGATTTTTAATTTAATGGATGAACGAGCCAAATTCATGGATAAGACAACATTAACAAATATTGCTTAGCCTACAAATTGACTTAGGATGTTATTTCACTTTCAAAATCCTTAAAACTTCATTGTTTGACCCTACCAAAATTCTTTGGCCATTTGGAGTATTGATCAATTGGATATCTTTGACATCGTAGGGAAGATATAAACCAGATTCCAGCACTGTCGTGAAGGAAAAACTACCCGCTTTTTGGATCAGCAAATTACCAACTCCGGCATCGGCTTTGGTTGTTTCAACTTCTGAATGAAAATTATTACCAGCCAATAAAATGTCCTTTTTACCATCTTTGTTAAAATCTTCAATGATGATACTTTGCGTCGTACTGAACTGGCTTTGAATGGGGAGATATTGTTTTTTAAATTTTCCGGCTTCATTGATAAAAATGCAAGTCTGAAATTCTTTGGATTCTAATTTTAAACCTGAGTTCAATCCCTCACCATAAATTTGTTCAAGATTGGCATCTGCAAAATCATTGTAGCTTGGAAATTTTTTATTAATAAAAGGCATTTGCTCTTGGCTGCATTGCTTTCCTCTAACAGGCACTTTGATATCACCATTGTATTTTGCCAAGACAATGTCATATGTGCCATTCTTGTCAAAATCATTGCAATAAATTTGAAACGGTTTCTCCACCGATGCGTGAAATTTATAATTCAAACCAAGATTTCCTGCAACTAAATCCAAATCTCCATCATCATCTAAATCAGCTGCCTGAATGGAATTCCACCAACCTTCTGAATCTTGCAAACCAACTGATTCAGCATTTAACTTTTTAAATTTTCCAGACTCAAATTTAAAAATTTGTATTGTCATCCATTCTCCTGCGATAATGAGCTCTGCTTTTTGATCTCCATCGATATCTGCCCAAATAGCATCACAAATCATTCCAGGATTTAAAAGTTCGGAAGCCATCTTTTCAGTCACATCTACAAAATTTCCTTTGCCTTTGTTTTCGAGCAAATAAGATCTTGGTGCAAAAGGATATTGATCTGGAATTAATCTCCCGGTTCTAAATAAATCAAGATCACCATCAGCATCAAAATCATAAACCGCTACTTGAGATCCCGAAGAACTAATTTTTGGTAAAGAATTCGATTTTGTAAAATTTCCTTTGCCATCATTGAGATACAAGCGATCCTGATAACCTTTCCCTTCTTCGTTTTCTGAGCCTCCTGAAACCACATAAAGATCTTGATCCTTATCTAAATCTGCGTCAAAAAATACGGAACCTAAATCCTCATAAAGTTTATCTGCATCCAGTGCTTTCTGAATGGACTTCTTAAAGCTACCATCTGATAATTGTACGTACAATGCACCAGATTGATTTCTTGCACCTCCGACAAAAAAATCTTCCAATCCATCTGCATTGATATCTGCCACTGATATTTTAGGACCCATTCGACTCAATCGATGAGGTAATAAAATTTGTTTTTTGTAATCGTCAAAATCGTTTTCTAGGTGCCTGAATTCAGGTATAATTTGTCCATTTATTTCTGAAAAATACAATTCTGTTTGTTCTTTTTTACTAATATTCTTTTGACCAGCATCGCTGTAATTTAGTACAATTGGTTTGTCTACTTTTTGATTTTTTAATTCCTGCGATTTACCATCAGGCCAAATTATTTTTATTACATCTACTTTTTCAATTTCTCCAATTCCAAAATGAATAAACGGTTCGCAAGATGATAAATAGCCTCTGGAGGTACGCATTTCAGAATATTGCTTTTGATCACCATACTGTATTTCAACCCTTGCCCCAATTCCCTTCGGATTTTTTTCAGGCCCATTGCATTGAACTCTCAGTGATTTCTTTCCGTTTCCATTGTTTTTAAAAACAAAAGCGATGTCATCCATATTGTTAACCACCAAATCCAGATTGCCATCGTTGTCAAGATCACCCAAGGCTGCACCATGTGATTGGCTAGTATGATTTAATCCCCATTCTTTCATGGTTTTTGTAAAAGTCAAATCTCCATTGTTTCGAAAGGCATAATTCACCGCCTTAAAGGAAGGAAGATTGCGCATAATTTCTTCTGTGGTCTTGTTCATATTATTGTGCTTCAGATCATGCATCAAACCTGCATAAGCATCCCGATTGTATAGGTCTCTTTTGATGCCATTGGCCACATACAAATCACGAAAACCGTCGTTGTCAAAATCACAAATTAAGGCTGCCCAAGACCAGTCGGTACGATCTACTCCAGCCAATTGGGCTATGTCTGAAAAATGACCATTTCCATGGTTCAATTGAAGACAATTGTGCATATATTGACGGTGTATTCCTGCCAAATCCATGGTATCAAACAAACTGGTACTCATCACAGGCATAGAAGTTTTAGAACGCTTATAATCCTCCGGACGCATCTCGACTGTAAAAATATCTTCCCAGCCATCATTGTTGATATCTCCAATGTCTGTACCCATTGCATAATAAGGTACATGGCCTGTTACTTCTTTGATTACTTCTCTGAAAGTACCATTGCCTTGATTCTCATAAAAATAATCGTTTTCTACAAAGTCGTTGGATACATAAATGTCCTGATCTCCATCTTGATCTAAATCACCAGTACTTACACTTAATCCATATCCAAAATTATGGGTGATTCCTGCTTCTTGGGTCACGTTGGTAAAAGTATGGTCGCCATTGTTACGATAAAGATGGTCGGAATATAAAGGATTGTTAACTTTTTTTCCTTCCATGACCTGTTCTACATTCAGATAAAATTGTTCTGGTCTATTGGTCACATACAAATCCAAATCGTTGTCATTGTCGTAATCAAAAAAACAAGCTGCAATAGAAAATCCAATGTCTGCAATCCCATACTTTGCAGCAGATTCTGTAAACGTTTGGTTTCCATTGTTGATAAAAAGTAAGTTTGCATTTTTACTTGAATCATATTTGAATCCTCCTCTGCAAATATAAATGTCCAAAAAACCATCGGCGTTTACATCTGCCATAGATACACCGCTTCTCCATCCACTAAATGCTGAAATGCCAGATGATTCCGAAATGTCTTCAAATTTAAAATTTCCTTTATTGAGGTACAATTTGTCTTTGGCGCGATTGGCTGTAAAATAAATATCCTGCAATCCATCTTTGTTGATATCTCCTATGGCCACACCGGCACCATTGTATAAATAATTAAAATTAAAAATATGCTCGTCGGAATATTCAAGCAATTTGTTGACAAACTTTATACCTGATTTTTCAGGATCAATCAATTCAAATAACAGTGCATCCTTTTTTTGATTATTTTCTTTACAATGAAAACAAAAAAAACAAAAAAACAATACCAAATAATTGAGTGTGTTTTTATTCATTATGCGTTATTTATGATGTTGTACTAATTGTAGTGGACCATCGTTTGAACTTGCTAAAAAACCAAAGCTATCACCAATTTTAATTTCGTGTAGATCTTTTACATCTGTTTTTAAAAAAACACCTGACTGAGCGATTGTTAAAGGAATGAATTTTCCGGAATTTGCCAACAAAACTAATCCGACAGAAGCATCCAATGGACTGGTTTCAACTTCTGTCTTAAAATAATTTCCAGCCAAAACAATATCCATCTGATGGTCTGAATTAATATCATAGGTCAAAATACCATGGACTGCTGAAAATTGTACCTCAACAGGTAATTCTTGTCGCTCAAATTTTTTTCCTTTGTTGATAAAAATCAGGCTTTTAAATTCTTTTGCTTGATAATGAACCGCTTTTTCAAGTCCTGGTCCATAAATATCTTCTAAACTTGCCGCTGCAAATAGCTTAAAACTAGGAAACTTTTTCTTGATAAATGGCATTTGTTCTTGACTGCATTGTTTTCCACGTATTGGAACTCTGGATTCGCCTTCAAATTTGCTCAACACAATGTCAAAAGTTTGATTTTGGTCAAAGTCGTTTGCGTAAATCAGGAATGGTTTTTCATTGGAAGCATGAAATTTGTAATTTTCTCCAATATTTCCGCAAATCAAATCAAGCAATCCATCCTGATTTAAATCTTCAGCATGGATTTTAAACCACATGCCTTCCGTGTTTTCAAATCCGTATTTCTCAGGATTCGTTTTTCGAAAACCTGCACCGGAATTCTCCCAAACTTGTAAAGACATCCATTCTCCACCAACAATCAAGTCTGGCTTTGAATCCTGGTTGATATCTAAACTCGCAACACTGGTTATCATTCCTATCGTTGCTAATTCACCCAGAAATTGATTTGTCTGATCTGTAAAATGACCTTGGCCTTCATTTCGAAAAAAATAAGATTTGGGTGCTGAAGGATATTTTGAAGGAATAACTCTTCCGCCTCTAAAAATATCCAAATCACCATCTCCATCCGCATCAAAAACCTGCAAACATGATCCACTTGAACTTGTCAATGGGATATTTTTAAGTCCTTTGGTAAATTGACCTTTGCCATTATTTAAATAAATCCTATCCTGGTAGGCTCTTCCTTCCGGTGATTCTGTTCCACCGGAAACAACATACAAATCCATATCGCCATCACTTTCCACATCAAAAAAAAGAGTACCCATGTCTTCATAGGCTTGATCTTGAATAAATACTTTTTGATTTGAAAGAATAAATTGGTGTAGACTATTTTGCAAATAAAGAGCTCCAGATTGATTTTTAGCACCACCTATATAAAAATCTTCCAATCCATCCTGATTGACATCTGCCACCGTAATAAATGGACCCAATCGGCTCATTTCATAAGGCAATAATTTTTGCTCACTAAAATCATTGTATTGATTCTCTCGATGATAAAAAGCAGGAGTTAAAGATTGTGAACTGATGTTTGAAAAATAACTTTTTGTGAATTCACTGATTTGATTTGTTGGAGAGGCATTTTGATAATTAAAAATCAAATTTGAGCCCATTTTAATATTTCGAATGGTTTCAGTTTTACCATCGGGCCATCGAATTCTAAGGCTATCTATTTTTTTACAATTTCCCAATCCAAAATGTACAGTGGGTTCGCTGCATGATAAATAAGCACGCTGAATTCTCATATCAGCACTTGTGTGCAGAGAATCTGAAAATAGTTCAATTTTCGCTCCTATTCCCATTGGATTTCCAGTTGGACCTTTACAACTTACACGAATTTGTTGTTTGACGAATGGATTATTATTTCTGTATAAATGCACATGATCATCAATATTATTTATGACTAAATCCAAATCGCCATCATTGTCAAGGTCAGCGGTTGCTGCACCATTAGAATAAGATGGTTTTGTAAAACCCCAGTTGGTCATTACTTTATCAAATTTTAAATGGCCGGCATTTTTAAACATATAGTTGACCAGCGGCACTTTCGGGAAGATGGCAAATAAATCTTCCAGAGAATTAAATTTTCGTTTATGGGCCACCAGAGAATCCATCAATGCATCTCCATCCATATCGTTAAGATCTCTTCTAAAACCATTGGTTACATAGATATCACGCAAGCCGTCATGGTCAAAATCTGCAATCAATGGTGCCCATGACCAATCTGTTTTATCTACTCCAGACAATTGTGAAATTTCTGAAAAATAAGAAGAACCGCGATTCAAGTATAAGGCATTGTGCATAAATTGAAGATGGATATCTTTTGATTTCATGGTGTCATATACCTGTGGATTCATTGTAGGCATAGAAGTTTTGCTCCTTTTGTAATCATCTGGTCTCATTTCAACAACAAATAGATCTTCCATTCCATCATTGTTGATATCGCCAAGGTCTGCACCCATGGAAGAAAAGCTGCTGTGATTTGCAAATTCCTTCATTTTTTCTTTAAAAGTTCCATTCTTTTGGTTCTCATAATAAAAATCAGGCCAACGAAAATCATTGCAAACAAAAAGATCCTGCCAACCATCGCTGTTAAAATCTCCTGCAATGACATTTAAACCATAGCCATAGGTATTGGTAATTCCAGCCAATGTTGAAATTTCTGAAAAATGACCTTTCCCATTATTGCGATAAAGTCTATGTTGACCATATCTAATGTTCAATTCCATTTCTTCATCCATTTGCTTAAATGTCCTGTTAAAACGTTCCGGACGATTGCTGATATACAAATCAAGATCATTGTCATTGTCCATGTCAAAAAATACAGAACAAATTGAATAACCATCATCATCAATTCCGTATTCAGCCGCACTTTCAAGGAAAGTCAGGTCACCTTGATTGATCAATAATAAATTTGTGTTTTCAGAAGGGGACTGATCATGATCTCCACGACATATATATATATCTAACCATCCATCCTCATTAATATCAACAATGCTTATTCCATTTTTCCATCCTTTAAATTTAGAAATACCTGACTCCTTAGAAATATCCTCAAATTTAAATTCTCCTTTGTTAAGGTATAATTGATCCGCGACTTGATTACCTGAAAAGTATAGATCGAGAAGTCCATCGTTGTTAAAATCAGCAGTAGCTACACCACCACCATTAAACATATAAGCTGAATAATAAATGTTCTGATCCAAACTTTCTGTGATCAGATTTTGAAAACGAATACCTGTATGACTTGGCTCCAATAAAGTAAAACCCATAGAAACATCTGTCTTATCAGAATTTTGATTGCATGAAATTATGACCGAAAGGCACAGCATCAAATTCCATTTTATAAACAGTTGAGACATAGTTTTCAAATTGGTTGACAAAGATAAGGATATAATTAGGAACAGAGTTTTAAGCAAAATTGAAAATAAAGCCTAGTTTGCCTACCACAAAGCTCAAAAAATATTTATGCATCTAATTATTAAACTTTATGTACTTTTACGTTGCAAATTTTCGGAAAACCACACATCTGCATTCGGGACCTATATCCCAAATAACTGAGCAAAGTATTGTTTTATTATTTAATTTAAATACTCCTCAGTATGAAACGTTTAACAAATTTTAATGCAAGAATTACACTAATATTTTGCACGCTCTTGCTTTCTATTTCGGCCTTTTCCCAATGCATTGATGCACCAGCCCAAGTTTGTCTTGGAGATTGTGTGGACGTCAGTTATGTGGGCCCCAATTCACAGAATGCCAGTTATAACTGGACTATTAGTTGTGGCAGTATTACCAATCCAAATGCCCAAAATCCACATATCGCATGCTTCAATGCTCCTGGTCAATGTAGCATCCAGTTGATTACTCAAGAAACTGGTTTTCCTGCGGACACTTGTATTTTCCTGGTGAATGTATTGCCAAAACCAACTGCCAAATTTGTAAAAAATGATACCATCTGTCAAGGAGATTGTACTGATTTGGTCATCGAACTCAATGGTTCACCTCCTTTTACTTTTTCTGTAAAAGAGGGGAATAATGTAAATAATTATGTGTCAGCTTCCAGAACTTTCAATCTTAATGTTTGTCCCGGAAGCACAAGTACATATGAATTGGTGCGCGTGGCAGATTTGTTTTGTTCTGAACTCAATCCAAATTCATCAGCTACGGTGACTGTTTTACCACCTTTTAGAGGGGCCATCCTAAGACAAGGAGATACCCTTTGCGCTTTTCCTGCAGGCTTGGATTATACCTGGATGGGATGCAACACACCTATAGTTTATACGAAAAACCAATGTTTTGTTCCCCCAGGACCGGGATGTTATATGGTCATCGTAAACAATGGACTTTGTATAGATACAGTCTTTTACAATTTTGCTTGTACCCTGACTTGTTCATTTGTGGGACCAGATTCAATCACGGTAGGAGATACAGCCATGTTTACATATACGGGCAATGGGTCTAACAATAGTAGCTTCACCTGGATCATAGAACGCGGAGCAGGCCCAAATCTCAGGGATACATTGTACGGTGCTAGTATAAGGGTAAAATATCAACGACCAGGTTGTTATACAGTAAGGTTGATTGTAAGAGAAGGCGTTTGTGAAGAAACTTGTACCAAACAAATTTGCATCATTTCCAAACCTTGTCTGTGTGCCAATTACAATATCAATTCTGTTAGACCTGCTACTAAAAATGGAAATAACTGTTGTTATGAGGTCAGAGGAAAAATACAATCCTACGAATGCTATCAATCGATGCAACTCATCCTCAACAATGGCAGCTTTATCAACATTCAATCAAATGCGGCCCAAGGATGGTCACATCAATCTGTAGGAAACAATAGTTTTTATTATACGCACAGCAGCGGTTTTTTGCCAGCAGGAGATTTTAATTCCGGGAATTTTTGTGTCCAGGGCGCAGATCTATATACCATCACCGTGTATTATTTTTCAACCCGATCTGGAAGAACAGATACTTGTGCTTATTACTATGCATTTGACTGTCGTGTAAAACCTATTCAACCAAAATGCGATGGTTTGATCACTTATATTGAAAAGCAGCATACGCTGCCCCAATTTTGCTGTTACAATATTCAAACCACCAATCCATTTCCAAATACCTATTATAGAATGGAAGCATTCTTAGCAAATGGTAGTTTCAATTCTGTCACTGCAAATTCAGGAAGTGGATACAGTGTCTCCAATCAAACAGCAAACCATTTTACCATTACACATAACTCTGGATTTATTCCGGCAGGAGCAATTACTCCAGTTTCTTTTTGCGTCAATGCATTGAGCAATCCATTGCAATTGATTGTAAGATATTATTACACCAATCCGCCTGACAACAGAGATTCTTGTAATTTTCAATTTACCTTTGATTGTGCTTCGGCACCTCCACCTCAAGATGATTGTTGCGATTCTCTGAAATCAGTTTCGCTGGTGAATATTGGAAATCCTTCAGACTGTTGCTTTGATGTGTTTGCAAACAGTACGAAAGCCAATTGTTTTTCAAGATTATGTGTCAGCACAAACAGTGGAACTTTAACCAACATTCAGGCACATCCGGGTTGGATTGCGCTAAACACTGGTCCTAAAACAGTTTGTTTTGTACCCAATGGTCAATATGTGCCAACAGGAAGCATTAATCCAGGTTCGTTTTCATTGTCAGGCTCCCAAAATCCTTTTACCATCACGGTGGACTTCTACGACAATGCTGGAAACCCTCAACCAAAATGTAAGAAAAGTTTTGTTCGTGATTGTCCTGCCCCGCCTCCACCTTGTAATTGTGATTCTTTGCAAGTTGCAATTAATTCCTTGTCTCAGACGGGTGGCTTGTGTTGTTACAATGTCAATTATTTTTTGACAGCCAACCAAAACAAATGCTTTACAAGTATTAAAGTAACTACCACCAGTGGTACATTCACCAATATTACTTGTCCTCCTGGTTTTCAAAACAGTTCTGTAAATGGCCAAACTTTCAATGTGGTTCACACTTCCGGATTTTTACCAACTGGTTCCAATACACCAAGTTCATTCTGTGTGAGTGGTTCCACATCCTATACTATTAAAACTGTTTTTTATTTTGGATCAGGATCTTTAAGAGACAGTTGTGTCATCAGTCAAAGCTTCACCTGTCCTCCGGTACAGCAAGCATGCAGTTGTGATTCACTTAAAAACAATGTAAAATCAATTTCTCAATCATCAGGACTTTGTTGTTATGAAATAGAGACGACGGTACCAAAGAACAATTGTTTTACTTCGATGCAAATTAGCACAAGTGCTGGAATGTTTAACAATATTGTTGTGGGAACAGGGTTTAGTTTCACAGGAGGAAATCAGCAATTTAACATCAACCATTCATCGGGTAATTTGCCGATGGGAACATACAAACCTGGCTCCTTTTGTGTCAGTGGAGCGACCGCGTATACTATCACCGTCAAGTATTACTACAGCAGTTTAGGCAAAAAAGACAGTTGTGTTTTTTCTCAAACTTTTGATTGTCCACCACCACCTGTTTGCAGTTGTGATTCTTTGAAAAATGATGTCATTCCTATTCAACAAAATCCTGGATATTGTTGCTATGTATTGAGTACCACCATTCCACAATCCCAATGTTTTACCTCTATCGGTGTTTCTACAAATGCCGGAACATTCATTCAAATTACTCCTGTTTCCGGTTGGAATGTGAGTGGTGGCAATCAACAATTTTTATTGACGCACAATTCTGGAAATATTCCTGCTGGTATTTATCTACCTGCCTCATTTTGTGTAAGTGGCGCCATCGTGCATACGATCACCGTTAAATTTTATTATCAAAATGGAAATCAAAAAGACAGTTGTGAATACAGCAAAACATTTGATTGTCCTCCTTCACCAAAGGCATGTTCTTGTGATTCTATATTGTGCAGTGTCATGCCGGTTACCACGGCTCCTGGACTTTGCTGTTACGATCTTATTCATGATTTACCGCAAACCCAGTGTTTTACTTCAGCATTGATCAATACCAGTCATGGTGTTTTCACCAATGTGTTAGCATCAACAGGTTATACCATTGATACCACCAACCAATCAATTGAATTGACCCACCAATCGGGCTTCTTGCCTGCAGGTCCTACAGCCCCACTTTCATTTTGTGTGAGTGGTGCGACCAGTTATACCATTACAGCAATGTATTTTTACAATCAGGGAGGAGCGGTTGATACATGTTTGTACAGCTTCTCATTTGATTGTCCTGATTTTCCACCGGATAGTTCTTGTTTAAGTTCCAATTGCGATACCTCGATGCGAATTTGGCAATCAGTAGCTACCGTCAATCTCATTCATGATTTGGTGATCTACAATTGTCAATTAATTGCAGCTGGTGATTTTACACAAATAAACAGTGTCCCTGCCAATCGTATAGCTGCCTGGGATGGTTCTCAGTGGACTGCACTGGGATCTGGAACCAATGGACCCGTTAGAGCATTGGCCGTGCACAATGGCAAACTATATGCAGGTGGTAGCTTTACTTCCGCTGGTGGAAATCCCAATTCCAACCATATTGCAGAATGGGATGGAAGTAATTGGAGCAATCTTGATGACGGAGTAAGTTCCAGCACAGTTCCTGCGACAGTAGGTGCTTTGCTCAGTACTTCATCTGGATTGGTGGTTGCCGGAATATTTGACAATGCTGGGGTGATGTCCAATTTATCGACCCAACACATTGCCTTGTGGAATGACACTGCTTGGACAGATAATTTTAATTCCAATTTTAATGGTCATGTCAACTCTCTATATCAAAGTGGAAATGATTTATACGCTGGAGGATTTTTTAGTACCCCACACAATAGTATTTCAAGATGGGATGGCACCAGTTGGAATGCATTGGCAGGAGGTGTCAATGCCAATATTTTATTTCCAACGGTAGGTGTCAAAACCATGTTGGATTACAATGGAGAATTGAGAGTAGGTGGATCTTTCTCCGATGCAGACAATGTGGCCAACACCCAAAATGTCGCATCTTGGAATGGTACCAACTGGAGTGCATTGACTGGAGGAGATATCTCACAAATATTTGGAGTGTTTGATTTTAAAATGTATGAAAACAAATTGTTTGCTGGAGGTAGATTCAATGCTGCAGGAGGTAATGCCATGAATTCCGTAGCAGCCTGGGACAGCAGCAATTGGTTCAGTACTTTACATCCATATCAGTTGATTCATTCGATCGAATCCTACGATTCCTGTGGACTTCTTCCTTGTCAACTCTATTCTGCAGGTGAAGGTTTTGTCAATCGCTGGACTTGCATCCCCAATAGTTCAGAAGATGGAATTCAAAGTTCAATGGTCAATATCAGACCGAATCCTGCAAGGGATCTCTTGATGATAGAATTGGACGATCAGCAAAGCCATTCAAATTGGACTGCTGCCATTTATCAATTGGACGGAAGGAAAATAATGCAAATTCCATATTCTAATATGGCTTCTCAAAATATAGACATTGGAAGATTAAGCGCCGGAATTTATCTACTTGAAATTAAAATCGAAAATCAAATGCCTAAGATGATTCGATTTGTAAAAATGTAGGACTTTTTCTACTGAACTAATCCCTTCTATATATCCGACGCCGCAAGAATTTATTTTTGCGGCGTTTTTTTTGATGTTCGAAGTTTCAAAACCTGGATGGTCGAAGTTTCAAAACTTCGACCATAACATTAAATAAATTTAATTGCCTTCCATATACATATCATAAGCAGAGTTTCTTGTGCTTATCCATTTGCGTTCGACCTTATCAAAATGTGTTTCGTCGTCCGGAAACTCTATGTACTCTTCTCCTTTGCTATTTTTGGTATAATATGGTTTGAGGTCTTTTCCATGGACCATTAAGTCAAATAGTAGCATCCCCTTTTTTTGAAGATTGGCATCATCCATTTTCCAGGTTCTGAATTTTTCCTCATAAACACTCAATTGTTTTTGTTCGTTGAGCTCTAAAATGATACCGATCCCCACATATTTTTCATAAATGCTGGATGCAGGTCTTTTGATCAATAAATAAAATTGGTCCTCTACTTTGGGCGAATGATAAATGGCAATAATTTGATGAAACTTTTGTTGCAATTGGTAGTGTTCATCAAAAATGCTGTCGAATTTGGTCTGATGGTCTGCTTTTTTAGGCATAGGAGCGACAAAATGGATGATCTCTTTAAGTATAGAATCTTGACCTTCAGTATCAAAATATTGACTCGGTTGATAGTTCAATTTTGTAGTCTGTTCACAGTTTACAAGTAGAACCAGTTGCAAACCCAAAATAAAAATTAAGTAATGTTTCATAGCTCAAAATTAAGCAAAAAAAAATGCTTGCATTTATGCGAAATGCAAGCATTAAAAAAAATTCTAAAATCGATTAATATGCTTTTGAAATTGGGTTAAATTCAGCCCAACCATCTGTCCAATCAGCAGTTCCTCCGAAAGCACCGATATAAGGTACATTTTCGAAGTATCCGTTTCTGTTGGTTTCAGAAAATTTAGCATTTGTGAATTTAGCACCTGTGTTTAAAGTTCCTGGTAATAATTTAAAATCAGGGTTAGATGCAAAGGCCGAGCTAACTGTTTTATTGTAAAAATTAGCGGGGTTGATACCAAAAGAAGTGTACTGAGCAGCCGATGCCGCACCAGAAACTGTAGTATTTAGAGCTTCCCAATAGTTTTTCACACTGTCAACAACAACTCCTGTTCCGGCTGCATATATTGGAGATTTCGGCGCCAAAAGGATATTGTTTTCTAATACACCTCTACCAGATTGATAGTTGGCATATACAGATGGTTGATTCATTCTTACACCAATTGGAAAGCCTGTGAAAACGCTGTTGAAAATTGACAAAGAAGTTCTTCTTCTCAAGTCGATGGCGTGACCATAATTGGCTTGAGAAACTGCAGCGCCTTCTGCAATAGGACCCATTACGGTAATGTTTGAAAATACACCATTGGTATATGGAGTAACATCATTGTCATTTGGACCGTTGTCTGTTTCAAAACCATTGGATTGTGATTGATCCGCAAAAGATGGGTATCTTAAGGCAAGACCAAACTGAACGTTTCCTGTAAAACCATAGTCTACATCAAAATCATCATCCCAAGTGGCCTGAGAAATTAAATATTTAGCATTGATTGCACCACCAAAAAATTCGTATCCATCATCACCACCAAAAGAAACTTGTACGTATTCCATGGTAGTACCACGACCTACACCGCCTAAAGTTATAGAGTTGGTTTCATTGTTTGGAGTTAATTCAATTCCAGCGAATTCTACTCTCACATATTTTAAACAGCCTGAGCTTTCTCCATCTCTGCTGGCATCATTGGTTGTACCAAAATTAACTTCCGGTGTGATCCCTTCGATGGCAGGATTGTTTTGATTAACATTGGCTCTTCCAAGTATGACCAATCCTCCCCAATCACCGCGGTCTCTTGCATTGGCTGGAAGTGCAGATGTAAATACGATCGGTTTTGTACTAGTTCCACAAGCGTTTAAAACACCACCTTTGGTTACCACCAAGGTGCCTCTAGTTGCTTTGTCACCAAAAATTACTGTTCCTGGCTCGATGGTTAAAACAACACCATCATTTACAAATACCTGACCTTTGATCAAATATTGTTTATCTGCAGTTAATGTGCTGGTGGTAAGATTTCCAGTAAGTTCCACCAAAGTAGTGTTGTTGTTGCCGCCGTCATCATCGTTTTTATCGCAGGATACGACAAGCACAGCAATTGTTGCTAACAAAAAAAAGTTATTCAAAAGTTTTTTCATGATTAAAGTTTTATATAAATTTTATAATTACAAACGGTATGCAAGATTTAAACTAAAAAGTTGTCCTCTCTTATAAGAAAAAATGACATTGTCTTTTTCATTAATTTTAAGATTTCTGTCAGAGTCCTGATAAAAACGGTATCTCGCATTAAGCAAATCATTGATTCCAAGTTTATAGGTCCAGCGGCCCACTTTTTTGGTTAAAATCAAATCGATGCTGTGACGAGGAAGTTCATAGATTGTAGGAAATAAATCATCTCCTACAGAATAAATTCTTTCCCCAAAAATATTGTAGACTAAATTGATCCCAAGGTCTTTTTTATCCTGATAATATAATCCTGCATTAATGATATAAGGTGATTGTCCTTGAAGCGCTCTGGTTCTATCTTGAGCTACTGCGGTGACACCCAAATCTACTTTCGAGTAAATAACCGAAGCATTTAAATTAATAGAAAAATTATCTACAAAAGTGCTTCCTGTAATTCCACGAAACGATTTTCTGAATTCAAGTTCAAGTCCATAATTCTGAGCCCAATCCGCATTGATATAGGTAAACGATGGTTGCTCTGTGGTAATGATGGTTCTGTTTTCAATAGGATCATTAAAATATTTATAAAATGCACCCAATGTCACCAATTCTCCATTTCTTGGATAAAACTCATACCTCAAATCCAAATTCTGAATATTGGCTGATTTTAAATTTGGATTTCCTACACGCGCGGCTTCCAATTTATAATCATAAAAAAGGAAAGGAGCAAGTTCTCTAAATTCAGGTCTGTTGATGGTTTTGCTGTAAGCAAGTCTTACCACTGATCTGGTCGATAAGTTCACACCCACATTGGCAAAAGGTAATATAGAAGTGACAGGATTGTGAATTTTAATTTTACTCACATCATCTGCTGTATTTAACATCTGCACATTGTGCTCTAGTCTCACACCTGCATTGGTGGTAGTGATGCTAAAAGGGATCTCCACAGTAGCATAAGCAGCTCCCAAGATACTAGAAGCATCGTAGGTATCAATGGGTCTCGTTCCTTCTTCGATGGTCAGACCATTGTCCGTTTTTACATTTTCATTTGAGAAAATTTGATCCAGTGGAAGTTTACTAATTCTTAAACCTTCATCAGCATCATAAAATCCAGGATACAAATAAGAAAAATATCTTGAAGAGAAATTCCTATTTCGGTAATCTCCATAATATCCCACTTTAAAAATGGTAGGAACAGCGCTTCCATTAAAAAATTTCTCCACCGTATAATCCATACCTTGATTCAAAGAAAATTCTCCAAGTGTTCCAAAATATCTTCCGGTTTCAAAAAGATTGGATGATGGTGGCAACTGCATGGTATAACCTTCCCCTTCTGCGTTGCTCAAAGGTCTATAGGTTCTAAATCTTCTAAGATCCGGTTCTGCTTCTCTTAGATAACTTCCTCCTGCTACCCAATGAAGCTTGCTCGCTACATTTAGTTGATGGTCACCTTCCAATTGACCCGTGTAAATGCTTCTGCTACGATATCCAAGTAGGTAATTTCTTAAATCGTCGTTTGGTCTTTGAAGAAAATCTTTTCCATTTCTTATGATGGTTTCGTTTTCTCCAATCTGGTTAAATAAATTTTTAAATCGGATACGGTGGTTGTCATTAATTTTTAAATTCCAATTTGACAATAATGCTATACGATTGTCTTTTTGGAAATTGTCGTCCATGTATTGGAAACGTTTGATGATCGGCTGATCCTGATCTTCCCATTCAAAATATCTGTTGAAATCTCTTTGAAAACTTAGATAACTTGTGGAATAGGACAAAGTGTTTATGCTGGAAAGTTTTGCACCACTGTTAAAAGTAGTATTTCTTCCCATGGAAAAACCAAGGCTGTAATCTGGTGAAGCCATTTGCTCCTTGGGCACAAAATTATTTTGCAAGGTATGGGCTGCGTCAATTCTTAATTGTGCATCTCTTCCTGAATTTTGTAATTTTTTTGACGAAGGAAATGAACCAGGAAGGGTTCTAAAACCATTGTCAAAACCTAAAAAATCGGTAGCAGATCCTTCGCTCTGATAATAAGGTGAAAATGTGGTATTGGGTCTATATCCTAATCCTAAATTGACCTGTGTAAAGTTTTCATCCACATTGTCAATGGTAAATAACTTGATAACTCCTCCAGCAAAATCACCAGGTAAATCAGCTGAGCCTGATTTATAAATCAACATTCTATCCAAAGCGCTGCTAGCAATCAAATCAAAAGAAAATGTGCGTTTGTCCACTTCTGTACTTGGTGCAACCACATTGTTAATCATCACATTGTTGTATCTTTCACTAAGACCTCTGATCATCACGAATCGATTGTCCACGATGGTCACACCTGGAATCCTTTGCATCACTTGTGCTGCATTGGCATCCAAAGATTTTTGTATTTGTTGATTGGAAATCCCGCTAACGACTTGCTTGGATTGTTTTAATTCAATCAAGACGGAGGCTTCTGTGTTGGTCCGTTTGTATTCAGTCACCACCACCTCATCAAGCACCATACTACTGGTTGCCAGCGCGATGTTAAGAACCGTTTTCTTGCCGGCTTCAACCACAATATCCGTCACATTCTTTTTTTCAAAACCCAAACTAGAAATGGAAAGTGTATAATTTCCGGGAGCAAGGCGCAAAACAAAAAGCCCATCAAAATCGGTGGTAGTCCCAACTTGACCTGCTTCTAGCATAACCACAGCCCCAATAATTGATTCCTTTGTCTCGGAATCTAACACGACTCCTTCTATGGAGCCGGTTTGGCCATTCACCCACAAGGGGATCAGAACCAAGAGTGAATAAAACATTAACCGCATATTAGAATTTTGCCACAAAGGTCCTACTCCAATGTTAAGCGATCATGAAGTCCAGTTTAAGGAATGATTATATTAATGAGGAGAAATTTGGAAATGTGAAAATGTGAAAATTTGGAAATGCCTGTGCTGAGCTTGTCGAAGCATGGAAATGGGGGAATATGATTAGTAAATTTGAGAATTAGTCGATTAGAGAATTGAGAGAAATAATTTGGAAATTTGGAAATTTGGAAATGTGGAAATGTGGTGCGACGCCTAAGCGTCATAAACTCTGCGACATGGCGACTTTAGCGCCATGAAAATGTGAAAATGTAATGTACTGAGCTCTTTTGCTGCGCTCGTCGAAGCACGTCGTAACTTGAAAATTGGGTAAATATGTTTAGTAATTTAGAATATCGAAGGAACGCTTTTAGCTTACTCAGTAAGCTTATAATTAAGCCAGTCTCTACTTTGCATATGTTCAAGGGATAAATTTAATGGGATTAGAGTCAATTTCAAAAATAAATAGTATTTTTGTTGATATAGTGTTACCAATCGATTTTTATTTACCCTATTTGCATTGTATGAAGCCATTCGCATTATTTTTAATACTGTTTCTTTCGACTACATCAATATCCGCTCAAAAAAACGATTTTAATTGGTTATTCGGATATGGAGGAGGTAGTACTAGTGATAGTTTTGGGATTTGTATTTTGAAATTTCACAATGGCAATCCGGAATTTTCATATTTTACCGATTTTAAAATTTCCTTAAGGGGCACCAATTCAATTGTGTCAAATGATTTAGGTGAGCTGCGTTATTATACCAATGGTGATATCTTGCATGATAATAATCACAGTAAAGTACCAGGTGGCCAGAATTTAAGTCGTGTTGATAGCGATAACGGTATTCCTTTACCTCAATGCGCCTTGGTAATTACTAAACCAGGCCATTCTGAAGAATACTACTTGTATTATCCTTATGATACAACATATCGAATTGATAGTTTTGGCGGTGGTGTCAGTTTTCTAGGATTAAGATTCGTGGAAATCTACAAGGATAAATTTAATAATTCGAAAATATTATTTAGAGATAGCATGATTCTGAGAGATACTATAACTGAAGGTGGTTTTACTGCTTGTAAACATGCCAATGGTCGAGATTGGTGGATGCTAATTCCAGAAAAAGCACCTTCAAGAGGTGTCCATAAATTGCTGATAACTCCTGAAGGACCAATTTATCATTCAATCCAATATATGCCACATTATATAAGACATGGTGTCGCTGAATCCAGATTCTCACCAGATGGAAAGTATTTTGCCTTTAAGGGTGAGGTTGGTAAAGAGACTGGCTCCTTTTTATACGTTTTTACTTTTGATAGATGCAATGGTCATTTAGAAAGCATTTTGGCTGAAAACCCCTATACTACTAGGTTACTTAATTCTATCTGCTTTTCTCCTAACTCAAGGTATTTATATTGGAGCCATACGGATAAGCTGTATCAAATGGATCTACAGGACCCAAATTTTTATCAAAACAGGATCATGCTTGATTCTATCTATCCATTATATAAGTTTATTGCATGGTCATATTTGAGCAATGGTCCTGACGGCAGAATGTATTCATCTACTGGCGGATCTAATCCTTTGCTCCATGTGATACAAAAACCAAATAATAAAGGATTGGCATGCGTGCCACAACGTTCACAGATCAAATTACAAACATACAATATTACTTTACCCCACTTCCCCAACTATCGTCTCGGCCCTATCGATGGCAGTGTTTGCGATTCATTGGGCATCGACAATGTGCCTTGGGCTTGGTGGAGATACGATCAAGATACAGTAAGATATCGATGCTTTGAGTTTGTGGACTTAAGTGGATATTTAACGGAAGAATCAGAGCCTGAGTGGTATTGGGATCTTGGTGATGGGACACAAAGTCGAGATACTTCGCCAATACATTGCTTTGAGAAGGATGGAATTTATAAAGTCTGTCTGATTGTTAAGAATAAATACGGCGCAGATACACTATGTAGAACATTAAATGTTGGAACCTCAGCTACTAATGACGAAGGAGAAATTGAAATCACAACTGACATTTTTCCAAATCCTGCATTGGATCATTTCGTTCTAAATGTACACGATTATTTACCTGAAAGAATGTATTTGCATTTAATCAATCCGCAAGGACAAACCGTACATCGTGAGAGAATCTACCAAGATAGTAATGTGATTGATACGGAGCAGTTGCCGGCGGGATTGTACTCGGTGGTGATTTATGAGAGAGGAGCGGTGGTGAAGACGGAGAAGATTGTTGTAAGAGATTAGTCAATTAGAGAATTAGTAGATTAGTCAATTAAATTAAAATTTGGAAATTATTCCATTGACTAATTTTCTCATGAACTCATTGACTAATTCTCTCATGAACTACTTGACTAATTCTGCATTTTGCATTTTCAATTATCCATTGTCCATTGTCCATTGTCAATTTTCAATTGCCTATATACCTCACCGGATCTTCCGGCTTTTTGCCTTTCCAAACTTCAAAATGGAGCTCGTGCTGACCTCCTTCCGAGGCTCTACACTGGCCGATCTGGTTGCCTCCTTGTAATCGTTCGCCTTGACGCACGAGCACCTGTCTTAAATTGGAATATACCATGTACAAATTATCATGTCGGGTCATCACCATATAGCTGCCATTGGGCATTTCTTTTATTTGGACCACTTCTGCATCTTGGGCAGCTGTTACAAATGCATGACCCGAGCGGATATCCACTCCGTTGTTGTTTATTTTTATTTGCTTGTTTTTGGGATCCGTTTGTTTTCCAAAGCGGGTGATCACTACACCATCTTTTAAAGGAAAAATCCAATCTTTGGTGGGTCCTTTGTTGTTCGATTCTGTATGATCCAATTCGGAAATCCGTTGGCTGATCATTTTTTCCAATTTGAGCATCTCGCTCTGATATTTTTTTATTTGTGCGAGATATTCCTTTTGTTGAGTTTCAGAACGTTTTGCAAGCTGAAGTTCTTCTTCTAAATCTCTTTCTAACCGAACCACATGGGTATCTCTTGATTGGACCAGTTTTTTCTGTTCATCAATTTTTTTTATTATTTCCTGATGTCTGCTCAATACTTTATCCTGAGCAATTTTAAAATTTTCGTATTTTTTTTGACGATTCTTGTTCAACTGTTCCGTCCAGGTATACTTCAAAACCAAAGTCTTCACATCTTCAGAAGCCATGAGAATTGTGGAGGCAGAATTGTAATGTTGGTTTGTCCATTTCTTTCGCAAACTTAAATAGTATTCTTTCTTTAAAATTTCCAATTGATCCAATTGGATGCGATGTTCCAAATTAGATTGGGTCAATTCTTTTTCCAACAATTCAGTTTCTTTCGAAATATTGGTCAATAACTGCTTTCTGTCCGCAATCTGCTTTTGCAAAATCTGAGCATTTTTCCAACCCTGGGCTTGATCTTTTTTGGATTTTTGTAATATTGTTTCCGTTTTTTCAATTTGTGTTTTCAAATTCTCACGGTCTTTGATCAATCGGTCATACTGAGCATAAAAATTACCGTTTGATAATATACTTATCAAACAAATTAGTAAGAAGGTCCCTATAAATTTCGGCATTGCTAATTAAAGTAATTTATCGCGTGTGTAATGGGATGGAATATCAAATTTCAAATTCAAATTTTCTGCAGGAATGATCTCAGACCACTTCATTTGCAATTCCAAAAAATCAGTGGAATCCTTATATTGTAAATTCCAACTGGAAGGCAACTTGTGCTCTTTAATGGTCTGATAACTGAGAATTTGTATATCTACTTTCATAGCTTCATAGCTCAAAGCTGTATTTAAAGGTTCAAGTTCCTGGTTAAAATCAGAGACCCAAAGCAATTTTCCCTTTTCGGCTTCCAAGCGGTGTAATTTTTCTTCAGTCTCCAACTTTCTAAAATCCATTTCTGCGGGGCAATATGCACCTCTCAACAAGACTGATTGAAGGCAATTAAATCCTCCGGAGATTCCATATTTTTCAGCCCATTGTTGAGTACTCCCTATATCCCAAAGTTGATTGATTCGGTCCAACATCTTTACGCTGTCCTTTTGAATAAATATTCTGGAAATTTCAAAACCAAATTTTCTCACTACCAAAAGAATGCCATTGTCAATTTGCCAATTTAAAATGACTTGTACGCTTCCATCATAATCCGGATGCTGTATGTAGGCATTCCCTTTAAAGCTTAAAAATTCAAACGGCAACTCGGACTGCAACGAAGACAAAAGCATATCTTTATTTACAATCACTGGAGGCTTGGTTTCAACGATTGCTTTCTGAGAAGTCTTGCAAGCTACAATGAAAAGAAGGAAGGAGAGTAATTGAATTCGCAACATTTGTAAAATTAATTTGCTTGCTTTAATATTTTTTCAAACGGAGACTTATCTTCCGCAAGCTGGATTCCTTTTTGTGCATATTCTTTCACTTTCTCTTTGTCTTTTAGTTTAGAGAAAATATCTATGGCCAACAAATAATTTTCTGAAGTATGGTTCATACGATCATTGAAAGCAGACAGTATTAGATTTTTTGCCTCATCCAATTGATTTTGCATCATCTTGATTTCAGCCATTTTTAAGTCTTTGTAATAATTTGGAATTTGTTCTGATTTAAATGCGGTCAATAAATCTGATGATGAAATTTTCTCTCCATCCTTGATTTTAACCAATGTATTTTCAATCATCGCAGGATTGGACGGTGAATTTATTTTCATAGCTTCAGCCCAACTTGCATTTTCTGCTTCGTCATTGTTCAACTGTCTGTAAATTTTTGCTTGAAGGATATAAGCTGCGGCTCTTGCGGTTTCAGACTTTCTTTGCATCAACAAATATTGTTGAATATTTTTTAAAGCTTCTTCGCCTCTGTTTAATTTATAAAGAGATTCCGCCAATGTAAAATAAGGATACGATTGATTGGGATAAATGTCCAACACTTTAGATGCATTTTCTTCTAGTGATTTCCAATGATTCTGATGGCTTAAAACATACAAAAGATGATCCCAAACCTGATAAGGAATTTGGTTAAATGTACTGGCTTTTAAATAAAAAGGAAGCGCTTCTGAAAGTCGATTCGCATTAAAATAAATGTCTGCTGTCAACACATAAGGCTTAGGGTTCTGAGAATATTTATTGATCAATATATCACTTTTGTTCAATAATTCTTGGATCACAACTTCCTGTGTTTCCGCATTGACTTTTTCAACTTCCGGAATTAAATAAGCAATTGCCTGATCTAAATTCCATTCCCCAGACTGAATTTTTTGAGTAAAAGAACTGGATGTTTCATTATTCGATGGTTTATTTTCCATTTTTTTCAAAAATGGATGGTCTGGTATCTTAGCTTTTAAACGGTCTAAAGTGGCTTGGAATTCAATATCCTTTTTTTGATGAGCATAAATATCTGCTAATGCAAGGTACAATTCAGAATGTTTGGGATAAACTTCAATGGATTGATTCAAAGCATCTATGGCTTGTTTTGGTTTATTTTGGATCATCAAGAGATCCACTTTTCGCAATATCAAAGCTGGCAAGGGTCCAAACTTTTGATGTGCCTGTTGTAAGATGATCAGGGCTTTGTCTGCTTGGTCAGATTTCATCCAGTAGAGTGCCGCATTTTCGTAAAAGGTGTATTGATTGGGTTCCAACTTGACAAGTTCTTGATAGGTCATGGCCACTTGCAAATTGCGTCCGGTTTTTTCAAGCAAATTTGCCTTTAAGACCAAAAACCATTTGTTGGATGGATCTGCTTTCACAGATTCTTCAGAAGCAATGATGGCTTCATCCAATTTGCCTGTGGCGGCGTACAATTTTGCCAATTGGTAATGCGCTATGGCCTTAACTTCCGGTTCGTTTTTGATTTTCTGTAAAATATCAATGGCCTTCTCAGGAAAACCTGTTTGTTCTTCTCGTACTGCATCAATGAGGGCAGACTCAAGTTCGATGGTCTTATCTGATTTTTGGGCAAATAAATTTTCTGCTAAAAAAATAATAAAACAAAATGTGAAATATTTAAATAGAATCACGCGATTTTAAATTTCAATGTTAAAACAACTTTTAGTATATCAAGCAAACTTTGATTTATAAAACGTAATTGAATACGATAAATTTTATTCCACCAAAGTCACCTTGAGCATATTGGTTCGCAATTTTTTATGAACCGGCATACTTCCTGTATTGACAATGTAGTCACCTTTATGAATCTTGCCATGTTTTAAAAGAATATTGACCGTATCTTCAATAGTTTCATCGGTTGTTCGGTTTTCATCATAAAAATAACAACTTACACCCCAAACTAGACTTAGCGTACCCAACATATATCGTGCGCTTGAAAAAATAAAAATGGGACAAGGGGTCCGGTAAGATGAAATTCTGAATGCTGTAAATCCTGATACTGTCAAACCAACAATGGCTTTAGCATTAATTTCTTCGGCAGTTTTTGCAGCATTAAAACAAACCACATCGGATGCAAAAGTGGTCGATTTATCAGAAGGCTTTGGTTTTTTTCTCAATGGGCTAAAATGCTTTTCAGCCTCTGATATTATTTTTTGCATGGCCTGCACCACCAAGACCGGATGATCTCCGACCGATGTTTCTGCACTTAACATCAGCGCGTCTGTTCCATCCAAAACTGCATTGGCCACATCGGTTACTTCTGCCCTGGTTGGAGAAGGATTCTTGATCATACTGTCCATGAGCTGTGTAGCCACGATGACTGGTCTAGATCGCTGGATGCATTTATTGATGATCATTTTTTGGGTAGCGGGTAGTTTCTCTATGGGAATTTCCACACCTAAATCACCTCTTGCCACCATCACTGCATTGCTGACTTTGATAATGGCATCTATATTGCGGATGGCTTCCGGTTTTTCAATTTTGAAATGACCTTGGCAGTATGATTGGCCGCAGCTATTTTCTGGATGAGATCTTCTACTTCTTCGGTCCTTCTCACAAAGGACAGCGCTATCCAATTAACGGGTTGCGTCAGGATAAAAGCCAGATCCTTTAAATCCTTTTCGGTGAGCGAAGGAAGGCTAATTTGTGTATCCGGAAGGTTGACTCCTTTATTAGAAGATAGAATACCACCATATAAGGTCTTTAATCTGACCGTATCCTTCAAATTGGTTTCAACAACTTCGAAAACCAATTTTCCATCGTCGACCAAAATTTTTTCTCCCGGCTTTACATCTCTGGCAAAATGGTCATACGACATGTAAACTTGTTCCATGGTTCCGAGGCACTCTTCATCCTTAAAAGTAACAATGTCTCCTGCTTTCAGGACTAAGGAATTGTCCTTTATTTGACCAATTCTGAGTTTTGGACCTTGCAAATCAGCCATTATTCCGGCATGGGTGTCCAATTCTTCATTGATCTGAACGATGTGCTGAATCACCTGGGCGTGTTGCTCGTGGGTCCCATGACTAAAATTTAGTCTAAACAAGTCCACTCCTTTCACAATCAATTCTTTAAGTACTTGATAGGAATCTGATGCTGGACCAACTGTGGCTATAATCTTAGTATTTTGAAAAGGCATTTATCTATATTAATGGATGAAAATCGGTCAAAAACGAGCACATTGTTTTGGCTGGTTTAGATAATAAACAAAAAAATGTCTCAAAGTTGTAAGAAAGGAATGACAGAATCATTAATTTTGCGCTCTTAATTTTAAAATTAACTTTTGAATAAGATGTCAACAATAGCAGAAAGAGTAAAAAAAATCATCGTAGATAAACTTGGGGTAGCCGAAAATGAAGTAACCCACGAAGCAAGTTTTATCAATGATTTGGGTGCGGATTCTTTAGATACTGTAGAATTAATTATGGAATTTGAAAAAGAATTTGACACTTCTATCCCAGATGATCAAGCAGAAAAAATCCAGACAGTCGGCAATGCCATTGACTACTTGGAGGCTAACTGCAAATAAGGAGTTAGATTTTCTGACTCTGGTGTATCTTTAACGTGTCAAAACCGGTTAATTAACCGGAGTTGGTATAATTATTCAACCATAATTTGTATATGAGACGAGTAGTTGTCACAGGTATTGGCGTTTTGACACCCATTGGTAATAATCAGGCAGCCTATTTGCAGGGATTGCAGAATGGGTTATCTGGCGCAGGATCGATAACCAGATTTGATCCTACTTTATTTAAGACCAGGTTTGCCTGTGAGCTTAAAGGTTTTAATCCTGAAGATTTCCTGGATAAAAAAGAAGCAAGAAAGCTAGATCCTTTTGCGCAATATGCACTTGTGGTTTCTGAAGAATGCATGAAAGATTCAGGAATTGATCTCGAAAAAGTGAACAGACTTCGTTTTGGAGTGATTTGGGGTAGCGGAATAGGTGGATTTTACACCTTGGAAACAGATATTTCAGAGGCTGCTCTACATACGGGAAGTCCTCGCTACAGTCCATTTCTTATTCCAAAACTAATTTCAGACATCGCACCTGGGCATATTTCAATAAAATATGGTTTAATGGGGATCAATTATGGAACAGTTTCCGCTTGTGCCTCCTCTAGCCATGCCATCTCCAACGCATTTGATTACATCCGTCATGGAAAAGCAGATTTGATGATTGCTGGAGGTTCCGAAGCTGCCATTACCAAAGCGGGTGTGGGAGGTTTCAGCAGCATGAAAGCATTGAGTGAGCGCAATGACGCACCTGAAAAAGCATCCAGACCCTATGACAAGGATAGAGATGGTTTTGTTTTGGGCGAAGGTGCAGGTTCTTTATTATTGGAAGAATATGAGCACGCCAAAGCAAGGGGTGCTAAAATATATGCAGAAGTCTGCGGTACAGGGCTCACCGCTGATGCTTACCACATTACTGCTCCACATCCAGAGGGATTAGGGGCTAAAGGAGCCATGGAATTGGCTTTGGAAGAAGCCGGAATGAATCCCGGAGATATAGATTATATCAATACACATGGTACATCTACGCCATTGGGTGACATTGCTGAAGTTAAAGCGATTCAGAAGGTTTTTGGTGATCAGGCATACAATCTCAACATCAGTTCGACCAAATCCATGACAGGCCATTTATTAGGAGCCGCAGGAGTCATCGAATGCATTGCAGGAATCCTCGCACTTCAACATGATTTTATTCCACCGACCATCAATCATTTTACAGATGACCCTGAATTAGATTCCCGACTTAATTTTACTTTTAATGAGGCCCAATCCAAGAAAATTAACGCATTCCTCAGCAATACTTTTGGTTTTGGAGGTCATAACAGCTCAGTGATATTTAAACGATGCTAGGTTTCTTTTTTAGAATAGTTAGAAGAACAAACTATAAGTATTTTTCCAAAGATAAATTTTTTACGGAGAGACTTAGAGAAATTGTAGGTTTCACGCCATCCAATTTATATCTTTTTAACTGGCGTTTTTCATAAATCCACGCTCAATAATTTAAATGGTTCCAAAGCCATCGTTTACCAATCCAACGAAAGATTGGAATATTTAGGTGATGCACTATTGAGCTTTGTGGTTGGAGAATATTTGTTTAACACTTATCCAAAAGCAGATGAAGGTTTTCTTACAAAAATGAGATCGAAAATTGTCAAGCGTAAAACACTCAATGAGCTTGCGATGAAAATGGGTCTAGATGGCATGATGTCTGAATTTAACCATACCAACATCTCTTCTTCGATGTTGGGCAATGCTTTAGAAGCTTTGATTGGCGCCATTTATCTGGAGAAGGGATTTGATTATGTCAGACATTTTGTACTTAAAAAAATACTAAAAAATACATAGACATTGCACAATTGGAAGCATATGATGACAATTTCAAAAGTCAATTGTTGGAATATTGTCAAAAGCACAATAAAGAAATTGATTTTAGGATTATATCAAAATCCAAAAACGATAAGAGAGATCGTTTCAAAGTAGGTGTGTTTATCGATGGCGTAGAAATTGCTTCTGCAGAAGATTTTAATAAAAAAAGTGCCGAACAAATTGCTTCTGAAATTGCATTGAGCACGCTCCCTATTTAATAAAAATATTGGATGATTCTCGATCGATGCACCCGACTTTCAAAAGATCGATTGGATCGATTAAAAAAAGGGATAGATCTTTTGGAAGAATGGATTCACCAGCTATTGCAACAAGGTTTGGAAGTGCTTCGCAAAGACATACATCGCATCGATGATATGGCGACCCGGGCGGTGGATTATGGAATGCCCTCCATTGCCAGAAGGTTGAGATTAATTCCCACAAAAATTGCAGAAGAAACAGAATGGATTGAATTTCTAAGTGTAGAATTGGGTCAACTATTGTTTTTAATTGATTCTATAAAAAATCCTAACACACAATTACATCCTGAAGATGTACTATCTACTTTGGGTGTGTCCATTAAAAAGCAAGAAGTCATTGACCATACTCAAAGCATCGAGGATGAATGGCTTTACATCGGAAGCATCCATGATAAGGAAGAAAATATACGAATTCACAGGCATTGGTTTTATGGAATACATTTTCACAAGTATGCCTTATTTCTGGATTTTGAGGTAAATAGATTTACAAAAATCCGAGAGTTCCATTTGGGTAAATTGTATGTAGGTGCTGTGCATTATTATCCATCTGCTATGCCATTGCGCGTAGTCAGTATACCAACAGCTGATCGATCGATGCCCTCTCAAATTGAATTTAAAAAACACAGTATAAAGTCTTATCAGGAATCATATGCAAAAGCCTTTTCTGCACATCCATTTATTAGACAAACTCCTGTATGCTTATCAGAAATTAAAATCATCAAAGAACAGGAAATTTGGTTTTTATCAGATTCCGAAGGATTTGGAATGCTTAGTGCAGCAGAAGAAAGTCAAAACTACAAAATGATGGGCTATTGTATGGATCCTCATATCATACTACTTGGCGAATTTTCAGAAAAACAATTTAATCCGATGTCTGTTTTCTCCCAAGGCTACATTAAAAAAATCTAAACATTGGATTCACTAACACAAATTATATTAGGTGCTGCTTGCGGCGAAGCTGTCTTGGGAAAAAAAATTGGCAACAAGGCTTTGATTTGGGGTGCTGTCGGAGGAACTATCCCTGATTTGGATGTACTTTCCAATTATTTTTTAAATGAACTGGATTCATTGGCATTCCATCGAGGCCCGATGCATTCCTTGTTGTTTGCAACGATTGCTCCTTTTCCCCTGGCCTGGTTGGTCATGCAGTTTTATAAAAAAAATTGGTTTAACACCAAAGCATACCGTACCACAGGATTTATTACAGGCAGTTTATTTTTTATTTTAGTTGCTGCAGTTTTACAATTTGCATTTTATTTATTTTTTGGAAACTGGGCACTGATCTTTTCGTTGTTTGCAATTCCATCTTTGTATTTGATCATCAGGAGACTTTATTCAGATTATTTGGGTAGAACACAAGAAATACCACAAGCTAGTTATAAAGAATGGGTACTATTATTTTTCTTTTCTATTTTCACCCATCCACTTTTAGATGCTTTGACAACTTATGGCACTAGGCTTTATTGGCCTTTCTCTGACCATAGAGTTTCGTTGTCCACAGTATCCATTGCTGATCCTATTTACACCATACCCTTTTTATTCACAGTAGTGCTGTGTGGATTTTATATGCGAACAGATTATAAAAGAAGGATTTCCGTATGGACTGGAATCATAGTCAGTACCTTGTATCTTGGAGCAACAGCGATGACAAAAATGCACGTCGAAAATGTGATGCAGAACAATTTGAAAGAGGAAGGTGTAAATGCAGAAAAAATGATCTCAGTTCCCACCATTTTCAACAATCTTCTGTGGTATGGAATCGCCAAAGAAAACCATCAATACTATTGTCAATATTATTCGATCCTCGATAAAAATCCCGAAAACAACACCATCTATAAATTTGCGGATGGCAAAGAATTGTTGGGAGCTGACAGCGCCCATCATATAGTCAAGACGCTTGATTGGTTTGGAGACGGATACACCAGTGTACTTAATAGAAATGGAGATACTCTACAGTGGAATGATTTGAGATTTGGCAGCCTCAGTTTCAAATTCGAAAAACCGGAGGACTTTGTCTTTCATTTTGATTTAATCAAAAGTCCTAAGGGCTTGCAATTTGCATCCAATAGAAAAAGACCACCACTCGAAAATGACCAAATGGTTAAATTTTGGATGAGAGCGTTTGGGAAGCAGGGAATAAATTAGTCAATGAGAATAGGATGAGTCAATGAGAGAATTAGTCAATTTGAAAATTCAAGCGCAGCGCAGTGACGCCGCAGGCGTTATGAAAATCGAAGATACGCTTTCAGCAGACCTTGTGACGCCAAAGTCGTCCTAAACTCCGCGTAGGTACGCTTTTAGCGTACTAAATTCTGCCGAAGGCGTTATGTGAAAATGTAGAAATGCGTAGATACGCTTTTAGCGTATTAAACTCTACGAAGGGTACGCTTAAAGCGTACTAAATTCTGCTTCGGCGCCATTTGAAAATGGTCTAAAAACGGCTTACTCTATAAAAATGTAAATCTAAATCAATTGGTTCGAATTATCCTAAAATATGTATCTTTGGATATTGATAAATTCATCCCTTTGTTGCTTGTAACATTAAATAAACTATAATTTGAACATGGAAAAAGTGGTAAAAATTGTTCAACTTAAAGATAAAACTTCTGATTTCCAATATTGGCAAACAAAGTCTTTTGAAGAACGTCTGAATGCCATCGAGGAACTTAGATCTCAATATATAAAATTTTTAAAAAATGTTCAGCCAAGACTTCAAAGAGTTTGTAGAGTTATTAATCAAGCATAAAGTTGAATACCTAATTGTAGGAGGATATGCTGTAGGAATTCACGGACATCCAAGATATACAGGCGACCTGGATATTTGGTTAAGTCCTACTGAAAAAAATGCAATAAAAATTTTAGGTGCAGTAAATGAATTTGGATTTCAGTCGATCGGTCTAAAAGTTGAGGATTTTACCAAAGAGGGAAATATCATTCAACTTGGATATCCTCCTTTAAGAATAGATTTATTGACGAAAATTGATGGAGTAACTTTTGATAGTTGTTTTGAAAACAGAAAGAAGTAGATATTGATGGAATTCTGGTAAATTTTATTGGCTATTGGGACTTATTGGAGAATAAAAAGCAATCTGGCCGACACAGAGATTTGGATGATTTGGAAAACTTGAAATAAGTAATGTATCGACCATCTGTTATTAAATCTATAAATAAATCCTCAAAAATTGATAGATTTTGGATGTGAGATATTCGCTTGAAAAACTATATAAAATGAATATTTTTTTATTCATTCAAATTTATTTATAAATATTGGATTTTAGCCATGTTTCTGCATTGTGGTATGCCATTTTATCAAATAAATTCGGTGGTAAATGTTGGCTCATTTTTTCACGCAAGCTTCGCTCTACTTTAGGTAAGTCTTCCTCTCCAGCCCCAACCTCTGTATAAGTCATGTAAAAATCGGTACCAAACAATAATCTGTTAGATCTATGAACTTGTAATGTAGTATCAAAGTCGGATTTAATCAACTCCTGAATAAAACGAGTATCATATAAAGAATAAGAGACATCCACGTAAACATTAGTATTCTTATCAACAAGATCCAGACATTTTTGATACCAATTGCTGTGACCTTTGTTTTTCCCATTCCTGCGATCAATTTCAAGGTTGATTTCATCATTAGAGCCAGAATGGGCGAGACAAATTTTTAAGTTGGGAAATTCAACTAACACCTCTTTATAATTGTCCGGATCACTAAAATATTTAGCTCTTCCAGTATAATCCTTTCTCACATTCAACCATGCCAATTTGGGTAGGTCTATTTTTCTGTGTTGTCCTTTCAAATCAAGGGGGTTTCTATCAATTTCTGTGGTTTGTTTGACGTATCTTGAGCCCCCGGTCGAACAATGTGTCATAATGGGCAAATCATTATCTTGTGCAAATTGATAGAATGGTCTCAATCTGAAATCCCAGGGGAAATAACCTTCTGCTGGATACATTTTCAAACCGAGAAAATGACCTGAATCAAACTTTTCTTGAAGTGATTGGTAGATTTCATTTGGATCAGTTGAAAAATCGTAATTTCTTGGTTCCATGAAATAAAATGGCAATATTTCAGAAGGAAATTGATGTTTGAGTTCTATTATCTCATTTACAAAACTATCATAACTGACCCTTGCCTTTGCATCACTTACAAATTTAAAATCTTGCATAAGGACTATAAAACGTGTCCCGGGTGGGTATGCAGAGCGCAGGATGTCAAACTGTTGATTGACGGTCATTCCATAACCAAACTTTATAAAATTAATGTACCTTTTAAAGGAATCTGTTCCTAAAAATGAAAACAAATTGAGCGCGCCGTTTCCAATTGGATGATCCAAAACTCTTCCAACAGATGGTAATACAAAATTTGGAATCCATTTGACGTACAATTTGAGCAAATCCTCTGGTACGTGATATTCATTAAAAAGATGGGTATGGCAATTAATCATTCCTTTCATGGCAATTTAATTTTGAGTTTCAGGACTAGGTTCAGGTTTTATTCCACCTTTGCGAATATTGAGAATTTTGGCCAGCAGATCAAACCAAAATCCTGACTGGACTGTCAACAACAATCCACCAATCAGCCATCCGATGAAATTAGACAAACTCAAATGATCTCTATAAATTTCACCAATCATATCCCAAACCACACCTAATCCAGTCCACAGATTGGCAGATTCCCAGCGCGCTTGCAAATTATTACTAAATGTATATCCAAATGGAAGTTCCTCTTGTTGTAGTTCTTTGATCGATCCAAGCCATTCTTGGTAATTTTTTTTACCTGGTGAATTTAAACTGTCTGCCACCATTTTTTCAGCGACCTGAATAGTTGCTTCTCTCAAGGCTGTATTTTGTTTCATTTCCTTGTAGATTGCGATGGGATTAAAATTGAAAATTATACAAAACAGCATGGTCCATCCAATAAGATGTGATTGAACTTTTCGCTTATACCAACCGTTCGTTCGCTCCCCGTAATGTTGATACCAGATCATCAACTCTTTGGACAACTCATCCATATTGATTTTTTCCGGGTCTATGAAAGCTGGACTTGTCAAAACGGTTTTGAGTGGGCTGTCCTCCATGTTTGTAACAGCAGCCTTCAACAAATCAACTCCTGTCAATCCTGCTGAGGAGCTGGTTATTGCTTGACCAGAGTTATAGGTATATGTTGTTTGTGAATTTTGATAATTCGATAACACAACATCCAAGACAGCCTGGGCAAAATTGCGATCCGGAATGTAAGAAGGTAGTTCTTTCTTTTTGCTCAATAGGTGGATGGAAGGATGTGAGTAGATCTGTCCGATCAACTGTCCTGCATTGTTTGATTCAAACAACTTCGCCAGGGCATCACGGAGAAATTTTCCCCTGCTATTGGTGTAGGAAGCATACCACTCGTAGAGAGACCCAAAGAGTAGACTGGCCAACAAGATGATGGTGACCATCGAAATAATGAGATCCAAAGTTTGACCGATCATGTAGCTTAAAGTTTTAGCAAAAATATGGTGCTGACAACTAGGATGCAATATAACTTTTGTTATATGCCTGGTGTTTTACTAAAATTGCATGCGTTTCAGTTTTGATTTGCTTTCACTTTTAAGAATTGTTTTACCTTTGGAAATCGTCATGATAAGTGATGTCAAAAGCCTTGATGTTTTGATTTGCTTTCACTTTTAAAAAATGTTTTACCTTTGGAAATCTTAAAGATATTACATTCGTATCTTGTTCCAGTTTTGATTTGCTTTCACTTTTAAAAAATGTTTTGCCATTGGAAATTGTAAAATGTTTGTGCATTAACTCCATGGCGTTTTGATTTGCTTTCACTTTTAAAAAATGTTTTACCTTTGGAAATCCGAAGAAAACGACGAAGCTGACAATGTTGTGTTTTGATTTGCTTTCACTTTTAAAAAATGTTTTACCTTTGGAAATCAAAAATGTAGCAGGTATCCAAACACTCACCGTTTTGATTTGCTTTCACTTTTAAAAAATGTTTTACCTTTGGAAATCTGCCTTTTAGTTCTATTGGTTTACTGTATGGTTTTGATTTGCTTTCACTTTTAAAAAATGTTTTACCTTTGGAAATCCCCAAAAATCGTATAGCTCTGCACGGTCCAGTTTTGATTTGCTTTCACTTTTAAGAAATGTTTTACCTTTGGAAATCCAAAAGATCGTTAAGGACTAATCCATGTAGTTTTGATTTGCTTTCACTTTTAAGAAATGTTTTAACTTTAATCCACATACCGACTTAGCTAAAATCAATTAATCATAAAATGAACAAGCAGTAGAATCTTTTATTTTAACTAATACCATTAGATTATCATATGGAAAAAATTCTTTACAATCGTTTCTTATTGGTAAAAGACAATTTTTACGACGACCCAGCTAAAGTCATCTCAGCTGCAAAAAATGCAATCTTTTATGAACCGGAAAATGTAACAGGATTTAGAAGTACAACGGTTTATCATCCACTAGGTATCAAGAAAAAACTTGAAAAAATTCTTGGGATTAAAATCAATCGCTGGGATCAGGATCCTGCATTGGAAAACGGCGTTTTTTATCATGGTTTTGCTCGTGGTAAAGAAAAAGAAGTTCCTGGAGTGCATGCGGACTATCCCGCAAATGATATTACGGTTCTGATTTATTTAACCCCAATTTACCTTTTTGATTGCGGCACTTCACTTTGGCAACATAAACGAACCGGGGTCACCGATGCTGTTTCCAGCAAAGATGCTAAACGATTCGGTATAAAACTTAGTGAACTGCGTGATGAATTAGAAAGAGACACAAAAAATAGATCCAAATGGATTGAATTGGATCGTGTTGGACACCTATTTAATCGCATGGTGGCCTATCCATCCGGTGTCTTTCACTCAGCCACAAAACATTTTGGAGACAGCATGAAAAATGGACGGATCTATCAAACCTTTAGAATTGGTGTGGATTGGTCAACGCATAAATTAAATCAATGATCGTTATTTAAAGTAATCAATCCATAATTGATTATAGGCATAAGGATCTACTGGCTTTAATTTTATCATTTGCGTCAGAATTTGAAGACGCTTTTGGTCCTTCACTTTTAAGGCCGCAGCAAAAAGCGACACTTCCTCCAGCACTTGTTCTTCTACTTTATTTACTATTTGGTGGAAATTTGACATCCGCCTAAATTCTATAATACTTTTTTGAACAGCCAGTTTAGTATCACCATCATAATTTCCACTGATCATTAAAGCTACTTTTTTGCTTACTTGATCGATGTCAAATTGTTTTCCCGCACCCAAATTTAATGCAATATTACTTTCAGCCAATTCAATTAATGTATTTTCAGTGGTCCTATATCCAACTTTTGATTTGATCAATACGGCTTCTCTTGAGGCTAGTTGACTTAAAGTTCGATTTACCGACCTGAATCCATATCGATAATAAAACCAATATGCTCCTGAACGAATACCATCCATGTTATCTTTCCCAAACTGATAAGAATCAATCTCTATATATTTTAAATCAAATACTTGGATATAGGTACGTAAAAGCTGGCACATCATTAATCCCGATTCACCACCACGGAATGCTTCAAAAACATTAAGTCCAAATTTTGCACTTTCTCCAAGAACCCAACTTCCTCCATATGCAGCAGGAAAACCATTTTTGAAAAGTGTATATCCAATATAAGATTTTAAGGGTAACTGTCTTTCAGGCGTCATTCCATAAATTGCAATTGATATGCCACGGTCTAATTCATAAAGTCTCAAGCTTTTCACATCCATATAAGTAGAGTGTATCTGTCTCCCGAAAAGTTTGGAATCATGGATCGACGGATAACAGCTACGAGTTCTTTACGTTTAGGAACACTTAATTTAGTTGGCTGAGGCAATGCTGTTTGAAACAAAATTTGGTGATCAAACTTCTTTTGAATCTCAGTTTGAAAAAATATTTTTCTATGTATAAAACGATTGTATGATTTTGAAAATTTCAAATTGTCAAAATCAATTGAAATAAATGGCTTCATCGTTTGCCAAATTTGATCTTTAAGATATGGCTGAGCATCTAGTTTACTGAATTCATTCACTAAAATCGAAGTTGATCTTTTGGTTTTATTCCAAGATGCTTCAACAACTCTATATTGGGCAAACCTGCTGTTGTTTCTTCGCGCAATAGAGAGGGTAAAGTTGCTTTCAGTATTTCATTCAACTCTGTACCACCTTCCTCATAGGAATCCAATTGCATTTTCCAATTGGATTGTATCATCCAACGGGTCAAATCATGCGAATAACGAGTGATCATTTTGGTGTGCGGAAGTCCAGTATCTTCAAACAATGGATTTTGCCCGTTCTTTGATTTCCTAAAATGCAGAGTTAATCGCTTTAATTCCTTCTCAGCAAGGGTCAATGTGTTTTTGTCTTTTGGATGTGCCAGTGCAAATAGTAAAAAATCATGATACACCAGTATCTCCGAAGAATGATCAAATGCCTGCATTGAGAGTTTTTGCAACATGTAGTTGACTCGTTCTGTCAACTCAAAATCAGCGCAAAACTTTTGCACCGATCTGAATTTTTTTGAAAATGTGCTCTTCATAACACTCAACATTTAATTATTCTCCGAATTTGGTTCGGGATGAAAGTAACACAATACTAACGAAACCCATTTAAGATATAAAGTTGCGAAATTTGATGGTATTAAAAAAATTATATTCAGTTATTTTAGTCTACTTTTTAATTTTCATAAACCCCGGCAAACTTCTCAAAGCAGCAAGTTCGCGGTATTTGACTCCTACTTCTTCTGCAGGTGCGCCAAAATAGGTTTTTCCTTCTTCTAAATCTTTGGACACACCAGAAGCTGCATACACTGTAACTTGATTGGCAATATGAAGATTTTGAGCCACCCCCACTTGACCGTAGAGTGTGACATGATCTCCGATGATGGTTTTACCGCCAATGCCAACTTGAGCAGCAAAAAGGCAGTGCTTTCCTACCACCACTCCATGTCCCAAATGCACTTGGCAATCAATTTTGGTGCCCTCTCCAACGATGGTATCCCCAGACACCCCTTTGTTGATAGTACTTCCTGCGCCAATCTCTACATCGTCGTGTATGATGGTACGTCCACAACTCCTCCATTTCACAAATCCATCCTTGGTTTTTTTTATAATAGAATGCATCAGAACCAATGATGGCGCTTGGTTGTATTCTTACATTTTGTCCAATCACGGAATATTCTCCAATATATGCATTGGACTGTATTAAACTTCCTGCACCAATCACCGCATAATGTGCGATGATGGCTCCGGGTTCAATGATCGCAGTTGGATGTACAAATGCGGTTTCTGCTATCGCTGCTTGCAATACTTGTTCTGGACGATACCTAAAGGCTAATTGATTGTATATATCAAAAGGATGTTCTGTGACCAACAATGTTTTTCCTTCAGGACATTCTATTTCTTTATTGATCAAAATTACGCTGGCTGCAGAATTTACAGAACGACTGTAATATTTCTCTGCATCGACAAAACTTAAATCTCCCGGTCTCACTTTGTGAATCTCGTTGATACCATAAATCATTTGATCTTGCACTCCTAAAATCAACAATCCAAATTCGTCTGCAAGTTCTTTGACATGAATGGGTTTAGATAATTGCATTTCCGCTTTTTTTCAAAAAATTAATTAATGGGCTTCCAGCCAATTTTCTCCAATTCCTATTCCAACATCCAAAGGTACTTTTAAACCCGGAATGGCATTTTTCATTTCAAATAGTACGATCTCCTTCATCTTTTCTGATTCGGGTCTAAACACATCAAAAACCAACTCATCGTGTACTTGTAAAATCATTCTACTTTTAAATTTTTCTGCTCGAATGCGTGCATGAATTTTAATCATGGCCAGTTTAATTAAATCTGCAGCAGTACCTTGGATAGGTGTATTTACAGCCACTCTTTCTGCGTTGGTTCGGGCGAGTGCATTTCTAGAATTGATGTCTCTTAAAATTCTTCTCCTTCCCAACAAGGTACTCACATAACCATTGGTTCTTGCATTTTCTACGAGACTGTTCATATAATCTCTGAGACCGGAATAAGTTTTGTAATACTGGTCAATCAGTTCTTTGGCTTCTGTTCTATTAATTCCCAGTTGTCTGGAAATGTTGGTCGCACCTGCACCGTATAAAAATAGAAAAATTGACCGTCTTGGCATTTCTTCTCTGATCGCTGGTAACCTCATCATAAGGCGTGTTATACACTTTGGCAGCGGTTGCCCTGTGGATGTCCTGGCCTTTAATAAAAGCTTCCAACATGGCTTCTTCTCCGCTCATATCCGCTATTAATCTTAATTCAATCTGGCTATAATCTGCAGACATTAAAACATAGTCCGGATCTCTAGGTAAAAAAGATTTTCTGATTTCTCTACCGGCCTCATCCTTGATGGGAATGTTTTGCAAATTTGGATTTTCAGAAGCCAATCTTCCAGTTGCTGCGCGGGCTTGATTAAAAGAACTGTGCACCCTACCTGTTTTCGGATTGATCATCGTGGGAAGAGCATCTACATAAGTGGATTTCAGTTTTGATAGTTTTCGAAATTCAAGTATGGTTTTTACCAAATCGTATTCTGCAGAAAGTTCTGTAAGAATTTCTTCGTCTGTACTATATTGATTGGTGCTGGTTTTGCGCCAACGATATGGAATTTTCATTTTTCAAACAGCACATCGCCCACTTGTTTGGGACTCGCTATATTAAATTTAACACCTGCTTGTTCGTAAATTAGTTTTTCAGCTTCCAAAATTTGAACTCCCAAAGTTTTGCTATACGCATTTAAAAATTGAGCGTCAATTCTCACACCATCATTTTCCATATCACACAATACCTTTACCAATGGCAATTCGATGTTTTCTGAGACTGATGAGATTTCATTTTTTACCAATTCTTCTTTCATCAATGGATACAATTGCATCACTACATCAGCGTCTTCCGCTGCATATTCCTTGATTTGTTCCAAGGGTACATCGCGCATGGATTTTTGAGAAACACCTTTCTTTCCAATCAAATCTTCAATAGGAACCATTTTGTAGTTGAGATAGGCTTCTGAAAGATAATCCAACTTATGACGCTGATCCGGTTCAACCAAATAATGAGCTATCATGGTGTCAAAATACGGTGCCGGAATGTCAAAACCATATTGCAACATCATCAACATGTCAAATTTAATATTTTGGCCAATTAATTTTTTGGCCGGATTTTCCAAAATGTGTTTGAACTTATGGATGATTTGAAGCACTTGATTTCTATCTGCCGGTAAGGGAAGATAATAGGCGACTTTTCCCTCAGTACAAAATGACATTCCAACCAACTCAGCTTGTGTCGGATCTATGCCGGTTGTTTCGGTATCAAAAGAAATAATTTCTGATTTTTCTAAAACAGAAATCAAAGATTGAATCTCATCCTCATTTTGTACCAAATAATATTGATGGCTGGTAGTATGAATGTCGTGGTCTGCGACTTTGTATTCCTTGGCAGGTGCAGAATTTTCTTCTTTGATTTCTACATCAAAAAGTAATTTACCAGCAGAACTTGGCTTGTCTCCTAATACAGCTTGTGCGAGTGTCCTAAATTCAAGAAGTTTAAAAAGTTCGGCCAATCGGTCTTTGTTGGCTCCTTCTATTTTGTAAGACACTTCATCGAAGGTCACCGGTGCATTAATATCAATGGTGGCTAATTTTTTACTCAACAAAGCCAGTTCTGAATATTGCTCCACTCTCTCCTTTAATTTTCCTACGAGTTTGTCTTTATTTTCGAGCAAATTTTCAATATTGTCGTATTCCTGAAGCAACTTTGCAGCAGTTTTTTCACCCACCCCAGGAATACCCGGGATGTTATCCACCGCATCACCCATGAGTCCCAACATATCGATGACCTGATCCACTCTTTTTATTCCCCAGGATTCTGTAATTTCTTTAGGACCTAATTTATCAATTCCATTTCCCTGTCTGGATGGCTTGTACATGTAAATATGCTCTTCCACCAATTGTCCGTAATCTTTATCAGGTGTGACCATATACACTTCAAATCCCTGTCTGGCAGCTTGTTTTGCCAGTGTTCCGATCACATCATCTGCTTCATACGACTCAGCGGTTACGATGGGAATGTTAAATGCTTTGACCACTTCTTCGATGTAGGGCAAAGCAATGGTTATGTCTTCAGGTTGTGCTTCACGATTGGCTTTGTACTCCGGATATTCATGGTGTCTGAAGGTGGGCCCATGAAGGTCAAAAGCAACTGCAATGTGAGTAGGTTTTTCATTGTTGATGATATCCCATAAGGTCCGTGTAAATCCGGAAATGGCACCCGTGTTCAATCCCTTCGAATTCAAAAGCGGTCTGCCTATAAAGGCATAATGGGCTCTGTAAACCAAGGCATGTCCATCCAGTAAGTAGAGTTTTTTCATGTAGCTTCAATCTTCAAAGGGCTAAGGTAGGTAGAATGAGAGAGTTAGGGAGGGTAATTTTTTATGAAAATTAAATTCAATTTAAGATCATGTCTGATAATTAAATTTTAAGTTTGCACTATATTGTGAGTTCTAAAATTTATTCTCTATAACGCACCCTTAAATTTTAGTTTTTAAAATAAAATTCTATAAATAATAGCAAAATACATTAAATGTTATTGGAAGCTAAGAAAATGATAAACATGTAAAGAAAAGCTGCAAAATGAAATTTGGAAAAGACAAAATAAGAAATAAAAACTAGTGAATTTTTAAACTTAAAATGGAAAATCATTTGTGATGGAAAAAAATACAATTGTAGAATTAAATCAGCGTTTTGAGGAATTTGCATACGAACAAGATGGTGTTGAATATTGGTTAGCCCGTGAATTGCAAGAACTGTTGGGTTATTCCGAATGGCGCAATTTTTTAAACGCAATCAATAAAGCTAAAGACAGTTGCGAAACCACTGGTGAAGTGGTTTCAGACCATTTTGTTGACATCACCAAAATGGTTAAAATTGGTTCTGGGGCTGAACGAAAGCAAGAAGACATAATGCTTACCCGCTATGCTTGCTACTTAATAGCTCAAAACGGAGACCCAAAGAAAGAACAAATTGCGTTCGCTCAAAGTTATTTTGCCATTCAAACCCGAAAGCAAGAATTGTTAGAAGAACGCATACAGCTAATGGAGCGTTTACAAGCTCGTGAAAAATTAGCAGCCACTGAATCAGAACTTTCCAAAATATCTATGAAAGAGGCGTTGATAATTCCGGTTTTGCCCGAATTAGGAGCAAGGGCGATTGGGCAATGTTTGGTGGATATAATACCACTGATATGAAACGTAAATTAGGCATTAATGAAAACAGACCATTAGCCGATTTCTTGCCCGCTATAACAATTTCAGCCAAGCAATTAGCCACTGAAATCACCAATTTTAATGTAAAGAAAAATGGCCTTGAAGGCGAAGGTAATATCACCTCCGAACACGTTAAAAACAATAAAGATGTGAGAGGACTTTTAGGCAAAAGTGGCATTAAACCTGAAGAACTAGCAGCAGAAGAGGATATTAAAAAATTAGAGCGAAGGGTGAAATCTTTAGACAAAGAAATCTCAAAGAAAAAGCTGAAAGGTAAAAAAGATAATGACAAAGAAAAATAAAATCACTCCAAATTAACCAAATTAGTCAGAAGAGAGTTTTTTCAAATCAATCAATTGAAGCCAAATTTCTTTGACTCAAAAGAATTAAAATTATTGGAAATTCTTCTACTCTTTCCTATACTTTTTTATTGCAGCTTCGATCATCTCTTTTCTGTTTTCCGGATCCGGATGCGACGATGTAAATTCAGGTCTGCTCTGACCACCGGATGCCATTTTAAGAATTTCCATCACATCGATTAATTTTTCCGGTTTAAAACCCGCGTCTATCATAAAACGAACACCGAGATCATCAGACTGCAATTCTTGCTCTCTGCCATACTTTAATCCGATTAATGCTGCTACTTGCTGAGCCATCTGTGCAGATTGTGCATCTCCCATGGCAACTCCAGCTGCTCCGGCAAGACCTTTGAGTAATTGATCTTTTTCCATCCTTTCTCCAGAGTGCCGGCCAATGACATGTCCAATTTCGTGTCCCAAAACACCTGCCAACTGATCCGCATCGGTCAATCTGTCAAACAAAGCCCTGGTGATAAAAACCTGCCCTCCTGGCAATGCAAATGCATTTACCGTGTTGCGATCTGCGAGCAAATGAAACTCATATTGGTAGGGAGTCTTGGAGGCTACACTGTTTTGAACCAAGCGTTGGCCCACTTCTTTGACCAATTGTTGAGCCCTTTGGTCGGAATCGTATCCACCAAATTCCTGAACCATCATTGGTTTAGATTGAAGACCAATGGCTATTTCCTCTTCAGGACTGATGCTCACATTTTGGCGAATCCCCAAATATTCATTGTAAGTGCTTGTAGAACAATATCTAAACAAGGTGATTGCCGCGATCACCAAACCTATGATCAAGGTTCCTCCTGTTCGGCCTCTATTGCCTAAAATCCCCAAAGCGTTCTGTGGTCTTAACTTATTCATGTGAGTTTGTTTATAAAAAATCTACAACAAAGGAAAGGATAAAAACGTTCTTGGAAGCTCTATTCCAAATAACTAAGGCTCATTGGATAATTCCTATAATCTGTATTAGGAATCCAGAGTACTTAAGGAATAAGGTTTTTAAATTTCATATTAATAATTAATTTAATGTTCAAAATATTACCTACCAGTAAATTACGTATTAATTTTAAAATATATGTGTAATAGCTTAGTTAATATCTTTATATTAGCGTTTTATTACATACATAAATCATTATAAATATGGGTATTAATCTATATTTTCGACTTTTACAGCCTTATTTTAATGCTACTATTGTTCTTTTCTGCCTTTCCATAAGTTCAAGCCTGATGGCCACAAATACAATGAATGTGGATAGTCTTCGCAACAAGAGCAGCCATGTTTCATCTAAATCCAAAGGCAAATTGGTCGCAACAAAGAAAAAGACCAACTCAAAAACAAAAAGTAAAACCACTAAAAAAACAAGCAACATTCATAAATCTAAAGCCAAAACCAGTCCTAATAGAATCCTCGTAGCAGACACCAAACTGGATTCTGTATCTACACTCAGTTTTATGACCATTCGTGAAAAAATACTAACTGAAGCTAGAAGCATGATTGGAATTAAATATAAATCCGGTGGCAAAACCCCAAATGGATTTGATTGCAGTGGCTTTGTCATCCATGTTCTTGGGCGGTTTGATTATCAAATGTCCGCTTGTTCAGCAGATCAAAGTAAATGTGGAAAATCTATAAAACCACAGGAGGCCAAACCAGGCGATCTCATTTTCTTTGGAAACAAAAACCGGGTGCATCATGTCGGGATTATTACAGAGATTGATGCAAAAAAGATGATGATGATTCACAGTTCTTCGTCTCGTGGAGTCGTGGAAGAAGATATCATGAAGTCAGATTATTGGCTTAAAAGAATCCGAATTATACGAGATCTGGAGAGCATTCCAAGGCAAAAAGGCCTTACGATGAACTAAAAATGCCTTACTTTTGCGAATTCCATACCAAAAGGGGATGGTTGGAATTAAATTTTATAAACTTTATTTAGAATAAATCCCTCTTTTCTAGGACATGATACATTTAATACTTTTTGGGCCTCCGGGATCCGGTAAAGGCACTCAAGCTGAAAAACTCATCAAGAAATACAATCTATTTCATATTTCTACCGGAGATCTTTTCAGGGCTGAAACAACACAAAAAACACCGCTTGGCCTTAAAGCGCTTGAATTTATGAATCAGGGCATTCTTGTTCCGGATGAAATTACCATTGGAATGCTAAAAAACAAATTGCATGATTTAAAGCATGTTTCAGGTATCATCTACGATGGTTTCCCAAGAACCATTGCACAAGCAATTGCGTTGGACCATTTACTCAGTGAAAGTGAGGAAGAGATACAAATTTTGATTGCGCTGGAAGTGCCAGATCAAGAAATCGTACGAAGAATTGTGAAACGTGGTATCACATCAGGAAGAGCGGATGATAGTGATGAATCCATTATCCAAAAAGATGGATGAATACCGTTTGAAAACTTCTGAAGTGTTTGATTTCTATCTTCAAAAAAACAAATCTAAGAGCATTGATGGAATGGGTTCTGTGGATGAAATTTTTGATAGAATTTGTATAGAACTCGACCCATTTGTATAAAATCATTTAGAATAACAAGAAAGAATTTTAATAAAAACACCTTAAACTTTGGCTGATCAAAATTTTGTAGATTATGTAAAAATCTGTTTCCGTTCAGGACACGGAGGGCCTGGTTTTGTTCACTTTTTTAGAAGTAAACACAATCCTAAAGGAGGACCTGATGGTGGTAACGGTGGACGTGGTGCACATATCATCTTAAGAGGAAATAGCCAACTATGGACTTTGCTGCATTTAAAATATAGAAAGCATATTTATGCGGACAACGGTGTTACCGGTGGTGAAAGCAATTGTACAGGCGCAGATGGCAAAGACATCATCCTAGATGTTCCATTGGGAACCGTCGCAGTCCATCCTGAAACTGGTGAAAAATTACTTGAAATTACACAACACGATCAAACAGAAATTTTATTGGCTGGTGGACGGGGAGGAAAAGGAAATGCTTTTTTTACCACCAGTACCAATCAGGCCCCTGACTATGCACAACCCGGCGAACCGGGCATTGAAGATTGGATTATCCTCGAACTTAAAATTCTTGCAGACGTAGGACTTGTAGGATACCCCAATGCGGGAAAATCAACTTTGTTATCCGTCGTCTCTGCAGCCAAACCAAAAATAGCAGATTATGCGTTTACCACTTTAGTACCCAATCTAGGTATCGTCTCATATCGCGACAATCTATCTTTTGTCATGGCCGATATCCCAGGTATCATCGAAGGTGCCCATGCCGGTAAGGGAATTGGGACAAGGTTTTTAAGACATATTGAACGTACTTCAGTTTTGCTATTTATGATCCCTTGCGACAGCGCTGACATCCAAAAAGAATACCAAGTACTTTCCAATGAATTACACCAGTTTAATCCGGAACTATCCGATAAACCTCGAATTCTGGCCATCACAAAAACAGACATTGTCGAAGCTGAATGGAAAGATCTTATCAAAAATGAACTTCCAACAGACATTCCTTGCGTATTTATCTCTTCGGTTGCACAACAGGGTTTGGATGAACTCAAAGATTTAATCTGGCAACAATTACATCAACCATTGCATTGAAAAATCTTTGATCTTATACCCATTTATCAATCTATCTTTCGATTTTTCTCAACAACATCCTCCTCCATCATAAAACCAACTGGATTCAGATACATATAAGTCTGGTCTCTCTAATTTAATCAATGCTTCTGCTGTTTTATCGCATACCGCAAGAGGTTGATTTTGCGTCATGCTGTGCCCTTTACCATCATCAAATATTTCATTTGTTCCATAATAGATAGCTGTTCTTCCGGTAAATATGCAAGCTCCATCTTCAGGCATTGGATCTTTGATGGCACAAACTTCCACAGACTCCAGTATGAGCAAATTTTCTGTATCATAAGTTCCAGGATTAAGGATCCTGTACGGCCTTTTTGCCCGCACTTCTACCGTTCCAAACCCTATGTCTGTAATCACTTTGAGATAATCTTGCAATGGCATCGCACCACTCAAACACAAGGCTCTTAATGATGCATCTTCTCTTAAATTGGCTGGCATCGGAGACTCACAAATCGGATCCGACAAAATTAACCGACCGTGTGGTTTTAACACTCTGTACATTTCAGAAAGTGCTTTCTTAAGATCTTCTATTTTAAAAATATTGAAGAGACAATTTTGAGCAGCAACATCGACACTTTCATCTTCTAGAGGAAGTTTCAAAGCAGATCCATATTTTAGATCTACAAAATCTTTCGAAAACCAATCGTTCTGCTTTTGTGCTTCTATCAAATTCTCTTGACAGGACTTCAACATTTCTTCTACTACGTCCACGCCTATTACGCTTGCTTTCGATCTGGAAAAATAAGCAAATTGTAAAAGTTCCATTCCTCCTCCAACTCCGACATAAAGTACTTTCGGGTTTCTGACCAGATCTCTAGGATGCACGGTAGATCCGCATCCATAATTCATCTCCAACATGCGAGAAGGAATATGTAAACCTGGCAATTGCCAAACTGGTGTTGTGGTGCAACAAAGACCTACATCCGGTATAAGTGCTGCATTTTTGTAAACATCAACAGTAGTATCAAGATAAGACATATTGGATAATTTATTATGGATGACAAAAGCAAACAAACACGATAATGGCTTCTAAAGTTTATCTGAAAGTTGCTAAATCCTAGATTGCAACTATTTTGATAATTATCGGCATTTAGATCTCTGAAATTACATCAAATCCTTTGAAGCTTCCTGTAATTGCCAATCCAGTTATTTTATGAGCTATTTGTAGTTGTTTTATTTTGATTGCTATTTCATTCATCGTAGCACCGCTCCCGACTGCATCATCTATAATTAATAGATGCTCTGTTTTAGCTTGCTTTTTGATAATAAAAGAATTTCTTGCATTAGCAATTCTTTCAAACATTTTTGAAAGAGCTTTTGTGGAACAATAATATCAGTCTTCAATTTCATAATTTTAATTTCTGGCCTATCAATATTTAGATTTTTTCTCAGATAATCCATTATTTGAATTTTCCTTGGAATTGAAGGAGGAACGAACAATATCGCTGATATTTTTGGTTTGCAATCAGATGATTTATTCTATGATGAACTTGACTGACGATCATTTTCATCAATGTCTTATTCTGCCCTTGTTTTGCATAATGTAGAAGCATACCTAAGCCGGTTTTTCCAAATCGCTCTATTGCATAAAAATCAAGATAATAAATTGCATCCAAAGCTATCGTCTCAAAACCTTTTGTAGATCTAAGTTTAGTCATTCCATCAATTATAGCATCAGCATTAAAATAAGATAAATACTTTTTTCTGGTAATAATGTATTCATGGATAGTCTTTTCAATTGGTAGATGCTGTTTTTCACACCAATAAGCCATAGCATCAAACCCTTTGAGCAGTTTCCCTTTAGGATTTATCAAAAGAAAATGCTCATTTAAAAATTTCTCATCCTCAAAAGAAATAATTGTTTTTTGATTGATATTTTGATTGGTTTGAATTGAATAATAAACTTGTGGGGTAATTCCAGTTCTTTCTACCCGATTTTCATGTTCAAGCTCATTAAGAAGACGGTGGATGTATTGTCTAGATATCTGCAATTTAATAGCCAATTCACTGGGGCCTAGCCGACCTTGGGCTCTCAAGATTTCTATGATTTTATCCTTTGTCTTCATGACCACAAAGATAATTTGTTTACAGTAAACAGTTTACTGTAAACACTTTTATTTTTAAAATATCATAATCTATTGCTTTTATATACATTACATATTTACTTATTTAATATATTAAAGATCTACAAACGCAGCCTGACAAAGAAATAAAGGTCAAATGAAATTCAAAACAGCTGTTGTGAAGTTTTAATTTAAAATATCTTTACATCATGGATCCAAAACAAAATTTAATTCACACACTCATTACCAATCATTATGTGATGTTAAAGCCCTCCAGTGTGGCGGGAGTGGGTGTTTCGCCATCCGCGACATTCCGAAAGGATGCAGGGATTTGTTTGCCTCGGAACCAGGAGATTGGATTTGTTTGGATAAAAATGAGGTAGAAGCTATGCCAGAACACAGCAGACTTTTAATCGAAAATTATTGTCTCTTCGACAAGGAACAATACTATGTTCCGGCCCATGGATTTAAGACCATGGATCTATCATTATACCTCAATCATTCGGATCATCCCAATTTGAAATCGGTGAATGAAGGTGCATATTTTGAAACCATCAGAGACATTAAAGAAGGAGAAGAATTGTTTTTGGATTATGGGGAGATTTGTGAATATGACTCCTGAGTTTTAAGTTTCCTGCCCCCACGCTTGCGTGCTGGGTGAGTTTTAAGTTTTAAGTCTGGGGAGATATAGGAGACGAATTGTTTGTCGATGACTTCGACTTTGACCTATTTAATATTTGGAGTAGAATTAAATTTTAAATTCAATAAAAAACAACTAAGACAAATTCTAAATCAGTATTACTTATACTTATCATTCAATCCTTTACCTTCCATAATCATCGGAATGACTTTTTCCAAGCGTTTTAGTTTCGTTGCTTCTTGTTTGGCTTCTTCAATATGCAGAATGTATTCTTTTTGTTTTCCAGGGGTTAATTTTTGAAAAGACTTTTGTAATTCATCATCTTTGGAAAATATTTCAGAAAAGATATTTGGAATGGCTGCTGGTTTGAATTTATCGGGTTTAATTTTCAGTCCTTCATTTTCAATTTCGACGGCTTCCTGAATATAATTCAGAATTTTTCTTTCATCCATTTCCAAAACTGAAGTAAAGCGCCATTGACGCATCGATTTTGTCTTACCTTCTTGTGCATTCACCAAAACTTTATATGGATCTTTAAGAAAAACACCATTGTAAAACCAGACGGAAAAAAAATTCTTAAAACCCAAATAACTTACGACGTTATTTCCTTTGAGCGTATAAACTGGTGCACCCCATTTGATCGACTTTTCCAAATCTGTTTTGTCAAGAATTGAAGCCATAAATGCATGCTCTTTTTCCCATTTATTTTCAGAAATCATCTATAAAAATATTTTATTATTTCTACAACAAATAATTTTCAAAATTATCTGGATGTACCACATGCGCTATTGACTCAGGATAGGCTGAAAGAAATGCACGACTTACTTTTCCTTTTTGCTTTATACTCCATTTACATTCAAATGCGCTGAGTTGTCCATTTCTTTCTTCCAAATAATCAACTTCTTGTTGCGCAAGTGTTCTCCAAAAATAGCAATTAGGGTTTAATGCAGTATTCCGAATAAATTTTCGGCGTTCACTGATAAAAAAGTTTTCCCACAATTGGCCAATATCTTGTCTTAAATTTATTGGATTGAAATGATTAATAATGGCATTTCGCAATCCATTGTCATAAAAATATATTTTAAAACTTTTTCTCAATTCGTTTCGCGGGTTACGGCTAAATCCAGGTAAACGAAAAATAATAAAAGCCTTTTCAAGAAAGCCAATGTATTTTTCAACAGTCTCATTGTTTAAACCGCACATCTGACCAAGTTCATTGTAGCTGACCAGTTGTCCTACTTGGAATGCTAATGCTTGAGCCAACTTCTCCATCTTATCAGGTTTTTGAATCCGGTCCCAAACAAGGATATCTTTGTAAAGATAACTGTCTGCCAATTGCTTTACAATTTCAGATTCACTACCAGGATTGTTTACGACATCCGGATAATAGCCATATATCAAGCGATGGGGTATTAAACGTTTTTCCTCTAACAATGAACTGTGGACCACCATTTCTCCAAAAGAAAGAGGAAGCAATTGATATTCCCACTTTCTTCCGGTAAGAGGTTCTTTCATTTTGTTTGCAAGTTCAAATGCCGATGAACCTGTAGCTATAACTTTCACATTTTTTATATTGTCTGTTATCAATTTCAGACAAAGTCCAATATTTTGAATTCGTTGTGCTTCATCAATAATTAATGTTTTGTTTTTACCAATTAATTGTTTGAGCAAAGTGGAAGTAGGATTTTCAAGCTTACTTCTTATATCTGATTCATCACCATTCCAAATGGCAATCGGTTTCGTTAAATTAGGTTTAAGCATATCCAACAGGGTCGTCTTGCCACTTTGTCTTGGACCTAAAATTATAATTACTTTTGGATCTGACAGCTTTTTGAGTAACAATACCGAAATCCTTCTTTCTATCATTTTTGAGTCTATATCCGCAAATTTAATACTTATTTTTATGTTTTAACGGTAATTTTAATAGTTTTTACTAATTTTCGTCCAGATGTTTCAAGCTTAATTCAAAAGAAATTAATAAATCTTCAAAATATTCTTGCCATCTACCTGCCAGGTATCCATTTAAAATTCGCACTTTGCGAGACAAGATTCCATTATCAATTCGCGCCTTGCGCGACAAGTGTCCAGTATCAATTCGCGCCTTGCGCGACAAGTGTCCATTATCAATTATCAATTGTCAAACATCATAATTAATCTCCAACTCCTCCGTAATCGGGTGGGCTTGACAAGTCAAGATATAACCTGCCGCTATCTCCTCTTCTTCTAGTCCCAAAGCTACATCCATGCGCACCTTTCCCTGAATGACTTTGGCAATGCAAGTAGCACAAGCTCCGGAAGAACAAGAATATGGAGGATTGAGACCTTGTCTGATCAAACCATCTAAAATTTTCTCACCGGGATTGAGTATGAGTTGATGGGTTTTGTGTTCTAGTTGGACCTTTATGTCACACATGCTAATGCTGTCCAATGGCAGAAGATGTGGAAGAATCTGTTTCTGGCAAACTAAAATACTCTTTGTGAATTAATGCTGTTTCAATTCCCATTCCAGTAAGGTGTTTTTCCAGATCTTTTATAAATGCACCAGGACCGCAGAGATAATAGGTACAATCCTTCACTTCCGCAGGATGTCTTTCCATAAAATCTGCAATCATCTTACCATCGATACGTCCCTTCAATCCAGACCAATCGGATCTCGAAGTCCAAAGAAATCCTTTCTGATGTTTGCTAAGAGCATATTCGACCATGAGTTGCCCTTCGTATTTTTGTGCAAGAGCATCAATTTTAGACTTAAAGATGATGTCTTCTTCTTTCCTGTTACCGTACAACAAATGAATTTTGGATTTAGGTTCATGTTCTAACAAACCACTGATCATCGAAAAAACCGGGGTAATACCACTTCCAGCTGCGAAAAAATAATAGACTCTTCTTCGCGCCAGATCCGGATCTATGATAAAACGACCATTAGGGCCAGCCACCATCATTTCATCACCCTCCTTGGCTTCATCCACGATCCATTTGGATATCTTTCCTTTGGGTACCTTTTTAACCGTGACTGTGACAGTATTTTGATCAGGCATCCCGGAATAGGAATAACATCTAAGATATTCTTGTCTCTGATGCCGCATCTTAAGGGTAATGTATTGTCCTGATTTAAAATGTGTCAACGGATGATCGGGACCAGTCTCAAACTCAAGACTAACAGCGTCTTCCGTTTCTACATGCTTATGTTTAATAACGACCGGATAGAATTCCATTATTTAATTTCTTTGCTCGCTCAAAACAACGCAATTACACCATTTAGGTTTATAGCACAGTTGAATTAAAACTTCAATAATTACCAAAGAAATATTTTCTTGCGGGTCTTCGGTGTATATACTTCCGCTTCCATGCCATAAACTATTAATTCGCGTTCATCCAAATTCCAAACATAGGTCTTAAAAACATCTTCATTTCTTTGCACTTCTGAGACCATATACCAGTAAGTCAATTTATGAAATTGTTTTTCTTTAAAAAGATCAACCGGTGTAGGACTGATGTGCCATCCGTAAAATTTACCATTTGCAATTCTGTGTGCCACAATTCCAAATTTAAATGGACCCGTATGTTCTGGACTGCTCACCCAAGCTGTAAGTTTTATCATTTTAAAATCAGCATTGTTCAAGTACTTGTTTGGAATTGTAATACTTTTTGAAAAAGGATTGTTTGTATTTAATATTTGAGAATCCAAACGGGAAATAGAATATTCTGAATCTACCATATTTCCTCCATCAGGAAGAGTGGAATAGATGAATTCTCTATCCAAACTTCGCAAGAATGGGCTATCTATTTCTGTTTTCAAACCAATCAGATCCTGAGTTAATAATAGTGATTTTTGCTCATCGCTTGGACTTTTTATTTGCCCAAAAACACTAAAGTAATAATCTCTTGAAACGTGATTCACTGGTAATATTCCCTGATCAACTTGCCAGGTTTGAAAAAGATTTAATATTAAAATTAAGAGCAAGCAAAATATATAAAGTATCCTCTTATAATTTATCAATTTTAGAAAGTAATTTGTCAAGGCTGCAAATCCTAAAGCCCAAACACTATACATCGGTACAATGGCCCTTTGTCCAAATGATTCTGAATACCACCAACAGGACCAACTGGCAATGATATAGAAATTAATCACCGAAAATGAAATTATAGCTAAGCTCCAATTTTTATAATATTTATACACAAACCACAATCCCAAAATCATTAAAATGGACATGGGCGTATATATAAATAAACCCTTTCTGAAGCTTAAAGTCACTTCCATCAAATAAGGATTAAAAATATCCAATTTTTCTCCTGGATTGTCTTGATAAGAATAATAGAAAAAATGACCTGTGACTATTTTCCAATACACCAATTGTATTCCAATGATCAACAAACCTGGTAATAATGAAATAATTAAATTCAATTTGTTTGACAGTAAAATTCTTAGTCGAGGGAAAAAGTCTTTGATTGAAGTGATTCCATATAGCAATGGAATTAACACACAAAATATCTCAGAATTTCTACATATGGCAATCAAACTTACCAAGGCTATGATGATGGAGAAAAACAAATATCGATAGCTTGCATAAAATCTATGTGTAAAATACAATAATAAAGCATAGTATGTAAAAAGATAGTTTTGGCTCATGATACCTTGTCCATACATACATGAATGCAACCAATAATTGGTACCAAATACAATTAATCCAACAACAAATACACTAATATTTTTATTAAAGTAAAAATTCAAAAAACGGTACAAAATAAAAATACCAAGTATAGAAATTAAAAAGCTCCAATAAAATAAAATCTTCTTATAGATGAGATTAAAACCTTGATCATGATCAATTCCAAACAATTCACAAACCGCATAAGAAAATAAAAAAGAAGGAGAATAAGAAACTGCCATACCTATTGGATATCTTATCACATGGTTGGACGAATTTTTTACTTGGTGGATCTGGTAAAGGGGTAATTCAGAATTACTTTCCTTTTTGTTTCTTTCGGCCAAAGGCTCAATATTATTCAATCGCACATCTTTTAAATGAAAGATGGCAGGTAAATAGGCATAGTAACCAAAACTATCAAATGCGATGGTGTAGTTTTTATTTTCTACGACATAAAAAGCAAAGTAAATAAACAATAAAATGAGAATTTTCATCTCAGAAAAAAACCATGAATTCACTTTATTGAATGTAGGCATCGTTTTTATTAAAAATTAAATAGACCTTGCAATATTAGTAATATTTTATTCTGCAAACTAAAAATTTTGGATCAAAGCATAATTTTGGAATATCTTTACTCCTTCAAAACAAAGAAAATCCAGCATTTAGTTTTATGAGCCAACCGACCTCCAAGATCCTATCCATCGTCATTCCGGTCTACAATGAAGAAAAGACCATCCACCTGATTCTTGACAAAATCGGCGCAGTCCAGTTAAGAGATCAAATTAAAAAAGAAATAATTTTGGTCAATGACTGTTCTAAAGATCGCAGTGAGGAAGTTTTGCAGGAATACATTCGTCTCCATCCTGAAGAGCATTTCATCTATCATAAGCAAGCTTACAATCAAGGTAAAGGTGCTGCTTTACACAAGGGTATCAAGATAGCCACGGGTGATTACATCATCATACAAGATGCCGATTTGGAGTATGATCCTTCAGAATACAACGAACTTTTAGCGCCCATTCTAGATGGTTTTGCAGATGTGGTGTATGGTTCAAGGTTCATAGGAGGTAAGCCTCATCGTATTTTATTCTTTTGGCATTCGATTGGAAATTACATACTTACTTTCTTGTCCAACATGTTTACCAATCTCAATCTCACGGACATGGAGACCTGTTATAAACTTTTTAAGTCGGATGTGATCAAGTCCTTAGAGTTGAAAGAAAACCGGTTTGGTTTTGAACCTGAGGTTACTGCCAAAATTGCACGGGTGAAGGATATTAGAATTTATGAAATTGGAATTTCATACTATGGCAGAACCTATGCAGAAGGAAAAAAAATTAACTGGAAAGACGGATTCAGGGCTATTTACTGCATTCTTAAATACAATCTATTCCCTCGTTAATTGGGATAAGAAATCGGCGGACAACTCAGTCTACCAAAATAGTACATCAATCCTACGCCAAGGGTCACAAACATATCGCGGTCATTAGAATCACCTCTTTGAAAGCCTCTTTGACCGATTTTTTGTTGATTGATATCCGGTAAACTTGGGTCCGATAAAAAAGCGGCAATCGCTCCTTTTTGGTTGCCCAACTGGTTGACATCCGGATAGACCGTACTTACATCATCCAGATAATCGGTAAACGCAATCCGAGCATTGAAATCAAACTGCACACTCCATCGGTAATTTAAATCAAATTTAGCACCCAAACCAAAGGTCCATGCACCGGAGATGGGACCGTATTCCTGACCTGTCACTTGACCTTCTGTTCCAATTTCACGCAAACGGTAAACTGTACCATCCACACTTCGTTTTGGGCTGTATTGGAAAACACTAAATCCCATGGTCATATAAGGAATTAAATGAAAACCCCGATGTCCGTGGATATAATCAAAAAAATGCAAGCCAATGACCGGATTGATTTCAAATAAATCGGTAAAAAAAGCAAGATTTCGCCTTTGGTCAAAAAAGTTGTCTGATTTGGCGTCATCGCCTCTCAATCGTGCATAATTCAGTTGGACTTGCCCGTAAAGTCGGCTGTTAAAATTAAATCTAGCCGTTCCTCCAAGAGCCAATCCAGGTTCATTTAACCGGTAGAGGTTGTTGATATCTCCAAAATAATGTGCGCCGCCTAGCCAACCACCTAGTTCGGCCCCTCTCTGGGCTGAGATTTCGGACATTCCTCCTAAAACTGCCAAAGAGCATCCCAATAAAATTCGCAAGAAATTCATAAATTGGTCAATAAACGGCAAGAGATGCGATTTTGTTGCATCCATTGGTCTCATGAATGCCTTGTTTTAATTCGATTAAATGTATTCCCTTTTTATACAATCCGCCATACTTGATCTGGAATATCTCAGAATCCAAACTTAAATTTTAATAAATCCTAGTCCTCAATAGGAGGTTTCTCCTCAGAAGGCTTATCCTGTGGGGGCCTTTTGGGCTGACTAAATTTATTTTGATTGTTTTGATTTTGACCTGGATTTTGATCCCTTGGGGGTCTTGGTCCAGCTTGGTTGGGATTGGGCGGTCTATTGGCTTGATTTTGTGACCTAGGATTGTTAGGATTATTAGTATTTGGGTTGTTTGGATTGCCTTTATTTGGATTTGGATTGTTTGGATTTGGATTGGTATTATTAGAACCCACACCGTCCGTTGGTCTTTTTTTCTTTTTCTTTTTTCTCCTCTTTTCTGAAGGCAACTCGATTTCACCGGTAACTTCTACAAATCCATCCTCAGGTTTAACCACTACCGTTGTATCTTCTGCTGCAATAATGTCATCCGGAAATTCGCCGCGGTCATTCATGGCTTTGATACGACGCACTTCATCAGGCTCTAAAGGCATGACCATGCTACGACCTTTTTTCGGTTCGTACAGATAATAGACCACCCCTTTGAAAATGTCGATTTTAACAAGACTAGCCACTCCATTTTTTGCGCGGAGCCTTTCCACATCGGAGGGATATTTTTCCAATTCTTCGATGTATAAATCCAGTTCATAATTGAGGCAACATTTTAACCTTCCACACTGGCCAGATAATTTTGATTGATTGATGGCGATGTTTTGATATCTCGCTGCAGTGGTATTGACGGATTTAAAATCAGTGAGCCAGGTAGAACAGCATAATTCTCTGCCACAGCTACCAATACCTCCAATCCGGGCTGATTCTTGCCGCGAACCAATTTGGCGCATCTCCACTTTTACTTTAAATTCTTTGACGTATTGTTTGACCAATTCTCTAAAATCGATCCAACCATCGGCTGTATAAAAGAAAGTAGCTTTGCGCATGTCTGCTTGATATTCTACATCTCCTAATTTCATATCTAAGCCTAAATTACGCGATATGACACGTGCTTTGACCAAGGCAGCCTGTTCCATGGATCTGGCCTCTTGCATGCGCTCTATGTCTCTCTGATTGGCTTTGCGAAGTATGTCAAATGAAATTCTATCTGCTTTAAAATTTTTCTTTTTCATTTGGAGCTTTACCAAATCTCCCATTAGGCTGACCCTACCTACATCGTACCCACCACTTCCTGTATCCACGACAACAAGGTCCCCGGTGGTAAAGCGGTGGCTTCCTCCTGATTTATAAAAGGTTTTTCTGGCTCCATTCTTAAAACTAACTTCTGCGAGATCAGATTTACATGGATCTTCTAAATCCATGGCTGTGAGCCAATCATAGGTATTTAATTTATTGCAGCCTCCTGAAGCACAATGTCCTTTATCTCCACACCCGGCCGGCGAACCTTTTGAGCCGGTACTACATCCTGAACATCCCATATTTTGTGATCTATCTAGTTATTTGTCCTTAATGATTCCTGACAATTGTATCAGAAAATCATGCAGCAAGATACGAATATTTGCATTTCTCTGGACAGCATACGCACAATCATTTACTAATTCATTGATTTTCTGTATTTTAGACAAATTCAATGAGCTTGTTAGCTTCTGAGCATATTGGATGATTGGATGATTGGATCCATCTGAGGAGATGGTTTGGTGGTTTAATCGAATGGACAAGCTTAAAATCAATTGTACAAAATAAAAAAAACTCCTTTGTTGATCTCTGTTTAGGGCAGCAATTTTTTCAGTCCAGTTCCAAAATTCGATGGGATCTTTTTTAAAAGCGGCTTGAAACATCCATTGTAAATATTGGAGAGATTCAGATTTGCCGGCAGCAGAAAGTTCCAATGCAGATGATAAATTTCCTTCTACTGAAATTGCAATTCCAAAAGCCTCTGCTTGTGGTATATTTGTTTTTTTGACCAATGCGATGGTCAGATCATCTTCATGAATAGGAAGTAGATTAAATCTCTGTGCTCGTGAAAGTACGGTGGGTAATAAAGCATTTATATCCTCTGTCACCAAAATGATATACGCATGCCCGGGTGGTTCTTCTAAAAGTTTCAAAAGAATATTGGACTCTTTTCCTAAGAATTCTGGGAGCCACAAGATCAAAACATTTTTATCGGATTCAAATGGTTTGAGATACATTCGATCGATGATGCTTCTTGCTTCTTTTGCAGTGATATTGGCTTGTTTATTTTCTTTATCTGAAACGGCCAGCCAATTCTGCACATTCATCCATGGATTATCCTTGACGGCTTTTTTAAAATTTCCATAATGATCAGTAGAAATTTCGCCGGCTCCAAAAAGCGGAAAACTAAAATGTAGATCCGGATGAATTAATTCACCCACTTTATAACAAGCAGAACAAGCTCCACAAGCCACCGGTCCATTTTTGCAAAACAAATTTTGGGCAATGGTCAAAGCCACCATCAAAGGAGCTGAACCAGAGCGACCACTAATCAAAGAGCAATGTGGAAATTTACTTCCAGAAATTACTGACTCAATGATTGAAAGAGCCTTGGTTTGTGCAACCACTTCATCTTTCCACAAAAAAGCGGAAATGGTTTCTACACTTTGAACCTGCTCTTCTCCAAATAACACAAACTAATTTTTACGATGATCAAATATTCTAAAAAATATAAAGAGAGTTTCTAATAAAATTCTCTTAGAGGAATTGCATTAAGCGCCAATCCATTGGGTCAATAAATATGGAAACAGACCCAAACAAATGGTGAGTGCAGAAATCAACAACAAAACACTCTGATAGGTCCAATCAAGTTTCCATTCTGAAGTTGCTTCCTCTTCTTTTGTAAAAAATTGGTTGATCACTTTAAAATAGTAATACATCGAAATGACCGCAAGTATCAATGCAAGAACTACAAAAAGTGGAGATCCAAGTCCGGCTGCATGATAGAGGACAAAAAGCTTTGCCATAAATCCGGCAGTCAAAGGTCCACCTCCCAAAGACAATAGAGCGATGGTGAATACTATGGCTAAAAATGGATTTTGAAAAAACAAGCCTTTAAATTCTGAAATATCATCGGATCCTTTTTTGCTTTCTACAAAATAGATCGCTACAAAACTAACCAAAGATGCCAGCACATAAGCGACCAAATAAAATACAATCATCCAACTGTTTTCATCCTTAAGATGAAGGAAGCCCACTAAAATAAATCCAGCTTGAACCACACCAGAATAGGCCAATAATCTTTTAACACTTCTTTGTCCAAAAGCCATCACATTTCCAATCACCATGCTACTGATGGCCACCAATAAAATCAACCAGTAATACCACTCCCCTGTATGCATCACCTGATGTCTTAAGAATTGAAACAATGCACCAAATCCAGCTATTTTAACCACGGTGGCCATGATGGCAGTCACCAAAGTCGGAGATCCTTGATAAACATCCGGCGCCCAAAAATGAAACGGTGCCAAAGAAACTTTAAATGCAAGACCAGCAAAAATAACCATGATGCTGATGGCAAAAATTTCAGGAGAAATTATTTTAAAATCTACCAATTTAAATGTGCCTGTAGCAACGTAATACAATCCCACCCCAAATAAAAATATAGCACTTGCAAATGATCCCATGATCAAATACTTTAATGAAGCTTCATTGGACTGAATAATACGTCTGTCTGAACCTGCTAAAATATACATGGCAATACTGAGCATTTCGATTCCTAAAAATAAAATCATAAGATCTTCATGAGAAACCATCATCATCCCACCGATCACCGCAAACAAAATAATACCTGCAAAATCGCCCAATTCACCCGGGCCTCTTAATTTATACCTGTTTAAAAATGGAATGATCAACAAAGTGCAGGACAATAAAAGACCTACAAAAGCGGCTGGTATGGCTTCCATTGACATCATGCCCTTCATCCATTGGTCTCCAATTGGATTGTAATGAAAATAAGACCACATGGCTGTTAGCACACCCAATCCTGCAACCGGTAAAATAAAATTCTTCCCTTTGCCAAGTCCCAGAAATAAAACCAATACTCCTGTGATAGTTAATATAATCATTGAAAGCATAGTTCCTTCTGAATTATTTGGTTAATAAATGATTGGCTGCTTGTTGGGTAAGGTCCATCCAAGTGGCTGGAAAAAAACCAAAACTGAGAATGAGAATGACTGAAACAAGCAATACGTAGTCTTCTGTTAATTCCAATTTATGCCATTTGGGTTCATGTTCGGTTTGAAGATCACCGAACATTGATTTTTGATAAAATCTCAACATATATATGGCCCCCAAAATAATACTTAAACCTGCAAAGGCTCCATACCAAATTGATTTTTCAGTTAAGCCCCAAAGCATATAAAATTCTCCTATAAATCCATTGGTCAAAGGCAAACCAACCGAAGCAAGCACGATGATAAAAAAGTAAACCGCCAATCTTGGATGAATTTTAGCCATTCCTGCGGATCCATAAATATTGTTTTCTCCTGTGCGACGAATGATTACATCCACCACATAAAATAAAGATGCCGCAAGTATTCCATGCGTAAACATTTGAAACAATGCTCCCTGAATTCCTACCACCGTTCCGGTAAAAATAGCTGCTGCTATCATACCAATATGTGACAAAGACGAATAAGCCAAAATTTTAGTCATTATAGATTGTCGCCACGCCACAATTGCTCCATACAGGATGCCTGCAATACAAATGGGAATTAAAAAATAACTCCAATTTTGTATGGCATCTGCGCATAAAGGATAAAAACGAATAAATCCAAACAAACCCATTTTAGAAAGTACTGCGGCAATAATGATGATCGCGGGTCTATCGCCCTGCGTATACAATTCTGCTTGCCAGGTATGGAATGGAAACAGTGGAGATTTAATGGCAAAAGCTATCAACAAAGCTGCAAAAATCCAATATTGATTTTCGATTCCAAGCGGCATTGAATTCATGGTGGCCCACTGAACATTGGATCCTCCATCGGGTAATAAAGTATAGTAATAAATAATTCCTGCGAGCATTAGAAAACTTCCAAAAACAGTATACATAAAAAATTTAAACACTGCTCTTCTTCTGTATTCACCGCCGTACATTAAAACCATTAAATAAAATGGTATTAACGCAAGTTCAAAAAATAAATAAAATGTAAATGGGTTTTGTGCACTAAAAAATCCAATCAAAGCAGCCTGACCCAAAGACATTAAACAATAATAAGCAGTTGATTTTTGTTCCGAACCTGTTATGGACGCTATTTGTCCAACCGGCATGATGAGAAAAACCAGCAACAACAATAATAAATTTTGTGAGTCCATTCCTAAACTAAAACTAACTTCCAAACCCGGAATCCATTTGAATTCGAGGGGGTACATTAATCCAGCTTGAAGGTCTAGGTCGGTCAATAAAAAAAGGAAATACAACAATCCGATGACCGAAGAAGCAAGGCCAATATATGAAGCCCATTTTCGTCCAGCAAGAAGCTGAACCAGCCCAGTGAAAATGCAGAAAATAATTAATATTAAAATTGGACTCATCATATTTTTCTTAGAATAAAAATAAATAAATAAGAGTCAACAATCCAATTGTCATACTCATAATATACCATCCAATCATTCCTGATTGTAATGGTTTTAAGCCTTGTCCTGCTTCAGTTACAAAAAATCCTGGCAATTTCACAAAATGGTCAATGACCACCGGATCAAAAACATTTTTAGACCAGCTGCCCAAACTTTTCAACGGATTCACCAAAATAGTTTGATAGATTTCATCCAGATAATACTTGTCTTTTAACAAGGTTCCCAGGAAGTTTTCTTTTTTGTTAAATACATTTGGATCTGAAGTAGCGTACCTTTTATAAGTCAACCAAACAATGCTCACCAAAGCAATCACCGTCACTGTCCACAATGTATATTCGAAAAAATGAGACACATGATGTGGCTGATCAGCAAGCGCTGGTTTTAAAAATTCAGAAATATAATGATGCTGACTTATAATCTCAGGCATTCCAGCAAAACCACCAATAATTGATAAAACAGCCAACACAAAAAGCGGAGCTAACATAATCATCGGAGATTCGTGAATTTTAGATTTTGATTCTTCAGACCCCCTGTATTGACCTTGGAAGGTTCCAAAATAAAGTCTAAACATATACCAGGCCGTAAACACAGAAGTCAATGCCAAAATAACAAAATAAATTTTGTGGTGACTAAAAGCTACTGCCAATATTTCATCTTTGGAAAAAAATCCCGCCAATGGAGGACAACCCACGATGGCTAAGGTTGCCACCAAAAACACGACATGTGTACTTTTCATTAAGCCTTTCAAACCTCCCATTTTACTTAGATCTTGTTCTCCATGTAAACCATGGATAACACTACCTGCTCCAAGGAATAACAATGCTTTGAAAAAAGCGTGCGTCATCACATGAAAGATAGCACTGCTGTATGCTGCGCAACCCAATGCAACCACCATATATCCCAATTGGCTGACTGTAGAATACGCCAATACTTTTTTAATGTCATTTTGTTTTAATGCGATGGTTGCTGCAATAAATGCAGTTGCTAAACCAACCCATAAAACAATGTCCAAAGTAAATGGAGCCAGATTGTACAATCCACCCATTCTTGCCACCAAATAAATACCTGCTGTCACCATCGTGGCTGCGTGAATCAAAGCCGACACAGGAGTGGGCCCTGCCATCGCATCCGGTAACCAGGTAAACAATGGAATTTGAGCAGATTTTCCGCACACTCCTATAAATAATAAAAGAGTAATTAAAATGATTTGTGGATCATTGGATTGTATCCCATCCAGACTACTTAAAATGGTAGAAATATCCAAAGATTTAAAGTGCATCCCCATCATAAATATTCCAAGTATAAATCCAAGGTCACCGACGCGGTTCATCACAAATGCCTTTCTTGCTGCTTTGTTGTATTCCGGATTCTTAAACCAAAATCCAATTAATAGAAAAGAACATAAACCAACTCCTTCCCAACCTGCAAACAGCATTACAAGATTGGATCCCATGATGAGCAATAGCATCGAAAAAATAAAAAGATTCAGATAGGACATAAATCTGACGAAACCTTTGTCGTGACCCATGTATCCCAAAGAATAAACATGAATTAAACTTCCTACACCCGTCACAATAAACAACATCAATAAAGTCAATTGATCCACCATGACACTGAAGTCAATGTTAAAGTGACCTTCCGCACCAAACCATTTATAATAGCTAAAGCTGATGGGTTGATTAAATGAAAAATACAATAATACAGTGGCCACAAATCCTGCCAAAGGACCAAGACAAGCGATGGTTCCAGCGATGGTGTGATTGTAACGAGTACCTAAAAGGCCGTTGACAATAAAACCCAATAATGGAGACCATAAGATGATATGAATGAGTAACTCTGGATTCATGGTTTTCTTTTATAAGGATGGCTAGAGATTAACCTTTTAATTTTTGAAATGCATCAATGTTGGTCGTTTTTAGGTTTTTATAAATCATTACAATGATGGCCAGTCCAACGGAGACTTCCGCTGCTGCAACCGCCATTGTAAAAAAAACCATGATCTGACCTCCACTGTGGGAATAATAAGCAGAGGTTGAAGTCAGCATAAGATTCACTGCATTCAACATGATTTCAATACACATAAACATGATGATCACATTTTTTCTGATCATCACACCGATCAAACCCACTACAAAAAGTATGGTACTCAATAAAACATAATGGGTGTGTGGGATGATGCTAAATATTTCTGGTACTTGATTTTCCATACTTATTATTTAATCTACTTTTTCTTTACGGCTCAGAAGCATTACTCCAGCCATGGCAATAAAAAATAATACGGCGCTTAATTCCATCGGCAATAAATATTCCCTATACAAGACCGAACCAAGATTTTCTACCAATCCGATGGAATAATCTTTTACAGGATAGGGGGATAATAAAACGGATTTGTCCAATGCAGAAGTGATGATCAACATCAAAGATCCTCCTGAGATGACTGCTGCAAACCAAGGAAAATAATGTCTCACTTTTTCCACCTCTTCATTTAAATTAAGAAACATCACCACAAATAAAAACAAAACCATAATGGCTCCAGCATACACTACGATATTGACCAAAGCCAAAAACTGTGCATTCAACAAAACATAATGCGCCGAGATTAAGAAAAAAGTGAGCACTAAAAAGAGTATACTGCGGATAGGATGTTTAGATACAATCACCATCGTCGCGGAAATAATCGTCAGTGCTGACAATACATAAAATATAATATCGATCATGATTTGGAATTTAAAAATGGTTCTACCAGTCTGTCTTTCCCAAAAATAAAATCTTCTCTTTCATAACTGGCCGGAGCCATTTTATCGTTTTGAAGAAAAATGGCTTCTTTGGGACAAGCTTCTTCACACAAACCACAGAAAATACATCTCAACATATTGATCTCGTAGACGGCTGCGTATTTCTCTTCACGGTATAGATGTTTATTTTCCGGAGTTCTCTCTGCAGCAGTCATCGTAATGGCTTCTGCAGGGCAAGCCAATGCGCAAAGTCCGCATGCGGTGCATCGCTCTGCGCCTTTGTCATCGCGCTTTAGAATATGTAGTCCGCGAAAAACATCGCTCATTGGGCGCTTTTGTTCCGGATATTGGATGGTGGCCTTTTTTGTAAAAAAATGGCTGATGGTGATGGACATTCCTTTAAGGATCGCAGGGAAATAAAGTCGTTCCATAAAAGTCATGGGCTTTCGCTCCATCACTTTAATTCTATTGGTTAATTTAATTACACTCATTTCTCAGGCAATTATTTAAGTAAAATAAAAAGACCGGTCAATAAAATATTGACAACCGCCAGTGGAATCAATACTTTCCAACCCAAATTCATCAATTGATCAAATCTGAATCTTGGTAATGTCCATCTGATCCACATAAATAAAAATATAAAAAAGAAAATTTTTCCAAATATTACCACGGCTTCTAGCAAAGTTCTTAACCAGCTTGAATCCATGTCAGAAACAAATGGAAAATGATATCCACCAAAATACAAAGTAGCAAGTATCGCACTACTAATAAACATATTAATGTATTCTGCAAAAAGGTAAAAGCCCAACTTCATGGAAGAAAACTCGGTGTGAAAACCACCCACAAGTTCCGTTTCACATTCCGGTAAATCAAATGGTGCTCTATTGGTTTCTGCAAAAGCGCAGATCAGAAAAATAATAAAACCCAGAGGTTGATAAAAAACATTCCAATGCCAACCTGACTGCTGATCTACGATTGTTTTTATGGAAAGACTGGAACTCAACATCACCAAGGCAATGATGGAAAGACCCATGGCCAATTCATAACTGATATTTTGTGAAGCTGCCCTGATGGCTCCAAGCAATGAAAATTTATTATTGGAAGCCCAGCCACCAATTAGGATTCCATAGACACCCAAAGACACTACCCCAAAAATATAGAGCAATCCCACATTTAAATCGGTACCCTGCAATGAATAACTAACACCATCCATGGTAATTTCAGAACCAAATGGAATGACCGCACTGGTCATTAAAGCGGTGATCATAAAAAATCCGGGTCCCATCAAAAACAACATCTTGTCCGACTTGGCGGGAATAAATTCTTCTTTGAAAAATAATTTCAATCCATCCGCCAAAGGTTGCAACAAGCCAAAAGGACCTGCACGATTGGGTCCTATTCTGTCCTGCAAAAATGCAGCTACCTTGCGTTCTGCATAAGTAGAATACATGGCAATAAATAAAGAAAGGCCAAATATGACAGAAATATAAATAATTTTAAAAACTACGATGCTCATTCTGATACAAATTTAGCGTCCACATTGACTGCCGGTGAGACGACAGGTAATTCATATTTATTCGCAGAAATTACAGATTCCTCTCCCATGTCTCTAGGTCCTTCGATCACCCAATGATGTGGTTCTTTGTGGTCGAATCTACATTCATTGCATATAAAATCAATCACTTCACCAAATTTATCTTTTCTGGAAGTGATGCGAATAATGTCTTGACCCTTCATCCAAAGCACTGATTTTCCTGTACACTTTGGACAATCTCTGTGCGCGTCAAATGGCTTGGAAAACCAAACCCTTTGTTTAAATCGATAGGTTTTATCCGTCAATGCTCCTACAGGACATACATCGATGATGTTTCCCGAAAAATCATTTTCTATTGCATTTTGGATATAGGTGCTAATTTCAGAAACATCTCCGCGATTGATGACACCATGCACTCGTTTTTCAGTCAATTGATCCGCCAAATAAACACAACGATAGCATAAAATGCATCTGGTCATGTGTAATTGGATAAAAGGTCCTATATCTATTTTATCAAATTCTCTTCTTCCCTCTTCGTATCTGGTTTCAGAACGACCATGCTCAAAAGATAAATTTTGCAAATCACATTCGCCGGCCTGATCACATACCGGACAGTCCAATGGATGGTTGATTAATAAAAATTCAACCACACCATTTCGTGCTTCTAAAACTTCAGGGGATGATTCATTTTCCACCACCATTCCGTGTTCTGCCTGGGTTAAACAACTCGCTACTAATTTTGGCATCGGTCTTGGGTTTGCTTCAGAAGCCTGAGCAACTTTTACAAGGCAAACTCTGCACTTACCTCCAGTATTTTTTAATGGAGTGTAGTAACACATCGCAGGAGGATAATTTTTACCAATCATCCTTGCAGCTTGAAGGATGGTGGTTCCTTTTGGCACTTCGATGGATTCTCCGTCTATGGTTATTTTTATCTGATCGCTCATTTTTATCTGCTGGTAATAAATCTTATAATTTAATCCTCTTCAATAATTTCATTTAATGCGCATGCGCCATTTCTCTGTGGAGATGCTTTTTAACACAAGAATCCGGATTGCGAACATGCTCTTCAAAGTCTGCTCTAAAATGTCTGATGGCACTCGCCACCGGCCAAGCAGCAGCTTCTCCGAGAGGACAAATGGTTTTGCCTTCTATTTTTTTTGCCACATCTACCAATAAATCAATGTCGGATAATTTTCCGTGACCATTTTCGATGCGGTGTAACACTTTTTCCATCCAGCCTGTGCCTTCGCGACAAGGACTGCATTGTCCACAAGATTCGTGGTGGTAAAATCTTGTAAAATTCCAAAGATTTCTCACAATGCATTGTTGATCGTCGTACACGATAAATCCTCCTGAACCTAACATGGTACCGGACACAAATCCACCGTCGCCCAAGGATTCATAAGTCATTAATCGCTTTTCTCCATTGGCAGTTGTCAGAATAAGATCCGCTGGAAGAATTGGAACAGAACTTCCTCCTGCAACAACTGCTTTAAGTTTTCTGCCATTGGCAATTCCACCACAATACTCATCACTGTTTAAAAATTCTTCTACAGAAATTCCCAATTCTATTTCATAGACACCAGGTTTATTAATATTGCCACAAGCGGATATTAATTTAGTTCCTGTACTTTTTCCTATACCGATACCAGCATATGCTTCTCCACCATTATTTATAATCCAAGGAACATCTGCGATGGTTTCTACATTGTTGACCACCGTAGGACAACCGTAGAGTCCCCACAAGGCCGGAAAAGGAGGTTTGTTACGCGGATTGCCACGTTTGCCCTCCAGAGATTCTAACAATGCTGTTTCTTCTCCGCAGATATATGCTCCTCCTCCCGGCTGAACATATAAATCCAAAGAATAATCAGATCCTAAAATATTTTTACCAAGAAAACCTGCTTGATAGGCCTCTTGAATTGCTTTTTCTAAAATTTTAATGACGTACATCATCTCTCCACGCACATAGATGTAAGAAGTGTTTGCGCCTAAAGCATAGGACGAACAAATCATTCCTTCAATTAAAATGTGTGGGAGCTTTTCCATCAAATACCGATCTTTAAAAGTACCCGGTTCTGATTCATCTGCGTTGCAAACAAGGTATCTTGGTTTATCCGATTTTTTATCTAGAAATGACCATTTCATTCCAGTTGGAAATCCTGCACCACCCCTTCCTCTCAAACCGGATTTTTTAACTTCTTCGACGATCTCATCCGCAGACATATTTTTTATGGCTTTGGTGACCGCATTGTATCCACCCATTTTTCGATAGACATCCAATGTTTGAATACCCGGCACGTCAATGTGCTCCAATAATATTTTTCTTCCCATTTTATCCTTTTGCTCTTAATTCGTCAATGAGTTCATCAATTTTTTGGGGTGTCAAATTTTCGCGATATTTATATTCAGGTCCTATTTGTAAAACGGGTCCAGTCCCACATGCTGCAAGACATTCTACCGTCTTTAAAGTAAACAATCCGTCTGCAGTGGTTTCTCCCACCTGGATGTGGAGTTTATCTTCAATGTATTGCACCAACTCTTCAGCGCCTACGGTACAACAAGGTCCTGTGCGACAAACTTCCAAAACATATTTTCCCACCGGCTTTAAGTGAAACATGGTATAAAAACTAGCCACCTCATAAACCTCAATGGGTTCGAGATTCAAAACTCCTGCCACTTCATTCATGGTATCAATAGAAAGCCAACCATGATCTTCTTGTGCGAGGTGAAGTACTGGAAGCAAAGCCGATTTATGACGCCCTTCCGGGTATCTTTTGACAATCTCGTTTATTTGGTTTAATCTTGATTCTGAAAACATCTTGTTGGATTAATCTACTGATTTAAATAAGCAACATTCAGAATGACTTCCTCATGCCAGGGACTTGTTTCTTTTGCTTGAATTTTCATATTGTAGTTCGAATTTTTATATTTCTAAAATAAGTCAATTTTTCTAAGCATCCAATTCTCCAGCAATTACATTTAGACTGCTCATCACGACGATGGCATCGGACAACAACTGTCCTTTAACCATTTCTGGAAAAGCTTGATAGTAAATAAAACAAGGTCTCCTAAAATGCAGTCTATAGGGAGTTCTTCCACCATCACTGATCAGATAAAATCCCAATTCTCCATTGGCACCTTCTACTGCCTGGTACACTTCGCCTGCAGGGGCATCAATCTCACCCATCACAATTTTAAAATGATAAATCAAAGCTTCCATATTTTTATACACTTCCTGTTTAGGAGGCAAATAATAATGGTCGCTGTCTGCGTGGTATATATCCGATGGTTCTGCTTCTATTTTTTGAATGGCTTGTTGTACAATACTCAAACTTTGCCAAATCTCTTCATTGCGGACGACAAAGCGATCATAGGTATCTCCGGTGGTTCCAACTGGGATGTCAAATTTAAAATCTTCATAAGAGCAGTATGGTTCTGCGGTTCTTAAATCATAATCAATGCCACATGCACGAAGATTAGGACCGGTGAAACCATAATTTAAAGCTCTCTCTACATCAATTCCACCTGTATCAATGGTGCGATCCATAAATATGCGGTTGCGTGATAAAAGACTTTCAAATTCTCTCCACACTTTAGGAAAATCTTCTAAAAATTTCTTGGTAAGTTCAAAAACTTTTGGACTAAAATTTCTTTCAAATCCGCCAATACGTCCCATGCTGGTGGTTAATCTTGCACCACATATTTCTTCGTATATTTCGTATACTTTTTCCCGATATTGATACACATAAGTAAATCCCGTCAAAGCTCCTGTGTCCACACCCAAAATACTATTACAAATGAGGTGGTCGGTGATACGTGCCAATTCCATCACCATCACGCGCATGTAATCAACTCTTTTAGGAACTTTAAGTCCAAGTAATTTTTCTACAGTCAAATACCATCCGGTGTTATTGATGGGTGCAGAGCAATAATTTAATCGATCTGTCAAAGGAGTGATTTGGTAAAAAGGTCTTCTCTCTGCAATTTTTTCAAACGCACGATGAATGTAACCAATGGTTTGTTCACCACTGATGATTCGCTCACCGTCCAGTTTAAGCACATTTTGAAAAATCCCGTGGGTCGCTGGATGGGTGGGTCCAAGATTTAAAATATTATAAGGGATATCTGGTATGTCCGGATTTAAAAATTCTGCGCTGTATTCTAAATTTGTTTTCATGCTTTTACAAATGATTATCTTCCAAAATGAAGATCCTTTTTATCTGCTCTTAATGGATCTTCCAATGGAAATTCTTTTCTCATCGGAAAATCAACCATTTCATCCATATTCAAAATTCTTCTTAGATCCGGATGTCCTAAAAACAAGATCCCATAAAAATCATAAGTCTCTCTTTCCATCCAATTGGCTGATGCGTAAATCCCGGTGATACTAGGTATCTCAGGCTTTTCGATGGGTACAAAAGTTTTGATTCTCATGCGTGTGCTGTTTCTCATGCTCTGCAAATGATACACCACTGCCAATTCTCTTCCTTTTTCATCCGGATAATGCACTCCGCATAGATCCGTCAAATAATTAAATTCCAACAAACTGTCTTTGTACAAAAATTGAATGCAGCGATACAATTGTGGGACTGGTAGTTCAATGGTAAAAATACCATAATCATCCCTGAGGATTTTGAAATTATCTCCAAGCGCTCCACTGATGTGTGATTGTATTTGCTCGTCTGTAAGTTGGTTCATCACTTAATTAAATATTCTTCTTTTAATTTGAGATATTCTTCTGAATTTCTTCTTCTCACACTTTCTTTACCGATGAGATCTTGGATCCGCATGACCCCATCAATGATTTGCTCCGGACGAGGAGGACAACCGGGGACATATACATCCACAGGAATAATTCTATCAATGCCCTGTAAAACGCTGTATGTATCAAAAATACCTCCACTGGAAGCACAAGCTCCAACTGCAATCACCCATTTGGGTTCCGCCATTTGTTCGTAAACCTGCCTAAGAATCGGTCCCATCTTTTTAGCAATGGTGCCCATCACCATCAAAAGGTCTGCCTGACGGGGTGTAAAACTCAATCTCTCGGAGCCAAACCTGGCCAAGTCATAATGGGAGGCCATGGTAGCCATAAATTCTATACCACAACAAGAAGTTGCAAAAGGCAATGGCCAAATACTATTTTTTCTGGCAAGCCCGACCACGTTGTCCAAGGAAGTTGCGAAAAATCCCTGTCCTTCGATTCCCGGTGGTGCCTCAACCATTTTTATCTTTTCACTCATTTGATCCTATTTTGCAAATTACAAATGTCTAATCTCTATCTTCAGCAGTTTCCCAATTTAGCACACCTTTTTTGATGACATAATAAAAACCAGCCATTAAAAGGGTCAAGAAAACCAAAATTTCAAAGAATCCAAACCATCCCAGTTTTCTAAAATTGACAGCCCAAGGATATAAAAAAATAATCTCTACATCAAACAATACAAATAAAATGGCTGTCAGAAAATATTTGACAGAAAATGGATTTCTTGCATTACCTACACTGTCCAGACCACATTCAAAACTATTGTCATGACGAATTCCCTTTGATTTTGGTCCCAATAAATGTGTGGCTACTAAAGTAACCACAACAAAGGATGCTGCCACTAAAAATTGGATCAATATTGGAAAATAATCAAACGGCACTGGATTCATAAAGCTATAATTCAATTAAAGCGCAAATATAATCTTTTTTAAGATCTTTTCTTGATGCGGGCTGAACAGGTTTTATTTCAATTTAAAATCATACTTAAAAATAATAATTACTATATACTTGATATTCTCAAATTTATATATTTACAAAAGTATAAATTGAAAAAGCTAATACATAGTACCCCAATTTATTCCTTAGATTCCAAAGCAAAAATGGAACACAAAAAAAGGCCTCCTTTCTTTCGAAAGAAGGCCTTTTATTTTATTTAAAGAATTCTCTATTCTTTATTCTGCAATGATCATGCGTTTGGTGGCTGTATGGCCTCCAAGCTCTGTTTGTGCATCTAGCTGGTAGTACAATACTCCTGCAGCGTTGACTTCAGAACGTTGGATGGTGATTTGGTTAAGACCTTTCGCTCCATCTTGTTCGTAAACTCTGATGACTTTACCTGCTGCATCGTAGATGGTCAATTTAACTTGACTAGCTTCTGGAAGTCTGAATGCAACTACTGTTTGTTTAGAGAATGGATTCGGTTCGTTCTGATACAATTCAAACACGCCGGATTCAACCCAGCCATTGCTTGTTCTGATTCCTAATCTCACCCCTTTCACATCATCCGAAGTAGTATAAGCTTCTGCTCTGGTCACATCATCCGTAACAGTCAACATTTGTGCAATGTTACCATCTTTCATGGCTCTGAAAGTCAATTTGAACAACACTTCATCTTTGGTTAAACTTACTGGAGTCCTTGAGTTCCAGCTGGTACTCATCAATCCTTCGGTTAATTTCTGTACACCAAAGTTTGACTCAGTAAGCTGGATAGCTCCCGATTCAAAACCTTCGAATGACAAGGCAGTTTGATCAAACTTAAAGGTAAACTGGTATCCGTTGATCTTTTCAAAATCAGAAGATTTCATTTCTACTTGATAAACTTGACCAGCCTGGAGGTTCAATTCATCCATTTCAAGATTCAAGAAACCATTGGTTCTCACTTGACTATTACCGGTAAGACCTGCAACAGCGTTACCAGTCACGTCTCCCATTTTGAAGGCCATAAAGTTGACGACTTTGTGATCGTCAAGCATAACAGTCTTAGTTCTTGGAGCTGCCCAAGGTGTGGTAGGATCAGCAAAAACATAATCCGTTGGTACGAAAGACCATGATCTGACTTTGCTAAATTCCGCGATATTACCTAAAACCAATTTTCTGATTTCATTGATATCCGCTGAAGTTATTGTACTAGAATTATTGACGTCAGCTGCTAACATTTTGTAAGGAGTATTAATTGCTTCCTGTCCTAAAATATGTTTCTGAATTCGGATGATATCCTGAGTAGAAACTCCATTGATATGATCGTCATTTCTATCAGGTCTTAATTCATATTCGATGTCTTTTACAAGGTCACCAAATAGATATGGATTTCCGGTACGTTCAACCATCATGTTGCCATTGCGATATAGACCTATCTCCACTGGATTGATATCTTCTCCTTTTTCATCCGTGACAAGACCAGTTATTCTGGCTTTACCATTCAGATTGTCAGGACAAATATTTTGGTTGTCTTGTACAATGATGACCGTTTTACAGTAATCTTTATTACCTTCTTCGTCTTCTACCCACATTTCAACTTCCAATCTCAATTCATCATTTGCATTTGCATTGACGAAATCGTCACAACAAACAGTAATGGATGTTTTGGTAGGATCATTGTCGAAATAGAAAAGAAGATTGTCTTTTGTTGTACAATTATCGAAACTTCCAAGATCTAAATCTTTAGCCCAAATATCGATACAACCAGATGAAGGCATTGGTACTGTAATAATTCCAGTGTGGCAATAAGGAGTAGGAGCTTTGCAATCTTTAATTTCAAATAAAGTTTCACAAACGCCCACATTGGCACAACCATCTTCTACAAACCAGCTGATTTTGTGGATACCAATTGGATAAGTACCACTGGCGTCAAATGGATTGCGAGGATTGTCTGCAAATGGATTGTGGCTGTATTCCACGGTGTCTCCTGCATTGAAGGCTCTTTGAGTCAATGAACCCACTCTGAAATCATATCCACCATGAACTCCAACACCATCGTTGTATGCGTCAATTTTATATTCCCACAACAACCAATCCACCGGACTACACTGATCAGTAGCGCTTGCAGTCAAACTGATATGTCCGACACAAACACCCAATGCAGTATTAATAACCGCAGGTTCGCATGGTCCTACATTACAAGTAACCACTGGTTTATCCTGGTCTCTTACTTTAATAATTTGTAGTCTCTCCCATCTTCCTTTGTCAGGATCAATGAAAGGATCGTACTGACACCAGTCAATGATTTTCCAGGTTCTTAGTATTTTCATACAAGCATCTGGTTCGATGGTAAATACATCATCACTGTATTCAATAGATAACAAGGCGCAATTGTCATCTGCATTGTTGATCACTTGTGGACGACCCAATTGTGGATTGTCAGGACTAACGTCTGCACCACAGCCGTTGATGGTCACAGGCGTCTGCGTACAGACCCCATTTGGCCAAATCACATCGCTGAAGCGTGGATCATTACAAGTTAAATCATCAATGTAGAATGGATCGCAGTCAACTACCCAAATGGTTTGGATTGCAGTCACATTAATATTGTTAGGCCCTTGAGCACTTACAATACGTTGGATTAAACCTTGTCCACATTCCCTTAAGTCATTTACAGTGATGGTTGGATTGACATTACAGCTATTTAATGCATATCCGTCAAATCCCCATGTCAATTCGTATTTATTATCCCAGTGTGCAGTATCAAAGTATTGGTAATAATAATCACATGCTTGATTTGGTGCAGGTTTAGGTATTGCGTTGCTTGCAACAAATCCCGGATATCCGGTGATGTCATTTCTTTCGCAATACTTACGACAAACTAGATCTGTAGTGACCACTTTCTTCCTGTCTGACAGATCCGTCACGACACGACCAAAAGTTGGATCATTTGGATCAGTTAATTTGTCAATATCAAACCAGAACCAGCAGCTTACTACGATATTTGGTGGAGCGACCACAGTTGGTACATTTTTATTTTGTACTTCAACTTCTACCATACAATCATTAAACCTTCCAAACAAATTGCTGGTACGGTTGGTCATTCTTGCAGGTGCAATTGGTCCGGCTCCCGGATCTACATCAAACACCCTTAAAACAACCATGATTCTCTGATTGGCATCGGCACAACAGAAATCTGTATAATCATCAAAATACACTTGATTACCTGTAAGAATGCTATTGTCATCTCCATTTCTACCTCCGCAAGCCACAGTATTGTTTGAATTAGAACCATTGTTGGTACCTAATAATTCAGCCATACGGATGACTTTGAAGTAAATGTGTGGAGCACAGTTGTCATAAGATCCTTCATCAAATGCTTCTGCATAAACTCTGGCATAATTTTCACCAGGACTTTGATTTCCGGTGATGTTGACCGTTGTGAATGCACGACAAATTGGTGTAGGAATAATAGCATCCACCACAGAAACCATAATTTTCTTGATGGTTTTATTACCGCAAATATCTTGCGCGGTCAATTCAGCCTCATGAACTCCAAGAGGTAAATTGAATACTGCCCATCTGCCATCTGCATAACGAACGGATCTGCCAGCTCTCATTCTGACACTGTAGCTAAGCTCGTTGGAACAATTGTCTTTCATCCAAGGCTCAGCCAAATCCCAAATTGCAGTACAGCTATTGTTGGTAGTAGAAATCACAATGGTATCAGGGTAAACGATTTCCGGACCTTTTTTATCCAAAACTTTGATCACCTGAATAAACTCAATTGGATTCTGTCCAGCTACCGGAGGTAAACACATATTTCTGATTTTCCAGTAACGAAGAATTTCATAACTGTTTTCACAAATATCATAAACCTCATCTTCATATCTAATAGATACTGCGCATCTTCCTCTGGTATGTAGATCAATGCCATCTACGGTTGGATATCCAGTACCGATCCACTGAGCAACCTCATCAGGTCCCCAACAGAATCCACTGTTAGAATTCCAATCAGGATGTGCATTGTAGTAAACAGGATATGGACTTGGATGATTGGTATAAATACCTGTTTCCAAATAATTCCAACCAAGTGCCTTAGGCAATCTTTCTCCCGCCAAATCTCCATTTGGTGAAGGATAAAATCCGCCAGTGGCTTTCCAAATGATTGAATCCAATAAATATCCATCTACACAATAAGGCTGTGGTAAATAATGACCAGTAATATCCTTAGAATTTCTTCTTTCATCACACTCTAAATGTGGAAGATCAAGATCATCATAATGACGTGGCCAACGGATGTCTGCCAAATCAAATCTTTCCACATCTATTCTCTGCTCACAAGTATCGCGATTACCGTTTTCATCTTCTACACTCCAGTATCTGATAATTCTAGCCACATAAGGGAATGCACATTCACCCAATTCGGTGTATTCATCCCAATAAGTGATGGTAGCAGCAGGTTCGCAAGTCGTTACTACTGCATAACCAAGAATATCAGGATCTAAAGTTGAAATACAATTAACCACTGTATCTCTTGGACAAGCCAAGTTAGGTCTTTGTTTGTCTTCAATACAAACCTCACCCCAACAGCTATTACCTGATCTTGGGTCGCGGATGGTTACCCGGAAACATTTACCCACATCGGCATAAGTAAAGATATTGGATCTCACTATACCTCTGCTATCTGTCACTATGATTTCGTACTGATTATAACACCAATGGTTACCACCTTCCAAAATCATATCCGGCGTCAATTCAGCTCTACAAGATGCATCCAAAGACAAGTTGATTTTATCATTACAAGCCAATTCACTTGAACTTGGGATGTATGGATTAACTGTCAATATGAAACATGAAGAATCTCTATTGCCACTCTTATCTATCGCATAAATACATATTCTGTTTTGTCCGACCGGGAAGTAAGTTCCACTTGGTGGTACAGCATAAATGGTATCTATTCCACAAGAATCTGTAGCGTCTGCATTAAAATAGAAGTAAACTCCACATTCACCTGCCGCTGCGTTTGCAGTAACATCTTTGTAAGCTGGTATGATCGGAGCATTGATATCTCTAACCGTTACTGTAAACATGCACATACCCTCATTACCAGACAAATCTCTAATTCTGTAAGAAATCTTAGTAACACCGATTGGCAATATCAATGAATCGCAAGCACCTGCGGTAACTATTCTGGTGATTGGACCAAGTACCGTATCAGTGACACCGGTTCTGGCATTGGTACAGGTCGTAACATACGTCATTTCCGCAGTTCCACCAGGACAATTGTCATTTATTAGTGGGTGATACCAAAGGAATTTCTTACGACATTGTCTAAAGTCAGCAGTTACGGTAGTATCACGTAAGATTGCTGGAGCTTTGCACAATACTTGTAATCTCCAGTTACTAAGTGCATTGGAAATGGCGGTGGTTGCACAGCTATTGTCTTCAATTTCCAATCTCCAGGTTCCTTGACCTTGTTCGTTAAAGAATTTAATAAAGCTTTCTTGTGGAATATAGAATCCTCCATTGCCAAAGTTAGGAACACAAGGAGCAGCATTGATGCTACCTAGTCCAACACCTTTGTTGTCAGCAGTTCCAAAATTAAGATTGAAGGAAGTTGCAGCGTTGCAAACATTCTCCCAAAGTTTAACCCTGGTACCACTTGGACTGATCAATGTTACTTCCCAGTCACCTAAGTTCTGACTTGAGAATCCGGTCATGTTCAGAATTCTGACATCACCCACTTTACAGTTGTTCGGAATATTTACAGAAGAGCTGAAACAAACTCCTTGCGCAAACGCAACATTTAAATTGGTAGGAATACCACTTGTCAATGTATCATAACGTCCACAAATTGGAGCTTGGCTATCTCTAATCGTAATAGCCACTTTACAACATACAGGAGGATGAACAATTGACTGCATGGAAACTGTATCCAAATTCGCAATTGAAAATAAATTGCTAGGATTCCAAGTTCCGATGGTAGCTGCATTACATGATTCGGCAAGTTCGAAGTCTGTGCTTCTATTATTGTCTTCATGGTTTGTTCTGTAATAAGAACCACGACAGAAATGAGGATCTGAAGCACCAACCCAATCAGCAACCGTAACTTTAGCGATGGTTCCTCTACCTACCGGATTAAATCCATTGGTAGCAAAAACATCGATCACACGATCGTTTAATCTCAAAATATAAGCACGTTGATCATTGATGCCAGCTTGAGCACAATTCATATGGAAGAATCTGCTAGCAGGTACATCAATTCCATTTCCAATATGGAAGGTAGCCACTTGACCAGGTCTTAAGAAATGGACCGGTTTTAATGGGAACGGCGGAGGAATGGTGTAATCGCAAATTGAACCTGCAGGTCCAACAACTTCGATGCTGACGCAGGTCAAGTCGATGATTCCACCTCCGTAATTACCTATTTCGAGATAATCTCCGTCGATTAGATCCGTCGTAATAAATGGAGGAACCGGATTGGTTCTTCCAATTGTAATCGTGCCACCTGCAATTGGAGTACCCAACTGTTGAGTGACCTCTGTTATTTTTAACAATGGCTGATCGAATACGCAATAAGTAATGGTATCTACACCTACTGGGAAGAAAGTTCCAGAAGCAGTGTTGAATCCTCTTCTTACTACTTGACCGGCTTGATCGGTGACCACATAAGTGACGACTGTATTCGGACAATTGTCAGTAATATTGCTTGGGTCGATACCATCTGCAGATGTCAAAGTTCTACCACAAGAATCCAATGATGCATTGAATGCAGCCGGAGCAGGACAAGTGATGGATGGTAAATCCCAGTAATCATTGACGATGACTTTTAGATAACAAGTATCACGATTTCCGCAAGAGTCAGAAGCTTCAAACACCAAAATGGTGGTTCCAACAGGGAAACGGCTTCCCGATCTTAGACCGGTGCTGTCTATTTGTCTGATGACCGGTACATCACAATTATCAAATGCTGCAACAGGCGAGAAATTCACATATGCATCACAATGGAATGTTTCTGCAGGAACTACGATCGGTGGTCTTTCACAATTGAAGAATACTGGTTTAGTGGTATCTTGTGTACCTACCCTTAAGGTTCTGGTAGAGAAATTACCACAATCATCTGTAGCTGTAAAAGTTACATCCTGAAATCTTGTGTCTCCGCAACCATCGACCCATCTAAAATCACTAAAGTCATGCCTCCAGTTGATGTTATCGCTACATTGGTCTGTAGCACTCAAACCACCAAGACTGTCTAACCACGCCAATATCTGGTTGTCATTGTTTGCACCGGATTGATCGCATTCTACAAGTTTGTCATACCCTCCGGTGATCACAGGTCTGGTAGTATCCTGAACAATAAAGCGAGCTTCACGCCAGGAGCTATTTCCACATGAATCAATGGCGGTAAATCTATAAACGTAATCTGCTGTATTGCTGCATTTATCCAATTCAGCCACCAAATCAGTTTCCCATCTAAGTGGACCACTACAAACATCAATTGCAACTGCACGACCATTTAGTCTAAGCCATTCAGCAAGAGCTGCTGCATTTCCTAGTCTATCACAGTCTACTGCAGTGTCTCTTGGATTGATCACAAATATCGGATCAATGGTATCTTGAATGATAAATCTTGCAATGGTTGCATTCGAAATATTTAAACAAGTATCCACGGCTCTAAACATATAGGTTAATGTTCTTGTACCTCCGCAATCTTCTTGTGTACGCATTCTCACCGTATCCCATCTCAAGATTCCATCTGATTCAGGCTCTTGATTTGGCAAGACCACATTGTTAAGGTAATTGAGCATGTTTGTATTTAAATTATTGGTCTGTGGTTGAGGACTATGGAAAATAGTCGAGGTCATACCACCAAAAAATACAATACCATCACCCCAAAAAGACTCCATTAATACTGGACGCAATGCACCCGCAGACTCTCTCAAAATGGCAGTCATGCCCGGAGGACAAATTAAAGCATGGGCATAAAAATTACCTGTCATGTTTGGAGTAGTTGGCAAATTCGGTCCGACAAAAATCGGGTGTGGATTGGCTTGAGTCACGCTGGATACCCAAGTGCCTGGAGGTGCATACAATATCCTAACTCCACCAAATCCTAAATCTATATTTCCACCTTGGTTTGGTGCTGCATTTAAAAACAAACGACCTCCGCAAGCTACCCATGATTCCATCAAAGCACGGTGGGTATTGACGAAAGTATTAAATTCATTTGCTTGGTTATCTCCACCTTCTAAGTAAACAAACTTATAAGTATCAGAGAATAAGACATTTGGATTTACCGTAGCGAAAAACAATCGATCCCAGTTTCCTGCTCCAACTGCTGCATCCATTTGTGTACTGTATGCTCCAGTACCCCAAGGGAAAGAAGGACCAGTTACAAAAGCAGCCCTGGCATCTGTCGGAGGAGCACAACTTAAATTACCACTACAATAATCCAATGCCACTGCTCCACCATGGTTGTTAATCCATGTTGCAAAAGCTGCAAGATTACCTGCACCATCACAATCAACCACCGTGTCTTTAGCAGGGCTGGTGATTTCTGGTGGAGTGATATCTATAATTTCAACTACTGCAGTTCTTGAACTTGTATTACCGCAACCATCAATTGCATTAAAAGTCACGGTTTTTCTTCCGGTGTTTCTGTTGCAACCACCAACCCAAGGCTGAGATGCAAAGTTATTGGTATAACGGATAGACAATTGACATGAGTCAAGAGCTACTCCTCCACCAATATTGGCAACCCATGCGCTCACTTGTTCGTAAGGATCTCTGCCAAATGAAGTATGGCATTCGACCAATAAATCTACTGGATTTTTGTTCCAAACCGGTGGTAACAAGTCTCTGACTATGATTCTTGCACTAGTTGTACTTGAATTATTGCATTGATCAAATACTGTGAATGTTACCAAAGTACCTGTTGCAGAGCAATAACTGGCGATGTCACCTGAGAAATTATGTGACCATCTCAAAATATTTCCACTACAAGCATCATTGGCTATTGCGCGACCATTTATATTGAGCCAGTTAATAATTTGGGCATCAGTTTCATTTCCACATTCGATTACAAGATCAGAAGCCGGTGTTACGATGACTGGTCTGGTCGTATCTATGACACGGTAGGATGGGAATACTCTGGTTTCATTACCACAGGTATCTCTTCCCAATATTTCATAAATATACAAGCCCGTATTAGGTGAACATCCGGATCTTCTATCATAAATCCTTGCGGTTGTTCTGAACTGGCAGTTGTCTGTAAAGCTAAATCTTGCAGCCCAAGCATTCATTCTGGCTGTTTGATCGAGACCATCACAATTCACAACGGTGTCAAAACGGTTGGTGGCAGTAGGTCCGACAAATACCGGATTGGTTCTGTCTGTAAAGAAAGTTTGAGAAGATTGATTGATACAACCTGCTGTAGTTTCTATTGAGTATGTCACAACATAAATTCCGCAAGCAGTAAATCTAACTCCACCATTGGTTCCTACAGGATTGCTATTTCCAACATTGGTTCCGGTGAAAATTCCACCAGGTACATTTGGAATCAAGGTGATGGTATCACCAGGGCAATATTCTGCCTTAGCACCCACAACAGTAAACCTTGCGTCTTGTGCCAATCCATCCTGAACGATCACTTGTCTGCAAGTGGTATCTCTACAGAATCTTCCAGCAGGAATTCCTGTACCACAAGCTGCATAAGTCAATGTTTCTTCAAGACAAAGGACCACATTTCCTGCACCGGTATATTCCACTGCAAAAATGCTTGGTCCATTGGCGATCACAACAGCTGGACCAGAAAGAACTCTTAAAACTCTGGTTCTGGTTCCTGCAGGATCGTAGGTTGGGCTATTGATAAATAATGTATCTCTCTTAAGAGCAATTGGATCTGTTATACTCCAGCATCTTTCATTCTGGATATCAAAGCTTGGGGTCGGTTGCTCAGTAATTAATAAACAAGCAGTACCAGTGGCCAAACAAGCCCCGTCAGCACCTGGGAAGCTGCTTACAGTATAAAGGAAGCAATAACAGCCAGCTTCTAAATAATTTAATTGATTGTCTCCAATCACTCGACCTGAAGCAGGTCCGGAAGTAAGTGTGAAAACACCACCACCTGTAGTCAAAGGATTAAATAATAAGGTCAAATCAACAATACCAGTTGGCTCTACTTGACAAACAATAGAATCACTATGGAGAGTTGCATTGACTGCAGGATAGACCTCGATATTGCGGGTAAATACACCCGTACATCCATCTGGAGAATTAACCGTATAAGTGACAGCATGAGTACCTACACCAGCTACTGCAGGGCAGAATTCGTATTGAGGATGAACCAAAGCCCCTCCCGGAGGACGAACACCCTGTCCGGTAAAGATACCACCCGTTGTTCCTGTCACTAATAAATCGAGACGAACACATGGATCATCGATACAGAAAGGTCCAATGGCAGTCCAAGTTGGATTGACCACTGTGGTATTGTTTAAAACTCTGATGACTTCACAAACCTCCGCTCTACAAGTAGTCAATACTCCGCAAGCGTTGGTGGTCACAGTCTCTTGCATACAAATAGAAGCTATACCATTTCCAACGATGGTTACTAGTCCACTACTGTTTACTGTAGCAACAGAAGTATTGGTACTTCTATAAGATCTTGCTATTGAACCAGAGTAAGTAGGACTGGTCAAGAATGAAGCCGGTATATTAAACTGGACAATATTCACCTGATCCCAACAAACATGGTCTGGAAGATCAAACATTGGCATTGGCATTTCGCCGATGTGCACCTGGAAATCTTGGGTCGCAAGACATCCGCCATCCGCACCAGGGAAGGAAGAAACTGTATACCTAACTGTGTAACAACCAGGGCTTGTATAATACAATAAATCATCGTCCACTGTACCTGTTCCACCAGCAGGACCACTTATGAAAGTCCAAGTTCCACCTCTGGTTGCAGTTGCACAAAGTAGTGCATTTAAACTATGAGAACCAAGGGTATATCTAGAAGTTAAAGTGACTCCATTGATTGGTCCATAGGTATTTGTGTTAGGTCCCAATGGCTTGGTAGCGCACTGGATAGTATCACGAGTATCGGCACAAGCCAATGTAACAACATCATAAACATAAACATTATGACATTCGGTGGCTGTACAACCTGCTCCGTTTTGGACTGTATAGCAAATGGTAAATATACCAGGACCAGATTCATCTGGGCAGAAGCTATAGTTTGGATGAGAAGGATCTAAGAAAACACCTACACCAGTAAATACACCAGCAGTGTCCCCAGTAATTAAAGCATCTAGGTCCACACATGGATCATCCACGCAGAAAGGTCCAATAGGAGTCCAGGATGGATTGACTTCGACATTTGTCTCATGAATAGTTATTATTTCACATTGTGTTGTATTGCAACTACCAATTCCAAAGGTTCCACAACTATTATAAGTTATGTTTTCATTCAAACAGATTTGAAAAACACCAGCTCCTTGGACCGTTAAAGTTGGTTGTTGAATAGTATTACTACTAAAAGTTGGAATTGGACCTCCACTAATTGTATTCACAAACCAATTATAGGTTAAAGTACCATTGTTAGGTGGAAAAGTATTACCATTATAAAGAATTGGTAATGTTAATGAACCAGCTATGCCATCCCAACAAACTTCTTCTGCCAAATCAAATGAAGGATCCGGCTCTTGCCCAAGTAGTATGAAAATATCATCACTCATTGTACCACATACACCTATTGCTCCGGGAAAAGCAGGAGCTACGGTATATCTTAATTGGTGACAACCATCTGGTAATGTAGCAGTCTCATTACTAATGATAATTGGTTGATTAGGATTTCCTGGACCAGAAATATAACTCCATGTTCCACCTCTTGTTGTAGCAGCAGTATAAAATTGAGATAAATCAATTTGATATGGATTAAATTGACTTGGATTCAAACATCCTAGACCAAAATCTGATACTAATGTTGCATTATTTGCAGGATAAACTCTGATATTTCTAGTCATCACACCAGTACATCCATCTGGAGAATTTACAGTATAAGTTATTGCATGAATTCCCACACCTGCAACCGCAGGGTTGAAACAATAATTAGGATGTGAAGGATCCAATTGTACACCGCGTCCTGTAAATACGCCATTAATTGTACCCGTGACCAACGCATCCAAATCGATACATGCCTGATCGATACAAATTGGACCGGGGTCGGACCAAGTTGGATTTGCTATAGTTAAAGTATTGTTGACCCTAAGTACTTCACAAACTTCCGATGTACAAGTGGTCGTCACACCAGCGCAAGCGATGGTTGTGATGATTTCTTCCAAACAAATTGTAGTAGTACCATTGCCAATGATGGTCACCAATCCTGCTGCATTGACCGAAGCCACTGACGGGTTGGTACTTCTATAATTTCTGGCAACCGTACCTGTGTAAGTTGGACTGGTTAGGAAAGACAAAGGAATATTGTAGGTAACCAAGGTCACCTGATCCCAACATACTGCATCAGGAAGGTCAAATCCAGGATTTGCTCTTTCACCAATGTGAACCGTGAAATCTTGAGTGGCAGTACAAGCACCATCGGCGCCAGGGAAGGCAGAAACTGTATATCTTACGGTATAACAACCCGGGCTGGTGAAATAAAGTAAACCATCAGCCACCGCACCAGTGTTGGCTCCAGGACCAGATACAAAACTCCAGATTCCGCCTCTGGTAGCTGTTGCACAAAGCAAAGCGCCAAGGCTATGAGTTCCTAAAGTATATCTGGAAGTTAAAGTGGTACCATTGAATGGTCCATAATTGTTTGGATTTTGGCCCAAAGCCATGGTAGCGCACTGAATGGTATCGCGAGTATCCGCACATGCTAAAGCAACTGCTCCATAAACCGTCACATTGTGACATTCAACTGCTGTACAACCGGCACCATTTTGGACCGTGTAGCAAATACTATGAGTACCTGCACCAGCGGTGGCTGGGCAGAATTGATAATTTGGATGAGAAGGATTTAATAAAACTCCAGTTCCTGTAAAGACACCATTGGCGTTACCAGTCACCCTTGCATCTAAATCCACACATGCGTCATCGATACACAATGGACCAAAAGGCAACCAAGAAGGATCCACTTCCACATCTGTTTGGTGGATGGTGATTCTCTCGCAATAAGTGGTTGCACATTCTGCAGTACCAGGGATTCCGAGGCATGTAAAATACTGTAACCTTTCTGTCACACAAATTTGAAAAGTTCCAGCTCCATTAATAGTAATTGTAGGATTGTTAACTGCCTGGAATGTTCCAACGCCAGATGACAATGTTGGTACAGGACCAGCTCCACTGATCGTAGTGACTGACCAATTATAAAGACGTGTATTTGCATTAATTCCCCAAGTGGTACCTTGATAATAAGTTGGAAGTGTTAATGAACCACTCACTCCATTCCAACAAGCTTCTTCAGTTAAGTCAAAAACAGGAGTTGGCTTTTCTAAAATTCGGAAATTGATAACAGAATTAACTGGTGCACATGGATCGCATGTAACTGAATATTGCAATGAGTAGCAACCAGGGGGAGCAATTAATGTCTCATTCGCAATAAATGCACCTGCTGGACTAGAAATAATTGTCCAAATTCCACCTCTTGTAGTCGTCGGAAGATAGAATCTAGACAATTCAAATCTAATTCCTATGACAGCTCCGCCTTCAGCAAATTGGTCTGTTTGATAACAACCAAAATTACTATTGTTTCCAGTAATTGTAGCATTACACTGATCCACAACTACTATGTTTCTTGTAAAAGTTCCCGTACATCCGTCAGGAGAGTTTACAGTATAAGTAACCGCATGTACACCTACTCCAGCAGCTGCAGGGCAGAATCTGTATTCAGGATGAGCGGGGTCTAATTGAACACCCTGTCCAGTAAATATTCCATTTGGTGTACCTGTTACCAGATCATCTAAATCAATACATGGTGAAGTGATACACAATGCACCAGGATCGGACCAAGCAGGATTTACCACTGTAGTATTGTTAACTACGCGAAGAACTTCGCAAACTTCAGCAATACAAACCGAGAAAGTAAAACCACAAGCAAAAGTGGTAATGGTCTCTTGCATACAAATGCTCGTAGTTCCATTTCCTACCACAGTGATCACTCCAGATAATGGAGTCACTGTTGCAACAGCAGGGTTGGTACTTCTGTAAGATCTCACTACTGTTCCAGAATAAACTGGACTAGTTATAAAGTTGCCAGGAATTGTATATTGAACCAATGAAACTTGGTCCCAACAGATTGCATCCGGAAGATCGAAACTAGGATTTGGTCTTTCACCCACATGGACGGTAAAGTCTTGTGTAGCTGTGCAAGCACCATCTAAACCAGGTCCTGATACGACTGTGTATCTAACAGTATAACATCCCGGATTTGTAAAATATAATAAGTTGCCAGCAACTGCTCCGGTATTGGCAGCTGGTGCGCTTACAAGGGTCCAAAGACCTCCTTGTGTGGCAGATGGGCAAAGCATAGAATTTAATGGATGAGTACCAAGGGTGTATCTTGAAATCATGATCACACCTCCATGTGGGCCATACACAAGACTGGTTGGGCCCAATGGCATGGTAGCACATTGTAGGGTATCTCTTGTATCAGCACAAGCCACAGTTGCTGCCGGATAAACCACAAAACTGTGACATTCCACTGCAGTACAACCTGCTCCATTGTTGACCGTATAACAGATGGTATGAGTACCAGGACCAGCTACAGCTGGGCAGAATCTGTAATTTGGATGTGTAGGATCCAATTGAACGCCATTTCCTGTGAAAACACCACCGGTATTTCCAGTAATTCTGGTATCTAGATCGATGCAGATATCATCTACACAGAATGGTCCAGCTGAAGTCCAGGTAGGAATGACTTCGATATTGGTTTGATTGACTACAAGGATTTCACAATGTTCGTTGATGCATGAAGTTGGAACTATGTCATCACAATCCTCATACTCCAAAGTCTCCGTTAAACAAATACTGAAAGTACCTGCACCCTGAATAATAACTTCTGGTTCAGGAGAAGCAGGATCACTAAAAGTAGGAACAGGACCTGCACCGGATACTAAATTGGCAGTCCAAGCATAGGTAATATTTGAAGTTCCGGTACCAAAAGTGGCACCTGTATATAGTACTGGTAAGCTAGCAGAACCGGCGATTCCATCCCAACAAACTTGCGCTGCAAGGTCAAAATCGGTTTGAGGTTCTTCAGTGATCATCAAGTAGACAGTATCTGTCATTTCAGCACAATCACCAGTAGCACCAGGGAAAGCAGCAGGAACCGTGTAAGTCAACTGGTGACATCCCGGTTCGGCTTCAAATGTTTCATTTAAAATGCGACAACCCAAACCTGAAAGATCGTTCCATACTCCACCTCTGGTGGTCGTTGGTAAATAAAAATCAGCCAAATTAATATCAGTTACATAAACTCCGCAAGCAGAAGAAAGCCTTAAGTCGAAACAACCTTTTTCAAGATTACCAACCAGATTTGCATCATTTGCGGCTCTCACTTCTACTAGTGTACAATGGGATTGCATACAAGAAGGATCTCCTGTGGTTACGCAAACCAAATGTGATCCTGGACCAGCGATGGTAGGATCGAAAGTTGCTTGAGTGCTGTCTGCTGAAACTACCAAACATGCTCCACATGATGAAGTCCAAAATATTTCTTGAGTGCCATCGCTATTTAGGACGTTGCCATCCTGAATGCTTGGATCTGGATTTATCAGACTTAATACGATCGGAGTGCCATCCACACATTGGGTAGAAGGAGTATTAAATACAGGATCGCTTGAAGCGCTCACTGCGATTATGGTTCTATCAGAATCGGAACAGTTCGCACCTGTTTCTAAAACATATACAATTTCAAAAGTACCTTCACCAGAGATCGCTGGATCGAACATTGCTGTTCCGTCCGTCATGCCCATAAGTCCAGTAGTAGCAGGGTAAGAAACCCAATATCCCGTTGAATCACAAAGTGGTAATCTTCCCACCATATTGCTGGTGATGGTCGCTTTGGCGTCTCTAGTACAAAGTTGAGCAGGGCCATTTATTTCTACATCCGGTTTTTCGCAAATCGTTACAATTACATCGTTGTTGACGTTGTCAGGATTGCAATCCCCTGGTAAAATATAGGTCACAATCAGATTTCCACATCCTCCGGTATAATAAAAACCATTTGGTAACAGAATTCCTGTGAGTGGCGGTATTGCACCACCATCCGTTCTACCATCAAAAATTCCTCCAGCAAAATTACCTCCCAACAATACAGAGTATGGAAAAAATGTATTTGGAGTTAAACATACTTTAAAATCATCTACCAAATCGTTTTCATTATCAGGTATATCGTTGTTAATAAGAATATCCATGCAATAATTTTCAAGGCATCTTGGATTTCCAACAGCCACACAAACAGTAAATAATCCTGGTCCAGGCCATCCGTCACCGTCAATATCTGCAGGTTGGAATAAACCAGTGATTCCATTGTCAGTGACTCCGGATCCTGTCCAACGGACATCGCCATCGGTTAAAGGAAATCCCGCTTCATCTAAAATGCTTTGTAGATTTAAAACTATAGGCCATTGAGTGGTTCCTTCACACAATGGACCAACAGGAACAATACCATTTGGACTCGCTCCGTCGGTATAAATATTGACGACTTGAGAATATACAAAATCAGGACATCCGAACTGAGATCCTGTTGGATCTACGATGGTCATTTGGATGGTATAAGAACCTGCCATCACTGCATCCGGATAAAGGATAATTGGTCCAAGCGTATTGATGGTTCCAGTGATCGGAGCTCCACCAATTAATAAATTACCAGAAGGACCTTGGGTCACTGCAAATGAGACTTCATAATCAAAACAACCCGTAAATACTCTATTGGTATCTGTAATTGTGTATGTTTCATCTTGACATAAGTCATCCGGAAGATCAAATGATCCCTTAGGGCACTCGTTGATTGTAATGGCAATTTCATCAGAAGATACATTGCCCAAACAATCCGTGATGGTGTATCTCAAATTTAAAATTAAACAACCACCATCATATTTAGCAACATGTGAATAACCAACTCCTGTTGGAGGAATAATATTGACACCGGGAGTCAAAGGGCCTCCCAAATTAGGAACTTGAGAAATTATTTCCCACTCTCCTCCTTGAGGTGCATTTTGTAATAAATATGCTTCCAAATCGAAAATGACATCAGGGCAAAAGCAGATTCCAAAATCATTCACCAAATATGGAGGATTTACATCTTGCTCTACCAAAATTGATCTGGTTAACTCAACATGACAATTGGCATCTCCTACAGTATAGGTCACTGTATAAACGCCAGGTCCAGGAGGATTAAACTGGGCAGGAGTACCACCATTACAGCGATTGTCGGGAGCTGCAGGTTCAACATAATCTCCAGACCAATAACCACAATCTCTCGCTGTACCTTCAAGAAGTGTACAAAGATCGAGTGGAACTTGTGACATACATACGATACCAGGATTTGACCAGGCTGCATCCAATGGATTTGCTTGAATCAAAACCTGACAATTTCCAAGAATTCCACTCACGTTTCCAGAGCAGTCTTCTCCCCAAATTGGAATATTTTGAAAGCCAAGATTTCCACAACCAAAGCTCATTTCTAAATTGTGTTCGATTGGATCCTGATCGCAATTGTCATTGACAAAAGCCAGTCCATTAAAAAAATCAGTTGGTACGACTGCATTTACATAAATACAGGTTACCGGATCAATGTCTAAATAAAAAATGGGAGCCGGATCCGGACAAAGTGCGATAAAATCCGGGGCAGTTACATCCACCAAAGAAATTAAATCGCTGCAATCAAAAGTAACCGGTGCAGCTACTGGATTCCCATTACAGTCGATGAAAGTAAATTGGATATCTAGAGCTCCTCCTGGAAATAAAGGATTGCATATTATATCACCTGCTGCCAATGGATAAAAACCACCTGGAATCACTGGTGTGCCTGGAGCAAATAGTTCAGTTTCATAAGAGCCATCACCATCCGCATCTGCATACATTCCAATGTTGTCAGGATTGATGACAGAACAATTGTCTTGGAAAATAGTAGGTACTCTTAAATCAGGAATATTTGCAGTACAACCAGCATCTACATTGACCACTACAGGTGAAGGGCAAATCCCTGGAGTTGGATCCGTTTGGTCTGTGACCGTAATATTAAAAGTACAGCAATTTCCTGGCAATGGACCCGCAGGAGCTGGATCTAAAACGCCATTTCCAAAACAATCCTGAGCACAAATTCTAATGGTAATTACCCGAGGACCATCACAACCACCAGAAATAGTTGGAAAAACATTGTTTGCAAATGGACCTGCAGCAGGATTACTCACTGCAAGCACTCTTTGGGATAAAGTATATGGAGCACCGCAGATATCATCTGGAGTGGCAAGCGCTCTAAAATCTTCAACAGTATATTGGCATGAAGCATCAAATGCTCTGGAATCATCCACCGGACAAGTAATGGTAGGAGCTGTTAAATCTCTCAATCTTACAGTTACATTTTGGGTATTCGATAAGTTACCACAAGCATCTGCTGTGCGGAAAGTAACCACGGTGCCTGCATTGGGTGAAGTAGGACAAGCTAAATTTGGCAATGGATATCCCGCAGTTACCTGCATATTGGCAATTAAAGTGGCATCATTGGAACAATTATCAATCACGTTGGCATTACCTACAAAGCTAAATAGATTGGCCAAAGACACGTTACAAAGACTGTCCACATCCAAAATGACAGATCCGGGCAATAATAAAACCGGATTGGTCACGTCATTTATAAAAAAGCTATCTGTTCTGGTAATGGAACAAGTTTGCAAAAAAGGCGGCATAGCATTTATCCTAAAATAAGTGGCGATCAGGTTTACCTGAACGAAACTATTAGGGCATACACTAGACCCAGGTAGAACAAATGGAGTTAGTGCGGGTGGAACTTGGATGGGCCTTAATCCACCTACTCTGGTCCAACCCATACAAGAACCGGCCACTTGCCAATCGTGTTGAATTGACACACTTGGAGTCAAAAAGGTACAACCAAGCGGTAAAATATTAACGTTGATGACCGCATTGCTTCCTTGAGTAACACAGGGATCCATTGCAGGGTCACAGGCACCTTGGCCAAATGAATTGAAGCTCCAGGTTAATGTAAAACAACTGAAAATAAACATTTTCAGCATTACTGTAAGTCTTTGTTTCATAATAAAAGTTGAAAGGGATTGTAAATCTAGGTTCATGCTTTTTAGCTTTGTAGGGGTTTTTGAATAAGGAAAATTTGAATACGCTCGTGAGATGGGATTTTCTCAAGAACTTCGACCGACTTGTTGTTGTAAAGAACCTTGTTGTCTTCAAGCTTAAGGGGTTTTTCATTAAAACTAACCCCCTCTGAAAATGGATAGCCTTTGCTAACCATCGAAATATGATTTGCGAAAAATTCAAACTTGGTGTCAGAATACGCTTTAAGTTTCACAGAGTCAAGTACTTGACTTGGAACTTCGGCGAGCGCTTCATCTGGAAATACAAAAAATACAAAATCAAATTGCGGATGACTTTGTAAGAAAAAATTAAGGGTAGGATCTCCTAAAAATTGGTTAAATTCTTTAATATCTTGACGTGATGCCAATGCTTGTAATGCCAATGAACTTATATTCTGTCCATTTGGAATTTCGTTTAAAGAACTTGTTGTATTTTGTTGATTATCAACAGATTGATTAGTATGTTGGGAATTGCTTGTTTTAGAAGTACAAGCAACTAAATGGAAAAGTACCATTATGACCAATGCATAGGAAGATATTTCAATTCTTCTCAATGGAAAGACTACAGCTTTAATCCTAAAAAGCACATAGTCAATTAAGTTAAATAAGTGTCTTTTTAAGAACACAAGCTTAATTGATTTTTCTTTACAACAATGGAAGGAAAAAATAACGGGCGTCTGCTTGGCTTCGTCAGTTCACACCGGGATTAATTACCTTCTTTTCAATACAATTTTTGAGGTATGGTCAGTACCGCAGCACAAAGTAAAGTAATTTTGATGTATCATAGTATATTAAATTATCAAAACCAAAACAAATTTTTTTTCATCTGTTTAACAGGTCCACTATTAAACATATACACATCACAAAATTATTTAATGTAACGTAAAAATATGTTAAATAAGGTTTTTAGACCTATGGTAATTGATCAATAATATAGGCTCTAGAACGAGAACTGAGCATCACCGTTTCAAGGATATTGTGGCTTTTTTCACCAATGATTACTGTCCCCGGTCCATCCCCAAATTTAACGGTCATTCCTCCGATGGCGGTTGCCCCCTTCCAACTAAAATCAGTCGTTTTTACAATCAACTGATTGAGCATTTTTAATTCAAAATCATCGGGGATATTGTCGTTCAATTTATCGAATTGGGATTTATCCAATTTTTGATAAGCCATATCGTTGGGTACAAAGAAATTTACTTTAAGCCGGTTGTCGTCATACAACAATGGTAAGATGGAAGAGGACTGGTTTAGCAATTGGTTAAAGTGTACCAGATCTTTCCTATTTTTTAACCAACCAAGCAATTGATCTTTTTCTTCACCGATTTGTCCTGGTGTCATTTTGTTGTCTTTTGAAGCAACTTCAGTGTCAGCAGTGGTCATTGCATTTGCTTTTGAAGCATTCTTGTCTTGTTTGCATTGGGATGCGACGAAACTTAAAATTAGTATATGTAAGAAAAGTTTGAATTTCATAGGAATTAAAATTTAAACGCAAAAGTAATGCATATGAAGGAAGTTAATTTGGAAAATTCAGTGTGGTTCGAAGTTCGGTGTAGGTTCGAAGTTTGGAAACTTCGAACATCGCGGTGTGCGAATTGCGATGCGTGGCAAATTTTGTGATAGTCGAAGTTTCCAAACTTCGACCAACGAAATTTTAATACCCAGAGATGTAACCTTCCACTGATCCAAAATCTAAAATTTCAACATCAATTATCCCATTCTCCCCCATGTACTGCTTTGCACTACTTAAAGAATATTCTTCAGGATTTTCTACAATTCCTGCTCTTACAGGATTGTTGTGAATGTATGCAATTTTCTGATATACCCATTTAGGACTATACAATTCCATGGGTTTGTTGTGCTGATACCACAATTGATATTTTAAATTATTACGATTAGCGGCTCCATAACTTTGAAATATCTTTATCGTTTCATCACTTTTGTTATTTGATGATTCACTAAGTAATTTATTTATAATTGCGTTTGCAGAAAATCTCTTGAAATCTCTTATCGTCTCAGATAAATTAAAAGACTCTTTGGTATAACAAATCAAATGAATGTGGTTGCTCATGATCACATATGCATTTATTATTAATCCTTTATTTGATTGACAAAATTTTAAACTATCAACCAAAATTTGTAAATTCTCTTTTGTGTCGAAAATTTTAACCCATGCTACCACGGTCATGGTTAAAAAATGTAAAGCGTTTTGGTTTATAATTTTATGCCCTCCCATGGTATTATAAATTTCATTGTATAAAATTATGTAAATGTTTTGGGTTCGAAGTTTGGAAATCGAAGATCACGCCAAAGGCGTGACTCGAACATCGGCATTGCGTTGTGTGGGTTCGAGGTTTGGAAACTTCGAACATCGGCATTGCGTTGGAGTTCGAAGTTCGGAGACTTCGAACATCGTGTTGGCGTTGTGGTTCGAAGTTTGGAAACTTCGAACATCGGCATTGCGTTGGAGTTCGAAGTTCGGAGACTTCGAACATCGTGTTGGCGTTGTGGTTCGAAGTTTGGAAACTTCGAACATCGCAAGTGGTTACAAAAAAGGCCCGATGAAAAAATTCATCGGGCCCCAAAAATTATTTAAAAACTTATCCTGTTGCTCTTACTTATTTGTTTTAATAATGCGTACGGTTTTGCTCCAATCTCCTTGATTGATCTGAAGCATATAAACCCCTGCAGGATATTCGGAACCAAATTGTGTAGATTCCGTCTTCGGATTAATAAATCTGCGTTCCATCATTTTACCATACATATCATACACCATCATATCCATTTTTTCAGATGATTTAGTGAAGATCTGCATGTCAAAATAATAGCTGGTTGGATTCGGGAATACTTTGATTGATCTACCATCTGATCCTCTTTCTTCTAAAGTAATCACATTGTTTAATCCATCTGTATTCTCTACATCTCCAGACCAAAGTTCCTCACCAGGCTTACCAAATGATGGTGGAGCACACTGATCAGAACATTGACCCATGGTTGCACCAGGAGTACCTGGAACATAAGTCGGTACATCTGCAATTGCCACTTCTTTAGTGATACCATTGTCACAAACATATACTTTGCCCGGCATACCTGGTACTTTCACATCTTTTACACAGAAGGTCACAGTACAAGTTGAAGAACAACCTTGTGAATTGGTGACCGTCACGGTATATGTAAAGTTACCTGCAACAGTAGGTTTGAATGTAGGACTTTGACAGTTGGTGCAATTGATCAAATGTGTGGTCGGACTCCAAGAATAATTAAATCCTGTTCCACCACTTGGAACTGCAGTCATCAATACTGTCTGCGGTCCATAACCCAAATACACATTGTTTGGAATACCGCCTGTGTTGGCACCAGTGGCTGGTGTCAAGGTGATACTACAAGTAATAGGTCCGCGAATAGTTACAACAGCAATACAAGTAGAAGAATTTCCGGAAGCATCGGTCGCAGTCAAGACCACATTGTTCGTGATTGGATCACTACAACTAAAGCTTGATTTACTAATGCTCAATCCAGGAGCTCCGCAATTGTCTGTAGAAGCATTGTTGACTTGAGCAGCAGAAATGGTTTTCATTCCAGCTACTAAATCAATGGTGATGTTTTTACACTTCGCCACCGGTCTGGTTGTATCCATCACGGTCACTACTGCTGTATTGGATCCCACGTTTCCTGCTGCATCGGTTGCAGTAAGAGTTACAATGTTGACGCCTTTATTGGAGCAATTAAAGCTGGTTTTTGATAAACTATAACTTATAATTCCGCAGTTGTCATAACTTCCGTTGTTCACATGAGAAATCAAAAGAGCAGCCTGACCCACTGCATTTAAGTACAGGGTCTTAGGTTTGGTAATCACTGTTGGTTTTGTAGTATCATTTACAGTAACAGTGAAGTTACAGTAAGATGGATTTCCACAAGCATCGGTCGCAGTTACATAGACTGTGGTTGTTCCTACTACAAAGTAAGATCCTGGGGCTTTACTGTAAGTGATCACTGGAGTTCCACAAGCATCTGTTGCATTGGCTGCAAAGTTGACATTGTTTCCGCAAACTCCTACATTGTTGGATGTCACGATGTTGCTTGGACAAGTAAGGCTAGGTGGAGTGGTATCATCAATATAGATGGTCTGAGTACAGCTATCCACATTTCCACAAGCATCTTCCAAGTACCACTTACGAGTCACGACAATTGGACAAGTTCCGGTAGAAACATCTTTGTACTTCACAGAAACGATTCCACAATTGTCTGAAGCCACACCAAAGTTTGGCATATCTTCAAAGACCATCAAGGATGAATTTGCAATGGTCGCACTATAAGCAGGACTATTTAACGCACCAGTATTACATCCTTCGACATCTCTGGTCACAGGACAAGTCGTGATCACTGGTTTTTGTGTATCATCCACAGTAATGATTTGATCGCAAGTCACATAATTGTTGCAAGCGTCGGTCAATTTCCAAGTACGGGTTACCGTAATCGGGCATGTACCAGAAGCTACATCAATGTAAGTTACACTGATGATACCACAAGCATCACTTCCTACTCCGTTGTTAGGAGCAGAAGAGAATACTGCGTAAGTTGAATTTGCCCAAGTTGTAGAATAAGCTGGAGAAGTAATGGCTCCAGTTCCGCAACCTTCAATGTTCCTTGCAACTGGGCAAGTTGTTATAGTAGGATTCTGTGTATCATCCACTGTGATGATCTGAACACAAGTTTGTGTATTTCCGCAAGCATCTGTCAAGGTCCAGGTTCTGGTGATGGTCATTGGACACTCACCTGAAGCCACATCTTGATACCCTACTTCTACGATTCCACAAGCATCTGTTGCAACACCATTGTTTGGCGCAGAAGAGAAAACTCCATAACTAGAAACTGTATAGCTCATAGAGAATGCAGGACTTGTTACTGAACCTGTACCACAACCTTCTATTGTTCTGGTGACAGGACAGGTAGAAATGGTTGGGGCTTGTGTATCATCCACAGTAATGGTTTGAGTACAAGTGGACTCGTTTCCACAAGCGTCTTCGATGTACCAGGTACGTGTCACAACTATTGGACAAGTTCCGGTAGACTCATCGATGTAGGTCACAGAAGTGATTCCACATGCATCCGTAATGTTACCATCGTTGTTAGCGTCTTCAAATTCCGCCTCCGATGAGGTGGCTAGTGTTTCACTATAATCTGGTCCTGTGATGTCGTCTGTATCACAACCTTCAATGTTGCGGGTTACCGAACAATCTACGATGGTTGGAGCTTGTGTGTCATCCACCGTTAAGGTTTGTACACATACATCAGAATTACCTGCTGCATCACTGATGGTCCAGGTTCTGGTCACAGTAATCGGACAAGTACCTGATGCGACATCTTGATACTGCACCAAGGTAATAGCACAATTTTCGATGGCATCTCCATTGTTAGGAGCATTGTTAAAGATCGCATATGTAGTTGTCGCAAGTGTTGCACTGTATGAAGGACTTGTAATCGCTCCTGTATTGCAACCTTCGATGGCACGGGTCTCAGGACAATTTATGATAATTGGTGCTTCAGTATCGACGATCGTTATCGTAAAGCTACAAGTCGCAGTATTGCCAGATGCATCTGTTACTTTATAAGTCTGGGTTGTCACTCCTACTGGGAAGTAAGAATTTGGTGCCTGACCGGTGGTACGAACTGTATTGGCACCAGGGCAATTGTCTGTACCAGTAGGCTCTACAAAGCCAACTAATCTAGAACACAAGCCTGGATCGTTGGACAATGGCCCGATATTGGAAGGACAAGTGATCACCGGCAATTGTGTGTCATTGACAGTTACAGTAAAGCTACAAGTCGCAGTGTTTCCACTGGCATCTGTTACTTTAAATGTATTGACCGTGACTCCCACTGGGAAGGCAGAGCCACTGGCAAGACCGGCTGTTTGAACCGTATTTTGTCCAGGGCAATTGTCTGTTCCAACAGGTGCCGTATAATTCACCACTGCAGTGCAGAGGTTAAGATCATTTGGTACAGATATATTGGCAGGGCAAGTGATTTGTGGTAATTCCGTATCATTCACCGTCACTGTAAAGCTACAAGTGGCCATATTGCCAGACGCATCTGTTACTTTAAATGTATTGACCGTGACTCCCACTGGGAAGCTCGCTCCACTAGCAAGACCGGCTGTCTGAACCGTATTTTGTCCAGCACAATTGTCTGTTCCAACAGGTGCCGTATAATTCACCACAGCGGCACATAGACCGGTGGTGTTTGATACAACTATGTTGGCTGGGCAAGTAATCTGTGGTAATTCAGTATCGTTGACCGTCACTGTAAAGCTGCAAGTAGTTGAAGTACCAGCAGCATCTGTTACTTTAAAGGTATTGGTGGTAAGTCCAACTGGGAAGACAGATCCACTGGCTAGTCCAGCCGTTTGAACTGTGATTTGGCCAGGGCAATTGTCTGTTCCTACCGGAGTACCATATGTTACTGTTGCTCCACAGACACCAAGATCGTTAGAAATAACGATGTTGTTTGGACATGTGATTTGTGGCGCTTCAGTATCGTTGATTGTTATTGTAAAGCTACAAGTTGCAGTATTGCCAGATGCATCCGTTACCATATAAGTCTGAATCGTCACTCCTACTGGGAAGTAAGTGTTTGGCGCCTGACCAGTGGTGCGAATTGTGTTTGCACCAGGGCAATTGTCTGTACCTACAGGCTCTGTAAAGCTTACCAAAGCAGAACATAATCCCGGATCAGTGCCATCTACAATATTTGCAGGACAAGTGATCATAGGATCTTCGTCTTCGTTGACAGTAATGGTGAAGCTGCAAGTGCTTGTATTGCCATAAATGTCTGTTGCTTCAAAAGTAATTGTAGAAACACCAGCCGGGAATAATGAACCGGAAGGCAAACCTGCAATTTGAACAACATCATCTATATCGCAATTGTCTGTTGCTGTGGCATCCGCAAAAGTTACTTCAGCGCCGCATTCTCCCATATCATTTGGAACAACGATATCAGCTGGACAATCCACCACAGGATCTTCGTCGTCTGTCACTGTGATTGTAAAGCTACAAGTAGCCATCAGACCTTCATCGTCTGTCACTTTATAAACAACTATGTGTACACCAACTGGTATAATATCACCTGTCATTGGTCCAGATACGTGCGTGGTGGTAGCACCAGGACAATTGTCCGTGCCATCAGGAGCGTCATATCCAATTTCTGCTTCACATTCTCCAGGTATATTGGTATAATTAAGATCCACAGGACATGTAATTTGTGGTGCTTCTGTATCCGTGATGGTTACTGTAAAGCTGCATTCTGTGGTCCTTCCTCCTGCATCCGTGGCCGTATAAGTCACGATGGTGGTACCCAATGGGAATAAGGATCCATTTGCATTTACCGGATCTACTTCCAAGGTTACTCCAGGACAGTTGTCAGAAGCAGTTGGGGCAGTCCAAGAAACTACGCGGCCACATTCACCTGGGTCATTGGATAAAGGTCCAATATTAGATGGACATCCTGTGATAATTGGATCTTGGTTGTCTTCTACTTCAACTGTGAAATAGCAACTTGCAGTATTTCCATTATTATCTGTGGCTGTATATGTAACTGTTGTGGTTCCAACAGGGAAGACTGCAAAAGCAGTCGGTGGAATACTGATGACATTCACTGTATTGTTACTTGTACTAACCACATTGGATAAGATTCCGCATGCGTCCGTTGGAACCGGAATCATCCAGCTATGGATTTGTTCGCAAGAGCCACTCACTGCATTTAAAGTGACATTGTTTGGACATGTGATCAATGGATTGATTGTATCGACGACTGTAATGACAGCATCACAAGTGGCATCATTTCCACAAAGATCTACGACTGTAAGTACTACATCATTGTCACCTACGCCTGAACAATCAAAATCGTTGATGTCCACACTAAGGTCTAAATCATCAAAGTCTGTGGTACAATTATCTGTTGATCCTGCTGCAATGTCTTCAATGTCTGCTTGGGTCAAAGTATAATTACCCGTATTATCTAAATAGACTGTGATGTCATTGCAAACTGGAGTGGGATCGGTGTCATCAATCACAGTAATAGTTTGATAAACATCAATTGAATTACCTGAACAATCAGTAACACGGTATGTCCGAGTCACTATATACGGGTCAACTTGGCAACCAGCTCCTCCATTATTTTGGTCTTCTATCCAGGTCACAGTAGGGTCACCCAAACAATTATCATCTTCGTCATCAACAACCAAAATATCTGGTAAAGGAACATCAACAATACATTGTAAATTGATCGGGTCAGGATCGCTTGCAGTTGGATCTGTTATATCATCTACATTGATTAACTGTGTTACTGTGATTGAATTTCCTGAACAGTCCGTTACACTATATGTACGGGTAACTGTCACTACATCTCCATCACAAACTGCACTAGTTATATCATCTCCTTCCCATGCTACTGTCGGTGTACCGTCGCAATTATCTGCTTCGTCATCTACAACAGTTACATCCGGTGCTGGAATGTCACTGAAACATTCAACATTGATCGGGTCAGGATCGCTTGCAGTTGGATCTGTTATATCATCTACATTGATTAACTGCGTCACTGTGATTGAATTTCCTGAACAGTCCGTAACACTATATGTACGGGTAACTGTCACTACATCTCCATCACAAACTGCACTAGTTATATCATCTCCTTCCCATGCTACTGTCGGTGTACCGTCGCAATTATCTGCTTCGTCATCTACAACAGTTACATCCGGTGCTGGAATGTCACTGAAACATTCAACATTGATCGGGTCAGGATCGCTTGCAGTTGGATCTGTTATATCATCTACATTGATTAACTGTGTCACTGTGATTGAATTTCCTGAACAGTCTGTTACACTATATGTACGGGTAACTGTCACTACATCTCCATCACAAACTGCACTAGTTATATCATCTCCTTCCCATGCTACTGTCGGTGTACCATCGCAGTTATCTGCTTCGTCATCTACAACAGTTACATCCGGTGCTGGAATGTCACTGAAACATTCAACATTGATCGGGTCAGGATCGCTTGCAGTTGGATCTGTTATATCATCTACATTGATTAACTGTGTCACTGTGATTGAATTTCCTGAACAGTCCGTTACACTATATGTACGGGTAACTGTCACTACATCTCCATCACAAACTGCACTAGTTATATCATCTCCTTCCCATGCTACTGTCGGTGTACCGTCGCAGTTATCTGCTTCGTCATCTACAACAGTTACATCCGGTGCTGGAATGTCACTGAAACATTCAACATTGATCGGGTCAGGATCGCTTGCAGTTGGATCTGTTATATCATCTACATTGATTAACTGTGTCACTGTGATTGAATTTCCTGAACAGTCTGTTACACTATATGTACGGGTAACTGTCACTACATCTCCATCACAAACTGCACTAGTTATATCATCTCCTTCCCATGCTACTGTCGGTGTACCATCGCAGTTATCTGCTTCGTCATCTACAACAGTTACATCCGGTGCTGGAATGTCACTGAAACATTCAACATTGATCGGGTCAGGATCGCTTGCAGTTGGATCTGTTATATCATCTACATTGATTAACTGTGTCACTGTGATTGAATTTCCTGAACAGTCTGTTACACTATATGTACGGGTAACTGTCACTACATCTCCATCACAAACTGCACTAGTTATATCATCTCCTTCCCATGCTACTGTCGGTGTACCGTCGCAGTTATCTGCTTCGTCATCTACAACAGTTACATCCGGTGCTGGAATGTCACTGAAACATTCAACATTGATCGGGTCAGGATCGCTTGCAGTTGGATCTGTTATATCATCTACATTGATTAACTGTGTCACTGTGATTGAATTTCCTGAACAGTCTGTTACACTATATGTACGGGTAACTGTCACTACATCTCCATCACAAACTGCACTAGTTATATCATCTCCTTCCCATGCTACTGTCGGTGTACCGTCGCAGTTATCTGCTTCGTCATCTACAACAGTTACATCCGGTGCTGGAATGTCACTGAAACATTCAACATTGATCGGGTCAGGATCGCTTGCAGTTGGATCTGTTATATCATCTACATTGATTAACTGTGTCACTGTGATTGAATTTCCTGAACAGTCCGTTACACTATATGTACGGGTAACTGTCACTACATCTCCATCACAAACTGCACTAGTTATATCATCTCCTTCCCATGCTACTGTCGGTGTACCGTCGCAGTTATCTGCTTCGTCATCTACAACAGTTACATCCGGTGCTGGAATGTCACTGAAACATTCAACATTGATCGGGTCAGGATCGCTTGCAGTTGGATCTGTTATATCATCTACATTGATTAACTGCGTCACTGTGATTGAATTTCCTGAACAGTCCGTTACACTATATGTACGGGTAACTGTCACTACATCTCCATCACAAACTGCACTAGTTATATCATCTCCTTCCCATGCTACTGTCGGTGTACCGTCGCAGTTATCTGCTTCGTCATCTACAACAGTTACATCCGGTGCTGGAATGTCACTGAAACATTCAACATTGATCGGGTCAGGATCGCTTGCAGTTGGATCTGTTATATCATCTACATTGATTAACTGCGTCACTGTGATTGAATTTCCTGAACAGTCCGTTACACTATATGTACGGGTAACTGTCACTACATCTCCATCACAAACTGCACTAGTTATATCATCTCCTTCCCATGCTACTGTCGGTGTACCATCGCAGTTATCTGCTTCGTCATCTACAACAGTTACATCCGGTGCTGGAATGTCACTGAAACATTCAACATTGATCGGGTCAGGATCGCTTGCAGTTGGATCTGTTATATCATCTACATTGATTAACTGTGTCACTGTGATTGAATTTCCTGAACAGTCCGTTACACTATATGTACGGGTAACTGTCACTACATCTCCATCACAAACTGCACTAGTTATATTATCTCCTTCCCATGCTACTGTCGGTGTACCGTCGCAGTTATCTGCTTCGTCATCTACAACAGTTACATCCGGTGCTGGAATGTCACTGAAACATTCAACATTGATCGGGTCAGGATCGCTTGCAGTTGGATCTGTTATATCATCTACATTGATTAACTGTGTCACTGTGATTGAATTTCCTGAACAGTCTGTTACACTATATGTACGGGTAACTGTCACTACATCTCCATCACAAACTGCACTAGTTATATCATCTCCTTCCCATGCTACTGTCGGTGTACCGTCGCAGTTATCTGCTTCGTCATCTACAACAGTTACATCCGGTGCTGGAATGTCACTGAAACATTCAACATTGATCGGGTCAGGATCGCTTGCAGTTGGATCTGTTATATCATCTACATTGATTAACTGCGTCACTGTGATTGAATTTCCTGAACAGTCCGTTACACTATATGTACGGGTAACTGTCACTACATCTCCATCACAAACTGCACTAGTTATATCATCTCCTTCCCATGCTACTGTCGGTGTACCGTCGCAGTTATCTGCTTCGTCATCTACAACAGTTACATCCGGTGCTGGAATGTCACTGAAACATTCAACATTGATCGGGTCAGGATCGCTTGCAGTTGGATCTGTTATATCATCTACATTGATTAACTGTGTCACTGTGATTGAATTTCCTGAACAGTCCGTTACACTATATGTACGGGTAACTGTCACTACATCTCCATCACAAACTGCACTAGTTATATCATCTCCTTCCCATGCTACTGTCGGTGTACCATCGCAGTTATCTGCTTCGTCATCTACAACAGTTACATCCGGTGCTGGAATGTCACTGAAACATTCAACATTGATCGGGTCAGGATCGCTTGCAGTTGGATCTGTTATATCATCTACATTGATTAACTGCGTCACTGTGATTGAATTTCCTGAACAGTCCGTAACACTATATGTACGGGTAACTGTCACTACATCTCCATCACAAACTGCACTAGTTATATCATCTCCTTCCCATGCTACTGTCGGTGTACCGTCGCAATTATCTGCTTCGTCATCTACAACAGTTACATCCGGTGCTGGAATGTCACTGAAACATTCAACATTGATCGGGTCAGGATCGCTTGCAGTTGGATCTGTTATATCATCTACATTGATTAACTGTGTCACTGTGATTGAATTTCCTGAACAGTCTGTTACACTATATGTACGGGTAACTGTCACTACATCTCCATCACAAACTGCACTAGTTATATCATCTCCTTCCCATGCTACTGTCGGTGTACCGTCGCAGTTATCTGCTTCGTCATCTACAACAGTTACATCCGGTGCTGGAATGTGACTGAAACATTCAACATTGATCGGGTCAGGATTACTTGCTGTAGGATCCATTGTATCTTCTATTGTAATCACTTGCAAAGAAGTTGTTAAGTTCCCACAAGCATCTGTCACAGTAAAAGTTCTATTAACCAAAGTAGGGCAAGAGCCACTTAACTCATCTTCATACTCAAAACTTAAATCATTGCAATTATCCGTAGCAGATCCGCCTTCCGCAAAAAACTGTGATTCAGAAATACTGGCCGGTGCAGCGCTGTATGGAAGGTTAATACCTAAAGTACGGAAATTATCCCAATATATATCGTAGGTGACTCCTGGTGAGGCAGTATTGTGCCCTTGGAGAATGATGTTACCTATATAAGTACTTGCGGATGCCGGTACTTTAAACTCAAGGTCTCCCACCTTATATAAGAAATCAGTTCCTACCAACCGGACTATTAAGGTGTACCAGCTATCATATACGAAGCCTGTTGGGAGTCCCATATCCACCCAAACTCCATTGTCCCATCCCCGGAATCTAGGATTGGATCCGTCGGACGTAAATTCAATAATTGGAAAACCTGATACCGCATTGCCTACGTCAAATGCAGTACCCCACATTCCCGCCATGCGTTTATTGGACGTAGCCCAGGCTGCTGGTACATATAAGTCAACTGAAATACTTACTGCATTGCCGATGTCATATTTTCTGCCTTGTGTATTGTAAAATGCAGATTGGTAAGGACCCGGTCTACATGTTTCGCAATCAGCTGCATTTATTTCGTGTTTAATTCTATCCCCGCCCATAAAGCTGCTCACTGCAAATGCAAATGGTGGGTATCGATCTGTATAATAAGTTTCAGGAGCCTGAGACGGTCCTATTTGAATTTGTTTTGGTAACTGTGGAAGTACTGTTTCATCACATCCTTCTATGGTTTTGTCAGCAGGACCAACCACAATTGGATCGGTATTTTCATCCAAAGTAATTGTTTGGACACAAGTTTCTGTACTAAGACTACCATCTGTAATGGTCCAAGTTCTGGTAATGGTAGTCGGACAAAACATTCCATCAGACACATCAATATAACTAATAATTAATTGGCAATTGTCCGATGCAATCCCTTGGTTCGTTCCATTGGAAAATACTGCATAACTTGTGGCCTGAGAGGTTTCGGAATAAGGAGGATCTAAAACATCGATGTTTGTGCATCCATCCACATTCCGATTGACAGGACAAGCAGTAAGAACAATCGGTTCGTCATCAATAACTGTAAGAATCCAAGAGCAAGTCGCTACAATATCCCCTGTTCCATCAATTAAACGATACATGGTCGTCGTCATCCCGAGTGGATAGGTCGCATTGGCATTAGAACCAGGAGTAATGGTCACCCAACCACCACCTAGTCCGTAATCGACTTGGAGTGTATTTGGTCCACATGCGGCATGGTCAGGTGCTTGTATGGTGGGGTGTGTCCACATATCTTCAGCCAAACAATCCCCGGGAGTAATATCGCTGGTATATAGGTTATGATTGGACAAGCAATTGGAAAGAGTGGCATTGGGGCGAATGGTTACTAAAAAGCTTACTGTAGTATCACAACCTAAATCTCCTTCAACTGTATAATTTAATGTGACTGTACCGGCCATAGTTCCTGTTAAGTCTGCCGTACCGTCATTGTTATTTGTTATTGTTCCGTTACCTGTACCAGGTGTTAGAGTCCACGTATGGTTGTATGGTGTATTACCACCTGATGGGTTACCATTGTAAGTGGTGGTATCATTGATACAAACCTCTGCATCACCAGTAATCCCTGCATTTGGTTCACATGCATTTTGAGCATGGGCCAAAGTTTGGCAGTTGCCAGTGTTATTATTGACTGTGGTCGTACCAGCTATGATTAATTTACAAGGAATAATACAACATTGCGCCAAATTGGTATTGTTGGTGACACTTAAATTTCCGCCAATCGTCAAAAAGGCAGGGAAGTCGGCATCTAAATCCGTAATTGCATTAAATTGGAAAGTAAAAGACCTGTTGGCTGTCGTCTGCACGACATCGGTACCAACATCGGTTAAACTACCTATGGATATGGTATTCACTGCTCTAACCAATCTCAAGCGTCCTCCTGTAGAAATCAATGAAGACAAATCCACTACTGCTGTTCCAGATACGTTGTTAGAGGCATTGTTGTTCATGTCTAAATGACGTCCAACAAGCGTCAAATCACTTAAATCAACAGTGGTTAAAGCTGTTAAATTCGATTGAACACTGAGGTCTAAGGTGGTCGATGTTACTCCCAATACGACTGATATTAACCCTGGATTTAAATCCACAGAAACCGAGGTAGTTGGATTGCTAAATGTGGTTGGTATATTGACACCATTTAATCCGGTGTTGTTGTCGATGGTCAATGTACCGGGTACATTGTTTAAAAGAGGTAAAGAAAGGCTCTGGGCAGGTGAAAGGGCGTTGTTTGAAAAAGAGAAATTGCCACCCAAAGTAGTCCACAATGCTAAACCTGTCACTTGACCTGCAGTTCTAATAAAGTTTGCATTGGTGGTCACGGATGTTAAAGATGTAAGGTCAATGCTTGCAGCAATGGTATTGGCCGCATTGCTATTGAGACTTAGTGTACCACCTACTGAACTCAAATCACTCAAATCAATCGTGGTCACTCCTGTACCGTTGTTTTGAAGGGTGAAAGCACCCGTGGTGGAACTTACACCTAGAATAACAGATGTAAGGACGTCTCCAGTTGTCCCATTGTTTAGTATAGAGACTGCTCCTGTACCTGCAGGGAATACAGTAGGAATACTGATGGAAGTTATATTCGGGTTTTGATTGATGGTCAATGTCCCGCCCACATCCTCAAGTACCGGAAAACTAAGTGCAGTATTAAAACTAGTATTGTTGTCATTCACATTGGTGGAACCAATGGTCATATTGTTATCGACTTCTTCTAAGTTTGAAAGTTCGTTAAGATTTGTAGGGTTACCAAAGACATTAAAATCTCTGATGATTAAATTATTGCCAACAGAGATTAATTCTTGAAGATTGCAAAGATCAGTGATTGGATCTACACCTGCTGGGTCTGCTCCAGTGGCAGCATTGCCGTTACCATCGATGGTCAGATTACCAGTGACGTGGGTATATTTACAACCGGAACCATTGACGAAAGCATCCATCTGTGCTTGTGTACTAATCGTAATGTTGCCTGCAAAAGTAACCGTACCACCACAAGCATCACCACAAGAACGCAATAAAACGACATCGTTTCCATCACCGCCATTGTATTTAATTTTGTAATTAACCATTCCCTGAGTAAAGTATATACCTTGGGAGAATTGTCCCACTACTGCATCCACTCCGTCGTTTGTAATCAAAACAATACTATCTGTAGCCCCCATGGTATATCCAAAGATGGGATTAAGGGTAGCACCTCCAAGTGTGACGGTACCTGTCACCTGAATTTGATCGTGTTGAGTACAAGGGGTAGTTCCATCGATTTCGGCATCCAGAATATCTCCAGCATTCAGTGTAAAGTTGCCCACCATGATACATCCAGGGCTAGAGCCTACTGAAAAAGTGATATTTTTGCCGGTGGCGTCCATGGTATTGGGTCTATAATCGCCCGCCTCGATATTTACTGTACCCGGATTGGCTACTGCGGCTATTGCTCTTTGAACAGAAGGTGTGGTGGTAGTGGGTGAGTCAAAACTATTTGGGGTCACGTATGCATTGGAAGCTTTTACGGTAACAAATCCCAAAGTAGATATGTCAACACTGTGTAAAATCTTGTCTTCAATATCATACAATTGAGTCTTTGTACCTGTGCCCCCTGTGACTCCACCAAAACTGGCTGCCGTTGCGTCAATGTTGTTAAGATTATTTATTAGTTCAATATAGTTAGCGGATTGTCCTGAAAAAGCCACATTGCCTAAAGGCGATGCCACCATAGCAGTTGAATTTTCTATTACAAGTCCATCAGTACCTCCTGTGATCACCACACCAGCGCCAAGGGTTGCCTGAACGTTGGAATTGGAAGTGGCCAATGGATTATCAAACAATCGGATACCAGTGCCAGTCGCTTCTGGAATTATTGAAAGTCCATTGATGGTGACATGTGCACCATCTCCTGCATCACTTGCGTATCCATCGTAATTATTGACAAATACCCCAATGTCCACATTGGAGACTGAACCTCCACTAATGAGAGCAGGAGAAGTATTTTTTACATTCCAAACTTCATAACCTTCAGATGGTTTTGTAACTGCTGAACCATTTATAGTATTGCCGGAGGAAGTAGAATTAACCGACAATGATGCTAGCAAAATTCCATCCCAGAAGGTTTCACTTGCGTGCTCTACTCCGGTAATTGTGTTGTTGGAAAAGGTATAAGGGCTGGCTGTACTATAATGCAAGTTATGAAAGACACCTCTTCTTCTTGCAGCGATAGTGTTGTTGTCTATTTGAGCATAAGTGCTTGAGCCCGGGTTGGCAGCACTGAAATTGCCGGTTTGAACACCCATACGAACGTTTGTCATACAGTTGTTTGAAACTAGCGCATATTGGTTGTTGTAGAGTAAAACACCGCCTCCCCAGAATTGGATGCCAGAGCCTACATCGTAGGTACCTAGGTTCTGAATTTTATTATTGGATATCGTGTGACCGGTAGATGGCACTCCTGCAGGGAAATCATAGAGTGTTAAGCCAAAATATGAGAGGTTTTGAATGATGTTGTTGGTGGCTGTTAAATTATTAATTGCCGTTTCATAAACTGTTATTCCTTCGGCTGCATCTATGTCTGCACCATTGGTACTAGAAAATCCACTAGTAATTGATGTATTGTCTCCATCGATTTTTAATCCTGAAATCGTAACATTTGATGCTGCAACGTGGAATATTTCACCTGAGGAAATAGCAGCAGCAGCTGGAACCACAATCGCTTCTGCAACTCTTGGAGTCATAGAGCAAGGGTCAATGGCCGAATTCGGACCTAGTATGGAAAGTTCTTTACTTACAATAACATTTTCTACGTAAGTACCTGCGCTAACGCTTAAAGTATGGCCATTTAAAGTCTGAGCATCGTCAATGGCAGATTGTATGTCGCAGAAAGTTTCTAATGTAGTAGTGTTTGTAACCAAATTGCTATTGGCACATTGACAAGAACCTGCTGGTTGGAATCCTGGCGCGACATTTCCATCAACACCTGAGCTAAGCACTGTTCCCAATAAAATATCACCGGTAGCTCCTTCGACAAAAGTATTCAGGATTGTTCCTAAATCGGTAGTTCCGTGCCAATTGCAAACGACATTAATATCACTGGTTATTCTGCTAATTATGGCTTTATGATCAAATGCAAAAGAGAGATCGTTGCCTTCAATAAGCAAATTGGTTGGAGTAGCATTTACTTTGCCAATTTCACCAATTCTAATGCCGTTTCTAGGTCCGGTAATTCTGTTGTTTTTAATAGTCACATTACTTAATGATGCCGGGATTGTATTATAAGAAGAAGCATCATCTCTTGCTTTAATGGTAATTGCAGAAGGGTTTTGAGGATCTGGTGCAGTTCCAGTGTGGCCAGAATTCGTAATATCGCAATCTTGGATTGTAATATTGGAATAAGCATTATATTTTAGGTTAATATCAATACCATTATTGAAATTATAGCTTACGTCAGTACCGTTGTCAGCCATAGTGAGTCCTTCGAAAGTGGCATTGCTCAACTTTTCAAAGTACATACCTTTTTGAAGGTTGTTACTGATCGTACTGTTTTGAATTGTGATTGCATCAAATGCAACAGGAGTTGTAGCTTGAAAAACAACAATTCCCTGTAAGGCATTTCCTGTTATAGTACAACCATCCATGAATAGGCCATTTACCGCATTGGCAGTACCTACACGCATACCAACTGTTCCAGCAAGTAATGAGGTTCTTTGAATATCAGTCAGTAAAATGTCAATACTGCTGTTATTACCTCCAAAGCTTACTCCATAACGGCAATAATCTATCAAAGCCATGTTATTGATGGTTGGATTAACTACGCCATTTAATAAAACCGCATCTTGGAAATTTGTAACATACATATTTTGTACCGTCACATTTGGAGCTGAGATGGTAAACCCTACTCCTACACAGGATGAAGGTGCTGTCAAAACGGTGTTGGTAGCAGGGTTGCTTCCCTTACCAGCTCCTGTGATAGTCAATTCCTTATTAATCACCACTGTTTCGTTATAGTTACCAGCGGCTAGTGTTAGGGTGTGACCGTTTATGGTCTGTGCATCATCTATTGCTGCTTGGATATTACAGAAGGTCTCGCCATTATTAGTATTTGTTACTAGACCATAATTACTTGAAGAAATTACATTTCTTACATTTACAGTATTTGCATTGAAAATGTTTGTATTATCAATAACATTTCCACAAGAGTATGGTGAATTACCTCGTCCAAAATAATTTGGTGATAACACAGGCATAGATCCACTTCCAGTAGAACCATCGCCTGGATAATTAGAAAAAGGATGTAAACCTCCTTGTTGCTGAATAGCCACATCACAATTATTAACTGTATTTCCTGTAACAGTGTGATTGGTTCCTTCAATAACAATTCCAAATCCTTCTTCCCCATTACCTATGGTTTGTCGATAATCTTCTACCGTATTTCCAGACACTGTAACTCCATTTGGGATGTCAACATTATTATATAGAACAGAGCGTCTGAAAACAGCTATTCCGGCACGATCACGTTGATCAGTATTTAATGTAGTTAATTTTACATTATTGCCGGAAACGGTTACTCCACCTGAAGGATTTTTAATTTCGATGCCAAAACGACCACCACCTGTTATAATATTATTACTTACTAAATTAGCACCTACAGAAAAATTTAATCCAGTTAATCCAATAGCATTATCACCCCCACCAATATCTACTGTATTTCCTGATACAGTTACTCCAGATGCATCACCATCTTGCAATTCAATACCACAACAAGCGTTATTTGATACTAAATTATTGGAAATTGTAATATTGGTTTTTAATCCATCCCATAATACAATGCCACGAAGTCCAGGTCCATGATTAATAACACGAGAATTAGTTATCGACACATTATTAATGCCAGATAAAGCTCCACCAAAAATGCCATGATTAGATGGATTATTTTGAACCGTTACCCTATGAATGGTAAGATCATTATTTGAGCTTGTAGCAAAAATTGCTGCAGTCGAATTTCCTGAGGTGCCGGTAAAATTTTGTATTCTCATTTCCTTTATGCTCACATTAGTGACTCCTCCATTGATGGCGATACCGCTTCCACTTCCCAATCCCGTTCCATCTAAGATACATGTAGCACTATCTAAACCTTGCAAGGTCAAGCCTTTGTCTATCACTACTTTCTCATCATAAACCGCAGGATCACATTCAATGACATCATTTGGGTTTGCAGCATTTACAGCAGCCTGGATGGTGGCATAAAAGGTGTTTTGGGTAATATTATGTACTGGAAGACTTCCGAAAACTCCAAATGGAGAGAAGGTTGTATATGGGCCTTCCGCCGAAGTAGCGAATGGGCCTGCACCAGAAACTGTAGTATTTACATAGCTCCAAGATCCTCCTACTAAATGCCCTAATACAGCTTTGCTTGGTTGAACATTGTTTGGGTCAGTTGGAAATCTAAAAACAAAATTTACATTACTTCCTCCAATTACCAATTCTGAAATGTCCCACTCAAATTTAGCAAATCGTGGACCTGCAGGATCCGGATTCGAAAAATCTGTAATTAAATTCCTATCCACTACGCTACAAGTGATATCATCTGTCGTGTGGGTTGGATTACCAATTACATCCACATCAGCCATTCCTGCCATGGTACCAATCGGAAAATTAACCGTGGTATTGGGTGGAACAGAGATGGTCAATGTACCCATCATCATATAGGAAGCATCATACACATTGATGGTGTTTTTTGCTTTTACATTATGACCTTGGGCGTGTAAGACACCAGTTCTAAATTCCAAAGTCCCATCGATGACGAGATCTTCTGAAAGTAATACTGCTTTATTGGTTGCATCCAAGATTAGCCCTTTTAGAATGCTTCCTTTGGCAGGAGAGAGCACCACTGCATTTCTGACGTGAAGTACTTCAGCAATATAACCTTCAGGAAGGTAAATCACCTGACCATCTACAGCACAGTCCAATTGGTTTTGGACCATAGCACCGATGGTGGCATTTGGTGAAGTTGCAAAAGTGAAGGAGATTGCAGAAAGGAGCAAAATCCAAATCAGGGATAATCTTTTTAGATTTTTCATGGATGTTAAGTTGGTTAATATGTTAGTTTTCATATAATGGAAATTAGATACATTGGGGTATGCAAAATTGATAAAAAAGTAAGGGAGACAAACTGTGAATTCTGAAATACGGGCAAGCCACAATCATGAAAATGATCAATGAGCTTAGAATTGAAGAAACCAGAACAAGGCTTCAGTTTCATTCGAGGGGTTTAGAATTCAAAAAAGGAAAGCCCACTGCAATATGCAGTGAGTTCTCCGGCTCAAAGATAGAAAAGGGTTTGAAATTTAACTTTAATTATGGATTAAATTATTAAATATTTTTAACTATTTGATATACATAACTGTAAATATAACATATATACATTACAATTATTCATAATGTGTTAATTATTTCATTTTAAAAGATGTCCGATACAGTCAAAATTTTGGTCAAAATTTTAAGTTTTAAGTTTTGAGTTTTAAGTTTTAAGTTTTAAGTTGGGGGAATTGGGAGTTTTGAGTTTTAAGTTATGAGTTTTAAGTTATGAGTTTTAAGTGCTAAGTTTTGAGTTTTAAGTTTTGAGTTTTAAGTTTTGAGTGGGAACCAAATAACTTATTTTTCGTATCATAATCAAATCAAAACGTATCAAATCGTATCATTTTAATTGCAATTTCATAAGTTGAGGGAGACTTAGACTAGACTAGACTTAGACGAAGACTTTGGAAGAGACTTAGACTTAGACTTAGACCAAGACCAAAACTAAGACTAAGATGAAGACCTTGGATTGGCTTAAATATAAAGAGCTTCTGACGAGGTATCGGATGGGTTCATTTTTACTGTTACACCCCAAATGAGTCTAGGTCTAGGTCTAAGGCTAGGCCTTGGTCAATCTCTAAAGCCCAGATTTAGCATTTAGATGAATTTGATGGAATTGGAATAATTCAACCTAATAATTACAATTGATTTGAATATTTAGAGCTATTTATTAATATTTATTGGAATATTTTGCCTAAATTTGCATATTGAAGAAAATTAATTTTGAGTCATGATTCATAGAAAATTAGAAGGATCCATCGCTGAGAGTCTTAAAAATAGCCCAAGGATTGTCATCCTTTATGGTCCAAGACAGGTTGGTAAAACGACCTTAATGCGGAAAATTATTCCAGAACTAGGATATAAAACTCTGGAAATTAATGCAGATCAAATAAAATACAGAGATGTATTGTCTAGTAGAGATCTAGACCAATTGAGAGGATTGGTCACAAACTACGAACTACTTTTTATCGATGAGGCGCAAAATGTACCGGATATTGGGATGAATTTGAAGATTTTGCACGACCATATCCCCAATCTAAAAATAGCTGTGACGGGTTCTTCAGCTCTTGAGTTGGCCAATTTAACGAAAGAGTCTTTGACAGGTAGGACCCGCACTTTTAAACTGTATCCAATCTCGGTTGAAGAATTGGCCACCCAATGGAATACTTTTCAAATTAACTCAAAGCTGGAAGAACTAATGCTTTTTGGAAGCTATCCAGAAGTCATAAAACTTGAAAATCGAAAAGAGAAAATTGAGCTGCTGGAAGAAATTTGTTCATCCTATTTGTATAAGGATGTTTTGCAACTTTCGGGTATAAGACATTCTTCCAAAATTCATAAACTTCTGAGTCTTCTAGCACTTCAATGCGGATCATTGGTTTCAATACAAGAGATCGGTAAATCTCTCGGCTTAAGTCATGATACAGTCAACAGTTACATTGATCTTCTTGAGAAAGGATTTATTCTTTATCGTTTGAGTGGATACAGCAGAAATCTCAGAAAAGAAGTAAACAAAATGAACAAGATTTACTTTTATGATAACGGAATTAGAAATGCTCTTACTCATAGCTTCAATCCCTTGGAATTAAGACAAGACACTGGATCCCTTTGGGAAAATTTTCTCATTTCTGAACGCATTAAATCCAAAGAATACAACAGAATTCATGGTCAGCATTATTTCTGGCGTAGTTACTCCGGAGCAGAACTGGATTATGTGGAAGAGAGTGATGGTCAGCTATCAGGTTTTGAAATTAAATGGAGAAAAACAAAAGCACGACCCATCGCATCCTGGTTGCAGTCCTATGAAAATTCCAGTTTTAAATTAATAAATCGAGAAAATTTTTTGGAGTTTATTACTTAGTTTTGAGTTTTAAGTTTTGAGTGCTAAGTTTTGAGTGCTAAGTTTTGAGTTTTAAGTTTTGAGTGCTAAGTTTTGAGTGCTAAGTTTTGAGTTTTAAGTTTTGAGTGCTAAGTTTTGAGTGCTAAGTTTTGAGTTTTAAGTTTCGCAGTCCCACGCCAACTGCGTTGGGTGCACGGCCACGAAGTTGGTGGATGAGTTTTGAGTTGTGATTTCATGAATTCCGTTGACAGGTTTGTTATAACTTATAACCAACTGTGGAAAACGCAAAGTGAAATAATTATTTTTAATTTCATTTTTGAAGTGACTTTTACGCAAATTAGTCAAGGTCTAAGTCTATGTCTATGTCTTAGTTCCTCAAAATATTCCTTCCAAATTATTCCAAGATCTTACTGTTGCAAAACCTCTTTGTTGTGATTCCATGCCTCCATAAATCAACCAGGCTTTTAACTTCAGATCGGAATCAGAATGTTTCTGAAAAAATTGAAGATTATTAAAAAAAGAATTGTTTAAGGTCGATGCTGATTTAATTTCAGCGATGGTGTATCCGCCTATTGTTTCTGAGATCAAATCGATTTCATGTCCATTGCTTTCTTTCCAGTAATACAATTGTGGATTCCATTCTTGTTCGTATTTCTGTTTTAAAATTTCGGTTACAATCAAATTTTCAAACAGCTGTCCACGTGCAAAATGTGTTTGAATATCTTGCGGTGAAGATATACCCAAAAGATTAGCGACAAGTCCCGTGTCTGTGAAATAAAGTTTGGGGGATTTGGATAAACGTTTGGAGTAATTGCGAAAATAGGGTGGCAACAAATAACAAATGTGACTAGCTTCCAAAACTCCTATCCATGCCTTGGCAGTTGGAGGAGAAATACCAGCATCATTGGCGAGTGATTGATAATTCAACGGCTGGCCAATCCTTCCAGCACAAAGACGCACGAAATTTCGAAAAAGCACCAAATCCTGGACTGCAGACAATTGCCTAACATCGCGCTGTAAATAAGTCTCAAAATAGTTAGGATAGTAGTCTATTGGTGAAATTTCTGAATTGTAAATTCGAGGAAAAAAGCCCTTGTAAATAGCTTCCTCCAAAGTATCTGGCATCCATGTTGCTTTCCTTAATTCTCTGTATGAAAAAGGAAACAATTTAAACAAAGCCACTCTACCCGCCAAACTTTGTGTGATACGCTCCATTAGGAGGTAATTTTGCGAACCACTCAACAGAAACTGACCAGGAATGCGGTCATCATCGACTTTTTGTTGGAGATAATTAAATAAATGAGGTACTCTTTGTACTTCGTCCAATATTACAAACTCATTATAATTCTCTAAAAATCTTCTCGGGTCCTGTAAGGCAAAATCCTGAATGTCAGGATTTTCCAGAGAAATATAACGATAATCGGGAAACAAAGATCTCAAGAGCGTGGTTTTCCCAGATTGGCGAGGCCCTGTCACTGAAACTATTGGAAATTTCAATGCCATTTCTTTGAGACGAATTTCAATATTTCGTTTGACTATCAACTATGTGTAATTTATTTATGCAAATATAAAATCAGATTTTGGATTTACATAAAATAGTTTTGAGTTATGAGTTTTAAGTGAAAAGTGAAAAGTGAATTTTGGATGTTGAATGTTGAATGTCGAGTTGGGAGATAGTAAGACTGGGCGAGTTTTGAGTGGAGGTTTTAAGGTGGCGAGTGCTTTGGAGTTTAAAGTGTTAAATTTCAAGGGGTAAACTAGGTCAATGTCTAGGTCATAGTCTAGGTTTTAAATATTTTCGTATCATAATCAAATCAAAACGTATCAAATCGTATCATTTTAATTGCGATTTCATAAGTTGGGGGAGACTTAGACATAGACTTAGACTTAGACTTAGACTATGATTTTGACTTTATATAAAATACTAATCCAAAACAGTCAAGGTCTTAGTTTGAGTGTATGTTCAATATCACAAAGTAAATACAGCATACAATGGAATATTCTCCATCCAAGATTCTTTTCTATAAAATCCCATGGATGTTCTGATCGCATTCCCTGGATTAAAACTTTCAACAAAGACCTTAAGACTCTTCGCCTTAAGATTTTCTTCAGCCTTCACTTCAATTGGTAAAATTTCGTTGTCTTTCTGCAAAATAAAATCCACTTCCGCTGTTGCATTTTGTGCTGTCCAATAATATACACTGTCATTTATAAATAATTCCTGACATACAAATTGTTCTGTCAAAGCACCCTTAAATTCTATTAAAATTTGGTTCTTATTCAACAATATTTTTTCACTCAAATTAGCCATGGCATTTAACAAACCAATATCTAGCAAGTACAACTTAAACACATCATAATCTGCGTAAGACACTAATGGAATTATTGGCTTTGATACTTTCATACATTTTATTAATAAACCGGCATTGGTTAACCAATTGATTGCCGATTCAAACTCTTTTGCTCTAGCTCCTTTCTTTAGTTGCCCATAAATAAATTTTTTATTTTCCTTGGCGAGCTGAGCAAGAATAGAATCCCAAACCAGCCTTATTTTTGGTACGATTTCAATAGGAGCATATTTTGCAAAATCATTTTGATACCCAATAATAATGTTTTGCTGGACCATTCTAACTTGATCTAAATTCTTTGTATCTAAATAGGTACGAACAGCTTCTGGCATACCTCCTATAAAATAATATAAACGTAAATATTGGGTAAGTTTTTCGTGAAAGGGCTTAATAACCTTCCAATTTTTTTCCTTTAATGCATTTACCAATACTTTTTCATTGGAATTAATTAAAAATTCTTCCAAACTCATTGGATAAAGTTGTAATAAATCTACTTTTCCAACAGGAAATGTACTATTCTTTTGCAAAGAAACACCCAACAAAGAACCAGCAGCTATTATATAATATTCAGGTGCATTTTCATAAAAATATTTTAACGCAGTCAGCGCTTTGTCAGCTTCTTGAATTTCGTCCAGAATAATTAAAGTATTAGATGGATGTATGGTTACACCTGTTTCTATTTCAAAAACCATTAAAATTCTTTGGATATCAAAATCATCTTTAAAAATAGATTTTAATTGCACATTACTTTCAAAGTTGATATACGCAATCTTTTCAAAATGGCTTTTACCAAATTCTTTCATGATCCAGGTTTTACCCACCTGCCTTGCACCTTGAATGATTAATGGTTTTCGCATCTTAAACTGCTTCCAATTTTCCAATTTTTCTATAAATAACCGATACATTTTTTTACTTTAACTCTTGCAAAGATACCATTTAACATTAGATTAAATGTAAAATTCTACATTTTTTCATTTGATTAAGTGTAATTAATTGCATTTTTTCATTTGATTAAATGTAAAACAAGTAACTTTTAATCCATTTTAATGAATTACCGGGGAATTAAACGAGTTCCGTGTAATTTGTGGTGTAAGGTTTATCTACACCAAGATGCAACGTTGTGGTTCGAAGTTCGGAAACTAGTGACGCCTCGGCGTTACTTCGAACATCGGTCATGGAATTTATTGGTCAAATTACCGCTTTAGGCGGCATAAATTCGGAGGCTTCTAACGCCTCGGTTTTACTTCGACCATCCTATTTTCGATCCATAATTTAATCAGTGACTACATATGAAGCAGCATTCCCTCCGGTTGTTGTACCGCATTTGAGATTGTTGCCGTTGGTGCTGATCAGGCCATCCGTTAATATGAGTTGGTTGATCGCCAAGTTTCCATCCAATAGCATCGTTTTGCCAGCGCCATCCATTTCAAGGCAATTGATTGTAACAAGCCCTCCCATAGGACGAATCGTTACTGATTTGTTGATGACTATACAAGGATCGTTGTAGACACCTGCCGGAATTTCTAATACATCACCATCGCCGGTGAGTAAAGCATTTACGGCTTCTGTTATACTGCAATAATACATGCCATCATTCACATTATAAATCGGTGCTTCAAATACCGTAATGTCAAAAGTGCAGATTCCGGTGCATCCAAAACCATCCGTGTATTCATAACTAATTTCATGAGTACCAAGACCTGCTACTTGTGGATTGAAGTCATTAGATGTTACTCCCGGACCTGAATAATTTCCACCACTTGGTGTTGCCCCTGTTAAGGAAATATTTCCTCCAGTTCTGCAAGCATTAAAATCCGAAGGACAAACAGGCGTTGGGAGCGCATGAACCACCACTGTTCTGGTGACTTGTGAGGCATCGTTGCCTGCTGCGTCACTGACATTGAAAGTAACGGTATAGCTGCCCGGAATAGTTATATCCACAGCACTATCATCCATCACAATGTCTATGGTCAAATCCCCATCACAATTGTCAAGTGCTGTCGCACCAGGGTCTGTATAAGGATTATTTATACAGATATCTACAGTTGAATTTCCTATTAATGCGATAACTGGTGCATCGTTGTCTGTAACTACCACATCTTGTGTACAGGTTTTTACATTATTAGCTGCATCGGTAAATGTCCATGTGATCGTTGTTGTGCCTAATGGCCAAACTGCGTTCATGCTTTCATTGTCGCTTCGTGTTCCAACTCCATTGATGTTTCCATTACAATTGTCCACTGCAATTGGTACTGTCACATCTGTGTCGTTGGTGCAATTGGGTGCGTCTGTATTTAAGTTGATTGTAGTAAGTGTATTGCAATCAAATACCGGCGCATCGTTGTCGGTAACTACCACATCTTGCGTGCAGGTTTTTACATTATTGGCTGCATCCGTAAATGTCCATGTGATTGTTGTTGTACCCAATGGCCAAACTGCATTGATACTTGCATTGTCGCTGCGTGTTCCAACTCCATTGATGTTTCCATTGCAATTATCCACTGCAACTGGAATTGTCGCATCGGTGTCGTTGGTGCAATCAGGTGCTGTTGTATTTAAATTGATTGTAGTAAGTGTATTGCAATCTAAAACAGGAGCATCGTTATCAGTAACCACCACATCTTGAGTACAGGTTTTTACATTATTGGTTGCATCCGTAAAGGTCCATGTGATCGTGGTAGTTCCCAATGGCCAAACTGCATTGATACTTGCATTGTCACTTCGTGTTCCAACTCCGTTGATATTTCCATTGCAATTGTCGAATGCAACTGGTACTGTCGCATCTGTATCATTGGAGCAATTGGGTGCTGTTGTATTTAAGTCGATTGTAGTAAGTGTATTGCAATCCAACACCGGCGCATCATTGTCTGTAACTACCACATTTTGTGTGCAGGTTTTTACATTATTGGCTGCATCTGTAAATGTCCATGTGATCGTTGTTGTGCCTAATGGCCAAACTGCGTTCATGTTTTCATTGTCGCTTCGTGTTCCAACTCCATTGATGTTACCATTGCAATTGTCCACTGCAATTGGTAGCGTTGCATCCGTATCATTCGTACAATTTGGTGCTTCGGTATTTAAGTTGATTGTAGTAAGTGTATTGCAGTCCAATACCGGCGCATCATTGTCTGTAACTACCACATTTTGTGTGCAGGTTTTTACATTATTGGCTGCATCTGTAAATGTCCATGTGATCGTTGTTGTGCCTAATGGCCAAACTGCGTTCATGCTTTCATTGTCGCTTCGTGTTCCAACTCCATTGATGTTACCATTGCAATTGTCCACTGCAATTGGAATTGTCGCATCGGTGTCGTTGGTGCAATCAGGTGCTGTTGTATTTAAATTGATTGTAGTAAGTGTATTGCAATCTAAAACAGGAGCATCGTTATCAGTAACCACCACATCTTGTGTACAGGTTTTTACATTGTTTGCAGCATCTGTAAATGTCCAGGTGATAGTCGTTGTGCCCAATGGCCATGCTGCATTCATTGATGCATTGTCACTTCGTGTTCCAACTCCGTTGATGTTACCATTGCAATTGTCGACTGCAATTGGTGGTGTTGCATCCGTATCATTCGTGCAATTGGGTGCTTCAGTATTTAAGTTGATTGTAGTAAGTGTATTGCAGTCCAATACCGGCGCATCATTGTCTGTAACTACCACATTTTGTGTGCAGGTTTTTACATTATTGGCTGCATCTGTAAATGTCCATGTGATCGTTGTTGTGCCTAATGGCCAAACTGCGTTCATGCTTTCATTGTCGCTTCGTGTTCCAACTCCATTGATGTTACCATTGCAATTGTCCACTGCAATTGGTAGCGTTGCATCCGTATCATTCGTACAATTTGGTGCTTCGGTATTTAAGTTGATTGTAGTAAGTGTATTGCAATCCAATACCGGTGCATCGTTGTCGGTAACTACCACATCTTGTGTACAGGTTTTTACATTATTAGCAGCATCGGTAAATGTCCATGTGATCGTTGTTGTGCCTAATGGCCAAACTGCGTTCATGCTTTCATTGTCACTTCGTGTTCCAACTCCGTTAATGTTACCATTACAATTGTCAACTGCAACCGGTACTGTAACATCCGTATCATTCGTGCAATTTGGTGCTTCGGTATTTAAATTAATTGTCGTCAATGTATTGCAATCTAATACCGGCGCATCGTTGTCGGTAACTACCACATCTTGCGTGCAGGTTTTTACATTATTCGCAGCATCCGTAAATGTCCATGTGATCGTTGTCGTTCCCAATGGCCATACTGCGTTCATACTTGCATTGTCACTTCGTGTTCCCACTCCGTTGATGTTACCATTGCAATTGTCTACTGCAATTGGTAGCGTTGCATCCGTATCATTCGTACAATTGGGTGCTTCGGTATTTAAGTTGATTGTAGTAAGTGTATTGCAATCCAATACCGGTGCATCGTTGTCGGTAACTACCACATCTTGTGTACAGGTTTTTACATTATTGGCTACATCTGTAAATGTCCATGTGATCGTGGTTGTTCCCAATGGCCATACTGCGTTCATACTTGCGTTGTCACTTCGTGTTCCAACTCCGTTGATGTTACCATTGCAATTGTCGACTGCAACCGGTACTGTAACATCCATATCATTTGTGCAATTTGGTGCTTCGGTTGTGTAATTAATTGTAGTAAGTGTATTGCAATCTAATACAGGTGCATCGTTGTCGGTAACTACCACATCTTGTGTGCAGGTTTTTACATTATTCGCAGCATCCGTAAATGTCCATGTGATTGTTGTTGTTCCCAATGACCAAACTGCATTCATACTTGCGTTGTCGCTTCGTGTTCCAACTCCATTGATGTTTCCATTGCAATTATCTATTGCAACCGGTACTGTCACATCTGTATCGTTATTGCAATTTGGTGCTTCGGTTGTGTAATTAATTGTAGTAAGTGTATTGCAATCTAATACCGGCGCATCGTTGTCGGTAACTACCACATCTTGCGTGCAGGTTTTTACATTATTCGCAGCATCCGTAAATGTCCATGTGATTGTTGTTGTGCCCAATGGCCAAACTGCGTTCATACTTGCATTGTCACTTCGTGTTCCCACTCCGTTGATGTTTCCATTGCAATTATCTATTGCAACCGGTACTGTAACATCCGTATCATTCGTGCAATTGGGTGCTTCGGTATTTAAGTTAATTGTAGTAAGTGTATTGCAATCCAATACCGGTGCATCGTTGTCTGTAACTACCACATCTTGCGTGCAGGTTTTTACATTATTCGCTGCATCTGTAAATGTCCATGTGATCGTTGTTGTGCCTAATGGCCAAACTGCGTTCATGCTTTCATTGTCGCTTCGTGTTCCCACTCCGTTGATGTTACCATTGCAATTGTCTACTGCAACCGGAACCGTTGCATCCGTATCATTCGTGCAATTTGGTACTTCGGTATTTAAGTTGACTGTAGTAAGTGTATTGCAATCCAATACCGGCGCATCATTGTCAGATACAACAACATCTTGCGTGCAGGTTTTTACATTATTCGCTGCATCCGTAAATGTCCATGTGATCGTTGTTGTGCCTAATGGCCAAACTGCGTTCATGCTTTCATTGTCGCTTCGTGTTCCAACTCCATTGATGTTACCATTACAATTGTCCACTGCAATTGGTAGCATTGCATCCGTATCATTCGTGCAATTGGGTGCTTCGGTATTTAAGTTGATTGTAGTTAGTGTATTGCAATCAATTTCTGGCACTTGATCATCCGTTACAATGATATCAAAAACACAGGTGGCTGTACCGCATGAATTCGTAGCGGTAACCGCGACAGTGGTAGTTCCTTTTTGAAAAGTTTCACCACTACCACTTCCGTTTCCACTTCCACCTGTGTCTCCGGTAAACTCATAACTTAAAGTTGGAGTTGGTGTTCCGGTAGCCTGCACATTATAATTTACAATGGCATTGCAAACATCCAAATCGGTGCCTGCAGAGATAGATGAGCTTGGACACTGAGTAAAGCTCGGTAAATTGCAACTTAGCTCTCCCTGAATGGCAAAATCATAAATTGATATTTGACAATCATCGCTGGAAATTTCAATAGTAGCGCTATGAATTCCCTGGGCAATAGGATCGTAGATTACATCGAAACTTAAGGTTCCTGTTGGCCCAACGATGGTACTTGGAAGAGTAATATTGTCCAACATAAAAACCGATGCATCAGGTCCTATGATGTTAATGGATCCCGCCTCCAATACCAAATCATTGTTTCCAATATTTCGAATGGTGAATGTACGGGTGACCGGCATACCAGAAGCCAATCCAAAATCAGTATGATCAGAAGTAGATGGCATATCATCCCCATCCGCGATGGAAATATTATTTCCTTTAACATCTATTTCTGAAGAAATAACAGTGATGGCAATATTACAGGTTTTGGTATTGGCAGGTGTGGCAAGATCTGTTGCAGTATAAATAATGTTGACCACATCACCATTTCCACTCACTGCATAACTACCTGAAGGGATATTTTGATTTTCTAAAATACTTGCCACATCGGTGCAATTGTCCACCGGATTGAGATCTGTTACATAATCCGGAATCTCTATGGTGCAGGGCGAACCGGGATTAACAGCAATGGTTTCGTTGCTTGGAGGACAAGTAAGTTGAGGTGCAGATTGATCTGCTACTGTAACTGTAGCATTACAACTTGCAGTGTTGTTGCTTAGATCCGTTACCGTGAGTTCTACGGTATTTGCACCAATATCCGCACAATCAAAATTCGATTGATCAATCGACAAATTATCTATACCACAGTCATCTGTTGAATTGTTGTTGATCTCAGTTGGAATCAGGTTGTATTGACCTGAATTGTCAAGTGCGACTGTGATATTTTTGCAATTTGCAACTGGTAAGGTAATGTCAGTAATGGCTACTGATGCTGTGAACGTATCCAGACAGCCATTGGCATCAGCCACAAAATACTTATAATCGCCAGGACACAAACTGCTTATAATAGGGGTGGCAGGGCTGATGACCCAATCGTCCGTGATGGACGTGCCGGTATGTGTACACATACCCAGACGCAGGCTTGTTTCTGTTGAATAGCTGCTGTTGTAAAGCAGGACGTAATTTCCCACATTGAGTTTGCGCAAATAATATTCTGCTCCTGTCGCTTTTAAGACAATCCTGACCTCATACCAGGTATTGTTACTGTACCCTCCTGGTACCAGAGAAGTTACATTGCTCCGGTTGTTATTATCCTCATATACAGACAGACTCGAGGCTTCAAACGAGAATGCATAAAGTAAATCACCACGCGTGTTAGTTGTTAAGCTGGTACTAGTTCCGTGCCAGCCAATACTGGTTAATCCACCGGCAGGATGATAAAATTTGAAAGAGAATTCTTTTCCTGGCACTCTCGCAAAAGTGGCAGGGGTATAAATTCTCTTATTCCAGTTCCCATTTCCGGTGACGCTGAGTTGGTTATTTTGTGAATATGTTCCAGTATTATTATCCTTCGTAAACAAAGTCGGCGAAAGGGTTGGTCCGTAAAAAGCATGGGCAAACTCAGGACCTGTATACGTAAAGGGCGCAAATCCACCTGAAGGATTCAGGATCACCTGGCCATTGCAGGTATTGGGCGTGCAGGTATTGACATGTGTGATGTTGGCAGAAAGATCAAGCTGGGGGGCAATGGTCAGCGCCACACCTACACTGTCCTTGCAACCATTGGAGGCCGTCACGGTCACAAAGGCGGTGAAGTTGCCGCTTGTGTCGTAGGTATTGGTCACGCTTTGTCCGGTGGCGATATTTCCGTCGCCAAATGCCCAATTATACGTCAAACCGGAACCTGTCCCTGAGGCCGTAAATCCGACCGGACTGTTGATGCATTTGCTAGTGGTGATGTTGTTTGAAGCATTGATGTCGGCTTGGCTGCTGACCGTGGCTGAATTAAAGGCCCGGCAATTGGCCGCATCGATGACGGTCACTGCATAGGTACCTGCGGTCAGCCCGCTGACAGCCTGAGTGCTAGCACCATTGGACCAACTGTAACTGAGTGGAGCCAATCCGCCAGGAGCATCTACAGACACATCTCCGTTGCTGGCTCCGAAACAAATGGTTTCACCCTGCGCAGTGCTGCCAAAATTATAGGATGGTGGCTGGTTGAGAGTAGCCACAGCAGTACCTGTACATCCGGATGCATCCGTGACGGTAACACTGTAAGTTCCTTGGGACAAGTTGGTTAATGTGACCAATGTGGACAGTGTATTCCACTTATAAGAAAAAGGTCCTACACCCCCATTTACCACGGCAGTAGCGGAACCATTGTTGGGTGTAGGACAGGTTGGATTGGTTTTATTGATGGATATATCCAGCACATTGAAGGGTGGGAAATTCCATCCTGTATTACCTCCCAGATCCATGGCCTGGTTGGCATTAAACGTCGCTCCGCCGGTAGCGGTGTTGTCCTTTAAATTGACAAAATTGGAATTTACGATTCCAGATGCCTTGCTGAAATTGGCAGCGGATCCGGGGGTATCCGATTGGATGGTGAGATCTTTCACACAATTACCTGAAGCTGCAATTTGTAAAGCTGTCTGGGTGGATCCTGATTCCAGGGTCAGTGTATTTCCGGGGTCCACAGTCAGCTTGTTGAAACTGTTGGATCCTGTCATACTACTGGTCATCACGCTGTCAGTCTGAAAGCGAAGGTCATAGTAAGTCAGGTCTCCTCCAGTAAATGACACCGTGTCACCATGACTTTTCAAAATGATTTCACTAGTGCCTGGCGAAAGAGTAAGATTGCTTGGATCCGCCACATTCCAGATGCCATCATTCAGCAGGATTTCCGAATTGCCCAGTGTCAGAGTCCGAGAATTATTTCCAATGAGGACGAATTTCTTTCCCAAAACAGATTTCCCATTGGTGTTAAAATGTCCGGATTTCAAACTCAGACTATCGGTAAAGCTTAAACTTTCATCCAATCTAATCGTGCTGCTGTTGCCGGTCCCTATCTCTATGTCTGTCAGTACCTTTCCAAAAGTGTTCAACTTATGCGTATTGCCATCGTTTGCAAGGAATTTCCATCTGCCGGTCCAATTTTGGTTCATTGCAGGAGAAAGTAATAGATCCCCATAGATTTCCAGATTCTGCGCCGATCCTTCCAGGGTGGGATTGAATAAAACAGAAACCCAGGTCATGTTGTAACATTTACCGATCACATCCAGGCTTACAGTCTGACCTGTTGATGAAAAAGAATTGGCATCAAATACCACATGATCTGTGGGCAATGGAGCCTGTCCATAAAAAATACTTCCACCTGAGCGTGTTGCCCAATGGTTGGCATAATCGGACCAGTTGCCTGAGTTACCTACCCAATAGTATGCGATACAACTCTGACCAAAGCTAATACCAGTATTGTTGCCTAGATTGATTCCATTGGCACCGGCATTGTAGGTGGCTCCTCCAGTGGCATTGATGTCTTTGATCCAAACATAATCAAAACACAATTCTCCACTGGACTTAAACAGCGTAGCTTGAGTGCCCAAAGTGGTTGAATTGATGAGAATAGGTGTACTGCCTGTACCCAATATCTGAACATCACCAGTAAAGGTCTGCGTTTTTCCAGCACCAAAAAGCAGTCGGCTGTTCCGTCCCACAGAGGTAAAACTGCCAAAGCTGTTGTTCTGGTTGAAACTAATTTCAGGGCCTTGGGTATTTTTGGAAAGTAAAAGAAAGGTTCCAAAAGTATTGCTGCCATTCAAAATGACTGAGGGAATGGAGCCAGCATTATCCACGTTCAAGGTAAAATTTTCAATGGTAAAGTTGCCATTGAGTCGGATGTCTTTTCTGTTGGTAATCGTTATATTTACTGCACCCAGTACGTTATTTCCCTCCAAAAACATGGAATCAATATTGGCGTGCAATTGACGAATAACGAGATCTCCATACGTCAGGCCCGCACCACGGAAATATAAAGTTTCAGCGGAACTTGATTGAATCAGGAGAACAGCTCCCCCCATATTTAATGTGGTACCTGTTGCATTTAACGACCACTCGCGTCTTACACGGACTGTATCTGTCCCTGTGAAATCAAGCAGTTTGGTGTTGGTGTTATTGGCATTTAAAGAATAACCAAAATCGACAAAATAGCCATTGGAATAAAATTTTCCCTGCTGGAAAGTGGTGGTTATATTGGTACCGCACTTATAATCATTAACAAGGGTCCACACCGCATTGATATTTCCATTAAATGTCATAGAACCATTCAGCGTTTTGCCGGCGAAATCCAGCGTATAGTTCCCGGCAGAAGGATTCAGGGTCGTCGTGCCAGTTCGGTTCCAGTTCATAGCACTGGAGAATGTGATGGAACCATTCAGATTGAGGGTGCCGGATTGATTCCAGCTCATGGCACTGTTGATAAATAAGTTACCATTTATAGTGAGAGAAGAGCTACCTGTAAAACTGGGTGTGAAGGCTACATTGTTCCAGATCATGTTGACCACAGTGACCGTTTGGTTGAGAGTGACGGTCTGATTGGCTGCTGTAAAGGAAGAGGCATCAAATACAACGTGGTCTGTGGTCTTTGGTGTGATGCAACCATTGCCTGGTCCTCCACTGGTAAAGGACCATTTATTGGGGTCAGACCAGCTGCCTGTGCCACCCACCCAGTACATGGTGATTGGTTGAACGGTTTGCGCGGTCCATCCGACGATGTTACTGATGACGGCATCCGTGGCATTGAAACTGGCACCACCCTGTACTCTGTGATTTTGTAAGGTGATCCACTCTGTATTCACCGTACCGGAGGATTGGGTTATGATCGAATTTGTGCTGTTGTTGCCTGTGATCGTTGAGCGGCGCAAGCAGGAACTCCTTGGAATAAAGTTGGTTGTGGTTTGAGTTTTTGATGAAAAAATTGCCATGTTAAAACCATTGGGGAGATCTAGTGTGTTAAAACTATTGTTAGAGTTCATTTCCAGGTATGCATTGCCAGTGCTGAAAGTTTCCACCACATAATTGCTAAAGATATGAGGCCCTGTAGAAAAAATATTCTGAATCTGACCGCTTCCATAGTGGTCAATGTTTACATGTCTGAAGGTGCTGGAATTGTTGTAAATAATTCTCCTATGTCCGCTTGCAGAAAGTGTTTGGACAAATAAATCCCGGATGGTATTATTGCCTGAAAAAGTGATATCATAAGTTGCTGAAGAAGTAGAACCATACCTTATTGCCACATCGTAATAAGTTTTATTTCCTCCTTCAAAAACGACAGATTCCACTAATGAGGTGCTCAAAAGAATCGTCGAATTGCCGTGAATATAATTTGTATTTGCATTTGTGGTCATCCTAAAGGCATACCGCATCCTTAGGGTGTCAGTTCCGGTCAAATTTATGATCCTCACATCCGTACCACTATTGGATAAAAATTCAGCTCCGGCATTGATCTCATATCCACCTGATACGAATTGACCTTCCACGATATTCAAACTGTAACTGGTATTTATGCTTAGATCGGAAGCCAGTGTCCACTTTGGTCCTGAACTAGTCGTCCTTGCATCAAAAAAAATGGATTGCAAGAAAGTTTTGTTTGCCGTGTTAAGTAGGTTGTTGGTGGAATCCGAGTAAAACTGAGTGGAGGCATTATGATTCCAAGTGGTGCTGTTGCTTAAGATAAAATCGCCTCTGGATATGAGATTGGCATTTTGAACCCAGGTCATGGTTCCATTAACTTGTAAATCCCCTTGAATATCCATTTGATAATTTCCTTGAAATGTGGGGTTTAAAGTCACCCCACTCGTCCAGCTCATGTTGCGGCAGGAGGTATTAGCTACCAGATTGACCGATTGACTCGTTGTATTAAAGGAATTGACATCAAAAATGACATTGTCCAGTGTCGTCGGCAAACAACCCGCTGAAGGGCCTCCGCTACTCAGCGACCATTTCGCAAGATCATTCCAGTTTCCGGTACCACCCACCCAATAATAATTTATGGGTGGTGGAGCGACGATGGTCCAACCCGTATTGTTGGTATTGGTATTGACATTGGAAGCTTCCCACACAGCTCCGCCTTGAGCTCTGATATCCCTGAAATTAATGAAATTAAGGCTGTTTGTTCCACTTGCATCTGTCAAGGTAGCTTGCGTTCCGTTTGATGTAGAGAATAGATCAATTAGTCGAGTACACAAACCATTTCCTATCAATGATTTCAAAGTCTGGGTTTGGTTGGCACCAAAATAAACATCCATGCCGTGATGCAACTGAAGGGTATCGATGGTATTGTTGTTATACAAATACAATCTCGGTTGGACTGAAGGAGAGGTAAACTTAAGGCTCAACATCGTGTGGTTGCCCGATATCTGAAAAGTGGGTACGTAGCCTGTATTGGAATTTAAATATTGCACTAACACATTTCTGCTTGTGTAAGATTGTTGCCAATTGACAATTTGTTGACCGGATATCCGGAAATAGATATCACGACAAATAGTGGACGCATTTCCTAAATTAATGGTATAGGAACTACTGCTGTGCTGTGCATCAATGACCACATCATGGTAAGTTTTGACCCCGCCATAGAATTCAATATTGTTTACCAAACCAGAGGGTTGTCTGATCAGTAAGACTGCTTGCCCCATGGTCAAATTGGCATTCACTCCAGTCAACATAAACCACAAACGCTGAACACGTACCGTGTCTGTACCTGTAAAATTAAAGATCTTCGGTACATCCGTATTAGCAAAAAGGTAATCTCCAAAATTTACTGCAAATCCGTTAGAAATAAATCCTGCATCCCTGAATTCTGTATAATAAGATGTGGAAACGCTAAAGTTGGAGGCGAGGGTCCAGGAACCAGACGCTGAATTTCCAGGATTGTCAAATAGAACAGCATTGGAAAATGTCTTTCCCGCCATATTGATCGTGTTACCGGAGGTAGTGCCACTAAACGTTACAAAATTAGTATGACTCCAATTCACTCCACTGCTGAGGACAATGGACTTGCGCAAGGTGAGTCCACCACTCAGGATCCAGTCCATGGTGCCTGAAATCGTCAGATCGCCATTGATGATCAGGTTCTGACTGCCTGAAAAATTAGGGCTTGCATTCACTCCGGAAGTCCAGGTCATGTTGCTGATTTCCGCATGGATATTTAAGGTCACGGTCTGATTACTGCCCGGGAAAGAATTGTTGTCAAAAACCACATGATCCTGACGGGAAGGCAAACAATTAGCCGGAGCACCCCCACTGCTGAAAGACCACTTCGTCGAATCACTCCAGTTGCCTGTACCACCAATCCAATAATAACTTTGTACCGATAGGGGATTCAGGGTCCAGCCCGTATTATTGCCTTCATTTACCACATCGTCTGCAATCCATACCGCTCCGCCCTGAGCTTTGATATCCCGCATGTACAGCTGATCCACTGTGTTGGTACCGGTCAGATCGCTTAAGGTGGCCTGGGTACCGGAGCTTGTTGAATACAGGGAGATCCTTCTGGAGCAAATGCCATCCGCGGTCAGTGATTTTAAAGTCTGTGTCTGGTTGGCGCCAAAATAGGTCGTCATACCATGGTGCAGCTGCAAAGTATCAATAGTATTGTTATTGTAAAGGTAGAGCGAGGGTTGAACAAAGTTAGTACTGAACTTGAGGCTAGACATCGTATGATTTCCTGAAATCTGGAAACTTGGAACATAGAATGTATTGTTGCTAAAATATAGAACGCTTACATTTCGGCTGGTGAATGCTTGCTGCCAGTTCAGATTTTGCGGGCCAGAAAGGCGGATATAAAAATCACGTAAGACAGTACCTGTATGACTAAGCAAAATGGAATTAGCAGTGTTGGTATTCAAAGCATCAATAACCACATCGTGATAAGTCTTTGCCCCTCCGTAGAATTCTATGGTATTGGTAAGACCAGAGGGTTGCCTCAACAGTAAAACTGCCTGACCCATGGTCAAACTTGCATTGACCCCTGTCAACATATTCCAATGCCGTTGAACCCTAACAGTGTCCGTTCCTGTAAAATCAAGCACTTTGGGCACATCCGAAGATGCACTAAAATAATCTCCAAAATTTACAGAAAATCCGTTGGAAATAAATCCAGCATCTCTGAATTCAGTGTAGTATGAGGTTGAAACGGAAAAGTTAGACGCGAGGGTCCAGGATCCAGAGGATGAATTGCCCGGATTATCAAAGTACACTATGTAGGAAAAAGTCTTTCCCGCCATGTCTATGGTATGTCCGGAGGTAGTTCCACTGAATGTGACCAAATTATTATGACTCCAATTGACCCCGGAGTTAAGAATGATGGACTCGCGGAGAGTAAGTCCCCCAGTCAGGACCCAGTCCATGGTACCGGCAATATTCAGATCACCGTTGATGATCAAAGATTGACTGCCCGAGAAATTAGGGCTAGCATTTACTCCTGAGGTCCAGGTCATGTTGATGATTTCTGCAGCCACATTCAGGTTGACGGTCTGATTGCTGCCGGGGAAGGAGTTATTGTCAAATACCACATGATCCACTCTTGTGGGAAGGCATCCTGCGGCAGTGCCTCCACTACTGAGCGACCATTTGGTAAGATCATTCCAATTACCCGTGCCTCCGATCCAATAATAAGTTTTAGTGGCCGGTGGCGTTACGTTGATACCTGTCGTGCTTGTGACATCCAGGGTATTCGTAGCATTCCAGGTAGTACCTGCACCAGAAAAGTTGAGGCGTTCCAAGCGTACAAAATCCAAAGTATTTGTACCTCCGTCGGTATCCGTGATGGTGGCTGTACTCGAACTACCGTAAATATAAATGATGCGCTGACAATCTCCATTGGCTAAAAGCCCTTTAAGAGATTGTGTCCTGCCGTTTGCAATACGCCATTGTGATCCGGGAGGCAGGCTCACAATTCCTAAGGTATTGTTTTGGTCACAATATAGTCGGGGTTGCAGGCCAGCTGTGGTCATGGTAAAATTTCCAAAAGTATTGGTGCCGTAGATTAAAGATTCATTGACCGAGGTAACGGTAGTTCCTGAGTAATGGATAGACACATTTCCAAAAGTGTTGTTTGAACTATTAAAATAAAGATATGCGCGGTTTGCAATCTTTACAATTACATCGCCAAAGATGTTGTTATTGTCTTGAAATAAAATATAATTTGCACTAGTGGAATTATTAAGTTGATTAATTACTAGAGTTCCAAAAGTTTTTCCACCGCCTTCCAAGACCATTTCTGTCGCAACGGATGTCTGTAATAAAAGCACCGCCCCTCCCGTAGTTAAAATGGTGCTTGCATTCGGATTTAAGCGATACTGGTATTGGACGCGAACAGTATCTGTTCCGGTGTAATCTAAAGTCTTGACTGTACCATAATCATCACCATTAAAAACAACACCATAGTCCACACTTTTTCCATTGGAGCGAAAAATTCCTGTGTAATGTTCAGTTGTTCCTGTGACTTTAAAATTGTCTTGGAGAATCCACTCACCGCCACTTCCGTTGAAACGTACATTGGCAAATTGTTTACCTGCGCTAGTAATGGTCTTGCCTAAAGTATTTGAAGTAAAGATTACATAATCTGATTGGTTAAATGTGCAAGCGCTGTTGAGTGTAAAGTTTCCTCTTACAGAAAGTGTTGAATTGTTTGTAAATGTAGTAGCACCATTGAGAATTGAAAAATTCCCATTGACCGTTAAACTGTGATAATAACCCATTGAGAAATTTATCGGTGAATTTTCTATTAAAAAATTTCCACCTACTATAGAACTGGTATAAGAATTGTTGATTGACATGGTCCAACCTGAGCTATTGGTTAATTGAAAATTCCCATTCGTAAGATTCAGGTTAAGAATATTTGTATTTCCAGCCGTTTTATTGTCTATCAATACCTGGCCTGATGCACTGGAAATTGTTCCAATAGTTAAAGTACCGCTACTCCAATTGGAAATAGACAAGTTTCCACTCAAAGAGACATTGCTGGTACTAAAATTTCCTCCTGTCCAGGCTGGAATGGAAAGTCCACCATTTGGAAGACTAATGGTACCCGTGGTAAAATTACCTGTCGTTTTGGAATTTGTAAAAGTGAGATTACCATTGGTAATTGAAATATTATTGGATCCAAAGGAAGTCATGGTTGAATTCTTAAATTCAAAGCCTCCTACGTTAACAGCTGAACCAAGTGTCACGTTGCCCATTGAAACAAATCCGGCATTCCAATCTTCAATCAATATTTTACCAGCGCTGGAATTCACATTACCCGTTGTTAAATTTCCACTTGTCCAGGCATTCAGGACCAGACTTCCTGTCATAGTAATGGAAGAGGTGGAGAAATTACCACCATTCCAGGAGGGTATTGAAATCTCACCATTGTTTAAGGTGACTGTACCTCCGATAAAGTTTCCCGTGGTTTTGGAATTCGTAAAAGTCAGGTTACCATTTGTTATAGAAATTGAGCTCGATGAAAAAGAAGGCATTACTGAATTTTTAAACTCGAAACCACCTACATTGGCAGCTGAGCTCAGGTTCACTGCACCCATGGAAATACCGTTGGCAGAACTCCAGCCTTCCAACAAAATTTTACCAGCGCTGGAATTCACATTACCCGTTGTTAAACTTCCACTTGTCCAGGCATTCAGGATCAGACTACCCGTCATGGTGATAGATGATGTGGAGAAATTTCCCCCACTCCAGGAGGGGATTGTGATTCCGCCATTAATTAAGTTGACTGTACCTCCGACAAAGTTGCCCGTTGTTTTGGAATTGGTAAAAGTCAAATTGCCGGTGGCAATCGTAATCCCGGAGGCTGTAAATGAACTTAAAGTCGCATCTGTAAAACTCATGGCACCTCCATTGACCTGAATTGTACCGGATCTGGTAAAAAACATGGTGCTGACGTTCTTAATATCAAATTTCCCTCCTATGATCATGTTACCGCTGTTCTTGGTAAATGACATGTTGGACCCATCCACCAGAAAATCTCCACCAATGTTGAGGTTTCCATTGACGTGATTAAAGGTAAATGGAGCCCCCATTGCCAAAAACTTCCCATCCACATTTAAAGTGAATCCTGCCCCGGTAAATGTAGGATTGTTCGTCACTCCATCCCACTTGAAATCCTTACAAAACGCCTCCTGGTTCAAGGTTACAATTTGACCTCCGGCTGTAAAAGAATTTACATCAAAAATTACATTGTCGAGCACACTAGGAATGATGGTGTGTTTGGTAGTTCCTCCTGAACTTGTGGCCCAATGTGTCAGATCGTTCCAGCTACCTGTACCTCCCACCCAAAAATAGTCTGCTGAATACACTGGCACCGGTGCTAGACTGATGCTTACTAAGAACAACAAAACAAATCTGAGGCTTAGTAGAAATCCAAAAAATGAATTCAGCATATTTTGCTTTAATTTAAAATAATTCATTATAGGTATAAATATGAATGGACGTGCAGATCCATGCTTCAAAATAAAATTAAAATTCATATTTGGAAAGATTGGAGTATCAAAATGGTTTGGTCAATATTTTTTAGAATACTAAAACTTCGTAGCGATGCAAAATAAGTTTAAAACACACCAATTTCATAGAATCAATACATTAAATGTTCTGAGTGGTGCTCTGTATGTTCTGAGTGGTAATTTATTTTCCATAATATTTTATCCAAACCTCTGTCCAAATAATTAGTGTAGTAAAATTATCAAATCCTGGACAATGCTTTAAAGTTTATATTTTTTATTAATAGAGGCTAAATATTATAAATCTAAAAAATTTGTAATCAGAATTAAATCAAAGATCATATCTTCGGGATTCAATTAATAATCATTCGTCCTTAATACATTAAAGAAAAGGATAATAAAACAATAAATTAAATTATATAATGATTGACAAACTAAAAAAAGTGATAAGAATTGAATGAAAAAATTACTAATTAAATATTTGTCAGCCATTTTATGTTATACAAGTTTCTATATTGCCACCTCACAGGACTGTACAAATAGTCAATTAGACCTCTATTATCAACAAATAAGAGAATACATAAAGCGTCACGAATCATTGGCGGCCTTAACCTATGCTGATTCCATTTTACAAATAATAGAACAAAAAGGATTAACAAATTGTAATAAAACACTTTGGATTAAATACGAAAGTGCAGAAGCATTGGAACTAAATAACAAATTTGAAGAAGCAATACAAATTTATCAAAATACCATTCGCCTTTCAGAAAAAGAAAAATTGAATGACCTTATCGCTCTATCACATATTTCAATTGCAAGATGCTATGAGACCATTGATAGACCCACTGAATGTTTATATCATTTGAATGTTGCCAGAAAATTAATCACTTTAGAAAATTTAGATACCGTATTTGCAGTCTTTTGTACAAGATATTCTTCCTACCATCGTATATATGACAATAGAGATTCCGCAAAACTATATGCATCCAAATCTATTTATTTTGGGAACAAATTTAATGTACAACGATCTGTTTACGATGGACATTTATTGATGGGAATCTTGTCAGATCAATTGGATTCATCTGTATACCATTTAAAAAAAGCAGTTCAAATTTTTAGTAACAATGGTGACTATCATGGAGCTGCTTCACAGAGCATGAATATATGCGCAAAATACGTTAAAGCAACACTATATAAAGAGGCCACATTTGCACTTGATTCGGCATATAAGTATATTCAGTTAACAGAAATAAATACAAAAAAACAATACTTGTTATTGAATAGGTACCATGACTACAAAAGCATCATTTTTGTAAAGCAAAAGAAATTGGACTCCGCATACCATCACCTTAAATTGGCAAATGAATATGATAAAAAGGCAGAATGGCATGTAAATCAGGAAAATATCACTGTAAATGCAATTGAATTCGCCATTGAAAAGGAAAAAGAAAAATCCCGTTATCTTGAAAAGATATCCAATGTCATGAGGTGGGTATTAATCATCATGGGAAGTTTTTTACTCATTCTCGCAATTTTAATTTATATCATTCAATCGAAAAAAAGAGAAATAGAATCCCAGAATAAGGTGATAAAATATCAAAATGATAATTTACAACAGTCACTTCACAAACAGTCGCTTCTACTGTCTGAAGTGCATCATCGGGTAAAAAATAATTTGCAATTGGTCATTAGTCTGCTCACTCTTAAGGCAGATCCATCAAAATCAAACGAGCTGAAAGAATTCGCTGAAGAACTTTCTGCAAAAATAATGGGTATAGCGCTCATACACGAACAACTCTATAGCACCGGGGATTTTGAAAATATTGAAATTAAAGAATACTTAAACAATCTGATAAAGCATTATAATGAATTGCAAAATACCGAAAGTGCATTCGATTATTTTATAGAGATAAAATCCATCTTATTAAATTTAGAAACTGTCATGCCCATTGGTATAATATGTTCAGAATTGGTTGGAAACTCACTGAAGTATGCTAGAATTGCTGGTAAAAAATTAAAGATCAAAATTAGTTTGGATAATTTTGAAAATAAGTTCATTTTTAAATATTCAGACAATGGACCTGGAATTCTAGAGAGTAGCGAAGGTAAGAATAAATCTAAAATGGGATTGGTCCTGTTAAGGAGCATGGTTCGCCAATTACAAGCAGAAAGTAAAATGTACAATGACCAAGGTGTGCATTTTAATATGATTTTTGTGGAGAAGAAAATTTCCATTGTATGAGGAAGTTAAATATTTTGATTGTTGAAGATGAAATTCTTATTGCTGAGCTTATCAGCGAGTATTTAATTGAAACTGGCCATGAGGTATTGGGAATAGCCCTCTCTTATGAGGAAGCATTGCAGCAGATTAATTTACGTAAACCGGATTTAATTCTGGTGGACATTAGATTGTATGGTGAAAATTCAGGCATCGATTTGGTCAATCATTTAAATGGACAACAAGAATCTATTCCAATCATTTATTTATCTTCACAATACGATCAAAGAACGCTTCAATTAGCCCTTAATACGAATCCATATGGATACCTTACAAAACCCATCCGGAAAGAAACGCTTTGGACTTCGATAGAAGCCGCCTATCAACTTTATCTCTCAAAAAATCCAATTAATACATATATTGATATTTTTGATGGTAAAACTCATCATCACTTAAATATACAAAATATTTTATACATCGAAGCAGATCACGTATATGTCAATATATATTTAACAGAAGGACAGGCTTTGAATATACGAAAAACTCTCAAGCAACTGATTGAAATATTGGATGTAAAAATCATGGTGCAGTGTCATCGCAGTTATTTGGTTAATCGGAATTATATTAAATCTTGGAATTCTGATAGTCTAAAATTAATAAACGACCAAGTCCTACCTATCAGTAGAAATAGACGAAAAGATTTGGAATGAAATGGCAATTTTGTTTATATATTTCAAGAGTTGGTACTAACCCGTAATGTGCGTAAATCAATAAAACTGAGCTAAAAAACCTTCTAAAAATGATTTTGCTGAAGACATTGGTATAAGTTCAATTTGCTCCGGATTAACCATCAAGGTTGACAGCTATTTCCACTTTCAAACATTCCGCATGCTATTTAAATTCACAGTAAATAAATCTAAACCAACTACTACTTTTGAAGAAGACCCTTAATACCTAAAAATCTCAAATAATATTTCGTCTATTGTCCAAATATCTTCAAGAATTCGTCCTTTTTATTTCTGCTCAATGCTATAGAAACGCCATTGCTCATAATAATTTCACCTCCATCGCCTCTAATGTAATTTTCCACGAAAGCCAAATTGATGATATAACTTTTATGTACTCTGAAAAAACCAGGATCATCCAACAATTCTTCAACATAACTTAAAGTTTTACTAATTACTATTTTCTTCTGATTGACCATGTGAAAAATACTGTATGCGCTGTCTGCTTCCACAAATACAATATCATTTAAAGAAATAAATGTCAGTCCATCGCTGTTTTTTAGAGCAATTTTATTGACAAATTTTGATTTGCGAAATTCTTCTGATCCATTGGTTTGGTCTTGTTCTTTTTTGATACTCAGATTTTTTACTTTATCAATGGTAGCTCTCAACTCATCCCTATCTATCGGCTTCATCAGATAGTCAAGGGCATTAAGTTTGATTGCTTTTAGCGCAAACTGGTCATAAGCTGTGGTAAAAATGATATGCTTTACTATGTGTTCCAATTGTGCTGCCAATTCCAATCCATTCATTTCCGGCATTTGAATATCCGTAAATACAATATCCGGTTTTAAAATGAAGATCTTTTCCATCGAATCCAAAGGCTTAGAAAATTTGCCAATGATCTCAATTTCATTACTAAAATATTGCTCCAATTGCCACTGCAGTGTGTTTATACAGTGTTCTTCATCATCCACTAAGACGGCTTTAAACTTCATACTTTTTAACATGCAAATTTAATAATATCTTTACCAATGTGCCCGTTGACTCTCCTTTGTCATTGAATTTTTCTACAATCTGAATACTGTTTTTAGGATGGTGCTGCATGATTCGAGATTTTGTGATATCAACCCCATGACTGCGGTGTTCGTCAGGCTTTTTATTAAGTTCCTTTGACTTTACCATTCCCACCCCATTGTCATTTATGGTAATTAAAATTTCTGATGCCGTTGGACTTAAGATGTCAATGACCAGTGTACCCTGTGATTGGAGGTGCATGAGTCCGTGCCAAATTGCATTTTCTACAAAAGGTTGTAGGGTAGTAGGTGTAACGAGAATTAGTTCCGGATAAATGTTTTTATCTATATTAATTTCATAACTGAATTTATTGTTCAAACGGACAGATTCAATCAGAAGGTAGAGTTTTAGTGTGTCGATTTCTCTAGCCAAGCTTATTTCTTCATTTTTTGAGTTGTCAAGAATCAATCTGATCAGTTTGGCAAATTTGGTGAGATAGTCGCTGGCTGTATGAATGTCATTTTTAATGATAAAATGGTTAATTGAATTCAAGCTGTTAAAAATAAAATGGGGATTCATCTGACTTCTCAAAGCGGAAAGTTGCACTTCTGTCATTTCTTGTCGAATTTTATCTACTTCCCTTTTTTGTTGTTCTACCTCCAGCTCTTGTTTGTAATGAGATGATTTTAATTGTTCCAGTTTAAGCAACTCAGATTGTCTCCATTTTACTAGTTTGTAAAGGATGCTTATGAAAAGACCAAAAATTGTTACAATAAACCACCAGGATCTATAAAAAGGTGGCTCAATATAAATTCTAAATTTCGAAACAGGAGTTTCCTGCAAAGTGTTTTTATCTATTGCTTTGACATTTAATTGATACCTCCCGGGTGCCAGTCCTCTGAGCACTATTTCTGACTTATTACCCAGGGATTCCCAATCGCGATGGATGCCTGATATAAATATCAAATATTCAGTGGAAGAACTCTTCCAATAGTTAAGCGTGCTAAAGCCAATTTTTATATTCTGATCGGCATAATCAATTCTAAGTTCATCGGCCATTTGCAAAAAAGAATCCTGGTCAAAGATTACATGGTTAACCATCAAACAAGTAAAGTACACAGAATCTCGCATCATACGTTGGCTATAACTTTGATTGATGATGGAGAATCCTTTGCTATGAGCAAAAACAATTTCTCCATTTTCTGATTTAAAAGTGGGTGAACTACCCAAAACAAGAACATTACCTTGATCTGATTCTATTTGTGACACTTTCATATTTAATAAATCCAGTTTACAAATACCTTTGACAGCAGTATTTATCCAAACAAAGTTTTTATTACTTTCGGTTACGCTGCTCAAGCATTGGTTTTCAGGCATTCCATTTTCGACTGTAAGCTTATTGGTTTTACTATTTTTTGTATTCAAAATGACCAGTCCTGAATGAGTACTCAAGATCAAGGTATCTTGATTAATTCTCTCAATGGAATGAACAGTATTTTTTAATACAAAATCGGATGAGTTTTCCGGTAAAATACTCTTTACAACTTTTCCATTGACTTTATCAAAGAGCAAAAGTCCTCTCAAGTTTGTAGCCAACCAAAGATAACACTCTCCTTCAGGTTCAATGTCGTAAATATGTGTCTTATGAACAGTATCTGAATTACATACATTCCTATATTCCTGAAACTTTTTGGTAATCGGATCAAATCTACGCAATCCTTCATTGTTATAAAATCCTAACCAAACAGTTCGACTGCTTTCAACAAAAGAAGCACTAAGGTGAGCGGGTCGATACTGCTTTTGATAAAATTTTACAAATTGACGTGTTAATACATTATACCTGTACAATTGTTTTTTCTGATCACCAAAATATAATGTTTCTCCATCTGGTGTGAACAACTTCCATATTAGTTCACTAACTCCATTAGGCAACTTAATGAATTTTGGATTTCTCAAATTCTTGTCCATTTCAACAATACCTATTCCATAATATCCCACATAAATTTTGCCATTGCTCATTTGTACAAAGTCCATCGGTGAACTTTGTGAAATGGCTTGTTTGGAAAGTGGATTATCAAAAACTTTTTTAACGACGTCCTGCGTTAAAATGGTTCTAAAATTTTGCTCATTTGGATTAAACATTAAAATTCCATCACCAGTACACCAGAAATTTCCTTGATGGTCTTCTATTAAGGATCCACCTGCAGCACCAATTACAATATCACTGTAAAAACCGTATTCTTTTGACTTGTCACTATATATAATTTCAAATTTATCTTTTGCATAATCAAACCTGGCCAAGCCAGTATATTCTCCAGGAACGACCCAAATATTGCCCCTCTTGTCCAAATATATACTTCGTATAAAGGTATTTTCATTGCCATCTGTCAGGTTTTGATACGGAAAATAATAAAAGTTCTTTTTCCTACTAATTGGATCATACCTGATCAAATGTCTAACTTTATAATCTGTAAACCATAGATTTCCTCTCCCATCTCTTGTCATAGTGGATTCATTGGTTACCTCATAGTCAAATACATTTTCCAAATCTATGTTTCTTTTTCGTGAGGACAGAATTTTGGTTTTTATGTTGTAGCGGAGGATTCCATTTTCCTTAGACAACATCCATAAGTCTGTATCATTTTCCAAAAAAGAATGTCCATAATGTTTGGGACCTGCCATGCCCCATTTTTCAGAAACAATACTCAAGCTAGAATCACCCGGTCTGATAACAGCAAGTTCACCATATAGCAAAATCCAGACATTACCGGCTTTGTCCCTTTGCATTTGCTGGATGATCAATGGCAAACTTTTGCCTCCTATAAACACACTATCCTGAAATAATCTAAAGCTGCTTGATGAACGATTATACCTTAGTAATTGATTGTATCCATTGGTCACATAGATATTATTGTCTTTGTCATCGACTATTTGTGTGATCAAAATATTATCGGCGGAATTGAGGTAATTTTGAAATCTATATCCATCATATCTCTGCAATCCATTTCCTCCCATCCACATTAAACCTCTACTGTCTTGGTAAATGATATTCACATTATTGTTGAGCAATCCATCACGGGTACTTAACCTTCTTATGTGAAGTTCATCCAGCGAGATGGATTGTGATAAAAGTACAAAATTATTCGCACATATTAAGCATGCAAAAAACAAAGAACGGCTATATTTAAATATTCCAAACAAATAATAGAATATATAACTTAAAATAATTGTCAAAAGTACTAAAATTATATTTCAATTTTAAAAATAAAATGTAGTAGTTTATAAAATTACAAGTAAAATTTCCTCCAATACGTTGACTAATTTTCACCTAATGGCTTTCTTATAATCATAAATCAATATTGAAAAAATATTTTAATTTAGATTTAATTAAATTGTCGCATTGTTCAATTTGTTTCCATATTTTTCTTATCTAATTTTAACTATACATTTGAAAATACAAAATAAGCTCATATCAACATAAAAAAAAATTATAATAATGGCCTATAGGTTTTTTATTTTGAGTCTGAAAAATAAGTAAGAAATGTGTTAAAGAGATAGAAACAAGCAATGAAACCCTTAATAAAAATCAATTAATCTTTTGAGGTGATTTAGAAGTAACATTTATAGACATCAAATAAAAAATATTAATTACTGTGAATATAGATGATATTGTTTATTCCTTTTTAAATAATCTTCTTTACAGCAAAGAACAAATTTTATTTTCTATCAATTTAAAATTATACTTGTCTTGAAAATTTAGCAAACACTTTTCTTAATCTTTGTTTTCCTGACCCTTTATTCCTTTCATAGATTTTAATATGGCTATATCATCTCTTAAAGCCGACAAACTATTCTTTAGGTCATCTATAATTTTATCCTGATTTTCTATAATGCTCTGTTGCTCCTGTATGGCTTTGACCATAGGTGCCAATAAATCATTGTATCGCACACCATACATTCCTTCATGGTCTTTGGAAATCATACCGTTGTTTGCTGCATCAAATTTGTGCAATGTGCTCTCCAGTTCTTGTGCAATAAATCCATATTCGGTCGCTGATCTGCTAGTTGTTTCCATGATGATAGACCTATTGTCTTTTATGTCTACATCTTTTCGAGTATAAAAAACAGGATTGAGCTCTTTAATAAATTCAAGACCCAAATTGGAGACTTGAATATTGGATTTAAATCGCGCATCTGAAGTTGTGGTCCATCCGACTTGAACTCCGGCATATTCAACTGCTGTATTTCCAATACGCACCTGATTATTGCCAGCTCCATTTGGTATTTGTGCATTGTGCCCAATGGCCGTATTGTTGCTACCCGTTGTATTAAAAAATAGTGCAGCTGTACCGGTTGCCGTATTTTCAAAACCAGTTGTGTTCATATTGAGGGCGTAAGTACCAAAGGCAGCATTTCTGTAGCCAACCGTGTTGAGTTGAAGGGCTTCGACTCCATGGGCAGCATTTCTATCACCTGTTGTATTAGACACCATCGACTGATGACCGAAGGCAGAATTTAAAATGCCATTGGTATTATTTACTAGTGCAGAATATCCACAGGCAGTATTATTGCTACCAATGTTGTTTTCACGAAGGGCATACATTCCAATTGCTGTATTGGAGGAACCAATGGTATTGCTGAGTAATGTTTGAAACCCATTGGCTGTATTATTACTTCCAGTGGTGGTATTGCCCAAAGAGGATACACCTGTTGCACAATTCTGAATACCGGTAGTGTTGGAAAGAAGGGCATTCATACCTAAGCCAATATTATCAGAACCAATTGTATTGGCACGGAGCGCAGACACACCCATTGCAGTGTTTCTGATTCCTGAAGTGTTCAACAAAAGTGCTGATACTCCATGCGCACAGTTGTCGGATCCGGTGGTATTAGAGCTCAATGCATTCATGCCGGATGCAGTATTTGAACTACCAACGGTGTTGGCAAACAGAGCATTAATACCCATAGCAGAATTAAAACTTCCGGTGGTATTTGTATAGAGAGATTTTACCCCAATGGCTGTATTAGAAGATCCTGAGTTGTTTGAAAAAAGTGATTCAAATCCGTAGGAGGAGTTAGATCTTCCAAATGAATTGTTGGCTAAAGCAGAAACTCCTGTTGCAGTATTTTCATATCCTGTGGTGTTGGAGTATAATGCATTAAGCCCTATAGCGGTATTTTCCTGACCAGCCTGATTTTTATGCAATGCATTGACCCCAATGGCTGTATTGGAATATCCTGTCATGTTTTCAAAAAGTGATCTATGCCCTACAGCAGTATTAAATGCACCGGAACTATTTCCCACAAGTGCCTCAACACCTATTGAAGTATTATAAATACCTGTTGAGGTAAGATTCAATGAATTATAACCTAATGATGTGTTGAAATCTCCAAGCATCCCAGAAACAATATTATTTCTTTTGAAAACCACATTCTGGTCGTCCGTTGTACCAATAAATTGTGTAACAGGATCTATATTCGAGTTTCCGGAGAGTGCCCAACCAGATAAATTTCCAGAATATGCGCTAAATAAAGCATACGGCACACTATTTAATGGACTGCTTCCGGATATCGTATAATTTGTCCCTCCGTCAGGATCAGTATCGGTTAAAATGAAATAAGGCCCATCTGCCCAATCAATCCCTGCAAATGATCCTTGTACCGCCAAACCACTTCCTACCTCTAGACTTAACAAACCATTGCTATTGGTGGATGGATTGGGATTATAAATCTCGCTGTACACAATTGGCCCAGTTCCTGATTCTTTTAATATACTGACTCTAACACCTACCGACTGATTAGTCAGGAGGGTGTTGTCGGATTTTCGAATGACAGCTTGATAACTCATTTTTTGTGGAGCTTGTGCTGCAATTCTGTAAGGAAAACAAAACAAGCATAACAATAACTTTGAAAGTAGAATTTTTCTAATTAATTGGTTCATCTTATTTAATTTTTTAAAATTTTAAAAGATTTAATCAATTTGGAAGCCTGGTAGACATTTAAGATGTAATAAGAAGCTACCAAGCTTTCCATATTGATAGGTGTTTCATATTTCAGGATTTTTTCGGAAAACAATCGTTTACCATTTATATCATATATTTGTAAATTCATACCTTTTATGCTTGAGTTTGAATTTGGATCTATTATTAATACCAATCCGGACATTGTTGGATTGGGATATACCTTCATCACCAATTTAACTTGATCCAATTCATCCCCTACCGAAGTAGTCACTTGATAGGGTTGCTGCACTCCCTGGTTGGAAGCCCCATTCGGACCGGTTGCAGTAGTATAAAAAACCTGGCCTACTGAGTAATCCGATGTTCCTCCTGTACCTGAAGCAGTGGCTCCTGAAGACAATGTGGTATTTTGACCATACCCAGTTTGCATGAAAAACACAATTAGAAAAAAGTAAAGAAATTTCATAGATTTTTAAAATTTAGAATACTGTAATTTATTAGGTCGTAAAATTTGATGCCATCCAATATTTAATCAAAACTTAGCTTGTTCTACGGATTGAAAATAATAAATAGAATTCATTGGTTTTTCTTTCCAGTTGCACCAACATTTTGAATATTTTTTTCTGATTTGAGGCTTTCAATTTGTCTTTCAAGAATTTCATTTTTCTTCATCAAAGTGTCAATCATCGACTGTTGTTCTTGAATGGCTTTTACAATCGGTGCCAACAAATCGTTGTATCTGACACCATACAATCCCTGATGATCTTTTGAGATGATTCCACTATTGGCAGCACCAAATTTACTAAGTGTGTTTTCCAGCTCCTGGGCCAGAAAGCCATATTCAGTGGATGAATTATTGCATGTTTCCAATATTTCATACTGGTGATCCTTTGATTGTATTTCTTTGCGATTGTAATAAACTGGATGTAGTTCTTTGATAAATTGGAGTCCCAGATTGGATGTTTGGATATTTGATTTAAACCGCGCATCTGAGGTAATCGCCCACGGTACTTGCACCGCCACATAAGTTACCGCCACATTGCCAATGCGAACTTGATTGTTTGCTTCCGGGTTAGGTACTTGAGCGAGATGTCCAATGGCCGTGTTATTACTTCCAGTGGTATTGGTGTACAATGCACCTGCCCCTATTCCTGTATTGTATCTCCCGTTGGTATTGGAATACATAGACTGCATGCCAATAGCGGTATTACCAATTCCAACACCATTGAAGTTTAGGGATTCATACCCATTGGCGGTATTATAATCACCCGATGTATTATTAAGAAGTGCTTGGCTACCTAATGCTGAATTGTAATTGCCCGTATTTTTGGAAAGGGAATTATATCCAATGGCTGTATTATATTCACCTGTTGTATTATTGAGAAGTGCCAAACTACCTACTGCTGAATTGTAATTACCAGTATTTTTGAAAAGGGATTTATATCCTATGGCAGAATTTGAATTCCCAGCTATATTGCTGAATAGTGATTGTGAACCCATGGCGGTATTAAAACTGCCAAAAATATTTTCCCGCATTGCTCCTGCTCCGGTCGCTGTATTGTCAGAACCTGTATTATTCGAGAAAAGCCCTTCCACTCCGGTCGCTGTGTTGGCGTTGCCCTGGGAGTTCCAGTAAAGTGCACGATAACCACTGGCTGTATTTTGAAGACCTGAGGTGTTTTTATAAAGAGCACCCGCACCGCTGGCCACATTATAACTACCAATGGTGTTTGAAAAAAGGGATTGAAAACCACTGGCAGTATTAAAAATTCCAACTTCATTTGAAAAGAGCGCGCTTACACCATTTGCAGTATTGGCATGTCCTTCGGTATTTGAAAAAAGAGCGTTTGCGCCTGTTGCAGTATTTTCATAACCCTGGGTATTAAAATACAAAGAATTTACTCCTAATGCAGAATTTTTATCTCCAATGGTATTATGATAAAGTGCATTAAAACCATTGGCTACATTTTCAAATCCGGTGGTGTTTAAATACAAGGCATTGGCTCCAAGTGCTGAATTGTTATTTCCACTGGTGTTGGAATTTAAGGCGTTTGCTCCAATTGCTGCATTTAAATGGCCGGTAGTATTTAAGAGAAGCGCGTTTGCACCACTCGCAGTATTGCGATTTCCTGTGGTATTAAAATAAAGCGCTTTACTTCCATTTGCCGTATTTAAGCTGCCGCTATTGTTAAAACCAAGACTGTTTGCACCACTTGCAGTGTTATGTTCTCCGGAACTATTGGAATATAGAGCACTTTGTCCAATGGCTGTGTTACTTCCACCTGTTCTGTTATAACTCAATGCGTCTATTCCAAAAGCAGTATTATATATTCCTACAGAATCCAGACTAAGTGCATTCAAACCGAATGAAGTGTTGTGGACTTCTATTCTGCCAGCTAAAAGTTTATTTCTTCTCAAAATTAAATCCTGATCATCTGACGTGCCAATATACTGTTTAGATGAATTGGTACCAGAATTTCCAGTCAAACCCCATCCCGCGGCATCGCCACTTTTTGCACTAAACAAAGCATAGGGTACACTATTCAGTTGACTGATGGAGACGATAGTATAATTGGTCCCTCCGGTGGGATCGGTTTCGGTTTTAATGAAATATGGACCGCTGGACCAATCGATGGTAGCAAATGAACCCAATAAGGCAATTCCACCACCAATCTCAAGACTTACCAATCCATTACTGTTAGTTGTTGGATTAGGATTGTAGATTTCTTTATATACTTCGGTCCCAAATTGATTGCCTTTTAAAATACTAATTCTCATTCCTATTGGTTGATTATTGAGCAGTGAATTACTGTTATCACGAACCACAGCTTGATAACTTAATTTTTGCGGTATCTGAGAAATTGAAATATTTAAAAATAAAAAACAAGATAAAAAACAGATAATTCCCAGAATTTTGTGCTTTTGGAATGGTACTTTTTTCATTTTTAATAGACCTTAAGTATAAAATTGATTTATATAGTTTCAATCTACATCTTCATAAGCATTTAGAAAAGAAATCAAAGTCATCCTGAATCCAAAATGCTCAATAAAAAAATGTACTTTATTAAGTTTCAAAATTGAGATCTCCATGACCATTAAATAGATCAGATTAGTAAACCACTTGAAAATATTATTGAAATGCGCTGATTAAAGTATGATCTACGATTTTGAAGAAATCATTTTCAAAATATTTATCAGAATTTGATAAAAAAATTACAATGAAAATAAGGTTAAAGAATATAACTGATGTTTTAACCCTTTAAAATTTGACTAATTTTGAATACTCATTTAGAATATTAAATATCCAATAAAACAATTACAAATCTCAGTATATTTTATAATTGCCTTTCTTTGATTTAGCAAATCGTATATAATCGGATTTCAAAATAAAACAATTATTGTTTGAAGCGATCAGCGTACATACATTTTGCTTATTAATTTTACTCTACTAATCTGTAACCACATAAGAGTCTATGCTTGCTCCGGAAATCGTACCGCATTTAAGATTATGTCCATTTGTGCGGATGAGGCCGTTGGTTAAGTTAAGGATATTTAGAGTAATATCTCCATCAAGCACCATAATTTTCCCTGTACCATTCATTTCCAAACAATCAATTGTAACGGATCCCATTGGTTTAATTACGACAGATTTATCGATTAACATGCAAGGTTCAATATAGGTGCCGGCTGGAATCTCGATCAGGTCCCCATCATTCGTCATGGTCGCTGCCAAAGCATCTGTAATAGTACAATAATACATATTATCGGTGCTGTTGTAGATCGATGGAGGATTGACCGTAAATGTTGCTACACTGAAACCAGTTCCTGCTAAAGAAACCACCTCTATCGTCCCGGTTGTACCACTGCCAATGATGGCTTCAATTTCAGTATCTGAGTTCACATTAAATGAACTAACGTTGGTGCCACCTATCTTCACTGAAGTCGCATTCATGAAGTTGGCACCATTGATGGTCACTGAACCTACATTGGCACAGCCAAAGGTAGGTGTGAAGGAAGTTATAATTGGAGGTTGCTGCTCTTTCAAAGGATTGCTACTCATACCCTGTGCGCCTCGTGTATATTCAGGCAGGTATTGCCAAGGTCCTAATGCTTGTCCGGTGATTGCGGTTACTGGATCAAATTTAAGTCGGACACGTACTTTGGTTTGAGTACCTGGCTTTGAAATTAGATCGGTTAAATTTATGCCTGAAATTCCCAAATCAGAAAACACTCCATCTGCTGTAAATGAAACACTATTGGTAATGGATCCACCATCACTGCTAAAAGGTTCACCTTGTTGCTTCGTTTCCCAAACCAATTTGCCTTTGGTCCTTCCTAGGAAATTTTTACTGAACAGACCTAGGGAAAAGTCATTTTCTAAAATATTGCTTTGTTGAATAGCTGTATTTGTGTTGGAATTAAAAGCGCGTATATTCCGAAGCAAACCCCCACCCGCATTTCCATGAAAGATAAAAGAAGCACCTTCATCGGTCTCACCATTGTGATAATAACTTGCTCCCACCAAAACATCGCTGTATCCGTCACCATTCACATCGCCCGCCGAGGCTATTGAATTTCCTAATTGTGCATTTTCTTGGTTGCTTTCAAGAATAGCAGTTGCGGTGATGTTAATTCCAAATGATGAACCATGATATATAAAAGCAGCACCTTCATTGGTCTCACCATTGTGATAATAACTTGCACCCACCAACACATCGCTGTATCCGTCACCGTTCACATCACCAGCTGAGGCTACTGAATATCCATATCGTGCATTTTCCTGGTCGCCTTCTAAGGTGGTAGCTGCGGTGGAACTAATTCCCAAAGTCGAACCAAGATAGATGAAAGCGACGCCTTCATCGGTCTGCCCATTGTCATAAAAATAGGCCCCCACCACCACATCGCTGTATCCATCACCGTTCACATCACCGGCTGAGGCTACTGAATATCCTAAAGTAGCGCCTACCTGATTGCTTTCGAGTAAGGCTGTTGTAGTGGTGCTAATTCCTGAAATGGAACCATGATAGACAAAAGCAGCGCCTTCATTGTTCTGACCATTGTCATACAAAAATGCACCTACCACAATATCGCTAAATCCGTCACCATTCACATCACCCGCTGAAGCTACTGAAATTCCAAATTGGGAATTTGCTTGGTTGCTTTCTACCAAAGCTGCTACAGTTGTGTTGATGCCAGAAGCAGAACCATGATAGATCAACGCGACGCCTTCATTGTTTTGACCATTGTCATACAAATATGCGCCCACCACCAAGTCGCTGTAACCATCACCGTTTACATCACCAGCTGAGCCAACTGAAATTCCAGAATACGCAGATTCTTGATTGCTTTCAAGGATCGCTGCTGCCGTATTGCTCGTTCCCATAACTGAACCATGATAAACAAAAGCGGCACCTTCACCGGTCTCCCCATTTCCATACAAATGTGCTCCCACCACCACATCGCTGTATCCATCACCGTTCACATCACCTGCCGAAGCTACTGAATATCCAAATTCTGCACTTGCCTGATTGCCTTCCAAAATAACTGCTGGGTTGATACTTATTCCAGAGGCGGATCCATGAAACACAAAAGCTGCACCTTCATTGTTCTGCCCATTTTCATACAAATAGGCCCCTACAACCACATCGCTATAACCATCACCGTTCACATCACCGGCTGAGGCTACTGAATATCCAAACCGTGCGTTTTCCTGATTACTTTCCAATGTGGCTGCTGCAGTGGTACTTACTCCAGAGGCGGCTCCATGATAAATAAAAGCAGCGCCTTCATCGGTCTGCCCATTGTCATAAAAATAGGCCCCCACTACCACATCGCTGTATCCATCACCATTCACATCACCCGCTGAGGCTACTGAATATCCTAAAATAGCGGCTACCTGGTTGCTTTCAAGGATGGCTGATGCAGTGGTGCTAATGCCTGAAGAGGAACCATGATAGACAAAAGCAGCTCCTTCATTGTTCTGACCATTGTCATATAAAAATGCCCCTACCACAATGTCGCTATATCCGTCACCATTCACGTCGCCCGCTGAGGCTACTGAAATTCCAAATTGGGAATTTGCTTGGTTGCTTTCTACCAAAGCTGCTACAGTTGTGTTGATGCCAGAAGCAGAACCATGATAGACCAATGCGACGCCTTCATTGTTTTGACCATTGTCATATAAATATGCGCCCACCACCAAGTCGCTGTAACCATCTCCGTTTACATCACCTGCTGAGCCAACTGAAATTCCAGAATATGCAGATTCTTGGTTGCTTTCAAGGATCACTGCTGCCGTATTGCTCGTTCCCATAACTGAACCATGATAAACAAAAGCGGCACCTTCACCGGTCTCCCCATTTCCATACAAATGTGCTCCCACCACGACATCGCTGTATCCATCACCGTTCACATCACCTGCTGAAGCTACGGAATATCCAAATTCTGCGCTTGCCTGATTGCTTTCCAAAATCACTGCGGCGGTGATACTTATTCCAGAAGCGGATCCATGAAACACAAAAGCTGCACCTTCATTGTTCTGCCCATTTTCATACAAATAGGCCCCTACAACCACATCGCTATAACCATCACCGTTCACATTACCTGCAGAGGCTAATGAATATCCAAATCGTGCGTTTTCCTGGTTGCTTTCCAATGTGACTGCAGCAGTGGTGCTTATTCCAGAGGAGGATCCATGATAAATAAAAGCAGCACCCTCATCGGTCTCCCCATTGTCATAATTACTGGCACCCACCATCACGTCGCTGTAGCTGTCACCGTTAACGTCACCCGCTGAGGAAACTGAAAATCCAAATGTTGCATTTTCTTGATCGCTTTCCAGCATGGCTGCTGCGGTGGTACTGATTCCCAATGCAGAACCATGGTAAACAAATGCTGCACCTTCATCGGTCTCCCCATTGTCATAATTACTTGCTCCCACCACCACGTCGCTGAATCCGTCACCGTTCACATCACCCGCTGAGCTCACTGAAAATCCAAATCGGGCGTTTTCCTGATCGCCTTCCAGAATATTCGCTGGGGTGGAGCTAAGAGGGTCTATTGTAATCGGATAAGTCGCTGTCCGATCATCTACAATTATGGAAAGAGCATTGCCTTCCAGTTTCATCATCGCTGATAATAGTTTCTCGTTTGCGTCCCAAACTTTGAGATCTTTGTATTGATAGACGATATTATCGTCACTTTTTCCGCTGATTTCATTGTTGGTACAAGAAAGTTGGAGGTTGCGGCTTTCTACTTCCATTCTGATAGCAAGATCTTCGTCACCTAAAGGTTTCTGTGCCACTATAAAATTCTGGCGCATTCCCTTGCTGTCGTTTATATATTCTACATCATAACCTGCATGTTCGTACACCAGTCGGTTTTCATCAATACTCTCTCTGGTAAATGTCTGAGTTCCCTCAATCAGCTTATCGCCACGATATAGCCCTTTCAGATGAAATGCAATATGCCATTCACAACTACTATCCACCCGTGGTTGAGCTTCAAAACCATTATTATTAAAGCTAAATCGCATGTTGTTTTTGCGGTTTGGGCTTTGAAGTTCACCTGGCAATTCCTGACAGCGGATAAAATACTCACTTTGCTCTATATACTCTATTGCCCTCTGGATATCATGGCTATAATTTTGTCTCTCAACATTCGGTTTATTACTCTCAAAATTTGTTTCCGAAAGGTCTGTCGTTTTTGTTGCCTCTGTCCCAGAGATATTCTCTTTCTTAATTGGGCCCATTCCATATAATTGACCTGAAAAAAAAGTGCTCGAATCGTTTATGTTGAAGCAAACAAATACCAAAAGACCCACAATTGCCAATAAAACTGCAAAGAGTTTACTGTATGGAGTCAAAAAACTGACTAGGATCTTTATCAATGATGCAATACAAGAAAATAAAGTGGAGAAGTATTTCATGAGTTTGGTAAATTTATTTTATAGAATTTAATCTACATGCAAAGTCTCAAAATTGAGTTCTAAAGAACCCTGGTGCAGACCAGATTAGTAAACTACGTAAAAATATTAATGAAATGCGATTATTGAAGAGTGAACTACGCTTTTAAAGACATTGATTGCATCCTTACCACCAACTTGTGATTGCTAAAAAAAATCATAAAAGATGAAGGAAATAGTTGAAATAAATATCCTGATCTTTGATGAAATGACTTGTATCAAGAACCCTGACAATTTAATAAGGATCCAATGAAGGAAACATTTTACTCCAAATGACTTCCACCAAAAAATAAATCAATATTATAAGTAACTGAAATTTAGCTATTTATTATTTTTTAGCCTAATGTGGGTGTCCAATCTGTGTTTTATGAAAATGGATGATATTATTTGGTACTTGATCAACTCACCAATGAATTGAAGATTCACGATAAAATAGAAGAAATATAAACACTCAACTGCCTAAACTTGGCGGTTTAGAAAGTATAAAAAATGCTCGAAAGAATACTTAAGGTCATATAGACTGGTTTAGCCCCTCATAATCCGTTGGTAGAAGATCAGAGATGAAGCCCTGTTGTAAAGCATTTTCTTACTAACACCCAGAGAATCAGTTAATTCCTTAACATTCCTGCTAGACTCCATTAGATCAATTGCTTGAAGCTTAAAATCGGCATCATACTTCCTTCTACGGTTGATTGACCTTGACTGATCCATAACACAAATTTAAGTTAGATTTGTGTACCATTTTCTTGGACCACCTTAGATAGTATTTATAAATTGCAAAGTTCAATGCATTTTAGTGTATTGTCAATAGGCTTTTAACCTTAGATTTTGCTCTGATTTAGACTCTATTCAAGTCAACGCTCAATGGTGATGATTTCATCACCAAATAAATTTTATACTAATCAGTATTAATTAATTGGATATTTACACAAGGGGCAATAATTTGTTTATTTATGGTCACTGGAAAAATAGGGCATCCATTTATTCCACAAGTGTCTTCATTAAATGAAATAATTTCAAGATTTCCTGAAGTATGTGGAAAATCATGTGGCGCATTATTCACATTTTTTACTTTAAAAAAGACATCGGCTACAATTGCAATACCAAAAACACCATTCTCTACTAATTTAATCTCATTAATATTAATATAGGTTTCTTGATTAGTAATAAAAGAATTAACTACAGTATCTAAGAGTAGTTTTCCTAAAATTAAATCATATAATTTTACTTTAAAAATTCCAATGGCAGGCACTTTAATGCCAACGCCATTCATCGTCTGTAGTTTTAATGACTTAAATTGGAACCCATATTCCCAAAATTTAGCTGCATTAGCAACAGTATCTATAGATACCCCATTTCTATTTAGATAGCTAAAAAAGGGCCCATTTAATGTTTCTATATCATTTCTCTGACAAGAGCCAAATAGAAAGAAAATAAAAAATATAAAACATGAATTTTTCATTTTGATAAGTTTACTTTATTTTTTAATGAGTACATTTTTAAGGCGTTCTTAAAACTTAATGCCTCGAACATAGCATATGAATTAAACCAATTAATAAATTGAACGACAGTTTCCTGTTGATTTTCAAACAACAATGCTTTTTGGGTCCTATTTGATAATATTGTTGGAAAACTGATAATTAGATTCTTATCATCAACAATCAGGCAATCTTGTCCGATCGTCTTTTCCATAAACTGAATATATCTATGAAAGTAAATATCTGCATCTCTGTTTTTGTATATTTCAAATCTTTTTTCAGTGTTACTAATGAATTGCTCATTCATGTCCTCATGAGTCATGCAAATTATTAAATCAAATTGAACCGGAAATCCAGCATCGGCCTTTGACTTAAGTAATCCGGCAACTGTTTCATTCCAACTGTCGGGTGCTTTTGGCGAATTTGCATAAACGACAGAACGAATGTTCGAGCTTGCTTTTTCAATGAGCAAGAGTGAATTATTGTAAATATCATGGTAGTTTTCAAGAAGCTTATATTGTTTGAATTCACTGATATGTTTATCAATAGAATTCAAAATTTGATCTTGATTTATAAATGATTTTTCAATTTGAATGGTGGTTTTTTCAAGAGTCTGATTTTGATAATCTAAAGTAGTTTCGATTCTGGAAATATCCAACGCTCGTTCAAGTCCTAATATCACACAAATCAATCCTAAACAAGAATAAAACAAAGCTTTACTAACTTGACTCTGAAGTTCTTCATACCCTGCCAATAAGCCAATTGGCAGTATATCTATTATTGTGGCCAACAATAACAAAGTTCCTACTATAATAATTGAGTAAGTTAAGAAACTTCTAGTTGCAGAATGTCGAAATTTACTTGTACCTAATTTAAAATCTGGACTATTCACCATTTTGGACAGAAATTAATATTATATACAATCTCACCAATCACTTCTTCATCTACTTTCTTCTGTCTAATTATTTCGTTTTTCAAATCAGATTTCAGTTTACTTAATCCAAATGTAGTCCAGCTACATTCTTTAAATGCTACAATATCCCTCACTTTGTCTCCATTTTTTACTCTTAATTTAGCATAACCTCCAAAATCGAATTCATTGCTATTGATCATTTCGAGATCAAGATTAGATTCTAAAGTTGCTATATTTTCAAAATTCCTTTCTTTTACCCAAGTTCCATCACTGTATATAGAATAAATCATAGAACTAGATATAGCTTTGTCAATAATTTTAGGGGGCTTTTTAATTTCCATTATAGCATATGTAGTAGAAGGACTTATAGTTACTTTTGTTTCTTGACTCAAGACTACATCTAAAGTAAATAAATAAATTAAGTTGAAAGTACAAATTTTATTATACATATAATTAAAATAACATAACTATGTTCTATTGCTATTTCTTTTCAAGAAGGTCTTTTGCTTCATCAATTATTTTTTCTATTATTGTTTCTTCCTTTGCAGGCGTTGCTATTTGAATCCAGTCTGCATCTCTAAATGCAATTTTACTTTCCTTAAGCATTCCATTATTTTTATAAGCTATTGAGTTTGGATTACTATACGATGCAAACTCAACATTCATAAAGTAATTACTAGCGGGCTTTTTAACTAACAGCACTGCTTCATCAGGTATTAGGCCGTTTACATAAATTGCATATTTATTTTCAGAAATTTAATAATAATCAAAGTACACTTCATCCCAAATAATTGACCCTTGTATTGTCCTTCAAATGGGTCATTCTCCGCAATAATATTAATTATATTTTCCACTTTCTAATTTTTGGCAGCTTCCAAATCATGCTATACTGAATTTTTGCAGATCTCTATTTCTAATGCAATAAAAATTAACATAAAGCAAGTGATCATATTTCTTAATGGTTTTGATTTTAATATATTACTTTAATTTTCAATTCTCTAATATTTAATTTGAGTTGGAAAAAATGACTTTTTTATTGTCAACACTCTACACTATCCTATTGACAACACGCTCTAAATTGACTTCGATTTGCACATCCAGACAAGGAAGGTAATTGGTCTTTCAAAATTTGAGTCAATTGATTGTGCGCTGAAATTGCATAAAAATCTGGATTATGATCGCAGGCGCTCATTGAAATACCTGTGAAATTGTTACTTACAAATTCTACAACGGCATCACAAAAAGAATCACCGTTATCTTCAGGCACAACCCACCTAAAAGACTGCAAAACACTAGTTATTTCAGGTACATTACGGGCAAGTTCATTGACTGAATTAAACGCATTTCTTGTACCACACTTCCCAAATATTTGAACAACCCCACCATTTAATGCATATTGAATAGAATTCGGCAATCGAGGAACAATATCATGTCTGAACTCAAATCGCTGGATCCTTTCCTTTAAATGACGATTTATTAAATCTGCACACTCATCATTCCCTATAAAAGCAGGTGCTCCATATACATATGTTCTCATATTATATCCCTTGCTACCTTCAGATAACAAATAAGAGAATAAAATAGCTTGTGCACCACCTAAACTATGACCTGAAATAAAAACCCTCTTTTTCCTATGAGGATTATTTGTCTGCAGAAATAGTAAAATTTCATTCTCTACTAAGGCTAGACTAGACCAAAATCCAAAGTGCACCTTACCTCTAAATTTACCTGGCACAGAAACCAAAAAAGCACTAATATTTGTAACCCACTCAATATTTGATCTAAGAAATTCACTTGAAGCTGTTTTAGTGTAATCTGTACCTCTGAATAAAATTATAACCATATCGCGGTTTGATATTAAGGTAACTTCTGGATCCAGTTTATAAGGCTCTGAACTAGTCCTAGCTATATGCTTAATTTTGACCTCATCCTTCGATGTTTTCCACATTTTGAATTCTCTAATAAATACTTCCATTGCCTTTTCATACGCTTTATAGGCTGCTACATACTTAATTGTTTCAATTGTTTTATGTCTCTCAATTAAACTATCTAAAGACTTCTGAATGTGAACGGGTGCCTCAGAATATGGTAGCTCCCGTCTATACTTAGATTTTAATCCTTGTTCGTCAATAACTTTTTTAGTAGTGTCCAAAGGAACTTCTAAATCTCGGCCAATACCCGGAGCCAGTCCATAAAATTCAAAGCTCAATTTCTGATCCATTATGACCTCGACCATCGACACATCAATAAAATGATCACCATTTGAAATTACATCATCAATATCCTCTCTCGGTTCCAAATGAAAATTTACACTATTCAGATTAAAATCTAACTGCTTAGAATCTCCTCTTTCTACTTTAAAACTACGAACATGTTTTCCATAACCCTTATATATGTAATATGTCATACCCGCTCTAATTAAGGGTGGAGCTGGTTTCTCAGGCATTTCTTTGCAAAACATATGTGCATGCTTCATAAAAAATTTCTTTTCAAATTTAGAAGCATTGTATTGGGTTGATTGAGTCATACAGCAATCATCTCGATCGTTTTCTGCAAGGAATAAAGCATAGTTATTAACATTGAGATAAGATAATAAGTAATTATTCACAGGACTATAATAACTATTTCCCAAATCCATGAGCCGAAAAGCGTCCATTTCTCCTTTATCTGGAAAAGAAGCAAACTTCAACGTCTGACTATAACCATTATCCCAACTTACAATATGAAATAACAAGAAGAAATATTTCAGTATATAATAAACTAAACAATTTTTAAAATACATAATTAAAATTTAAGTAATATGAATTTTCAAAGCAAATACTAAACAATTCATTAAGAATTATACTCTACAATTGGAGGAATCAATAGTGCCGGAAAAAACGTACCACCCGTTAATAAATATACCGAGGCCACAGCGATTGATGGATGCTTTATGCATACTTTATTATCATCTAGTTCCCCTTGCCAATCAGCCAATCTTAATTGAGCAGCTAATGCAACATAGTAGTACAATGCATAAATCAACAAACAAACAATAATTATCGCAGCTGTTAAAATAGCAGGACTTGCTGCTGCAACAAATGAGCTCGCTGCAGCCAATGCCGGACCAGATAGCGTAACCACCGCTGCTATTGCGGGAGGTAATCCAGCCAAAAATTCTGGAGATAAAACAGCCAACAATCCAAATAATGCTATTAAATTACTAGTTCCTTCCAATGTAGAGAACTTATCTGAACAACTTTTAGAAATACATACTCTTACCCCATATGGTAGTACTGTCTTACCATTTATATTCAGTATTTGTCTCAAATCCACTTGCTCCAACTCCCAATCTCCATCCAAAAGACAAAAAATACCTGGACTTAACCTTTGAAACCTTTGTAAAACTTCTTTCAAACCATTTAATGCGCCAGATATATCAGTCCTTGATAAGGTTCTCTGACCTTGGCTCATCATTCCAGTCAAATCAGTAAATCTTCCTTTCAAATCAGAAAAGGGATTGGGCCAAATTCCCTCAGGTATTCTTGCCTTACAATTAACAATTGTCTTTGGAACCTCCCTGGTTATCTCTCTTACAACATCTACAAAATAATAAATAAAATCGCGTACCACATCATCTGTACATAGAGCAACTGCACAAGCTTTTTTAGGGTAAATAGTTAAACCAAAATATGTCTTCTTCGCAGGCAGATTACGGCATATATCAGACTGCATATTTCTTGAAATACACTCTCCAAATGCATCAATAATACTTCTCGCCCTTCTTACTCTCTCAGTAACTACATCAACAACAGTCTCAATAATAGTTTCTTCTTTACAATCAAAGATATTAAAAGCATCATTTGACATTAATGACATAAGTTGATTTAAATTTTTATCTACTTTGTCTATATTAATATTATATTCCTTGAGTGCAATAGGATATATAATTAAAATTGAAGCCCTTAACAGCAATAGACCTTTCAATTTGTTATTATCTTTTTTTACTTCCTGAACTAATTTTTGAACACCATTTTTATCAATTTTAAATTTTTTATTTCCAATTTTGATCTCGTTAGTATAAAAGTAAATAACATTATTATCCTTTGCTTTTCCAATTCTAATAAATGGCTGATCTTCCAATACATTAATCTCTGCTAAATCTTCGTTAGCCTTAATGATCACAGGAAATGCTTTCTTCTGCTCATTAATTAATAATCTCACCTCTCCATATGGACCAATTATGCCATCATCAGCTTTATTTTTTACAAATTTCAACTGGGGCAATTGCAATTGACCTGGATTCATATCATTAAATAAACTTAAGTTTCCTGATTTAAAATATCCATTAGTACTAAATCCTAAACCTAAAAAACCTAGTAAATTTACAAAATCCCTTCTAGAATAATAATTAGTCAGATTTTGATCTTTTTTTGACATGTCGTCACTTTTGTCTTCAATTAGTTTATTCATAATATTTGCATTTTTTAAAATTTAAATTTATTTCATCAATATAACATATCAAGAATAATATCATCTTCACTTCAATAACTCTTTTTAACAATATTAAAACTATAGATACATTGATAGAATATGTCTCTACACTTACTAAATTAAATATGCACTATAGAAAAGCAACCAATACAATTTAACTTTTTACTTTCTATTATAAATCATATTTCCCATTTTCATTTTAGACCCATTGCTAAAGAACACATACTCCATTTGTCTTCCATCAATACTTATGACTCCTCCCTCTTGATCCATACGTACTATCTGGTATTGCCCTGTTTGAATACCACTTTCAGAACTACCGCTAAACCCAGCTCCGCCACCCGCATTAAAATCTTTGTATTCATAAGTCCCATCGGCCTTAAATCCATAGGCTTGACCATAAGAAATAGAAGCATCTCCTACACCTCCTGAACTATTGTAAGATTTGGAACCACTCCATGCGCCTAGAATTCTGTTATCCATCGACGAAGAATTTGCTTGCATACTTTGGCTGATAGCTTGTCTGTTGATCAATTCAAATTGAATACCCGAAACATTTAAGAACAAATTTTTGCCATTTAGCTCCAGCGTAAAAGACATATTATTGATATTGTCAAATCCGGTAATTTGATGGTTGTTTCTAGTGCCCATTACGGTTGCCCCGGGAGAAATCAAACTGTACTGATTCCCACTTTTGTGTTTGATGGTCCATTTCTCGCGGATTTGTCCCTGATAACTGACGTCATAAACTCCTTCAAAAGGATCGTTTGTATTTTGTCCTTGCGTTTGAACATTTTCTGTTTCATTTCCTCTATCGGAATTTGCTCCAATAGCACCTGCTAATCCACTAGATCCAGCCTCTCTGGTGAAATTAATATCTTGATTTCCTATATTTAGGATCACTCCATTTCCAGACACCCTAATTGAAAATTCAAAACCGTCTGAAACTCCTTTCAAAATCTCACCCTGACGACTTGCAAAATCAGGTCCAAGCCCATTGGTAAAAACATGATATTGTCCATCTGTCTGCTTTTTAATTTCCAGGGAAAGAATAGTGCCGGCTGCATTGCCTTTGTATTTTCCCGGAAAGGGATCTTTGCTTTGATTATTTGATTCGATTTGTTCCATTTGATATACTTTATCTTGATTAGCAGAACCGGCATTAACACAAGCAAAAATCGAAATACCAGTAAAAATTGAATACATTAAAGATGATGAATATTTCATACTAATAAATTGAATACTAATTAAAAATTTAGAAAATGCTCCAATTATTTTATCAATACGCGTAAAAAGAAATCAAAAATTAAGACATTCTAAAATTAAAATAACACAATGTCTTCCAAAAGTATCCTATCTATTTTATAACTCCAATTTGCCCCAACAATTTCATCTGATCGGCCAAAGGCCAAGCCTCTACTATCATATTGTTTACAATACGATATTTACCGATAATGGGTACTTCGATTTTCTTGTTAGAAGGAGGAAATCCGTTAAAATCCCCTGTGTGTGTACCTCTAATGACTCCATGAATTACCACCATGTCTCCTTCCGCAGTAATATCTTCAATAAAGATGGTATAATCCGGAAATCCTTTTCTAAAGGTCAATACACCTCTTATATAATCTTCATTGGTACTGTACTTTCTAACTGTTTCTTCCGATCCATTGTTCCTAACCATTTCCATTACAAATTTCATGATAAACTTTTTATTGTTCTCTAATTTTTGTAAATCTGTATTCACCAATGGTTCGTTTGATAGTACAAAGATGGTGCGATTCCTCGATGTGGATTTACACCTTGTTTTAAAAATCATTAATTATTGTCTCAATAGTGCTGCTTTTTATCATTATTGTTGCATTTGATATCAATGCACTCCTCCTAAATCTCAAAAAATAACACTCATTGCAATTCCCGGTACTCCTTAGGACTCATACCAAGGTCCTTTTGAAAGCTACTTGAAAAATAACTGGGTTCATTAAAGCCACATTGATAGGCTATTTCAGCAATGGACAAGTTGGTCTTTTTTAACATGTTTTGAGCAATCTGAATTCTAAGGTGTCTCACATAATTGGAAGTGGAATAACCGGTGACTTCTTTAATTTTTCGATGAAGCTGAGCTCTGCTAAATCCTAATCCTTTGGCCAATTGGTCCGGATTTAATTCTGGATCTGAAAGATGTTGTAAGAGAAACTGCATCAAATGATCAAGAAATTCTCCTTGCTTTTTGTCAGGAGTATTGAGCATTGTCTTTGAAATAAAAGGATCTTTTGATATTTCTAACATTTGCTTTTCGATTCCTGCCCAATTATTATTGAGAACTTTATCATTGTTTTTAAACACAAACAATAATTTTGAGTCGGAATACTTTTGATTGATTTGATGGGTTGATTGAGAATCTTGTAGAGCAGGCCATTCTAAATAAGTTACTGAATTATTTTCCTTTTGCTCAATTTTAAAAATAATATAAGATGGCTTCCATATTAAATTTGGATTAATGTACATCGCCAGTGTGATCACTTCTATTCTATGCAGCTTTTCAGATTCCTCTTCATTGAAATAAGTTTTGGTTCTGACCCTGATCAAATCTCCTTCAGGCAAGATACAGATTAAGCGCAACAAAAATGAAAAAACCGAACTCAAAATATCATCCAAAGCACCGGTTGTATTTAACAAGGGTTCTGATTTTTCAAAAACAATGGAAACTCCCTTTTGATCTGCAATTGGTTTTAAAGTTTCCTTGATTAATCCTGATAAGATGGAATTTAATTCAAAACTGTGTTTTTTCATTCGGTCTTAAATTGATTTCCTTGTTCTTTAATATGATGGTGTAAGAAAACAGCTGATATTAAGTTAGCAAATAAAAAAATTCTACTTCACTCTCCCAATATTAAATTTTTGATTCAAATATTCTTTGACACTGCTGAGCTGTACACCAAACTTGGATGCAATCTCTTGAGTATTCTCCACTGCTCCTGATACTTTTGAAGCAGCATATTGCATTTGTAAAATATTGGCTGCTACCGGATCAAATAAGACCATCACCGATGATATGCCTTTCAAAACAAATGCAGGTGTACTTTTCACTTTAAGTGGCTTTTGATATATTTCTTCAAAAATTGTTTTTACATCCATCGTTGTGAGCGCTTCGGGTCCACCAATTGTGATTTTTTTGTTTTCTGCCAATGGATTTCCTATCGCATTCACATGAAATTCTGCCACATCTTCCACACATATATAGGATGTTGGCTGATCCCCTTTTCCAGTAATCAGAAAAACCGATTTTTTTTCAATACTGTGTTTTACCCCGTCATAAAAATTATTCATAAACTTCCATTTGCGATTTAACGAAGATACTTTGGTTCCTCTTAATGGAAGATCGGATCCCATAAAGGCCAAATGAATGTCCATAAAGGCGGCCGCAATTAATATGGTATAGTTTAAGCCGGATTGGGTGAGCATGTCTTCAATCTGGCTTTTGGCTACACTAAGCCCTACTCCGGAACTATAGGGACCAAAAGAAATCCCTGAAGTATAGATAAACTGCTTTATATGGGCTTCGTTGCACTTCTGAATAAGATTACGGTATCCCTCGACAGAAGTCTTAAAATTGTCCGTCTTCCTGGTTGGTACCACGGGGTTGGCCGTTGCAATGACTACATCAACCTGTTCTAGAGCTTTTGCAAGAGATTCAGCATCCAATAGATCTCCTTTACACAACTCCACTCCATTGAGCTCTTCTAAGGCAGATGTATCGCTCCCTTCCCTGTACATCGCCCTGACCTTGTACCGATTTTGCTTAGCCAACTTTTCAGTAATGGCATAACCCAACTGTCCAGTCGCCCCAATCACCAATACTGTTTCCATCTTTTTTCGCGCAAGTTATGTACTCAGTTCCAATTGTAAGAAATAAATATTTAACCATGACCAAGACTTTGGAGTTTTAAGTTTTAAGTGCTAAGTTTTAAGTTTGGGAGAAATAGGGTTACTTTGATTTGACTTTAACTATGAATTTGACCTTGACTAAGACTAAGACTTTAATAAAGTTGCTCTATTAAATACTTACACCATACCATGTCATCGGGTTGTTCCTAATTTCGTCCTATCGAAAATAAGTCTAGGTCAAAGTCTTTGTTTTAGTCTAAGTCTCCCCCAACTTAAAATTCAAAACTTAGCACTTAAAACTTAAAATTACCCTTCAGAATTTCGCAAACTGTTGAAAAAAATCGTCCCGCTTATTTCGACTGATGGTTATTTCCGTTTTATCAGGCATTAATATATATCCTCCATCTCCCTTGACATACTTTGAGATGTGATTAATATTGACTAAAAATGAATTGTGAACTCTTTGAAAATCCTTTCCAGACAGTGTTTCGTCTAATTCTTTTAAGGTTTTTGCAACTAGTATCTGCCGACCTTCAGAAAGAACTACATGGGTATAATTACTCTCTGCTTTGCAGTACATAATATCTTTGGTTTGCACAAAAACCAATCCGTCTGCAGATGAAAGCGCAATTCGCTCAATTTGCCTTTCTTGTTTTACTAAATTTTGAAACAACAATTCCATTTGCTCCCTGGCAGGTATTGATTTTTTTTCATTCATCCTGCTAATGGTCTTCATCAAATCTTCTGGATCTACTGGTTTCAATAGATAATTCAATGCCGAATAACGAAAAGCCTTCACTGCAAACTGGTCATATGCCGTAATAAAAACCACTTCAAAATCAATATTTCCAATTTTTTCCAACAAATCAAATCCATTCATTTTGGGCATTTCAATATCCAAAAAAAGGAGATCCGGTTTAAACTTGTGGATTAAATTAATTCCTTCCTCAGCTGAATTGCTAGTGGCCAAAACTCTAACGTCCGGACAATAATTTGCCAGCAGCCATTCCAACATTTCTATGCTGTTTCTTTCGTCATCTATGATAATAGCGTTGATCATATTTTTAACAGTTATCTGTTTACCTAAAACAATTTTTTATTTCACACATTTCAACTTTAGATTTGCCAATTCTAAATAACTTATAAGTTTCAAAGATGATATTTATTCTTGTTTTTAACATCATTTTTTAACCAGAATTAAATTTAATCTGGCCATTCTCTTTGAATATTTCTTTCAAGAAATTTACAAAAATAATACATTGGAACTTATCAAGAAGCTCTCACTTATTGGCTGAATGTATTTTTGAGTGATTGACAGGTTTTATGAGTGTAGACTCTCTAGACTTGAGTAAAATAAAAAAAGGCCCCCTATTTTGTAGAGAGCCTTTTTGTAAAAATGTTTCTATTTTTTATGATTACATCATACCGTCCATTCCTCCTGGATGTCCATGAGAATGTCCTTTGTCTTCTTTTGGTTTGTCCGTGATCACACATTCTGTCATCAACAACATTCCTGCAATCGAAGCTGCATTTTCCAATGCAATTCTGGTCACTTTGGTAGGGTCAATAACTCCTGCTTTTTTAAGATCTTCGTATTCACCAGTACGTGCATTGTAACCATAAGCTCCTTTTTTAGCTTTGACATGCATCGCCACTACAGAAGGCTCATCGCCTGAGTTTTCGGCAATCACACGCAATGGTGCTTCCAATGCTTTGCGAACGATATCTACTCCGAATTTTTCATCTTCGTTTAAAATATTTTTGATTTTATCCAAACTGTCAATGGCTCTTACTAGAGCGACACCACCTCCTGCAACGATTCCTTCTTCCACTGCTGCACGCGTTGCATGTAAAGCATCATCCACTCGGTCTTTCTTTTCTTTCATCTCAACCTCAGTCGCAGCTCCTACATAAAGCACAGCTACACCTCCGGCCAATTTAGCCAATCTTTCCTGAAGTTTCTCTTTGTCATAATCTGATGTGGTCACTTCTATTTGTTGCTTAATTTGATTGATACGGGCATCAATCATTTTTTTAGTACCTTTTCCATTGACGATGGTGGTATTGTCTTTGTCTACTTCAATCTTCTCAGCTTGACCCAACAAGTCCAATTCTGCGTTTTCAAGTTTGTAACCTTTCTCATCAGAAATAACGGTTCCATTGGTCAATACTGCGATGTCTTCCAACATGGCTTTTCTTCTGTCTCCAAATCCCGGAGCTTTCACGGCCACCACTTTAAGATTTGCACGAAGTCTGTTGACAACCAATACTCCTAGAGCCTGGCTATCCACATCTTCAGCAATGATCATTAAAGGTCTTCCACTGGAAACTACTTTTTCAAGAATTGGAACGATCTCCTGCATGTTGGAGATTTTTTTGTCGGTAATCAGAATATAAGGACTGTCATATTCTGCAATCATTTTCTCTGCATTGGTGATAAAATACGGAGAAAGATATCCTCTGTCAAATTGCATTCCAATCACTTCATCTACATAAGTATTGGTTCCTTTTGCTTCTTCCACAGTAATAACACCATCTTTGGTCACACGTTTCATTGCATCTGCAATCAAACCTCCAATTTCGTCATCATTGTTGGCAGAAATAGATCCTACTTGTTTGATTTTATTAAAATCATTTCCGATTTGCTCTGATTGTTTTTTAAGATCTGCAGTGACCGCACTAACCGCTTTGTCAATACCTCTTTTAAGATCCATTGGATTGGACCCTCCTGTTACATATTTCAAACCCGCAGTTACCATGGATTGTGCAAGAACAGTCGCAGTCGTCGTTCCATCTCCTGCAATATCTGCAGTTTTAGAAGCTACTTCTTTGATCATTTGTGCACCCATGTTTTCTACCGGATTCTCCAGTTCAATTTCTTTGGCCACTGTTACACCGTCTTTGGTGATTTGTGGTGCGCCAAAAGATTTTTGGATGACCACATTACGACCTTTTGGTCCCAATGTAACTTTGACCGCGTTGGCCAATTTATCAATCCCATTCTTTAATTGTTCTCTAGCATCGCTATTAAAATTAATGTCTTTTGCCATGATATGATATGTTTATGTTTTTATAAAATGAATAAATTAAATGAAGTTTTCTTGTCTTAGTCAATAATGACCAATATGTCATCTTCGCGCATGATCAAATAGTCATGACCTTTGTAATTAAATTCCTGTCCGGCGTATTTACCGTATAAGACAGTATCTCCTTTTTTTACAGATAGTTTATTGCCATCTTTACCAGGACCAACGGCGACAACTTCACCTTTTTGTGGTTTTTCTTTTGCAGTATCAGGGATGATGATCCCTCCTTTGGTTTTTTCATCGGCTGAGGCCGGTTTTACGATTACACGATCATTAATTGGTTTCATAAGAATCTTGATTAATTTTATAATAATTAAGGTTTGGAAAATAATATTTTCAATCCACTTCCATCAAAATTGTGCCAATTCGAAATCGTCACTAATCTGTCATGTTTTTTGTTAATTTATAGTAAATTTAATAATTTTGCCCTATTTTTTATCAATTTGACCTGAAAAAGAGTCAGACTTATGTCAGTTTTGTCCGATTTTCAATAAAAAGCATCCATTTTAGACAAAAAAGCAGAAATTTCATCTATCATCATTTAATAAATGTATAATAGCCGATCAGGATTATCTTTGCGCAAATTTTCATATGCCAAAAGATACCTCCATTAAGTCTGTGCTCATTATTGGGAGCGGACCGATCGTCATAGGACAGGCTTGTGAGTTTGACTATTCAGGAACTCAGGCCGCCAGATCTCTAAGAGAAGAAGGTATAGAAGTCAGTCTGATCAATTCCAATCCGGCCACCATTATGACCGATCCGGTTACCGCGGATCATATATACCTTTGGCCGTTGACGGTAGAAAGTCTTATCAAAATTCTGGAAGAAAGAAAAATTGATGCCGTATTACCCACCATGGGAGGTCAAACTGCTTTAAATCTTGCCATCGAGGCAGATCAGCAAAATGTTTGGTCTAAATATGGGGTCCGTATGATTGGTGTGGATGTCAAAGCCATCGAACTAGCGGAGGACAGGGAGAAATTTAGAGATCATATGATTTCCATAGGCGTGGAAGTGGCACCTTCTCGCATTGCCAATTCTTTTTTGGAAGGAAAAGAAGCGGCCCAGGAAATCGGTTTTCCTTTGGTAATTAGACCTTCTTTTACACTCGGAGGAACGGGTGGAAGTATCATTCACAAAGCAGATCAATACGATGATGCCCTCAGAAGAGGTTTGGATGCTTCTCCTACGCATGAAGTTCTTATTGATAAAGCTGTTTTGGGTTGGAAAGAATTTGAATTGGAACTTCTTAGAGATAAAAATGACAACGTTGCCATTATTTGTACCGTCGAAAATTTTGACCCAATGGGCATCCATACCGGGGATTCTATCACGGTTGCACCTGCGATGACCTTATCCGATACCAGTTTCCAAGACATGCGAGATCAAGCCATCTTAATGATGAGATCCATGGGTAATTTTGCTGGAGGCTGCAATGTGCAATTTGCACAAGATCCGGTGACTGAAAAAATCATCGCCATTGAGATCAATCCCCGTGTCAGCAGATCTTCTGCATTGGCGAGTAAAGCCACTGGATATCCCATTGCTAAAGTGGCAGCCAAGCTAGCCATCGGTTATACCTTGGACGAACTACCCAATCAAATTACTGGTAGCACCAGCGCATTTTTTGAACCTTCATTGGATTATGTGATTGTCAAAATGCCCAGATGGAATTTTGAAAAATTTTGGGGAGCCGATCACAAATTGGGTTTTCAAATGAAATCAGTTGGAGAAGTCATGGCGATTGGAAGATGTTTTACAGAAGCACTTCAGAAAGCCTGCCAAAGTCAGGAAAATGATAGACATGGTCTAGGTGCAGACAAAAAAGAATGGTACAATACCCAGGACATTCTGGAAAGATTGGAACAAGCCAGCGATGATCGCGTGTATCGATTAAAAGACGCTCTTCGCTTGGGTGTACCTGAAAAAACAGTTACCAAACTCACAGGCGTAGATCCATGGTTTGTCCGCGAAATCAAAAAATTGGTTTTGATGGAAGAAAGATTGTTGAAATACAATCTACCAGAAGATATACCGGAAGACTTCTTTCTTGAATTAAAGAAGAATGGATACTCTGACAATCAAATCGCATGGATTCTGCGTGTAGATGAAAAAGACGTTAAAAAATACAGGGATAAACTCGGGATCAGACGCGTGTATAAAACTGTAGATACTTGCGCCGCTGAGTTTCCTGCAAAAACTCCATATTACTATTCTACTTTTGATTCCGAAAATGAAAGTGTTTCTCACACAGACAAGAAAAAAATCATGGTCTTAGGGTCAGGACCCAACCGCATTGGTCAAGGCATAGAATTTGACTACTGCTGTGTTCACGGAATATTGGCCATTAAAGAACAAGGCATGGAAGCCATCATGGTCAATTGTAATCCTGAAACCGTTTCTACTGATTTTGACATCGCAGACAAATTGTATTTTGATCCCATCTATTGGGAACACATCGAAGAACTCATCGACTTTGAAAAACCGGATGGTATTATAGTTCAATTGGGTGGTCAGACAGCCCTTAAACTTTCGGAAAAAATTCATCAGAAAGGTGTAAAAATTGTAGGCACCTCTTATGATGACATGGACATCGCAGAAGACCGTGGTAGATTCTCAGATCTGCTGAAGGAAATGGAAATTCCTTACCCGAGATATGGGATCGCCACTAATGCGGATGAAGCATTAGAGGTAGCTAAAATAATTAGTTATCCTGTTTTGGTTAGACCCTCTTATGTATTGGGAGGCCAACGGATGAGAATTGTCATCAACGATACAGAATTGGAAAATCATGTCTTGTCCATATTTAAACACATGCCTGACAATAAGGTCCTCATCGATCAATTTTTGGAAAGGGCAAAAGAAGCTGAAATTGATGCTATTTGTGATGGTGACGAAGTTCATATTATGGGAATCATGGAACACATCGAACCTGCGGGTATTCACTCCGGTGATAGTTCAGCCGTTTTGCCTACCTACAGTTTGACAGATGCGTCAATTCAAACCATGATCGAATATGCAAAAAGAATCGCCTTCAGATTGAATATTCGTGGATTGATCAACATTCAGTTTGCCATCAAAGGAGATCAGGTGTATGTGATTGAAGCCAATCCAAGAGCTTCACGAACTACTCCGTTTATTGCAAAAGCATATCAAGTTCCCTACCTAAATATTGCCACTAAAGTTATGTTGGGAGAAAAGAAAATCAAAGATTTTGTATTTGATAAAAAATTGGAAGGTTATGCCATCAAAGTTCCGGTTTTTTCTTTCAATAAATTTCAAGGAGTGGACATTAGTTTAGGTCCTGAAATGAAATCAACCGGAGAAGCCATTTACTACATAAAAGATTTGTACGATCCATTTTTTAGAGATCTTGATTCCAAGCGAAATATGTATCTTACCAGATAAGCCTTTCAGCATGTTTCAAACCAAAGATCTTAGAAAAAAATATTCAACTCAAAAAGATATAATTTTTCCGGATATTTCATTGGCAACTGCTGATCAATTACTCATCCATGGTCCTTCCGGATGTGGTAAAACCACCTTATTGCATTTACTTTGTGGAATTCTAACACCAACATCAGGATCTATCCGATTTGGTAATCAAGAATACTCCGATTTAAAGGGTTCTAATATGGATGCATTTCGAGGACAAAATATTGGTGTCTGTTTACAAAAACCGGTATTCATCAAATCCTTAAACAGCATTGAAAATTTAATGTTTAGTTTGCATTTGGCCGGAAAAAAACCAGACAAAAAACATTGTGAAAATCAAATGAAAGCACTGGGCATTGAGCACACCATGCACCAAAGGACCTGGTCTCTTTCTCCCGGAGAGCAACAAAGATTGATGTTTCTAAAAGCACTCATTCATCGTCCCAAATTCATCATTGCAGATGAACCAAGTTCTTCTCTGGACGATATCAACGCACAGGCCGTGATTGATTTATTGATTACCCAATGCAAATCCTCTGAAGCCATGCTCATCGTGGTGAGCCATGACAGCCGAATAAAATCCGCTTTTACAAATCAAATTTTACTGTCGTGAATTTATTCTCATTGGCTTGGAAAAATCTAATCGTAAAACCTTCGAGGTTTTTGTTTGTGGTATTGATGATGGCCATTGCTTTTTGTCTGATCGATATGATCGTACTGGTCAACAAACAGTTCAGCCAACATTTTGGAAAATCAAGTGAAGGTGCAGACCTGATTCTGGCAGCGAAAGGAAGTCCACTACAAAGTGTGTTGTGCAACCTCCTACACATCGATGCACCAACAGGTAATATTGCAACAACGGATGCCAAAGCATTCTTAAATCCAAAACACCCGCTGATTGCTTCAGCTTTACCAATTTCATTGGGTGATTCCTACCAATCTTTTAGAATGGTCGGCACAGTACTTGAGTATTTTCCAAAATATGGATTGGAATTGGAGCAAGGTATTTTATTTGATCAAAATCTACAGGCAGTGGTAGGTGCGGATGCCGCAAAAAAAGCAGGTATTAAAATAGGTTCCGAAATATTATCTGACCATGGCATTGTCACAGAATCGGATGGACACACCCATGATAAAAAAATTAAGGTTGTAGGAATTCTAAAACCTAGCGGCACTGTCCAGGACCGTTTAATTTTTACCAACATCTCCACCTACTGGCTGATGCATGAAAAGGAAAAGGAGGACCATGATTCTGATTCTCTTTCTGATTCTCTTTCTGATTCTCTTTCACATTCTCATTCTCATTCTGACCATGGCCATGATCACGACCATAGTCTAGGTCTTAGTCATAGTCTAAGTCAAAGTCCTCCTGAACCTTTGGTCAATTATACTCATCAACTATTAGAATACGATCAAGAAATTACCGCCATTATTTTGACGATGAAAGGGAAAAACATTCAGTCTCTTAATTTTGGACGTCAAATAAATGAAAACACAAATTTACTCGCTGTTAATCCTGCTATCGAAATAAATAGATTGTATGAATTGACGGGCTCCGCTTCAGATGTACTTTACATCATTGGTTTGGTATTGGCTGTGCTTACTTTAGTGGCTCTCTTTATCAATCTTCTTCAAGTGATGGATGATCGAAAAAAAGAAATTGCGATCATCCGATTGAGTGGTGGAAATAAAATTACTTCCGTTAAACTTTTAATTTTAGAAGTGCTATTCATTATGATTTTTGGATTGATCATAGGATTTATCATGACCCATGGTTTTCTAGAAATTGGATCCCGATATTTGGGCTTGGGTGAAAAATATCAAATCACAGGTTATTACTTTTGTAAAGAAGAAATTCAGATTGCTGTTTTTGCTTTGTTTGCTGCCCTTATCGCTTCCATGTATCCCATTTGGAAAGCTTATCGACAAGATGTTTCTAAGACTTTGAGTGAATAGGATTTTTGAATCATTGTAGCTAAGTTTTTATAGAATCTTTCTAAATACCTCCACAAACCCATAATTATAGGCTTCATTTTAAGTGGAGTTCGTCTTAATTTTTAGCCATCCTGTCGCAATTTTTCATCATTTAGCAGAAAATTAACCTGACATTATCCTGATTATCCTATTTTTGTCACCTAAATTAAAAAAAACATACATGAAATTTAAAATTCTTTCCGCCCTTATTCTTTTGACTTTTTCATTCAGTAATACTGGAAATGCTCAAACTGCCGATGAAATCATTGATAAACACATCAAAGCGATCGGCGGAGCTGAGAAATTGTCGGCTCTTAAATCGGTTATCCTAGAGGCCAAAGTCAACGCCCAGGGAATGGAAATCCCAATGACCATGACTACTGTACAAAACAAAGGTTGGAGAATGGACATCAGCCTTATGGGAATGAATGGCTGGATGGTCATGAGACCAGACTCTGGTTGGGTATTTATGCCTTTTCAGGGTCAAACCAAACCGGAAGCAATGCCACAAGACGCCATTAAAGAAGGTTTGTCTCAATTGGATATCCAGGGTGTCCTACTAGATTATAAGAAAAAAGGACACGAGGTAAGCTATTTGGGATTGGATGATGTAGAAGGTACGGAATGCCATAAATTAAAATTGACCACCAAAGAAGGTACTGTCAATTATTTTTTGATTGACCCGGCTTCAAGTTTGATCGTTAAAACAATCAATAAAAGAAAAGCGGGAGGACAAGAAATGGAAGTTGAAAGTTTATTAAGCAACTACAAAGATGTTGACGGATATATGATGGCACATACAATTACAAGTCAAATGGGACCTTTGGAGATTGTGAAAATTACCATCAATCCTGAAATACCTGCCAGCAAGTTTATGATGTCCGAGTAATTCCTGTTGGGAATTGCATGGCTTGATTTAGTCTCTATTTTTTATTTCTTTATTTGAATCATTTTTTGGTTCTAGTTGATTATTGATCAAAACTCAAACAAGATGTATACAAGAATTTCAATTTGTATTTTACTCATTTCAATCAGCATTTCCTCTTTTGCCCAGAGCAAAATTAATTCATCCACCTTTGGAGCCATTGAGCCACGTGCACTTGGGCCGGGAACCATGAGCGGTAGAATTACAGCCATAGAAGGTGTGGAATCAGACGGAAAAACCTTATACATCGGGACAGCCGGAGGTGGAATTTGGAAAACGACCAATGCAGGCGCTTCATTTACCCCAATCTTTGACAAACATTGCCAATCCATAGGCGCACTTGCCATAGACCAAAAAAATCCGAAAACCATCTATGCCGGTACAGGTGAAAGCAATATGAGAAATTCGGTTTCCATCGGATGGGGCATGTACAAATCTTCGGACGAAGGCTCGAATTGGATTAAAATTGGATTGGATTCTACAGAACACATCAGTAAGATTATCATTGACCCTTCTAATGCAAATATCTTGTATGTCGCAGCCCCGGGCCCATTGTGGTCAGACAGCCCACACAGAGGTTTGTATAAATCTATGGATGCCGGAAAGACTTGGGAAAAAATTCTTTATATCAATCCTCGTACAGGCGTAGCCGACATCGCCATTGACCCTAGAAATCCTAATATCGTTTTCGCAACCAGTTGGGAATTTAGGAGAACTCCTTATTCATTTGAATCAGGAGGCAAAGGCAGTGCCTTGTACAAATCCTCAGACGCTGGAAAAACCTGGAAAAAAATAAACAAAGGCTTACCTTCCGGAGATTTTGGAAGAATAGCCCTAACCCTCGCACCAAGTTCTCCTGACAATATGTTGGCGATCGTAGAAGCAAAAAATACCGGACTCTATATTTCTTCGGACGCTGGTGAATCCTGGAAAGAGCAATCTGCAACTTTCAATGTAGTCTCTCGACCATTTTATTTTTCAACCCTTGTAATTGACCCCATTGACCCAAAAAGAGTCTATCGTCCTGCACTAAATTTTTCATACTCAGACGACGGTGGCTATTCATTTACGGATGCATCCAGTGATGGTGGATGGGTTCATTCGGACCATCATGCTTTGTGGATCAACCCAAAAAATACCAACTATTTAGTTCTCGGCACCGATGGCGGTGTATACATCAGCAATGATCGTGGAGCCACATTTATGTTTTGCCATAATTTACCCGTAGGGCAGTTCTATCACGTGGCTGTAGACACCAAATCACCTTACAATATTTATGGTGGACTTCAAGACAATGGAAGCTGGGTAGGGCCTTCTGCTAGACCAGGTGGAATTTCAAATGGCGATTGGAAGTTATTGTATTTTGGTGATGGATTTTGGACCGTTCCTGATCCTTCCGATCCTGAAGTAGTATATGCCGAATACCAAGGTGGCAATATGGCAAGAATAGATTTCACCAATTTTAAAAATTGGTCTATCCAACCTTTACAAACTACCAAAGAAGAAAAATTAAGATGGAATTGGAATACACCCATTATCACCGGACAAAAAAACAAAAAGAACCTTTACGTAGGTGCTCAATATCTTTTTAAATCTACCGACCAAGGTAGAAACTGGATGCGCATTTCTCCAGATTTAACCACCAACAATAAAAATAAACAAAAGCAGGAAGACTCCGGTGGATTGTCCGCTGACAATACTTCTGCTGAAAACCACTGCACGATTTTTACAGCATCAGAATCACCCTTGGATGAAAATATCATTTGGGTTGGAACCGATGATGGTAATATTCAATTGACCCTCGATGCAGGAAAAACATGGACCAATCATTCTGCCGCGTATACCAAACTTGGCATACCTCCTCAAACATGGATCAGCAGCATTGAAGCTTCCAAATTTGATAAAATGACCGCATACTTCACTTTAGACAATCATGCTTATGGTGATCATTTGACCTACCTAATTAAAACCACAGATGGTGGACAAAGCTTTAGTAGAATTCAAAGTCCTGATTTCACCGGATTTGCTCATAAAATAGTAGAAGATAGAATCAATAAAAATTTATTATTTCTTGGTACAGAAACTGGTTTGTTTTGTAGCATAGATGGAGGAAACAATTGGTTTAGGATGAAATTCGGCTTTCCTGAATATGCTTTGGTAAGAGATATACAAATACACCCAACCGAAAATGCACTCATCATTGGAACGCATGGTCGTGGTATTTATGTCTATGATGACATCAGTGCCTTCCGTTCGATGTCCGATGAATTGGCCAATCAATCCGCTTACTTTTTTCCCGTGAAAGAGCGCATACTCTCTGATGGAAAATATGGTGGAGGTGGACCTTATTCCGGTGGATGGAATGCTCCAAATCCGGAATCCATTGCACCATTTCAATATTATCTCAAAGATCGATTGTTGAGTGGTGATGCGAAGTTGGAGGTATTTGATCAGGACGGAAAATTAGTGCAAACCATTCCGGCAAATAAAAGAAAAGGGATTAATAAAGTTTATTGGAATCTAAGAATGAAACCACCAAAAGTGGCTGAAAGTGGTACTAAATTGGATTTTGGAGGATTTACAGCTCCACAAGTATTACCGGGCCAATACAAATTAAAGTTGACGGTGGGAACACAAGTCATGGAACAAGAAATTCAACTGAAACATCAGGACGAAAAAAATTACAATCTTGAAGATAGAAAACTTCAACATGAAGTATCTATGAAATATTATCGCATGCATGAAGACTTGGCCAGAACAGTAGAAGGAATCAATCAAGAAATCAAACAATACACAGAAGCAAATACAAAACTTAAAAAGAAAAAGAACAAAGATATTCTTGATCAATATATTAAAGAACTGGAAACGCTTCGAGGAGAATTGGTGGCTTCAAAACACAAATCGGTTTTTGCAGATGAAAAAAAATTGAGAGAAGAAATCACAGAAGCATACGGAAGTGTCGTTTCCGGAAATCAAAGGCCTTCCAACTTAATGATTGAACGTGCAGATTTACTTCGTACCAAAGTTGATCAAGCTGCAACGGATTTAAAAAATTATAAAAATACAAAATCTGTAAAAAGTTCTGCTGCCCTTAAATCTGAAAAAATTGTTTTGGATATTAAGAGTTAAGAAAAGTGTAGAATAAACACGCAAGTACTATATTTAGAAAATATAGTATCGAAATTTCAAGCTGGAACAAACAAGGTTTGAGTTACTAATACACTTAATAAAAATTTAGTAGCTGCCGAGCTGCTTAACAGCTCGGTTTTCTTCCACGTTGGTTAGACTTCGATAATAAATACAGAGGGCAATTGTAAATCTACCTTGATCTAAGTAACCCCACGGCGTTATAAGTCTGTGACGTCGATCAATATTTTAAAAATATTGTCAATCAAACCTGTCAAAAAGAGCTATTTATTTGCCTATTTTGATCAAGAAATGACTCAAAATTAAGCCCTAGATATAATTTTATTTTGTTGATATATGCTTTTTATCAATTATTAAACGAATCAATAGAATACTTTAAACATGTTATAAAAAAAAATGAGTGTTTTAGACACCAAGGTATGATCTAGCTATTGCCAAACAAACTACTTTTACAGCTCCAAAGCTCAGGCTCAGAGTATCTTGACAGATCCTGGCCGAATTAATAGGAGCGCAACACCTCTTTTAATTTTTCCTGTTTCCTGCAAATGTCATATACCTGATGCACTGAATGACGTAGTGTCTCTATAAGGTATTGTTACATTGGTAGGATTTTGAATTCTGTCAAGCTGCAAAGGTTTGATATTATTAAAAACTATAAATATGAATTCAGGATCTACCTCCAATCCTAAAGCTTGTTGTGTGCATTTTAGTACATTACAAACTCTGGATCATTCTAAGGCTCGGAAAAATTCCTTCTGGTTAATTTTCTTGATTACCCTACTATTATCCTCATTTGGGAAAATTTCGGCTCAGGGATTAAGTTGTGCAACTCCAAGCAATATCACCGCAGGAAGTTGTACCGGATCTTTTACATTGGACAATACTTTTACAGATACAAGATGCGGTAATAACAGAGCGGCGTGGTTCTCATTTACACCAGCTACTACTGGAGTTTATACGATTACATCCACTGGACCCGCTGGAAGAAATCCCAGTATTTACATTACAACTGCATGCAATGTAGCAGGTACCTGCCACGACAACAGTGCCGGAACCATAGAATCTACAGTAGTGAGTTTAACAATGGGCATCACTTATTTTATAAATACAGAAATCACAAGCGATGGTAATATGGTTGATTTTTGTATTTCAAATGTTTGTATTCCTACAAATATCAGTATCACCTGTCCCGCAGATCGCATTGTTGAATGTGAAATAGATGTTCCCCTACCTAATCCAAATGGTGTTGTTTTTACAAGCAATTGCACAGGAACTGTGAGACTAGTAAATGAAACTGTCAATCCATCAAATTGTAGAGATCAATTTAGTGTGGAAAGAACTTATGCGCTTTATATCGCTGATGTGATTTATGCCAGCTGCACTCAAACCATTACAGTCCATGATTCTATTGGTCCGAGTATCATTTGCCCTGGTCCAGTCAATGTGGTCTGTGCTTCTGAAATTCCACAACCCAATATTAATATGGTCGTTTCAGCAGATCATTGTGGCAATACGGGTATCATAAATTCAGTCATTGCAGATTCTTTCGCCGTTTACATTTGTCCAAACCAAAATACGATTATCAGAGAATATCAGGCGACAGATATTTGTGGAAATACCCAATCATGTACTCAAATCATTACGGTCAACGACCAACAAAATCCAATCGCAATTTGCACTAATAATGTAATAGTATATCTTGGATCTGATGGTACAGCTGCAGCGTATGTTGGAGAATATGACAATGGAAGTTCAGACAATTGCGGTGGTACATTGGAATATCTCGCTAAAACGGATTTTGATTGTAACGATATTGGATTTAACAACGTGACTCTAACTGTCGTGGATGAATGTCACAATACTGCAGAGTGTATTACAAGTGTTGAAGTGAGAGATACTTTTACCTCTATCATCGTTTGTAGAGATTTTGACGTTTACTTGGCTCCCGGAGAATGTGAAACCATTCTAACGTATGAACCGGATTTGACCGCAACCCTTTGTGATCAGGATCCATATTTAAGTACATTGGATTCTGCCATTTACCAGATTGATGGCCCTTTAGGAATTGGCAACCATACCATTTGTTATATTGTCACTGATGACTTCGGTAACACAGCCACTTGTTGTGCACAAATAAACGTGATTGAATTCGAAAATCCTATTCGGGAATTGGCTTGTAAAGGTCAAATCCAAATTAGTTTGGATGATAGTTGTTCTGCTACCGTGACAGCAGAATGGATTTTGGTTGGAGGGCCATACGGTTGTTGGGATAGCTACATTATCCAAATTCAACTATGGAATGGTGGACCATACATCGATCGCGATCCAAACAAACCAGGAGTACAACTGGACCGAAGAGACATCGGCAAAGAATTAAAAATTACGGTGACGGATCCCCGCACCGGCAATAGTTGCTGGGGAAAAGCAACCGTAGAAGACAAACTTCCTCCACAATTAACTTGTCCTTCTGATGCAATGATTTCATGTGAGGTTTTACCAACACCTGCAAATACAGGTACTCCGTTGGTCGAAGAAGGCTGTGGAACCTATATTTTAACTTACAAAGATTTGGTGGTTAAAGGTTCTTGCTTACAATTATACCAATCAATCATTACTAGAACATGGTCGGTGATCGATGAGTTTGGAAACCAAGATACCTGTATTCAAACTATTACCATCTTAAACGGAAGTTTGAGTATGGTAACACTTCCACCAAACTATGATGATTCAGATAGACCTGTTTTATTATGTGATGAACGAATTGACCGAAATAAAAATATTCAAAATCATCTAACTCCTTCTCCACAATGCGTGGATGGATACTTGTTAGATTCTGCACATTGGAATGCCAATCCAGGTCTCGCAGACATTTATGGTGAAAGAAGACTTCCAAGAGTATTGGGTTGGAATGATATCAATGTTGCAGGAAGTCCAAATTTTGGACATCCAAATCCCGATCCGGTTTATTATCCATCACATCCAGTTTGGACGTCAACCAATTCTGCTTGTTGGGGACCTAACACACATATTATGTGGTTGGGAACTGGTCGTCCGGCAGCTGCAAGTTGCAGCAATATTGCCACTGCTTATGAGGATTTGTATTTTGACATCACCAGCGCTCATTGCACTCCAGGTTCTTCGGGTTGTTATAAAATTTTGAGAAGATGGACCTTAATCGATTGGTGTACCGGAGATATAAGAACAGAAGACCAAATTATAAAGGTGATGGATAACAAAGGTCCAAATGTTGTATATCCAAATCAATTGGATGTTTCTATGGACCCTTGGGTTTGCGCTGGAAGATGGGATGTAGCCGTACCTTGGTTAACTGACAATTGCAGCAATAAAGTGGAATACACAGTAGAGCTTGAAAGCGGTACAGTATTGGGAAATAGTGAAACCGGAATCGTGGTTGTAGACATTCCTGAAGGTTGGCAAAAAGCTTGGATCATAGCCACAGATTGTTGTGGTAATGAAACAAGACATGAAATCGATTTACATGTTTATGATTTTACTCCTCCACAAGCCATTTGTCAAACAAAAACGGTAGTAACTTTAATTCCAAGTCCTGATAAAGGTGGATCCATCACTAAAATATTTGCAAAATCTTTTGATGACAAATCTTTCGACAATTGTGCAGAAGAAGTCTATTTTAAAGTAATTAGAATGGATGATCTACAAGGTACTTTGCATGGCTCACTTTCTGACAACAAAGCACAATGTGAAGGAGCCAATGGCGACGATGATAATGCACTTACAGGTAATCAAATATATTTTGACGATGAAGTTAAATTCTGTTGCGCCGATGTTGGTCCGGATATTCTGGTAGTCTTTAGAGTTTTTGATGTGTTTCCAGGAGAAGGTCCCATACATCCTGACAGATTAAAAGTCGGTGGAGATCTTTACGGCAGATACAGTGACTGTATGGTAGCAGTGGTGGTCCAAGATAAAGCAACACCAGTGATTATCCCACCATCGGATGTAGTCATTAGTTGCGATATTTGGTTTGACATAAATGAATTGGATGATATAAATAATACCATGTTTGGTACGATATCTCCTGATGCAGCATGGAGAAATCCAATAAAAATTGTAGATCGGGTTTGTGAAGCTTTCTGTGAATACAACCCAATCACAAAATATCCAGGTGCACAATCAGGTACCGTGGGCAGAAAAGCATGTGATCACTATACAAATTATTACAATCCGGTTCATCCCAACCAAACCTATGAATTAAATTGGGGTTTTGATGGGTATATACTTAGCGCATGCGGTAGAATTCCGACCGTTAGTGTGATTGACCAACGCGAGTGCGGTCAAGGTTTAATTCAAAGAATATTTTCTGTCCCTGGTCCTAATGGAACTCAAATTAGTGCTGTACAAAAAATCTGGGTAGTAAATTGCAAACCATTCAATGCAAACCCTGAATTTTGCAATGACACCATCAAGACAGACATCGTTTGGCCTCCGGGAATATGTGACAATAAAGTCATCGAACTAAATGGCTGTAACGCAGACATCAGTCCGGATAATCCACTTTTAGGTAAACCAAGAATTGTCAATCGTGGTAAAGACCATTGCTCATTGGTAGCCATCATACATAAAGATGAAATTTATTATTCTGAAGAAAGTTCTTGCTTTAAAGTCTTTAGAAGATGGTCTGTAATTGATTGGTGCCAATATGATCCAAACAACAATCCAAATGTGGGACGCTGGGAAAGAGTACAAGTGATTAAAGTGCACGATTTGACAGCACCTGAAGTCACTTGCGAAATGGGACCTTGCGAAATCGCAGAAAAAGATCCGGTCTCAGGTATTTGTGAAGGACACATCAGTCTCACAGCCTCTGCTTTGGATTTCTGTACTCCTGCTGATTGGTTAAAATGGGAATATAAGATTGATTTATACAACGATGGTTTAGGAACTTACGGAGGATATGACTTCAGAGTAGGAGCCCTCAAAAGAACAGAATTTAATGCGGGTGTAAGAGCTTTCTATAGAGACAATCCAAGCGCTGATTCTCTTGGAAATCCATTTAATGCAAGTGGTGTTTATCCAATCGGTGTTCATAAAATTACATGGTATGTAGAAGATGGTTGTGGCAATGTAGGTTCATGTACCAAACTCTTTGAAATCAAAGATTGCAAAGCGCCTACACCGGTTTGTTTAACGGGCATAATAACAGTCCCTATGCCTTCCACCGGCTGTATTGATGTTTGGGCTTCAGATCTTAATGCAAGCAGCTATGACAACTGCACGCCAGCAGGAAAATTGAAATTCTATTTTGATGCCGATACAAGCAAAAGATCATTTAGAATTTGCTGTGAAGATTTTGTAAGACAAAAAATCAATGACGAAATGGTGATTGATGTGATCGTCTGGGTCGAAGATGAAGAAGGAAATAGAGATTATTGTAAAACTTTGGTCATTATTCAGGATAATCTCAATACTTGTCCCAATGTAGGAACAGCCAAAGGCAAGGTATCAGGTTTGATCAAAACTGCGGAGGGTGAAGAAGCTTCTCCTGTGGAAATGAGCCTGTTTTCAAATGGCCAATTAATTCGCAAGATGAAAGGTAGTCCATATGCATTTGCCGATCTAAACAAAGACGAAAATTATCTGATTGTACCTGTTAGAAATGATGAAACAATGAATGGTGTTTCTACTCAGGATATTATTAAAATTCAAAAACATATTTTAGGCCAAGTTTACATCGACAATCCCTATCGATTAATCGCTGCTGATGTCAATAAAACAAATTCTATCACTGCTTCTGACATCACTGAAATTAGAAGATTGGTATTGGGTGCATCAGAAGGATTTTCAAAAGCAAAAAGTTGGACCTTCGTGCCTTCAAGCTACCAGTTTGCAAATCCAAAAAATCCTTACGATGCTCCTGATTTTTATGATGTATTACTGACAGACTCCAAAGCGGATTTAGATTTTATAGCTATCAAAATCGGAGATGTTACTGGTGATGCTTTGGCCAGAACATTTGTAAAATCAGATGGCAGAAATAGGTCTGAATTAAAATTGACCGCGCATAAAATTAATTTAAATAACAACCATCAGGATAAATTACAGTATGGTTTACGAGCGGATCAGTTTCATCAAATAACTGGAATGCAATTTACCTTAAGGTATGATCCAACTGAATTACAATTTGAAGGAATTCAATCAGGTTCGATTGAAATATCCGAATCAAATTACAATGCCTATAAATTGGATCAAGGCTTGATCACTTTTAGTTGGAATAGTCCAAATGCACAACAAGGTACCACTGCTGATAAAATAGACGATCTTTTTGTTGTAACTTTTAGTAAATTGAAAGACAGGGTTCAAATTCCATTCCAATTAAACAGTGATATAACAAAAGCGGAAGCCTACAATGTTAATGACCAAATTTTTAAAATTGGTTTAGAATTTGTAGATCCTGCAATTGCGAGTGAGTTTGAATTTAAACTATTTCAAAATGAACCAAATCCATTTAATGTTTCAACTGAAATAAGATACATTCTTCCATCAGATGGTCAGGTCAAGCTAAGTTTTTACGATGTTTTGGGTAAAATAATTCGAGTGTATACCATGGATGGACAAAAAGGATTTAATTCCAAATTGATTCATCAGAATGAACTCAATGCATCCGGAATCATTTATTACCAAATCGACGCGGAATCAGAAGCAGGTGCGCACACCGCCACCGGTAAAATGATTCTGATTAAAAATTAAGTCTAAAAGTATATTATCCCATATTACATAAATCCGTTGGTGAAGAAACTCGCCAGCGGATTTTTTTATAATAACATTCACCTTAAATTGCTAGCGCAAGTTTACAAAGTCCGATGAATTTAGATGGGAACTAATAATCGCATAATGCATGCCACTAAGGCCCTAAGACACTAAGCTACATAAAGAACTTGGTTATAAATTTAAAAGCGATTATTAAATTTTAAAACCCTTCGTGAACTTTAGTGTCTTCGTGTCTTTGGGTCAAAAATTACTTTATCTAATTAACAGTTTTTAGGAACAAAATATCGGTAAAAATAAATTCAGAGTTTATCAAGTCCAAGATGAAATGCAATAGAGGATTTTTTTAAAATTTCATTTCCATTCCCAATGCAATTCTCCAAAATGATGTTTGCTCAATAATCCATCTTTTTCCAACACGAGCATTCCATTTTCATCAACACTCCTTATCATCGCTTCAAAAGTGTCATTACTTTCAATTTTAAATCTTCCAATTTCATTTCGCATGAACAATTGTTCGTTGTATTTAAATAACAATTCACGATGTTCTCCATTTCTGATTAAATCCAAATATTTTTGCAAAAATATTCTCAATTTAAAAGCCATTTCAAGAATGGGATTTTCTTGACCTGTTAAATTAATTAGAGAAGTCGCACGATGCTCTGTTTCAAAATTTGTTTGGTTTATATTTAGACCAATCCCAAAAACTGAATGTTGAAGTTGCTGTCCTTTGAGCACATTTTGAATCAAAATACCCGCTATTTTTCTTCCTCCAACCAATACATCGTTTGGCCATTTAATCCGAATATCTTCAATCCGAAAATCATCGAGTAAGTCAGCAATAGCCAATGAACCGGCCAAATGCAAGCCAAATATTTGATCCAATTTCAAAAAGCTGCTGCCAAAAATATAACTGACAAGGAGGTTTTTGGAAGCTTCACTGTCCCATTTTCTGCCATATTGTCCTTTTCCACCTGTCTGGAAGTCAGCTAAAACGAAAAAACCATCCTTGGGTATGGTTTTTGATAGATAGTCCAAAGCAAAGTCATTCGTTGATTCAGATGTTAATAAATGAATATAATTTAACCCCGGATTTGGATATTTCATAGTCATATTATAACTTTGCGTAATATATTAAATTAACTTATAAATCAAATATTCTGGTACAGACACAAGCTCAATCCAAACAATCTGCAGTTTCAGAAAAAGCCTTTCTCGATCTTATTGTAGACGCTGTTCAAGACATCAAAGGTAAAGAAATAGTCATCATCGATCTTACAAGGATCCACGATGCCCCTGCGAAATATTTTGTCATTTGCGAAGGCGAAAGTAGCACGCAGATCAAAGCCATTGCCAACAACGTAGCATACAGGGTAAAAAACGAAACCGACTACAGAGCCAGCCACATAGAAGGTGAAGTCGGTGCTAAATGGGTTTTGGTTGACTTTTTTGATGTGATTCTCCATGTTTTTGACAAAGCAACCAGGAGTTATTACGATCTGGAAGAGCTCTGGAGCGATGGAAAATTCAAAGAAATCAAAAATATTTAAGTTATTTTTTAGATAGTTCGTTCTTCAAAAAATAACTTTTTTGAAAGATTAAACGTTTTTAATCATTACACTCTGAGTATATACTCAATTATAAAATGTTTCTAAATGGAATCACAAGACAATAACCAACCTAAAAAACCTGCTTCCAGTGGTTTTAATTCATACTGGATCTATGGCATCCTTTTTCTTGCATTGATAGGCATTAATTTTTTCTATCTGGCAAATCCAAATAAAGAACCGATTCCCTTCAGCCGTTTCGAACAAATGGTTACTGATGGAGATGTGGACAAATTGGAAGTCACCAATAATAAATTGGCCTATGTCTACATTAAAGAAAAATCCCTTTACAAAGAAAATTATAAGGACGCTGCAAAATCGACCATAGGGCTAAAACCACATTATCATTTTAATGTCGGTCCTATTGAAAATTTTGCGACCAAAATGGATAAACTCAATGAAAAGGTGACCAGTCCCTTGGATGTAAACTATGTTGAGAAACAAAACTGGCTTGGACCCATTCTTTCCTTTGTACTTCCATTTTTAATCATCCTCGGTATCTGGATTATATTTATGCGACGCATGGGAGGTGGATCCGGTGGACCAGGTGGCCAAATTTTCAATATTGGAAAATCCAAAGCCATGCTCTTTGAAAAAGACAGCAACACCAACATTACTTTTGAAGATGTGGCTGGTCTCGAGGAAGCTAAAGAAGAAGTCATGGAAGTGGTGGATTTTCTGAAAAATCCTAAGAAATATACAGCCCTCGGAGGTAAAATTCCAAAAGGTGTCTTGTTGGTAGGTCCTCCGGGAACAGGAAAAACCCTACTTGCCAAAGCAGTGGCTGGTGAAGCCGCTGTTCCGTTCTTTACGATTTCCGGTTCTGATTTTGTGGAAATGTTCGTTGGCGTTGGAGCTTCAAGGGTGAGAGATCTATTTAGGCAAGCACGCGAAAAAGCACCGTGCATTGTGTTTATAGACGAAATCGATGCAGTCGGTCGCGCCAGAGGTAAAACCCAATTTCAGGGTGGAAATGATGAAAGGGAAAATACCTTAAACCAATTGTTGGTGGAAATGGACGGTTTTTCAACCGATAAAGGAGTCATCTTGATGGCTGCTACCAATAGACCCGATATTTTGGATACCGCTTTATTGAGACCGGGTAGATTTGATCGACAAATATCCATCGACCCACCTGATTTAAAGGGCAGGGCTCAAATATTTAAAGTCCATCTTAAAAAACTAAAGCTTTCCGATGAAGTCACTCCTGAAATTTTATCAGAAATGACTCCAGGATTTGCCGGGGCAGACATTGCCAACATTTGCAATGAAGCTGCTTTGGTCGCCGCAAGAAGAAACAAACAATCCATAGAATTAGACGATTTTAATTATGCCTTGGATCGTGTCATCGGTGGACTAGAAAAAAAGAACAAAATCATTTCACCGGAAGAAAAAGAAGTGATCGCTTATCACGAAGCCGGTCACGCCATCTGCGGTTGGTATCTCAAGTACGCTTCTCCTTTGGTCAAAGTGACCATTGTACCAAGAGGAATAGGAACTTTAGGTTATGCGCAGTATTTACCTAAGGAAGAATATATCACCCGAACAGAAGCGATGCTGGATCGAATTTGTATGACCATGGGTGGAAGAGCAGCAGAAAAAATCATATTTGATAAAATTTCTACAGGGGCTCAATCTGATCTTGATCAAGTCACTAAAATGGGATATTCTATGATTTCCGTTTTTGGAATGAACGACAAGGTTGGAAATGTTTCCTTTTATGGAATGTCTCAAGAAGGCTTTCAAAGACCTTACAGCGAAGAAACGGCCAAAATGATGGATGAAGAAGTCAGACTTCTGATCAATATTCAATATGAAAAAGCTCAAAATTTATTGAGCGAAAAGAGAAATGAACTGGAAGTTCTTGCGCAGGAACTTCTTAAAAAAGAAGTCCTATTAAAATCGGACGTTGAAAGACTGATAGGACCAAGTCCATACCATAAAGACAAACATCCTGAACCAAGCCCACTAGATGGACAGCATGTGACTGATGAAAAGCAGGATGAAGAAACTAAAACCGAAGGACTTGAGATCTGATTTGGAATAGTCTCGGCATAGCTGTATAAATAATCTTATTTTTGCAGATCATGGCTGATCAACTTGCTTCCTTAATTGATGCTTCTAAATTACCATCACATATCGCTGTGATCATGGATGGCAATGGGCGATGGGCCAAACAGAATGGTCAACCCCGTATTTTTGGCCACCACAACGGTGTAAAAGCGGTGAGAGAAGTCACAGAAGCCTGCGCAGAACTTGGCGTCCCCTGGTTAACCCTATATGCATTTTCAACAGAGAACTGGAAAAGACCCGCCATGGAAGTGAGTGGCTTAATGGGATTACTGGTCGAAACCGTCAAGAATGAGATGCTCACCCTTCTTAAAAATGACATTAGACTTCATACCATCGGAGACATTTCAAAATTGCCAAATTCTACTAGGTTGGCGCTTGAAGATGCCATCCAACAAACCGCCAATAATAAAAGGATGACGCTCACACTGGCACTCAATTACAGTGCCCGATGGGAAATCCTGGATGCGGTCAACAAACTTGTCAAAACACACGCCCATCAAACGGTTTCAGAATCAGACTTTACAGAAGCCATGTCCGGTGCCGGTATTCCTGATCCGGAATTATTGATCAGAACGAGTGGTGAAAAAAGAATATCCAATTTTCTACTTTGGCAGTGCGCCTATACCGAATTGTATTTTACAGAAACCCTCTGGCCCGATTTTAGAAAACAACATCTTTACGAAGCAATTTTAAATTTTCAACAACGCGAAAGGCGCTTCGGAAAAATTTCTGAACAGCTGATTTAATATAAATCATCATAGTTTAATTTATAAATTCCTTGTGTCCTTGCCGTGTCCCCACCCTTGGATGGTGGAGTGGTTAATTTCTTAAACCACAAAGTTCACAAAGGTTTTCACAAGGGACACAAAGATTATGGAAAAAGAACGAAGCTCCTATTATGTCCTTTGGATTTTATGGGTGTCCTTGATGGTTAAATCTTTTTATAACTAGTATCACAAAAATTCCTTGTGTCCTTTGTGATATTTCTTAGTGTCCTTAGTGGTTAATTTCTTAAACCACAAAGTTCACAAAGGTTTTCACAAGGGACACAAAGAGTATAGATTAGGAACAAAGCTCTGATTGTATCCTTTGGATTTTATGGGTGTCCTTGATGGTTAAATCTTTTTATAACTAGTATCACAAAAATTCCTTGTGTCCTTTGTGATATTTCTTAGTGTCCTTAGTGGTTAATTTCTTAAACCGCAAAGTTCACAAAGATTTTCACTGATTAAATCTTTCCTTTGATTAATTTTTATCTGAAATCTATAATGTTCCATTGATGACTCTTCGTACCCCATTTTTAAATAACACAGTATTGAAATTGACCAACATCCCAAGTTTACAATGACTCAATTTTAAATAAGTCAGTATTTGTGCCCAATGTAATTCATTCAATGCTTCCACTGCTTTAATTTCAACGACCAATTTCTTTTCAATTAACAAGTCAATTCTATATCCAGCATCCAATTTTACCTCTTCATAAATGAGTGGCAATGTTTTCTGTTTTTCTACATTCAGGTCTAATAAGCACAACTCATAATACATACACTCTTCATAGGCACTTTCCAACAATCCTGGTCCTAAATTTCTATGGACCTTCAGTCCTGCTTCAAAAACTAATTTGGCGAGCTCGTTTTCACTCATCATTCAAAATATTTGAAATTAGTTAGGTAAACTTCAAATTAAAAATTTACTATGGTAAATAATATCAAGTGCATAAAAAAAGGGCAGCCGCCTGGCGGCGCTGCCCCCCGTTTTCAATGGGTTCCTTTGACTACTCCCCTAGACAAAGAACACACGAAGGTAGTTTATTTTATTTTTCCTATCCAAATTTTTTTTAATAAATTTTTAATGAAAAATCAGTTTAAATATATTACATATTAATATGATGTTTAAGGAATTAATAGCTAATAAATTGCTAAACCCAATTGGAAATATCCTTTGATTGAACGAGCAAAAATATAAATTGAGTTTTTAAGATTAGAAGATCGAGCTAAAAAATTAAAATGCATTTCTAATCATATTGCAAAAGCTTAAAAACAAAAAGGGCCCACGGCCGAGCGACCGTGTCCCCTTCTTAATAACACTATGAGAACACCCTAAAGCACAAATGTAAGCAGCTTCGATTATATAAGTGAATTTTTTAAAACAAATTTTTAAAATATTTTTTATTGTTATATTTAAATCATTGTATATTAATTCATTATTTTAATTAATTCACATTTTATGCGTTTGATATTTTACAAATTTTAAAAAATTAGTCTTATAAAAGCGAACTGGAATTAGTCCAATGATATTTGCGATCTTTGCGCCCGCATATGAAACTAAAATCATCCTCCATTCATCCGAATATGCATTACCAGCCAGGTGCATTGCAAGAATCAATCTTGTTGAATCTCTATCAACAAATGGTGTATGCCAGATTGATTGAAGAAAAAATGCTCAACCTTCTAAGACAGGGAAGAATTTCAAAATGGTTTTCCGGCATTGGACAAGAAGCAATTTCTGTGGGTGCAACCATGGCCTTAAATGACGATGAATTCATTTTTCCACTTCATAGAAATCTAGGAGTATTCACTTCCCGGAAAATGCCACTGGACCGATTATTTGCACAATGGCAAGGCAAATCCAGTGGATACACCAAAGGCCGCGATCGCTCTTTCCATTTTGGATGTATGGATTATCACATCGTAGGAATGATTTCACATTTAGGGCCTCAACTCACCTTGGCCAATGGTACTGCACTCGCTTCAAAATTAAACCAAAGCAATAAAGTCTCGGTTGCATTTACCGGAGAAGGCGGAACCAGCGAAGGCGACTTTCATGAAGCACTTAACCTCGCTTCCGTATGGAAACTTCCCGTTATTTTTATCATCGAAAACAATGGCTACGGACTTTCTACACCAACAAGCGAACAATATGCCTGTAATAAATTATCGGATCGTGGCCTGGGATATGGGATGGAAGCGCACACCATCGATGGCAATAATATTTTGGAAGTTTATCAGACCATCTCTGACATTGCCACACGGATTAGAATAAATCCTGCCCCTGTCCTTGTAGAATGCTTGAGCTTCCGTATGAGAGGACATGAAGAATCTTCAGGGGTAAAATATGTTCCAACAGAATTGTTGGATGAATGGTCTAAAAAGGACCCCATTCTGAATTATGAAAATTGGTTGTTGGAAAATGAAATTTTATCTGCTGCCCAAAGAGACCAAATCAAAAAACAATTCAAATCTGAAATTCAAGAGGATGTTGAAAAAGTATTTGAATGGCCCGATGGAGATGCAGACCCGATTACAGAAATAGAAGATGTCTTTCTGCCTTTTGTAGATGAAGAAATTGCACCTACCGGAGAGTCTAAAAATATTCGTTTTATTGATGCCATCAAAGATGGTCTCGATATCGCCATGTCCAAACACGATCAATTAATTTTAATTGGTCAGGACATCGCTGATTATGGTGGTGTCTTTAAAATCACCGATGGCTTTGTCAAAAAATATGGTAAAAATCGAGTGCGCAATACACCCATTTGTGAATCTGCCCTCATCGGAGCAGCGCTCGGATTGAGTTTGGAAGGATACAAATCCATGGTGGAAATGCAATTTGCTGATTTTGTGAGCTGCGGTTTTAATCAAATCGTCAACAACCTTGCAAAACTGCATTATCGCTGGGGACAAAATGCAGACGTCGTGATCAGACTTCCCTGTGGTGCAGGCACACAAGCCGGACCTTTTCATTCACAATCCAACGAAGCATGGTTTGCCCATGTGCCGGGTCTTAAAATCGTCTACCCTTCCAATCCATATGATGCAAAAGGTCTGTTGTTAAACGCTTTTGAAGACCCCAATCCGGTCTTATATTTTGAACATAAGTTGCTCTATCGCTCTGTGGAATCTGAAGTTCCTTCGGGTTTTTATAAAATTCCATTTGGCAAAGCAAGTTTAACCCATGCTGGAGACCAATTGACCATCATTACCTATGGATTGGGTGTGCTTTGGGCTACCGAAGCGATTAGCAATTTAAAGATCAATGCGGACGTATTGGATCTTCGCACCCTTGCTCCTTTGGATTATGATTCCATTCGTTTATCAGTTATTAAAACCGGCAGGGTTTGTATTCTGCATGAGGACAATTTATTTGGAGGACTCGGCGGTGAATTGGCAGCTTGGGTGGGAGAACATTTGTTTGAACATTTGGATGCTCCAGTAGTTCGTTGTGCATCCATGGATACACCCATTCCATTTTCAAAAAGATTGGAAGATCAATACCTCGCCAAAAACAGATTGGAAGAATGCTTGTTAAAACTACTAAACTATTAAAAATAAAATATTAGCACATGAATCTAGAAAAAATAATGGCAGTCAGTGGACATGGTACACTCTTTAAAATGATCTCTGCCAGGGGAAACGGATTAATTCTGGAAGACCTCAGCAACCGTAAACAAAATTTTTATTCTTCGAGAATTCATCAGTTCTCACCTCTTGATTCCATTGGAATATACACCTTGAATGACAATATTCCTCTGAAAGAAGTGTATGAAAAATTTTTAAGTTGTGAGACTGTTCCCCAAGTCTACGATGAACCATCCGCAATCAAGGAATTCTTTGAAAAAACGCTTCCCGAATACGATCGTTACAGAGTGCATATTAAAGACATGAAAAAATGTCTTAAATGGTTTTATCAGTTAAAAGATATGGGATTGCTAACTTCTGAAAACAAAGAAAAAGACGAAGAAGAATAGTCTCACCATTTTTATAAAATCGGATCGAACAGATTTATCAAAATGTACTTAGGAAAAAAAATAGTGGTTGTACTTCCGGCATACAATGCTGAAAAAACTTTGGAAAAAACACTTTCTGAAATTCCTTTTGACATAGTGGACGAACTGATACTTTGCGATGATGCAAGTAAGGACGAAACCTTTTCACTTGCACAAAAATTAGGGGTACACCATGTGATCCGACATGCATCCAACAAAGGTTATGGTGCAAACCAAAAAACACTTTATAAAAAAGCCCTGGAGCTCGGTGCAGACATCGTCATCATGTTGCATCCGGATTATCAGTACACTCCAAAACTCATCCCTAGCATGGTCAATATCATTGCACAAGGGCTTTATCCGGTGGTGCTTGGTTCAAGAATTCTGGGTAAAGGCGCTTTGGCCGGAGGAATGCCCATCTACAAATATTTATTCAACCGCTTTCTCACCTTGACCCAAAATATTCTAATCCGATATAAACTATCAGAATACCACACTGGCTATAGAGCTTTTGACGCAAAAGTTTTATTGGACATTCAATTTCAAAAAAACTCAGACGATTTTGTATTTGACAATCAGATGTTGTCACAGATCATTTACAAAGGCTACCACATTGCAGAAGTCACCTGCCCTACGCTTTATTTTGAAGAAGCCTCTTCCATAAATTTTAAAAGATCCATGGTCTATGGATTGGGAGTGTTAAAGGTTTCAGTGATTCATTTATTTAATAAATTGGGTTGGATGAAATCGGAAATTTACCAATAAAAAAAAATCCCCAACCATTGTCGGGGATTGAATTCTTAGCGAATTCTCGGAAAAACCACATTCATCAAACAAAATAAATATGAGCAAATTCTTTGTTTTTGGGGAGCATTGAAAATGCGCTTTTTCTTTTAACCCGCTGTATTGTCTGGTGGCCTCTCTTTGGAAGTTCTTCTAAATTTTGTATCGATACAAAATGATCGGATGGGCTTTTATAAAATGTTTTGGTTTTATCTACCCCACACTTTATGGAGATTACACCAGACAGATACATTGGGACTTAACAGGCAATGACAATTTTATATTTCTTTCATTTATTTTATTTCAATTATTTTTTACAATTTGTCCAGATTGTATGACATGCATTTTGGACATGATCTTATAAAAGTAAAATCCTTCCGGTAACTGTTTTGTATCCTTCCAATGAATGACGTCTCCAGTACTTTTTTGACTGATCAACTCTTGTCCAAAAATATTATACACCACAAGCGTAAAATCAGCAACTTGATTTTCTGTTGCTTTAAAAATCAATCCATCCGAAAAAGGATTTGGATACACCAATATGATATTCTCACTTAATTCAGGATTGTTGGTTGCATTGATCAGCCATTCTCCCAAATGGTGTGTATAGGTATTTGAAGTTTGTACATCTCCAAAATTAAATCTGTATTCGGAATAATTTTGAATCTCTGTTTGGAGATCAAGATCTGTCTTTGGTTTGATGGAATAACTGAGATAAACTACTGAAGTAACAGAATCAAATTGCTGAGGTGGTATCTGTATATTTTTAAATTCTACGTTTAATTCATGATTGGAATCTACACTCCAACTAAATGGTAATTTACTATCATACATGATCAAACTGGAAAGATCGAGATGCTCACTTAATTTTTCTTTGATTTGCAAAATAAATCCGGTATCGGCCAATTGATTGATCATCCTGGTGGTGTAATAAATTCGATTGTCTTTAAAAATAATGTTCAATGGACCCATTCCTTCCGGTAAGGCTGCTTTAAGCGCAATCTGATCTAACAATTCACCACAATGCACAGAAAATTGAGGAGCTTCATCTGCCTGACTGTAATTATTGACAAATCCTTTGCTCGCAGTTCCTGCACCGCAGGCTTCAAGCGCTTTGGTATACCTGATTTGGTAAGGATGGTTAGGCAAAGTGTCCAGCACAATTCTCCAGGTTTGTCCTGAACTTGGAATTCTGATTTCTCTGGTCGCATCCTTTAACAAAAGAATTTGGCCACCAATGCCCGGCATTACATCGTCTTCCACGGTGGTAAAATCCACCGGTTGGGACATATCACCAGATCCGACATTCTTGATTTGAAATACAGCCTCATTGCCTACACAACTAGATTGGATCTCCAGTTTGGCCCCATCATAAGCAGGACTGGTAAGACAAGGACTGTTCGGGAAAATTTCTGCGGCCAGGCACATTGAATTTCCCAACAAAGCAACATCACAGGGAGTGGATACTTTGAATTGAAACAAGCCTTTCTCAGCGGACTTGAGAGTGTCCAATAAAAAACGAAACTTGTTGTTGCCCAAATTTGAAAACGGGAGGTCAGCCTCAAGCAATATTAATTGCTCGTTGATTTGTAAATCAATAAAAACGTCGATTGCGTCCGAAGTACCAAGATTCTTATAGGACAAGTCGAAAACAACATCGTCACAGCGTCTAAGTCCGGGAGTAGTCAGCTGAACCTCAAGTTCGGCGCAATCGACCAAATTTTTAGCAGTTTGCGAAATAAAAATAGGCTGACTGGGGGAGTTGACAGTCAGTGCACCAGGTGCATTACAATATTCTCTAAATCCGGGATCTGAAAACTGATAAGTGTAATCACCAAAAGGCAGATCCACACTAAAACTTCCATCTGGTTTTGTGAAAACATGGTGTTTAATACCACTTTGCTCCTGGAAAATGATACCTACGAAAGCAACAGGGGGCGTATTGGGATCGGCCACACAGTCACCATCCATGTCTGTTTGAATCAAACCTGAAACACGGCCTTTAAGTCCAGATTGGCAAAATGGAATTCCTCTTGAAGGATGAGGATTTTGACTGACCGAGCTTATTCGAAGTGGAAAAAGTGATTTGTCAAAATCAAAACAATATTCAGATGCCGGAGTATGAATGTAAAATCTTAATTCAACGATTTCGTCAAAATTCTGAAGTGTAACCGGATTGGAAGGAGATGGCATCCAAGAGAATAAACAATTGCTGGGGTTACCACCAATGGCTGCTTCAGAAAAAAAAGGCTGAGAGATTCCTCTCACAAAATTGAGATTTTGAGTTGGAAATAAAATTCCAAATTGGGTGGTCAATACATCCTTAAACTGGATGCCCTTCACTTGCACCACTACGGTATCTGACTCTATCCTTGCTTCCAAACTCAGGAAGCTGGTGTCCTGTGCATTTACCTTGGTCAAATATGGTAGATGACAGAGCAACAAAAGAAATAAAATACAATACCTAATCATTTGGATTATTTATGATGCAAAAATGAGTCTTTAATCTTCGACAATAAAAGTCAATTTTTTACATTTGTACAACATTTTTTAACTATAAATAGTTTAATATATTGTTTTTCAATATTTTATAAAATAATTAGTATAACATATAATTGTAATTAATCATATGAAATGTGTCGAAATAATTCAAAACCTGGATACAAAGTCTCTCAACAGACTTCAAAAATACCTGAAATCGCCCTATTTATGTACAGATTCCACCATGCCGGACAGTTTGGAAGCGATCCTAAATTTACACCACAAAAAGCAATCAGATATTGACAAAATGCTACTTTTTCGCTCCATTTTTGGAAAACAGAGCTACAATGACGCCAAACTGAGGTTACAAATGAGCAGATTGTACGGCCATGTGAAAAGATTTTTGATTCTTGAAAGGTCAGAAAGTCTTGAGGATAAGCTGAGCGTATTGAAGATTCTTAGAAATAAATCATTGGATAAATTTTATTTGGAAATCTACCAGGAAACAGAAGAATTTCTAAAAAATCAAACCCAGGCCAATGAACATTTTTACGAACAAGAATACCAACTTAGATTAGAACGATATGAATATTTAGCCTCCAAAAAAAGACAGGGAGAATTTAACCTTAAAGAAATTTCAGATTCCATAGAAATCTCTTATCTCATTAAAAAATTAAGACATTGCTGTCGCGTCGCACACGTTCAATCGGTGTTTAAAATGGATTCTCCATTTCCCTTTATGGATGAAATATACAGCTATATTGAAAAGGAAAAATTGTATGAAATTCCTGTATTAGGCTTTTACTATTACAACTATCTAGCCATCATTAATCCACTTGAAGACCACTATTTTCAAAACTGTCTTCACATTTACAATAACCACGATCTAAAATTTGATCCGGAAGAAAGAAGAGAAGTGTTTATCAATATTTTAAACTACTGCATTCGCAAAATCAATGAGGGAAAAGAAAATTACAATGAGACCGTTTTCGAACTTTATCTCAGAGGTTTAAAACACGGTTTTATGCTAGAACAAAATAAGCTAAGTCGATTTACCTATAGAAATATAGCGGAGATTGGCATTAACTTGAAAGAGTATGATTGGGTCGATCAGTTTTTGGAAGATTATAAAGTTAAACTTGAAAAACCTTGGCGTGAAAGTTTTTATCAATTTGAAAAAGCGAGGGTGCTCAGTGAAAAGAAAAAATACTCTGAAGCTTTGGGTTTTTTGAGTCAATTGAGTTTTACCGATCCTCTGATCGAGCTGAGCGTCAGATTGGAGAGGATCCGGATTTTTTATGAAATGGGGGAAGAAGAATTGTCTCAATACCATGTAGATTCTATGGACCAATTTCTCCGTAGAAAGAAAAACTTTGGTTACCATACCGAATACTACAAATGCTTTTTAAAATACACCCGCAAGCTTCTAAAAATCGATTCTAAAGATCCACTCAAAGTCAAAAAGTTAATCGAATCCGTCAAAGGAGAGCCAAAAATCACGGGTCGAAAATGGCTACTTGAGAAACTCTCTGAGCTTTAAGACAGATTTGACATTGTGTTTAAATTCACAAAACACAACACATACATTTTATTCTAATATATATATAATTACTTTACAGCTATTTAAAAATATATAAAAAAATTATTAAAAATAATTTAATTTATAAGTTGCGTTTGTATTAACATTGCATCATAATTTTATTTATTCATTATTAAAACAAAAACGTATGGCTAATTTAAAAAGACTGTTCTTCACACTTGTATTTTTTGCATGTTGGATGGCTGCACAAGCTCAAATTAACAAACCAGTAGCTGGTAACAAGTTAATGGAATTAAGTGCCAATGGCCTTGCCAACATTGGATCTGGTTTAAATTCTCAAAATGGTGGCGTAATGCTCCGTGTTTTCAAATCCGATATGAAAGCCCACAGATGGTCTGCAGACTTAAGAATCGATGCAGATACTTCTGATTTTACTTTAAGCAGAGTAGCTTTAGGATGGGGTGTTGAAAATCACATGACTGGTTCTTCAAGAATGTCTACTTATTGGGGATATGATGCAGCAATCTCTGCTACTGCAAATTTTGATGCCATTGGAATCAGAATTGGTGTATTTAGTGGGTTCGATTATTATATCGCAGATGGTTTATACTTGGGTTCTGAATTGGCTTACCGTTTAGGTGTAGACAGTTTCGATCCATTCACATTGGCCATCGGACCTGCGGCTCTTAGCGCTTCTTTGAAAATGGGTTACAGATTTTAATCTTTACTCAAAAAATACAAATGTAAAAGCCTGAAGTTTATACTTCGGGCTTTTTTATTGCCCCTAAAATACTTCCTACAAAAGCAATATTTTATACAAATTCTTTTGAGGCCATCCGTGCTATCTGTGAGAAAAAGAATTGGCTCATAGATTTCACAGATTTACACAGATTATATTTAAATTCATCTGTGGCTATCCTTAGAATCTGTTAAAAAGAATTAGCTCACAGATTTTCACAGATCATATTTACATTCATCTGTGGCCATCCTTAGAATCTGTTAAAAAGAATTGGCTCACGGATTTACACAGATCATATCCAAATTCATCTGTGGCCATCTGAGTAATCTGTGAGAAAAAGTTTATTACATTTCATAAGAATAGCAATTAATCCAAAGTAAAATAAAAAAGCCACCTAATATTAGATGGCTCTTTATATTTTAAAAAGAAAATGGCAGTCATCAAACTGCCGATCTTTTATTTAGTATTTAGAATCTGTATCCAATCATAAATTTACCGACAAAATCCAAATTTAAAACAGGGAAATCATCTAAATCAACGGACTCATCTTCTGATGAAATTTCATTGATAAATGCTCTACCCATTCCAAATCCCAACTCAATCACAAAATTTCTGCTGTTTACCCATTTGTATCCTAATCCAAATCCAAGTGCTAGACGGGTGCTATTGACATCTGGTTCATCTTCGAAACCATATTTACCTGTAATAAATTTTCCATAAACGTCTACATAAAATTTATTAATTCCTTTACTTGGGTTGAAATAATACTTACCTTCAACGATGGTTCCAAATCTTGAGGATTTGTATTTATCTCCACCAAAATCCACGTTGTCAAAGTCCACAATCAATCTGGGCTCAATACCAAAGTGTTCTGTCACCGCAAACTCAACACCCAAGTCTACATTGCTAAATAACAAACCAATTGGATTGACTTTGACTTCTACCTGAGAAAATCCAAGCTGAAAAGCAGCTGCAAAAACAAATACAAAAAGAATTTTTTTCATAATTAATAAGTTAAGTTAAATAATGCCACAAAGCTAAAAACAAAAGTCGCAATTTGAATCAAAAATAATTTCTCAATAACACACTGAAAATTAGATACTTAAATTATTGATTCACTAACGGCCACCTTTTTTAATATAATCTACCACCACCAACCGCACATCCCTTCTAAGATCTTCGCCTTGTTCCAGATTGGGCTCTTCGACTGAAATAATATCTTTGTTAAAAGGAGTTAAAAACTCCAAACCTTGCTCCAAGCCTTTAATTAAGAAATCTGTAAGGCATAGCGTATAAACTTGTTGAGCAGCAATTGGCTTATCAGAAAATAGCCAAATGCCGTCCTTATTTTTTTCTGCACGGTCGTATTGCAAATATCCTCCTCGACCTTTATTGGCCCATCCCGCATCTAAAATTTGGATTAGCAAACTTCCCTTCATTTTTACCTTCACTACCGAGCCACCATAAGGAAGAGATCGCAAGATATCGTATTGAGATAGTTTAGTTTTAAATTCATCATCTACTCTAACACTCCCGGAATTCATGATTGAAAAATCAATGTCCTTCGAAGTTCGGCTCATAGCGCGACAAATCATTTGGCAAAAAGGTGCAGGCTCATTTCTAATCGTTTGTTCTCTTGCATCCAATGGACTTGAAAGTGTCATTAAAACTTCATCAGGATCAAATCCCATCTCTCGCATCACTCGCATCTCTTTGGCTTTCCATTGATTGACCATCACGCTCACTTCCTCATCCAATGGAATTTTTTGATCCAAAAAAACCAATTCAGAATTTAAATCCAATCTTTTATTTACTGGATTAAATTTCAATCGATGCACATACGCAGATCTTGCATTGGCATCCGCTTTTGTAATTCTGGTTTTGCCAATTAAATGATTCATATGATCATGCTCATGGCCTCCCATGATCAAACGGATGATTGGAAATTTTTCTGCAAGTGCCCTATCTTGTGAAAGATTTAAATGGCTTAATAATAAAATAACATCCACACTGTCTTTGATTTTTTGAATCTCCAATGCAGTACTTTGTTCGTGATCAGAATAATAGACCCAAGGTGCTTTATTGGAATTGATACAAGGAGAAATAATTCCAATTTTAAAAATATCTTGATTGGAATTTTTTACTTTAATAATTTTATAAGTGGGTATGGGCGTTTTTTTGCCTTCTGTTTCTTTATTAAATAGTATTGGTCCATCAGAAGTTTGAAGCATCACATTACTTGTGATCCAGTCAAATTTTGATTCATTGATTCTTTTTTGCAAAGTGGCCGCATCATAATCAAATTCGTGATTCCCAAAACATGCTAAATCCAGTCCTATCAAATTAAGAGCTTCGATCATTTGTTTTCCTCTCACCCTTTCTCCATCCACTTTTAAGGTGCCAATTAAAGAAGGACTTAAAAAATCTCCTGCCAAAACGGTATACGTGTTTGGGTTTTCTGAAATCAGTTTTTTTCTCAAACTTGCAATTCGCGCTGCTCCCCCATATTTTCCTTCGTCAACGGGAGAAATCTCATAAAAATCATTGATTTGAAGTATGGTGAATTCAATTTCTTTTTGATGCGTTTGTTTAGTATTTTTTGATGAGCCAATTTTAGAACTTGTACTGCATTGGAACAGTAAAAAAGAAGCCAATACAATATAGATTATATTTTTCATAATAAAATTGATGATAGTGAATACAAATATAAGAATCTTTAAAGACCTAACTCCAACTTGAGGTATTGACCGGTAAATGATTTGTCATTTTTGGCCACACTTTCCGGTGTTCCATATGCTACAATTTGTCCACCATTTCTACCACCTTCTGGTCCAATGTCCAAAACAATATCCGCCACTTTAATGATGTCCATATTGTGTTCTATGATGATGACGGTATTGCCTCTGTCCACCAATTTTTGAAGCACCAAAAGTAAGTGGGTGATGTCTTCAAAATGTAGCCCCGTGGTAGGTTCATCTAAAATATAAAGCGTTTTACCCGTATCCCTTTTAGAGAGCTCTTCCGCCAGTTTGACCCTTTGTGCTTCTCCTCCAGACAAGGTAGTGGCTTGTTGCCCCAAAGTAATATATCCTAAACCAACATCGTTCAAAGTTTTCATCTTTCGATATATGGCTGGAATGTGTTCGAAAAATTCTGTGGCTTCCTCCACCGTCATATTCAATATGTCACCGATTGATTTGCCTTTGTACAATACTTCCAGTGTTTCTCTATTGTATCTCATTCCTCTGCATGATTCACATAAAATTTGAACATCCGGTAGAAAATTCATTTCTATGACCCTCATGCCTCCACCTTCGCATGTTTCACATCTTCCTCCGGACACATTAAATGAAAATCTTCCTGGTTTATAACCTCTGATTTTTGAATCAGGGTGGTTGGAAAAGAGATTTCTGATTTCTGTAAATACACCTGTATAAGTTGCGGGATTTGATCTTGGGGTTCGCCCAATGGGAGCTTGATCCACTTCTACAACTTTGTCTAAGTGTTCAAGTCCTTCTATCCTTTCAAATTCCAATGGTCTTTGCAGACTATTGTAAAAATGTTCTCTAAGAATCGGATACAAGGTCTCATTGATTAAACTGGATTTCCCTGATCCTGAAACTCCTGTCACACAAATAAAAGTTCCTAATGGAAATTTGATGGATAAATTTTTAAGATTGTGGCCTTTGGCTCCATATATGCTAAGGAAGTTTCCGTTTCCCTTTCTTCTTTTTTTAGGAATTTCAATTTTGAGTTTTCCGGAAAGAAATGAAGCCGTGGATGAATTTGGATTTTTAATAAACTCTGAAGGGATACCACTTGCTACGACCTCTCCTCCATGCTTACCTGCACCTGGTCCAAGATCTATAATGTAATCAGAATCCAACATAATGTCTTTGTCGTGTTCTACCACGATGACGGTATTTCCAATCAGTGTCAGTTCGCGAAGGGATTTGATCAAACGATGATTGTCTCTTTGGTGAAGCCCTATGGAAGGTTCATCCAAAATATAAGTAATACCTGTAAGCTGTGATCCAATTTGTGTAGCCAATCTGGTCCTTTGAGATTCGCCACCGGACAAAGACATGGTCGGTCTGTCCAAGGTGAGATAATCAAGCCCCACGTACATGAGGAAATCCAATCGGATTCTGATTTCTTTGATAATGTCCCTTGCGATGAGATTTTGCCTTTCGGTAAGTCTTGTTTCGAGTCCATCCATCCAGGATTTAAGATCTGAAATGTCCATTTTTGCCAAGTCGGAGATATTCTTTTCGTCCATTTTGAAAAACAAGGACTCTTTTTTTAATCGGGTGCCAAGACAACTGGGACAAGCTTGAATAGTCATAAAGTCCTCCGCAAAACGACGGATCTTTTCAGAGGTGCTTTCCCTATACCATCTCTTTAACATATTGGTCAAACCTTCATTGGCCAAGTGAAGATCACTGTCATACCAGACCGTATTAGGCGGAGTTGGATAACTGGAATCACCACCATATAAAATGGATTCTAATGCCTTCTTAGGTATTTTATGGATAGGTGTAGAAAAATTAAATGCATGCCTTTCTGAGATTTGTTTCAGTTGTTTGAAAGTGAGCGTATCCCTCACATCACCTAAAGGTACAATTCCGCCTTCCTCAATGGTCTTTTTATCGTCTGGAATGATTTGCTTTAGATCGGCTTCATGTACTGTCCCAATACCTTTGCATTCCGGACAAGAACCATAAGGTGAGTTAAATGAGAAAGTATTTGGAGAGGGCTCATCATAAGATAAACCACTGATGGGATCCATTAATTTTTTACTAAATGGAAACATAACATTGGTTTCCTCATCTTCAATAAAAACGACCTCATGTCCTATTCGCAATGCGGTTTGAATACTATAAACCAACCTCTCTTCTCTTTCTGGTAAAATTTTTATCCGATCAATGAGAAGTTCGATATCATGTATTTTAAATCGATCCACTTGCATGTTGGGCACTAAATCTATGATCTGTCCATCCACCCTAACCTTGTTAAATCCCTGTTTTCTGACTTGGTCAAACAATTCTCTGTAATGTCCTTTTCTGGACCTGATCAGCGGTGCTAATATGGCTATCTGGTGTCCTCCAAATTTTTCAAATATGGTACTGATGATTTGCTCTTCGGAGTATCGGATCATTTTCTGACCCGTAGAATGAGAATACGCATCTGAAGCCCTCGCATACAACAATCTCAACAAATCATAGATCTCAGTCGTGGTACCCACAGTCGATCTTGGATTCCAACCTGTGGTTTTTTGTTCAATAGAAATGACAGGACTTAAGCCATCAATTTTTTCTACATCGGGCCTTTCTATGGTTCCTAAAAATTGCCGGGCATAATTGGAAAATGTTTCCATATACCGCCTTTGACCTTCAGAATAGATCGTGTCAAAAGCCAAAGATGACTTTCCACTACCGGAAAGTCCGGTGATCACGACCAATTTATTTCTTGGTATTGCTACTGAAATTTCCTTCAGGTTGTGTTCTTTAGCTTTGTACACTTCAATGTACTCCACTTCTGGTCCAAATACTTTTTCCATGTGCGGGGCAAAATTAACAGGATTATCCGGTCCCCGAAAGACAAGTTTCATTATAATTTTATGAATCAATCGTTTGAATGGATCTATTTTTGCAATAGAATGATACATTTAAATAGAATAGAAGAAGTAAATCCAGAGATTGAAATTTTAATTGTCAATGGTTTTACAGTTTTTGGAGCTTTTGGAATCGCTATTCAAGCACAAGCCATTTTGGGAAGCTGGCTAGGGACAAATCCGAATCTTTGGGAACATTGGGCTAAATCCAGTCATTTACCATTAAAACTTGTTTCAAATCACTCCATATTTCAAAAAGTTTTAAATTTAATAGAGGGTCAGGATGATTTTGATATCCAATGCAATGTAATGGGTACTGATTTTCAATACAATGTTTGGAATGCATTGTGCCAAATACCTTTTGGTCAAACAATGCATTATATTCAATTGTCTCAACTACTTAAAATTCCAAATGGTGCTCGAGCTGTAGGTGCTGCATGTGGCGCCAATCAACATGCGCTATTAATTCCTTGCCATAGGGTCGTCCACAAATCAGGTGAAAGCGGTCACTATCGATGGGGAGATCAGTTAAAATCAGACATTCTACATCGCGAAAAATTAATCGCGCACCCACATCAAATGCTTTTTTGATGAAAAAAGTAGAAATAAATGATTTAGAATTTACGATACTATTTTCAGCTGATGAAATTCAGGAACGTGTAAAGCAATTGGCTAAAGAAATAGACCAATGGTATCAAGAAAATAAATGGGTTCCAAATGGACTAATTATCATGGATGGTGCATTTATGTTTGCTGCTGATTTGACTAGAAATTTAAAGACTGACTTTCCATTGCAATTCGTAAAAATAAAATCCTATTCAGGGGTTTTACAAAATGAAATAATCATTGAATCTTCATTTGACTTTCAAACTTTAAAAAATAAAGCGGTCCTCATTATAGAAGATATTTTGGATACCGGAAATACCATGTTTGAACTCATTAAGATCTTAAAAGGATTGCCGGTTCTAGATTTGAAAATATGCAGTTTTCTGGTAAAGCCTGAAGTGTTGCGCGCAGACATCCAAGCAGACTGGATTGGGTTTGAAATAAATCCTTTATTTGTGGTGGGATATGGAATGGATTACAATGGAGACGGAAGGGGTTTATCGGATATATACCAATTAGCACAAGGATCACCAAATGGCCATGTCAAATAATTTTCTATTTTCTTTGGTCATTGGATGTTGAGGGCCCCAAATATGGAACAAGGCGATACCCATTTTTCGAGCAATTCCTTCTCCAAATGTGACATCCATATGAATGGAAGAAATAATTTCATCCACAGCTTCCTGTATCTTATTTTCAAGTAAATATTTTCTTGCCAAAATCAATTTTTGAGCAATTGGATGATCCGCTTTCCAGTCTGCCTCCACCCATGTTTTAATCACCAAAAGATCATCGTGAAGTTCTTGAATCTCTTTATCTTCGGTAGCCTGTTTGATTCTTTCGATAGCTAAATCGGGATTAAAAAAAACTTCATGTTTGACCAATGCCAGAATGGCCTTCTTGTTATCAGTATGCGTTTCAACAAAAGAATACAAACGCTTTAAAAAATTCTGATCCGGAATGTCCGTTTGGTCCTGTAACAATTCATTTAAATCATCCGGTTCTGCGTTGACTTCCTCTACAATTAATTTCGAAAGATGAGCATCCAACCATTTTCGGATGGTGGCTTTACTCTGCGCACCTGAAAATTCATCTATGATTTTACCTTCAAAAACCAATTTACAATTTGGAATGCTTTGTATTTTAAAATAAGTAGCTATTTCCTGAAACTCCTCTGTGTCAATTTTAACCAGTTCCCATTTGCCATGATCCTCTTGTTCCAATCCTTCCAATATGGGTCCAAGCACTTTACAAGGTCCACACCATTCTGCCCAGAAATCGATCAACACCGGCTTGACAAAACTTAAATCTACAACATCTCTTTTAAAATCAAATGGCTCTTCCTGCATAATGAATTCTTATATTGAATGTGATCAAAAACATCAAAAGACAACTTTCGTTCAATTGAAAATTGAAAATTGAAAGTGGAGAAGAATGGAGAATGGACATTTGTCGCGCAAGGCGCGAATGGAGAATGGTGTGTGAATACTTTCAAATAAATTGGAAGGATTGCGAATTTTCAATTTTGCATTGTCAATTTTCAATTATCAATTGTAATTTTAACACTTCTATAAGTCAAGTTATCCTCATTTTCTAATATTAATTTGAATAATTCTTATCTTCGCCTCTGAAATATTTCCTTATTGTAAAAATGAACCATTATGAAAAAAAATTTACTATTAGCATTTTGCTTTCTCTGCACCCTGAGTTTGACTTACAGCCAAACGGTCTATTATGTCAATGCATCTGCCACTGGCGCCAATAACGGTACCAGTTGGACCAACGCATTTAAAACCATCCAACAAGCTCTGGCCACTGCGTTTGTGGGTGAAGAAATTTGGATAGCGAAAGGTATTTATAAGCCGGATACAAAAATAGAATCTTTTCAATTGGTGAGTGGGGTAACTTTGTATGGAGGATTCAACGGCAATGAAACCTCCTTAACACAAAGAGATCCTAGAAATAATCAAACGATTTTGTCAGGAGATTTAGATGGCGATGACAATCCTACAGATCCAACCGTAAATCGTATAGACAATGCTTATCACGTAGCGTTTGTCGCCATGGGTGTGATGGATGCAGGTTTGGACGGACTTATTATTTATGGTGGCCAAACAGAAGGAGTTACAGGAGTCAATGATGCCAGACGAGGTGGCGGTGTTCTTGCCTATGGATCCGTCAATATTAACAATTGTATTTTCAGAGCCAATTATGGTTATTTTGGAGGGGGATTTTATCCTAGAGGTACCGCTGCTCGATTTAATTTAACAGATTGTGTATTTAGTAATAATTCAGGAGAAGTTGGTGGTGCAATGTATGTCGTTAGTCCAAATGGCGGTATCATTGACAATTGTCGATTTGAGTCAAATACCTCCATCCAAAATGGCTCGGCCATAAACCTTCAACAGTCACCAGTTACAGTCAGCAATTGCTCCTTTACTGACAATCTTCTAAATGCTTCATTTAATAATGTTGGAGGTGCACTTTACATCAATGAATCTATCGCTACCATTGAAAATTGTCAATTTGTTGGAAATGCGGTTACTTCAAATGGAACCAGCGGAAACAGAGGTGGAGCAATGTGGATCAACTCTAGCAATGCTCAAATTAATGGTTGTACTTTTCTTGGTAATACGGCCACCAATTCTGGCGGTGCCATACATATCTCTGGTTCCAGTGCAACCACCAAATTTTCACAATGTATTTTTGACAACAACTCAGCTGCTTTCGGAGGTGCCATGACAAATTACAACAATGGCACAACGTCTGCTACTTTTCTAAGAGTAGAATACGACAATTGTACATTTAAAGATAATACAGCAGTGACCTCGGGTGGTGCTATATCAAACGGTTTCAAAACTCAGGCAAGGGTTACTAACTCTATATTTGAAGGCAATACAGCCCGATTTGGTGGAGCTGTATTCGCTCAAAATGATTCAACTGATCTTTATTACGCTGATTGTGAATTCAAAACAAATGAAGCAAGTGCATCAGGAGGAGCATTTAACTCAAGTGTGGGAATCCGCTCAACGGTTTTGAGATGCTTGTTTGAAGCAAACACTGGAATGATTGGTGGAGCCATGCAAGTAAGTGAAGATACTGTTGATCGCAGCAATCTTAATTTAAGTCAAAGCAATTTCAACTTTAATTCCGCACTGATGCAAGGAGGTGCCATCAATTTGCAAAATGCGGATGCAACCATTGTCAATAATATTTTTTCAAACAATTTCATTCAGGAATCAACAGGAGCAGGTGGCGTAATGTCTGTGAATTGTGTCAATGGGGATAATACATTGGTAAAATTAATTAATAATACATTCGCCAACAACGAAGCCCCTACAGGTGCAGGTGTGGCAAGCTTCACGGATGAAAATACAGTAGTCAAAATTCAACTATTAAACAATATACTCTTTCACCCAAATGGCAATTCTTTAGAAATTGAAGCAGGTACTCCTGAATTTGAAAGTTTAGGAGGAAATCTTTCTTCTGATCAATCAGTCCACTTGACTGCCCCTTCTGATCAAAAAGGGAAAGATCCTCTTTTTGTAGACCCCAATGTGGATAATTTCCGTCTGAAAGCCGGCAGCCCATGTATCAATGCTGGAGTGAATATTGCGGAAACTCCAAAAATTGATTTTGAAGGAAGAAACCGTGATCAAATGCCTGATATCGGAGGATATGAGTTTGGTGGATCCATTAATACCGACAATCCTTTAGCAGATCGAATGTGGTCCGTTTTTACATCCCAAAATGGCGAACACTTATTAGTTCAAATTGAGGCCGATTGGACCGGTGAATTTATGTTACAAATCCTTGATGGTGAAGGAAAGTATATACAGAGTCACAAATTAAATAAATTGCAAAATCAAGAAGTATACGATATCAATCTGATGAATGTACCTAAAGGAGTGTATTTTGCCAGATTGGCACAAGCTTCTTATGTTGGATCGAAAGCTTTCATCAATTAATTGTTAAAAAATATTGAACCACTGCCCGACCGAGCTGCCTTGGTCGGGCATTTTTTTTACTATTTTAAGCTTATATTATTTCAAACCGCAAGATAATGTGATCTTTGCGGCCTTATTCTAAAGAAAAATCAATGGCCACAAATCAAGAAGACCTCTTTAAAAAAATAACTTCTCATTGTAAAGAGTATGGTTTTATTTTTCAAAGTTCAGAAATATATGATGGACTGAGTGCCGTTTACGATTACGGTCCCTATGGTTCAGAATTAAAAAACAATATAAAATCTTATTGGTGGAAAAGTATGGTCCAAATGCATGACCATATTATCGGAATTGATTCAGCCATTTTTATGCATCCCAAAACCTGGAAAGCCTCAGGTCACGTTGATGCATTTAATGATCCACTCATTGACAATAAAGATTCTAAAAAAAGATATCGTGCTGATGTTTTAATTGAGGAAGCCATTGAAAAAATAATGGCCAAAGCTGAAAAAGAAATTGAAAAAGCGCGCAACAGATTTGGTGAGAGTTTTGATGAAGCACTTTACCGCACTACCAACCCCAGAGTCACCGAGTATCTAACCAAGGCACAATCCTTGACCGATCGTCTGACAAAGGCCATGTCAGAGAATGATATGGAAGCTCTTAAGAATTTAATACTGGATTTGGAAATTGCCGATCCGGATTCAGGTTCGCGCAATTGGACTGAAGTGCGCCAATTTAATCTCATGTTTAATACCCAATTGGGAAACATTGCAGGAGAGGAAGGTAAATTGTATTTGAGACCGGAAACCGCACAAGGCATTTTTGTAAATTTCTTAAATGTTCAAAAAACAACCAGACAAAAAATTCCATTTGGTATCGCACAAATAGGTAAAGCTTTTAGAAATGAAATTGTAGCCAGACAATTCATTTTTAGAATGAGGGAATTTGAGCAAATGGAAATGCAATTTTTTGTCAAACCGGGAGAAGAAATGAAATGGTATGAGTATTGGAAAGAATACCGTATGAAATGGCATACCGCATTGGGGACTCCAGAAACAAAATTAAAGTTTCACAATCATGAAAATCTCGCACATTATGCGAATGCTGCGGTCGATATCCAATTTGAGTTTCCATTTGGATTTAGGGAGCTGGAAGGGATTCATTCCAGAACAGACTTTGACCTGAAAAGTCATCAGGAAATGTCGGGCAAAAAATTGCAGTATTTCGATCCCGAATCAAATGAAAACTTCATTCCTTATGTAGTGGAGACTTCCATAGGATTGGATCGAATGTTTCTTGCGATGATGAGTCAAGCGTATACAGAGGAAATGGTGCCAGATGCGGAAGGACAGGAAGCCCAACGAATCGTTTTAAAGCTGCATCCTGCGTTAGCCCCTATCAAATGCGCAGTACTTCCCTTGGTGAAGAATAAACCTGAACTGGTCGAACTTGCTCGTAAAATTCAATATCAAATCAAACCTCTTTTCATGTGCCAGTATGATGACAAAGATGCCATCGGCCGAAGATACAGAAGACAGGATGCCATCGGAACACCTTATTGTGTGACAGTGGATTTTGAAAGTCTTGAAGATGGAATGGTTACTTTGAGAGAGCGTGATAGCTTGCGCCAGGAAAGAATTTCCATTACTGAAATAGGAAAAATCGTCTTAGAAAAAACGGGTTGGGAACAAATTTTTAACCAATAAATAATTAGTACCAGGCATCTTTTAGATGTTTTATCTCGTGCCCATAGGGCTCATGCAAAATGACGGCTATGAGGTCAAATCTAATTTCCCAATCATAACCGATGGATTCCATATATCGGTTTGCCAAGTCATTGAGCATCAAAAGTTTTCGCTCATTCACAAAATCTTCGGGTTGACTAAAATAGGGATAAGTTCTGGTTTTGACTTCTACAAAGACAAGGATTTCCCCATCTTTAGCAATAATGTCTGCTTCTGCACGGCTCCATCTCCAGTTTCTTTCTAAAATGGTGTAACCATGAGTACGAAGGTATTCTTCAACCAGATCTTCTCCTTTGTCTCCTCTTTCCTTCAATATTGTCAAATCTTAGTAATTTTGCATCTTAACTAAAAGACACACAAAGATATGCTGAAAATGATTGAGCAATTTCCCGATACTATTTTAGATGGGATCAACTTGGGAAAAAGCCTCGACCTTGGGATAGATTTCAAAAATATCAGGAATGTCTTTGTATCCGGAATGGGAGGTTCTGGCATTGGCGCTGACTTTATTCATTCTTTTGTGAAAGAGGACATTAAATTACCCTTTGTGGTGGGCAAATCTTATGGATTGCCCGGCTGGGTAGATGAATCGACGTTTCTCATCATTTCTTCGTATTCTGGAAATACAGAAGAAACCATTTCTGCTCTTAATACTGGAATCCAAAAAGCGGCAAAAATTCTTGTAATTTCCTCAGGTGGAGAGATCATAAAGATCGCTGAAAAAAACCATCTGCCTTGTATCAAACTGCCGGCAAACTGGAGTTCTCCTAGAGCTTGCCTGGGATTTTCTATTGCTGCTCAACTCACTGCATTGATGAAAGCAGGTTTAGTACCGCAGGACAAAATAACCGAACTAGAAAATGCAGCCCAATTTTTAAAATCTGAATCCATTCAAATTAAAGAAAAATCCATCAGATTGGCGGATGCATTGTCCGGTAAAATGATTGTTAGTTATTGTGAAGACCATATAGAACCTGTCGCTTTAAGGTTTAGACAACAAATAAATGAAAATTCTAAAAGATTGTGCTGGCATCAAGTGATTCCTGAAATGAACCACAATGAATTGGTTGGGTGGAGACAAAATAATCCTCATCTGGCTGTATTGCTGTTGAGAAATGCAAATGACTATTTCAGAAATAGCCAGCGCATGGACCTCACCAAAGAAGTTGTATCACTTTATTCAGGAGCGGTGGTGGAATTGTATTCTAAAGGAAAAAATTTAATTGAGAGAAGTTTATATCTGGTTCATTTACTAGATTTCGTAAGTGTACATTTAGCCCATTATAACGGTGTAGACCCTATAGAAGTCAAAGTAATAGATTATTTAAAATCCGAATTGTCTGGCATTAAAGCCTAATTGGTTCTCTTCTTATTCTTGGAATTCCTTTTATCTGATTTTTTTGGATTTCCTTTGGAATACATTTTTTGCTTTTTATCCCATAGTCCCGATGTTGGTTTTTTCTTAGGATTTCCCTTTTTATCAAGATCTGTATGATACTCTTCAGTGGGACAACCATATCCACGGTTGCAAGCGATAAGCGAAAAAGTCGCTAAAATAAAAATCAGCATGAATTTTGTAAGAAAACGGTGTAAGAAGCTCATTACTTGGGCAATTTATTGATTTTCAAACGTAAAGCTATATATTTTTAGCGTGTTTGCGCATCAAATAATTTGAAAGTATCAATAAAAACAGGGGGTTAGACCGATAATTTTTCAAAAAAAAATATACATATTAGAAAAATGTATATCTTTGCCTCATTATTTAAAATAAAATTATCGTATAATGAACAAAGGAGATTTGATCAACAATGTAGCAAAAGCCACTGAATGCACCAAAGTTGTGGCTGCTGCTGCGGTGGACACAGTGTTTGAGTCTATCGAAAAAGCATTAAAAAAAGGAGATAGAGTTACCTTAGTAGGATTTGGAACTTTCTCAGTATCTGTAAGAAAAGCAAGAGAAGGAAGAAACCCTGCGACTGGTAAAACCATCAAAATTCCTAAGAAAAAAGTGGTTCGCTTTAAAGCTGGAAAAGGCTTGTCAGAAAAGCTGAACTAATTTTGTAAAAAAAGTAAAAAAAGCCCCTCCAAAATCCAATTTGGTGGGGCTTTTTACGTTCATAGCGCTATCCAACAAAGTTTTAGCTCTTAAACATATCCATCCAAACCCACTTTTTATGACTAATTTTGGCCGTTCTAATAAAACCATCATTATGAAATTTCAATTATTTTACATCTTAACTATTTGTTTTTCTGTAAATTATAATCTATTTTCCCAATCCAATGATCCCATTCTTTTTACCATCCAGGACCAAGCCGTCAAGGTTTCAGAATTCGAATACATCTACACTAAAAACAATGGTAAAGAGGCTGATTTTTCAAAAGCTTCTTTGGATGAGTATCTAAATCTTTACATAAAATTTAAACTCAAAGTACAAGCTGCAAAAGAAATGAAGCTTGATACGATTCCAACATTGATCAAAGAATTAGAAGGTTATCGCCAGCAATTGACCACCAATTATTTAAATGATAAAGAAGTAACCGATAAATTGGCCAGAGAGGTGTTTGACCGTCAATCCAAAGATCTAAAAATTAGCCACATTCTATTTAGCTTAAACAACAGCGCAACTCCTGCAGACACTCTGAAAGCCTATCAATCCGCCATGGACGCCTATCGTGAAATAATGAAAACCAAAGAGTGGGATGCATTGGTAAAAAAATATTCCAACGACATTAACACGACTTCCCAATCTGGTTCATTGGGATGGATCACAGCCATGTTGCCCGATGGATTTTTTCATTTTGAAAACACAATTTACAGTTTGAAGAAAGGAGAAATTTCTTACCCGGTCAGATCGCGATTGGGATACCACATTATCAGACTGGATGATCAGAGACCGGCTCGAAGAAAAATGGAAGCTGCACATATTCTATTTAGAAAAAGTATTAAAGGTAAAGCCGATATTCTTGCACAAGGCAGAGCAGACAGTACTTATCAAATTCTTAAAAAAGGAGGAAATTTTGAAGAGTTGGCCCGTATGGTTAGTGAAGATAAAACGACCAGTATGATTGGAGGAAATATTGGATACTTTGGTATCAATCAATATGAAACCGGATTTGAAGATGCTGCCTTCGCTTTACAACAAGATGGTCAATATACAATGCCTGTAGAAACCAGCATCGGATGGCATATCATCAAGAGATTAAGAAAAGAAGAGGAGTTGCCTTATGAGCGAGCTAGAAAAAAAATACAAGCAGACATCAGCCGTGACAGTCGCTTTAAAGAAGCTCAAGGCAGTTTGATTTCTAAGATTAAAGTTGAAGCAGGATATACCGAAAACAAAGCAGCATTGGATCGTTTTGCGGCTGCTATGGACACTAATTTTTTCACCTACAAATGGAAAGCTCCAGAGTTTTCAAAACAAGAGGAATTAGGAAGTATTGGTCAGTTGAAAATTACCAATATTGAATTTGCCGATTTTGTAAAATCAAACACCAGACTCAGAGTACAAGGCTCTGATGATCAAGACATCAATTTAGCGGTACGAAATTTATTTAACGAATTGGTGGCTCAAAAATGTCTACAATATGAAGAAGCAAGACTTGAAGAAAAATATCCTGAATTTAAATCTTTGATGAGAGAATACAGAGAAGGAATTCTGCTTTTTGAAGCCACAAAAAATGTAGTCTGGGATCGTGCTTCAGAAGATACATTAGGACTTCGTTTATTTTATGAAAAAAATAAATCAAAGTACAAATGGGACGATAGGGCAGTTATTTATTTTGTTTCAATAGATACCTTAAACACGAAGCTGGTAAGTAAAATTCAAAAGTACATTCAAAAGAAAACAGTCCCAGCGGGTTTGGATAAATTTGATAAAAAAAGAGATTTTATTTCTTTCCAGAAATCTACAGTAGAAAGAAAAAACACCGAAACATACGAAGGCCTTGAATTTAAAAAAGGCTCCATTTCCGCATTGAATAATAATGCAACCGGAAATGGTTTCAATTTCAAGAAAGTAGAACAAATTTTAGAACCTAGCACCAAAACCCTAGAAGAAGCCAGAGGATTTATCATTGCAGATTATCAGGATCATTTAGAATCACTTTGGGTGGATGAATTAAAAGCAAAATACCCTGTTAAAATAAATCAGGAAACGCTTCAAGGTTTGGTTAAAAATAAATAATGAAATTTAGTTTTGAAATGTTGTTCATCGTTTTAATCATTGGGTCTTTGACCAAATGCAAGGACAAGAACAACATTGAAAATATGGAAGACCTTTTTGAAGATCCAATTGTTGCAGAGTTCAAGGATCAAAAACTAAAATTAAGTGATATTTCGTCCATGATGCCTCAATTTGAGAGTAGTTCAGACAGTATCCAATTCTTAAGCCACTATTCTGAAAAATGGCTTAAGGATTTGTCCTTCCTTGAAAAAGCTAAAATGGAATCTACCAGCACTCCTGAAATTGATGCATTGGTAGAAGACTATAAAAATTCATTGTTGCTCACAAAATATGAAGAAAAATTAATCAATTCTTCAATCGACAGTCAGGTAACAGAAAAGGAACTTTTAAATTACTATGATCAGAAAAAAGGAGAATATAAATTGGATGAATCGATCATTCGATTAATGTTTGTAAAAATATCTAAATCTGGTTTTGATGAAAAAGCATTTGACCCTCTTTGGAATAAAAGCAATGATAAAAATCAAAATGAATTACTGAAGTATTGCCAAAACAATGCAGAATTATTCTTGCTCCAACCGGACAAATGGTATAAATGGAAAGAAATTGCAGACATCCTTCCTTCAAAATTTATTAGTCAAGCCAATTTACACAGTGGTATGCAAAGGGAATTTGCAGATTTTAAATTTCATTACTTTATAAAAATTAAGGAAGTGGTTCGACCCAATGAGAAACCACCCATTTCTTACTTTAGCATGCAGGCTGAAAAGTCCATTCTACACGACAGAGCAAAAAACTTAATAGAAAAAGAGAAACAAATCCAATATGAAAAAATGCTTAACCAAAAGATAGCAAGGCAACATATAAAATAATTTCTGTCTTTATTATAACATACACGGTCCAATCTTCTTAAAATATGAATTTAAAAATTGCAATCTTTATAATTTCCACCATCTCGGTAGTTTCTGCGCAAACACCTGTCACGGTCGATAAAATAATCGCCAAAGTGGGTGGCGAAATAATTCTTTATTCTGATTGGAAAGACCAAATAGCATTTATTTCGGAAAGACAAGGAAAACTTACTGAAGATGATTATTGTGGGGTATTGGAAAATTTGCTTTTTCAAAAATTTATGGTTCACCAGGCCAAACTGGATAGTGTAACTGTGCAGGATGAAGAAGTGGAACAACAATTGTCTGCAAGGATAGATCAAATATTACAATACATGGAAAACGATGTATCCAAATTTGAAGAATATTACGGCCAAAGCATAGAACAGGTAAGATCCAGGTTTAGAGATGATTTAAAAAATCAATTGCTAAGTGAAAGATTACAAAATAAAGTATTGGGAAATATATCTGTGACTCCTAAAGAAGTTGAAACATTCTATAAAAATATCCCAAAGGACAGCATCCCCTATTTTAGTTCGGAGGTTGAAATCTCTGAAATAATTTATAAACCTAAACCCAATCCCTCAGAAGTCAAAAACGCCAAAGACAAATTGGAAAAAATATTATCCAGAATAATATCAGGAGAAGATTTTGAAAAATTAGCAAAATTATACTCAGATGATTTAGGCTCTGCAAAAACCGGTGGTAATCTTGGATGGATGAAAAGAGGATCCTTGGTTCCTGAATTTGAAGCTGCTGCATTTAACCTTGAAAAAGACAGCATCTCCGGGATCGTCGAATCAGAATATGGCTATCACATCATTCAATTACTCGGTAGACGTGGTAATAATATCAATACCAGACATATTCTGGTAAAAGTAAAATATACCGAGGATGATTATGCTGCAGCCAATAAATATTTAGACAGCATTCGAACTGTGATCATTAAAGATACTATTTCATTTGAAATTGCTGTTCGAAATTACAGTGATAAAAGTTCAGAAACTTATAATAGTGGAGGTCAATTGCTCAATCAAAAAACGGGAAATTCTTATTTTGAAGTGGCAGATTTAGATCCGGACATTTATTTTGCTACAGATGGATTAAAACCAGGTCAATTGTCCAAAGTTATTGCTGCCAATGAACCGGATGGTAAAAAAGTTTTTAAAATTATAAAACTTGTTTCGAGGAGTACACCCCACCGTGCCAACTTGCAACAAGATTATCATAAAATACAAACAGCGGCCAAAGAGATAAAGAAAAATGAACATTTCAGAATTTGGCTTGAACAAAAAATCCCAAGCGTATATTCATTTATTGATCCAGCCATTAAACTTGATTGTCCGAATCTTCAAAATTGGGGTAATGCCAATTAATCTCATTGAGTATCGTAGTTTGAATTCAAAATATACAGCTTGGCAAAAGAATTAGGATTGGTCCCGTAGTTCAACGGATAGAATGGAAGTTTCCGGAACTTCAGATAGTGGTTCGATTCCACTCGGGACTACAACTTTGACATTTAAAGCATTCATAAACAAAGAATTATATTTAGTTGCCACCCTATTTGCCAGCTTTTTTGTTAGCTATAATGACTAATATTCCAACTGGCGTAGTCTAATTTGTTTGCATAAGACAAAAGTTAAACCAAATTCCTAAAACTATTAAAATTTAACAAGTTTTAGGAATTTGAGAGTTCTATCTTGGTTCTATGCTATGGTTCAATTCCGCTCGGGACTACTTATTAGCTAAAATCAATTAGAAAAAATCTGAATTTTAGAAATATAAAGTTTGGGACTTGCTACATCAAATGTTCTTTCTCCAACCAAAAAATACACTCCATTGCTTAAAGAACCATTCCCAATATGAATAGTCCCTAAATCAAATTTGGAAATATCAGTCTTGCGTCCCAATAAATCAATTAAATAGAATTTAGCAATTTTTAAATCCTGATTATAATAGATCAGCCCATTTGAATAATAGGCCCCAAGATTTGCCTTTTCGGATAACTTTATATTTGAACTACTTGAAATTGTCTCACAATATTTAAATAATTCAAATCCATTAAATCCTACTACTGCAGAAAAGTACAAACAAGAATCATAAACTGCAAATCCGCCCGGAAAAGAATCTTCATTGCCTGGATTTATGTCATCAACTAACCTTGTACCAGAATTAGTTCCATCGCTTGTCCAAAGTTCTTCGTGCTCCTTATGAGCACCATAAGCCGCAAAATAAATTCTATTATTAAAGACATTAAGTCCAGAAATAATACTGGATCCAGAATTGAAAATTTCCTTAACTAACTGTGTTCCTTGAATGCTCCCATCTGTCTTAAATAATTCAATATTGAAACCAGTTCCATTTTGGTCTCCAGCAAAATAAATTTCGTTTTTATACAAAACCCAAGATAGATATTCTGTATAAATTGCTCTAGGCTCATGAGGAACAAGCTTATCAGACAGTTTAATAGTCCCAACTTCAGTACCATCAGTTATATACATATTTGTATTATTACAAAAGAAAATACACTTATTGCCAAATGGAATTAATGAATATGGATCTCCAAATTGCAATTGAGTAGGTGTTGCTCGTTTAGTGCCATTAACTGTACCATCTGTACTATAAATGTGTTCTCCTGTTGATGGAGAGGTGCCAACAAAATAGAATAAATCAGAAGCTACTACAGCAAATGGAATTGCTCCAGATCCAGGCCCAGTATAAATATCAAGAAGTAGATAAGTGCCTTGTGGTGTTCCATCACTTACATAAAACTCATAACCTGTATTAGAGTTAAATGCAGAAAAAATAATTTTCTTTAGCTTTTCACTATAACCATATATTTTTGGATATGATCCATTTTTTCCGGGCTCAATATCCCTTATAATTTTTGTACCTAATGCTGTGCCATCAGTTATCCATAATTCGTCTCCAAATCTTTCATCTTTCGCTGTAAAAAAAACACCTTTCTCCGTCGAAGCACTTGTATAAACATCAGACACCCCATTATCAATTTTATTAATGTTTAAAATTAGTTCTACACTATCATTGTTAGAATCATACTTATATAATTCTGTATCTCCATTTGAGTCTTTGGCAATAAATAGCACTAAATCATTAAATTTAGTAAAATAAAATCCCTCAGAGCTTTCTCTACCAAGATTAATATCTTTTAATATTTTATAAGTACTAGTCTTTAAATTAAAAATGCACGGTTCAAATCCAGTTGCTTCAGAATTTCCATAAAAAAACAATTTGTCATTAATAACTATTTTCTGACCATATGCTCGCACCCCATTTGAAGGCCCTACATATAATTCAGGCAAAGCTATTACTTGACAATGAACAGCCGAATTATAAAGAAAATGAAATATTAATACCACTGAAACTAACTTCACACAAATTTTTAACATTGTATTAAATTTAAAATTGACGATTAAAAATTATCTTTTATTGAATTCAATAGTTATACTAATCATTTGCCGTTCATTAACGAAAAACTACTTAGCCCCCTGATCTTTATCCTTGTTCAATTGCATACTTCCCATGGCAAGCATTTGTCTTAAGGTTTTGTCCATATTTTCCAAACTTCCATCTAAGAATATTACATTTCCATTGCCATGTTCTGCAAAATTTTTAATGGCTTCTGTCCACATACTAAACATGATCAAATTAGCGTCAAGATTTGAGTCTTCCATCAATTTAGCTGCGTTGCTCATTCCTTTGGCAATCTCTTCTCTAAATGATGCAATTCCCTGACCTCGCAATTGCGCGGCCAATCTCTCAGATTCCGCTTCAATTTTAATGGCGTTACCATCCGCTTCTGCTGCTTTTGTTTTTGTAATTAATAAAGCTTGACCTTCATTTTCAGCTGCGGCTTTTAAATTGTGGGATGCAACCACCTTGGCCATAGACCTCATGACTTCTTCGTCAAAAGTAATGTCATTGATTTGTAAGTCTATTAAATGGTATCCCCAATCTTCCAAGGTCTTGTCTAAATTTTCTTTGACATTTTCTACAATTTCTCTTCTCAGAACCAGCACTTCACTTTGTTTTTTAGTGGCCACAAATGCTCTCACTGAACCCTCAATGGATCTGATCAAAGCTTGCATAAAATTTCGATCATCTACAAATTTAAAAGCCACGTTTTTTATGGTGGTCTCTTCGTGATCCAACACAGAATACAACAACATGGCTGTAAAATTAACAGTGGCTTGATCTACAGTTACCGCCTGGAAACCCAATTCTACGCTACGGTTCTGAATGGAAATTCTCTTGTGAATATTTTCGATGAGTGGGATTTTGACACTCAAACCGGGTTTAAGTAATCTTCTATACTTTCCAAAAATGGTAATAACTGCAAACGTCCCTTGTCTTACGGTCACAAAAGAAAGTAAAAGAATCAAAATAAAAACTGAAAACAAAATTAAACTAACGACATCCATTTTATTTGATTTAAAAATTAACTAACATAAATATTTTCCTTCGATGGGCAATCTTCTGCCTTGACCAAAAGCCTTGGAAGAAACTCTCAAAACAGGCGGAGCTTGATATCTTTTGAATTCAGATTGATTGACCAACTTTAAAGATTTTAAAACAATTGCTTTTTCAAAACCCATTTCAATTATTTCATCCGGTCCTTTTTTATTTTCGATATAATTATAAAGTATAGGATCCAAGATCGAATAATCCGGTAAAGAATCAGAGTCTTTTTGGCCTGGTCTTAATTCAGCAGAGGGTGGCTTTTGAATGGAGTTTAAAGGTATTCTAATTTTTCCGCGATTGACATATTCCGCAAGTTGGTAAACTTCTGTTTTATAAACATCTGCAAGTACGGCCAAACCACCACATAGATCACCATATAAAGTACCATAGCCCACAGCCATTTCACTTTTATTGGTAGTGTTCAGCAAAATGTATTTAAACTTATTGGAAAAAGCCATAAGGATCATTCCTCTTATTCGGGCTTGGATATTTTCTTCCGTCACATCTTCTTTGGTACCATCAAACCAAGGCTTCAAAGTATTTTTATAAGTTTCAAAAGTGGATTCTATCGGAATTATTTCATAGGAGATTCCAAGATTTTTTGCAAGTTCTGTGGCATCGTCTATCGATCCTTGTGAAGAAAATCCGGAGGGCATCAACAATCCCATCACATTTTCAGGACCCAAAGCATCCGCAGCCAAAACAGCTGTGAGTGCAGAATCTATTCCACCGGACAAACCCAGAATGGCTTTTGTAAAACCCAATTTACTAAAATACTCTTTAATGCCCATGACCAGTGCGCGATAAATTAAATCTACTTTAACTTTGGCTTGCTCCGAAGATCTACCGCCCTTAAGGACTTCATCCAGGTCGTAAGTTCTGATACAACTCTCAAAATATGGCATTTCGTCAAAACAGACTCCATTTGGATCCATCACCACACTGCCTCCATCAAATAGTACATCGGTCTGAGCTCCAAAATTATTGACATAAAACATAGGAATTTTATACTGCAGTACATTGGATTTAATCACATGCAATCTTTCTTCCGCTTGATTAAAATTAAAAGGGGATGCAGAAAGATTTAATATAAAATCTGGTTTTTGGTCGATCACATAATCCAGTGGACAGATCTTGTACATGGGATTGTTGTTTCCCAAATTCCAAATGTCCTCACAAATGGTCAATGCAATTTTTTTATCCTTGAAATGCACCAATTTGAATTCGGTAGATGGTTCAAAATATCGATACTCATCAAAAATATCATAATTGGGTAACAATGCCTTGTGGGTAATATGTTGAATTTTACCTTCAGCTAAAAAAAAGGCAGAATTGTGCAAATCTTTTCCTTCCAATAAGGGATTCATGGTTGGTGCACCTACTACTATGGCTATTTTTTCACTTAAATCACATAAAATCTGCACGACATCCATGGATCGTTTGATAAAGTCCTTAAACTCTAAAAAGTCCCTGGGAGGATAACCACAGGTAGCCAACTCGCTAAAACAAATCAAATCAGACTTTTCATCCAATGCTTTTTTAATAGCATCTTGCATTAAGCTTAAATTACCCTCAAAATCTCCTATTCTAAAGTTAAGTTGTGCCAGTGTAATCCTCATCAAGAAAGTTTATCAGCAAAGATAGTTCAAACTCATCAATGCCTTAAATTTCTTTAAAATGTCCGTTTTCTGGAAACAATTTGATATTTTAAAAATAATCATCCCAATAAATAGCGCCCAATATCCATGAAGGAGCTACTTTTGGGCCAGTAAAATATATGGAAGGTTTTTTAGTATCAGCACGTAAATACAGACCCCTAAAATGGTCTGATGTCATTGGACAGGAACATATCTCTCGCACACTTAAGAATGCATTGTCCAAATCTCAAGTAGCGCACGCATTTTTATTTACGGGACCACGTGGCGTAGGTAAAACGACCTGTGCAAGAATTTTAGCAAGGGTATTAAATTGTGAGAATCCAACCTCAGAATGGGAACCTTGTAATGAATGTAGTACTTGTTTGGCGTTTCAAGAAAACAATTCTTTTAATATCATCGAGTTAGATGCTGCATCCAACAATGGGGTGGACGATATGAGAAGCTTGGTCGAGCAGGTGAGATACCAACCGCAATATGGTAAATACAAAATCTACATCATTGATGAGGTCCATATGCTGACCACGGCCGCCTTCAATGCTTTCCTAAAAACATTGGAAGAACCACCACCTTACGCCAAATTTATATTGGCTACCACTGAAAAACATAAAATCATACCGACGATACTAAGTAGATGTCAGGTTTATGATTTTAGAAGGATACAGGTGAAGGACATTATCACACAACTCGATAAAATCTGTGTTAAAGAAGGTATTCAGGCAGAATCTGAAGCTTTGTATTTAATTGCTCAGAAAGCAGATGGTGCAATGCGTGATGCCCTTTCTATTTTTGACAGGATCACAAGTTTTTCTGGTAAAAACTTAAGTTATCAGGATGTCCTTGAAAATCTGAATGTACTCGATCAGGATTATTTCTTTAAATTTTTTGATGCTTTTATTGCAGAAAATACGCAGAGCGCATTATTGCTTTTTGATCAAATATTAAAATTGGGATTTGATCCTGAAGTGTTGTTGGAAGGTTTAGGAACACACGCTAGAAATCTGCTCATTTGCAGAGATGATAAAATGCTCAGCCTGTTTGATGGGAGCGAAGAGTCTAAACAACGAGTGATGTCTCAAGCTTTAATTAGCTCAGAATCTTTTTTAATGAGCTGTTTAAGTATGATCAATGAATCAGAAATAAATTTGAACTTATCCAGAAATAAAAGATTGCACATTGAAATATTGTTGGCTAGAATTTGTCAGCTTCAAAGATTTGAAAAAATCTCAATAACACAGACGCTGCAGCCTGACCTTGAAAAAAAAACTCCTGAACTGAACAAAGCCTCAGTTGTTGAAGCTACAACAATTAGTCCCACTGAACCAATACCAGAAAAAGTAATACCTGCTTTAACAGAAAAAGTAGTCTTAAAATCTCAAGAAAATATTACCAATTTTTCAAGCAATACTTCTTCCCTTGGACAATTACCCAAATTGGGTAGTTTAAACCAACTTAAGGAAAAAATTGCAAGAGAAGAAAAAGAGCAGGCAGATAATAAAAAAGATTTTAACGAAACTAATGTTTTACTTTTTTGGGAAAGTTGCATCTCCGAACAAAAAGCCAATTCATTGTTGGTTTATATGAAACAAGCCAAACTTGTGACTGAAGAAAAGTTGATTCGATTTTTAGTTGGGTCCGTTTTGGCTCAGGAAGCACTTAGAAAAGAAATTCAACTTGAACAAAAAATAAGTCTGTATTTTAAAGAAAAAGACATTCGTACCGTGGTTGAAATTGATCCGGAAATGGCAACCAAAGAAGAGCAATCCAAACCCAAACAATTACTTTCTGCCAAGGAAAAATTAGAGTTAATGATCCAGACAAACCCATTGGTGGAAGATGCCATTAAGTTACTTGAACTCAGATTGGACGAAGATTAAAATTCAGATATTGCTAAATTTTAAGCTTATTTTATTTTCAGAAAAATGATTTTAAATGTCAACCACAAATGTATTCTTTAAATCATTTGATCAATTAGATTCCATCCAATTGTATAAAATATTACAATTAAGATGTGCTGTTTTTATGCTAGAACAAAATTGTCTTTACAATGATTTTGATGACAAGGATCAAGCTTCGCTACATCTTTGGATGGAAGATGATCAACAGAATATTTTAGCCTATGGTAGAATTTTACCACCAGGAGTTTCTTATGATGGATATTCATCGATAGGACGTATTGTTTCATCTCAAAAATACAGAAAAGAAGGTTGGGGTAGACAAATTTGTGGGTTATGCATTGAGAAAACTCATTTGCTTTACCCTGATTTCCCCGTCAAAATTTCAGCCCAATCCTACCTTTTAAAATTTTATGAGTCCTTTGGTTTTGAAGCCATTGGTTCTGAATATCTGGAAGATGATATTCCACATCAGGCCATGGTCAAAAAGCGTCTCCAAATCTAACCATAAAAGAAAAATATATAATATATTCACCCTTGATTTTCAATATTTCATAACTTTTTATTAGTTTTGCGCCACTTATGTCGTACAAAGGAAGGGTATTGATAACTGGAGCTGCCGGATTCATTGGTTCGCATCTTTGCGATCGCTTTGTGGCAGATGGATTTCAGGTCGTTGGAATGGATAACCTGTTAACTGGAAATCTTGACAACATTGCTCATCTTTTTAAAGAAAAAGCATTTGAATTTCACCATCATGATGTGAGCAAATTCGTTTTTGTTCCAGGCCAGCTTGATTATATTTTACATTTTGCTTCGCCTGCTTCACCGATTGATTATCTTAAAATGCCAATTCAAACTTTGAAAGTTGGTTCACTTGGCACGCATAATCTATTGGGCTTGGCAAAAGGAAAATCGGCCAGAATTCTCATCGCATCCACCTCTGAAGTGTATGGTGATCCTCTGGAACATCCCCAAAAAGAATCTTATTGGGGGAATGTAAATCCCATAGGTCCGAGAGGGGTCTACGATGAAGCTAAAAGATTCCAGGAGGCCATTACGATGGCCTATCACAGGTACCATGGATTGGAAACCAGAATCGTTAGAATATTTAATACCTACGGCCCAAGAATGAGAGTAGAAGATGGTAGAGTCTTGCCAGCTTTTTTTTCACAGGCCATCAAAGGTGAAGGTCTAACGGTATTTGGAAATGGAACTCAAACACGATCTTTTTGTTATGTGGATGATTTGGTGGAAGGCATCGTCAGATTATTATTTAGCGATTATCATCTGCCAGTCAATCTGGGTAATCCTCAAGAAATCACGATGATGCAATTTGCACATGAAATTCTAGATTTGGTGGGCAATCCAAAAGCCCATATTGTATATCGTGAATTGCCGGAAGATGATCCTAAACAAAGAAAGCCCGACATTTCCATTGCAAATCAAATACTTCAATGGAACCCAAAATTTGAAAGAGCGGAAGGACTTAACTTGACTTATGAATATTTCAAAAAAGTTGTTCAAGTATCATGATGACTTCTTACAATAAGCACATTCTTATCACCGGTGGAGCTGGATTTATTGGCTCGCATTTAGTGAGACAAATGGTATTAAACCATCCACAGTATAAAATTATCAATTTGGACGCACTGACGTATGCAGGAAATCTGTCCAATCTAGAAGATATTCAAGCAGCACCTAATTATAAATTCATTAAAGCAGACATTAGAGATATTTCAAGTTTGAGAGAAATATTTAATAAAGAAAAAATTACAGACCTGATTCATCTTGCTGCTGAATCACATGTAGACAGATCCATCAGCAATCCTTCTGCTTTTATAGAAACGAACGTATTAGGGACTACCAATTTATTGATTGTTGCCTTGGAAGCATGGAAAGAAAATTTATCATCACATAGATTTCATCATGTTAGTACCGATGAAGTTTTTGGATCCCTTGGAGAAACAGGCTTGTTTTCTGAAACGACTCCATACGATCCTCGCTCCCCATATTCTGCTTCTAAAGCCAGTTCTGATCATTTGGTCAGAGCATTTGGACATACCTTTGGCTTAAATTTTGTGATCACCAATTGTTCCAATAATTATGGACCTTATCAATTTCCTGAAAAACTAATACCACTCATCATTCACAATATCATTCATTCCAAAGCATTGCCAGTTTATGGAAAAGGTGAAAATGTAAGGGATTGGTTGTGGGTGGGTGATCATGCAAACGCTTTAGAATTGGTATTCCTCAAAGGCGCGACTGCTCAAACCTACAACATCGGAGGAAATTCAGAAAGGAAAAATATTGACATTGTAAATATGCTGTGCTCCATTGGCGATGAATTACTCCAACGAGATCCAGGTACTTCTTCAAAACTAATTCAATTTGTAACAGATCGACTTGGCCATGATTTAAGATATGCGATCGACTCATCAAAAATCCAATCTGAATTGGCTTGGACCCCAAAAATAAAACTTGAAGATGGACTTCGTAAAACTTTCGAATGGTATTTATCAAATACAAAATGGCTGGAAAAAGTAATCAATGGAGAATATCTGGAATATTATAAAAAAAATTACTCACTTTAAATTTTCGTTCATGAAAACATGGATGATTTCATTGTTACTTATTTTTTTCACAGTAAATACAAGTATTTTTTGCCAACAAGAACAAGCATACCTATTTGAACAAGAAGCCATCAAAAGACTAAATGAAAAAGGAATTACATTAGATCAATTTAAAGAAAAACTCCTTTCAAAAGGTTTGGAATATGATCAAATGTTAAAAATGGATGCTTCTGAATTAAGTACCTACCAAAAAGAAATTGATGAGGTCATTGCAGAATTAAGTGCAGAAAAATTAAACTTAGAAAATAAAAAAGCACCTTCAGCCATACAAAACAAAATAAATGTTCCGATAGATTTTGTTGATAAAACTGGAGATCAGCTGGTAGATCAGGCAAACGTTTATACAAAGGACAGTATCATTCTAGTGGATAGTATTTCCAAAATATGGGGACATCACCTATTCAAAAACCGCACAAATTTTCAATCTGAAACTGACTCCAAGGCTCCGGATCATTATATCCTAGGTGTAGGGGACATCGTCACGATTAACATTTGGGGAATTAGTCAGCTAAATGAGGTTTTTACAATTGGCGCAGATGGCTATATCAATCCTTCGAGAATGCCAAGACTATTTCTAAAAGGTTTGAGTTTATCAAGAGCCAAACTTGCCGCTGCGGCAGGGTTTAGAAGATTTTACCAATTTAACGAAAATCAGTTTGACCTAAGTTTAAATACTTCTAGAGTCATTCAAGTGAATGTTACCGGTGAAATTAAAAATCCAGGAGCCTATTATCTGTCTGCAAAAAATAATGCAGTGAATGCGCTCTTTGCCGCTGGAGGTCCAAGTTATATAGGATCAGTTAGAAATATTAGAATACTTAGAAAAGGCAAGGAAATTGCGGTAGATCTTTACAAATACATGACCAATCCATCCGTGGATAAGGATTTTTATTTGGAGGAAAATGATTATATTTATGTTCCGGTTATTTCAAAAGTAGTTGGTATAAGTGGTGCTGTCAACAGACCAGCATACTATGAATTAAAACCCGATGAAGATCTAACCGATTTAATCAAACTAGCCGGAGGCCTAAAAGAAAATGCAGTCAAAAAAACAATTCAAATTGCAAGATATGATTCAGACAAGAAAATCTTTTTAGATGCCCCTTACGCTGAAATTCTACAAACCAATAAAAAATTCCAATTGGTCCATGGGGACCAAATCAAAGTTGCAGAAGTAAAAGAATTTTCAGAAAATTTTGTATCAGTCAGTGGAGCCGTCAGAGCAGAACTTTCTTTTGGATTACAAAATGGTTGGAAAGTTTCAGATTTATTAAACAAAATAGAATTAACCCCTCAAGCTGATACTAAAAATTCCTACATTCTTAGACACAACCCTAACAAATCTATATTTTTAATTCCATTAAAAATAGAAGAAATCAAAGATGGCAAAACTGCATTTGATATCATCCTTCAATCTGGGGATGAATTAGTCATCAAAAAATTAGAAGACTACACCGATAAATCTTATATCAGTGTAAGTGGGGCTGTCAGAAATCCTGGTAAGTATTATATCGCAGCAGATGGTTTTAGCACCGTCAATGATCTAATTACTTTGTCAGGTGGTATTCGCACCAATGCCTGGAAATATGCATATCTGTTTCGGGAAGATATTTCAAATAAAAAGAAATCTGAAGTCATTAGAATTGATTTACAAAATATCCAGCAAATAGATCAAAATCCGGTTCTACAAAAATTTGATTCTCTGGTAATCCTTGCCGAAGAAGAATTAAGCAGTATAGCCTATGTGGAAATCAATGGCGCCGTAAAACGTCCCGGCAGATACAAATTTGCTAAAGGAATGACCAGCTACGACTTAATCACATTGGCACTTGGATATACGTATTCAGCATCACCAAAACATATCGAAATTTTCCGAGTAATTATTTCTGATGGAAATCCAACAAAAACAGTTGTCGTCAACACAGAAACCAAAAGAAATTTAGACGATCCGAATTCAGGATCTTTATTGGAACCATTCGATATCATTGTAGTTAGATCACAACCACAATTTACATTTCAGAATATGGTGAGGATTGATGGTGAAGTCATTTTTCCGGGACAATACGCCCTGATCAAACCCAATGAAAAGGTCATTGATGTCATCCGAAGGGCCGGTGGTTTAAGCCCAGAGGCTTTTTCATCCGGTGCTACTTTGTTCCGAACTGAAGAGGGAATTGGTTATATAGTAATGGATCTAAAACAAGCACTTAAAAATGATCAATCCCGTTACAATTTTATTCTTAAAAATGGAGATGTGATTTCTATTCCAAAACAAAGAGATTTAGTGAGAATTGCCGGTGAAACCAATATTAGCAATTTATATCCTGATAAAATGTTTGCATCCGACAATTCCATTGCAGTAGCATATCACATTAATAAAAGAGCAAGATTTTATATTAATAAATATGCTGCAGGGGTTAATGAACAAGGTGATCTGAAGAAGATTACTGTAGAACATGCGAACGGCAGAGTAGAAAAAACCAGAAACTATTTATTCTTTAGGATGACTCCTAAAGTCCATAAAGGGTCTGTCATTCTAGTAGGACCAAAAATTGTTAAAAAAGAAAAGCTAAGAAAAGAAAAAAATGAAGCTGTGGATTGGGAAAAAGTATTGACAAAAACTTTGACCGCTACCACCGCCATTTTTACAATGGTCTTAACTTACAACAGTATTGTAAAATAGCTTAATCAATCATTGGATTTGCAAAATCATTAATTGTCTGAATTAATTTCTCATCAAAATTTCTTGAAATTTTAGGCCCTTGATGGTATTTTCTGTACCAGGTCATTTGCCGCTTAGCATAATTACGGGTATGTTGCTTTATCTTTTCTATGGCCTTCTCCAAATTACATTCACCTTTCAAATAGGAGATTAACTCTGAATAACCTACCGTCTTCATAGATGGACATTCCCAATAATCTTTTAAATCCTTAACCTCATCAATTAATCCCATCTCTATCATAAGATCTACCCTGCGGTTGATGCGATCATAAATAACTTCCCTGCTATCTTCTATCAGTAAGTGTAGAATAGGATAATTTTGATGGCTAGATTTATTCTTTAAATAACTGGAGTACTTTTGATGGCTGCTCTTAATGACGGACAAGGCCCTGATGAGTCTGTGTGGATTTTTAAGGTCAACGCTACTTGCATATTCCGGATCTAAAATACTCAATTCTTTCGCAAGATTACCTACTCCTTCCTTTTTCCAAATAGAAGTCAAATTCGATTTTATAATCGGATCTATCATTGGAAAATCATCAAGGCCATGAATCAAAGCGTTAACGTATAGACCCGTGCCTCCTGCAACAAATACAATTTCGTTTTTTTGAAATAATTCTTCAATGATCTGGTTGGCATCCATCAAATACTGGCCTACACTATATTCAGCATCAATTTCAATAAAGTCCACCAAATAATGCGGGACCAAATTCATCGCTTGAAGATCAGGCTTTGCAGTTCCAATATTTAATTTCTTATACACTTGCCTGCTATCCGCTGATACAATGGAAGTCTGATAATGTTGTGCCAGATCCAGAACAAGTTGGGACTTCCCGGATGCTGTTGGACCCGATATAATGACTAATTTTTTCTGCATGAAATTCAATAATGGAAGATGAAGGTCAATTATATTTTTTCCCTTATTGCTCCCGCAAAATTAATGTATTTTTGCAGTCTGATGTTATACAGAATATTTAAAATTTTAGTTGGCGCTGCATTTCGTTTTTATTTCAGAAAAATAACAATCCTAGGTCAAAATAATATTCCTAAGTCCGGACCGGTTTTGATGCTATGCAATCACCCAAGTTCATTTATGGAAGCCATGCTTCTCGCCTGCTATCAACATAGAACTTTACATTTTCTGGTGCGTGGGGACATGTTTGAAAGAAAATGGTTAAAGCCCATACTTACTCTTACCAACCAAATTCCAATTTATCGAAGACGAGATGGATTTGAAAAATTGAGAAACAATCGCAGTACTTTTGAATATTGTTATGACATCTTATCTCAAAACAAAGCAGTCCTCATCTTTCCTGAAGCAAATACCGCCATGGTCAGATTTCTGCGCCCACTCCAAAAAGGTGCAGCAAGGCTTGCTTTAGGAACCATCCTAGAAAGACCTGTGGATGATTTAATGGTCATTCCCTGCGGAGTCAACTTTAAAAATGTACTGCACAGCGGGCATGATGCATTGGTTATTTTTGGTGAAGCAATTTCAATACGCCAATTTTATCAAGAACATCAAAATGGACAAGATCAACTCGAAAAACTAACCAATGTATTTACAGAAAAAATGGAAGAAGTCGTTTTCAGTATTCCTGAAAATGTAGACATCAAACTTTATGATGGCTTGTACGACATTATGATGCCCGAAGATTTAAAAAAATCCAAACCAAAAGAACTCCATCGAAAACATCAAGCGATTCTTCAAGCGATAGAAAAGCATTTTGACGAACTGACCTTATGGCTGAATGCATACACTAACTTGGACAGGAATGTGAAAGCCATGGAATTTAATTATCAAAATAGCTTCTTAAACAGAACTGTGAATTTGATAAAATTAATACTAATTTTTATCCTAGGCTTACCCGGACTTTTCATTTATGGTGTCCCCTTAATCCTGGGTACATGGTTTGGTTTTAATAAAATTAAAAGTAAAGAGTTCATACCACCGGTAAGACTTGCTGTAAGTATCCTGTTGATACTAGTAGAAGTTATTGTACTTTTTAGTATTGGCTTGTATTATCTACCCATATTCACTATTTTATGGATGTTGTTGGCAAGTATTGTTTCATTATTTTTAATGATCTATTTTTTGCAAAATGCATTTGAGAAAAAATATACTTACAACAAAAGATTACACCAGGAAAAAAGAACCAGACTCAACTATAGAAAAAAAATAGTGGATTGTGTGAATGTATATTTATAAGTATTTCTATCCTTATAAAATCTAGAGTAGTTCTTTAAAAGCTTGATACCATTCTTTCCAATCCGCACGTTTTTTTAATACCGCTTCATTGTACTCTTGCAAAATAATGGTTTCATCCGAATCCACTTGCCTTAAGGTGTGTACGATGACCGGGGCGATAATTTGTGGGGTTAATTTATTTTGATTAAAATAGTGACTTTGGATCCTTGCATGATGCACAATGGATATTGCTTCAGCGGGACTTAAATGTGCTTTACTGGCTCTTACTTTTTGTTTTCCATCCAAAGTTTTACCCTGCCTTAATTCTCTGAACAAGGTAACCAATTGCTCCAATTGCTTATTCTTAATTTCAGGCAAGTCAATTTCCAACATTTTCTGCATGTCTTGGATTCTGTATTGTACAATGTTCATTTCTTCATTAAGGCTTGAAGGCAATGGCATCGTAATAATATTAAATCTTCGCTTTAACGCGGCAGACATTTCATAAATTCCCTTGTCCTGGTCGTTGGCGGTGGCTATTAGATTAAATCCTTGCTTGGCGTGAACATGTTTTTTTAATTCGGGGATGGGCAATATCTTTTCAGAAAGAATGGTCATTAATGCATCCTGAATCTCTGTTGGAATTCTGGTAAGTTCTTCCAACCTAACAATTCTTCCATCATTCATTGCCCTCATTACCGGTGAAGGGATTAGTGCTTCTTCTGAGGGTCCTTGTGAAATTAATGAAGCATAATTCCAACCATACCTAAGTTGGTCTTCATGAATTCCTGTGGTACCTTGGATCAACAAACTGGAATCTCCACTGATGGCCGCTGTTAAATGTTCAGAAACCCAAGTCTTGGCAGTTCCCGGGATTCCCATCAATAACAAGGCTCTATCTGATAAAAGTGTAGCGATAGCCAATTCCATGGTTTGGCGAAAACCAAAATATTTAGTAGAAATCACGGATCCATCTTGCAAAGTTCCGCCCATCAGATAAGTTAACACTGAAATAGGCGACATCTTCCAACTCTTAGGTTTCGGATATGGATCATTTCTGACCAATGCCTCAAGTTCTTTTGCATATTGAATTTCTGCAAATGGTCTCACAATTTCTAAACTCATTCTTTTATTGAATTTTCATTTGCCTTGTAATCTTTCATACTCCACGCCTCTGCTTTCTGAACAAACAGTAATTTGGTTTTATTCCATGTGTTTTTAAAAAAATCTGATGTGCGATAATTTTGTAAATCTTCATCTTTCTCCCAAATGCTGTAGGTCATCATCACATTTTCATCATTAACGTCTTTTAGTAAAATCACTTGATGGCAACCTTTAAATTCCTTAATTTTTTCAACACTTTGCTCGAATATTTGAAAAAATTCTTTTCCACTAGATTCGCTGAAATACATTTTGACAAATCTGTGTATCATTCAAAAACGATTTGCAAAATATCTTCTCTTTTTAAATCAAGGGTATTGGCTGCATTTCCACCACACAAAGCCAAAATCATATAACCTGCATGGTTAAAATAACTGTAAAAACTTCCATTTTCTGCATTGGTTTCTCCGATATAAAAATCAGAAATTACCTGCTGACTTGATGTTTGAAATGAAAATATTTTCTGTCCAGCAACTTCTTCAAATGGTTTTTGTCGAATATTCAACACCAGATTTCCATAATGGTCCACATATGCAATCCTTGCTTGAATGCGGTCTTTTTGATAAACAGGAGAGACATTAATTTTTACAATAGGATCCTCACATTCATCATACATCAGCCCGGCTTCTTCTTCCCCGATTAAAACTCGTATTGCTGAAGAAATCCTATCCCTAAACTCAAAAGAATCATCACTAATGCGATAAAGCTTTTCGGGTCGATCCGCACCTGTGATAAGACTTAGAATTCCATTATCGGGTAAAATAAAATAGTGATTTTGATATCTTGCAAGCAATATCCCCCGATCCAAGCCTGAATTAAAAACCCAAACCACATGAATGGATCCAACCGGAAAAAATATAAAGGCATTTGAAATCACAAAAGCGGCTTCCACCAAATCAAAAGGATTGATTTGATGGCTAATGTCTACCACTTCGATCGGGTGATTTGCCCCAAGAATTCTGGCTTTAAGAGCGGATACCCGATAATCACTATCCCCAAAATCTGAACAAATGCTTACTAATGTTGGCTTTACGTGCAAAATATTGAAATTTTTTATTAAATAATACAGGAAATATAGTCAAATCCAATAGTTCCCATAAATTTGTACTTCATTAAACTAATATATCCTCTATTTGGTTTGTATTTCATTCATATAAAATTATAAAAGAAAAAATTTGACCCAAAGCGAAATTATCTTAAACATTGAGAACATTGATCCTATTGACCTTCTTGGTGAAAATAATTCAAAACTCAACATTCTTAGAAAAGCATATCCGGACATACTGATCAGTTCCAGAGGCAATCAATTGAAAATTTCCGGCAGAAAAAAAGAGTCCCAAGAAGTAAAGGACAAGGTAGAAACCATGGTGAGATTACTCAAAGATCAGAAGGAACTCTCCAACCAAACCATCGAAGATCTGATTCAAGGCAACAATCCCTATCAACAACAAATGCCTCATCTTGAAAATAGGCATGTGCTCGTGCACGGACGAGAAGGAAAAACCATTTATGCCAAGACTAAAAATCAACTGCTCTTGGTGCAAGCCGTTGAAGAGAATGATGTTGTATTCGCCATAGGTCCGGCCGGAACAGGTAAAACCTATACTGCAGTAGCACTCGCGGTGAGAGCATTAAAAAACAAATTTGTTAAAAAAATTATCCTCACCAGACCCGCAGTAGAAGCAGGAGAAAACCTCGGATTTCTTCCCGGCGATCTAAAAGAGAAAATAGACCCTTACTTAAGACCATTGTATGATGCATTGGATGACATGATTCCGGCAGAAAAACTTGAACTATACATTCAAAATCGGGTCATCGAAATTGCACCACTTGCTTTTATGAGAGGACGTACGCTGGACAATGCTTTTATCATTTTGGATGAGGCACAAAATTCATCCGCACTTCAGATGAAAATGTTCTTAACCAGATTGGGACCTACTGCTAAATGTATTATCACCGGCGACCTTTCCCAAATAGATCTTCCTTACAGACAAACTTCAGGTTTAAAACAAGCAGCCAATATTCTGGGTAAAATCAAAGGTATCACGACCATCCACTTAACCATTGATGATGTAGTTCGTCATCGCTTGGTCAAAGAAATACTCAAGGCTTACGATGAACTCAACCAATCCAGAGAAGCAGAAAGAAATACCAAAATGGAAGAAGAATGAAAACTTCAACCGTACTATATGAAGGAGATATTCGCACCGTCTGCACCCATTTACGCAGCGGCCAAGTGATCCAAACAGATGGACCGATTGATAATTTTGGAAAAGGGGAGGCATTTTCTCCAACAGACTTGGTGGCTACAGCCCTTGGAGCCTGTATGCTTTCAATTATGGGAATTGCAGCAAAAACGCATGACATCAATATCGATGGAGCAAAAGCAGAAGTGCTCAAAGTAATGGCCGAAAACCCAAGAAGAATTGCAAGGATTGAGGTAGATATCTACATGCCTGAAATTGAATATTCCGACAAACAAAAAGCCATATTAACCAACGCAGCCAAAACTTGCCCGGTGGGTCGTAGTCTCAGCCAAAATCTGGAAGAGACGCTGACCATCCACTGGACTTAGACCTATTTGAATTCCAATCTTATTCTGCTACAAAACCCCGGGTTTTCATCAAAGCTTTTCTGTCTGGGTTCTTACCACGGAATTTCATATAGGCTTCTGATTCGTCCATCGTTCCTCCGACACTAAATACATAATCATGCAGCCTCTTACCCACTTCCTTATCGTAAGCTCCTTTTCCTTCTGTAAACGCATCATATGCATCCGCGCTGAGAACATCTGACCACAAATAACTATAATATCCTGCGGAATATCCATCGTCCGCAAAAATATGTCCAAACTGTGGTGTTCTATGTCTCATCACAATTTCCTTTGGCATTCCCAATTCAGCAAGTGTGGATTTTTCAAATGCATCTGCATCGATGTCTTGTTCTCCTGCTAAATGCAATTTCATATCGACCAAAGCACTTGCAAGATATTCCACGGTGGAAAACCCTTGATTAAACTTAGATGCTTTTTTTATTTTTTCCAAAAGACTCGCTGGCATTGGTTCTCCGGTTTGGTAATGCAAAGCATATTTTTCAAGAATCTCAGGTGTGGATAGCCAACGCTCCAAAATTTGTGAAGGAAATTCAACATAATCCGTCGCTACATTCGTTCCTGATAAAGATGCATACGTGACCTTAGAACACAATCCATGTAAGGCATGACCAAATTCATGAAAAAGAGTTTCTGCATCTTCCCATGAAATTAATACTGGTTCTCCTTCTTTTCCTTTGATAAAATTGCTGTTGTTAGATACAATGGTTTTGATATCTCCATTAAATTTTTCTTGCTCTCTATAGGCCGTCATCCAAGCACCTGAACGTTTTCCTTTACGGGCATAAGGATCAAAATACCAAAGACCAACCAGCTCATTGCTTTCGGTATTGCTGACTTTGTAGACCGTTACATCAGAATGGAAAACAGGCACATCTTCTATTTTTTCAAATTTTAAATGAAACAATTCGCCGGCCATAAAAAACATACCTTCTCTTAATTTATCCAATTGTAGATATTGTTTCACTTCATTTTGATCCAGATCATATTTTGCCTTTCTAACTTTCTCTGCATAATATCGATAGTCCCATGCTTCAATTTGAATATTGTCTTTATTTTGATCAGCGATTTTTTGCATATCCGCCACTTCTTCTTTCACTCTTTGGGTGGCAAATGGCCAAACGGATTCCAGCAAGGACAAAGCATTTTCAGGAGTCTTGGCCATTTTATCGGCAAGTCTGAGGTGCGCGTGGGTTTCATATCCCATAATTTTAGCTCTTTGTGCCCTCAACTTTAATATTTGTGGAATGATCGCATTGTTGTCATTTTGATCTCCATTGTCACCTCTGTTAATAAACATTCTCCACACTTTTTCACGCAAACTTCTATTGTGTGCAAAACTCAAAAATGGTTCCACTGCAGAACGCGTATTGGAAATCAACCAAACTCCTTTTTTGCCTTTGGCTTCTGCTGCTTTTGCAGCCGCCTCTTTCATATTCTCAGGCAATCCGTCCAAATCTTTTTCATCACTTATTTCTACATATTTTTCAGATTCATCCGCCAATTGGTTTTGAGAGAATTTAGTGAACAGTCCAGCCAGTTTCTGATTAATTTCTGCTACCTTTTTCTTAGATTCTTCATCCAACTTTGCTCCGGCCAAACTAAAATTGGTGTAGTATCTCCACAACAATCTTTTCTGCTCAGGATTTAGATTGGATTGATCAGCTTTATACACCGCTTCAATTCGATCAAACAAGGCTTTATTTTGAATCACAGAATCATTAAAACCAGCAAATCTAGGCTCTAAAATTTGTTGAATAGAATCCAATTCATCGGATGCCATATTGCTCGTCCAAATATAAAAAACGGCTTGTAATCTTTTAAAAGTAGAGCCTGTTTTTTCAAGAGCCTCGATCGTATTGGCAAAACTGGGTTTTTCGGATTGATGGGCAATGGAATCTATTTCTAAAGCCTTTTCACGCAATGCCACTTCCGTTGCAGGAATAAATTCTTGAATATCGATTTTATCAAATGCCGGAACTCCCCCATAAGGTCCTTCCCATTTTTTCAAAACTGTAAATTCTTTGGTGGCTTGATCGGTTTTAGTCATACAAGATATATTCATTATTAAAAGGAAAATCATCCAAAATGCAAATTTCATACAGATTAAGATTGAAGGTTCTAAAAAATTTGATTCTAATAAAAACAGGAAAAATCCATAAAAAATAAATAAGAGGACCGTTTTATGAATTTAGGCAAAGGTAATTAATCCATTTCGATTTGGCTTATTCATCTTTATGTTAGTTTTGCCCTTTAATTATTGTGATTATTTTATAAGTATAAAAATTGTCCTTTATGCCAAACTTGGATTACAAAGCTTTTTTAAATAATACGGAAGCATTAACCAACACTGACTATTTAAAATTATCAGAGATCCTGAGATTCCACGAACATCAGTATTACGTATTGGACAATCCCCTCATCTCGGATTATGAATACGATTTGCTTTACAAAATTCTTGAAAGTACTGAAAACCAGCATCCAGACTGGATCACCAACGATTCTCCAACGCAAAGGGTTTCTTCTGATCTCAAATCAAGTTTTGATTCGGTGGCGCACTTAACACCCATGCTTTCTTTGGACAATACCTACAATCTTGAAGACCTCCAAGAATTTGATAAAAGAATAAAAAAACTTTGCGGTGTTCCTGAAGATCAAGCTTTGGAATACATCGTGGAACCAAAATTTGATGGCGGAAGTATGGCTGTTGTTTATGAAAATGACCAATTGGTCAGAGCAGCCACAAGAGGTGATGGTGCCAAAGGAGAAGAAATGACAGCCAATGCCAGGACCATTAAATCATTGCCATTGATGGCGCCATTTTCAAAACACGGAATTTCTAAAGCTGAATTAAGAGGAGAAGCTTTGATTCGAAAGGACAATTTTATTAAAATAAACAAAGACCGGGAGCAAGACGGACTTCCCTTACTTGCCAATCCAAGAAACGCAGCAACCGGAGTGATGCGAGTGAAAGATCCAAACGAAACGGCCACTCGAAAATTAGATCTTTTCATTTTCCAAATGTCTTATGCAACCAACTCTTCTGGTGAAAATAAAATTCCCAACTATAAAACCCAATTGAACCTCATAAACCTTGCACAGGAACTAGGTTTTAAAGTACCCAGCATTGAGAAAAAATTATGCACAGGTATCGAACAAGTTTTCGAATTTATACAGGAATGGGCTGAAAAAAGAGACCGGTATGATTACGAACTGGATGGAATGGTGATTAAATTGAATAGTCTTGAAATGCAGGAACAATGCGGTTACACCTCGCATCATCCAAGATGGGCCGTGGCCTTTAAATTTCAAGCCAAACAAGCTACTTCGGTCCTTAGACAAGTAGAATTTCAAGTGGGTAAAATAGGATCCATCACGCCTGTCGCTAAAATAGATCCGGTGGCATTAGCGGGTGTCACAGTGAGCAGCATTTCCTTACACAATGAGGACTTTATTAAATCCAGAGACATCCACATTGGAGATAGCGTTTTGGTGGAAAGGGCTGGAGATGTGATTCCATACATTGTTAAAGTTTTTCCAGAAAACAGACCTGCTGATGCTTATCCTGTTGCATTTCCATTAAACTGCCCAAGCTGTGCGACGCCATTGGTCAGAGAATTGGATGAAGCTGCTTGGAGATGCCCCAACATTCATTGTCCTGCACAGATCGTTCAAAAATTAATTCACCATGTTTCAAAAGATGCGATGGACATCGATGGTCTTGGAGCCTCCTTAGTTGAACGATTTTTCAATCTCGGTATCATCAGAAATATGGCGGATATTTACCATTTAAACTATGATCAAATTTCTAAATTAGAAGGTTTGGGAAGCAAGTCCGTTGATAATTTAAAATCGGCCATTGATAAAGCTAAAAGGAATCCGATTCACAGAGTTTTACACGGGCTTTGTATTCATCATTTGGGTAAAAAAATAAGCAAACTCATTGCAGAGCATTTGAGCTATTTGCCGGATCTCAAAAGCTGGACCATTGAAAACTTCAAACAAATCAAAGATGTTGGGCCGGTGGTGGGTGAAAATATCATTCAGTATTTTCAGGATTCAGAAAACTACAAAATCATTCTGGAGATGGAAAAACACGGTGTCAAAATGCTTCAAACCGATGAAGACCGGCCGAGACAAGTGTCTTCCGATGCTCCTTTATCAGGTAAAACCATTCTCTTTACAGGCAGCTTAAGCATGGATCGAAAAAAAGCGCAAGAGCTAGCTGAAAAAGCGGGAGCAAAAAATATTTCAGCAGTTTCAGGCAATCTAAACATATTAGTGGTGGGCGCTGACGCAGGCTCAAAACTGGAAAAAGCAAAAAAACTTAACACCGTCGAAATTTGGACAGAGGAAGAATTTTTGCAAAAGATCGATCAAAACTAAAAGCTCAGTTTGGGCGTTATATCCTGTCATTATTAACATTGCTCGTTTTTTAATTATCATTTATGCAGTATTCATCGGATGTAGAAGCCATTGACGCCATTGCAAAATCTTATAAAGCCTTGAGCGCTGAAGTAGGAAAAGTAATTGTCGGTCAACAAGATGTGATCCAGGCTTCTATTATTTCACTTTTTTCCAATGGCCATAGTTTATTGGTGGGGGTTCCTGGTTTGGCAAAAACCCTTTTGATCAATACCTTGGCAGAAGTATTAGACCTAAGTTTTAAAAGAATACAATTTACACCGGACTTGATGCCATCAGACATCACCGGATCTGAAATTCTGGATGAAGACCGGCATTTTAAATTCAACAGAGGCCCTTTGTTTGCCAATATCGTCTTGGCCGATGAGATCAACAGAACTCCACCTAAAACACAGGCGGCTTTATTGGAAGCCATGCAAGAGCGTTATGTAACCGTCAGCGGTACCAGACACGAGCTTCCTAGCCCGTTTTTTGTTTTGGCGACTCAAAATCCAATCGAACAAGAGGGAACATACCCTTTACCCGAGGCACAATTGGACCGTTTTATGTTTAATATCCCTTTGGATTATCCTACATATCAAGAAGAACTTCAGGTAGTTAGACAAACTACTTCCAATCAGACCACCCAGTTGAATTCCATCCTTACCGGAGATCAGATCCTCGCCTTTCAAAAAGTGATTCGAAAAATACCCGTAGCAGAAAACGTGCTCGAGTATGCGGTTAGCCTGGTCGCTAGATCTAGACCAAAAACTGATAAAGCAACCAAAGAAGTCAATGAATATGTCAGCTGGGGTGCGGGTCCAAGAGCCTCACAAAACCTGATCCTGGGTGCCAAATGCCATGCAGCCTTAAGATCTAAATACAGCCCTGATATTGAAGATGTTAAAGCAATTGCTGGACTTGTTTTACGGCATAGAATCGTGGTCAATTACAAGGCAGAAGCAGATGGTCTAAGCGTGGACAAACTTATAGACAGCATTTTATAAAAAAAATATTTAGACCGTAATAATTGTTTTTTGTATCTTTGCGGTCCATTTTTTTGACTCGGTTATGAAAAAAGATATCCATCCAGCCAATTATCGCTACGTTGTTTTTAAGGATTTTTCCTGCAACGAAGCCTTCCTTACCAAATCTTGTACAGCTACCAAGGAGACGATCCAGTGGGAAGATGGCAATGAATATCCTTTGGTTCGACTTGAAATTTCAAGCAAATCTCATCCATTCTTTACCGGAAAGATGAAATTTATCGATACCGCCGGCCGTATTGACAAGTTCAATAAAAAATTCGGCAAATTTTCCAAAAACCCGTAATTTGAGCGGCTTTATAAAAAGCCCTCAATATGCATCTTTCTCTTTTTGATCATTCGGTTAAAAGTAAACGTCTTTGGCCCCTTACCCAATGTAGGCCCATTGCTGATTTAAGAATTGGCATCTTAAAGATTTCAGAGAAGTGGAATAAATTAATGTCCATTCCGGTTTCACACGATTGCTCCACCCAGCTTTCTCCTCTTTTTCCAAAATTAAAAACGATACTTCCGATCATTGGATCGTAGATGGTTCGATTCTTCCGGATGAATCCCTTGTAGCATTTCTAATGGGTCTACCCAAAGGAACCATGGCAATGGATTCCAATGCACAGTGGATTGGTTTGAAATTATTGGATGAATATCCGGAACGAATTTTATTGGAAAATTTGGCAGATCTAGCACTTCCCAATTTTCAAAAAATCATTTATCCACACACCGTACAAAGAATTGAAAATGTCTGGGAACTTTTTCAAAAAAATGGGGATGAAATCGAAAAGGATTATAAGCTATTGACTCAAAATCGCAGTAGCCAAAAGTTGAGTACCAGCAATACCCTTCTAGGAGATCAGATTTTTCTGGAAGAAGGTGCCATAGTTGAAGCGAGTATCTTAAATAGTTTAACGGGTCCTATTTACATCGGCAAAGATGCAGAAGTCATGGAAGGAAGCATCATTCGAGGTCCTTTTGTTCTTTGTGAAAACAGCACTATAAAACTTGGCGCAAAAATTTATGGTCAAACCACTGTTGGTCCCAATTGCAAAGTCGGTGGTGAAGTACAAAATGTAATCTTCCAATCCAACTCCAACAAAGGCCACGATGGTTATTTGGGAAATTCATTGATTGGTGAGTGGTGCAACATCGGCGCAGATACCAATTCTTCCAATCTCAAAAACACCTATCAGGAAGTCAAACTCTGGTCTTATCAATCCTCAAAATTTGAAAAAACAAACACCATCTTTTGCGGACTCATCATGGGCGATCACGCCAAATGCGGAATCAACACCATGTTTAACACCGGTACTGTAGTTGGTTTTGGAGCCAATGTTTTTGGAGCTGGATATCCAAGGCAGTTTGTGCCTGATTTTGCATGGGGAGGAGCCACAGGATTTAGCACTTTTGGTTTTGATGCATTTGTCGAAACGGCCCAAACCGTCATGGCCCGAAGAAATATGATTTTGACGGAAGAACAAAAAAATCTTTACCATCAAATATTTGAAGAAACGGCGCTGTATAGGGTTTGGGAGAATAAGAAAATGTAATTAGTCAATTAGTGGATTAGTAAATTGAAGAGTGTAAAAAATGAATATTAAACCATTAACTAATTGACTAATTTTCTAATTAACTCATTGACAATTGTCCTTTGTCAATTGTCAATTGTCAATTCCGCTTCCAAAGTAATTTCCGTATTCAAAGATTTAGAAATAGGACAATTTACTTTTGCATTTTGCACACACTCTTCAAACTTTTCAGCAGAAATTCCTGTCACCTTTGCTTTTAAAATCAAATGCGAATTGACGATTTTTCCATCTGCAAATTTAATTTGACATTCCGTTTCCAAAAGCTCCGGTGTAAATCCGGCTTCTCCCAAGATAAAACTCAATTTCATACTATAACATCCTGCGTGTGCAGCTGCGATCAGTTCCTCAGGATTGGTTCCAATTCCAGACTCAAATCTTGAGCCGAAAGAATATTGTGTATGATTGAGCACGGTGCTTTGAGTGGTTAAATTTCCATGCCCTTCTTTGCCGGATCCTTCCCATTGGGCTTTTGCTGTTCTGATCATTTGTATTTATTTTTATTTGTTTAGAATGGACAAACATTCCCATCGGATGGATGGTTTAAATGAGATGCCTCAGAAAAAACAAATCACTACAGTAGACTTCATAGATTTAAGTGTAATCACTCCAAAAATCATGGAGATTGCCAAAAAAGCAGGAACCTACATTCGACAGGAGTTGGATCAATTGTTGGAATCCCATATTGAAACCAAAGAAGAAAACAGCCTGGTCAGCTATGTAGATCAAAATGCAGAAAAATTGATCGTCGAAGGTTTATCGTCTTTAATTGAGGATGCAGGTTTTATTACAGAAGAGGCGACCATAGACCAAAGCCAAACAAAGTACTGGACCTGGGTCATTGACCCTTTAGACGGCACTACTAATTATATCCACAAAATTCCAGTGTTTGCAGTGAGTATTGGCTTACTCAAAGATGGAATTCCAGTGGCAGGTGTTATTTATCACATTATGGCCGACGAATGTTTTTACGCATGGCAAGGTGGAGGTGCCTGGCTCAATGGACAAAGAATTTATGTAAGCAAAACTTCTGAAATTAAAGATGCAGTCATAGCCACAGGGTTCCCTTACAAAAGAGAAAATATTGAAGAGCTGGTTTTAACGCTAAAAAAAATGATTCTAATCGCAAGAGGAATCAGGAGATTGGGATCAGCAGCGATCGATCTGGCTTACACAGCCTGCGGTAGATTTGATGCCTATTACGAAGGATCCATAAACGCCTGGGATGTCAGCGCGGGTATCATCATCGTCAGGGAAGCCGGTGGCATCGTCACAGGGCTCTATGGGGAAGAAGAACCCTGTTTTACTGGACATATCCTCGCAGCCAACCCATCTATCCATTCCGCTTTAAGATTGATCATCAAAAAATGACCACGATCATTGGTTGCACTGAAATTATTGACTTATATCATTTTTTTTAAGCTATCTCCTTAATATTCAGGTTTAAACATATTTATTTATTTAGTTTATAAATTTTATATTTATTTATGTCTATTTTTGTAGCTCAATTTCGCTTTAATCCTGATATGAAAGCTATATTTCTAAAAATTTTTGTGGTTTTATTCCTCACAGCTCTGGCCTGCACTCACGATGGATATGATCCAATAGATCATGAACTAAAACAACTCATTAGAGATCCTCAGAGCTTTATTTTACCGTCTTCTACCGAATACGATAAAATTCCTCAATCACCACTAAACCCTCTAACTCCTGAAAAAATTGCTTTGGGCAAGCTTCTGTTTTTTGAACCTGCTTTTGCCAACGAAGCCAAAAACCATGCTCTTTTAAACACTTTTACTTGTTCCTCTTGTCACGTCGTAGAATCCGGTTTCAGACCTGGAAGAATGCAAGGGATCGCAGATGGGGGCTACGGATTTGGTGTAAAAGGTGAAAAAAGAATTAAGCATCCATTTTATTCTCCCGATAGCATCGACGCACAAGGTGCAAGGCCTTTGGCCACGATCAATGTTGCATTTGTTGAAAATACCATGTGGAATGGCTCTTTTGGTTCGGATCATAAAAACGCAGGGACAGAAGCAGTTTGGGGAGTTACAGATCCCGGCACCGCTCGCAACCACGAAAGATTAGGCGCCTTGGAAGGTCAAAACATAGAAGGACTCATTGTGCACCGCATGATGTTTAATAAAAAAATTGTCGAAGCTGCCGGTTACAAGGAGCTTTTTGACAAAGCATTCCCCGGCTGGGATGATTCTACTAGGTACAGCCGTAAAGCGGCTAGTTTTGCACTTTCTGCTTATTTGAGATCTATCACAACCGATCAGGCTCCTTTCCAAAAATGGTTAAAAGGCGACTATTCTGCCATGTCTAATCAGGAGAAGGAAGGTGCAAAATTGTTTTTTGGAAAAGCCAATTGTGTTTCATGCCATTTTGAGAAAAACTTGGGTTCCATGACTTTTGCAGCACTTGGTGTAGATGATATTTTCGAACATGGCGGACTAAAAACCTCCATAAACGACGCAAGAAACCGTGGTCGTGGTGGTTTTACTTTAAAAGACGAAGATCTCTTTAAATTCAGAACTCCTCAACTTTATAATCTGGGTGATACAGGACCTTATTTTCATGGCGGTAGCAAAGAAACCCTGAGAGATGTCGTGGAATATTTTAACAAAGGGATTCCCGAAAACGAAAGAGTGCCAAAAGAACAATTGCACCCTTTCTTAAGTCCGCTTAATTTAAGTCCTCAAGAAGTGGATCAATTGACAGCTTTTCTCACCAACGGCCTTAGAGATCCAAATCTCTTAAGGTATAAACCTGAGAGTGTAATTTCCGGACTTTGTTTTCCAAACAACGATCCGCTATCCAAGTTTGATATGAACTGCAATTGATAGCGAATTGCTTCTTTTACCAATTTTCTAATTCAACGGATCAATAATTATAAATTTAAAATGTTCCTATTTATAATTAAAATTGTTGATTCTTTTATCATTACTTTACAAGCTTGATATATTCATTTATGACTAAACTTAAAATGTGGTTGATTATAAATTCACTTATACTTATTTCTGCATGCTATTACGACAAAGAAGATGAATTGTACCCACCTAATTCCGGCCCAAAAAGCAATGTTTCCTTTTCTGCAGATGTCATTCCAATTTTAACTAACAATTGTTTTGTTTGTCATTCTACAGCTGCTGCACTTGGCAACGTCATCTTAGAAGGCCACGATCAAACCTTGATCTATGTAAATAATGGTTCACTGCTGGGAAGCATCAAACATGAAAGTAATTTTTTTCCAATGCCCAATGGTTCTGCCAAACTTTCCAATACGCTAATCGAAACCATCGAAGTGTGGATTTCGGAAGGTGCAAAAAATAATTAATAAATTAAAACTAAGATTTTTCTAAACTAAAAAATATGCTTAAGAAAATATTACTTTTTTTGTTGGTTGCGATAATTATTGCAGCGGGAGTTGGGTATTATTTATACAATAAACCCGTGGAAAAAACAGAAACTAAATCTGCTGATTTGATTGTAACTGCTGAAGATTTATACAAAGAGTATGCAGAAAACGAAACCCTCGCAGACCAAAAATACCTCAACAAAGTTGTAGAGGTAACTGGTCAGATCATGGGTAATTTGGTCGGTCAAAATACTTTTTCAGGTGTTCAATTGAAAGCAACTGCAGGCGACCAGGGCATCATTTGCGAATTTGAAATGGATAGTACTAAAAAAAATCCCAGATTACCCGTAGGCGATGTGATTACATTAAAATGTGTTTGCACCGGTAAATTAATGGATGTGGTTTTAAACAGATGTGTTATTCTAAATAAATAATGTATGGTCTATGTGCGCATTTTCTTTTTGATAGTACCTATGTTTTTGGGCTTGCAGTTTGCATTTAGCCAGGAGAATGATAATTTATTGTCACTACTGCGTGAAGAAGAAAGTACAGAATATGCACTTGCAAGTTTTAAAACAAACCGAATCATCAATCTTCATTCTATTGAGCACACGGCAGCAGGAGTTTTGGATTTTAAAATTTTACATCGTTTCGGATTTTTAAACACAGGTCCATCAGAATTTTTTGGATTGGACCAAGCCACAATGAGATTAGGCTTCGATTATGGACTTACCAAAAATATCCAAATAGGAATTGGAAGATCTAACTTCGAAAAAACCTATGACACTTATATTAAATACCGTTTTTTAAGACAATCAAAAGGCAAAAGAAATATACCTCTGTCCATGAGTCTGATCTCAGGCATCGCCATTAAAACAAACAAATGGCCGGATCCAAATCGTGAAAATTATTTTTCCTCAAGACTTTATTATCATTTCCAATTGTTGCTTGCCAGAAAATTTTCAGAAGGTTTTTCAGCACAGCTGACTCCCACAGTAGTCCATCGCAACCTAGTAGCATCCAATGCCGTCAAAAATGATGTATACGCCATTGGCACAGGTATTCGCCAAAAGTTGACCAAAAGAACTTCTTTAAACGCAGAGTTTATTTATGTTTTACCCAACCAAATTGAAACAAGTTTTAATCACTCATTTAGCATAGGATTTGATATTGAAACCGGAGGTCATGTTTTTCAACTTCACTTTACCAATTCTACTTCCATGGTTGAAAAAGGATTTGTGGCAGAGACGGTGGGTGATTGGACCAAAGGAGATATTCGTTTTGGATTTAATATTAGTAGGGTTTTTACCTTGGTAAAACCTAAGATAAAACCAATAGAATAAATAGATCTCAACCTTCGTTATGACATCTTGTTATTAAACATCGGTGACAAAAAATACAAATTGTCAGCTTTATTAAGCCTATACTCATTTAAGAAAAAAGATGTCCTCTTTTAAAATTAAAATTTTAGTATCTCTTGGCTTTCTCATAATAATGGGTGTCTTTATAACCCAAGGTTTATATATTTATAAAAATTACAACAAGGAAGAAGCAGAATTTCACAGAGGAGTCACCATCGCTTTGAGAAACACTGCCAACGAAATTGCCAAATACAACGAAGTTAAACTACCTGAAAAAGACCTGATCAAAAGAGACTCTTCCCATGTCTACGAAGTCAATGTCAATTCTCCAATCGATCAAACCATCTTGGTTTATTATCTGGAAACTGAACTCGATAAGCAAGGAATCAACACCGTTTTTGAATATGGAATTTATGATTGTAACACCAACGAGTTAATCATCAGCGAATGTTGCATCAGCACCAAAGAAAATGAAGCACCTCTTGTTAAAAAAGTAAAAAAAGTAAAACGGGCGAAGAAAAAATTGTCTTATTATTTTGTAGTCCGATTTCCGGAAAAGGAATCCATGATTTTTAAAGAAATGAAACCAATGGTTTTTTCCTCCGGATTGGTTTTTATTGCTTGCCTCATTTTTACATTGGCCATTTTTGTTATCCTAAGGCAAAAGAGATATTCTGAGTTAATGCGTGATTTCATCAACAACATGACCCACGAATTTAAAACTCCAATCTCATCTATCAAAATAGCATCCGATGTCATTTATCATCATCCATTGATTGAAGAAGATAAAAGACTAAGCCAGTATGCAAAGATCATCAAGGATCAAAACCAAAGACTAAACGATCAGGTAGAAAAAGTCCTCCAAATAGCTAAAATGGAATCTTCAACATTCCAATTGAAAAAAGAAACGATTGCAGTAAATGATCTAATCCGACAAATCGGTTCTCAGTATTCATTTAGACTTGGGGATGAAGGGGGTAGTTTTGAAATTCATCTCGATGCAAAATTGGACAAATTGAAGGTTGATAAATTTCATTTTACCAATATAATATCGAATTTAATCGACAACGCCGTAAAATATAGTAAGAAAATTCCTGAGATCAGTATCTTTACCCGAAATAAGGACCAAAATCTATTGGAAATTGAAATTCAAGACAAAGGTGTTGGAATTCCTCCGGATGATCAGGACAAGCTGTTTGAAAAGTTTTATCGGGTATCAACCGGAGATGTTCACAATGTCAAAGGTTTTGGCATTGGATTGTATTATGTAAAAAGAATTTGTGAAGCTCACGGATTTGAACTTAATTTGCACAGTATTTATGGTGAAGGTACCAGCGTTTTTATAACATGTAAAATAGAAAGTTGATGAAAAAAGCGAAATTATTGTATGCCGAGGACGATGAAACCCTTAGCTTTATTACCAAAGACCATCTTGAACTTCAAGGTTATGATGTGCACCATTCTGTAAATGGGGCGGATGCCTTTGAAGCTTACAAAAAAGACAAATTTGACCTTTGCATATTTGACGTCATGCTGCCAGAGATGGATGGCTTCACCCTTGCTGAAAACATTAGAAGGAGGGACCAACAGATTCCAATACTTTTTTTGACTGCAAAGTCCTTAAAAGAAGATAGAATTCACGGTCTTAAATTGGGCGGAGACGATTATCTCACCAAACCTTTTAGCATTGAAGAACTTATTCTTAAGATTGAGATCTTCTTAAGACGCAGTCGTGTATTTGAAGCACCTTCCCAGGAACAAGAAATTATCATCGGTAATTATCGCTACCTTCCTCTTGAATATCAGCTGATTAAAGAAAGTAACGTTCGGGTTCTAACCCAAAGAGAAAGTGAATTATTAGACTTTTTGGTTAAACATAAAAACAAAGTCATTAAAAGATCAGTCATTCTCGAAAACCTTTGGGGTGAAGATGATTATTTTATGGGTAGAAGTTTGGATGTCTTCATTTCAAGACTTAGAAAATACCTCAGTGATGATCCGGCCATTAAAATAGATAATATTCACGGTATAGGATTTAAGTTTATTTGTCCATAAAATGCAGGTTTTAAGGCTTTTAGCCACATTTTTCGGAATATACCTTATGGTGTATCAAGCTGTTGTGTGCCAAAGCTCCAATCCATTTGATTTACGAAAAAAAGAATCTTTAAATAGCAATAATCAGCTTAATATCTCTCGAGACACTATCATAGTTTCCAACCCCTTTGAGCTTAGACCAGCCTTTCATAAAGAATCTGAGCCTGATGGCATGGTTGGCATAAGCAATGTTCTAAAACAGGTCGAAGATACCCCCGCAAATCCAACGGAGGTTAAGAATTTTCTTTTTTGGCTCTTACTCTTTCTTACTTTCTTATTGGCCATCGCTTTAAACTTAAATAGAAGCTATGTCAGTAAGCTTTACCAAAGCAATTTTAATCTAAATCTGGCCAGTGTCTTGTTTAGAGAAAGTCGAGAGGATTCTAAGTTGATTACTTTCATATTATATGGCCTCTATTTTGCAGGATTGAGCATTTTCTTTTTTCTAGCCTACAATCTATGGATAGGTCCAATACATTATTATTTTCTTATATATATTGCTATCTTTATTTCATCTATTTATGTTATACGCCACCTATCATTAAAGCTTTTAGGTTGGCTATTTGGAATTCAAAAAGAAACAGAACGATACCTGTTTAACATCGTTAGTTTCGGCTGTCTTTTTAGTCTTTTGTTGATCCCACTGGATTTTGTATTAAGCTTTGCAAAATCAGAATTTACAGAAAAATTTGTGTTTTGGCTGTTTGGCTTGTTCATGCTGGCCTATTTTTTTAGGCAAGCCAAAGAGTTATTATTGTCAGCTAATTTATGGCGAAATTCGATTATTCATTTTTTGTTGTACCTTTGCACCTTCGAAATCGCCCCCTTCTTGTTATTGTATGAAATAATTCATAGGACAGCTTGATAAAGGGCATAAAAATGCCGCCGTAAATGCCAAAACAAACGACGACCATTGCACACCAGGAAGAGGGTCATAGAACCCGAAAAGTGAATTCAATTTTGATTTCACAGCCCAAACCTGAAAGATCGCCCTACTTCGATATTGAAGACAAGTATCAGCTTCAAGTGGATTGGCGAAGCTTTATTCAAGTAGATCCCTTACCTGAAAAAGAATTTAGAAGACAGAGAATCAGACCTGAAGATTACCCCTGCGTCATTTTTACCAGTAAAAATTCGGTTGATCATTACTTTAGGGTTTGTGAAATGATGAGGTCCAGGATTTCTGAAATGACCAAATATTTTTGTGGGACCGAAGCCATAGCCAACTACCTTCAGAAATTTATAGTCTATAGGAAAAGAAAGGTATTTCATGGGACAAAAAGCATTGCAGACCTGACCAACTATTTTAACAAACACAAGGATGTGGGTACTTTTTTGATGCCCTGCTCTGACAATGGGAAAAACGACGTCGCTGAAATATTAAAAACCACCAAAATCAAATTTTACGAAAGCGTCATGTACAGGACTGTAAGTGCAGACCTTTCGGATCTTAAAGACATTAAATACGATATTTTAGTGTTTTTTAGTCAATTGGAAATTAAATCTCTTTTTGATAATTTTCCTGATTTCGAACAAGGACCTACCAGAATAGCTGCTTTTGGTACTTCAGCAGCGAAAGCAATAGAAGACGCTGGCTTGATTTTGGACATTAAAGCCCCAAGTCCCGAAACTCCATCCATGACCATGGCATTGCAAGCTTATCTTAAAAATTCGAACAAGTAAGGTTTTTATACTGTTGGGTTTCGTATGGCATTCCCAAAATTTATAGAATCACTTGCTTACAGACTTACCGAGCCCCTTCCGGGATACCAGGCTCATAAAGAAGTCGCGCCTTTGCCTCATAGACTATTAGAACCCTGGGCTGATGATCATTCTCAAGCTTCGGTTTTGATCTTGTTGATTGAATCGGACGGAGACGTTTATTTTCCTTTGATCCAAAGACAAACCCATCCTTCTGATCCTCATACAGGACAAATTGGTTTGCCAGGTGGAAAAATGGAAATTTCTGATCCAAATCCAGCTTTCACAGCCCTTCGCGAAACTTACGAAGAAATTGGGGTCCAATCGGAAATGGTTAAAATAGTTGGCTCCCTATCACCATTGTACATTCCTGTCAGCAAATTTGTAGTGAATCCTTTTATCGGGTGGTGCACAAAAATTCCCAACTTCAAATTGCAAGAATCGGAAGTCAAAAGTTTGTACAAATGTCCTTTGCAACATTTACAAAATCCTCAGCTATTTTCTCAAAGAGACCTTCAAACCAGTTACGCGAAGTCGATCAAAGTGGCAGGTTTTGCTTTGGATGACGCCTGGGTTTGGGGCGCAACAGCCATGATTTTGAGTGAATTCAGAGAAGTACTATCCCATTTGGAAACATAATTGTTTAAACAATTCCTTGAGACAATTTCAGAACTTTAATTTTTATTGGGTTAGACCAATACACTTCAGATTAATCGTGCACGAAAAAGTACTTGAGCTTATCTTGTAGTTTGATTAAATAAATACCTGGCTTTAATGGATGGGAAAATGATTGAATTCTTGCACTTTTAAATCCTCCAAAAAGCCTTTTACCGTACAAATCAAATACAATAAATGGAATCTCAGTATCCATATCAGAAAACAAAGTCAATGTATTTTGAAGAAAAGAAATACCCATCTTTTCAATCATTGTTTCTTCAGAAATTGAAGAAATCAAACACTCATTCCGCAATGTGAATTTATAGGCATGCGCTATAATAGAATTCCGATTTGTAAAATCTATGGTATGTCCAATTCCCCTTAATAAAGAGTCTTTATAACATGATTGGGTCTTAGAAAAAAATTGTTTCGCAGGCCAATAGCGGTTGTTGACATCATCATTGGTCCCGTGTATGATAAATATATTTTTAAATTTTGCTCCAGACTCTAATCCATTCAATTGGTTTGTTCCCTCTATTGCAGCGCCAATTGCAATCAAGCCTCTAAATCGTGATGGATTTGCCAAACCATAGGTATAAACGGTCCTTGCTCCCCAGGAAAAACCCAAGGCTACCAAAGAATCTGTATTAAATTGATACCAAAGATCCGTAGAATCCAACAATGCCGATGTAAATTCCAAATCAACTGGATCATCTACTCTTCCATCCACACCGCCATCGGGACAAATCAAAAGTACCGTTTGATCTTTGGCAAACGAAACTAAAGTATCACACCAACTGGTTGAATTCCACCTAGTCGTGTTTAAGGGATGGAACGCCAAAACTGCATTCATTCCTGGTTCCCAATTTTCAGGAATGAATAAAGAATATTGCTTTAATTCCCCTTTGAAAAAAAATGAACCCTCAAGCCTGCTTTGTGCCACACTATTCAAATGTATTAATAGTATAAGCAACACAATCGTATTTTTTATTAATTTCATCCACTTATTTTACACAAATTTAGCCCATTTAATTTACAATTTCTGTTCAAATAATACGGGCACATCAAATCGGTTCCCGTCAAAACCAATGATACTACCAAGTTTAAATTGTTCTTGCAAAAGAACCATTCTTCTAACTATTACATATTCAATATTTTAATTTATACAATTAACGGATTCTGTCCATAGACCCATTTTTAAAATTTAATTTCTATGATTTTTCTATGATCAAAATAAATAATTTTTGAGTTTCAAAATGTAATCCTATATCTACCTTTAAATTGATTTATGGATAAATTTCCGCTTACTTTACATTTTCCAAAAATCTCCCCTTTGGCTTTTATTTTATTTGGTTTAACTTCTATGTTATCTCTAAAAATTTCGAGTCAAAGTAACTATTCAATTGTGGATCATAAAATCCAATTATTTGGCACATCAAATGTGCACGATTGGGTTTTGAATGTTGAAAATTCAAAAGGTAGCGGTAATTTTCATTTAGAATCCAATCAACTTAAAAAAGTTACTTCTCTAAAGTTTGAAATTCCTGTTTTAAAAATCAAAAGCGCGAGAAAGAGCAAAACGATGGATGAAAAGGTCTACGGTACTTAAGAACCAGAGTTCACCATTGATTCACTTCGAATTGAAAGAAATTAAAAGTATCAATCCTTCAAACCAAGATCAAATTCTTAATGCAACCGGCTTATTGACCATAGCAGGCGTTAGTAGAACAGAAGATCTGGTCGTACTAGCTCAGAATAATTCAAACGGACAAATTACTTTTTCGGGAAAGAAAAAGTTATATATGCGAGATTACCAAATTGAGCCACCCAAAGCACTCTTAAATGCACTTACCACTGGCAACGAAGTGATCGTGGATTTTAAGATCGTCATGAGTAAATCAAATTAATCTTCAAACTAAATCAAACAACTTTATGAAAAAAATGAAAAACCTTGGATTCACAGGACTATGCCTCCTTTGGGTGGGCACCGTTCTAGCACAAAATTCCGATCTCCAGTACTTCAGGAGTTGGAATAAAAACGGCATCAATGTATTTGAGCCTTCTAAAACAGCAGAACAACCCGAATTTTCTGGATTAAAATTGAAAATTGGTGCCGGCTTCAGTCAGGAAGTCCAAAGTCTAACGCACTCCAACACGCCAGTTTATATTCCGGAAAGCCAGACAAACCTGGTTAACAAAAATTTATTGTATGGAACTGCATCTGATTCTACCGAAGCTCACTCAGAGGGATTTAATACGGCGATGGCCAATTTATACCTTGATGCCCAATTAGGCGATGGAATCAGGGTCAGTGTAGAAACTTATATGTCGTCCCGCCATCACAATGATTTTGGGTGAAAGGTGGTTATATTCAGGTGGATAAATTCCGATGTTTGGAATCCTGAGTGGTTTAGTAAATACCTTCGTTTGAAGTTAGGGCATTTCAACCCAATTTTGGTGATATGCAATTCAGAAGGACAGATGGTGGAAATTCCATGTTCAATCCTTTTGTTGAAAATTATATCTTAGAAGCTTTCACCACTGAAATCGGTGGGGAGCTCTATGCTTTTCCTATGAAGGGGTGGCTGGTGACTGGGGACCCTTTCATGGCAATATTGATAACTCGCAGGCAAAACCAGCTCCATTTACCTTTGATAAAGACGGAAACAAAACCAGCTTTCTTGGTAAAATTGCCTTGACAATACCTAACATTTGATCGATTGTCCGTTTCCCTATCACAATGGTGGAGCCCTAACCAAACACTCTATTATGGTGACAGAGGAGGTTCCCATTATTTTATGGTCATGGAGCAAAATCGCTCTGAGATTTACGTTGAAGGAGTTCCTACCGGTATTGGACAAAGCACTTATAAAAACAACAAAGATTCAGGTAGATATCTACCGTTTTAATAGCAGGTAGTTTTTTATGGCTAACGCATTTTTAAAATACAGTCATACAATGATTTTACTGCTTTTGATCATCAAAACAATGGAAAATTTAGCGGCCTTGTTTTACAGGCTGCAGTTGGATTTTAATTGCCTACCTACTTAGGTATGATTTGGACTTGGGCTCTTTTGTTAGGAATTTTTAACCCTGACAAAGATTTAAGTGTAATCCATAATAAATACAATTTACTTTCCGGTTGGATTCATATTCTGCCGGAAAGTAAAATGTATTTACAAGGCAAAACTAGTTTAAACAAATACCATTGCAAGTGTCAGGCCACAAACCCAAGTTTTGAATTTTGGCTCGAGCAAAAGGAAAACTCTTGTTTTTTTAAGACCACCCACTTTTCCATCAATACCACCAATTTAGATTGTAAAAACAGTTTATACAATTACAATATTAAAAAAAAGCTGGAATCAAATAAATTTCCAAGTATACACATCCATCTTTTGGATATAAAAGAAAATGGAACACCTAAATACATTTTTCCTTATACCTGGCATCAATTAAAAATAAAAACACTGGTTACCATACGTGAAAAAGCCCTCATCCAAAATGTAGAGGTTATGGCCTTCAAGATATCAGAAAAAAGGTATCAGCTAAAAGGAAGCCATGTAATGAGTATGCAGGATTATTTGATTGATACCTATGCACTTGTTTTTGGTATGGTCAAAGTGGAAGACGCCATTGAGTTTAATTTCGATTTAGTGCTTGAGATTAGATGAAGTAAAAACCAGAACCAAGATGTCTGGTATTTTGAAAAATTCAAAAGGTAATAAATAGGTAAAGTGCGCTTGCCTTTTGCTCCCTGATAAAAGATGGCGCAAATGTTCCACAAGCTAGATTTTATCACGCTTTGGCGTGACTCTCGGAAAAACCAGTAAATTAGGTGGATTACTAAAATAAAAAAAAGGCGCCGAAACCAGGCTTATGAATAGTAAAAAAGCCACAACCCCCCCCCCCCCCCCCCCCCACCCCACCCCCCCCCCCCCCCGCCCCCCCCCCCCCCCCCCCCGGCCCCCCCACCCCCCCCCCCCCCCCCCCCCCCCCAACCCACCCCAACCCCCAAAACCTTTATCACGCCTTGGCGTGACTCCCGGAAAAACCAGTAAATTAGGTGGATTACTAAAATAAAAAAAGCCTTGCGCCGAAAAGGGCCAAGGCTTATGAATAGTAAAAAAAACGGCAACGACCTACTCTCCCGGAAAAACCAGTACCATCGGCGCAGCAGGGCTTAACTTCTCTGTTCGGAATGGGAAGAGGTGGAACCCCTGCGCTAAAGTCACCTAAAACTTTTATCACGCGGTGTGATTATTTTTTAAAAAGGTTGGTTGAGAAAATGTGTCTGGAGTATGAAAAAAAAGGAAGCTTAGGGGTAATTAGTACTACTCAGCTGAACGCATTACTGCGCTTACACCTGTAGCCTATCAACGTAGTAGTCTTCTACGACCCCATGTAACACTCATCTTAATGATAGCTTCGCGCTTAGATGCTTTCAGCGCTTATCCTGCCTGTACATAGCTACTCTGCACTGCCCCTGGCGGAACAACAGATACACCAGCGGTACATACGCTCCGGTCCTCTCGTACTAGAGTCAGCTCCCTTCAATGTTACAACGCCCACCACAGATAGAGACCGAACTGTCTTGCGACGTTCTGAACCCAGTTCACGTGCCACTTTAATCGGCGAACAGCCGAACCCTTGGGACCTTCTCCAGCCCCAGGATGTGACGAACCGACATCGAGGTGCCAAACCTCCCCGTCGATATGAGCTCTTGGGGGAGATCAGCCTGTTATCCCCGGCGTACCTTTTATCCTTTGAGCGATGGCCCTTCCATGCGGAACCACCGGATCACTTTAGCCGACTTTCGTCCCTGATCGATCCGTCGATCTCTCAGTCAAGCACACTTATACTAATACGCTCTGCGCATGATTACCAACCATGCTGAGTGTACCTTTGCAAGCCTCCGTTACTCTTTAGGAGGCGACCACCCCAGTCAAACTACCCACCACACACTGTCCCCCGGTTACGGGGTTAGAACCTAAATATAGGAAGGGTGGTATTTCAAGGACGACTCCACAATCACTAGCGTGACCACTTCATAGTCTCCCACCTATCCTACACATCCTATATTCAAGCACAATGTGAAGCTATAGTAAAGGTGCACGGGGTCTTTTCGTCCCGTGGCGGGTAACCGGTATCTTCACCGATACTTCAATTTCACCGAGCTCATGGCTGAGACAGTGCCCAGATCGTTACACCATTCGTG
>JADJJL010000003.1:0-10000 GCA_016710265.1 Saprospiraceae bacterium | reverse complement strand
ATGACTGCTAAGCTTAGTTAACTCTGCTTCGAAAATGGGTCTGCTAAGTATATACCCGCCCCAAACCAAGACTCCCAAGAAACTGAAAATTGAAATTTTAGAATGATTTCCACCAACATTCTTCTTATTATGAATGGGGAAATTGGTTTTCATAAAATATTAAAACTATATCGAATATAACTCTTAAGTAAAATATAGTACTTACTACGGTCAGAAATCCGCATTCTACAACTAGTCAATGATGAAGCATCTGTTCGTGAAAGGACCATTAGCAACATTCGGTAATACCTATAGGCGACATAAACCCCAAGTCTTGAGTTTGAAGGTATCCTCTTAATTCCTTCAAAAGCTTTGTCAAAATCCAACTGGATGTCTTGTTCTATCATCTTCTTTTCATCTTGAAGGAGATATGAACCTTTCACATTGGGAAAATAAATTCGACTTCTCTCCTTTTGATCGCTGCCGAAATCTCTTAAAAAATTTACTTTTTGAAAAGCTGAACCCAATGCCTGGGCCGATTCCTTCAATAAGGCATATTGTGTACGGTCGTTATGGGTAAAAACCTTCAAACACATGAGTCCAATCACCTCTGCAGATCCATAAATATATCGATCATACTCTTCTTGTGAAAATCTGGATTTTGTAAGATCCATTTCCATACTATTTAAAAAAGCTTCTATTAGCGAAAGGTCTATCTGGTATTGCTGAACAATTTCTTGAAAAGCATGGAGAATTGGATTTAATGAAAAAGATTCTTGAATGGCTAAAAAGTATCCTGTCTAAATTGTTGGAGATATTTTTCTTTGTCAATATGGTGAAAACTGTCAACAATTTCATCTGCTAGCCTTACAAAGCCGTAAATAGATGCTATAGGTGCCCTGATTGATTTTTCAAACATTCTAATCCCCAAAGAAAACGATGTACTATACCTTTTGGTTAGCTTTTGACTTAATTCTTTACAGACACTGGAATACAGCTGAAAATCATTCATTTCTGTTTGTTTTTGAGCTTTTATCTATTAAATTTGAGACGATTTCACCCGAGATCATAGACGGTGGCAAACCTGGTCCGGGATGGGTAATCTGTCCTGCAAAAAACAAATTTTTAATTTGACGATGTCTCACCCTTGGTTTTAGAATGGCAGTCTGGGTCAAGGTATTTGCCAAACCATAGGCATTACCCTTAAAACTGTTGTAATCATTGACAAAATCGGAGGTGCAATATGATTTTTCAAACACGATATCTTCCTTGATAGATTCTCCACAGTGTTTTTCCATCCTATGAATCATAAGATCTAAATAAGATTTTCGGGTAGATTCTTCATCTTTTAGTCCTGCAGCAATGGGCATTAATAAAAATAAATTCTCATGGTCTTTTGGAGCAACCGTATGGTCAGTGTACGAATTCATGCAGGCATAAAATAAGGGATCTTGAGGCCATACTTTTTGATCATATATTTCTTCTGCATGTTTTTGAAAGTCTGCATCAAAAAATAAATTGTGATGGATCATTCCAGGAATTTTCTTTTTTACACCTAGATAATAAATTAATGCGCCAGGAGCCATTTTTCTACTCTCCCAATATTTATCTGAATATTGTCTATTTTCTATTGACAAAAGTTTCGTATCTGCATGATGGTAATCAGCCGCAGAAATTACATAATCAAAAGAATGGGTTCCCGATTGGCATTCCAAAGATTGTGCCTTCTGATTTACAACTGAAATTTGATGGACTGGATCGTTAAAATAATACTTCACCCCTTTTTCCAATGACAATTGATAAAATGCTTCAAATAATCTAGTCATTCCCCCCATAGGATACCATGTACCTAATTCCAAATCGGCGTAATTCATAAGGCTATACATGGCTGGTGTTTCACTTGGTTTTGCACCCAAAAATAATACAGGAAAGTTTAACCAAGCTCTCAAATGTTTATTTTTAATGCCTTTGTGTATCACGGACTCAATAGACTTAGTCATTTGTAATTTGAAAAACGAGCGAAATATTTTCCAATCAAAAAATTCAAAAATACTCAATGAAGGTTTAGTCACGTATTCTTTCATGCCTACTTCATACTTGTACTTGGCTTCTTGAAGAAATTTTTTCAAAAATAATGAGGAACCAGGTTCTCTTTCTTCAAAAATCTGAGATACTTTATCCATTTCTACAGGTGCATCCAGGATTCCTTCCTTAAAAATCATTTTATAAGATGGAGATAGTCGCTTGAGCTCGAAATAATCACTCAGAGATTTGTTGTGTTTTTTAAAGAATCCCTGAAAGATTTCCGGCATCCAGTACCAACTGGGTCCCATGTCAAATGTAAATCCTTGGGCTTGAAATGTTCTTCCTCTCCCTCCGAAACGATCGTTTTTCTCAAAAATACAAACTTCATGGCCTTTAGAAGCCAAATCAATGGCTGCAGTCATTCCTGCGATTCCACTTCCAATGATTCCAATTTTTGACAAAATGGATGGTTTGTTTTTTTGAGAATATGTTTAAAAAAATCAAATAACAGCACCAAAAACAGAATAAATGATTATTTGTTTAATGATTACTTATAAATATTAAACAAAAATGCCCTGAATTAAATCCAGGGCTTTTATTTAGTTTTAATTTTTAGAAGCTTATTCTGCTTTACCTCCCTTGAGGCTGTCTTGCAAAACCTTCAATTCTTCTGTTTTACCATCTGCTGCCAATTGGGCTTGTTGGGCCCAAGTTCCAGGATCATGCATTTTGTATCTTGGTCCAGCTTCATCCAAAATCGATTGAAGTACTTCCATGGACGAATCCGCAAGATCTTTGAAACTCACGATTCCTCTTGCGTGAAGAAGTTCGGCAATTTTAGGTCCTATGCCTTCAATGATTTTAAGATCATCACCATCAGATTTTGCTTTTGCCTTTGATTTAGGCTTGGCTTCTGCTGGTTTCGAATCTTCAGAGCTTGCAGGTAAGTCATCAAAAAGGCTTGGTTTTGCTACTTCTTCTTTGGCAGGGGCCGGAGTTGGAGCAGGAGCTTTTACTTCTTCCTGCGCATCCAATTTGGCTTTTGCATTTTCTTGAAGTTGCTCTTTCAACGCACTAAATCCTTCCAATTCTCCCAAAGTGGTAATTTCTACCTTAGCCTGTGTCTTGTCAATGACTTTTTTGGTTTGCTGTCTTTCGACATCTTTTTCTTTTCTGACAGTATCATCTGCTTCTCTCTTGATATCTTCCAAATACCTTGTATGTGAAACAATGATCTTTTTCTCATCGCGGTTAAATTCAACCACTTTAACAGTCAATACCTCTTCAATAGACGCATTCTGTCCATTGTCTTTTTTCATAAACTTGGTTGGCGCGTAAGCTTCAAGTCCATAAGGCAACTGAACAATAAAACCTCTGTCGTCTTTTCTTAATACAGTGGCTTCATGGTAAGATCCTTCAGGAAATACATTTTCAAATGTATCCCATGGATTTTCTTCCAGTTGTTTATGACCCAAAGAAAGTTTACGAGTTTCCATGTCTATGTCGAGGATCTGAATTTCTAATTCGTTTCCTACTTTGGTAAATTCAGAAGGGTGGTTAAATCTCTTAGTCCAGCTAAGGTCAGAGATGTGAACCATTCCACCGATTCCTTCCTTAAGTTCCACAAATACACCATACGGAGTAAGGTTCTTAACGATACCAGTGTGTCTGCTTCCTACAGAGAAATTTTTCTGAACATCGTTCCAAGGATCATCTGACATCAACTTGATAGATAGAGACATTTTTCTTTCGTCGCGATCCAAGGTCACCACTTTAGCTTCTAATTCCTGGCCTAAGAAAAAGTATTCTTTGGCGTGAATAGGCTGAGTACTCCAATTGACTTCAGAAACGTGAATCAAACCTTCTACCCCTGGAGATATTTCAAGAAAAGCACCGTAGTCTTCTATGTTGACAATTTTACCATGGATGTTTGAACCTTCTACGATATCGGCAGGGAATACATCCCATGGATGAGGTTGTAATTGTTTTAGACCCAATGAAATACGTTTTTTGTTTTCATCAAAATCCAAAACCACCACATTGACTTTTTGATTTTTCTCCAACACTTCAGTTGGGTGATTGATCCTACCCCAGCTAATGTCTGTGATATATAAAAGACCATCTACACCTCCTAAATCAAGGAATGCTCCAAAATCAGTAATATTTTTAACGGTTCCTTCCAAGACCTGACCTTTTTCAAGACCGGAGATAATTTGTTCTCTTTGCTCCTGAAGATCACCTTCAATCAATGCTTTGTGAGAGACTACCGCATTTTTAATGGTTTCGTTGATTTTGACCACTTTAAACTCCATGGTTTTACCAACGTATGCATCATAATCAATGATTGGTTTAATGTCTATTTGGGATCCAGGAAGGAAGGTTTCAAGACCATTGCAATCAACGATCAAACCACCTTTGGTTTTGCTGATAACGCTACCTTTTATAATGGTGCCATTCTTAAAGGAATCCACCAAAATTTCCCAAGCTCTAAGTAGTTTGGCTTTTTTTCTGGATAAAACAAGGTGACCTTTTTCGTCCTCTGTTCTTTCAACATAGATTTCGATGGTCTCACCTGGGACCACTTCCATGTCTCTAAATTCTGAAAGAGGTATCACTCCATCAGATTTGTATCGAATGTCAAAAATCACATCGCTTCCTACGATACCGGCTACGCGGCCTTGCAATACCTGTCCATCTGTTATGGAACTGAAAGTAGAATCGTAATCAGCGAGAAATTTTTTCTCATCTTCTGGAGAATAGTGAACTGTGTTTTTATTGGTAACAGTCCAATCGTATTCGTCGTGTGGTCCGGAATAATCATCTGCGGAAACAAGGGTCTCAAGAGCTACCTCTTCTTCCAGAAAGACCTCAGGTCCTTCATGGCGATGGTGATCCATGGGTGTAGGATTGTCCAGTGATTCCTGGATTTCCTCCGGTTCAGGAGTAAATTCGTCCTCGGTTATTAAATTGTTTTCGTCCAACATTTTGGCATTTTTTAAGTTAAGAAATCATTTTAGCGGCGCGAAGGTAAGGATAATCCCAATAATCCATTGATGAAGTTGTTAATCTTTGGGTAAGAATAATCGATCATTTATGCCAATCTCAATTTTAATTGTGCGCATTTTACAATTTAGTTACCACTTTGGTTTTATGAAAATTTATAATCCTGTAGTAGACAATATTAAATATGTGCCAAAAATTTATATATATTCTCAGAAGTTACAAATTTTAAAAATCCATTATCTTTATTGTGAAATTTTAACTCCTACATTTATTTAAATTTTAAATCATGAAACTAAATCTACTCCTCTTATTAACGGTTTTGGCATTCAATCTTCAAAGTCAGGCTGACACCTTTCGCATGGCTTTTAATCTAAGAATGATCGGTGATACGGTCATTTTGGACATTAGCCCACAGCAAGACTACAATATTGTTGGTTTCCAATTTGGAATCTCGCATAGCTCGAGTGAAGTGGACTTTCTAAAAATCACAAGCCCTTTACCAAATTATGATAGAAATCTTAGATTTAATGAAAGATGTAAGAACGTGGTTTACAATTTATGGTATTCTCCAAACTCGGATCCTTACCCAATGAAAAGTGGAGAAACTTTTATAAGTTTTTACTTCATCGAAAAGAGCCCTACCAACCATTTTCTTAAACTATTACCTAGTCGGATAAGTCCTCACGATATATGTGCCGCTTTTCCCCGAGAATTCATTGGAGATAATAACCAATTACTTTTTCTTACTGATGTGAGCATAGATTATACGATTCAAAACAGTCAGTTGATTATACTTAGTCAGAAAGAAGTCATTAAAAATAAACCCGCAAAAGTGTACTATGCTCAAGATAATCATTCAGTGATTGTCGAGCCTGCAGACGATTTAGCACATAGTGACTTGGTATTTAGTTTGTTTAGTTTAGATGGAAAGCAGATTTTGGCAAAGAAACTAGAAAATACCGGACCTTGGAGTATCAATATTCCTGCAACTGGGAATTTCGATGGTATTCAATCTTATAGACTTAGCAATTCAAATGGGTTTTTACAATCGGGTAAAATTTGGATGAACCGGTAGGGAATTAAAAATTTGGGTAAGAAATTGTTTTTAATTGCAGACCCAAAGTAAAAATGAAAATAATTAATTAAAACATGAGAAAAATCCATTTTAATATATTTCAAAAAATGAATGGTTTAAGTACTATAATTAAGTATAGTTTATTTGGATTTATTTTTCTATTCCTTTCTAAGCATTCTCAATCTGCCCAATGTCAATTCAAATCAGTAAGTTGTGGTTTTAGATATACCATGGCCATTGGAGTGGATGGAAGTCTATGGGGCTGGGGTGCCAATGAAGCCGGTCAATTGGGTGATGGCACTAATCAAGATCATGATCGACCAGTCCAAATAGGAACTGACAAAAACTGGAAGCAGATTGAAAGTGGAATCAACCACTCTTTTGCAATAAAAGAAGATGGTAGCTTATGGGCATGGGGATTGAATGGCTATGGTGCACTCGGGATTGGTCATACCGATCCACGAAATACTCCTGTGAGGGTTGGACAAGAAAATAATTGGGAATATATAAGTATGAGCATATTTGAACAAACTGCTGCTATCAAAAAAGATGGAACTTTATGGGTTTGGGGAACCCAATTGAATCAAATTGGTGCAACTAAAGACAGCTCTCATAATCCCATTCCCTTTCAAACTGCGCATAGGTGGAAAAGTATTGCTATAAACTTTGGAACATGTATAGGTATTACTCAAAATGGAGCACTTTGGTCTTGGGGTAGTAATAATTATGGATTGTTGGGGCTTGGTCATTTTAATAATACAATTACATTTAATCCGACTAGAATTGGTATAAGTTCCAATTGGAATTTTGTGGACATATCGGATGGTCATGCCATTGCTCTTAATAATTTAGGTGAATTGTACTCCTGGGGGTCTAATACGGATGGAGTCCTTGGACATTCTGCTTACAATGTAAACATCAATAGTCCAACAAAAGTAAATTCAAATTTAGAATGGAAAACTGTAAAAGTCAATAAATTTTCTCTCACAACGGGTTTTGGTAATACTTTTGGAATTAAAAAAGACGGCACATTATGGGTATGGGGAAGCGGTGCTTATAACCTCTTGGTGGACCAAAGTTTAACTCGGTCAAACGTTCCGGTTCGGATTGGGCAAGATACGAACTGGATAAATGGTGATATTGGTTGGAATGTTTGTTTTGGAATAAAAAAGGATAGTTCTACTTATTCCTGGGGTAAAACAGTCACTGGAAAACTTGGTCATGGTCAATTATCAGATGTCAAAGTACCTAAAAATTTATGCTGCAAGGCTTCTTCAAGCCTACTCCAATACAATTTATGCCATAATGATACCATTTTAATACGTGGTAAAAAATATTTTCAAACTCAATCTACAGCACAAGATACACTGGTAAATTTTGAAGGTTGTGACAGCATTGTCTCGATTCAATTGTTTTTCTATCCTGAAGATACCAGTAATTACATAGACACATTATGCTATTCTGATCAAATCAATATATTTGGTAAGGTTCTTAATCGATCCAATCCTACTGAATATTTCAGAATAGCAAATGCAAAACGAAATGGTTGTGATAGCATTGTTGAGGTTTCTTTTTATTTTCCAGATTCGATTCATATTTCTGAAGAAATAAGTGCGGATTCACAAAATGTTTTGGTGAAACTCAATATTCAAGGAGGCCTTCCACCCTATCAATTTGAATGGAATACAGGAGATACTTCACGTGAGATTATCCTACCACAGGATGGAGTATATTCCGTCACAGTAACTGATCGAAAAAACTGCAAAGCTGTTAAGATTTACTATTTTAAAACAAGTGCTGATCAAAAGACATCCGAAGTAAGATTTAATTGGTATCAATCCGCAGATAAGCTTTACCTAACTTCTGAAAATAACCCAATCTCTGAGGTTTTTATTTATGACTTTAGTGGTAGAATTGTTTATTCTGAAAAAACAAATACAGAGCAAGTCGTTATTCCTCGAACTGCCGTCCAAAGTGGACTATTTATTCTCAAGGCTAAGTTTCAAAATGGAGAATATAAAGTTTTGAAGTTTACTAATTGATAATCCTACTTCGATTAAAATTATTTTTGCAAGAATGAGGAATTTAAAACTAGCTATACTTAGCTCAATTTTCATGTTAAAAATTATTCCTAGCTGCTGGTCTCAAATTATTTTTCATCTTGAATCTGAAAGTCCAAATTTAGAAAAAATAAATATCCTCTCTGATAAATTTATAAAGTGGAGATCAGAACTCTATACTTTTCACAAAATGATGAATCGAAAGGTAGATATTTTTGAGATGGAAGGACAATATTTTGCTTTTCCTGATGGAATGGGTTCAGTTTTGAAATTTGACTCAATGATATGGGTCAATATTGGCCATTCAAACCATCATGGATATAATTACATAAGTAAGAAATTCAGATACAATCAAAAGATACATTCTTTTGGAGGATATGGCTTCTGGAGGTCCAATGGAATGGTGACTGCCTTTAACCCAACAATAGGCAATTGGGAGGTGATACAGTCAAAAAATGGACAAAGCTGTAGCAGTATATATTCTTTCATAAGTAAAGAGATTCTATACGTTTTAAGTCCCGACTGTATAGATGATTCTAATCAACCTTCTAAAACAGAAAATTCAATCTATACATTTAACCTTAATTCGAATGAATGGAATAAATTAGGATATCACAATATAAAAATGAACAACAATGTCACAATTGAAACTGATCACTACTTTTATATTCACAATCATCCAAAGATACTTATTCATAAGCAAAATTTAGAATTTAAGAGTAAATCAGTCAGCTATCTGGAACCTATCAACGCTAGCTCAGATAGTTCGGTGTTTATTGTTTGGAAAGATTCCATCATTTATAAAACTTCAAATGAAATTGATCTTATTTTAGATCTGAACCAAGAATATAATAATTTGGGAAAGAAAGAAAAACTAGTTCAATCCAATTTTACAAAATACTTTCTATTTATTTCCTGCTTACTTGCATTGATAACTATTGCAATGGTATGGATTAGAAATAGGCCTAAATCTATACCTAACAATGATCCACTTATTGTAGAGCTACTAAAGTTTGATGGAGTCACTTTGAGTCAAGAAAAATTAGATGAAATTTTGAACATCGACCAAATAAAAGATCCTAATTTAAAGAAAGCAAAAAGATCAAACTTAATTAAACAAATAAACCGCGATTACCAAAAAGATAAAGGGAAAGATATCATTACAAGAGCTAAAAATACAGAGGATATGAGATTTTTCAATTATATCATTTCAAGATAGAGCAATTCTTAATCTGCTGCACATTTTAATAAATTTTTAATGTATTAACTTTGGGGGATAACGTCCAATTTAAACCTGAACAATGAATCAATAATTTCTCTACTTAAATCAATTCCATTTTAACAGTGGTTTATTCATCAGATTAATTTTTTAAGTAAAATTTTAGATTTGTTAATATCTTGATTATATTCATTAGATATTTCTGTCAAAAGAATTTTACAATATTGCCAAAGATATTTATCAATTTCATATACACCAAATTCGCTTAGGTTGAATAGATAAATAAAATTTTTATAATACTCATAAAATTCCTTATAGTTATTTGGTTTATTGCCTTTTATTGAATTTGGACTATTCTGATTCAAATAACCAGTAATTAATATCCATACGTAGCTATCATAAATTGGGATAACTTTATTGCTTAGAAAATGTACATACTTTGAAGAAAATGATAAGTTGGATCTATTTTGCAATTTTCCTTTTTTGTCAATCCAGCTGACTTCTGAAATTTTATCTACTAAATCAATATATTCATCAATTATAGTAATATCTTGATAATTTAGAAAGTTTTCATATATTTTATCAACCACTGGATTTATATTCCAGATTGCAGTTCCATATATTGAGTTTATTGAAACA
>JADJJL010000002.1 GCA_016710265.1 Saprospiraceae bacterium | reverse complement strand
ACTTGCTCAATGGGGATTTCCATTTGATGACCGCCTTCGTGCACAATCGTAACTGTTTTAGGCTGTAAGCCCATCAATTTCTTTATTGCAGATGAAGTATTTCCTTTGGCTTTTTCTTCCAATAGTTTACCCAGTAATATAAAGCCAATGATAACAGAAGCAGCTTCAAAATATACGTGAGCGTGTAATCCCTTTTCATGCCAAAATTCAGGAAACAAGGTATTGAAAACACTGAAAATGTAAGCAACACCAGTGCTTAATGCCACCAAAGTATCCATATTGGCAGAGCGATGTTTGGCTTGTTTCCAAGCATTGATGTAAAAATCGCTCCCTAACCAAAATAAAACTGGGGTACTTAAAAACCACATTATTTCATTGGCAAAGGGCATATTCATAAAGAACATTCCGATTTTAAAGTTTTTTTCCTGAATTTGCTCAATGGTCTCATCACCCGAAGTACTTTCATCAATTAATAAATCGTAACCAATGCTTTGAACAGCTTTTCTAAAACTTTCTACTTTAACCAAACTCGGAATAAACTCAACTGAAATCTTTGCATTTGCGTAATTCACACTTACATCAACGACTCCTGCTTGCGATTTAATAATACTCTCCACACTAACCGCACAAGAAGCACAGGTCATTTGCAATACAGGGAATGATTTCTTTACGGTAGTTACTCCATAACCTAAATCTCGAATAGTTTTTACAGCTTCTGAAACTGTTTCCTGATTTTGAGCTTCAATGATCGCTTCCTTATTGTTGAGTTCTACTCGGTGTGATTCAATATTCTTAAGTTTTGCCAATCCATTGTCCACAATTAAAGCACAATGTTCGCTTTCAACACCTTCAAGTGGTATCCTAAATTCATTAATATTTGTTGCCATACTTTTTTTTAAATACAAGGCAAAGGTGGCAACATTACATTTCTTACTCGTTACCTGATTTTGGATTGTATTTGTAATATTTACACTTCGTCTAGTGGTTTGCGTTTTATTTCCTTGATATTCTTATAGTGAGTTGGGGTAAGTCCTGTAACTTTTTTAAACTGATTGCTCAAATATCCAACGCTCGAATAATTCATTTGATAAGCAATTTCGCTTAATGATAATTCGTCATAAACCAAAAGTTCTTTCACCTTCTCAATTTTTTGAGCAATGAAGTGCTTCTCAATTGTGGTGCCTTCAACTTCTGAAAATAGGTTTGATAAGTAAGTGTAGTCGTGATGAAGCTTACTGCTCAAATAGTCAGATAAATTGGATTTTAATTCACTGTTATTTTGGTGTATAATTTCAATAATAGAAGCCTTAATTTGTCCGATTAGCCGACTTTTTTTGTCATCAATCAATTCAAATCCAAATGTTTTTAGATGATTGTCAAGGTTAGTTTTTTCCGTTTCAGTCAAGTCGTTTTTGAGTTCAACTTCACCTAAACTAATATTCAAAGTATGAATACCTAGTTTCTCTAATTCATTTTTGACTACCATTATGCAACGATTACAAACCATATTTTTGATATAAATTTTCATATGTTAATGTTTATGTCGTGCGTTGGCAAAAAAAGTGGCTCTTTTGGTTTTGCGAAGGGTCGGCCTTGTGTGTCGGGGCAAAACCAAATGTGCCACTTGTGCGGCTGGCAAAAATTGTTTTAAAAAAGTGCGGTGGGGGGAAAAATAAAAAACATAGGGTCGGCAATGAGTGTCGGATTACTCGCTGCGCAGTTGCAATATTGTCTATATGTATTTGGTCACCTGTCAAAATGGTTTGTCTTTGTTTTAATGTTTAAATTTTGGTCTGTTGGTCGTCTTTGTAACGGTCGTCCTACCATTGGCTATAACTTACTTATATGTGCCATAAAATTGCAGAAAGATAGCAGTTTTCTGTTGGATATGTGCCATAAATTGTCTTATTATTGTACATTATAATGTTTCATAAGTCGTCAAATGGGCTCTTAATTTTTTGGATACTATGTGTACTGACATGGGTATATATCTCAGTGGTACGGCTGCTTTTATGGCCCAATAGTTCCTGGATATAGCGTAGATCTGTGCCCGCTTCCAGAAGATGGGTCGCATAGCTGTGCCTAAGCCAATGCAAACTTACAGTTTTATTTATTTTAGCTTTCTCCAGTGCTTGTTTTAATACATTGGAGAGACTGCGCTCATCGTATTTTTCACCTACCTGCCTACCTTCAAATAGCCAAAATTTGGGTTTGTATTCTGCATAATAGTAGCGAAGCATAGACAATATTTTTTCAGAAAGGGGAACGATCCTGTCTTTTTTACCTTTTGCTTGTTGGATTATTAAAAGTTTACGATTTGAGTCTACATCCGTCAGTTTACATTGGATAAGCTCGCTTCTTCTCAAACCACATGCATAAATCAAAGAAAGCATGGTCTTGTGTTTGATGTTCCGATGTGCTTCCAGAATCCTCTTGACTTCCTCCTTACTCAACACATTGGGAAGCCTATGCTCCCTTCTGGGTCGGTGGATCTCATCTATCTCCAGGCGTCGGTTTTCTATGGTCTGAAAAAATAGTTTGACGGCATTGACCACCTGGTTCTGATAAGAAGAGGAATACCCTTTGCGGAGTATATAATCATTGTTAAATCGGATGAGATCAAATGAATCAATCTCAGCCAAAGGTTTGACCTGCATAAATTGAAGAAATACCTTTAAGGCATCCAGATAAGTTTTCTGGGTATTTGGACTATAACGCTTGCTTTTCAGCCAGTCTTCAAATTTTTGCAAAGCATCTAAATATGCTTCCTGGTATTTCTGTCTTTCTGCTTTCTGAGTTAAGTTTCCAATCAAACCTCCATCTTCTATCTCGGCAAGCTGCTCAAATAGCTCCCTAACCAAAGGAAGTAATTGATCCTCATAAAGTACCTGCCATACTTTTTGATGGGTGTTCCAGCAGATACCTTCTATTTTTTTGACTTCCCGGATCAGAACTGGATCATAGGGAATGCGGATATGAAGCATCTCCTTACCTCGATCATTTACGAGGTTTAATTGTATATTGGGCTTTATCATGGTGTAAGTGTGTAGCATTCAAGGACAAATATAAATTTTGTTTCTTTTAGCCTATTCAGATTTTCTAAAAAATGAAGAACTACCGTTGTTTTAAAGCAAATTTTAAGGGTGAAATCAAAAAAATCAAATGGCTTCGCCGTCGTCTCCATCGAAAAATATGCTTATAATCGATTGACGTTTAATATGATAGACATCAGTCTTGTCAAGTCGGCCGAAGATTAGGATTTTGTCTGACATCAAAAATTGAAAGTATTATTATTTTTTTTGTTGTTAACCTGTAATAAACCCGAATATGTTTATGTACAAGTATACTGTAAATATTTTTATCAATATTCTCAAGTATACCCAACTTTGAATTGGAAAGCAATAAGTTTAAAATATGTCCAAGCTTGGATTCAAATTTTAGCCGCGAATTAAGTCCCCAATTTTGGGATAGGTAGGAGTTTATTATTTCAAGATCTAGGTTGGCTGCTCTCGTAAAGTAAATATTCATTAATGTTTAATTACTTTATCCATTGGGATTAAATTTTCATCATTTTCAGATTCAGAGTATGCTGCCAATATTTTGTTCTTTTGTGCTTCGTTTAATTTATCCCATGTTTTCAAAGTCTTGGAATTCCTATAATTTTCAAGAAGCTCGTATATTGTTTCTAACATTTCCTTGTCTTCTATGGCTTCCAGAAGATTATTTATGTTTTTAATTATTGTAGTTTTTGTCATAATATGCAAATATATTTCTTTTTTATTTTAGTCCTTTGGTAAATCTATTTTATACATGCCGGCTTTAGAGATAAAAATGCTATTTCCCAAAAAAAATAAATGGCTTCGCCGTCGTCCCCATCGAAAAATATGCTTATAATCGATTGACGTTTAATTGATTAATGCGTTTTTTGTCTATCTAGCTTTTAGCAGTACCCAGACTCCTTAACAGACTTCTATGGATGCTAAATCGCACAAATTGGCTCAATGCCTCGATCAAAACATACATCTGCCATTTGCCATGTTCTTCTACCGCGATCCCCCGTAAGCCTTTGAGGGGTCCGCTGATCAGCTCCACCAGATCACCCACCTTCACAGGTTTTTGACTCCATTCCGTTTCCTTACCATGACGACAGATTTTACGAATGCGATTGACTTCTTCAGTCGGCAATTTTACCACTTTTCCATTTTCTTTCAGGAATTCCATGACAGACCCTGCCCCAAAAACCAATTGGCGTTCACTCGCGGCTACCTTGACAAACATATAAGGACTTAATACCGGTATCTCCTGTTTTTTGATTTTACCCTTTCTGGCAATATGCTCCATCCTGAGCGGTAAATAATGCTCTATTCCCAAATTGCTTAAATGCTTCGCTGTCTTGGCATCCTGCCGGGGCAATACCCGAAGCACATGCCATTGCATAGGATCAAACTTAAGGTTGGTGCTTTGCATCACGAGGTTGTAGATCGTAAAAATAGTCCGATTTAAGGGATTCCCCATCATTTTGGTATTAAATTTTATTTAAAATATAAAGGGCTTGGTTTTTTGTTTGTAGGAAGAATTATTTCGGAAACTTTTAAACTGGTTTAAAGCGTATTATTTGTCCAAAATATCTGCCATCTGTTGGATGTGTAGCTTTACTGCCTTAATGGGTAGATTCCTTTTGATTTCAAAATCCGCAGGACTCTGTATGAACCGATTTGTCATTTCCTTTTTGCCCATCTGCCATGCTGATGGAGCATTTTGCAGATAATTGAGTCTGCAGTTTGATGCTTTAAAGATTTGAAATAAATAAGGCAATAAGGATGATCTAAAGCTGTATCGTCCGAATCCAAAAAGAAGATTTTCCTACTTGACCAATTAAAGATTTTGACAAGGTGGTTTTGCCTACTTGTCTAGCTCCAACCTAACCTACTGCAGGGTAAAAACCTCGCATTTTAAGCAGTTAGGGTAAAATGATTCATAGAATCATGCCTGTAAAGTTGATTCACACTTAAAATTTTAAGTCAAATAGAGCTATTGTATTGAAATTTGCAACATTTTAGATGATAAGAAATTAGACAATTCGCAATCAAAACATACGCTTCAAAATACTATTTGGATAAATTATCTAATATTCTTACCCCAAACTTCGACAAGGGCTTTTTTGCGGCGATAATTTTTGGTATCATACCAAAATACCACTTTGCGAATGATGCGGTTAGTGCCATCCAAATTAATCAGTCTGCTTTGCTCGCCTTGTTTGAATTCTTGTTTGAGTTCTATCTCCTGTGTGCTACCATCTCCAAAATGAACAACACAGCGATGCATATTGATTCCTGATTTTTTTACACGGATTTGTATGGCATCAAAATGTTCTTCATATGCCTTCACTAAAATTTCATCTTTGTCGAGACCATGGTTGACCAATCGACTGCCTAACTTGGTCCATTTATCTGGACGGGCGGTACCTTGAGCAATGCTAAAATTGTTTATCGTAAGGAAATTCAATAAAACAAGAGCAATAACACAAATATTTATTTTCATTTGATGATTTTTAAGTTGGACAAAACCGATTTAAGAAAGTTTAATTCAATAGATAATTTAAAAAATCTAAACTCCTACACCAATCTCTCTACGATCTTTTTAACCACATCGCTATCACCCATCGCATAGTAATGAATACAAGGCACACCGGCTTTTTTTAATTCGATGGATTGCTGAAGACACCACTCCATGCCCACCTGCTTGACGGCTTCATCCGTTTTTGCTTTTTGCACTTCGCGCACCAATTCATAAGGAAGGTCAATGTAAAAATTTCTGGGGATGGAAGTAAGTTGGTACTTTTTGGTAAGTGGTTTAATGCCCGGTACAATGGGTACGTTTAATCCTTCTGCACGACAGAGTTCAACGTACTTGAAGAATTTTTGATTGTCAAAAAACATCTGCGTCACGATATAATTCGCGCCTGCTTCAATTTTTTTTCTAGTAAATTTTAAATCAGATTTCAAACTCGGAGCTTCAAAATGTTTTTCAGGATAGCCCGCTACTCCAATACAAAAATCCATGGGACTTCCATTTTCTATGTTCGAATCGAGATAATGTCCTTGATTTAATAAGTTAATTTGTTTGACTAGATCCAAGGCATTGTCGTGGCCTCCTGGTTCCTGGATAAATTTTTCATCAAATTTTCTCGCGTCTCCGCGCAGTGCCAAAACATTTTGTATTTGTAAAAAATGTAAATCGATCAATGCATTTTCCGTGTCCTCTTTGGTAAATCCACCGCAAATCAAATGTGGTACCGCTTCAATTTTATAGCGGTTCATCAAAGCTGCGCAAATGCCTACGGTGCCTGGTCTTTTGCGAATGGCAGTTTTTTCATAATATCCGCTCGGTTGTTGTTTGTAGATAAATTCTTCTCTGTGATATGTGACATCAATGAATGGAGGATTGAATTCCATCAGTGGATCCAATTGATCAAACAATAAATTGATACTTCCGCCTTTCAATGGAGGAAGCACCTCAAAAGAGACGAAGGTTTTATCAGGTGATTGTTTAAAATAGTCGGTGACCTTCATGCAAATAAAGTTTTATAAATTAGAAATGGACAACAATGTTTTGGTTTTAAATAATTTTTTTTCTCCAAAAATACACCGTGCCTATCATTCCTACCACAATTAATAAGAGTGCAATAAATTGGGATAGCGAAGGATGGAAACCCAAAATGTCATAACGCGGATTGACGCGAATGGCTTCGATGAAAAAACGCTCAATTCCATTCAATATGCAATAAATGAAAAAAAGTACTCCGGCATATTTTATTTTTTTTCTCAATATCCAAAGGATACCTGTAATGATAAATGCAAGTATGGATTCATACAGCGGTGTAGGAAAAACTTTTGGAACCAATTGCATACAATGTCTCCAGCTGCAACCCTCGATGGGTAAACCTTCATTGATGACATTGTGTGGATAACCAAAGGCCCACCAACTGTCCGGGAAAATAAACCAACCGGGTTTTGCCATTTCGTTGACAATTCCCCAATCACCATCACCGCTTAGATGGCATCCCATCCGACCCACAGCATAGCCGATCATGAGGGTAGGGGCAATGGCGTCCATCATATGGATGGGTCTAAGCCCTTTGGAATGTATGTATCGATAAACTACCAAAAAGGCCAGAATCAGCCCACCATAGATGGTAAGTCCGCTACCTGAAAAGAAACTGCCAATTGGGTCTCTGATAAAGTCTCCAAAATTTTCGAAAATGGAAAACAATTTAGATCCGATGATACCGGAAAGCGCAGCCAAAGCAGTGATGTCAAAAATTCGATCAACGGGCCTTACCAGCATTTCTTTTTTTCGGATTTCGTGGTCCGTTTGATTGTTCATTTTATACCACCACCATGCAAAGGTGAGACCGGCCAAGATCAATCCTGCCGGTAAATAACCTTTCGTCGAAAAGACCGCAGCTGCAGGGTCTAACTGAAAACTGGCAAAATCTTCATACATCAATCCAAACTTATAACCGATGATAAAATTGATCAAAGTTTGGGTCAGTATTTCAGTCCAATCCACCGGTTTGTAGACCACGACGGTTTCTATTCTGCCGCTGATCTGACCTGCTGCTTCTTTGCGGATCAGTTCGTAATACAGCATCCAGCCACTGCAGAACACCGCTAGACCCAACAACAAACCAAAGGTTTTTACGATAGAAAATGCATTGTCCGGCGAAGTTCCAAATAAGGCATGCAGAATATACGATAAATCGGGATACATTAATTTCTTTTTTGGTTATCAAGGGCTAAGGTATAGGTTTTTTGCCTCATGTATGATGCTTTTTATTTTATTGGGCTTTTGGCCTCAAAATTGGTTTATTTTGCAGTATGAAATTCAAGAATATTTTACTCCTCTTAGCGATTATTCTGCCAATCCTGGGCACTGGGCAAAGCGGATTGGTGGTTTCTGCCGGTGTAAGCACACTCAAAACGGAATATCCATTGGTCAATCAAAGTGGTTTCTGGAATCGCGGCTGGCACCTTGGATTGACCACCAGATTGGGTAAGGATTTTTGGTATGGAAAAGTCGGCCTCGAACTTCATAAAATTGAATTGGCCGGCAACAATCGAATCGAAATTTTTACAGACGTTCCTTCTGCTTATTTTTTAAAATTTCCTCTACAAATAGGAGCCAGGATTATAAAATTAAGTGGATTTCAATTGCACGCCATGGGTGGTTTGCAAGTGACTTACACCGCCCACATCGATAAAAATCCTTTGGGATTGAACCACGGACGCATTCGTGATTTTACAGCAGGATGGTTGGGTAATATTGGAATTGATCTCGGAGTTTTTACCGTAGATGTAGGTTATGAATACGGCTTGACAGAATTGTACACCGACACCAAGTACAGAGCAAATTATTGGTTTATTAGCGGCGGATTTTTCTTTTAATTTTTCGAAATGCTCATTTCGACTCATCTTCGAATACAACCCATTTTCCATTGTCAATTTTCCATTGTCCATTGTCAATTTCCCATTTTCCATTGTCAATTTTCCATTGTCAATTTTCCATTGTCAATTTTCCATTGTCCATTGTCCATTGTCAATTGTCCATTAATCATTCTCCATTCGCGTCTTGCGCGACAAGCATTCACAACTTAAAACTTAAAACTCAAAACTCAAAATTACCCATTCACAATTTTCACCGGATACCTCGACTCAATCTGTCCCTTTTTTATTTTTTCCAATTTACGTTGGATGAGTTGTCTTCGAACCTGACTTATTTTTTCGATAAATAAAATCCCTTCGATGTGATCGTATTCGTGTTGGATGACGCGGGCGTTCATACCCTCAAAATCTTCTTCATGCCACACAAAATTTTCATCCTGATATCGCAATTTTAGTTCAGCTTGACGTTTTACATCTGCAGTTATTTTTGGAATACTCAGACATCCTTCTTCAAAAGGCCACTCAACTCCACTCTCTTCTAAAATTATAGGATTGATAAACACTTTTTTCATACCCAAGTCGGATTTTTCATCTTCGTAATAGGGCAGGGTGTCTACGACAAACAAACGCAGTGATTGTCCGACTTGAGGTGCGGCAAGTCCCACACCCGTGGCATAATACATCGTCTCCCACATATCGGTGATAAGTTGTGTCAATCCGGGATGATCGGGGCTGATTTCCTTTGCTTTTTGTTTGAGTACCGGTTGACCGTATAGGTAGATGGGTAAGACCATGATTTCGAAAATTGTTCTAAGCTAACCGAAAAGCTCCGAGAAGGTTTTGAGGAGTCACTTAAGATTACTCCAATAATTTTATTTTAGCATCCATATGATCCATAAATGCATGGTAGGAAGCGGGTACATTGCCCTTGTGTTTATCCAAAAGCCAAGACTTTCTTAGGTCTCCTTTTTTATACTCAACATAGAATCCGCCCCAATCACCTGCATCTGGAATTCCAATAACTTTTGAGCTATCTAGAATTAATTCATTAGGAATCTGATTTCTGATGTCTTTTACCAATTCGAATTTTTCATTGGACAGCGCATTAAAATTTCCGGAATAAAAACTCGCCGATGTAGGGTATTGGTCACGGCTGTCTTCATAAAGCTTCGTATCTTCCAATTTGTAAATTTCGATGCATTTTTCACCGCCACAAAATCCATAATAATGACCGAATATTAGATAATCTGGTCCGGCATCCGTATCTTGATTCTTATCACAGGATAAAAGAGCAAATAGACAGATTACAAGTAATAATTGAAAATTTTTCATAAGGAGTTTTGTTTTAAAGAACCATTGTTAGATTTGAACGAAAAAGGAGGAGGGGACATTGTTGTAATTATTGAATTAATTGAAAATGTAAAAATGTGGAAATCGAAGATGACGCCAAAGGCGTTATTTGAAAATTGAAGAATTTGAAATTGATTGAATGGACATATATCTCTGATTATTTAGATAGCCTTTCTAAACCAGCGGCCCCAAATAGGCAGATTTTGGAGTTGCTAATTTTTAAATGAGATGATTTAACAGCATAGAAATAGTATCAGAAAGAGAGAAGGCCGTATTTTTTGTCGCTACAGAGAAAATCTAATTAAAAACAATGACGAATGATTGATATGACAAACTGAATATCGTAGCGACAAAATCCGACGGACCAAAATCTGCCCAATAGATTTGGCCTTAAGATTAGGAATTTTAAAGAGCTAGCCGCTAAAAGAAGCGCCGCCTTTTAGAAAGGCTGCGTTTTTGCTACTTTTTGCGCGACAAAAAGTAGGGCAAAGAAAAGGATTGTTAAATCGGATAAATTACTTATTTAATAACATTGAAGGTTTAAAACTTCGAACAACGTAAATTCTCGAGCGCATTCCAATTTCCTCCAATTTCTTCAATTCTCTAATCAACTAATTGACTAATCAACTAATTACATTTCATCGTCCTAAATGCACCAACAAAACAGAAATATCCGCCGGAGAAACCCCGCTGATCCTGCTCGCCTGACCAATGGTCATCGGTTTAATTTTAGAAAGTTTTGTTTTGGCCTCATTGGATAATGCAATGATCGATTGATAATCGTATTCAGGATTGATGCGAACCGTTTCAAGTCGATTCATTTTTTCAACCATTTCCTGCTCCTTTCGAATGTATCCTTCATATTTAATCGCAATTTCGACTGCTTGTAAACTTTCCTCATCGGCGTTTTGACAAATCGCATCCAAAGAAGGTATGATATTTCGCAAGGAATTCAATTCAATATTGGGTCTGCTGATGAGTTGTGCAATTCTGGCTTTTTGATCAATAGGACTAGAACCCAAGCTTTCTAAATAAGGATTGACTTCTTCAGGATTGGCGTTGTGGTTCTGGGCAAATTTTGTAATTTTCTGAACCGTTTCCTGCTTCTGATTAAATCGAGTCATCCTCAGTTCCAAATTTTGCATTCCAATTTTTTCAGCAATCGGCGTTAAACGGAGATCCGCATTGTCTTGTCTGAGTAAAATCCTGTATTCTGCACGGGAGGTAAACATACGGTAAGGTTCTTCGGTGCCTTTGTTGACCAAATCATCGATCAGAACTCCTATATAGGCATCCGACCTTTTTAAAATTAAAGGCTCCTCCTCTTTCACGCCCAAAGCAGCGTTGATTCCAGCCATCATTCCTTGACACGCGGCTTCTTCATAGCCGGTGGTTCCATTGATTTGACCAGCAAAAAATAAATGCTTAACAAGATGGGTTTCCAGACTTAAGCCAAGTTGGGTGGGTGGAAAATAATCGTATTCGATGGCATAGCCTGGCCGGAACATTTTCACATTGGCCAATCCTGGTATTTTGGTTAGTGCTTTGTATTGAACTTCCTCGGGTAGGGAGGATGAAAATCCATTGAGATAAATTTCATAGGTATCCCATCCTTCGGGTTCGATGAATAACTGATGTCTGTCCCGATCAGCGAACCGGTCGATCTTATCTTCAATGCTGGGGCAATATCTTGGACCCAAACCTTGTATTCTGCCCGTAAACATGGGGCTTTTACTAAATCCTGTTTTTAAAATATCGTGAACTTCTTGATTGGTATAGCTGATGTGACAAGGCAACTGTCGATCTGGAAGAGTCGTTTGGGTAAAAGAAAATCGCTCTATTTTTTCATCCCCCGGTTGGATTTCCATAAGGCTATAATCGATGCTTCTGCCATCCAATCTGGGTGGAGTACCTGTTTTCATCCTTCCTGCCTCAAAACCCAATTCTACCAATTGTTCGGTGATGCCTCTGGCGGCGCTTTCACCGGCTCTGCCACCCCCCAGTTGCTTTTCACCAATGTGAATCAGTCCATTGAGGAAGGTGCCGTTGGTTAAAACAACCGATTTTCCTTGAATTTCAAGCCCCATTCCAGTGCGAACTCCGACCACCCTTTGATCTTTGATCAACAATCCGCTGACCATGTCTTGCCAAAAGTCGATTAGCGGATGGGCTTCAAGAAGTTGTCTCCACTTTCTGGCAAACAACATCCGATCGCTTTGGGCCCTGGGACTCCACATGGCTGGTCCTTTGGAGCGATTGAGCATCCGAAACTGAACCATGGTCTCATCGGTGACGATTCCGGAATATCCTCCCATGGCGTCTATTTCGCGGACGATCTGACCCTTGGCCACACCACCCATTGCGGGATTACAAGACATTTGTGCAATGGTCTGCATGTTCATGGTGACGAGCATGACCCGGCATCCCATATTTGCTGCTGCAGCCGCGGCTTCGCAACCGGCATGACCTGCACCAACCACTATCACATCGTAGGTATAAAACATAAGGTAGGAAACGATAAATGCTCGAATGGGTTTAAAATTAACCGGAGATCGGTAAATTGATTATTCCCATTCGTTTAAAATTATGAATTTTCATACAATCATGGTGTAATTTTACATCTTCATATGAGCCTGCCTACAAGACAAACTTTATCACTCAGAGCCCAAAGGGTTTTACTGTATGTATCGGTATTGATGATGGCTGTCAAGTTGTTTGCCTGGTATCTTACTGGTTCGGTTGCGGTGCTGTCAGACGCCTTAGAAAGTTTGGTCAATGTCACTGCAGGATTTCTTGGATACTATAGTTTGGTTTTGTCGGCAAGACCCAGAGATGAGAATCATCCTTACGGCCATGGGAAGGTGGAGTTTTTAAGTTCAGCTGCGGAGGGAGTGATGATTTTAATGGCGGGATTGTGGATCATTTTCGAATCCATCAGATCTCTTGTTTGGCCTCAGGAAGTCAAGCAATTGGATTTGGGAGTGTTGTTGATGTTGGTGGCCATGGTGGTGCATGCGGTGGTTGGCCAATATTGCATCAACGTTGGCAAGAAAAATCATTCCGTGGCTTTAACGGCGAGTGGAATTCATCTTCGAACGGATGCATTTACTTCTTTTGGTGTCATCATTGGTTTAATTCTCGTATGGTGGAGTGGAATATTTATCATCGACGCATTGGTGGCGATGATTTTTGCATTGGTGATTTTATTTTCAGGTATTAAAATTATACGGAAGTCCATTTCAGGAATCATGGATGAGGCAGATCAGGCAGTGATCCAGGATTTGATCGATGTCTTAAAAAAGAACAAGCGAGACAATTGGGTGGATACTCATCACCTGCGGGTGGTCAATTATGCAGGATTTATGCATGTTGATTGTCATCTCACGGTTCCAAGATATTTTACAGTGGAAGAAGCACACGAAGAGATTGAAATTTATTCGTCCATTTTACAGCAGCAGTTTGAGGGAAGAATCGAAACTTCCATTCACACGGATCCTTGCTTACCTCAACAATGCGGATTATGTGCGAAGGAGAATTGTCCAGTGAGAAGCAGGTCTTTTGTGCGATTTAATGAATGGAGTTTGGAAAGCATTACCCAAAATCAAAAACATCTTTTTCGTGAAGAGTAATGTTAATATCATCTTTTTTAATGAAGCTTTGTTTGCCTAAAATGCTCAGCGGTAAATATATCATATTTTATTTATTGGCCATGGCTATTCTGATATGGATGCTTGGTTCTGCATTTGGAGAGGTCAGATCCCCAGCTGAAAAATGGTATGCAAATCAGGTGCTTGAATTACGAAAAGAACTTCAACAGTTGAGTGAACACGATTCGCTGAGATCCGATCATTTTAAACATCAACTTCACAAGACAAGATTGTCTTTAAAAAAGATCGATTTTTGGTTGCGTTATCTCGAACCCATCGCTTATAAATTAATCAACGGACCACTGCCTCTGGAATGGGAAACCGAAGTTTTTGAAAAATTCGAACCGCCCTACCCACGTTGGGGAGGAGGCTTGACCCTTGCAGAAAATTATTTGGAAGAAACCATTTTTATAGAAGATTCCATTTTACATTTATTGGATACCGCTGAGAAAACCTGTGATGTGTTTTGGCATGATTCTATCAGAATATTTTTAAGAAGACCAGATGCATTTTTTTATGCTCAAAGATTGTTTTTATTAAATCTTTCAGCCATTTATACCACCGGCTTTGAATGTCCTGACAGTGCGCGTATTATTCCTGAACTGAAAGAAATGTGTGAAGCAGTTTTGGAAATCCAGTTGGCACACAATGAAAGTTTTCTGGAGTTCAAACTCGCAGATTCATTTATGAATCGATACCGCGATATGCTCGTATATCTACAATCCAAAACGGATGATTGGAGTGAATTTTCCCATTTTCATTTTATTCGTGACTTTGTGGATCCATTGTTTGGTATGAATCAAGAAATGATTCGAAAATATAAAGTGAGATCTCAAAGTTTCAATGATTTTTCACTTAGCCGAAATGCTCAATCCATTTTTGATAAAAATTTGTACGAAGCGCAGGATGATCAAGGAGTTTTTAGATCTGTAAGAACAGAGTCTCAGAAAAATGAAATATTTGCTCTTGGAAAATTATTGTTTTATGATCCGGTGCTTTCATCCAACAACCAAAGGGCTTGTGCTTCCTGCCATGTTCCTTCGATGTTGTTTACGGATACCACCAAATCCACTGCTTTCCAGTTTGATAAAATTCAAAAATTGGAACGCAATACACCTTCTTTGATTGAGTCCATTCATCAACATTTATTGATGTTAGATGGAAAGCACTTTAATTTGATGAATCAGATGAAAGATGTGATGTCCAATCCCATTGAATTAAATATGGATACCCTTAAAATACTAAAAAAAGTCATGTCCATTACTGAATATAAATTGAGATTAAATTCAGTTTCCAAATATACCTCTTATTCCAAGCCACAATTTGAGCACATTGCCGGAGCCATCACCATGTATTTAAGTCAGTTTGCCTACCAATATTCTGCGTTTGACAGTATGATTTTTAAACAGCGTGCAGAGGAAGAATCCGTGATCAAGGGGTTTAATCTTTTTATGGGAAAAGCCCAATGCGGAACCTGCCATTTTCCTCCACAGTTCAATGGGGTGAAGCCTCCGTATGTCGGATCTGAATTTGAAGTTTTAGGTACTCCTTCAGATACCAGTTTTAAAAAATTGAGTCAGGATCAGGGAAGATATAAAGTGTGGCCTGTCAAAGAAATGAAAGGAGCTTTTAGAACCCCAACGATCAGAAATTCCCATAAAACCAAGCCTTACATGCACAATGGCGTGTTTTGGACCTTAGAAGAGGTGATCGATTTTTACAATCATGGAGGAGGCGTAGGAAATGGTCTAGAACTTGTAAACCAAACTCTTTCTTCGGATAGTTTAAGACTCTCAAATAATGAAATTGCGGATCTCATTTTTTTCATTTGTTCTTTGGATGAAAATATTCAAGCCGGAAATCCTCCGGAATCTTTACCTTTATCAAAAAACAAAAAGCTAACAGCGCGAAAGCCCGGAGGCGAATATTAATAGACGATGAAAGAAGTTGTATTTATTTTAACGTTATTCTTTTTTTTCTGCACTTGCTCCAAACCAAAAGTGTATTATCCTTTACCTGAAAATGCATCTGCAAATAGTAAAAAAATCATGCAAGCTTATTTTGACAGAGGCAGAGATTTATATAAAATCAATTGCAGTCAATGTCATGGTATCTATAGCAAAGTCAAAGATCAATCACCAGATTTTACACATCAACAATTGGATACCTATAAATCAAAAATGAAAATGGAAAATTCAGATCAACACAAAATGACTGAATTTATTAGTTACAACGACATGGAAGCCATCCTCCATTTTTTGACGTATAAGAAAGTGAGGTAGGAATATTGATTAGTTAATTGGAGAATTAGTAAATTAGTTAATTTGAAAATGCGGAGCGGAGCGACGTGGCGCGTTTGGCGCCATGGAAATTTGGAAATTTGAAAATGCTATGTGACTAAGTGAATATTTGGAAATGCATCGTTCGCCCTTCGGCTTCTCTCAGGGCGTGCATATCGAGTAATTGACGGGATAAAATTTTGAATAATATTGGATCAACCGAAAATATAAAATTAAGAGCTGGCCTAGGGCTTTGCAGCTCAAACTTTATAATCATTAATTTATTAAATATTTTGGATTGTCACAAAAAACCAGCGAAAGGTTTGTAGAGCGGGAAATCCAGTCCGCAAGTACTCTTGCGAACGCCCGCTCGGAGAACCTGGTCACGCACAAGGCGCGATCGCCTTTTTTTTTTTGGATTTTTTTTTTGCTTACCGCTTACGCGCTCCTTCACTTGTTGCAGTGTCCTGCGACACTACGCTTTTAACGTAGATCGTTCAGTCGTAGTCAAAAGAAAGTAAGAACATAAAAGGGAGAAACTGTTCATGACTTGTTAGCGCATTCATTGTGCAATGTAAAAACATTTTACTGACCTGTAGATCCAAACCAAATCAACCTTAAACCAAAAGCAATTAAACCAATCCCTAAAATTCTGCTGATCAGTAATAAAGTTTTATCAGTGATGAGATGACTAATACGAAACGCCATCCAGGCTTTGAGAAGATCTGTTAAGTATACAGTGATGATCATGCTTAGTAATAAAATGGAATGATCATTGCCATTAAGGGTCTTATCAATACTGAGCGATGCAACAATTCCAATCCAAAATATATAGACAAATGGATTGACCAAATTAAGAATAAATCCTTTTAGGAATAATGAATACCATCGATTGGATACAATCGTATCGCCAGTGGACTTGATCGGTTTTTTAATAATATCCACAATTCCAAAAATGATCATAATAATACCTCCGGTCCAACCAAGTATTGATTTATAATGAGGATTTTCAGAAAAACCAGCAATTAGAAAATACGCCAAACCCAATGCCAGAATGTCGCTCGCTGCGGTTCCAGCTGCAAATATGGATGCAGGTCTGACTCCTTTTTCAAGACTTAAACGAATCAACGCAAAAAACACCGGACCTATGATAAAAGCTAGAATAAATCCCAACACAAAACCTCTTAATATCAAATGAAATAGATCCATGAACCCCCCCCCCCCCCCCCCCCCCCCCCCCCTCCCCCCCCCCCCCCCCCCCCCCCCCCTCCCCCCCCCCCCCCCCCTCCCCCCCCCCCCCCCCCCCCCCCCCCCCCCCCCCCCCCTCCCCCCCCCCCCCCCCCCCCCCCCCCCCCCCCCCCCCCCCCCCCCCCCCCCCCCCCCCCCCCCCCCCCCCCCCCCCCCCCCCCCCCCCCCCCCCCCCCCCCCCCCCCCCCCCCCCCCCCCCCCCCCCCCCCCCCCCCCCCCCCCGGCCCCCCCCCCCCCCCCTCTTCCTCCCCCCCCGCGGCGCCTCTTTTTTTTTCCCCCCGGGGCCCCCCCCCCCCCCCCCCGCCCCCCCCCCCCCCCCCCCCCCCCACCCCCCCCTCCCCCCCCCCCCCCCCCCCCCCCCCCCCCACCCCCCCCCCCCCCCCCCCACCCCCCCCCCCCCCCCCCCCCACCCCCCCCCCCCCCCCCCCCCCCCCCCCGGCCCCCCCCCCCCCCCCCCACCCCCCCCGCCCGCCCCCCCGCCCCCCCCCCCCCCCCCCGCCCCCCCCCCCCCCCCCCCCCCCCCCCCCCCCCCCCCCCCCCCCCCCCCCCCCCCCGCCCGGGAACCCCCCCCCCCCCCCCGCCCCCCCCCCCACCCCCCCCCCCGCCCCCCGCCCCCCCCCCCTTTTTTCCCCCCCCCTTTTTTCCGCCCTTCCTCCCCCCCCCCCCCCCCCCGCCCCCCCCCCCCCCCCCCCCCCCCCCCCCCCCCCCCCCCCCGGGCCCCCCCCCCCCCCAAGGGGGCCATGGCTCGAATTTCTGCGCGAAAGAACCCCTTTTTAAAATTTGAGGGATTCCATATGCTTAGAAATTAATGTTAAAATATTGAAAATGCTCAATTTTGAATTTAAACAATCCAAATATTAAGATCCAATAAAGTTAGTACCCATTTGCAATTGTGGATTAAACTTAATAAATTCTTAATTATTTGCCTTTACCATAATCCTTGTCTTTTCCATTTGAATCACTCGTAGTTTTTGTGAACCAAGGAAGTCTAAAATCGTTGGTATAGTCTGATTTATATTTATTGAATCATTCCCTTTTCATCAGATATTAAATTTCAAATTGTGATCAAAGATTACTCGTTTTTAGCAAACGCACATCCAAATTTTATAGAAGACCTCTACCGCAAATGGAGCAAGGATCCTGAGAGCGTGGACTTTGAATGGTCCAGATTTTTTCAGGGTTTTAACATGGGTTTGGGGCAATCCGAAATCAGCAAGGACCCTGCATTTTCTCAAAAGGAATTGGCTGTATTTGCTTTAATCGAAGCTTATAGACAACGCGGTCATTTATTGTCAGACACCAATCCAATTCGTACCAGAAAAGATCGAAAACCTGGTCTTACAATAAATGATTTTGGTTTATCGGAAGCTGATTTAAGTGAAGAGTTTCATGCAGCATCAGTCATTCTAAACAGAAAAGCAACCCTGGCCGAATTGATTGCACAATTGCGTAAAATTTATTGCGAAAAAATTGGTTTTGAATATCAATACATCGAAGATCAAAAGAAGTACCAATGGCTTAAAAAGGAAATAGAATCCAGAACAGAAAATATTGGTTTTGGATTGGGATTGGAAAGAAAAAAGCGAATTCTAAAAGACTTGAATGGCGCCGTTATTTTTGAAAAATTTCTCCATACGAAATATGTAGGTCAAAAGCGTTTTTCTTTGGAAGGAGGCGAAAGCACTATTCCTGCGCTGGATACCATGATTCAAGCAGGCTCTGAGCTTGGGGTAGAAGAAGTGGTCATCGGTATGGCGCACCGAGGTCGCTTGAATGTATTGGCGAATGTATTAGGAAAAACCTACGAACAAATATTTAGTGAATTTGAAGGAACAGCTGTTCCGGATTTGAGTTTTGGTTCGGGGGATGTAAAATACCATTTGGGTTTTTCTGCTCAAATTAAAACTGGGCGTGGAAAAACAGTCCAACTAAAATTAGCTCCCAATCCATCCCATCTTGAATCCGTAGATCCTGTTGTGGAAGGTTTGGCTAGAGCAAAAGCAGATTTATTGTACGGTTCTGATTACGATAAAATATTACCGATTCTAATCCATGGCGATGCAGCAGTGGCTGGTCAGGGGATCGTGTACGAGACCCTACAAATGTCTCAACTCGAAGGCTACTATACAGGAGGTACCATTCACTTTATCATCAACAACCAAATTGGCTTTACCACAGACTTCGAAGACGCCCGGTCGTCTACTTACAGCAGCAGTGTGGCAGCGATCGTACAGGCTCCTGTTTTTCATGTCAACGGTGATGATCCGGAGGCCGTGGTTTTTGTGGCCGAACTGGCTTTAAAATACCGTCAGGAATTCAACAGCGATGTATTTATTGACATGGTGTGTTATCGCAGACATGGGCACAACGAAGGAGATGATCCCAAGTTTACACAGCCCTCCATGTATCAAATCATCAACCAACATCCAAATGTAAGAGATTTATACATTTCTATTTTAAGCGGTAGAGGAGAGTTGGAAAAAAAACTTGCGGAGGATCTTGAAAAAGAGTTTTGGGAAGTTCTGCAATTGCGACTCGATCAAGTGAAAGAAAAGCCGCTTCCATATGCTTACCAGGAACCTGAACTTGCCTGGAAAAATTTAAGAAAAAATGTAAGAGAATTTTTAGCAGAAGATCATCCGGTGACCGGAATTCAGATGGATCAATTAAAAAATCTTTTCTCCAAAATATTAAACACCCCCAAAGATTTTCGACCGCTCGCCAAAGTCCAAAAAATATTAAAGCAATGGCAGTCTTTGGCTGAACAAGGACAATGCGATTGGTCCATGGCAGAGACTTTGGCCTATGCAAGTCTCCTTGCAGAAGGAAAAAATGTAAGACTTTCCGGACAGGATGTGAAGCGTGGTACTTTTTCACACAGACATGCAGTATTGTTTGACGAAAAAAACAATCTTGAATACAATCGATTGAGTCAAATTGCAGAGAATCAGGGAAAATTTTTAATTTACAATTCTTTATTGTCTGAATTTGCAGTCTTGGGATTTGAATATGGATACTCTCTCGCTACACCCAATCATCTGGTGATATGGGAAGCACAATTTGGAGACTTTGCCAACGGAGCACAGGTTATTTTTGATCAATACATCGCCACCGCTGAACTCAAATGGAGTCGCATGAGCGGACTTGTTTTGTTGTTGCCGCATGGTTATGACGGACAAGGACCAGAGCATTCCTCTGCACGAATGGAACGATATCTTCAAGCATGTGCGGAATTCAACATCATTGTAGCGAATGTTTCTACTCCGGCTAATTTTTTTCACCTGATGCGCAGACAACTTGCTTTTAATTTTAGAAAACCATTGGTGGTGATGTCGCCTAAATCTCTTTTTAGACATCCGGAGTGCATCAGTTCACTGGAGGAGTTTGGTCCCGATACCAACTTCAAAGAAATCATAATCGATCCAATCGAGAATTCGAAATCCATCGAAAAAATTTTGGTTTGTTCAGGTCAGTTGTATTACGATTTGAAAAAAACAAAAGAAAAATACAAAAAGGATAATGTTCTCCTTGTCAGATTGGAGCAACTCTATCCTTTTCCTACCTCAGCAATCACGGAAATTCTGCTTCAATATCCAAACGCGGAATCCCGTTGGGTACAGGAAGAACCCCTCAACATGGGTGCTGCGACCCATGTCCGCACATTGTGGCCATCTCCACAACTCACCGTCATTTCAAGACCTGCAAGCGCATCCACCGCAGTTGGATATAAGAAAGTGCATGAAGCGCAACAGGAGGAAATCCTCCAAAAAGCTTTTATTTAATCGGTTTACCGATATTCGGTGTTCGAATTTTCCAAATTTATGCCGCCAAGGCGTACTTTTGAACCTACGACACAAATATTCGAATTTTGGAAGTGAATTACTTTCAAAGGCGGTACTTGAACTAAAAAAAACATATTCTAAACCGATTAAGTCCCAGGGACAAATAGCTTATAAGTTTTTATAGAGATATATTGTGCTATTTAAAATAGTCAATAAGATAATCTCGTCAAGAATTAATTCAATTGGAGTAATTTTGTTGGATGCACGATCTAAGCAATTTAGAACAAATATTTGAAAAAGCTCTTGTTGATCAGATTCGACAGGTGGGTAATTATAGAAAAATAGAAGCAGGCGCTCATATCATTGAACCAGGACAGGTGTTGGATCAAATTCCATTGGTCTTGTCGGGTTTAATAAAAGTGAGCAGAATGGACGACGAGGGCCGTGAAATTTTTCTCTACTATGTGAATTCTCAGGAAAGTTGCGCCATGACTTTTACTTGTTGCATGGAGCACCATGAAAGTGAGATCAGGGCCACAGCTGAAGATGAGGTGGAACTGATTTTACTTCCTGGATATTTGATGGATGAATGGATGATTAAGTATCCTAGCTGGAAGAAATTTGTGATGAGCACCATCCATCTTCGATTTAATGAGTTGTTGAAAACTTTGGATCAAATCGCATTTCAAAAATTGGACGAACGGTTGATCCATTTTCTTTTGGATAAATCAAAAGCCACACATTCTACTTTGATCAACTTAAGCCACGAACAAATTGCCCAGGATCTAGCGACTTCTAGAGTGGTCATTTCACGATTACTTAAAAAATTAGAAAACGATCAAAAGATCTTACTGTACAGAAATCAAATTAAATTGTTACAGGCCTTTTTTGCAATCTAAGTTATATTTATCCAGCCTGCCAAACTTATAATCATATTAATTATTTTGGTCACAAAAAACTAATTAAACATAAATTTGAAATTTTCTTTGCCTTTAAATCTATACCCTAAATGCAATTTACCAGTTGGGATAAAAGATTCATCCTGGATAAAACCGCGTGCTATACCCAAACCAATTTCAAAAATGATATTTTTGTGAGAAACATACTTGTATCCTCCTCCAAATCCAATTCCTATTTCATTATCACCATCAAAACTGGCACCCACTGCAAAAGCACTGCAATACCAACGGTCAAAACCACGAGCCGTATTTTTAAAATAGTACTTAACTCCGGGAGCAAGTTGCATATAATCAATGGTGGCAATAAAGTCCGCTTCTACACCCCAATCTTCTCTAAATCCGTATTCCAACGAGATGGGAAATGCTTCAAATAGAAAGGCAATTGGCTGCGCTTTTATTTCAAATTGGGCATTCGTTTTGGATGTCCACAAAATTGAAAACAAAATCAGAAAAAAGATTTGTTTAAACATGTTCTTGATTTTTTAAGGATTATCTTGCAAAAGCGGTCGCTCGTTTTTCTCGGATGACGGTTACTTTGACTTGTCCTGGATATTGCATTTCATCTTGTATTTTTTGAGAGATCATAAATGCCAAATCATCCGCATATTGGTCGGTTACTTTTTCACTTTCTACAATCACACGCAATTCACGTCCTGCCTGTAAAGCATAGGCTTTAGAAACACCTTCATAGGCCATAGCCAATTCTTCGAGTTCGTTGATACGCTTAAGGTAGGATTCAAGAATTTCTCGTCTTGCACCTGGTCTTGCACCTGATATGGCATCACATGCTTGTACGATTGGAGAAATAATATTGTTCATTTCTACCTCATCGTGGTGGGCTCCTACCGCATTGATAATCACTTCATGTTCTTTGTATTTTTCACAAAGTTTCATACCAAACAAAGCGTGAGAGAGTTCTGATTCCTCCTCTGCCACCTTACCTATATCGTGCAACAATCCTGCACGTTTGGCCATTTTTATTTGTTTCGGATTTAAACCAAGTTCAGCAGCCATCACCGCACAAAGATTAGCGGTTTCCATAGAGTGCTCGAGTAGGTTTTGTCCATAAGAAGATCTAAATCTCATTCTTCCGATCATTCTCACCAGATACGGATCTAATCCATGGATGTCTAAATCAATGATCGTTCTTTCTCCAATTTCCACAATCTGCTCTTCCAATTGTTTTTTAACCTTGGCGGCTACTTCTTCGATTCTGGCTGGGTGAATCCTTCCGTCTGCCACCAATCGTTTTAAGGACAATCTAGCTACCTCTCTTCTGATGGGGTCAAAACTGGAAATAATAATAGCCTCCGGAGTATCGTCTACGACGATTTCAGCACCGGTCGCAGCTTCAAGTGCTCGGATATTTCTTCCTTCACGTCCTATGATTTGTCCTTTGATATCATCACTGTCAAGATTAAAGACAGACACCGAATTTTCGATGGTGTATTCAGCACACATCCTTTGGATGGTTTGAATAACGATTTTCTTGGCTTCTTTGTTGGCGTTCGTTTTCGCGTTTTCGATGATTTCTTTTTCCATGGCCATAGCATCGTTGGATGCTTTGGCTTTAACTGCTTGTAGTAATAGTTCTTTGGCTTCTGATTCCGTTAAGCGGGCTATTTGCTGAAGTTGTTTGATGCGTTCTTCATTTGCATTTTCAAGTTCTTCTTTTTTCTTGGAAATTATTTTGAGTTGTTTCTCCAGATTCTCTCTCAAAGTGGTAATCTCCGCTTCACGGATTTCAATTTCTTGTTTAAGCTGTTTGGCATCCTTCTCGATCAGCCCTATTTTCAATTCACGTTCCTTAAGATCAATCATCTGACTGTTCTTAAAGCTTTCGAATTCAGATTTTAGCTTATTGAAATTTTCCCTGGATTCTAGAATTTTCTGCTGCTTAATGGCATCGTTTTTTGCCTCTGCTTTAGATATAATTTTTTCTGCCCTGTTGGTGGCATCATCTACGATTCTCGTAGCAGTGATTCTTGCTTTTTCGAGTTCGAGGTCAGAAGATTTATTAATGTCTTCTAATTTTTTCTGGTTTGATTTTGTGACGATCGTTCGAACGATAAAAAATCCAACGCCGCTTCCACCTAACAAACCTAATATTAAACCTATAAAAGGATCCATATTGTAATAATGATTTAATGGTCAGACCAAATCACTAGATTTCTATCATTCCAAAAGGATCAGAGCGGGTTTTCTTAGGGTATGTATGATTAGATTGCCAGACTCAAACACATCGGACTTTTCGAAACGAACGGTCGATGTAGATTTGGGTTTTTATCTTTTTTTAAATCGAACACTTTGGATACCACTATATATTGATAAATTGCACTAATTCCTTAAGGTTTTCACATAAATCCTTATGATACTGGCCTTTATATATTATAAAATTCAGGATTCGTAAAGCCATTCTGACCTTGCAACATCCTTTGGGTGCAAATATAAAAAGATTTTTAGAATCTGCGGACTAAATTAAGCTTTATTTTCTAACCTGTGCGCCACACTCTTTTTCGAGACTGACCATACATTGTTGCATCAATTTATCAAGTTCCTTACTCGAAATTGGACTCTCTGTAGAGCTGAATTCAAAATGAAGTGCATAGGATTTGTTTCCCGCTCCTAAATGTTCGTCGTTGCGATACACGTCAAACAATTGTACCGAACTTAAATTTTTACCCAAATTCTTTAGAGCCAGATCTTTGATTTTTTGATAGTTTACTTCTTCAGGAATGATGACCGCTAAATCCCGCGAAGAGCTTGGAAATTTACTAATTTCTTTAAAAATCGATGGTTTTGTATTCAATTTTTGGAGCAATGCATCCATATTAATTTCTGCGTACCAAATGGGTTTTTTATGATCAAACAATTTAGCCATGGCATTTGAAACTAAACCTGCTTTGGCCAATTTACCCCAAGACTGTCCAAATTCCCAAATGCCCTGATCATCTGTTTTTAAGTCGTCCGTTTTTAGCGATGCGGCTATTCCCAAATACTCAAAAAGTCCCTGGACAAGCGATTTGAGATGGTAATAATTATATACTTCTTGATTTGGTTTTATCCAGGAGGCGGAATCTGTAAATCCGGATAAGAAAATACTGAGCTTGGGTATTTCTTTAATTTTTCCATCTTTAATCGTGTACTCTTTTGCAAACTCAAAAAATGAAAGATTTGATTGTTGTCTGTTTTGATTAAACTGTATATTTTCAAGTCCATTGAAGACCACGGATGGTTTCATTATATCCAATGAACTATTGCTGGTATTGTGTATGTAAACCAATTCTTCAGATGTCCAAAATCCTGTTTTTAAAGCCAAAGCAGAAGAAGCCAAAGAAACTGTCATGGTTTCGTTCAGACCATTTGCTGCCAACCAATCTCCCGTTTTCTTTCTAAGTGGATATGCAGATTTTACATTCTTTGGAAATGAAAGTTGTATTTTAGCAGGGACTGGAATATGATCCAAACCATAAACTCTCGCAATTTCTTCGATCAAATCTGCAGGTCTTTTGACATCCGGTTTTGCAGTTGGAATTTCTACCAAAAAATGTCCATCTCTTTGATCGGTAAATTCCATTCCCAGAGCATAAAAAATTTGTTTTAGTTTTGTTTCATCCAATTCTATTCCGGTCAAAGAGCTTATTTCTTGTAAGCTGATTTTAATTTGTGCAGGAAGAATCGGTTCAGGATAATGGTCAAAATAAGGTCCTTCCATCTTGCCTCCGGTAAGTTGTTCAATCAATAAAACAGCTCGTTGTAAGGCGGTTACACAAAGATTGGGATCTGAACCTTTTTCAAATATTTTTGCAGCTTGTGAAAAAATCAAATGTTTGGTGGATGTTTTTCGAATACAGGAAGGATTAAAATGTGCGGACTCTAAAAAAATAGAATTAGTTTGTTCAGTAACCCCACTGTGTAAACCTCCCAAAACGCCTGCCAAACATAGTGCCTTGCCTTCATGATCGCAAATCAATAGATCCTCTTTTAGCAAAGTTCTTTCGACACCATCCAAGGTGATAAATTTTTGACCTTCTTGTGCAGATTGAACAAGAACTCCACCGGGCACAGAATTTAAATCAAATGCGTGCAATGGTTGACCCATTTCAAAAAGAATGAAATTGGTGATGTCCACCACATTGTTGACAGGTTTATGACCCATAGAAAGTATGCGGTTTTGTAACCACTCTGGAGAAGGACCTATTTTTATGTTTTTGATGATGACCCCGGCATATCTAGGACAATGAGTGGGGGAATCAATTTTAATTTTAAATTCTTCAGTCGATTGGACGATTTCATTTACCGATGCCAGCGCAATTTCTTTCAAATTTGTCTGAGGATTGTAGTGCAATCGTAGCCATGCCAAAATATCTTTGGCAACGCCAATATGATTGGTGGCATCCGCTCGATTTGGTGTTAGCCCAATTTCGATGATTTGATCGGAGCTAAGTTTTAAAAAATCAGCTGCAGCAATTCCCGTTGGTGCACTTTCATCTAAAATCATAATCCCATCATGGCTGGTTCCTAAACCCAATTCATCTTCAGCGCAAATCATCCCTTGAGACAATTCCCCGCGAATTTTTCCCTTTTTGATGGTTAAAGGCTCAGCACCTGAGGGATACAGTGTACAACCTTCCATAGCAACCAGCACTTTTTGTCCTTCTGCTACATTGGGCGCGCCACAAACGATTTGTAATAATTCTGTACCTGCAACATCCACCTGGGTAATTCTGAGTCGATCTGCATTGGGATGAGGCCATACTTTTTGAACATGTCCAACCACGACACCTTTTAGACCACCTTTAACAGCTTCCAGGGTTTCCATTCCTTCAGCTTCTAACCCTAAGGAGGTCAGAATGTCTCCAATTTTTTCAGGTGTTTGGTTGATGTCAAGGTATTCCTTGAGCCAGTTGATTGAAATGCGCATGTTGTTAAGTCCTTCTTTTGATACTGCAAAGAGAAGGAATTTTCATTGATTCCAATGCACTTTCATCTCAATACTATCAATTATTTACCATCGAGTTCAATTGCAAGCTGTTGACATCCTTCATTTAAGACCGAAAGTAGGGTTTCAATATGGTATAGATGAGTCCTGAAACTTAAAACCGCCAATCGTATCCAAAAGACCTCATCAATGGTCGTGCTAGTCACAAAAACCCTCCCATCGCCAATGACGTATTGCACCAATTTTTGATTAAAGAAGTCAGCATTACCATTTTTTGGTACATATCTATAGATGCAGACAGACAAATCAGGAAAAGGCCCTACCTGAAATCCCATTTTTGAAACTTCAGCATAAAAGAATCGACAGAGCAGTATTTTTTCATCAAGGGCATACATAAAAGTTTGGATGCCATACAGTTTAAGTGGTAACCAAAGTCGGAGCCCTCTAAAGTGTTTGGTAAGTTCTGGAGACAGATCCGCAGGGTTAAGTTCATCCTGACTTTGAATGCTGTCTTGCATATAGGCTGCCCTATAATAATGTGCCTTGTATTGTGAAGCCACATCTTTTATAAGGACTGCCCCAAGACCGTAGGATAAAAACATGCCTTTATGAGGATCTATGGCTAAAGAATCTGATTGCTCTATGCCTTTAAAGAGATCTTTGACGGTTCCTCCACCTTGACTTGGTAAATTTGACAGTGCAAAAAAACCTCCATAAGCTGCATCGATATGAAACCATAAATTATACTTCTTGGCAAGTTCAGACATTTCAAATAGGGGATCGACCGCTCCGGTGTCTGTGGTGCCGGCACTTCCGACTATCATAAAGGGTTGAAAACCAAGTTGAATGTCTTCTTTAATACTATTTTCTAAAGCAATCATGTTCATCTTATAGTGTGAGTCCACCGGAATGTTTCGAATCCTTGCTTCTTGCAATCCACAAATTCGAATGGCTTTATGGACGCAATGATGAACTTGAGTGGTTAAATAAATGCACTGTTTGTCAAAATCCGCTGACCGTATCGATCTCGCCTCTCTCGCAGTAACAAATGCAATCAAGTTCGCAATGGACCCTCCACTAGTAAGGTTTCCCAAGCTTGAAGTTGGATATCCCATCAATTTGCACAACCATCTCAGTAGTTCATTTTCCATTTTTACTGCACCCGGTCCTCCATAAAAAATGCCGGCATATTGGTTGGTCACCGCTGCTAAAACATCCCCAAGGGCACCTGCAAAAAGCCCTCCTCCGGGAATATAACCCAAATGGCCTCCTGAAGCCGGATTTAGTCCCAGCTCTGTCATATCGGATTTAAGTTGGTCTAAAATTTTCCTAATTGGTTGGATCTCTTCTGCGCCTTCCATTTTACCTTTCATGTCAGGAATTTTTTGGTAGGCTTTTGAATGGTTTATCTGTCCCAGAAATTCATATACAAAGGACATAATTTCTTGATTTAGATCCTTCATTTGATCGATTCCAGGTTCTAGTAAGGATGATTTCTGTTGTAATTCCAGGATTTTAGCTTTCATGATGACGGTTTATTTCCCAAAGATTCCCAATAGGAATGCAAAAAGAGTAAATTATCTGATAATATTTTGTAAATTGTGCGGTGTAATGGTAATCAGTTGTCTTTTGCATTGTAACTTTATCCTTTGCATTTGATTTTATTGTACCAAACCGATTAAAGTTAGACAGACTAAGGATGTATACATCAGAGAAATTAAACGAGGCATTAAATTATTTTTTTGGATTTGACGGGTTCAAAGGTAGTCAAGAGGCTATTATTCAATCAGTACTTAATCAAAAAGACACTTTTGTCATTATGCCCACAGGTGGTGGAAAATCACTTTGTTACCAACTACCTGCGCTCATGTTACCAGGTACAGCCATCATTATTTCACCACTGATCGCCTTGATGAAAAATCAGGTAGACTCTATTAGAGGCTATGGCCAAACCGATGAAGTAGCTCATTTTTTAAATTCATCTCTTAACAGATCTGAAATTAAACAGGTAAAGGAAGACATCACCAGGGCCAAAACCAAATTGTTATACGTAGCTCCTGAAACACTTCAGAAAGAAGAGACCATCGAATTTCTAAATTCGGTAGATTTAAGTTTTGTAGCAGTCGATGAAGCTCATTGTATTTCAGAATGGGGACATGATTTTAGACCTGATTATCGTAGGATCAGGGATATGATCAATTCTATAGACAAACATATTCCTATCATTGCCCTCACAGCGACGGCAACACCTAAAGTACAGACGGATATTGTAAAGAGTCTTGAAATGGTAGATCCGGATATTTATTTGGAATCTTTTAATAGATCCAATTTATATTACGAGATTAGACCAAAAATCAGCAAGGAACAAACGGTCAAACAAATCATTCAGATTCTAAAAGGTTTTAAAGGTCAGTCTGCCATCATTTATGTACAGGCCAGAAAAACCACCGAAGATTTAGCACAAATATTACAGGTGAATGGGCTGAGCGCTTCTCCATATCACGCAGGTATGGATTCAAAAGCAAGAACACAGGTGCAGGATGATTTCTTAATGGAAGAAATTGACATCATTTGTGCCACGATTGCATTTGGTATGGGGATTGACAAACCGGATGTGAGGGTTGTGATCCATTACGACATTCCTAAATCTTTGGAAAATTATTATCAAGAGACCGGAAGAGGTGGTCGCGATGGAATGGTTGGTGATTGTTATGCATTTTTTGCAAATGCGGATTTGACCAGATTGGAAAAATTCCTTAGAGATAAACCCGCTTCTGAAAGAGAAATGGGTGCACAATTGTTAGACGAAGTTGAAGCATACGTCGAGAGTTCGGTGTGCAGAAGAAAATTCGTCTTACATTATTTTGGAGAAGAATTTGAAGAAGATCGTTGTAAAAAAATGTGCGACAATTGTCGCCATCCAAAACCAAAAATAGAAGTCAAAGAAGAATTGATTTTAGCTTTAAATACCGTTTTGGCATTAAACCAGAATTTTACCATAAAACCTTTGACAGAATTTTTATGCGGTATCAATACCAAAGATATTTTGGATTATGAATTAGACCGTCATGAATTATTTGGACAGGGAAAAGACCGTGGTAATTTATTTTGGTATTCATTGTTCCGTCAGGCAATCCTGATGGGATATATCATTAAAGATATCGAAACCTATGGGATTCTAAAAATGAGTGATGCAGGTCATGAATATTTGAAGAAACCGAAAAAAGTAGAGATCACCATCAATCATGATTACAGTGATACCAGCTCCATTGAAGAGGATGTCGCACCTACTCAGGGTGTAGCATTGGATCCTGCTTTATTCGCGACCTTAAAAGAAATTAGGCTGGATGTTGCTCGTAAAAATAAAGTCAAGCCATGGGTGGTGTTTTTTGATCCATCACTGGAAGACATGGCTACCCAGTATCCAATTTCCATTGAGGATTTGTGCAAAATATCAGGAGTCAACCGCGGAAAAGCAGAACGTTATGGTCAGGCATTTATCGAATACATCCAAAAGTATGTGGAAGAAAATGAAATCGAGAGACCTGATGATTTTCAAATTAAGCAAGTAGCAGATAAATCCAAATACAAAGTCGAAATTATTAAGTGCATTGATAAAAAAATGCCTTTAGAAGACATTGCACGCAATGTGCAAATGAATATGGAAGATTTGATGGAAGAACTTAACATCATCGTGAGTTCCGGTACCAGATTAAACATAGGATATTATATTAAAGAAAATATCGATGAAGGTATTTGCGAAGAAATTTATGATTACTTTGCAAGTGCTGACAGTGATTCTGTAGAAGCGGCATATAAAGATCTAAAAGAAGACGACATCACTTTTGAAGAGATCCGATTGGTTCGCTTGCAATATCTTTCTGAAATGGTCAATTAATGGAAAGGATTCCCATTCTGATTTTGAATGGCCCCAACCTAAATCTATTGGGTCATAGAGAACCTGAGCGTTATGGAAATATTTCCATGGAAGAATATCTAATATTCTTAAAAAATGAGTTTCAATTTTTTGAAATCGATTACTTTCAATCCAACAGCGAATCAGAATTGGTAGATAAAATTCAAGCTGCAAAAAAAGTTTATAAAGCAATTGTCATAAATCCCGCAGCTTATACTCACAGCTCCATAGCCATTCGCGATGCCTTACTTGCCACTCAAATCTTGACCATCGAAGTACATCTCACCGACATTTCTCAAAGAGAAGCCTTCAGACATCACTCCATGATTTCGGATTTGTGTTGGTGTACCATTAAAGGATTTGGATTAGAAGGTTATAAAATTGCTTTATTGCGCTTGCAAGAATATTTTAATATTAATTAGTTAATTAGTCAATGAGTCGATTAGTTAATGAGTCGAATAGTCAATTTGGAAATGCAATGTTGCATAAATTTGAGCATTCTCAACCCCACAGATTACATGACACACATATTGGTACATAAAAGATAATATCAAGTTTATCAATGTTTGTTTAGTTATCTCTGACACATTTATTTTCCTTTTTAAACCTATTTCGGCGCAAACAACAGGGCACATTTTGGCTAAAGAAATTATTATGACTTTATTAATCTATTAAAAACTTACTAGAAAATATTAAATAATTTACATATTTTAGGATTGTCACAAAAAACAAAAAGGTTAGTAAGAAGCGAAGGAACAATTCCCCCAGAGGTGCTCTGGGGACGCCTAGTCAAGGAGACCGTTGATCACGCCAACAGGCGTGCATCTGCATTTTTTGTGAATCATTTCGGAGTTAATTTTGCTTAATTTCTTTTACGGTCAAAAGAAGTAAAAAGTTTATTACAAGGAGTTAATGTTACTATAGCAGCCTTGCTAACGCTTTCATTATGTATTTGGCTTGACAGTTCACTTTTAAAATAATTTAGTTTTTACTGTTCTGCTTTCAGCTTCCCAATTAGGCAGGAACAGAAACACAACCAAATCTTACCAATCCTTCTCCTTACTCTTCTTCTTTCCAGAAGCATTCTTCATTTTCTCTTTCACCTTTTCATCCTGCTGATCCACCATCTTCATGATTTGATCGGCTTGGTCCTTATTTAATTTTTGATCTTCCTTTTGGTTGGTCGGATTCTGTTTTTCTTTTTCTTCAGACGGCTGTTGTTGCTGATCTTGTTGTTGCTGACCCTGTTTCTGTTGTTGATCTTGTTGTGGTTCTGTCTGATTTTGATCCTGATTTTGTTTTTGATCTTGCTGCTGTTGTTGTTGTTGTTGCTGTTGTTGTATTTTTAATTGCTTTAGCGCGTGGGCAAGATTTATTTTAGACTCCAGATCCTGAGGATTTTGTTTGAGTGCATTTTTATAAGCGTCTACACTTTTTTGATAGTCTTTTGTGTGGTAATAACTATTTCCCAAATTGTGCCATGCACTTGAGTGGTTCTCTTTTTCAGCAGAGGGCTGTTGTAAACTTTTGAGATAATGCTCTTTGGCTTCTTCGGCCCTGCCTTGCATATAAAGACTATTGGCTATGTTGTATTGATTTTTGAAATCTGGTTTTAAACTATGCGCTTTTCGATAATTTTCTTCTGCCATCTGAAAAGATGAATCCTGGTAAAATTGATCCGCTTTTCTTGCCAATGCTTCAGGCTTTTGAGCTAGAAGTTTTACACCGGATAGAAATAAAATGATAAGAACTCTAATCATATTAAATTTCTTTAAAATGAGGTTTGAGGATGATAAGCAGCAATAATACTATAGCGAATGCAAGTGGCCATTGAAATCTAGATTCGTATTCGTTGTGAAGTTGGAAACTTAAATCTTTTTTAATGATGTGTTTTATTCTACTTTGGATTCCTTTTATCAATAAATCTGAGTCTTGAATTTCTAGCATTTCACCGGATGCAGCTTCTGCGATTTCCCGCAACAAAACACGATTGGGAATAGAGCGAATCGCATTTCCATCTTTATCCGTTTTGTAGCCCATCTTTGGATCTGGAATATAGCCTCCTTCTTCGGTTCCAATGGGTATGGTGATGATACTCACTCCCAATTCATCGGCTTTTTTGGCAGCATCCAAAGCTTCACCTTCATGATCTTCTCCATCGGTCATTAAAATAAGAAGTTTATGGTATCCATCCTTTTCAGGAAAAGATTTTAAGGCAAGTTGTATAGCGGCACTAAGGTCGGTTCCTTGGGTAGGAATTTGATCCGGGTGAATGATGGAACTGAGTAAATGAATGGTGGCAATATCTGTGGTCAATGGGGATTGAAGATATGCCTCTCCTGCAAAACTGATCAGCCCTGTTTTTCCGGTTGCTATTTTTTCTGTGATTTGGCGAATCAGTAATTGGGCTCTGGCCAATCTATTTGGTTTAATGTCATCTACAAGCATGCTGTTGGATGCATCCAATGCAATCATAATTTGTGCATTTCCAGTTTGGACATTTTGTTTTTTAATCCCATATTGTGGATTTGCCAATGTGAGGATGATCATTAAAATGCACGACATCCAAAGTATGGTTTGTTTTTTAACAGCTGCACTTTGTCCAATTATATTTTTTTGAATAGTTTGTGTATTCCCTAAACTTTTTAAGATCGATTGAGATCTTTTATGCAATAAATTTTGAGCCAGTACCAATAGCGGTAATAACAAAATGAAGAAAAGATATTCCGGATTTTCAAATCTGAACATACTAGGGTATCAATGGGTTAAAATAGTAACGAATAAAAGAAGCTAACACTAAACAAAATATTCCACAGAAAACAAAAATGCTGTATTGTTCTGAATATCTTTTATAGGTTCGTACTTCAATTTTTGTTTTTTCCAATTTGTCAATTTCCTGATAAATCTCTTTCAATTGTTCTTTATTGATTGCACGATAGTATTTTCCCCCAGTCCTGGTTGAAATATAATGCAATAATTGTTCATCAATATTTACCGGCGCCATTCCAAAAACATATTCTCCCTGATGATTCCTTCCAATCGGCGAATAAGCTTCACCTTTGGTTCCAACACCAATGGAATATATTTTGACTTTATAAGTAATGGCTAATTCTGAAGCAAGATCTGGAGAAATTTCTCCCGCATTATTGACTCCATCCGTTATTAGAATGATCACTTTACTTTTCGCCAACGAATCATTTTTAAGTCGATTTACAGCCGTGGCCAATCCCATTCCTATGGCAGTCCCGTCTTCTAAATTGCCACATTCCATTTCGGATAAAAGTTGGATGAGTATGTTCTGATCCACTGTTAGGGGACATTGTGTAAAACCTTCTCCAGCGAAACCAACAATTCCAATTCTGTCGTATTTCCTTTCTTTTATAAATTCAGCGGCCACCGCTTTGCTGACTTCTAATCGATTGGGTTCAAAATCTTGAGACAACATGCTCGATGATAAATCCAAAACCATAAAAATGTCAATTCCTTCTGCATTGACCTTCTCTTCTCTCAAGATGTATTGGGGTCTAGCCAAAGCCAGAATAAAAAAAGCCAATGATATGTACATCAATATAGGAATCGACTTGTACATCAATATTCGAAAACTTGAATTCTCTGTAATAAATGCAGCGCTTGGAATTCGAAAGTAACTAAAGTGAATTTTTTTCTGCCGGGAATTTTGGTACCATAAAAATGGAATTACCAGAAGCAGAAGTAATGCCCATGGTTCTTGCCAATGTATATTTGAAAACCAGTTTGTCATAGCGTTTTTCTATAATCTACCAAGATTTTTTGTTTCTTACTCAATGAAAAAATTCCACCTGAAATCAATTGGCTTTTATTAAACCAAGATACCAGCAATAGAACCGGGAAAAAGATGGAAACTAACAACAAGGCTGGAATCCAAATAAATAAGATATGGTACCATTGTTTATTGTGAATGATAAAGTTGGTATGCCATTGATTGAGCAAGCCAAGTTTTGATTGATGCCAACGGATCCATGCTTCGGGAAGAGTAAATTTTTGAGTATGCATTAGTTGACGTATCAATACAAGGTCTTGCATTTCAGAAGAATCTAATACTTGCAATAAAGAGTTGGGAACAGCTTCTTCAGAAAATTCAAATTGCGAGGATATTTTTTGATCGAATATTTTTTGATAACTGATTTTATTTTGTTCCACCAAGCCAGGAATCATGTTAGCGTTGGATGTTATAAATTTTTCCGCTACCATCATAAATTCCATATGCGATTCTGGACTTAAACTGTGGTTGGCAAATTTTACCAAATCGGATATATTCAATAGTCTTGCAAACTCATCTTGTAGCACAAGTTTAAATTCTTGATGATTCATCAATGCAATAATTTCTGAAGTAGAAGATTCGCGGGCTGGGATAAAAAATCCTTCGGCAAGGTAACTCCTTAATATTTCTGTGAGTAAATCATAGTGCTTTTTTATTTGACCTTGTTGCCACCATTTCTCTTGTTGAAGTTTCTGTAATTCCCTTAGCGCTATTTGGTCCGCTGTTTCTATGGATTTAAAATTTAAAGAAGATGGGATTTTTTCATCTGCCTTAAATAATTTATACAAAATAAACAACATCACCCCAAGCAGCAAGATGAGTAAAATGGTGTACATTAAATAGTAGTGGTCGGCTGGGGTAGTGATGATGTCCTTAATCGGTCTTAAAGTTTCAGTACTGTCAGGAACGAACTGCACTTCCAATGGGATAGCTGTAGTGTATTGGGTATCTTGTTTATATAAGGACGGGAAATGGAGCAATGATGTATTTTCCACTGTCAAATACGGTAAATTTTATATCCCTTTGAAAAAGATTTTCATTGATTTTCACCCAAGGTTTAACTTCTAACAATTCCATCCATGAGATGCTATCCAATCCTGCCAATGGATCTAATGCAAAATCAACATTTGGGCTTTGTTGATGCAACCATTGTTGGTCACCAATATACATTTGATGAGTGTCTATCTTTTGGACGAATGAACTTTGACCCAACAATGGATAAATAAGTAAACTAAAAATTAGAAACAATAGAAACGTTTTCATATTTACAATCCTCTCCGTTTAAAAAATTGAATTAGATTTTTAGTATATGAAGTGCTCATATCAAGAGACATAAAATCAGCATGGCTTCTTAAAAATGCATTTTTTACTGCCTGATTATGTTGTTCTTGTCCATTGCGTAATGAATCTGCCATTTTTGGGTCATCGGTATCCAACAAAAACATTTGTCCTGATTCAGCATCTCGTACAGGCATAATCCCCACTTGTTTCCATTTGATTTCCAAAGGATCCAGAATTTGAAAACCAATGATGTCGTGTTTCTTTGTTAAAATTTTTAAAGTGGACTCTGGAATTTTATATAAAAAATCAGAACAGATAAAACAAACACACTTTTTATTCATAATGCCATTGAGATATCTCAAAGGAGCTTCCAGACCTGATTTTTTTTTGCCGGGTTGGACGACCAGCATTTCCCGAATAAGTCTTAAGATATGTTGTTTCCCTTTTTTGGGTGGAATGTAAAGTTCAGTTTTATCTGAAAAAAGTAAGAGTCCTACCTTGTCTTGATTCTGTGAAGCAGAAAATGCTAAAACAGCTGCCAGTTCGGTAATCCATTCTGATTTTAAAAATTCAGTACTTCCAAAAAAAGTAGAATCACTGATATCGATTAACAGCATAATCGTCAGTTCTCTTTCTTCTTCAAAAACTTTGACAAATGCTTGACCTGTTCTAGCTGTAACATTCCAATCGATGTGTCTGACATCATCTCCTGCTGCATAATCCCTGACTTCTGAAAAAGACATTCCTCTTCCCTTAAAACTTGAATGCCAAGCTCCGGAAAACACCTGATTCGTCAGAGATTTAGTTTTAATTTCAATTCTTTTAACTCTTGATAGTAAATCCTGTACGTTCATTTTTACATGACTTTTTTTAGTGGCCCGTTTTTTCTCAACAGATCATTAATTTCTTTAAATGGAATAATGATCCTATACTCTCCATAGACCGGATGCCATTTAGATTGGAAAGAAAGGCCAATGGGCAATAGGCACCAATTTTCAAAAGGATCACTGATAATAAATTCGTACAATTTGTCTTTTGTGCCTTCTGTCATTTTTTGTTTGGTGGATTCTATTCTTTGACTGATCCTGGTTCTATAATTTGTATTCTTATCAAAAATATCATCCAATGTAAAACTTTCATTTTGTCTGAATGAATAGTGCCAAGGAATATCTATAGTCCTATTTTCACCTGGTTCATCCATTCTTAAATTTCCTGAGATCAATTGGTCACTCCACCATACCGGAACAAAATCCAAAGTATAACTTTCATACAAACTAAGTGATTTTATGCCGTAGTTGTAAATTTTATCATTCCAATTCTGAAGTTCTGTCTGCATCCATTTTCTAAAAGATTTGTCTTCGGGCCAAGGATAACGCGAATTGGCTTGAAGACTTAACAGTATTTCAGATTTGCATTTGAATTCGAATTTTTTAGTTTGGGAAAAACTAATTTTTGCTGGATTGTTATTTTGACTTAAAATCACTATGCTATCATTCTGATATTCTAAAATAGATTTGATTCTTTTGATAGAATTGTAATCAGTCATAAAAACATTGGCTGTGGTCCATTGCTCTGTAGTTAAACTTCCATAAAACCAGGAACCTAAACTGTCCTTAAGATGAATCATCATACCGGATAGAGATCCATCGTCAAATTTTCGAATCGTCATTAAAATATTTTTATCTTGACTAAGGTATTCCGAGAAATAATTTTTAGAAGGACATTCAGGCAAATCCTGAGAATAACGACTCATTTGTTTGCAAACAATGGTCTGTGCCAAATGCGGTATAAAAAGATCTGCAGTTAAAACACTGTCTTTAATTTTTCCGCTTAAATTTCCAATTCTATTTTCAGAACTATCTGCAATGATGGCGCTCAGTTTATTTTTTTTATAGTTTCCTTCTATGCTGAATGTTTGGTGTTTGGTTTTATTTTTAAGAATTCCATAAAGCACATGATGGTCATGTGCCAAACTTAAATATATTAATTCTCCAAACTGGTTGTAACCGGAATAATGATCGATCCATATTCCTTTTTCAGGATGAGGAAAATGGTGTTTGATTTCATCATAGCTTATATTTTGGGCCAATACAGAATTTGCCATCAAGCTAGTGGCATAAATAAATAAATATATTTTCCAATTTAGTTTTATTTGAATGTTCATTCGTAAAATCAATTGGAACCCATTAAGGTACTTCTACTTTAGCTAAAATTTGCGAAATAATTTCTTCCTGGTGAATTCCTTCTGCTTCAGCCTCATAACTTAATCCGATTCGATGACGCAGTATGTCTTTGGTCATGGTTTGTACATCTTCCGGAATGACAAAACCACGTCGATTTAAGAAAGCATTTGCTTTGGCGGCCAATGCAAGAAATATACTGGCTCTTGGCGAACCACCAAAGGTGATCAGCGGTTTTAAATTCTTTAGCTGATATCTTTCAGGATATCTGGTAGCAAAAATAATATCTAAAATATACTTTTCAATTCGTTCATCCAGATAAATTTTTTGGACGGACTGCCTTGCTTTTAAGATATCGGATGAATGTATAACTGGTTTTAGACTTACTGAAAAATGATCATTCAAATTCCTTCTAAGAATTTGTCTTTCTTCTTCCATTTCAGGATAGCCTACCACGACTTTCATCATAAAACGGTCCACCTGAGCTTCGGGCAATGGATAAGTTCCTTCTTGCTCAATTGGATTTTGTGTGGCCAACACCAGGAAAGGTTCTTCAAGCGAAAAACTTTCTTTTCCAATGGTGACTTGTCTTTCCTGCATCGCTTCTAAAAGAGCAGATTGAACTTTTGCCGGCGCCCTGTTAATTTCATCCGCCAAGATCAGATTTGCAAAGATGGGCCCTTTTCTGACCGCAAACTGATGGTCGGCAGGATTATAGATCAAAGTACCAATAATATCGGCCGGCAATAAATCAGGGGTAAACTGTATTCGACTAAATTTGGCATCGATGGAGGATGCAAGTGTTTTGATGGCCAAGGTTTTAGCCAGACCCGGCAAACCTTCCAACAAGATATGCCCTTTGGTCAACAATCCAACCAAAAGTCGGTGCATCATGGCTTCTTGACCCACTATCACAGAGGCATGCGCTTCGCGAAGAGCATCCAAAAATCGGCTCTCTATGGCAATTTGTTGATTAAGTGATTCTATGTCAATGTATTGGGACATACAGTAGGTATTTATTTTGTTAAGTTAATGACTATTTGTAGACATTTGTTGTCTCAAATCGTTAGAAAGGAATGTTTTACAACGCAAAATTACTAAGCTTAAGATATTACCTCCAAGGACTTTTAATTTGTTTTAACATTTTTTTGGTCCAGGCACAGTCAGACAGCATTGGATATTCCGCCTACCAAACCATTTTGGATGTTTCCAAAGGTCAACTGCTTGTACGCTTAAAAAGTCACCACAATAAATTAGAAGCGCTGACCAAAGAATTAAATAAAGTTGAACCAAGCTCATCCACATACGAAAGGATTAGCAAAGAAATACAAATTGTAACTAGTCAAAGAGATTCATTCAACTACAATTTAATTCTGGCCATGAAAAGGCATTTCACCTTGAGTCCGGTTTACTTTTATTATGACCGCGATCATTTGGAATTGAAAAAAAATAATTTTAAAAGTCCATTGTATCTTGATTCGAGTTTACAAGCAGTTTCCTTACCGGAATTCAGAAATCAAACCATCGTCATCATGGTTCAGGGCCAAACGGTAGGACAGGAGTTGGATGCTTTTATTTTTATAGACGCTCAGGGAAATTCTATTCCGCCACCATTTCCAAGCTACATTAGAATTAATTCTTTTCGTCCTGTGATGAATGAATTGGCTAAAACTTATTATTATGATGACAACGCAGTTTGGTATGCCAAAAAAATTGATAAAAAACTGAGAAAAATGTATGAGAAAGCACTAAAGTGGAAGGCTAAAAATTATAAGTGGGAGTAAAAAATTGGAGAATTTCTAACTAAGACCTAGACTTTGACTAAGACTTTGACTAAAACTTTGACCATGATTAAGACCTAGACTAAGTCTTTGATTTAAATTAAATATTTTTCACTTTTCACTTTTCACTTTTCACTTTTCTTTAATTCTCTAATTGACTAATTATATTTCCACATTTCCACATTTCCACATTTTCAAATTCTTCAATTCTCTAATCCACTAATTCTCTAATTGACTAATTATTCCTTCTTCATTTCCAAATTTCCAAATTCATTTAGATTGATTGGGAAATCCTACAAATACAATACCCTTCCCGAAAAGACGAGAAGGGTAACGTATGGGTTTTTAGGGGAGATAATGAAATATTTATAATAAAAGGGAAAGCTATTTTTAAAAGCTTAATTACAATTTTGGATCAAGGAATGATTATTCCATATCCATTTTAACATCCATGCCTTTGTGCCCACCAAACTGATAGAACAATCCAAAATTAATAGCGTAATCCGCAAAAGCTGCATCTCCAATCACCACATTTTCTGGTGTAGATCTTGCAATGTCGGATTGGCTTTGTACTCTGTTTCTTTCAATTGCCACAGGTACAGAAGCAAACAAGCTGACAGATTTAATTTGATAAGTGATGGATGGTTCAATAGCAAGTGCATAACCAGGACGTCTAAATCCGTTGCTTGGACCAAACACATCAGCACTTGGAATACCTTCCAATCTAACTCCTGCGCCAAACGATAAATTACTCATAGAAACATTCACACCTCCACGAACCAAATATTGATCAGCGACACTCATGGTTGCAGTTTTGTATTTTACAGCAGTTGCATTTGGAGTTGAGCCTCTACCAGTGGAAGTACCATTTTGGTCTCTTGGGTTAAATAGGTAATATAGATTACCATAAACTCCTATGTTTTTATGAAAATTGTAAAATGCATTGATCTCGGTAGTAAGTCCTGTTCCGCCATCTCCAAGTTGGATAGACTGATCCACAGGTCCCAATAATTCAGTAGAGTCATTTTTATAAAAGAAATCCATGTAGTTGTAATCACCGGTAGGCAACTTTAAACCAAGTGCAATCTGCACATTTCCTTTTGAAGTAGGTTTAAATACCCAAGCTCCTATATTGATTCTGACATCACCCAATCCTGTGGCTTCGGTAAAATGTCTAGTTTTTCCATCGTGCTCATATAAAGACGATCTGGAAGTAGATTGAAAAGGAAGGTTGATTCCAATAGACCATCTCTGGTTAAGGAATTTAGTGATTCCAATGTCTAAAAAATTGGTGTAATTTCTTACATCAGATCCTGCTTCAACTCTATTTGGTTCTTCGTGCTTGCCTCTAAAGTGTCTGTAAGATTTGAAATTTCTGTAAGCTACGTTAATCTGCCAACCTTGATCAGGTTGAACGATATTAGAAAGCCCTGTGCAGGAATTTCCTGTGCTACGCACTGCTACACAGCCCTGCGCATGGAGTTCCGTGATTCCCCAGCTTATGCAGAATAAAAGGAATAAATTTGTAAAAATAGTTTTCATGATTGTTTTGGTTTAGATAAGATACGTAAATAAAAGGAGCACAAATGTAGACTGCGAATACACTGACGTTTATGTAATTACGTGAATGAGCTCTTTTACTGGACGAAATCAATGAAATACTATTTGATTTTTAAACTTTCTAATTGCATATTTTAAAAAGTCAACCAATTTCATCACTTTAAAAGATGACTTTGGTCATTATTGATTAGATAAAGATTAAACTCTATTTTTTTAAGTCAATGACTTTAACCACCGTATCTGCGTTAAAAATAGCGTGGCGAACCATTGTACCAGCAGTATCAAAATTGTATTGATCTCCTTGTAGTTTTCCATTTTCAAATTGGTTTATTTGAAAAATTTGACCGTTTTCATTCCAAACGGTATCCATACCAAACCTTTCGCCACCATTATAATATTGAACTTCCTGACGATTCCCTGAAGCATAGAAATATTCGGTTTTACCTTCTTGCAGACCGTCTTTATAGTTTATAATTCCTCTTAGTTTGCCATCTTTATAATACCATTGGCCTTGGCCTTCTTTCTTGCCATACTGATCGTTTTTACATTGAGTAATTAGAAAAGAAATAATAACTACAAACCCCCAAATGGCATATTTACAAGAATTCATTTTGTATAATTTTGGATTTAATAAAATTAAAAAAGCCACCAATTGTTGAATTGGCGGCTCTATATTTGATGTTTTGAAAATTATAAGGACTATCCTTTCCAAGGCAATCTTGTATTGACAAGAGTTCCGATTTGATTTCCAAAACGTACTCCTTCTTCGGCATCCATTCTATAGTGAACACCGAGTGGAACTCTGGACCAGGCATTCTCCTGAGCCATTTCATAGAAACTATTGAAAGTTCTTGGATTACCATTAAATTCAGCTCTTCCAAGATGGCAATTGTCCGTCATGGCATACCTGTAGCCAAAAATGCTACTCAATGCTTCTGCACCAGCCGCGCCCATCGTTGAGTGGCCGGAAGGATAAGCTGGGAATGGTGGGCTAAATCCATCAAATCCAGGTTCGGCATAATATAAGCCTGTTTTCCAGGTTGGATCAATGTATTTATTAATAAAAGTAACTGGCCTTTCAACATTGTAAATATATTTAGAATACCAGCAAGCTACAGCAGCTTCATTTAATGAAATTCCTACTTTCGCTGCCATCACAAGCGCTGTTTCAAGATTGCTATCTTCATTTTTAAGAACTTGATTGCCAATAGCGATCCATCTTGGACCCGGGCTAAACGTTTGATTCACCAGATCATCGCTCCAGAATTCTGCAACCCATTGGTCTTCTTCAGCTTCCATAAGATTGTTTCTAGTTAATACTTCAAGTGCTTGACCATAATATGGCGATGTAACTGCAGTACTATAAGGCAATGGTTTTCTACAAGTTTTTTCTCCATTTCCTTGTAGAACAAAAGTTCTGCAACGTCCATACACTCCACCCATTGGTTGATCTGGACCTGGAGGTGTTGGAACCCAATCTCCTTCTTTTTTATAAGCTACTTTCCAGTCATATCCTTGGAATGGGTTTTTGTAGTGATTGTAAGCGACTGGATCGTTGGTAAACCAATTCCAGACCACTTCCCCAACTTTATTACCTCTTTCAACAGAACGCTCAAATACCTCTTGGGATACTTCGGCTCTGTATTTTGCCATCAATCTTGCATTCAATTGAGACATCCAAGTTTTGTGTTCCGTGGTTTGATCCACAAAATATCGAGGCATCATGGTGAAGTAAACTGCATTCACTACTGTAGGCCAATGGTATTCTTTGCCATCTTCAATTTTTGGAATGCTAACCTCTGGAAAATGTGAAGCAATGGATTTGTATTCAGTAAATCCTGGAGCACAAGCCTCATACACTGCAAAACCCATATATCCAAGTGAAGTAGGAGCTGGGCCTGGTCTGTATCCGGCAGCATATCTTTCAATTTTCAAAAACACTTCATTCCATTCCCAAACTGCTTCATGGGAGAATGAACTGACACTGTTGTCAGTAGTGGTAGTGCCATCTTTATCTTTGTTACAGCTAGGTAAGAGGGCTATGGTGAAAAGCAACACCATTAATTTAAATACTAATTTGTTTAGATTTTTCATGTTTTAATGATTTTAACGGTGCAAAGATAAGGTCCTTAGATATGGAAAAGCCTTGTAAATTATTAAAAAGTCATTAAAATTATAAAGGGTTTTAGCTTTGAAGGCCTGAAAATCAAAGGTATTCTCGTGATGAAGTGAATGGAGCGACCAATCTTAGATTAGTTCATTTTTGAAGAAAAAAATTATATATATCTTTACATTTTGAGAATAGTTACAATTTAAAATTTATTTGTTTGTTGAAAGTATTAATCATTGAAGACGAACGAAAGCTGGCCAATTCAATCAGTGCCGGTTTGTTAGAACAAGGTTATGATTGTACATTGTGCTTTGATGGGACATCTGGCTTGGAAGCTGCCCTTAAAGAAACTTATTCAGTCATTGTTTCTGATGTCATGATGCCCGGTTTATCCGGTTTTGAAATGATCAAAAAAATTAGAGATCAAGGAATTCAAACTCCATTTATTTTTTTGACTTCATTGGGTCAAATGGAAGATAAAACCACAGGATTTGAGGCAGGAGCGGACGACTATTTGGTAAAACCTTTTGAATTTAAAGAATTGTTGATGAGAATAAAAGCATTGTCACGCAGACCATTTGACAGTGCTGTGACCTCTGTAAAAAATTATAAATATTTTGATCTTGAAGTCAACTATAGGACCAACTCCATCTACAGAAGTTTGAACGGAAATAGAATTCAACTCACCCCTAAAGAATTTGCTTTATTGGATTATTTTATACAAAATCCTGAGAGGATCATCTCAAAGGAAGAACTCTGCGAAAAAGTTTGGGATCTGGATTTTGACACAGGTACCAATATTGTGGAGGTGTATATTAATTTTTTGAGGAAGAAAATTGACAAAGACCACGAAGTTAAATTAATTCATACCGTATACAAAACCGGATACATTTTTAAAGCTGAATAGATGCAAATCAAATCCAGGTTGACCTTGCACTATATTCTTTTGTTTGCTTTGATTTTAGGTTTTGCCTTGGCATTCTTTTATTCTAAATACAAAGAAATATTGGTTCAGGAAGCATTTTTAACCATCAAATCTCAATCTTCAGGACTTTTGGATAAATTGCAATTGCAAGAAAAATTTTCGCCAAATACCAATGACTCCACTTTAATGCCTTCTAGTTTCTCGCTGGAAGTTTACAATGGACAATTTCAAAAACTTTATAGTCTAAGTTCAGTTCCGATAAAAATTAAATATCAGGATTTTTTAGAAATACTAGACCACAATGAAATATGCAGATTGGCTGGGGACGATGAACTAACCGTTGGCTTTACAAGGAATCAAGGGAGGTCCGAGAAATTAATCATATTTGCTCAGAAAAAAATTGGGAGCAGGGAAATTAGTGACATTCGGCAACTCTTGTTTCTAACATTTTTTATTTCCATTGGAGTTGCGGCGATTGGTGGATTTTGGTATACCTCACATTCTCTTAGGCCATTTAAAATATTAAACGAGCAAGTGGATCAAATTTTGCCTTCCAGCCTTGAAGTTAGATTGGAAGAAAACAAAAACGGAGATGAAATTTCTCATTTAATTTCCACTTTCAATAAAATGCTGGATCGCATTCAAGAAGCATTTGCTTACCAACGAAATTTTATTTCAAACGTTGCCCACGAATTAAAGAATCCAATTTCGGTCATGACTTCCCAATTGGATATTTTATTGCAAAATAAAAGCAGACCCGAAGAGGAATATAGAGAGGTCGCCAAGTCAGTGCTACAAGATTGTTTTAGACTTTCGGACATAACAGACAATTTACTCCAACTTGCCAGAATTCATACCAACAATGGAATATTAACCACTGAATCATGTCGAATCGAAGAATTATTGATGGATTCTAGAAGTCAGATATTAAGATCGCGACCAGAATGTAAAATTTATTTGAATTATTCTGTCATTCCTTCCAATGAAGAATTACTTTATATCGTAGGAAATAGATCTCTACTTTGTTCGGCCTTTATGAACATCATGGACAATTGTTGCAAATTCTCCTCGGATCAATCCGCTTTTGTAGAAATGATCATTCCGGAATCAGGACCTAGAAAAATTGTCATCAAGGACAATGGACCAGGTATTGAAGAGTCGGAATTGTCTCAAATATTTAAACCTTTCTACCGGGATGTGAGGACCAGAAATAAACAAGGCACCGGGATTGGCCTAGCGGTGGTGGACTCTGTTATAAAATTACACCATATTAAACTAGAAATTCAGTCAAAAATTGGGATAGGAACAGAATTTCATTTATATTTGCCTGATATTGTATAATTGAATGGGTAACTACGGTCTAATTAGTTGATGAGAAGGTATTTAAATATTTGGAATTTTGTAATTATAGGCATCTTGTCCTCATTTCCATTTTTAGAATACTTTTTTGTAAATCCCAATGATTCCCGCACTGAAATGCTGGAAGAATGGTCTTCTTTAATTTTAGAATTGGAAAGAACCACCGGTGGGTATAGACCTCCAGTAGCGGCAAGAATGCATGGTTATATTGGCTTGGGTGCTTATCTTGCTTCAATTAAGGATGAAGATTTTGAAGACTTGAACTGCTTTATGCAATCTATGAAGCATCATGTTTCTTTGGACCAAATCGGTATGGATGCGGCCCTTTCCGTAAATAGTAGTTATGCCCGTTTGGCCGAATTGTTTTTTATTACGGCACCACCTGAACAGTTCATTAAAATTAAAGAACTTGAATCTAAATTCCGTAAAAAATTAAGTAAGTCGGTAGATCTGGAAGTTAAAATGAAATCCATTGGACATGGAATCAAATGTGCGGACCTTGTATGGAAATTTTCAGTTTCAGATAAATCAGGACATGATGCTTTTTTATACAATTATGATGAAACTTACATTCCACCAGAATGTTCTGTTTGTTGGCAAAAAACAGGTAATCGTCCCATGCCGGCTCTATTGCCAAAATGGAAAAATGCACGCACTTTGATTGTAGATACCAATGAAGTGAAAGTATTGGCTCCACCGGAATCTTGTGAGACCGATTTTTCCAAATTATATCAGCAAGCTTATGAAGTAATGTTGGTAAAAAATAATTTGGCCAGAGAAGATAAATGGATTGCAGAATTTTGGAGTGATGATATACCTGGATTAACCATGTCACCTCCTGGTAGATGGTTTTCCATAGCCACACAAGCTGCAAATAAAGTAAATTTAAATTTTCAAAAGCGACTTGAAGTCAATTTAACTTTAGGATTGGCCATGTCTGATATTTCAATTTTGGTTTGGAATGGAAAGTATACCTACCATTTAATGCGACCTGAAACATTTATACAGAATAATGTATCCAGAGATTGGTTTCCACATATTCCAACTCCTGCTTTTCCAACTTATCCATCTGGACATTCTGCTTTTGGTGCTGTTGCAGACGTGGTTTTGTCCTCTTATTTTGGAGAACAATTTGAGCTAACAGACAATACCCATAAAAATAGAATGGAATTTGATGGAACACCAAGAACATTTTCATCTTTTAAGGAAATGTCCATAGAAAATGCTTGGTCTAGAGTCCTTGCAGGAGTTCATTTTAGAATGGATTGTGATGCTGGTCTTGATTTAGGATACAAAGCTGGCCATTTATTTATGGAAAAAATTGGACGCCCAATAAAATCTACTTCAGATAAATTGGAAACCAGCGCCGCTGTTAAAAATCAAAATATTTTTTGATCATTTACTTGGCTTAAAAATTTCTGCTCGATTTTTATTTTAGCTGAATCATCATAACCGATTCTGTTTAATTCCGTTTTATAAGCATTAAATTTGCCACACAACCCACAGCCGATGTTCGAAGTCTCCGAACCTCTTTCCCTCGCCCCGCGGGGCGGCGCCGCGCCGCCCCCGCCCCCCCCGCCCCCCCCCCCCCGCCCCCCCCCGGACCCCCCCTTATTTTATCACTCGGATAATAGGTTTTAAGGTATCGATTTTAAGTACCTTCGTTTTAGTAAAGGAGCGTCAAAATCCACGCCAAACGACCCCAATAAGAGATTTAAGAGCCGGCCTAGGGCTTTGCAGCTCAAACTTTAAAATCATTAATTAATTAAATATTTTGGGTTGTCACAAAAACCAGCCAAGGGGCGACCCCTCGGACCCGCACGCCACGCCTTTTTGAAGTTTTTTGCTTACTTTCTTTTGCGGTCAAAAGGTAAGAATAAAATAAATAGAATTCTTTTCAAGTGTTGTTAACCCCCCTGCCCCTTTGACTTAGCAAGTCACTTATAAAATGATTTAGTATTGGCAGTCCGCTTTCAGCTTCCCGCAAGCCTGTTCGGTGTGCGACTCCCTCACTTTTTGAACTGTCGTTCAAAACTTGCAGATCGTTCAATTCCGCTTTCAGCTTGCCCCCGCTGCTGGCGGCCCACTTAGAGCGCCGCACCTACCAAGGCTTTGTTTTTTTCGTTTTTTCCCCCCCCAAAAAAAAAAAAAAAAAAAAAAAAACAAACTTTTCAAGTTTTATAACTAAAGCTTGAGAAATAAGTTCGCCAACATACCTTTCCAAAAGAAAAGCCTCTGTTTCCACAACAAAGGCTTTATCTTAAATCATTATCAAATTATTAGAAACCCAATACTAAACTTATTTTTTTTATTTTGATTTTACAGTTTTGTTTTTCTTTTCAATACTTCCGTCAAAATATTTGGTAAATACATCTTCCCAAAGATAATTGGCAATATTTCTTCCCATTTTTAATCCTTCAATATTGTCTGCCTGAATGTGATATCCGCCCATGACTCTCGAAATACCAGCCATGTCTGCGGTAGCTGTAAATGTAGGAAGCGGAAGTGAAATTGGATCACCAGGGGTTTCAGTAATTATTCCAGGTTTTCTGATTTCTTCTTCGCCAAATTTGTCACTACCTGTAAACAATTCTAAAACTTTTGCACATGCTCCACTGACGGTACTATGACCAGAAACATACGCTGGAAATGGAGGAGATACAAAATTGCTTGGTGAATATGGATGCCATGATTCACATGGAATATCCACGGTTCCTTTGTCTGGTCCTCCCCATCCTTTGATGGTTTTACCTTTATTGTAACATCTGATCAAAGTCCAAGGTCTGGAACTATCATAAAATCTCTTGGTTTCCCAACATGCAATAAATGCATCCATGGCAGTAATGGCGACCGCAAAAAACATTTTGACATCTGTATCCAGATCATTTTGATCTCTGATAGAAACCAATTGCGCAAACTGCAACCAGTGGCCAGCTTGGCCGGTAGATCTTGGACCATCTCTCATAAATTCAATGATGGCTTTTCTCTCTGGCGTAAGATTGGCATTAAAATCAATGACTTCCTGAACTTCTTTTTCCAATTGCTTAGAACCAAATTTAGGATATTCCGGAGCTCTGAATTGAGCGGAAGATTTTAAGCCAAATGGTTTTACTCTGTACCAGTGCGGAGTGAGAAAATTGACTAAAAATGTATCCTTTGTATTGGGATGCACAAATGGTAGGGGATGCCATTTGTCTGGGTCTATTACTTTTTTATAGGATTGTACCGGTTGATAGTAGGTGTAATCAGAGTAGGGAATTCCATTGGATCCAATTTCAGTACCGGTTTGATTGGAACCATCGTTTTTTCTGTATTCTATCAGTGACTTTGCGACCTTGTTGCCCACACCAGCAGGAGTGGTAAGTTCTAGACTTTGATTGTCGGGATTGTATCCACGTTTTTTGAACTCTTTGGTTAGAAATTCTTTGTCTGCTGGATATTGATCCAACATGGTCCTATACATGGCATAGGCAATGGCGATTTCCTTGTTTTTACTTGTCCTCTCAGCCTTGGGCCTTCTTACCAAAGATCCCAATCTTGAACCCACAGCCTTGTCATCATAAACAGCCCATGCATCATACATGGCATTTACAGTAATACCCAATTGTCTGGATTGAATGGTGGGTCTTGCTCCTACGCGATCTACATCATTCGCGGTGACTTCCAGAGCCAATTTTAACCAATCATACGCGGCGCTGGGTTTATAATTGGGGTTTTTATTTTGTGCGGAAAGTAGGGTGCTAAAAAGCAGCAGGTAAAGAAATATACCGATTTGTTTTTTCATGTTGAATAATTGAGCCTATACGTTATGAGCGCAAAATTAACTTTTTACTAATCCAGATTTTTTTTCGCTTTATGAATTTAGTCTTATGATGGATGAAATGGGCATTTTAATATGTGAATGATTCAATTGGATTGATTTTAAGAGCTGACAATAAAAATAATATTGTCATTTTCTTATATAAAATGTACTTCTTCATTTAATAAAATATCCATTGAAACTTAATTTATTATAATTTTGCTTGATTTTATACGCATTCAAATGCAACTTTATCATAATATTTGAAAGTAATTTGCCATGCTATAATTCTATCAATTTCGATTTTAGTGTATGATCCTTTAATTAAGTAAATGAATAGTCAATTAAGATGTTTGGTGATCGATGATGATCCATTAATTTGTGATTTAATCAAACATTTTTGTACCAAAATACCACAGGTACTTTATTGTATTTCTGCTGGGACAGGTAGAGATGGACTGCAAGTATTATCTTCACAGGAAATTAATTTAATCTTTTTAGACTATAATTTACCTGACATGAAGGGTGAGTATTTATTGGAATTAAAGCGCAATAAAGTGCCGGTAATTATGGTCACGTCTGAATCGGAATTTGCGGTCAAATCGTATGATTATGATGACGTCCTGGATTTCTTGGTAAAGCCCTTGTCCTATGAAAGATTTTACAAAGCAGTGAGCCGCACTTTTAATGAATCATTAAGTGCATCAACCACAAGTGAAACAATAATCACGAATCCTGAATTCATATTTATAAAAGACGGAACTAAAAAAGTAAAAGTAAATTTTGAAGATTTGTTGTTTTTAAAATCAGAGGGAAATTATATTTCATTTGTGACCAAAGAGAAATCTACCCTTAGTTTAATGACATCAAAAGAAATTGAAGATAAATTGCCAACTTATTTTCGCCGAGTCCATAGATCCTATATTGTCAATCTAAAAAAAGTTGATTCAGTAAGCTCTGAAGAATTAAGTATCTCCAAATACAATATTCCTATCAGCCAGAAACATCGCAAAGAAGTTTTGGACTATATTGGTGATAGCGAAAACCTGTAATTCGCTTTATTGAATGAATACTTTCCTTGTAACAAAAGATCCTTTTTTGCCAATCCGAAGCAAATAAATCCCCTTCGGCAGTTCAGAAATATTCCATTGTTGGCTTTGCCCATTTTCACGATCTTCCAGAATTTCTTTTTTTACCGTCACACCGGATGCATTGATGAGTTCTAAAGTCATTTCACCAGAACCGGTCCCAACTATACTAATCTCAAGTTGATCATGTGCAGGGTTTGGTGCAATACTAATAAGCCTGGGCACCCATTCGTCTTTGGTCGCAACTTGAGATTCGATTTGAAAGTCATACTGAAATCCAGCTCCAAAATCAGGATTAAATGTTTTAAGTGGAGCATAACTGGTGTTGACCTTTCTGGACAATCTTGCAAATCCTGAACCCAGGTTGCTGTAAAACCAAAAATAAAGCCCATCGTGACTTCTATCGTTTACAAAAATGGAATAACAGCCCGATGGTAAGTTTAACTCTTCACGATAGGTGGTATTGGCTGTCATGCTGTTTCTTTCTATGACGGTTACACCACTGGAATTTACAATACGATAGGAGTTGTCTACAGGAACCGTGTTTGATTTAAATTCAAAATGCAAATTCGAACCATATTTATCCACCAACTTGAAGGTAGTAGACATTAGGTTGTTGGAAATATTTTCATCATTTTGTCCATTCGGTGAGGATAAACTAACATCAAAAACGCCACTCGTATCATTGCCCAAATACCCATCAAAAGGAATTGGTAAATTAATTTGTAGGGTACTGGATGGATTTAAGCTTCCATTCCAGGTATAAGTATGCAATGCCTGACCTTTTTTACCATATTGTATCACGCAAGATTGAAGAACGTCGGAGCCTGAATTTCTGATTTGGATGATGGGCTCACTACAAGATGGATTTAAGCGATCAAATTCTACTCGACCGGATGAAGGTCTCATAATTTCTTCAAGCGCAACATCAGATTTATATGCATATGGACCATAACTTACAATTTGGGAAGAGACCAAATAATTGGCTTGGCTTAAAACAGGTAGTTCAATCCCATAATCCAATAGGACTTTTTTATTAAGCCCAACCTGATCCGTTATATTCATTCGATGTAAATCAGAAGCAGCTCCTGGACACCATCCAGCCCTGTCAAAAATCCAGGTTCCTCCTTGTGGATAAATCGGATTTGACCCACATTCCTTCCATACATCAAACTGGTATTTTCTACTTCCAGCGGCAGTAATAAAGTGTTTCTTTGGTGTAAATTCACCATTTTGTTCATGCCCGGTCACGGTCATTCTTACTTCATGGAATTTCGCATTTTGAGCCAATGTCAATTCCCTGGGTTCAAATTTGGTATTGTTGTTTATTTCATTAAAATATCCTCGGTCAAAAGGCCATATATTGGATATGTCCAGTACTTCACGTTCTGGGGTTCCTTTGATAAAAGCAAATTTAATATCCAACTCTTCCTGCCAAGCACCAAACTCAACACTCATTAATTTTTTTCCTTTTAGAATGGGTGTAAAATCTGTAACATCAAACACAAAGGTTTTGCCTGCCTTACCTAAATCCAAACCATTTCCATAAGGGGTGACCAGTGATAGCAATTCATATTTAGAAGGAAACTTTCTAAAATATTTTAGCGAATTAATGGGTAATGCTCCGTCTGGATCTAAATAAATGAAATCAGGAATCTCGCCTGCCTCATTGTAAACTTCTTCGTCTCCGGATTTAAACAACCAATAAGTGGAATCTAAAATTAATTCATTGTTTTCAACCCTGTATTCCCTGATGCGTGAAGGTCCTTTGTAAATGGAATCCAACACAGCTTCATCATCTACTCTAAATCCTGAATATGTTGAAATGATAAATGCAACGGACGGCCTATATTCTGAGGAATTAAATGCTGTCAATAATTTATCCGCTCGTTCACTATGCCTGATCAAAGGATAACTAAGCAATGCATCCTGTGTTGGAACCGCAAGATCTTTTAAATAATCTCCAGCGCTTTCTTGCATATCAAAATTAAACAACAAATCATTGTGTTTAGGATGGCTTACATCAATCGACTTATGCATCCATTCTTGTATGGTCACACTGTCTAATTCTGTTTTCCAAATACTCAAATCTCTCATCCTGCCATAATAGGGTCCATCATAACTCAAACCTTCACCAATTCTTAAGGATTTTAATTGGGTGTTTTTTAATTTACCGGTTCCCGACATCCACAAGCGTGCATTTTTATAGATGTTCATAATTCCGGTTTTGGAGTTTTTTGTGAAAGTCCAATGATTCCAATTTGCTTCATATTCATTTAAGCTTGCTGCTTTTTCTATACGATCATAAGATCCTGCCTCAAAACCACAATCAAAATAAATAGATCCATTGCTCCATGGTAGATGGATATTGAGCGAGCGCTGCCCATTTTCATCCATCCCTTCTAAAATAGATCCATTGCTGGGTTGGAAATGCGCGGTTCCATAAGCCCAAAATGAAATGCTAAGTTCTTCGCTAATTCCCGCCAACTTTCCATCTTGCAAATTGGCGCCAACACCATCCCAAACTATGCTTTTTTGCTCTTTATGGGTACCAATGGACATCAAATTATTGGATAATTTTTGCCAACCGAACTCTGGTTCAGCGGCTTTATTTGGCTTGGTGAACGAAACATCCATCAACAAAGAACTGGTTCCATTCCAGTTAAAAGTTTTGTAAAAGTTTAATATTTTTGATTCTACTTTGTCAAATTTTGTATCCAAATAATAGACTTCTGTCCAACCGTCCACATGTGGTGCGGTAGGCTTAATTTCAGTTTGGTTGATGGCTTTAATCCGAATTCTAAAATGGGTTAAATCAGCTCCACCAGCGCTGACCGGCCATTCGATGGCCGAAATATTACCAGCTCTCAGACCTGCAGCGAGAAGTTCTGCGGGTCCAAATAAAAATTGTCCTCTGTAAACTCCTTCTTTGGCATCAAAAGCAAAATTGCTGTCAGAATTACCCATTTTTGCCTTCGCTTGGATGTTTGTAGAATTAAAAGAAACCCTCTTTTGTAGATATTGATAATAACTGTAAGTTTGATTTAGTCGATATTCGAAGGTATGACCCGTAAATCCTCTGATGTCATAATTGTTTTGAACAGCTGCACTACTATCTATTTTACTGCTGTCGGTTACAAAGGTATTACAACTGTAATCCCATTCGTAACAACCCACATTTCCATTGCCCACCGCTGCATTGTGACAGCGCATGTTATAATACATTAGAACCTTTCTATAGGATTGGCCAGGTTGATCCGGAAAGTCCCAAACACCATGACGACTTGTACTGTCCCAGGTTAAAGTCTGCACCCATACGGTATCCTGGGCATTTAATGTATGGATGATCTGGATTGAAAAAAAGATAGTGAAAGCGTAAAAAAATAATTTCATGAAGCTGATTTTGCTGCGAAATTAAAGATTATATACTGAATGTACCGTTTTCGTTTTTTAATTTTGGTGGAGAAATTTTCATGTTGGTGTAAAAGGAACTAACAATGCCACAACAATTGGGAAATTGAATCGTTAAATTAGATCTAAAGCCAAGATAATGCGTCTGTTATTAATTTACTCATTTTTCTTTATTGCGGCCGCTTTTAGTACTGGCTGTTCTAAAATCCATCATGATTGTATGGAAAAAATAAAATCTGATTGTATTTGCACTGAAGAATACAAGCCTGTATGTGGTTGCAATGGAAAAACTTACGGTAATGCTTGTGCAGCTGGCTGTGCTGGAATAATGCAATATACTCCCGGTGCATGCAAAAAATAATTTGTTTTAATAAATTTACTGAATGAACCCTCTCATTACACTGATACAAAAGGAATTTAATTTACGGATCATTCAAGAATCTAAAGCCAGGATTTTATCCTGTTTGGAATTATTGGATGATCATCAACTTCAATGGAAGCCTAATCCTCAAACCAACTCCATTCAAATTTTAGTGGTTCATCTTTGTGGAAATCTAAGACAATATATTTGTGCGGCAATAGGTCAACAAAATGATGTCAGAGACAGAAATTCTGAATTCAATACTGAAAAGGTTTTTTCAAAAATGGAATTGCAATCAATTTTAAATTCAACAACAGAGGACGCTTGGAGTGTAATACAAACCATTTCAGAACAAAGGCTTTTAGACAACTACGAAGTTCAGTGTTTTAATTTAAGTGGATACGAAATAGTAAGTCATGTGATTGAGCATTTTAGTTATCACACTGGCCAAATTGCGCTGTTGACAAAAATAATCACACAAAAGGATTTGGGATTTTATAAAGATTTAGACCTTAATTAGCAGGATGGATATTAGAATATTATTTTTTATTTTATGGATGACTTTTATGGAAACAACAGAAGCGCAAAAAGATACTTTGATTTATATAGGAGACCCAATGTGTTCCTGGTGTTATGGTTTTGGGCCTGAATTGGAAAAGTTGGTTGAAAAAAATCCCCAACTGGTTTTAAAAATCGTTACTGGTGGATTACGTGCAGATGGTACGGAAAAATTTTCTGAATTGGGAGGATTTTTAAAATCACATTGGCAGGAAATACACCATCGCACGGGACTGCCATTTAAATATGACATTCTGCAAAATCAGGAATTGTACTACAATACAGAACCGGCCTGCCGTGCAGTAGTTAGTATGCGCATTTTAAAACCTGCTATTGAAATGGCTTATTTTAGAGCTTTGCAAAATAGCTTCTATGCCGATAACATGAATCCCATTTCTACCCAAACATTTGTTCAGCTTGCCAAAGAATTTAAAATAGACGCAGAGCTGTATTTAAAAACATTCCAAAGTGACAAAGCCAAACAATGGACAAGAGATGATTTTAAAATGGCTAAGAATTTAGGAGTTAGAGGATTTCCTAGTTTGTTGTTCAAAAATAAAAATGGAACCACACAAATCATATCCAATGGTTTTGCAAATTTTTCAACCCTTCAAGCGAAGCTTTCTGAAATGATCAAATCAAATTAATTCAATTTAAACATCCTTTATGTTTCGTATCAAACGAAAATCTATTTTATATATCTTTAGTATTGGAATCCTGATTTTAACTTCATGCGCGGTAGCTAAACCTAAAACCGTATTTAACCCTCAGCAAACAGGTGAAGCACCTAAATATTCAGATGCATACTATTGGGCCGCTCTTCCAACCAAAACAGACCCTTCTGACGAAGTTCCGTTTGGTTTAGAAACCATGAACATGCAGGAAATCGATGTTTTCTTTATCCATCCTACTTCCTATATTTCTAAAAAACATGGTAGTTCATGGAATGCCAATCTTCTCAACAATGAAATCAATGAGATTACTGACAAAGGTGCTATTAGATATCAGGCAAGCATATTTAATGAGTACGCAAAAGTGTATGCACCTCGATATAGGCAAATGGTGTATTCCGGTTTTTCAACCAAAGATTTGGATTCTAAAAAGAAGGCTCTGGATCTAGCTTATGAAGATATTTACAATGCATTCTTGTACTTCTATGATCACTTTAACCACAACCGCCCGATCGCCATTGTCGGACATTCCCAAGGTGCCTACTTGGCCATGCGATTATTAAAAGAAGTATTTGACAACGAAGCCATGAAAAATAAGTTGGTGGTAGCTTATATTCCTGGATTTCCAATTCCTGTAAATAGCTTCAAATTTTTAAAACCTTGTCAATTTGCACAGGAGACCTCTTGTGTTTGCAGTTGGAGAACTTTTAAAAAAGGGTACGATCCAAAATGGATGGTCAAAGAGGATTCTGTCATTGTGACCAATCCTTTAACATGGACGACCGAACAAGTCTATGTACCGCCTTCTGAAAATATCGGATGGGTTTTTGATATGAAAAAAGGGGTATATAAATCAGGGCCAGGTGCTAAAATCCATAAGAATATACTTTGGGCTGATAAACCAAAATTTAAAGGCAGCTTTCTGCTAGTGTCTAAAAATTACCATCGGGGAGATATGAATCTGTTTTATATGGGTATTCGAAATAATTTTAAAACCCGGGTAAATGCATATTGGAAAGGGTAATCGTTTTTCTTTTCATAATTTTACTTTATGAAAACGGTATTGGTCACTGGAGGAGCCGGTTACATTGGCAGTCACACAATTGTGGAACTTATTCAAAATGGATATAAAGTCATCAGTGTTGATTCTTTGATCAATAGTTCAGAGAAGGTTTTTGATGGAATTTTTAAAATAACTGGAGTACGAGTTTCTAATATTCCATTGGATCTAAAACAATCAAACGCAGCAGAAATTCTTTCCGGACAACTCGGAGAAATTCACGCCGTGATCCATTTCGCCGCTCTCAAATCCGTAGCTGAATCTGTTCAACAACCACTTCTCTATTTTGAAAACAACCTCAACAGTTTAATTCAAATTTTGAGCTTTATTCAAAAGAAAAACATTGCACATTTTATTTTTTCTTCTTCTTGCACGGTGTTTGGTGAAACAGAAATTTTACCTTTGACCGAAGAATCTCCATTTAAACCTACCGGGTCACCCTATGGTCGAAGCAAGCAAATGTGCGAACAGATTATTCTAGATTTCTACAATGGAATGCAATCAGCTCTGAGAGCCATATCCTTGCGTTATTTTAACCCAGCCGGAGCTCACCCAAGCCATTTAATCGGAGAATCTCCAATTAACCCAGCACAAAGTTTGGTGCCGGTCATCACAGAAACTGCGATTGGCCGTAGAGCTAAAATGACTGTTTATGGAAGTGATTATCCAACCAGGGATGGAACTTGCATTCGGGATTATGTCCATGTAGTTGATCTGGCAAATGCCCACATTTTAGCATTAAAAAAATTGGAATCAGACACCCAGTTAATTCCTGTCGAAAGTTATAATTTAGGAATTGGCAAAGGCGTTAGTGTCTTGGAAGCCATTCATGCATTTGAAAAAGGAACAGATATTGAACTAAATTATCAATTGGGTGACAGAAGGGAAGGAGATCTTGCAGCTGTTTATGCCGATTCACAAAAAGCAAATTCACAACTTAATTGGCAAACTAAGTTTAGTATTGATGATATTATGAGGGACGCTTGGGCTTGGGAAAAAATACGAAGTTGAGTAGATTGTTATCCCTACAAAAAATCAAAAAAAAAGTCCGGTTACTTAAGCAACCGGACCTGTTAAAACCAAACCCTTATATCTAATTCCCTGTCTTGACTATTTTGTAATTTTTTACTTTATCCCCATCATCCATTCTCAAAATATAGGTGGATGGTAGCAGATCTTCCGTTTCAATCTGTAAGCTGTTCAATCCTTTTACCACATTAAGTTTAGAGGAATTTATCCTTTTTCCAAATAAGTCATAAATACTTACATCTATGTTTTTATCAATTTGACTAGAGTATTCCATCCACAATTGATTTGAAAAAGGATTTGGATAAATGATGGTATTTTCTCCAATCGTTCCCTCATTTTCACCAATCAATGTGCCGGCAGCTTTTATATTGATGGTATAATCTTCAACTTCACCATATGAGAAATTTCCACAAGGGTTGGCATACCCACCATAGCGAACAGCCACCCTGATTCTTACCAATCCTGTGAACGCTCCTGAAGGTACTGTAAATGCTTGTGCCAATAAACTAGTACTAGCAGAAGTTTTTGACATGATTTGTTCGCCCGCATCTACAAAGTCCCCATCTCCATTAAAATCGATCCAAGCTCTCCAGTAAAGTGTACCTGAACTACCACTTGTCCCTGCTTGATGATTGAGTGTGTAGCTGGTGCCTTTCGATAAGTCTGTTACCATGGCAGAGCCATCATAATATCCTCCATCTTTTCCTGAAGTTCTGTCAATAGTACCTACCTTAACCCTAGCAACCCATTCATAGTTGGCATTATTTCCTTTGGCAGTACAGTAACCTCCATTAAGGGTTGTAAAACTAAGTATAGAAGTAAATGCACCGGTTGTGCCTCCACAAACTGCTTGAACTCTAACATTATAGGTAGTTGAAGCGGTTAAATTGGTCATATTGACCGTAGTAGTTGTTACATTGGCTTGTTGCCAGGTCTGGGAAGAATTAAGCTTATATTGAAAATTGTAAGAAGTTGCTCCACTCACTGGGCTCCAACTTAAAGTTGCTGAATTCGTAGTGATATTACTTGCAGCTAAATTGGTAGGAGTTCCACAACCGCCTCCACCGGTAGTTGTAAAATTAACAGTGGCAGAATATGCACTTTCACCACTGGCACAAACCGCTTTTACTCTTGTGTTATAGGCAGTGGCAGCGGTTAATCCGGTCATGCTATGGCTAGGAGAAGTTTTTGTAACTTGAGTCCAGTTTGCATCGGAGGATTTTTTGTATTCAAATTTGTAAGAGGTAGCCCCACTCACCGCACTCCAAGTTGCATTTGCACTGGTCTGAGTGATATTGCTGATGGCTAAATTGGTCGGGATACCACAACCGCCTCCTCCTGTGGTTGTAAAATTTACCTCAGTAGAATAAGTACTCTCACCGCTTGAACAAACTGCTTTAACCCTGGTATTGTAAGTTGTCGCAGCCGTTAAACCAGTCATATTGTGGTTGGTCGTAGTCACTGTAACTTGCGTCCAGTTTGGATCAGAAGATTTTTTGTATTCGAATTTATAAGAGGTAGCTCCACTTACTGCATTCCATGCTGCTGTTGCAGTGGTCGATGTGATATTGCTGATATTCAATCCTGTTGGAGCAGAACAACCTCCACCACCACCACAACTTGTACCTAAGCAACCTACTGCGGCAACCCTTGATCTGATTTTATCTCCGGGTAATGGTCCAAATCCATTGTTAAAATTGATTCCGTATTGGGTTAAATGACAATAACTCATCACTGTTCCACCATTATTAGGTGGTGGGCCAGGCTGGCAATTGCCCTCCGGTGTGTAACAATTGTCAATCGCGCCACCGGCCCATCCACACCATTGGGTGTGATTGGATCCTACATTATGTCCCATTTCATGGGTCATCACTTCTACTGTCCAGGAATAAGTTGGCACATCAGCATAAGTTGAAGAGATATTGCTGTATGCGTATTTATAACTGGTACACAATACATCCACCCACGCTACTCCACCTATATTTTGTCCTCCCAAAGCAGCTAAGTGGGCTAAATCCCCATTGAAACTTGGCCTTAAAGTTCTAAATTGATTTAATGCTGTGATCGAATTCGTCTTGCTATATGAGTCTGCAGTGGTCCAAACATAAACTTCAGATACCGTAGTGTTGATGCTTTCATTATTGTAAAGCGTAGCCACATTATTGTAGACCGCCGTGATCCAGTTGACGGTATTGGTAACTCCTCCTTTATTTTGATGTAAGGTATAGTCACATTCTATATATGCACGTATGCAATCACCTGGAGCTGATTCTCCTAAATGTATATCGCCATCATCTTTAAAAGAATTTTCAAGTTCATCTGCCCTACATTCAAAGCTCTTTTGCAAATAAATGTCACGGTCGTCATAAATAATAAGATTTTCCGTATTGGTGGCTGAAGGTTGGAATACAAGATTGTATCCATCCATTGAAAGCAAACCAATGATTTGATTATCGAAAATACTGACGGCCGCATGCATCTGAGTTTGTCCTCTTAAAACTCCTTGGTAATACAATCCTGGCTGATAGTCATAACTACCTTCGGAAGTATTTACCACGAAATTTTGATCCAGTAAATTGTTTTTAACCATATCAAGTGTGTATTCTTGATTTTTATAATTGAATGAAAAACTAATTTGTTCTGATTGAGCGTCCATCAATTTTTCAATGGCCCTGAAATCAATTTTATAGTTTTCAGCATTCCTTAGACCATATCTTCTTAAGTCTTCTTTAAAGTTTGTAGAACCTAAAGCCCTAAAATCATAAAATCCAATACCAGAAGCCTGAGCTTGTTTGATTTTACTGGATATGACGGATACTCCATTTGGGTGTACTGGAATAATAACAGGATCATTGGCATTTTGAGCAAAAATCGAACTTAATCCAATGAAACTTAAAACAATGAAAAATAGACCCCTTGAAAATTTCTTCATAATATAGGTAATTTAGTGAAAAGTTATAATAATCGAGTTTAAGAGATAAACTCAGATATGTTGGGTATTAAACTATTGCAAAGGTAAGATTTTTACCATAAACCAAAACTAAGGGTTTACCCTGATTTTTTAAATTCAGGGTTTTCCACCCTTATTCACCCAATAATGGATTAAATAATTATCACTTTCAATTGAAAAAGAGCAAATTATAAATAATTTTACAACTTATATAATTGAAAATACAAATGTCAAAAAAATCTCATTTTGTTAAAATTTCTTAATTTCCAAGATTCTGAAGACTGGCTTTAAGGGCTTCAAGTCTCGTTAAACCATCCTGAAATTTTTGCCTTTCCTTTTCTAATAGTTCAGCAGGTGCATTGGATACAAATTTTTCATTTTCCAGCTTCTTCTGTACAGAGTTAACAAATCCCTGGGCATATTCAATTTCCTTGGCTAAGTTCTTTTGTTCTTCTTCCACATTCACCACAACTGGCATTTGCAGGAAGTATTTATGACGAAGTCCCATAAAACTTTGACCTTGCTTTAATTCTTCATGGATTTGATGAAAGGCCTGGATGTTGGCCAATTTGAGTAAAATATCTTGAGCACCCTTTAATTCGAAAATACCTTTTTCATTTGAACCCAAAACGAATAGATCCAAAGGAACAGCAGATTTTATCTGATATTTGTTTCGTAAGTCCCTGATTTGAGTAATCACATGACGAATTTCTTGAAATTGATACAGTAGGCTTTGGTCTTGAGATTGGGAAATGGGGTATTTTGAAACCATACAATCTTCTCCAGCCTTCCTTTCTTTAATATTATGCCATATTTCTTCTGTAATAAATGGCATGAAAGGGTGAAGAATGGTGCAAATCTTTTCAAAACTTAAAACGGCGTGCTTGTACAAAGCAGCTGGTATATTTTCACCTGACCTTGGTTTAATGACTTCCAAATAAAATCCGCAAAAATCTTCCCAAATAAAAGAATAAAGTGTTTTTAAAGCCTCTGATAATTTAAAATTATCCATGGCAAGGTTAGTTTCTGCTATAATTTCCGACATGCGGCTTTCCAACCATTTCATGATTATTTGTTCTCCTTCAGAAATATGTTTTTGATCATCTTCTGTCCAGGATACTATTAATCGCTGCGCATTCCAAAGTTTATTTGAAAAATTTCTTCCTTGTTCACATAACTTTTCATCAAATAATAAATCTCCTCCTGCAGGTGAGCAAGCCAGCATACCAAATCTGACACCATCAGCACCAAATTCATCCAACAATCCCAAAGCATCTGGAGAATTGCCCAATGATTTGGACATTTTTCTCCTGAGTTTGTCCCTAACCATTCCTGTAAAATAGACCTTGTTAAATGGTTTTTGGCCTTTCCATTCGTAACCGGCCATGATCATACGCGCCACCCAAAGGAATATAATATCCCAACCCGTAACGAGAACCGATGTAGGGTAATAATATTTTAATTCTTTATCATCCCTAAAACCATCAAATACTGAAATAGGCCAAAGCCATGACGAAAACCAAGTATCTAAAACATCGTCATCTTGTCTCAAATCTGAAATTACCAATTCTTGATTACCGGTTTTTGTTTTTACTTCTTGAAGAGCTTCTTCTGCAGTTTCTGCAACAAAAATATCATCCCCATAATACCAGGCTGGAATTTGATGACCCCACCACAATTGTCTTGAAATACACCAATCGCGGATATTTTCCATCCAATGCTTATAGGTATTTTGAAAATTTTCTGGTACAAATCCTATTTCGCCGGACAACACAGCTTTAAGTGCAGGCTCAGATAGAGATTTCATATCGACATACCATTGAAGACTCAACCTTGGTTCGACCACCGCATTGGTTCTTTCTGAACGCCCAATATTGGTCATATAGTCCGTCATCTTTTCAAGATTGCCGGATTCTTCTAATAGTTTTTTGATTTTTTTTCTTGCAGCAAATCGATCTTCTCCTACCAATATTTTGGCTGATTCATTGAGACTGCCATCCTCATTCAGAATATCAACAACCTCTAATTGATGTCTTAAACCTATTTCATAATCGTTTTGATCATGAGCTGGTGTTACCTTCAAAGCACCTGTACCAAATTCCTTATCTACATATTCATCCTCAATGATGGGAATGGATTTTTGAATGAGTGGAATGATCACTTTTTTACCCTTAAACTTTAAATATCGTTTATCATCCGGGTGAACAGCTACAGCAGAGTCCGCCATAATGGTTTCAGGTCTCTGCGTGGCAATCACCACATATTCATCTGGGGAATCTTCTAAAAAATATTTAATATAAAATAGTTGCGCTGGTTCTTCTTTGTAAAGTACTTCTTCTGAAGAAAGTACCGTCTTGGCATCAGGATCCCAGTTTATCATTCTTTGGCCACGGTACAATTTACCTTTTCTGTAAAGGTCCACAAATACCTTTAAAACTGCTTCTGACCTAATCTCGTCCATGGTGAAAGCAGTGCGAGACCAATCACAAGACGCGCCCAATCTTCTTAATTGGTTTAAGATAATTCCACCGTATTTATCTTTCCATTCAAATGCATATTCCAAGAATTGCTCACGACTCAAGTCACTTTTTTTGATTCCTTTTTCTCTTAGCATTTGTACCACTTTTGCTTCAGTGGCAATAGATGCGTGATCAGTACCCGGCACCCAACATGCATTTTTACCTAAAAGTCTGGCTCGACGAATCAGAATATCCTGAATGGTATTGTTCAGGATATGACCCATGTGTAAGATGCCCGTAATATTGGGCGGTGGAATAACTACTGAAAATGATTCTCTTTCATCAGGCACAGATTTAAAATATTCTTTGCTCTCCCAATAATGATACCATTTGCCTTCTATTTCTCTTGGTGAATATCGACTCTCTAAACTCATGATTATCTAATCTTGTATTTAAATTTATGCAATTTTCCCGGCTGTCCAACTTTTCTTTCCAAAATATAAATTACATCAGTTGGTTGTTCTACAAACGTCTCAGTATAATCCGAAGAAATTAAATGTCTCATGATTTGAGCAAATGTTTGTTGATGAATCATCATGACTAAATCATCAGGTGCGAGTAAATCCAATTGTTTAAACAAGCTTTTAAGATCTGCCTGATCGTACAAGCTAAGTTCAGCTTTTCGCCAATTGGTTAATGGTTCAAGTGTGAGTATATTATTTCTAAACGGAGTCGAAAAATATTTTTCAAATTCTACATTCTTTAATATTTCTTTTAAATGAATTGCCCGCCATCGACCATCATTGCTTAAACCTGGATCCAAACCTATTACATCTTGCTCTGCATGAAACAACATAAAAATAAGCTGTGTACTCGCTGCTTCCAATCCTTTTAGCTTTAAAGAATCCTTGCCATCATCCAAAATCAAATAGGGTGGCCGAATTGCAGTTAAAATGGGTGTATTGGCTTGTGAATGGAGAAACAGACTACCAATACAAATAAAAATCAAATTTAAAAATATCCTCATTTTCTTAAAAAAAATTACAAAACACAAAGATAGTATTCGACCATTGCCTTTTTTGTCGCTTAACATGGAATTAACGAAGATTTTGTTATTGAATTATAACTCGCAATGTACTTTCAACAATTCCACAAATCTCTTAAATTTTAAGAAAATTTAAACTCCGCAAAAAATTAAATTTTAACAAAGGTTTTATGAAGTAGCTGATTATTTGATAGCTGTATTTTTAAATAATAAATTCCGGAATTAAAAGGCTGAAGATTTATTTTCAATTGACTCGAAGCCCCCAAGAATTGGTCAAAAAGTATTTGACCATGCATATTGTAAATTTGTAATTTTTCTACCTTAGAATCTAATTCATCAAAGTCAATTTTAATTTGGTCTGTTGCTGGATTGGGAATGATCTGGATGGCATCTGCATCAACAATTGCCTGAGTAGCATTTTTATTTTCGCTGACCAAACAAATTCCTGGCATATTGCGATCCATCCATTGTAATCTAAGAATCAACCAATTCTTTAATTCAATAATTTCACTGCTATAATTGGCAGGGTAGGGGTAAGGATTGGGCCATATGTACAAGCCTAAAATAGGCCATAAATCAAAGTTTTCCTGTGCAGAGGGGAAAATGTTTTCTACATGTTGATCAATTAAATGCAAAATAGAATCATTGCTCCAACTACTTGCCCTGAGTTTTTTATATTCACATTGCAGTCCATTTATAAACAAACTATCTGACAACAATCGGGACCACCAGAAGGGTAATTGGAAATTATCCCCGGGACAAAGGTTTCCAAAATCCACGGCCCAACCGGTTGTTTTCTGACCGTCACAATAGTTTATATTTCCAAACGCAATATCGAAATCCCAAGGTGGCCCAATGTACAGCTTATTCCCTTTGGTATCTTTGGTTTTATATAAAAATGTACTTAACCTGTATCCATCTGTATTTCGACTAATTTCGTTTAATAGAAAATAATGGATAAATGAAGATTCATCAGCCAACAGTCTCCAACCTTTATCTTTTTGATGCAGAGGTCCATTTTGAAGTGTTTGCTCAAACTGATCTACAAATTCCTGAATGTATTTTTTTTGTGGTTCTGTTATATTTTCATCACTGGGATAGTGATATTGAAAAAGGATGGTTTGATTGTTGGGATTTACGATCGGTGCGATTTTGGAAAACCAGCCTGCTCCATTGCCACCGGTTGTTTTATCAATCTTAAAGATATATCCTCCAGTCACATCCGAACCGGCAGAATCTATGCTTGTTAGTTTAGAAATATCGACTCGATTATTATCCTGTTTGATTTTTTCCATCAATACGTAAAGTCCTTGATGCTCGCCATTGATAACCAACTCCACATATCTGGTTCTGCTCGCATACCAACCCAATGCCCGAAATAAATCATAGGCAAGCACATTGTTTATAAATCCTTTGTCCGTAAAACTAGCGCTCAAGATCCAATCACTTTCTGCTGGCATTCCAAGCAATTCTACTTTTTGATCTTCTCCCAGACTATCTAAAAATTCAAAACCAAAAGATTTCTTGGGAAACCATTGACTACTGGATCCACGTATTTCAATTCCAATCGCATGTTTGAACGTAGAAGAATCCGTAAAATAGTTTGTAGCCCCTAATCCCTTATCAATTAATTCCAATTCCATCGTTCGCTTGGTATAATCTACAATTTCCTGACGATTGGTATTAATTTTTAAAATGGGTAAAGCACTTGATAGATATGGTTTATTTCCAAAAGGAGGGTTGGTTCCAAATTGAATGGACCAAGACTCTAAAAAACCTTGTACCCCAGAATAATAATCCTTAATTCTTAAAGTCCAAATTCCATTGGATCGTCCACCGGAATTCATTTTTCCAAAATTTCGCAAGGGGCGATGGGTACCATTGTAGGGTCCCCATCCGTGTCCAATATATTGTCCTGCTTTCATGTCAAGGCACACATTGCAATCTGCCGCAAACAAACCTCCTGCAATATCAACCATCTGACTATCAGGAGAGATGAGTTGGATTTTAACCTGACCTAGATCTCCATGTTTGAGATTAAAACAAACCTGGGTCAAGCCAAAGTGTTGGTTTAATTGTAAGGAATCCAATTGTTGTACTTCAATGGTAAAATCTGTAAAGTTTCTGCCATCGTCCACGACAGAACCTCCCATATTGGATGAAAACACTTGGGCGTCCAAATAGGAAATTTTAATCATTAAAAATATAAATATACAAAATCTATGCATTATGATTTGCTTATTTTAGTATCAAAAATAAGCTTTGTGAGCCATATTTGACCAAGCATTTTAAAAATTGGTTCTTTGATAATTTAATTCTCCGTATTTTAGTGTCTCTATTCAATCATTATTTCTTGTTATATGATTGGAGTGATGTACAATCTAGTTGGATTAAACTTTCAAAAAACTTATGCTGAATTTTAAATTTTACTTTTTTCGCTCACTATTAATTATCTTTTCCTTTGGATGGTTTATGATACCTCTCATCAGTCAAGATTGGCAAGAAATACAGCGATTTAACCCAGCTCAAACGATCCAAAAAATCAAATTTCTTAATTCTGAATTGGGTTATTGTGTCAGTAGCCTTTACAATGGCAGTACTAGAAATATTCACAAAACCAACAATGGCGGACTTAGCTGGGAAAGCCAAAATTCGGGATTTACTTCCATGCGTTTTATGGATATTTTTATACTGGATGAGCAAACGACCTGGATTTGTGGTAACGCTGGAATAATTCTTAAAACAACCGATGGCGGCCAAAATTGGATTTTAAAAAATACCGGTACCACAGAGCAAATTTGGAGTATTTATTTTACAGATGCACTAAATGGATTTGCTTGCGGATCAACTGGATTGTTATTAAGAACTAAGGATGGAGGAGATTCATGGGATCCAATTCCTTCTGGCATTAATAATTTATTGTATTCGATGCATTTTGTCAACTCTTCCAAAGGATTTGCCGGTGGATCAAATGTATTACTAAGAACGGATGATGCAGGAGAAACTTGGTACAAAGAGAATGCATTTCCTTTTAGTCCTCCAGGCGATTGGATTAGAAAAATCCTTTTTGTGAATGAGAATGTGGGTTATGCCTGCGCAGACATCGGAAGAATTTATAAGACTTTGGATGGTGGAGATCATTGGACAAAATTAGAATCGGGTACACAGGAAGCTCTGATGGAAATTGACTTTGCAAATGAAAATGTAGGTGTTGCAGTCGGGTTTAATGGTACCATTTTATTTACAAAAGATGGTGGGGCAAAATGGGATCCAATGAATAGTCCTCTGGGCACTGATCATCTTTTTACGGTAGATTTACTCAACCCTCAATTGGGATTTATTGCATCCCATCAAGGCAGAATATTAAAAAATGATCTACTCTCCGTTTCTCTATCCAATCCAACCAAAGATTCTGATTCATGGCTTTATCAGAGTCATCAATCGCTGTATGTGGACTTAGGGGAATATGAGAAATTTGAATTTTATAATCCTGCTGGCCAGTTGGTACAGTTACAAAATTCCCAGAAAGATAACTCGGGTTATTTATTTAGTTTGACCGGAATTACCCCAGGTCTTTATATTGCTTGTAAGAGTAAATTTAATAATTTGACTTGTTTGCCTTGTATCATCTATTAAAAGTTTTAAAATGAAAATTCGCATCATTTATACTATTATTATTATCTTTTTGGTATTGCAATTTTTTCAGATTGAAAAACAAAATCCTGAAAATTCGTCAACCAATATTTTTACAAAATACGAAACTCAAGCCGATATTAAAGATATTTTAGAAAAAGCTTGTTTTGATTGTCATAGCAATGAAACGACATACCCATGGTACAGCTATGTTCAACCTTTGGGTTGGTGGTTGCAGCATCACATGGAGGAAGGAAAGGAGCATTTAAATTTTTCGGATTTCACCAGTCGAAGAATTGCATCTCAAAACCATAAATTTGAAGAAATCATTGAAATGGTCAAATCTAAAGAGATGCCAATTCCATCTTACACATGGATGGGAATGCATAAAGAAGCAAAGTTGACAGATGAGGAAAGATCCAAATTGACCTCCTGGGCTCAAATGCAGATGGACCTTTTAGCCAACTCTTATCCGGCAGATAGTCTTGTTATAAAACGAAAAAAATAGGGTAGCAAAATTTCCAAAATCGGTTCAGTTTAATCTATTTGGTCTAAAAAATTCACTACCTCGTCGAATCTTTCAGTAAGAAATGATAAATTGTTTTGAATGATCTTAGTTTTGTCCCAAAATTAGGAATCATGTCAAAAACAAACCAACTTTTCAAATTATCCTTGCTTGTAATTTTATTCCTAGTCTCTTTCCACCTGGAATTGACTGGTCAAAAAGTAAACTCTGTTCCTGTGGCTGCTAAAACATCCACCAAAAAGGACAGTACAAAATCTGATTCTGTAAAAGTTAGTTTGGCAGAAAAAGTCAAGTCAAGTACAAAAATGGAAGGCTTGTTTACTTTTTATCAAGATACCCTATCAGGGAGTCTTCATATTTATTTAAAAAAAGAACAATTAAAAAAGGAATTTCTGTATCAGAGTTTTTCTATGGGAGGACCTGCTGAGCTTTTCCTAAACCAAAATATGCTAAGGGAAACTTGGTTGTTTTCAATTAGAAAAAATTTCGATCGTTTGTTTTGGTTAAGATCAAATACGAATTTTTATTTTGATAAAAACCACCCCATCAGCCGTGCTGCTAACGTAGATGTTCCTGAGACGGTTTTCTTTTCTGAAAAAATTGTGGCTGAGGATTCGCTAGGATATTTAATGAATGTGGATAATTTGTTTTTGTCAGAAAGACTAGACCCTGTTAAGCCTTCTGTTCCGGCTACCATTCCTGCCACGGCTTATCTTAATCTTGGTACTCTCAATAAGGACAAATCAGAATATTTGAAACTCCGTTCATTTCCGCTTAACTCTGACATCATTGTCAATCTATCTTATGAGAATCCCAATCCTCAATATTATGGAGGATTAGATATTACGGACCCTAGATTTGTGAATGTAAAAATGCAACACAGTCTCATTGAGTTACCTGTCAATGATTTTGTACCTAGAGCCGATCATCCACACATTGGTTATTTTTCTGTGCAAACAGAAGACATGACCACCACGGATATGCTTCGGTATAGGGATTTTATTTATAGATGGCATTTGAAAAAGAAGAACCCGGAATTAAGCATTAGTGAGCCCGTGGAACCCATTGTTTGGTGGGTGGAGAATACCACTCCAAAAGAACTAAGGCAAGTTATTTTAGATGCTGGACATAAATGGAATGCGGCTTTTGAAAAGGCTGGATTTAAAAATGCCATTGTCATGAAAATGATGCCCGATGATGCTGATTGGGATCCTGCTGATATTAGGTATAATGTCATACGATGGGTCTCCTCAGATTTGGGTTTTGCCATTGGACCTTGTTTTGTAAATCCCAGGACTGGGCAAATATTGGGTTCAGACATTACCATAGACTATAGCTTTTTGACAGGACTTAAAGTAGAATCCGATTTATTTGAAGATGGTAAAAATTTCGGAGAACATGAGCACATCTCCAATCATCCACACCAATGCAATATGGGTGTTGGCTTAAAAATGCAAAATCATTTTGGGAAAGCAATTCTTGAATTAAATGAGGTGGATGAAACTGTAAAAACAGAATTACTTCATCAGTTTATTACTGAACTGGTATTGCATGAAATGGGACACACCTTGGGACTCAATCACAATATGAAATCGTCTCACATGCTAAGTCCGGCAGATTTAAAAAACAAGGAGATCACACGAAGATTGGGTGTCACAGGTTCAGTCATGGATTATTCTACCATTAATTTGGCTTTGGATAAAACCCAACAAGCAGATTATTATACCACCCTTGTAGGTCCTTATGATCATTGGGCCATAGAATACGGTTATTCAACATTTAAAAAAGAAGACGAAGCTAAAAGCCTTAATCAAATCGCAAATAAAAGTACAGATCCTAAATTAATCTTTGGTAACGACGCAGATATTTGCAGACCTGGAGCTGGTATTGATCCAAGAGTGATGGTTTGGGACATGAGCAATGATCCCATCACTTATGCAGAAGAAAGATTTCAAATTGTAGAGAAAGGAATGACGGGTTTGAAATCGAAGTTTATCAAAGAAAACCAATCTTATGAGACCTTTAAAAATATGTATTTTGTTCTTTTCTATCAGCGTTTTAACATGACCAGATCAGTTGCAAATTATATTGGAGGTATTTATGTAGATAGAAGTTTCCATGGACAAAATTCTAGCAATAAACCATATACACCAGTTCCAGTAGAAGAGCAGAAGAAAGCATTTGAACTTTTGAATAAATATGTATTTTCACCAAATGCATTGAGTTCAGATCAGGAAATGTATCAATATCTTCAGAGTCAAAGAAGAGGTTTTAATTTTTTGGGCCAATTCAGAGGACCCAAAATTGGATGTATTGGTAAGTAATATGTACCACAATGTATTATTTCCAATCATGAGTCCTTCCACTTTGAGAAGACTAAACAATTCAAGCTTGTATGGAAATAAGTATTCTGTGAGTGAGTTGTTTAAGGATTTAAACAATGCAATTTTTAAAGGTGATTTATACGGAACAGTCAGTCTTTATCGCAAATCATTACAGCAGATTTATTTGGAAAAGCTGATCTTTATTTATGAAAACAAAACACAGAATTTTGGAATTGAAACAAAAGCAAGTGCATTCGATGCTTTGCATAAAATAAAAGGTATGTTAAACAGCTCTACTTTGTCAGAAAGTGGAACAAGAATTCACAGACGTTATTTGATCCATTTAATTGACGAAGCACTTAAAATTAACAACTTCCAAAATCAAAATAATTAAATGGCATCCAAACCCAACCATGATTCCGCTGAGCGGTAGTTGAGCCAAGATTTTTCATCTTCGTCTAAACCGGTTTTTGAAATTAATTGGCCTGGATTTAATTCGCCTAGAGGGAATGGATAATCGCTTCCCAAAGCCACTTTGTCTATTCCAAATAATGCAATTAATTTGAAAAGCATATCCTCATCATGCACCAGTGAGTCCACCCAAAATTTCCCCAAGTAATGATCGGGATGATTTGCATTGTCCACTGCCATTAAATCTGGTCGTACTTCAAAACCGTGTTTGATGCGTCCATAACTACCCGGAAATGCACCTCCTCCATGGGCAAATGCAACACGTAATTTTGGAAATTTTTCAAAAATTCCACCAAATATCATACTACAAATAGCCAGGGAAGTTTCTGCTGGCATTCCAACCAACCAAGGCAACCAATATTTGCTCATTTTTTCCTTGCCAACCATGTCCCATGGATGGACAAACAAGCATGCACCGAGCTCTTCCGCCGCAGCATAAAATTCATGCAGTGCGTTGTTTTCTAAATTCCAATCATTGATGTGGGAACCAATTTCTATTCCAGCCAATCCTAATTCGTTGACGCATCTTTCCATTTCACGAATCGCCAAATCCGGACTTTGCATCGGCAGTGTACCCAAACCAATAAAACGATCTGGATTTCTTCGGACGACATCAGACATATGGTCATTGAGAAAACGACTCACATCATAGGCATCTCTGGGCTTGGCCCAATAACTAAATAAAACTGGAATGGTACTTAATACTTGTAAATGGATGTTATGATGATCCATTTCTTCAATTCTTTTATTGGAATCCCAACAATTGCTTTCTATTTCTCTAAAAAAGCGATTGTCAATCATCATTTTCGCTCGACAATCAGCGTGATGGTCTAATGAAATAAAGCCATCATATCCAAATTTATCGGCCCATCTTGGTAAATTTTCAGGAATGATGTGTGTGTGAATGTCAATTATTTTCATCTTGGCTTAAATGTGATTGTAGTAATAACCAAGTGTTCTTTTAAGTGTAGGTGGGAGATCAGGTACTTCAGATCTTGGAATAAGCAAAGTGCTGATATTGTGAAAATCAAGAAAAATCTGATGCTTTTTGACAGTTTCCATCAGGTATTCAAATCCGGATGAACCTCCGGTTCCAGTTTTTTTACCCAACATTCTCATCACCATTTGTGCATGGCTATAGCGCCAATTGGTCAGCAAAGTATCCATCTCTGTGATGACATTGAGCAACCTGCAGGGTAATTGTAAAATGGGTTCGTTACCGTATAATTGAATGAGCAATGCAGCAATGGTCGCTTTAAAACTAAGTTTTACTTTGCCTTCCTCTATTAACTTTTGATGATACGCTTCGTCAAAAACATGAATAAAAAAAGTATCAGTGTCACCATTCATCCTTAAACGCATCTCCTTTTCCTGTTCACTTAAATAATCCGATTGTAGAATGGCGGATTTTTCTTTATCCAACATTTTTTTGACAGCCTCCATGTATTTTCCCTTGAAATCAAAATCGCCTGTTTCCAAAAATGGGGTTCTTTCCAACCAACCTTGTACCAAATCAAATAAACTTTCTGAAGCCTCGATATGCTCCATTTGTTTTTGCTGTTCAGTATCAAATTCGTGATAATATTTATGTGGCGTATAAGCTATTCTTTTTTCAATTTTTAGTCCTAACATCACTTCCAATTTTCTAAATTGGAAACTTTGAAAACCGGAAGCAGGAAATAAATAAGATCGAAAGTCCAAAAAATCCAATGGTGTCATGGTTTCCAGGACTTTGATCTGCTGTATCAATAATTTGATAATTTCGTTGACCCTCTCTAGCCTAAGTACTGCAATATCAATATTTTTTTCATCTACATTGTTCGTTTTAAAAAGATTCATCACAGAATCTACTTCATGGATGATTTGTTTAAACCACAATTCATAGACCTGATGGACAATGATAAAAAGTGTTTCTTCATGTGCTTCTACGCCCAATTCTTTGCTTCTGCAATTTTGAGCTCCAAGAATTTTCTCCAATCCAAGATAACTGTGGTAATGGATGGCGCTGTATTTTTTATCTGTACTCATAGTGGTTTATATGCAATTGCTTTTATTTCTATTAATAAATGTGGATGAGGTAATTGATGCACTGCTACTGTGGTCCTGCAAGGACCATCGTAACCAAAATATTGATTGTAAATTTCGTTGTAGCCTTTAAAATCATTCATTGAAACTAAAAAAGTAGATATCTCCACAACATCATTGAGATCGGCTCCTACACTTTTTAAGATATCCCTAATGTTTTCGATGACCGCTGCAGTTTGGATTTTGATATCTAAACTTACTGCACCAAATTCATCAGAATCTGCGCCTGCAATACTATTGTCGGCTCTTCGACTACTGGTTCCGGAAACAAACAAAAAGTCTCCAGCTCGTCGCACATGGGGAAATTTTCCCCTGGGCGTTGCCTTACCTTCTACCACCTTTGCCAAGTCTTGTGAATCCATTGCCCAAAGGTATTAATCTTGACGCATTTAATAGCTTTTCCTTATTATTGCATCATCATTGAAAATCATATTAAATTATATTGTAATATGAAAAGCATTCATTTTATGGTTATATGCATTTTTTGCTTTGGCTTAAATGCTCAAAATCTGATCTCCAATCCTGGGTTCGAAAAATGTGATCGATGCGGCCAATTTGGAAATCAGGGTGTAGAGCTAACCTTAGGAAATAATTCAAATAATCCGGTAGATTGGTATGGGGTAACCTTTGGTTCAGCTGATATTCGGCCTGATCAAGCCCGATCTGGTAGATACCATGGTGGTTTCTTTTCATTTGGTAAGTTTGAATATCTTGGCAATGTATTAAACCAGCCCTTGATAGCCGGGGCAGAATATGAAATTTCATGTTATTTAGGTACAAGATCAGATTCAGAGTACAGCACCGATGAGATTGGCTTTTGCTTTCAGAATGGAAAAAATTTATATCAGATTGCGGGAGCCTTAGATCAACTGACTCCACAAGTTTCTACACCGGATGGAGGTTTTTTACCCTTTAAATCTTATCAAAAATACACGATGAAGTTTATTGCTTGTGGTGGCGAAGATCATCTGATTATTGGAAGATTTAAAAATTTAGGGTTTAACGATACTTTATTTGTGGGAACCAAAAGGACAAGTAATCTTTACACTTATACCATCATAGACGACGTAGAGCTCATTTTAACCAATCCGGCACCCGACTTTCTACCGGATGAAAAAATCGTTTGTGAAAACTCCACTTTCATTTTACAACTACCTTCAGGACCTGTGGGGCGTAAAGTCCTTTGGAGTACAGGTGAGACAACAGAAAGAATTGTGGCTGATGCCAAAGAAGGGCTGATCTGGGTGGAAGTGAGATATGGGGATTTATGTTCCCCGATCAGAGATTCGGTTTCGATCAGAGTCACTCAAGATGAAATTTTATCAATTGATCGTGAGCTAAAAATTTGTAGAGGTCAATCTATAACACTGACAAGAGATTCAGCCGGTTTAGTAAATCCAATTTGGAGTCATGGCCACAATTATTTCTCGAGTTCAGTTGATCAGTCCGGCGAATATATTTTAACTTCTGAGTCAGCATGCGGAATGGTGAGGGATGTATTTCGCGTAATCGTGGAAGACAGTTTAAGAGGAAAATTATTTATTAGTAATTCAGTGTGTTTTAGTAATGGTTTAATCCTAAGTCCAGCCATGGCCGACCAGGGAAAATGGCTTTGGAGTACTGGGGACACAAGCCAGAATATTATGCCTTCTTCGGGTGGCATTTATAAATTAAGTTTAACGAATAACTGTGGAGTTTTAACAGATTCTGTACTCGTGAAAGACAATACGCCCATGGACAGTATATTAATGATTCCCAATACGTTTACTCCAAATGGGGATCAATTAAATGATCAATTGATTCCTATCTTTATGCCTGAAAAACTTTCATTGATCCAGGATTATAAATTTATTATTTTTAACAGATGGGGTAAAACCATTTTTGAATCTACGAATCCCTCTGAAGCTTGGATCCCTACTGAAAATATGGCGATGGAAAGTTATATTTATTCTCTGGAATTAAAAGCCAACAATTGTGACAATGTTACCAGACAGAAAAAGTCCGGCACAGTATCATTGATTCGATAAAAAGATTTGTTTTAAATTTTTTAATTAAACCATTATTGTCTTTTTCTTTTATCTTTTAATCTATAAATTGCAATCATTATGAAATATAGCAAAACCAATTTGAAGAAACTGGAAGAATTATGCAAGGATTTGGGATATAAAGTGAGGTACGAACAAGGTCATTTTCAGTCCGGGTATTGTAGGGTGGAAGCACAAAAAGTGATTGTAATCAATAAGTTTTTTGATGTAGAAGGAAGAATGAATTGCTTTTTTGATCTAATTCCTCAACTCAATATTGACGAATCCGCACTTTCTCCTGAAACTCTTAAAATATTTCAAAATATTATTGAAAATCAAACGAAAATTGAAGCTTAGGTTTTGGAAGATCGGTTGATACTAAAATTTCTTGGGACTGGAACCTCACAAGGTATTCCTGTGGTCGCTTGTAAATGTGCAACTTGTAAATCAGAAGATCCAAGAGATAAGCGTTTGAGAACTTCTGTTTTTATTCAGTACAAAAACGTTGATATTTTAATCGATACAGGTCCGGATCTAAGGCAGCAATTGCTTCAAAACCACATCGAAGAATTAGATGCCATTTTATTGACCCACGAACATGCAGACCATACCGCAGGTCTGGATGACATTCGCCCCCTGTATTTTAAAAACAGAAGACCCATTCCTCTATATGCCATTGAAAGGGTGGTCCAAGATCTTCTTAAAAGATTTCAATATATTTTTGGAGACAATGATTATCCGGGAATTCCAAAATTGGATTTAATCACGATCGATCAAAACTCTGAATTTTTAATTAAAGGACTGCCTGTTCGTCCCTTACCGGTTATACATGGACAATTACCTATATTGGGATTTGCCATTGGTCCATTGGCTTACATTACGGATGCGAAATATATTGATCACACAGTTCTGGATTCCATTAAGGGTATTGATTGTTTAGTCGTCAACGCTTTGCATTTTGAAGAACATCATTCACATTTTAATTTACAACAAGCCTTGGATACTATTCAAAAGATTCAACCAAAAGTAGCTTATTTGGTCCACATGAGCCATCACATGGGTAAGACCAAGAATCTTGAATCTCAATTGCCGACCAAGGTTTTTTTAGCCTATGATGGTTTAGAAATCGTCATCTAGAATTTTTTCTTTTATATAATTGCAGATATATTCATCTTTTACCAGGGAATCATTGTTCTCTACTATCTCAGTATTATTATTGTATGAATCAACTTTCAAATGCATCATCACCCTATCTGCTCCAGCACAAGGCCAATCCCGTCTATTGGCACGAATGGTCTGCAGGTACCTTGGTAAAAGCAAAAAAAGAAAATAAACCCATTTTAGTAAGCGTGGGTTATTCCACTTGCCACTGGTGTCATGTGATGGCGCATGAGTCTTTTGAAGACCACGATATCGCTGCGATCATGAATGAATTTTTTATCAACATTAAAATTGATCGAGAAGAGAGACCGGATTTAGATCTTTATTTAATGAGTGCTGTACAAGCCATGGGCATTTCAGGTGGTTGGCCTCTCCATTGTTTTCTGACTCCTGATTTAAAGCCTTTTTATGGAGGTACGTATTTTCCACCGGTTAAAAAATATGGACGAATGTCCTGGCCGGATGTATTAATGTCAGTACATCAAGCATGGTTAAAAAAGAATCCTGAATTAATTCAACAAGCAGATAAACTCAGTCGTTTTTTAAATGAAAAGCAATTGGACATTAAGAGCATTGAAACATCAAGATCACTCGAGGATTTTTTAGAAACACTCAACCCCTACATGGATTACGAAGAAGGTGGTTTTGGATTTGGCCAGAAATTCCCTAACACCATGGCTTTAAATTTTCTTTGGAACCACGGCCATTCAGATCATCAATCCTTTGTCGTCCACAGCCTTAAAAATATTTGCTTTAGAGGCATGTTTGATGTTGTTCAAGCTGGATTTTTTAGATACACCGTAGATCGTCAATGGGCGATTCCTCATTTTGAAAAGATGGCCTACGATCACGCTTTGAGCTTAAGTTCCATTGCGATGGTCAGTGGAAAAGACAATCAAAATGGATTGGAATATTTTTTAAAATCTAGTTTTCAATTTTGGGAAGAAAATATGCAATCTGCGGATTCACTTTTCTACAGTGCGATGGATGCAGATTCTGAAGGTGAGGAAGGAAAATATTATTCTTGGTCCACTCCAGAAATTGAAAAATTAGAATCCGAGTTTCCGTCTGTTAAAAATGAATTATCCTGGAAACCAATACCACATACCGAACCGACAGAATTCCATGTTCAATTGAATATTGATACATGGGATTCCATTTCCAGCGAAACCCTTTCTGCACTCAAAATTTTACAAGAATTTAGAAAGCTGAGAATTCCACCTTCCACAGACACAAAATGTATTCTGGCTTGGAATGCACTTTTGTGTTCAACGTATGTGTCCGCTTGGTACATGAATCAATCTGAGAATTATCTGTTAAAAGCCAAGAATTTGTTAGAACAAATTTTATTCCATTTTAAAAGGGATGATTCCAAATATTATAGATATCTAAAGGATGGACAGCCCTATGGTTTGTCTTTTTTAGAAGATTATGCCTATTTGGCGCAAGCAATGATGGATTTACATCAAATTACCTTGGATGATTCTTTGTTATTGAAATGCCACCAAATCATAAAAATAATTGAAACTGAATTTTCACATCCATCCGGTTTTTATACAATGACCAGTATAAACCATTTTGATGCGATACAACATTCCATTGATCTATCAGATCATTCGCTTCCCAATCCAAATTGTATCATTTATGCCGTCAAATATAAACTTGCAGTCCTGCAAGAGGATGAAGAACAAATCGAGAAAATTAAATCCGTTGTCCAGCAAGTTTGCAGTGGTCCTAAAGAAGTGATTTTTTCTAGAATTTCTTGGGCTGATTTATTTCTTAAAATTTCTTCGCCCTATTGGAAAATCAATTGTTATGACGCAATATCTGCTTACCTTTATCTCGATAAAATGAAAGTGCAGAATAAGGTATTGTCGAAAGACCTGAATTTAAAGGAAGGGCAAATTCAGGTTTGTACCAATCAAGTTTGTTATCCAATTATTCAGAACTTCTCCGATCTGGATGTTTTTCAACAAAATCTATAGTATGATCCGATTCATCCTATTTTTTTTAGTTTTGATTTCGATTCATTTAGAAGGGGAGGCCCAACAATCAGCCCTATCCGCGTTGCAATATTTGGACTACAGCAGAGTCATTGGGGCCACCGCAGGTTTGAATGGTACCAATATCGCCAGCTTAACTTATAGAGACCAATGGACCAACTTACCTGGAAGACCTGTATATTATAAAGGAGGATGGAGCAGTCCAATAAAGTCCATAGGTGGCGCATACAGCATTCATGGATCAGTGGATAGGATTGGATTACAAACCTCCACTGCTTTTAGAATCGGCTATAATCAAGTGTTTCCAACAGAGATTTTGTTGATCTCAGCTGGTGTGGGCTTAGGTTTTGACCAGAGAAGTTGGGATGGTAGATTGATCAGAACCCCGGATGGTATTTATGGTAGTCAGGGTTTTGACCACATGGATCCTAACTTGACTCTTGGGAATATGAGCCATCAGTCATTTGATTTATTACCCTCACTTTTTATTCAATCTCAATATGTGGAAGTCGGCTTTGAATTTGGAATCCCATTTTTAGAGTCTTCCAATCCGGTAAAAAATGTTTTTCAAAAAAATTATACACTAAGAACATTGATATTTAAAGAATTTACAGTATCAAAATATGTGATTTCTGGACAATTATTTGTATATTCTGACTTTATTAAAACACAGAGTGAAATACTTTTGAAAACTGAATATAATGGCAGTATTTTTGGAGCTGTTTCTGTGCGAGGATACGATAAGAATAGTTTTGACGCAATGGGTTTACATTTAGGTATAAAAGTATATGCTAAACTATGGTTAATGATAGGAGTTGAACTTCCAATAAATATTTTACAAGGACAAATTTCTGGCCTGAATCAGGATTTTGGACTAAAATATGTGTGGAATGCAAAAAATTCTAAGACCCGATTTCCTGTCATATTTAACCCAAGATGGTAAATAAATTATTGTTAATAAACCATCAACATATTATTAATTTATTGCATTTAAGAAAATAAATAAAAAGGCCATTTTAAAAAATAAGTTTAATTTTGTGTCGTTAACGATTGGGATGATTTGTGTAAAAATGAATGATCTCAAAAAAAAGAAATAAAAATTTGTGCAGTTAATGATAGTCTTTCTATCTTTACGCACTTTTTTTAACAAAATAGTAGGTAAAACTGAACCAAATGAGGAATTTGAATCTTTCTCTTATTGTCATTGCTGTTCTTTTCGCAGTATCATGTGGCAAAAACACACCATCTGGAGAGCTTGTAGGCGTCCAGGAAAGACCCAAATGGGATGGTATTAATCCTTTTGGAATGGTCTACGTGCCATCTGGAAGTACCAATCTTGGGCAAACTGATCAAGACTTTTTTAACACCCACGTTCAAAGGACTCAAACGGTCTCCATCGCTGGATTTTATATGGACGATACGGAGATCACCAACAACGAATACCGCCAATTTGTATATTGGGTGAGAGATTCATTGGCTCATGCAGCTTTAGGTCATTTTCAGGAAAGCGAAGATGGCACTTCTGAATTGATAGACTGGGAACAGGAAATCGATTGGGAGGACGAAACTTTGGCTGATATGAATTTTGCCGGAGCGGATGCCTTTAAAGGTATTCAGGAATTAGACACCCGTAAATTTATTTACGAATGGGAATGGAAAGACTGGCAATTGGCAGCTCATTCTAAAGGTATTAAAAGAAGCAATATCATTCATAAGGAAAAAACAAACGTCTATCCTGATACTCTTTGCTGGATTAGAGATTTTACCTATTCTTACAATGAACCCCTAACAAGAAATTATTTCTCACATCCAGCTTTTGATGATTATCCAGTGGTTGGAATTAATTGGAATCAGGCAAGGGCTTTTTGTTATTGGAGAACTTTGCTTTGGAACAGTTTTAAAGCGGAAGATGAACCAAATTCTGAAGAGTTTAGATTGCCTTTAGAGTCTGAATGGGAATGGGCTTCCAGAGGTGGCAACGAAATTGCCATGTATCCTTGGGGTTCTTACTACCTTAGAAACGCAAAAGGCTGTTTATTGGCCAATTTTAAACCTGGAAGAGGAAATTATCCAGAAGATGGTGGAATGCACACTGTAAAAGCAGATGCTTATTTTCCAAATGAATACGGTCTTTACAATATGTCAGGAAATGTTGCTGAGTGGACTGAAACTGCATACCACGACAATGCAAGAAACTTTGTGCACGATTTAAATCCTGACGTAAAATACGATGCAAAACCGGAAGATCCGGAAGCTTATAAAAGAAAAGTGATCCGTGGTGGTTCTTGGAAAGATGTAGGTTATTACCTACAATGCGGTACTAGAAATTGGGAATTTCAGGACACCAATAAATCCTACATTGGATTTAGAACCGTTCTTACTTTCCTTGGACGTTCTGCAAATGACTTTAGCACAAATTAATATTATACAATATTTCATTCATTAACTAACAAATTTCTTAATTGATTAAAATTTCAAGCAATGGCTATTTACAAAACTGATTGGTTTAAGTACCTTAAGAACTTTATGATTGGTGTTGGTGCCTCTATCGTTATGATTGGAGCGCTTTTCAAAATCCTTTCTATGGAAGGTGGTGACGTGATGCTTACCGCTGGTCTTGTGACAGAAGCAATTCTTTTCTTGGTTTTGGGTATCCTGCCTCCAGAAAAAGACTATTATTGGGAGAAATTATACCCAGGTTTGGATGACTACCATGCAAGGATTACTCCATTGACGGAAGGTCCTGTAAAATCTGGTCCTAGACCATTGAATGCAGAAATCGTGGAAGGTCAATTGGGTGGTATGCTTGGAGAACTCCAAAATATGTCCAAAAGTCTTGGTTCACTAAAAGCACTTCAAGAAGTTGATTTTAGTAAAACTGGCGATCAAATTAAAGCCATGGGTAATTTTTACAGCAAAATGAACGAAGCGATCACTGAAATGAGTGCTTCTGTAGAAGATACCAAAAAATACAAAGATCAAGTGGCAGCATTGAATAAAAACCTTTCTAGCCTTAACGGTGTGTACGGTAATATTTTAGGTGCTTACAAAACAATGGGTGGTACTAACTAAGAAGTTGGTTAACCACAAATTGAAATTTAATTTTATTTACTAACTGAAAAAAATTAAAAGATGTCAATACCTAAGCAGCCGCGCCAGTTGATGATCAATATCATGTACCTGGTACTCACGGCTCTACTGGCACTAAACGTTTCCGCTGAGATCTTTAATGCATTTAAATTGGTGAATTCCAGTTTGCAGGATTCTAATAAAACGCTCGATGATGCGAATCAAAATTTGATTCCATCCATTGAAAAAAGAGCGAAAGCGAAACCAGAGTTTGCAAGATTTGTCGAAAGGGCACCACAAGTGGTTGCAATCGGTGATGAATTTGCGAAATATGTCAATGATCTAGTCAATGATTTGATCGACAAATCTGGTAATAAAAACGGATCTGTTGACGATGGTGATTATATCATTAAAGGCGAGAAAAAAGACTTAAAAGGAAAGAAAGACAAAGACGTCACTACCAGAAATATGGTCAACGGCGGAAGAGGTCTTGAGCTAAAAAATAAGATCTTAGAAGTCCGTCAAAAATTCTTAGCCATGGTTGACGATAGTTTGAGAGCAGGAATGGAATCCAAGATTGTGCTCAATGTCGATGATGAAACCTGGACGCATTCTACCAAAAAAAGTTGGGAGGAGTTTACTTTTAAACAAATGCCTTTGGGTGCTTGTATGCCTATTTTTACAAAGTTCATCAACGATGCCAAAGCTTCAGAAAATGCAATTCTGAACCACTATAGCCAAAAGTTGGGTGGGGAAGATGTGGTTTTGGACAAATTCACCGTAATTTCTTCTCCAAAGAAATCTTATATTATCAAAGGTGAGCCTTTCGAAACAGAAATTTCTTTGGCCGCTTCTACTTCCAAATCTTCGAACACCAAAGTTTCTTTATCTGTCAATGGTTCGCCATTGGGTGTAAATGATGAAGGTGTTGCAGTTTGGAAAGCCAGTGGAACTGAAGTTGGTGTTAGAAAATATTCTGCAGTAGCATCGGTAACAAATCCGGTTACTGGGAAAACCGACACCTATAAAAAAGACTTCGAATTTGAAGTAGGTGAGCGTTCTGCCAACGTTTCTGCCAAAAAGATGAACGTATTCTACATCGGTGTGGACAATCCTGTAGGGATTTCTGCTGCAGGTGTTCCATCCGCTCAACTTAAAGTAGACGCCAGCGGAGCAGGAATCAAACTTGCAAAATCCGGAGCCGGCGATTACGTTGTAACGGTCGCTCAACAAGGTGAAGCTACCATCACACTTTCTGGAGGTGGTTTGACACCTACAAGCTTTAAATTCAGAGCCAAAAGAATTCCTACGCCAATACCACAACTTTCCGGTAAAACAGGAGGTGCTATTCCTAACGGAACTTTTAAAGCTCAACAGGGTATCATCCCTGTGCTTGAAGGTTTTGACTTTGATGCTAAATGTGCCATCGGTGGATTTAGATTGGTGAGAATTGCGCCAAGACAGGATCCTGAATTTGCAACCGCCCAAGGAGGTAGATTTTCAGGTGAAGTTGAAAAATTAATTCTTAAAGCAAAACCGGGAGACCGTTTTATATTTGAAGAAATCAAAGCACGTTGCCCTGGAGATCAGGCTGGTCGTGAGTTGAACGAAATGTCATTTAAAATTCAATAATTTTCTAGATCATGAAAGTTTTCAGATTATCTTTTTTAGTCATTTTATTTGGACTTAACTATTCATTTTCTTTTGCTCAAGTAGACGAAGAAGTCACAGAGTCTAGTGATTTGGACGCGCCTTCAGAGTATCTGGATGACATCGTCACCAGACAGTTGGTTCCAGAGCAAAGAGTATTGGCTTATGAACCCATCAGGGAGGCTGATATTGTTTGGACCAAACGTGTGTGGAGAATCCTCGATACCCGCGAAAAAATGAATATTGCTTTTATGGAACCCAACAGGTACTTTTTTCAAGTATTGTTGGATTTGGCCAGAAATGGTGATGTAAAAGTTTTTGCCAAAGATGACTTCAAAAGGGTTGTTTTGAATGACGAGCTGGAAAAAATGCTCTACAAAATAGATACCCAAAGTGTTTGGGATCCTGAAACTTACATAGAAGAAATCAAAGTGATTCGAAATGACATCAATCCTGAAGACATTCAAAAGTATAGAATCAAGGAAATGTGGTATTTTGACAAAGAAGCATCCAGATTGCAATGCAGAATTTTAGGTATTGCACCGATAAAGGATGAAAGAGATTTAACCACAGGTGAAGTTAAATATTCCGGTCCAATGTTTTGGGTGTATTATCCTGAAGTCAGAAAATACCTTATGAAAGAAAGGGTATTCAATGATAAAAACGACAGTGCTCCTATGACCTGGGCGGATATCTTTGATGGTCGTTTCTTTGCCAGCTATATTTTTAAAGAGTCAAATGTATTGGATTATCGCTTAGAAGATTTCTTTGCCGGCGATGATGAAAATGCAGGAGTTAAAATGCTTTTGGAATCTGAAAAAATTAAAAACGAACTTTTAAATTTTGAACATGACCTTTGGGTTTATTAATGTTCAAATTTAATAAGGTATAAATTATTTAAGCCGGCGATTTAAAATCGTCGGCTTTTTTTATATGTAAAATAAGGTATCAAATGGATCAAATTTCCAAAATATAGTAACTTAGCTCCATGAAAAATTCCACCAACTTTCAAATTGTTAAGTATGCTTTGATTTTCTTAGCAATTTGTGGTTTTGGCTTTTCTACAAATGCTCAACAAAATTGTTTGACTTTGCTACAAAAAGCTCCACTACCAGCGGAATCTGTTGGAAAGGCATTTACTTCAGTAAAGCTTGAATTTCAATCCGAGTTTTTAGATGATGGTACCGAATTTAAAAGAGTCAAGTCCTGGGCTTTTACTTTTGATCAAAAGCAATACAGCGAACAACTTGCCAAATATGTTGAAAGATGGGATAGACGCGCAGAAGAAAATAGCTTTGCATTAAACTATATTCCTGACACCACCCAAGAAGTGTCTAAAGCCATTTATATTTACCAGAGAACGGCAGATTCTATATTGTCGATTTGGAATCCTGTTTCTCATCAAGCTAGAAACCTAGATCCTGATTTTACAGTGTTAAGTGATATGGATTATGGTTGTGATGAAATTAAAGCCTCTGCCAAAAAGCTCAATCAGATGGCCGATCAACAAACAGAATTTTTAAATGGAGCTAGAATGAAAATGACGCCCTTATTTGACCGATTTCAAAGATATTTTAACAAACTATCACAAATTGAAGATCCGATCATGAACAATGAAGTGATCAATCAAATGAGTAAAGTACTCGGAGTTTTAGAAGATTGGGATTTAATCGTGAATGCCACGATGTTCAATATGGTAGAAACAGGTGTTTCACTCAACAATGGATTGTGTAGGCCCTAATACTTGCTTATTCAATTTAATTCAAAGCAATGGATACCTAAAATTTAAATCCAATGGTAAATTGCAAATTTGAAAATAATTTATTTTGATTGACCAGTGTGGTCACCGCATCGATTGTACCATCAGAATTAAAATCAGATTGACCGGTTTGAAACGGCAAATAACCATTTTTGGAATTCATCTGCTGGAAACCGAGATCCATAAAAAATCTTTTTAATCGAAGACCTGCTCCAAAACTAAAACCATTTTGATATTCATTTGAATTTGCAAATGGAGAACTTGAAATTTGATATCCTCCTCTTAGTCTTAATTTTTCTAAAGCCAATTCAGCTCCAAGTCTATATTCTATCGTGGTTTTATACTGCTTTGCGATATCCTCATTTAATATTTCTTGATACCTTCTATCAGCAGGATTGTCTGATTCTGATGTCAAATCAAATCTTGATTTTGAGGGATCATAAATGTCTACATCAAAACTTATGAAACCTAACTTACCTACCAAAGAAGCAGAGGCTACCCAACGCATGGGAGTAATAAGTCTATAATTAAAATATCCATCAGGTGAACTTGAACTATTCGTTTTAAATTGATTGTTCTCCAGATATCGATATTCCATAGTGGTACTATATTCATCTTCCATCCACAAATACGATGGACTGCTCCAGGAAAGTCCAAGTCTTATTGAATGAATGGGCTTAAGTATAAAACCGGTTTTAAATTGAACTCCACCATAACTGGTGTTTAAATTTTCTTCAGTTTTAATTTGGTCAAAAGGCTGAAGATTGCTGGCTCCAGGATTTAGTTCCTGGTATCTTTTGATATGGGAATACTCTCCAACCGGCACTTCAAGGTTGGCTCCCACTTGTAAAAACTCATCATAATTGGCGCCCACACCAAAGACCAAATTTCTTGCAAATCCGGATTGTCTAAAAGTTTCAGATTTTAAGGTTTGCACGTTTTGTTTTTCCAATAGGTCAGTGGTGTAATAAGTAGGTGTTATAGTTTCATCCAATTCATAAAGAGCTCCAGTCTCATAAGCCAGGCCTGCTTCAAAATCATCTAAGTCATCCGGTAAGAATCCGCGTCCGTCACTGTATGCCGGATCAATGGCCAATTCATAATATCGATGAATGATACTACCTTTGGAAATCCCTGAGAAATAACTATCTTGGGTAAAAGAACCCATTCCATTTAATCCAATCGCAATATTCACTTGCTTCCAATTGGATCCAATAGGCTTGGTACAAATGATCAGACCTATTCCAGAAAAAGCTGCTCCGATTTTATTTTGATCTTGTGAAACATTTCTTGTATCACCGGTCACAATAGATTCAATGTTGGCGGATGTTCCCAAAAAAGAAAAACTAAAATCCGATTTACGAAAAACGCCAATCCCGGCAGGATTTATTCCGATCGCTGCAAAATCACCACCAATGGAACCCATTGCGCCATTGACACCGGTCATTCTGGCTGAGCCCATTGACCTGAGTTGTGTATATCTCAATGCATCTGAACTCAATTGTGCTTTAAGATTTCCTAAAACGAAAAGGAATATAAATAGTGAAATTTTAAAATTAGATTTTAACATAATGCTGAATTGTATTTTTAAAAAATAGGATTAAACTGATTCATTAAAAGGAAGACCGTTTGAAAAACAAACGATCTACCTTCTAAATACCTACTGTGATTTTATCTTAATTTCAAGTTTACCTTGGATTCCTACGACCTCCACCAGAAGGAGTACTAGATCTGTTATTTTGACCGCCACTGTCACGTGAACCTGAGCTTCTAGGAGAGGATTCTATTCTAGGAGATTCAGATCTAAAGGAAGGTTCTCTTTGAGGTCTGGATCTTTCTATTCTGGAATTTTGGTCAGACTCACGATCATTTCTCGAAGGATTGTCGTTCCAACCTGAATCATTGGGTCTAGTTTTACGAATGGTCCTTTCTCTATCTGGAACTGTTTTGTTTGGTTCTGTTTTGTCCTGTGGAGATTCCGGCCAAGCTCTGTTGTTTCTTCTTATTTTATCAGTATTGTTAGGAACTCCGTTGTTTCCATTCGATGGATTTGAATCCTCATTCAAACGAATGGTTCTTCTAGGTCTTATTAGTCGATCCTCATTGGTTGGATTGGATTTGGTATCATTTCCATTTCCCAATACATCAGTACCGGATTTTTCATCGGTCCTAATTTTTCTTCTGGTTATTTCTGTATCTGTTCCTCCAGATCCTTCATTACCATTTGTGTCTTCTATGGGCCTGGTTAATTTGTCTCTTTTGCTTGTCCTTCCATTGGATTCAGAGTATCCATCATTTCCTTGATCCACGGTTTTTTCGTTTGGATCGAAGGATTTATCAGCATTGGGTTCGGTAGACCGAACCCTGACCGGACCTGAACGTGAAGTGGTGGTTCCACCGGAATTCCTGCTACCATAATATGTGCCTTTAGGATTGTCGGTATAACGATCGTCTCGATCTCTCCAATCGCCTTGTCTCCAGCGACCACCTCCCCAACCATTTCCATTGTTTCCCCAGGAATTAAATCCAGGGTTATAACACCAAGGATCATTCCATCCTCCCCAACGGTTGCCATATCTCCAAGGGTCATACCAACCTCCGTATCCATAAGCAAAGGTATTTGGGCAGTAACCGGAATACCAATTCCAATATCCCCAATAGGAGTTGTTCCAGCCCCAGCTGTTAAATCTTCTCGCTCTCCAAGGATTGTACCAGCCACCATTTACGATGATGATGCTGTTGCCCCATAAGAAAGGATCGTTTATCCAAGGATCATAAAATCCCATATTGGTATAAAATGGATCATAGTAATCTCTGGTGTAATAACCACTATGGAACCTGCGAATTCTACTGGAATAGTAATATTCCTGATCATCCAATTCCGAATATTGGTCATCATAGTCTTCTTCCAATTGAGACGATTTATTTTGATCTACATTTGAATTATAGTTTTCGCGCTCCAACTGTGTATATGTTTTACTTTCCACTTTGGATGGGTCATAATAGACATCATCATATTGTGCATAAATCGGTGTAAAAAATGATGTGCTGATCACACTGATTGCTAAAATTAAAATGATTGATTTCATGGCTTGAAAGATGAATGGTTTATAATACAACAACATTTCCGGTGCAATTTATTACTTTTGCGCTTCTAAGGGCGTTAAAATCTTATTAAACTTATTTTGAAAATTAGTTAAATTCTTTTTCATAATTTAGATATTATTTTGACTGCACCAAAACACAGTGGTTTATTTTGTTTTCGTTAAATAAGACTTAAAATGGCAAAAGTAATTACACCCAGACAAGAAGATTATTCACAATGGTACAATGACCTTGTGTATAGATCAGGATTGGCAGATCAATCCGCAGTGAGAGGTTGCATGGTGATTAAACCCCATGGTTATGCATTGTGGGAGAATATGCAAGCCATCTTGGATAAAATGTTTAAAGACACTGGACACGTCAATGCTTATTTCCCACTTTTTGTGCCTAAAAGTTTATTTGAAGCTGAAGAAAAAAATGCGGAAGGATTTGCAAAAGAATGTGCGGTGGTCACCCACTATCGATTAAAAACTGACCCAAACAACAAATCAAAATTAATCGTAGATCCGGAAGCTAAACTGGAAGAAGAATTAATCGTCAGACCGACTAGTGAAGCCATCATTTGGAATACGTATAGAGATTGGATCAAATCTTATCGCGATCTCCCAATCCTTATCAACCAGTGGGCCAATGTGGTGCGATGGGAAATGCGGACCAGACCTTTTTTAAGGACGACAGAATTTTTATGGCAAGAAGGTCACACAGCCCATTCTACCGAAAATGAAGCCATTGAGGAGGCTTTAAAAATGCATGAGGTTTACACACGCTTTGCAGAAGATTACATGGCCATGCCCGTCATAAAGGGCGCTAAGACAGCCAATGAAAGATTTGCCGGGGCAGTAGATACTTTTACCATAGAAGCCATGATGCAAGATGGTAAAGCGCTGCAGGCAGGAACTAGCCATTATTTGGGTCAGAATTTTGCAAAGGCTTTTAATGTGAAGTTTTTATCCGATCAGAATCGGGAAGAATTTGTGTACGCCACCTCCTGGGGAGTTTCTACCAGACTGATTGGTGCCTTGGTGATGTGCCACTCGGATGATGATGGACTAATTCTGCCTCCGCGTTTAGCACCGATTCAAGTGGTGATTGTTCCAATACCAAAACCATCCGAACAGATTGACCAAGTGGCTAAGACTCTGATGGATCAACTTAAATCTCAAAATATACGCGTGAATTACGATCAGGATGAAAAAAATCGTCCGGGTTTTAAATTTGCAGAGCATGAATTAAAAGGCGTTCCCATTCGGATTGGAATAGGGGCTCGCGATCTTGAGCAGGGTCTAGTAGAAGTGGCAAGAAGAGATACCAAAGAAAAAATTCAAATTCCAGTAGACAAACTATCCACTGAAATTCCTTTGATGTTGGAAAAAATTCAGATCAATTTATTTGATCGCGCCAAAAACTTTAGAGACCAGAAAACTCATTTTGTGGATGACCGAAAATCATTTGAAGAAATCATCAATGGACCTGGGGGATTTGTATATGCGCATTGGGATGGAAGCTCAGAAACTGAAAATGCGATAAAGGAAAGTACAAAAGCTACTATCCGTTGCATTCCTTTGGATGCACCTGAAGAAGATGGTCAATGTATTTGGACCGGTGTAAAATCTAAAAAAAGAGTGCTGTTCGCCAGAGCATATTAAAATTAAAATATAAAAACATGATCAAATATTTAATTCTCGTCAGTTTATTTTCATTCAGCATTTTAGCTTGTCAAAATAAAACAGAATCTAAAGAAAATAAACCTGTGATTGAAAAAACGGACAATACAGGTCCGGAATATACCTCACGATATATCTGTCCAATGTATTGTAAAGGGAGTGGAGCAGATACCATGGGAATCTGTCCAGTATGCGGAATGGATTATGAATTGAATCCTGAATTCAAAGGATCCGAACTATAGAGGCTTGATTTTTTCTTGGGGATAACCAAATTTAGTTTTCTTCAAGTGCTTACGCATTCACTCACTCAGAGCGCTGTCGCACTCTGTTTTGACTTTGTCAAAAATCGTTCGCTCATCTGTGAGAAAAAGAATAGATGGAATAATTCCTAAATTCATCTGTGTGCATATGTGTAATCTGTGAGATAAAAGGATTATTGAAATATTATCCACATTCATTTGTGCAGCCGTACTACCAATGAGAAAAATAATTGCTCACATTTTCTATAATTCTCTCTGATGGTAGTCTTTTATCTTACAATAGTGACATCACCTCTGTAGACCAATCTATATCCATCGTCAAAGACAATCGAAGCCTGATAAACATACACTCCTGGCATTACCGGAGTGGAACGGAAAGTGCCATCCCAGGTTGGCGTAATGCCTGAACTGATATCCGGTTGATCAATGCGGTACATTCTTGCTCCCCATCGATCATACACTTCTACAAATTCTATTTCTCTCACCTCAGGACCTGTTATTATTTCAAGGAATTCATTTATTCCATCTCCATTTGGCGACATGGCATTGTTGACAAAAACCCTTCTAATATTGTCCACGATGATGGTGATGATGTCAAAATCCGTACATCCGTTTTCATCAACCACCGTCAACATAAATGTTGTATTGCTGGTAGGTGTCACAAATGATTGGGTCGAAGTTGGTGTACTGACAAAATTTAATGGTGACCAGGTAATGGTCCTTAATGGAACGCTGGCATTTACATTGCCATTTAAAAAGATGCTATCTCCTAAACTAATTGTTTCTTGATCGGACCCAAAGTCCACATTCAGAATATTGGTGGGTTGTGGAATGGTAATGTTGGTGTCTATCCTACACCCATTGACATCATAAATGCTGATCAAATAGCTTCCAGGAAAAAGTGGAACTACATCGCCGATTCTTTGAGGGGCACCACCTTGAATGGTAAATCTATAAGCGGGGCCATTGGCGCCTGTAACGCTTAAAACTGAAAAATCAATTTGTGCATTTTCACATCGGGCTGTATCGAGTGGTGTTAAGTTAAGTTGAAAAGGCGGTGGAGCCAATACCGTATGGCTTGTGGTTCCCGTACAGCCGCTACCATCGGTGACGGTAACACTGTAAACACCTTCTCGCAATCCGGTTAAAACTGAATCCTGACCCACATTGGGAGACCAATTAAATTGTCCTCTGCTTCTGTTTCCACCACTCCAAACCAAAGTGATCCTGCCATCATTGGCACCGGGACAACTCACGTCCAAGGAAGATCCCTGTATAATTTGAATACGAATGGTATCCGGTTGTCTTAGGCGAATGCTGTCGGTGTGCACACAACCCAAAGAATCTGTAATTTCTACGTAATAATAACCATCTCCGATGCCTGAGATTAAAGAACCTGCTGGTCCTCCATTCAACCAT
>JADJJL010000001.1 GCA_016710265.1 Saprospiraceae bacterium | reverse complement strand
TGAAGTTCCAGAAGGAGTGGATTGGATATGTATGAGCCCCAAACCCAATACAGAAATTGTGGTTAAATCCGGACACGAACTTAAGTTTGTATATCCACAATCTGATTTATTACCAGAAAATTTCCAGCATTTAAATTTCCAGCATTTTTTTATCCAACCTATGGATGGGCCTGACCAAACATCTAACATCCTAAACTCCATCGAATTTGTTCAAAAGAATCCAAGATGGAGATTAAGCCTGCAGACCCATAAGATAGTTGGGATTAGGTAAGCTGTCAGCTCTATTATAAAAATTACATGCATTCATTTTGGAACTATTCCAAAAATTTCTAACTTTGACCAAGTATGCTGTAATTGTGGAAATTAAAATTAAATAAAGGAGATGAAACTATTTTATAAATTTTACCAAATGGTCTCAAAAGTAATTTTTTTCTTGACCATTTTTTATAAAGTAACCGCTCAAGAAAATTTTGACCAAATTAATTATTTAGAAGATTCGCTTTATACAGCTATAAAGGAAATTATAGAATCTGATACTTCCCAATGTTCTCGAATTGGTGCAATGATAGCTTTAAACAGAGCAGCAGAAATTTATGAAATTAAAAGAAAAGATGATACCTTATTTAAATACACAAAACATGCTTTAAACAAATATCCTCATGAAATATCTGACCACTTTTTTTGGATGGATTCGTTTTTCACTATTCATGTTAAAAATAGTTATAGTAAATATTACCCGAAAACTTATAAGTATATGCTCTATTTCAAGGACAGCATTGAAAAAACATACAACAAACCCTTGCAAGAAAAAATCATTCATATCTTCAATTCCACTCAAAGAGATAAGAATAAATTAGAAAATCTTTTAGTTACTAAAACAATGTCTGAGAAGACCCTCAAAAAAGTGGTCGAAAACATAAAACTGAATAATCTTAAAAGATTTTATCAATTGGATTCAATTATAAAAATCCATGGTTATCCCGGAAAATCATTGGTAGGTACAAAATATTCAAGCCATGCAGTACTTCTGATCCAACAAGACCAAACTGAAAAACAATACCAATATTTAGACATACTAACAAAAGCCACAAAAAATAAAGAACTTAATAAAGGAGCATTTGCTTCATATATTGACCAATTACTAATAGGAATGGGCAGAAAGCAAGTTTTTGGAAATCATTATAGGATTCACAAAGGCGAGATCTTGACTTATCCTATAGGAAATCCTGAGGATTTAGATAAAAGACGTAGAAATTATGGTCTATTAAAATTTAATGATTATTTAAAAGGATTGCAGAAAAGAGAAAATGAACTAAATCATATTAGCAATTGATACAATTAAAAACACCTACCCTTAATATTCATTCGTATTCATTTAGTGTAGGATAAATCCTTTAAATTTGTGAATGAATTGAATGCGTTTAAATAATTTATTCAACAATATATATTATTAAAACGCATTCAAATACATTACAACTTTTTTTGAAATAATTTCTTTTATTGCTATCTCCCTTATTCCACCACCACCAATTTCTTTCCCGCAATAAGTTGATTTCGTAGATAAGCCTGTACGAAATAAACTCCCGATTGTAATTGATCCAGATCAACTTGTTGGTTGCCTGTAACTTTTTTGATGTGCAGAGTTTTTCCATAACTGGAAACAATTCTTATTTCATCTATTTCAGTTGAAATTTGGATGCTGATATGATCCTTTGCAGGATTTGGAACAATTTTCAATTCATAAGAAGCAGAATTGCTTGGGTCCAAACTTAGAATCAATTTGATTTCAAAAATTTGTGTGAATGTGCTGACATTTCCACAAACATCGGTTACTGTACATTCTAACTTGTGAATTCCGATCGGGTAGGAACCACTTGCATTAAATGGATTTTTCGAATTAAGGGCTCTTGGGTTGTCTGCAAAATTGGGGAGGACACCAGCAGCAAAATCTTTTCTATTAAGCGGGCCCACTCTGTAATCAAAACCACCTGTATAAGTACCTATCCCATCATTAAATTCATCGATCTTATATTCCAAGCTTACAAATTCGGATGGAAGACAATTGTCTGCAGGATTTAAGATGATGTTGATGAAAGAAAGCCCTAGTGGATCTGTTACTCGCTGATCTTTAATTTCTATATTTAAAGTTGGAGCAGAAGTATCCCTTACAAGGATTTTTTGAGTTTGTTCCCAACGACCATGAAGCGGAGAAATAAATGGATCGTATTGACACCAGTCTATCACTATCCATTTGCGTTGAACTTCCAAGCAATTGCCTTGTCCGGAAGCCACATAATTATCTTGAAAATCAATACTCAACAAGGTACAATTACCCATTTGACTGATAATTCCTCTAGGGCGTCCCAATGCAGGATTATCAGGACTTAAATCGGTTTCACAATTTTGGACAATGACCGCAGTTTTATTGCAAACACCTTTTGGCCAAATGATATCAGTATACAAGGTATCATTGCAGCGTGTAGTATCCACCTTAAATGGGTCGCAATTCACCACCCAGATGGTCTGGATGGCACTTACGTTTATATTGTTGCCTTCTTTAGCATTGATGATCCGTTGGATGATTCCTTGGCCACATTCTCTCAGGTCATTGACCGTAATTGTCAAAATCACATCAGGTGCCCCTAACACATATCCGTCAAATCCCCAGGGCATTTCGTATTTACTATTCCAGCGTGCAGTATCAAACAACATCCAGTAATAATCACAAGCTTGATTAGGTGCTGGTTTGGGTAATTGATTGGTTTGTACGTATCCAGGATAGCCAGTATAATCACTTCTCTCGCAATACTTTCGACAAACCATATCTTGAGTGACCACTTTTTTGCGCAAGGTCAAATCGGTTACGACTCTACCAAAAGTCGCATCGTTTGGATCTGTCAAAGTTTGGATATTAAACATAAAACAGCAACTAATAACAATGTTTGGCGGAGCTACAACTGTAGGGACCATATTATTTTGGACTTCAGTTCCGATCAAGCGATCGCCATTCCGACCAAATAAGTTCACATTAAAAATTATACCCAGAGAGAGTAAGTACAAAATTTTTTTCATATTCGTAAATTTGGTTTGTTAAAATTTCAATTTTTTGATGGACAATTTATGCAGTTGAATAAATTAATAATGCTCCAGAATCAGAATTCTTAAGCAAGCGTAAATAAACTAAACTCAATTTAAGGTCAACTTAAAAAGAATTATAAATTTATTTTCTAATTATAAAATTTAAAAAACTCCAAAAATCTGAACGACAATACCAGATTTCTTATCCCATTGAAAGTATAAAATTATTCCAATTATTGAAATTTCTGCAACCTAGCATTTAAATTAACATATAAAAATTTATCACTTGTGTAAAATACTGTTAAAAAATAATTTATATATTATAATTCATAATATATTTTTGTGCTGAAGAAAAAAAAATCTTGTGGAAGCATCAAATTCCTTTAAATCTAGTCTTTATATCAACTTTCCTATTCTTTTTATTAATTTTGCTTTCCCACAATCTATTAAAAGAGCTCAAATGATTCTTTCTTTTCAAAAAATTCTATCTATGAAAATCTTGAAACTTGGTTTAACAATTACACTTTTTACATTTTTCCAATCTGGCAATCTTTTGGCCACCAACTATTATGTATCTAGCGTTGGCAACGATAGTCACAATGGCTTATCCCCTTCTACACCCTTCCGCAACATCCAAACCGCTACCAACAAAGTACAAGCAGGAGACAGTGTGTTTGTAGTCAATGGAAATTATACCGGCTTTGATCATCGCGACAAACAAAATGGACAAGCAGGCAAACCCATTGTGTATTTTGCAACAGGAAATAATGTGATCATCAATGTAGGATTTTATCGGAGCAATGGAATCAACATTGAAAACAATGATTACATCCACATCATTGGATTTAAAGTAAAAAATATGCTCAAAGAAGGTATTCGTGCGGTATTTGCCAATCATGTTAAAATTTTAAACAACGAATGTGATAGTTGTTTCCGAGGTGTTTTCACTGGATATACAGACGATATTATCGTTGAGAACAATATTTGCAAGCGTTCCCATGGCGAACATGGTATCTATATTTCCAACAACAGCGATCGTGCAGTTGTACGTTTCAATTCTTGTTCTTTCAACGCCGCAAGTGGTATACAATTCAACCCTGATCTAAGCAGCGGGCTTCCTGGATTTAGCGAAGACGCGACGATTACCCACAATATTATTTTCGAAAATAAAAGAGCCGCAGGACTTAATTTACAAGGACTAAGCAGGGGCATTGTGGCCAACAATCTAATCTACAACAACCATCAAGCTTCCGGAATCACTTTGTTTCATGGTGATGCTTCCAAAGGATGTACAGATGTATTTGTTTTCAACAATACCATCATAGTGCCCGACGATGGTCGATGGGGCATTCACATCATTGATGACGCAGAACGAATCAGCATATTGAACAACGTCATCATCAATTTGCATCCATGGAAAGGAGCCATTTCTCTTCAAAAAAACAATTCTATCCAAAAGGACATCAGTTCTGATTACAATTACGTGAGCAATAAATTTTGTGAAATAGATGATGGTTGCAGTAAAACACTTTCTTTTTGGCAATCTCTGGGTTATGACGTTCATTCATTACAAGCATTGACGGATCATACTCTGGCTTTTCAAAATTTTAATAATAAAAATTACCAGCCCTCTGACAACTCTCCGCTTTTGGATGCAGGAAGTTCGTTGGTGGCTTCCCAAAGTTTGACCGATTTATTGGGAATATCCAGACCACAGGGTGGTGCTTTTGACATTGGCTGTTATGAAAAAGTAACCATTTCTGATTTACAAGATCCAATATTTGAAAAACAATCCTCTGTTTCTGCATTGATTGGAATGGCTTCGTTAGAGAATCTACTTGCATCTGATCCTTCTGCCAATTGGAAGCTCTATGCTTTAAACGGACAACTTCTTAATTCAGACCAGTCGAATCCAAATAAATTTTATCTATCTAAAGGTATTTTCATATTAAAACTTTTGCAGAAAGGGTCTATCATGCCTAAAACCTATTTTATTTATAATTTAGAACCATAAATTCAAATGACAAATTCATTGGATTAATTCCATGGCTCATTCATTTTTTTCCGATACTTTTATCGAGTTCTCTTCTAATCAAGAATGACAATTATTTAGAATAAAACAGGCAATTTTCAGATAAACAAAATCTTAACAATTGGGATTCCAATGGAGTAGCTCAAAAGCCTTAGCTTTGCACGGTTTTTTGAAAAAGGGGACAAGCCCATGATAAAAAGATACCTGACATTCTTTGCAATTATTGTAACCTGCGGTCTCCGTTTGGTTTCACAAGCTGTTGATCATCAACATGATTCACCAACTTATGCCCAACATGAACACAATGAGCATGATGGACATGATCATTCCGGGCATAACCATGATGGCCATGACCATTCCGGGCATGCTCATACTGCTCCTGCCAATGCTCAGCCTCACGCAGCGTCTCATGACGATCATGCTGAGTTTGACGCTAAGGCTACCGCTTTTCACCATATATCTGATCTCAATGTATACAACATAGGCCCTTGGAATCTTCCATTGCCTTGCATTTTGTATGCTTCCGGTCAGGGTTTGTCTTTTTTCTCTTCTAGCAAATTTGGAATTGACAATGCCCATCACGGATCAGGTCATTATGCCATCGATCGTTATGTTTTAAACGAGGGCAAGGTCATGAGGATCATTGAACCTACCTTCCCTATGGGTAAAGTGGAAATAGATGGATTTGCAACACAAGAGACCGAAGTAGATGGCAAGAAAAAATACATCGATCTGGTCAATTACCAAGGTGTACCATTGCCTCTTGAAAAATCAAGTACAGCGGATGGAGGAATCTTCGGTGGAGGAATTACCGGATTTTATGACCTCTCCATTTCTAAAAATGTGTTCGCCATGCTTTTGGTCATAGGTTTAATGTCTTTGGTTTTTATCAGCATGGCCAGACATTATAAGCGTGCACCTGGTACTGCACCCAAAGGAGCTCAAAAATTATTTGAACCGATCATTCTTTTTCTACAAGATGAAGTTGCTAAGCCTTTCTTGGGAGAAAAATATGCCCGCTTTATGCCGCTCCTATTGGCTATTTTCTTCTTTATTTTAGGTCTAAATCTTTTTGGCCAGATTCCATTTTTAGGAGCAGCCAATGTAACCGGAAACCTTGCCGTTACTATGGTTTTGGCCATATTGGTATTTATTGTAGTTAACTTAAACGGCAATTGGCATTACTGGCAACACATTTTGTGGATGCCGGGAATTCCTGCAGCTGTAAAAATATTTGTATTGACTCCTGTGGAAATCCTTGGAGTGATCATTAAACCTGTTACTTTGATGCTCAGGCTTTTTGCAAATATCACTGCAGGACACATGGTGATCACCATTTTTATTGGATTAATTTTCATTTTTGGAAAATCGGGAGAAAGTCCGGGAGCTGCTTATGGAGCATCCATTGGTTCAGTATTATTAACTTTATTTATGATGGCCATCGAATTGTTGGTGGCATTTATCCAAGCTTATGTATTTACTTTGTTGACAGCATCCTACATTGGAGCTGCCACCGAAGAACATCATCATGGGCATGAAGAAGCGAGTCATTAATTATTATTTATAAACCATATTAAAATTTGAAATTATGGGAGGTTCAATTGTAGCTATCGGAATGGGTCTTGCAGCCATTGGTGCAGGAATCGGAGTGGGAATGATCGGAGGTAAAGCGTTGGAAGCGATTGCTCGCCAACCTGAAGCCATCGGTGATATCCGTGCCAACATGATTCTTACTGCAGCATTGGTGGAAGGGGCGGCTTTGATCGCCATCATCCTTGCTTATTTGGTAGCTTAAAAACTATTCTGAACAGGGTGCAGAACGGTTGGTTGCTGTACCTGTTCTTTTTAAATCGATTATTGAAATAAGTAAAATACAATATGGATTCAATCATATTACTTTCAATGGATTTTAGTCCCATCAAGCCAAATTTTGGTTTATTGCTTTGGACGGTCATCGTTTTCTTAATTTTTTGGCTCATCATCGGAAAATTGGCATTCAAACCAATTATCAAAGCTTTAAATGATCGAGCAAATGATATTCAGGATTCACTCAATGCGGCTAAAACAGCCCGTGAAGAAATGAAAAGCCTCATATCTGAAAACGAGCGAATCAGCGCAGAAGCCAGAGAGGAAAAAATGAGAATTATCCGCGATGCCAAAGAATCTGCGAACGCATTGATTGCTGAAGCAAGAGATAAAGCGAAAGAAGAAGCTCAACGGATTGTAACCAATGCAAAAGCTGACATCGAAAATGCTAAAAAAGCAGCATTGGTAGATGTTAAAAATCAAGTGGGGGCCATGGCAATAGACATCGCTGAAACGGTCATTCGTCAAAAATTAAGCGCCGACTCTGAACAACAGGATTATATCAAACGCCTGGTAGAAGAAATTAAAGTTAACTAATTCAATCAACCATGTCCCAGTCCAAAATTGCAGCCAGATACGCCAAATCTTTGATTGATTTATCCATCGAAAAATCTGCTTTAGACCAGTCGTATCAGGATATGTTGAGTTTACAAAGTCTTTGTGCCAATAAGGATTTTATGCTTATGCTTAAAAGTCCCATTGTAAGCGCTGACAAAAAAGAAGGGGTTATCAGAACATTGTTGGCGGATAAGATATCTCCGCTTATTTATACTTTTATCAAATTGTTGGTCACCAAATCACGTGAACCGCTTTTAGCCAATATTTCTACTGCATTCGTCAGTCAATATAAAGCCATCAAAAAAATAAGAACGGCCACATTGGTTACTGCGAATCCTCAAACCGAAGCGCAATTGGAAGAATTTAAAAGGCAGTTTGCAACTTGGCTAAAACCTGGGGAAACCATGGAGATCTTCCAGAAAACTGAACCTGAAATTATCGGCGGATTTATCTTTCAAATGGAAGGCCGTCAAATTGATACCACCGCCAAAAGAAAACTTGAGGCATTCAGAACCAACCTTTACGATTCATCTTATACCAATTTAGTAGTCAAATCATAAATCCAAAATAATAATCATCCATCATGGTAAATATCAGACCCGAAGAAATATCAGCCATTCTTAAACAGCAGATCTCTGGTTCTGCGACTGCATCCCAATTAGAAGAAGTAGGATCCGTTCTTACAGTAGGAGACGGAATTGCACGTGTTTATGGACTTACCAATGCACAGTCAGGAGAACTTGTAGAATTTGAAACTGGAGTTCAAGCCATCGTTCTTAACTTGGAAGAAGACAACGTGGGTGTCGTACTCATGGGTCCTTGGGCAGGAATAAAAGAAGGATCAAGGGTAAAAAGAACCAACAAGATTGCTTCGATTGAAGTTGGAGAAGGCTTTACAGGCCGTGTTGTAAACACGCTTGGTCAACCTATTGACGGTAAAGGTCCAATTACTGGTGTTAAATATGAAATGCCATTAGAGCGCAAAGCTCCAGGGGTTATATTTCGTCAACCGGTGAACGAACCACTTCAAACAGGTATCAAAGCCATCGACTCCATGATTCCAATTGGTAGAGGTCAAAGGGAATTGATCATTGGTGACAGACAAACCGGTAAAACGGCGATTGCCATAGACACCATCATCAACCAAAAAGAATTTTACGACAAAGGAGAACCTGTATATTGTATTTATGTGGCCTCAGGTCAAAAAGCATCTACGGTAGCCAAAGTAGCTAGAACCCTTGAGGAATATGGGGCAATGCCTTATACGGTAATTGTTTCTGCATCCGCTGCAGATCCTGCTCCACTACAATTTTATGCTCCTTTTGCAGGTGCTGCCATCGGTGAATTTTTTAGAGATACCGGACGCCCGGCTCTTGTGATTTATGATGATCTCAGTAAACAAGCGGTCGCATATCGCGAAGTTTCTCTATTGTTGAGAAGACCTCCAGGACGTGAGGCTTATCCGGGAGACGTTTTCTATTTGCACTCCAGGCTTTTGGAAAGGGCTGCAAAAGTGATCAACAACGACGAGATTGCAAGAAACATGAACGATTTACCGGAATCCCTTAAGAAAGCAGGCATCGTAAAAGGTGGTGGTTCACTAACAGCACTCCCTATCATTGAAACTCAAGCCGGAGACGTTTCTGCTTATATTCCAACCAATGTGATTTCTATCACGGATGGTCAGATATTTCTAGAATCCAACCTTTTCAACGCAGGTATTCGTCCTGCCATCAACGTGGGTATCTCTGTATCCAGGGTCGGTGGTAACGCACAAATAAAATCCATGAAAAAGGTATCTGGAACTTTGAAACTTGATCAAGCCCAATACCGCGAATTAGAGGCTTTCTCTAAATTTGGTTCAGACTTAGATGCTGCAACCAAAGCAGTTTTGGACAAAGGAAAGAGAAACGTTGAAATTTTGAAACAACCCCAATATAGCCCAGTATCTGTTGAAAAACAAGTTGCCATGATCTATATGGGTACCAACAATATGTTGAAAGACATTCCGGTAGAAAAAGTAAAGGAATTCGAAAATGTGGTTTACACAGAATTGGATTTAAAACACCCACAAGTATTGGAAAATTTTAGAAAAGGTAAGCTTGAAGAAGCGGACCTGAAAGTGTTGAAAGATTTGGCAGGAAGTTTGAAGATTAATTAGTTAATTAGTAAATTAGCTAATTAGAGAATTAGCTAATTAGTCAATTTGTAATTGTAAAACGTAGAAAATTGGATCTTAGAAAAGATAATCTGGTTTTAGAAAAATCATTTCAATTTTCTTTGGACATCATAAAATACGTTGAAAAATTAGAAGCAGAAAGAAAATTTATTGTTGCTAATCAATTATTAAAATCGGGGACATCCATAGGAGCAAATATTTTTGAAGCCCAAGATGCTGAAAGCAATGCAGACTTCATTCATAAATTGAAAATTGCTTCCAAAGAACTCAGTGAAACGTATTACTGGTTAAAACTTTGCAATGCAAGCGATACTTATCCTAACTGTGATGATTTGATTGAAAAATTAGAAAATATATCAAAAATTTTGAATAAAATTATTTCAACCTTGAAAATTAAAAATAAACAGCTGTAATGAATCTCTTTAGGATTGGGTAATAGTGAAAATTTAATTCTCAAATTTTCTAATTAACTAATTCTCTAATTAACTAATTATTTCTCCAATGGCAAACTTAAAAGAAGTACGAAATAGAATAAAATCGGTGATGTCCACCCAGCAGATTACCAGAGCTATGAAAATGGTTTCCGCTGCAAAATTGAGAAGAGCCCAACAGGCGATCGTTCAAATGAGACCTTACGCCACTAAGCTAAATGCCATGTTGGTCAATATCATGAGCTTTTCGGATGGACAAGGCGCAGAAGCTTTTGCTAGACATACCGATAAAAAACATCCCTTATTGGTCATCATCACATCAGATCGTGGATTGTGCGGAGCATTTAGTACCAACATTATTAAATTGGCACAACAAAGAATTAAAGATGAATACTCTGTGCAAGCAGCAGAAGGAAGATTAAGCTTTCTTTGTATTGGAAAAAAAGGTTTCGAATTTTTTAGAAGACGTTTTCCAAATTGCACCATGATCAGTGAATATTCTACACTTCAAACTGCGCTAAGTTATGAGGCAGTGGTTGCAGTCGCGGATAGACTAATGGAAGATTTTAAAAACAACACTACTGACCAAGTGGAGCTTTTTTATGGTAGATTTAAAAATGCAGCAACCCAGTTTCCGGAAATGGAACAATATCTACCGGTTCCCAAAGCCCCAAAAATTGAAAATGAATCTGGAATCGTCAGCACAAAACCTGACTTCCTTTTTGAACCCAATCAGGAAATGCTTCTAAAAGAATTGGTGCCTTCCATCCTTCAATCACAGCTTTATAAATGCATTCTAGACAACCAAGCATCCGAGCATGGTGCGAGAATGACAGCCATGGACAAGGCCACCGAAAATGCTGAAGACATGTTGGTAGAGTTAAAAATAAATTACAACAAGGCCCGTCAGGAATCCATTACCAAAGAACTTTCAGAAATCGTAGGAGGCGCAGCTGCCTTGGCAGGATAATTTTAAACGAATTATTCCCTAATAATCATTTTGACTTCGTGTCTTCGTTACTTTGTGCCTTATTGCCTTAGTGACTTAGTGTTAAATGAATTTCAATACTTTTTTCATTTATTTCAAGGTGGGATCAACTTTCAAAATCCCAGCTTCTCTATATCCTTAACCTAGCTTAAGGATGGGGCTTCTTTAACTTTATTTTAAAATTCAATCTTGTTTTTTCTTATAATTTTGCACAATGCGTGCATCTGCCCTTCTATTTATTATTTGTATAGTTGTCATTTCTTGTAAAAAAACAGAAAGTACAGCTCCAAATCCACCGCAAAAAAAACCAATGGGCGTTGAGGCCTGGTTGGTCACTTCAGAAGCCATTGAAGAACAGTTAAGACTTCCTGCTTCCATTGTCGCCAATGAATTTACGGAAATTAAACCAGAGCTCAACGGTAAAATCCTTCAGATTAATTTTAAAGATGGCCAAGCAGTGAGCAAAGGTCAATGGTTGTTCAAACTAAATGACGCTGATCCTCAAGCAAGGATTTCCAAACTGAGAATACAAAAGGAAATTTTATTAAATACTGAGAAAAGACAGAAGGAATTGCTCCAACTCCAAGCCATCGGTCAACAAGAATACGATCTTGCTTTATTGCAATTAAGGAATGCCGAAGCAGATATTAAAATTTTAGAAACAGAAATTGAAAAACATCTCGTCAGAGCCCCCTTTTCAGGAACACTAGGTATTCGCCAAATTAGTCCGGGCGCTGTGGTAGCTCCAAGCACTGTATTGGTTGGAATCACCGATTTAAGTTCGGTTAAAATTCAATTTCCACTGCCCGAAAAATACATTTCAACAATCTCAAAAGGAGATCTTATAGATTGCAAAATTAATGGAATTAACCACCCGCTAAAAGCCAAAATCCTTAGCTCTGAATCTTCATTGGATCCTAATACACGTGCATTAATGGTGTCCGCACAGATGATTGATAAATCCGTAAAATTTTACCACGGATTATTTGCAGAAGTGATCCTTGATTTAAGACTTAAGCAATCCGGAATGATGGTCCCAACTCAGGCGATTATTCCACAAGCAAGAGACAAAAAGTTGGTAGTGCTTAAAAATGGATTGGCAGAATTTATCTCCGTTGAATTGGGTGTTCGTGACAGCTCCAAAGTAGAAATATTAAAAGGGATAACTGAAGGTGATACGGTGATTATTTCAGGATTGATGGGTGTTAAACCTAAATCACCAGTCAATATAATTAAGCTTCTAAATTCCAAATGAATATATCCCAACTCAGTCTAAACAGACCCGTACTCGCAGTCGTCCTTAATTTGGCCATTCTGCTGTTTGGTTATTTGGGTTTTAAAAACTTGGGAGTTAGAGATTTTCCTGCCATCGATCCTCCCAATATCAGTGTTAGAACTTCATATCCAGGTGCCAACGCTGACATCGTGGAGTCACAAATTACAGAACCGCTTGAAAAATCCATTAACGGAATCGCCGGTATAAAAAACATCACCTCTGTCAGTTCCCAGGGCGTGAGCAATATCAATGTGGAATTTGAACTTAGCATCAATCTGGAAGAAGCGGCGAATGATGTCAGAGATAAAGTATCACAGTCTATCCGAAATTTACCCAATGACCTTGATGCACCTCCTACAGTCAATAAAGCCGACGCCAGCGGCGAACCGATTCTTTCTATGACGATCAAAAGTGATAGTAAAAATCCATTAGAGCTCACTGAATTTGCCTATGATCATCTTATTGAAAAACTTCAAACCATTCCCGGAGTTAGTACTATCAACATTTGGGGAGAAAGAAAATACGCGATGCGTATTTGGTTGGATCCTGTAAAACTAAGTGCTTATAAACTTACACCACAAGATGTTCATCAAGCTTTACAAAATGAAAGTGTCGAACTTCCCTCCGGCAAAATCACAGGTAACAATACCGAGCTTTCTATTCGCACTTTTGGACAATTAAAAACAGAAGACGAATTTAATCAACTTATAATTTCTTCTTCCCCTTCCGGTGCTGTTGTTAGGCTGCGCGATATTGGTGAAGCAGTGTTAGGCCCTGAAAATGAAGAAACCATTTTAAAAGAAAGTGGAGTACCAATGATCGCACTGGCCATAGTTCCTCAACCCGGAACCAGCTATGTTTCCATTTCTAACGAATTTTATAAACGCCTTGAGTCCATTAAACAAACCCTGCCTCCTGAATATGAAATCAATGTTGGCTTAGACCAAGCCAAATACATCAAAAAATCCATATCAGAAGTAAAGGAAACCCTCATCATTTCGATCTTATTGGTGATCCTGATCGTATTTTTCTTTTTTAGAGATTGGGTGATCGCATTTCGACCTTTGATAGATATTCCGGTATCTTTAATTGGTGCTTTTTTTGTGATGTACATCGCAGGATTTACCATTAATATTTTGACTTTATTGGCCATCGTTCTGGCTACCGGTTTAGTAGTAGATGATGGGATTGTAGTGACAGAAAATATTTACAAAAAATTAGAATCCGGAATGTCCAAAATGATGGCAGCCAGATTGGGTTCTCAGGAAATTTATTTTGCAGTCATCGCCACTTCCATTACACTTGCCGTCGTATTTATTCCGGTCATTTTTTTAGAAGGGTTTGTAGGAAGTTTATTTAGAGAATTTGGTGTGGTAGTCGCAGGCGCCGTGCTTATTTCGGCTTTTGTGAGTTTGAGTCTTACTCCTGTTTTAACGGTGTATGTTTCCAGAAAATCAAATGAACCGGGTTGGTTTTATAGAGTCACCGAACCTTTTTTTGAACGGATGGAATCTGGGTATGGATACTTTTTGAACAAATTTTTAAAAATTCGTTGGATCGCCCCGATTGCTTTGGTTCTATGTCTTTGGGGAGCGTACAGCCTTTTTAATTCCTTGCCTACTGAACTCGCACCTATGGAAGATCGAAGTCAATTTAGATTAAGTCTAACAGCACCAGAAGGAACTTCTTATGACAGAATGGATCAATACGTGAATAAATTGACCCAATTGATGATGGATTCGGTTCCGGAAAAAGAAGTCGTTTTGTCTGTGACTTCTCCTGGTTTTTTGGGCAGCGGCGCTGCCAATACAGGTTTTGTGAGAGTCGTTTTATCGGATCCGGAAAATCGTAAAGCTACACAAGATCAAATTGTCCAACGCATCAGCAGAAATTTACCAAAATACAACGATGGTAGAGCTTTTCCTATCCAGGAACAGACCATCTCCATTAATCGCCGTGGAGGATTACCGGTTCAGTTTGTGATCCAAAACAGCGACATGGAAAAACTTAGAGGCATTGTTCCAAAATTTTTGGAAGAAGCTTCTAAAAGTAAAGTGCTGGTCAATTTGGATTCAGATTTAAAATTTAACAAACCGGAATTAAGCATTGAAATAGATCGAGCCAGAGCTGCAAATCTGGGTGTAAGTACGGAGGAAATAGCCCAGACCTTACAATTGTCTTATAGCAACTTGAGACTTGGATATTTCAACATGAACGGAAGACAATATCAGGTCATAGGCCAGATGGATCGTAAATTTAGGGATGATCCACAGGATTTGCGTCTTGTTTATGTAAAATCCAATACCGGAGAAAGCATTCCATTGGATCAATTGGTTCAGATCAAAGAAATCAGTACCACACCCACCATTTACCATTTTAATCGATATAAATCAGCGACCATTTCTGCAGGTCTTGCGCCAGGTTTTACCCTTGGAGATGGTATTGATGAAATGAAAAAAATAGCAGCTACCGTTTTAGATCAAAATTATACCACTGCCTTGAGCGGACCTTCAAGAGATTTTGCGGAAAGTAGCGGAAGCATTGGTTTTGCATTTGTATTGGCTTTAATACTTATCTATTTGGTATTGGCAGCGCAATTTGAAAGCTTTATTGATCCGATGATTATTATGATGACCGTGCCACTGGCTATATTTGGCGCATTGGCGGCATTGTGGATGTTTGATCACACCATTAATATTTTTTCTCAAATTGGGATGATCATGTTAATTGGTTTGGTCACTAAAAATGGAATTCTTATTGTGGATTTTGCAAACCAAAACCGTAAACTGGGTATACCTAAAATTGAAGCTGCACTGACAGGTGCAAAATCTAGATTGAGACCCATATTGATGACCACTTTGGCCATGGCATTGGGTGCAACCCCTATCGCTTTTTCGATAGGTGCTTCCTCCACAAGTCGTGTTCCATTGGGAGTGGTGATCATAGGAGGATTGATGTTTTCGCTAATACTGACTTTATTTGTCGTACCAGCCATTTATACATTTTTATCGACCCAGAAAAAAACAAAAGATGAGCAAATGGATCATTAGTATTTTACTATTTGCTGGAATATCTCCACTCTTTTCTCAAAAATTGCTGAGCCTCAGAGATGCAATCCAAACTGCATTGTCCAATCAACACGGAATACAGATTTCTAAAACAGATTTGGAGATTGCCTCAATCCAAGACAACTGGAGCAATACAGGAATTATGCCGGAAGTTGTTTTTAATTTATCACCCACATTATCCTTTAATTCATTGGACCAAAAATTGGTGAATGGTACTGAAATCCAAAGAGACAACGCCCGCTCTGAACAAATCAATGCCAATCTTCAATTGAATTGGAATTTCTTCAAAGGCTTTCAAATGTTTGTGGTCAAAGATCGTCTTGAAGAACAAATTACTCGATCAAAATTTGAACTCGACCTTGCTGTTTTGGATATGAGCTATCAGGTGGCTTTAGCGTATTATGACATAGTGCGTCAACAAAATCTAATAAGAACCGTGGAGGAACAATTGTCTTTTGCGAAAGATCGAATTGTTTTTGAGCAGAATAGATTTGATCTAGGTCTCAAAGGAAAATCTGATTTATTAAATGCTCAAAAGGATGAAATAGACCTTCAGATCATTTTGCGTGAGCAGCTCCAAAACATAAAGCTTTCAAAATTGAATTTACTCCAATTAATGCAATGGCCTTTGGAGGAAAGCATTGCTCTGACGGATACAAATTTTCAAACTGTAAAGACAAACTCGGATTTAACGCTCACCAATGATTTGTCAGCACACCCACAATGGAGTTTTTATCAAAGTGAACAAAAGATCCTGCAATACAGTAAAAAAGAAATTAAATACGAACGTTGGCCAGGATTAGGTTTGATCGGTGCATACAATTTTAACAGAACAGAAAATCAAGCAGGTTTTAATCTTTTTTCTCAAAACTATGGACCGCTGATTCAGCTCCAGTTGAGTGTTCCCATTTATCAAGGAGGAAGAATAAAATCTCAAATCAAAGAAATGGATTTAAGATTGAAAAGAAATGAAATAAGCTCCGAACAATGGAGCTCCGGAGCCAAACACCAGCTACAAGTTGCAAGACAAAATATGAATTATTATAAGGAACTTGTTCAGATGGAATCTGATAGAATAAGCCATGCCCAAAAAATATTGGATTTGGTAAAAGAAAGATCCAAACGTTCTGAATCCACCCATTTAGAACTTCGCCAGTCGATGTCAGATGTCTTACAGGCAGAGATCTCTAAGCAAGATGCCATATACCAGTTGATGGTTCAACAACTCATCCTAAGCTCATTAAAAGGGGATCTGAGTTTTCTGTTGGAATAAAGTCACTTGTGTTCCGATGGAAATCGAATAAATTGTATTATTTCCATCGAATAATAATTTAAATATATTTTACCTTGATAGTCAAGCTTAAGAACAAACTTTCTCCACTCAAATATTGAATGGATCAAGATATATATCTCATTATCTCCTATCTTGCGGGCTTTAAGACTCCATATGGCCCAGAATTACCTTGATGAATTAAATCCTATACAAAAAGAAGCCGTACTCCAAACAGATGGACCAGTGATGGTGATCGCAGGCCCCGGTTCTGGTAAAACCCGAGTACTTACCTATCGACTGGCCCATATGATCCACCAGGGAATTAAACCTTGGCAAATCCTCTCCTTGACTTTTACCAATAAGGCCGCCCGTGAAATGACTGAAAGGATCGGACAAGTGGTATCCGGTGATGCTAGAAAAATCTGGAGCGGTACTTTTCACTCAGTATTTGCTAAAATATTGAGGGTTGAAGCTACGAAAATAGGTTTTCCCACCACTTTTTCAATATATGATACGGAAGATTCAAAAAGTCTCATTACCGAAATCATCAAGGAACTCAGTCTCAATCCCAAAGAATACAACGCCAATACGGTGAGAGGTCGCATCTCCAATGCCAAATCAAATCTCATCACGCCAGTGATGTATGAGAAAGACCAAACGCTTTTTGAACAGGATCGCATGAACAAAATGCCCGCCACCGGAAATATTTATAAAAAATACGTGAGCAAGTGCTTGCAAGCCGGTGCCATGGATTTTGATGATTTATTGCTCCAACTTTATCGACTTTTTCAGGAAAATAAAGATGAAGTACTCGAAAAATACAGACGCATTTTTCAATACCTCATGGTGGATGAGTTTCAGGATACCAATTACTTGCAATACGCCATTCTTAAAAAATTAGCCCTGTATCCCGGCAGCCAAAGAAATATTTGCATCGTCGGTGATGATGCCCAAAGCATCTATTCTTTTAGAGGTGCAACGATCAATAATATTTTGGATTTTCAACAAGATTTTCCGGATGTTAAAATATTTAAACTCGAACAAAATTATAGGAGTACAGACCACATCGTGCAGGCTGCAAATGATGTAATCACTTACAATGCCAAACAAATAAAAAAAGAAATCTGGACAGAAAAAAAAGAAGGACATAAAATTAAACTTCTTAAATCAAGTTCTGACAATGAAGAAGGAAGAAAGGTGGCTGATTTTGTAACCGAACTCAAAAATCGTTACCACCTTAAAAATTCAGACATTTGTATACTCTATCGCACCAACGCGCAATCCAGAATATTTGAAGAGCAACTAAGACGAGTCAATATTAGCTATAAAGTTTTTGGAGGATTGTCCTTTTATCAAAGAAAAGAAGTAAAAGATCTTCTCGCTTATCTACGACTGGTTTCCAATCCAAAGGACAATGAAGCATTTAAAAGAATTATCAATTATCCTAAAAGAGGAATAGGTGATAGCACGCTCGAAAAATTGCAAGAAATAAGTGTTAGTCAACAACTCTCTTTGGTGGAAAGTATTCCTGCTTTTGTAGGTTCAGGAAGAGCTTCACAAAATCTCGTGAATTTCCGATTGATGATTTTACAAATGCAGGAAATGGCTGCAAAGAACAATGCATATGATGCCGCACTTTATATTTATAAAAGTTCCGGAATTTCGCAAGAGCTAAAACAAGATATGACCCAGGAAGGAATCTCCAGGGTCGAAAACGTTACGGCATTGTTGGACGGGATCAAAGAATTTACAGAAAATGACGAAGTAAGCGGCGATGTAGAACCAGATAAATCACTGTCCACTTATTTGCAAAGTATCGCTTTGGTTTCAGAGTTGGATTCAGACACCGAAAACAGAGAATATCTTACGCTGATGTCCGTACATTCTGCAAAAGGACTTGAATTTGACGCCGTGATCGTCGGTGGATTGGAAGAAAATTTATTTCCATCTTACATGTCCATGAATTCTCCTGAGCAATTGGATGAAGAACGAAGATTATTTTATGTTGCCATCACAAGAGCCCGGCAGTTTCTTGCATTAAGTTATGCTACTTCCAGATATTTCTTTGGTAACCTTCGGATGAATGAGCCGAGTCGATTTATTGATGAGATTGATCAGAGTCGTTATGAAATAGACAAGACTTCTCGTGGGATGGTATTTAATATTCTTGATGATGCCATCACTCCAAAATCAAGATATGTGGAAAGAAAACCTGCAGAAATAAGCAGACATCCACTTCTTGCAAATTTTAAACCATCTGAAGCCCTACAAATTCAAACCGGCATGAAAGTACTGCATCAGAAATTTGGAGAAGGAAAAGTATTGCAAGTGGAGGGCAGTTCTGACAATCGAATTGCCACCATCTTCTTTAGTGAGGTGGATAATCCGCAAAGAAAAATTGTTCTTAAATTTGCCAAACTACAAATACTAAATTGACAGCTGATTTCTTTTTTGGATGTTTGTTTAGCTGCCTCTTGTTGCCAGAATTATTGGGGCAAGAATTAAAAATAATTAAAACGTACACGCTTCCAAACGAATTGCACGAAATTTCCGGAATTATTACACTAGATCAGGGATTCAGTTTTTACGCCATTAACGATGGAGGCAATCCTGCGATCATTTATCATCTTGATTCGATAGGACAAATAATCCGTAGAATTAAAATTCCAAACGCATCAAACATCGACTGGGAAGATATGACGACCGATTTTAAAGAGTACGTCTATATTTCAGATACCGGTGACAACAAAAGAAAAAGACCAGAGAAGAAGGTTTATAAAATAAAAATAAATGAACTCCAAAACAAAAATGAAGTTTTCGCTGAAACATTAAATTTGAATTTTCTCACCATTAAATCTGAAAAGTCCTCTAAAAATTTGAATAAAACCCATGACATAGAAGCGGTCTATTGGCAGAACAATGAACTTGTATTTTTTTCAAAAAACTGGAATCCCAAAAAAATGCCCATCAGTTGGATTTATCGCGCAGATCAAAACCAATCAAAACAAACTTTATATCCTTTTTTGTCTAATAAATACAGCCATCGATTTTATCTCGAAAGTCAAATATCCGGAGCTTGCAAGGATCCTAACTCAGATAAAATATATTTGATCACCGGAACAGAACTTTTCGAATGCGAAACCAGTCATTTAGAAAACAAATGGACCAAATATACTTTTGACTTTATTAGCCAAAAAGAAGCCCTATGCCTGCTTAGAGAAAATCACTTGGTTATTACACAAGAAGCAAACAAAAAACTACTCCAGATGCCCCAAATGCATTTTATTCAAATCATTCCTCCCTCCAAATAGATGCAATAGTTAAATTTTAACGTTATAGCCATTCAAATTAGACCAAAAAATTAAATAGCAAGTGGATATTTATCAAAAAACAGGGAGATGGAAATGGTACTTAGCCATACTTGGTATTGTGATTACAGTGGCTCCTCTCTATTATTCCAATCATCTGGCGAATAATCTGGCTGAAAGGGAAAAAACGCATACCGAGCTTTTGGTGCGCACGCTTGAAGAAATGGTGATCAATGCAGATTTGGACATCGATGTGACCTTTCACAACGAAGTCCTTGAAAAATTGTCCGACATTAGGGTCGTCACCATCAACAACAATCAGGACGTAGGACTTCACAATTATCCTGAACCCATCGACACCCAAAAAATATTGAAGCGGGTGAAGTCTTCTAAAATCACTCCTTTGACAAGTCCGGATTATAAAGCCATCTATTGGGAATATCCGGATATCTTAAATCAGATCAGTTATTTGCCATGGATACAGTTACTTCTATTACTGATCTATGTTTCCATTGCCTATGCTTTGTTCAATCTTTCCAGAAAAGAAGAACAAAACCGCGTTTGGGTTGGAATGGCCAAGGAGACCGCCCACCAACTTGGGACACCCATTAGTGGTTTGATGGGATGGATGGAAGAACTTAAATCCAACCACGATGACCATCAGGCCAGGGCTGAGTTAATCCAACACATCGAACAAGATATCTACAAACTGCAACAGGTTTCAGACCGATTTAGCAAAATTGGCTCAGTGCCAGAGCTAAAACCGGTTTCTATTAAAACTGAATGCCTTTCCGCCCTAAACTACATCAAGCCAAGAGCAGCCAGAAAAATAAAATTTATTGGCCCCAACGAAGATACTTTAGATTACAAGGTTATGTTGAATACCAATTTATTCTCATGGGTCTTGGAAAATTTATTGAGAAATTCGTTGGACGCCATGGAAGCCGAAGGTACCATTTCTCTGACACTGTATAAAGACGAAGACCTGATTTGTATTGACATATCCGATACCGGTAAAGGTATTCCCGCAGGCTCTTGGGAAACCATTTTTAGACCGGGCTTCTCCACCAAAAAAAGAGGTTGGGGTTTGGGCTTGTCTCTTGCCAGAAGGATTATTGAAAACTACCATCAAGGTAAAATCTATGTCAAAGAATCTGAACCGGAACGAGGAACAACAATTAGGATAGAGTTGAAGGAAGCAATTGCTTAATTTGAAAATGTGAAAATGCAGAGGTATGCTTTCAGCGTACTAAACTCCACGACGTGGCGCTTCGGCGCTATTTGAAAATGCGGAGGAACGCTATTAGCAGACCTTGTGACGCCAAAGGCGTTATAAACTCCGTTACATGGCGTATTTGGCATTAGAAGCTTAATCAAAACGCCTTTTTTTTTAATATTTTCCATCGGCGGAGAGCATTTTGGCTACTTATTACCTTGGCATATAAGTATACCTTTCCTTGTCACCTATCAATACTATTTTCTCGTTCGACAAGCCAATGTCTTCGTAAGCTACTTGAATATTAAAACCCCCTCCAGAGACAAATTCAAGTATTAGTTTGTGACCTTGGCGTCTGAGTTTCCAGTTGCCTTCAATATTTTCTGATTCACTTGGACTGCACCGCAAGACACCAAAATCTTCCGAATAACTACCATCTGCCCTGAAAATGAAGCAATCATCGGTCTTACATGCCTCCAAAACAACAGGTTCCCAAAGTTTGGTACTGGGGTCTAATGTTTCGGTTTTTTGCAAACACCAGCGACTCACTGCAAAAAATATTGCACTTTTGATGGCAACAGAATCCGGTTCATAAGTTTCTTTTCGCTTTGAATATGGGCCAAAATCTATCACCGGTTGTTCCAAAACAAACCGAGTTCGTGTAACATCCACAATTGAAAACCTTTGTGCATCATCATTCGGGATTGAAATGAGCAGAGTTTGCCCATTGTTTTCCAATTTCCAAACTCCGGTAACAGTCTTTTGCGAAGGTCGGACGCAGAATAGAGAGCCGTTGTCAAATGTAAAGGAGCCGTTTTCTTGAAAATGATAGCAATCATCTAGAATACAGTCGTCTAAATAGAAATTATTCCAATCATTCTCTATATAGTCATAAAACTCGATTTTGACATTGCGCCAACAGCCGATCGAATTAAAAACGTCTTCTCTCGAATCGAGGCCATCTTTTTCACAAGAAGAAAACAGGAAAAGAGGAATAAAAAGAATCAACAGGAAATCGTAAATTTTTTTCATTTTTAAAATAAATTTAGAAAATAATGGTTGGTAATGTTTTTGAAAGCGGCACGGTAGTTTGGTTATTTCTTGTCGAGAACAGTGGCACTCCTGCATTCCTTGCCGTGCGTTGACTTTTAAGTAGGTCACTTTTTAAGTATATTTGATTCGTTTACTTTGATGAATTTTTCACCAATCCTTACTTGAATTGGTCGTAAACCATTTCTAATAAAAAACAATAGTCCAAATGAAATATTTCCCCCTTTTAAAAGATGATATTCTACTGAAAGATGATTGTATAGATTCCATGTTGGAAAAGGAAACATTCCAGTAGAATCCTTTTTCTCTCCAATGGATTCAAATAAGCCATGAATGCTGGTTAATTCCCAATCACTATTCGTAGCAACTGTACCTTTAAATGCCCGCCATGGGTGAACATCTAACGATTTGCCTTTATTATTTTTTATTAGAATTTTGGAAGAATCGGTACCAAAATGCTGAAATAAACTCAATTTGACAGAATCGCCATTTTGAAAATAAGCAATTGTATTGGATGTATTCACACTAATAATAGTATCATAAAGAAAATTCTCAACTTTAATAACCATCCCAAATAATGAGTCCGGATACTTTTGTATGAGATATTTGTTTTTTACAATCCAATCTGCATCTTCGATAGTGTATTTCAAAAGAAGTGTGGGTTCTTGGTGTTGAACACTATTTGCATTACCCACATCTAGATTAACAGGTTTTTGCTGGTTGCACGACAGTCCGAAAAAAAACAAAACAATTAATATACATACTCTAAAAGTGTTATAAATTAGTTTGATTTCAAAATAAATTTTCAGATAAAAAGTCATTGTTGTTTAGAATTTATAAGTGATACATTATTATTACTTTCATTTTTTGAAGAATTCTAATTTTCGTCACTTTTCACAGGTGGAAGAAATTGTAATATTACCCAAGTTAAACAGTATAGAATAATTACTCCTAAAACCCCACCCACAAAACCACCTGGTGCGACACAATTGGTTAAAAGATTTAAAATAAAAAAAATGCCTCCACCAACATATGCAATCCAAATTAGTACATGCCTCCTTTGCATAATTGAATAAATTTTCTCCTTCATTAACCCTTTTAGCTGATTCGTCCTATTTCTTTTTAAGTAATTTCAAGTTCTCCTTCCAATAAGCTGTAACTTTAATATTATTTTCATTTTTGCAGCTTATTACTTAATTTCAAAAGTTTATAGTTTTGCTTTCCACTTGGAGTTTGAAAGGGCTATCCTTTTTTAATACAGGCCCAAAGATGTAATAAAAAGGCGGTCCATCCCCTTTTTTGAATGTCCCACCTTTAATTCCGTAATGTTCCAAATCATATTCCTTACCATTCCTGTCAATTACTTTGAGAAATGTTCTACTTTCTGGGTTAATCACAGTCCCTTCTTTAATCAGCCTAAATTGCAATTCAATAAATATTTCCCCATTTCCTGCAAAGAGTGTTTTCCCATTATTTTCAATTTCATCCAAAAAGTTAACTTCTTTTATTACATAAGAATTCGAATTCCAATTAAACTCTTTGTTTTCACAAGAAGTCATCAAGATAGTTACTGCAAATAGTAAAAATGTTTGGAGAGTTCTTTTTATAAGAACAACAAAATGCGTTGAATTTATTTTCATTTTTATAATTTTATTTTGCCTACAATATCGTCTTAAGCCCTTGCACTTTACTTTTTTATTGCAGTTTCAAATAATCCAAGCTCGGAATAATTACTATTAAATAACCCAATGAAGTACTCAATATTTATCTATCCATTCTAAAAGACTTGTATCAATGCTTGTCTAATTTAAAATGGTTTATCGCTCCTCTGGATCAACATTAACACCCCAACTAGTAATATACAAAATCCCCAAATAAAATATCTTTCTTGACGTTTTCAATAAACATCGTCGCCGACTATCAAATTAAACCAGGCTCAAGTTTTTTATAATTTTTCAGTACTCCGTTTCCATTGAAATACATCTCTCCAAGAAAAAAAATACTTTCATTACTTAGCTTTTGGCAATCCGCTCATTAGTTCACCTATGGCTTCATCAATCGATAGGCTCGAATTTAAAATTGACACTAATCCAAATGATGTATTTTCACCGGATGCTATATTTCTCCAAATTACTTTTTTTTCTACTTTGTCAAAAATAAAACCATGTATAGTGAAACTGGAATTGGCTCCTACACCGTAAGCTTTAAAATCCTGTTCTGCTAAAACCGGAAGAAATACGTATTTATATTTAGAATCTCCCAATATGCTATTTAAGTCTTCCGTATAATTAGTCAATTGCTGAAGACTTAAGTTTGAACTAACCGTAGGCAAATCTTTAACATATTCAGTTCGATATCCTCTAATCTCAAATTGCTTATTTAGCCATGTCCTTAGATAGTTGGCCTTACCAAACTCCTTCTTTTTATCAATACGCACATCAACAACAGGAAGTATATAGACGACTTGTGTCTTGGAAACATTGTAATTTGTATCCTGATAAACAGGTGCCACATATTTAGGAATTATACAATTACTAAACAGCATGACCATAAATATAAATAAAAATAATGACAGTTTAAACATAAGCTTCAATTGATCAATGTATTATATTTCACAACTGCCTTCTTTTTAACACCCGCGCCAGGAAGTCCAACAACTACCCCTACCAACATGATGACAGCGCCTGACAATGTAACCAATCCAGTTGGATCTCCCTTCACCAATCCAACACCCATAACCCCCAAGCCAATAGCCATCACTACTGTACCGGCTGTTTGAATATTTTTTCCTTTTAGATATAATTTATCAACAGAATCATTTTTAGCTTTCCACAACGCAGATTGCAATTCCTTACTATTCAATATTTTGCCGTCCTGATAAAATTTATTCTTTCGAATATCTATCTTTGTTAAATCAGAAATTTGACAATAGATACTTTGTGAAAATAAACTGACACAAAAGCATAAAACGAACATAAAATAGCATTGTTTTTTCATCGTATTTGTTTTTAATAAATTACTTAGGACAGGTCTGTGTTCCCGAATTAGCACATCGGTTTACAAATGTTTGTGAAGTTCTGAAAGTATAACAACTATATCCACAGCAGCAATCTATATCATCATTGCAATGTTGACAGAATTTCTGAGTATGTGGTGAATATATTTTTTCCTTAAAACATGCCACTGAAAAAATAAATTGTGTAAGTAATATTGTGTAGATAAATCCTAAATTCTTGCAAGTTTTCATAATTGATCATTTCTATCAAACAAAATTACTGCACTTAAATAAAATTAATTTGTGGATTCATAAACACCGCATTTCTATGAATGAATACCCAATTCTACTAAACCAAAGTTTAAATGATGACTTTTGTCCATCGATCAAAGCAAATAGTATCCTGGTTCTTTTACTTTTTTAATTAACTTTGTTTTATCGCTTAATGCAAATAATCCGCAAGGATGAGTTCAAACTTATTCAGTCCTATGTCAATTCCAAATCCTACCATTTGGGTTTCTTGCATATTCATACTCTTACTCGCCCATCTTTCAGCTATGGGCCAATTTCCGAGATTCCACTATACATATACTCCAACTGTATCTGCACCTTATAATATATCCGGGTTTAATATGGAACAAGATCAATTGGGAAGAATTTGGGTATCGAATGTTGATGGCGTATTTTCATACAATGGTTCTGATTGGACAAAATATTCGATTAAAGATCCTAATGCTGTCAAATATGTCGAACATGTACTCATTGATAAATTACATCAAGTTTGGGTTTGCCTCCGTTCAGGACTTGGTAAAATTAATGAGACAGAACGATCGATTGACTTAGTTGCTAGCTATCCTTTTAAAAAGGACAATATAGGATACAAACCAATAATTGATCAATTTGACAACATCTGGTTTGACTTATGGGACGGGCACTCTGATAAAGGTACTCTCACATATGTGAATCTTAAGTGTTTTCATATGACCCATGTCAAAGTATCGCTGGAAGATGGATGTTTATTGACTGAAAGGGTGAACGGTATTTTCACAGATGAGCTTGCAAACTTTAGAATAATAACCAACTCTGGATCTTACAAAATCAAAATGGTCACCAACGATAGTGCAATTGCCTTACCAATTCGTTGGATTGGAACGGACAATACAAAACTACATCATCTTTATTTGAAAGATAAAGCAGGTCAATATTGGGCTGCCTCTTCCTCAGGATCATTATACTGTGGCAAATCTTTGGATAGTATGAGGCCAATGCAAGACATTAATAAAATAATCTCAAATCCGATCACCGTTTTCAATCAGGATCCCAACGGAAGAATTTGGATTGGGGCAGAAAAACTAATGATTATAGACCCTTTTAGTTTAAAACATTTCTTATTTCCAAATAAAAATTGTGATATGGATGGCCTCGACGGAGATTATTTTTATGATGTGTTCCACGATGCCCACCATACTCACTGGATTCTAGGAGGATCGAAGAATACCCCCAGTCCCATGACCATACTTACAGAGCAAAATCCATCCTTTAAGCATTGGTTACCAAACAACAAAAAAATTATTGTTTACTCAATATATAAGGATCCGAATAGTACCATATGGGTAGGATCTGATAACGGATTGTACCAACTTAATTCAGACTTAACACAAATAGCCCATTACGAACATCAGAAAAATGATAAAAATTCATTATTAACCAATAAAATTTTATTCATTTGCCCTGTGGGAAAAGACAAATTGATGTTTTCTTGCGGCTATGTTGGTATTACAGTTTTTGACAAAAATAAAATTAAATTTACGAAATTATCCTTCAAAGACCAATGGCAACCAATGGAATGTTTTGAAATTCCAGGATCCGAAGAAATTCTATTGACCAATAAAAATGAGTCTAGGTTATACAATTATTCAAATGGTGTTTATCGCCAAAATCAAACTGCCAATTCCAACATTGAACCAAAAGGTTTCAGAACCTTTAGTAGAATTTTTATAAACCAAAATAAGATTTATTTTGGAGGATATGATGCTAAGATGCATAGAATGGATCTAACTGACAGCCGAATTAAAGACTTGAACAATATTCACTTGCTACATCCTGTGATGTGTCCTTTCGTATTGCAAAATGAATTATATATTGCCACACTTGGTCAAGGCCTTATAAGGTACGATCTTACTCAAGATATGTTGATTAAAAATTATAACACCATTGACGGTTTACCGAGTTATACCATTTATACAATAACAAGTGATCAGCAAAATAATTTGTGGCTCAGCACTTCCGAAGGACTCGCATATTTCGAACCTACCAATAATAAATTCAATGTCTATACAAGCCAACATGGTCTCCCATCTGAGTCAGGAGCCTCCAATGCACTATTCAAAGATTCAATTACAAATGATATTTATATTGGAGGAATTGGTTTAACTAAATTTCATCCAGACACAGTCTTGCTTTATGATCAGAAACCAGCATTGGAAAACCTGCATATAGAACTTTATAACAATGGTAAATATCGAATTCCAGAATGCAATTATTCAATCCATCAGGATGTTGAATTGATCGAATTTAAATTGGTGAGATCTGATTTTGGCTATCCACGTGAGGATGAATATTATTATAAGCTGGAGCCGCTTGATTCAAATTGGCATCATTCAAGGGAACCAATTGCAAGATACAATCGGATTCCTCCAGGAAACTATAATTTTAGTTTCAAGACCAAATCCAGGACTTCTACGCAATTGGTACTTTCGGAAATAATTCATTTTAATGTAAGTTACAAATGGTATCAATATAAAAGTATTAAAATATTACTTTTTTCTCTTGGATCCTTAATAATCGGACTAACGATTTATCTATATTTATTAAAAATTAGGAAAAAATTGAAAAAATCCAATGACGAAATTCAAAAGAAAATTAAAGAAAGGGAATATGAACTTAAAAGGATTTCTCAAGAATCGCTTTTACTATCTCTAAAAAATCAAATTAATCCACATTTCATTTACAATTCTTTAAATATTGCAAATGAGTTTTTAATAGATGAAAATTTTAAAGCAGCCAATATTTTCTTGTCTGATTTTGCAGAATTATTGCATTTTACTTTAGAAGATTTTCAAAAACAATTTGTACCACTTAATAAGGAAATTAGATTTATTCAATTATATCTAAACCTGCAACACCAGCGTTTTAGGGAAAATTTTAATTATACTTTAGACTGCGACAGTTTACTTCATTCTAGTTCATATGTAATTCCTTGTATGATGATCCAGCCATTCATAGAAAATGCAATTCAACATGGAATTTTACCGTCTCGTAAAAAAGGAATTCTGAATGTCAGCTTTAAGATAAATAAAGGACAACTTTTTTGTATCATAGAAGACAATGGAGTTGGTAGGCATTCGGATAGCACCAACAATAATAAAAGTAAAAATCATAAGATTGGAATTTCAAATATCGATTTAAGAATCCAATATATTAATGAGCTGTATTCTACCCATATATCTTATTTGATTGAAGATCTTATCGATCCAAGCGGAACCAGAGTCACACTTATTATTGATTTAAAAACTGATTTAATTAATTCGCAATAAAATGATAAGAGCCATTATCGTTGAAGATGAAATTCCAAGTAGAAATACACTTCGTAAAATGCTTATAAAACATTGTCCCAATGTTGATATTATACATGAGGCAAGAGAATTTAATAGTGGATTAGAATCCATTATTAAAAATAAACCTGATTTGATCTTTCTTGATATCCAATTGTCGGAGTCCAACCCTAAAGAAAATGGATTTGAACTTTTGAAACGTATACCTGATTTAGATTTTCATCTTATTTTTACCACATCCTTCTTAGACAGGGCAGAAGATGCAATAAATTTGGATTCACGCACTTGCTTTTTCCTTACCAAACCATTCAATCTTAATAAACTTATTGAAGCTGTTTCCAGAGTTGAATTAAAAATATTGCAAAAGAAAATCAACCAAAATCCTATTTATGCTCGAAGTCATATAAAAGGAAGGCTGCCAATATCAGGGACCAATGGAATCGAATTTGTTCCGTTTTCTCAAATTGTAATGTTGGTGGCTGATGGTAGTTGGACCAAAATGTATCTTTGGAGAGAAACAAAACCTAAAGTAATTTGCCATCACTTAGCTTGGTTTGAATCCCACTTTGAATTAGACGAACATAAAAAGTCATTTCTTCGTCCACATAGAGCTTATATTGTCAATATAGACTACATTAAAGAATTTGTGCACGATGGACACAGCGGAAAAATAATCCTTGAGAATGGACTTGTTGCAATGGTCTCAGAGGAAAAGAAAAAATTTGTACTTCAAAGTATAAAAGAATTTTGAGCATAAAAAAAGTCCCGCTGAAATCAGCAGGACTTTGTCTTTCGTTTTGAAATAGATTTATCCGAGAAAAACTTTTGATACTTTTTTATGAAGTTCAGGAAGTTTGTGCTCTTTAAAGGAAATAGCCAGCTGTGATCGCAACTGGCTATTTTTAATCCCATGAACATATCCAAACTAGCTTACCCTTATCTCTCATGAATAACTTGCTCTTTTTTGGTCCGGTTCTGGTGAACTTGTTAATAGAAGCCATCTCTTTGAGACGGCTTCCTATTAACAAATCTTTAATCCCATGAACATATCCGAATTTACGGTCGCTGATACTTTTACCAGCATTCTGATTGTATTTCTTCCCTTTGTCTCACAATCACAGTACAATGATGAGGCTAAATAATTGCGTCCACAAGTACAAAAAAAGGGCCTTGTCATATATAATAACTTTATATATATTTATTATATAATGTATATTATATTGTAATATAGATATTTAAAAAAATGATAAATTCAAATGAGTGTATTGATGTGCGTTTATAATCATTTTTAAGGCACAAAATGAGCTCCTTTTTTTTTAAAAAGGACTTAAAAAATCTTGATTTTTGAGATAACTGGTGTCAATTAGTGTTTTGAGGAAGGCCAAAACCTTGTTTTTCTGACGCACGTTTAAAACTAAATTGGCCACATTGGGATCTAGGTTAGGTGATTGTTTGACCTGTTGGGTGTAATGATCCAATACTTCCTCAATCGTTTTGAATCTCCCATCATGCATATAGGGAGCCGTCAAATGCCAATTAAACAAGCTGGTCGCCTTAAATCTCCCAGAATCCAATGGAATTCCGGAAATTGCTCCTCGACCCACGTCTTTAAAATCTGACACTTTACTTGCAGCATCAAGCCCATTGTTAAAGTAATCACTGGATTGAAACGTGGGAAAGGCATGACAGTGACCACATTGCGCATCTGGAAGTGAAGGGTTGGAGTTAAAAAACATTTCCATGCCTTCCTGCTCATCTGGGTCAAAAAATGTCTTTCCCTCAAGCTGTTTGGCGTATCGGCTGTTTCCACCCGTAATTAAAGTTCTTTGGAATTGAGCTAAAGCTTTGGCAGCCAATTCTTTCTTGATTTCAGCTTTCCCACTAATTCCAAATGCTTTCCGAAACATTTCCGGATATTTGACATGTCTCCTCAACTTCATTTCAACATTTGGCCAAGATTCATGAAGTTCGATAGGATTTTCAACCGGCTCAAGTGCCTGACTCTCCAAATCTGCACTGCGTCCATCCCAAAATAGTCCTTTTGAAAAATAAGCTACATTCAACAATGACATACTGCTCCTATTACCCAATTGCCCTGTCACCCCAATGCTGAAAGCCTCTCCATCTGTAAAAGCAAACTCAGGTTTGTGACAACCTGCACAAGCCATACTTGAATCAGAAGACAAAATAGGATCATAAAATAAATGTCTCCCCAATTGCACGCCATCATAAGTTAATGGATTGGATGGGTTATCGGGGAAAGGATTAAAAAACGCGGGTACTATGACATTTTGTGGTCTTGGATCATAAGGAATCGATAAAAGATCTCCTGAAGGAGGATCATCGTTACAACCAATCATCAGCAATATGCCAAAGCTTGTAAATAATCCAACTTTTATTCTATTCAATCTAAAATAAATTTTATTTCAAAATTTCAATCGATGACCTTAGTTGATTCATAAAATTATCCATAAAGGTACCACCTTCGTGGATAATTGGATCTTGATATATATTGATAAAATTTGTCGAATTTCCAAAGATCCTTTGATGATCCATGTTCATGACAATTTCAGAATCAGTTTCGTCTATTATTTTTAAGTCAGTATTAAATTCAATCATTTGGTAGGCTTCATTAAATCCTGAGTGGTAAGCAAAATTGGCCATTTGTGGGGCATTCTTTATTATTCCTTCTGTCTTTGAAAATATAAACGAATTCCATCCGGCCCAGTAATGATCGCCTTGTCCTAAAGTACTGGAACTGGGAAAATCCTTTGGTTGCAAATTATTGATAGAAGCTGGCAAACCGATTCCCATCCGAATGTATGTATAGTCTCCGGGAGGAAGACTTCCAATACTTATTTTTAAACCTGCCAGGGCATTTTCAATATTAAAATGGTGGTTTTGCAAATTGACAAACTTTGGATTTCCAGGGTTAAGCTCAATCCAATTCCCCTGCTGATCTTTTACAGCTATTTCACTTATAAAAAATTCACTCTTCGTAAATGAGATTTTGGAACCTTCAAAATAAGGATACTCAGCACCCATAATCAAGGGCTGATCTGCATATTTGCCTTTGACCACCAATCTTAGAATTCCTTGTTCTTCCCGGACACTGCATCCAAATATTAAAAACAATAATACGTAAATACCAATATGTGTTTTTCTCATGTCCAAAATTTAATTAAAAACGTTTTACCAATTGGCTTTGTTTCGTTCTTTTATGTTTTCTTTTTTAGATTTTCTGTATATTCATCCAATAATTTCCTCACCATGCTTTTGACCTGGACTGAAAATTCCTTTTCCAATATCCAGTGATAATAATTGCGATCCTCATATAAAATCTTTGCAGCCGGTTGCCCAATGTGTTTTCCAAAATTAAACACCACCTCCCCGCGATCATTAAACTTTAATCTTTGCGTGGTATCCAACATTTTATGATCATTGGTAAATTCATGCAGCAACTGCACGTCATTTTGCACAGGTTTTTTTACAATATTACCATTTTCATCTTCAAAGTCAATCTCAGAGTATTTCTGAAGTTGGCCTTGCAATACACCAACCGTTGCCTTTACATCTGCCATGGCATCATGGGCTTGTTCCAATTCTTTTCCACAATAAAATTGATAGGCTGCTCTAAGTGTGCGTGGCTCCATTTTGTAAAAAATTCTTTGGACATCCACAAGGCTTCGGTGGTCAATTTCAAATTCTAATCCACAACGGGCAAACTCCTCCATTAGAATGGGAATGTCAAAACGATTGGAATTATAACCAGCTAGATCTGCATCACCAATAAATTCAAAAATCTCTGAAGCAACTTCTGAAAATGGTGGTTGGTGCGCAAGATCTTCCAAGGTAAAACCATGGATTTTAATGGAATCTTCGGAAATAGGAATGCCAGGATTAATTAAAAACATTAATTCAGTTGGTTCATCTTTCTCTGGAGAAAATTTCATCAAGGCTATTTGGAGGATGCGGTCTCTCAATACATGAAGTCCAGTGGTTTCCACATCCAAAAACACAAGATCTTTTGATAGATTAAATTTCATAGTATTTTAATTAAGATTGCAAAACTAAACGATTAATTCCGTTCCAATATTTTTATATAATTTCTCCGCTAACTTAATTCCACTTTGGTATAACTATTTCCCAATTGGTAAAAGCTAAAAACCATCCAAAAAACCACAAGCCCAGGAAACAAAAGGACCCACCAGGCGGTTGGAAAATTTCGTGCGCTGTGCATCATACTTCCAAGGCTAATTTCTCCCAATGGCAATCCTAATCCTAAAAATGAAAGGGTCGATTCTGAAAGCACCACACTACCCATAGACATGGCCGCAATCGGAAAAACAGCCAGCAATAAATTTGGAATCAAATGCACAAAAATAATTCTCCTGTCTGCCAATCCAATGGCCTTTAAGGATTCTACCCACGGTTTTGAACTTTCAGTGATCATCAGATACCGGATATACCTCGCCATATTTACAGAAATGAAAAATCCAAAAATGGCAATCATAAACCAAGTATCGGGCTTTTTAATCCAATTAATCAACAACAACAATAAAAATAAAGAGGGAAAGGATTTGATCAAACCGATTCCTGAATTTAACCATGCATCTGGGTAAACGCTCATATTTGCGGCATGTTTGGCGGATAATCTCCAATAAATAAAAGAGATCACAAAAACTAAAAATAATAAAAACAAAACCGGCCAAAAAAATTGACGAAAATGCAACATCACCATCAATGACCACACGAGCAAAATAACTCCGATCAGAATTCCAACAAATAAAAATCCTGAAATCCGCAATCCGTTTTTATGGTAATATGAAAATACCCCACCCAATGGAATTCCAATCAACATTCCCAAAAGAACACTACAAAATGAGATCCAAAGTGATTTTCTAAATCCATAAAGTAGATTGGTTCCTACACTTCTGCCCAATTCATAAGTCCCTAAGAAATAAATTCCATCCTCAGTGTGATATCCTGGTTTTTTCCAAGAAGCATCCATCTTGGTGGCATATGGATCTGCTCGCAACAAAGGCCAAATGGCCCAATCATAAGACAATGCAGACCAATTGTTTTCTTTTTGTAATAATTCATTTTGTAAAGCGGAACCCGGAGAAGCATCCTGGGTCCAAATAAAGCTGTGTAATTCCCCACCATGCGAACAAATAAAAGGCCTTGGTCCCACCAAAATTTGTGTACCAATGAGAATTAAAACAAAAAAATGAATGGAAATACTTAGGAATGGTTTTCTTTTCCAATAAGAAAGATAAGCATTCATCCATGTTTTTAACTTCATAGTTGGACGAAATTAAAAGAAATCGTTGCCGAAATTATCGACCTATTGTATATTTGTGGCCAAACCATAAAATTATGTTTTTTGATCAAAACATTCGTTTCCTGCGCCAAAAATACCAATTATCTCAACAAGAGGCCTCAGAACATCTGGAAATCCCCAGAACCACCCTTGGCGATTACGAAAGAGGCCATACCGAACCCAATATAGAAACCCTCTTGAAAATTGCAGAGTTGTATGAGGTTTCAGTCGAACTTCTCTTAAGATTTGATTTGACAGAAGATGGGACAGAGGTCTATGATAAAAAGGGTTTTAAGATATTAAGCACCACCGTAGATTCCAAAGGTCGATCCAACATCGAATTGGTGAGATCCAAGGCGCATGCTGGCTATTTGGAGTCGTTTGATGATCCAGAATTTATCCGAGAATTGCCCAAACTTCATGTACCCGGATTTAAAGGGGGTTCTTGGTTTCGCGCATTTGAAATTACCGGAGACAGCATGGCACCCATGGAATCCGGCACTTTGATCATCTGCAGTTATGTCGAAAAATTAAAAGACATCAAAGCAGGTAAAACCTATGTCGTGGTTTCTAGGCAAAACGGACTTGTATATAAAAGAGTTTTTCCGGAACTAAAATCAAAGTCACTGTTGCTAAAATCTGACAATCCGATCTACCCGCCTGCCCATTTAGCCCTCGAAGACCTGACTGAAATATGGCAATACGAAGCCCATTTAAGTTTCGTCGATCCAAACCAAAGCTTCCAAACCTGGTCACAATCTCAAAACGACAGCATTATTGAAAAATTAGATGAGATTCAAAGGGATGTTAGGAAAATGCTTGCTAATTAGAATGTGTTTCCTTATGTTTATTTCATAAAATTTTGAGAAATTATTACCAATTTTTAATTCTTACTTTCTTTTGACCGCAAAAGAAAGTAAGCAAAGAAAACTCGTCACCAAAAAAGGCGATCACGCCTAAGGCGGCGTGACCAGGTTTTACGAGCGGGCGTCCTCAAGGGTACTTGAGGACTGGGTTTCCCGCTCTCCAAACCTTTCGCTGGTTTTTGCTGACAATTCATAGGAAGTAACTAAAGTTGGATAATATTTCATTCCTAATGTTATCTATTAAAGGATCTCATATTTTCGTTCAAAATAAAGTGTTTGGCTTTCCGAAAATCTTGATTTAAGAGCCGGCCTAGGGCTTTGCAGCTCGGGACCCATGCGGCGAAGAAGGCGCCCGAGCTAAAAACTGTCTGAGCACCAAAGGTGCGAGTTTTTTTAGCTCAGACTTCGAGTCGCTAATGGGTGAGCGAGAGGCCCAGCCGGTGGCTTTTCTTTGCTTACTTTCTTTTGGCCACGCAAAAGAAAGTAAGAATCAAAGAAAGAGAAACTTTTCAAGTATTGCTAACGCGTTCACTCATGCTTTTGGCTTAGCAAGTCAATTATAAAATGATTTAGTATTGGCAGACCGCTTTCGCGGCTCCTTCACTTAGATTGCTGTCGCTCTAAACTGCTTCACAGATCGTTCAGCCATGGTCATAATAAAGTAAGAATAAAATGCTAAGTAGAAATAATATAATAAGATTAAAATTTAACATTTTCCTTCATCCAATTTTTAGTTAAATTTGCATTATGAAAAAATATTTTTTCCTCGCATTTATCAGTATAGCTCTATTTCAATTTATCTCAGCTCAGACCATCATCGGTAAAATCCGTCATGGAGGAATCGAAAGAAATTATAGACTGTACCTTCCAAAAAATTATTCTTCAAGTCGCCCTTCAGCCTTGGTATTTAACCTCCATGGTTATGGTTCAAATGCTACAGAGCAAGAAATTTACGGAAATTTTAGACCCATCGCCGATACTGCAGGATTTATCATTGTGCATCCCAATGGAACCAACGACCCCAATGGCAGTCCTTATTGGAATGTAGGTTTGATTCAATCCAATGTTGATGATTTGGGATTTCTTGAAGCGCTCATCGATAGTTTGGATAAAAGTTATCCCATCGACCATAAAAAAGTTTTTTCCACAGGGATGTCCAATGGTGGATTTATGTCACTTTTACTAGCTTGCCAATCCAACAAATTTGCGGCAGTGGCCTCTGTGACCGGGACCATGACCAAACTACTACCTCCTAATTGCCAACCTTCAAAAGCCATTCCAGTCATGCTCATTCATGGAACCGCTGACGCGGTGGTTCCTTATCTGGGTAACGCAGGTTTGCTTTCAGTTCCTGCAGTTTTGGATCATTTTTCAAATCTTTTAAAATGTTCCAAAACCGACATTAGCAAACAAAATGTACCAGACAAAGTCCCAGGGGATGGAGCACAGGCTGAATGGCAAGTGTATAAAAATTGCACGGGTGGATTAGAGCATTTTAAAATCACCAATGGTGGACATACCTGGCCCGGTTCAGTGATTCCTTTGCCAATGACCTGTCAGGATTTTAGCGCAAGTGCTGAGATTTGGAGATTTTTTAGACAATCTATTGAAAATACTAGTTCAACCAATAATGTAAATAAAATTGAGTTATCGGTATATCCAAATCCGGCCGATACTTGGTTAAACATTCAAACCTCAGATTTGAACACAGGCTTGAATCTTCAGATCAATGATGCCTTGGGAAGGCAGGTTTATGTGGAGAAGATGACCAATCAAATTCTTAAAATTAATGTAGCAGATTGGCCCTCAGGCCTATACCATATTAGGATAGAAGGAGCCACGGCTTTGGAAGGCAAAACTGTATTGATACAAAGGCCTTAAGGGCCATTCCATAGTTCTGGGCTTTATGGACGGGATTTCCTTTGAGGAATATCCTTAAATCCATACTATATTTGCATCTTTATTGCCTGTATCAAATTATATAATGGAAAAAATCAGAATTGGGATCACCTGCGGTGATATCAACAGCATAAGTCTCGAAGTCATACTTAAATCACTTTCGAAAGAGATGATTTTTGAACACATCATTCCTATCATATATGGAAATATAAAAATAGTATCTTACCACAAGAACATCGTCAATCTGGACAATATTTCACTCTATGTTTTGAACCCAGGTGAAAAACCTCGTGCAGGTAAAATCAATATAGTCAACAGTTGGAATGACCTTGTGACCCTGAATCTTGGAAAGGCCACCGTAGAAGGAGGAAAATATGCCATGATTTCCTTGGACACCGCATTGGAAGATCTTAAAAACAATCAGATTGACGCTTTGGTTACCGGCCCAGTCCATAAATACAGCATGAAATTGGCTGGATTTGACTACAAAGGTCATACCGATTATTTAAGTGAAAAATTGGCCTCTAAAAATCACATGATGATGATGATCAGTGATAAAATTCGCTTAGGATTGGTGACCGATCATCTTCCATTAAAGGATGTGGCAGGTAAAATTAACAAGGAAACCATTCTTAAAAAAATCCAATTAATGGAACAAACCCTCATGCGTGATTTGGGAATTGACAAACCAAATATCGCCGTACTGGGATTAAATCCACACGCAGGCGAAGAGGGTATGTTGGGAAGCGAAGAAGAAGAATTTATCCGCCCAGCTATTATAGAATCTAAAAAATCAGGAATATTTGTTTCAGGGCCATTTTCGTCAGATGGTTTTTTTGGAAGTGGGCAGTTTGCTAAGTTTGATGGGATCATCGCCATGTACCATGATCAGGGATTGATTCCTTTCAAGACACTCAATTTCTACAATGGCGTCAATTTTACGGCAGGTTTACCATTTATCAGAACTTCGCCAGATCACGGCACAGCCTTTGATTTAGCAGGTAAAAATGAAGCTGATTTTAGGTCTATGTTTCATGCCATTCTCTTGGCTAAAAACATGGTAGCCACCAGAAGAGAATACCACGAAATGAGAGAAAATCCTCTCAAGAAAAAACCAAAAATGTCCGAGGAAATTAGTGGGTAAGAGAATTTGGAAATTTGGAAATGAAAGAAGATCAATTTCAATATTGATATTTCACCTCCCACGGATAAAAATAAAGTGATTTAGTCTTTAACTTTTATAGTTTAGCAAGTTTACCCATAATGATCATTTATCTTCGAAAGATAGGGAGCCTTTCTAAACTAGCGGCCCTAGAATACAATTAGAAAATTTGAAAATTGAAGAATTTGAAATAGATTGATTGGACCACATATATCTCTAATACTTAAATTGTTATTCCAAACCTTCAGGCACAAACGGGCAGATTTTATCTCTTTAATTAAAAGTCAGTAATCATTACATATTTCACATATTTTGGATTGTCACAAAAAACCAGCGAAAGGTTTGTAGAGCGGGAAATCCAGCGCAGCGCCCGCTCGGAGAACCTGGTCACGCCAACAGGCGTGATCGCCTTTTTTTGTGACGAGTTTTCTTTGCTTACTTTCTTTTGCGGTCAAAAGAAAGTAAGAATTTAATATAGAGACGCTGTTCATTAGTTACTTACACTTCCCTTATGCCTTTAGCTTGACGAGAAACTTTTAAAAAGATTTACTTTTTGCTAGTCCGCTTTCAGCTTGCCCCCAAGCCTGCTTGGTGGGCGGCTCCTTCACTTAGAGTGCTGTCGCACTCTACCAAGCTTTTAGCTTGGATCGTTCAGTCGTGCGACAAAAAGTAGGACAAAAGGAAGAAAATAAATATTCGAAAAGTTAATGACTAAAAGCTATCGCTTACGCGTTCCCTCACTTGGCGCACTGTCGTACGCCACCACACTATTCGCGTGGATCGTTCGGTCGTGGTCAAAAGAAAGTAAGAATATAAAAAAGAGAGGCTATTCACGACTTGATTACAGTCGGGCTGGTTATCAGCCCGATTCAGCCATTAATGCGCCTAGTCCGGCGCATTTGCTTTGCACCATGGCTTCACACTCTACCAAGCTTTCAGCTTGGATCGTTCTGTCGTGCAACAAAAAGTAGGACAAAAAAAGAAAATAAATTTACAGAGATAATTGTAAGAGATTTATTTAATAAAATTCAATGTATCCATTAAAACTGTTAGAAAATTGTTGTGGAAACGACCGAAAATCTATTTAGAATACTACCTATTCAAGGTCAAAGTCATGGTCAATGACAATAAAAAAGCCAAAGCTGTCAGAAGAAATGAGCGAGTAGGTTAAAAACACTCAATTATCATTCGTCTTAGGTTTGAGATTGGTTTATTTAGACTCTGACAACCCTGGCACTGCAAAGATAACGAGTCTATTTCATATTTGTTTTTTATTTATATAACTTTTTTCTTTTCCCCTTAGACTTTACGCAGCTTTCTTTTTTGAAAGAGGCAGGTATTCCGGGCTTTACCACGGGTCTGGAGATGGGTAATGGAGATTTAATGGCAACTGGATTTGTGGCAGTTGTAATTCTAGTTTCTGCTTCTACGCTCTTTATAGATTCTGCGACGATTTCATCTTCTGTTTTTACAGGAACAAGTTGAGATTTTATAACTTCCTGATCCAATACATACAGATTGTATTTTTCGATGGTTTGAATGATTTTAGCGGAATAAGCAGGATCGGTGGCATATCCGCATTTTTTCAAACCATTGGCCCATCCCACATAATCTGTAATGGCTAGGTTAAAAAGTGAATTATACCTCGATCTGTTTTTTAGAAATTCGGAGTGGTCAAAATAAGAATCCTCCGCAGATGGATACAATCTAAAACAGGAATTTACAAGGGTTCCGGCTGAATCCCGGTCATCGTCTTTGTACAAATAAGTATCACCATTCCAGGTGGATTTGCACTTAATACCAAAATGATTGTTGGCATGAACTGCCAATTCACTGCGTCCAGCCATCGACTCCATAATACCCTGGGCCATCTTTACAGATGCGGGAATACCGGATCGTTTCATTTCATTCATGGCGATGACTTTATACCGGTCCATATACTTTTCTTGTACCGTAATAGGACGGGTGCTGGTCAATAAAAACCCAGCAATCAAAACCAAACACAAATCAACTAACTTTTTCATATTCACTCCGTATTGACACATATTCGGTTTTGGTAGTGCAAAAATAATACCAATTTTGAATTGTGCAAGGGGGTAGTAATATATTATTTATTATTTATCAATGCGTTACGTGTATAATATTTTTGTAATATTTACGTAAATTCATGAAAAATGAGCATTCAGCTTAGAATTCCGTGGAATTATAAAGCGTTTTAAATGGGATCTATGGTTTGCAACTATCTTGAATAAGGAAATTGCAAGAATTTAATATTAGGGTGAATAACTTACCAAATTGGAACAAATGTGAAAAACTATAAATGCTGAAATTTATGTGTTCATTTTAAATTTTTAGCCATTTTTTCTACGGTATTGTAGATCTTTTTTTGCCTGCCCATTTCAAAAAAAGTATTTGGATTCAATATGACTCTTATTGTGGCATAATTGTGCCAATTTTTAAGATTGTCTAATTTTTGATAAATTGTATTCTCAAAATAATACTGATAATTAAATACTTCTCGATATCTTACGATGTATTCCAATTCCAAGTCTAAAAAGTGTCCAAGTCTGGTCTGGATCCCTGCCCTAAACATTGGTATGAAAGGTTGTATATTTCCAAGTTTGTGGGCGTGATTGACATTGTGAAACAAGGGTCCCTGAATGTAACCATTGTACAAGGCTACTTTGAGATCAGATCTTAAGTAAAATGAAAAATTGAATCTACTGGTGAAATATTTTGGATTCGGGTCCATATAATATATTGGATTGTCCTCACTCCTTTTTAAAGTTTTCTTATATTGTATTAATAACTGATAGACGCCCTGAAGCAATAATAAATCATTATCCAGCCATTCGGGATTAATATGCAAATCAAAAATGTATTGGGCATCCCTCGAATGCAATTGACTTGCATAGTGATCAATGATTTGTCCATATTGCTCTTTAATGAATGATATAAGCTGATCATCTACTTTTTGTTCTTTGATCAAGATTGATATACTATCTAAAAGTGAATCGAGTTTCTTATTTAAATTTTGGTAAGCAGATTGAATTTCTACAGGATCATATTTGCCTTCAGTATTGTTGTGTTTAAGTGCGGCTCCCGATGTTATTATCAGAAAATTTCTCAAACTGGATTCCAAAGAGTGCTCATCATCAAAGACTGGCGGGATGCTATGATGGATATACCAATCCATTAATTGACTATACAAAACAGAATCAGTGGTTTTAAGTGGATGCAAATCATCTTTACACCATCCATTAAACTTTTTTACTTTCTTTTTGGATAGATTACTTCCGGGATAAGCCAAATTGGTCTCATTTCTGAATTGGAGAGTATATTTATGATGGGTGTTTATATTAAATAAATTGACCCTAAATCCAAGGCTTGCATCATTGAGAATATTCCCGATATTTAAACTGCCTACAAAAAAGAAATAGGCTGGATTATAACTGGCATATCTGTTCAATCCATTGAATAAATGTGTACGATGTAGTGGCTTAAGTCGCGCTGAACGAATGAGAGCTTCATACTGAAAATTATAATTAAAGGTAAATAGTGTTTTTCCACCACCGATTTGATATTTCCAGCCAAATGGTTTTTCATCATCGATCAGTTGATGCATCCACGTTTGAACACTTTGTCCATACTTTCCTCCCATGGCACCCAAATCCAACCTGCAGTCAAGCCTTTGATAGTAATTTTTTTTATCTAGCCATGGGTTCCACATTTTTAATATTGAGCTACGACCAATGGTAAGATATTGGAAAGATGCAAAGGGTCTATCCATGGTGTCTATGACAGACTTTTGTTCCAGATTCTTAGGAGTGTACAACAAACTACCAAAGCCCATGATGTTCGAATTGGATACTGTTCTACCTAGTTGCCAGTCTTCACTAGCTCCAAATGATGGAAAAATACTTTTCTTGAAAAATGATTTATAGTAAAAGTGTAAATTAATTCCTGTGGTAAAATCTTCATCGTTGTTCAAACCAAAAGAAAAAATATCATTGTCGGTTTGTAAAATCACGGACTCAATAATATCACCTCTTTTTGTGCTTGCGCTCTCGAACCAATCTTTATTTAAAATTACATTCTGTGGTACCCTTTGTTTAATAGGGGATTGTCCAACTAAATGTGATACTAAAATCTGTAATGAGGATACCAGAACTTGGAGAAAAAAATACTTTTTCATTTTTGTTTGATTTGTAGGTAAATTAGACCATCAAAAATAACAAGTTTAAGAAATTACGACAATATAACTTTTGTTATATAGGAAGAAGGCCAATGAGTCAATTAGGCAACTCGGAGCGCCTTGTAATGCGCTCGCTGAGAGGCTTGTGCTGCGCACTAAAAAGTTCCATTAACTAACTTGTTGAATTCAAGTCTGAATTAAATTCAATTATTTCTTTGATCCCTTTTTCTAATTCTGGCAGTTTGCTGTTAATGATTTGCCATACTTCTTCTGCATCAACCCCAAAATAGTCATGGACAACAATGTTTCTAAATCCCTTTATTTGAGTCCAAGGAATTTGATGCTGTTCCAATTTTAATTTTTCTGATAATCTTGCAACTGCTTCCCCAATTAGAACGAAATTCATTAAAACGGCATCAAATGTTTTTTCATCTGTAAACAAGGCATCCGCATCCCAAATTTCTTCTGTGAATTTCTGAATTTTTGAGCAACTATCAAATATCGCCAATAAATTTGCTTTATCTTTCTCAGACATAGATGCTTGATTCAAGGATTTGGGCCCTAAAATAAGGTTTGATGTATTTTTCTCTGCATATATCAACCTTTCTATTGAATTTACTCCCTATTAAATTTTTAATTTTTGCTTTCTTATCCAAGAGGTCTTCTGTATTCGGTTTGAATTCTACAATAATGTCGATATCACTATTCTCTGTTCCTTCATTTCTGGCAAAGGAACCGTATAAGCCTAACTTAACCAATTGATAATCAAAGAATAAAATGTCCTTCTTTTCTTTTAAAAATGTGATAATATCTTCTCTTTTTACCATTGCTTTGACTTTAGATCTAAACTACTTTTCGCATCGCTAAGATACGCTACAAAATATTTTATAATGAAAAATAAAATTGGACGAATTAAAATTGATCCTGATAATAGAAATTGGGTTTAGAACATACCCTAAGGTTATATTTGTTTCAGCTTGTGTTTATTATTCAAAAGCCCCCTTAATGAAATGTCCTCATCTATAGAAGGCCAATGAATACCATAACCGGATGGAGATATCATATAAAGATTCCTGTCCTCATCTGCCGCATTTAAAAGTCTTTGTGATATTTCACCAAGATTCCAACAATGTACTTATCCATTTATAATGACTATAATTCTGTCAACTTCAAATGCAATATTTTCAATTTGTAATTTATCAATAACTTTCACATCCAATGGTTAATTCTGTAACAAATCATTAAAGACATGATCATTGGTATAAAAGCGATTATTCTTATAATCAATTCTTGCCTCCTCAATCTTTAATTTTTGTTCATCATTTAAAATGAGAATTTGTCTTGTTTCAACTATGTCCAACAACAGGGTATAAACATCCTGAAGCAGTTCTTCATCATTGATTCCTTCTATTCTTTTGATAATCTTTTCCTTAATAGTTAACATGACTTCTATATTGATGCTAAGGTTCAAAAATATTTGATCCTATGGTTCAACAATTGCCAAAGAAACTTATTGAAAACTAAAATACCTTCTCTCATAATTATCATTTAAACAACTGAATCGGAACCCGATCAATTTTATGATCCACTCCATTGATATTCTTCTTCGAAATTTCGGTGATTTTACCGCAACAGTTTGTATCAAAAGAATGGTATTTCACCAGAAGTGTATCGACATCCGTATCATTCCATTTTAAATATACATTCTCAAATATTTCAGGAAATAATTTAATAAAAACGATGCTATCACTTACCGAAGAGTTGTAAGCTTCAAATGCGATTTCATAAATTGTGGTATCCCCACCTAAGATCGAATAACATTGTATCTCCGATCTATCGTACTCCCTGCCATCACCAAAAATCAGATCGCTACTGTCACTCTGATCTTTAATGACCAGCTTAATAAAATAATCATCTGATACACAATCCACATATCGGCAGCAACTGGAGAGGGTGAATAACACCATCATAGCCAGAAAAAACTTGAGTGGGAGTAGGAGATCCATAATTTATTTCGATTTTATTATTTTGATCTAGATCAGCTATGAAGTTATCAATAAATTGAAATAGCTAAGATTCGAAAATTTGTTTTAGCCATTTTCTGATGTTAATATATTTGAAATCAATAAAAATCTCCAAAGCACAAAAATAATAATAATGTTATTTATTTTATATTAAACTTTACTAAATTGAGTGACTTACATTTTACCAACTTTAGTTTGTTGTATGTAATTGCCAATTCTAACTTTGATCTTATAGTCCTAGATACCTTCCTTTTAAGGCTTTAAATCTCATTTCCCAAATTTATCCTATTTTTACCCACAAATCATTCAAAATGGACCAAAGACCCTGGCTAAAACACTATCCCGCTGGAATACCCGCCAACATTGATGCAGAAGCTTATTGCTCACTTATCGAGTTTGCTGAAGAGTGTTTTAAAAAATACAAAAACCTGACCGCCTTCAGCTTTATGGGGAAGTCCATTAGCTATCATGATCTGGACGTAAAATCCAAAAATTTTGCGGCCTATCTTCATTCCAGAGGCCTAAAACCAGGAGATAAGATTGCTCTGATGATGCCAAATTTACTGCAATACCCGATTGCCATTTTTGGGGCTTTGAGAGCAGGCTTGGTCATCGTCAACACCAATCCACTTTACACGCCTCACGAAATGGAATACCAATTTAATGATTCAGGAGTGAAGGCCATCGTCATTGCAGAAAATTTTGCAGCCAATCTTGAAAAAATCATCGCCAAGACTAAGATCAGCATTGTCATCAGGACCACCATCGGAGAATTTTTAGGAGGTGTTAAAGGTTGGGCCGTGGATTTTATGGTCAAAAATGTTAAAAAAATGGTTCCAAAGTTTACAATACCCAACACCGTTTGTATGGGCCATGCGATCAAAGAAGGTTCGCGATTTACCATTGATCAGTTTACTTCTTCACTGGATGATGTCATTCTGCTACAATACACCGGAGGAACCACAGGAGTGAGCAAAGGCACCATGCTGACCAACCGAAATATGGTCGGCAACCTCCAGCAAATTAGGGCCATCCTAGGACCATATCTGAAAGAAGGACAGGAGACTACTTTATCTCCCTTACCAATGTACCATATTTTTGCCTTTGCGGTCAATGTCCTTGCAATGATGGCCATTGGTGCCAACACGGTACTGATTGTCAATGCGCGCGATATTGGCTCGGTGTCCAAAGCCTTCAAAGACCATAAAATAAGTCTCATGACGGGTGTCAACACCCTATACAATGCCTTGCTCAACTTTCCGGGATTTGACAAGCACGATTTCAGTGCGCTGAGGGTGAGCGTAGGCGGTGCAATGGCCATTCAAACTTCGGTAGCCGACCGATGGAAAGCCGTCACAGGATGTTCATTATGCGAAGGATTTGGGATGACTGAAACTTCTCCTGTGGTCAGCTTAAATCCTTTAGATGGATCTGGCAAAATGGGGAGCATTGGCTTACCGGTACCCAGCACTGATGTGCGCATTGTGGCGGAAGATGGGCATATTTGCGGGCCTAACGAAGCGGGTGAAATTCAAGTCAGCGGTCCTCAAGTGATGAAAGGGTATTACAATAAGCCGGAGGAAACCGCATTGGCCATCAAGGACGGCTGGTTGTGTACCGGAGACATCGGGGTGATGGATGATGATGGATATTTTAAAATAGTCGATCGCAAAAAAGACATGATCCTGGTATCCGGATTTAATGTCTATCCCAATGAAATAGAAGATGTGATCATGCGCCATCCAAAAGTTTTGGAGGTGGCCGCCATAGGGATGCCTGACGAAAAATGTGGTGAGATGGTGAAAGTTTTTATTGTCAAAAAGGATCAAAGTTTGACTGCTTCCGAAATCATCCAATATACTCGTGAATATTTAACCAATTATAAAATACCAAAGGAAGTCGTATTTAGAGATTCTCTCCCAAAAACAAATGTGGGAAAGATTCTGAGAAGGGAGTTGAGGAATGTATAAGTAATTTAGATGTTCTAATTCTACATTTTCAAACATTGGGTTCAAACCAATTCGACTATTTGGCATTAATACACTCTATGAATTCAATCATCAAAGAAGGAAAATATTTTTTAAAATGCATTTGTATTTTTCTACCGACTATTTTTATATTTTCTAAAAATGTTTCTGCTTCTTCTTTCACTTCCCCCAATAAAGTCCTTGAAATAAAATTTTATTTGGATGAAGAGGGCCGTCCTTATTATGATTTTAAAGCAGAAGGTTTTGAAATAATTAAAAAAGCAAGGCTTGGAATTAATTTGTTCAACCAAACCAATTTGGATTCCGGTTTTGTGATTGATACAATATTGTTCGGAGAAGTCAACCAACTCTGGGCCAATGTCTGGGGTGAAGAGCGAAATGTAAAGGATCATCACAATTCCATGACGGTGGTCTTGAGAAAAAATATTTCAGGATTGAATAAATTATTGCACATCGAATTCAGATTGTACAACGATGGATTGGGATTCAGATATCTTTTTCCAAAAAATGGAAATCACGGATTTTTTATAGTCACCGATGAGCTCACGGAATTTATTTTTAATGAAGATCTCGAGTGTTGGTGGATGCCGGGAGATTTCGATTCCAATGAATATCCTTACACAAAATCAAAACTAAGTCAGATCAACGCAATCACCATCGGTGAAGAAACAAAATTAGATTTTAGACATTTGATCAACGATAGTTTGATCCAAACGCCCACCTTGTTGCGCAACAGCCACGGAGCTTTTATGGCAATCCATGAAGCGGCACTGCGACATTATCCTGCTATGTTTTTGCAAATTGATCGATCAAAATCAAAAATACAAACTCGGCTTGTGCCAAATTCACTCGGGCATTGTGCTTATTTGCAAGACGGCGATCAAACGCCTTGGAGGGTGGTACTTTATTCTAGACAAGCCAAAGATCTTTTAACCAATCGTGTCATTCTTAATCTCAATGATCCATCCATCATTCCCAATTCAGATTTTATAAAACCCGGAAAATACATTGGCATTTGGTGGGAAATGCACATTGGAAAAAGTAGTTGGAATTATTGGAATTCAAATAAAAATGAAGCGGTTGCAAATCATGGTGCAAACACAAAGAATGTTCTTAGACATATAGATTTTGCAGCAAAACATGGTTTTCCATATGTACTTGTGGAAGGCTGGAACAAAGGTTGGGAAGAGTGGTACAATGTCTGGAAAGAATCCATTTTCAGTTTTACGGAATCCTATCCTGATTTTGACCTAAAACTCATCAGCGATTACGCAAAATCAAAAAATGTACAACTCATCATGCACCATGAAACCTCAGGTGCCGTGACTGACTACGAAAGAAAATTAGACTCTTCGATTGCCCAAATGCATCAATACGACTATCCGGGTATCAAAGGAGGTTATGTCGGTAAAATTATTCCCCGAGGAGAGCACCACGATGGGCAATGGATGGTGGATCACTATGAAAGATTGGCATATAAAATGGCCCAAAATAATTTAACTCTCAACCTGCATGAAAGCGTTCGACCCACCGGACTACACAGAACCTATCCCAACTGGTGGACCAACGAGGCTGCGCGTGGCAATGAATTTAATGCATGGAGCAAAGGAAATCCACCAGAACACGAAACGATTCTTCCATTTACAAGATTGCTGGGCGGGCCCATGGATTATACTCCTGGAATTTTCCAAATTAAAATGAACCACTATGGTCCTAATAAAAAAGAGCAGGTTCATACGACTTTGGCAAAACAGTTGGCGCTATATGTAACCATGTTTAGTCCACTTCAAATGGCCGCAGACCTCATAGAAAATTATGAAAAAATGCCGGATCCTTTTCAATTCATTAAAGCAGTTCCAACCGATTGGGACAGCACACTCATCCTGGATGCATTTCCGGGAGATTTTATTTACATGGTTAGAAAAGCAAAAAATTCGGAAGAATGGTTTTTAGGTGCCATCACCGACGAAGAAGAAAGAATTTTAGAGTTTGAACCTTCTTTTCTTATTCCGAATTCAAAATACAATATCATCATCTACCGCGATGGCGATGACGCGCACTGGGAATCCAATCCCATGAGCTACAAAATTGAAAAAAGCACCATCCGCTCCAAAGAAAAAATTAAAATTAGACTAGCTCCTGGTGGAGGATGCGCCATTCATTTTGCTCCTGTCGCACAAAAGAGAAAAGGGAGGATTAATTAGTTAATTAGTTAATGAGTCAATGAGTTAATGTGGAAATGTGGAAATGTGGAAATGTGTTAAGCGGCTTGAATATTAAATTCGCTCACTGAGCGGCTTGCACTGAGCCTGTCGTAATGAGTCGAAGCGAGCCTGTCGAAGCAAGCTTGCAAAGATTATTGAATTTTGGATTGTCACAAAAAACCAGCGAAAGGTTTGTAGAGCGGGAAATCCAGCGAAGCGCCCGCTCGGAGAACCTGGTCACGCCCGTAGGCGTGATCGCCTTTTTTTGTGACGAGTTTTCTTTGCTTACCGCTTTCGCGGCTCCTTCACTTAGAGTGCTGTCGCACTCTACCTTGCTTTAAGCTAGGATCGTTCAGTCGTGGTCAAAAGAAAGTAAGAATTAAATAACAGGGAGAATATTCATGAACAAAAATATCTATTGATAGAAAGTTAGGTTAATTTGAAAATTCGTAACGATTCTACAGGCTCAATGATTGAAGTAACGCCACGGCGTCATAAATCTCCGAACTTCGAACTAAAAGATGTTGTATAATTATTTAAGCTTAATCACTCATATTGTTTAATTTCTAATAACTTTGTCACCACAAATCAATCTCCAATGAAATTGAACTCCATCCTTGCTTCTTTCCTACTAGTTTTAATTTCAACTAGTCTTTCAAGCCAGTTCCTCAAACAAGCACAAACCCTGCCTGGCGGGAAATCAGTCGGTACCAAAAGTGAAATACAATACATGCCCTGTGATGGAATTTCCAATCCGCCATCATTGGATTTGTCGCTAAAGCCTGTGATTGCTTATCAAAAGAAAAGAACAAACAGGCATAGAGGTCCGGATCAGGATTTGATCGATTCATTAAAAAAAGTAAACCAGCAACTAAAACTGGTCGGCAGTTCAACATTTACATATAGTCCCAACGAAAAAAAGGATGTCCAAAATAGCCTGACGCCTTTAAAGCCGGAAGTAGGTGATCGTTGGGATACCAACCCATTTACAGGAAGTGCTCCCACAGATAATACTGTTGCCATAGGCCATACGGGTTGGGTCATAACGGGTGCAAACTCTTCTATTTGTTACTCGAGGAATGGGGCAGTCACATACACACAGACTTTGGAAGCTCTTTTAAATTATCCAGGTTGGGATTCCTATTGCGATCCGGTGGTGCTTTTTGATCCTGTTGCGAAACGATTTTTTATGTACGTGCAGCATTGTGGTACTTCGGAAAATAATAAGGTTGCTTTGCTTTTTTCTAAAACAGCAAATCCAAATGACGGCTGGTATAGATATCTCTTAAAGGGAGACCAAACGAACTTAGGGCGCTTTTTTGATTACCCTAAAATTGCAGTCACCAACAACGAAGTTATATTAACAGCCAATGTATTTGGTGATGATGGAAAGTTTGCAGATTCCCAGGTTTGGCAAATTACTAAATCCTCCGGTTACAATGGACAAACTTTGCAATTTGTGTATTGGTCCAACTTTGATGATGACATTAATTTTACACTGCTTCCTGTGAGTTTTGGATTGAACAATACCTACGGTCCGGGAGTATACCTGGTTGCCACAGAATCTGCTAAAGGAGATAAAATAGCTTTGTATGATCTTACAAATGATATGAATAATAACCCTGAAATGATTTATTATGAAATTACAGTCCTTCCTTATGAAGTTGGCTCTGATGCTTTTCAAAAAGGAACAAGTTGTAATTTAGATGTTGGCGATTGCAGGGCTTTGAGTGGATTTTATTTGAATGGTTTTGTGCATTTTGTACATGCTGCTAAGCTTTCCAATGGCTGGAATGGAATTCATTATTACAGGGTCAATGTGGAAAACCGGACAGCCACAAAAGGAACTTTTGGTTTAGAGGATTATGACTATGCGTATCCTGCTATTGCTTCCTATGCCACATCGACAACAGGCAAATCAGCAATGATCTTATTTACAAGATCTGCTTCCGATGACTATCCGCAATCACGTGTTGTCCATGTCGATGATAATTTAGATTGGTCTGGTTCTACCTATGTCAAAGGATTATGGGAAGTGGAGTGTTTTAATGGAGATGAAACACAGCGATGGGGAGATTATTCCGGTATTTGCCGAAATTATAGCACAACAAATCCCAGTGTAATGGTGGCCAGTGCGCATGGTAGTTTTGATGGTGAATGGGAAAGTCACGCAGCTGAAGTGCATGATTCAGGCCCTGTTTCAAATAAGGATTTGACTGCTGGAGCCCAATTAAAAGTTTGGCCAAATCCTGTTCAAAAAAGAATTTCATTCAGCTTTAAAGCACCACAAACAGGTTTAGCAAAGGTGATCTGCACGAGTGAAGACGGAACCATAAAGAAAGAATTATTGAACAGCACTGCCCAATTGGGTGAAAACACATTTTCAATGAATACAGAAGGATTGGTTTCTGGCGTTTATATTTTATCCATTGTACAAAATCATCAAATCATAGCGAATGAAAAAATTGTTATTCAGCATTAATATTCTTTTCTGTATTCTTTTGTCTACTTCCTGTAACAACAATGTTGGAGGAGGCGTCAGCAAACCTACGATCACAACAACGGGTGGCCATCAAACCGGAAATAAAAATACTGGAGACACCACAAAACCTGAGGATACATTAAATCCTCCAAATGATACCAATATCCACGTATCTCCCAATAAAACGTTTAAACACGGCTCGAAAGACCAGGAATTGCTCGATTCCTTGAAAAGAGCGAATATGAAGAAGAAAAAAGGCGGGTGAAGACAATGAGTTAATGTGTCAATGAGAGAATTTGGAAATGTGGAAATTTGGAAATGCGGAGCGCAGCGACGTGGCGCATTTGGCGCCATGAAAATGTGGAAATGCAAAACGAAGCGGAGTAACCACCAAAGGCGTTATGAAAATGCAATGTACTGAACATCTTGTATTTTAATTTTACTCACTTCGACTCACTTCGATAGGCTCCGTGTAAGCCGCTCAGTGAGATTGTCGAAGCGTGCTTGTCAAAAATTATTGAATTTTGGATTGTCACAAAAAACCAGCGAAAGGTTTGTAGAGCGGGAAATCCAGTCCCCTAGTATTCTTGGGGACGCCCGCTCGGAGAACCTGGTCACGCCAGCAGGCGTGATCGCCTTTTTTTGTGACGAGTTTTCTTTGCTTACCACTTTCGCGGCTCCTTCACTTAGAGTGCTGTCGCACTCTACCTTGCTTTAAGCTAGGATCGTTCAGTCGTGGTCAAAAGAAAGTAAGAATCAAAATAAAAGAGAGAATATTCATGACCAAAAATATCTATAGATAGAAAATACATTTAATATGCCTATTAGTAAGCTCAATGACTTTCTAATTAATTGTGATGAGAAATCAATAAATCAGACAATGAGTTAGTGTAGCTCTCGCTAAGCCAGCTTTAGTGGTTAGCAGCTTACTCCCTAACCCTCCACTTAATATTACATCCCCCCGATGGATACTGAACTTTTGAAACCGGAGTTTGATCAATCACACAATCCAATGCATCTCTTAAATCAGAACCAGTGACCGGAATTTGATTACCCGGCCGAGATTCATCCATTCGACCTCGATATTGAAGCATGGAATTCTGGTCAAAAACATAAAATTCAGGGGTGCATGCAGCATCAAAACTTCTGGCCACTTCCTGAGATTCATCGTAACAATAAGGAAAGATAAATTGATATTCTAAAGCCAGTTTGGCCATATTTTCGGGAGAATCGGCCGGATATTTAGAGACATCATTGCTGTTAATTCCAATGATTCGGACTCCCTTGCCGGCATATTCTTTGGTGAGTCGATCCAATTCCGCTAAGACATGGATCACATATGGACAATGGTTACACATAAAAATAATCAGACTGGCAACGTGTGATTGAGCATTGGGAAAATGGATTGGCTCGCCCGTTAAAATATCGTTTAAAGTGAATGAGGGAGCCTTGATGCCAAGTTCCAACATTTTGGATTCAGTATAAGCCATAAAATATGATTGTTGATGACAATTTGCAAACTTAAGAAATAATCATTGATCAGGAATAGATTAAGACAATAATCATTTTTTAAAAAAATTTAATTCAATCCAATGGTCTTCGCTGACTACTTTTGCCATTGGTGCAGAAATATAATTTAATCATACAAAAATTCGGATCAAAAGCTGAGAAAAGTGGTTGGACCTATATAGAAATTGAGGAGCAGATGGCCCAAAATATCAACCCCGGAATTAAAACCACTTACCAGGTCAAAGGCAAGTTGGACCAAATACCAATCAAAGCGATGAGTTTATTGCCCATGGGAAATGGAAATTTTATCATTCCACTAAATTTGGAGATGAGAAAAAAATTAAATAAAAAAGTAGGAGAATCCATTTTGGTTGAATTGGATTTAGATGAAACAGGTTATCAATTGAATTCGGATTTTTTGGAATTTCTGAAAACTGAACCTAAAGCGCATACTTATTTTAATTCCTTGACAAGTTCACATCAAAAATATTTTTCCAAATGGATCGACACCGCCAAATCCAGCATCACCAAGGCAGATCGGATTGCTGAATCTGTTACAGCCTTACAACGTCATTGGTCCTATTCACAGATGATTCGAAATAGAAAAAATAATAACTAATAATTAATAATTTCAGGCTGCAAGAAAAATAATAAATAACAAAAATGAACTTCAATATTATACAATTGTGGAAAACCAAAAAAGTACTCATTCTTTTATTCACCATCCTCTTTTTTACCGTTTTATTTGTGCATCTGTGGTCTAGAAAAAACATTGAACATAGAGTCATCTATTGGGATACCATTAATTACTATTCGTTTTTACCAGCCACTTTTATCCATGGTGATCTTGCGATGCGATTTCTGAATGAAGATGTCCAAAGAGATACTTCATTGACTTGGTTGTATTGGACCTTTAAAAAACCAAATGGGAAACACCTTGTAAAAATGACATTAGCCTGGTCTATGATCAATATACCTGCATTTGTGATCGCAGATGTAATTGCTATATTAACGGGATTTGAACGAGATGGATATTCAAAACCGTATCAAATTGCAGTGGCATTAAACAATGTTTTTTTCGGATGTTGGGGTTTATATTTTGTATTCCTGATACTTTCTCGATTTTTTCAGCCCTTCATCAGAGACCTCTGTTTGGTCATTATTTCACTTGGTACCAATTTCTATTATTATGCTTCCTGGACCCAACCCGGTGCTCATATTTATGGGTTCTTTCTTGTCGCGGCTTTGACAGAACTTGCTTTTAGAATTCGCGATAAATTCAGTTGGAAGCTCATTGTCTATGCCGGTATATGTTTTGGATTGCTTACCTTACTGAGGCCTGTAAACGCTTTAGTTGTTTTTGTCATTGCTTCCATTTTATTCAAGTATCCAACAGATTTCTCTTTTCTTTCCATCACCAAGAAATTGAACATCAAAGCAGTATTTTTATTTGGCCTAATTTCATTGATTGTAATCGCACCTCAATTCATTTATTGGAAATGGATTACAGGCCATTGGATTCACTTTAGTTATGAAGGTGAGAAATTTTTTTGGAGCAGACCTATGATCATGGAGTTTTTGTTTTCCTATCGTAAAGGTTGGTTTACATATTCACCTCTTATGTTGGTTGCATGTTTTGGTCTTTGGATGAACCATGCTTTCAGTAAAAATATACGATTGAGCTTAATTCTATTTCTGATGATTTTCGTATACCTTAATTCTTGTTGGTGGAGCTGGTGGTTTGGTGGCGGATTTGGTTGCAGGTCGATGATTGATTTCTACCCACTTATGGCCATTCCGCTTGGTCTTGTTTTAGAAAAAATATCAGCGCAACACAGTATGTTTAGAATAAACTCATATCTCATAATTGGATTTTTAGTATTTTTAAGCATGTTTCAAACCCAGCAACGTATCCGCGGATTAATTCATTGGGATTCCATGACCAAAGAAGCCTATTGGCAGGTTTTTCTTAAAACCACCTACCCTCATAATTACGATGAATTTCTCAAAACACCAGATTACGAAGCAGCGATGAGAGGAGAGGTAGTGCGTTAATTGGATTGAATTATTAAAATTGTTTAAAAATAAATGGTCAATCCACTCTTTGAACAAAGTAAAAAAAATGGACTTGGGTCCAAACCCTTATTATTTTCTTAAATGTCAATGCTTTGCTCGAATGCAAAAGGACTGGGTCCAATAAACATTTGAGGGGATTCGTTTGTACTGTCATAGTTATTTGAACCAATCATATGAAAAAAGATAGAATACTAATCTTAAGTTCCATGCTGCTTGCCGTTTTAATCAGTGGTGCTGCTTTTTTAAACTATAATAAATATTTTGAAATCACCAAAAATATAGAAATCTTCAGTAACCTATACAAAGAGATCAACGCGCATTATGTGGATGAGACCGATCCTTCCAAATTAATGAAAACCGGTATTGACGCGATGCTCAAATCATTGGATCCCTTTACCAACTACATTTCTGAGGCTCAAATTGAAAATTATAGACTAGTAATTGAAGGCAAATACAATGGAATTGGCGCCAAAGCCCGCAAAATTGGAGAATATGTAACCATCACTGAAGTTTATGAATCTTATCCTGCCCATACCGCTGGATTAAGAATTGGGGATCAGGTATTGGAGGTTAATGGATTAGATGCCAAGGGTAAAGACAGCGAAGACCTTTATCAAATCATGAGAGGAACTCCAAAATCCGAAGTGGAAGTGAAGGTTTTGCGCCCAGGCGAAACTACTCCCAAGTTATTTAAAATAGTCAGGGATGAGGTCAATATCCCCAATGTGCCTTATTCTACTATATTGCCAGACTCTATAGGCTATATATATCTGATTACTTTTACAGACAATGCTGGTAAAAATGTACAGGAGGCGCTCATTAAATTGAAGAAAGAGCATCCTGGTATGAGAGGAGTCATTTTGGACTTAAGAGAAAATGGCGGAGGTTTACTTCATGAAGCAGTGAATGTCTGCAATACTTTCGTACCACAAGGTCAACTGATTGCGAGCACCCGGGGCAAATTAAAGGAAACCAACCAAGTGTACCACACCAAGTTATCTCCGGTGGATGACGAGATTCCATTGGCTGTACTCATCAATGGTCATTCGGCTTCGGCCTCTGAGATTGTGAGTGGGGCCATGCAGGATCTGGATCGAGGTGTAGTCATTGGGCAAATTTCTTATGGAAAAGGCTTGGTCCAAAATACCAAGGATGTTGGATACAATGCCAAGGTTAAACTAACCATATCTAAATACTATATACCTTCCGGTCGATGCATCCAAAGTGTACGCTATGATGAAGAAGGAAATAAAATTGACCTGCCGGATTCATTGCGCTCTAGTTACAAAACTAAAAATGGACGATTGGTCTATGATGGAGGAGGAGTTTTACCGGACATCCAATTAAAAGATGCCAATTATCCAGACATTGTCCAAAAATTAATCAATGACAACTGGATATTTAAATATGTGACAGAGTATTCTTTAAAACATCCTGCACCTACAGACCCTATTTCATATTCATTTCCGGACATCGAAGAATTTATAAGCTATTTGAGGAAAAATAAATTTGATGACCAATCACCCCTAGAAAATAAAATGAATGAATTGGACAGCCTGGCTAAAGTTAACAAGGATCTAGATCTTTCTAAAGAGTTGAAAAGCATAAGATTAAGTTTAGAAAACGATCAATGGAATCAAATTTCTATACACAAAGAAAGAATTGCCCTGGTGATTGGTGAGCAAATTGTGGAAAGAAGTTTTTTTGAAAAAGGATTGTTGAAAAATCGTTTGGTCCACGATCCATTGGTCAAGGAAGCTTCCAAAATATTAAATGACCCTAAGCAATACAGTGCCATACTCCAAAAGAAAGGCTGAGGACCCTATCAGAATATTGCATCTGGATGCAAGCACTCCTGAATGTTCTGTGGCCATCAGTGAGGATGGTAAATTAATACACAGTTCTTTGTCTAAAGCTGATCCTATTGCTGATTTTTCCAGACTTGTTAGAGATTGTCTTGAAAAATCTGAACTCAAGTTAAAAGATATAGGGGCCATTTCTGTCAATAGCGGTCCAGGGTCCTACACAGCACTAAGATCCGGTATTTCCTTCGCCAAGGGCTTATGCGTTTCTTTAAACCTACCATTACTTGCCATTCCCACTTTGGAATGCTGGGCATGGGCTGGTCTTGCGCAAATCTCTGATCTTTCCTTGTCATTTGAAAACTTTGGGGTTATCCTGCACACCAGACGAAATCAATTTGTTGGAGCAACATTTAATCAAAATACGGAAACCCTGGGTTCTTTGATTGAAGGAGACCTGGAGCATTTTGAATTTTGGAGCAATCTTCCGGCTTTGATCTTCAGTCAGCACGATGAATTAGTTTTTAAAAATATCACTCATCAGCATCTTATATATATCAATCCACAGGCTTTTCACCAGGTTCGTCCTGCCTTTAAACTTTTCCAACTTGGCCATTACAGTGATCTGCATCAATTTAACCCATTGTATCTCTATGATCCATATATTACAATACCAAAGCAAAAATTAAGCTAATTGATTGAATCAAAATGGAAAAGGGATTGTTGATTATATATGTTAAATATAAATATAAGCTGAATGATAAAATAAACAGAATGTGATTCTGCTTTTGGCATTGAATTTGTATCAATGGTAATCGTTATTACACATTTTATCAAATTCTCTGACATGAAAAATAAAAGGAACGAAACGATTACGTTAAAAAGGGGCGGTAAAGAAGTACAGCTCGACTATGCTGACTTAAGGAAAGCGGTACTTGTGCTGAGAGCAGTTAACCATAAACTGCGCCAAAGGGTAATAGACCTTTTGGAAGAACAGGACAAACTTACTGTGACCGACATCTACATCAAGCTCAGGTTAGAGCAATCTGTTGCTTCTCAACATTTGGCAATTTTGAGAAGAGCGGGAGTGGTGGCCACAGACCGCCAGGGAAAATTCATCTACTATTCATTAGACCGTGATCGTCTTAACCAAATTTCTAATCTGGTGGAAGACTTGGCTGGATAAGTCAAAACCATCCCAATTCCGAAGTCTTAGCTCTTGATTTTACCAACACACTGCCTTACTCCTTTTAAATGACCACAAAACAAATTTAAAAAAATTGTAATATTTGTTTTGTAATTCCAAAATTCTTTAGATATTTGTGGCGACAAGGTCAACTACGAAAATCAAAATAAGAAACTTCAATGAAGAAGACTAAGGTAACTTTTAATGCAGTTAAGCTTGATTACTCATGCGAACTGATGAGAGCTTTGGCTCATCCACTGCGCCTCCAAATTCTCCAATTTATTGACAGTCAGGGAAATGTAAATGTTAACAAAATTTACAATTCTTTGAAAATTGAACAATCCGTCACCTCTCAGCATTTGAGCATTCTCAGGCTGGCAGGTGTTATTTTTACTGAGAAAAACGGTAAATATGTTCATTGTCACATCAATTATGAATGTGTGGACCGCGCCCAGATAGCCGTAGCCAATTTTTTAGGGAAAAGTAAAAAGTCAGCTTAACGGTATAAATCTACCTTCAGCAAATTTTTTACTCTGATACTTCCGGTGCATTTGTATCGGAAGTTTCCTTTTTATAGGCATTCTCTGTTTTGGGATGTTCTGTCAAAGAACTGGTCTTTAAATGACGATAAAAGATTAAGAACAAACATATTCCACAAAAAATAGAAGAATCCGCCACATTGAAAACAGGCCTAAAAAATTCAAATTCCTGACCTCCCCATCCCGGAATCCATTCAGGCCATTGAGTTTGAATCATTGGAAAATAAAACATATCTACGACCTTTCCCATCAGTGCCGGTGCATAACCGCCATCTTCCGGAAATAAGCTGGCAACCCCACCATGATAAGGTGAATTGGAAAAGATCAACCCATAAAAGACGCTGTCTATAATATTGCCCATGGCTCCTGCAAGTATCAAACTAAAGGAAACCACGATGATTGGTTTTTCCTGCGCCTTGATAAGCCTCCAAAGAATAAAAAACAAAAAGAAAACAGCCACTATCCTAAATAAGCTCAACAGCAATTTACCCACACTATTGCCCAGGCTAATACCAAAAGCCATTCCTTCGTTCTCCACAAAATGAATTCGGGCCCAACTCATGCCTAAAATTAAATGTTCCTGACCTTGAAACATGGTTGTCTTAACCCATATTTTTAAGATCTGATCAAATAGTAAAACCAAAATGATGACTGCGATGGCCATCGTCCAATAACTGCGATTTTTCATTGTGCAAAGTTAGTGATATCCTCTTTCTAATAATTAATAATAATTTCAGTCAATGTCATTGATGCAATCCGAAGAATAATAAAAATGTTAAATCCAATTCAATCTGCATCTATAAAAATTCCCATAATTTATTTCCAAAAATGATCGTGCCTATAATAATAGATATGAATGCACAAAACAAAACTCCTGCTGCTGCTAAATCTTTGACGGTTTTAATTTTTTCATGGTACTCTGGAGAAACTACATTTGCCAAATTTTCGATGGCGGTATTTATAATCTCCGCGGACCAAACCAAGGCTATACAAATCAGGAGTGCCAACCATTCATATCGTTCTACATTAAAATAAAAAGCAAGGACCAAGACCAAAACACTAAAAAACAAATGCACTCTGGTATTTTGTTCGGATTGCAATAACTTTATAAAACCCTGCCAGGCATATTTAAAACTTAATAGAAATTTACCAATAGAGAGCATTAATTAAAATAAAATTTAGATCACAATTTTTTGATGATAGTATCTTCATCGATTCTTTTAGGCTTTATAAAAGGAGGAAAAATAATCTCTGGTTTAGATGGTTTAAAGGTATCATATGGCACAGGAATACTATCAAATTTTTGAATTTTGGATTCGATTCTAAGAATGGAATCAGAAATCGATTGAGCCTTTCCTATAGTTTTACGATAGCAATCCAACATTCGTTCATTGATAAATTTTGACTTCCTCTCCTCCAGTTTAATTTGAGTCATTTCCTCAATCCGACTGCTTTGCTCATTCCCACATCCGAATAAAATCAATACCCATAAAAAGAAAACTCCCGTACTTTTCATCTTCTTAAGGCATTTACTTCTTCACGCCTTTGGGCCAACAAAGAATCAATCCAATAATTTAATTTATTTCCTTCCAATACTCCACATAGAGAATCAGCTTCTTTAAAATAGTGTGCAGTATTGGCTTGAAAAGTGCTATCCGCAATCCGAAATGAAATGACTTCCACATCGCTGGTAGAAATACCACAACTGGACAGGAAGAACACAACCATCGCTACATAACATTTAATCATCTTTAAACTGATTTTTTCTTTTTCAATTCAAAATTTTGTCCCAAATACACTTTTCGCACCTTTTCATCTGCGGCCAGCTCTTCAGCGGTTCCACTCATCAGTATTTTTCCTTCAAATATTAAATATGCTCTATCAGTAATAGAAAGGGTTTCTTGTACATTGTGGTCCGTGATTAAAATTCCAATATTTTTGTCTTTTAGTTTTTCTACGATCGATTGAATATCCTCCACTGCGATTGGATCAATTCCTGCAAATGGTTCATCCAATAAAATAAATTTAGGATTAGAAGCAAGTGCTCTGGCAATTTCAGTCCTCCTTCGCTCTCCTCCTGAAAGAGAATCGCCGGAATTCTTCCTAACTTTGTGTAATGCAAATTCATCGATTAAATTTTCCAATTGATCTTTTTGTTCCTGTTTGCTTAATCCTCTCATTTCCAAAATGGCCTTGATATTGTCCTCAACGGTCAATTTTCTAAACACAGAAGGTTCTTGAGGTAAATAACCCAAACCCTTACGAGCACGCATATACATGGCATCCTGCGTAATTTCTTCATCATTTAAATACACTTTACCTTCATTCGGTGTAATGAATCCCACAATCATATAAAATGTAGTCGTCTTTCCAGCACCATTTGGACCCAGAAGACCAACTATTTCACCTTGTGACACATCTATCGAAACTCCATTCACAACGGTACGTGCACCATAATTTTTTATCAATTCTGTCGTGCGTAGTTTCATTTTTCTAAATTTATTTTTTGCTCAACATCCCAATCTGGTCTCAATTCTTCTACTTCAAAGATAAGAATAGATTCTGGTTGCGTTTTATGAAGATACGAACCCGGATCCCACTGTTGGTTTCCATTACGATCTTCTATCACAGAAAATTGATACTTTCCGGGATCCAGATTTTTAAATTCCAAATCAAAATTTTGACCAGCTGATTTAATAAATACTTCTTTAATGATGTTTTTATTTTTCAACAATCTAAAAATATAATTTTCTCCTTCCTTTAAATGTTCAACTTTTACTTTCAATCCTGAAAGGCTTTCTTTTAAAACAATACTAATCCCAATGCTATCAGCATTACTAATGGCCCCATTCCAATATTTAACAAAACCAGAACTCCATAGCACGGATATTTTCTCCTCCGTATTTGGATTAAAATTAATCAAAATAGAAGTTGGTTTTAAACTGTCTAAATTAATTTGGTATGGTAACTCAGGCAATACAGATAATTTTGTGAGATCCCATTCTAGAATGGGATGCGTAGATTCCAATACCAATTCTTCATTTGGTCTTAAAACATACTTCATAGCCCGCAATTCAATGGTATCAGTTTTTTGATCCTCTCCAGTCCACGGAGAAAGTATAAAGCTATCAATCTTTTGTTGATATTGAAGCACACCATAAACAGAATCCTTGGATTGATACCAGATGGTCAGACTATCGCCCTGATAAAGTGAACTGGTCTTGATGGCCCCTGGAGCGGACCAAATGTAATTTGATAATTTACCGGTAAACTTCATCTTAAGAAAGCCAGGTCGAGAATTGGTTTGAGAAATTTTTATATCCGGTATGGGTGAAGACAAAAGTAATTTATAACTTCGAAGGGTATCCGTTTTTAAATCAATACTTGAATCAAAAAATGCAAAACTTTCGGAAGACAAATCGTAAAAATTATTCTGATTATTATCTTTCAAGGCAAATAAATAATATTTGCTTGGTTTTAGATATGAAATTTTGAAATATCCTTTTTCATCTGTCTTTACATAAAGGTCCGGCTTTGTTTTTGTAAACATAGTATCCGTTTGTTGAAGATACATACTAACTACAGCATCTTTAACGACCAATAGGTCTTCCGCGTTTATAACATATCCTTCAATCCACATTGAATCTATATAATCTCCAGTTGAAAAAACAAATTGCAAATTTTTTGCAATGTTACGTTCAGTAATGTCTTGTATGGATTCTCCTAGAGAAAATAAATAGGTCGTAGAATCTTTAAAAATTTCTTTTTCATCAAAACGAACCGTGAGTGTTTTTCCTTTTAATTTAAATTCGGGTGGATATTTTAAGGTTGGTGACACCAAAAATTGATTCTGAATATTGTTTAAACTTATCCACTCATTAAAAGTAAGTTTTATTTCTTGTGGTCTTGACTGAGTCTGCAAATTGGAACTTGACTTACTCCATATGATCATCGGTGGTTCAATGTCTTTTGGCCCTCCCTCAAGGGACTCTTGTCTTGCGCAACTACATAAAAAAACAATGATTGGTAAAAATTTCCATAAACCAATTCTTGAATTAAATTCTATCAGTTGCAAAACTTCCTTATTCATTTTTTGAAGAAGTCTTTGTAATTAAGGTATGTCCTGTCATCACAGCTGGAACGGGTAAATTCATTAAATCAAGCAAGGTAGGTGCAATGTCACACAAATCACCATTTTGAATGCCCAATGTTTTATCATCTGAGATTAGAATACAAGGTACAGGATTCATAGTGTGTGCTGTGTGTGGACTTCCATCTGGATTGATCATTAATTCTGCATTGCCATGATCTGCTAAAATGATGATTTGATATTCCTTGGATTTGGCCAAAGGAACAATTTTTTGTAAACATAAATCAACCGCTTCAACCGCACGAACCACAGCATCAAAAACTCCTGTGTGACCTACCATATCAGCATTGGCATAATTGATACAAATAAAATCCGGCGACCAGTGATTGATTTCATGAGCCAACGCATCGGTTAATTCTATAGCAGACATGGCTGGTTTTAGATCATAGGTAGCAACTTTTGGCGACGGAATCAATACTCTTCGTTCACCTGAAAAAGTAGTCTCCTTACCTCCACTAAAGAAAAAACTAACGTGTGGATATTTTTCGGTTTCCGCAATTCTCAATTGAGTGCATCCAAACCTTGATATCATTTCACCAAGCGTTTCTTTAATATTCTCTTTTTCAAAAACAACTTTGATGTTTTGAAAAGAATCATCGTACTTCGTCATTGTAATAAAATAGAGCGGCAGTGGTGACATCCTAAATTCTAACATTTCCTGTTGAGTCAATACGGTGGTTAGTTGTCTAAGTCTGTCCGTCCTAAAATTGAAGCACAAAACTGCATCATGTGGATTAATAATTTGTCCTTTTTCATGTATTTCCTTTAAAATGACCGGCTTAAAAAATTCATCCGTGATTCCAATTTCATAACTTTGATGTAGACTACTTATAAAGTCTTCTGTAATTGTACCCTCCCCTTTGGTATACAATTGATAAGCGAGAGAAGTTCGTTCCCATCGTTTATCTCTGTCCATGGCATAATAGCGGCCAATCAAACTTGCCAATTTGCTTTTATGATCTCTTAAAAAATCTTCAAGTTTTTGAACATAATGAACTCCTGCTCTTGGATCTGTATCTCTTCCATCCAAAATGGCATGGATGAAGATATTTTCCAATCCTAAATTCTCCAATACTTTGATTAATCCAAGCAGATGGTCAATATGACTATGTACACCCCCATCAGATAACAATCCTATTAAATGAAGTGGCTTTTGATGGCTTAAGCAATACTTTACAAGATCTTGGATGACCGCATTATTTACAAGTTGGTCATTTTCCAATGACTGGTATATTTTACCTAAATCTTGCCAAACTACCCTTCCGGCTCCTAAATGTATATGACCCACTTCAGAATTTCCAAATTGTCCAACTGGTAAGCCAACGGATGGCCCGTAAGTAACGAGCTCGGAGTGAGGACATTCCTTCATTAATTGATCGAAAAACGGGGTATTTGCTTGTAAAATCGCATCAGCTTCAGGTCTTTGACCTATTCCCCATCCGTCTAGGATCACAAGCATAGATTTTTTCATCAGCCTTCAAACGTCCAATTCATTCCTAAAGTTGCAAATTTATGTTTTGATAAACGCGAAAATACGCTTCAAAAACGAACGATTCGAAGCTTTTATATGTTATAAGTTTAAATTTATTATAAAATGAATAAACTAATCGTTGTTCTCTGGGCCATTCTCCCCTTTTTCGCTTACTCCCAAGCAAAGCATCCGGTGTTTGAAGCACTGTCCAAATCTGATGCCTCCAGTCTTTCAAATTTATTGAATGCAAAGGTGGAATACTGTTATCATGGAAAAATAGCTTATTTAGATCGAGAGGATGCCACCAAAGCAATAAAAGTATTTATGGAAACCAACCCTCCTAAGAGTGTCAATGCTCTTCACAAGGGTGCATCAAGAACCAACGAATCTCAATATCAAATTGCCCAGTACTCAAGTACCAATGGTAAAACATTTAGGGTGATGATTTATTCTGACAGTGGTTCCGCCGCAGGTATTCAAGAAATTAAAATTGATCCACAATAAGCTTAAAATCTACTTGAGATAAAAAGCGAACAAGAATTTTTTAGGAGGTCGACTTACTTAATTTCGGTCCAAAACATTCTCTGTGCCCCAATAAATCCTTCCAATAGATCACCTGATTTTACAGGTCCAACTCCTGCAGGTGTTCCTGTAAAAATGATGTCTCCTTGCATGAGAGTAAAATACTGACTGATGTGGCAAATCAATTGATTAAAATTAAAAATCATATCCATTGAATTGCCATTTTGTACGGTTTCTTTATTTTTTAATAGACTAAAATTAACAGGATCCTTGCCCAATTTCGATATTTCCATCCAATCACCTATAACTGCAGAATGATCAAACGATTTTGAAATTTCCCAAGGATGTCCTTTGGCTTTGCATTGATCTTGTAGGTCTCGCGCTGTAAAATCAATGCCCAAACCAATATGACTTACAAACTCCATGGCTTTGGATTCCGAAATTTTTTTCCGCTTTTACTAATTCGCAATAAAAGTTCAACTTCGTAATGAATGTTCTGACTAAAGTCAGGAATAAAAAAAGGTTTGTTATCTCTTAAAATAGCTGTTGCAGGTTTGCAAAAAACAATTGGATTTTGAGGTATAGGATTATTTAATTCCTTGGCGTGGTCCGCATAATTTCTTCCAATACAAAACAAGGTCATTTTTTAAAAATTTAGTGGTCCTGATATTTTAAATATTTAAAATTCACCATCACAAAAAAGTACTATTAACATTTAAATTAAACCACACAATTCTTTAACTTCTTGCAAAGTTTGTTGCGCACGTAGGCGAATCGAAGCCGATGATTGTTTTATTTGTTCCTTAATAGCCTTTTTATCTTGAACAATACGTTCTTTTTCAAGTTGAATGGGCTTAATCAATTCAATGACCGCATCTGCAACGGCATCTTTTAAGGCGCTATATTGCATAGTTTGTTGGTGATAAGATAAAAGTAATTCTTCATGAATTTTTAAATCACCACATGCAGCCAAAATAGCAAATAAATTCTCAACGCCCGGTGCCATTTTATCTGTTCGATCTCCTGAGTCAGTGACTGCTGATTTAATTTGTTTTCTAATCTGATCTTCCGGAGCGAATAAATTTAGATTGTGTTTATCTCCTGCGCTTGCGCTCATTTTCTTAGATGGATCTGCGGTAGACATCACCTTTGGGAGATTAGTATAAATGGTTTCAGGTAAAACAAAGTATTCCTTTCCTACCACCTTATTAAAACGGGTGGCAATATTGCGAGTTAACTCTAAATGTTGATCTTGGTCTTTTCCAACAGGAACAAAATCAGCTTTGTAGAGAAGTATGTCAGCTGCTTGTAAAACAGGGTAAGTAAATAAACCTGAGGAAATAAACATGTCCTTGTCATTTACTTTGACTTGCTCTGATTTATCTTTAAACTGGACCATTCTGCTCAATTCACCATAACTGCACATACAGCCTAAAATCCAACCCAATTCGGTATGTTCAGGTATTAAAGATTGTATGGAGAGATTTTCCGGTTTTATACCACAGGCCAATAAATTATAACAGAGATCCCACACATTTTCTCTTAGTTTAGCAGGATTATAGGGCATTGTCATAGCATGGTAGTTGACAATACTATACACGCATTCGTAATCTTCTTGAAGTTTAACCCAGTTTTGAATGGCTCCCAAGTACCTCCCTAAATGAAGATGACCCGTGGGTTGAATGCCGGATAAAATGATTTTTTTGCTCAAGGGATAAAATTGAAATTGATTTATTTATAGGCTATGCAAGAAATTTCTACATTGACACCTCTGGGTAATGCAACCACTTCCACAAGTTCTCTGGCCGGTGCTCCTTCGGTTGAAAAATAGGTCGCATAAACTGCATTGATTCTACTAAATTGGAGAATATCTTTTACAAAAACACTACACTTTGCAACATTTGAAAAATCCATACCGGCAGCTTTTAAGATGGCTCCAATATTATCCATCACTCTATGGGTTTCAGTTTCAATGGTTCCAGTAACCAACTCATTACTATTTGGATCCAATGCAATTTGACCGGATACATAAAGAGTATGTCCTATTAAAATTGCCTGACTATAAGGACCAATGGGTTTTGGCGCATTTGGAGTGAAAATTACTTTCCTCATACATTTTGATTTATTTTATCAAGATATAAAAAAAGCCCCGACAGACGGAGCTTTCATATTTTCAATAGGCCTTTCTTGAGGTTTATTCATAAACCTCATTGTCGTTAGGCAAGAACAACTTATGCTTCGGCTGCCGCTTCTTCAGCACCTTTAATGAGCACGTGACCTTTATAGATCAAGTTGCCTTCATGCCAATGTGCGTGGTGCAAAATATGTGTTGCCCCAGTTGTTTTACAAACTGCCAATTGAGGAGTTTCCGCTTTATAATGGGTTCTCCTTTTTCTTTTACGCGTCTTCGAATGTCGCCACTTCGGATTTGGCATACGGCTTAGTTTTTAATTGTTTTTAATATTTTTTAAAACATCCCAAACTGGGTTAGATTCAATAATGTCTATTTCTTTGGTGATGTGTTTTATTACATCTTCATTGCAAGGTTTAGGTTTCGACTTCTCGCAATTGTATATTTTGCTCAAAGGGACCGACAAACAAGCATATTCGTACAGAATATCTGCCAATGAAAACTCATGGGCATCCGGAGATAATAGAATTAAATCAGGATCTTCTGATTCTCCTTCCTCTCTTTTGAATACCAGGTCATAGGTCCGTGTTAAAGGCAAATTAATTTCTGCCAAACATCGGTCACAGGTTTCTCTTACCCAACCTTCCAGTTTAAGTTGAACAGTCATCAAATCAAGATGCTTGTTCAATTTAACATTCGCGGTCAAATCAGATTCATGAATCGGACTAGCCTCAAATTCTTTAAAAAATTGAGCGTCCAAATGAAATTCATATTCATGATGACCATCCAGAAGCCCTTTAAACGGGATGACAAACTGCTTTAGAAAAGACATAAAATGAACGTTTCCAAATTTTGGATCGCAAAGGTAAGAATTATTATAACAATTCAAGATTTTTTATATTAAAATGCTACCTTTGTGCTTAAATTCAACTAAAAATCATGGGCAGAGGCGATAAAAGAACCGCAAAAGGTAAAAGAACTAGAGCATCTTATGGTAATTCACGACCAAAAAAAGTAAAAACTTCAGGTTCTACTAAGAAAGCTTAATATCTTCAACATTTTTACAATGTTCTGATATTATAAAGTTAATACATTAAAGTATAATGATATTTAACTAAAGTAGTCGTCTGATCCTTGGATTAGACGTTTGTTTTCATAAAAAAAAATTAGCTTTAGGGCTTCTTACAAGTCAGACCGATCCAAGGATGAGTCAAAAGTTAAAAGAATCTTTTCAAATAGTAGATATTTTTGCTTTTTTTAAAAGCAGGCTATTTAGGTACACCCTTCTTAGGCTGCTATTGTTTATTTTAGTCTTGTGGCTGGTAATAAGTCTTGCCCTAAAAATATACACCAACCACGGCCAAAAACTTAAATTATCCAATTACACCAACCTTCCTGTTAAGAAAGTAGAGCAATTGGTGTATGCACATGGCTTTGAATTGGTTATAACTGATTCTGTACATATGCCAGGGCGTCCAGGAGGCATGGTGACTTCACAGGTGCCACCAGCAAATTCTTATGTGAAAAGAGGTCGCAAAATCTATGTGACTGTCTCAAGATTTAATGCAGATATCATTGAATCCGACGTTTTGTTCAGTAGCTATGGAAAAAAATTTGAACACAAAAGAACTGAATTGTTTAATCTTTTTGGTTTAAAATCTAAGTTGCGTTCTGCTGAATATGATCCTGGACCACCAGGTCATATCCTTAAAATTTATTACAGAGACCAGCTCATCGTTGATAAAAACATCCAAACTTCCGGTATCAAAATTTCAAAAGGCGATACGCTGGAAATGATCGTTTCAAGTTTAACCGGTGGATCCCTCGAGATACCAGATTTAAGGTGTAAAGATTATTCAGAAGCCTTATTCCTATTGGATGCAGCCGGACTAAAACTTGGCGAAATAAGCATGAATGGTGAAATCGCCAATACAGATTCTTCTTTCGTAGTCGATCAATACCCAGCGTTTAAGTCAGGTGCGCTCATTCAAATGGGTGAAAAAATAGACCTTACAATTTCTGCCACTAAGGGAGACGATTGTGATTAGTACAGACGTTCTATCCCAAAACCAATCTCAAATCTTATTGTTTTAAAACTAAATTTTTTAAAAATGGAAGATATCACCGTTGGAGAACTATCCACAAGATTGCAAAATGGAGAAAAACCTAATATTATAGATGTTCGTGAGCTTTATGAACATCAGGAATTTAACATTGGAGGCGACCTTGCAACTCTTCAGACCTCTTTTCCTTTTAAAATTCAGGAATTGAAAGGAAGAGAAAATGAAGAATTCATTGTTTATTGCAGAAGTGGAAATAGAAGTGGTATGGCCAAACATTTAATGGTTCAATCAGGATTCAAAAATGTAAAAAATTTAATTGGTGGTATGCTTGCATGGCAGGAAATGTATAAAACCAATTGATTAAATTAAAATTAACTTTCCTTTCAAATTTGAACCAAATCAAACACTCGAGGATGATGTTCAAATTTTTTATTATTTCAATATTATTCATTCTTCCTTTTACATTATTTTGTCAATATACTGAATATACCACCATTGTGGATGGTGAAGAAGTTAAAATATTGGTTAGAGAAGGAGATACCATAGTACTCGCTCAACTAGAACGCATTTCCGTACTTTCGCCTAAAGAATTTGATTATGAAAATGATCGCGAAAGGTATGCCAGGTATCGGAGATTCGCTGCGGTAGTTTACCCATACGCAGTCCAAGGAATTAGACTGTACAGACAGTTGGAAGAAATATCTGAAGGTAAATCCCGTCGAGAAAAAAAACGCCTGTACAAAGAAATTGAAAAAAGATTGGAGGATGAATTTGAAAAACCACTGAAGAACTTAAGTAGAACTCAAGGACTCATTTTGACAAAAATGATGGAACGTGCATTGGACAAACCGTTCTATGATATTATTCGTGAATTTAAAGGGAGTTGGAGTGCTACATACTACAATGAGTTTAGTAAAATTTATGGATATAAATTAAAAGAAAAATACATCTACGGTCAGGATGAAATTATGGATGCTGTATTGGAAGATTTTGACGTAATGAAAGATATAGAATAATGGAAAACTTAAAAAAGATAATCTGGCAAAGCCCATCCAACATTGCAGTTGTAAAATATTGGGGTAAATATGTTAGTCAGATTCCAATGAACCCTTCATTGAGTTTTACCTTAAACCAATGCTATACAGAGACTAAAATCGAATATAGTTTTGAAGGCAGTGGGGAAATAAATTTTTACTATAATGATCAAATAAATCAAGCATTTGGAATAAAGGTTAAAAAATATATTCATTCGCTCAATCTTTCATTTCTTCAGAATTTGGACCTTCATATAAACAGCTTTAATACTTTTCCGCATTCTGCAGGAATTGCATCTTCCGCATCCGCGATGAGTGCATTGGCTTTGTGTCTAACCAGTTTAGAAGATCTAATACAAAATGCAAAAAGGGATATCTGCGAGTTTAAAACAAGAGCTTCCTACCTTGCAAGACTTGGAAGTGGCTCTGCATCCAGATCCATCTTTCCAAAAGCTTCTATATGGGGTAAAGTAGAATCTATCCCTTTTTCTTCAGATTTATTTGGTATTGATTGGTCACAGCAATTGGGATCTGAATTTCAAGCCATCCAGGATTGGATTTTCCTGGTCAGTTCATCTGAAAAATCCGTATCCTCTTCACAAGGACACCAACTGATGGAAAATCATGTTTTTAGAAATTCACGAATTGAACAAGCCAATGAGAATATATTAAAAATTATTCATGCCATCAAAAACAATGATTGGGAATTATTCATCGATGTTTGTGAAGAAGAAGCCTTGACCTTACATGGTCTAATGATGAGCTCACGTCCATCCTATATCTTGTTAGCGCCGGATTCTCTCAAAATCATTCAATCCATCAAACAGTTTAGAAAAGAAAATAATATTCCTGTTACCTTTACCATAGATGCCGGTCCAAATATCCATATGCTGTTTGATAAAAAATACGAAAAACAAGTGCAGGAATTTTGTGAATCCGAATGGTCGGAATACTTATTACAAGGAAAAATTCTCAAGGATCAAATGGGTGAAGGTCCCATACAAACTACCTAATCCAAAATGGACCCCTTTAACTTTCTTTTGAAAAAAATATACCTGATTTATTCTTTCAACTTTTTATCAGGAATTCTTTTTGCCCAAAATAATCCCATCATTAAACCCGCAACGGTTGAAAGCAAATCATTTGATTTAATGTTAAAATCCATGCTTTCTTTCTCGATCCCATTGATCGGTGTTGATGAACTTAAGCAAAATTTCAATGACTACAACCTATTGGATACTAGAGAATACTCTGAATTTAAAATCAGTCATCTTAAAAATGCAATTTGGGTGGGTTACGAAAATTTTGATATGAATAAATTAAGTAAACTTGAAAAAAATAAAGCCATTGTATGTTATTGTAGTGTGGGTTATCGCAGCGAAAAAATTTGTGATAAATTATCGAAGAATGGCTTTAAATATACCTATAATCTGTATGGTAGTATTTTTGAATGGGCCAACAAATCTTATCCTCTATATAGTTCAGTAGACTGTCTTACAGATAGTATCCATGCATATAATCCACTTTGGGGAAAATTTATAAATAATGAATCCCTGATCAAAGTTTATAAATAAAAGAGTCATTACAGATTGAATTTTATGGTTGCTTGAATCCTACAAATAATTTAGCTAAAATTTCTTAGAATAAATATACCAGCTAGAAGTGTAATTGAAATAGCCAGTCCGATTAATATATTGTTTTGTTCGCTTCGTTCACTTTTTTGCAATGCCTTATTATAAGGAGTTCCACTCACTAAATCCGCTTTTAATGTATAAACATATTCGTGTTCTTTTTTACTAATTTTAAGTTCCATCAGCTCATGCCCGATGTAAAAATGGTAGGTTTTATCATTTAAGATTTTAAAATCAATGATTAAAATGGATTCGTTAAGATAGACCATTAAATGGCCGGTTTCTTCCCCATGATAGAGACCCAGAGAATATTCTTCTCCTGAGATATCTGTCATATTCCAAACTTGCTGTGCCAAAGCCTGTATAAAAGTAAAATAATAAAGCAAAAATAGGCATATAAATTGTTCAATGGGGTTTAGCTTTGCAAAATAAATGATCATAAAATGATTGGTTTGGATTTAAGTAACAAAAGGGCCCTTGTTTGTGGAGGAAGTAAAGGAATAGGTAAAGCCATTGCCATGGCCTTGGCAGAAAATGGTTGCTCGATTACCTTGATTGCAAGAAATGAAACACTTCTAAATGGGGTTTTGATTCAACTTCCTAAAAACCAAAATCAACAACATGATTCAATGGTTTTGGATATGACGGATCTAAGCTCCCTTGAGATCGCAATGAAAAATTTAGTCTTGCTCAAAGATTTTCATATCCTGATCAACAATACAGGAGGGCCTCCTGGAGGAAGACTTGAAGAAGCTTCTATTGATGCTATAGAATTAGCCCTTAAGCAGCATTTGATGGCAGCGCACATCATTACAAAATCCTTGATTCCTGGAATGAAACGATATCAATATGGTAGAATCATCAATATTTTATCTACCTCGGTTAAGCAACCTCTCGATCATCTTGGAGTGTCTAATACCGTGAGGGCTGCTATGGCCAACTGGTCAAAAACTTTGGCCAATGAATTAGCGGTGTCGGGAATAACCGTGAACAATATTCTACCTGGTGCAACGAATACAGATAGACTCCAGGATCTCATTTTAAAAGAATCTACCCATCAACTTTCGGAACCGGAGAAAATAGCTGATAAAATGAAAAGTCATATACCTATGAATCGTTTTGCAAACCCCGAAGAAATAGCTTGGGCTGCTTTGTTTTTAGCTTCTCCAATTGCTTCTTACATCACAGGGATCAATCTACCTGTAGATGGTGGAAGAACAAGATCCTTGTAACAGAGCTATTTATTTCATTCCTAAATAAATAATTTACATATTTTGAATAATTTGAGTATTATTACGCCACTAAAAGTATCGTTTAAATGCTATCGGCACACAGACACGATCTAATTGATTGGAAGCAGATATTTTCGTTTCACTCAATCCTGTTTACTTTGGCCGGAGTGGTTTTGGCATCCATTGCTTTCAAAGGATTTATGATTCCAAACAAATTTATTGATGGAGGAATGACCGGCTTATCCATCGTTCTCCATGAATTGTTTCACATAAATATTAGTTTTTTAATCGTACTGCTAAATTTACCATTTATCTACATTGGATATAAAAAAATTGGGAAAACTTTTGCCATACAAACCACGATCGCAATTATTCTATTGGCGATCACTCTTCAATTTTTAGAAATTTCACCCATTACAAATGATAAAGTTTTAATTGCTATTTTTGGTGGTTTTCTCATTGGGCTTGGAATCGGCTTGGTCATTAAAGGAGGGGGTGTGATTGATGGGATGGAAGTCTTGGCAGATTATACCAACAAAAAAGTCGGCTTTACAACCAGTGAAATAGTGATGCTATTTAATTCTGGAATTATTGTTTGTGTAGCTTGGGTTTTTGGAATGGAAGCTGGAATGTATAGCATCCTAACATATTTTACAGCCATGAAGACTTCTGATTATGTGGTAGACGGATTTGAAGAATATACAGCCCTGACAGTCATCAGTAGCCGGTTTGAGGAAATAAAGTCTTGCATTGTCAATGATTTTGGAAAAGCGATAACCGTTTACAACGGGGAAAGAGGGTATCTTCCAGGAAGTTTTGGGATTAAACATGATACCCAAATTATTATGGCCATCGTCACACGTATAGAAATTCACAGAATTAAAAGCGCAATTTTTGAAACGGACCCAAATTCTTTTGTGTATATCTCTAGTATAAAAGAAGTATCTGGAGGAATTGTAAAAAAGAAAAGAAAACATTAAATAATTATAAACGCTATTTTTAAAATTGAAAAAATAAAATTAAACTTAAATAAACCTTAGAACAACTATAGATGCTGTCTATCAAAAAACTTAAATCATTCATCATCCAAAAATTAAAAAATGAACTCGATGCTAAACTTAGCTATCATGGAGTTCATCATACATTGGAGGTCTTACGAGTTTGTGATGAATATATTTCTAGATTTTCTTTAAAAGGAAAAGAAGCTTGGTTAATCCGCAGCGCAGCCTTGCTTCATGATGTTGGAATAACCGAAACTTATTCAGGACATGAAGAGGCTAGCGTCCAATATGCAAAAAACACTTTGTCAGAATGGGGTTATGAAAAATCAGACCTTAAAAAAATAGAAGGAATGATATTGGCGACCAAAATTCCTCAAAAACCAGCCAACCTAATGGAAAAAATAATCTGTGATGCGGATCTGGATTATTTAGGCACCAAAGAATTTTATGAAATTGGAGATACTTTGTTTAAAGAATTAATCGCATATGAAATTATTGAAACAGAAGAACAATGGGATCGAATTCAAATAAAATTTTTATTGTCACATTCCTATCACACTAATTTTGCAATTAAACACCGCGAACCTATGAAGCAAAATTTTATAAAAGAAATATTAAATAAGTGGAAATGGGAAGTAAAAGATTTTAGTTAAAATTCTTGTTATAATCAATTTACTTTTCAAATAAATTAAATCAAACCCAATTCAAAACTTAGTTGCTAGCAATTTACATTTTTTGAATCAATTGGCTGTCACCCAACTTCTTAAAAGCATCCAATCCACAGCTTAAGAATTGATCATAATCTTTCACCCCCTCTCTATATCCTCTCGGTTTGGCTAATACTTCTTCATCTGGTGACATAATTACATAAAGAGGCTGCGAGTTTTGATTAAAATTGACAATCTGAAAATCAGCCCACAAATTTCCAACATTCCTGATTGGATTTTGTGTCACCACAGAAATAAGTTGTGAGTCCAATGGAGCTCTATCGTCAACATACAAAGAAACCAGTACATAATCATCATTGAGCTTCTTTCTGATGTCGTCATTAACCCAAATATGCTCCTCCGTTTTTCGGCAATTTACACAACCGTAACCCGTAAAATCTATTAACATTGGTTTACCGGTTTCTTTGGCATAAGCCAACCCATCTCTGTAATCCTTAAAGCAATTTATATTATTTGCACATTTGGTATAGGAAGGGTATTTGCTTTTTATGCCTTCATCCAAAATCGGTTTCGATAAAAAATAATTGTAAGTGGATGGAGGTGCCAAACCGCTCATTAGTTTTAGTGAATTGTAGGAATTGTATTCAGGAATAACTTTAAAGCCGGTCACCAAATAGATGGTCAATCCCAAAAATGAAAGAGCAAACATCCAACGTGTGGTGGATAATTTTTTTACCGGGCTATCGTGTGGGAATTTCATAAATCCCAAAAGATACAAAGTGGTGAGACCAAAGATTAAAACCCATAATCCCATAAATATTTCATAACCTAGAATTCCCCAGTGCTTGGTCATGTCCGCAACTGATAAAAACTTTAGCGCAAGAGCCAATTCCAAAAATCCCAAAACCACCTTTACATTGGACATCCAAGAACCTGATTTTGGTAAACTATTTAACCATGCCGGAAAGGCAGCAAAAAGTCCAAAAGGTAAAGCCAGGGCTAGGGAAAATCCAAACATCACAATGGCAGGACCTGTAGCAGATGTGGCGGATTCAACGATGGCAGATCCGATAATAGGACCTGTACATGAAAAAGAAACAATCGCTAAAGTAAATGCCATAAAAAATATCCCGATCAATCCACCTCGATCGGCAAGGGCATCCGTTTTATTGGACCAACTGGACGGTAAAGTGATTTCGAAAAATCCAAAAAACGAAAATGCAAAAACAATAAAGATTAGAAAAAACAAAACATTGGCAATCCAATTGGTCGACAATTCATTTAATGCAGTTGCACCAAATAAAGCAGTAATCAACAAACCAATTGCCACATAAATCACAATTATACTCAGTCCATATAAAATTCCATTTCTAATACCTGATTTTTTATCCTTACTTCCTTTGGTAAAATAAGAAACAGTCAATGGGATCATCGGAAAAACACAAGGCGTTAATAGAGCCAATAAACCTCCTAAAAATCCAAAAATAAAGGTCCAAAAATGATTGGTTCCTTTAACCACTTCTTCTCCACATTGACCCACGGGTGACTCCAAGGTACTTACTATAGATGGTATGGTTTGATCAATATTCGGACCACCCGGGAGTACTAATCCGGTCCCTCCTTTATCTCCTTCCAAAAGTAGAGTAGCCTTTACGGGATCGATTTCAAAAGCGAGACTCTTAGGGGGAAGGCACATGGTAGCATCACATGTCTGGTATGTAAAATATCCGCTTATTTTTTTGGCAGCATCAAGAACATCAATCTCTTGATAAAAAATAACTTTCTCTTTATACTTGATTACTTCCATTTCAAAAATCTCATCAAAGCCTTTGATCTGGTGTGCACTGACTTCCTTAATTTTATCCAACACCTTATAAGTTCCGGTGCTGTCCCATTCTACATTAGAAGGAATAGGTCCATCTTCAGAAATTTGGCTAGAATATATAAACCAGCCTTTGTCTATAAGAGCTTCAAATTCTACTTTAAATCGATTTTCAGAAATTTTTTCAACACGAGCAATTAGTTTTACCGGATCATGCATACCATTGTCAGCTTGGATTTCCATCGGATCTGAAGGAAGACCACCTGAAAATGTAGCGCCACTGACCATTAATTTAAATATTTTAGGAGTCGGAGGAATACATTGTGCTTGGTCACAACACATATAGTAGGCCTCAGCTTCAATTGGAACTGAAGCATCCACAACTTTCACTTTTTGAACAAAATCCACTTGTTCATAATATTTGATAACGATAAGATTTTCAAACAATGGTTCGGGGCCCTCAACCTTTTTTCCCAGTTCTGTGACTTCTCCAATTAGCTGATAATGCCTCCCAGGCTTAAAACTAATTTCGGTGGGTGTAGCAGCATCAGGGTCTGACTTCTGGCTGTAAATAGCCCATTTAGGGTCCAGTTTTGCCTTAAATATTAACTCATACTCTTGATTTCCAAGGTCTTTAACTTCAGTTGTCCATTTGACGGGATCCAATATCTGACCGTGGGCATTGATAAACCCTAAAACGATTAGACAGCTCAGGATGACTTTCTTTATCATATTTGATTTAAACATTAAATAGAGTAACAGATATTTCTAAAATTGTTGGAAGGCATGCTTATATTTAACTGATATTTAAGTAACTCTGCATTAATTAGCTCAAGCAATCAATGCAAAATGTTCCTTCATCCATCCAAACAAACTTTCAAAAAGAAGTTTTCCATCTGTATTACCCAAAGCAGACTCAGACGCCCTTTCCGGATGTGGCATCATGCCATACACATTTCTTCCTTCATTGCAAATGCCAGCGATGTTTAAGCTGGATCCATTCACATTGCTTTGATCATTTATTTGTGCCCGCTGATCACAATATTGAAAAATGATTTGTCTGTTTTCATCCAATCGATTCAGGGTTAATGGATCGGCATAATATCTTCCCTCAGCGTGCGCGATTGGAATGGAGTAAGCCTTTTTTACATCCAAATGATACGTCAATGCGGACTCTGTATTGTGAGGCTTGATATAGACATTGTCACAAATAAAAAGTTGCTCTTTATTTAATAACAATTGGCCCGGCAAAAGACCCGCTTCACACAGGATCTGAAAACCATTGCAAATACCGATTACCATTCCACCTTCATTTGCGAAACGGATCACTTCATCCATGATCGGAGAGAACCTTGCTATGGCGCCACAACGAAGATAATCTCCATAGGAAAAGCCTCCGGGCAGCACTATGCAGTCACCGGGATTAATCCCTTTTAAGGAAGTTTCTTTGTGCCAAATTTTAGTCACTTTATGTCCAAAAACATCTCCCAAAACATACATCATGTCATCATCACAATTGGATCCGGGAAAAGTAATAATACCAAATTTCATATTTACCAGTTTTGAATTTGCAAAAATAAAGCTGAGAATGCAAACAGAAGGTGTACTGTTTCTGAAAGCAAAGGATTTTTAATTTTAGTCAACAACAAAGCCACCAAAATCGAGAGTGGTGTAATTAATAAAATGAGATGTGAGCAGTCTTCAATCTTTACAAAAAATAAAGACAATAAGCTACAAAAAGACGTCCAGAACATAAAGTCATAATACTTTTGAATAATGACGATTCGCTTGATTCTATAAAAATTATATTGAATTAAAGTCAACAACAATAAAATAAACAATATGATCATCAATATTAATCCCTTCAAACCGGGCGAAAGATGAATGATGTAAGAACTTAAATAAGCTTTGATTTGGATATTGTAAAATTCACTTTCAGTTCCAGTAAAATAAACTAAAACAAAAAGCAAAAAAACAACATTGATCCAGCCAGCCATGAGCTGAAGCCATTCTTTCCAATTAAAACTTTTAAGGATGGTGATTCCAGCAATTCCCAAAACGAGAAACCAGATGTATGGAGGATAAATAAGACTAGCCAATCCGATAAATAATCCAAAATTGTATAACTGAAGAGCAGCTTGCTTTTTTATATAAATTCCCATGATTTGGGTCATGGCTAAAATTAAAAAAACATTGGCCAACTGCACAGGACCAATGGTGGCTGTGGCGGGATGCATGCCTGTTAAGACTATAAATACGATACCCGCAAAAAGCTGACCTTCGGAATTCAATTTGTATCTATTGACCAAATAATTGATTAAGAACGCCTGAATCAGTACCAGGATAATACTCCAGAGATATTGGTAAGGACCATTAAAATGAAATATATCTGCAATTTTATTGTAAATCCAGGCTTTATCGTCAAGCTGATATTTTGGCATATTAAAATATAGTCCCAAGCGCAGGGCAAATGCGTAAGGAATGATCAGTAGAATGTTGAACATTAGGCTTTTACGAAAAAGCTGGAGCAAAATTGCGGATTTTGGCACAAGATACGGAAATATAGCCATTCAGCCTTCATTGGGCCATCTTCAAACTAAGCTGAATGAAGAAGATTTACTAGCCTATCTTTGCACATTCTAATGGAATATACCAGTCTAAATAGCATCAAGGAAATCATCAACGATGATTTAAAAAGGTTTGATCTACATTTTAGGGAAGCCATTGCGAGCAGGGTTTCGCTGCTGGATAAAATAAGCTACTATATTGTCAAAACCAAAGGGAAACAATTCAGACCCATACTGAGTTTGCTATCTGCCAAAATGTTGGGTCCAATCAATGAAAGTACTTATACTGCAGCCACCATGGTAGAGCTTTTGCATACGGCGACCCTGGTACACGACGATGTCGTGGATGATTCTGACCAGCGCAGAGGTTTTTTTTCAATCAATGCCCTTTGGAAAAACAAGATTGCCGTTTTGGTTGGAGATTATTTATTGTCCAGAGGTTTGTTGGTGGCTTTGGAAAGAGACCAATTTGGAATGCTTAAAATACTTTCGAGAGCAGTCACCGACATGAGCGAAGGCGAACTCTTGCAGTTGGAAAAAGCAAGAAGACTGGACATTAACCGTGACATTTATTTTGAAATTATTCAAAAGAAAACGGCATCCTTAATCGCTGCCGCAGTGACTTGCGGAGCGCAAAGCGTCACCACCGATGTAGATAAGTTGGATAAAATCTGGCAATTTGGCATTCAATTGGGAATCGCTTTTCAAATTAAAGATGATCTGATGGACCTATCCGATCACTCCATTGGTAAACCACTAATCAATGACATTAAGGAAAAGAAAATGACCCTGCCGCTGATTCTTTCTTTGGAGAATGCGCCATCAAAAGAATCTTCTCAAATCATCCGCGGCATCCGCAAAGATTCATTGGACAAAACCATCATCGCTGACACTGTTGCATTTATCATTCAATATAAAGGCGTAGAACAATCCCGTCTGATCATGTATGAATACAGGGACAGGGCATTGTCTTTACTAAATGAATTTGACGAAAATCCTGCTAGAGCATCCTTAAAGCAACTTTGTTATTTTGTGACAGAGCGGGATAAATGAAATCAATTTCAAATTGATAACTATTTATTTTAAGTTCTGCATTTTACAAATTATTAAATAAAATATGTAAAAATAATTAATAAAATATTTTGATAATTTAAAGTATTTTTTTATACATTTACACTCTCGACTACTTCCTCCAAAGTTAATTATTGTCAGTTCATTTAGAACAGACAATCAAGTTTTGGTGAATTGATTGTAAAATACTATTTTATGCAATTTAACCTCAATGGTGTTCTTTCCACAGACAGGTTCTGTCCGAAGAACGAGTCCGCAGAACTAAACTCTGCCCCCCCCCCCCAATACTGCCAATTAAAATTTGGCAATTTTAAACCTTTTATTGTCTTATATATGGCAATAATGTTTACACTTGCTCTGCCTGGAATATCGGTTAGCCAATGTGCTTTCTATCCCTATTTTAGTCCAAATTCCCATTTTGGTTCAAAGGCAGGATGTGAAAATTTTACAATTACAGTAACTCCTTCGTGGGTTGATCCTCCAGTTAGAAAAGGAGATGTGATTATTAGTTTAAGACGGCGAGGAGAACCATTCAATATTGTGGATCTTGGCGATTACACTTTAGTAAATCAATTCGAAAGTGGGGTGTTCATTGGCCATCTATTTTATTATTCTTTTGATCTAGACGAATATGATGATGAAGTACCAAAATCGGTTGTACTTTCTGATTTATTTGGTACCCAGGGAGGTCTTATATATTATTATAAATGTCATGATCAATCCGAATATTATAATACTTCAACAATCAATTATAATGGTGATTTTGGTATGGTAGTGAACGGCTCTTTAAATACATTAATCGAAACTCGACAATGGGCAAGTCCTGCAGCCTCATTTTTATCGGGATCAGAGCGTCAATTTACAGTGGATGGCAATTTTGATATAGATGTTCCATTGTATTGCTTTATGGGTCAAGAATCACAACAACACGGCACAGCACATATCAGGATGCTCCCTGGTTCAAGTATCACTGTAAGATCTGGAAACACTCTTAAAATTCAAGATAATTATGTCATCGCTTGTGATGGACATCGATGGAATAGTATAGAGGTAGAATCTGGCGCCACCTTAATCCTAGAAAACACTGTACTTGACAATGGTCATTTCGAAGTAAATGCCTTGGCCGGATCTACAGTAATTGCGACTGGATCAACATTTAAAGACGGAGCTGTGGGTATTCATGCAGAGGAAGGATCAAAAATTGTTGTTGATAATTGTAATTTTTACTTTTCCGGTTCATTATATTCGTTCTACTCCGGAGAACCATCTATTTTAGGGAACAGGACTTTTGCTGGAATTTTAGCTGATAATTCAAATATTGATGTTTCAAATGAAAGTACATTTGATAACCTGTTGAATGGGATAAAAGGATTTAATTCGAATATCTCTGTAGAAGATTGCTCCTTTACAAATATCTCTGACTTCGGTACAAACAACTGGACCCTCGGAAATGCATTTAATCACAATGGAAAAGGAATACATTCTGGTTCCACTTCTGGTAATACACTCAAAATAGAAAATTCCGTTTTTGACGATGTCATGTGCGGCATTTATACAAGAGGTGTCAATTCTACCGTCATAGGAAATGAGATGACCGAAGTACTGACTGGAATGCAATTTGACCACAGTCCCGGGAGAAATTTTGATATCAAAGGGAATACCATAAGCGCTGAAGCAAGAGGTATTAATTTTTCTTGGACAGGTGAGGTTTTGAGTACCGCGATAAATGAAGAAAACGATATCACTCTTACTGGAGCCAATAGTATTGGCATCGATCTTACAGAAACAAGAGGTCAACTGAAATTAATTGATCATAACGATGTATCGGTAGGTGAGGGTCAAACAGGTATAAACCTATTCAATAGTCAAAACTTCTGGACATTCAACAATACCGTTTTATCCAATGGCAGTTTAGCTAGACCGAATTTTGGTATCGGGATCTTTGGTGGGCGCAATAATATTACGCTTTGTAATTTATTAAATTCATCAAATTCTGGAAGCGCAAACTCAGGACTCTTTGTATCAGAATCACCCAATGGGGGTCATGCAGGTAACCTTGCAGAGGGTTGGCACTTTGACTTCCACTTTGTAAGCGATGCACTCGGAACTGTTTTTGCTTCAAACCGAATGGATGATGCAAATCATGGATTAGCTCTCGGCTACCCTTTGTCACAAATTGGAGCTATGATCGGCCAGCAAATCCACAAAGGTAATCGTTGGATTGGTACACATACAATAGGTGCAGCAAATTATGGTGGAATTCAGGATTTTGAAAATTCTAGATTTATTATCCATGCTGAAGATCAGTCCAATCCCGATCTAAGCCCCAATAATTTTGAAGAACTTGAAAACCAAGGTTGGTTTGAGCATGATCCGGCCAATCATTTTACCTTGAATTGCGGCACAGTGGGGGCTGGCGTCAATCCTGTACCTCGCAGCTTCCCAAGATCAGATGATGAGTTTGTAGCCACAGGAGTTTATGACACCACTTATGATTGGGGCACACGTATATGGTCTTCAAAAAGACAATTATACGCTGAGTTATTAGAGCGGGGCAGTTTACAAAGTTACCCTTCCATTTATGGAAGTTTCTTTAATGCAAATGCAACCACTACTATTGGTCGGTTTGAACAAATGGAGAGAGGAATTTATCAAGCTTATCATGCCAGAGCCAATGATTATGTACAGATCAATGATTGGTTGGTGGAAGAAGACAGTCTTTTCAACCTTGCGTTGGGGATTTTAACAGATTTAGCTACAGAGGAAGACTCTTCAGCTATGATTGGTTTGCTGGATGACCTTTCTGTATTATCAGAATCTTTGCAAGATCTACAATCAGATCGTTTGGCTCTAGCCTCTGATTTGGACTCTCTCCTTGCCATTCCATTGGGCAACCTTTTATTACTCAACGACACACTAACAGTCAGTGAAGATTACGAAGAATATCAACAATACGTCAATGCACTCTATTTTTATATGCTAACTGACAGTGAATGGGAATTAGACTCTACACAAAGGGTAGAAATCGAGTTTATTTCAGAGCTTTGTCCCTATTTTGCAGGACCTGCTATATATCGTGCCAGGGCTTTGCGATCTTTGTATGAGTTAGTGCATTACTCTGATGATACAATTTGTCATGAAGCAGCATCAGAAAGAACAAGGTTTTCAATACCTAAAAATACTTCAAAAATTAAGGTATTTCCTGTTCCTACAACAGATTATCTGTTAGTGAATGTTCCTGAAAATGAATCACAAATTAAAAAGTATTGGATCTTCGGTTTGGAAGGTAAAATGGTGGATGATCAAAAAACAAATCCGGTTTGGAATTTATTCATTCCATTGACTGACTTACAAAATGGTTTTTATTTTTTAGAACTCGAGTTTATCTCAGGTAAGCGTGAAACTATCAGATTTATTAAGAATTAGAATTATTATTGAAAAGGAGGGTTGATTACAGCCCTCCTTTTTTTAATCATCTGTACATGAAATCATTGATTTTTTTATTATTATATACCAATTTTATATTTGCTCAAGGAAAAAGAGATTTCATCTGGATCTTGGGAGGTACAAGCAGTCAAAATACTACTGATCAGCGTTTCTTTCGTTTTGTTATGGATTTTAATGAAAAGCCGAGATCGTTATATCATTTGGGGAGATTTAATAGAGTATATGGTTTTAATGCTTCGATATGCAGTGAAGAAGGATTGCTTCTCATTCAGAGTTCCGGATGCTATATCAATGACCGACGTTTTGGCCCAATGCCAAATGGAAAAATTAATGAAGGTTATTATTGGGATTTTTTTTGCTCCAATGAAGAATATACTATTCGCAATGGAAATTTGATTTTACCCAAACCTGGCAGACCTTTAGAATATTATGTAGTCCACATGATTAGTGATAGAAACAGGGACCCAAACGTGCCTGGTCTAACAATTATCCCCAAACTATTGTATTCCGAAGTTGACATGAGTCTGAATTCTGGCTATGGAGATGTCACCAAAAAAAATATTCCAATGGTGGAGAAACTCCTTCCTTCCGGTCACCTTACGGCTGTGAGACATGCCAACAATCTGGACTGGTGGGTCATCACCTGTGGTTATACCAACAGCGACTATTATCTCTGCCTACTCACAGAAAATGGTTTGGAAAGAGTGATGGAACAAAACATTGGACTACCATCCCGTTATTGGGATGCCGGTAGTGGACAGTCATGTTTTTCTCCGGATGGCACCAAGTTCGCAAGGATGACTGCAAGTGATGGGCTATTTTTAATGGATTTTGACCGTGAGACCGGAAAACTTACCAATTTCCGGCAGATTACTACAGGATCTGAATCCTCAGGGTCGACTCAATATACTGGAGTAGCTTTCTCAGCTAATTCTAGATTTGTTTATATGTTTTATTTATATGATCTTTACCAGATTGATACTTGGGCAGAGGACATAAAGGCTAGTCTGGTACACATCGACTCTTGGGATGGCTATGTAGAGCCTGGAGGTTGGGCCGCTGCGTTTAATTTGGCAAGGCTTGCACCTGACTGCAAGATCTATGTAAGTACCGGAACCAGTAACGAGGTGATGCACATCATCCACGAACCCAATGAGAAAGGAAAGGCTTGTCGATTTGAACAACACGGACTGCATCTGCCGGCGATTAATCATGCCAGTATGCCCAATTTTGTCAATTACCGACTTGGATATGAACCCGTTTGCGACAGTACACTGGTCTCTGTCCACGATCCTTTATTGGACTCTGAGAGTAAAATAATTTACTGGCCCAATCCTGTCAGTGAGATTCTGGAAGTACAATCCATTCTTCCTGGACAAAGCATCCATCAGATCCAATTTTTCGATATGGGTGGAAGAATGGTCCTAGAACAAAAATTTACACACCCATCTTCCAGCCATTCCATCCGAACTTCAGGATTGGATGCAGGGATGTATTTATTGGTAATCTATTTGTCCAATGGAACCAAATCAACTGAAAAATTAATCATCGAATAATATAATTACAACATGGTCTTTTTATTGTCATTCTTGAATTACTTACTAAATATATTACATGACAATTGGACAAAAGAACTGATCTTGTATTTCAAAAAATTTTCAATTTTCTTTATAATATTCATTTTTCATCTAAAGCCTTTATTTACCCAATGTCCGACTGAGGAACGAATTGAATTATGTTCCCAAGAAGAAGTCCAATTGTTTGCGGAATTGTATCCTGATTGCAAGCACATCATGGGTGATCTAATCATTTCATTGGAAGTGGAAGACCTAAGACCGATCCTAGGCATTCAGGAGATTGATGGCGATCTGGAGATTTATGAAACCGATTCTTTGTTTAACTTAGACGGTTTGGATTCTCTGAGACGTGTGGGCGGTGATTTGCGGATAGCAGTCAATTTACGATTAGTGGATATGGAAGCATTGACTCAATTGCTGGAAATCGGTGGTGGGCTTTATATTTATCAACATTATAACAACATTGATTCATTAACCCAAATCAATGGTCTGCGGAATCTTCGCAGCGTAGGTCGCTTCATTTCTATTCGCAATAATAACTATCTGAGCAACATCGATGGATTAAGCGGTCTGACCGAGATTCCAGAGGATCTCCGAATACAAAGCAACCTCAGTCTAAAAAACATCGAAGGACTGAGTAATCTTCGCAAAATAGGTGGGCATCTCCGACTGATTGGTCTTAGGGTCTTGCAGGATCTCAATGGCTTAAGGAATCTGGAGGAAGTTGGGGATCAAACGACGATCATGGGATTATCAGCCATCAAGGATCTAAAACCTCTAAATAAATTAAAAACCCTTGGCGGCAAACTCCAGATTAATCTCAATCCGGAATTGACTACTCTGGATGGTATTAAAGACATTGACCATTGGACCATTTCAGAACTAATCATCAGAGATAATATAAAATTAGATTATTGTCATGTCCAAAGCATTTGCGCTTGGATCAAAAACCGACAAAGCCAGCCTTATGATGTAGATCACAATTTAGGAGACTGTGATACCTACGAAAAAATTGAAACTGCTTGCTCTTCCGTTGGAACCATCGATGTTCAAATAGCAAATATGGGCATAAGTTACACCAACCCCGTAGAAGATATCCTACACATCCGGTTAATTGAGCCCATACCGTTCGATTTAAAAATACAGTTATTTAATTCTATGGGTGGATTGTGTTTTGAGTTCACTCAGATCCATAGCGAGAACATCTCCATACCCATCTCGCATCTACCATCCGGGCATTATTATTTTCGGATTTATGCTGATCACTTTTCAAAAAGCTACCAATGGGTCAAATTGTAAATGGTCCATTGAATATTGTTCCCGATAATATATAATTGGTTTAAGGTTAATTAAAAATTTGTTTATTTGTTTCTTACATATTAAATAAATAAATATGTGTTTTTATCTGAATTGGATAATATGAGCCAATTGATTGATAGACCTTTGTCTCAACAAAAAATATTATCTAATGAAAACACAAATTTTAAAACCAATTTTATTCGGTCTTTTGATCGCAAAAACAATTTCCTCACAAGCCTCTGAATTCGCTCCTTTGCCCATTATCACTGTCGCTGGCATAGACATCAAAGGCATTAAAAAAGACAGTGCATTGTTGCCGGATCTATTTATCCACCAACTTCGCAGAATCAATGTCTACGATGTCACCAACCGCAAGGACGCAGAACAAACCGCCACAGAAAATGGATTTAACTTGGCCACTTGCCACAGCAAATCCTGCATGGAAAACCTCGGAAAAATCACCGGATCCAATAAAGTGATGGGTGGTAGCATCGAGCGATTTGGCGATAAAATTTTCCTAACATTTCGAATGTTGGATGTTACTACAGGTCAAATGGAAAAATCCTATTCCATGGAGTTTATGGCTTTTGAAGAAAGGATCGGTTTGATGATTGAAATTACTCTTCGAAAAATGCATGATCTTGATGTAGATGAACAATCTTTAAAACAAGTCACCACGACCCAAACTCTGGAAAGTGAAGTCAATAATCCGAATGTCACCAGACTCAACCTCAGTGGCCCTAGATTTGGATTTGGGATGTTGTTTGGTCGCGACGCAAAAGACTATCAAAGGCCTGAAAACCAAGGTGGATGGGGTATGTTTCCCGTTGCTTCACACATTGGATATCAGTTTGAAGTTTCCTACTTAAACCAAGGAAATATCCAGGGATTGTTTGAATTTATCACTTTAATAAACGGCATCGAACAAGGCAGTTTTATTCCTTCTATCGCCATCCTTCACGGTATCAGATCCAATAAATCAGGACTGGAATTTGCCATAGGAACCAATTTTACGGTGGCTAAAAGAGAAGTTGGATTTTATAAAGACGGAGCATGGGAACAAGGAGAAGCTCCTGATAGAAGTGAAAAACCTACTCTACATCGCAATGGAGATCTTGCAATTGAAGGAGGATTGGTTTTGGCTTTAGGAAAATCATTTAGAAGCGGATCTATGAATTTTCCAGTGAATCTATATACAGTCTTACGAAAAGATAGCCCTAGGGTCGGAATTTCCATCGGGTTTAATACAAAGAGAAAGGCTTAATACGTTTTTGCATCCTATTAAAATGAGGGGTTTTGTTCGAAAGAATCAAGCCCCTTTTCTTTAGCTATTTAGAGTTGAACACATAAAGTAATGTTCCAAGTGAAGAATTAATGGAAGCCTTCCTTATCTTTGCACAAATTTTTTATTTTGAAATATTTTATTCTCTTTTTTATCTTCTTTTTGCGTCTTTTATTTTGTGCGCTCAGGTAAAAATTTCTCCAGACCTTATTAGCCAATTAGAACAAAAGTCATCTGTAGAAGCTATTTTATGGTTGAAGGAAAAGGCTCTGTTTCCTACCTATCAGGACTCCTGGTCCAAAGAAAAGAAAACAGAGTTTGTTTACCAAACTCTAATTCAACATGCCCAAAGAAGTCAAAAACAACTAAAAGAAGTGTTGACAAATAGAAACATTAGTTTTAATTCCTTTTGGATTGTCAATGCTATTCGTTGCAAAATTAACCAGGAAGATCTTCAAATCCTCCAGCAGCGAACTGATTTGCAAGCCATTTTATACGATCAGGCTGTGAAGCAAAGCTTTGACCTTCCAGCAAATCTTTTATCCTTAAATCCAAGAAGCCCAGATTTAACCTGGGGTATCCGCAGGATGGCGGTGGATAAAGTTTGGGAATTGGGAATTGATGGAACCGGAGTGATACTAGCCGGACATGATACAGGATACAAATGGGATATGGATGGAATTAAAGAAAAGTACCGTGGTTGGAATGGAACGGATGTGGACCATAATTACAATTGGCACGATGCAATTCATGACATCAGCCCTTTGAGTGCAGACAGTGTCAATCCATGTGGGCTTAACCTTATCACACCTTGTGATGATCATGGTCACGGTACGCATACTGCGGGGACCATGGTGGGCAGGACTGATGATCTTTCTTATGGAGTTGCGCCCGGCGCAAAATGGATGGGTTGCAGAAATATGGAAAGAGGAAACGGTGCTCCCTCAACTTATATAGAATGCTTTGAATTTTTCTTAGCCCCAACTGATTTACAAGGTCAAAACCCTAGAACGGATTTGGCTCCTCATGCGATCAACAACAGTTGGTTTTGCAGTCCGGAGGAAGGATGCAATCCAACCAATTTTAGTTTTATGGAAGAAGTGGTAGACCATTTAACGCTTGCAGGCATCGTAGTTGTTGTTTCAGCAGGAAACAATGGACATACTTGTGGTACCATTGCATTTCCTCCTGCCTACTTTACAAATAGCTTAACCGTTGGTTCTTTTGCAGAAAACGATACCATCAGCTCATTTAGTAGCATAGGTCCTGTATACACCGATAGCAGTCTTAGAATTAAACCCGATGTGGTTGCTCCTGGAAGTGGGGTGCTCTCTAGACCCTTGTCAGGTCAATTAGAAGCTTGGAACGGGACCAGCATGGCTGGCCCCCATGTAGCGGGTTTGGTGGCATTGATTATCCACGCCAATCCAGAATTGGCAGGACAGGTAGAAAAAATAAAAGAAATTATCAAACAGTCTGCCAGACCTCATGAAGCAGCCATCCAGTGTGATAGTTTTCTAGCCACAGCCATACCAAATTATATGTATGGTTTTGGCAAAGTCATGGCCGATGAAGCAGTTCGAAGGGCAATCATCTTGAAATCAAAAAATCCATATTCTAACCAAAAGACATTAAATATATTACCAAATCCCGTTGGTGAGTTTATGACTATTCAATCTGAAATAGACGAGAATTATACCATTCTGATTTCAGATTTAAATAATAAATACATTCAAGAAATTAAAATCAAATCCAAATCTCAGAAAATAGATTTAAGCTCATTAAAACCAGGTTTTTATTTTTTGAAGAAAACCAATGAATCCAAGTGTTACAAATTTGTCAAAATATAATTGGATGGCAAAGCCTTTATTTAATAGAGTAGATCGAAAAGTTCTTCTGGAGAGGATGAAAAATAGTCCAGAACCAAGAAGAACAATCTCTTTTTACAAATATGCCAAAATTGGAAATCCACAGATTTTTAGAGATCATCTTTATCTGCTGTTTGAAAAGGTAAATGTGCTTGGTAGAATCTACATTGCAAGAGAAGGCATTAATGCTCAAATATCTGTTCCTGAAGCAAATTTGGAAAATTTTATACAAGCCAAAGACGAAATTATTTTTCTTCAAAACATCCGTTTAAATTTTGCCATTGAAGATGATGGGCAAAGTTTTTTTAAACTGTTGATTAAAGTTAGAAATAAAATTGTAGCAGATGGTTTAGATGATCAAGCGTTTGATGTAACCAACAGTGGAGTTCATTTAAATGCGAATGAATTTAATCAATTATCCAGTCAGGAAAATGCAGTAATCGTGGATATGCGCAACCATTATGAAAGCGAGGTGGGTCATTTTAAAAACGCCATCACACCGGAGGTAGTAACTTTTAGAGAATCTTTACCCATCATTGCCGATTTACTTGCAGAAAAAAAAGACCAACCGATCCTCATGTATTGTACTGGTGGCATAAGATGCGAGAAGGCTTCTGCTTATATGAAATACCGAGGATTTAAAGATGTCTATCAACTTAATGGTGGAATCATTGAATACGCAAGACAGGTTAAATCTGAAGGATTGGAAAATAAGTTTGTAGGAAAGAATTTTGTTTTTGATGAAAGATTGGGAGAAAAAATATCTGATGAAATAATTAGTCGCTGTCATCAATGTGGAAGTCCTAGTGATCAACATACCAATTGTATGAATGATCACTGCCATATTCTATTTATACAATGCGCTTCTTGTGCAAATAAATATGAGAAATGTTGTTCAAATAAATGCGCAGAATATTACAAACTAACTGAAGAAGAAAAACAAAAACTTCAAGAACAGAATATCAAATTTAACGGTTCTGGATTTTCAAAGGGAAGATATAAAGCCCTAAAACCCGATCAGGGATTAAACCTGCATTGATCAATTATGAAGACTAATCCAAACACAAAATATCCAGTCTTCATTCAAACAATCCAACCAATTTGATCATTGAGCCTGATTTTGGTAAAAAGGATTTGTTCTGTCAGCCCGCATGGGTAAATTGTTTATTTCCGGAAGATAAGATAATCTATCATCAACTGCAATTCAAAAACAGTCATTTGTATTCTGCCTTTATCATTTACAAAAAATATTTTTGGAATTTCCTAAAGGATCCAAAATTTAGTCCCTATAATATTTACATTGAGCATCATGTGGACGAATTAGGTTCGTACCAAGCATACGAAAAAGAAGTTGAATTATTAAAAATGCTCCGTGAAAAATGTAGCAATTACAGTTTGGTCAAATGTAAATTTCATCCTCAAATCATGCATGTATCATCCGCATCTCTGATATTGGACAAATTCTATTATGCTCCTGGGGCTAAACTGGAATATCAAGGAAACGGAGATAATTTGTGGGATAAAATATTCAGAAATGCAAGAAATCATATCAACCATTCTGAAAAAGAAGGAATCGAAATTAAAGAAGTGGAACCACATCAAGTTTCTAAAATATTTGCAGAAAATAAATATTACAAAGAACATGGTTTTAGTCAATCGGTATTGGTTAAATTGTATCAATTGTTTAAGCCTCTAGGAATTTTGCGGTTATCAGCGGCTATTTCTGACCAACAAATATTAGCTTTTACCCTCACCATACAATGGCAGAATGAAACATTTTTGATTTTAAATATCATCAATAAAAATGACAACCATCGTGCTGCCAATACTGCACTTCTTTGGGAAAATATACAATATTCTCTAAATCAAAAATGTGATTTTAACTTTGACGGATCCATGAATCAAGCTATCATGCGCAGGTTTAAGTCTTTTTCAGCAGAAACTTTTTCTTATTGTTATGGTGAATTCTGCAATTCAAAATTAATTAGTATTTTCAGATAAACAGAAATCATTTAAGTGGAAACTGAGAATCTATTAAAAGCTGAAAAAAATGCACTTGCATGGCTTCGGTATGCGACCAACAAAGTAAACTTTGAAGGATTTGCACACAGTCGTCGTAATTGGCTTCCTGAACGATTTGCTTGGAGGGCTAGCTATCCTGAGACCAGCGGTTATATAATTGAAAATTTGTTAAACCACAATTCTCTTCTGGCTTCAGATCATGAAATTGCAATTAAAACCGGAGATTGGCTTTTAAAAATTCAAGACCCTGCAGGTTTCTTCTATGGAGGAATAAACCAAAAAAAAGCAAGTTCATTTAATACTGCACAAATCCTTTTTGGACTTCATGCGCTATATCAACATACAAAAGCCTCCAAATATAACGATGCCATACAACTATCAAAAAAATGGTTGTTTAGTCAAATACAAGGTGACGGCAAATGGACCAAGGGCCTCTATGTTATAGATTATTTTCCAACCTATTTCAGCAGAGCCATCTGGCCTTTAATGTTAGTCTCTCATAAAGAAGAAGAGTCTGCCATCTTACTTAAATCATTTGATTTACTTTGGAAACAAAGAGACCTTGCTTCTATTTTTAAAAATGCGGGTTTTTTCCCAAACAAACCGGTATTGTCTCATACCATGGTATATTCCTTGGAGGGATTTTATGAGATCGCTCTTTTGATAAATAATGAAAATATTGTTTCAGAAATTATAGAAATACTTGAAACCGAAGCAAAAGATATTAATCAGAAAAAATCACTTTGGGCTCAAATTGATCCCACAGGAAAAAAAAATTATAATTTCAGATGTATAACAGGAGAGGCTCAAATGGCTTCATTGTTCTTTAAGATTTTTAGACAGCACAAAAATCCAACATTATGGGATGCTGGAAATATACTCCTCCAAGGTCTTGTAGAAATACAAATAAGGTCAGAAAATAAATATAATAATGGCGCATTTCCTGCTTCGATTCCTTTATACTCGACTTATTTTCCATTCCAATACGTAAACTGGACCAATAAATTTTTTCTCGATGCTTGCTATTTCAAAAAACAAACAGAAGTCGGTTAAAAATAAATTGGCTTTATCTTAGAATGACCATCTTTCCAAATCCATGTTGGAAAAATTGATCTGTTCCTGTATCCAATTTTTTAAAATCACTTCCTGAATCGTCTTTAACCACCATGCGGTATAAATAAACACCATTTGCAAGCTTAGTTCCAAATTCATCGGTTCCATCATATTCATACTCTGTTATATGGGTTCCTACATTCAAAGGCCCCATTTCAGACTGATCTATTTCCTTCACTATTTTACCCGACACAGTTAAGATTTGCATCTTATAATAAGAAGGACTTCCATTGCCTGTCAATGTATAGACAAATTTAGTTTTGGAGGTAAATGGATTTGGATAATTAAAAATATTTGAAATGCTGTTTTCCTTTTTAATCACAAAGCTGGTTCTTACTTCCGAATCAGAAATATAATTTCCATTGGGATCTTTCGCCCTGACAATGATCTCATAAGTTCCATTTTGCTCAAATTCTTGATCAATGATCACAGAAGCCTCATTTCTACTGTTTCCTGAAACGGCAGGAATAAACTGGACATTACTTTGAGAAAAATAAATATCCTTAATACTGCGATCAGGGTATCTTAACTTAATACTAAATAAGGAAGTATCATCAATCGGAAATGCGGAATTTTCATCTCTAAGATTGATATCAATCTTACTTAATGCAGAAACAAAATCTCCATCCTGTATCACTAAGCCATTAAATCGAAGGATAAATCTGGGTCTTCTTTTATCTCTTGCTACAAAATAATTGATCACACCAATATTGTTAAAATGATGAAGCTCCGGTTGATCGTTATTAGGATTAAGTTCGACGAACAATTGGTATGCACCAATTTGCCTGGAAGTGTTTTTGGCAAATGGAATTCTTAAATTCCCAAAAGCTTCCACAGGACTTAGTCTTGCCAACACTGTTTCTGTAGAATTATTGGAACCAACCAATGTAAACTTGACCAAAAGACTATCCATATCATATTGACTGATGTTGGCTGCGCTTAAATCCACTCTAAAAATTTCTCCCTGACTAAGGGTGTCTGCACTTAATACAAATCCAATACTTTGATCAATTGCTACATCCGGCAAACCTTGGTACAAAACTCTCCAAAAGTCTTTTTGCGCACTTGTTCTATCTGTCGCATCAGCTATGCTCCAAACCAATTTTAGCTGTGGGTATAATTTGGCATCTACCGTGCTTAAATCAGTCTCAGCTGAGGTCAAGTTTGAAAATAAAACGGTCTCCTGTCCATTGGATTGAATTCCTACAATATCCAAACCGACCTGATCAGAATTTAAATCTACTTCTTCTACATTCCAAATGCATTTTTCATAAGAAATAGCAGGTCCAATGATTCTTGATTGAATTTTTCCATCTACAAACCGGATCGGGATAAAGTGAGAAAGATCAACTTCTCCTTGCTGATCACCAAATTTCTCTCTTGGAATATAGTCGCTTCTACCATTTCTATAAATGAAAATATAAGGTATGCTTCCTAATACTTTTAAATTCTCTACATTCTGTGCACCTAATTTTTTTAAGGTAGAGAATAAATTAATAGAACCATCGCTTTCCCAAAGTTCAGGGAAAAATGAATGGTTTTCCTGAGCCAAAGTCATCAAAGCTACTACAGCATCCTGCGGAATATCATTTTCTAAAAATTGGATGAGTGATTCTCTTTCTAGTTTGGTTTCCGTTTTAAAAACAAAAAAAGGTTTTCCAGCCGCATTTGGTTGGAGATAACTTCCAAAATCACCACCTGTTTGATTAATCCACAAATTTCCTTCCGTAGGACTAAAAACAGAAACTAAAATTCCACTAAAATCTTTTTTATATACATCCTCATTGTAGTCTACTTTCACTTCTCCCTGGTAGAAAATTTTCGGGCGCAAGAAATGCGAAGCTTTGGTCAAAGCGTTAAAAACCCTAAAATCTTCCAAGGATTCTTTGAATTCAAAACGGCGATTGGGCTCTTCCAATTTGATTTTTTCAAAGTCATTTTTTATGTCTTGAAAAAAGTGTGATTGATTCCACCCATTAGGCACATTTGGCATTTGTATAAAAGAACTGTTTCTCCAGGCTAGAACACCTGTACTATTGCTGTCAGGTCTTGTTCGCCAATAATAGACTGTATTTGGATTTAAATTTGCATCCAGTTTCCATCGAATAACACCTCCCACTTGTGTAATCGATTTTTCTTGTTTAACAGGACTGTTAAAATATGCGGTAGTATCCAATTCAAAATAATAATTATTTGATTTTGAAAACATATTTCCAGTATTTGCAATGAGGGTTGGTGTGGCTTGATCTATGATTGCAAATTCCAGAGGAAAAACCGGGAAAATATCATTGTCTAAAACAAAATAGCGGAATCCTTCTTCGCCATTGGTGCTAAAAAGATCATTGTTGTCTTCTGCTATGGGCAAAGGCAATTCTGAAATTTTATGATCGGAATCTACCGTAAGAAATATTTTATTAAAACCAACTGCATTTGAATCCGGTAGAAGGATGTCAAATGAATATTTATTTCTCAATATCGGAGAGGCAACCAATCCATCAAAAACAACTGATTTTTGTCCAAGCGAATTTTCATTTTGAATTAAAACTCTTATTGAATCTTTGATGGATTTACCAACATTGACAATGTCTAGTTCTAAAGCAAATTTACCTTTGTCTGCATAAATAAAAGCAGGATTTGTTTTAACAGTAGATCCATCTGGAATAAAGTCTGAGCCTTCAGGAGATAGTAAACGTATGGCAGGATCACCATTGTAACTAATAGAAAGTGCCTGATGTGCGATGGCCTCATTTTTAGAGACAAGATAATCTTCAATCATTTTACGATTCGAATATTGCACAGCTTCGCCCACTGTCAAACCATATCTTTCTTCTCCAATTTGTTTATAAAATTCAGAACCATAAATAGATAATATATAAGGCAAACCAGCTGTAGAATTGGCTAAATAAACGATAGAACCGCGATCTGAAGCAAGGTTGTGCACTTCACTAATACTTCTTATATTTTCAAACATTTGTCCGGCGTAACAGCCCATCGCCATAAATAGATGATATTTTCCTTTGTTCTGATAGCTTGAAATATTTTCAAGATTAAAATCCAATCTGGTCGATAATGAATGTCCCATAAATGAAATAATAGATACCCCATTGTCCACCAAATATTTTAGTCTGTCTGAACTAGAAACTTCAATTGGATTTGAACTTTGCTTATAAAATGTTTCTACATTAGCCCCAAAAGTATTGTTCTCAATTACAGATTCCATGGTTTCCAACTGATTGGAAATGGTAGCAAACAAAGTTGGATCTCCACCAGACAAATGTACCACTCTCTTAATCCACTCTCTGGATTCCAAACTATGAGTGGTATTTCTTAAAACAGCTTCATGTTCCTTTACTTTATCCAGATAGAATTTAATTTCAGCTCCATTGATGGCTGGCAATCTACCCAAAGCTAAAAAAGGTAATCTATTTTCATCAGATATCATTAAATAATCTGCAGCTGGCATTGAATAGGTTGGAACAAAATTATTTTGATCCAAACCACTCTTTCGATAGATTTGATATTCCAAACCTTTACCAAGGATCAAAACATGTTTTAATTGTGGCCAGATCTGGCGACTATATTGAAAGAAATTTCTGAGTGATATAGAATGTCCATGAATTCCAAAACCAAATTCATCAAATAAATCTTCTACTGCCACCGTAAAAACTTTATAAGACCCTCCTTCGAAACTGCTTCTATAATTTGTATATTCCTCGACCATTCCATCTCCCAAAGTTCCTTCTATCAATCTCTTTGAACTGAGAATCAAATAATCATAATCTGCCGCAGAATAATGTTTAAACTCTTTTTCATTTAATGAAATATTTGATCGCACTGCATCCTTGGCAACAATGATTATTTTTCGTTCCTGGGTAGAAGGAGGTATGGTAAGCCTATATATGCCTGAAGGTTCTCTCCTGCTGGTCAAGCTTATTTGGTTGGTCAAATCATAAATGATAATTTCATCACCACCATTAAAATTTTCAATTTCCAAATATTTTCTAATAATGGAAGCTGGCAAATAAATAGTAGCTAAATTTTGCTGATCAAATTGGAATGAAGCTTGATAGTCATATTTTATAGTGGATACGCTGATTCGATCTTCAGGATTTCCATTGGCTTTCACATTGAGTACCATTTGATCTTGAAGTTCATCTCCAAATAATTGTATAACCGGAGATCTTACTTTAAACCCGGCAAATGTGATGAAATCTTTTGGTTCATTGTTAATCTCAAAATTAACCCGATGCGCTGTAAAATCTTCCCCATGTCCAAAGACAGTTACTTCAATATTAGCCGGTCCACCTTGCAAATATGCATGCTTAAAGTTGAGATTGAAATTGCGGTCTGCGAAACTGTTAGTGGCATACCCTTGACCTTCATCAAAGTCAGGCAATTTTTGTGAATTTCGATATCCAAAACTACGTTTTGTGGCTAGTTCGTTAAATGTAATAATCTGCTTATTGATGTAAAAAAAATCTTTGGGCAAGGGATTGCTAAGATCATTTGTAATCGCTTGAATTCTTTGAGAAGAAGGCTGATCCGACCAACTCAAAAAATAAACTGCGCTGTCTGCAAACATGCTGTATTCAGTATTCATCATTGGTGTGCCAATTGGAAATAAAGCTGCATCGAGTTCTGAGCGGTTTTTTTGGCCGTAAAATTCAATATAATCAGAAGCGCCAAAAATCCCACTTGCCGAAACATAAATTGGAATTTCACTACCAAATTGGAACAATTGAAAATTTTCTCCCGGGATGCTGCTTATTGGCACTCCGGCATCTAACAACGATTGGTAATTAAGACGATAGATTCCGTCTTCTGCCAACTTCAATTTATAATATCTTTGGTTTTTTTTGATCCATTCGTTCCCAAATTGGAGTTTATTGTCAAAATTCATTTGAGCTTGGACGAAAATTGAAATAAAAAGCCAACAAATGTAAAAAATGCTCTTTTTGATATTAGTTTTCATATTTAATATAGTCAAAATCAAATGCAAATATATGATATAATTTAATAATATAACTAAATATTTTTCCTCTAAATCCTACTCAAACAATTTGCATTTTGAAACGTACATATTGATTTTACTAACTGGTATTCAAGTACTTATGTGGTTAACCCTATTTAGTGGACTAAGTTTTCATAAAAATAAAAATCGCCGTACAACTTCCGAACAAATTCATTTTCCAGTTTCCATAATTATCTGCGTACACAATCAAAAAGAACAGATTGTCAAAGTAATAAACAGGTTGATGACTCAAAAATATATAGAATATGAGATCATTATATCTGATGATGGATCAACCGATGGTTTGTTAGACTGGTACTACAACATTCTAAAATCAAATTCAAAAATAAGATATTTATATCAAACTAAAGGAGAATCCGGTAAAAAATCTGCATTGACATCAGCCATAAAGCTAACAAAATATGACTATATCTTGCTCACAGACGCAGACTGTACACCTGCTACAGATTTTTGGATAGCAGAAATGATAAACGTTCTTAGAAACGGCAATCAAATGGTCTTAGCTTACAGCCCTTACCTTAAACGAAATGGAATTCTCAATTATTTAATTCGGTTTGAAAATACACTAAATGGTATCCAATACTTGTCGGCCGCATTACGTGGGCTTCCATATATGGGAGTGGGTAGAAATCTCCTGTACCATAAATCCTTATTCAACAAAGACTTACTTAAACCAAATATTTCTTTTGGAGATGATGATCTATTTGTCAATCAAGTTGCGTCCCAAATTTCATGTGCTATTTGCATTCACCCTTCCAGTTTTGTTTGGTCTGAACCCGAAAAATCATGGTTAAGCTATTTTCACCAAAGACGCAGGCATTTTGCTGCCTCTAAGCATTATAAGTGGTTTGATAAATTTCTTTTAGGAATCTACCATTTTAGCTTATTGGGTTTCTATTTATTTCTTATGATTGGCCTATGTATTAATCCGGAAATTTATTTGTTGTGGCTTTATAGCTTGCGCATGCTTATAGTTTGGCCTATATTTGCTGCTTCTGCCAAAAAACTAAATGCTAAAGATTTGATTTTATATTTTCCTTTTTTAGAAATTTTATACATCCTCTTTTTATGTACCCAAATTCCATTTCTGATCCAATCACCTAAAAAATGGTCCTACAAATCATAGATAAGTATTTTCCACGCTTAAATGAAGCACAAAGAACTAAATTGATTGCTCTGCTTCCAGTGTATACTGAATGGAATCAAAAAATAAATGTGATCTCACGCAAAGACATGGAATTTTTTTATGTACATCACGTTTTGCATAGTTTAAGTTTGGCTTTATTTGTACAATGGCCAAAAGGCACAAAAATATTGGATCTTGGCTGTGGAGGAGGATTTCCAGGAATACCATTGGCGATTTTTTTTCCTGAAGTTGAATTCACTTTAATAGATGGTACAGCCAAAAAAATAAAAGTGGTGAATGCAGTTATTGAAGAACTTCAGTTAGATAATGTACAAGCTTTTCACTCCAGGGCTGAAGAACTAAAACTAAAATACCATTTTGTCATTTCAAGGGCAGTAGCACCACTACATCAATTGCTGGAATGGTCGAATCCTTTACTACTTTCAAAATCGATACATGCCTTACCCAATGGCTTAATTGCTTACAAAGGTGGGGATCTTAAAGAAGAGTTGAATAACATTCCATCTCACTATTTTGCTGAAAGTTGGCCGATTCGTGAAAAAATTTCTGAAGAATATTTTGAGACCAAATACCTGGTGTATGTTTCATCCTAAATTTTTTAAATTAAATAGTATCATTTTCTGCATACTGTGGTGCTATTCTATTGGTTTTTCTCAAACAATACCATTGGAATTGATTTGTTCCTTACCTGATGAAATTAGAGAATCATCAGGGCTTATAAGTTTCAATCAAGGACTTAGTTTTTGGACCCACAATGATAGTGGAGGTGAAGCAGTGCTTTATGAAATCAATACAAAATGTGAGATCATCCGTAAAGTAATCATTGGAAATGCTCAAAACATTGATTGGGAAGAAATTTGTTTAGACGAGTTGGGTAATATTTATATTGGTGATTTCGGAAATAATAGCAACGATCGTAAAAACTTGATAATTTATAAAATTAAATCATTGGATGTCCATTCTTTAGATTCGGTGGTTGCTGAGAAGATTGAGTTTGAATACGTCAATCAATCGCTATTTCCACCCGATGTATCTGCACAAAATTTTGACATGGAGGCCTTTGTTTGGGAAAACGATTCACTCCACTTATTTTCTAAAAACCGCACAAACCCATTTAGTGGATTTACCTATCATCACACATTGCCGGATCAAGAAGGAATGTATAAAACGGTTTTAAGAGATAGTTTTTATACAGGATTGGGACTCATGCAACAACAATGGATTACTGGCGCTTCCATAAGTGCTGATAAAAGCAAATTGTTGCTTCTATCATATGATAAGGCTTGGATCTTTTATCCTTTGAATTCATCCAACTACTTCAGTTCTAAAATCATACCTTTTCGTTTTACCACACTTACACAAAAAGAAGCTGTTTGCTTTGCAAATGAAAATGAAATATGGCTAACAGATGAGTATTTGCCAAGCCTTCGTTTAGGCGGTAATCTATATAGACTAAACCTTGATCCAGTTATTAATTTAACTGAAGATGGTCTCTTCCAAAATTACCATGCCTTTCCTAATCCATCAGCAGGGATGCTACAAATTTTACCAAAAGATTTCAAAAAATTGATCATTACAGATTTATATGGAAAAAATATAAGTTCTATATACCATCATGATCAAATTGACTTGTCTTTTATAAGCCCAGGAATCTATATTATAAACATTTTTAACCATCAAGGTGCTTATAAATTACTTTGGAGTAAAAATTAATCTGTCAAGTTCAAACCACCGCAGCATTTCACAAAGTTTTAACCTTCCTAATATAACTTTCAGCTTACATTTGTCGTCTAATGCATAAAATACAAATGAAAAGAACTATTTTCTATACCTTTTTTCTTCTATTTGGGCTATCTTCATGTGATGCCCAATTTGGTAAATTATTAAAAGAAGTTGGACTTGGTGAACTAAGTACTGATGATGTAGCAGCAGGTCTTAAAGAAGCTTTGAGCAATGGCACTTCAAAAGGCAGTGATTTACTTTCAGCTAAAGACGGATTTTATAGAAGTATTTACAAAATTGCTTTACCTTCAGATGCCAAAGCAATAGCTGATAAACTGCGTATAGTACCAGGATTTGATAGAGTAGAAGAGAATATGATTGAAAAAATAAATAGAGCTGCAGAAGATGCTGCTACTCGATCCAAACCCATATTTTTAAGTGCAATTCGTCAGATGACGGTTGCAGATGCTTGGGGCATACTAAGAGGTGAACAAGATGCTGCCACACAATACCTAGTTAGGACTACCCGCACTTCTTTATACAATGAATTTAAACCAGTTATTATTGAATCACTTAATAAATTTGGTGCGCTCGATTATTGGGGATCTGCTGTAAACTCATACAATCAGATTCCATTTGTAAAGAAGGCAAATCCTGATGTTTCAGACCATGTTGTTAATATGGCATTAGATGCTTTGTTTAAGACAATTGCCCTAGAAGAAAAGAACATTAGAGCGAACCTGGCTGCACGCACCTCGGACCTATTGAAAAGAGTGTTTGCTAGACAAGGTCAATAAAATAATTTGTTTATTATTTCATGTTTTATCTAATTTCATAGGATTTGTGGTATTCTGGACTCTAGATTAAATTTCCTTTGCCATCACATTTAAATGAAGAATTTTTATAAACCATTATTAAGCTACAATAGGCTCATTATAAACCGTTGGCTGATAAATGGCACCCATTTCAAGCTTCAATATTGGAATATACAAATTTCTTGTTGTTTATTCTCCTAAAATATTAAAAAATTTACTTTCCATGGGCGATATATATAACAAAAGTTATAGGTCATTTTTGGTTAGAAGGATATACTTTTGTGGAAATTATAACCAGATAAAATAGGGTATATGAATATCAAATCTTTCCTACTTTTACTTAGCTCAAGTCTTTTGCTCGTTTGGGGCTTTAAACCATCAAATGTTAATTACTCTTCATCTCAAAGAGACCTGAGTATATTAGAATCACAAACAGCTACGAATTTTCAAACCATCGACTCTAATGTAGCTCGAATGATGGTAGCAAGTTGGGTAGATTCCATTGCTAAATTGAGAAGGATTAGTACAAAAGAGGGTAAAAAAGATAGTATAGAAAGATCTGTATTTTTTACAAAATCAAATTTAGAAGAAATTTTAGAAAGACTCAACAATTCTTCTAATTCTGGAGTCAGGATTTATTTTGGAAACTATGCTGATACTGAACCCATCATTGCCTACCTAACAGAAAAAAATAAAATAGAATATTTAAATCACTTTAGTGTCATTTTACAAATGACCGATGGACAAGGAAATTCTTCTTTGGGAAAGGCACTTGTCAATGTAGGAAATCTATGTCCACCTAAATGTCCGGCAGGCGAAAGCAAAGATCTTATGTATGACTAATATCTTTAAATAAAAAAACTTGCCTGCCTATATTATCATTTTATGTATTGCTGCTTTGGTGGCATTGGACGCAAAATTGAAAAATCGTGAGTCCATTCCTTATTTTTTCTGGTTTCTTTTGATCTGTTGTATCGTTGAAGTTGGTTTAGGTCCCTATTTAGCTAAAAAATTTGGTACAAACACACTATTATACAATATATACACCATATTCACTTTTTGCTATTATAGTTGCTTATTTATCAAAAAAAATCCTCGTCTACATTGGTCTCATCCCATCACCTACTTAGGTATTATTTTATTGTTAGCTTCTTTTATAAATTTACTCTTCTTCCAAGGATTTAATATCCTTAACACAACTACTTATAATTTAGGTATGCTCTATGTTTCCTACTTGATTGGTCTTTATTTTATAGAATTGATCCGTGATGAAGTTTTTTATAATTTGACCGATTTGCCTTTGTTTTGGTTGTCTATCGGAATTATTTCTTTTTATACTTCTTCATTTCCAATTCTATTTTATTTGGACGATATTACTCAATTGGGCGGCAATCTGACTAAACCACTCTTTTCTTTAATTACATTAGGAAATTCTTTCTTAAGTCTTTCTTACATTGCAGTCACTTTATGTAAATTATGGGTGAAGAGTTAATATATAAAATAATGGTTACCGCATTTGTAATGCCCTTGATATTGGCAGGCTTATTGATTTGGTTTATAGTTTTATATCAAAAAAAGAAATATCAATCCATAATGCAATTACAGAATCAAAAATTGAGGGAACAACAAATGATTCTAGAGCAACAAATGATTCTAGAAAAAGAGCGCAACAGAATTGCTGCCGAGATGCATGACGATCTAGGATCTGGTTTAACCACTATTAGCTATTTAAGCGATAGATTAAGCAAATCTACTGTCTTAGAAAACGAACAAATTCAAATCCAAAAAATAAACCATCAAAGCAAGCGGCTAATTATCAATATGAGCGAGATTATTTGGGCCATGGATACCAAATTTGATACCATAGAAAATTTAATGATTTATATTCGCCATTATGCATCAGAATTTTTCTCTGGAATTCAAATTGAATTTGATTGGATCCAACAGGTAGTCCCTGCAGATATAAATATAAGTGGAGGTAGAAGAAGAAATGTTTTCCTGATTTTAAAAGAAATATTTAACAATATTGCCAAACATTCAAAAGCTACAAAGGTCTCCATAGAGATTCTTAATAAAGAAAATTTTTTAACTCTTAAAATAAAAGACAATGGGGTTGGATTTGATCAAATCTCTCAGGCAAATAAAGGCAATGGATTACACAATATTCAAAAAAGAATGGATATTCTTAAAGTAAAAGGATATTATGGCGGAAATCCTCCTGGCTCAGAGTTTTTTCTTCCTATCCCAATTATTGAAACAAATGAATGATATTACTTGAATTAATTTTTACATTAAAAATTTAAAATTATGATCAACATTGCCATCCTAGAAGACTTGGAAGAAGTAGCATTAGAATTAAAAAAAATTATTTCTTCACAAGATGATATGTCTTGTGATCAGATTTTCCATAAAGCCGAGGATGCCATGGAAAAACTACCCATCCAACCGGTAGATATTGTACTGGTAGATATTGGTTTACCAAGAGCGAGTGGTATTGAAGCCATTGAATATTTGGCACAATTTTGTCCTAACACACAATTTTGTATGTTTACAGTGTACGAGGATGATGATAAAATATTCCGATCCTTACAAGCTGGCGCCAAAGGATATATTTTGAAAACCGCTGAAACGAACAAGATTTTGGAAGCACTTAGAGAATTACATAATGGTGGATCTCCAATGAGTCCAAGCATTGCTAGGAGAATTCTTGAGATTTTTCAAAAAATGCAAAAACCAATTACTGAAGAAAAACTTCCAATTACCGATAGAGAGTACGAATTATTAGAATATCTTTCCAAAGGCCTTTTATACAAGGAAATAGCAAGTATGTTGGATATTACAATCGGCACCGTCAAACAACACATCCATAGTATTTATGATAAATTGCAAGTTTGCAATAGAACAGAAGCCATTATAAAGTTAAATCAGAGTAAAAAATGAGTCAAATATAGTTAAACTTTGATTTAACTATTATTAATATTTATACTTAATTAACTGATTATCAGCTACATTTTATCATCATATATTTTGACGTATAACAAAAGTTATACGTGCATTCTCAATAAGAAACGACACTTTTGTACCGTACAAATTAATTCAGGTTTAATTTCAGTATAGCATTTGAGTGAAATTATTTCTGATTGGTTGTTCATTTGGATATAAATCATTTAAGATTCTATTTAATGGGCATGATATTAATTCAAGTCTAGATAACCCTTTTACTTTGGCGCTGATGAGAACATCCCTTTTTTATAAGCCAATTTAATCTGTTGATTATAATCTGTTATAAATGTTCGTTAGCCGATATTAGTTGAAAATGGCTTTTAATGTATTCTCTAATCTGTTGTTTATTTTATATTTTTGTTGTCTGAAAAATTTATTCATACCAACCAAATTAGAAACAAATGCATTTCAAGATTACAATTACTATTTCATGGTTGCTTTTGATTCCTATTCAAACCAAGACTCAAAATTGGTCTACTTTTGGTGGAGGGAACCACAGAACCGGATTCAGTAAGATCACAGGTCCAAAATCTTTTTCAAATTTAATTTGGTCTGTAAACAGCACCAACCAAACTACGTTGGGCAATGCAGTTTATAGTTTTGGAGATCATTTTGTCACATCAAGGATTACATTTAGTCCGTATAGGGGTGTGATTGAATGTAGAAGCCTTTCTGACGGTCAATTAAAATGGACCTCTCCTCTGATTACTTTCTCAAGTATCTTATATTGTGTTGGCTTTACGAAAGACGCTGTTTACGTGAATGATTATTCCAATGGTGAAATTTATGCACTCCATCCCTCTAATGGACTGATCAAATGGAAAGCCAAAATTACATCTACTACATTTGGCGCATATCCTGGATGCGTTTTTGCATGTAATGGGGATCCCATTCTCGCTGGAAAATCTGAAGAATCAAGATTCACAGTTCGATTAGATAAAAATACTGGTGAACTTATTTGGTCCAACAATACAGTGATAGCGATCACCCCAAACGCAGCATTGGCAGCTACATCTGATAAGGTATATAGAATTACCGGTGGTATCACGATCCCGATTGTGCTTACTGCAATCGACATCCACACTGGAAAAAATTTGTACAGCTCTTCTCCCTTACTAGGTGATGGGGATCAAGAAAATCCTCTTACTTTAGGAAAAGATGGTGTAATTTATTTTCTAAGGGATGGTGGGAAATTGTATGCGATGCAGGATAACGGAAATGGATTTTCTGAAAAATGGACATTTATTCCCCAAAGCATCAATGGGGTTGCGCTTGCAGGAAATATAAGTATTGGCCCCGATAATGATATTTATTTTTTTGACACAGATCGACTCGTGAAATTAAATCATATAAATGGAGAATTGGTAGGTGCTACTCAAACATTATCGTTCTCACAACCTTCAGTAAGTATTGGCGCAGATTCTAGTGTTTATATCAATGATGGTAAAGGACAGTTTTATATTTATAGTTTAGATTTGCAAGAACAAAAATCGAAACTAACTGCTCCTGGAAATGTGTATTGCAACCCATCCCTTAATAAAGAAGGAATCTTCATCATCACTCAAGCAGGTAATAAAATTTCAGCTTTTCAGGACATCCATAAAATTCCTCCTGTAGCTGATTTTAGAGCGAGTAAATTACAAATTAGAGTTGGTGAACCGGTAGATTTTTTTGATCAATCTTCTTATCAGGCAAACAATTGGTATTGGACATTTTCAGGAGCAGATAACGCGATTTCCAACGATCAGAATCCTATGCAAGTTAAATATAATGAAGTAGGAATTTATCCTGTTAGTCTGAGAGTCACCAATGATTTTGGAATGGACAGCATAACCAAAGAATGCCTTATAGAAGTACTACCAGCCACTCAAGTAAATAATCAGATTAATGAGAAACTTTGGCGAATTTTCCCAAATCCCGTTGACCATCAAATCTCTGTTTACAATGTAGATAATTACTTTGGGCAAACAATAATTATTTCTGATCTTCATGGTAAAATTTTTTCAAGATCAGTGATAAATCAAAATCCTTGGAAATTCAATATTGGTTTTCTACCCAATGGCATTTATTTAATATCAACTTATGGAATGAAGCCGGTTCGGTTTTTTAAAACTACTGAATAATTCGCTCACTATCTTATAAACTTGTCTTTAAGACCATCCTCTATTTCATCATTTCATCCACAATACTTGTTCTGAATTCAAAAAATATACTTTGCAATCGACTTTCTGCATCCGTTCCATAATTCACTAAAAAACTTAAGGTCATGTCTTGATTCGGAAAATAAAAAACATCTGCAGAATAACCAAGATCACGACCACTATGTCCCCATCCAAATTGTAATGAATCCCTTTCAGTAAAACTTTGCATACTCCCAAGACCCAACAATCTGTTTTTCCCCTTTTCTGGTTTTCCAAAAGTCAACATGGAATTAAGCGAATTGGGTGAAAGTACTGACTTTTCCCTAAACAGTAATTCCACAAATCTCAATAAATCAAGCGCATTGCTATATAAGCCTCCATAACCATTTCCACTTCCCGTATTGTAGTTGGTTACATTGACCATAGTGCCGTTGTTATATAAATCAAAATATCCCTGTGCAACAGAAGCAGCTGGTGGAATTTCACGCCAATAATAATAAGTATGATTCATGGAATAAGGCTTGAGAATTTGTTCCCGGATGATTTCTGAGTGATCTTTACCAGTGACTGCTTCTATCACCATGGCCACCAACAAGGTATTTGTATTAGAATATTTGACAGAATCTCCATGTTCGAAAACAGCGTCATCTCCACGCACAAAATCCAAGAGCTCTTCCTCCTTCCAAAATTTGTCCGGTTGGTTCAAAACGGATAGATAAAAGGATTGGTCCTTTATGATGTCCGCAATTCCTGTTGTATGGGCGAGGCAAGATCTTATGGTTGCAAATTCAGCATTTTTAATACCTTTCAATTGTTTGTCTGTCAAATATTTATTAATCGGATCATCTAATTGAAATAAGCCATCTTCGATTAATAAAAATGTGGCCGTAGCCACCAATAATTTAGTGATGCTAGCTGATTTACTGATATGGCAGGCACTGAAATTAATGTTATTTTTTATGTCCGCTCTACCTGAACCACCCATCCATAAGCCATGTTTGTCACGAATGGCAATAGAAATGCCCGGCAATCCTTTTGCGGTAAATTGATCGATCAAACTCTGGTATTCCATTGCTTTAGGATGAACAATTGAGCTATCATTCACATCCAGTATGCATGATTCAGTTGCACCAATTTTTTCATCTTTTATACAACCGTTTGAAAATAAAACAATCACGATCCAACAAAATAGAGAAAAAAATTTATTCATGACCTAAGCTTTTAACCGTTGTAAATTTAGGCCAATATGCAACATATTGTAAGGTAATATTGGTACATAACTTTTTACAAAAGGAGCTTGCAGTAAAAATTGATACTCTGCAAATATTCTGATCTTGGTTTTGTCAGTAGAATATACCAGATAACTTGGAGAAAGACCAATTCCAAACATCACTTGAGGTCTACTATATCCTTCATTATAAGTATAGGTTCCATCTGGTTTCTGATTAAATACTTGTATATCCGAAAAAGCATGAAGGTATCCTCCAGCAATTCCAGCCTCTAATCCCAAGTGATCATTGAATAACTTATACCGATAAGCCATTTCTCCGAACAACTGGAGTGCTTGTTGAGATAAGCGGTGATGGAAATACCCTACCCGGAGTTTGGTCAGCCAAAGATTGTATTTGTTTTCCTTTATTGCTAAAGATACTCCAAGATTAAATCCCGGATGAATCACGTTGGTAGTGATCAAATATTTTCCAGTACCTGGCATCATCGTACTTGCATTAAAAAAAGAAATGGTGCTAGAGTGGATGGTCCATTTAGTTTGGGTAAAACCCGTTTGGAAACATATACTATAAAGTAATAGATTTACTAAAATCAAAATTGCAATTTTCTTCATAGGTTTTAGTATTAGGCAGAAAGATATCCATTTTTACTCAATTTTACTTCGATTTGTTATTAGGTTTAACATTCCCGATCTTGCGCAAAAATCTTCAAAATCTAAAGTCAATGAATGTTAGTTGCAGACTAGAAATATCATATAACTCTGCATTTAATATGAAAAAACACTTTGCCAATACACTTAAAAGTGTTTACCTTTGCATGGCTTTTTGGAAAACCTTCTGAAAAGCTTTTATTTTTTATGTAATATATTGTATATCAGTAAACTACGAATTTTAAAATGGGACTAATAACAAGTATTCGAAAAAGGCTGTGGATGGTAACCATCCTGATGGCTCTTGCATTGGTGGGTTTTTTAGTCATGGATATGTCTTCGGGCAGATCTTCATGGTTCTTTAACAATCCTGACACTTTGGGTTCAGCTGCTGGAGAAAAAATTAGTTGGAAAGATTTTCAGAAAACAGAAGCTGTGCTATATCGTAATGCAGATGTTGATTTTTATGGAAGAAAAGAATACATCTGGCACCAAACTTTGGAAAGAATCATTTTGGAAAAGGATGCTGTTTACAATGGAACAGGGGTTAGTGAAGCTGAACTTCAAGAATTGGAATTTGGGCAAAATCTTTCTCCAATTATTGAAAGAAACTTCAGAGATCCAAATACCGGCCAAGTTTTGCGTGAACAATTAAACCAATTCCAAAATGGCCTAGAGAATGGTGATTTACCAGCCGAAGCTCGTGAATTTTGGAAAGTTCAGCAAAAAGAAATTATTAAAGATAGGATGTTTAAGAAAATGGAAAATCTCACAAAGTCGGCACTTTATATGCCCACTTTTATGTGTGAGAGGCATTTTGCAGAATCAAATGCTAAAATGGCGTTTAATTTTTCAAGAATACCTTATGATGTTGTAAAAGATGAAGAAATCGAAATAACCGATGCTGATATTGATGCTTATGTAAAATCAAAAGCCTCTTATTTTAAGACTGAAGAAGAAACCCGCGATATTAATTATGCAGTAATTAGAATCGTTCCAACTTCTGAAGATTCAGCCTCAATTTCAAAAATTCTTCAAGATAAATTGGATGCTTTCAGGAATGCAACTAAAGATTCATTGTTTATAGTTTCAAATCTTGGAACTTGGGATGAGTCTTATTCTCTGATAAAGGATCTTCCAATGTCAGCATTGGATACTATTTTAAAAAGTCCAGTTGGAACTGTGGTAGGACCTTATGTAGATGGTGGTGATTATAAAATCAGTAAAATTTTAGGTAAAAAAATAATTCCAGATTCTGTTAAATCAAGACATATACTCCGTAGAGTTACTACCAATGAAGAATATACAGTTGCATTAAGATTAATAGACAGTTTGAAAAATGTCCTCGAAAAAGGCCAAGGTTCATTTGATAGTTTAGCTATCAAATTCAGTCAAGATCAAGGTTCTGGAATAAAAGGTGGAGATTTGGGTTTTGCAGCAATTGGTGCGATGGTAAAGCCGTACAATGATGTTTTGTTCTATACAGGTGAAAAAGGTAAATTTAATGTTGTTGCATCTCAATTCGGATTGCATTTGATAGAGATCACCGACATGAAATTTCTAAGCAACAATCAAGGTATTAGACTAGGTACCATTGCAGAATCAATACAGCCAGGTGATCAAATCATGGATAAAATGTTGGATGAAGCACAATCGATGGTTGAACAACACTCTAATTTAGATGCATTGAAAAAAGCGATTGCTGATGGAAAAACTTATGTGCTTGAACTTATGCCTGGTGTTCTAGCCAATGACTATAAGAATGCAAAATTAGGCGAAGAAGCCAATAGTACATGGAGACAAATTGTAAGGTGGGCATTTGAAAAAAACACCAAAGTAGGAAACGTGAGTCCTGAAGTTTATTCTTTACAAGATCCTGTTAAAAGATTTACTGACAGATTGGTTATAGCAGGTTTGGAAAATATTAATCCAAAGGGATTACCTAAAGCTTCTTCTATGAGGGAGAAAGTTAAAAATGATATACTCATAAGAAAGAAATTTGAAATCATTAAACAAAAAGCTGGAACTGTAACCGCATTAACCGGAAAATATGGAGAGTATCTTGACGTAAAGATAGACTCGGCATCAGAGGTTACTGTAAATGGTCAACAAATGCCAATTTACGGTTATGAACCCGATATTTTAACTTTGATTTCAAAGGTGAAACCTGGAGAATTAGGTGGACCTTTTAGAGGTGAAACTGGAGTGTATTTTGTGCAAATGATCAATATAACTGATCCTGGGAAATCAAGCAACATTGAAAACTTCAGAAGATTTTATCGACACACCGCTGTATATACTTCTATGAATTATATGACCCAAGCTCTAAAGAAAAATTATAAGGTTAGCGATAGTCGATCTAAATTTTTCTAAAAGATATTATTTTTTATTTTTTGCGTAAAAAAGCCTTTTGCCCCAAACAAAGGGCTTTTTTCTTTTAATCCAATTCGCAACCCAACTGTTTCACTTTTAAGTAAAATTTTACCACATGAAAAAATTTGGAATTTTAATCCTGTTGATTTCTTCCTTTATTGCTTGCAAAAATAATGTCCATGAGTTAATAAATGAGAATGGATTGATCACCCTCAGAATTACAGGCGAATCCGGCGATACTTCCAAACCTTGGAACGGGTTCTATGAAAAATTTGATAGCCAGGGAGTGATCTATGAGTCGGCTCATTATAAAAATCATCAACTCAATGGTGAGCGAACAATTTATGAAAATGGATTTCTCTATGCTATAGAAACCTATGAGAATAACCAATTCCAAGGTCCCTATCGTTTGTATTTTCCCAATGGCAAAATCAAATTAGAAGCAAAATATGAAAACAACATCATGAAAGGTGAACTAAAATCCTTTTATGAAGATGGTTCACTTAAAGAGATTGTGCAAATGGCTGAAAACGAGGAAAACGGGCCTTTCAAAGAATTTTATCACAACGGACTATTAAAAGCAGAAGGTTCCTATAAGAATGGTCCCAATGAACATGGTGAATTAAAATTATATGACAGCACAGGTGTCCATATTAAAACCATGATTTGTGAAGATGGTATTTGTCATACACAATGGTCCAAGGAATAATTCGTTATATTCATTTATTCTGCAATTCTATGACTAAGAAAACCAACATGGCTATTTGCAATTTTAGTACAGCTTATATATTTTTAATTTTTAGCTTTTTGATGATGTCTAATCCATTGTTGGCCCAACAAACAGGAGGAAGAGCTGCCTATCAATTTTTAAATCTATCTGCATCCAGTCGAAATACTGCCTTGGGTTCTTATGCTATTTCCTGGGCATCCAATGATCCCGCTTTAGCATACCATAACCCCTCTTTAATCCAGCATTTTTCTAATTATGCATTGAGTTTTCAACACCAGTCTCTTCCGGGTTCCTTAAGAAATGGACATTTTAGTTATACCCATAAATCTATGAAAACAGGTATTCAGCTACAAGCTGGGGTCCACTATTTAAATTCATCGGACATCCTGGGTACGGATGTTTTTGGAAACAATACTGGAACTTTCAAAGTATCTGAAAATGCATTTTACCTTGGTGCTTCCAAAAAAATCAACGAACGCATCCATGTTGGGCTGAATATTCAATTTGTTTCATCCAATTTAGAACTTTATAGTTCGAGTGCATTGGCTTTTAATGGAGGAGTGCATTATTACAATCCGGATAAAAGATTTGCAATTTCAATTGTAATGAGAAATGCGGGTTTCGCTCTTAATAGTTACCATCAAACAAAAGAAAAATTACCATTTATAGCAGAAATTGGTTATTCGAAAAGATTAAAACATCTCCCATTTATTTACCATATTGGATTTCATCATTTGCAAAATTACAATATTCGATATGATGATCCGACCTTGAGAAATGCAGGTAGTCTATTTGGCTCTGTTAAGGAACCAAGTTATTTCTCCAGAATCACTGATAATTTCTTTAGGCATTTGGCATTTGGTGGAGAAATGCTCTTAGGAAAAAAAGAAATTGTAGCGCTCCGTATTGGGTACAATCATTTACGTCGTAAAGAATTAGGTATTAAAGATTACAGTTCGTTCGCAGGATTATCATTTGGTGCAGGAATAAAAATTTACAAATTTCGCATTGACTATTCATACGCCATTTACCATTTGGCTGGTGGAATCAACCAATTTGGAATCACTACACAGCTGAATAGTTTTATTAAAGAAAGGGAGCTATAAAATGATTTAAGCAAATAAAATATTGAATTGATTTATTCTGCTTTTTACTTTTAATTTACCCTAATTTAATTTAAACTACTCACCAATAACTCTATTCCCAACAATTGATCATCATCCCACTCAAAATGATCTGCATATTGCCCTTCAACGACCTCAAGCTTGTCTGCTAAGACTTCCTGACAAATAAGCTGCCTGAATGTCTCAATTGCTTTTATAATATCCTGCTGGGGTTGAATTTTAATATGGATACGATCTGTCACTACAAATTCTTTGGTCTTGCGCAAATTTTGAATTCTATTGATGAGTTCCTTAGCGAATCCCTCAGAAAGCAATTCATCCGAAAGGTGAATATCCAAAGCTACAGTAATGGCATCATCATTTCCAACCAACCAACCCGGAATATCTTCGGAAATAATTTCTACATCTTCTCTTCCAATAAAGAAACTTTGATCTTCAATGATTATTTCTACTTCCAAATCATCTTCCAATTTCTGAATTAGATCTGTATCAAATGATAGAATTAGATCAGCTGCCGATTTCATGTATTTGCCTAATTTTTTTCCCAAATTTCTAAAATTAGGTTTTGCTTTTTTGACTACAATACCTGTATCTGCACTTACGTAATTGATCTCTTTTACATTTACTTCGGATTTTATTAAATATTCAACCTTTTCAATATCACTTTGGTAGTCCAGATTCAATACCGGAATTAGAATTTGTTGGAGCGGTTGTCTAACTCTTATTTTTTGAGATTTACGCAATGACAAAACGACTGAACTAATCCTTCTGGCATAGTCCATTCTTCGCTCAAGATTTAAATCTATTAGTTTTTCATCTGCCAAAGTAAGATCTGTAAGATGAACAGATTCATGTTTTAATGGAGTGTTTAATCTGATTGCTTCATCTCTGATGCTTTCACTTAGATTTCTATACAACCAATCTGAAATAAATGGAGAAATAGGTGAAATTAATTGAACGCTGACCATCAGACATTCAAAAAGAGTTTCAAATGCCGATTGCTTGTCTTCAGAAGATTCTGCTTTCCAAAAACGCCTACGGGATAATCGAACATACCAATTGGATAATTCATCGTTGACGAATTGTTCCACCATTCTTGCAGCCTGCGTGGGTTCGTAATCATCCATTGCTTCAGTGTAGGCCTTGATGAGACTCTGCAATCTGGATATGATCCATCTATCCAATTCTGAACGATTGGAAATTGGGATAATATCTTGTTCGTTTATTTTAAAACCATCAATGTTGGCATAAATAGCAAAGAAGCTGTAGGTATTGAATAATGTTCCAAAAAATTTATTTCTAACTTCTAAAATTCCTTCTTCATCAAACTTCAGATTTTCCCATGGATCTGCATTGCTAATCATATACCAACGCGTCGCATCTGTGCCATATTGATCCAAAGTTTTAAATGGATCCACACCATTTCCCAATCTTTTAGACATCTTATTTCCGTTTTTGTCTAAGACCAGACCATTGGAAATAACTGTTTTAAATGCAACGGAATCACTGATCATGGTAGCAATAGCGTGCAATGTATAAAACCAACCTCTTGTTTGATCCACTCCTTCGGCAATGAAATCAGCCGGAAATAATCCATCCAATGATTTGGTGGTAAAAGGGTAATGATACTGTGCGTATGGCATGGCACCACTGTCGAACCACACATCAATCAGATCAGATTCACGAACTAGTTTTTGTTTGGTTTTCTCATCCCATAGGATTATTTCATCAATAAATGGTCTATGAAGATCGATGGGTAATTTCTGATTTAAGCCCATAGCTTCATTTGCTTGATTTAATTCAGATTCTAATTCTTGGATTGAACCAATACATTTTTCTACGGTCTTATCCTCACTTCGCCAAATCGGCAATGGTACCCCCCAATAACGGCTTCTTGATAGATTCCAATCTTGCAGGTTTTCCAGCCAATTTCCAAATCGGCCAGTACCAGTAGAAGAAGGCTTCCACTGGATGGTTTTATTTAATTCTATCAATCTGTCCTTCACGGCTGTGACTCTAATAAACCATGAATCAAGAGGATAATACAATATTGGTTTATCCGTACGCCAACAATGGGGATAATTGTGGGCAAATTTTTGAGAGTGAAACAACTTTCCCTCCTTCTTTAATTTGATGACAATCCTTTCATCAACAGAAAGATATTTGTCAATGCCCAATCTTATTTTTTCAGCGGCCTTTTGGTCTGCTGTTAGATAATCTTCTTTGACATATTCACCTGCAAAATCTTTAACTTCATCTGTAAATCTCCCCTGTCGATCCACCAATGTCAAAGCACCAATCCCATTTTTACGAGCCACACGCATATCATCCGAACCAAAAGAAGGTGCAATGTGGACAATGCCCGTGCCGTCTGCTGTGCTTACAAAATCACCCAACAAAACGCGATGTGCATCCCCTTCTTCAGGAACAGCATAATCAAATAGTGGCGAATATCGGATTCCTTCTAAATCTTTTCCGGAAATAGCGCTATTTAAAATTTGATAGGGAATGTGCTTTTCATCAAGGGCCAATTCTCCCAACTTTTCAACTTGAAATTCGGGTTTAAACCAACTTGAAATCAAGTCAGAAGCAATGATAATGGAATTTCTTTCTTTAGTATAAGGATTGTATGTGTCTATCAGTGTGTATGATATTTTTTCTCCTACTGCCAGAGCAGTATTGCTGGGTAAGGTCCAAGGAGTTGTAGTCCATGCAGCGATCATGGTTTTATGGTCACCAAACAAAGTAAGCTGGTTTGCATTGTAAGATTCTTTTTTCAATTCGAACAATGCGACTGCAGAAACATCTTTCACTTCTTTATAAGCACCGGGCATATTTAACTCATGTGAACTTAAGCCTGTTCCAGCTGCCGGAGAATAGGGCTGAATGGTAAAGCCTTTGTACAAATATCCCTTTTGATAGATTTGGCTTAATAAATACCAAACTGATTCAATGTATTCATTTTCAAAAGTGATATAAGGATTTTGAAGATCTACCCAATAGCCCATTTTACGGGTGATATCATCCCATTCCAATTTATAGCGCATGACGGTCTCTCTGCACTTATGATTGTAATCGTCTATTGAAATTTTAGTTCCAATGTCCTCTTTTGTGATGCCCAACTCTTTTTCTACACTTAATTCAATAGGTAAACCATGCGTATCCCAACCACCTTTTCGAATAACTTTTTTACCTTTAAGGGTTTGGTATCTGCAAAACAAATCCTTTACTGCTCGGGCCATGACATGGTGAATTCCAGGCTTTCCATTGGCCGAAGGAGGACCTTCATAAAATACAAAATTTTGGTTGCCCTCTCGATTCCTAACGCTCTTTTCAAAAATTCCGTTCTTCTCCCAAAATTCTAAAATCTCCTTGTCGATTTCTGGTAAATTTAATCCTTTTACTTCACGATACATCTATTTTCCAATTGTGGGCGCAAAAATAAGGTTTTTACGCTTACTGAAGGGATGAAACGAACGCTGATTGAGTAATTAACGAATCGAATTTCAATTTAATAAAACCTATTTACAGCTAAAATAAAGATTTTTTCGTTTTATCCTTTGAAACTTTCAATGATTATTAAGGCATTCCTGTTCACCCGTTAATTTGAACTAATAACTATCTCATTCCTAATTTAATAATTAATCCAAACTTATTACATTTGCACATTAATAACAAATGTTGAAGTTATAGGCATAAAATAATCCAAACGCATCCAAATGGACAGAATAATAGGGTAATTCCGAGCGTTTGTTATTTAATTAAAAATGAAAAAATGAAAAAATTAGAGAATTGGAATTGGTTAATTAGAATGACATTTTTATTCATTTTAATCAATGCCTGCAAAGAAGACCATGACTCAGATACTTCATTGCCACAGGTAGTTATTTCGGCTCCTGGCGAAAATTCATTCACTGACATGGGTGATCCATTGCCTATTTCGGCCAATGTTACAGACAACAGTATTCATGAGGTAAATTTGCAAATCAAATCTGCTACGGACAGCTTACTTTTTACCAAAACGTACAATGCACATGATAAAACGAGTTTTGGGGTAAGCGAAACTTGGACTGTACCTAGATTGGGCACGGCTCCGACAGAAATTACCATCTTAATTACGGCTGAAGATCACTCAAAAAATAAAGGATCTGCCAGCAGAGTTGTCTCCGTATTTCCTAAATAAAAAAGTTTGAGCTTTGAATAAGATAAATCTCGGGATCATTTTTGGCGGGAAAAGCGCAGAACATGAAATATCACTTAGATCAGCGGCTTCAATGCTCAATGCGGTCAATAGAGAAAAATACAATATTCATTTGATCGGGATCTCCCGGGATGGAAAATGGTACCTGAAAAAAGATATTTCGTCACCAACTCCTCTCCTCGCACAAAACCAAACTGAAATTATATTAAAAAAGGAATCAGAAGGTTCCAGTCTGATTGATGCAAATGGGAAAAAAGATCTTTTGAGTTTAGATGTTGTTTTTCCAATTATGCACGGTAGTTACGGTGAAGATGGAACCATTCAGGGATTTCTTAAAGCAGTAGATTTGCCATTTGTTGGTGTGGATTTAATGGCTTCGGCGGTTGGGATGGACAAGGATATGTCTAAAAGAATTTGGCGTGATGCCGGAATTCCGATTGCACGATATCATTGTATTCGAAGAGCAGAAAGGCAAAATGTAGACAGCCAACTAATCTGTAAAGACCTAGGGCTCCCTGTTTTTGTAAAACCGGCCAATGCTGGTTCTTCTGTGGGGGTTAAAAAAGTGAATTCTGAAAAAGATCTTCTTGCGGCTATTGATCATGCTTTATTGTATGATCATAAAGTTTTAATTGAGGAGGCCATTATAGGAATTGAAATTGAATGCGCTATTTTAGGCAATGAGTATCCTCGTGCATCGGTCTTAGGAGAAATCATTCCTCAATCAGAATTTTATTCTTACGAAGCAAAATATTTGGATGATCATGGAGCAGTCATGCATATTCCTGCAGAAATTCAAGCCGAAACAGTCCATCAAATTCAAGCAGCAGCCATACTTGCTTTTAAAAGTATTGGCGCCGAAGGTTTGTCACGGGTTGATTTTTTCTTGAAACCAGATGGTAGTTATGTGATCAATGAAATAAATACCATGCCCGGATTTACTGAAATAAGCATGTACCCAAAACTTTGGGAACATACCGGAATTAGCTATTCTAATTTAATTGATCAACTGATCACATTGGCATTAGAAAGACACCAAAGAGACAAGAATTTGAAAACCAGTTTTGATTAACCTTGTATTTCTTTAAATTATTTTGTAATCGTTTTAATCAAAGTACCCTGAGATACCGCATCTGTCAACAACATTCCATTTAATATTGACAATTCATCGTGTCTTTTAGAATCTTGGTTAAATTGATTTAATGCATCTCTTAAGCTCATCTGTTTGTTGACTGTTTTGATCGCAATTTTTTCAGGTTTTACATTCAATTTAGAAGGGTCAGTCAAAATTTTAAATCCATTCATCGTCTTATTAAATGAAGATTCGTAAGCATTATAATCATTTTGAGCTGTAACTCCTGTGATATTAAATACCATACCATTGTGAAGAATTAACATAGTCCCAACACGAAGGGTATTGGCAGCTTGTTCTTGAGTCGTTGCTGCTTGTTGTTCTGGAGGTAATTCAGCAAGTATATAGATTGCAGATAAACCGTTTACAGTTGCCCTATCTTGTCTGATTGTTTTTAATTTATAATGACTAATGTGCGCAGACGCTGCTGAATTTAAATCTTTTTCAGCAGCTAGGGATAAAACCATAATCGCTTTTTGATCTTTTGTAGAAAATTGAACCTTAGATGGTGTATTTTCATATGCCCAATCATTTGGAGTAGGAAATTGAAATTTCAATTCTGGATGATAAAACACATCTCCTTCTTTAAATCCTTGTTTAGGGTCTTTTCCATAGATCATTCCATCCAAACGATTTAAGTAAGCATTTCTCTCCACTTTGGTGGCTTGAGGAAATTCTTTCTTCTTTTCAACAGCCATTGTTTTTACCTTGTTGTATCTGTCACCTGGATCAGGATGTGTACTCATAAAAGAAGGTATACGAGCACCCTGTGCGTCTGAAAGTCTTCCCAAGGTTTTAAAAAAATCTGCCATATGTGCAGCATCGTAACCCACTTTTGAAGAATACTCTACACCTAATTTATCTGACTGTGATTCATTGTCTCTACTAAATTTTAAAAACAACATTTGAACTCCTGAATTGGCCAAATCTGAAAACTCTCGAAATTTTGGTGATAACACCATACCAGCGATCAAACCAATTTGTGCGAGCATTTGCTTAGAATATTGTTCGTTGGCATGCCTTGCTGTCACGTGACCAATTTCGTGTCCCATAACACCCATAAGTTGTGCCTCGCTGTTAAAATGAGCCAGAATTCCACGGGTAAAATAAATATATCCACCGGGAACTGCAAATGCATTGACTACTTCTGAATCAATTACACGAAATTGAAATCCCAAATTCGGTCTATGAGAAATTCTAGCCATGGAGCCTCCTTTTTCTCTCAAATATCTTTGCCAACTAGAGTCTGCATACATCCCGTACTCAGCTTGAATCTGTGGATCATATTCTAATCCCATAGATTTTTCCTGGGATTCAGACATCAAGCTCAGCTCCTTCTTGCCAGTCACCGGATTTCTTGAACAACTGGTTATTAAAAAAGAGAATCCCAGTGTAAGAAACAACAAGGACTTAATTTGAATTTTCATTTTTATGTTATTATTGACAGAAAAAGCTCTGTACTGACTAGTGTTAATAAGGTAATTTATTTTTAAGTTTATCAATAAAACCTTCTGATAAATGTGGTCTTCTGATATTTTCTTTTAATTTAGTACGAATGATTCTTTCGTGCATAAGCTCATTCCTTAAATCTGAATTAGACTGCACCTGCTGAAGAAATTGAGTTTGATCTTCCGGTTTCATTTCATGATCCAGAAACGAATTAATTATATTTCTGATGTCTGATGAAGTCTGCCTATCCATATTTAATTTATTTTTAATTTGCTATTTAAACAATTAATTTCGATTCAAATTATTCTGCTTCAATTGTGCTAATATCACTTCTTTTGTCCTTAATTCCCATCGTGACTGCATAATCCTTCAATTTATCTTTCAACATATTTCTTGCTCTAAATAATCGGCTTCGTACTGTCCCAACAGGAATATCCAATATTTTAGCGATTTCCTGATATGTAAAATCTTCTATGTCGCACAGCAAAATTATAGTTTTAAATTCTTCAGGTATGGACTGGAGTGCTTGGTTAACCTCGTCGCCCATAATCTGATCAAATAATTCTGCCCTGAGATCATCATAACTAACTACAGCCACATCTTCACCATCGTGATAAGCACTGGCTTCTTCAAAATCAACTTGTCTAGGTCTACGATTTTTTTTCCTAAACTCATTGATATATACATTCTTCAGTATCTTAAACAACCATGCCTTAGCATTGGTTCCCTCGTCATAGTGATCAAGATACTTAAATGCTTTAATAAAAGTTTCTTGGACAAGGTCTTCTGCATCTTCTTCATTGTATGTAAGGTGATAAGCAAAAGAGTGCAATGCCTCCAAGTGCGGTAGTAATTCCTGATCAAATTTCTCTTTTTCTGTCATTAAGTTGGTTGGCTAGACGATCGTATGCAAAGAGAACCAATTAAGTTTAATTGGGTTTAAAGAATAATAAAGGCTTGGCTTTTATTTTTAATTTTTAAAATTTCAAATCTTTACTTTCTCAGGCTCATGATGCTAATATGGATGACTTCTTTAACATTGCTTTTCGCTGATTTGTTAAGTGCTCAAAATCAAGCTATTGAGTTGGGAAAGGTCCATTGGATTCGATCAATTCAAACAGCTCAGAGGCATGCTAAATCATCAGGTAAGCCAATTTTGATACTTTTCCAGGAAGTTCCTGGTTGTTTGACTTGCCAAAATTATGGTTCTGAAGTACTTTCTCACCCATTAATGGTAGAAGCCATTGAAAGTTATTTTGTCCCTTTGGCAATATTTAATAATAAAGGAGGATCTGACAGAGAAGTTTTGGAAATTTTTAAAGAACCTAGTTGGAACAATCCAGTAGTAAGGATTGTATCTCATGACTTGACCGAATGGACAAATCGCTTGTCTTCCAACTATTCAAGTCTTGGTTTAATTGAAAAAATCAATACCACCATTCTCAAAACAAAAGGAAAAATTCCAGAATGGCTTCAGCTTCTGGAGGAAGAATTTAAATCACAAAATCGTGAAATTGATAAAGTTTACATTGGTATGCCTTGTTTCTGGAGTGGAGAAAAACACTATGGGGCCTTGGTTGGAGTTATGGCAACCAGAGCAGGATTTATGGCTGGGGCAGAAGTGGTTGAAGTCCAGTTTGATCCTTCCAAAATAAGCTTGGAAAAATTAATAGAAAATGGTCAAGCATTCGGACAGGCAAATAAAATATTTCTACCAACAAATCAGAAAATTTTCATGAACTCAATTATTGTAAAACCAATAAGTGAATTTAAGGCAGATACTGAATCTAAATATTATATATACAATAGTCTTTATAGGTTTTTACCCATGACCAGATTACAATCATCGAGGACAAATTCTTTGCTCGGTAACCTTCAATGTCCGGATCAAATTCTTTCTCCCAGACAGATCCATTTACTAGAAAAAATAAAACAAAATCCATCAAAATATAAGCATCATTGTATCGAACAAGATATTCAAGAGGCGTGGCGAAATCTGATTCCATAAGTCATGTTTTATTCTCGGTTCTATGGACTTCTTAAACTACATAAACGATATGGAAATGGCTTAGCTGGATTTGGAATTTTTCTTTGGAAAGTATTTGCCATACATGTTTTATACAAAGAAAAAATCATCGTATGGTCTTCAAAAATAAAATGGATTGTACACAGAGATTTTCAATCGAGTAAAAATCCTTGGTATTATGGCATTAGTGAAAAAACAGAATTTGAATTCCTTTTACAAAATGTAAAATCCGGCGATGTACTGTATGATATAGGTGCCAACGTAGGTTTATATTCTATCTGGTTGGCTGCATTTCATCCTATCCAATGCTATTTATTTGAACCAGATCCAAAACATCAGGATTTTATTCTACGATTGATTCACCTAAATCATTTAGAATCTAAGTGTTTTTTGCAGTCTTATGCATTAGGAGATGAAAATGGGTTTAGATATTTAACCACCGGCCAAGACATGAATAATAAAGTGAGTGCTCAAAATACAAAACTTTCAATTGCTATAAGAGCGTTGGATGATCTAAATGAATTACCAAAACCAAACATTTTAAAAATAGATACTGAAGGATATGAGCTCAAGATCTTAGAAGCGGGTTTACAAACTTTGAAATCAGAAATGTTAAGAATTATTATAATAGAAAAAAGTGAAACGCAGTTTGAAGAATGCCATAAAATAATAGTTTCTTTTGGGTTTAAACCATTGATCACTAGCTCTAATAGTTCTTGCACGAAAGAGGAAATTCCTATCACTCAATCTGGTAACGTGATCTATATAAAAAATTAATTCCACTTATTGTTAAATAAATTAAACGTGGTGCGATTGCAATTATAATCAAATTAAAACAGAATCTTGTAACAATTCTATAAAATTGTGTAATTTGATTCATTCGTAATTATAGCACCTTTGCAGGTAATCAAATTGACAAAATAAGAGATTACGATTTATTAAAATTTAAAGTATAAAAAGATGAAGTTATTATCAATGTATTTGACCTTATTATTATTAACACTAGGAATGGTAGCTTGTGACAAAGACGACACGCCTGATCCAAATGTAACATTTACAGCTACATTAAATGGTGCTAATGAAATTCCACCGAACAGCTCAACTGCAACTGGAACAGTATCTCTGGTTTACAATACAACCACAAAAGTGTTTGTTGCAACCATTACCCACAACCTATCTTTACCAACTGGTGGCCATATTCATTTTGGTGCTGCTGGAAGCAATGGTGGAGTTATTTTTGCTTTTACAAATTTAAGCTCCCCGATTGTTTATACAAGTGGTGCACTGAATGCTACTCAGGAATCTGATCTTTATGCAGGATTGTATTATGTGAATTTACATACAGATGCTTTTCCAAATGGAGAAATCAGAGGACAAATTCGCAGATAATTTGAATGAACTATGTGGTAATTCCATAAAAATATTGAATCGGTTGTAGGTAAGCCGGTTTAATCTAGTCCGAATTTATGTAAATATTTTCGGACTTTTTTTTATATTAATCTTAACGTAGAATTCTATATGAATCTCCACGTAACTCCACATTTCCAAATTCACTAATTGACTAATCATTTCTTCCTCCATTTCAAAGATGCCAAAGGGGAAATATGTGCCGTTTCAAATTTTATTACCTGCCGCGTTGCGTGTCATCAAGCCTACCTGGTGGGGTTAACAAGGTGGTTCATTCACTAACTCGATTAATCTATTTAATTTTTTCTCTGCCGAGCTGGTTGTCCCCAAGCCTGCTTGGCGGGGTTATCAGCTCGGTTTTATTCCACGTTGGTTAGCAACGTGGTTCAGTCATTAACTCGACTAGTTCGTCGAGTTTGCTGCGCACCATTCCTTTACTAACTCGCTTAGTTCAGCGAGTTTGCTTCGCATCGCTCCTTCATCCAAATTTACACATTCCTCCTCCTCTTCCTTGCTGACATGTATGCCATCACCGCAGCCTGAGTCATAAGCCAATTCTTGCCATCCTTAAATGCAGCAATTTTACCTCTTCTAGCCAATAAACTTAAATATTCCTGACCATATGGCACACCAGGTTCCATTACTATCAAAGATATGTCTTTAAAATCATCCTGATTATCCTGTAACTGGGATAGATAAATATCTAATCCTCTTTCTGCAGCTTGAGAAGTGAGCAAAATGATTTTTGAATAATCTCCCAGATTGGCTCTTTGCAGAGCATCGTAGTATTTTTTTCGATCTTGCTTTAAAATCAAAGATGGAGGAAATCCTTTTGACATCAATAATAAATTGAATAGCAATCTTGCTGTACGACCATTGCCATTAAAAAAAGGATGGATCCATACAAAACGATGGTGAAAAACTGCAGCTCTTACAATATCTGGAATTTGATTATCATTTTCATTAACCCAATCAACTAACTCATTTATAAACGTCGAGATCTTAGAAGCATTTGGAGGAATAAAATTGGCCCCTGAAATCCTAACACCAGCTGTCCTGTATCTCCCGCTCAATGGTTGTTCAATATTCTTTAATACCAATGCGTGTGTCTCCAAAATATCAATAGACTTCATTTTAAAATCTGAACTTAGTAATGATTCTATGTATTGAATGGCTTCATTGTGGTTTAAAGCTTCAAAATGCTCTCTGAGAGATTTTCCACCCACTGTAAGACCATCTTCAATGATCATCCTTGTTTCCCTTAAACTTAATGTATTGCCTTCGATACCATTGGAATGATAGGTCCAATCAAGACATAAACTATCCCTTAGACTTTTTAATATAAAAGCTGGAATAGGTCTAAATCGGTCCAACTTGACTTTTTTTTCTTCCAATCTCTGAATCTGATCCTTAATTTTGGTTTGGTCTAATTTTAATTCTTGCCATTTCATACCACAAAATTACTTTATTTTTCTTAATATCGTTAAAAATATATATTTATTTTTCCGATATTAAGTCTGATGATATTTATTTTGATAAAAAAATTTGTATTTATTTGATTTTTAATTATTTATAGAAATAAAGGGTGGTGATGATGCTTATATATATACGAAAATGTGACCATACCATATTTATAAGGAAACTTCAACAATAACCGTTTTCATTGTTTTTACAATATTGTCAGGGTATCATTTAGCTTTTAAAGGCTCTTATTGTACCTTTGCGGCTTCAAATGAAATATGTATGAAATGGTTAATAGAATTTCTTTTCAGATCCTCGATTGGTCAGAAGATCATAATGAGTCTGAGTGGCTTGTTTATGATTCTTTTTTTGCTGATTCACCTTCTCGGAAATTTACAACTTTTAGCTCAAGATGAAGGAATGTCATTTAATGTCTACACCTATTTCATGACACATAACCCATTGATTAAAACCATTTCATATCTCTTATATGCGACCATCCTCCTCCACAGTGTACAGGGCATTTATCTATACCTCCAAAATCGAAAAGCAAAAGGAAAAACTTATGCCGTAAGTTCAAGAGTGGGAGATAGCTTTTTCTCTAGATACATGATGCACCTAGGAATCATTATTTTAATATTTTTAATCATTCATTTATGGCAGTTTTGGTTACAAATGAAACTTGGAAATTTAAATATGGTCCAATATTCCGGAGATGATAAATCATATAAAGATTTATATACACCTGTTAAGTTCGCATTTGCCAATGCCTATTATGTTCTGTTTTATGTTTTATCAATGATCGTTTTGGCTTTTCACCTATGGCACGGATTCCACTCTGCATTTCAATCTTTGGGATTGCGTCATCCGAAATACTCTGGACTAATCAGATTAATTGGATATGCCTATTCTATATTTATACCTCTGGGGTTTGCTTACATTCCAATTTTTATGTTCTTTAATTCCTAAATCGACTATAACATGATTAATTCAAATATTCCTGAAGGCGTATTGTCCGAAAAATGGACAAAATATAAATCCAAAATGCCCTTGGTCTCTCCAGCCAATAAGAGAAAAATAGAAGTAATAGTGGTGGGAACTGGCTTGGCAGGAGCTTCTGCAGCTGCTAGTCTAGCTGAATTAGGATATAAAGTCAAGTGTTTTACCTTTCACGATAGTCCAAGAAGAGCCCACAGCATTGCAGCCCAGGGAGGAATCAATGCGGCTAAAAATTATGCAAATGATGGAGATAGTGTGTACCGTTTATTTTATGATACTATTAAAGGTGGAGATTATAGAGCCAGAGAGGCAAATGTCCACCGACTTGCTGAAGTAAGCTCCAATATCATAGATCAAGCAGTTGCACAAGGTGTTCCTTTTGCTCGTGAATATGGTGGCTTATTGGAAAACAGATCCTTTGGTGGCGTTCAGGTCAGCCGAACTTTTTATGCACGTGGCCAGACCGGCCAACAATTATTGATCGGCGCATACCAGGCCCTCAGTAGACAAATTTCTTTAGGAAATGTGACCATGTACAATCGACATGAAATGCTCGATTTGGTGGTCATCGAAGGTAAGGCCCGTGGGATTATTGCTCGTAATTTATTGACTGGTAAACTAGAGAGATTTGGATCGCATTGTGTAGTACTAGGTACAGGTGGATATGGAAACGTTTTTTACCTGTCAACCAATGCCATGGGTTGCAATGTTACAGCAGCCTGGAAAGCAGTAAAACGCGGAGCCTACATGGCCAATCCATGTTTTACACAAATACATCCTACCTGTATTCCTGTTTCCGGAGATTATCAATCAAAATTGACTTTAATGTCTGAGTCGCTGCGCAACGATGGTCGAGTTTGGGTGCCTACTAAAAAAGAAGATGCAATTGCCATTCAACAAGGTCAAAAAAAAGGAACCGATATTCCGGAATCTGATAGAGATTATTTTTTAGAAAGAAGATATCCTGCTTTTGGAAATCTCGTGCCAAGGGATGTAGCATCGCGTGCGGCAAAAGTAGAATGTGATAAAGGCCATGGTGTTAGCCCTACCGGTTTGGCTGTATTCCTTGATTTTAGTGCTGCAATTGAAAGATATGGAAAGTCAAAAGCCAATGTCTTAGGAATTCAAAACCCGGACGAAATAATGGTCAAAAATTTGGGAGTTGCGGTTGTTGAAGAAAAATATGGGAACCTCTTTGAAATGTATGAAAAAATTACTGGTGAAGATCCCTATGTTTATCCTATGAAAATTTATCCTGCGGTTCATTATACCATGGGTGGTTTGTGGGTGGATTATAATTTAGAAACCAATATTCCTGGTCTATTTGCGATTGGAGAAGCCAATTTTTCCGATCATGGTGCCAACCGACTAGGAGCTTCTGCCTTGATGCAAGGCCTTGCAGACGGGTATTTTGTGCTTCCATATACCATTGGTGCCTTTTTATCCAATGATATTAAAACTACTGCAATTTCAACAGCACATCCTGCATTTGCGGAAGCAGAAAATGGAATTAAAACTGATTTAACAAAACTAATTCAAATAAAAGGAAATCAATCCGTAGAATCGATGCATCGGAGATTGGGAAAGATCATGTGGGATTATTGCGGTATGGCTAGAAACGAAGCAGGATTAATAAAAGCCAGAGAAATGATTCGCGAACTGCGTAAAGAATTCTGGTCTGATCTATTTGTTCCAGGTTCTGTTGATGAATTTAACCCAGAGTTGGAAAAAGCAATGCGCGTTGCCGATTTTATTGAACTTGGTGAACTTATGGTGGTTGATGCGCTCAATCGCAAAGAATCATGCGGAGGACATTTTAGAGAGGAATATCAAACTGAGGAAGGTGAAACTTTAAGAGACGATGCAAACTTTTCATATGTCGCAGCATGGCAATGGACAGATCTCAATTTTGATCCAGTATTAAACAAGGAAGCTTTGATTTACGAGGAAATTAAAATTGCTTCTAGGTCCTATAAATAATTTTGTTTAGAAAATTTTATCATCTGCTGATTAAGTGGAAAACTATTCTATTGCCATTAATTGGGAGCTTCAGCAAGAATTAAATGTCTGGCTTCCTGCTCCAATTATTGTGACTTGTGATTCATCCGGACAATTGTTGTATTTCGACAGAGAATGCAATGAACATACAAGGAATTCGTACATACGATTTGCAAAAGATCCACATTTTGAAGATATTTACATTCTGTGCCAAGAAATCAAACTAGATAGTATATTAGAAAAATTTTGTAAAAAAGGAAAACTAAAAAATCCCTTTGATAAAATATTAAAAGATGAAATTCTAAAAAATCAAGTTTACAAATATCTGGACCAAAAAAAAAGTATAATATTTGAAAAATTAATTTCCACAGAAATACCTTCCGTGCTTCAAGCACAAAGAAAAATTCATCTCCAAAATAATTTACTTTCTACGACATCCATAATACCTGAAGTTTATCTTCACTTTGCAAAAACTGAAGAGGGTCTGGAATATAAATTACAGCTGTACATTGACAAGAAAATTATAATCCCTTGTCAAAATGATATTTTACTTATTAATAACAAACCAGCTTGGATTATATTGAATAAAACGATTTACCCTCTCAATAAATTAAATGCAAACAAGATTAGTCCCTTCTTGAAAAAAGAAATTATAACTATACCTAAAAAATTAACCCGTGCATACTTTGAAAAATTTATATCCGAACTTCTGTCTGTCGCTGAAATTGAAGTAGATGGTTATAAATTAATTTATCAATCCACAATTCATAAAGCTTTGTTGGTACCAGCATTTGATTTTATACTTCAAAAATGGATGCTAGAATTGGTATTTGACTACGGTTTGATTCGGTTTAACAATGCAGATTTAAGAATTGCAAAAAATATCATTCGCACCATCTCAGATGAAGAAATAGAAGTGACTCGCATAGAGAGAAATCGAGATCAGGAGAGAATATTTATTAAAAAACTGAATGCATTAGGTCTAATATGTGAACCCAATCAACGATTCTATTTAAACGATGAAGATCCTTGGTCAGTATGCCTTTTGCTGGCAGATCAAAGAGATGTACTTATTAAAGATTTTGAGATTTCAGAATTTAATTTTGAAGACAAAAAAATAATATTCACTCCTGCATCCATTTCAGTAGAAAGTAAAATACATTCTGATTGGTTTGATATATTTGGAGTCATTTATATAGGCGACCATACGCTACCATTTAGTTCTTTGATCAAAAATTTGAAAAGAAACGAACGCCTTTTTCTTCTTCCTGATGGGCTACATTTTATAATTCCACAAGAGTGGTTTACAAGATTTGACATATTGATTAAGTTTGGAGAAGTAGAGGATGAAAAAATTAAAGTACCCAAATCTCATTTAGATAGATTTAAAGAAACGGAATTGGATCAAAAGCCAATACCATTTAGTTTGAATTTATCCAATAGATTAGAAAAATTTGAAATTCCAAAGGAATTAAAAGCCGAATTAAGAGCTTATCAGCGAATTGGATATGAATGGCTGGCTAAACATCATGCAGATGGCCTTGGTGCATGTTTAGCGGATGATATGGGCTTGGGTAAAACTCTTCAAACCATTGCAGTAATCTTGCATTCAAAAAATTTAAAAAATATAAATAAGAAAATTCTAAAACCTCAAAGTGGAATACCAAGAGATTTGTTCTCAGAAGAAGAAATAATAGAAAGATCTGATTTTAGTTCGCTTATCGTTCTTCCTTCATCATTGGTATTTAATTGGGCCGAAGAATTCCAAAAATTTGCTCCCTCTTTACATATTCTGCAACACGTAGGAACCGAAAGAGCAAGTAATATTATTCCCTTTGAAAACTATGATGTTATTTTGACTAGTTACGCTATCTTAATGCGTGACATTCAACTATTCAAACAGAAAGAATTTGATTATATTATTCTTGATGAAAGCCAACAAATTAAAAATAGAGATTCAAAAATTTTTCGATTGCTACATTCTCTTCGCTCCATTAATAGAATATCCTTGAGTGGTACTCCGGTAGAAAACAGTTTGAGTGATCTTTGGTCTCAAATGGAGTTTATCAATCCGAAAATTTTAGGGAGTTTTGAATTTTTTAATAATCACTATATAAAACCAATCAAAAATTTAAAAGACGGCGCTGCCCTTTCTGAACTTAAGGAAATTATAAAACCCTATCTTTTGAGGCGGACCAAGGAGCAAGTCGCTCCGGACCTTCCTGCTTTAACTGAACAAATATTTTTTAGTCAAATGTCAGAGGTTCAAGCAAAAAAATATGAAGAAGAAAAATCTGCTGCGAGAAATGCCATATTTCAATTGGACTATAAAGATCAAAAAAGTCGCTTTGTTATATTGACTTCTTTGCTTCGATTAAGACAAATTGCAAACCATCCTTGTCTTGTATCATCGGAAAATACCAAAGATGATTCTGGAAAATTTGATGACGTTTGTTCACAAATTCAAACTCTTTATCATGCAAAACACAAAGTTTTAATATTTTCGTCCTTTACCAGTCATCTGGAAATTTATAAAAATTGGCTTATTAAACAAAAAATGACCTTTGTTTTATTGACGGGAGAGACTCTCACAGCAGATAGACAAAAAATAATTCACCAATTTCAAAATGATGAAGACACTCTTATCTTTTTGTTATCCCTAAAAGCAGGTGGAACGGGGTTGAATCTCACAGCTGCAGAATATGTTTTCATTCTGGATCCATGGTGGAATCCGTTTGTGGAAAAACAAGCTGTAGCGAGGGCTCATCGCATTGGTCAAAATAGACCTGTGCAATTAATTCGTTTTATTAGTAAAAACACCATTGAAGAAAAAATTCATCAATTACAAACTAACAAGTTACAATTGGCAGAAGAAATCATATCAGACACGGATATACCTAGTTGGTTGTCTGATAATTTGAAGGAATTGGTTGTATAATTAGGTGCCATTAAGACATTTTCATGCACTGATCCACTACCTCAGGATCTACATAATGTGTGGTTGTACCAAGGTCATCTTTCACCAAAACAAACGGTTGATGGGTTCTGAAATATTGGATGACTTCCATTAAAGGAGTGCTGTGGTGCATGATACCATATTCTTGAGTACAAAGTTCTTTGACCCTTAAATCAGGATTTTCTTTATTGGCCTGGACAATTTTATGACCAGATACATAACCGATAAACTGACCATTAAGATCAATCACAGGCAGGCTACTTTGTCCGGAAGAAATGATAAGCTGCATGGCTTCTCTCACACTTTGGTATTCTGGAAGATATTCAGTTAATTTTCTGGCACACATTCCAAGTGTTCTGTTTTTAATTAAACTTTCCACAACCACCGATCTATATTCCTGACCAGCACTCATAAAAATAAAAACTCCAATCAAAGCCATGGTCCAGGCATTTTGCCAAATTCCAAAACCTACAAGTATAATACAAATGACTTGACCAATCCTGGTCGCCCATTTTGTAGCATTTAATTTACCCAACCACATGGCCAATAAAGCTCTTAACACACGGCCTCCATCCATTGGAAAAGCTGGAATCATGTTAAAAACCAACAGAGCAATGTTTGTAATCATTAATATGGGAAAAAAGTGATTCCAACTCATGGTCAGGCCTTCTGAACCTAGTATACTTGACCAATAATCCATACCGGAATTCATAGATATAACGATAAAAATCAATATGGCAATGACCAAATTTACCATTGGTCCCATGATGGCCACCAACAATTCTTGTGTAGGCTTATCTGGCATATTTCTTAATCTTGCGACACCGCCAATGGGTAACAAAATTATATCTTCAGTCTTAATATTAAATCTTCGCGCAGTTAGTGCATGACCAAATTCATGCAATACTACACAAACAAAGATGGTCAAAACAAACACGATCTCTACTGCAATCATTTCCCAACTGTGACCAGCTGTCAAACCCGAAATCACAAAGTAGGCAATGATTAATAAAAAGGTCCAATGGATTCTCACCGGTATTCCGGCAAAAGTTCCTATTCTTACTGCTTGTTCAATCATGCTTGTGTTTTCCACATAGGTTGGTAAAGTTGACCTTGAAGGATGGCTCTCGATACAACCATGCGCTGCACTTCTGAGGTCCCTTCATAGATTTGTGTAATTTTTGCATCCCGCATTAAACGTTCCACATGATATTCTTTAACATATCCGTACCCACCATGTATTTGGACTGCTTCCACAGTTTGTCTCATGGCAACCTCGGAGGCGAAAAGTTTAGCCATACTAGCTGCTACCCCAAAATCCAAATTTTGATCTTTCATCCAGGCGGCTCTTAAAACCATCAACCTTGCAGCTTCAATTTCAGTGGCCATATCTGCCAATTTAAAAGAAATGGCTTGATGCTGGGCAATTGGTTTACCAAAGGTTTTTCTTTCTTTGGCATAATTAAGTGCTAGTTCATACGCACCAGATGCAATTCCAAGTGCTTGGGAAGCAATTCCGATGCGTCCTCCTGTCAAAGTTTGCATTGCAAACTTGAATCCACCTCCCGCCGGACCCAATAGATTTTCCTTTGGTACTTTTACATCATTGTATAAAATGGTATGGGTATCGGATGCGCGAATTCCAAGTTTGTCTTCTTTAGCACCAATTACAACTCCCGGCCAGGAAGTTTCAACAATAAATGTACAAATTCCTTTATGCCCTAATGCTGGATCTGTTTGTGCCATTACCAAATGAAGGGAAGAGCTTCCACCATTGGTGATCCAGTTTTTAGTTCCGTTCAACAAATAATGATCCCCGCAATCAATGGCAGTTGTTTTCTGTTGGGTCGCATCACTTCCAGCTTCGGGCTCCGATAAACAAAATGAACCGATCCATTCACCGGATGCTAGTTTTGGTAAATATTGGCGTCTTTGCTCTTCCGTGCCCATTTTTTCAATACCCCAACAAACCAAACTATTATTTACAGACATGATCACGGAGCATGAATTGTCCACCTTGGAAATCTCCTCCATGGCAAGTACGTATGAAATTGAATCCATGCCTCCTCCACCATATTCAGGCGAAACCATCATTCCTAAAAATCCCATTTCTCCCATTTTTCTTACCTCTTCTGTGGGAAATTTCATTTCCGTGTCTCTTTTAATGACTCCGGGTAACAATTCTTGCTGGGCAAAATCCCTTGCAGCTTGTCTTACTGCTTCGTGTTCCTCAGTCAACTGAAAATACATAAATTATTCTGTTTTAGTCTGCGAAGATAGATCTATTTATGTCAATCTATACCTTATCCGGCAAATAACAGTTTAAATACTCAATGTGTTTGGATTTGATTTTCTTTTGAATTCTATTGGTTGAGCATAATCATTTTATATTCTAATGGAAATCAATGGGTATGAACACATATCAAAACTAACTTGCATCAAAATAAACAGATTATGATCAAAGAAGTAGAAGGGGATATTTTGTTAAGTAAAGCCGATGCGATTGCACATGGGGTTTCCCCAATGGATCATTTTGACAGCGGACTTGCACTTTCAATACGTCAGGATTATCCATCGTTGTACAAGGATTTTAGGCATTATTGTCAGACTTTCAGTCCAAAAACTGGCGAGGTTTGGCTATGGCAGGGTACAGATAAGAAAAAAATATTTAATCTTTTAACACAAGAACCCCCTTTGACTCCCAATGGACATCCAGGTCGAGCAAACCTTAGTGCTGTAAGGCATTGTCTTAAGAATTTAGCACAATCTATTAAAACTGAAAATATCTCAAGTATGGCTATACCTAAAATAGCCACGGGTGTTGGAGCTTTAGAATGGGTGGATGTTAAGCCCATCATAGAGGAATTCTTAGGTAATTTGGATATTCCCGTATTTGTATATTCAAAATATGTCAAAGGCCAAGCTGCTCCAGAATAATTTTTTGTAATAGTTGTTTTTATTGTTTGGTAGCACATCTTCTTTATTGTAAAAAATAAGAAGCTGTGCTTTTTTCTTGGCCGAAATACGCAAAGTCAATTATATTAGCAGTTCATTTTAATTTTTAATATACATGCATAAACCACAAGAATTTTATGAGAAATTGGCCTATTTGTTTTATTCCGTTGCCGGTATTGATGGCAAGGTAGATTCTATTGAAATTAAAAAACTACACGAGGAGGTAATTTCAATTTGGAGTCAAACGGATAATGATTCACATGAATTTGGTACCAATGGCGGAGTTGAAATTGAAGCGATTTTTGAATGGCTGGAGGAAGAAGGTTATGATAGCAGAGATGCTTGGAATGATTTTAAAGATTATGCAAAAAATAATGCCTATTTATTTGACCAAAAGATGCGGAATCATATTCTACACACCTGCACGGAAATTGCCTCTATTTATTACCACATCAATAAAAATGAAGAAGAGTTAATCAATAAATTAAAATCTTTTCTTTCAAAATTATAAGAAATAAATTTGATTGGTTTAAGTCCAAAAATTGATTGGTTTCGATAATTCTAAGAAATAACTGATCGCAATGGTTGTATTCCAAAACGAAATAAATTAAAATTATATCATTTAATCAGCTAATTAAAATATAAACCGCTTTTGTGATTTTAAAAAATTTATTTTTTTGTTTTTTGCACTTTGACTAGTCTTCAGTATGATATTTGTATTTACTTCTATATTGACTTCTTGCTAAAAATCCTGCCACTACCCCAAAGACAAAACCACCGATATGCGCCCACCAAGCCACACCTGTTGATTCCTCCGATACCGCATTCAAAGATCCATAACCTGCTACCATTTGTTGTACGATCCATATGCCTAGAAAAAAAATAGCAGGGACATAAACCACCGTAAAAAATATTAAGATGAGCACCTTAATTCTGGAAGCAGGAAACATAATAAGATAAGCTCCCATGACTGCAGAAATAGCGCCACTCGCCCCCACCATAGGAATTTCACTGTATGGATTAAAAAAAACATGGACTGCACTTGCAGCAAGCCCTCCTACAGTATAGAAAATTAAAAAATTAATGTTGCCGATGACTGCTTCAATGTTGTCAGCAAAAACCCATAAAAATAACATATTTCCAATCAAATGCATCCAACCTCCATGCAAAAACATACAAGTGAAAAGTGTATGCCAGTCAGTACCTGAAAGAATCTCAAATGGAATCGCACCAAATTCTGTAACAAATATTTGACTTAATTCCGGACCCAAACTAAATTCATAAAAGAAAATAATTACATTGACCAATATCAAAGAATAGGCAAACAATGGTTTGTGGCCACCCTTCACTTGATCATCACCAATTGGAAAAAACATTCTTTATATTTTATGATTAGACAATACCTTCTTTAATTAAATCATGTAGATGGATCATTCCCAAATATTGTTCATTCTGTGATACTACCAACTGTGATATTGAATAATCCTGCATCATTCTTAACGCACTAATAGCCATTTCATTTGGATCGATCCATTTAACATTTTTATTCATGATATCAATTGCTTTGGTCTCGTTCATATTCCCAGATTTTTCAAAAAATCTTCTCAAATCCCCATCAGTAATGATTCCTTTTAGACTTCCATTTTGATCTATGATGGCAGTTGCTCCCATTCGACCGGAACTAATTGTCATCAATACTTTTTGTATACTGTCTTCTTCAAAAACCTTTGGACTCTGATGCAAATTATAAAAATCACTTACGCGCAAATAAAGTTGCTTTCCCAAAGCTCCTCCCGGATGATATCTTGCAAAATCCTCTGGACTAAATCCACGAAGTGATAAAAGTCCGACCGCCAATGCATCACCCATGGCCATTTGTGCGGTGGTGCTTGCAGTAGGTGCCAGATTATTAGGTTCTGCTTCTTTGCTAATCGGAGTGTAGAGACAATGGTCTGATTGTTTTGCCAAATAAGAATCTATGTTGGATGTAATCGATATTAATTTAATCTGACGAGATTTGATTAGAGGTACCAATACTTTTACTTCCGCAGTTTCTCCACTTTTTGAAAGACAAATCACGACATCTTCAAACTGAACCATACCAAGGTCGCCATGGATGGCATCTGCAGCATGCATAAATAGTGCAGGTGTGCCTGTTGAATTCATGGTAGCTACAATTTTTTGTCCTACGATGGCACTTTTACCGATACCTGTCACTACAACTCTACCTTTAGATTCAAAAATTAATCGGACAGCCCCAATAAATGATTCATTGAGCTGGTCCAATAAATCATGTACTGCCTTACTTTCTATTTGTATGCATTCTTTTGCGAGTCGAATAATTTCTGCTTCTTGCTTTTCTGTTACCACGGGTTAAAATTAGATATATGCCAAATGACTAAATTGCAAGATTGAAATTATTTCCATTTCCTCTATTATCCAAGATATAATATGTGTTTTGTGTAATTTAATTCTAAAAACTAAGAATAAAAATTATGATTCTTTGGTTGCAATTCTATAAAGGGTATAAGCCATTCCAGCAAAAAACAATACACCTAAAATATGATAACCGCCAGTCCCTAATAAATTGCTTAATCCATGTTCTGCACTAAATGCAGCAATGGAGTTTGCAATGTTTTCATCTACAGTTGCCAAAGCAACTACCACTCCAGCCAAAGCACCTCCAGCCACAAGACCTGTGGCAAATAGACTACCCTTTCCAAGTTCAGAATCTTCTTCTGTTTTATTCGCTCTTTTAGCTCTCCAATCTACAAATCCTTTAATTACTCCACCAATAAATATAGGTAAGGTAGTAGACAATGGAAGGTATAAACCCACTGCAAAAGACAAAGATTTTACCTGACAAAGTTCAAGTACTATGGCAATAAACACACCACTTAAAACAAAAACCCAGTCCAAATTAAAAGACAATAGACCCTTGATTAATGTGGCCATCAAAGTGGCTTGGGGAGCCGCATATTTTTCACCTATGGCGTGGTGAATTCCTTTGGAAACCATGTCCGCAGTAGGTGTGTCTAAATATTTTACAGTAAAACCAATCACCAATGAAGAAAAAATAGCTCCTATAAAAAGTGCAAGTTGCTGGTATTTAGGTGTAGCTCCGACAATATATCCTGTTTTCAAATCCTGTGAAGTAGCACCCGCATTTGCAGCGGCAATACAGATCATGCCACCTATTACCAATGCCATTGGTTCATACACTTGACCTGTCCAACCCACTGCAATAAAAACTAATGCGGTACCCATGATGGTAGCGATGGTCATTCCGGAAATTGGGTTATTGCTTGATCCAATTATCCCCACAATTCGGCTGGAAACCGTCACAAAGAAAAATCCAAAAACTATCACCAATAATCCCAATAATAACTTGCTAATAATTGATGTCCCTGGCACCTGAGGTAGGATCGCCAATAATATGACCAATGCCAATGAACCAAAAAGGACTACTTTAAAGGACAAATCTTGTTCAGTCCGGCTAACGACAACTTCAGATTTATCCTTCATGGATCCAAGGCTGTCTTTAAATGAGGAAACAATGGTCGGAATGGTTTTAATCAAAGTAATAAATCCTCCTGCAGCTACAGCACCTGCTCCAATTTGTCGAATATAAGCCCTGTATACCGCATCCGCAGTATCACCGAAGGTATGCGTCACAGGATCCCAGCCAAATCTGGCACTCGGCATAGTAGGATCCAATAAATTAAGCTTAGCCAGTTGAGCTGCTATGACATCCGGTTGGACCAAATAAGAAAGCAAAGGAATTAAGCCTAAAGATGCGAGCACCCCACCAGCCACTAAGACTCCAGCGATCTTCGGTCCAATGATATAACCAACACCTAAATATTCAGGAGTGATTTCACTGCTTACTACTGCAGATGGAAAAAATTTATTGACTTGTTCTGTTCCCCATTTTGGGAGTTCAGCGATGACATGAAAAATCTTTTGCAAAATGGCATACAGCATGGCAAATCCTAAGCCGTAATAGGCGCTTTTTGCAAAATCACCTCCTTTTTCGCCAGCGATTAAAACTTGAGCACAGGCAGTACCTTCCGGATATGGCAAGGTTTCGTGCTCCTTTACAATTAGTGATCGTCTTAAAGGGATCATCATAAGGGTACCTAGAATTCCTCCAAAAGTTGCAAGAGTAAAGATGGTCCAATAATTAAAATAGGCATCACCCACTTCTTTGTCAGAAAGAAATAAAAATGCTGGCAATGTAAATACTACACCCGCGGCGATGGATTCGCCTGCAGAACCTGTTGTTTGAATAATATTGTTTTCTAGTATGGATGTTCCTAAAAAGCGCTTACCCAAGGAAATGGCCAAAACGGCAATTGGTATAGATGCCGATACTGTAAGACCAGCTTTAAGTGCTAGATACACTGTCGATGCCCCAAAGAGAATTCCAAATAAAATGCCTAAAATAATGGCCTTAGCGGTAAATTCAGGAACAGATACATTGGGGTCCACATAAGGTTTGAAAGTGGACTTACTTTGATTTTCCATGTTCGTTTGTTTTTGATATCAAACCTTAAAGGTAAACCAAAGCTTAAATTTTGAAAAAAAATCGTTAATTCAATCTTATGTATTTTACTAAATAACTCAATATCATTTAGTTAATAAAGACTTTACCAATGTGGATATAGCTTTTCCATCGGCTTTTCCGGCCAATTGTTTGGTCGCTACACCCATGACCTTTCCCATATCTGACGGTCCGGATGCCCCAAGTTCTTGTATAATTTTTGCTACAGTGTCACGAAGCTCTTCATCAGACATTTGTACAGGTAGGTATCTAGAAATAACTTCAATTTCTTCTCTTTCAGTGACGGCTAAATCTTCCCTGCCTTGTTTTTCATAAATTTCAAGGGATTCTTTTCGCTGTTTGACCAATTTAGAAACGATTTGTAAGCCTCGCTCATCATTCATTTCCAATCCTGACCCATCGGTATTGGCAAGAAGAATCGCAGCTTTAATTGCACGGATGGCCCTAAGAGCTTTTTCATCTTTTGCCTTCATGGCCTCTTTAAGGTCATTGTTAATTTTGTCTTGAAAATTCATTACACTCGTTTTAAATTATTTCACAATAACTAATACTTAAGCCAGAAGGTTTAATCCGGATAAAACAATGGCGCCATTCTAAGATACTCTTCGGGTTTTATTTGTTCAGGTCGTTGATTAAAATAAGGATCCAATAATATCTCTTGTGAATTTGGGAGGGATTTGAGATTATTTCGAAGTGTTTTTCTTCGAAATTGAAAAGCGGTTTTAACCAATTTATGGGTTTTTTTAAAAAGCGCAAATTCCGGTATCGTATCCTTTCTTTTCATTTGGATAAAAGCAGACATTACTCTTGGAGGAGGAGTGAAAGAATTGGGAGATATTTCAAATAAAATTTCTGAAGTATAATTTAGTGAACTCAAAACCGCTAAAATACCATAATCTTTGCCTCCTTCTTTGGCAACAATTCGCAATGCCATTTCTTTTTGAAACATTCCTAGCAAAACTGGAACTCTTTCCCTGTTATCAAGCATCTTAAAAACAATCTGAGAAGAAATATTGTAAGGGAAATTTCCAAAAAGTAAAAATTCTTTGGTTGGAAAAATAAGATTCAAATTCATTTTTAAAAAATCATGCAGAATAAACTGATCTGCGTGTTTTGGATATTGTTTATTAAGATACAACATCATATCCTTGTCTGCTTCGATGGCTATGAATTCAGAAATTTCATTGATTAAATGTTTGGTGATTGCTGCTTTTCCCGGACCGATTTCCAAAACATTTTTTTGATCTGAATTTTTAACCAATTCTGCAATTTTTAAAACTACAGATTGATCGGTTAAAAAATGTTGGCCATATGATTTTTTTGCTTTCAATCTTGATAATTTTAATTGGATATAGGGTACTTAAGACCTTGTTAAAATGCCAAAAGTAGAGCTTGTTTTCAAAAGAATGCCATATCTTGTGATTAATTTAAAGAAAATGATATGAAAAAAATCTTACTGCTTTCAATGTTTTACTATAGTTTGGCTGGAATTGCCCAACCGATCTACAACTCTTCCCCTGAAATTGGTCAAAGAATGACTTCTCGGATTTTGGATGATGATTACATTACACCTATAGACATGGAATCTGTGGGTACGAACCTTAATTGGAATGTAAGCCCTGCCGATATTATTGTTCAAACACCGGATACCGCATGGATAGTGGATATTCAATCCATGCCCAAAAAAGAACTATATCCAAATGCCAGTTTTGCCATTCGTTTTGGAAGTGACAGTTCCGCATTTTTTGAAGTTTATAGAAAAGTAGGAAACAAATTAGAGCTTTTAGGTGAATCCAATTATTATGAAGAGGCAATTGCAACTTACAACAGTCCATTGACTCAATTGGAATTTCCATTAATGTATGGGGATGAATTTGGAGATACTTGTACTTATAGTTTTAAGATAGATCAAGAATTGTACAAAGGTCAAATTGATATTTTTTGCAAAGCTGAAGCCTGGGGGCGGTTAAAGACCTCCAGTGGGACTTATGACTGTGTTAAATTGGCTTATAGATCCACCATCCAATTCGATGTAAACAATATTCCTGCCGGTAGTCAAACCTTACATTCATACCGATTTTATGCTCCAGGATACAGTGCTCCGATTTTGGTATACAATGCTTCAGAACTAGAATTGGATGGAGAAATCAGCAATGATACCACCGCTTTTTATCTTACCATGCCACCTATTGCAAGTAGCGAAAATCAACTTGCAATAGAAATTAATGTGAGTCCAAATCCTGTGAGGGATATTTTGACTATCAGCATTCCTTCTGAAAAAATTGAAGGTTCAAAAATGGCCATCATCAGTCCAGATGGTTCCAGAATAATAAACCAGGATATAAATCAATCCGTTCAAACTATATCTGTACAAGATTGGCCATCGGGTATTTATCTTGTCCAAATTATTTCAAAAGACCGTAGATGGGGATTAAAATCATTCACTATCCAAAGGTAAATTTTGACCATTTAAAAAAAAGTAAAAATTTAGGCCCTACATTTGGATAGGTTTTTATCTTTGCACTCCAATTCTCGACACGCCTCTTTAGCTCAGTTGGTTAGAGCGTCGGACTGTTAATCCGCAGGTCCTTGGTTCGAGCCCAAGAAGAGGCGCAACATATATTTCAAGCCTTGCTCCCAAGCAAGGCTTTTTTAATGCATAAAACTCAAATTATGAGCATTTTAACTGTAGGCACCATGGCTTTTGACAGCATTGAAACTCCTTTTGGTAAAGCAGAAAAAGTCATCGGTGGAGCGTGTACCTATATTAGTTGGGCAGCCTCTTATTGGTATTCTCCCATCCATTTAGTATCCATCATTGGGCGAGATTTTCCGCAATCAGAAGTTAAGGCGCTTGAAGATAGAGGGGTTTCTATGGAAGGTTTGGTCAGAAGAACTGACATGGATTCTTTCTTTTGGGCTGGAAAATACCATCCTGATATGAACAATCGCGATACTCTTACCACTGATTTGAATGTGTTGGCAGAGTTCGATCCAATCTTACCTAGATCGTATGTTTCCAGTCGATTCATAATGTTGGGGAATCTGACCCCTGCCATCCAAATGTCGGTTCTCAATCAATTGGATGGAAATCAGGCTGTTATTATATTGGATACGATGAATTTTTGGATGGACATTGCAATGCCGGAACTTAAGGAAGTATTGAAACGGGTCAATGTATTAACCATAAATGATGAAGAAGCTCGACAATTGTCTGGAGAAAGATCTTTGGTAAGAGCCGCTCAAAAAATTCATGAAATGGGCCCAGAATATTTAGTTATTAAAAAAGGTGAACACGGAGCTTTGCTGTTCTACAAAGATCAAATCTTTTTTGCACCGGGGATGCCAATGGCTGATGTCATAGATCCCACTGGGGCCGGTGATAGCTTTGCGGGAGGAATGATAGGTTATCTTGCGCGAACGGGCGAGATAAGTTTTAAAAATATGAAAACTGCCTTGATTTATGGATCAACCATGGCCTCATTTTGCGTAGAGGATTTTAGCTTGCAAAAACTAAGGAACTTAAGTCAAGATGAAATTCACCAAAGGATAAGACAATTTGAAATGTTGAGTTCTTTTGATGTAAATGAACTTCCGGTTAAAAACAATTAAAAATTAACTGAGCTTTTTATCAAGTCCAATTTTAAAATATTCTCTATTTTTCTGCCATCATGGCAAAGAGAATAGTTTCATACAATGTCAATGGTCTTAGGGCGGCGACACAAAAAGGTCTAACTGACTTTTTAAAAAATCAAAATTTTGATCTGGTTTGTTTTCAAGAAACCAAAATGGATCAATCCTATGCGGATCCGGATATGTATTTTTCCTTAGGGTATAAAGCATATTGGCACTGTGCTGAAAAGAAAGGATACAGCGGCGTTTTGGTTTTGAGTAAGGAAGAACCTGATCAGGTTATCATTGGATGTGGAATTGAAGAATATGATCGCGAAGGACGAATTATCCGATTGGATTTTGGAGATTGGACATTATTGAATTGTTATTTTCCATCCGGTTCTGTAAGTGAAGAGCGGCATCAATTTAAAATGAAATTTTTACAAGATTTTTACCCTTGGATTAAGACCTTGTTATATGAAAGAAAAAAATTGATCTTGGTCGGCGACTACAATATTGTACATCTTGCATTGGACATTCACAATCCTACACGAAAGGACAATCCAAGTGGTTACAGGCCGGATGAAAGGGCATGGATGGATGCTTGGTACAATGAACTATTTGAAGATGCTTTCAGATGTTTATATCCCGATCGGCAAGAATTTTCATGGTGGTCATACCGGGCTGGCTCCTATCAAAAAAACAAAGGCTGGCGCATAGATTACCAGTCCATCAGCAAGACCCATGGCCATTTGGTAAAGGAATACAAACATCATCGAGATGTACGTTTTTCAGACCATTGCCCCATTGAAGGCGTTTATGACCTTCCTTAAAATAAATTCTTTATTTTATTAAATCTTTCGTTTTAATAAGTTCTTTATTGAATGATGACTTTTCTTTGGAAAACACCTTTGTCAGTTGTAATTCTTACACAGTATAAACCACAAGGAGCAAGGGTATTTATTTCGAATTGTGATTTACCTTGTAACTGTTGTAGATAAGTTTGTTTTTGTCCATTGAGATCAATCAATTCAAAACTTTTAGCGATAACATCAATGGGTAGTTCGATACTAAAATCACCATTGCCGGGTACAGGATAAATTTTAAAATCTGATCTCACCTGATCTTTTGTACTTACTGCTGAATACAAGTTTGAACTCCAAACACCACGGCCGTAGGTACCTGCCCATAACTTTTTGTCTTGATAGGAAATATCTAAATCTGCGACTATTACATTGGGCAATCCATTTTGGAAAGGTTCCCAATCATTTTTAGAAGCATCCGTATAAAAAACTCCAATGTCAGTTCCTACATAAAGTCCCTCGTTTGATCCATTCTCATAAATGATGCAATTGACTGGTACATTGGGTAATCCAAAAGTATAGTTAACCCAAGTTTTACCGCCATCAGGTGTCACAAACACTTTCTCGCTGGCATTGTATCCACCAAGTGTAATGTAAACTCTATTTGGATCTTTGGGATCTACTGCAATAAAATTAATAGGTGAATTAGGAAATTCTGCAATTAGCGCCCAGTTTTGCCCGGCATTCGTCGTCGCTATCAACGCATTTCTAGTAGCCACATAAATATAATTCGGATTCGATGGAGAAATGGCCATCGCAGTTAGAGAGACACCACCAGTCAATCCAAACGAAATTCTAAACCAAGAATCCCCTCTGTCAGTAGAAGCCCATACATCATCGTAGGCAGCATAAATAACATTGGGTCGCTGCGGATCGATGGCGATTGGGGTTAACCATGCCCCCTTTTTTTCCCCTGGTATGTTATTACTGATCACTTTCACTGCATCTTGATTTGACCAACTGTCATTGGTTCGATAAATGACACCTTGTACATAACAACCATATTGTATATTAGAGTTGGTATAATCAATCGCGCAGTCCATACCATCTCCTCCGGTGGCGTAATACCATTGATTATTATTGTGCCCTCTGGAACCATTATCCTGCATACCGATCATTAAGTGGTTGTTTCTGGTCTGGGACACAGCAATCCTGTAGATTTGACTGATACCAAGTCCGTTGGATTTATCCACCCAAGTTTGGCCGGCATTGGAAGAAGAATATAAACCCCCATCGTTGCATTCAAAAACAAGATTATTGACCCTTGGATGAAAGGCTATAAAATGTTTGTCAGCATGCACCACCGGAATACTTCTAGGATTACTGCTTGCATCTGAACTCCACCATGTATTTAAAAGCCAGGTAGTTCCTGCATCTGAAGATTTCCAAGTATTTACTCCACCCAATAAAATTTCATCAGGATTGTTGGGGTTGATGGCATAGGCCAAATCATAATTCCCTTGTCCGCCTTCACCAGAAGCGTTATAATCTGAATTTAAAAGATTACTGCTGGCGTCAGATGTAAAATACCGCTGCCATGTCTCACCGCTATTTTCGGAATAATACAAGCCATCCATACCATCATTTGTGTTGACACCTACAGCGTCTACTAGATTTGGAAGACTTTTAGAAACAGCCAGTTTAATTCTACTAACTTCAGGGATGGACGCTTTATTGGTCCAGGTAATTCCACCATTACTGGAGAGCCAAATACCTGCGCCGCCTTTAGGATCATAGCTTGCTGCATATAAAATTGTATTCACATTAGGCTTTTGCTCAATGTCCATAAAATGTCCAGTTTGAGTTCTTGTCCAATTGGCCCCAGCATTTGTCGTGCGCCAGATCCCATCAGAGCTTACTGCCACTAAGGTTCTTGGATCATTGGGATTTATCCACAATCTTCGGATCGTTTTTCTTTCACTCACGGTCCAGGTCAATCCAGTATAGAACCAGGTTTGTCCCCCATTGGTAGACTTTAGGACTCCAATGCTCTTAGTGTCGCCTCCTCCATCAAAATCAGCATTTGGCCCAGATGCAAGGTCTCCATCACCGGTGGCAATATAAATGATGTCAGGATTGGTCGGATCAATAGCGATGTCACTGACCCCAATCACGGGTAAATAATCAGTGTTGGTGGACCAGGACTGCCCATTGTTTGTAGTTTTCCACAAACCACCTGCAGGTGATCCTACCCAGTAAGTATTGTTATTTGTTGGATGAAATGCAATACAATTAAGTCTACCTAGACCTTCATAACCACCTGGGGTTGTAGTAGGGCCAAAAAACCTCCAATTGGCCGGAGCAGAATTTTCTTTTCCCGATTGAAGATATCTTTCGTTATAACTTTTGGTTTCTTCATGGACTTTCAGTGGAGACATAGGCATTCTGTTTTCATCCAATCTGGTGGACCAATAATACTCCCATCTTTTGAATTGCTTGTACCCCTTGCCTTTTTCTTTGGGTTTGTCTTTCCAATATTCGTCAAAGGCTTTGACCACCTCGTCATAAGTGGGATTTTTTGGAAGATTGGCTGCCCATTTTTGACCAGATAAGGACCAAATAGTCATGAAAACTAACAGGAATAAGGTAAATCTGACTTTCATATAAATATGGTTTTAATATATTATAAAATCTTATTGTCCGTTTTTTTGAATGGTTTTAATGGCAAGATATTTTCTCTTATTCTGATAGTAATAAGATAATACAGCTTCTGCTTCGGCTTTAATTGGAAAGCTCGCCATTTTATATTCATCCTTTTTTTGTAGATGGCTTGCTCTAACAGTGATGGTGTCTCCTTTACTGAATTGCACCGCATTGTCGGACACCACTCCTTTCATTCTTGCTACATGGGTAGCCAGTTTAACCTTGTTGACCCATAAAGAATCAAATCGAACTTCATCGTGTTGTACCAAAATTTTAAAAAAATATTCGTGAGCCACCGGTAAGTTTGGTTGCCCGGGTGATAATTTCTTTTGGTAAGATTCCAACACTTTAAAACCTTTGGCTTTGGTCTTAGAACCACATAAAAAATGTTCTAGATTTGAAAAATTTCCTAAATCAATCCAGATAAATGCAAATATGCCTGTCAAAAAAAGGCTTGGTTGAAAAGGATAGCGTCGAAAAATTCTTTTGAAAATCGTCATTTACGAAGGTTTTAAAATATTTATTTAAGCACAGAGTGAGCCAAACAGGAACTAAAATTTAGAACGCTAAGTTAATATTTATTTTCAAATTACAAAATAAAATATTTTTTTAACAATATTTTTATTGCCTATTAAATTTAAGTTGAAACCAATTTTTAATGAAATTGAAATTGTCAAATTATTGAAACTAAAAAAATCGATATTTATATATTAAGTACTTACTTATTAAATATCAAAAGTATACATATAGTATAATTTTAAAATATAAAATTTAGTTCGAATTATTGAGATTGATTAATGGATTTGCGAATCATTCGGTAAGTATAAAATATAAAAATAAAGCAAATTAAATTTCCTAAAACCAAGGAAATGGTCTGAGAACCAAAATTATAATTTTGAAAAATCCAGGCGATCAGAGCCACAAAACTTAAATTAAGAAACATTGGTATAAGTTGATATGGAATTGGATAATGCTTTTGGCCCTGGAAATAAGACCAGGCGCACATCCAAAAATAAACCACCAGCAATATCCAAGCCGAAGCATCCAAGCCCAGCATTGGAATCAAGAGGATGTATAAGACCGTATTCAAAACCAAACCTGAAAAAGAAATACCTGCAGCCATTAATGTTTTATCAGTAAGCTTATTCCAGGCAGACAAGTTGTAATAAAGTCCGGAGAAAATATTACCCATCAATAAAACAGGTACAAGATGCATTGATGCTCTATAGTTCGTACCCAATAACAAAGAAAATAAATTTAAATTTAAGCATGTCACAAGATAAATCACGGAACAACACAAAATAAAAACATAAGATAGATCCGCAAAATGTTGCTTTGCATTTGTATTGGATGCGTGTCTAAAGAAAAATGGTTCTGCTGCATAATTAAATGCAGTTAAAAATAAATTCATGATCACCGCTAACCTAAATGCCGCATTTAATGAATCCGTCGCCATCAAATTGGCTTTCACATCATCGGATAAAAGATATTTAAGATAACTGGTATATCCGCTTTGAATAATGGTGAATGATAAAGTAACCACGATCAATGGCCAGGTATAAGAAAACATTTTTTTTAAGGGTGACCAATCCACCTTTTTAATCGCTTGCAAAATTTCAGGAAACAACAACAATGTTGTCAAAAACGACGCCAATAAATTTGCCATAAGGACATACAATAATTTGCGTTCACTACTCAATTCTGACAATGAACCTGATTCAAGCCAAAATTTTATTCCTTCAAAAATACCCAATACCAAAATGACATTCATAAGTAACCCGGTAAGCTTGATCCAGGCATATCGTATCGGTTTTTTATCATATCTTATTTTGGCAAAAGGCAAAGAAACGATGACATCCAAAACCAGAATAGAGCATGCCATGAGCAGGTGAAGACTTAAGGATGGACCGTATTTCATCCAATCCAAAATAGGACTTCTAAAAGTAATTATAATAATCAAAAATAATCCAGAAACTATCCAAATTAATCTGGATGCCAAAGGATAAATTAGCTCTTTGTATTGAGGGTCAGAAACAAATCGAAAATATACCGTCTCCATCCTTAAAGTCAAGATGCCAAGAAACAGTCCAATGTAAAAATATAAGTCTTGATAAATAGAAAAAAAACCATCTTCTTTTTCAAAAACGCGATAAGTCAAATAGGAGGTTATCAATAAAAAATTAATAACCCGACCAAGAGAATAACTCAATCCATAGATGAGCGTTTCTTTACCAAGTGATACAATGTTTGACAATCGATTTGAAAATTATGGACGTAAAGATCCTAAATTTTAAGAAGGCCTGTCATTCTAATTTTTTGCACTAATTTCAGATTAAAATAATTTAAGAGCCTTGATCCTTCATAGTCATTTAACTTTGCCACAGATTATTAAATATGGAAGGAATTGAATTGTTGGCCAAACTTTGTGCCTTGCCGGGTATTTCAGGTTATGAAACCGCCATCCGGAATTTTATCAAGGATCAACTAAAAGATATTGCAGATAAAATTGAAGTTGATGCCATGGGTAATTTGATCGCCTCTCACACAGGAAGGTCTACTCAAAAATTAATGCTCTCTGCGCACATTGATGAGATTGGATTTATGGTGCAGCACATTGATGATGAAGGATTTATTAGGTTTATTCCCATTGGAGGATTTGATGCCAAAACCTTAACGGCTCAAAGAGTCATCGTACATGGTAAAAAAGACATTGTTGGTGTGATGGGATCCAAACCCATCCATTTATTGAGCGCTGAAGAAAGGAATAAGGCACCTCAAATAAAAGATTATTTTATAGATACAGGGCTCCCCGCAGAAGAAGTAAGGTCCTTGATTCAGATTGGAGATCCAATTACTCGCGAACGTGAACTCATCCAAATGGGTCCCTGCATCAATGCAAAATCACTGGACAACAGAATTTCGGTGTTTGTATTACTTCAAACATTTGTCCAAATTAAAAAAATGAATCCTGAGCTTCAAATCTTTGCTGTCTTTACGGTGCAAGAAGAAGTTGGACTAAGAGGAGCAAGAACAGTAGCACATCGAATAGCCCCTGATTTTGCAATCAACGTTGATACGACCATCGCATTTGATGTTCCCGGGGCCCAATCCCATGAAATGGTTAGCAGATTGGGTGAGGGCATAGCAATTAAAATTATGGATCACAGCGTTTTGTGTGATTATAGGATGGTCCAGGTTTTAAAAGATGTGGCTTCTAAAAATCAAATCAAATGGCAGGCAGAAATTCTACCATCCGGTGGGACAGATACCTCAGCGGTCCAATTGGCTGGCAATGGCTGTATTGCAGGGGCCATATCCATTCCAACCAGACACATTCATCAGGTCATTGAAATGGTGCATCAAGAGGATGTAAAGGCTGGCATCGACCTGTTATTGGCAACTATTACAACCATCTCCGAAATTGAATGGAATCATCATTAAATTAAAAATAAAATGTGGATCGAAAAAGACAACCAATTGGCCTGTGAACTTGAGTTTAAGGATTTTGCTCAGGCAATGGGATTTATAAATGAAGTTGCTTTAAAAGCAGAAAAAATGAACCATCACCCCAATTGGTCAAACAGTTGGAACAAGGTCCAAATTTACTTATACACGCATACTGCCGGAAATATCGTCACCGATAAGGATCGCAAACTATCCGAAATCATTGAAAAAGTGTACGAAAAATATAAATCTAAAGAAAAGGAATAAAGCTGAATTCTGCTTATCCTTCTATTTCCATAATCATATCATCTACCAAAACGCGACCACAATGTTCGCAAGCGATGATTTTCTTGTGCAAGCCAATTTCAAGTTGCACCTGAGGAGGAATTTGATTAAAACAACCACCACAAGCATTTCTTTTTACCATCACCACAGACAATCCATTGCGGTAGCGATGGCGGATGGTATCATAAGCATGCAAAAGTCTGGTTTCTATTTTCTTTCTAAGCTTTTCAGCTTTGTTTTTGAGGGTCGTTTCTTCTTTGTCCGTTTTTTCAAGAATTTTTTCGAGCTCAGATTTTTTCTCTTCAAGCTCTTTATCCTTCTGTTCCAACTTCTCTTTTACCGTATCTAAATTCAGCTTTTTGGATTTCAATAGGTCTGCTGTTTCTTTCAATTTTTTGTCAGAAAGCTGAATTTCAAGCCTTTGTAGATTGATTTCTTTATTAAGGGCTTCGTATTCCCTGTTGTTTTTTACACTGTCAAGCTGTTTTTCGTACTTCTTGATCGCATCTTCAGAAGCTTTTACATTTGATTTGTGATTGCCTACTTCCTTTTCAAAATCTCCTACAGACGAGGCTAATTTATTGATTTTGACGGTCAAACCCGAGATTTCATCTTCAAGGTCACTCACAATCATAGGTAATTCACCTTTGAGTATTTTGATTTGGTCTATTTCTGAATCAACTTGTTGTAATTCAAATAGATGTTTTAATTTGATACCTATTGGAACTTCAGAGACTGGTGCTGTTTTTGCCATAAATCAGAAGTATTTGATTGGATTTGTATTAATTTTCGTAGAATGGGCCGCAAAGTTAGTAAATTTTTCAGAAACAAGTTCTTTTAATAATTCTATGGTAAACTGTTCGCTTTCATAATGTCCAATGTCTATCAGAACAATTTTGCCATCGGCATCAAAAAAGTCGTGGTATTTAAAATCTGAAGACACCAACACGTCCGCGGATTGTCTAATCGCTTCTTTCGTCAAAAAAGATCCTGAACCACCACAAACGGCCACAGTTCTAATTTCCTTACCCAGATCTTTGGTGTATTTAATAGTGCCCGTTTGAAATTGAAGTTTGAGGTGTTTTAAGAAATCAAACAAAATAACAGGCTTTTGAAACCTGCCGATGATCCCGGATCCAATATAATCCACATTTGCTTGTTTCGGACTTAGGATTTGAATATCGGATAAGCCAATTTTTTGAGCAATTTTTTGATTCACCCCCGATTTCAATACATTGTCCAGATTGGTGTGAATCGCATAAATCGCAATTTTTTTCTGTATAGCAGAGATGATGGTGCGCTGTACATAATCTTCACCGGTTAATGATTTTAACCCTTTGAAAATAACCGGATGATGACAAACGACCACATTGCAGGATCTCTCCTGAGCTTCGATTAAAACTTCTTCGGTACAATCCAAACTGCAAAGCACTCCTGTAATTTCCCATTCTGGCCTCCCCGTCAAAAGACCACAATTGTCATAAGCTTCCTGGAGATGCAGTGGAGCTACGGTCTCCAAAACTTCACAAAGTTCGCTGATTTGATGTGTTTGCATAAATTTTGGATTGTGGGCTAATTAAATTACTAAACTTCCTATTTTTTTTCTCCTCGATCTGTTGTAAAAATACATGACAATCAAAGCTGTAATTCCCAAGACAAGATTGGTGGCAAACTGTGCACAAAAAAATGAAATATTGGCGAATGAAAACGCATCCACAGGATCAATTTTATAATAGGCTAGGCACAAGATCACAAGATAATGATAGCTACCCATACCACCCGGAGTGGGAATTAACATACCCAGGGAACCAAAGACATAAATCACAAGTCCGGCAGACAATGAAAGATGGGCAGTAGGAATAAAAGATTGCAATGCGGCGTACAACATCACATAAAACCAAAGCCAAATCATAATGGTATAAATGATAAATGCGCGTGGTTCATTTATCTTTTTTACAGACGAAACTCCTTCGTAAAAACCTTTCACCTTGTGTTTAAAATTTCTAATAATGGGCCAATTTTTCCAAGTGTGTCTTGTTAAAAATACCACAATGGCAAAGACCAAACCCAAGACTGGCAAGATCAATTTTTTATAAATCGACACTTCTGCTAAATGGGATTCATACAGGGCTGAAAAAGCAGGAATTTGTGTTATCACTGTTAAAAGTATAATCAATGCCATGGCCATCAAATCCATCACCCGATCAATAAAAACAGTGCCTAATGATTTGTCGATGGGAATATTTTCATACCTGCTGATCATGGCTGCTCTGACAAATTCTCCACTTCTTGGAAAACCCAGATTTGCAAAATAGGAAACCAAAATAGTTCCAATGGTATTAATTTTACTTGGCTTATAACCCAGTGGTTCGAAAATGATCAACCACCGCAATGCCCTGAAATAATTACTTAGATAGAAAGCCAAAAAAACTACAATAACATAAGGCCAACGAATGCCTATTAAATCGCTCCAAAGTTTTTTCCAAAGCACACAATCTTCTGAAGCTATTTGGTTTAATTCACAATAGGCTTTATAAGATTCATCTTGCCTGACGTATAGCCACCACAATATGGCGACACCGATAGCCAGAAAAATTAAAAATTGAGCAAATTTTTTAACGAAGGAGGACAAAATCAAAGTTCTTTGATTCGGTTCAGTTCATCCACAAAGATTGAAATTGGATGAAAGTTTTTTGCTTCTTCCGGGGTCATGATGGCATAAGATATAACGATGATGATATCGCCGATTTCTGCTTTTCTGGCAGCAGCGCCATTGAGGCAAACCATTCCGGAATCTTTTTCACCTTTAATCACATAGGTCTCAAATCTTTCTCCATTGTTGTTGTTTACGATTTGGACTTTCTCCCCTTCAAACAGGTTGGCGGCTTCCATAAGCGTCTCATCAATGGTAATACTACCCACGTAATGCAGGTTAGCCTGTGTGACTGTGGCCCTATGAATCTTAGATTTAAAGAATTGCAAAAGCATGGTGCAAATTTAGTTAATCTCTGTAAAACGACTATGTTAAGTCATTTTGAAGCTAAAAAGTTCAAAATGAAGGCCCTTTTATGACAATATTGTCTATCAGTCGGATATCACCTGCCCAACAAGCGACACAAGCAACAATATATTCATGGTTTTTAGGGTCTGTAACCAAACTCAAATTATATCCATCCACAATTTCAAAATATTCAAGCTTGAGACCACTTTCCTGAATCATTGAGGATGCTTCAGCTTTGATTTGTGAACTGTTGTTTTCTTTCAGATTTTTTTTGGCATAAAGCAGTGATTGATATATGATCGGAGCTTTGCTTCTAAATTCCGGAGTGAGTCGAAGGTTTCTAGAACTCATCGCCAATCCATCTTCTTCTCTCAAGGTGGGTCCAATCACCAATTTACAATTCAAATGCAATTTACGGATCATGTGCCCTACCAAAGTGTGTTGCTGAAAATCCTTTTGACCCATATAAAGAAAATCCGGATCCACAATGTCAATTAATCTCTTAACTACTTGTAACATCCCTTCAAAATGGCCTGGTCTGAAAACACCTTCCAGCAATTCGTCCAAGCCTTCAAGGTCTATTTCTATTCGCGGATCAAAATTCAAAGGATAAACTTCTTTGACACTTGGTAAGAAAAGCAATTTGCAACCGGAGTTTTTCAATAAAATCGTATCCTGGTCTACCATTCGCGGATACTTTTTAAAGTCTACTTTGTTGTTAAATTGACTAGGATTGATAAAAATGCTGACCACAGGGACAAGGCCATCTTTGGTGGCTGCTTCGACCAAACTGAGGTGTCCTGCATGGAGAGCGCCCATGGTTGGAATGAATGCTATCTTATGAGCATTGGCTTTAAGCTTGCTTATTTTGTATTGCAAGCTTTTGACGGATTTAACAGTAATCATCTTTGGTATTGGCTCCGCTTTCCTTAAAATTATCTCATTCGCGGCATTCTTCGCTTTCCACCGGGTCTAAACATCATTCTTTGATCCACCTGACCCATGGATTTAACTTTACCTTGTTGTGACATCACCTGATCAATCATTTTAACCTGATCTTTAAATAGGTCTTTGGAATAATTTAATTTCTTAAATTCTCTATAAGTGTTGTTGGCTTGAGTCCATCTGTTTTTTTGAATGTGAATATTGATCATTTGGATCAAGATCATGGCTCTCTCATTGTCTGTAGGAAGCTTCAATGCAAGGGCTTTGTTAAACCAATGTTCAGCTTCTACAACTCTTTCCCTTTGCATGTCCATAGAACCCTTAATCAAAAAATAATAAGCGCGGTTGGTCACATAGAGGTAATTAGGGCTTAGGGTAAGATTCAATCTTCTTTCACAGGCATCAAAGTCCATGGTTTGCATCATTTGGGCTGCAGATTGAATTGTTCCTAATAAAATATAACTAGCAAGAACACCCAATCCAATCAATATCACAGGCAGTGCATACCAAAAACCAACTGTAAAAGCAAGGACCACTCCTCCAATTAAAAACAAAGCAATTAGAAAAAACTTGAGATAAATATTAATTGTAAACATAATATATAGTAAGTTATAATTTGGCAAAGGTAAGAATATTTAGAGATCCGGAATTTTAGCAGATTCCCATAACAAAATGAGCCAAGTTCCGTTTTTATGTGTTTAACGCACACAGCTGTATATTCTACTGCCAAGAAATTACCACAATGAAAATTAAATCTGTATTTTTTATAATTTGTAGTTTACTATTTTCCACTGTTTTTGCACAAAATGATCCTGCCATTATTCCAAAACCAAAATCCGTCAAACTGGCTGGAGGAAATGTGAGTGTACAGGATATTGCTACGATCGTTATTCCTAAAAAAAATGCAGAAATAAAAAAATTAGCACTGGATTATGCAAAAGTGTTGGGACTCGGGAAATATACCTTCTCCGAACAAGAAAAACCAGCATTTGCTAAAAGTAAATCATTGGTTTTTCAAATTTTACTACAAGAAAACAAAGCTGAATATTATACTTTGACGGTTACTAAAAATGGAATATTAGTTTCTGCAAATGATCCAAAAGGATTTTTTTATGCGTTACAGTCTTTGACGCAATTGTTGGAATCCAATCAAGCCAATGAGAAATTTTTACCTTTTGTTGTCATTGAAGACGAGCCGGTATTTGGATACAGAGGAATGCATTTAGATGTGGCCCGACATTTTTTTTCTACCGATGTGGTCAAACAATATTTGGATCTGATGTCCCGATACAAGATGAATTATTTTCATTGGCATCTTACCGATGATCAAGGTTGGAGAATTGAAATTAAAAAATTTCCAAAATTAACCGAAGTCGGAGCCTACAGGAAAGGAACACAATTGGGTCATGCGCATGATGCTAAAGGGCAAAAAGGCCAAGAAGATTACGGTTCCTATTATACCCAAGAAGAAATTAAAGAAATCATCCAATACGCCAAAGAAAGACATATTGAAATCATTCCTGAAATTGAAATGCCGGGACATTCTTCTGCTGCTTTGGCCGCGTATCCCGAATTTGGTTGTACGGGAGGCCCTTATCATGTAGAATCTAATTGGGGTGTATTCAAGGATGTATTTTGCACAAAGGATACCAGCATTTGGTTTTTAAAAGAAGTGTTGACAGAAGTGTGTGATCTATTTCCCGGAAAATACATACACATTGGTGGAGATGAGGTGCCCAAAGAAAGATGGAAAGCATGTCCCAGATGTCAAACGATTGTAAAACGTCAAGGATTAAAAAATCACGATGAATTGCAAAGCTATTTTATAGAGCAAATTGGAATTCATTTATTCAATCAAGGAAAAAAATTAATCGGTTGGGATGAGATTTTAGAAGGTGGCCTGGCAGCCAATGCAACGGTGATGTCCTGGAGGGGAACCCAAGGAGGAATAGAATCTGCCAAACAGAGACACGATGTCATCATGTGTCCTGGATCACATTGTTATTTTGACCACTATCAATCAGAATCAATCAAAGAGCCTTTGGCTATTGGTGGTTACACAAACCTAGAAAAAGTCTATGCTTTTCAACCGGTCCCTGAAGTACTTTCTAAAGAAGAAAAAAAATACATCTTGGGTGCTCAAGGCAATTTATGGACAGAATACATACCCAATGCCAATCATTTGTTTTACATGGCCTACCCACGCGCCATTGCTTTGGCGGAAGTTTTATGGACTGCATCCTCTGAATTAAATTACAAAGGATTTACAGAAAGATTAAACAGCCATATGCTTTGGTTTAAAAAGAATAAAATAGAAATTAGCAATGCCTATTTGGATCTTGGATATATCACCAAATCAAATCCCAATGGAGTTGAATTTCATTTTATCAAACCACCGATCGATGGGAGAATTTTAATTGAAACAGAAAAACCTGAAGAAGGCATAGTACAGGAATATGCAGAAGCAGATAGTTTTTTATTAAATCAGAATGTAGACTTTGGCGCTTGGTTTCAGTTGCAAGACAAAACATTGGGCAGGGCTTTGCGACTAAATTTTCAAAACCATCTGGCAGCCGGTAAAAACATCCAACTAAAATACAATCCTTCTATAAAATATCCGGGCTCTGGTGCTCAATGTTTGATCAATGGATTTTCTGCTCCTACGCATAAATTCGGTGGCTCAGAATGGATAGGATTGGAAGGAGATGATCTTCATGCTACGATTGATTTAGGTGCTGAAAAAGAATTCCAAACCATTACCATTCAATTTTATCAAGCCAATGATTCATGGATCTATGCACCCGAAGAATTAAAAATATACACCTCGAAAGATGGAGAAAAATTTGATGAAATTTACGACTATAAATTGCCCTTAAGTGCCATGAAAATCATCAGCCCTGAAATTAAATTAAATCAAAAAACAAAATCCCGATATCTAAGAATTGTCGCTAAAAATCATGGCATGATCGATGAAACTTTACCGGGAGCAGGACACAAGGCCTGGTTGTTTGTTGGAGAAATTAAGCTGGAGTGATCAGGGATATAGATTGAGTCTTTCAAATCGATTTTGTATAAGATTTTTATATGCGGTTTTCATTTCGTCATTTAAGAAACTGATGTCAATGAAATCAAACCAACTTGATTTTGCCCTTTCCATTTTCTTAAAAATGTTTTCTTGCTGTTTTGCTTGCAATCCAAGTGTATTAAATGCAGAAATAAAATCATTGCGGTTGATTTTTTTCTTCCTACCGTTCAATGTTAATGCCAAATCTTCATCATCCGTCGGATTTACCAATGCAGTCGCCACCAAGTCGTAGGCCGGAGAAAATATCGGACCCAATAAGGGTTGATAAATCAGGGAAAAGTTTTTCAGGTGCATGTCCGCATTACCTGTGAGAAAGGAAAACAAAACCAACTCAAAAAAATTAATTACATCTAAACCAGGCGTTGCTGAAAAATTTAAAATGGTCTTGGCCACTTGCTCATAAGACCCACGGTACTTGTCTTCGGTGAGTCGTTCTGAAAGCTGACAAATATCTTCCATGTGGAGTTTCTCTTTCTTTACCCTGTCTATTCGTTTTGTGATATAGGCGAGATTACCTGATGCGAATCGAATAAGGCTGTGCGGCACTACTTTGATTTTAGCAATGCTTGCCAAATGCATGGTCAGGTCTTCTACTTCGGGTAATTGGGTGTAATGAGGAGATGGTGGTTTTAAAATATAGCCACCCCACATGCCCACTATGGTAAATCTCCTGGCTAGGTTTGGTTGTTTTGCTGAAGCCAGATGAAGGGATAATTTTGCTTGCACTCCGGTAACAGCGGTTTGAGACTGGAGAACTTTAGCCGCCAATTCATTTATATTATTTTCTGAAAAAGGGAGAACCGGAGGAAGCTGTATTCCAAATATCTTTTTACTACATGTGGAATGAAAATCAATTTCGTTTCCATTGAGGGATTTATAACAGTATAAACATTGCTTATTCATTCTTCATTTTCTTCCAGTGGATGAACGCCTACTGCACCAATACAATCTTTACAACAGGCCAGCAACAAGCCCATCCTATCTCTGGAATTGAGTTTCCAATTCTTTTCGGCAATGTCCAACAACCATCCTTCAGGAATTAATCCGTCAAAAAACGAAAACAACACTTTACTTGTAAATTCCTTTTCCTGAAGCGGCAAAGTGAGGCTAATTGGCTTTGAATCCTTTATCCGAAGGTAGGCAGCTGCATATTGAAAATGATATCCATTTTCATCTTCTTTTAACCAGCCAGCCAATTGATTGTGCATTTTTATTTCAGCCCTTCTCATATTATGATGACTGGATGTTTGTTGTGGTTTGTTCGGATTTAATCGGTCCCATTTTGTAACCGAAAAGCTTTAGTACCTGATTCACTTTATCAAGCCTTAAGGTTTCTTTTCCTTGTTCTAATTCTCTAACAAATCGCAAGCCTACACCTGCCTTTTCAGCCAAATCAGGCTGCGTGAGACCTGATGTATTTCTCATTTGTTTTACAAAAGAGGATAGATTCATTTTATACCTTTTAGGGTGCAAATATACTTATTTTTTTCAAAATTATACCACATAGGGTATAAATTTGCTTATTTATAAATATTTTGTACCCTATCGGGTATATTTTTAAACTTTTAGTTATAATTATACCTATTGGGGTATAAATTCACCAACAAATTAGCTGCACCAATGAACTAAAGCGGAATTCGTTTTACTTCATTAACCGGGGCATAAAACAAGGCCTGGTTGTTTGTTGGAGAAATAAAGGTGGAGTGATTCGGGATAGTTAATGGATTTAATCCATTAAGGTGCAATATTGTATTTTTATTAAAATAAAAAAATTAATCTCCAACTACTAGGTCGACAAAATTATGTACTCTCTTTTTTGATCTAAATTCTAACTCAAAGATTTAGCCACTGATTATTTAACAAGTCATCAGGTAAGACTCCATTTAGCTGAAGCTACACCAACTCTTTCCGCAATCTGGCTACCGGAATATTTAATTGTTCGCGGTATTTGGCAATGGTACGACGTGCAATATTGTATCCTTTTCTCAGCAACATTTCTTTTAACTTCTCGTCGCTAAATGGTTTGCGCTTGCTTTCTTTTTGGATGAGTTCAGAAAGTATTTTTTTTACTTCGATGGTAGAAACCTCATCGCCTTCTTCATTTTGCAAAGATTCGGAAAAAAAGTCTTTGAGTCTTTTGGTACCAAATTCGGTTTGTACAAATTTGCTGTTGGCGACTCTTGAAACGGTGGATATATCCAAGCTTGTAATGTCCGCAATATCTTTTAGAATCATGGGTCTCAATTTTTTCTGATCACCCGTCAAGAAATATTCTCTTTGAAATTGCATGATGGCATACATCGTCCTAAACAAGGTGTCTTGCCTTTGACGAATGGCGTCAATAAACCATTTTGCTCCTTCTATTTTTTGTTTAATAAACATCACCGCCTCCTTTTCCTTTTTACCATTTTGGCCGGCTTTTTTCTGATCATTGTAACCGCGGAGCATATCCAGGTAGTGGTCATTGATTTTTAAATCGGGGGCGTTTTTTGAATTGACCAATAAGTCGAGTTCACCATCGCGATTCTGTACCGTAAAATCCGGAACGATGTAATGTCCCATCACAGAATTGACAGACAATGGATCTACATAACCCGAAGATGGTTTTGGATTTAATTTTAAAATTTCGTCCAGAGCAGCTTTTAACAAGGCTTCGGTCAGGCCTAATGAGCGTTGCATTCTGGTGTAGTGTTTCTTGGTAAATTCTTCAAAGTATTTTTCAAGAATGTTTTCAGCAAGTTTAAGTGTTTTAAGCTTTGCTTTTTTGTTCTCAATTTTAATTTTTGCCCTAATCTGTAACAATAGACATTCCTGTAAATCTCTTGCACCCACACCTGGAGGATCAAATGATTGGATCATTCTCAAAATTTGAGTGATCTCTGCCTCATTGGTGTCTAAATTTTGTGCAAAAACCAAATCATCGATAATCGCCGATGGTTCTCTTCTCAAATATCCATCGTCGTCAATGGATCCTACTATTTGTAATGCTATTTTATATTGGTCCTCTGTCTTTAAAGACAATAATCCTATTTGCTTTTCCAAATGATCATGGAAAGTATTTTCTACTGCATAGGGAGTGTGCTTTTGTTCTTCCAAATCGCCATTGTATTCATCTGTCCTATACTTGTAGGAGGCGGTGTCATCTTCCAAATATTGATTGAGATAATCGTCAAAATCATCTCCAGACGATTCTAACATTGGATCCGTCTCTTCAAAATCTTGTTGGTCGGCACTAAAATCATCAGCAGACAACTCTGCGTCATTTTCTATTTCAAATTGCTCCGGTTCTTCTCCAGACTCATTTCCCTCTTCAAGGGCCGGATTTTGCTCAAGCTCCTCCTTGATCCGCTGGTCCAAAATGGCCGTAGGAATTTGCAACAATTTCATCAATTGAATTTGTTGAGGGGATAGTTTTTGTAAAAGTTTCTGACTGAGTTGCTGTCTAATCATGATTTAGCCTGATAAATTAAAACAATAGATACAAAATAATGGTTCCGTTATAATTCAATATTACGAAAGGGCAAATGTATAAACTTTTAAACATATTATAAAAATATTTAATACATTAATTATTTTATATGAGCAGAAACGAAGCAATTTTGGCACTTCGGGCCCAAATGAAGACCCATGGAATAGATGCCTATATCTTACCTACTGCTGACCCCCATCAAAGTGAATATCTCCCGGAATATTACGCCGGAAGAGTGTGGATCAGCGGTTTTAAAGGGTCTGCAGGCACAGTGGTTGTCACCCAAGATCACGCCGGGCTATGGACCGATGGAAGATATTTTATCCAAGCGGAGTCAGAATTGGTTGGTTCTGAGTTTGTTATGCATAAATTAGTGGTCCAGACCCAAGCCGAATATTTGGATTGGTGCATCGCCAATTTAAGTCCCGGCCAAACCGTGGGCTGTGATTTTTGGTGTATTTCATTTGGGCAATTGGCCAATTTTGATGCGAAATTGAAAGAAGCTGGGCTCATTTTAAAAGATTGTGGTGATTTATTAAAAGATGTTTGGACCAGCAGGCCTTCCTTACCAAAATCTCCTGTTTACTTATTTGAAGACCATTTCGCCGGAGAAAGTAGGGATTCTAAGTTGAAAAGAATTCGTCTTGAAATGAAAAACAAGAAGGCAAATCATCTGTTGATCAGTGCATTAGATGAAGTAGCCTGGGCGCTGAACCTACGTGGAAGCGATGTGCATTGCAATCCGGTATTTGTAGCCTATCTCTTAATTGATGAAGAAAAAGCTCAACTTTTCATTGACCCAAGTAAACTCCAAACTGATACGGTTGAATTGTTAAAATCGGCAGGTGTTCATGTCCAAGCCTATGATTCAATTCTTGGAAAGATCCAAAAAATTAGGGATGGACTGATTTGGATCGATCCATCCAACATCAATTGCAAAATTGCCCTCCAAATTCCTGCGGGAAGCATCTATTCTGCTCCTAGTCCGGTCATGTTGGCAAAAGCTCTTAAAAATGAGGTGGAGATCAGCCATATACGTCGGGCCATGGAAAAAGATTGCCATGCCTTAATACAGGCCTTTATCTGGCTTGAAGAAACACTTCAGTCGGGGCAAACACCCACTGAATATGAATTTGCCATGAAAATAAAAGCGTGCAGAGCCTCTCAAAAAGATTATGTGGGAGAAAGTTTTGACGCCATCATTGGATATCGATCCAATGGAGCCATCATCCACTACAAACCAGATCCAACACATTCGAAAAAAATAAATCCAGAGGGAATATTACTGGTGGATTCCGGAGGCCAATACTTGGACGGCACCACAGACATTACAAGGACCATTGCTTTGTCCCCGGTTTCCGATGAGATCAAAAAGATCAATACTGCTGTACTCAAAGGAAATATTTCTCTAAGTAGGGCCGTTTTTCCAGCAGCGACAAAAGGTATTCAACTAGATCTCTTGGCCAGACAATACTTGTGGCAACAACTGCTAAATTATGGACATGGGACTGGACACGGAGTTGGTTTCTTTATGAATGTACATGAACCACCACAGGGTTTTGTAGCAGTGTGGAACCAAAGAGGAAGCGCAGAACTTCAACCGGGTATGTTGACCTCCAACGAACCCGGATTTTATCAGGAAGGTGAGTTCGGCATTCGTATTGAAAATTTAGTACTCACCATTCCTGCCGGTCAATCAGAATATGGTGAATTTTTAAAGTTTGAAACCATGACACTTTTTCCCATTGATACCCATCTGATTTATTTTCCGGATTTGGACCGAAGTTCCATTGATTGGTTGAATGCATACCACGAAAAAGTTTTTAATCGAGTGTCTCCATACTTGAATGAAAAAGAAAAAAACTGGTTGCAAGAAAAATGCAAGCAAGTTTAATTTTTATCTACTAAAATCGATTTTTTTTAATTATAAATAAATGTTCATGTTCAAAAAAAAGGTTTTAATTTACTTGCTCATTCTTCAAGGTTTGATTTTGTTTTCTTGTAAAAACAATCAAGAAAAAGGGCCTATAGAAAATATAGATATGAAAGGGGCGGTGGACCATGCAAAGTATGGTACCCGATTTGACATTGATCCGGTCAATAGTATGGTCAACTGGACTGGATTTAAGCCAACCGGTTCGCACAATGGAAGTATCATGATCAAAAAAGGAGAAGTTTTTACGGACAATGATGGCAAGGTGATGGGTGGACTCATACATTTGGACATGAAAAGTATTGAATGCCTTGACATCAAAGATGTCAATGATAAAAAAGATTTGGAAGATCACTTAAAATCTCCAGAATTTTTCAATGTGGATTCTTTTCCTGTCGTAGAATTTTTTGTGGACTCTTTCCAAATCGTTCCGGAAGAAAAAACCAATACAGTTGTATTTGGACAACTGACCATTAAAGGAATTACCCATTCTTTAGAAATTAAAGCGCATATTGGGATGGCAGGTGATGTCATGATGATTACTGTACCGGAATTTAAATTGGATCGAACCAAATGGAATATGACTTATAAATCAAAAAGTACTTTTCCAAATTTGATGGATAAGTTTATTAATGATGAGCTCAGCGTGAGCATGACTCTTTTGGCCATGCGTCAATAACTTATAATTTTAAAAATGAAAGCAATTATCACCGGAGCAAGTAAAGGAATTGGCAAGGCCATCGCTTTAAAGTTGGCATCGGACGGCATTCATTTAATCATAACTGCAAGAAACTTTTCGGAACTTGATTTATTAAAACAAGAAATTCAAAAAGAGCATCCTAACATACAAGTTTCAATCTACACAGCAGATTTAAGTAACAGAGCTGAGGTAGAAAAGCTTATTGAGGATGTCTTTGCTCAGCATCAAGATTTGAATATTTTAATTAACAACGCAGGGATCTATAAACAGGGTGATATTTCAAATGGAGACGAATCCATATTAGAAGAAATGATGGAAGTCAATTTATATGCACCCATTCACATCAGCCGTGGGCTTCTTCCCATTTTACAGAAAAATAAGGGCTCACATATTTTTAATATTTGTTCGATTGCTGGATTGGATCCCTATCCAAGAGCCGGAATGTATTCTATTTCCAAATTTGCGATGCAAGGATTTAGCCGATGTCTTAGAGAAGAATTGAAAGAAAAAGGCATCAAAGTGTGCACCATTTATCCCGGAGCGACTTGGTCCAACTCCTGGGAAGGATCCGATTTACCTGCATCAAGAATAATGCAGGCATCCGATGTAGCTGAAGTGATTTCAATGTCCATAAAATTAAGTCCTTCCGCTGTACTTGAAGAAATCACTTTGCGTCCCCAATTAGGTGACCTGCCATGAAAGAATATCCATTTATTCCATATAAGCCTACAGCATGTGACGATGCAACGATGTTGGAAAAATCGCAAGCGTATTTTGAATTAATGGATCAAAGAAGGAGCGTTCGCCATTTCTCAGATCGCGAAATTTCGGATGAACTGATAGACAATATTATTATGACGGCAGGTACGGCACCTTCAGGAGCCAACAAGCAACCTTGGACTTTTTGTGTGGTCAGAGACCCTTTGATTAAATCAAAAATTCGTGAAGCGGCAGAAAAAGAAGAATATGAAAGTTATCATACCAGAATGCCGCCGGAATGGTTGGAAGACCTTGCGCCTTTGGGTACCGATTGGCAAAAACCCTTTTTAGAAATTGCACCTGTCATTATTGTGGTTTTTAGAAAATCACATGAGTTAGTTAATGATCAAAAAAAGAAAAATTATTATGTCCAGGAATCGGTGGGAATTGCTTGTGGTTTTTTATTGAGTGCCATCCATCAGGCAGGTTTGGCATCTCTTACCCACACGCCCAGTCCAATGAATTTTTTACAAGAAATTTTACATAGACCGGAAAATGAAAAACCATTTTTATTGGTTCCAGTAGGCTATCCTGCTGAAGATGCCACGGTGCCTGACATCCAACGAAAACATTTGGATCAAATCCGGATTAAATACTAATGCTAATTACGGATTTTTTATGTCAAAAAACGCTTAAAGGTCACCTAGGCGGAGTCTATTGTTTGGCACGTTCACCTGAGGAAAATCAATTTTACAGTGGAGGCAGTGATGGTCATCTGGTCGTCTGGGATCCTTTACATTCCGATATCGGAAAAGTCATTGCAAAAATAGAGGATGTTATTTTCTCAATACATGTCGATTTGATCAGCGGGGACATTTACGTAGGAACAAAAAGCGGTTTTCTTTTTAAAGTAAATCCGAATGAAAATCCTTCCGCTCGAAAAATGGTATTTCACCAATCTAGCATCCATAGTTTAATAAAAGTGGAAGAAAATCTGTATGCTTTTTCAGCAGATGGAGTCATTTCAGTATGGTCTGAAAACATGGATTTGATCAAAGCAATTCAAGTAGGTCCTCACAAATTGAGAAAATGTATTTACATTAAAGAGATAGACAAAATAATATTCTCAGATGGTTCCGGTAGTTTGTATAGTTTAGATCCATCAAACCACCTTTTTAAAAAAGAAATATCTATTGATGGATTGAGAATGGCTTTTAGTTTGGCTTATTCCGCTCAAACCAATACTTTGTTTGTAGGAGGAATGGATGCGTTGATTCATCCTTTTAATATAAATCCAATTTCTAAAAAATACGAGGCCATTAAAGCCCATTGGTATACGGTCAATGATCTGGTGGTTTTGGATCCTTATCCATGGTTGGCAAGTGCAAGTCGGGATAAAAGTATAAGGATATGGAACCAGTCGGGACTTCAGTTGTTAAAAGATCTTTCTCCATCAAAAGAAGGAAGTCATCAATTTTCTGTCAACAGTCTTTTATGGCTGAAAGCCTCAGAAATATTGATCTCTGCTTCGGATGATGGCACCATTAAATGCTGGAAACCAATCTTCAAGAATGATACTAACGGATAAAAAAATATTAGAAGCCATTGAAAATGGGGAAATTGCGATAGAGCCTTTTGATTCGGAATGTCTGGGCACAAACTCTTATGATGTCCATTTGGGCGGAACCTTGGCTGTATACGAAAATGCGGAATTGGACGCCCGGGCCCACAATCAAATCAGATATATGGAAATACCTGAAGAAGGTTTTGTCATCAGACCTGGTGTATTGTATTTGGGCGTCACTCTGGAATATACAGAAACGCACACAACGGTGCCATTCTTAGAAGGAAAATCAAGTGTGGGCAGATTGGGCATTGACATACACGCCACAGCTGGTAAAGGGGATGTTGGTTTTTGCAATCATTGGACCCTCGAGATCAGCTGTGTGCATCCTGTTCGTGTTTACAAAGGAATGCCCATCGGTCAATTGATTTATTTTCAGGTAGAAGGTGAGATCAAACATTTGTACAATAAGAAACCGAATGCCAAATACAATGCTCGCACAGACAAACCGGTGGAGAGTATGATGTGGAAGAATAAGTTTTGATCGTACACTTGATTAAGTGTAATTTTGCAGTACATGTGGTATAAATTTAAACATAGAATCAGACCAAAAAAAATGTCAGACTTTAAAAGTCTGGTGCTGGTTCTGGTTTATATGTTTGGTTGGTCCTTGTCCACTCTTTCATTTCTACATAACCACAACGAACATTCTTGCGATCATTCGGTAGTACACGATATTAAAGCAGAATCCGATCCTTGCCATAGAAGTATTTTCCACGCTGACAGAGAAAATGGATGCAAGCACGACGGGCATTTTGAAAATACAAAGAAAGAATGCTTTTTATGCAGTGATCACTTTGGTTCAGAGGTACTGATTTCTAAAATATTTCTTTTTGGAAAACTGGATTTTTCAACAGAGAGTTATTTCAGTTTTTATAAAAATAATACATCCCGTACTTATAATATACAGCTCACCCGAGGTCCACCTTACCTCATTTGATTTTATTCTATTTCATTTTAGACCAATTAAATTTTTAGTTGATCTTTTTCCGTTGACTTAGGTCTTCAGTTTCTTTATTTTATTTCACTTAAATTAAATCAAATGAAAAATTTTCAATCGATATTTTTTTATGTATTTATATGCTCACTGATTTTGACAGGCATCACATCTTGCCATGACGATGATCACGATCACAATGATGAAGAACTAATCACCACAATGCGCTATACCTTGTTGGACACCGCAGGAAACTCTACCGTGGTTCTAATATTTAGAGATGTTGATGGAGATGGTGGAAATCCACCAGAATTTGTGGTAACAGGTCAATTAAAACAAAATACCTATTACCAAGGCAGCATGCAACTCTTCAACGATTCCGTAGATCCCGGCGAGGATATCACACCAGAAATCCTTCAGGAAGGAACTGATCACCAATTTTTTTATGGGATAAGTACAGGCCTCAATATGTCATTTGGCTATGCCGATGCAGATGCCAACGGCAAACCCATAGGTTTGAAAACCATTTTAAATACAGGCGGTGCATCCAGTGGTACATTGAAAATCATACTTAGGCACCAAGCCGATAAAAATGCTGCGGGTGTTTCAAACGGAAATCCCACCAACGCAGGTGGTGAAACCGATATAGAGGTTGATTTTGTCAATCTGAGCATTCAATAATTCCGTGCGATCCATTATTTTTTGGCTCTTGTGCTGTCTGACTTTAGGACTGACGGCACAAGAATGCCAAATCAGCATCAAAGGCAAGATCATTGATCCCCACGATGAGATTGGTTTGCAATATGGTTTGGTTTATATTGAAGAAACTCGTCAAAGCTATAAAACCGATGAAAGCGGACAATTTACCATTGCATCCTTATGTGCTGGATCCTACCATTTGAGAATCAGCCATCCCGGTTGTGTCGCCTCCAAAATGTTTTTAAAATTAGATCGAGACACTTTCCTGACAGTCCATCTCGAACACCATGCGCATCTTTTGCAAACAGTGGATATTTCCGGAGTGAAAGCCCAATTTGAAAGTGCAACCAGCAATACCATTCGGATGCACGATCTGACACAATTGTCCGCCAAGCCTTTGGGATCCATTCTGGAAGAATTCTCAGGCGTAAACACCATTAAAAATGGGACCAACATCGCCAAGCCGGTCATTCATGGTTTAAGTGGAAACCGCATTGGGATTTACAATCAAGGCATCCAGCTCGCCAGTCAACAGTGGGGCGCTGATCATGCACCCGAACTCGATCCTTTTTCTTCACAATTGATCTCGCTGGTCAAAGGGACAGATGCGGTGGCCTATGGTGGAAATCATTTGGGAGGAGTGGTCTTATTGGATCAAGACAAAATAGCCAAAGACCCACATTTACATGGTTTTCATTCACTGTCTTATCAATCGAATGGGCATCAATTGGGTTTCCATTCTACGCTTGAAAGGTCCGAGAAGAAATTTGACTGGAGGGCCAGCATTGGATTAAAAGCAGGTGGAGATCTCAAAACACCGGAATATTATTTGAGCAATACGGGCGTTCGGGAAATGGCAGGATCCTTCTATGTTTTTAAAGAATTAAAACCGACCAGCATTGTTAAAAATTATTTCAGTTTTTTTCACACCCAATTGGGAATTTTGAGAGGTTCTCATATTGGAAATCTAACCGATCTGACAGCTGCGATTGGTAGGGACACTCCTTTTTTCACCAAACCGGATTTTACTTATAATATTGAATCTCCTTCTCAGTTGGTGAGTCATTTTTTGAATAAATTTTCCTGGCAAAAACAACAGGGAAGTTTATACAAAGAATTCAATCTGGCTGCGCAATTAAATTCGAGGGAGGAGTACGATGTTCGTAGAAAAAAATACCAGGATGCTCCATCGCTGCATCTTTTGTTGCAGTCCTATTTCGCTGAGTACAAGATCAAGAAGGAAAGTGGAAACCGACATTGGCAAACAGGAATCCAACAAAAATTCAACCACAATTATAATGTACCCGGTACGGGTGTTTCACCTTTGATTCCCAATTATAGTTGGTGGAATTCCGGCGCATTTTTTCTCTACAAAATCAAAAAAGAAAATGTTCTGTATGAGGCTGGCGCCCGATACGATTTCATCCATTACATCGCTAACATTCCTCAAAGGAGCGTATCGCAACCCGCCGTTATTAAATCAAAAACCTATCACAATTTGAATTCAGTCCTTGGAATTAGTACACAGATCATTAAGAATTGGGAAATCAAATTACAATCGGGATTTTCTACTCGCACACCGGAAATCAACGAACTCTTTAGTTTTGGATTGCATCAAAGTGTCGCAGGAATCGAAGAAGGAAATCCGGGACTCCACACAGAGCGATCTTTTAAAACCATTCTGACGCAATCGATCCATGGTGGAGAATCCTGGGTCTTTGAGATTAGTCCGTACTATCAGTGGGTTCAGAATTATATTTATCTTCAGCCGCAGGCTGAATACAGACTCACGATTCGCGGTGCTTTTCCAGTATTTAAATATGAACAAACGGATGTTCGCATCTATGGATTTGATCTAACCAACCGTGTCGAGATTTTTCATCACTGGTCCATCCTTAACCGCTTTTCCATGGTGGAGATCCTTAGACAAGATCTTAGACAGATACTGGTGGGTACTCCAGCTCCACAGATCTTAAATTCATTGTCTTATCATTGGGAAGGAAATAAAATTTTGATCCATCCAAAAATTCAATTAACCGCGAGATACGTATGGCAAAGAAAAGGTATCGTTTCAGAAGCAGATTTTTTGGATCCTCCAAAAGCCTATTTTTTATTGGGTGCTGAATTTAATTCAGAGTTTAGAATTTTTAATCACCGCTTGAACTGTATACTGCGTGCAGAAAATCTGCTCAATCATACCTACCGCGATTACTTAAACCGACTGCGTTATTACGCCAATGATGTGGGTAGAAATGTTTCGGTGGTTTTGAGGATGGAGATATGAAGAATTGAGAAATCTGTGATTATATGTTAGTAACTTTTAGATGGTCCAATTAAGAAAAAAAATTTGACCAACTTTAAAAGCCCGAACTTCTTTTCGAATTTTTTAGAGGAAAGACAAAGACTTTTGGCTTTGCTTTTTTTTTATTATTTTTGTTGCAATGATGATCTAATGGATAATCATTGAATGATTTTAAAATGAGAAATGATGAAAAATAGTTTGTTTGTCCTAGTGTCTTTGATGGCCGAAGTTAGCATGTGCCAAATTATAGTTAACCACCATTCTGTTCAGGACTTTGACCGTATTCCCGCTCATTATAAAGCTCTTGCGGAAAACACACGCTTGTATTTTATGGATAGGTCTGTGGGGGCAAACATTTCCCAATCGCTCGATTGTTTGGCTTCTGATTGGAGCAGTGCGCGTTCCTATTGCAAAAGATATGAACACCGTGAGCCAAAATACGCGGTGGATCCTCAGGAAGTCCATTGGAATGGGGTTTGGGACCGCAGCAAATGGATTTATGAAACCTGGCCTTCAGGTTGCTCAGAGGATGTTGATTGTTTCATTCGGACCATTGAACCCAGATTGGATTCCTTCGATGTGTTAGGATGTCAATTCAGTTATCTGGCTGTGACTCCGGGTTCTAAAATAACAGATCCTCAGACAGGTTTTTTTGGGACTAACATCAGCAAAAATCATGCTACCACCCTTGACGCTTTTGAACAAAAATACCCCAATAAAAAAGTAATTTGGTGGACCACTTCTCTTGCGAGAGGAATTGGAACTCCTGAGTCTCGGGACTTCAATCAACAAATGAGAGAATATGCCATTGCCCATCAAAAAATCCTATTTGATGTGGCTGACATTCTCAGCCATACTCCTGATGGAACAGAATGTTATGACAATCGAGATGGAATCGAGTATTTGACTGAAAATAATCCGGACGATGGATTAGACCTTCCAGCTATTTGTCCGCAATACACCACCGAAACTGAAGGTGGGCATTTAGGATCGATTTCTGCAGGAGGGATTCGTGTGTCAAAGGCTTTTTGGGTATTGGTGGCTTTGATCAATGGATGGAATCCGGTCAATAACTCTGAAGACGCGGAAATGTCTAATGTAATTAAGATTCTACCCAATCCAAGCTTAGATTATATTCATATTGCTTTAGATCCTAAAGTTTCATTCCCAACTAGCTATTCGATCATCAACTCCAATGGGCAAATTGTTTTAAATGGTAATCTCACTAATTCGTATCAAAGCTTATCTTTGCAAGATCTAAAACCAGGATTATATTTGTTTAGGTTGAATCATGTCTCTCCTCCAATTCAAGCACGTTTTGTAAAACAGGGTCCATAAAATGATCATGCTTATTTCATTCCTATATTCTGTTTTATTATTAGCTCTTATGACTTAAACCTTGTTTTATGGGTCTGGTTATGTACAATCAGGAAAACCTTTACCTTTGCGGCGCAATAAAGCGGTTATTATGCAGAGAATTCCAATTTCTGATGTGTTGAAGATGGTGCCTTCCGGCCAACAAATTACCTTAATGGGCTGGGTCAGAACCTTCCGGAGCAATCGCTTTATAGCACTCAATGATGGTTCCTCTCTTCACAATCTTCAACTGGTGGTGGATTTTGAAAAATTCGACGAAAACCTATTGAAGAGGGTTACGGTTGGGGCGGCTATCTCCGTTAAAGGAAACTTGGTAGAATCTTTAGGTTCGGGTCAGGCACAGGAGGTTCATTGCGAGCAATTGGAAATCCTGGGTGATTGCGATCCCGGTGAATATCCCTTACAACCCAAAAAGCACTCACTAGAATTTTTAAGATCTATTGCGCATTTGCGTTTTCGAACCAATACCTTCGGAGCCATTTTTCGAATCAGGCATCAAATCGCTTTTGCCATTCATGAATTCTTTCATCAAAATGGATTTTTCTATATACACTCACCCATTATTACGGGATCGGATGCGGAAGGTGCAGGCGAAATGTTTCGGGTAACCAGTCTAAATTTAGAAAATCCGCCGAGAACCGAAGATGCCCAAATAGACTATGGAAAAGACTTTTTTGGGAAATCTACCCATTTAACGGTTTCAGGGCAGTTGGAAGCAGAATTGGCGGCTTTGGCGCTTTCCAAAGTGTATACTTTTGGACCGACTTTTAGGGCAGAAAATTCCAACACTCCTCGCCATTTGGCAGAATTTTGGATGATCGAACCCGAAGTTGCGTTTGCGGATCTTAAGTCCAATATGGATTTGGCTGAAGCTTTGTTAAAATTTGTGATCCAAAAAGTGCTGGACCATTGTCCAGATGATCTCAAATTCCTAAACGACCGCGAAGTGGATGAGGAAAAAACCAAACCGCAAAATGAGCGAAGTGAAATGAGTCTCATCGATCGTTTAAAATTTTGCATTGAAAATAATTTTGAACGCATTAGCTATACAGAAGCCATTGAGATCTTGCGCAATTCTAATCCCAATAAAAAGGGGAAATTCCAATATCCAATTGACAAATGGGGAGCGGATCTACAGTCCGAACATGAAAGGTTTCTAGTAGAAAAACATTTTAAAAAACCGGTGATCCTCAGTGATTATCCAAAGGACATTAAAGCATTCTATATGCGCCAAAATGATGATGGCAAAACTGTAGCGGCTATGGATATTTTATTTCCGGGAATTGGTGAGATCGTAGGCGGCTCTCAAAGGGAAGAAAGACTTTCATTATTGGAAAAAAGAATGTCAGAGATGCACATTCCTTTGGAGGAAATGGGCTGGTATCTGGATACCAGAAAATACGGATCTTGTCCACACGCTGGATTTGGTCTTGGATTCGAGCGTTTGGTTTTGTTTGTGACCGGGATGAACAATATCAGAGACGTGATTCCTTTCCCGAGATTTCCGGGCAACGCTGAATATTAAAATCACAAAATAAAAGACAAAACAATGAAAAATATAAATTGGATTTTACATGGTATCGCATTGGCAGCCATTCTTTTTTTGTTTTATCAAAACGCTAATCTAAAAAACGCGAGCAAACCGGTGGGCGGCGATAATTCTTCTACCGCGCAAAACAATACCATTGACAATGGTTCTTCATATCCTATAGCTTATTTTTTATCGGACAGTTTATTGGCCAATTTGGATTTCTTCAAAAAGAGTGAAGAGGAATTTAAGAAAAAACAAGAGGGGATGATGGGTGAAGTAAAAGCGAAAGAGAATGCCTTGCAAAGAGAATTCCAAAAACTTCAGGAAAACGCTCCTAACCTAACCCGAAATGAACTGGAAATGGGTCAACAAAAATTGGCTAAAATGGAGCAGGACTTATTGTCCCGCCGCGAAAATCTAGCAGGACAATTGGCAGAAGAAACTGCTGAATTCAACGAAAAACTCCACAACAAAATCAGTGCCTACCTTAAAGAAATGAATACTGACGGCCGTTATAAATTTGTTTTTTCTGTTCAAAGAGAGGGAAATATTTTCTATGCTGATTCAGCATTGGACATCACTACACAGATGATCCAAGCGCTGAATGAGAAATATGGAAAGTAACTCCATAAGTATAGACTAACCACAATGAACACTATGAAATCAAAAGATTATTCTTTGTGATCCTTGTGAAACCCTTGGTGGGCTTTGCGATAAAATACATTAACCACTAGGTACACAAAGTAAATACAAAGGGCACAAAGGAGGTAAAAAATAGATTAAACTTTGTGATCCTTGTGAAACCCTTGGTGGGCTTTGCGGTAAAATACATTAACCACTAGGTAAACAAAGTAATCCCAAAAAGCACTAAGGAAGAAAAAAAATAGATTAAACTTTGTGATCCTTGTGAAACCCTTGGTGGGCTTTGCGGTAAAATACATTAACCACTAGGTAAACAAAGTAATCCCAAAAAGCACTAAGGAGGAAAAAAAATAGATTAAACTTTGTGATACTTGTGAAACCCTACGTTGCAAAATATATTAACCACTAGGTACACAAAGTAAACACAAGGGGCACTAAACTGAATGTAATAAATCCCTACACTTCAAACTCAATTTGGACCGTTCTGCCGTTGTCAGAAAAAATAACTTTTTTACACAGTTTTTGCATTAAGAAAACGCCTCTTCCGCCGCATCTTTCCAGGTTTTCCGGTAAGGTGGGATCAGGAATGCTGGCAGGATCAAAGCCACTGCCTTCGTCGGATATTCGGAAAGTGATACAACGTCTACTGTGTTGCGAATTTATCTGCACAAATTTATTCTCATCCTGGCGGTTGCCGTGGGTGATAGCATTGTTGACAGCTTCGGTCAGTGCGATTAATACATTGTGGTAATGGGCAGGACTTATCTGGTAATCAGCAAACACCTGATTGAGATATTGCTCAATCTTTACGATATTGTGCGGTACTGATGAAATCCTAATCATCCCTGTTTTCTGGATTTGTTGAAATATTCCTCGACCATTTTTTTGTAATATGGTCTCAGATCCGGTGATATGTATTGGAACCATTCTGTTTCTGCCTGGCGCTGTTTTATATATTCTTCCAGACCGGCAGGTAACTTCCTTTCAATTTTCGTACCAGTTTCTGATTTTCGTTCTTCTTTATATTCTCTCTCTCTCTCAGCCCTCTCAGCTTCTAAAAGTCTGGTTGTGATTTCTTGTTGACGCTTAAGGGTTTCGTTGTTAAGACGTTTATTGACCAGGTCACGTTCATTCTTATTCATTTGCTCAATAGCTTCCTGCAACTCTTTAGACATACCTTGACCCTGTTCTTTTTTCTCCTTTTCCAGATCTTGTAATTGCTTGCGCAGTTTGGCTTGGTCTGCTGCCATTTGAGCAAATTCCTGACTCATTTGTTTGCCTTCTCCTTTTTTCATTTGATCCTGCATCTTCTTAAGTCCTTCCCCTACTTTCTGCTGACCTTGGGTGATTTTATCCATCGGCACCTTTCCTTTTTTACCTTTTGGGCTCTTAGATTTGCCCGGCTTTTTACAAGACTTAGAACCTGGTTTATCGCAGGTCGAATTGTTTTGTTGTTGCTTGTCATTCATGGTCTCAGAAAGCATCACAGCAAGATCATTGACATTCTTCATGATCTTTCCCTGATGCGCCGAGGCTTGTTGGCTATATCGGTTTTCTAAAAATCCGAGCGTCTTGCCAAAATTGTCATTGATCTCGGTCACCTTATCGGTCACATAGCTTTCAATTTCGACCACTCGCTTGGCCAAGGCTTCGAGTGAATCCTGTACCAATCTGAAATTGTCTTTCAATCTAAACTGTTCTCTCACGAGTCCAACGTAGGCAGGAGTTTGTGCCGGAGTTTTTTCAAAATCTTTAATGAGATTTTCCTGATCATATGACAATACCACTAAATTCTCCAACAATTGGCGAAGTGCTTTGATATCTTCTTCTTGCTCTTCCTCCTCGCTGTCTTGCATTTGCTGTTCCATTTGGTCAGCCATTTCATTCATCTTATCTGCCGCTTTTTTCTGCTCTTTACCAGCACCGGGATTGTCTTTGTTACTGATCTTTTCTTTTGCGTCCTTTAAATTCTTCTCTGCTTCTTTGGCATTTTCCTTTTGATCTTCAATGGTTTTAGGTCTTTCTAACTCTTTGTTCTTCTCCTGAATTTCTTCTTGCTTTTTCTTCAGTTCATCAAATTTTTTCTGGATGTCTTCTTGTTGCTTTTTGAGATCTTCGTTTTGCTCCGATTTATTCTCCGTTTTTTCCTTTAACTCCTCTTGTTTATTAGCCAAATCTCGCAGTTCATTAATCTGATCTTTTATCTGTTTCTCAAGTTCAAGTTGTTTGAAAAGCTCTAGCAATCTTTCCATTTGCTTTTCCATATTCTGACCTTTATCCTCAAACTGTTCCGTCATTTGTATGGCCTGGTCTTTATTCAACTCTTGCATCAATTGCTGAATTTGGTTCATCAATTGTTGCATTTCCTGTTGAGCGTTTTGCTCAAAAAGTTTTTGAAGATTCTCTTGTTTTGCCTTCAGTTCTTCGTCGGGCTCACTAAACTGTTGTTGTTTTTTGAGGTTTTCGTCAAATTTCTTTTTGGCCTCATCCCATTTTTTCTGAATGTCTTGTTGTTGTTCGACCATTTTGTCCAGGTCTTTCTTGTTTTGCCACTCCAGATCCTTTTTCTGACGAAGTTTATCCTTGTATTCTTTTAATTTTTCCTGGAGTTTGCGGGCTTCTTTTAGTGCGTCTTCCAGATTATCTTTAATTTCTTCGTTGTTTTTATTTTCGTTTTGAGCGAGTTCTTCTTTGCTGGCCATGTTAAATTCCATTACAGCTGATCTTGAAGATTTGCTGCCATTCACTCCATCGTTGTCCCAAACTTCAAAGTAATAACTCAATTTTTCTCCAGGAACCAATAACATTTCTTCTACATCCAAAATATGTCGAAAAGTCGCAGCTTTGCTACCTTCAATTTTTATTGGAATGCTTTTTACAGTTTCCAATTTTCCGTTTTTAGAAATTTTCTGATAGTTAAAGCTGAGATTTCTCAGACCGTAGTCATCAGAGAGTTCTCCAGCATAGTACACCAAATTAGAATTGGAACTGTCTTCAAAGGATTCTACTTGTATCAATGGATGTTGATCCGGGATTACGCTTATTTGATATTGCACAGAATCGGGTGCCGGTAATCTTTTATTGTTCAGAAACAAAGTATAAGTTTGATCCTTGAGGACTTTCATCTGATAAAAAAATTCATAAGGTCCTCGACGCGAAATTGGAACTGCAAGATTTGAATTTGAAAAACGGATCGATAATTCATCTGTATTTTCAGCTTTAAAATCCCAACTTATTTTGGTTCCTGCAGGAACTACCAGTCCACCGGTGTTTTTAAGCGTTTCTGAACTTCTTCCAGTGTAAGAAGGATATTCCAGTCTGGTATCAAATTCTGTGATCTGTGGTTTTAGAATGACGTCCAACTGGTGTGCATCAGACATGACGTCTCCGGAATATAAAATGAAATCAGTTTTTTTCTGTACATTACTAAAGGTGTAAATGTAAGTATCCTGTGTTTCTTTTCGAAGGCGGTATTTAAAATGATCGATTTCGATGTATGTTTCCGAAGGTAGATATTTTCCTTCTACTTTAATTCTTAAGTCAAAATTTTCATTTTGTAAAACTTCCAAATTTTCATTCTGAATGACAAATTGGAATGGTGCCTCTTTGGCAAAGTCAAGATCATTTTTGATCAATCGTTTAGAGGAATCTTTGATCAAACTTGGTGCTAACAATAAAATACTGATCAAGAAAAACAAGGGTAAGATGGCATAGCGCAAATATTTTCGGTTCTTGTTTAAATCAATCGCTTTTACAAAAGGCACTGGGTGAAGTTCCATGGCTTTCTGATGAATGCTGGCCTCGATTAGACTGCGGTCAGAAAACTGAACGGACTGAGATTTTAGTTGTAGTAAGTTAAGAAGTTTATCCTGGACATCCTTAAAGTGCGTACCAATGATTTTAGATGCTTCTTCGTGGCTGATGAGCTTACCCAAACGAAAATAATGCATTAGTGGACGGATCATCCAGTAATAAAAAGTACCAAATCCAATTCCAAGGAAGGAGTAAAACAAAACTTTGCGCACTCCTTTGCTAAAATAAAACCAGGACTCCAACAAATTAAACGCTATAAAAACCGCTGTGAGCATTCCAGTAAACCAGATCAGACCTCTCAAAAACTGATTGAGATAATACTTCCGGGTGAAAGAGTCAATCTTTTGGATCAGTTGATCGTAGTAACTTTCAGTTTTATGCATAATTTAGCTATTGAAGCATTGTATAAACGTATAATGCCCTTATTTAATTCCAGCTTTGCCGCAATTAATTCAGACAGGATTAACAACAATTCGAATGATCGCTTGGTTTACTTGCTTTATGTATGTTTCTCTGGCTAATCATAATGTAATATTTTAATAATATAATTTTGCATTTGGTTAAAACCAGAGTATTATAATTGCAGTTTTAAAGTAATAAAATAATTAAATTTGAACATGGGCAAGTATTTTTTCTTTTTGGTGGTCTGCGTAATTTATGTTTCGTCGGTGAATGTACCCAACAATCCGGAATTAGAGGTCACCGGGGCACCTGGTGAAACGACCTGCATGAAATGCCACGGTGGTGGAAGTTTTGTTGGGAATGTCCAAATAGAAGGAATTCCAGATACGATTTTGGCTGGTCAAACCTATGATGTAAAACTCATCCATAGAAGCAATGCGAGAAGAGCAGGTTTTGAATTGACAAGTCTTGATCTTGACCATAACCGTACTGGCACTTTGATCCAGGGAGTTGGGACCAATGTCGCTGTCGGGAGGATCTTTGGAAGACAGTACATTCGTCAGTCGTCTGCAAGAATACTCAACAATGGAGAAACATCCTGGGACTTTAAATGGAAGGCACCTGATACCATGCAAGGTGACAGTGTCAAGTTTTATTTTGTGAGTCTTGCTGCCAACAGCGATGGCAATAATACTGGTGACAATGTATTGTTGAATAAAAAGTCATATTTCTATTTAAATTTGACCAGTGGTACAGAAAATGAAAATTCAGTTTCAGATTTTGAGATTTTTCCGAATCCAGTAAATCAACAGCTCCGAATAAACCAAATCCCAATCGGGCAGTATAAAGTAGGAATTTTTAACTCCAATGGTGAAAAACTCTTGTCTCAGAATATAAGTGGCCCTTTTGAAATAGATATAGAAACATTGGTTCCCGGGGTTTATCATTTAAATATAAACGGACAAGAATTAAATTTCTGGAAAAATTTTGTAAAAATTTAATTGAGTAAATTTTTAACTTTCTAACAGAATTAAAAGCCTAATTTTAATATTTCTAATAAGGCAAATTCTATTTCTTAATCCAATATCTCTTGATCTTTTTGGGCGTGGCCAGGACCAAATAATTTTGATTTAATGCAAAATCGATGATTTCAAATTTTGAGCTGAGCACCACCTTAGGTGTAGATTTGCCTGGTTTCCATTCATAAATTTGATTGCTTTTTACAAAATACAAATGCCCATTCAGCACATCCATTTGGGTAATTTCCTCATCTGTCAACTTATATTCTTCTATCAAAAAATTATTGTAAATCCATATGCCTGAACCCGGGATGAGAAGATAAATCCATTGGGCATCCGATCGTATCTGGTTAATTTTATATTTGGTGTTTTTGGTATAGTAAATAGGCTCTCCTGATCTTACTTTGAGATCTTGAATATTTTTAAGATGAATTCGATTGTTGGCAAAATAGCAAAACTGTGCTGTTGAAAAATAACAAATCGAACTTTCGTTATTGAAATCTGAGTAATAATCATCGGACAATAATCCCAAACTTTCATCCAATATTTGTACACTTGAATATTCGGGATAAAAGATTAAAATTTTCATTGGGTCGCTGACATCCAAATGGATAAAAGGGCTTAAAAAAGGACTGGCCAAACTTTGATTTAAGCTCATGTCCTCATTGAGTTTGAGTAAATGATGATCGTCTTTGGTGACCATATACAACTGATTAAGCCGATCCAGACTTAATTTGGCAACCACATGTGGGAAACTGTCTTTGACTACAAGAGATTTTATCTGTCCGAAGCCAAAAAGGCTTAAAAGAAAGCTAAAAAAAAAACTAAGTATAAATTTGTCCATTCTCATTCTCAAAAAATTGAAGCGAAAGATTCTGACCATCAAAAACCGCATAAGATTGATGGCTCAACCAATCTCCCAGATTGATATAACGAGATATCTCATTTTTTAATCTGTAATCGATGGGGATATGTCTATGTCCAAAAACAAAGAAATCTATCTGATTCTTGTTTTCAAAATTTTCTACAAAATCAATGAGCCATTCCCGATCATGTCCAAGATAGTTTTGGACCAGCTCCTGACTCTCTCTGCTTGTTTTAGAAAAATAATTGGCCAGACTGATTCCCACATCAGGATGAATCCATTTAAAAAGCCATTGTGCCAGAGGATTTCTAAATAATTTTTTAAGTCTTTTGTATCCATGGTCACCCGGTCCGAGACCATCACCGTGACCTATATAAAAACTCTTTGTCCCTATTTGAACCTGAATGGGATCTCTCCTTATAATTATGTTCATTTCCTGTGTCAAATAATCCTTCATCCACATGTCGTGGTTCCCGATGAAGACCTCAATTTTAACACCAGCATCGGATAGTTCGGCCAACTTCCCCAATAAACGGGTAAAGCCTCTGGGTACCACTTTTTTGTAGTCAAACCAAAAATCAAAAATATCACCTACCAAATAAATGGATTCTGCGTCTGATGAGATGCTATTAAGCCATTTGACAATGGATTTCTCCCTATCCAAGGTGTTTAATCGTCCCGGAGCACCGAGATGAAAGTCAGAGGCAAAATATGTTTTCTTCAAAAGCTAATCAACTGATAAATCTAGGATCGGCTTCCATTTGAGCTCCGCAGTTGCTACAAGTACGCATAGAATCCGAGGAATAATATTCTTTAAATCTGGGTAGAAAATCTTTTTCAATGTTGGTCAACGGAAAATAGCTTTCGTGCAATTTGCTATTGCATTTTTCACAAAACCACATTAAACCATCTTGCTCACCAACCTTGCGTTTACATTCGATCACCAACCCTATGGTTCCAGCAGGTCTCATGGGTGAATGGGGAGTTTTAGCTGGTAATAAGAAAATCTCCCCTTGACGTATCGGAATATCCACTGGTTTGCCATCTTCTTGAATTCTAACATTGATATCGCCTTCAATTTGAAAATACCACTCCTCACTCTCATTATAGTGATAATCTTTACGGGCATTTGGACCTGCCACGATCATCACGATATAATCTCCGGATTCTTCGTACAGATTGCGATTGCCTACCGGAGGTTTGAGCTCATCGCGATGTTGCTCGATCCATTGATGGATGTTAAAAGGTCTGCGAATTGCCATATTTAGCGATGTTTAGATGGATTCATATCCGGGATAAAGATAGATTATTTTTGGGAATCTGAAGCGGACCGGTATTTGTTCATACCTGCATAATAGATGAGGCTCCAACCGTCGCTACCTTTGGAAAATCTCCTGATCATGATTAATCCAAACTGGAGATCATGGATTTTTTCCTCGATCAGCATATCTACTACATTGGTGTATTCTGTCAGAAACTTTTTCTTATCCGGAAAAGCATTTTTTTGAAAAATCCACTGGTCCGCTGACCAAAAAAAGGCTTCCTCACCAATGAATTCAGGATCTGCTTGTTCGGGTAAACCTTCTAAAGGAAAATGAATTTTTGAGATCTGATATAGACTATCCTCATGAAATTTGATGTAGAATTCTTTAAAATCAGGAGGAAGACTTGTAAATTGATCTGATTCTATCGATTCTTTTTGAGAACTGCTTTCAGAATGAGAAGTATTTGGTGATTTACTCTTACAGCTTGATTCTAATACCAAAAAAGTAATAATCAGGCTATAGATCATCCATGAGTATAGCGACCAGCCAAACAAATTCTGTATGTATTTCATAATATATTTGATATAATTTTATTTCATCCTCTAAAATCAAAGAAACGCGTCCAAATTCATTTGGATTTCCTCCAATGGGCTCTTGAAGCCTAATTTGTTTTTTAAAATGAATATTCCGTTTGCCATGTGCTTTGTATACAGCTTCTTTGGCACACCAGACGAGGGTGGCTGAACTTACTCCAATCGGTTGACTTTGGTTGCTTTGATATAAAAAGTCGCTTGGGTGAATAAACCTAGACTGGATCTGCAAAATTTTTTCTTGGAACACCTGTAAATCTATACCTACCTCAACCGGAGATTTAACAAAGGCTGTATAATTACCTGAATGTGAAATAGATATTTTATGTAGACCATCTTTGAGTATTAATTTACCAAATTCATCTTTGATGATGTTTTGTGGGGATACATCTTCATGGTATTTGTACAACAAATATCTGGAAGCAACATACTCCAATCTTCTTTTTGGGTGAAAATCAGATATTAGCACCAGTTCATTTTTTGGCCATTTGATTTGATCCAAAAAATACTCTTCGGATTCCACAATATGCCAAACTCTGACCTCAGTTCCATTGGACCAAAGCTGATTTAAATATTCGGGCATATGCTGATTTTGTTCTAAAATGTCCTGCAAAGAAAGAAAACTCAGGGTAAACCCTTAGAAAATAGATTCAAAATCTAAGGGTATTCCCTGATTTTATCAAATATTTTAAAGAAAAGCTATCAAGCTATTCGTTTTTGATCATACATTTGTGTCATCAATCGGCGGCTTTCTCAGCCATGATTGTGATCCCCTGACTTATACAACATAACATGTAAATGTTTTCTGGTTTCTTTCAATATATATAGTTTTTTGTTTTAGATTTTTCTGAAGCTCAGTTGCCATTCCAATGGTAAGGTCATGCGCAGGTAGCATCAATAATGGAGGACAAAGTATTCCCAAAGTTATTATTGTCAACCATCTTTGGCACCTGCCGCATGCTGAGCGTATATTGTAGTTAAGTATTTAAAGAAATAGATTCACTTTCAGACTCCTTTAAAGTGAAAACTTAGTAGCGAGTCCTCCCTTAAGATTTTGGTTCATCCCAAAAAGATTGAGGGGGGCTTTTTCATTTTAATTCAAAAGTTCAAATAACTATGTTTTGATAGAAAACTGCACTTGATTTAAATCTTAAATTGCTCATTGGTTTTATTCCTCGCCAAACAATTTCGCTTCTAATTTTACATTCTTGGGATTTTGCTTGCTTGCACTTGCCCTATGAAAAGATTCAAAAATTAACCGACTCTCTCCAATTACTAAGCTAGTCTAAAAATTGAAACTGAAAGTAAACCGAAATCAATTTCAAGAATTTATATTTGAATAGTAAAATCATCTAAAATTTAGCGTTTTTTTACAAAAAAACAGGGCGTATAACAAAAGTTATATGCCGTTAATCATGGACTTTTAAAAATGTATGATTGTTAACCAAGATGTCCATCTGATGGGCGTTTACAACATTCTAAAATTACGATTATATTGCTCGCTAACAGTAAAACTCAATCAATGATCCTGATTTTTAATCTTATTTAAAAAATAATTTGAATAGTTGAAATCAGTGCCCCTATCTTTGTAACATCAACGGATAAAGAAACCAGTTGAGATGTTGTTTGCGATCATTGACTTATTTAGAATTCATTTAGACTGAATTGTTTTTTGTTTTAGATTTTTCTGTATTCAAGTATCGTGCCAATGTCAAATAAATGCAAAGGTGGCATCAGAAATGGAAGACAAAACATTCTCAAAGTTATTTAGTCTAATATTTATGGCAACTGGAGCTAACTGGGTGCAAAATGTAGAACTGAAACGCAAAGAAATATCATCGCTATCAAATACCATTGAAGCGAAAACTTGAAGTAGCGAAAGTCCTCCCTCACAAAATCCGGATTTGTTTCCGTACCACTGAGGGGGGGCTTTTTTATTTTAATTCAAAAGTTTCAATAGCTTTGTCCATTAATTGAAATGCTTATAAATGGCCAGAAGGAGAATCAAATCCATGAAATGTATGAACTGTGGTCGCTCCTTCTTGGAACAGGACAATTTCTGTCCTGAATGCGGTCAAGAAAACCATTCGCCTAATCAACCCATCAGACATTTATTTCTAGAGTTTTTAGAGTCTTTATTACATTTTGACACCAAGCTTTTCACCAGCCTTAAATATCTCTATTTAAAACCCGGCCAGATGAGTCTGGAGTTTCTAAACAACCAAAGGGCAAGATTTGTCCCTCCCATGCGCTTGTATATTTTCATCAGTGTCATTTTTTTTATACTTATCAGCACTTTAGGAAATCTCAATGATCAGGTCAATTTTAAGTACTCAGATGAATTCAACAAGTACGGCGAACCGGACACATTGCGATTTTTTAATTTCAAATACGTCTGGAATCCTGATAGTTCCATGTCGCTTCGTCAAGATGCTTTGGAATCAAAAGTCATCGATTCGCTATTATTGAATCAAAATTTGGAATTGACCTTCTTCAATCGAACCGTTTTAAAAACTTTTACAAAGTTTTTTACAGGGTATTTTTCAAAGAAAGCGCTGTTTGAAAAGTTCATTAAAAATGTGTCGATTTTAATGTTCGTCCTAATGCCGGTTTTCGCATTTTTATTGTACCTGGTTTTCATCAGAAGTAAACGAAATTACTACGAATTTCTGATCTTTTCTATTCACAATCACACCGCCCTATTTAGTCTTTTGATTGTTTTTATACTATTAAACAGAATTCTATCAAGCAACTTTTGGGTGTTATTATTGCTGATTTGGGTCGTGTATTATTTTGTCAAATCCCAAAAAGTATGTTTTGCTCAATCTTATCTTAAAACCATCCTTAAAGTGGTGGTTACAGGATTGGCATATATGTTTATTCTTATCGTGTTTTTAGTGATTACGGTAATCGCCGGATTTATGATGGTCTAATCATTCAATTGGCAGTTGGTAGTTGACAATTGACAGTTGACAATTGACAGTTGACAATTTTCCATTGTCATTGTCCCTCCATTGTCAATTGTCAATTGTCCATTCTCCTTACAAATTCCTTGATTTTGTTGTTTTGATAATGCTAATTAATAATTTTAAAAGCTCCTTTGTTTTCAAGTCCAGCAACTTAAAATCATCCTCACTTAAACGATTTGTTTTTATCAGCAATTCCAACCAATATTCTGTTTCATTGGCTTCTTTCAACGCTATGGAAAGTTTATGTATAAAATCCTTTGAACTTTCTGCCTGTTCTGCCTCCCTAATCAAAGCCCCAATTGCCGTTCCTGAGCGCATTAATTGCTTGGAGAGAATATATTCTTTTTTTTCTTGTAGGTCAGTGCACAAATTGACTATTTCTATTGCAAAAGCCAAACTCTTTTCTTTAATAATATTTGGGCCCTTCATCATCTATTACTAATTATAATTTTCAATAATCAATTGTCCATTCGCGCCATGCGCGACAAGTATTCATTGTCAATTGTGAATTGTCCTCAATATTTCTTCTTCCTCTCCCAATAATTCTGTCCCTCTATTTCTTCGCAGATCGACAAATAGCTTTGGTATCTAAGGGATGAGATTTCATTGTTCTCGATGGCTTGTTTAACAGCGCAGTCAGGTTCGTTACGATGTGTACATAAATTTCCAAATCTGCATTGGTTGGAAAATTGGAAAAATTCTTTAAAATTATGAGCAGCATCCATGACTTCCATATTGTTAAAGCCAAGAGTTTTAATGCCGGGGGTATCAATGACAAATGTGTTGTCGCTAATTTCAAACATTTCTGCGAAAGTGGTGGTATGGGTTCCCTTACCGGTATAATTACTGAGTTCTGAAGTTTTCAAATCCATCATCGGATGTAGGGCATTTAAAAGACTGCTTTTTCCAGCACCGGACTGGCCGGTAATTAGGCTTGTTTTGTGGAAAATGAGTTTTTCCAACTGATCAATATTTTCACGATTCACTGTGGAGATAGACAATACCGAATAACCAATTCTTTGGTACATCCATTCTACGGACTTGAAGGTTTCCCAATCCTCCTCATTCCAAAGATCCGATTTATTAAAAACGATCAATGCAGGAATATCCCGAGGTTCTGTGGTCAATAAAAAACGATCGATGAATCCCAATTTGAGATCGGGTTCACGAATGGTAGATAAGACAATTGCCAAATCAATGTTGGCTGCAATAATATGGATTTGATGTTTTTTTCTGGGACTTTGACGTGCAATAAAATTCTTTCTAGGTAAAATGGATTGAATGACCCCCTGATCATCACCTTCCGGTAAAACCATCACGTAATCACCTACTGCTACCGGGTTGGTTAATTCCTTTTCCAACAACTTCATTTTTCCTGCAATTCTGCATTTAATGGTCAGCTTGGTCTCAGGCATGTACACCTCATACCAACTTCCGGTGGATCTTGTCACCAATCCTTTGTTCATAACTTAGTATGGATTTGATTGGCCTCATTTCTGGCTTGGGTAAGCTCATGTATTAACGCCGGATTTTCTTCTAGGGCATTTCCAACAACGATCAAATCAGAACCAGATTTATATAGTTCGTAACATGTGGTTCCATTTTTTATTCCTCCTCCTGTGATTAAAGGCAATGGAACATTTTGAGAGACGCGAGAAACCAACTTAGCGTTTAATGGCCATTTAGCCCCACTTCCTGCTTCGAGATAGATCATTTTCATGCCCAACTGCTCTGCTGCAACAGCCGTGGCTACAGCTAGCTCCGGACGATGGGCAGGTATGGGCATGGTTTGTGTGATATAAGCAGTACTGGACACATTACCTCCATCTACAAGGATATAGGCTGTAGGTATAATTTCCAATCCCGAATTTCTTAAAGTTATGGCTGCTTCAACTTGTCTGCCAATCAAGTAATCTGGATTTCTTCCAGAAACCAAAGACAATAACAAAAATGCGTCCGCCTCAGGGTTTATTTGCATTCCATTTCCCGGAAAAATGATCACTGGGATGTTGGTTTGACTTTTAATTTTTCGGATCATTTCAGGCATGGCGTTGTCTAAAATTAGACTACCTCCGATAAAGAAAAAATCAACCTTATTTTGGATAGATCTGTCAAGTAATAAATCAAAATCCTTTGACTTGCTTCGATCCGGATCCACCAAAACCGCCAGGCTTTTGATACCTTGTTGTTTTCGAAGAAGAATGTGCTTGTATAATTGTCCTTTACTCATTGTTTTCAGTTGCAAAGTTAATTCTTAATTGGGCAATCGCGCCATACGCGACAAGTATCCACTTCTCTATTTTTCTTTTAACAAAACCCTAATCAAACTGTCAATCACATGAAACTGCCGGACGCATTTATCATGTCCATCTTTATATTCCTTGTGATATTCTCCTCCTGGATGAATATAACGAATGATGCCTTTTTTGTCCAACAAAAAACTAACAGAGGTAAATTCGCTCAATTCATTTTCAGTGCGATATTTGGTTAAATTGGTCCACTGGGCGTCTTCTGCTATTGGAAAAGTAAAATTCTTTTCCCGAATATAGTCGTACACCTCATTGTCTTCTAAAATACGCGGTGCAGGTTTTGGATGATAAACACCCAACACCACCAATCCAGAATCAGCTAATTCCTGATGCCATTCATTGAGCGCATCTGCAGATGCTTCACAAAATTGACATTGATCCGTCCACCATCGGATAAACACAACTTTTGATTTTAAAGAATGCAATGATGGTATTTCCCTGTTCCACCACCGCATGGGTGCAAGCTCAGGAGCTTCATTCCCAATCTTTGTTCCTTTCGAGAAGCACGAAAAGATGAACAAGGGAATCCAACAGAGATACCTTTTATTTTTAAATTTAGGCATGCAATTTTGCCACAATCAACTTCTATTCCATTCTGTACCTGCCTTGCCATCTTTTAGTTGGATGCCAAGTTCAAGTAAGGCATCTCGGATTTTGTCTGAAGCAGCCCAATCTTTTTTCTCTCTAATGTCTTTTCGAAGATCAATGATTAGGTCCATAAGACCACCCACCGTTTTGACATCAGATTCTTCATTTTCATTTTTTAATGCCATCACTTGATGTACGAAGTCAAGTATAAAACTGCACATTTCTTTCCAGCTATTATCTCCAACTTCTTCAGATTTAAGATGTCCATCTTTTATAGAATTAATGATACCCGACAATTCAAAAATTCCGGACAAGGCATTTGGCACATTAAAGTCATCATCCATATTGGCCCAGATGCCATCTATGATTTTTTGTATTTCCAGGTCTTTGTTTCCTGTAGCAGGTAATGTTGGTTGATGTTCTTGAGCAATTCTTAAGGTTTCCATCAATCTTTTAAAGCCCTTTTCTGCAGCTTGCAATGCGTCATCCGTAATATCCAGCGGACTTCTGTAATGTGCCTGCATCATAAAAAACTTGACCACCATGGGGCTGTAGGCTTTGCTGATATGCTCACTTTGACCGGAAAATAATTCAGGTGGAGAAATGGTATTGCCGTCCGATTTGGACATTTTCTTGCCATTGAGCAAGAGCATGTTGGTATGTAACCAATATTTTGCGGGGGCATGACCGCAAGACCCCACGTTTTGAGCTATTTCGTTTTCATGATGTGGAAATTTTAAATCATTTCCTCCACCATGGATGTCAAAATTTTCTCCCAGGTATTTAGTGCTCATGGCCGAACATTCCAAATGCCACCCCGGAAAGCCGACGGACCAGGGTGATTCCCATCGCATAATGTGTTCTTCGGTTGCTTTGATCCAAAGTGCAAAATCAGACGGATGATTTTTCTCATCTTGATTTTTTAAGTTGTCTCTGGTCTCTGTGAGTAGATCTTCTACAATCCTGCCACTTAATTTTCCATAAGGATGACCGTCTTTGATAAATTTTGGAGTATCAAAATAGACCGAACCATTTTTTATATAGGCATATCCACGATCCAGAATATCATGCACCATTTTAATTTGTTCGATGATATGCCCGGTAGCTCTGGGTTCTATACTAGGAGAGAGCGTATTAAAGATCTGCATCATTTCATGGAATCCATGGGTATATTTTTGGGCAACTTCCATGGGTTCCAATTGATCCAAACGAGCTCCCTTCGACATCCTGTCTTCTCCATCGTCCAACAAGTGGCCTACGTCCGTAATATTTCTTACATAACGAACTTTGTATCCGGCTTTCAAAAGATACCTATATATAATGTCAAATGAGACAAAAGTTCTACAATTGCCAAGATGCACATCGTTGTACACGGTGGGTCCGCAGACATACATTCCTAATCTTCCTTCGGTGATTGGCACTAAAGCTTCTTTCTCACGGGAAAGGCTATTGTAAATGCTTAGTTTTCTTGTCATTGTGCAAAGGTAATCAAGGCTTTTGGGTCTTACAAATGTTCAATACTTATTAACAGGCTTTACTGTCTCTAAAATAAATTATAAAAAAACGCTTGTCGGCATTTCCAAAACCGTACCAATTTTAAATTTGGTATAGTTTTTGTTTTGAAAAAACTGATTTTGAATGAAAAAAGCTGGAATTCAGCAAATATTTGGATGGAATCTTTAAGGTTTACAAAGGCACGAAATAAATAAGTGCATTGCGTAATGGGTCTAATCCCAATTCTTCCAAATTACAACGTTGTCTTTCCCTAATAATTCAAAATGTGTGCCATTCTGTCGGGGTGCCTTCAAAAATCATCTTGGAAAGCTTGGCAGTATTTGAAATGGAATGAATCCTAGTACGGATATTAAGAATGAATGAATGGATGAAACCAGTAAAAAGGCGCTCATTTTCGGATGGCGCCTTTTACTATTTAAACTGGAAATGTACCGAAAGTGGGACTCGAACCCACACGACTTTAAAGGTCACTGGATTTTGAGTCCAGCGCGTCTACCAGTTCCGCCATTTCGGTATTCGGAAAGGATGGCAAAGGTAAAAAGATTCTTAAAACTAAAAGAGGAAGTTTTAAGTTTTAAATTTTAAGTGTTAAGTTCACTTTTTTGAGTGCCTAAATCACATTTTGCTCTAATGGCTTCCTTGAGTTAGAGTAAACAAAATGTGGATAAATTATTTACAAAATTCAGTATAACCCTCCAACATTTTTATAAATTCCTCCATTTTGTATTTCTCTTTATCAAGTTTCTCTTCTATCAATGGACATGCTTTCTTTACAGCATATTTAAACATTGTCCGCATTGTTTTATGACCACCAACAACGATAGGCCCATTGCCATATTTAGTATAAATGAATATTATAAAATTATCCTGTGGTAGTTTTATATACCCATTAAATGTTTGATATTCATTTATAGTTTTAGTACTACCTCCTGGTGTATTTGTCACATCAGAGATTGCTGAGGGAGCATAATAGCCTTCTATTTTATCTGATTTGTAAATTTGATGAGCCCACACCTGTTCATCTAACTTTTTTAATTTACCTCCAAATAGCATCTCAGCTGCATTATGTTTAGTATAAATAACTGTATCTTTAATATTTTCAGAGTATAATCCAATCTCTTTTAGTTCTACAGATTTAATTTTCTTCTTAGTTCCTTCCAGTTCTGTTTTTAAGAAAATATCTTTATCAAAACCTTTAAACATTTGAACGTATCCATTGTGTCTATTATTTTGATTATCAATAATATATCCAGGATAGTTACTAGCTTTTAAAGTTTGGAAACAAATTAAAGCTAGTATAAAAATAAGAAGGTGCTTCATCATAAAATTTTATTGAAAAATAAATAGGAGTTGTACAATATTTAAATATATAATAAAAATATTTAGGCTAATTACAAATATTAATTTTCTTGAAGTTTATAAATGTGATTTCCAATTTTCAAACCTAAAAACTCATCCCATTAAACTCATAACTTAAAACTCAACACTTAAAACTCAAATCCCTTGCAATTTTTTCTTCAACGCTTGCATTTCATCTCTGAATCTGGCTGCTGTGATAAAATCTAAATCTTTGGCCGCTTCCTTCATTTTTTTCTCAGATTCTAAGATGAGCTTTTCAATTTGTGGACGTGATAAATAATCTACCAATGGATCCGCTGCCATGGACAATTGTTCGTCTGGTCCGGTATAAATTTTGGTGCCCTTTCCTCTTAAATCCAAGATGGAAGATTTTTCCATGATTTCTTCTCTCGTTTTACTCAAGGTCGTCGGTGTAATGCCGTGTTCGGTATTGTAAGCCATTTGTTTTACCCTTCTTCTTTCAGTTTCTTCAATGGTCTTGCGCATGCTGTCGGTCATTTTATCTGCGTAAAAAATGACCAATCCATTTGCATTTCTAGCAGCTCTTCCTGCCGTCTGGGTCAATGAACGTGCGTTTCTTAAAAATCCTTCCTTGTCTGCATCGAGAATAGCCACCAAAGAAACTTCCGGCAAATCCAAACCCTCCCTTAATAAGTTCACTCCAACCAATACATCAAATTCTCCCAATCTTAAATCTCTTAGAATCTCGACCCGTTCCATGGTGTCGATTTCTGAGTGAATGTATTTGCAGCGCAAGTTGAGATTTTGAAAATATTTCGACAACTCTTCAGACATTCGTTTGGTCAATGTGGTGACCAAGACTCTTTCTCCTTTTTCTTTTCTGTGGTGAATTTCATCCAATAAATCATCGATCTGATTCATGGAAGGTCGCACATCAATGGGAGGATCCAGAAGTCCTGTAGGTCTAACCACTTGCTCTACCACCAATCCATCGGTTTGCCCCATTTCATAATCAGCCGGTGTCGCACTCACAAAAATGACCTGATTAATTTGTTGCTCAAATTCCTCAAAACTCAATGGTCGGTTGTCCAATGCGGATGGCAATCGGAATCCAAACTGAACCAGGTTCATCTTCCGCGCACGGTCTCCGCCCCACATTCCTCTGATTTGTGGAATGGTCACATGACTTTCATCAATGACCAGGAGATAATCATCCGGAAAATAATCCAACAAACAAAATGGTCTGGTGCCTTTGGCGCGTCCATCAAAAAAACGTGAATAGTTTTCAATGCCGCTGCAATATCCCAATTCACGCATCATTTCTAAATCCAATTGGGTACGCTCTTCAATGCGTTTGGCTTCTAGGTATTTTCCCTCAGAAGCAAAATATTTTTTCTGTTCAAACAATTCGTTTTCAATATGGACCAACACCGATTTAAAGCGATCTTTTGGTGCAACGTATAAGTTGGCTGGAAAAATGGCCGCAAAATCCATGCTGCTTATTTTCTTCCCGCTGCTCAGTTCGAATTCATCCAATTGTTCAATTTTATCTCCAAAAAAATGAATTCGGAGTCCGCGTTCGATATACGGTAAATGGATGTCCACCGTATCTCCTTTAACCCTAAATTGTCCTCGGTTCAGATCGGTTTCAGTTCGACTGTACAAGCTATCCACCAATCGGTATAAAAATTGATTTCTAGGCAATACCTGGTCTTTTTGAAGTCGAATGATTCCTGCTTTGTAATCTTCTGGATTTCCCATACCAAAAATACAAGAAACAGTCGCAACCACTACTACATCTCTTCTACCGGAAAGTATCGCAGAAGTGGCCTTCAATCTTAACCGATCGACTTCTTCATTGATGGCAAGATCTTTTTCTATATACGTATCCGTAACCGATACATATGCTTCCGGTTGATAATAATCGTAGTAGCTCACAAAGTACTCTACCGAATTGTCTGGAAAAAATTCCTTAAATTCTCCATAGAGTTGTGCGGTCAAGGTTTTGTTGTGGGACAAGACCAAGGTAGGTCTATTGGATGCTGCTATCACATTCGCTATGGTGAATGTTTTACCCGATCCGGTAACACCCAATAAAACCTGAGAGCGTTCATTGTTGTTAATGCCATCAGTAAGTTGTTGTATGGCATCCGGTTGATCTCCTGAGGGTTTATAGGATGAATTTAAATTGAACTCTGACATAATTATTAATCTGAAACCTGCAAAGTTAAATCAAAGAGCACTATGGAGACTGTTAAATTACATTATAAAAAACAAGGAACCGGCCCTGAGCTATTTATTTTACATGGGCTTTTGGGTAGTTTGGACAATTGGCAGACAGTGGCCAACGCGTTGATTGAAAATTACACAGTTTTTTTGGTGGATTTGCGAAATCACGGAAGATCTCCCCACCATCCGGAAATGAACTATACGCTAATGGCTGCAGATGTTTTGCAATTAATTGCAGAACAAGCGACTAGTCCTTGTTACATTCTGGGTCACTCAATGGGCGGCAAGATTGCGATGGAATGCTTATCTAGTCATCCGAATCTTTTTATTCGAGGAATGATCGTTGACATCGGCCCAAAAAAATATATAGGTGGACATGAAGAAATTCTGGATGCGATGGCGTCTATCGATCTGATTAAAATTGAAAAAAGATCAGATGGGGAGAAATTATTAAAAACAAAAATTCCGGATTTTGGTGTGAGGCAGTTTATTTTAAAAAATCTGGATCGCAATGGCGAAAATGGTTTCCAGTGGAAGTGCAATTTGGAAGCTATCATGAAAAATTATGAAAAAATTAGCGATGAACTTGAATTTGCCCAAGCAGTAGAAATTCCAGTTTGTTTTTTGGCAGGTGAAAAATCAAATTATATTCTTCCAGTGGATCATGCTGCCATTCGAACTACATTTTTAAACGCCGAGTTTATTTCGATTCCTAGTGCTGGTCACTGGGTGCATGCAGAAAAACCTGAGGAAACTATAAAAATCATCTTGGAATATTTCCGTTAAAAATTCTACTTTTTATTTTCCTTAACATGCTTCCACCTCTTGTGTGACCAGAGCCAATCAGATGGATTTTTTAGAATGGTTTTTTCCAATCGGCTCATAAACATTTGTGTCAACTCTCCTTTAGGAATTGTCGATGGGTTTTCGCAAAGCATACTAAAAGACATCTGATAATTTGATCTTTTTGTTCTGGTCATTTCCATATAAACGACCGGTAATTGGTAGCTTCCGGCATATTTCTCAAGTCCATGCAAACAAGCAGTGTCTTTTCCAAAAAATTTAACCCAGATGGCCTCTTGGATGTTGGATGGATTTTGATCTCCCATTAATAAAATGACCCTTCCTTTGGGAATGTCTTCATGAATCAATCTAGTTTCGTGGGTGGTCAAAAGTTTCATGCTGCATTTGGCCCTTAGTTTTTTAATGTAAGATTCTACTCTTGGATTGTTGATCTGTTTGTAGATTCCAATCACCTTATTTCTAAATCGGTAACCTATGCCCAGGACGGCCCATTCCCAATTGGCAATATGTCCACATACGCAGATCACGGATTGTCCTTTTTCCAAATATTGATCGATCAATTCGGCTCCAACCGATTTGTTTCTGACTGCAAGTTCTTGTTCCGTAAAACTCAAACCTTTAATAGACTCCAATAAAACATCTGACAAATTCAGGTAGTTCTGCTTGATGAGTTTATTTCTTTCATCTGAAGCCAAATTTTCTAAGCAAGTGTCCAAATTGGATTGAATCACCTCTCTCCTATATCGGATCAGATGATGCAATACAAATGCTACACCATTTGACAACCAATTAATTATCTTAAAAGACAACCAACTAAACTTCCACAAAATAAACCTTACAATAAAATAAACCCACATATTTGAGGCAAAATTAACCAAAGCTGAATGACTGGTCAGCCCTATATTTGAACCATGAGAAATTCAATGAAATTGATCTTTGGTTTTTGCTGCATCCTATTCTTATCAGGAAACCTGGAAGGACAACTCAGCCAATACGTGAATCCCTTTATTGGTACCGGTGGCCATGGACATACATTTCCTGGGCCTGTCAGGCCCTTTGGGATGGTGCAACTGGGTCCGGACACCAGATTAGAAGGATGGGATGGCTGTTCGGGTTATCATTATTCTGATTCTGCGATTTATGGCTTTAGCCATACCCATTTATCAGGGACGGGTGTTCCCGATTATTGTGATATTCTGATTCAGCCCGGAACAGGAAAAATGTCTATAAAAAATCAATTTGAAAATCTTCCAAATGTTTCTTCTTCATTTAAAAAGTTAAACGAAATTGCCAAAGCGGGATTCTATTCTGTTGTGCTGGATCGTTATAAAATCAAAGTAAATTTGACAAGCACTCTCAGAACTGGTTTGCATGAGTATGAATTTTCGGACCAAAAGAAAGAAAAATGGATTGTCATTGATTTACGTCACAGAGACAAAGTGTTGTCAGCAGGGTTTAGTAAGATCGGCGTTCAACAAATAAATGGTCATCGGTTTTCTTCATCATGGGCATCTGATCAAAGATTATTTTTTAGTTTAAAGACCTCCCATAAAATAAAAAAATATTTCATCAGTCAGGATTCCACTCAACTCATTTGTTTTTTTGATCCAAGTATTAAAAAATTGACGCTGCAATGTGCTCTATCTCCTGTGGACGAAAAAGGTGCGGAAAATAATCTGCAAGAAGAGTGGGCGGGTCATGACTTTCAACAAACGGAATTCGAAAGCAATGAAGCATGGGAAAAAATATTGACGAGAATAAAAATTATAGATAAAAATTGGACTAAAAATCAGTTTGCAATCTTTTACACCGCTTTATACCATTTGTGTATTCATCCTTCTTTATATCAAGACGCAGATGGTAGATATCGTGGAATGGATCAAAAAATTCATGTGGGTGATAAAAGACATCCACGTTATACGGTATTCTCCTTGTGGGATACCTACAGGGCGGCTCATCCATTTTATCAGTTGGTTTTTCCAGATTACAATTACGATTTTATATTGAGTTTTCTAGGACAGTTTGAGGAATGCGGAAGATTACCGGTTTGGGAATTAAGCGGCAATGAAACGTATTGCATGATAGGAAATCATTCTCTCCCTGTAATGTCTTATGCTTATTTAGATAAAAATTTAAGTTTTGCATTGGACAAAAATAAATTGTCAAAAGCGGCCAGTGCAACTATGGGCCTTGGATTTTCATGTTTAAATGAATTCAGAACAGGATTTATTTCTGCTGACCTTTGCAGTGAGTCAGTCAGCAAAACTTTAGAAAACAGCTTAGACATGGCTGCTCTGGATATTTTGATAGATCGAAAAGGAAATGAAAAATATTTTTATAAAAATTTATACAATCCTGCATCCGGATTTTTTCAAGCCAAAGTCAATCAAAAATTTGTAAATCCATTTGATCCACGTGAAGTAAATTTTCATTACACCGAAGCCAATGCTTGGCAATATGTTTTTGGCGCACACCATGATCCGGTAGGAATGATGGCTTGCTTTGAATCAGAAAAAAGTGATCAAATAAAAAATGCTTTGGAATTAAAATTAGATGCATTGTTTACTTCAGAATCCACATTAACCGGTAGAGCACAATCAGACATTACCGGTTTAATTGGACAATACGCGCATGGTAACGAACCGAGTCATCATGTTGCTTATCTTTACAATTATGCAGGAAAACATCAGAAAACGGTTAAATATGTTTCTGCCATTCGCGAAAATTTATATCATAATAAACCAGATGGATTAAGTGGTAACGAAGATTGTGGTCAAATGTCAGCCTGGTATTTATGGAGTACTTTAGGCTTGTATCCTGTGATGGCTGTCAAACCTTTATTAGATCCCGGAATTCCTATGGCAGACGAAATCACCTTATACCCTGCGCAGTCTTCTTCTATTGTAATAAGAAGAGACCAAACCAAAGGTAAAAAAATGGTTGGCCAAATCTTGCACAATAAAAAGAACATTCAACAACCAATCCATGTAAAACCCGGAGACAAAATCGTGTTTGAATACAGCGACGAAAAAAATTGGTCAGGATACAGCGATGACTGGCTGAAGGCTTCAAACAATACTTATAAATCACTTCCTTATATTTCAAGAGGTGATCGGGTTTTTGATCAATCTCAAGAAATCATGATCGAATCCATAGAAAGCGAACTCATTTATTTCAAGACAAAATCAAATCCAAACGATACGCAAGCGTACAGATCTCCTATTCAGATATCGAATTCTGAGGAAATCTGTTTTCAAATAGAAAGTTCTAAGGATTCTGCAAATTGGCCTTGTGCTAAATTTGATCCAAAGCCAAGTGGATTTCAATTTCAGCTTCAAACAGAATATGCATCTGTGTATTCTGCGGGTGGAGATCAAGCTTTGATGGATGGATTAACAGGCAGTCTTGATTTTAGGGATGGCCGATGGCAGGGATTTTTTGGAAAAGACATCGAAGCAGAAATCATTCTGGACAAAACGAGCAAATTGGCATCCATTCATTTTAACTGCTTACAGGATACTCGGTCATGGATCTTGTTACCTTCTTCTGTAGAATTTACATTATCCAAAGATGGTCAAAACTGGGAAGAACCCATTTTGGTAGTTTTTAACGATAGCAGTCGCAACGAAGAATCTACTAAATACAAATTTGAAATTAAGCCTTCTCACCAAATCAAAAAAATTAAAATTAAAATTAAAAATCCGGGTGCACTTCCTCCAGAACACATTTCTAAAGGAGAGCCTAGCTGGATATTTATTGATGAAATCAAATTAGAAAAACCATGATGAACGATAGAAGAACTTTTTTTCAAAAATTAATCCTTGGGGCAGGTGGCTTGTACAGCCTAAACTTACTCGAGACTTTGTCTTTGATGAAAACAGAATCCATAAAAAATCCCTCTAGAAAATTAATCGCCACCTGGAACAATCCTAAAGCAATACAAGCCGCATGGGAAGTTTTAGAAAAAAATGGAAATGCCTTAGATGCAGTAGAAGCAGGTGCCAGAATTCCTGAAGCTGACCCTAAAGACACCTCTGTAGGATACGGCGGATTACCGGACCGGGATGGAGACGTCACTTTGGACGCCTGCATCATGGATCATTTGGGTAGATCTGGTGGGGTGATGTTTGTCAAAAACATCATGCATCCCATTTCAGTCGCCAGATTGGTCATGGAAAAAACACCGCATGTATATCTAGTAGGTGAAGGAGCAGAAATTTTTGCAGAAGCTCAGGGCTTTAAAAAAGAAAACCTACTGACCCCAGAAGCAAAAAAAGCCTGGAAAGATTGGTTGGTTCGTTCAGAATACAAGCCAAAGATCAATTCTGAAAGACACGATACCATTGGTATTTTGGCTATGGATGGTGAAGGGAAACTATCAGGTGCATGTACCACTTCAGGCTTGGCTTTTAAAATGAAAGGCAGGGTTGGCGACTCACCTATTATAGGTTCGGGCTTGTTTGTAGACAATGAAGTGGGTTGTGCTACAGGAACAGGATTGGGCGAAGCAGTCATTCGTAAAGTCGGGGCATTCTCTATAGTAGAGATGATCAGAAATGGGATGCATCCTCAGAAAGCCTGCGAAAAAGCGATCAAACGATTGATCGATATCAAGGAATACGGTGAATTTCAAGTGGGCTACATTGCTCTAGACAAAAAAGGAAGATTGGGCGGTTATGGATTAAGACCCGGTTTTCAATATATTACTGCTGATGAAGGTAAAGTAGTGTTGCACAATGCAGATTCATTTTACAAATAATATTTCTTTGTATTAATAGTAGTTAAATTTATTTTTCTCAACCTATAAATTGCTTTTATCAACAACTAATAATAAACCACATTTTAGGTTAATTTCAACTTATACATACTCATTTTTTGGATGTATTTAAAGGTTTCCAAAAGATGAAAGCCACTATTAAGAACATATTATAAAAAATTTTAAATTAAATAAATTTTAAGATTAAGATCATTTTTCAATTGTAGTAGACACACCCACCACACTTTACACATTTTATTTTTTTAATTTATTCCAAAACACTCTATTTAAACGCATTGCTGGAGTGATTTTTGGCATTGGATTTGCAGTTAAGGATCAAAGACATATTAGACCAAGACTGTATGCGTAATCTGAAAGTTGGAATTGTTGATGACCACATTTTATTTTTAAAAGGTTTTCATCTATTACTTCAGACTCTTGAAATAAAAGATTACAAACTGGAAATTACACTTGTAGAAAGTGATCATGAAAAATTAATATCCAGTCTGTCTTACGAAGAACTTGATCTAATATTTCTTGACTTAAATCTGGGCAATGCCGATGGAATTAAGTTGATACCAACTCTCAAAAACCGTCTCCCTGAATGCAGGGTGATCATCGTTTCTGCAACGAGCGAGCCAAAAACTGTCAGAGAAGCTTTCAGACAAGGTGCCGATGGGTATCTATCTAAAACCTCTCATCCCGAGGATATTGTAAATGCAGTCCAAGCTGTAATGGATAAAAACATTTTTCTTGGACCAGGCATCAGACCTAATAAATTAGATCTAAAAGACCTCGGAAAATCAGACAGTGCGTTGGCCATCAACAGATACAATGCCAAGTTTATCCTCACCAAACGGGAAGTTGAAATTCTCGAAAAAGTGATGCAAGGAAAGTCTTCAAAAATGATTGCCGCAGAAATGTATATCAGCAAAGAAACGGTCAACGTGCATAGAAGAAATATGATGAAAAAACTTGGTGTAAATAATTCAGTGAGGTTGGTAAAATTAGCCAGTGATCTGAATTTAACTTAAAGAAATAAAAAATCAAAGAGCCTTGGCTCAGCGAATAAAATAAAAATTGAAATTTTTGTAATTACTCATATCCATTTAACCGAAAGTATTAACATGAAAAAGCAAATGTTTACTCACGCATCGAAAACGAACTATCAACGAAAACAATCCTTCTGGTTGTTTTTGGGGGTTATCGTAATCATGGGCTTAGGTCTGACCAACACAAACGCACAGATCTGCCCTCTTTCCTGCAACAACCTTGTGCAAGTTTCTCTTGAGAGAGATTGCGAGCTGACGATAACGCCAGCGATGCTGTTGCAAAATCCAGGTCCAAACCCACCTTGTATTTATACAGTGGTAGTGTATGGTACCAACAATCAACCTTTACCATTTCCAGTGGTCACAGGGATACACATCGGCAAAAAGCTGAAAGTTTCTGTTACTTTGGACAATGGAAATAGTTGTTGGGGAGAAATTCTGGTCGAAGACAAATATCCTCCTGAGGTGATTTGTCCACCGGATGATACCGTATTTTGTAACCGCACCAATTACCTATTGTTGCAGCCCACCGTCACAGAATTTTGTTCGCCGGTGACCAAACATACCATTGAAGATAGAATGGATATGTTTGATTGTACTGCTAATCCATTGGATTCAATCATTGGTAAAAGAACCATCCGATATTATTATACAGATGCAAGCGGCAACAGATCGGATACTTGTACCCAGTGTGTATACTTCCAAAAATTTAGAGAGTCAGACATTGTTTGGCCTTCTGATAAAGTATTTTCATGCGAGTATCATGATACCATTCCTCCAATTGATTCTACAGGTGTACCGATGGTAGATGGCGAACCAATTTTCCCAAGTTGGGGTGCCTGTAAAATTGTAGCCACTTATGAAGATCAGTACATCGCAGTCTGTCCAAAATCATTTAAAGTGATTAGAAAATGGACGGTCATTGATTGGTGTATGCCGTCTCCATTTAATATCTATACCCACAACCAACTTTTAAAAGTAGTGGATGACAGAGGACCTGTTATCGCTTGTCCGAATGCAATGGTCGTAAGTACAGATGTTTGGTCTTGCACAGGTACGGTGATCGTTCCATTCCCAACCATCCTCAGAGAGTGTTCAAAAGTACACTTTGAAGTAGGATATAAAATAAAAAGTGCATCCGGAACTCCTACATTTGAAGGCACTTCAAAACAAAATATTACAAGATTACCAAATGGTTTTATGATCACTGGTTTACCGCTTGATTCCAACTGGGTCATATTTAGAGGCACAGATGAATGTGGTAATTTTACAGATTGTGCGACTGAAGTGATTGTAAAAGATCAAGTTCCACCAGTACCTGTTTGCGATCAAAAAACAGTGGTATCCTTAACTTTAGATGGAACTGCTAAAATTGAAGCTTTTACTTTCGACGATCGTTCGCATGACAATTGCGGTATATCCTTGTTTGAAGCAAAAAGAATGGACAATGGTTTGCCATGCAATGACACTTTAAGAAGTAGAAATTGGGCACCCTATGTTTATTTCTGTTGTGCAGACATCAATAAAACAATCATGGTATCCTTAAGAGTTTGGGACCATTCAGGTAATTTCAATGTTTGTATGATAGAAGTAGATGTTCAGGATAAAACCATTCCATTGGTTGTTTGTCCTCCAGACATTACTGTAAGTTGCTCTTATGATTTCACCAGCTATGACGTATTTGGAACCGTCAGAGAAAATATTGCAGATAGAAAAAATATCACGATCAATGATCCGAATGTAATATTCAGTGGTCAAAGAATAGACGGTTATGCTTTTGATGGTTGTGGATTTGTTCTTGTAGAGAAACCAACTGTGAGAGGAAATTGTGGTAGAGATACCATCTTCAGATTATTTGAAGCTACCGATCAAGGTGGACTTAAAGGATCGTGTACTCAAAGAATCGTGATCAGAGATTATAACCCGGATAATGTGACCATCACTTGGCCAAATGACTATATCACTCAAACAGTGTGTATTCAAATGGAAAACATCAACCCTGATATAACAGGAAGACCAGTGATTCATGGTGCAGATAAATGCAATAGCATGTTTACGAAATATACAGATCAACCTTTTATCAATGATCCGGACGCCTGTATTAAAATCATCAGAACCTGGGAAGTGATTGATTGGTGTGTATACCAACCAAATAATCCTGAAACAAAAGGATACAGGCAATGGAAACAAATTGTAAAAATCATCAACAAAGTTCCACCAACTTTCGTCAATGAATGCAAAAACAGAACCGTAGATGTCTTTGGACCTGGATGTGGTGGACATGTAGATCTTATTGGCTACGCAATAGATGATTGTACAGATTCTTTAAGCTTAAAATGGTATTATGAAGTTGATTTATACAACGACGGTAAAGCAGATTTAGGATTTTCAGGTGCTACTAGAAACGCAAGTGGAAATTATCCACTTGGAACGCACAAGGTGACTTTTAGAGTATGGGATGGATGCGACAATATTAGTTTCTGTAGCTTCTTGTTGACGGTGCGTGATGGTAAAAAACCAACACCATACTGTCACAGCGCCATCGTCACGACCGTAATGCCTAGTGGTAAATTTGTAGAGATTTGGGCCAAGGATTACAACATTAATTCAGAAGACAATTGTACTCCAAAAGACAGTCTAAAATATTTCTTCAAGACAGATACTGTTTTCCATTCCAGCTTAAGATTGGATTGTGGACACATTGGATTAAATATTATCAGAATGTATGTGTTTGATCAAGCAGGAAACTATGATTACTGCGAGGTAACCATCGAAGTTCAGGATCCAAACAAAGTATGTCCTAATAGCTTAACCATTCAAGGAAAATTGACCACCGTTTCAAACAAAGCACTGAGCAATGTAGAAGTACAATTACAACGCAATAATCCTTCAAGCTCTACCTTGGCTTATACGGATGCAAATGGTATTTATGCTTTTAATACGGTGAGCTCCAATATACATTATCTGGTTAAACCTGTAAAGAATCAAGATTTTGTAAACGGCGTATCCGGTCAGGATATCGTGATGATTCAAAGACATATCTTGGGTCAGGAAAATTTAAACAGTGCTTATAGAACCATAGCCGCAGATGCCAACAACAATGGATTTGTAACAGCAGCAGATATTACTGAAATCAGAAAATTGGTTTTAGGTGTTATCAGCAAATATCAAAACAATAATTCATGGAGATTTGTACCAATGGCGCATCAATTTGCAGATCCAAATAAACCAGCTCCATATCCGGAAACAATTGTTTTCAACCCGATTGCAAAAAATGAAATGAATACCAATTTCTACGCAGTAAAAATTGGAGACGTATCTGGTGATGCAAGTGTAAATGGATTGACAAATTCTGCTGGAAGTAGAACTGCTCCAATCTTGATCAATCTTCCATTACAAAGTTTTGAAGCTGGAGAAGAACTCATCGTTCCAATCAAGTTTAACACAGACATGATCTTATCAGGTTTACAACTTGGATTAAGCTATGATCAAAGTAAGTTGAGTTTTGATAGATTTGAAAATGGAAGCTTGTCTATAAACGATGAAGAATATCATCTAGACAATGGTCAGATCAAAATGCTAAATGCATTACCTTCTGATCTGAATATTAAACAAGATGTCGCATTGTTCTATCTGGTATTTAAAACCAAAGATCAAGGTTCTTTAGAAACTGCCATTGCATTGACCAATCACGACGAACTATCATCTGAAGTTTATGATGATAAAATCTCTGCAAGTAATGTGGAACTCAATTTCAGAAGCAGCGAAGAAAATTTGATGGCCGGAGTGAAATTGTTTTACAACGAACCGAATCCGTTTAGTCAACAAACCCAAATTAATTTTGAGCTCTCTGACAATCAATATGTTGAATTCATATTGTATGAAACCAACGGAAAAATTATACGCAAAATGAACAAAGAATATAGCCAAGGGCTTCATTCACTGACCATTAAAGGAAATGAACTTCCAGGAAGCGGAATCTACTTCCTACAAATGAACAGTGGAGAAACTACTGAAACAAGAAGATTGGTCTATATCAAATGATAAAGGATTGAGTAAATGCAGTGTGTTAGCCTGATTGTGACTTATGGTCACAGTCAGGCTTTTTTGATCTCAAAAGTTTGCTTGGAATCCTTAAAATCATTAAAAATCAAAAAATTAAGTATTACATCTAATTTATATGTCTAAAAAGTAAAATTTGACTTATCTTTGGGCAGTTTTTAATAAATGGTGTATTATCCAAAACAGTATTCTATGAAAAAAATAATCTTCGCAATTTTACTCCTCAGCTTTGGTATTTTCAGTGAAGCACAACAACTCGTTTTTAAATTTGGAAATGTAGCAGGTGATCAGGGGACCACAATTGATGTACCCGTTTTAGCAGATGGTTTTACAAAACTGGTCGCTACTCAGGGATCTATCCATTATGACAGCTTGGTTTTGGAATTAGTGGATATTTTCAATATTAATTCTCAATACGCTGACGTTAATTTTTCTGATCATAGGACAAGTCCTGTACCCTTAAATGGACAAATTGGATTTAACTGGTTTGATCCAATGACCGTCGGCATTACCATTCCAGCCAATACAAAATTGTTTGATGTAAGATTTAAATTAATTGGTAAACCCTGCGATTCTTCATTTATAACCCTTGGGAATAAGCCAACCTTAATTGAAGCACTTGATAATAATTCTGAATTAGTAAATTTTACTTTTCAAACAGGCAAGGCAAAAATTAATGGAACCAACTGCCCCGGAGGAGGTGGTGGTAATCCTGATGATGTTATTTTTATCGCCTCCAGCGAAACGGTGCCAAAAGGAAATATTGGTTGCGTAAGCATCTCTGTCAGAAACTTTAAAGATATTCAGTCTATGCAGGCCAACCTTAAATGGGATAAAACGGTTGCCCGATTTGCATCAGTTCAAAATATTCACCCATTTTTAGTAGGATTGAGTGGCACCATCGTCTTAAGTGCGGATTCCACAGAGTTGAGTTGGTTGTGGTCTCATACGCAAGCGAGAGACACTACTTTACCTGACAATGCCACCATATTTCAGGTTTGTTATCAGGCAGTAGGAAATGATATGTCTATGACGGATATCAACTTTATAAGTACTCCTCTCAATGTCATAGAAGTCACGAACGGAAATGGTGACGTTTTAAACACTCAGTTATTAAAAGGAAAATACACGGTCATCGTTCCACCCAGCACAATCAGCTTAACTACCAGAGACACCACAGTGATTGAAGGTCAGGAATACTGTATGCCCATCATCGTAAAAGATTTTACTTGTATTGAAGCATTTCAGTTTGCTATGAAATTCGACAATACCAAGTTGAGATATAAAAGAATTAGCGGTGCCAGTCTTTTAATTGGTCCCGGAAACGTAGAGGTGAGTAATGATTCCATCAGGGTCATCTGGACAGCCGTTGACCTCAATCCGGTTACCTTAGCAGATGGTACTATTTTGTTTAATATTTGTTTTGATGTCATCGGAAAATGTGTGACAACCACAAAACCTACTTTTATCAATCTTGGAAATTCCCCAATCGAATTTACAGCAGCTTGCGGAAGACCGCCAATGCCTGCATTTGTAAAAGTAGAAGGAACCATTACCATCAATTGTCCTTCAGCTGGAATAAGCTGTAATATCACAGGGGTAACAGCAGCAAAGTGTTTTGGAGAGAGCACAGGAACCGTGACCACCAACGTTACTGGCGGATCCGGTAATTATACCTACCATTGGATCAATGATGTCACAGGTCAGCCTGTCACACCGACACCTACACCTACTGCCAATCCAACCAATCTTGCAGCAGGAAGATACAGACTGATTGTTCGTGATGTAAATGCACCATTTGACAGTTGTGTAAGCGCCAATTTTACGATATCTCAACCCGATCAAATAATTATCAATTTTTCAGTTACACATGAGTCCTCCGTTAGAAATGACGGTATGATTCAAGCCAATGTCACTGGAGGCTGTCAACCCTTTAAATACAGATGGTTTAGGACGCCCAATACCAATCCAGTGGACACAGTCAACAGCAAAGTAAACAATCTCCGTTGTGGAAATTATGCGCTTAGTTTAACAGATTGCAATGGATGTATTGGAAAGGATACAACAAGAGTCAATTGTTATACAGAAGACCCCACTTGTAGCATTACCGTTGTGGATACCATTAAATGTTTTGGGGATTGCACAGGACGGATAAGAGTTGAAGTACTGGGTGGAGCCATTCCATTTAGATACAATTGGAGTACAGATAGTACGGGTATTTCTGTTTCTAAACTATGCGCCGGAACTTATACTGTTACGGTCACTGATGCCAGCAATAGAACAACGACATGCACCATTAATCTGACTCAGCCATCGAGAATCAATATAACAGTTGACAGTATCGTTGGAACAAAAACGAACACAGGGAGGGCAAATACAACCAGTACTGGTGGAACTGCTCCTTATACCTATGTTTGGACCAATAGCTCTGGATCTATCATTAGCAACTCAAAAGATTTAATTAATGTCGCACCTGGAACTTATAAATTAGTGGTTACAGACAGTCGAAATTGTATGCAAATGGTAGAAGTCATCATCCCATTGGATATGATGGGCGGTGGAGATAGTTTACGCGTTAGTTTATCCATTGACGATGGCATTAGTTGTAGAGGAGCTTGTGATGGTCGGATTATTGCTGCAGTAACTGGAGCTAGTGGAACATTGACTTATCGTTGGTCACATGATGCAAATTTAAATAGCAATATTGCAACCGGCCTTTGCCCCGCATCTTATCGCATCACCGTGACTAGTTCAAATGGGAGTACGGCAACTGCAGGACCAATAACCCTAGCAGATGCAATTGACATCAGCTTAAATGTACGTAGAATAGATTGTGAGTCGCAGGAAGCAGCAGGAGACGGAAGTTATGAAGCCATCGTGAGCGGTGGAGTAAGGCCCTATAGTTATAGTTGGTGTTCCGGTGAAATAGCGCCAACAGCAACGGCTTTAACTGCTGGTGAATGTGCTGTCACTGTAACCGATGCAAACCAATGTACCAAAGTATTAAGATTTACTGTGTGTTCAGATGATGTGAAAGCAGATTGCTTTGCAGGAAGGCTTGCCATTTCGCCCAATGGTGATGGAGCCAATGACAACTTAGTAATCACTTGTTCTGAAAACTTTGCAAATATTCTACAAATATTCAGTAGATGGGGTAAATTGGTTTATCAAGAAGTGGATTATGCGAACGGATGGTCTGGTGTTGATTTAGATGGCAATATTCTTCCGGATGGAACCTATATGTGGGTACTAACTGTCAAAGAACCCGGTAAGAATGATGTTTTACACAAGGGTCATGTAACCATTGTACGCTAATTCATTTTGAGGATTAATATTTTTTCAACTTTAAAAGAAAAAAACATGAGACAATTTATAAATACTTTTCTAGCTGTTTTGATTTTGGCTATTAGCTTGAATGTTCAAGCTCAGGATTATGCCAAAGCCATTAAAACACCTGCAGTTTATAACCATTATACACTGAATCCATTTTTAATTAATCCGGCCAATTCCGGATTTGATGGTCACAACAGACTCTTATTAAATTTTAGAAGCCAGTGGGCTGGTTTCGATGATTCTCCAAAAGGAATCACCTTGGGAATCAATGCAACTCCAGCTGCCAATATGGGTTTGAGCGGTTTGATTTATGCTGAAAATTTTGGCGTCGCCAATCGATTCAATGGGCAAGTCAATTACGCTTATAATTTTAAAATCAGTGAAGATCATAAATTTTCTCTTGGACTTGGAGGTACCTATACCCAATACAGTCTTGACAACAGAGCCATCACCGATCCCAATCACCAATCTCCGGATCCCATCATCAATCGTGCCGTCAATGGTTTAAACTATTTTGGAGCTGATTTTGGATTTTGGGGCGAATTCAATAAAAAATTAAGGGTGGGTATTACACTCCCTCAATTTGCATTGGTCAGATTGGACAATGAAGTGAGAGCCAAAGACACCGCCAGTAATTTTAATTTCGTTGGATTTCTGGGTGGTATTTGGAACATTCCTTCTTACCGTCTTGTCATTGAACCTTCAGTCTGTGTGCGTAAGATTTCGGATGTACCTTTTGGTACTGATCTCAATGTTTTGTTTAAAATGCTGGAAGATCGACTGACCGGTGGATTTACTTACAGTTTCGGACCTTCTGATAGTAGGGTGTCTTTTCTACTAGGTGTACGAATCGAACAGCTGCGATTCTATTATAGCTATGATCAAACTTATCAGATCTTTCAAAACTACAACGGAGGATCTCACGAGTTGACCGTTTCTTTTGACATCGGTAAGAGTTCAAAACCTGCCCCCGCTCAAAAGGATGTCATGGAAGTGAAGTAGAACTTCATTTACTACGCAGATACATTTCAAAATTTCCAAAATTGTAATTGCTTAATCAGCAAATTATAAATTCATTGTATGAATCAATTTTTCGATTTTGAGATTCGAAAAATGAGCATGACAACCATAAATAAAAAGGAAACATATTTACAGATTCTACCTATAAGATCTCCATATTTTGCAAAAAAAGTAAGCTGATCCGAAAAATGGACTTCTTGAGAAATAACCGCCGGCACACCATAAGCTGTCGCTTGACTAATTTCACCTTTTGAATTAATAAAACATGAGCTACCTGTATTGGCTGATCGCATGACGGGTTTTCGAAATTCAATCGCTCTTAATCTTGCAAATTCTCTGTGCTGCAAATATCCGGGCGTATCATCCCACCAACCGTCATTGGTCATTACAAAAATAGCCTGTGCTCCATTTAGCGCATATCCTCTCATGTAATCTCCATAGATAGATTCGTAGCAAATAACTGGTGCAATCTTATAATTTTCGTTTGTAAAAACTTCTCTGTCCTTTTGGGTAGCCAATCCTTCTATTGATCCACCCAATTTATCCACGAGGGGTTTTAAAAAAGGAAGCCATTTGCGATAAGGAAATAATTCTGCGCCTGGTACCAATCTGCTTTTTCTGTAATGCGGTATGTCTTCATTACTTGATGTTATCTGAATGGCTGCATTTTCTACTTCAAAATAACGTGGTGGATCTGTCCGACTAAATTTTCGTGAAAATTTTGTAGGATTTTCGTGAAGTGCCAACTCATGAATGCTGGTCACTCCTGTGACTAAAGCCAATTTTGGAAAAGAATCGAGAAATTTTTTCCAGTGTTCTATCCTTGGATCTCTCGCAAGAATATTGCTTCTTAATACGGCTCCAGCTTCACCAAAACTAGTCTCGGGAAATATAAGGTATCTCGTTTCACGATCAACAATGGCTCTTGACAAAGAATCAAATCTATCAAATTGATCTGACTCGCTAACTTCAAATTTTTGATAGTGTGGTTCAAAATTTGGTTGTACAATCGCTACTTTAACTTTTAAATTTGAATCCTGAACTTTGGATTTTATAAAAAAGGAAGTCGCAACCGGAATAAATATAGATACCAAAATCATGGACAAATGAAATTTTTTATCTCTGATCCATTGGCCTAAATTTTGGTTTTTTAATTCAAAATATTTCTTGATGAAATTATAAATTAATAAATTGATTACAAGTGTCCAAAAACTTCCACCAAAAGTGCCGGTATACTCATACCACTGCACCCAAGATGAAAAACCTGACCACGCATTGCCAAGACTAAGCCATGGCCATGACATTTCCCATTGATGGTGCAATTGCTCATAGGCTACCCAATAAAACACGAGTGGCCACCAAGCCAATTTAGGAAAATAATTGCTTGTTTTTATGCTCAACCAAACCGGTATCAGCATAAAAAGTGAATTCAACCAAATGGCTACAATACCCGGTATTAAAGCCGTATTGGCCACCCACCAGGTGCACAGAATATTCCACAATACGAATGAATGATATATTAAAAACCATGAAGTTTTTTGCTTCTTCAAGCCTGAATCTAAATAATATAGAATAGGTATAAAAGATAAAAAAATAAGTGGTGTCCAAGAAATGGGAGGAAATGAAAGCAATAATAAAATCGAAGAAACCGAAACTAGAGCTAAATTTTTCCAATAAACAATATTTCGTTTACGGAAGATTGCAAACAATAAAATAACCGAAAACCATCCGGATAAAAATAAAAATAAAGGATAATGTCCCCATAAAGGGAGCTCAGCCATTCTCCAGCAAGAAAAAATAAAAACCGCTACAACTGCGATTAGCGGAAATATTATTTTCTTTTGATTCATCGCTGTTTCAATGTGCTTTTATACATTCAAATTAATTTCTACAATTTTTATAAATTATACTTCAGAAATTAAAGTTTTAAGATGCTCATAATTTTGAATACAAATCACTTCTGGAAACTGAGATGAAACTTCACTTGATAGATATCCTATTAAAATAAGTTTGATGTCTTCTTTTTGGTTCCTGATCGCGAGCAAAATTTCCCTAATTACTGGCATGGTGGATTCTTCATTGACAAAACTCAAAACATAATTTGCTTTAAATGCTTGAGCTGCTTCCAAAATGTCCCGAATATCTGAATCATTGCTCATGTATAAACTCGCTATCTTATTTTTGGAAAGTAAATACTCCACAAAAAACCGACTTAACTGCTGATTTTCATTACCCGGCATGGCTATAATAAATCGCGTATTTCGATCCTTATTGGTTCCTTCCAATTTTATGATTTGATGGACGATTCTTCTTTTAATCAATTGCATCGCGAATTCCTCATGCGCCTTGCGAATCGATCCTGCCAACCACAAATCATTTAATTTATCCAACAAAGGCATCAACAATTCATCAAATGTTTGATCAAATCCATTTTGATCAATATGCTGGCTGATGATATGCAAAAATTTATCATGATCCAATTGTATAATGCTCAAGGTTAATGCATCTAATGAATCTGCATTAAAAAATACCACATCGGTTATTTGAGCCACCATATCCTCGAGCTCATAATCCTGCATATTGCTAATGGAAGAAATTTTATACCCCTTGTGATTTAATAAAGCAACGTTGGTAATTTTTTTTAAATCTTGATCATCGTAATATCTTATATTGGTGTGTGTCCGTTTAGGTTGTACGATGTTAAATCTCTTTTCCCATATACGGATCGTATGGGCTTTAATACCTGTCAGTTTCTCAAGATCTGTAATGGAATATATGGCCAAGGATCAATTTTTGTCTAATGCAGGAGCATAACATTCAGCCAATTTGTTTGTTTAATTTGGTCTATGATTAAACCGGCACTTAATATCGGAATCGTTTGCTATCCCACTTATGGTGGCAGCGGCGTGGTGGCTACAGAACTTGGAATAGCCTTAGCCAATGAAGGGCATCAGGTTCATTTTATCAGTTATAAAAGGCCTGCCAGACTGGGTCCATATCAATCCAATGTCTATTACCATGAGGTTTCTCCGATGGAATATCCATTGTTTGATTTTAAGCCCTATGATACTGCATTGACCAGCAAAATAGTCGATGTGGCGCTTCACCAGCAATTGGATGTTTTACACGTGCACTACGCGATACCGCATGCAATTATTGGATTTCTTGCGCGTGAAATCCTCCGATCCAAGGGAAAAAAATTACCCTTTATCACTACCTTACATGGTACTGACATTACCCTGGTAGGAATCGATGGCGCCTTTTTTCCGGTCGTGGAATTTAGTATTAATCAGTCTGATGAGGTTACGGCTGTGTCCACTTATCTTAAAGATAAAACCTTGGACGCTTTTTCAATTCAGAAAAACATTCAAGTGGTACCTAATTTTGTAGATCTGACGCGTTTTAAACCGGCCACCGATTTAAGACTCAAAAACAGATTTGCCAGTGATGGTGAAAAAATCATTTGCCACATTTCCAATTTTAGAAAAGTAAAACGGATCGGAGATATCGTCCATACTTTTTTTGGAATGCAAAAACAGATTCCTTGTAAATTATTATTGGTCGGAGATGGTCCAGAGAGAACGGGACTTGAGGATCTGGTTCGCGAACTAGGAATCGCACACAAAGTTCTGTTTTTGGGTAGACAGGATGCCGTGGAAGACATCCTAGCCATTACTGATTTATTTATGCTGACCTCTGATCACGAAAGTTTTGGCTTGTCCGCGCTTGAAGCCATGGCTTGTGGGGTCCCTGTCATCAGCTCAGATGCAGGCGGACTTAAAGAAGTCAACATCCATGGTTTTTCAGGATATTCTTATCCTATTGGAGATATTACGCAAATGACAACAGGTGCCTTGGATATTTTATCTACTCCTGAAAAACACAATTGGTTTAAAGCAAATGCCATTCAAAGAGCGTCAGATTTTGAAATTAACAAGATTCTACCAATGTATGAGAAGTTATATCGAAAAGCGATACTATAAATCTTGACTTTTCTTGGATCGTTAATACTTGATTATTTTTTCTGTTTGTATTCTGCCAGCTTTTGTTTTTACTGAAAGATAATAAATACCAGCTTGCAATGGACTTAGATCCAACCAACTTGACTGATCAAAATTCATTTTTATATTTATTATCTGGCCTAGTGAATTCGTCAGTTCTATACGCGCCATGGACTCTTGCACCATTTCATTAAAATGAATGTTTAAAAAGCTTGCTGTAGGGTTGGGCTCAAAATTAAACAATCGCTTGCTATCTTCCGAAACATCCCAGGTACTTACCACTGATGAAAGAGTACGATGAATTCCATCATAGGCCCTTGCAAGAAAAACTTTACCTTGCTGATCTACTAAAATTGAATTGACCCGATAACTTCTATTCTCAATGTCAAACTCAAGATCTCCTGTAATATTGGTCCAGTTTGTTCCATAATCATCGGTAATAAATATACCATCCTTGCTAAAGGAAGCCACGAGAACTCCGGGGGCAATACCATATATTCCTTGTGCTACAGATAGCCCTGAGGAACTCATGTTTTCAAAATTCATTAAATCCAGGCTTCTGTAAATCCCATGCACTCCAGAAAAATTTCCTATAAAAATAAAATAGCCCCGATCATCAAAAAATGGAGAATTTAGATTACTGATATTATTAAATCTTGGGTCCACTTGCCAGTTTTGTCCAAAATCTGATGACTTCATGACTACTCTGGTGCCAGAAAGTATAGCGTATAATGTTCCATCAGGACCTTTTAAAACTTTAGATACATCCTTGGGGGGAGCAAAATAATTGTTCTTGAGTTGCCAGCTTTGACCGTGATCCAGACTGTAATAAATATTATAAGGGTTGATTGAACTACTATTCGGAATACCTGTCAAGAGCAAAAGTGATCCATCTGAAAATCGATAAAAACCAAGAACTCTTCCTGGAAATATTTGATTCGTATCCCAATTTTCACCATTATCAATTGACCTGTAAAGAACCCTTTTCTCAAGACCATCAGGGTAATAACAATAAAGTTGATCTTTATTATCTTTATTGAGGTTTACTACTGCATTTCCATTGCATTCTAAACTTTCCCAATTTTTTCCTTCATCATCGGAGAGAACCCATTTACATTGGTTTTCATTTGCAAACAATCTATTTTCTCCATTATTAAACAGATTATAAGCATCTAGCTTAAAAGCAGGAGGATTAATTTTTTTCCAACCATTAGTGTTCGGAGTAATTAGAAACACCCCGGATGAAAAACACCCGTTTCGCATCAGAATTGCTGCGTAATTTGTATCTATAATTTCTACTTTTTCCCACACTGTAAATGGATAATCAATTAAATCCTTATTAAACATATGAAGTTTTTTCCAAGTCTTTCCTTTATCATAACTTGCGAAAAAACCTGTAGAGAGTTTCACCAGAATAGCGTCTCCTGATTTTGTTTGAGATACTCTGGTAGTACTTGTGTGACCTACAACTGAGTCAATAAGGCATACTTCAAAATCTTGTCCATCATTATAGGAGTGATAAAGACCTAAAGCCGTACCTGCAAAAATGTGCCCATCAGATGTTACAGTTAAATCCCTAAAATCCATTGGGGTATTAGTTTCAAATACTTTTTGCGTTTCAAATGTTGCAGTGTTATATTTTACTACGCTATAGCTGTCTCCATTTGAATTATAAATTAGAGCATAATTGTTATCCTGACTAAATGGAAAATAATTAAAAATTCCAGTATTTGAATTGAATACAGTATAAGTTCTATCATTTTTCCATTTATCCTTATATTGAATAATTGCACCATTTAATTCACCAAATAAATCTCCACTTAGATTATATTTCATTAAATAACTAATAGAAATAGTTGAATAATTTGTGTCCAATCTGCTAATACTGTCTTTAAAAAATCTGGTATCATCATAACGATAAGGAATGGCACCTCTTAAAGCAATGAGAGTATCATTAAAGTCTAGAAACAAATTGATTGGGTTTAAATCATAACTAAAGAATTTTGTAGAAACTCTTGGTAATTGAACCCAATTATTTGGTTGTTGATAAATATTAGTTTGAAAAATTAAATCATTCCCTTTAATTGATAGAGATAGTTCTCCTTCTTTTGTCATTACAAAATCCTGGACCTCACTTAAAGAGCTGTCTGAGACAAGCTCCCATTGGGTTTGTCCTCTGAGCATTGTAAATGAAAAATAAAATAAAATAATCCAATAGTTATTCATTTCAAATATCAAATGCTACACGGACAACACCAATATTCAAATCTAATTATTATTTTTGTATCCCAACAAGGATCTTCTAAAGTTTCACAACCAGATTTATCCGGATCAGTACAAACACTATAAAAAATATCACCAACTCTCGCAAAGCAATTTAAACCAAATTGTGCTGGATTACAGCGTGGTCTATATTGATTAGCCAAATATATTACATGAGCTGCAATTTGATTTTGAAGAGCAATGGTCATTGGTCGATGAAGATAAAATGTAGGTCCAAGGTCTTCACAATAATGTGTGCCATTACAATCAGCATTTGAACAATAGTGAAAAGGATTTCCATCCGGATCTTCTGTAAAAAAGTTATAAGGTAAAAAACTAAAATCGTAACATGAATCTGAATGTGGCTCACATTCGATAGAGAATGATTTTTGCAAACAGCTGCTAGTTGCCTTGCACAATTCCCTTGCAACTCCGATAGCATATTTTCCCATATCAGTTGAATCACAAGGATCAAGATCATATCGATCGCAACAATTTGCCTGAAAGCAAAAACAACTGTACTCTACACAATCTGTACCAGGGCAGGAAATTACTCCAGCAGACCAATCAAAAGATTTGTTTTTTAACGAGCTAGAGTTTGGATTAGGAAGATCTTGTTTGCAAGATGTAAATGCAAGAAGAAATTGGGAGAGAAACAAAACAATAAAGTAGCTTTTTCGAAATTTAATTTGGGTAAAGGTTCTAATCCATTTTATTGGATAAAATGGCTTGAGGTTTGAGACTTGCATAAAAGTAATTTAAAGGTGAATAAATCAATAGCGTTCACAAATATAAAAACTATATATAATTATTTTCAAATTTTTAACAAATTTTTAACAAATTGGTTTTTGAGTTTTAATGACAAATAAATCAAATACCTAATTTGAGGAGTATAAGATTTGTAAAGTAGATTCAATTATTCTTTCTTTGGCCTAATTTTGGATTTCAGAACAATCTAAAATCTACATCAAAGCATTATGATTCCATTACCTTTGCGCAAATTTTGAACCATGGCCAATCGAACTGATTTATACGAAGGACACGATTATTATGCAATAGACGAATTGCTCAGTGAAGAGCATCTCATGGCGAGAGCCGCTGTCAGGGAGTGGGTCAAACAAGAAGTCAGTCCAATTATTGAAGAATATTCCCACAAAGCCACTTGCCCGACCCATCTTTTTAAAGGTTTGGCAGAAATTGGTGCATTTGGTCCTAGCATTCCCACTGAATATGGTGGTGGTGGAATGGATGAGATCGCGTATGGAATCATCATGCAGGAACTAGAAAGGGGCGACAGTGGAATCCGTTCGATGGCTTCGGTACAGGGATCGCTTGTAATGTATCCCATCTACAAATATGCCTCTGAAGAACAAAAAAGAAAATATTTACCAAAATTGGGAAATGGAGACTTTATTGGTTGTTTTGGCCTCACGGAACCCGATTTTGGGAGCAATCCCGCCGGAATGGTCACCAATGTCAAAGACGATGGAGATGCCTACATCCTTAACGGAGCAAAAATGTGGATCACCAATTCTCCTGTAGCAGACCTTGCAGTCGTTTGGGCTAAAAATGAAGCTGGCGAAATATTGGGAATGGTGGTCGAAAAAGACAGCAAAGGTTTTTCTGCTCCGGAAATGCATGGAAAATGGTCATTGCGAGCATCGATCACTGGTGAATTGATTTTTGAAGACGTGCGCGTGCCTAAATCTCAGGTATTTCCAAGCGTTAAAGGACTTAAAGGGCCATTATCCTGCCTTTCCAAGGCGCGTTACGGTATCGCCTGGGGATCGATTGGTGCAGGTCTGGATTGTTATGATACTGCCTTGCGATACAGCAAAGAAAGGATCCAGTTTGGAAGACCGCTCGCAGGATTTCAACTGACCCAAAAGAAATTGGCAGAAATGATCACTGAGCTAACCAAAGCACAGCTTCTTGCCTGGAGATTGGGCACTCTCGCCAATAAAGGAACAGTCACACCAGCGCAGATCTCGATGGCAAAAAGAAACAATGTTTTTACCGCTCTCACCGTCGCTCGAGAATCCCGCCAAATATTAGGCGGAATGGGAATCATGAACGAATTTCCAATCATGAGACATATGATGAATTTGGAAACGGTCTTAACCTATGAAGGAACTCACGACATTCATTTGTTGATCACTGGAATGGACGTAACAGGGATTAATGCTTTTGAATAAAAGATTTGCTTCTTCTATTTAAGTCTCAAGTTTACATACTTGGGATATTTTCTCCAAAACTACCTAACTAATGTAATATCTCCGGTCAAATTCAACTTTCGACCATCTTTGGCTATGATTTGAATGATATACCTAAAAACACCTGGATTAAGCGGTTTTCCGTTCATTTCTCCGTTCCATAAAGGATAATTGTCCTGTACAGGTAAATGATTGTTTGAATGTACAAGTACTCCCCATCGATTATAAATTTTTATGCTTAGGATTTTATCTATTTGATCAGTTCCAACCAGAATAAGATCATCGTTTATTCCATCACCATTGGGTGAAAAAACACTAGGGAAATAGATTTTGGGATCAATAATTTCTTTTACACAGTTTGGATCAATAGTTATTTCTATTTTATTTCTGCTTTGACAGAGACTTGCTATTTCAATTTCATAGAATAATTCTTCAAACTCTTTTGAAGTACCTGATGTAATTTGTTTTTTAAAAATGAAATGATTTTCAGCTAATTTAGTTAGATACGGATTAGGGTCAAATGAAATCGTTATTCCTTTGGCCAATTGTTTTCTAAAATCCAGTATAAGTTCTTCGCTTTCGCAGAGTTCAAACTTTTGGGAGAGACTTTCAATCATATGCGATTGAATAATAAAAGTGTCAGAATAACAAAGACATGGATTGTCTTCTTTAAATAAAACGACTAAAAGAGGACAAGCAAGACTTGGATCTACTCGATGTGTAGCATTTAAAATGTAAGTTGAATCCTTCACTATAAAAAAGTTGTTTGAAATTCTTTCCAGTAAAATATCACCTTGGTCTATTTGACCATTGTTGTTCTTATCATGAAATATTTTAAGTTTTAAATCTTGATAAAGATCCATTTTAGAAGAATTTGTTATCGCAATTTTCGAGCTGAATTCAATCAAACTAGAATCTAGACCTATATAGTTTATATCTATTGAATCAATTTGAATATCAGGATACAGTTTTACATCGTCAAAATAAATGGACTTAGTCACTGAATAGTGATCGCAGCGTCCTGAAGGCGATGTCGAACAATTAATTGGCTTTAATTCTTCTATTTTAAGATCTAAGAAAGTCGATTTACAATTACTTTCACAATGCGAATTCATTGGAATTTTGATAATAACAGAATCTCCCTTCTTTAATCCATCACTGAGTTCGAATGTAAGACTTTCTGTAGCATTATCAACCAAATATTTGTAATTATTATTTTTTAATCCTAATGAACTAATTGAAGCTTGCGAATTGAAGCCCATAATTTTATCATAAGTAATAGTAATTCTATCTCCTTTATTGAAATCAGAATTTAGTCTGACTAAACTGACATTGAGAATGAAATCTTTAGTACAAGAATTAGATTTTTCGATCTTATAATCCAGTGTATAATTATTGGATGGAATTGACTCTTTAAAAAAGATTCTCGGTGTGTATTTTACAGGCAATGAATGAGCTTTAGAGCAAACTTCCTCATAGCTAATTCTGTAATTTATACTAGTTCCATTATCAAGATCACAATCTATTGCAAATATTAATTTTAGTTCGATGGATGAAGAATCCGATTCAGTAAATCCTGGGAATAAACTTCTGAGTACATTAGATGTCAAAACAACATCATATTCCATAAGCAATGGATTGTATGAAATAGGAACATTGTACTGGCTTGGATTAGACAATGTATAAATGACTGTAGAATTCAACAGTTTTACACCCAATGGAACTTTAACATGCAAGACAGTTTGAGAGGCATAACCAAGTCCCAGATTGTTGATTCTTAAACTTTCGTGAATCGTATCACATTTGCTTACATAGATATCTTTGCGAGGATGGATGGGTTTGCATTCTAAAACTGCAGGCCTGGGATCTAAAATTAAACTGAACTGAGGTGCATAATCAATGCAGGTCTTTGGAAGTACTTTAAGATCGGATGGATAGCCATCGCATGAGTTACCTAGAATAATTTTTACAGAATCTAGGGAGCAATTTCTGTTGGCAACATTCAATTTACATTGAACAATTTTTTGAACGGAATCCAATTTAAAAATCCAGGCATTTGAATTTACCATTGGCACAGGAAAGATGGTCTTTCTAATCCCTCCATGTAATAAAACTTCCAGTGAGACAGGATGATTCAAATTACTTGGGCTTTCGTAGTATAACCATGTGTTATGGAATTTGTAATAATGCTCTTGATCGTTGAGATTTTTATTAGGGCTGTGTGGATTCTCAGGTGTCTGAATTGTAAAAAACCAATCAGAAATTGAATCTTTAATAAAAATTACCTTGTTAAAATATGATTTTAATATTAATCCCGGTAGCTTATAAACATAGTTTCCATTGAATTTTACAGTTTCCCGTTCAGCTTTATCTATATAATGCTCGACTGTTGCAACGGATTGAATGGAGTCTTGAATTTTAATAAAGCAAGTAGGCTTTAGGTATGTGGTCAATCTAAATGATGTTTCTACCCAATCAGCATAAAGATTTACGTTGGAATAAATTACGCTATTATTGCTGTGAATATTATTTATGAATCTATTTGTTGTTATTGGGTATGCAATTTTTGACAATCCTCCAGTGTTGTAGGGCTTCCAATAATCTGGAACTATATTTTCCATTGCACTGAGTAAATAAGGTAATCTGAACTCATTATGGAAAACATCAGGTGTCAATAAGGAATAGTTGTTGTATTCAAATATATTTCTTAATTCAACACTATCACAAATTAAATTAATTGGATGATGTAGATCTTTATGAAAATAATCGGAGAAGCCAATAAGCGATGGGTCTGAGGTTGAATAATTTCGATTTGTAAAATCAAAATACCCATCATTACTCTCATCTATAAAGCAATTTCCTACATAGGTATATAGTTGAGCTCTAATTCTCAATTGATCAATTCTGTTGTGTGGAACATCTTTTGAAATTCTTCCAACTATCACTAATATTATAGAATCAAATTGACTAATAGCAGTATTATTAAAAATTACATTATTCATAATTCTGCTTGAATCAAATACATAAGAATTGTATTTGTCGATTCCTACACCATTCGTGCGAGGTGGAAAAATAGCTTGTGTAGCAGAATAAAAAATGGAATCATTTTTGTAAAAAATGGTCTTATATTCATAAATTTCATGAGGAAAAAAAGTCTGGCTAACCATCCTATTATGAGAATAATCAGCTATTACTGATAAACCAAAGCCGTTTAGTTTATATTGAGTGCATGTTGAGTAAATTTTAATGACTACATGGAAAGTATCTAATTGACTTATACTATTCAAATTTATTGAATCTACGTCTGGATCAACATAGGTCGTTCGAGTAGAATCTTTAAATCCATAACTGATTCTTTTTAATTCGAATCTGTCTAACTTTAGAAAACTATTATCTTTTTTTAATTGAAATGGCTCATTTGAACAATTTACATTTATATTTCTATTCGTTTGACATTCCAATGGGACCCATTCATCACAGAATTCTCCACATTTGAATTCAGTGCTATAAGTAATTACCAATTTAGGATATGAATTCTCAACACAAGAATAACATTCTGCGGAATCTGTTACTCTGGACGTTGGTATTAAACTTGGATTGCATATATTATTGACAATTATTTTTATTGGGTCTCCTATAAATAAGAAATCAATTCAGTAGGTCTTTTTGAAATAATAATTTCTGCCTGATCAAAAACTATTTCAGCTGGCAATTTTATATTGTATCTAACCTTAGGATTGTTGCAAAGTGGAAAATGATAATTACTATTTAAAGGAACATATAAATTTAGTGTATCTCTTCCATCATCAAAAAGAATATTTTCTAAATGAACGCTCGCTTTAAGATCTTCCCTTTTAAGTTCAAACAAAGGACCAACAACAATTTCATAAATTCTCCTATCACTGCTATCTATATAGACATTCTTACAAAAATCTTGGGATGTGAAATTAATTCCTAAAGTATGGTTGGGAAAGAAAAGATTATACCTGCAGTTGGAATCAAAACTTTTGGGATTGACCTTAGCAGTTAGAGTAAAAAATATTGTATCACCAGCTAATAAATCATCGAATTCTCCATCCTTATCTAAATCTTGCAATCCCTTGGGTCCATCCGGATCTGTGTTAAATACATCACAAGAAAATGGAAACAATTTTCCATTGAGTGCCAATGGATATTTTTGTTTATTGAAAATTAACTCCTTAAAATCTATACGTGCATCATAATAATAAATGCCTCTATCATTATTGGATAACCAGCCAATGTCCAATGAAACATTGTATGCGTTCGTTATAGAATTATTTGATTTTTGAACTCTTGAAAATGCTTTGATTTCCATAACAATAGTATCACATTGAGATGGCGATTCTAATAATTTATAACTGAATCCAAGCTTGGCTCTTGAAATATTCAAATTGTTGTTTTGAAATGATACGACATCGTAAGAGCAAGTTCTATGATTACAATCTAGAATAAACTCAAACGTAAATGGCGTATTATTAAAGCATTTGTCAATTCTTATATCTTGTTGAATTCTGATAAATTCTCCCGGATCAAAATTACCATCCTTATTTCCTTCTGTTAGAAAATCTTTGGAAGCAAATATCAATTCCTGTCCATCAGTACTTATTCTAGCTTTTGAACTTGTTAGAATTGTAACAAGATCCCGTTCTTTATTCTTAAGGACAAAGTCTTTTAGTTTTATATTACCAATATTTGTCAATTGGAATATCCTGGAAAAGCTGTTCGTCACAGGGTCATAACTGATCTCCATGGTGCTAAGTTCAAGTTCTGGAGAATAAGCAATTATTGAAGCCTTAGATTGTATTAGGTTTTGATCATGATGAAGATTAATTTCAATATTCCTTTGACCTGTAAATGCTAAACAATCATATTCCAAAAAAATGGTGAAACAAATATTTGAACAAGGTTCCAGATTCAACAAGGTCAAATTCTCTTCCAGCTCACTAGGCTTACTGTTCAACATGATGTTCTTATCAGAGATAAGCTTGTACATTCCTAATCCTTCATCATAAGATAGGCTTATAATTGCATTCTTGATAGGATATGGAGAGTCATTGTAAATACAAATCTGAGACTGTGCCAAAGACCCGCATGTACTGATTACCGGGCTAATCTCTTGTTCAATAAAAATCTGAGAAAATACCTGAAGACTAAAAAGTAAGTTGAGCAGGATAAATATTATATATTTCATGGTGGGAGTATTCTAGTAATATGTATTACATTAGTATTCAAACCCGTTGTTGATTTGGCTTGTTTGGGAAGGCTGGTTTGCTTGTTGCATAACTTAGCGTTTAATTGGGAACACACTCATTTACTTCCCAAAGATACTCCAATCTCGTAGAATAGCAAATTTAGTTGTAAAAAATACACTCTTGTTTTTCCCCTGTCGTCCTACTTCAACCCCGCACGCTCACTGATTTCCAACATCCGATCTTTGGCCACAAATGCAAAATAAAAGACAATAGCACTTCCACTTAAAGAAATTAAGGAATACATTTTACTGCTTAATTATTTTTTCTGTATGCATTATTCCCGCAGCAGTTTTTACACTTAAATAATAAATCCCCGGTGCAAAATTCTTTAGGTCGAGCATTTCTGTCTGTGAGATATTTTTCCTTTTAAGAATACATTGGCCCAATGAGTTGGAAAGCTCTAGTTCAGTATTGAGACCTGCAATGGTTTCATTCAACCGGACATTTAGGAAAGCTTCTGTAGGATTGGGTCCAAAGCTGAAAAATGTTTTCTTATCATCCAAAGGTTCTTCGATCGCTACCGCCATCGAATTGGTTCTATAGATACCATCATTTGCTCTCGCTAGGAAGATACGGCCGTTTTCATCTACTAGAATGGAATTGTTTCTATAATTTCTATTTACTAGATCAAAGTCCAGATTACTGGTGATGTCTATCCAAGTCAGACCATAATCATAAGTGATATGAACACCTGACTTTGTGAATGCACCAGCGATAACGCCTGGAGCAATTGAATGCATTCTTTGAATGATGGAAGGTCCGTTGAGGGTGATATTTTCAAAACTAGAAAGGTCTAAGCTGCGATAGATACCACTCACACCACCTATTGAGCCGAGGAATACAAAATATCCATTCATATCAAAAAACTTATCAGATCCAATGCTAACACCTTTCAGTCGATTATCTAATTGCCAGGTTTTGCCCAGATCTTTTGAGATAAAGGCGTCCCTACCACTTGATTGGAAGGCATAGATGGCCCCATCTGGACCCTTTAGCATTTGGTTAATTTGTCCAGAGATCCCTACTCCCGTATTTTGGAGAACCCAACTTTCACCAAAATCAGAACTATAGTAGAAATGAGTGGGATCTAAACTGCTGGGCGGACTTGCAAGAAGCATCATTGAGCCATCAGTGAATACTTGAATACTTAGTATTCTTCTTTCAAATATTTGGTTAGTATCCCAGCTTAGCCCACCGTCTTTGGACCAATAGAGAACTTTACTATCAGCCTCAAATGGATTAAAACTATAAAGCTGATCTTTGCTGTCTATTGCTAAGTTTTGTATTGCTGCTCCATTTTTCAGTAATGAATGCCATTCATTCCCATCATCATCGGAATAAATCCACTCACAGCCGTCATCATGAGAGAACAATCTTCTCGTTTTATTTTTAAATAGATTAAATGCATTCATTTTAAATGCAGGTGGATCCATTTTTCTCCATTCTCCCCGATCCGGCGTTAATAGAAAGCTTTGGTAAGTATAACAACCGTTGCGAATCATTAAAGCAGCATTTGCTGTATCGATAATTTCAAGTTTTTCCCAAACATCACTGTAATATGTTGGTGCGTTTTGATTGAAGATATAAAGTTTAACCCAACTTTTACCCTTGTCATAACTGGCAAAAAAACCTGATGTTACTTGCGCTATTATGGCGTCACCGGACTTAGTCTGAAATACCCTGGTGATGCTTGTATGTCCCAGAGTTGTGTCGATCAGAATCACTTCAAATTCTTTACCATCATTGTAAGAATGATATAAACCAGCTGAAGTGCCTGCATAAATGTGACCGTCAACTGTAACTGTCAGACTTCTATAATCCATTGGTGTGTTTGTTTCAAAGACTGGAGTTCTTTCTAATGTTCGGCTATTGTACTTTATAACCCTATATGAATTGCCTCCCACCAATGCATAATTATTTTCTTCATCAAATGGAAAGTAATTAAAAACTGTACTCCCATCAAAAACTGTGTTATTGCGATCATTTTTCCATTTGTCCTTATATTGAAATATTGCGTCTAAAAAACTCCCAAATAAATCACCTTCTAAATTGTATTTCATAAAGAAGCTGGTGGACATAGAGGCGTAATTTGTATCTAATCTGCCAACACTATCTTTTGCAAAATAAGTCCCAAAAAAGCGATAAGGAATAGCCCCTCTGAAGGCGAGGAGGGTATCCTTAAAATCCAAGAAAAGGCTGATTGGGTTTAGGTCATAGTAAAATTTTTTGGTAGAAACTTTAGGTAGTTTATTGTACTTTAGTGGCTGATCAAAAATATTAGTTTGGTAAATCAGGTCATTGCCTTTGATAGAAATATAGAGATTGCCTTTTTTGTCCAAGACAAAATCTTCGGGCACGAAGGCAGATTTAGTGGAGCTTGGTTCCCAATTTATTTGTGCATGGAGCGAAAAAAATGAGCTGGCCAGAAATAAGAATAGGTATTTCATGAAGGGAGTATTTTTGATGTAATAATTACAATAGTTTTCAAACAAGAAGTTGATTTAGATTATTCTTGAAAGCTGGTTGTTTGCATAAATTAGAGTTTAGTTGCGTACACACTCATTTACTTCCCAAAGATATATTTTATTAGAATTATATAAAAAAATTATTAGCCATAGCTATTATTTAGTCTTAATTTCAATAGAGACTTCGATCAAATTTTTAACTGTTGTATAAAATTCCACCTCCTGTTTTGGTGTCTCCAAAGATATGATGAGTGAATAACGTGTAACACGTTCAACTTTCCCAAGATGCTTTCTTTCTCGCCACCAACCAATAATAGGGAACACCGCAATCAAGTTACAAGTTGCTAATTCTGCTGCTGTTCCTACCCAATAGTCGGAGTGAATAGAACCATTACTGCGGTTATTTGCTCCAATTACCCATCTATTACTACCAGAATTACCGTTTACTTCTTCATTCTCTTCTCGAGCCTCAATATTTACTCTTTTTCTAAAATCATCTTCATCTTCTCCAACATTGTTAATATCGAAACGTAATCCGTGAGACTGATAGCGATACTTATCTTTCCACCCAATTTCACCTGCACCGGGTTCTATAAAATAAGAAAGGGTTATTCGTAGTTTAACAGGAACTTTCCCTAATTCCAGTAATATTTCCTTTGGCCAAGGAAGATTGAAAAAATGGATTTCGTTGGTTTCGGGTTGGTTTTTATTATTAAATCCAAACGGTTGAATGAATTCTTGGGCAATGAAAGTCAATGCACTTTCCTGACTATATAACGCCCTTTCTAATACAGGAATCCCGAAACCAAATACTTTAAGAAGGTTTTTAAAATCTCCTCTGTTTCCTTGTTTTACATTTAACTGTTTTAACATGGCATCATTCCAAAATGCAGAATGAACTATTAGTGCTCTTACAGTTTCAGGCCAAGTATTAGGATATTCAAACGCAATTTTAGCCGCAAACCAAGATGCTTGTGCAGCTGCCGCACTTGTTGCATTAATAGTATCGAATGGTTTTATATTAAAACTTTTTGATGTAGAAAGCAATTCTAAATCTTCATGTGTTATTACATTATTGTCTGGTGTTTTTAAAAGATTTCCACCTTCAAAAACTACATCAGGTTTTACAGGCCATTTTTTCTCCCATACTAAAGAAGTTGAGCTATAGGGCGATAATTCTCCTTGATTTGCAACGAAGGTATAATCATTAAATCTATCATCTTTAACTTGATTCTTTTCAGTGTACGCACCTATTACAACAGAGTTCCAAGATTGTGCGGGGTTTTCAATAGTTGTTAGAAAGTTTGAATTAGGATAATTTTTCCAAGAATCTTCATCTATGATATTCCCTGCAGAAATAATTATTAGTCGTTGATTTTCTCCATCACCGAATGCAAGATTGTCTATTGCTCCTGACCACGAGGAAGGTCTTCCAAGTTCTGCATCCTGCTTCGAAGTTACAGACATGCAATAAATCAAAATCATTTCTGGATTCTGAATTTCTGCTCTTGCTATGCCTTGCGCTGTTACATCACCCCATAGCTCTTTTGGCGTTGAATCTTGCGTTGGTGGCGGTAATATTTTAACTGAACAAATTCTGTGTGTAATAGGAACATTTGCCGTTGAAACAAGAATTGACTCCATTTGACCATATCCCGCAATGCCTGCCATGAGTGTTCCATGACCAGAACCTGTTTCATGGTCATTGGTTCCCCATCCATTATCAACTGTTAGTGTATTTGTATTGTCAATTAGGGGCTGTAAAAGCTGATGACCATTGTTAACGCCTGAATCCAATACGCAAACCTTAATATTACTTTCTATTTGCTCAATTCTTTGTAATAAATCGTCAACCCATGCTTGCTGTTCAATGGCACTTTCATTTATCCAAAAACCTGCCGGTTCTTGTCCTGCTCTGAACTCTGCCAATAAATCACTTTGTAACATGAGTTCAATTAACTGGTTTCTGCTTGCATTGATAAGTAAAACCGCCCTTTCAGGAAATATAATTGTGTTGCGTTTATACTCAATTCCTATGTTTTCAACTGTTTTAAGAAACAGTGCTATTTGATCTTGTTCTTGTTTGTCCTTGGTGTTGACGTTAAGCCATGCTTCGCACCATTTTGAATTTTCTGTAGGAATCAATTGAGGGTTGTCAGTCCACAAGCCTTCTAATAAAGCAATGCTTACATCGTTTATGCTATTGACTAAAGGTGTATTCTTTGGCTTTCCCGACTTTAAATCTTCTGCTTCATATTTGGCAATCTTACTAATGAAAAAGCCCTCCATTCCATTGGGAATATAAACTGTTGCTTTTACCCGAGTGTGTTCACCATCGACCTTTTCTTCTTTAACATTCAATAAGCGAATGCCTTTTTTAATGTTCTCTAAACTCTTTGTTATTAAGTCGTGGTCGGCTGCACTCGTAAAGGATAAATAAGTGCCTTCTCTTGTTGCAATTTTTTCAGCAGTTCTTGCTTGTTCTAATTCTTTTTTCTGATTCCAGATTGCGCCAAATTGTTGAAGCAATTTTGCACTGTGTGCTGCCCTGGCTCTTGGTGGAATTCTGGGTTGTTTACCTTGCTTAGGTGAAGCTTTATATTTTTCCGGTTTTACATTCCCTGAAATGAAAATGTGCTTGTAATTTTCTGCCATCTTAAACGATTATTTGTGATATGCTGCATTTCTGTCTTTGATTGATTTGAGAATTAGTTGATTACTCATTGACTGTTTTTCGTTTAAGACAGTTTCTTTAATGGCATCTAAACATGCAAGAGATATTTCGGCATGGCTTAAGCCGTTTATATTTGGTAGAAGTTGGTTAAAGTTCACCTTTTTGCTGTAGCGTGAAAGTCTGTTTTTTAATAATGCTAATTTTTCATCATTGTCAGGCAAGTGATAGAGAATTACATCATCGAACCTGCGGAACAATGCTTGGTCTAAAAGAGCTTTGTTATTTGTAATTGCAATTATTAAGCTATCGGAATTATCTCGTTCAATAAATTGTAAGAAAGAATTTAATACCCTTCTCATTTCACCGACATCATTATCCCGACTTCTTTCTCCACCAATTGCATCAAACTCATCAAAAAGATAAACACCTTGTTTTTGTTCTATTAAATCAAATACCTGACGAAGCTTAGCACTAGTTTCACCCATGTATTTGGTTACCATTTTATCCATCAATATTGTATAAAGTGGCAGGTTCAATTCATTCGCAATAATCGAAGCTGTGAGAGTTTTACCTGTTCCTGGAGGTCCAGAAAGTAAAATTTTTCGTCTATTCTCCAAATCGTGTTTGCGTAGTTTGTCACGTTGAACAAACTCTGAAATGATTCTTGTGATTTTTGATTTGATGTCATCTGATGCGATCATGTCTGCAAGATTCACAGCAGGTACATTTTCCAAAATCAAGCCTTGTAAGTCAGGTGCAAAACCTTTGGTTTTATGCTTTGCCTCTTTTGCCTTATCTATAATGGCTTTGATTTCGGTAGCCACAAGTGTATGCCCTAACTTTGCTTCATGGGCAGCAATTTGCAAAGCCATAGTGGTAAACCGTTCCAGCTCATTGTTGTAATGAGATTTTATTAACGATACTATGTAGTCTGCTTTTGCCATTTGCTTGCAAATATATAATTTTAATTGGACATTTTTGTATAACGATCAAAATGATTAATACTTTGATTGGGTGTAGTTCTATTAATTGTATTGTTATTATATGTTAAATTTAAATCATTTTTGACAGGATAATCTCTTAACTTTCCTACTTCAACCCTGCACGCTCACTGATTTCCAACATCCGATCTATGGATGCCCTTGCATCTCTGATGACCTGTGGAGATAGGATCACTTCCGGTTGTTCATATTTCATACACAGGTATAGTTTCTCCAATGTGTTGCGCTTCATGTGTGGGCATTCATTGCAGGCACACATATTGTTTGGGGGTGCCGGAATAAAAGTTTTTTCCGGACAAACTTTGGCCATCTGATGCAAAATTCCTGCTTCAGTTGCTACAATAAAACTACTCGCAGCATCTGTCTGAATAAATTTTAACAAGCCACTCGTAGATCCAATATAATCTGCCAAAGCAAGTACCGGTTCTTCACATTCAGGATGCGCTATGATTTTAGCTTCTGGATTTTGGTGTTTTAATTTGGTGATTTTTTCTCTTGAAAATATTTCGTGCACCATACACGCTCCATTCCACAAGACCATGTCTCTTCCGGTTTTTTTAATCAAATAAGCGCCCAGATTTTTATCGGGTGCAAAAATGATTTTTCGATCCAAAGGGATGCTGTTGATAATGTGCACTGCATTGGACGAAGTGCAACAAATGTCGGTCAGCGTTTTTAATTCTGCGGTGCAGTTGACATAACTCACCACGATATGATCCGGATATTTTTCCTTAAATTTAGCAAACAAGGGTGCAGGACAAGAGTCAGAAAGTGAACATCCCGCTTTTAAATCGGGCAGCACCACTTTCTTTTCTGGCGACAATATTTTTGCGGTTTCTGCCATAAAATGAACACCTGCAAAGGCAATCATATCCGCTGGTGTTCTTGCAGCTTCTTGTGACAACTGCAAACTATCTCCCACAAAATCTGCAATGTCCTGAATGTCCGATTCCTGATAATAATGCGCGAGGATAACCGCGTTTTTTTCTTTTTTGAGCTTGTTGATTTCGGCCACTAAATCCAATGTTGGATCGATCTCAATGTCCAAATATCCCAATCTCAAATCATCTGTTATAATTGATTGCATTCTTTTCTTTTTAAAATAATGTGGGATCAGCCATTTTGTTTTTTGACCATGGTGAGAATGGAAGCCACTGCGACCGATTCACCGGTTTCGTCTTTTACATCCACAACCCATTTTACAATTCCATTTGGCACATCATCTTCAGTTCTTTTTTCCTGATCTATTTTTTCTTTCGCGATTAATCGGACTCCAATGGTCATGCCAGGATAGACTGGTTTAATAAAGCGACATTCGTCAATTCCATAGTTTAATAAAACAGGTCCTTTTTTGGCATCGACAAACAAGCCTGCTGCTTTAGAGAGAATGTAATAACCATGTGCGACCCTGCCTGTAAAAATCGTTCCTTCCAATGAGGTCGCGTCCATATGTGCATAAAAATGATCTCCACTTAAGTTGGCGAAATTGGTAATATCAGCTTCTGTCACTGTATGTTTTGCGGTGATCCATTCATCACCAATCTGTATTTCTTCAAAATGCTTGCGGAATGGGTGTATTTCAAGTTCATTGGTTCTAGATCCCATTTGATAGGACTGCGAGATGGCCGTCAACATCGTAGGTGATCCCTGGATGGCCGTTCGCTGCATATAATGCCTGATACCTCTTAAACCGCCCATCTCTTCCCCACCGCCTGCTCTACCCGGGCCTCCATGGACCAACAAGGGCATTGGAGAACCGTGACCGGTGCTTTCCTTGGCACATTCTGCATTGAGCACCAAGATTCTTCCATGATTGGATCCCGCTCCTAGTAAGTATTGAGTAGCCATTTGAGGGTCTGAAGTGATAACTGAACTCACCAAAGATCCTTTTCCCATTTTTGAAAGTTCTATGGCCTCGTCCATATTCTTGTATGGAATTAAGGTACTAACCGGACCAAATGCCTCCATCTCGTGCGTCTGGGTGTATTCAAATGGTTTTGGATTGTACATCAGAACAGGGCTCATAAACGCGCCTTTGTGAACATCCGCATCGAGTGCTTGCAACTGGTTCTGTTGATCAAATACAATGGGTGTGTATTTGGACAATTCCGCTACTTTTTCTCTGACTTCTGACAATTGCACTTTACCTGCAAGTGCTCCCATTCTCACATCAGGATGTGTAGGGTTTCCGATCACCGTTTTGGCAAGTCTAGCTGAAAGTGCCAACTGTACGTCCTCTACATAAGTTTCCGGAATGATAATTCGCCGGATGGCGGTACATTTTTGTCCGCATTTGGCGGTCATTTCCCGATGCACTTCTTTGATAAAAATATCAAAATCTACCGAGCCTGGTTTTGCATCCAAAGCCAAGACCGAACAGTTTAGAGAATCCGCTTCCATGTTGAATGGTATAGATTCTTCCAATATTCTGGGATGGGCTTTTAGCATTTTTCCGGTCGTGGCTGATCCCGTAAACGTCACCACATCCTGATAATTTAAATGGTCCATCATGCCTTTGATCGATCCGCAAATCAGTTGCAATGAACCTTCCGGCAAAATACCTGATGCGATGATGTCTTTAACCACTGCTTCGGCTAAAAAAGAGCTGACTGTAGCGGGTTTTACGATCGCCGGCATGCCCGCCAATAAATTGACAGAAACTTTTTCTAGCATTCCCCAAACTGGAAAATTAAATGCATTAATATGTAGCGCCACACCTTCTTTTGGTATCAGAAGATGGTGGCCGATAAAGCTATTTTCTTTGCTCAATGGCACCAGATCCCCATCCAGACAAAAGCTTTGATTGGGAAGTTTTCTTCGCAGGCTGGCATAAGCAAACAAAGTGCCTATACCTCCATCGATGTCGATCCAACTGTCTGTTTTGGTAGCTCCGGTTTGATAGGAAATTGGATAATATGAAGCTTTCCGATCGGTCAGGTAGAGTGCAAGAGCCTTCAGCATCCTTCCTCTTTCCTGAAAACTCATTTTGCGCAATGCAGGACCTGCTTTACTTCTTGCGTAGTGCAATATTTGGCCATAATCCAGGCCTTCAGCGTCCGCAATGGCCACTTCATCACCGTTGATGGCATTGTACAAAACCTGTCCTGTACCCTGGCCTTCCTGCCAGGTCCCAAGGACATAATTCTTTATTTTAGACATAGGGTCAATTTTTAGAGTCCCAAAGATACAGATTATGACGCACTCAGATTTTTCGGGCGTTAATGACTAAAACATGTGGAATTCTAGCTTTTTCAGGACCATAATAGTATCGACCGGACTGGATTTCTTTCATGTTGGGAAAGCAATTGTACGGCGACCAGGGTACTTCATGAAAAGATTCAATTTGCAGACCATGTTTGATCAATGCATTGACGGTTTCTTCGATGGAGTGTTGCCAAAACCAGGAGGGCATGCTGACCTTGTCATCAGTGCCTGTGTAACTGGATTCACACCATTCCTCAATAGCTTCTCCGGTATTGAAATAAGAATAATCCAATTGTCCCGTGTTGAATTCAAACATATAAAGGCAAGGATGAAATTCTGCAAAATAAAATTGGCCTCCTGACTTTAGCGAATTAGAAATACCTGAAGCCCACCGATCCAAATCAGGCAACCAACCAATTGTACCATAACTGATAAAAACCATGTCAAACAAACCAAGATTGAGTTTGGGAAGATCGTACACATTGGCTTCCACAAACTGCACATCCACTTTTGCTTTCTCGCTCAACTGTCTCGCTAATTGTATTGCTTCTGATGAAAAATCCAGTCCAGTGCATTTTGCTCCTTTACGCGCGAGTGAAATGGTATCTAACCCAAAATGGCATTGTAAGTGAAGCAAGGATTTTCCACTCACATCCGGTAAATAAAAATTTTCTATTTCGGTCAGGGAACTCTCTCCAGCTATGACTGCATCTGTTTTGTAAAAATCTGATTTCACATGCACTCCGGTGCGCTTGTCCCAGAGCTTTTGATTGATGTTAAAATAATCCTGTAGGTCCATAGGCCGCAAAGGTAAATATTTAATGAACCTCAAAAAGTCCTTTAAACCTTTCTAATTCTTTCCTGAAAATATAAATCATTAAATCTTCCAAACAGCCCTAAAACTTTAACATAATTTTAACTAAATTAATTTTTATTCTAATTATTTTTACATTATCAAGGATCAAAAATTCTATACAAAAAAGGAATACTCAGAAGGTCATTATAGCTCCATAAAAGAAAACATTCAATTTCATATTCAATATAAATTAATACGATGATGAATAATATCTCCCCTTTTTCAATTTACTATCAATTGCATACTTTTCATTTTCTCACTTTAGGCCACAAATTGGTAGTATTGTTTATCTGCTATGGCCTCTGTTTATCTGCGCAAACTAAAATTTACTTTGGAGGCTCAGGTAATCTCAAAAGCTTGAATACCGATTTGGCAGAGTACAAGCAAGAATATTACAAGTCCATCGTCCCCATTGGTTTTGACGATCTGAGTTCTAATTTTTTGTACTATGATCCATTTCAATACGCCATCATTTCAATGAACAGACAAACCGGTGATAAAATTTTGATCTGTAAACAAAAAATGGATCATGAATATCTTCTTCCCAGAATACTGGGCGACGAGATTTTTTTCAGTAAAGCCGACAGTGTATTTGCATTAAACTATAAACAATGCTTGATCAGATTGGTCAAAGTCTTTACAGGCTTAACGATCACTACATTTGATGAATGGAATGGGAATTGGTATATTCATGATCGAACACAAGGAAAATCTTATGTCATCACAGGGTCTGACACCATCTTTCTAAACCATGAAATGTATGAGAGCTCTGTTTTTGCATGGGATCCGGTTCGCAATGGATTTTATTACAAATTGAACAGAAAGAATATTGTCTTATATAAGTCGCTCCGAAATCCAATTATTTCGGATTCCATCGTTTTTCCTTCTTCTTCTGGAATTAGTCTTTTGTACACTGATCTGGGTTTATGTATTTACAGTTCTTCACAACTCTATGTGTTCGATAGTACAAACCATCAAGTAAATATTTTGGTCCAAAAATTTGATGGCCATTTAATTTCTTATTCTAATGCTGAAGGTGGGCTATTTCTATTTAAAGATAGACCTGGATATAATTCATTCTGTTTAAGTGACCTACTAAAATTACAGTTGTTTCAGTATCCGACCTATGAATACCCCTGGTTTACGGTGGATCAAGTGACAGGTAAAATATTTTATTTTGACCGGAATACCATCACTGACCAAATAGAACTTAACAGTATAGACTTTAAAGAAAGACGCATCCAAAAAATAGCTGACTTCGGTAATTTGGCTGAAAATGCCTATTTAGAATATGATTTTTTCAATGGCAAAATTTATTTCTCAGATTTTAACAACAAACAAATTGCATCTTACAATCTTAGCGCTCAAATCATCCAATCTATTTATAGTTGGCCAGATATGAAACAAGATTCAAGATTTCAGTTGGATCCATGGAATCAATTGATATTTATACCGCGTTCCGGAGGTTTGGATAAATTTTCCTTACAAAATCAAACGACAGAATTTATTTCTTTGCTTGAACCCATCAAATGTTTTCGTATCCATCCTTTGCTGCACAAACTCACTGTAAAGAATTCATCTATATGTGAATTTACTTACGATGGTACACTCTTGCGTAAATTTAACATTCTGCCAATCGATGGAGATGAAAACGATCTGCATTACGATCTAAGCTCTAATATTCTTTATTCCTATAGTTTTAGAGACCATGGTGCGGGATTTGAATCATGGTATATTCAAAAATTGGATGATCAGTTATTCTCCCGATCAGCCATATATTCTTCTCATCAACCATTCTTTAAAAATATGGTCTTCTTGTATGAAAAAATTCCAACTGCTGTAAATAATCCCAAACTTGAATCAGAGGAAATTGTCATTTATCCCAATCCATTGCAAAGAGAGCTGCTCATCATACCTCCCGCACATGCTGGTGATATCAGCAGAGCAAGTATCGTTTCAATCTCTGGACAGTCGTTTAATTTAGAGATCGAAAACACACAGAATGAATCCTATCGTTTTTCATTACCTACACTTCCTGGGGGAGTTTATATTCTGAACTTGATCATGCAAGACGGCATAAGGATTACTCAGAAGGTCATTATATCTCAATAATACGGATAAACTTCTATTTAATTTTAAGCAGCTAATATGTAAACCCGGGAAAATTAATATTTAATAATTATCTTCGCTATTGAAATTAATATGCCTTTTTAAATTCTATAAATTTGGCCTGAATATGAAAATAAATATTGTTTTAAAAAATTTTCTGATTTGTATCATTTCTATTCAAATTGGATTTGCACAATCCACCATTTACCAACACACCAAAGGACCTTATGGAGGAGGAGCATACAATGTTTACAATCAAGATGGAATATGTTATGTGACCACTTCAAATGGACTTTACAAGTCAGCTGACAATGGAGAAAATTGGATCAGAATCGAGGACAACTTACCTCAATTCTATGAGGCACTTGGCTTCTGCTTCGAAGCGAACGAACAATTTCTTTCATATAGTCCAATAGCTTCTCAATCGTATGGATTAGTCTATAGTGAGGATGGAGGCGTGCATTGGGCTGAAATCAAGACACCTATGTCTGAACACCATATTTTTGAAATGGCCTATAGCAAGGGGGTCTTAATCATCATTCAAGATAGAAAACTTTTTGAATCAAAGGATAAAGGCCAGTCATGGTCAGAATTGACCCTACCTTCCAATAATTTTTACCCAGGCTTGGTAAGGGCTAACGATCAATTTTTCTATTTGGCCAGCTATGACCATATCTATAGACGACCCATATCGGGTGTGGAGTGGACATTAATTTATCAAGCTGGAGACTTCTATGACTTCCACTTAACGAATCAAACATGCATTGTCCTTAGAGACAGAAAAAATGGTTACACTTCTTTAGACAATGGTGAAAACTGGTCTGCAAACAACATTAGTGCATACAACAGTGATTATAATATAGCAGATTTTGGAGATAGCCTCTTTTACTTAATGGATGAGGTCATCATGATTAGTAAAGACCGAGGCGTACACTGGCACTCTCACATCAATTTAGGTGATCACAACTTTACTGAAGTAATCCAAGTCGGAAACAAAATTGTCTTGAATAAATTAACCGAAGGTCTTTTCTATTCAGACGATCAATTCAAAACATATAAGGGATTAAACTATGGTATTTATTCCCAGAAAGCTTTGAATTTGGCTCAAAATTCCGAATATCTTTTTAGTCCATCTTGGAACTCTGTAAGTCGTTTTAGTAAAAAGGTCAATCTCTGGGAGAAAGATTATGTTTATCTTGGCTCAGACAATTTAGGGCATGTAATTTGTTTGGACAGTACTGTAATAATTCCATTTTCATATGGATATGAGTGTAAATTCTCATCAGACAATGGTAACACTTTTTATACTTCTACGATAGGTAACCACTTTTTTCATTTTTCATTTGATCATCTAGCCTCATTAAAAATTGGAAATAAGATCATTCTTAATAACGGGATTTCCATCATAACCAATGATCAAGGAAAATCTTGGAATGAATACAAACCGCAATATAACGGAAAGGACAACTATATATTAGATTTAAGTAAATTTGAAGGAAAAGGCCTCGCTTTAGTAAGAGATCCGGGTTCAACGTTATACAAAATTATTTCGAGTACTGACCTTGATTCTTGGACCCTTTTTTCAGATCTAAGCTTCATTAGCAATAATAACCCAAGTCTTTTAAGGCTCATTACAGATGGTAATCATTTATTTCTAATTTCAGATGGTCTTTATTCTTCCACTCTGTATAAATATTCTAAGTTAAATCAGGAATGGAAACCAGTTCATAAACTTCCTGTGTCTTTAGGTTCTATTCCAGAAGAACCAAAAACTTTGGTTAAATTGCCAGATGGCCATTTTATGCTGAATCTTTCAAATGGCTTGTGGATATCTGAAGACGAAGGTGAACATTGGTATCTTTATTTAGATGAATTTTATACTGATTACAGCAATATTAAAACAGATCTTGCTCTTCTGGATGATAGACTTTTTATTTCCAATTATTATTTTGGAGTCATTGAAAGAGGTGCTAACATTGAAGGTTTGAAACAAAAAGGTCAAGTGTTTTTTGATAAAAATAAAAACAATACTTTTGATTCTGACGATAAAGCATTACGGGGCACTTATTTGTTTTTGGATAAATCGAAAAAACATATTTCCACCAATGAAGATGGCAAGTACCAGATTTTTATGACTTCAAACCGTCCTGATACTTTGGTCACCACACATCAGTTTAAACACGGTCAATTCGTGCCAAATAAACGCCCATTATCGCTTACTGGACAAGACTTGGCGTTTGCTTTCCAAATGGACGATGATATCGATGATGTGAGTATTAGTGCCTACGAATCGCCACTTGCTAGACCAGGATTTAAATATTTCCTCACGCTCATGGTGACCAATCATAGTGCTAAACCTTGGAGTGGAAAAGTTAGCTTGAGCTATGATCCTATTTTTAATTTTATTTCTGTAGACTTTCCATATCAAAGCAAAATAACAAATACACTGGAATGGCAGTTGGACAGCCTTTTACCTTTAGATCAACAATTAATCAGAGTGGAATTGTTTCTGGATAGGAACATTACTGTTGGTACTCAAATTGAACATAAGGGCTGGGCTAAAAATGACTTTATAAGTGATTACGATGATTCAGACAATTCTTTTAACATTACAAGCAAAGTTGTAGCGTCTTGTGATCCAAACGATATCCAAGTGGATAGACATCAAATAACGCCTGAAGAGCTAGATAACAAAACGGAATTGGAATACAAAATTAGGTTTCAGAATACAGGAAATTATCTTGCAGAATTTGTAGACATTTCTGTGCCGATTAATCTTTTTCATTTAGAAACCATGAAGATTACAGGCAGTAGCCACCCTTATCAATATGCTACTGAGGAGCATGATGGTAAACTTGTATTTCATTTTGATATGATAAATCTACCAGATAGTTCCAGTGATGAAAAAAACAGTCATGGCTTTATTAGCTTCAAAATTGCAGCAAATAAGAATAGGGTTTCCAATAATCAGATAGAAAACTATGCAAGTATAGTGTTTGACTACAATGAACCTTTGGCTACCAATAAAGCTATTACAATAATAAAGCAAAACCAAACTAATACAAAGGAATTAACTAATGAAGAAAACCTAATTCATGTCCACCCTAATCCATTTAGCGGGAAATGCACATTAAGTTGGAATTTTTCTGAAGAAGAAATTTCAGATGTAAGCGTATATTCAATTGATGGGAAAAAGATTCCACACTTGTTCCATCTATCAAACAATTCAGAGGCCATACTTGAGCTAGGAGTAGCCTTACCTGGATTGTATTTCGTAGAACTTAGATTTGGAAAAAATAATGCCTTGACTAAAAGTTTATTTATTGTTGATTAATTCGTTGGCGTATGGAAAAAAGTATTGGATTTATTTTTGAGCTTTGGTGACTTCACATCAATCGTTCAAAAGAATCTTTGATTCAATCTTAAAAATTGTACGTATATTTCTGCAGCTTATATTTTATGTTTTCGTTATTAATATAATTCTGTATGCATAATTCAAACGAACCTATACTTTCTTACATTTAAAACGCTCATCATGATGAAAAAATACATATTACATTTTGTTTTTATATTAGTTGCGACAATCAATCCCGCAGATGCCGAACACCAAGTTGGCGGTTACATTAATTATAAAGTAATTCCCAATATCAATGGCACTTTTACTCTTGAAGGCTCAATGCATGCCATGAGAGATCTCAATTCCACTGGAGCTGGTATAGATGAGTTTATAAACGTTGGGATTTACAAAAAAACTGCGCAAGGATGGGTCTCTGTGACTTCTGTATATATTTTTAAAACGTATTCTAAAACAATCCAATTACCTCTTGAAGAACGTATTTGTTCCAATCAAAATACGGTCTCGGCCTTTGAAATGGGTGTTTATGAATTTAAAAATGAACTACCCCAAATCAATACTGAATATATGATAGCATTCCAAAGGTGTTGTCGGATAGAAAGTTTAATCAACATTGAAAATGGAGGTGACGGAGGCACAATACTTTGCATAATACTCAGTCCAAAAGGACAAAAAACGGCACATGAGGGTCCTCACATTAATCTTAAAAATCTCCCACTGGCCTATGTAGGGGTTGATACAACTCTTAATATATTCGAACAATCATCTTTAAATAATGACTTGAAAATAGAATTTACAACTCCACAGCATGGGGGCGGTAAAGCAGGATCGGCAGAAGGTCGGCCAGGTGGTAGTTCTACAGACTGTGATGGTGTGACGCCTGATCCAAGAAATTGTTTACCTCCATATACTAATGTAGCATTCAGTGCAGGATATTCCTACGATCAACCCTTGGGTAATTCTGGAACAGTATCTTTGAATCTTTCTTCTGGTGATTTGACTTTTCATTCAGACATTATAGGGAATTTTTTAATGGGCTTCATTTTGGAAGTTTCAAATAAAATTGGAGAGTCATTAAGTAGTTCAAATTTAGAATTTGTAACAAGCTTTGTTAATGAATTAAATCCAGTTTATGAATTTACGGGTTTTCGCTTTTATGATAAAAACAGAAATGAGATATTGGATTCAGATGAAACAAAATTTGACTTTCCCATTAAACTGGAAGGCGATCATTGTTATTACCGAACTCATCAGGACGGAAAGTTGGAAATTTCTGGTTTTCCAGAAAAAGCAATTCAAATATCATCAGAATCGGAACTATGGCAAATTTCCAGTGCAACAGGTTCTGTTTATGAAATTTATTCTGACAAAGGGAATGTGCAAATAGATAAAGACATACCCTTTATCCCGAAAGACGAAATAGTTTCTGCTGAATTATTTGGATTTTTATCAAGTACAAGGTGCAATGAAGAAGCTAGATATGTATTGGAACTAAGCAATATTGGAACTTCTAGTCTGACCGGAGAACTGCAAATTACTTTGGACTCCATATTAAAATTTAGAGGAATGAATTTTCCTTTTGTTTTTAGAGATGGAAAGTACATTGTCAATGTGAATCAGTTGGATCCACTTGTAGATAGGATGAGCATTGTAATAAAAGTTCTGATGCCTACTGAAATTTTTGAGGGCAAGCCAATAAGAATTTTAAACACATTCTATTCAAAAGATTACAGTATTGACTTTCTGTACGAAAATATTGTTCGTTGTGCATATGATCCTAATCAAAAGACTGCAACTCCATATAATGGACTAAATAATAGACTTTATGGACCACAAGCTATAATTTACTCAATTGATTTTGAAAATTTAGGAAACGATCCTGCATTTTCGGTTTTGCTGAGCGATCGAATCGATGACAAGCTTGACCTATCATCCTTTGAGTTTTTAGAATCAAGCCATCCTTGCAAATATTATATAAAACCCAATAGAGAGTTGATTTTTAATTTTGAACAAGTTAATTTGCCTGATTCAAAAACAGATTCGTTGGGCGCGCGTGGATTTGCAAGATTCAAAATTAAACCTATAAAGAATCTTAATGACTTTGATCTCATTTACAATTCTGCTGATATAATATTTGATAACAACAGCCCAATCACCACAAATACAACTTTAAATACATTCATCACATATAAAAACAAAAAGAAATCCATTGAGGAAATAATTCATGACATGATTTCTAAAGCCATAATTTCTCCACTTCCATTTAATGAAGAATTCCAGATTGAAATCCCAGATTACTATTTGATATCTACAGCCTTAACTTGGAAAATACTGAATCCCTTCGGGCAAATTTTAAAAGAAGGCATTTTAAGAGATAAAATCAGCAAAATTGAAATGGCTCATTTTGCCGATGGCTTATACTACCTGTCTGTTGATGTGAATGGAAAAAGAAGTCACACGAAAAAATTAATAAAGCTCAGAAAATAATTTGAATGCTAATCTTATTTCTGTCGACTTGACGATTTTCTAATTATCAAAAATTGAAAATTTTGACTGATCTATTAGGATAAGACCGAAGAATTCAACTCCTCTCCACCACCCATTTGGCGACTGCCGGTGCCAATTCTTTTTGAGATTTAGCTCCAACAAAAACTCCAATGTGGCCTCCCGGAAAGGCATAAAGTTGCTTGTCCTTGCTTCCAATGTGGTCCATCACAGCAATCGTAGAATTATTAGGAATTATGTTGTCTTCAGTGGCATATACATTGAGAAAAGGAACGGTCATATTCTTTAGATCCACTTTCTTGCCATCAAGCTCCAATTCTCCTTTGATGAGTTTGTTATCTCGGAAAAGGTCTTTGATGTATTTGCGATACATCTCACCGGACATATCCGGACAATCTGCTTTCCACTTTTCCATGCGAAGGAAATTCATCAACTTTTCTCTATCCTCCATCATTTCCAATACACCAAAAAACTTGGCAAAGTCCATGCTCGGTTTAAGCATACTGAATGCATTGTTGAGCATATCTGCGCTGATGATTCCCTGTGTGTCAGCCATCGTGTCTGCATCGACGTATTGGGTCCATTTGAAAAGCATATTGCAATGAGAATCCGTAAAGTCATAAGGTGCAACATAGGTCGTCAGGGTTTTTAATTTTTCAGGATGAATAGACGCATAAATCATGCTAAATAAGCCTCCCTGGCAGATTCCCATTTTGTGGATTTTGTCCACTTTGTGCGTTTTTCTAATAAAATCGACCGCATCACTCATGTATCCCAGGATATAATCCTCCATGGTTAAATAACGGTCTGCTTTGCTTGGATATCCCCAATCCATGATATAAATATCCAAACCCTCATCCAACAATTTTTTCATAAGGCTGCGGTCTGGCTGCAGATCCAGCACATCATGACGATTCATCATTGCAAAGGAAACCAAGACTGGTATTTTGGTTTTGGCTGGCGTATCTCGCAGATAGTGGAACATTTTTACCTTATCACAGGACCAAACCAACTCTTTTGGGGTGGTTGCAACTTCTACCTCTTCGATAGATTTGAGGGTGTTGTATCCTTTTCTGATTTTTTCTCCTATTTCGACAAATTCTGAAAAGACTGAGTTCGTATTAACCATGGTTTGTTTTTATTCAGGCCGCAAATATAATCAAAATACTGAAATTAAAAAAGCCCATCCAAGAGGACAGGCTTTTTATCTATAAATCTATTTCGGATTTATTTCTTCTTGGCAGCAGTTGCTTTAGGAGCTTCCTGTTTTGGTTCGGATTTTTTACTTTCTTCCATTCCAGCCCAAACTTTCTCCAGGTTTCTATACATTTTTTTCAAATCGTAGATGCTTTTGTACACTTCATCCATTTCTGTACGGGTGGCTACCGGCATATTGACTAAAAACATAGATTCCATTTGGTCGTCGATGTCTTTTTTAAGTCTCATCTGAAGGCTACTTACTTCTGTCATCGATTTGCTGTAAGCATCGCTGTTGAAAAGATCAGTGAATACTTCATCACCTGTTACCAACCAATCTTGATACAATTTAACGAAACTGTCGATGCTTTTACCTTCTCCAATTTGAGAAGCCACTTTATCAGCCAATTTATCCATGGCCTTAAGTCCATGCTGATAAACCATATACTGAAGTTCGTTATTTTTAAGGTTGAATTCAATCATTAATTCATAGATCTCATTCCAAACCTGAGCAGATTTAACCGGACCATTTTGATTCATTAATTTAGTCAATGGACTTACCGCTTCATTCATGGAAGTTCTCCAGTTATGATACATCTCCCAAGCATTGCTATAAGGATTGTGATTCATCCCTGGGATTTGTTGAAATTGATTCTTCATATTGGAATAATTACTCAATCCGTTCAGACTTATTTCTTTCATAAACTGAACAAATTGTGCATTCATTTGCTCCATCATTTTTTGGGATCCTTCTGGCATGAATTTGAAAAAACCATCCACAAATGCTTTGTATTTTTCAGGACTTAAGGCTTCCATAAATTTCTCAGCAGAAAACGTTTTGTCATTCATTGACTTAAACATCGGCATCCATAATTCAAAGAATTTGCCCATGTTTTCAGACATATTGGTCATTCCTTTAAAAGTATCTGCAGAAGTCATGTTGGAAAATTGTTTCACCCAATCTCCATAAGATTGATTCATACTGTCAAGGTATTGCTTGGTCATTTTGCTCCACTGTTGGATACCTTCATTCATTTGGTTTTGTGTGCCATTTTGAGCAATGAATGGATTGGATTGCATCATGGACATAAAAGGATTCTGATTCATCATGCTCATCATGGCATTTTGATTCATCATACTGCTCCATTGATTTTTAGCCTGATCCATCCAGTTCTGCCAACTGGCCATCATATCGGTTGGATTTGGGGTAGTTGTTCCGTTGGTATTCAATTGACCAAATGTGCTTTTTGCCATGGTCATTTGATTTTCTAGCCACTGCTTAAAAAAGTTCTGGGCCATTTCTGCACTGTTATTCATGTTTTGATTGATTTTGTTGATGTTTTCAGTTGTTTTGTCTGTCAATTCTTTTTGAGATTGAACTGCTTTATGGAATAACTCCTGACCTTTGTCTAAAGTTTCATTCACCATAGGAACATTGGCGCTTAATTTTTTAGTGACTTCTACCGCTTTATCAACAATCGCACCTTGGGTATCGATCATATGATCTACGGTGCTTTTAGTTTTCTGTGAATTTGACATAATTTTTTATTTTATTTGATTTACAAAATAAGTTCTATAATTGCAACGCAAAAATAAGGCCTTGTGTTCATAAGTGCCTGTCAATAAATTATTAATAAGAGTTAAGATGATACTAAAGGGAGATGAATTCAGACATAAATTTAGCTATTCACAATTAGATGTGGATTTATATTCCAAAGTAAGCGGAGATACGAATCCTCTGCATACAGATCCGGAAGTAGGAAAAAACAGCATTTTCGGAAGAAATATTATTCATGGTTTTTTGGGAGGATCGGTCTTTACTAAAATATTTGGCGCTCTTTGGATGGTCGATGGTCATGTCTATCTTAAACAATCCATGCAATGGCTTAAGCCGATGTTTGTCGATACAGAATACGAGGCAGTCATCACGGTTAAAGAAATATTTCCTGAAAAAAACCGCATTCTTTATGATTGTGCCATCTTTGAAGTTGCCACAGGCGACCAAACCTTTACTGGCGAAGCTCTCATGATGAACAAGAAACAATACGTCTGGTCTTAAACCTTTTTACCGGGATATGGCGGAATCAGAAATAATTCGATCGGCAAAAATTCCGGAAATTTTTATCGCAGAGGGTTGTTTTATTCGTGAATTGTGTAAATCTCCTGATGGTATAGTTTCCTTTGCAGACGCAAGACTTTCTCCTGGCCAACGTACAGAAAATCATTCCTTAAATGTGGATGAATACTACTACATCCGATCTGGTACTGGAGATATGTATCTCAATGGTATTTTAACAGGATCAGTGAAGTCTGGTGAACTGGTAAAAATTAAAAAACACGATGCACAATACATTCATAATACGGGTACAGAAGATCTTATTTTTCTTTGTGTTTGTCTACCTGCTTTTCAGCAAAATGGATATAATAGTATTTAATATTGAACTAGAATTTTATAAGGCCTTTAATATTAAAGGAATGCCAACTATGGTATAAAGCTTACTATCAAAAGCTTTATTAAACTTAGGAATGATCTTGTAAAAATTAACTTTTTTACATTTTTATGTTATCGACGTCTTTTAAAAAGGATATCAACCCCGGAAAATAATGTTCCTGATCGTCCCACATACACATATGACTTCCATTCGGGCAATGTAAATAACGTCCTTTTTGGACTTGGGTTGAAACCCACTTCATATGTTCAGGATCCATCGTGTCGTGTGTGGCTCCAATGACCAAGGTTGGAACTTTTATTTTTGGTAGTTCGGATTTAATGTCCCAGTTGATCAACTTGCCTTTAATTCCAAATTCACTTGGTCCCTGCATCATGACATAAATGCTTGAGTTCAATTTTGCAAAAGCTCGGTTAATAGGGTCTGGCCAAGATTCCATAGGGATGCGACAAATATGCTGGCTATAAAAATTTGGCATTAATAGTTCCATATATCGTGGATTGGCGAAATCTCCTTTGGTTTCAATTGCTTTGATTTCAGAAAGAACATCTGGATCCATTTGTTTTGATAGAACTTCATCGGCATATTTTCCATAATCTGGGCAACTCATCATCATGTTTGAAATAATGAGTCCTTTCATTTTGTCCTGATATTTAAGGGCATACTGGGCGGCAAGAATTCCACCCCATGAATGTCCCAAAAGGTAAAAATTATCTTGGTTTAATCCTAGTGCTTTTCGAACTTGTTCTAGCTCTTCTACAAAACGAGGCAGATTCCAGAGACTTGTGTCTTCAGGTTGATCAGAATAAGCTGAACCTAGCTGATCATAATAGTAAAATTCAATACCTTCCTGTGGGAAAAAACTCTCCATACATTCCCAATATTCATGCGTGGTTCCAGGGCCACCATGTAAAAGTAGGACCTTGATTTTAGGGTTATTTCCTATTCGCTTTGTCCACACTTTGTTTTTGCCATCATCCAGTGTGATCAATTGTATCCCAGCTGTTTTAATTCCATTTTCCTCATTTTTTAAGTAGTCACAGGCATTGATTGTATTCAACTTTGCACGATTACATGAAAAAATTAATAATAAGGTTATAAAATAAAAGAATATACGGAACATGACTTATAATTTTAAACGGTAATTAAATATAAACTTCATAAAAATACGGAAATATCTGCTTCATTTTAATTTTAATATATTGATCTGTTAAGCGGTTGAATTAATGCATGCCCGTAATAATTGGTTCCTTCATCATATTTGCATTTGATTTAATTTCAGAAATTAAAATTATAAAAATGAACATCCATAAACACATTCTATTTTTCAATTTTTTTAATTATTTATTTGCTAATATTAATTTCCATAGTGACAAATGAAAATTTATAATTTGAAAAACATCATTTGAATTCCAGAGCCTGTTGAACCATCAATCTTTGGGCGAGAGCTTTGTGGCCCCATTCCATAATTACATCATGATTCCATTTGAAAAATGGTTTGGCAATTGGAGCAATCACATTCATCCATTTTTTGGTGGTCTTAACTTTCCAATCATATCTGAGATAAGTCATCCCATTTTTTTCTTCAAAAGTCCATATTCCTGTTCCTTCAAGTTCACCAAAAGCATTCCCTGCCAATTTGCGGTATTTGATATTTTCAACAAGCACAGATTCAAAACTCAGTTTATATGGCAATAAACTTTGCCAAACAAACTTTTTCCGATCTCCAATTCCAGTTTCATTTCCAGTTTCAATTGTTTGAGCAGAAAGAACTCCTCTCCACCAACTGGGCCAATTTTCAGAATGATAAATTTCTTCCCAAACAAGTTCAACAGGAGCTTCAAATTTCCACTCAGTGATAAAGTGATAGTACATAATTATTAAATTTCTGTAAAACTACAAAAGCTTGAAATAATATTTTAAAATATATTTTCTTAACTAACGTTTGAAAAATTTTCGTGTCAGTTTTTTTACACCAAAAAAATTCCTGATCAGATGAAATATTTGTAGTTTGTTTTTGCCGGATTATAACAAATAAACCTACCAAATGGGTTCCTGTTATTGTGGACTGGAGAAATATCTTGATGAGCTGAAATCAAAACAAATCTCATTTCTCAAACTTTGTTAACCAAAAAAGAAAAAGAAATTTTACAGTTAATTTCCGATGGATTGACCAATCATGAATTTGCGACAAAACTTTTTATTAGCCCACTTACAGTGGACAATCATAGAAAAAATTTATTGACAAAGTTTAGAGTTAAAAATACGGCCGCCATGATTAAAATGGCTCTAGAAAATTAATTAATTGACTAATAATTTTCTGAAGATTTATCTTTTTTTACTAATTTCACAATGTATCGTTAAAACTAGTTTTTTGGCTTTTCCATTGTGTTTTGTTTTTTACAACTGTTCCAAATTGCCTTACCTTTGCCTTATACAACAGACTCATGCAAATTGAAATTACATTTCCGGACGGAAGAAAACAGAATTATGAAAAAGGCATTAGCAGTATGGACATTGCTAAGTCCATAAGTGAGGGTTTAGCCCGAAATGTCCTTTCTGCAATGGTCAATGGTGAAGTGATAGACGCTTCTAGACCCATACATACGGATGCTACGCTCCAACTACTTACCTGGAATGATAAACAAGGTAAAAGTACCTATTGGCATTCGTCTGCACACCTGATGGCAGAAGCTTTAGAAGCCCTCTTTCCAGGTACAAGGTTTGGTATAGGACCAGCGATCGACAATGGTTTTTATTATGATGTGGATCCTGGAGAGCATACCTTAACCGCTTCGGATCTTGTGAAAATAGAATCTAAAATCTTGGAGCTCGCCAAAAACAAATCCACTTTTGAAAGAAAGGAAATTTCAAAAAAAGATGCAATCTCTTATTTTACAGAAAAAAACGATCCATATAAATTAGAACTGCTTCAGGACTTACAAGACGGTCAAATTACTTTCTATACCCAAGGCCAATTTACAGATTTGTGCAAAGGCCCCCATATTCCAGACACTAGTACCATAAAAGCCGTCAAATTATTAAATATTGCTGGTGCCTACTGGCGCGGAGATGAAACAAGACCTCAGTTAACACGAATTTATGGGATCACTTTTCCTAAACAAAAAGAACTAGATGAATATCTTGTTCTATTAGAAGAAGCTAAGAAAAGGGATCATCGTAAACTTGGGCAAGAGCTTGAGTTATTTATGTTTTCAGAAAAAGTGGGTGCGGGACTTCCCATTTGGTTGCCAAAAGGTACTGCTCTTCGCCAGCGATTAGAAGATTTCCTAAAAGCGGAACAAATTAAAAGAGGTTACATGCCCGTCATCACACCTCACATTGGGCATAAAAATCTTTATATGACCAGCGGGCATTGGGATAAATATGGCGAAGACAGCTTCCAACCCATTAGAACGCCAAGAGAAGGAGAAGAATTCATGCTTAAACCCATGAACTGTCCTCACCATTGTGAAATATATGGACACAAACCCAGATCTTACAAAGAACTTCCTGTGAGAATTGCAGAATTTGGTACAGTGTATCGTTATGAGCAAAGTGGTGAATTACATGGACTCACCAGAGTCAGAAGTTTTACACAGGATGATGCCCATATTTTTTGTACTCCAGAACAAGTCAAAGATGAATTTTTGAATGTACTGGATCTGACCATGTTGGTGATTCGCAAACTTGGTTTTGAAAGTTTCACAGCACAAATCAGCTTGAGAGATCCTGCAAATAAAGAAAAATACATAGGCTCTGATGAAAATTGGGCAAAAGCAGAACAAGCCATAATTGATGCGACTTTACAAGCAGGGCTTGAAACCAACACCGTCTTAGGTGAAGCCGCTTTTTATGGACCTAAATTGGATTTTATGGTCAAGGATGCCCTTGGAAGAAGTTGGCAATTGGGCACCATCCAAGTCGATTATAATTTACCGGAGAGATTCCAACTTGAGTACATTGGTGCAGACAACAGCAAACATAGACCTGTCATGATTCATCGAGCTCCTTTTGGTTCCATGGAAAGATTTATTGGGGTTCTGACCGAACATTGTGCTGGTAAATTTCCGCTTTGGCTTGCTCCGGACCAATTTGCATTATTAACGGTGAGCGACCGATTTCAAGCTTATGCGGAAACTGTCCAAAAGGAATTAGAAAATCAAGGTCTTCGAGGCTTTATCGACGATCGGGCTGAATCGATTGGTAAAAAAATCAGGGACAATGAAATTAAAAAGATTCCATTTATGGTGATCATCGGTGAAAAAGAAGAAGCGGCCAATACCATTTCAGTACGAAAACAAGGTGTGGGAGATCTCGGAGCAATGTCTGTACCTGAATTTGCCAAACAACTAAATGATCTGTTATAAATCCTCTTGGGAAAACTTTATTGGGAAACTTAAATTAATATAATTTTTTTAAATATCTGTAAGTAGTTTTCTATCAACTAATTATTAGTTAATGCCTTCTTAATTTTGAGATTAACTAAGTGTTGACTAAAGATTAATCCGACTTAACATGTGATAAATTTGGCAATCATACCTTTGTGGGAAATTTATAAAAACATAAAAAATGAAAAACTTATTTATTCTTTCCACATTTGTTCTTTTCGTGTTTGCTTGTAAAAATGCAGACCAATTTCGTGCTCCAATCGAAACTTTGACTGCTGATTGGGCTAAAACTGCTACTATGGTTGGCGAAGCTACTACTGAAGTAAATAACACCATCAGTGGTTTAACTTCTATGACTGACAGCATGAATGTTGCTCCTGGTACTAAATTAGCTGCTAACGTAACTACGATGTTGGATAGCTTAAAAAATTCTTACACCGCACAAGTACAAGGTTTAGGTGCTTTAACAACTGAAATCAATGCATTCACTGAAAAATGGACTGCAATGAGTGCTGATGTTGATAGCTTAAATGCTGGTTTAAAAAATGGTAATCTTGAAGGTGATGTAATGGCAAAAATCAATACATTAAATGAAGCTATTACTGGTGCTAACACTGCTACTGCAACTTGGAAAAGCACTGCTGCTGCTACTAAAGAAGCTGCAATGGGTCTTTACAATATGTACATGGAAAAAGCAATGGGTAAATAATTACCTCGGAAATCTTAAGAAAAAAGAAAAAGGCCTCCTCGTGAGGCCTTTTTTTTTGTCCAATTTTACTCCTTTTCCCTTCAATTCAAAAGTCCTGGGTTGTGGTTTAGTTATTACCTTTGGCGATTCATTTCTAACTTATATGCAGGAAAGACACGCAGACCGAAGTCTCTATTTTAAAGAACAATCACTCACAACCCATAAATTTGTAATTCCATATATAGAACAAATAAAAAAAATTCATAAGGATACTTCCATTTTGGAAGTAGGTTGCGGTGAGGGTGGAAATTTAAGTCCCTTTTTAGATATGGGTTGTCGAGTTACCGGAATCGATATCAATGAGGAACAAATTCAGCTAGCACAAAACTATTTTGTCAATCATCCGAATGCCCTTCGACTTCAGTTAATAGCTTCAGATATTTACAAAGTTGATCCAAATACAATTGCAAAATTTGATGTGATTTTTCTAAGAGATGTCATTGAGCACATTCCTAATCAGAAGAAATTTATGCAATACATTCAAAATTTTATGGCTCCTGATGCTGTTTTGTTTTTTGGTTTTCCTCCCTGGAGAATGCCTTTTGGTGGGCATCAACAAGTTTGTCAAAACAAACTGCTTTCTAAGCTTCCATATTTTCATTTGTTGCCCAACTTTTTATATTCCGGAATTTGCAGAATTTTTGGGGAATCACAAGCATTGATCGATGCACTTTTGGAAGTGAAAGAAACTGGCATATCCATTGGACGTTTTCACAAATGTTTAAAAAATGCGAAGCTTAAAATTAAAAAAGAAACCTACTATTTGATCAATCCAAATTACGAAACTAAGTTTGGACTAAAACCCATCGTGCTTCCTGGTTTTTTACAAATTCCATGGCTCTGTGATTTTTATACTACCGCCATTTATTGCGTGGTTGGAAAAGAAAATTATTCCACACATTAGTTTCAAATATTAAAAAATTTCCTCTTTATTTTTAATATAATATTTTGGAAAATCATCAAATTGCCATTCATCTGAAATAAAATTCTATTTGTGTTATTAAAATCATCAACCAAGCTTTTGAATGGTTTTGTCAATCTTTTTTCTTAAAAATGTACTTACTTTGTGACCCTTAATTCATCATGCCTTGGCAAAACTAAAAGTAATCTTCATCTGCTCTACCTGTGGAACCCAATCCCCAAAATGGATGGGTCATTGCACAGCATGTGGAAGTTGGAACAGTTTTGTGGAAGAAGTCGTAGAAAAGAAAAATTCAGGTTCTGAAATTGACACTAGCCAAGCTTGGAAAAAATCCAAACCTAAAACTTCTTCTCCTATTTCCATTGCTTTGGAAGATGTCCAGGCTGGTCAAATAAGTCGAAAAGATACAAACGACCCGGAATTAAATAGAGTCCTGGGCGGTGGCTTGGTCCGCGGTTCTGTAACTCTTATTGCTGGCCAACCCGGTATCGGAAAATCTACCCTGCTTTTACAAATGGCATTGGATGCTGATGTTGGAAAAGTTCTCTATGTTTCAGGTGAAGAAAGCGAAGAACAAATTAAATTACGTGCCGACCGAATTAGAAAAAATCAAAAAGGAGTCTATTTATTTTCAGAAACCAGGGTTGATTTAATTTTAGTAGAGGCCGCTAAAATTGAAGCTGGATTGATCATTGTTGATTCAATACAAACAATAGTTTCTTCTGAAGTCGAATCTTCTCCCGGCACCATAAGCCAAATCCGAGAATGCACCAATGAGTTGGTGCGGTATGCAAAAGAGACGGCCACTCCTGTTATTATTATCGGACATATCAACAAAGAAGGAGACATCGCCGGACCTAAAATTCTTGAACATACGGTGGACACCGTTTTACAATTTGAAGGAGACAGACATCATACTTTTCGCATACTGCGCACACTCAAAAACAGATTTGGTTCGACCGATGAACTCAGTATGTATCAAATGGAAGTGGATGGATTACACCCTGTTAGCAATCCCAGTGAATTACTTTTATCGCAACACAGTGAAAGACTGAGTGGAAGTGCAGTAGCATGTACTGTTGAAGGGCTACGTCCGCTACTCATCGAAACCCAAGCGCTTATTAGTCCTGCAGTGTATGGAAATCCTCAACGGGTCGCCACTGGATTTGACCAGAGAAGATTAGCCATGTTATTGGCGGTCTTGGAAAAACGATGCGGATTTACTTTAGGCATGCAAGATGTTTTTGTCAATCTCGCTGGTGGAATGCGATTACACGATCCAGGACTGGATCTTGCAGTTATTGCCTCACTGATCTCTTCTCTCCAGGACCAGCCCTTACACCGCCAAATTTGCTTTGCAGGCGAAGTTGGATTGTCTGGAGAAATTAGGGCCATCAGTCGTGTGGATTTAAGAATCCAGGAGGCCGAGCGTTTAGGTTTTAAAGCAATCTGCATTTCAAAATACAATGGCAAAACCGATGCCTTAAAAACATCCGGTATTAAAATTGTAGCGCTGGGTACTGTCAACGAATTCTTTGAAAAGGTGTTTGAACAATCATGATAAATAATCCATCCGTGTTAAACATAGATCCTAATTTAAAATCTTGGATACCGTATTCCGAAGACTCTGATTTTCCAATCCAAAATTTACCCTTGGGCGTATTTTCTAGAAATCAAGATCCCAAAAAATTATGCTCGATCATTGGAGATCAAATAATCGATCTTTCTTCTCTTGCAGGATTGTCTGAAGCATTGGGAATTTCTAATTCTTTTTTTACCAACAATAGCTTAAATCCTTTAATGGCTCATGGTAAAGCAACATTAAGAAACATCAGAAGATATTTATCAGAAGTGTTTTCAACACAAAATCTCAACCGGGCCTCTTTTGAAAAAAGCCTGATTCCGAGACAGCAAGTGGAACTACATCTTCCAATCCAATGCGGAGATTATACAGACTTTTACAGCAGTAAGGAACATGCGACCAACGTAGGTATCATGTTTAGAGATCCTGCCAATGCCTTACTTCCCAATTGGCTCCATTTGCCTGTTGGTTACCATGGTAGAGCTTCTTCTATCGTGGTGAGTGGAACACCGGTGGTTCGTCCGGCTGGACAAATAGTAAGCAAAGATGGAGAACCACCCATTTATTCAAAATCCAGACAACTCGATTTTGAATTAGAAATGGCATTTGTGGTCGGGAAAGGTAATGATTTAGCACATCCCATTCCTTTATCTCAAACCAAAGAACACATTCATGGATTAATGTTATTCAATGATTGGTCAGCAAGAGACATCCAAAAATGGGAATATGTTCCATTGGGTCCTTTTCTCGGTAAAAATTTCTGTAGCACCATTTCACCATGGCTTATTGATTTAGACGCACTTGAACCATTCGCAGTAGAAAATCCAATCCAGGATCCACAACCTTTGGACTATCTTCATCAAACAGGTAAAAACAACTACAATATTGAACTGGAAGTTCTACTCAATGGACATCCCATTTCTCATTCAAATACTAAGTATTTGTATTGGAGTATGTTTCAACAATTGGCACACCATACCGTAAACGGTTGCAACATGCGTATTGGCGACATTTGTGCATCTGGTACGATTTCAGGTCCAACACCTAATTCTTATGGTTCTATGCTGGAATTAGCTTGGAAAGGCACAAAACCAATTACACTTCCTGATGGAAGCACGAGGGTTTTTCTACAAGATGGAGACCAATTAGAGTTGAAAGCATTTGCTCAAGGCAATGGATTTAGAATTGGCTTTGGTGAATGTAAGGGTACAATCGTTTCCTAAACTGTTGGTCTTTTAGTCTTCCTTTCTATTATATACTCTGGTCTATCTTTAACCTCATCGAAAATGCTTCCAAGGTATTGACCCAATAAACCAATACTTAATAGCTGGATTCCTCCAAAAAAAACAATGGTGACCAACAATGAGGACCATCCTCCTACGACTTGGTTATAATAGTATTTTGACACAAGTACATAGGCTACAAGTCCTAGTCCTATGAAAACACAAAACAACCCAAGGTTTGTAGCCACTAACAAAGGTTTCTTTGAAAAATAAATCATGCCTTTGGTGGCAAAATTGATCATTTTCCAAAGTGAATAATGTGTGCTTCCAGCAAATCGGGCCTCTCTTTCATAATAAAAGGGGATCTGCTTATAACCTACCCAACTTAACAAACCCCTGATGTATTTATTCTTTTCCCTTAGTTTGCAAAATTCATCGATTACTTTTCGACTGATGAGTCGGAAATCACCGGTATCCAAAGGCAGCTCAACCTCAGAAATTTTGTTGAGCATCCTGTAATACAATCCGGCGGTCCATTTCTTAAACCAGTTTTCTCCAGCTCGTTGGGTTCTGACTCCATATACCACATCTGCTTGCTGAGTGATAGCCACTTTCAGCATTTCAGGTATCACCGTTGGAGGATCTTGTAAATCTGCATCTAGAATAATTGCAAAGTCTCCTGTGGACTCATGGAGACCAGCTGAAATAGCTGGTTGGTGGCCAAAATTTCTGGAAAAATGAAGAACAGTTACTAACTCATCTTGGAGGGACAATTGGTCCAAAAGACCTCCAGTTTGATCTGTACTTCCATCATTTATAAATATTATTTCAAAAAAAATTCCGGAACTGTCTTTGAGCGCTTTGATCCTTTTGTAGGTTTCTGGGATGACCTCTTCCTCGTTGTGACAGGGGATGATCAATGACACTAGTCCAACATTGGACATAGACAGTTCCGTTTGATTTTTAATAATTCTATTTTATTCCAAACGCCTTACGAAGGGGCTTCACCATGTCAAGCTTTTCCCAGGTAAAGAGTTCAACTTTTAACTTTTTAACTTTACCATCAGGAGAAACAAATTCTTTTTCAACAATTTGATTTTCTCTTCCCATATGCCCATAGGCTGCGGTCTCCCGATAAATTGGGTTGCGAAGTTTTAATCTTTGTTCTATTGCAAATGGACGAAGATCAAACATTTTTTCAATTTTCCTGGCAATCGCACCATCCGACAATTTTACCTTGGAAGTACCATATGTATTGATGTACAAGCCGCATGGTTTTGCAACCCCAATTGCATAAGATACTTGCACCAACACTTCAGAACAAATCCCTGCAGCTACCATGTTTTTTGCAATGTGGCGCGTTGCATATGCTGCTGAACGGTCTACTTTAGAAGGGTCTTTTCCTGAAAATGCTCCTCCTCCATGAGCTCCTTTTCCACCATAAGTGTCCACGATGATTTTTCTGCCGGTCAAACCAGTATCTCCATGAGGTCCGCCAATCACAAATTTTCCAGTCGGATTTATGTGGTAGGTTATATATTCATTGAATAGTTTCTGTATACCTGATGGTAATCTTCTTTTTACACGGGGAATCAAAATAGTCTTTACATCTTCTGCTATTTTAAGCAACATGGCTTTATCCGCTCTTTCCTCTGCATTCGCTGCTTTTCCCGGTTTTACAAAATCATCATGCTGAGTGGATATTACGATGCTGTCGATTCTTTGTGGTTTATTGTCATCGCTGTATTCGATGGTCACTTGGCTTTTAGCATCCGGTCTTAGATAGTTCATTTGACGACCATCTTTTCTAATTTTTGCCAATTCTTCCAACAACATATGGGCGATGGTCAATGGCAATGGCATATAATTGGCCGTTTCGCTGCTGGCATATCCAAACATCATACCTTGGTCTCCGGCACCTTGATCTATTTTTTTCTTTCTATCCACTCCTCTGTTGATGTCTGCAGATTGCTCATGAATCGCAGATAGGATCCCACAGCTGTTGGCCTCAAACATGTATTCGCTTTTGGTATATCCAATATCTTCAATGACGCCTCTGACTATTTTATGAATATCCAGATAAGTCTTTGTCTTAACCTCCCCCGCAACAACTACTTGCCCCGTAGTCACAAGCGTCTCGCAAGCAACTTTGGATTCCTTGTCAAATGCAAGAAAATTATCAATTAAAGCATCGGATATTTGATCGGCAACTTTGTCCGGATGTCCTTCTGAAACAGACTCTGATGTAAATAAATATGGCATGTTTTTTAAATAAGGCTGCAAATATATTATAATTTATTAATTCGATATCTTTTGAGATAGTATATCCATATCAATCAATGTATTCAATGATCTGAAGAAATCTTAAATAAAGACTGATTTCAATGGTTAAATTTCGAACACTTTGCTCATTTTGAGGACTTATCATATTGGTCCTAGGGTCAATAAATCGAACTCCTCTCACCCAAATTTGACGTGAAATATCTGGTGCTATATTTATTTCAAGACCTCCCATTGTAAATTTACTTAATTCTAGCTCAGTTCCAACCTTTACGCTAAATCCATAATTTATTTTTTGCACAAATGGCTCATACTGTTGATATAAAAACTGCAATTGTTGTTTTACAGTATATTCTACCCGTACACCCATTCCATAATAAGCCTTCAGCTGCTGCTTAAGAAAAAACTTTTTCATTCCTGCTTCCAGTGAAATATTGTGAAACTTCATCCCAAAAAAACCTCCTGGATAATCATTGCCATGAATATCATAAAAGCGTAAAACTCTTTCACCGGATCCTCGGAGATGGTAACCCAATTGACCGTAAATCACATTTCCTCCTTCAGATTCAAAATCAGCGCCTATCACACCATGATGCGCCAAAACAGGACTTCTCCCTCCTCCCCCACCTTGCCACCTTTGTGTTGCCAACCCGGAACCACCTTTAATGGTGTATCCATATTTTTGAGAAAATAACAACAACGGTAAGCAAAAAAGAAAAATGAACAATACTCTAATCATAAGTACAAAAATATATTAAAAAAAGGAACTTCATATGAATCTTTTCATAAGGATGTTTGTTTAAACCATTCACAAAATAATAATCATGGACTTAAATCAACTCTTGTCTCAGTATTTACCTGATGAAACTTTAGCCAATCTTGCGTCTCAGGCAGGAATACAAGATTCTCACCAAGGTGTAGCAGCTGCAAAAAGTGTATTGACCACCTTAATGCAGGGACTTTCAAACAACACTGAATCTCAAAATGGGGCAGGTAGTCTTATAAATGCTCTGGAAAGAAACCACGACGGAAGCATATTGGACAATCTATCAGGTTTTTTAAATATGGGAAACCCACAACAAGCTGCTCCAGCCTTCAATGCCGCTGGAATTTTAGGCCATATTCTTGGTTTTAAACAACAAAATGTCGCTAATGGTATCAGTCAGGTTTTTAAATTAGACCTACCCACTATATTAAAACTAATGGGAATCCTTGCACCAGTCTTAATGGGTTTATTGGGTAAGGCAAAATCGTCTAACCAGATCAATCCTGAAAATGTCCAACAAGTGCTTGGACAAACTGTCCAAAAAACAGAACAACAAAATAGCGGTTATGGCATTTTTGGTAAATTATTAGACACCAACAACGACGGTAGTATTTCTGATGATATATTAAAAATGGGTATGAATTTGTTGTTGAAAAGGTAGTCATTCTTTTTCTGCTAACAGAGCCACTTGTAAAATGTGGTTTTGAAAAGCAATCCAGATTATCCTTAAATAAGTTTCTAGAAGGTTCTCTGAGCTAAATAGTTTTATTTGGTATATTTGCAACATGAAGATTGATTTCTTGAGCTGTGCAAATACGTGTTTTGAGCATTTCACATTTTAATAGATGACCAGTAGACAAACAAATCTGTTTTCTACTAATGCATTGCCTTTTTGGCTGCTCATGTTTACAATTTCATATTTTAATAGTTATATTTCAAAAAATAATATTAGTCCTCATGGTATAACAGCTCCTGCTATGTGTTCCTTAACCATTAAAAAAGTGGTTGTTGGAGATTGTGAATTTGGTCCTCGCACCGGAAATCAATCCAAATTGATCGTTGCTGTTTTTTTGACTTGGACCAATCCTCCTCCAGGTTCCAGAATTGAAGTCAAAGTAAATGGTCAAAGTAAATTTTTTGATCCTTTCGAAAAAGCTTGTCCTCCTTATGTTCAGTTTATCCTTGATCCTGATGGTAGCAATCAAATGGTTGACGCTGAGTTTACCACAGGGAATTGTGCTTCCACACCAGTTTTGATAAGCTTACCCTTTCCATGTGATCCTCCCATCTGTGCTGGTTCTCAAGCTTTAGGTGGAAAAGTTTATCAAGATTATAACAACAATGGAATTCAAGAGAGTTCAGAAAATGGAATACCTGGAATAGATGTAAAGCTCTATGATGATTCTAAAACAATAATAGCTTCAACAACATCAAAAACCAATGGACTTTGGTCCATAAATGGTTTACCTCCGGGTTTAAAAGTGCGAGTGGAATATCAAGTTCCTCCTGGATTATTTGATTCCAATCCAGGCCCTGACAACAAAACTCGCACTCAAAAAACCACCATTGGAATTTGCAATGCAAACTTGGGTATCTTTTTTCGGCAAGACGTCATTGAAGTAAATCCATGGATTGTTACAGCCATGTTTTCAAAAGGAGATGGCTCCAATCCATCAAGCCCTGCTTATTTCCAACCCACTATTGTTGCCAATTTATTCAATACGCCAAACGGAGGACCAAGATTGGGTCCCAATGGAAATTATTTTCTGGCTAGCAATTCAGAAACAGGATCTATCTGGGGTTTGGGTTTTCAAAAAGAAACACGTCATCTTTTTTCAGCCGCATTTCTTAAACGCAATGCAGCTATTGGGCCCTTTGGTTTAGGTGCCATTTATGATACGGATCTTAATGGTTTTTTACCCACCCCAACTGTTCAACCAGGATTTACTTATTTTGGAAATACCAAATTGCTTCTGAATTTAGATAGCTTTGGAATTCAAACCGGTGATGAGAATTTATTGATGCGTAGTCTTCCCTTTAACATGGTCGATGGAAATCATGATTCACTGGTTTTTGACCTCGTTGGTAAATGGGGATTAGGCGATCTGGATTTAAATGAGGCGGGCGACACATTATATGTGATCAATATGTACAATCAGTCCATTATTACTATAGCTTTAGGAAATCCATTGGTCTTACCAATAACACCTGATAGAATAAATGAAACTGTTATTCCAAATCCAGCATGTAAATCCACTTCCGATTGGAGACCGTGGGCGCTTAAACACAAGGATGGTAAATTATATATTGGGGGCGTTTGCTCTGCAGAATCTACTGGATTAGACAGTGATCTTCGAGCTGTCATTTACACTTTTGAAAATACTCAATTTAAAGAATTAATAAATTTCGAACTTCATTATCAAAAAGGATTTTTAGAAGGAAATTTATGTGGAACTTTCCGTCCTTGGTCCTTTGATTTTTACAATTATTATAAAGGTGGAGATGTTGCTTGTGGACCAGTCCCAGTTCTTTCTGACATTGAATTCGATTCCGAAGACAATTTAATTGTTGCTTTAGGTGATAGATTTGGATATCAAACAGGTGGAAGAGATTTTGGAACGCGTAAGTCCGATCGAGTGGCTTACATTGCATTCTCAGGTGGAGATAATCTTAAATTATTTAAATTAAAAGATGAATACCTATTAGAACAAAATGGGACTGCAGGATTTTATACCACCAGAGGAGCCAACAACAATCAAGGAATATGTAAAGGAGAGTACTATTTTGAGGATGGATTTTTTAGCCACCAGGAAAGCGCGCAAGGAGCATTGGCTATTCATCCAAGTTACAATACGATTTTATCCACAATGATGGATCCTGCACAAATTTGGTCCAATGGTTGGAGTCAAATTGACAATTCTCTGGGTACTAAAAACTTAAACTACAACATATTCACAGGTGAAAAAGGTACATTTGGTAAATCATCTGGTCTTGGTGACATAGAAATTTTAAATGGATCTTCTACCCCTCAAGGCATAGGCATTTCAATTGGGAATTACGTCTGGAAAGATTTTGACGCAGATGGATTACAAGATCCTGGTGAAGAACCTGTCATCAACTTAACTTTAAAACTCTTTGATTTAAATGGAAATTTGATCTCACAAACCCAAACAGATACCAATGGCTTATATATTTTTAAAAGTCTTGCTCCGTTGACAAAATACTTCATACAGTTAGGTTCGGATAGCCTTTTTTCAAATCAACAAATTTTAATTGACAGCATTCCTTATGCCATCACCAAATTACACAATAGATTAAATTTTGGAAACGGTGAAAATGATTCTGATGCAAGTCTAAGCTTTCCATTTCCAACTTTATTGTATAATCAGATTGTATTTGAATACACGACAGGCAACGACGGTGAAAATGATTTTTCAATTGATTTTGGTTTGGTGAATTGTGTACAAAGTAAAATTGATTCCATTTCTTATTCCATTTGTCCAAATGATTCCATTAAAATCGGTGAGGTATGGTTTTCAAAAAACTCAAGCTCTTCCAATGTCGTACTACAAAATGCAGGAAAGTTTGGATGTGATTCTAGTGTGTTCATTCAAATTCATTTTTTGCAAGAAACCATTGGACAATTAGATACTGCAATTTGTTTAGGCGAATCAATGATTTTGCACAATCAAACATTTGATGAAAATAATACAAACGGTCTAATTTTATTGAAAGGTGAAAATCAAAATGGTTGTGATTCCATTCTATCTGTAAAATTATCTTTTTTAAGCGCAACCGGCTCCATCATTGATACAAGTATTTGTACAGGCGAACAAATCATTTTGCACCAACAGGTCTTTGATGAAAATAATACTACCGGTATAATTACATTAGCTAATTCAAATCAGTTTGGCTGTGATTCTATTATACAGGTCAAAATTAATGTGCTGGCAAATTCTCTTTTTACCTTCGACACAACTATTTGTTCTGGTGACAAATTGTTACTTCATCAAAAAACATTTGATGAAACAAATCCGACGGATGAGATTTTATTGTCAGGCTTAAATCAAAATGGCTGTGATTCTATTTTAAAAGTTCAGCTTCATTTTTTTCCAAAAACATCTTCAACGTTAGATACTTTCATTTGCTCTGATTCTGAAATTAGGATACACAATCAAATATTTGACAAAAATAAAACCAGTGGAACTATTTTATTAACTTCATCCAATCAAAATGGCTGTGATTCTTCCGTTCAGATAAATCTTCATTTTTTTGAAAAATCAGAAACTAGATTGGATACTACGACCTGTCCTGGTCAACAAATATTAATTCACGGAGAATTGTTTGACCAAAATAGATTACATGATACCTTGGTTCTATCTACATCAAATTACCATGGCTGCGATTCAACCCTTTTAATTAATCTTAAAATTTTACCCGAATATTATTTCGTGGACACCATCCGCGAATGTGGCGAATTCTTTTGGCCTGTCAATGGAACCGTTTACCAAAAAAGTGGAAGCTATCAGTTTTATTTGAATACCAAAGAAGGTTGTGATTCCATTCATTCCTTAGTATTAGAAATTCTACCTGAATATATTTTCTATGACACTTTATGTACGATTGACAAGTATTATTGGTCGACCAATGGCTTAGAATATGATAAAACTGGTTTTTATGAAGCACATCTCAGTTCTAAAGACAATTGTGATTCTATACGTTACCTGGTTTTAGAAATTATTGGTTCGGGTGAGGTGTATATTCCAAATGTTTTTAGTCCAAATGGTGATGGAGTCAATGACAAACTTTCTGTTTTTTCAAATCCTGATATTGCAAAAATAGATCGATTCAGTATCTTTGATCGTTGGGGAGAGCTCATGTATGAAATCAAAAACTTTCTTCCAAATGATCCAAATCTGGGTTGGGATGGTGTTTTTAGATCAACGCTTGTCCAACCTGCTGTTTTTGCATATCTGGTTGAATGGACGGATAAATTGGGTGGGCATCATAAAGCATATGGAGATATTACTTTAATCCGTTAATCGGGGCGTAGCGCAGCTAGGTAGCGTACCAGCATGGGGTGCTGGGGGTCGCTGGTTCGAATCCAGTCGCCCCGACTTTCATTTTGTTGATTTTTAATTTATGGTTTATAAAATTTTCATCTCGGGGCGTAGTCCCCAAGTCTACTTGGGGACTGGTTCGAATCCAGTCGCCCCGACTTTCATTTTGTTGATTTTTAATTTATGGTTTATAAAAATTTCATCTCGGGGCGTAGTCCCCAAGTCTACTTGGGGACTGGTTCGAATCCAGTCGCCCCGACTTTTATTTTGTTGATTTTTAATTTATGGTTTATAAAATTTTCATCTCGGGGCGTAGTGCTCAAGTCTACTTGAGGACTGGTTCGAATCCAGCCATTTCGACTTTTATAAAATTAAATTTCTGATTTGATACTCCCTCAAGAATATTATCAAAATCAAGATGTGCTTGCAATGGCCAGAGATCTTATTGGTAAAAGATTAGTTTCAAGTGTTGGAAATAAATATTGCACAGGCATCATTGCAGAAACAGAGGCTTACAGGGCTCCGGATGATAGAGCGTGCCATGCATTTGGAAATCGCCTCACACCGAGAACTAAAACCATGTTTGAGGCTGGAGGGCTAGCTTATGTTTACATTTGTTATGGAATGTATAAGTTAATAAATGTGGTGACTGGGCCTAGTTCATTTGCTCATGCAGTCCTTATTCGTGCACTAATTCCAGAAAATGGAATTGATCACATGCAATCAAGAAGAGGAAAAATAAAAAATATAAACCAACTTACACAAGGTCCAGGCGCATTATCCATTGCGATGGGAATTGGTATTCAACACAATGCATGTAAATTATTTGATGCGGAATCTGAAATTCAGATTCACGTAAATCCTGAAAATAAAATTGATTTTGAAATTATTTCAGGAAAGAGAGTAGGTGTTATAAATTCCGGAGAATGTGCTCATCGCCCGTGGAGATTCTTTATTAAAGATTGTCGTTCAGTAAGTAAATGGAAACCATAGTATTTGCATCAAAAAAACCAAATTCGGATTCCTAAAAATGTGAATGGTTTAAGACTTAATCAAACATCAATCCAATGATCCACCTTTCAGTCTGTTTTTGGAAACAACATAAGATTTAATAAAAATTGCTCCCGTAATACAAATCGCCAAACCAAAACTAAAAATATAAAATGCAAACCACAAATTATGTAAATGTGGATAAGCTGCTTTAATAACCATCGCATCAATGTAAATCAATAAGAAGGTAATTAAAACGCAGATGACGACCCATGCAAAATGTCTCTGATAAGACATCAGCTCTCTTTGAAATAACAGACTTATCAACGTTTTCCTTAAGGCACGATCTTTCACATTCATTTTAAAAAGATCTAAATAAATTTTAATAGCCTCGTTTAATTTCTTAAGATCTTGCAAATATCTTGCTTTAAGCAATAGTACTTCTTTGTAAATAATTTTATGCTCCTCATTAAAATTTTCGTGGTTTATTATTTCAACCAACATTTGATCAGCGGTGTAATTAAATATATTTAGCTTTTCAAGATGGTAAAGTGCAGTAAGATAACTGAGTTTGATTTGAATATATTCCAGAAAACTCAAGTTTTTAATATCATAAAAGTAATAAGAATAATAGGCCATTTGGTCATAGTAGCCTTTACTTGGAATTTTTCTAAATCTTTCAAATAAGATCGACATCTCGGTTATTACTTAATTCTGTTGACTAAAGGATAGACTATCGGCCTGGAAGGTGCTGCATCCAAATCAAAAGGTGCTAGCTGTAAATAAAGTAGATAATTCCCGTCCTTTAGGTCATCTGGAATATACACCAACTCTGTAATCGTACATTCTGATTGCCGCTCTTCCTTCCAAAAAATTCTATGGGCCAACAATTGCCCTCCATCTTCTTCGCGATCCACAGATGGTAAATCTACCAACAGGTGTTTGACTCCCAATGACACCACAAATTGCATGGCTTCACCTGAAAAATAACAGGGATTTTGACCTGAATATTTTCTGGCTTTCTTTGAGTCTGGATTAGGCAATGTCCTAATGGCGAGTGCTTCCATTTTTTCATCTATCAAAATAGATTGTAATGTTCTTTGCTCTATAACTAAATCTCCATTCTCCCTTTTAGTAGGATAAATACTGCAAACATGCACACGAAACCAATAATTTGTTAAAACATTTTGGATGGATACCCTTTCTTTGGTTAAGTGTCCAATACATTCTGTATGTGTTCCTTGCCCATGTACATTATAATTTGTGTTGTAAAAATTAACAGGGCCTCCTTCTGCTACTGCACCGACAAATGTCCCCATTTTTACCGGATCAACTTTAAAATATGGAGCATAAAAACAATTTATCTGATCTTCTCCTTCTCGTATTAAAATGCTCAGATCTATCCCTGCATTTAGGTCTGCTAAAAAATCCGGATCTCCAAAATCAAATAATCCTTTTGCTATCATAACTAATTTCTTTGATCAAGCCCCCAACTTAATTTGGTATGAATAGTTTTTAAAAAACTGACTGGTTGCAATTGTACCAATTGAATTGAGTAATCACATTTTCGAATCGCAAGTTGGTCCTTTTGTTGAATGATTGCTTTACGTGAATCCATTGTACATAAAAAACTATCTTCTCTTCCTTCCACTTCAAAACTAAGAATGGAGTCATCCGGAATGACGACTGGTCGGACGTTTAGATTGTGTGGAGCCACTGGTGTTATTACAAAACTAGCATTGTTTGGAAATAAGATAGGGCCACCACATGAAAGTGAATATCCTGTTGAACCCGTTGGACTTGAAACGATCAATCCGTCCGCCCAATATGAATTCATAAAGTCACCATTAATAAATGTATGGATGGTAATCATGGATGAGTTGTCTCTTTTTGAAACTGTAAAATCATTCAATGCAATGGGTATGCCTCCAAAAAGTTTTGACTCACTTTCCAATTGTAACAGTGTTCTTTTTTCTAAATAATAATTTCCTTCCAAAATTTGATGGATGGCATCTGGAATGAGTTTCTTGTCGATACTTGCTAAAAAACCAAGCCTTCCTGCATTGATACCAAGAATAGGAATCCCACTGTCTCTGATATAAGTTACCGCTTGTAACATAGTTCCGTCACCGCCAAAACTTATTAAAAAATCTGGTCTATGTTGTATCACATCATCATGAGAATGCCAAATTTCAAAATTCAATTTAGAAATTAGATCTTTTGGCAAATCATTATAAAGCGATTTGGATAAAAATATTGCAATTTTATTCTCTTTAAGTTGACCTATCAAGCCAATTAAATGCGGCAAGTTTTCTTCCTTAATTTTTTGACTAAAAATAAATATTTTCATCTGAAGGCTGATTTGCTTTGAATAAAAAACCCAGATTGTCCTAAGTGGTTTAAACTGTAATTGAGCTGCAGCTTCAAGGATTGATTTAATAAAATATCAAATCCTGCTGATACACTTCTTAACATGGTGTTTGTAAGAGTGTTGGTATAATCTTGCCAGGGATTATAAACATAGGCAAGATTGCCATTTAATTTAAGGTCTACTATGATATTAATCTTTATCCGCGGCTCGGATCCCAATATCTTGAAAAAATTTCTTTTGTAACTAAATAGTTTATAAAAAACGCCAGTACTTGAATGAAAAAAATGCAATCCATCCAATACATAATATTCATATCCTTCCGTATCATATAAATACCCAAGTGCTCTTGAAAATAAATAAGGTAATCTCTCTGTTCCTATGGTTTGTCCAAAATTAAAATCTGTCACCCACCTCAAACGAGAATTAAAACTTTGTGCTACCAGCATTTCTTGGGTAAATTGGATCAGAGAAAGTGGTTTATAATTCGTTGCATTTACGAAAAGTACAGAACCAGCAAGTTTAAACCCTTCGGTGGGTCTTACTTCCAAATCTACACTGGAGTATTTTGCGTTTAGTCGATTTTGAAAATAATTCAAATTTGTTTTTCCCAAACTGAGATACTCAGGATTTCTTTCATAAACTTCACCATGAATTTTAAAACTATGATATTCCGTCATAAATGAAAACGTATAATACCTGGTAGGTCTATATTTTAATTGCGCAAAGAAAGAAGCCCTTGACTGTAAAAATTGACTTTCATTTCGATAAAAAACTTGCTGGTTGTCAAGGGTCATAATATTTAATTCTTTAGTGGTACTGTATAATCCACCCGCCCAAAGTCCAACATTGTGTCTTCTGTTTATATATGGATAATCGTAACTTAATTCAAACTTATTTGTAAAACCAGAATGCGCTTTAAGTTTAAACCGGTCCTTTCGTCCTGTCAAATTATAATGAAAAACTTTTATACCATAATTGACACGATCTAATGAACGATTGTATAGATCCCACCAAACTGTAAAGTTTTTATCAGATAATTCAAAAATCGGTGAAGCCATTAACAACCAACTTTCTTCAATAAAAAAATGTATTTCCAATAAACATGGCTGCTCTTCAATAATTCGATATTCACATTCTACTGAAGCGAAAAGATTGGTCCGAATGAGGTCTGTTTGCATTTCCTTGATTCTCGAATCCAGATCCTGCTTAGCTATTTTTTGCCCTTTTGTAACTCTTGCCTCCTGATGCATCACCCATATTTTTGTCTTTTCTCTTCCATGAATGATAATGTTATCAACCATCAAACTGTCACATGAAAAAACAGAAGCCAGTGGCATGCCATAAATTTGAATGACTATGACCGCTTTCACGATCCATTTAAACGTTGAGATAATGTATAAATTCATCCACTTTATCATTCCAGATTTCTTCTGTTTCGCTGTTTGTGTGGGTTTTTATAATTTGGATTTCGTTGGTATTAAATCTTATGAGTTGGTCAAAATCAAATTCTTCTCGCACTAGAAAGGTAAGGTACTCTATTCCGGTGATATTTGAAGGAATTTTCATCACATTGTTGATATCTAATAATTCTATTCTAGATTGCAATTCTGATTTTTTAGTATTATTTATTTTCTTTCTTAAAATTAATATATGGCCCATTGCATGGATCGACATACTCCTTTTATACCAATCTATAAGATCAAAACTCTTTACGACTCCCAAATATTCTTCCCTTTGATCCATAAAAGGAATTTGTTCGGCCAAATTTTCACAATAAAACAGCCACAAATCTGCAAATCCTGAGTGTTCGTCGCATGGTTTTGCTCGATCAACTTCTATGTTTTGTAATATTATTTGAAGATCAAAACTCAATAATTGTTTTTTTGTAAAAAAGCCCTGATACTTATTTCCGTTGAGAAGTACCAAATCATTAATGTCCAATTGCTCCATTTTTTCCAAAGCATCCAATACTGTTTGAAAATGTTGAATTGTATGTCCAAGCTCTAACTGTGGAAATAACATCATTTGAATTCGTCTTTTATTTTTTCTTGTAACAATTGGCCATACATTCCTCCAGTAGTGGCAACCCTGATTTTATCTTTTTGTTCTCTAATAGATTCAAGGATTTTATTTTGCTCTTGTTCTATTTCTCTATATATATCAGAATTTAATCTAAATTGATTATTTTTAAATTTTTCATACGGTGACATAATCCTTATATAAGCCAATGCTTCATGAGAGTGGATCTTACCAAAATCTTTAAATCCCATTGCCACAGCCTGATCTAAATGTTTGTATGCATCCAACGCTCTTTCCTCAATGGAATATGCACAAGCAAGGTGGAAGTGTGTGATTGGATCACTTGGGTTAATTTCTATGGACTTGGTAAACTCTACAATGGCTTCTTCAATTTCATAGTTTTTTAATTTCTTTATACCTGCAAGCTTAAATGACTCTCCTTCCTTCCTTTGGTTGTAATTGCCTGATTTTTTTGGCCTTTGATTGTTCGTTTCATCTTCAATGACAATATATCTACTGCTTGACTTCTGAGGTGATTGTCTCCTGTTTCCATACCGGTCCCTAAAATTTTGGCTATTGTATTTTCTATCAAATTCTGCTTCGTCCATCATAAGATATCGATAAGCATCTACCCATCCTAAAATTCTGCTGACAGGAACTCCAAAGGATAGAAAAAATCTTAACCAAAAATGAATAATTAAATACAAAATACCCATTTCGGGTTGTCTTAAATAAAATCGATGAACACCAAATCCTCCTAAAAATACGGCAAGAAATACCGCAACCCATTTTCTTTTCATTTCTTATAATATTTAAAGACCAAAATTGCAATGTCGTCAGGTAATTCATTCCCTTCTCCAAATTCCATAAGATCATCCATCAGCTTATTTGCAAAAACCTGGGCCTTCTCCTTTGAATGGTTCAAAATAAATTCATTTAATTGATTCGAACTATAGTTTTGGTCCAAGCCATTCCTTATATCGACCAAGCCATCCGTAAATGCTACTAAAATGATATCATCATCCAAATCTATGATGCCTTCTTTAATATCTGGTAATTCAGAAAAATGACCAATAATGGTACAAGTCGCTTTTAACTCCTGGCCTATTCCTTTCTTGTATAAAAGTGGTGGAACATGACCCGCATTGACATAGTATAATTTTTTTTGTTTTAAGTCAGCCAATGCTATAAAAAAAGTCAAATACTTTTCTCCTCCTGTTATTCTTGATACTGTTTGATTTAATGCTATAACTAGGGTTTCAAGATCTCTATACTGCATACCCATATTCTGTACCAAAGCTTGAAAATTTGCCATAATCATCGCTGCAGCCATTCCTTTTCCGGAAACATCTGCAATACAAAAACAGATGCGATCATCTGAAAACTTTATATAATCAATATAGTCTCCTCCAACTTTGTAATGTGGTCTATACACATTTGCCAATTCAAAATTATCTCCTTGTGGCATTTTTGCAGGAATTAACATATTGGTTACTTCCGTTGCAAATTCCATTTCCTTTTCTTGTTCAACCTGGGTTCTCACAAGACGCTTATTTTCTATTGCAACTGCAATGATGTTGGTTATAGAGGTAATCAATTGTATATTGTTAAATATATCTTCTCCTCTTTTTACTCCTTTTACCAATGAATAGGCAATGGGTTCTTTTTTATGGTATACTGGAATGATAAATTCAAATTCCTGTAGGCTAGGGTCATCCGTTGGTTTTACCGTGTGTATCCTAATAAAGTGTATAAAAATTTTCGGTAATTCTTGCAGAAATTGCTCATCTTCCAAATTACAGCGAACTGATAATTTCCAAGATTTGTCGTCTTTAATAAATAATGCAATTTTTTCTATACTTAACTCCCAGGTTAAAAAATCTTTATACATCCTAAATAAATCTTCCTGTGGTAGATTTTCATTGATGGCTTGCGTAATATTTAATAAAGATGTTATTTGAAGTTGTTTCAGACTCAATTCATTTTCTAATCTGTTTAATATATTGGTTTCCCGATTCATGCCTTACCAATTGCCTCTTTTGTTTTAGTGTCCATATATTCTCTAAGTCCTTGAGTAACCAAATGAAAAGAAACTATCAGCAAAACTAACACAATCACCGGAATTAAGGCGAGTATAATATTATCACCATATGCCAAAGTATAATGTTCTTGTAAGATATTACCCAAGGTTGGAATAGGAGGCTGTAATCCCAATCCTAAAAATGAAAGTCCGGATTCTAATAAAATGGCCAAACCAAAATTTGAAGAAATTTGTATCCATACAGGCCCCATGATATTCGGGAGAATGTGCATAAATATTATTCTAAAATGACTAAAGCCCAAAGCCCTTCCTGCTTTTACATAATTCAATTCACGGGCCAACATGGTTTGTCCTCTGACCAACCTCGCCATATCACCCCACATTGTTAAACCTATGGCTATCATAATAGATCCAATGTTCCTTCCAAAAACCATTAGTATTACAAATGCCAACAACACCGTTGGCAAAGACCAGAATACATTAATCACAAAAGAAATGAGTTGATCTATCTTACCTCCATAATATCCAGACACTGATCCCAAAATCAAACCCAATAAGATTGAAATCATTACAGAAAGAAATCCCACAAGCAAGGTATATCTCAAACCAATGACAAGTCTACTGTACAGATCTCTTCCATATCTGTCTGTTCCTAATGGAAATCGCTCACATTCTATCTCTTCCTCAGATTTTATTGTCTCATTCAGCAACACTTTTTTTTGTATACTTTTGCTTCCATCTAACCAAATTTCAATAATAGATTCTTTAGGTTTTTTCTCTTTTATAAAACAAGCTTTATGACCAGGATTTTTAAGTGCCAATCCTGTAATTTGTGTATTGCAATAGGTCGTTTTATCTTTACAAATTAAATACCCCATAATTCCACAAAAAAGACATAAAACAATATAAAATAGAGAAAAATAAGTGATCACGTTGCTGCCCTTTATTTTCATTCTCTTAGTTTTTTATTCTCAAAATGTCTTTTTTCATCTCTGATCGTTTTCTTTTTGAAGTTTTTTTTCATCTCTGCCTCTAAATCAATATCCATTTGGTTGGCTAGACAAGTACAAACAAAAATAATATCACATAATTCTTCAGCGATTTTTTCTTTGGAATTTAAAGAATATTCAGTGTTCTTAAATGACTGTTCTCCATATACCCTGGCCATGATTTTGGCTAATTCTCCTATCTCCTCTGTAAGCAATGCCAGATTGGTAAGTTCATTAAAATATCTTACACCATACTTATTGATCCATACATCTACTTGCTTTTGCAATTCTTTCATTCTTTGTTTTTTGAATCTATAATAATTGTGACTGGACCATCATTGACTAATTGAATTTGCATGTCTGCTCCAAAAATTCCCGTTTTTACTTTTTCACCCAAAATTTCACTCAAATTATGACAAAATGAATCATACAAATTGATCGCTTTTTGAGGGTCTGCAGATTCTGTAAAACTTGGCCTGTTTCCCTTTTTTGTACTTGCAAATAAAGTAAATTGACTTACAACCATTACTTCACTCTTTGTTTGTTTCAAATCAAGATTCATTTTTTTATCATGATCAGAAAAAATTCTTAAGTTATATATTTTATTCACCAACCAGTTTATATCATCCTGCTCATCCAGTGTATGTACCCCCAATAAAATAAACATCCCAGCATTAATTCTGGAGTATTCTATACCATTTATTAATACTTGGGTTTCTAATACTCTTTGAATAACTACTCTCAATATTTGTTTTTTACAAAAGTATAACCTTTATAATAGAAGCATCTCCTTTTCTCATCAGTAATTATTCATATTCAAAAAATTTTGTCAAATGTGTTTTGGAAGAAGTAATTTTGAAAATTGTTTCTCACATATCGTATTAATATCATGTTTAATAATAAGATTATCAATACCTATATTTTTATTTTTAACCACATTATTTGTATTGTATCTTAGAATTTTCCACAGCTATTTTTTTTATTACAAAAAATTATAATATCTAAATCATTGGTAAATTATTTTAAATGTTTAAACTCTATAATTATCCACAAATTATAAACAACTATTTATCCACATCTATTTTCTCAACATAGTTTCATAAAAACTTACAAATCATTGAAATTCAATTTTATAAATCAAACATTTTTTGTGAATAAACTGTGTGTAAACTGTACAATTTATTTAATACACATATCCACAGAGACATAATATATTCAGTTTATTTTTATATATTTAAATAGTATATATAGAGACTGTGTAAATCATTAAAATAATTATTCCTTGAATTGATTGATCTTTGTGGCATGGATTCTGGAAATTGGAAGAAATGGGTATACATTTGGCTGTGGGCTGGCTTTATAATGATTCTTTTCCAGATTTTTTTAGGTGGTGTTACTAGGTTAACTGGCAGTGGATTAAGCATTACTAAATGGGATATTGTAACTGGAATTAAATATCCTTTTAGTGAATCTGAATGGGATATTCATTTTAATTTATACAAAAAAACACCTCAATATCTAAAAATTAATTCTGGAATTAATTTAACGGAATTTAAATACATTTTCTTTTGGGAGTATTTTCATCGATTATGGGCCAGATTGATGGGTTTTGTGTTTGTTATTCCTTTTTTAATTTTTTTATTAAAAAGGGTATTGTCCAAGTCATTGATTATTGATTTATTGGTCGTAATTCTTTTAGCTTCGTTGGTTGCATCACTAGGTTGGATTATGGTAGCTAGCGGTTTAGTAAATAGACCATGGGTAAACGCTTATAAATTATCATTTCATCTTTTAGCAGCTGTGGCTCTTTTAAGTTATTTATTGTGGACTATTTGGAAATATAGAATTTCTGGGTCTTCGTTTACGATGATTCAATCCTCTTTTACTTATGGAATGATTGTATTAATTCCTATTATGCTTATTATTCAAGTGGGTTTAGGTGGGGTGATGGCAGGAATGAAAGCTGCACTGGTTGCTCCAACTTGGCCAGATATAAATGGAGTTTGGATACCCGAAGAAATAAAAAGTATCGGAAATTATTCAGATTATCTTTTTAATGAGTATGAACTGAATGCTAGTTCAGGAATTATTATGCATTTTTTACATAGAGGTTTAGCATATGTAATAGCGCTTTTAAGTCTTATCTTGTTTGTTTTGAGTTATAAATTAGGTGATTTAAGAGTTTTTAGGAATTCTTTTATCATTTTTATATTGGTCATTATGCAATTAATACTGGGTGTACTTACCATTTTGGGTTCAGTTGGACAAATTCCTATTTGGTTTGCAGTGTCACATCAATTATTAGGGATAGGTTTATACAGCATGAGTATTTATAATTTATTTGGTGTAAAGCGGTCTTTTTAAAAATAATTTATACTTTTGACTCTAAGTAATACAATATGGCATACGAAATACAAACAGAGGATCGATTTAAATTTATAGAAACCAGAGCTGATGGTCCTACAATAGTTCTACTACATGGACTATTTGGAGCTCTTTCCAATTTTAAAGATTTAATTGATCATTTTGGCGATAGATATAGAGTGGTAGTCCCAATACTACCTATTTATGAGTTGCCCATTACCCAAGTTGGACTAGGTGGGCTGGTAAAATATGTGTATGATTTTGTGAGATACAAAGGGCTTGATCAGGTGCATTTACTTGGTAATTCATTAGGTGGTCATGTGGGTTTGTTGTATACATTAGAAGATCAAGAGAGAGTAAAAACGCTCACGTTAACTGGCAGTTCCGGATTGTATGAAAGTGGTATGGGTAATACCTTTCCTAAGCGTGGAGACTATGAATTTATAAAAAAGAAAACCCAAGATACATTTTATGATCCAGCTGTTGCTACTGCTGAGTTGATCGATGAAGTTTTTGAAATTGTAAATGACAGGTACAAAGGGATAAGAATTGTGGCTACTGCAAAGTCAGCGATAAGACACAATGTTGGAGACCGACTCCATTTGATAAAAGTACCGGTACTTCTGATTTGGGGAAAAGAAGATATTGTAACTCCTGCTTTTGTTGGAGAAAAATTTCAAGAAATGTTACCGAATGCAAAACTCTTTTTTTTAGAAAAATGTGGGCACGCACCAATGATGGAATTGCCGCATGAGTTCAATAGAATTTATGATGATTTTTTAAAGGAGAATTCTTAATTCTTTTTATTTAATAATCTTTATTGAAAAGGCAGCGTTTTGTATTTAAGAGGTGTCTACATAATTGGGCTCTTCCTTTATGGAAATAAATCAAGTGATACAAGGCTGTAAATCTGGTGACAGAAAATCACAGAAGATTTTATTTGACTTATTTTCTGGTAAGATGATGGCTGTATGCTTGAGATATGCTAAACATAAAATGGAAGCAGAGGATTTACTTCAAGATGGTTTTGTGAAGGTTTTTCAAAATATAGTGCAATACAAATTTGAAGGTCCCTTTGAGCAATGGGTCAGGAAAATTATGATTCACAATGCAATTAAAAAATACCATAAAAAAAGTAATAAAAACGAATTATTGGTTCTTGATGAAATTCCGGAAACAACAGTAGACGGCAATGGATTAAATTTATTATATTATAACGAATTGCTCCTGGTAATTGAAGAACTCCCTGATGGTTATAGAATGGTTTTTAATTTATACGCAATTGAAGGTTATAACCATAAAGAAATATCAGAATTGTTAGGCATTGAAGAGAGCACTTCGCGGTCACAATTAGTAAAAGCTCGAAAAGTTTTACAAGAAAAATTATTAAAAAGAGAAAAAGTAGAAATATGAATTTCGACAGAAAAGATCAATCAATGGATCAATTTTTTAGGGAAAAGTTAGAAAACTTGGATTTTGGGCCTCAAGAGCATTTGTGGGCAGGAATTGAAAAATCCTTGGATGAAAACTCATCCAGAAAAAAACTATTTGGCTTGCCCTGGATTTCAAATTTAATCATTGGATTAAGTTTGGTAAGTTTTAGTCTTATGGCATCTTATAAATATGGATATTATGTTGCCGAGAAAAAAACAGAAGAAAAAGCAAAGCAAAAGCTCAAAAACATTCCTTATGAAAACAAAACAGCAAATATTGAAGGTGATAATAATATGATTTCTAAAGCTTTAGAGCAAGAGATATTAGTTCCAGAAGTCCAGGAGGCCAACAAGACAAATTCTTTTAGCCAAAAATCAGATTATACCACAAAATCTAAAGTGAAAAACATAATCGCTACGAAGAAAGATCTTGAAAAATTTACTCTAGCAACAACAGAAGTAGATAATAACAATATCCTGGCTAAAAAGAATGGGTTTGAGGAGCAAAATAAAGGAGTGACTTTTGATAATAGTGAGGAAATTATAAATAAGGAAAAAGAAGTTCAAAATATAAAGACATCATCTGATCAGTGGGCTTCAACCAAGCAAAGAGATGAAATTAGTATGGTAGATCCTCTTCAAAATAGGCCATGGTTAGTTTCAAATACAAAGAGAAAAAGGTCAACTCTAAAACATCATATTAAAGAGGATCCATGCAATTTGGTGGAAAGGCATGTTAAAAGAGACAGGATTTATCTTGATTTTTACTTTGCTCCAGAAATATCTAAACGTACCATCGTTCCTGTTTATCCCAATTCTAAGGATTATGCAGATAGAAGAAATGCAGATGAAAAGTTTGTTAGATCACATTCTATGGGTGTAAGAGGATCGTATGTTTTAAAGAATGGTCTTGCTTTTAGAACCGGATTTAATTACTCTGAGATAAAAGAGAGGTTCAACTTTGTAACAGAAACCCAACTAATACAAATTATACGCAAGGATGATAAAGGAAATCCAATAGACACAGTTCACCAACAAGTCGATATCGTAGAGAACATTTACAATTATTACAAATTTTATGATTTGCCATTTGTGCTTGGATATGAAATTGATCTTGCAGATTTTGTCTTTTCGATCAATGGAGGCGTTGCTGTCAACTTAATGACAAGAAGAACCGGATTTGTTTATGAACCTAACAGTAAGGAAAAATTTAGCTTAACAGAAGGGTCGCTAGAGGGAAAACAGTTTTTTAAGAACAATGTAGGAATGAGCTTGGTGGGATCCTTCGGATTAAATTATAAAATGTCAAGAGGACTTATGTTACTTGCTGAACCATCTGTCAGATATTATTTAGGATCTATCACAACAGATAACTATCCATTGAAGCAAAATTATATACAATTTGGACTGATTGCAGGTTTGCGATATCAGTTTATAAGATAAACATTGATCAGAGTATTTTATGAGGGCTTTGGGTTAAAATCCGAAGCCTTTTTTGTTCCACGTGGAACAGATCAGGAAAAACAAAATTAAAGCTTGAATGATCGCTTTTGTGCATAGGTTTTTCCAACTGTGGGTAAAATAGTTGTAAAAGAGATTAAGCAAACATTATATTTTCAAAACCTATTATGTTCCACGTGGAACAGCATCAAATAATAAATTAAACAAAAAGGATTATTCTCCAGCTCTCTTGCTTTCATTTTCAATGCCAGTGCTTCTTTTGCGCGATTTAATATTTTTATTTCCTAAGTCAAAGCTAATACTCAAAGCAGCACGTCTACTATCCCACATTCCTGTTCCAAAAGCTTTTTGACCGTTAAATTCTGATTTACCACTCCACCAGGATTGATAAAAAATATCATTCACTGATAAACGGACATTCATGAGATCTCTGATAAATTTTCTTTGAATACCTAAATTTAAACTGTAACTTGGATCAAAGAGGAATACCCCACCCCAAACTCCAGGGCCAGAGTACCAGCCAGAGATTTCCCCTTTCCACTTATTGCTAAAAAGGAAAGTGTGTTGTTGAAAAAATTATATCCAAAAACTTGAACATTTACACTACCATTGGCGCCATAATCAGCTTGATTATTAATGTAATTAAAATTGAAGTTTATAAATGCATTCCACCATTTAGTAATATCAATTGGCAAAGAAATATTTAATCCATAAATTTCTTGGGTAGCTAGATTTTCCAGCTCATATAACTTGCTCTAGGGTCATCTGGATCAGGTCCAATCAATCTAGTAATCTGATCATTGGTAAGACTATAAGCAAGTTTAATGCTGTATTTAAAATTATAGGTATATCCTAATTCCAAATTGTTAACTTGTTCCGGTTGAAGGAATTTGTTACCGCGACTATATGAAAGTTCACTAAGTTGTTCCTTAAAAGGATTTAATACATTGTAATCTGGTCGATTAATTCTTCTTCCAAATTGCAAAGAATAACTGTGTTTTTGTTTTGGGGTGTAAGTTATTCCCCCAGAAGGAAAGTATCTTATGTAATTAAAGTTTACAGGACTTTCTTCAAGTTCAGGAATAAATGCATTTAAATCTCCGGAAGCATCAGTGAGCTCAGATCTTAAACCCGCGGAAAAGCTCCATTTTTCACTTAATTTCTTTTTATAATTTAAATAGGCAGCATAAACAGACTCCCTGTAATCAAACAAATTTGACCTCCTATTATTTAAGATTCGATCGTTTTGAATAATATTATAATATAAAATTCATTGGCCGTGGTAACTTGGGTCCATTTTGTGCCTGCCCCAATTTTCCACCCAAAAGTCTTGCTCGTAATCCATTTTTGCGGAAAGTATTTGAATATCCGCTACTGTATTATATTCGTTTTGATTACTAGAAAGTGGGAAACCAAATCTGCTTTGTAATAAAATTTGGTTGAATATAATCAACATTAAAATTTTTTGTTTTATCGGTCCAACCATAATTTAGATTTATGGATTTTTGATCTCTAACTTCATCAGAGACATTTGGAGCAATTAAAATACTATCCACCGATTCAGGAGATATCTCTTTGGATATCAATATTTTATTAGTTGAATTGTGATCCAAAACATGAAACAAACCATTGATTAAAATACCAAAAGTTGATTTCTTATTTAAAAAATAGTCAAACCCCATTCTCCCATTGATACTATTAAAGCTATTTGACTTAAATGAGATTCTACTAAATAAAGCTGGTTTTGAAAACTTCTAAAAAATAGGTCATGAAATCGTTTTCCGGAATTGAGTGATAAACCACCAAAGGCATTGAATTTTTTGTTTCTGTAGTTTGCATTTCCACTTAGATTACCAACAGCATGTCTACCATGAGAAAAAGTACTACTTATAGAACCATTGGCCCCAATATTTGTGTCTTTTTTTAATTTAATATCTATTATCCCAGCATTTCCTTGTGCCTCATATTTAGAACCAGGATTTGTGATAATATCAATTCTATCAATCTGATCTGCATTTAGATTTTCCAAAAAACTACTTAACTCCTGGCCACTCATTGGGATTCTCCGGCCATCCACATAAACTAAGACACCAGATCTACCCAAAACGCTTAAATTATTGTTGTTGTCTACCATTACCCCGGGGGCTTTTCTAAGTAAATTCAATCCATTGTCTCCAACAGCATTGATTGTCCCTTGTACATTAAAGACAGTCTTATCCGCTTTAACTTCTACAATTGGCCTTGCTGCTGTTATCGTGACTTCTTCAAGATTTGTGTTCCTTTCAGTCAAAATAATAGGATCTAAAGAGATATCCTTTTCGTTTAAATCAATTTGAGAAGAATTATATTTTTGATATCCTAGATAATCCATTTGGATGTAATATTTACCAGAAGGAATTTTTAAAAAAGTAAATAATCCGTCCGTATTGGTGATGCTAACTTTTACAAGACTGCTGTCGGAAGCCTTTTTTAAAAGTAAAGTACCAAAAGAAATGGATTCATCTTTCGAGCTTTTAACAGAACCAGAAATAAAATAATCTTGTGCACAAAGAAATTGAAAAAATCCAAAGAAAATGATTGTAAATAATAATAATCGCGACATAACTTATTTGATTAATGATGCCATAAAGGTCAAAAATTCAAAAAGTTAAATTTAAAATATTCGACCAAATGGTCTTTTTCATCTACCGTACGTATTCTGCAAATATCCGGTTAAGCCATTTTAACATAAATACCATGACCAAAGTGGCAGCCATTAGTAATCCAAAATTGACCCAAAAGAAATTAGCCTTGTCGTCATATCCATCCCAAAGGCTGGCTAAAACACCACTTAGTCTATTTCCAATGGACGTCGACAGAAACCAACCACCCATCATCAGTGCTGTTATTCTCGGAGGACTAAGTTTAGAAACGATGGAAAGCCCCATTGGACTTAGAAACAATTCACCCAAAGTAATGACACCATAACTACCTACCAACCACCATATTGCAACTTTTTCAGAACCATTGTTACCCGCTTTCACCGCGGCAACCATAACTAAAACAGACAAACCTGAGATTAGCAGACCCAGAGCAATTTTAGACGGTGTACTAGGTTCTTTTTTTCTCCTCTTTAGAAATGAAAACATGGCAACCACCAAGGGGGTTAAAAGTATGACCCATGCGGGATTAATACTTTGACTCAAATTGGTAGACCAGACGCTAATACTTTGACCTTCAGCGGGTTTTTTAGATTCTGGCATATTTCTAAAATACACAGGATAACTATATTCTTTTAGCACGACACCATCTATTTTTTGAAGCCTAAAAGCCTGGTCATAGACTGCAACGCTATCAAGACTATAAGCGAGTTCTTTGGATTGTCTTAAGTTATTAAAAACATGTTCGGTTTTACCAGTAACCTGTCGATCGGTATATCTATCTGCCCAAGTATTAAGAGCAGATCCATTTTGTTTAAACACTGCCCAAAACATGACTACTACCGCAAAAATAGCCAATAATGCAAGGATTGGTTTTTTCTCATTCTTTTCCGCTTTTCTGTAAATGTCAACATAAAAGTATATGACTGGAATACAAGCCAAAATAAATGCATCTGTGGAGTCACTGCCAAAAACGTTGGATGGAATTAACCAGCCTATAATTCCAAAAACAAATGCAGGTAAAATAATTAGATAAACTATTTTCAAAATAGGCATATCGTTTGGGCCAGCAGGCTTAAGGGTGTCAAATTGTTTGTAATGTTTTTGACCGATCATAAAAATAATCACACCCAAAATCATTCCAACACCAGCCGCCATAAATGCATAAGCCCAACCCAACATAATCTGTAAAGCTGCTCCAAAAAAATTACAAATAAAGGCACCCACATTAATGCCCATATAAAATATATTATAACCCTCATCTTTTAAGTGTTTGTGTTGGTCAGTATTGTATACATTTCCCAATAAGGTTGAAATATTTGGTTTAAAAAAACCATTTCCTAAGATTACCAAAGTCATTGCAATATACAATACCGTTTTATGATGAATTCCCATCATAAAATATCCAGCGCCCATCATTAATCCACCGATAATAATGGATCGACCTAAACCCAAATAACGATCTGCCAATAGACCGCCTAAAAAAGGAGTTAAAAAAACCAAACCAATGAAAGTGCCATATAAATCAGCACTTTCGGCTTCTGTCATGGCAAATCCATCTGCCACATCCTTTAGATACAACGTAAAAATACCTATCATTAAATAATATCCAAAACGTTCCCACATTTCCGAAAAAAATAAATATGGAAGAGCAATCGGATGTTTTGAATTAGAAAATAACATAAGTTGATATTATTTTTTGGTAAGTGAAAGTTGATGTAAACTATTTATACTTCAGAAGAAAAAATTCTTTTCATGACTTCGTTTTCAATTTCTTCAACAGCAGTTTTTGTCTGAGAAATAATTTGCTCAGATAGATTGATGTATTTTTGTTTTAACTCTTCATTTTCTAATCCAGCAGCATTTATTTTTACATTCAATCCTGCGCCTTTTATTGCAGCGTGAATGCAAAGTGCTCCAACCCCCGCATCGCTTACAGAATTTGGATTTCCTTCTTTTACCATAGCCAATACATGACTTAACTGCTCATAGGCCAACTGCATGGTTTTTAAAGGGACATCGATAGCATAAATGGTTGCATTTTGAATGGCCATTTTTCTTTCTTTTTTTTCTGCTACGGAATTTTTTGGAAGTCGAAATGCATCAATTATTCCATTAAACGCTCGGGTATCTTCATCCACCAATTTTAATAACTCGGTATATGAATGGGTTGATTGGACAGCATGTTCTGTATAAAAATCAATTCGATTTTCATAACCTTTCTTATGAGCTGTTAGATTGGCTACCATGGCTGTTAAAGCAGCGCCAAGAGATCCAACATAGGCACTTACGGAACCACCACCAGGTGCCGGGCTGTCAGAAGCTGTTTCTTTAGCAAAATCTTGAAGACTTAGGACTGCAAGTGGATTTGTAGTTTGGTCGATCATGTATTCAATAATTCTATTTTTTGGATTAAAATTGCTGATGGCATTGAGCCCCAAGGATTGAATGGCAATTTCTATGAGTTCACCTTCCGGTACACCAAAAGATCTTTTTTGTTTTTGTAAAAAATATTTTCCTGCTTCTAAGAAAGCTATTTTTGGAACCAAACCCACCAATTCAGAACCAGTTACCAAGAGACCATGATTTTCTGCTGATTTTCTACACTCCTCAAAAGCGAGATGGAGAGAAGTTTCGTTCAAATTGGTTATATTCATTGAGATTTGGGCGATTCCATATTCTGCAATGTACCAACCAATTGCTTTTACTCCTCTACATTTACCCGGAACTCTTATGATTTCACCTTTATCGTCTTTTAGAATTTTTTGAGTGAGAGGATCTCTTTTAGGTCGACCATTTTCTCTAATGTCAAAAGCGACCTCATTCGCCAAATTCACGGATTTCGTATTGACGTTAACATTATAAGCTATAAGAAAAGAACGAGCGCCTATAACTGTTGCACCAGCTTTAGAATTAAATGAAATAGGACCAAAATCAGGTATCCAGTCAGGGTCCTTCATTTTTTGTTCAAGTCCTTCATATTCTCCTGAACGAATATCTGCTAAATTTCTCCTTTTGCTTGTAGATGCAGATGCTTCATATAAATATACTGGAATAGCCAATTCAATTCCTACTCTTTTGGCTAGTTTTTTGGCATATAAATCCACTTCTTCTAAACCAATACCAGATACAGGAACCAGTGGACAGACGTCGGTTGCTCCCATTCTAGGATGTGCACCTTTGTGTTTTGACATGTCAATAAGTTCGGAAGCAATTTTAATCGCTTGAAATGCAGCTTCAATCACCGGTTCAGGTGCACCCGCAAATGTAAAAACAGTTCTATTGGTGCTGGCACCTGGATCTATATGGAGAAGACTGACGCCATCCACTTTTTTGATTGCATCGGCGATTTTGTCAAGAACCATTTGATCCTTGCCTTCGCTAAAATTTGGGACACATTCAATAATGCGAGTTGAATTCATTCGTTATTGCTTAGATTTGCAAAAGTATCTATATTCGTTCAATGCCAATGATCAAATTGAAACAATTGTTTTATACAGCAATGGCTGTTGGTTCATTTAACCTATCAGCTCAAAACTATCAAATTTCTCCTGAGATTAATATGAGAAATGATTTTGCTTACCATTTGATCCCCTTTGAAAACACCTGTGTTCTTTTAAGAGATAAGTCATATCGCATTAGCTTTCAAACGCTAAGAGAAGATTTTACGTGGACCACTGAAAAAGATATTGAACTGAAAGGAAAAAAATGGAAAATTCTGGAGGCACTTCCACATGGTAAAAATATGGGTGTATTATACATATCAAAAACGGAATTAAAATCATTGTTGGTGTATTCGATTTATGATCAAAACGGATTACAAAAACACGAGCAGATTTTGAATATTCCTTTCGATCCAGATTTAAACTCTGAAGCAAATCTGGTTAGTTCAGAAAGCAAAAATTGGATATCAGCTGGTATCAAAGACGAGAATGGCAAAAGATGGATCATCACATTTGATAGAATGGATCAGAAAGATCCATTCTGTAAACCGTCAAAAGATCTATTTAATTTTGAAGATTATGCCGCTTCATACGCAGTATTAAGTAATGAAGGAAAATTGTATTTGCTTGGAACCGAAAAACAGAAAATAAAAAGAAAAGAAACATCCACAATTCAGGTGCAGGGTATTGGTCCTAACGGCGAAAGAATTTTGAGTAAAATGACGACTGTCCAAGAAGCTGATTTTTATGATATGGATTTTAAAATTAACAATCAGAATGGAGAACTAATCATGGCCGGTTTATACAGCGATGCAGGAGAAAATTATCCAGCAGGTTATTTGTATTATAATTTTATGAAAGATCAGGACATTAAAATAATACCATTTGAAAAAGAGAATTTGAAAAATTGGGGATTGAAAGGAAATGAATTAAAGCAAAGTCAAATCAACCTTTCAATTCGCGATTTAAAATTTAAAGAAGATGGCAGCGTCTTAGTGTTTTTTGAAAATAGTAAAGAATTAATGAGGCGCCCATATTTTAATAATTCCATGGATCCGGCAGGCGTTGGCTCCATAAGATGGATTGATTATTATTATGATGATATCATCACCATTTCTATAGATCAATCGGGAAATAAACAATGGGAACAAATACTCAGAAAAAGACAATTTTCACAAGACGATTTGGGACTTTATTCTTCATTTTTTATAGTAACGAATCAATCTTTACTAAGGGTATTGTTTAATGATGAAATAAAGAATGAATCTACAGTTTCAGAATATATTTTATTACCAGATGGCAGACATTACCGAAAAAGCATCTTAAATACCGGAGCGCTTAGTTTAAATTTAAGAATTCAAGATGCACAACAAACCACATCAAATACCGTATGGGTGCCCAGTGAAACGAGCGGAAAGATGGTTCTGGTAAAAATTGTACTTTAAGAAAATTCTGTTAGTCAATATCTTATATATTAAACTAATAAAATTTAGAACTTTCATCAAGCTTATTTGTACAACTCCTCTATATTTGCATTCCTTTTTGGAAGCTTAAAGGAATGAATTTCAAGTTTTGGAAAGGTTTATTTCTGATTTGGTGTTTATTTAACCTTACAGAGTAAATTGGATTCCAATTTTATTTAGGGAGCTTAGCTCAGCTGGTTCAGAGCATCTGCCTTACAAGCAGAGGGTCACTGGTTCGAACCCAGTAGCTCCCACCCAAATTTTATAAGGAGTTATGTGCAAACACGTAGCTCCTTTTTATTTTAACCAATAACCTTCTCATTTATCAGACGTTTTAATTAGAATTTAGTCTATATGAAAATGCAAGTTCTAATGCTTTATTTTTTGGTTAGCTTATTGTTTATATCATGCAACAGGCCAAATGGAGAAGAAACTAAGCCGACAGAAGGCAGAATGACCGTTTATGCAGATAGGAATATTGCTGATTTAGTCACGCAACTGAAGCTAATTTTTGAAAGAAACTATCCTAATGCTACTATTGACCTTCAATTTCTATCAGATAAAGAGATGTTTACAAAATTCATGAAAGACTCTATTGGTATAATGATTGGATATCACAAATTGAATTCGGTAGAAAAAGAGTATCTTTTCAAAAACCAACAAAACGAACCGCGTGAATTTCCTATTGCAGTAAGTGCTATTGCCTTTATCTCTTCTGAAAAATCCAAAGACAGCACTCTTGTTTATGAGCAATTAATGGATTTTATTAGAGGCGAAAGCTCATCAGTTTCTACTTTTAATAGCATTTTAGTAGAGGATAAAGAATCAGGAATTGGTGCCGAGTTATTGAGAAAAGCAAATGTTGAAAAGCCACCCAACACTATTTTTGCCATGGAATCCAAATTAAAAATATTGGAACAGCTCCAACAGAATCCTAATTCGATGGCAGCAGTAGATTGGACAGAATGGAGTGATTCTGATCGTTTGGATCTCTTGGATACAATGTCAAAAATTAAAGTAATGTTGGTCTCAAGACCCATCGATTCCACTCAAATGGGTTATCTAAGCCCTTATCAATATCATTTAGCAGAAGGATTTTATCCATTTACAAGAGAAATATCAGTCGTAAGTAGAACAGGAAAAACGGATGTTGGAATGGGTTTTGCATCTTTTATTGCAGCGGATATTGGGCAAAAGATTGTTCTAAAAGCAGGCTTATTACCCAAGTTCCAGTCTGACCGATGGATAGAAATGATTCAAACAAAAGATATTAAGGTAGAACGATAATTGATTTAATGATAATTTAACCAAATTAATTAAGCTTAATAATTAATGAAACAGTCCAAAACCAAAGCAATAACTGCTAAATCAAAATAACAATATCATGAAAAACGCTATTTTTGCAAGCTTTAAAAATAATTTGGTCTCCATGAATAAGAAAATTCTTTTATATCTCTTTTTTTCAATATCAGGCATATCTCTGACAAGCCAGAGTTTACAGATTGGCATTCAAATGTTACAGAATGAAAATTATAACGGTGCATTGCAAGCGTTTTCTAAATTGAATGCGTCCGATCCTAAAAACCCTATATATCCATATTATATTGGGGAAGTGCATTATGCCATGGAAAATAACTCAGCGGCGCAGTCATCTTATCAGGCCGGACTTAACATTAGTTCGAAATGTGATGAATGTAAAATTGGTTTGGGAAAAATAGAACTAGATAAAGGAAATGTCACTGAAGCGGAAAAATATTTTGATTCCGCACTTAAAGGAAACTCAAAAAACCATAGAATCATCGCAATGGTTGGAGACGCTTGGCTTTTTGGCAGAAACCCTCAACCAGTCAAAGCCCTTGAATATTTAACTAAGGCGAGAGACCTCGACCCAAAAATAGCTACCTATTGGATTCATATGGGAGATGCCCAATATGTCAAAAAAGATTTAGGTTCTGCCATGACAGCCTATGAAACAGCAGTAGAAAAAGATAAAAACGATCCAGAAACTTATTTAAAAATGGCTAAAATATGGGCAGCTGGAAACAAATATGATCTAGGAATTGAAAATCTTGAAAAAGCAATTGCTTTAAAACCAGATTATGCATTGGCATACAAAGAGCTTTATGAGCAACTCATCCGCAATAAAAACTACAATAAGGTTATACCGGTACTAGAGAAATATGTGGCCCTTACCGGTGATGATGTGGATGCAAAAGTTAGATTGATAAAATTTTTATGCTTTCAAGCCAAAGATTATGAAAGAGCCATTTCAGAAGGTATAAAAGTATTAAATGCGCACCCTGAACAATATACCATACATCGTTGGTTGGCTTGGTCCTATGGAGAATTGGAGAATTATCAAGAATCTTACAACCAAAGTAAGCTGTTAATGGATGCAATTTTACAAGATACAAGTCGTAAATCATTTTCTTCCGATTTTGAATATCTTGCCAAAGCATCTATGAAATTAAAAAAGTATGAAGAAGCAGATATAGCTTATGGAAAAGTTATAGAGTTTGAGCCTTCAAGAGCGCCTGAAATTTATGGATTATTGGCAAAATCGTATTACGATGAAAAAAATTATGCCAAATCCTCCGAATGGTACTTAAAAAAGAGCCAATCTCAGCCTTTGAATCATACAGAGCAATATTATCTTGGGTTAAGTAAATACTACATGGGTGAATTTAAACTTGCAGATTCCAGCTTTGCAATCGTACTAATTGCTACACCAAATTATGCACAAGGTTGGTTGTGGAGAGCCCGCTCCAATACATCGTTGGATTCTGCACAATTACAAGGTTTGGCAAAACCCCATTACGAAAAATATGTTGAAATAGCCTCAACAGATCCGGAAAGAAACAAAAAGTATTTAATCGAATCCTACAGATATCTTGGGACCTATTTTGTTCAAAGAGAAGAGAACAATGCAGCATTGCCATTTTTCGAAAAAATAAAAGCACTCGATCCAGCGGATAAAGAAGCTGAATTTGCAATCAAAATATTGAAAGGGAAATAGAAAGCTTTTTGGTTTAATCGAAATATTAATTCACATTGTTATCTTGACTCAGATCCTTTTTTATGGGATAACTGAACCATTGCTTCAAGTAAGTTAATTAGATTTAAAGAGCTTTCTTTTACTACTTGAAGCACAGAATCCAAGGTTGTTTTAGTGTAATTTTCATGTTCTCTTGCTTGATTGGTAACAATGGAAGCCGCTAAAATTTTCATGCCACACTGATGCGCCACAATCACCTCCGGAATGGTGGACATTCCAACAATGTCTCCCCCTAAGATTCTGATCATTCTATATTCGGCCGGAGTCTCCAAACTTGGGCCTTGAAGACCGAAATAAATGCCTGTTTTAAAGGCTACAGAAATTGAATCTGCTGCATCTTTAGCAAGTTGAAGTAAGTCTTTGTCATATACCTCACCCATGTCGGGAAATCGATCCCCCAACCTTGAATCATAAAGACCACGAAGTGGATTTTCCGGATGAAAATTGATATGGTCTCTGATAAAAATTAAGTCTCCTTCCTCAAATTCTGGATTCACGGATCCACTGGCATTTGTAAACCAAATTTCTTTAACACCCAAAGCCGCCATCACCCTTACAGGATAACTTACTTCTACCAATGAATAACCTTCATAATAATGGAGTCTACCTGATAAAAAAAGAAAATCTTTACCTAGCCATCGCCCATAAATCAATTTTCCGCTATGGCTTTCAACTGTAGTTGGTACAAACGATGGTATTAACTTAAAAGGAATTTCTTTAATGATTTGAACACGGGATTCCAATACGCCCATTCCTGTTCCTAAAACGATTACCTGCCTAGGTATTTGACTTATTCTTTCTGAAATAAATCTTGCACTTTCCTGGATGTCCTCATAAATTCCTGAATGCATAAAAACTATTTAATCAACGATGAGTGTTGTTTTGTCCAAAGATTGTTGCTGCATCACTTCAGGTAGAGGAATATGTTCATATTGCTGGTTTCTCAACTGTGGCTCATAAGATGCCTCGCGAATTGCTTGTTGAATTCCTTCAGAAGTAAACCTGTATGCAGCACCGGCTGCAGAAACCACATTTTCTTCAATCATAATGCTACCAAAATCATCTGCGCCACTGTCAAGACACAATTGAGCGGTGGGTTTTCCTACAGTGAGCCATGAAGCTTGGATATGAATTATATTGGGTAACATGATTCTTGAAATACCAATCATTCTAATGTACTCGTCAGATGTACATTGATTTCTTGCTCTTTTAAGTTTACGCAACATCGTACTTTCATCTTGAAACGGCCAAGGTATAAAAGCAAGAAATCCTTTAGAGTTTGCAGGTTTTTCAGATTGAACCTCTCTAAGGGAGACCAAATGTTCCATTCTTTCCAAATTGGTTTCTACATGACCAAACATCATTGTTGCGGAGGTCGTCAAACCAAGTTTATGGGCAGCCCTCATTACATCTAACCATTCTTTTGCTCCGCACTTTCCCTTTGACACAAGGCGTCTTACCCGATCATTCAAAATTTCAGCGCCGGCACCTGGCAATGAATCCAAGCCAGATTTAATTAGAGCTGATAGCACAAATTCATGACTTTTATTCTCCAATTTGGAAATATGTGCTATTTCAGGAGGACCGAGTGCGTGTAATTTTAAATTGGGATAAAGGCTTTTAAGTTCTTTGAATAGTCTAGTATAAAAGGAGAGACCAAGATTGGGATGGTGCCCACCCTGCAGGAGCAATTGTTCTCCTCCTAAACTAAACATCTCTTCAATTTTTAATTTATATTCATCAATTGAAGTAATGTAGGATTCAGGATTGCCCGGTGGTCTATAGAAATTGCAGAACTTACAGTTGGCTATGCAAACGTTGGTGGTGTTAGAGTTTCGGTCAATAATCCAGGTCACTTTTTTGCCAGGGACCGATTGTTGCCTCAATTGATTGCCAACCCACATAATTTCAGTGGTGGCTGCATTTTCAAATAAAAATAGACCTTCTGTGGCAGAAAGCTCTTTTTTATCCAATGCTTTTGTTAAAAGCTGATCAATTAACATACCTTAATGTGGAAAAACTATTATATTTGCGCTTGTTTTACAAAGAAGGGAACAGAAAGGTTCCCTTTTTTGTTGTCCGAACCAGATGTCATTGACAGAAGAATTACATCAAAAGCTAATTGATAAGTTTCAGGAGGAAAGCTTTCTGGATTGTTTTGTGGTAGCTATCGAGCAAAAAGGGAAACAAGTTTCGGTCTATTTGGACAGTGATAGTGCGATTACATTTGAGCGTTGCAAAATGATTAGTCGATATCTTGAATCATGGCTTGACGAAAAAAAACTGATAGGAGAAGATTATATACTTGAGGTTTCATCAGCAGGTTTGACCAGATCCTTAATTTTCCCAAGGCAATTTGTAAAGAACATCGGAAGAGGTCTTACCATAGAAACCGAAGATGATCAAAAAATGGAAGGAACTTTGATAGCAGCAGATCAAGAAAGAATAGAATTAGAATGGATGGAAGAGAGGAAAGAAAACAAGAAAAAAATAAAAGAAATTAAAAAGGCAATTATACCTTATCACAATATTAAAGAAGCTAAAATCATCATCAAGATATGAAATTGGTAGATTCTTTTGCAGAATTCAAAGCCGGAAAAAACATCGACAGACCCACTATGATGCGGGTATTGGAAGATGTATTCCGTTCATTGATTAAAAAGAAATATGGATCAGACGATAACTTTGATGTCATTGTCAATCCTCAAAAGGGAGACCTTGAAATTTGGAGGGTGCGTACCATCGTACCTGACGGAGAAGTCACGGATGATCTTAAAGAGATTGCGATTTCAGAAGCAATGGTCATAGACGAAGATAGTGAAATTGGGTCTGAGTGTTATGAACAGCTTGATATGGAAGATTTTGGGCGTCGTGCCATCATGGCTGCCAGGCAGACTTTGGTTTCCAGAGTCATGGAGTTGGAAAAGGATGATGTTTATAAGCGATATGCAGAAAGGGAAGGTAATCTGGTCATTGGTGAAGTGAATCAGGTTTTGAAAAAAGAACTCTTAATTATCGATGATGCCACCAACAATGAGTTACTTTTACCAAGAACAGAAATGATCAAAGGTGATCATTTCAGAAAGGGAGATATAGTAAGATCAGTGATTAAGAAGGTGGAAATGAAAAACAACACTCCATTTATTACTTTAAGTAGAACAGATCCGAGTTTCTTACAAAGATTGATGGAGCAAGAAGTTCCTGAAATAGAAGATGGTTTGATAGCCATCAAAAAAATAGTAAGAATGCCGGGTGAAAGAGCCAAAGTCGCTGTAGAATCTTATGATGACAGGATTGATCCGGTTGGGGCTTGTGTGGGGATGAAGGGAAGTAGAATACACGGTATTGTAAGAGAACTTCGCAATGAAAATATTGATATTGTTAATTTTACCAATAATCTTAATTTATATATTCAAAGATCATTAACCCCTGCTAAAATTAACAACATCGAAATCGATGAAAAAAATAAAAAGGCAAGTGTCTATCTAAATGCCGATCAACTTTCATTGGCTATTGGTAGAGGTGGAGCCAATATTAAACTTGCAACCAAACTTACCGGATACGAAATAGATGTATATAGGGATCAAGTAGGTGAGGAAGTAGACGATGTTGATTTAGATGAATTTAAAGATGAAATTGAAGAGTGGATCATTGATGCACTTAAGAATATTGGTTGTGATACTGCCAGAAGTGTTCTAAATTTAAGTTCTGAAGAACTTATCCGTCGGACAGATCTAGAAGAAGAAACAATATTAGAAGTCATTGATATTTTGACGAAGGAACTGGAAGATTAAGCAAAAGCTTTTATCTTTAACTTATAAATAAAACAAGGGAAAAAAGGCCAATTTTTGATGACGAGATTATTAATAAAAGTAGCTAAGGAATTTAATGTCGGTGTAAGTACAATTGTCGAGTTCTTGCAATCCAAAGGATTTGAGATTGAGAACAAGGCCACCTTTAAAATTTCCGATGACATGTATTCCGAACTGCAAAAAGAATTTCAGTCATCATTGGTAGACAAAGAGCAAGCAAACCAACTTGCGAAAGCTGCACAAGCAGCAGTTCCAGTTAAAGAAAAAATTCTTCCAAAGCAGGAAATTAATTTGTTTGGAACCCCATCACCAACACCAACTCCTGCAGTGGCAACACCAACTCCAGTGACCAAACAGGAAACGGAGAAAGAAGAAGTTTTTAAAGCTAAAATAGAAGAAGCGGATAAACCAAAATTAAAAGTGGTCGGCAAAATTGAGTTGGATAAACCAGAATCGAAGCAAAAACCTCAATCTGATCCAGCTCCGCCGGTTAAAACGCAAAAAGTAGAACCAGAAACCAAACGCGAAGAGCCCACCATAAACGTAGAGGAAGAGATTACAAGAATAGAAGCGCCTACCTTAAAGGGATTAAAAATTTTAGGGAAAGTAGATACCAATAAATTTAAAGATCCTCCTAAGAAAAAAGAAGAGCCTAAAAAGGCCACGGACACGGTCAACAAACCAGGAGGTACCCCTAAACCAGTGGAATCTGCAGAAGACGCACAAAAAAGAAAAAGAAAGAGAAAGAAAATTAATACTTCAGATTTCCCTTCTGATAATAGACAGGGTGGAGCCAATCGTGGTCGAGATTTTAGACCAGCGCAAGAACCGGTTAAGGAAGTTAGTAAAAAGGAAATTGAAGATAAGATTAAAGCCACCATGGCCCGACTTAATGTGGGTGGTAAAAATAAAAGGCAGAAAATAAGACGAGACAAGCGAGAGGAATATAGAGAAAAGGCAGAATTGGCAGAATCTCAGAGAGAAAGCGGATCTATCCAAGTAACTGAATTTATAACCGTTTCAGATCTTTCCAGTGTTTTTGATATACCGGTTACAGACATAATAATGACTTGTATGAACCTAGGTATTATTGTGTCAATAAATCAAAGGCTGGATGCAGAAATTATTGAAATTCTAGCAGAAGAATTTGATAAAAAAATAGAGTTTGTTTCAGCAGAAGATGACGCAGACGTAGTAGAAGAAGTAGTCGATAACCCAGAGGATTTAATTTCTAGAGCCCCTATTGTAACAGTCATGGGTCATGTGGATCATGGTAAGACTTCGTTGTTGGATTATATTCGTAAAACCAATGTTGCTTCTGGAGAAGCTGGAGGTATTACACAACATATTGGAGCATATGAAGTAAAGGTAGGTCCAGATCAGAAAAAAATAACATTCTTGGATACTCCGGGTCACGAAGCATTTACGGCCATGAGAGCCAGAGGAGCCAAGGTTACCGATGTTGCGGTTATTATAGTGGCAGCGGACGACCATATTATGCCACAGACCAAAGAGGCCATTTCTCACGCGCAAGCGGCCAATGTGCCAATTGTATTTGCGATCAATAAAGTAGATAAAGCGGGTGCAGATCCTGAAAGGATTAAAAATGAATTGTCACAAATGAATTTTTTGGTGGATTCTTGGGGAGGAAAATATTCTTCTCAGGAAATCTCTGCAAAATCAGGAATGGGAATTGATTTATTATTGGAAAAAATAATTCTCGAGGCAGAAGTACTTGAATTAAAGGCAAATCCTGAGCGATTGGCAATCGGAACTGTGATAGAGGCTTCATTAGATAAAGGACGTGGATACGTAGCAAAATTATTGGTCCAAACCGGTACGATGCACACAGGGGATGTTCTCCTTGCTGGAGAAAATTCCGGAAAGATAAAAGCCATGTTTAATGAAAGAGGACTAAAAATAAAAGCAGCTGGTCCTTCTACTCCGGTCATGGTATTAGGTTTGACAGGAGCACCTACGGCCGGTGAGAAGTTTAAAGTTTTAGAAGATGAAGCAGAAGCGAGACAAATAGCTACAAAGAGATCTCAAATCAGCAGAGAACAAGCAAACAGAGCCACAAAACGTATTTCTTTGGATGAAATTGGTCGTCGTCTTGCTTTGGGGAACTTTAAAGAACTGAGATTAATTATTAAAGGTGATGTGGATGGTTCGGTTGAAGCTTTGTCTGACAGTTTAATTAAATTGTCCGTAGAATCTATCAAAGTTTCTATCCTTCATAAGGCTGTTGGTCAAATTATTGAATCTGATATTCTCCTTGCTTCTGCATCAGATGCGATTGTTATCGGGTTCCAAGTAAGGCCGTCTGTAGCAGCAAGAGCACTTGCTGAAAGAGAAGGCGTAGAAATAAAAACTTATTCGATCATCTACGAAGCCATTGAAGAAATCAAACTTGCGATGGAGGGAATGCTCGAACCAACCAAAGAAGAAAAAATAATTGGTCAGGTAGAGATACGAGAAGTTTTCAAAATTACGAAAGTTGGAACGGTCGCTGGATGTATGGTCATTGATGGTAAAATTACTAGAAATAGCCCTATCAGAGTTATCAGAAATGGCATCGTGGTTTATCCTAATAAAGAAGGCGGATTGGCAGAATTACAATCTTTAAAAAGATTTAAGGAAGACGCCAAAGAAGTTAAGGAAAATCTGGAGTGTGGACTTACCGTCAAAAATTTCAATGATATTAAAGTAGGTGACATTATAGAAGCTTACGAAATCACTGAGGTGAAACAAAAATTGGCTTAGTGTAATAGGTATTTTTATTCGACCAAAGTAATCTGATTTTTTGGTTTATACATTTCGTGGGATAATATTCCTTTATTTTATTTCTTGTTCTTCTTGCACCTTATAAATGATTATGGTGTCATGTCTAAACAATTGCTCTAGTTCAATGCTGTCTTTATTTTCAGACCATCGACGAAACAATCCATTTTTTTTATCATCCTTCATTTCTGCGGTAAATCGAATTCTTCCATTTTTATAAAAAACAGTGTCGCCGCGTTGTTGGAGTCCATTTTCAAAATATTGAACCTCTTCAAGTTCGCCAGTTTTATAATATCTGGTTGTGCGACCATGTTGTTTGCCATCTTTAAATAAATAGATGGTTTTTAATTCACCTGAGTTATGGTATTCCCACATGGTATCCTGAATCAACTTATTGATTTTATAATACTTTCTTTTAACTTGTCCGTTGGAATATTTATCTTCTATCAATTCGGGTTTTGCATTGTTTTTGCAAGAGAACATATTCATGCAAAAGATAACTATCAACAATAGATAAAACTTTAGAAAATTTAAATCCATAAATAATGAATTGGTCTAAAAAAAAGCCAGTTAATTATTAACCGGCTTTTAAAATATTTTATAAAAGGAACAAATTTTTATCCTTTCCAAGGAAGTTCGGCAACTCTTCTAGCGACTTCTTCACCAATACGAATTCCTTCTTCACAATCGATACGAATATGAACACCCAACGGAATACGGGAAATGGCGTCTTCTCTTCCCATTGCTGAAAAAGAGTAGAATGGTCTTGGAGTACCCTCAAATTCTTTGCGGGTTTCATGGCATCTATCCACAAAATAAGTATTATTTCCCCAAACTGTTGCCAAAGCCCATGCACCGCCACCCCCAAATGTAGAGTGACCTGAAGGATAGGCTGGAAAAGAAGGAGTGACACCTTTTTGACCGGTATACGGATGGTCTAAAGCTGATTCCCAATTTGGATCAATATAATCTTTTATGTAATGCTCAGGTCTTTCGGTATTGTAAACCCATTTTGAGTTCCAACAAACTACTGCACAATCATTTAAGGTAATACCCATGAGGGCATTGGCATATACAGCTTCTTCTAGATTAGAATTTTTAGCTACCATAATTTGATCCATAATGGCCATTAATCTAGGTGGAGGAGCAAACGTTAATCCAAATAAATCGTCTGACCAGAATTCGGCTATCCATTCATCTTCATAAGATCTTGAGGTAGTAGTACTATATACTTCTAGGTTTTCGGTATGCCATTTAGGGTTAACTGATCCGTCTGGTAAAAGCGCTGGAATTGGAGGTTTGGATAATTTTTGATGATTACTGGTTGCAAACGTTCTAACATTGCCCCAGAAAGGGAACATTCCGCCATCTGGATTGTCATTGGTAGGCATCCATTTACCGGGTATTCTTTTTCCATTAGCATCTAAGCTTTTTTCTCTCCAATTATAATAAGGGAATTTAGAAGGATCATTGTTCAATGGATTAAGGTAAGCCTCATGTCCATAAAGATCGGTAGTAGACCACTGCCAAACAGCTCTGGCTACTTCTTCTCCCCATGCTTTAGAATTGTTAAAACGGTTTACATTGGATTCTTGTTTGTATTCAGCTTCCAAACTGTTTTTCAGATTCTCAATCATTTGTTGAGCTTCTGAATTAGTCAGGTGCTTACCCGTAGAGCCAGCAGCGTTAAAAAACTCTACTTTCTCAAAAAAATGACTCATCAAGAAAGCATAAGCTGCGTTGATAGCGGTTGGATAATGCAATTCTGCGGAACCGGTGTAGCTTGGAATACCACTTCCTTGAAATTGAGGAAGATTTTTAAGGGTCTTGAAATTAGGCATACCAGGAATACAGATTTCATAAGCAGCGATGCCCATGTAACCTAGAGCTCTTGGTCCAGGTCCGGGTCTAAACCCCATAGCATCTTTGTCAATCTGAAGGAAAAGTTCATTCCACTGATGAATTACATTGTATGAATAGTGCTCCACTCTAGGGAATTCAGTCTGGGGAGCTGGTTTGCTACATGAGCTGATTATCAGAACTGTAGAAAGGATTGATAAAAAAGGGATTAAAAAATTAGGTTTCATAAATAATTGAAAATGAGTAAACTAATAAATATAATAACCAAAAACTCTGGAATAATACAGTTTAACGATGCAAAAGTAGTGATTTAGAGTTATTTATCAAAAAATTATAAGTTATTGATTACATATTTTTAATTCACATTTATTTTGTTTTGGAAATGAATATTATTATTGCTTATGGCTTTGATTTGGAATGTCCGCTTTTGAATATTCGTAATATTTGTTTGCCTCATCTTCTTTGTAAGTTTTAATAAGCTCTAAAGAGTTTTGAATATCGTCGCTGCAAACAACTATAAGTGAGCCTTTTTGAGCCCGTTGAATGGCAAAGCCGATGGCCTCTTTTTCATTGGCAATGTAATGGCAAATTTTATTGGGATCATATTCATAGATACCCTTTTTAACCAAAGCCTCCAAAGCTTCCGGAGATTTACCCCTAAGACTTTTATCCTGACGGATGATGACCTCATCAAACATGCTTGCTGCCACCTTTCCAATGCCCATATTGTCCTCATCTCTTCGGTCACCGATCCCAGCAATTATTCCAATTTTTGGATGACCATCCATTTTATCTGTAAGATTCTTAAGGGCTGAGAGGCCGGCAGGATTGTGTGCATAATCAAGGAGTAAATCAAAATCTTTAAAGTTAAATAGATTTAATCTACCCGGAGTTTGAGCTGGGGAAGGTATAAAGCTTTCCAATGAGCTGCTAATGTCAGCTAAAGAAAATCCGTGTAAATAACCAGCTAAGGCTACCGGTAAAACATTTTGAATCATAAAAGAGGCCTTTCCCCCAAAAGTGAGTGGAACATTGATTGCTTTGGTAACTCTCATTTTCCATTCTCCTTTGCAAATGGTGATAAATCCATTTTCATACAAAGCACAAATGCCACCAGTCAACATATGTTTTTTAATACGAGGATTGGATTCATCCATGGAAAACAAGGCTATTTGGCAACTCGCTTTTTCCCTCATGGAATAAACAAGATCATCATCCGCATTAAGAATTGCATATCCCTCAGGAACAACAGACTCAACAAGCACAGCTTTAACTTTGGCCAATTGTTCCAATGTGTGAATTCCTTTTAAGCCTAGGTGATCCGGCGCAATATTGGTCACAATGGCGGTATTGCAATTTCTAAAACCCAAACCAGCCCTTAATATTCCACCCCTTGCAGTTTCAAAAACCGCAAAATTGACGGTTGGATCTTTTAGGACGAATTCTGCACTTCCTGGTCCGGAACAATCCCCGGATAACATCTTATGGTTTTGAATATAAATACCATCTGTGGTTGTATAACCCACCGTGTAACCCATCATTTTTACCAAATGAGCCATGAGTCTGGTGGTGGTGGTTTTACCATTGGTACCAGTTACCCCTATGATCGGAATTCTGGAAGCAGAGCCCGGAGGGTAGAGCATATCGATAACCGGCGCAGCTACATTGCGAGGTAATCCTTCGGCTGGGGCTAGGTGCATTCTAAAACCAGGACCGGCATTGACCTCTATGACCGCTCCTCTTGTTTCATTCACAGGAGAACTGATGTCTGTTGTCATAAAATCAATTCCACAAATATCGAGTCCAACGATTCTGGAAATTCGTTCTGCCATAAAAACTATACTTGGATGCACAGAATCTGTAACATCCACAGAGGTTCCACCTGTACTTAAGTTGGCTGTATCTTTTAGGACGACTGTTTGACTCTTAAATGGAACTGACTCTAAAGTTAAATTTTGTACAGATAATTGTTTGATGGTGATGTCATCCACATGGATACTTGTCAATACTTTTTCATGTCCAAATCCTCTTCTGGGATCTGAATTGGTAATTTCGATAAGTTGAGCCACTGATTGTATTCCGTCTCCTATCACTTGAGCGGGAAGACGTTTTGCAGCAGCCACCATTCTGTGATTAATGACAAGAATTCTGTAATCTTCACCTTTGATGAATTGTTCTACAATCACGGAAGAAGAAATCCTTTTAGCAATTTCGAAACCTATAAGAGCCTGCTCCCAATTTTGGATGTCTGTGGTGACACCACGTCCGTGATTTCCATCAATGGGTTTAATAACCAAAGGGAATCCCAACTCCTGACATACTTCTTTTAAACCAGCTTCAGAGCGGACAATGTCACCTTTGGGTACAGGAATTTCTGCTTGTGCCAAAAGGTATTTTGTATCCTCTTTATCTTTGGCAATATCCACACCAATGCTGGAAGTTTGACTCGTCACGGTAGCCTGAATCCTCTTTTGATTTCGTCCATAACCCAATTGGCAAAGACTGTATTTATTAAGTCGGATCCATGGAATTCCTCGAGATTCAGCTTCTTCAATGATTGATCCAGTGCTAGGTCCCAGCCTGCTGCTTTCACGGAGTTGTCTCATTTCCATAATATCCTCGTCCAGATTGTAAGGCGTGTTAAGGATGAGAGATTCTGCAATTTTGACAGAAGCTTTAGCGGCAAACACGCCTACTTTTTCTTCAATATAGTCAAAGACCACATGGTAAACCCCTGGCTCTCCATAACTTCTGGTCCGACCAAAACCAACTTCCATTCCTGCCAAACTTTGGATTTCCAGAGCTATGTGTTCAATCACATGTCCCATCCAGGTACCTTCTTCAACGCGATGATAAAAACCACCGGCAACACCTTCGGAACATCGGTGTTGGAGCATTCCCGGTAACAAGTTCTTGAGTCTGTCCAAAAATCCTGGAATCAGATTGGTAGGTTGACTTTCCAGTTCTTCTAAATCTAGAACCATAACGATTAATTTTCTTCTTCGGATGGACCAATAATTGGGTCCTCTCATGACATTCATTTCCTTAATTCGCATAGACAAAGCTCTTAAATTGAAGGCCAATATTAATTAAAAGTTATAGATTAGATAGCTTATATTTAGTTTTGCATCTTCATTTATGAATAATTCGAAGATTTTTAAAGGAACATTGATACCTATTGGTGGAAATGAAGACAAGGGAAGTGGGCCAAATGAAATGTACACACATGATTTTATTCAGGCAGGAATACTATCCAATGTGGTCAAAGAAAGTGGAGGAAACCAAGCAAATATAGTAGTGATTACCACTGCATCCCAAATTCCAAAAGAAGTTGGTAAAAATTATCAAACTGCATTTCATTCTTTAGGTTGTAGTAATCTTCATGTATTAGATATTAGAAGCAAGAAAGAAGCTGAATCGCAAAAGGTCTTACAGAGAATTGAAAAGGCTGATTGTGTTATGTTTTCAGGTGGAGATCAATCTGAAATTATAAAACATATTGAAGGAACTCAATTGCATCAATTAATTTTTGAAAAACTGGAACAGAGTTCATTTGTAGTCGCAGGAACCAGTGCAGGAGCCATGTGTATGAGTCAAGAAATGATTGCCGGTGGTTCGTCTCCCGATGCATTAAAAAAAGGAAATGTGAAAATGAAAAAGGGGATGGGTTTCATTCAAAAAGCAATTATTGATTCACATTTTATACAACGGGGACGATTTGGACGATTAGCAGAAGCCATGGCTCAATTTCCAGAATTATTGGGAATTGGTTTAGCTGAAGATACTGCCATAGTGATAAAAAATTCGAATGAATGTAAAGTGATTGGATCTGGAATGATCATATTATTTGATGCCTTGAGCTTAACCCACAATCGTTTTAATGAACTGAATAAAGATACACCTTTATCTATTGCAAATCTAACCACCCATATTTTGGCATATGGAGATCGTTTTAGCCTCAATGAAAGGAAAATAGAAATTTTCAGATCTGTTCCTGCAGTACCAGTAAGCTAATATTTTAAATTTTATATTAAATCTTTGCAAAAACCATAAGGTCAATAAGTCCTTTTGGTAGCAATTGGCTTATTTGGCGATGAGTCAATTTATAATACCACCAACAATATGCCATTTTGACAGATAAATTCAGCACATTTGCGCCATTTTGACATGCATTTATTTCCGTTTTCTGACAAATTATCTTGTTTTTCGGCATGGTACGTCATTTGATCTAAGGATTTATATTATTTATTAAATCTAAAAAAATCAATATGTGGAATCAAAGTATTAAATTTAAAAATCCTAACACTTGTTACAGCCCTTCCATGTCTGGCACAGAACAAAAAGAGATGAATGTAGAGTTTGCAATTCTTCCAGTGAATGTGTCCGAAACAGAAAATTTATATCATTACAGATTTTATGTTCCAGGATTTAGCAAGGATGAAATTAAAATCAAAGAAGAAGGTAAAACACTTCTCATTTCTGCAGAGCCTCAAGAAAAAGATCAAATGCACAGAATGTTGAGAAAAGAATTTAGAAAAACCAAAATGAAAAGAATGGTTCGTTTAGCAAAAGATGCGGACGTGCAAACCATCCAAGCAAAACTAGAAGATGGAATTTTGGAAATTACCGTGAAGAAAGATGAAACACTCAATAAAAGCATACAAATTATTTAATTTTTAAAAAAGTAAATTATGAAACGAAATGTATTTTTTCCAATGTCACCAATGACCAACCAAATAGGCACAATGGTGGAAGATCTTTTAAACAAAGGCTTGAATGATATTTTTGGCGGTCAAGTTTTTCAAAGTAGTGTTCCTGCAGTCAATGTCAGCGAGAATGAACAATCATTTATCATTGATGTAGCTGCACCAGGACTTAAGAAGGAAGATTTCAAAGTATCCTTAGAGAAAGGTTTCCTAAACATTTCTTCAGCAAAGGAAGAGCAAAAGGAAGAGAGCAATGAGCAATTCTCTAGAAAGGAATTTAATTACAGCAGTTTTAGCAGGTCTTTTAAACTACCTGAACATGCTGATGCATCTAAAATTTCTGCAAGTTATAAAGATGGAGTATTGCAAATAAGTATTGACAAAAAGGCCATCATTAAAGAGGAAAAAACCATCGAAATTAAGTAAGAGTTAGGTTTGTTTTCATAAAGGGGATTATTTTGAAGGAAAGACCGGGTGTGCTAACGTGCGCCCGGTTTTCTTCATTTAATGAATGCCAAGCGTGATATAAAATACTGTCCTTCTTTGAGACATACCGATTATATTATTAAGATTATAAGTAAAAAAAAAATTGATCAAAATGTAATACTTAAATCACACAAAAACAAAGTAATACGTATTAAATTTTTTTAATTAGTTCATTTTCAAATAGTTTTGTAATTTATTTACTAGAATTTGATACATTTTGTCGAACTTTGCACTCCAGCCCATTGAAGCTCAACCACTAAAGAAAGTTCTAATCAAATCAGAATATCTGTATTAGGGGAAGGTTTATTGGGATCGTGAAAAGGATGTCAGACAAAAGAAATATGCAAGGTCAAAATTTATATAAGGTAATTATTCAAGGAAAATTGGATTTTGGCAATGAGCGATCGTTTAACAAAGCCTTACAATTGTACAATTCACGCTTGGAAAGCCTTTATAAAAAAGAGCTTATTTTCAAATTACCAGAAGAGTTGTTTTCGGAACCTGAGAATACCTTAGTCATCAATCGGTACATAGGTAATATCACCGAGAAAGTTTGGAAAAACACCATATCATCACTAATTCACACAGCCCAATTTAGCATTTCCGGGAGTATCAATTGTTGGATGACAGACAATGGGAAAATACTTCATCACTCTCACATAGAGCCACTGGGAGAAAAATCTAGTGTGATGTTGTTTCAAGAAGGTAAAAAAGTTTTAGATGAAGGTGGTTCTAAGATAGAGGCCATTAAACTTTTGACGGAAGTCATTGAAAAACACGAAAAACACTCACAAGCATACGAAAGGAGAGGATATGTCAATTTTACACTTCGCAATTATGAAGATGCACTCTATGATTTTAGAAAAAGTATAGGTTTTGACCATATGAATGCCTCATCCTGGTATGGAATTGGACGATGTCTGATGCTAAAGAAGGATTATCAAGCAGCAGTAGATGCATTTGATGAAACTACAAAACAATCCATTGCTTTACAACCTATTTATTGGGCTGCTAGAAGATTTAAGGGCTTGGCTCATTTAGAAATGAAAGAGTTTGATAAAGCGGCCATTGAATTTAAGTTTTTTACAGCGAGAGCTTATCCAAAAGACAATCCTAATTACAGACATCTGCCTTTTGTTTGGTTTAATTATGGAAAGGCTTTGTTTGCTCAAGGGAAAATCGACGAAGCCATTCAAGCATTTGATAAGAGTGTGGCTATGGAAATGGACCCAAGTTCAGATTCCAAAGCGGAAGCTTTAATGCACAGAGGACTGGCCCGAAAAGCATTGGGGAAAGCAGATTTTATTTTAGATATCCAAATGGCTTCAGATATGGGTCATGCTGCCGCTACTAAAATGTTGACCGAGATTCACCCATCTTAATACTTGTAAGCAAGCAAATTTCGTTTTATAAAATAATGAAATACATACTATGTAGTTTCTTGCTAATTATTTTTATGACTGAACTTAAATCTCAGTCAATAAACTACAAGAGTGCACCCAAGGATCTTCAAAAAAAATATTCCAAAGCCGTTCAGTTGTATCAACAGAATCAAAATGATCGGGCTAAAGAAGGTTTTCAGAAATTAATCAAAAAGAATCCAAACTTTATCGATCCTAATATCATGTTGGGTTCTATTTATTTTGATCTTGGTGAATTTTCAACTGCAGAAAATTATTTTCAAAAAGCAATTAAATTAGATTCAAACTATCAAATTAAAATTTATTATACAATAGCATTGTGTCAGTATAAAAATTATAAGTTTGGAGAAGCTTATCGAAACTTACAGTATTATTTAACGAAAGAAGAATTAAACAAGGATTTAATTTTAAAAGCTCAATTATTAATTCCGAATTTTCGATTTGCAGATTCAGCGTACAAAAATCCGCTTGAAATAAAACTTAAGCCTTTCCTGGCATTAAATACTGAGCATTCAGAATATCTTCCAAGTATAACTGCGGATGGAAAAACAATTGTTTTCACCCGAAAAGTAAGTATGAGAAATGAAGATTTATTTATTAGTTATAAAGATGAGAGTGAAAATTGGTCTGATCCAAAACCATTGGATGACATCAATAGCTTATACAACGAAGGAGCACCGGCCATTTCGCCCGATGGTAACACACTTATATTTACAAGTTGTGACCGACCTGAGAGTCTAGGGGGTTGCGATTTATTTATCAGCTATTTTAAAGAAGGGATTTGGACAAGGCCAGCAAACTTAGGGCATCAGGTAAACACTTCGGCATATGAATCTCAACCATGTATTTCTGATAATGGTAACTTACTTATTTTTACAAGTAACAGACAAGGAACCTTGGGAGGTATGGATTTATGGGAATCGCGTTTTGTGGTTGATAAAGGTTGGTCAAAGCCAAAAAATCTTGGGAATAAAATCAATACCGTAGGTCACGAATCTTGTCCATTTATTCATCCCAATGGTATTACGCTTTTTTTTAGTTCAACTGGTCACCCAGGCATGGGAGTAAATGATATTTTTTATTCTGAGAGGATTCAAAGAGAGAATTGGACTTCACCCAAAAACATGGGCTTTCCAATCAATACTACTCAGGATGAGTCCTCATTTATTACCGACTTTACGGGCACAACTGCTTATATTGCCACAGATAGAAAGGAAAATCTTTTGGAAGGAACACAACAACATCTTGATTTTTATTCGTTTTCTATACCAGAAAATTTAAGACCAAAGTCTTCGGAATATCTAGAATTGATTGTCAAAAATGGATCAACAAATCTTGGAATGATGGCGGACGTCAATATCTATAATTTAACATCATCACAAATGTTTTATAAAAATATGACCGATCCATCCGGAAGATTATTGGTTACTCTGCCTGTACAGGAAAGATTTGCACTGCAAATTAATCAAAAAAATTTTATCACACATTTTGAACATGTAAATACCTCTGAAAATCCTGGAAGTTATTTAAATCCACGCAAACTCATCATATCGCTTTATCCTGTTCAAAAAAGCAATACCACAGTTATTTTAAAAAATGTTTTCTTTGAATTTTCATCCGATGAATTAAAGTCTGAATCACATTATGAGCTAAACCTACTTTCAGATTGGTTAAGTAAAAATGAAAAAATTCGAATTAAAATTACTGGTCATACCGACAATGTTGGTGAGACAAACTTCAATAAAAATTTGTCTTTGTCTCGAGCAATAGCCGTTAGAAATTATTTGCTGACAAAGGGAATTCATGAAAGTAGAATGATAACGGAAGGAAAGGGTGAAGAAGCTCCAATTAAAAGTAATGAAACGGCAGAAGGAAGACAACAAAACAGGAGAACAGAATTTGAGATTATCCATTAAAATTATTTATGCCTAGAATTAAAAATCCCAAACAAGTCGTTTTAAATATTACAGATATTGGACACAAAGGTACAGCAGTTGGCAAGACAGAAGAAGGATTGGTAGCTTTTGTCCGCAATGCAGTGCCTGGAGATAAAATATCTGCTTTGCTCTACAAAAAAAGTAAGGGAGTTTGGCAAGGCAGGGTATTGGAGATAATAGAACCATCAATTCATAGAACAAAATCATTTTGTTCTTATTTTGGAAATTGTGGTGGTTGCAGCTGGCAGGATTTTGCATATCAGGAACAGGCCAATCAAAAACAAAAGCAAGTTTTAGACGCAGTTAAAAGAATAGCAGGGTTGGAAGCGGATGTTTTTGAACCCATTTTAAAAGCACCACAAACTGAGTGGTATCGAAATAAATTGGAATTTACTTTTTCAAATCACAAGTGGCTCACTCAAGCGGAGATGCTTCATAAAGAACAACAATTGTCTTCCAAGGCACTTGGATTTCATAGACCAGAATCATTTAACAAAGTTATAGACATTGACATTTGTTATTTGCAGAATGACAAGAGCAACCAAATTAAAAATTTCATCCGGGAATATACTTCTGGCATTGATTGGACCTATTACGATATTAAAAGCCATCAAGGACTTTTGCGAAACATGATTGTGCGGACCAATCTTAATAATCAGATCATGCTTGTTTTGGCTGTATCAGATCGGGATGATGAAAAATTGCCAAACTTATTTCAAGAAATTAAACTTCGTTTTCCAGAAATTGTCAGTTGCTATGTTGCAGAAAATAAAAGCCTGAATGATTCATGGGCACCACTTACTTGTTATAAAATATTTGGAGAGGATTATTTGAAGGAATCATTGGAGCATGTAAACTTTAATATTGGACCAAAGTCATTTTTTCAAACGAATACCCGCCAAGCTGTTGCACTATATCAAACTGTAAGAGATTATGCATCGCTAGAAGGAAGTCAAACGGTCTATGATTTGTATTGTGGAGTTGGAAGTATAGGTTTGTTTTTAGCAAAATCTGCCGCCAAAGTGGTAGGGATCGAGGAGATAGAAGCGGCTATTGAAGATGCAAAAGTTAATGCTGAAATAAATAAAATTGAGAATGCTCAATTTGTAAGTGGCGATGTTCGGAAAGTACTTACCAAAGAATTCGCGGAAGAGCATGGTTTTCCTGATGTTATGATTGTAGATCCACCGCGAAATGGATTGCATCCAGATGTTTGTCAAACCATCCTTGAATTCCAACCAGAGAGGATTGTATATGTAAGTTGTAATCCTGCAACATTGGCCAGAGATTTAAAAATTTTATCAGAGAAATACCACTTGTTAAAATTAAAACCAGTGGATATGTTTCCACACACCAGCCATATAGAAGCCGTCAGTTTATTGGAATTAAAAAAAATCTAAGTATTCTATTTTTATAAACCAAAATTAATACAACCTGTTTGTCGGATATGGAAAAACCTAGCATACAAAAGTATCTTGCATTAGAAGAAGATTTACGCCGATATCGCAAGGCTATGAATGAAGCCATGGAAATTATGCTGGATCAGGAAGTGAGTTTATATCCCATTTTTATTATGCACCAGCAAAATCTCGAAATGGGTGTTCCATTGATAGAAGCTTCAGAAAAAACAGGTATTTGGTCGGTTCAAGCTTCCAGTCTGGAAGAATTCGTGGTCAAGAATATATTATTTACCGACAAAATTGATGAGTTTAAAACATTGTACAAAAAACATGAGAGGCATCTATGTTTATTCGTACTGTCCGAGTTGGGAGCACAATTTATTTTTTACCCAAGGCAAGAAGAGATTTACAAGGAATATGGAAGTCTTAATTAGGATCAATCGTTGGTAGTTTTTCCTGTCAATAAAATTTCACATCAGTATAATTACTGTTTTAAGAAATAATGGTTTTGTTTTTTTAGTAGTATTACATTAAATCTTCATTTCGTTGAGATCTGCAATTACATTACTTTTGTGAAAATATATTTTTTGAAAAGTATTTTTCTAATTACCCCTCCATTTACACAATTGAATACGCCGTATCCTGCTACTGCATATTTAAAAGGATTTCTCAATACTAAAAGCATATCCTCTTTCCAGATGGATCTAGGTATAGAAGTGATCCTGGAAATATTTTCAAAACAAGGATTACTGAGCATGAAACCAGCTCAGAAGCAGATAACATGGTCTCATAGTGCCCAAAGAATATACACGCTTTGGCATGAATATGTAAAGACCATAGACGCAGTGATTGAGTTTCTTCAAGGAAAAAATCCTACATTAGCCACATTAATAGCACAAGGCAATTTTCTGCCGCAAGCATCTAGATTTGATCAAATGGTGGATGTGGAATGGGCTTTTGGGCAAATGGGCATACAAGACAAAGCCAAGTATTTGGCTACTTTGTATTTGGAAGATTTGGCAGATTTTATCAAAGAATGTGTAGATGGCCATTTTGGATTCAGCCGTTATGCAGAAAGACTTGGTCGATCTGCAAATTCTTTTGAAGAGCTTCACAAAGAATTAATGTCAGAACCAAGTTATATTGATAAAGTAAGTCTAAATATATTGACAAAACGATTGGAAAAAATTTCACCGGAGTTGGTTTGTTTTTCTGTTCCATTTCCAGGAAATTTATTTGCAGCATTCAGGTGCGCACAATTTGTTAAAGGGCAATTTCCAAATATAAAAACTTGCATGGGAGGCGGATTTCCAAACACTGAACTTCGAGAGATTTCGGATCTTCGGGTGTTTGATTATTTTGATTTCATCTGCCTGGATGATGGAGAGCGCCCCATTGAAAATTTGTATGCATATATTCAAGGAAAAATAGAAATACATGATTTGAAAAGAACTTTTGTGAAGCAAAAGGATCAAGTAGTTTTTATAAATGATATTCAATGTCAGGATTATCATCAGACAGAGTTAGGCACACCCGATTATTCCGATCTTTTAATAGATAAATATATATCAGTGATCGAGATGGCCAATCCCATGCATAGTTTATGGAGTGATGGGAGGTGGAACAAGCTCACCATGGCACATGGCTGTTATTGGGGTAAATGTACATTTTGTGATATTTCATTGGATTATATTAAATTGTATGAACCCATTGCAGCCAAACTTTTAGTGGACCGAATGGAAGAAATTATAGCACAAACGGGTACCAGAGGATTTCATTTTGTAGATGAAGCTGCGCCACCTGCATTGATGAGAGAATTGGCCATAGAAATTTTAAAAAGAGATTTAATAGTCAGTTGGTGGACCAATATTCGATTTGAAAAAAGTTTTACAAAGGATCTGTGTTTATTATTAAGTGCTTCAGGATGTGTGGCAATTTCAGGAGGACTGGAAGTCGCTTCAGATAGATTGTTAGAGCTCATTCAAAAAGGAGTAACGGTTTCACAGGTTGCCAAGGTGACCGATCATCTGACCAGTGCCGGAATCATGGTCCACGCCTATCTGATGTATGGATTTCCTAGCCAGACCGTGCAAGAGACCATAGATAGCCTTGAGATGGTACGTCAGCTATTTGATATCGGAGTTGTTCAATCCGCTTTTTGGCATCAGTTTGCATTGACTGCCCACAGTCCTGTAGGGATGGACCCAGAAAGCTACGGTTTGGTTGTGGATAAAAAACAAATTAGTTTTGCAAACAATGACATAGAGTTTAAAGATCAAACAAATATTGACCATGACCAATTTAGTTTTGGTTTGAAAAAATCTTTGTACAATTATATGCATGGTATTGGATTGGAATATCCTTTACAAGAATGGTTTGATTTTAAAATTCCAAAGAGTTCCATTGAACCGGAATTTATTTCTAAATGTATAATGAAGGAAGATCAAATACAAATCAAACCACATGCTAAATATTTATGGATTGGCCACCATCCCCAAATTTCGAATTTTCAAAAAAAGAAAAAAGATTTGATCATCGATTATTATAAATTGGAATTTTACAATAAGCAAGAAAACTATATTCTTGAATTGAAGACGTTCAGATGCTGAATGCTTGTTGAGTGCGTTGGATTTAATAAAATTGAACAAGCAAACGGATTTAAAATCTTACTCAGAACTAAAATCTACTATGATACGTGAGTATCCTGACTTTGAATTATTGTGGTTTCAAGATCAAATTCAAGAGCTTCGTGATTTTGGATTGCTTTGCCTATAAATATTGCATTGCAAAAATTCAACATCATGCGATCATTCTCTTCCACCAACATTGATGATTACACCGCTTGGCTTTTTAAATCCTTTGATATTGTATGCCAAACCCAACATTACATATCTACCCAGAACATTTGTGCGGACAATGTCAGTATAGTTGGATTGAGAATTTGTTATAAATCCTTTGTTTTTTTGCAGAAGATCAAAACAGCTAAGGTTAGCTCGCAATTTTTTGTTTTTGGTTAAGAAGAAAGTGGCAGATGCAGTCCAGATTGGAATCACTGTTTGGTTTTCTGTCAAGGAAGTTCGTACACTTAAATAATCAAGGGAAGACTTAAGACTAAACCAGTCTTTGATATTGATTCCTAATTCTGAGTAGAGCGTTTTTTCAGTATACGATTGGTTGAGTTCTTGGTTTTGTGAAAATCCAGACTGGGATTGATTGACACGAATACCAACTATTATATCAACAACATCTTTGTTGCGATTTTCAAGTGAAAAATTATATCCATATCCAAACTTCTGGGTTGGAATGTGTTCATCATTGATCACGGTAAGGTTCTGATTGTAATTACCACGGAGGATCATTCTTGCTTTTATTTTTAATGGCCGAATTGGAGTATCGTATTCAAATCTACCTGTAATAGTAGATTCATTTTTAACATTGACCGGAGTGTAAATTCTTACCAATGAACTGTCAATGTTCAAAGATTCAGTTATTTTATCATGGGTATAGTTTAGCTGTAAACTAGCATAAAACATGGTAAAATTAAAAGCACTATACCTCATATAGGAAATATTAGTGTTGTGCAATTGTTCAGGTCTAAGTTTAGGATTGCCAATAAAAACAGCCAATGGATTGTTATTGTTAGCCGCCGGTTGAAGTTGTTGCAACGAAGGCTCATTTAGTTCGCTGAAATAATTGAAATTTAGATTTTCTGAAAGTCCAAAGCGATAGGTAAAATAGGCAGATGGAAGAATGGCCTTAAAATTGTTTTGTATTTTGTTTGGTGCTTCTTGGACAATGCCATTCAGAGTAGAGTGTTTGAATCTACTTCCAAGGGTGAGATTGTATTTTTCCTTTGCAAGACTATAATTTATTCCAAAATTGCGTTGTGAATAATCTCTTTGGTACAAGGTTGAGAGTAGTAAATTATAAATTGGATTTTCATTTACTATGTCATAATAATCACTGCTGGTTTTGTTGTTTTGGTTTGCAAGTGTTGATCTAAATTCAAGATATTGTTTTTTAGACAAGGGCTCTGTGTAAGAACCTTCCATTTTATAATATAATCCATTATCAAGACCAAACTGATTTTGTAAAAGTTGATTGGTTTGAAATAATGGAGCATATATTTTATAGATCGAGGCAATTTTGCTTTCTGAGTTATTTTTTGAGAAATTGACAGTTCCATTGAAACTATAAGTGCGACCTTGTTTTTTAGTTTTTTTCTGCCAGAGGAAGTCACCAAGAATGCGAAAATTGGTATCTTCCATATCGAAGTCGTTACTATTTTCATTTAGAAGTGTGGGCACAAAGTCAAATATTTTTCCCTCTCCTTCAGAATTAATATTGTTTAATCCAAAGGAGCCGGTAGATTTGAGGACCAAATTTTGTGTAGAATCAAATTTTGATTTTAATCTTAATGAATAACTTCCTGAAGAGTTAGTTGAAATTTGATGTTCTCGTGAATCGTTTGTGAAACGATTTTCCGGTAATAGGTTTTCTTGTGTGGAATGACGCAATAAATTATTGTTAATATGATTTCCAAAAACGGATGCTTCAAGAGAAGTTTTCTTTGAAAAATCAGAATTGAGGTTGAGTCCAGCTGCCATTGAATTTTGGATTCCCTGATTATTGGCAAGTCCAATGGGAAGTCCTGAATTTTGATTGAGATCAATTGTAAATCTTCCTCCAGATCCACTCATCAAAGCACCAATTCCTCCCATAAATTCGATGTAATCGTTTATAGAAAAATTTTGTTCATTGATGTTGTTGGCTAAACCAATAAAAGAAGTCCTTATATTATTTCTAAATTGATTGATATTGGCCCTTGCTTTGTAACGGCCTTCATTTCCACCTGCAAATTCCGCTGTGCCAAAATATCCTATCTTTTTGTCCTCTTTCAGTTTTAGATTAATAGATCTTTCCTTCTGACCATCATCGATTCCGGTAAATTCAGATCTATCGGATTTTCGGTCAAACACCTGTATTTTATCTATTGCATCTGCGTCCAAATTTTTTGTAGCAATCTTAGTGTCTTTGCCAAAAAATTCTTTTCCATCGACCAATACATTTTGAACTTTTTCACCCAAGGCTTTTACTGATCCATCGCGTTCTACCTCTACTCCCGGTAATTTTCTTAATAAATCTTCCACAACATCACCTGGTTTGATTTTAAAGGCAGCAGCATTATATTGTATCGTGTCTTTCCCATAGCTCATAGGGCTTAAATAATCTTTGATTTCTATTTCATCTAAAATTTGAAAGCTGATTTTTAGAGAAATTGGTTCAAGAACAATTTCTACATCAGATATTGGTATGGATTGCCAAATTGTTTCATAACCCAGAAATGAAATTTGAAGGAGTTGGTCCACTTTTTTATTAGAGTACAGAGTAAATTCACCCTTTCGATCAGAATGACTAAATTCGAGCATAGAAGAATCAGCTGCATTGAGCAAAACAATTGAAGCATATTCCAATGGATTTTTAGTTTCATCATGAATCTTACCTGAAATCTTTTGAGCACAGATTTGTGTAAAGAGGAAGGATGAAAACAGAAATGTAATGAACAGATATCTCATAAATTAACGATTGATTTTAAAATACATTTGATAAATAATCAAAGGGCAGAAAATTTTTATTCGTTACAATTTAATTGCGCTCCTCTCTGATTATCATTTTTATTCCACCACCTTTTCCGTCCACTGCGCCCATTTCTTTCATTTTAGCGTCCCGGATTTTTTCGTATTCTGCCTTGGATACTTTTTTACCTTTGGATGGTTTTGTAAATTCGAAATCTTTTGACAAAGGCTCAATTGAAGTGGCTATGCTCATTCGATCTCCGTCTTCACTTTCCAATGCCAGAATCATACCCGGTAATCCCATCATACCTGCAGGTCCATAAGCTATTGGAATTTGAGAAGTAAACCAGGCAGCGACATTTTTTGAAGTATCTATTAAAATTGCTTTTTGGCAAGTGTAATTAAGAATTGTTTTTTGCTCTCCGGTGAGTTTCCAATTATACTTTATGGGTTTGTCAACAATAAGGAATTCCTTACCCATTAAATCCTGAGAATGTATATATTCATCATTTTTCTTGTTGATGTAGATAATACTTTCGGGCATTTTCATTACCAGTTGGAAGTCATTTCCGTCTTCTTCGTGTTTTACTTCCAGATCATTTGCTTTGTCTAAATTTTTAAAAAGAGATTGCTCTTCTTTAAAATAAAGTACTTTGTCCACCGATTGGGAGCTAGGCACCATTTTTGCCATTCGATCATTGTTTTCTCCGAAATCTAAATTGAGTTTGATGGTTTCTTTGAAGACAATTTTTCCGGAAGTGCTTGGTTGAGCAATGCATAATAAATTCGTAGTCAATAATAAAATAAAAATACTTAATGGTTTCATTTGATCAATATTATTTGGTTTAACAATGGCACAAAGGTATAGTGAGTAAATAAAGGGCCAGGTTAAACAAGGTTTATCTAAGGTTAATTAAGGTTAATGTGTGCGACGATGAGCTAAAAAATATCTACTTTTGTTTTGAAAAATAAATATGACGGTTCATTTTTCTAATTTTAATCATAGACTTATTGCAAGCATCAGTTTGATTCTTTTGGGTGGATTTCTTGCTTATTATTTAAGGTCTACTTATCTTTCTGAAGAAAAAGATTTTAACAAGGAGGTTAGGTATATTTTTACCAATGCATTTAGAACTGCAGAATCAAAAACATTGGATAAAATGATTTTCGAACTCAAGGGCGTTTCTTGGTTAGGTAAAGAGAATTCCACCAACATCACCGTTCGCAATCACAAAACAGAAATTTTAACCATTGATTCCGTTGGACTGGATAAGAAATCTGGTGGAAAGGCAACGACTATTGTCATTGCAAGAAATGAAGTATCAGATGAGAATCCAACTGAAATGCGATTTAAGATGGATGTTAGAAATGATTCAATTCAATTAGATTCTACATATCATTTGAATTCTGAAAAAATCGGTTCTAATTTTACAGAGATAGAAAAATTATTTAAAGAGAATCTACAAAATTCTGGATTGAATATTGAGTATAAGATTGTGAAAGATTCTAATTCAATGGACAGTATGGGTTCTGATGTTTATAAGGATGTATTTACCAATGAGTTTTATTCAATCCAAACGGACCAGAATCAAATGTTTATTTTAAAAAGGATATTACCTGAAATTGTTATTTCAATATTGATGTATCTGGTATTTATTTTTGCCTTTGTAAGTATTATTTCATCTTCTCGAAAACAAAAAGAATTGTATACCCTGCAGCAGGATTTTGTAAGAAATATGACCCATGAATTAAAGACACCCATTGCAACAATGGGAGTGGCATTAGAGGCGATCCAAAATTTTCATGCAGGTCAAGATGAATCTGTTCGACAGGAGTATTATCGCATCGCAGAGTCAGAGAATCATAAATTGAATATGTTGGTGGATAAGGTTCTATCAGCTTCCCAACAAATGGATGCCATCGGATCTAAAAACGAAAGAGTTAATTTGAATAAACTTGTTGCGGATGTTTTGGAGTCGTTTAAGTGGAGAGCGGAGCAAAATGGCATTTCTGTAATTTTTGAAAAGCTTGAGACAGAGGAGGAAGTAGAATTGGATGTTCAAAAATTTATATTGATTTTGCACAATCTGATTGAAAATGCTCTAAAATACAATAAGAGTCAAGACCCTCGAGTTGTAGTGAGTTTGAAAAGAACTGGAGACCATTTATTTGTATCTATTGAGGACAACGGAAAACCCATTCAAGTTGAACATGTTGATAAAATATTTGACAGATTTTACAGAATTCCTAGCGGTAATATTCACAATGAAAAGGGGCACGGACTTGGCCTGTATATTGTCAAACAATTGGTCAGATCACTTCGTGGTAAAATTCGATTACGGACCACAGAAGTAAGTAATATTTTTGAACTGAGTATACCATTGGACAGTGAAGTATGATGAAGGTATTGTATATTGAGGATGAACCTTCACTGGCCAAAATTGTCAAGGAATCATTGCAAAGTCGTTCATTTGAGATTCTCCATTTGCCAGATGGTGATCATTTGATTGAAAAATTTCACTCTTTTAATCCAGACATTTGCCTTTTTGATGTGATGTTGCCGATTAAAGATGGTTTTACCTTGGCTAAAGAGATCAGGATGTTGAATCCCCAGATTCCTATTATTTTTATTACAGCCAAAAGTCAAACTGCAGATATTCTAGAAGGCTTCCAATCCGGCGGCAACGACTATATTAGGAAACCATTTAGTCTGGAAGAGTTAATTGTGCGAATCAATAATCTTTACAAATTATGCCATCAGAATCAAACTTCCCAACTCCCTGAAAATATGATTTTAATTGGTCGGTATAAATTTTCACCCACCAGATTGGAATTAATTTTGGACAAAGAAGTTAAGCGTCTGTCCTATAGAGAAGCTCAACTTCTGATGATGTTGATCGATCACAAAAATGAGGTGGTCAATCGGAAGCATATTTTAGATACCATATGGGGTGATGATCATTTTTTTAATTCAAGGAATCTGGATGTTTATATTACTAAACTAAGACAATATTTGAAAGAGGATTCCCTTGTTCAGATTTTAACTCTTAAAGCCGTAGGTTATAGATTAGTAGACCACTAAATATTTAAATTTACATCGAGAAAATTTAAAACAAAGAACCATTAAAATATGAAATTGAAAATAATTTTATTTTAGGCAACATATTTTTATTTGAAAATCGTTTCATTCAATACAAACAAATAGACATGACAAAAAATTACTTTTTAATTTCATTGCTTTCTTTATTCATTTTACAAATGGGCTCCTTACATGGGCAAGCCCTCAGATTGCCTTCACCCACCAATCATTTTTGCATGGCTGGTAGGAAAATAGCTTTCACGGATATAGAAATTACATGGAATGCCCCAGGAGTCAAAGGCAGGGAAGGCAAAATATGGGGAACGGATGTGGCTTATTTTGGAACTACAATACTTGGATTTGGTTCCGATGCTGCATCGCCCTGGAGGGCGGGTGCAGATGAATGTACTACGATGTCCTTCAGCACTGATGTGCAAATTAATGGCCAAAAATTGCCTGCGGGTAAATATGCGTTTTTTATAGAATTGTATGAAGATTCATCCATTTTAATATTCAATAGCAATTCAGAAGCATGGGGTAGTTATTTTTATGAAAAATCAAAGGATGTATTAAGGGTAACCAGCAAACAACAAAAAAACATAAGTCCAAGCAAGGAGAGATTGGAATTTAATTTTGACAAACAAACTGAAAATTCGGTTGAAGTTGCTCTGGAGTGGGAGTATTGGAGGATACCTTTTACTGTGCAAGTGGACCTTAAAAAAACTGTTTTGGCAAATATTCAATCTCAGATGAGTGGTGCTTTGGGTTTCGATCCACAAAGTTTACAAGCTGCAGCTAACTGGTGTTTAAATAACGATGTGAATTTGGATCAAGCATTGTCTTGGATTACTTCTGCCACTGATCCAAACCTAGGTGGAGTACAAAATTTTTCTGCTCTTTCTATCAGATCCGGAATTTTAGAAAAACTTGGGAAAAAAGAAGACTCTGAAAAATTTATGAAGCAAGCTTTGGAAAATGGAAGCAGTGTTGAATTGCATCAATACGGAAGAAAATTATTAGCCCAAAAAAAGATCTCAGATGCAATGATGGTTTTTGAGATGAATTTTAAAAAGCACAATGGGTCTTGGCCCACCCATGTGGGCTTGATGAGAGGATATTCCGCCATGGGCAATCTTAAAAAGGCATTGGAACATGGTAAATTAGCTCTCAAGCAAGCTCCGGATGATTTGAATAAAAAGAGTTTGGAAATGGCTGTCAAAACACTGGAAAGCGGTAAAGCACTTTAATTATTTAAGAGGTGACTTGTACTGGCTCCAATCTATATCCAATCCCATGAACAACCACTATACTGACCGACTTGTCTTCTGCTAATTTTTTTCTTAATCGCGAGACAAAAACATCCAGGCTACGACCAACCAACACACCTTCATCAGCCCACACTTGTTGGAGAATAAATTCACGTTGAAGCAACTGGTTAAAGTTGGTCGCAAAAAGATTGAGTAGTTTGGTTTCTCGATAGGTCAAGGTTTGATGGGAACCATTGCAAATGAGTTTTTGTCCAGAGACATCGAGTTTTGAATTGCCAAATTCCAAATATTCTATTTCTTTATTGACATCAGATGGATGCTTGGATTTTTGACGATAAAAAATTAAAAAACCAAATAAACCCCCGAGAATCAGTAAGACAATACCGGTTTCTGTTGCCCAAAATTTTGCAGGTTCAGTTTTATTCAAAAAAGTAAGTTCTATAAAATGACAGCCAGTAGGAAGAGCTCTGCCGCCGCAAGGAACTTGTTTTTTTTCAATAAAATCCTTTTGATGGAATCCTAAATCAATGACAGAATTTTCACATTGACGGATCGCTACCTGGTATTCTTCTTTGATACTGTAAAGCTCAAAAGAGGACTGAAGCAAAGCTGGCAATTGTTCATAATTAAAGTCTTGATCAAGTCTTATTCTCCAAATATGGTCAGCCACTTTTCAATCTCTGCTATTCGACTTGTGCTATCACCAGCCAGTCGAAGTAAAGCATCTGCAGTTCGACGTAAAGCCAAATTGATTTTATCATCCTGTTTTTCCATTGAGCTGTCTTGGGTATAGCCCGATGGGAAACAAAGAAAAGAGATTAAACCAAAGGCGATTAGAGACTGTAATTTTCTATTAAAAACAAGTCGAAACATGACTGAAAGATATGCAGATTTTTTTAACAGCCAAGACCATTTCTTGATTTTAATAGGTAGATTGTATTTCCTGAAATAGCAAAATCAAATCTTGTCTTTTCTTTGGGAATAAATACAGGCTCCCATGTTTTGCCAAAATCGTTGGATCGGAATACACCAAGGTCAAAACTACAAAATAGGGATTCTCCCATTTGTACGATATCGAATAAATCCTTTGCTTCTGCAAGCCGTTTATCCATGGCGTAACCCTTGACTGGCAATAGTGTTTGGTCCATTCGATGCCAGCTTTGGCCACCATCCAATGAACATTTTAGTCTGGATGTAATTCCTTTAGGACTCACTTTGTCTGCATCCCATGTGCCGAGAATCCCTATCAATCTGTCTTTTAAAGCAACTGTATTTTTAACTAGAATATTTTCATTTAAAGACTCAGTCCAAGTTTCACCTCCGTCGGTAGAACGAAGCACGCCTTCAAAACCACCGGCAACTAAGACTCCAGAACTTTCCACGATGTTTAAAATCATTCCTTTGTCGTAGACCTTTTTCCAATTTTTTCCTGCGTCAGTAGATTTAAATATTCCCTGGTCAGAGCCGACTAAAATTTTACCTCCAGAGGTCTCCAAAATGGTTCTGAGCATCTTATTGTTTAATTCAGGGAATACTTCTTTCCACAATCCTGTGCCACGAATTTCCTGATAGAAACCCTTGTCATTAACAAAAGCGTATAAGCCAGATTGACCAAGAAAAAAAAGCCCTGATTCCTGGCCCATGGCCATATCTTTGGTCCATATGGGAGTCAATGAATTCGTTTTACGGCGGAATAATCCTCCTCTGTGACCTAAAAGAATTTCGCCCTCTTTTTCAAAAATGCAATCAATCTGAATATCCTTTGGTAGCCCTGCACTTATATCTTGCCAGCTTTGACCATTGTCAGAGGATTTATAAATAAGATCGGAAGCTGAATCATTATTTATATCCATCGGCGTATTTAGAAAACCCATGGGTTGAAATACCATGGTCGACATCAAGGGAAGTGATTTTTCTGATTTATTCTGACAAGCAAAATAGGATTGAACCAAAAATAAGGAAGCGAGCATAATAGTTTTCATGATAGTAATTTTATTTAGTTAAACAACGGACCAAAGGTATAGGCCTGTTTATTATTGCTGTCATTTCGGGAGTAAAAGTATGTAAACGAAATGTAAAAGACTGTTATGTAGTTCTATTTCAATGTATTATTGAAGATTATAAGTTCCCTAACTTTCCACTATTTAAAAGGAATTGATTGGCTTACAGCTTTTGAAACTGCCCAAATATTTTATTAATTCAAATTCCATTAAATAAAAAATGCCCGCAAATTAATTTACGGGCATTCGATAATACAATGATTTTTAGTTTTGACTATTCTCCAATAGGAAAACCAATACCTATGTTGAAATTAATATTTTGGTTTTTTGAATTGTTTGAAGTGTTTTTAAAAATTTTGGTGAGTCCATGCGTATATCCTAAATCAAATTTTAAACCAGGTGGCTTCCATAATTCTTACATTTAAACCAGTTCCCACATTAAGTCCCAGATCAAAGCCTTTATTAAAATCTTTTGACTTAAATTCTTGGTTTCCTTGTTTAATATTACCGCCGATTAAAAACGCAGGTGAAAGTCCTAAAAATAATTTTGGGCGAAATTTATCACCCCACTCTCCAAAAAAGTAATAGGCTTTTATGGGTATACGTAGGTAATTTAAAGAGCGTGTTCCATCAGGATCAAATTTATTACCTTCTACAGAATATATAGCGTCCACACCCAGACCATAATTTTCTTTAATACTGTAGATAAAAGAAATTCCGGCGTTGAATCCAATCTTGGATTTTCCACCTATGTTCTTGGATTCGGAAATCCAGGAATTATTAAGTCCAATGGTAGGTCCAATGGTTATGTGCTGAGAAGTCGCTTGTAGTACACACAGCATACATACGAAGCCAATTAAAATTTTTTGCATAATATATTTTTTAATGTTTAAATTCGTCAAATATAGTCTTTTTGCCTGATTGAATTCGTAATAATTAGTTAATCAAGATTATTATTTATCAAGATGCAACTCAATAAGTTTATTATTCGTCATTTTATAGAATAAATGAATGTTAGTTCCATAATTTTGCAAGCTTAAGTAGCATTTTATTTTTTTGATTTGCAATCCTATATTATCAACAATTTTAATAATGCTTAATTGGAGCAAGCTGTGCGTCAAGATCAGGATAAACTAGGTTTTCTTTATTGGAAATCAACTGATGCATGGTTTGCCTTGCAAGTAGATAGCTGATGGTGGATTCAGCTCCTTGATTTAGATTTGCGTTATATTCTTCCAATCCATCATAGCATCCACCGGTGCATGGGTTGTAAATAATTTGATTTAAATGATTTTTTCCTAAGAACCAATTAAAAGCAAAGACCGCTTTCTGCTTGTATCCAATCTCATTAAACTGCCTATAGAATTTTTCCAAAGCCATGATGGTATAAGCCACATCAATGGGTTGCTCCCCACCGATTTGGGTTTCTGAAATGCTGTCTTTTTTATACCAACCTTTGTTTGAGATCACTTTAATTTTTTCATCTATAAATATTTTTGAAAGCAAAAAATCAAAACTTTCCTTGGCGATATTTTTATAAACTATTTCGTGTGTACTTAAGTAAGCACAAAGTAGAGCTTCCGGCAATATGCTGTTACCATAGGTGAGGTAAGTTTCAAACCAAAACCAATCATTTTTTCTTTCATGCCTATACATTTGAACCAACCTGTTTGCCAAGGTTTTTATTAGGTGAAAATTCTTGGAATCGTTTTGATAATACAAGCCTTTGATGATAAAGGCCATGGCCCTTGAGGAATAGGATTTATCTAATTGAGGTAATATTTTTTGTAATATATATTCAGCCTGTTCGGAAAAATAGGAAGGTAATATTTCTTTTAGAGATATTAAATATCCCAAAGCCCATACTGCCCTTCCATTGCTATCTTCAAGATTTTCATTTTCATTCTGTGTGGTAAATTCTTTTTGCTCGTTGACATAGTTCAAAAATGTCCCATTGCCACGAAGACAGAATTTAATAAACTGGAAATAGGTTTCTATTAATATCAAGTGTTTCTCGTCGCGATCGGAATCATATTGCTGACAAATTGCAATCAATGCTCTGGCATTGTCGTCCAAAGTATAACCAGAATCTTTGTCTGGTTGGGCAATTTTTGAAAATTGGTGTATTCCAAATTCAGTGGTCATTCTATGGATGTGATCCAATTTGATGACAGGCATTCGATATTTTAATTTTATACTCTTGGGTATCAGTCTTTCAAAAAGTTGAGCATGTGCGATGGCTGAATTTTGCCAAGCAGTTGGTGCCATTTTATGCAAACCGTTTAAACTTTTTTGGTATCTAAGTTTTTCATTGTCTAAAAGCAATATCACGGCATCTGACAGTTGTTGGGGATTTTGAAAATCAACTATAATTCCAGCTCCATTGTCAAGTACTTCACAAGCATGAGGGATTGGAGTGGAAATAATTGGACAACCACAACTGACTGCATACGAAAAAGTACCACTAACAGCTTGATTTGGGTCTTTGGAAGTAAATAGATAGATATCGGTGAGTTGTAAATATTCCAACAAAGTGGAAAGTGGAAGATATTCATTCACAAAAGAGACATGCTTTTCTATTTTCAGTTCTTTAATTTTATCTTTCAGCATTTCTCTATAGAGTTCGCCGTCATTTTTGAGAATGGTAGGATGTGTTTTTCCCAGAATTAAAAACAAGACTTGTGGATGTGTTTTAATGATGTTTGGCAAGGCTTCCAGTGTGACTTCTATTCCTTTGCTTGAGCCCAAAAGTCCAAATGTTGTTAGAATTTCTCGATTGGAAAGAAGATATTTGGTTTTAAGCACTTCTTTGTCTGCAGGGGAAACCAAATGCGTTCCATGCTGGATGATTGTTATTTTGGAGGATCTTACATTGTAATTATTGATCAATATTTTTGAAGCATCTTTGGTCATCACAATAATGGATGAGGCAATGGAAGTCATTGCGTCCATAATTTGTTTTAAACTTTCATTGGGATTTGGTAAGACGGTATGCAATACGAAAACTATTGGTTTAGAGATACTTTCTAAAAACTCTAAAAAGTGAAACTCCATTTTGGAAAAAAATCCAAATTCATGTTGCAAGACCACGGCTTGAATATTTTTATTTCTATTGATTGCAATGGCTAAATTAGTATAAGAATTTGGGTGTTCTGTATTTAAAATATATTTTGGTTTTTGAATATAAATGTGTTGTTCCGATTCAGACTCAAGGGCGCAAATACTGATTTCAAAGGAAGCTTCAAATTGGATTTCAAGAGCATTTATTAAATCCTGAGAGTACGTTGCAATGCCACATTCTCTTGGTGGGAAGGAAGTGATAAAAACAATTTCAGGCAGTTTGTTTTCATTAAGCGGTATGAGATCAAGCAAAGAAGTATTTATTTTTAATGGCCAAGAGTCCATATGACTGTTTTCATTGAATGGATTGCTATTTATTTTCATTCTTTTAAATTTTGTGAAGCATTAATTCTTCAATTAAATCAGTAAGCTTTATTTTGGCAACAGCAATTCGTTCATCTGCGGCACCATAATAAATGTAGAGATCATTTTCTTCTTGAATCGTAGCTGTTGGAAAGCAGACATAATTTACCTCACCTTTGAGTTCCCATTCTTTTTCTGGAAAGAACAATGGGTATGGCAATCTTGCAATTTCTATTTTTGGATTTTCCAAATCCAAAAGTGCTGCACACGCAGAGTAGACGTAACCTTTAACCGTATCATGCACGCCATGGTAAATGAGCAACCATCCTTGATCCGTTTCAATGGGAGGGCAGCCACCACCAATATAACTTACTTCATGATCGTATCTTGGCGTTAGTACAATATTTTCATCAAATTTTAATAAATTTTCATGCCAAAAATCACTGTTTAAATCTTCTAACTTTTCGATTTCCACCACAATTTGAATATCCGGTTTTATTCTATGTAGCAAATAAAATTTGCCTTTAATTTTTCTTGGAAAAATAATTAAATTTTTATCCCATAAATATAGTTTTCTTCCATTGGCATCATTTTTTTTGGGATATTCATTAAAGCGATTGTATTTTTCAGTGAGCATCCCTTTGGCTTGAGCAAAATGTTTAAATTCCTCATAAGTAATCTGGGGCACAATAATTCCATGTTTTTTCCAGTGTATCAAATCCTTGGAACTGGCCAGAGCACCCAAAGCATTCATTCCATCGTAAGCAGTGTAAGTTATATAAAAGGTGTCCTCAATTTTTACAATTCTAGGGTCTTCCAATCCTTGGTTTTCCCAATCATATTCAGGAAAAAGAAGAGGAACGGTGTTTCTACATTCCACTTCCATGGTAGAAGACAAACGACAATACCCAATCGTGGAACAATTACCTTTGGCAACAGCCCTATAAAAAATATGAATTTTATTTTCATGCTTTATGGCAGCTGGATTTAAGACTCCATCGCATTCAAAAGCGAGATCTGTTTTTCTTAAAAGTATGCCAAGTTTTTTTACGGAAACCATCGTGTTGTATTTATTAGACATTGCTGATTGACCGTTGAGCCACAATCTTATTGTGGATGACTTACAATTTGCCTTAATCGTTGTTGAGCCTAAAACACAAAGATCGAAAAGATGAAACCAAAAGTTGTTACACAATTGGGTCAATGAGTTGTATTATTAAAAGCAATTAAAATATGAACTAATTTTTACAATAATGATCAAGAGTACTTTTATATGAGGTTAAATAAAGCACCTTCCAACTTTCTTTCCAAAACAACAGAAAAAAGCCACATTGAACAGCTCCACTTTATTTATTGGTAAGGAGTAAAAGGAAACTATCTTTTATTCTGCAAATAAAAAATTATTCTCTCTGAAATGAAATTTTTATAATCTGACGATTGATAATTCAGATGGGAGAGGCCTAAAAACATTAAATACTATTATTTTCCAGAGTATCTGTCGCTGGTCATATGCCATTCACGACTTCCCGCAATCCATGCTTCAAGCCCAATCAGGAACATTCTGAGTTCGGGTGTGGCATACACCATCAATTTACTTGACTCCTCTTCGAATATTCTCATCAACTCATTATGAAAACGCACACCCAGACGATGAGCCTCGTCATAACTGCAGCCTTCTTCCTTCTGGATCGCCTCTCGTATTCCAAACTGGTAAACACCAGCTTCAAGTTCTTTATCCTTTGAAACAAGGTCGTTCACCATCACAGTAACGAGACCGGCTATTTTAACCACCCTTCTAACCTCTAGTTGGGAATAAATATTATGAGGTAATTCATAGCCGTCAACAACATCGATGAGCGCCAAGCAGGGTGTAAAGCCGTTTGGCTGACGGCAACCAAGATACTCCCATACAGGGGCGACATGTTTATGAATCCTCCATGTAGCTTCATGGCACATTGAAACAAACAGCGCCATATCTTCATGCCGGACTCTTGCCACTTGTTGTGGTGTGCCTAATCTAGCAGTGTTCTCTATATACTGTTGAAGAGATATGAAGATCGGATTTTCTTGGAGGAAATTCCGGGTATCATTTTCATATTTTTGATTGAGGAAAGGCTCATCCAAAGCAGACATACATAGGGAAAGGTTTCTTCCCACCATGTCTAATGTCGCCCCTGAACGTTGGTCATCGACAAAATAGTCGTCCAGAGCGAATAGGGCTACCATCGATTGTCCGGCCAGAAATAATCGTTCACGGTCATAAGAAAACGGATGGGATAACATTACGTACCGACCAAAATTGCACTTTCTCAAATAATCCAGATGCCCCTCATACAGACCAATGCTTTCTGACCATTTCATAAGCATTTCGTTTATTTCCTCTCCAAGGGGTTCATCAATTCTAAATGGAGGCCGACCTCTTAATTCAGTATCAGACTCTTGATCCTGCCTGTTCATGATTGAGGCTATACTGGTGGTTTTCGTTCCAAGACCTCGCGGCCCTGAAGACAGTATACTCTTCAACAGGTCAAGGGTGTTAGCCACATTATTCATAAGCGCGAGTAGATTTTAGTAAATACTTACCTCCACGTTCTCTAGAACGCCTAAGGCATCAGGAACGAGCACAGCCACGGAGAAGTAGTTTGTGATCAGATAAGAGATAATGGCTTTTCATCAATACCCATATATCTTACAGACATACTTGGCGCCACTTCTTCAGGGAGACCCATCTGGTAAAGCCCAACCACACCATGATCATCTTCACCCGTTCTAATGGCTATGATTGAAGTCAGCCCGTTCTTAACAGGAATTTTATTACATGTTAGAATCGGCACTCCTCTCCAAGAAAGTGTTTGCTTGCCATTGAACTCAATCATTGGTGGATAAACGCCCCATTTTGTACATTCACGGGTAAATGCTGAAATGGCCTTAGTATGTGCAAAAATATACTGGGTTTTTCTCCGGCGGGATATCAACTCATCCATGTCATCAGGTGTAGGCGGTCCTGTCTCAGTTTGAATAATCTGGGTATAATCGACATTGTGAAGCAATCCAAATTTTTCATTATTGATCATTTCGTATTCCTGAGCTTCCTTGAGTTCTTCTATGGTAAGCCTTACTTGTTCCTCGGTCTGATTAAAAGGAGAGTTATACAAGTCTGCCACCCTGCTATGAATCTTCAATATAGTTTGTCCTGCATGCAGATCATATTCTCTTGGATTAGGATCGTATTCAACGAAAGTGTCTGGAATATTAGATCATTATCGTGATCCCTAAATAATATTCAACTTTCGATTCTCCCTTTCCTGTTAATTTTCTTGATAAGTTCCGTTACAATTTCTTTCTGCTCTGCAAAGTATTTCTTGTAGTTGGTATTCTTGCTTAATATCTCTCTAATGTCCTTATAAGAAATCTTAAATAATTTAACTGGGGTAACAGCTTTCGCTTCATAGGGGATATCCGGTTGGCCATTATTATAAAGGCCAAATTCACCAAAATAAAAGCCCGAACCGATAGTGCCGGTTTTATTATCAAAATTGAAAGAGCCCTTTTGAAAAAATGAGACTTTACCACTCTGGAGAATATGAATATGTGTAAAAAGCTTGTTGTTAGGACTAATGATAGCATCTTTCTTATATTCTGTCAATACCGCTTTTGAAGCTATAGCTTCTAGTATCTCATGATCAGTGACATTTCTGAAAGTTGGCATACCGACAAGAGATGGTCCTTTGATTGTAGGATTTTTTCGTCAGTAAACAAGACCTTTTCTGGACGAATATCAATAATACGTCTTCGGTTAACACGGTAATGTCCGCCGGTGACATTGACCCATGGCAGAGCCTTGATTAAATTTCTTGATGAAATTCCTTCCATCTGAGGCCTTGTCTTATGGGTTGTAGTTAAAGGCCTAGCCTGCTCTCTTGGTAAACTAAAAATCTCTTTGTTTAATTCATCGCTCATATACCTTGATTAAAATATTTGATAAATGGGACGCAATGTAGTATATTTTTCAACTAGTGAAATAAATATTTTTACATTTGTAAAAATTTTGAATTAAAGCCCAATATATGATAGGTAAATGGTTGCCAAAGGGAGCCTATCTAATTAAAATGAAGATTGTATTAATATCATTCGTATAATTGTTCCTGAATTCAGCAGCAGCTTGGTAACACTAATAAGAAAAGCCTAATACGTTTCAATGTTCTAAACTAAGCTCCGACAAAGAAATGTTATTATTTCTCAATAAAAAACATTCTAATAATATGCTAAAAGAGATTTATGAATTATGCTAGGAAAGAAGGTGATTCTCCTGAAATAGCTTTCCAGAAAATGCTTATCGCTTTTATCTCCTTTATTATGGCTTGGCTCGGAATTATATGGGGTCTTATATATTATCAAATTTTTGGATGGGGAAGTATTGTGATAATTGCATTTACATATACTGTTATTCTAACAACCGCTGTAGCGATCGGACATTATTTAAAGAATCATTATATACTTGTTCATACGCTTTTTGTTCTTACGGTAGCACTTCCTGCGAGTATCCAATTTATCATCGGTAGTCTTGACCATAGTGGAATGGTCATTTCCTGGTGTTTTATGGGAGCGCTGGGTTCGCTCATATTTCTTTCTCTCAAGCATTCGATATACTGGATGGGAATCTTCTTATTTATTGTTATTTTTACCATTCATTTTGAGCCTGCAATTCTGGGTTATAAACTTATTGTTTCGGAACCTGTCATGAAGCTTCAATACACTATGAACATTGTTGCTTCCTATACTGTAATTTTTATATCTGCAGCATGGTTTGTAAAAATGATTAAATTTGAAAAAATGCGTTCGGAATCTTTATTGCTAAACATCCTTCCTGCAGATGTAGCAGAGGAACTAAAAAAGTTCGGCAAGGTAGAACCGCTCAGTCATGAGAATGCCACAGTACTGTTCTCAGACTTCAAAGGATTTACCGAGATTAGCGAGTCGATTTCAGCGAAAGAACTGGTAGAAGAAATCAATCATTGCTTTGGGGCCTTCGATGAGATTACTTCACGTTATCAGATTGAAAAGATCAAAACTATAGGAGACTCCTATATGGCTGTGGGTGGAAATTTTAGTGGCAAGGATTGCCCGCCTTGGAATGTAGTATCTGCAGGGTTAGAAATGCAATATTTCATGAAGAAAAGAAAGCTGCAACGTATCAATGAAGGAAAGTTTTGTTTTGAAATGCGGATAGGTATACATGCAGGACCGATTGTATCGGGGGTGGTTGGTGTCAATAAATTCCAGTTTGACATTTGGGGTGACACAGTAAATATTGCTTCCAGGATGGAAACTCTGGGTGAGATTGGTGAATTGAATATTTCTGGAAAAACCCGAGATTTAATCCTGGATAGATTTGATTTTGAATACCGGGGAGTGATACCTGTAAAAGGAAAGGAAGATATGCCTATGTATTTCGTCAGGCAAAAAAGTATAGAGGTAGAGGGTTAGTGTCTCAATTATTTCTTTAACTCTTCTTTTCTCCGATGTGAAGGCCTTTCCGGTTTACAAAAATTTTCTCTCTTTGAATCTTTTAGGTTGTCAATTAATAACAATGTTTGGTGATTTAAAGTGGATTTAATTAAACACCATTGAATGGTTTTCTTTCTATGATTAAAGAAGCATCTCAGCGGCGTCGTTTCCAACCAAAGTACCAATTGCGACGCCCATTCCACCCATCCTTACGGACACACCGACCCTTGGAGTTTGCATTAGGATAATGGGTTTTTGACAGGTCCCAAACCCATAATTCCTACCCATTGATCTATGATTTCATATTTCTGATTTCCCAGAATATGTTGTTCTGCAAATTGGACGAGATATCGATAAATTTTTTGATTGATTTGGATTTCATCGGTATATTCATTTTCCAAATCCTGATGCCTTCCGCCACCGATCAAAACGCCATCTTCTACTGGTCTAAAGTAGACATAACCGTGGTGGTAATGATATGCACCTTTTAAGAGTAAGGCATTTGCTGGACGAATACATATGACCATGTTTCTGGCAGCGTTAAGTGCTATGTCAGGAATCAATTGTTTTGCAAAGCCATTAACAGCAATCAATAATTTTTTGGCTAAAAATTGTGCAGAGTTTTTACATAGAATTTTTACGTTTAATTCATCTTCGATCCACTGTGTAACATCCATACCAAAGAAAATATTTCCTCCTAAAGAATAGAATTTTTTTAATCAAAGCTTGGATCATTTTTACAGGATTCAAAAGAGACTCATGTTGGGTTTTAATGAGATGAGGCAGGTTGATTAGTCCATGTTCACTTATTTCTTCATCCGCAATTTGGAAGTAGTCATGAATGCCAATACATTTATAAATTTCACGATTGATTTCTTCCAATTGATTTATCGATGGAAAATCTTGTAGATTTGCTTCATTGAAAATTTCAAATCCACCGGATGGGGTCCATCCAAAATCTTCTGCATCCAATCTTTTTCTTAAAGCAAATATTCCATCATACCTTCTTTTAAAAAGTGCAAACACTTCTTCTAGGGGTGCATTTTTTAAATCATCTAAAAGTTCTCCCGGACTTCCAAAACAAGCGAAACCTGCATTTTTGGTGCTGGCTCCATCCGGACTGAGACCTCTTTCTAAAATGATGACTTTGGCTTTTGGAGAATTTTCTAAAAAACGGATTCCGGCATTTAATCCAACGATACCACAACCTATAATAGCCAAGTCAGCCTCCCTAGAAAAGCTTTTGCGTTCCCAATAACTCCAATTGTTTGGATGGATGCTAAGATGCATGGATCAATCAGATTTCAGGCAAGATACAAGGATCTCTTTAAATGTCAAAGGTATTGGAACGAAAATGAACTTAACAATTCCTTAATTCTCAAAACGGAATTAACGGTCATCGATAAGAATTGCATTAAGTTGAAAAGCTAAGGTCTCTGACGAAACATTAGATCTTAATGGATTCAATTATTTTCTTGGATAATGACAGCACTCATGGAGAGCTTCATATGTTTCATCGTTTGCACGATATTTTGGAGTATCATAACCAGCTGCAGCAATTCTAAGTTGAATTTGGTCTAAGCTGATCATTTCCGGATGGTGTAGAAGACTTAATTGTTTGGTCTTGATGTCCCAATTTGCTTTTTTTACCCCTTTTATCTTCACTGCGTTTTCTATCTTCTTCTTGCACATGGCACAATTGCCAGATACTTCAAAACTAATTTGCACATAGCCCTTGTTTTGGGCTGAAAGACTAAGCATGAAAAATAGGGAGGTTAAAATAAAATAGATAATTTTCATTTTGAACATTTTAAGATAAACGCCGTCGTGGAGCATTGTGTTTAGACCAGGAGGATTAGCCGCAGTTTAGTACTTTCCTTTTCAAGCCACTTTATTCCAGCCCGCTATTTAATAAAAGGTGGTATTTTGCCGGCCAAAATTGAAGATTTTATGATCCAAAGAATCCAAACGATATGGTTGTTGATTGCGTCTTTTGCATTTTCTGTGGCATTATGGCCCAATATATTTTTGGTCAGAGCGCCTAATGAAGAAAATTCAATACTTGCAGATGGTAGAATCCAGGTGTGGGAAAGTCATGTTTTAAGTTCCGGAGCTGTTATTTCATTGGTTCTGGCAGTGGCAGCGATCTTTTTGTATAAAAATCGACCCAATCAGATTTTGATAGCCAGTTTATCAGCCCTAGTTCAGATTGTACTAGTTTTACTATCAGCATTTTATACCATATTTAAGTTGGGAAAATTCGATCAGATGGGATTGGATTTAGGAGTTTTGAGTGGTTTTTGTGGGGTGTTTTTGGTGTGGATCGCAGCTCGTTCGATACGGAAAGATGAAGAAAAAGTCAAATCTATGGATAGACTGCGGTAATTTTTTTAAAAAAACTAACTGTATAACAATTGATTGACTTATCTTTGCACTCCTTAAAATAAAAAAGCATGGCAAATGACAGATCTGCGCTTAAGAGAATCCGCCACAACAAGGTGACGAGAATGGCAAACAGGTACTATAAAAAGTCTACCCGTACTGCTATTCAAAAGCTTAGAGGTATTACAGAAAGTACAGAAGCTATTAAATTGTTACCTAGAGTGATCAGTATGATAGACCGTCTGGCCAAGAAAAACACCTGGCACAAAAACAAAGCTTCCAATTTGAAAAGTAGTTTGACCAAACAGGTGGCTAAAATCGCCTAATTTCTACAGGCTCACTTTTCATTTCAAATATAAAATCGTGCAAGGGATTAAACATCTTTGCACGATTTTCATTTTATAGGCAAATCTGAATTTTTAAAGTATTTAATTTATTCATTTATGAGGATCTCAGTTTTTCGCAAAGCCCATTTTAATTCAGCTCACCGTTTGTTTAATCCGGATTGGACCGACGAAAAGAACAGGGAAATTTTTGGGATTTGCTCAAGTCCTCACTTCCATGGTCATAACTATGAAGTTGAACTAAAGGTTACTGGTGAACTGGATAAAGAGTCTGGAATACTTATAGATCTTAGAAAATTAAAGGACTTATTAAAGGAAAAGGTGGAAGATCGCTATGATCATAAAAACCTCAATGTAGAATGTTCTGAATTTGAGAACAAGGTGCCTTCTGCAGAAAATTTATGCATTGAAATCTACCAATTAATACGACCAGAAATCCCTGCGGTTATGGATATTGCAGTCAGATTGTATGAAACACCTAGAAATTATGTAGAATTCCCAGCTTAATATTAAGGGCGTTCTGCCCTTTTATGAAGCTTTAAGGTTTTGATAATCTGCTGATTGTTGCCTACCAGACGAACCAAATAAATTCCATCGGTTAATGAGGATATATCATATGATCTACCCTGACTGGCTTGTAGGCTCATGAGTTTTTTACCCATGATGTTCATAATTTCCAATCTGTTTACACCATAATTGTATTCTACGGTAAAACTATTTTGAGTAGGATTGGGATACATTCTGATGATTTGATTTTTTACTCCTTTGGTACTTAGTGATTTATTAAAGAGGTAATCCACTTTGAGTTTATTGGTGGTATCATTTCTTTCAAAAACATAAACCTCTACATGTGCACTACCTTCAATCTCGTGGTCGGCCACATGCACATCCAGATTCATCAATGCATTTGGTTCTACAAGATTGTAATTTTCATCCGGACATCTGGTCACAATACTTGGGTAACAATTAAGGTTGTCGCAGACGTATGCTTCCCAACCTTCTGTGATCGATACGTCCACTCGTTCCCAAAGTAATTCGATCGCTCGGGAATGGCGATTGACCACTTTATTGTAACAAACGTGTTCAAAAACATTTGGATCCGTCTGAAACTCAATTTTACAAGGGTTAGAAATGGCTTCAAATTTAGTCACCTGACACAAGCCAACTCCTGCAAATAATAATGAAAAACACAAAATGTAAAATATCTTCATACGAATATTTTTATAATGATGGAACACAAAGATAATAAGTTTCGTTCGAAATAATAGCTAATTGTAGTATGGAATTCTCCTTTTATTGTCCTTCAACAATATTTTTAAATAAAAAAAGCCCTCCGACGTATCGGAAGGCTCTATAGAAAAGGATTATTTTATAAACTTAACTCTTAGAATACAGTGATCTTATGCGTTTGCAAACCTTTTGCAGTGCGCAATTCAATTTGATAAACACCTGATTCTAAATCAATAGGGAAACTTAGGTTGTTTAAACCAACGTTTAAAGAGCGTGCATTGGCTAATTGAGACACTTGTTTTCCTTGCATATCATAAAGGCGGATGTCAGCTTTTGCAGATTCTTCCATACGCACATCTAGGTTAATTCGATCAGATACCGGATTTGGATAGACCTTCATAGATTTAACAATTCCAGGATCTTGTGTGCTTGAAGTACCGTTTTTGATATTGACATCGTCTAAGAAATATGCCCAACCATTTCCTCCGGTTCCTCTAAATTGAACCAAGAGTTCAGGGGTTCCATCGAATGCAGAAAGGTCTGCTTTCTCAGCTTTCCACTGATCAGGTAATGGCAACCAAAAGCCTGGGATGTGGCTATTTACAACATCTACGCTAGGAACAGAAGCCATATTGGTTCCAAAATTTGAATAAACAGTAGTCCATGTATCTCCACAATCGGTGGAAACTAGCAGTTCCATTTTATCGGTGTTGGCTGCATCTTTGACTGCATAGGCATAGTTCCAAGTTGCTTCAGTTTTTACACCTTGGGATAAATCAATTTTATCAAAAAACAAGGAAGCAACTAACCCACCAGTTCCACCATCGGAAAATGCAAAAAACATGTTCCAGGTTGATTGACCAAAACCTCCCATAGGATAAGGGAAATTATTACCTTGAGCAGCACTGGCTCTAAAAATTCTAAGTCCATTTGTTTGGACATAAGTTTTAGCCACAGGTCCAGTTCCAGTACCAGTTTCAAATCCTTGATCTAAAGTATTGCCATTTGTGGCGTTAGGAAAGGTAAGTAGAGTTTGTTGTTCTTTAAAATTATTGACCACATTTCTGTCCTTAACAGTCCCGGTATTTATTCTATCAACATAAACGTTGAATGTAGACGAACCCAAATTGATTGGAAGATTATTAAAAGTATGAGTGGCTTTATCTCCAGGAGCTAAAGAACCGGTCCAATTCATTCTAGGTCTTGCAACACCAGAGTTGATTTGAACGAAATCAATGGATGTGATTGGTGTAGGATCCGAACTAATGTTTTCAAATTCAATCTCATAAGAAACCGTATTATCGCATTGATCCACACGATTTTTCATAGTCCCGGAAATGATATTGATGTCAAAATAATTTCCCTGTGCTTGTTTTGGTGCAGAATATCCTGCCTGAAAAACTTCCCTCGGATTTGCTCCTGAAGTGGCAGCATTTTGGACAAAAGCCACGACAGACAATTCGTTTATAGAGTAAATATAAGAAGGAACTGCTACTTTAAAGCTGTAAGATTTTGTTTCGCCCGAAGCAATCGCTGTTGTAATTCGAGTACCTGTTTGATTGGGAATCATTTTTCTCATGACATGAGAAAATTCAGTTTCACCATTGGTTGCTGCCTGGCGTGGAAAACGAATTTTGCTTTCTGTCATAACCGTGTGTAAAACATAATTTGCTCCTGTGAAATCAGAAGCGCTGACATTTTTAATATCCACTGTAATGGTCATGCTGTCTTTTCCAGCTTCGAGAATGACTTCATGGTTGACAGTCATTTCAATAGGAGAAGTCACTGCCAATCGAGTATCCAATGGAGCAGGGTTTATCACAACGTTGATAGGATGACCATTGTGAGGTGTGGTTCCATCTATTCTGCAAGAAGGAGCAGAATTGATTCCATAAAAGGTATGTCTGGCTTGAGATTCAGCAGTATTGTGGCCATACATTGGATCTCCGACGGATGGAATGTAACTTTGGTATTTCAGTGCAATGACCCTAGATCCTCTTTCGGCTAAAAAAGGATCAAAAATAGGATTGGTTGCCGCACATGGTGGACAGGTGGCGCTGGTGTATTCTTCGATCAATACATTACGGACAGCTTGTGCATCCAAATTGAAAAAACCCGCTACTACTAACAGGATAATTAAAGTAAAATTTCTATTCATTTTAATTTGATTTTGTGATTTTAATTTTTCGACTGCAATATTAGCGATTTATTAAACACAGATTGGCATTTTGTTTGATTTTTCGACCAAATTAATGAAGTTTTTGCCCAATGATAAGTGGTCCGATTCGGATATTTATATAAACCGTTATTTATCAAATTATTAAATATTAAATTTTTGAATTGATTATTTTAGCTTGGGAATATATTAATCTGAAGAAATCCTTTATTGTAGATTTGTGAGGCCAATCCATTCTTTTAAAATTACTTTAATTTGAAAAATATCTATATCATTGGAAATGGTATATCTGGAGTCACTGCTGCCCGACATCTTAGAAAGAAATCAGAACATCAGATTACTTTGATTTCTGAAGAATCGGAATATTTTTTTAGCCGAACTGCTCTGATGTATAGCTACATGGGCCATATGCAATGGAAGGATTTAATGCCTTATCCCATAGAATTTTGGAAAAAAAACAGGATTGATCTATTAAAAACCAGAGTCCTTTCCATTGATTTTAAAAATCAAAACTTAATGACCAGGGAAGGTCAAAATTTGAACTACGATATTTTAATTTTAGCCACTGGATCCACACCCAATTTGTCTAATTGGCCGCGCCAAAACCTAACGGGTGTAGGTTGCCTTTATCACCAATGGGATTTGCAAAAATTGGAGGAGTATTCTAAAAACATCCAGCAAGCTGTGATTACAGGTGGAGGTCTCATTGGTATCGAAATGGCTGAAATGTTGCACAGTAGACAGATCCAAACGACTATGCTGGTAAGAGAAAAAGAATATTGGTCCAATGTGCTACCATTGGAAGAAGCTCAAATGATATCTGCCCATATCCGAAGACATGGCATCGATCTTAAATTGCAAACCCAACTAAAAGAAATTAAAGGTTCAGATAAAGTAACAGCAGTCGTCACTGATCAAAATGATGAAATTTCCTGTCAATGGCTAGGATTGACCATAGGTGTCAGACCCAATATAGATGTTTTTAAAAATACAGAATTGGAAATTGATCGCGGCATTTTGGTTGATGCAATGTTGAAGACCAATATCCCAAATGTATTTGCCATTGGAGATTGTGCGCAACAAAGACAAGCCAAGCCAGGCAGAAAGGACATAGAAGCAGTTTGGTATACCGGTCGAATTATGGGCAAAACGGTGGCCTCTGTTATTTGTGGTGAAAGAACAGAATATGATCCGGGAATTTGGTTTAACTCTGCCAAATTTTTTGACATTGAGTACCAGGTGTATGGTGAAATTTCGTCTTCGATTCAAGAAAATGTGGAGAGCATTTTTTGGAGACATCCTACCGTTGAAAAATCAATTAGGATTAATTTTGATCGAACGACTAAAAAAGTTCTTGGTTTTAATTTAATGGGCATTCGATTCAGACAGGAAGTTTGTGAGCGATGGATCAATCAAAAAAACGATATTCAACAAGTGTTGCAAAATATTCGACTAGCATTTTTTGATCCTGAATTTTTTGAAGATTGCTCCAATGATTTTATTCAATTGGCAAACCAAAAGACAGGAATGAACATACATCTAAATGCAGGATGGGAACTCAATAATGTATTGAATTTTTTAAAAAACTAACACATGTTAAAACTAAACACTGTCCAAAAAATTTCCTCACATCCAACATCCAAATTACTTTCATTTTCAGCCATAAGTATTGGTTTAATTGGACTTTTGATTTTAATTTTTGCCGGGTTTGGATGGATATCTTCAAATCCAGTGCTTTTGTTTTTTTCTTTGGCCATGATGAGTGCCGGTGTCATTCTTTATTCTGTTTTTTTGTATAAGTATGTTCCAGCCGGAATTAAAAACAACCACAACATGAGTTCTTCCATCAGTTCGAAAGGAATACTTGCCTGGTTGACTGCGATGGTCTTGACCGCATTTTATATATTGTTGTATTGGTATCCGGAATATCTTGGTTTACATGCTAATGGAAATTTTGGTCTCATAGGATTCTTTGATCCATTGAGTCGATTTTTAAAAAATCAAGATGCCAGTCAGTGGTTTGTGTACGGGGTACTTTATACCTTGGCGATTTTGATTTATGGAATAAAATTTATTTGGAAATACCGACATTCAAAATATCAAATCATTAGAACGATTTCTGTGATGTTTTTTCAATTTGCTTTTGCGTTTTTACTGCCTGAACTTATGTTACGACTAAATCTTCCGTTCAATGATTTTAAAAACATGTGGCCCCTGAATTATTATTTTTTTGATGAATGTCACATCAAGGAATTATTGCAGGCAGGAAATATTGGTTGGTTGATGTTGGTGTGGGGTATTTTGATGGTGGTTTTGATTTCTCCGGTATTGACTTATTTGTATGGTAAACGGTGGTATTGCAGTTGGGTCTGCGGATGTGGAGGACTTGCGGAAACCGCCGGTGATTCATTTAGACATCTTTCTGACAAATCCTTGGGCGCTTGGAAAATAGAAAGATATTTGGTTTATTCGATATTGGTCATAGTTGTGCTCATGACTGTAGGAGTTTTGTATTCTTATTTTACTGGACAAGAAAAATTTCTTTTTATTCAAACTTCAGCACTTAGAAGTTGGTATGGATTTTTAATTGGTGCTGCATTTTCAGGAGTGATAGGAGTAGGATTTTATCCACTGATGGGCAGCAGGGTCTGGTGTCGGTTTGGCTGTCCTATGGCTGCTGTACTAGGTATCCAACAAAAGTTTTTTTCAAGATTTCGCATCACCACCAACGGAGGACAATGCATTTCTTGTGGTAACTGTTCCACCTATTGCGAAATGGGAATCGACGTAAGGGCTTACGCACAGCGAGGTCAGGACATTGTGCGAGCCTCATGTGTGGGCTGTGGAATCTGTAGTGCTGTTTGTCCAAGAGGGTGTTTTAAGATTGGAGAATGGGAGTGTGGATATTTTTGAGAGAGCGATAAAAGCTAGGAATGAGGATTGAATAGCCACAAGTGGAACTTGTCAAGCTTTAGCTTGAAACTTGCGCCAGCATTAGGCTGTGGGGCTGTGGGGACGTTGCGTGAAACGTCCCCACATTCAAAATCCCCATATTCCCAATGGCAGTGATGCAATCGAGATACTCGGTATCTTTTTGGAAGTTTCTATTGCTTCTTTTAATTCAATACTAAGTTGAGAAATTTCTTGTTTAAGCCCTCATCTTTTCGATCTATATACAGAATTTTATACTTGCTGTTATCTAATGAAAAAAAACTTTTGTCTTTTAAAATTGATTTCTCAATTATTCACCATTGAGCATTAACTATTAATCATTAACCATACTATCCAATTCTTACTGAGGTCATCGTTAATGAACCTCCAATTGCTTTGTCATTGAATATACTTACTTGTTCATTTTTTTCTTTTAAAGCCAAAGAGTAAAGTAAGGGTAAGTAATGTTCTGGTGTGGGGATCGCTAAATCGAAAGATTTTCCTTGTGAGCGATAATTAATCAGCGGATCGTGGTCACTGTCGAGAATGAATTTTTTCATTTTTTCACTTGCTTCAATCGCCCAATCATAGCCATATTCAGAGGCATTGAGTTTATCCCATGCCACCATGCGAAGGTTGTGCACTATGTTGCCGCTTCCAATCACAAGCACACCTTTTTCACGAAGCGATTTTATTTCTTGAGCCAATTCGTAATGATATTGTGCGGGCTTGTTATAATCCAAACTCATTTGGATCACTGGGACATCTGCATTCGGATACAAATGTTTGATCACACTCCATGCTCCGTGGTCAAGCCCCCATTGATCATCCAATCCTACTTTTGTTTTTTTTACAAGCGCTTTTGTTTCCTTTGCCAAATCGGGACTGCCCGGTGCAGGATATTGCACTGCAAATAATTCCTTTGGAAATCCACCAAAGTCGTGTATGGTGGAAGGATTTTGCATGGCTGTTACGAAAGTTCCGCTCGTTTCCCAATGTGCAGAAATGCATAAAATTGCATTTGGTTTTGGAATTTCTTTTGCGATATTCCTAAAGCCCGCTACAAATTCGTTTTCTTCAATGGCATTCATAGGACTGCCGTGTCCGAGAAACAATACAGGCATTTTGTCTGTATTGCTCAAAGGTTCGGTCATTTTGGAAAGTTCATATAGTTTCATAGTCGCTGCTGTTAATGGTAATACTGCCAATGATTTTAAAAATGTTTTTCTGTTCATTCTTTAATTCTTTTGAAAAAATCAAGAGTTCACGGATTTTATTTTTCCGTTTGCGCCCACTTATTTTTTGGCTTATTTTTTATTGGTATGATTATTAATCTCACCGTATTTACCTGCATGATAATCTCTGAATGCTTCAGCAATTTCGGATTGCGAATTCATCACAAATGGACCGTGCGCCACAATCGGTTCCGTGTATTTTTCTCCGCCAAATAAAAGAATATCGATGGCTGAATTTGAAGGATTATGTATTTCAATCATTCCTTCTTCTCTTCCAAATTCAATGAATTCGCCAGCCTTGAAAGTATCCTCATTGATGATGACATCATGTTCCGGTAGAAAGACCGCGTACTCCAAATCTTTTTCTGTGGCAATGGAAAATTGTTTACCGTTTTCAAGATGAATATGAAATAGAAATTGTTTTGAATAATTGGGAATCATTGATTTTGCATTTTCGTATTCACCAACGATTACTTTCAACCAACCTCTATCACTGTCCAATATGTGTTTTGGAACATCGGCTGCTGGGATCGGAAGATACGCGGGTGACTCCGCTTTAATATGCGAAGGAAGATTAATCCAAAATTGAAAACCGTGGGTCATCCTGTCGGCCGTTTGTGAATCCACTTTAAATGTTTCATCGTGGATAATTCCGTTGCCTGCTTTCATCCATTGGGCACCTCCAGAAAACACTTTGGCATGATTTCCCCTGCTGTCAAAATGTTCGCCTTCACCCTGCAAAATATAGGTCAAGGTCGCAATACCTCTGTGAGGATGCGCGCCGGTGCCTTCATTCACCAACTCCTTATCTTCTGCATGTAAGACAGGTGCGATGTGGTCCAAAAAAACAAATGGACCGACCGCATCTGCATACCTATTGGGCAGGATACGAAAAATGGTGATGTCGCCAATGTCGGCTCTTTTACCTTGTGCAGAAAAACTTATTTTCTTTTTTTCCATTTCTTTCGATTGTATAATTTCTTCTTAATTCTACTTTTATACAACTTCAAGATATCATTAATGGTTGTTGGAGCTTTTATAAATTGGTATTTGTTAATCTAGGTTTACTTTTAAAGTTAAGAAATTTAAATATATTTTACTTTATCATAGATGAGTTTTGCCGGTTAAACATATAGTTCAATCATGGTCTAAACTATGATTTTAGTATGATTTATTTGATGGACTATGATTATTTGGAAGTGTAGTGCACAAGTATTAAAGTATGGATTGAAATGTCAAAAAGTTTGATACTAATTATATCTGTTCATAAGCCCTAATGTGAAATATTGTCTAAACGATTTTACATTTGCTCCGACATTTTCAAATTCATTGGTAAATCCAAAATAGAAATTATATTCTGGTACAAGATACCAATGATTGTAAACTTTGATATTATATCCAATACGAGTAACTATTCCCAAATTGAATTCATTGTATATGTCAACAGTACCGCCTTCCAAATTCTCGATTTTAGTTGGATTTCCCAAAAGCGATTTAGTTTTTGTCCCGGTAGCGTTTGAGTCTATTAAATAATTTAAATCCCCCCAATATTTATTTTGAGTTCCTTCCATACCTTAATATGTATAGGAAATATCGTTAGTCCAAGAATGTATTTTGTGATGTTAGCTTTTGTAGAAACAGCCCCTGCTAAGCCACCATCTCTAGTCATGATGCTTCCGTCGTACTTTGAAAAATGGAAGGAAAATCTAAACAGATCTTTACTTATTAATATACTGTCCAGATTTATATTTAAACTGTATCCTGATCCATTTTTATATTCTGTAATAAAATGGCCGTTATTCTTTTTATAATCATAATAATGATTTGCACAATAAGCACCAGAAAATCCAATATGTTGTGCAAATGTCCCGGATAAGATTAGAATAAAAAATGAAAAAAATATGAATTTTTTCATTATAATGTATTATATTAAACTTTTAATTTTTAATAGCTGTGAAATTTTGGTAAATTCTATCTTTGCTTAGAATTTTAATAAAATATAATCCACTTTTTAAGATTTCTGTGTTTAATTTAAAAATATTTGATTGGCAGCTTTGTTCAATAATTATTCTTCCTGTTAAATCAATTACTTTTATCAATTCTATATTTCCTTCGGTAGATGTTATATTCAGATATTCGTTAAATGGCATAGGAAATATACTAAATTCATTTCTTTTCAGGTTACTCTCACCCGTAGTTTCCGATTTACAGTTTGGCTGACGTATAATTTTGGAACAACTTCCTAAATCTAGACTTAGATACGGGCTAATTGGGAATGGATCGTCAAATTTTACAACATTTTTGATGGTATCGATTATTAAATAGACCATAGAATTTGAATATTTGTGGCCCGTAGAACCAAATCCCAACATAGGCTTCCCATCATGAATTATCATGCCAAAACCATGTAGAGTCTCAGTGGGCGTCTCAAAAGGTATATCGCACAAACTAAATCCCGTACTATCAATGATTCTCAAAGTATCGGCAATTGGCCAGGTTGTTCCAGTAATAACCCAAGCATTGTCCCTCTCATCTACAGCTAAATCAGCCACTGTATAGTGAATATTCTTACGAATCAATTTTGGTTGGCTGTTACCACTAAAGTAATACAAGTGGCCTCCCATAAGAAAAGTTGAATTTTTTCCACAGCCAACGTGGATTAGATCAGATTTACTTTTGAGAAAATATCCGGAATAAACCCATTCATTATTTATAAAGTAATATATGCTATCCCAATCTACGGTAGTTACAAGGTTGTATTGATTATCTCTTTGGATTACATCAACTGATCCTGAAATTCCAGGGATTCTTTCTGTAATAAAAGTAAAAGAATTTTTATCAAAATTATGAATAAAAATTGAATCCTCACGTATAACTACTATTTCATTTGGAGAGCCACAAATAAGAGTTGAAATATCTTCACGGTTTTTAATGGATACAAACTTTTGAGATAATTGTTGATTTTCAATCTTCTGATCCGCAATGTTCATTGTGTTTTCGAGAATAGAATTAAACACAGTTGGCGTTTGAGAATGTCCTAAAACATAGGAAATTATAATTACAGCAATTGTTAGTAATATATTTTTCATTTTCATTTGTTTTAGTTCTATCATTTGGCAACTACATTCATTGGCCATACAAATTTAATTAAAACTTTCATTCATCAGCGATTTTTCAAAAATAGCAAAGCTTTGCCATTTGTGCAATTCGTTGTTATAAACTGTTATTAAGCTAGTTATGGCGAAAAAGCGTATTTGGAATGCTCAATGAATTTTGGGATTCCAACTTTTTTTAACTTGGTTGTTAATTTCTTTTTGTTAATATTACTTTATGTGTTTGTATCTCCCCATTTTCATAAAGGGTCAAAATATAATATGTACCATTTTGAGCATTTTCTAAATCAATTTCATGGATTTGATTTTTATGAACCAAATCGTAGGATTTAATTTCTAAACCAGAATTATTAAAAATCTTAATTGAACTTATATTATTACTTGTTATATGCAATTTGCCATAAGTCGGATTTGGATAGTATGGTGAAATAGTAGATATCCATTCATTCTTTATGTCTGTAATTTTTCTTTCGAAAATGGCAATACTATTATTTGTAATTACGGGATCATTATAGTCAAAATAAATTCTTGCTTTATTTTTGATTTCATCTCCATAAGTTAGATCAGATTTAGTTTTAATTTTAAATAAAAAATAACCATGATTTTCTTTATCAGGTGGAAACCCAAGATTGATTTGTTCGAATAATATTTCCATTACATTCTCCTTTACAACAATACTATATTTATGCGATGACGATATTGGAATAATAGAAGATTCATCAAATTTGTTGGTATCTATGCTGTCAGTTAATATAATAAAATTTGCAGGAGCAGTCCCTTTATTTTCAAACCTAATCAAATATGTAACATAGTCACCTACTTTAATAAAAGGCAACAGTGCGCCCTCTAAAATAGTTTTATCATTGGGGTCGAAAGAACTAGTAAGAATTTGTTGAAGTTCAAAGAAGTTGTCTGTGATATCTAGATCCGTTATGGATGTATTTGCTCCAACATTTAATCTTAATGTATCTCCTAACTTTTTACTGTTATTTATTTTCAAAATAAGATTAATTGACTTTTTTTCAAAAGGTTTTAGATTTTCAAATTTCCAAATATAATTTAATGAATCCGCTTTTATCGTATCAGGCAATGATGATATATAAGATGCATTTAATGGATCAAATTTTAGCTTTATTTCACCGGAAATAGTCTGGTTTCCTTCATTCTTTAATATAATTTCGTATGTACTATTAAATCCAATAATTGCATTCGATGTTGGCACTAGTGTAATGCTTACATCATTTTTATATCCGTCTGGTTGCACACAATAATCTAAATTAATATATTGTCCAAAATGAGTAAAATTTAGAATCGTGTCTTGCGGATTGATAATAAAATATGGCTTAGCAAACTCGGCTACTATGTTACAATTAAGTGTCTGATCATATAAAAAATAATTCCCCTCATAATCAGTCATTGTAAATTCATTGTTATTATTGTTGATTACTTTTAAATTATGAAAAGGTAAATCATCGTCCTTACAACCATTTAGGTTATCATCATATCGCACAGTTCCTCCAAATACTACATATTTTGGTGTCAACGGTTTGTAATCAAAAGACCATAAGGTTTCTGTATTGTACTGGCTTAAAATTAGTTTCTCTCCAAATGTAAATGTAAATGCATTTTCATTTTCTCGCTCATCGTTACTTGTAAGAGAAAAAGGTCTTACTATTGGTTTTTCATTGTTATATTCAAAAGGATAAGAACTTGAGTCGGGATCAACAGGGACATCAAATCCAGAAACCCGAGTCCACCTGCGTATCCTCGTTTCAAACATCCAAATATCTTCAATGGTCTTAGTAATATCAGCAGAGTTAGGTGCTAGTTGTGCTACATTTCTTCGACTTCCATTGATCAACCATAAATTATTGTTATTATCAACCCAAGTACCATATTTGGATCTGGCACTCGGTAAGTTCTTGTAAGAAATTAATCCAATTTCACCCGGGAATCCTGATTTATTAGCATCACCTAAAGCGAAGCGAAAGTCGCCTCTGATGATTTTCCATTCATTTTTTTTCGTATTGTACTTCCACATTTGGTTAAAATGAAGTTTTCCTACAATGCCGCCATAACCATCACGGTGTCCCCCAAACAGCCAAAGATTCTTATCATTGTCAACCCAAGTACATGGATTTATTAATGCTCTTGGAAAGTTTATACCTTGATCTGAAGATGCGGACCGGTAGCCATTTATCCATGCCCATTGATTTATTTCTTTTTTATAAATCCAAGTATCAGCATAGCCATTTCCACCATGTAAATGTAGGTCACCATTTTCATCAAACCAACTTGTAAACTGCGTTCTCATAGAAAATTCAGGAAAATTGGTAGGTGCAAACACATTTATGACACCATGACTAGGAGTCGATACTTTTTTTATACATTGTATCTTATTTGTTGTCAAGTCATGGGCGTATAAAATAGATTTTCTAGAGTCAACAAAATATATATTGCCCATATTATAGCTTAAAATTCGCAAGTTGTTCGAATAAATATTATCCCCTATTTCTCCTTCTTCTCCTTCTATTGGGTTCACAAATTTTTTAACAACTTCAGTTATATTTGTTTGGATGTTTCTTCTAAGAATCATATAGAGTTGATAAATATATATAAAATTTCCCACTGCAATTTGATTAAGTGGAAGTTGATTGTTGTAATCAATTTTAACTATAAAAGATGTAGCTGTATCGAAATTATTTAATTTCTGTTCTATAAAATTATTATTAAATGGTTCCTTTAGATATTCATTTATCCTCCCTCCAATCCAGGAAAACCTATTGCTGTTAATGTTGTATTTCCATATGTCATAGTATTGATTTTTATAGATACCAGTACCATAACCAAGAACTATATTATCAGATTTATCTCTCCAAAGTAGCCCATTTTCCCTTGAATATGGAAGATTAAGATTATGTTCTTCATTTTTCACATTTACAAAACCCGGATTATTATCTAATTCATATCTATTGTTTTGATTCAAATTTGTATTACCTCTAAGCCAGGTCCATTTGAAATTGTTAATATTTAATCTGAACAAACTATTTGTTAATTTAAAATTTCCTAAGTCTCCGCCAAATACATAAATGTAATTTCCAATTTTATAACTCATTGGATTTTCCAATCTCTGAAATACACTGTTATCACTTTCAATCTCAAAATCAGTTAATGGAGCATATGGTATTTTTTTTATCCTTTCCCAATTGGTGCTTAAATGATTAAATTTCCAAATATCATTATCATGGGTTAGTGAAAAAAAATCATTAAATTCATCTACCCAAATTGCAATTGTATTTTTATTGGTTCCCGGTGTAGATCTTTGCGGAGCGGAACCCGAATTATCAATATATTGAGAAACTGTACCACTTACGTAATATGGGTCTTGTCCTTTAAGCCAAGTCCATTCATTGGTGTGAATATTGTATCTCCAAATATCATCAGATTTGTTACCTCCATACAGGATGAGATTTCCATCATTGTCATTAAATGAATTTGGCAGACCATTAAAGCCTCGATCAGATGGAAATGCAGTTTTGGATGGAACACCAAGAGATTCATAATTTCCTGTGGAATTATAAGTTTTTGGGCCTGAGGCTAGTTTCAATTTTTGTAATTCTCCGCTAACCCAAACCCATAGGTTGGTTTTAGGAATATATTTCCATAAATCACAATAATAAAACTCTCCACTAAATTGATTTTCTTTACCACTATAAAGCCAAAGATTGTTTTCATTGTCTACCCAAGTCGCTGCTTTTACTCTTGGCCCGGGAAAATTATTAGCTGTAGGGACACCTTTAATGCCTCCATCATATGCAGCATTGTTTCGATCTGTTATACATTTCCATTGCATGCTTTGCGTATTGAAAACCCAAAATCGAACATCTACAAATAGGAAGTTCTTTGTTACATCGGAATTGGTAAAGCTCTCTAAAACAAATATTGAGTCGTTATTCACATTCCAACTAATATAATTATGATTGATCAGCGATGGGCAATTTTTCGGTGAATATTCGTTAAGTTTTTCGTAATATCCACGAGATCCTGGGGAATAAGATTGATTACCACCAATATTTTGCCAAGTTTGCGAATATAAATGTATAAATGAAAAGCAAATAATGAAAGTGATCAATATTATTTTATAAATATTTAAATTCTTCATAACTGCAAAGTTATATAAAATTGTTATTATTTCTTTCATTCTCTTAACATCATAGTTTATACAATTTTAAATAGATTATTATACTTAGAGAGTCAATAATATTCGGCTATTCCAAAACTCCAATCTAAGAAAAAATAGGATTGCATTATATTCTTTTATAAAATCAGATTACTTCCACTGAATTAATCGCTTTTCTTTTTGATCCATTAATGGATTATTGTTCTGAAATACATCATTAAGAGATAGTAATTGCCGCGTACCCTTGACAACTCTGTTGGGTGTGAAGCAACGATTGTTGGTTTGTGGCAGGTAGAATTTATTGCGCCGCTAGGTATAGGGTGAGTAAAAGCATACTCTCTCTCCGCTTAAATTTTAAGGAGTTTTTTTTGGAAGTTTTAATAATTAGTGAGAGCAGTGCAAGCAGGTGGGATAATTGAATCAGGTGGGGATGTCAGAAGTGGGGACGTTGCATGCAACGTCCCCACAGTGTTTCTAAAATTGATTCCTACATTAATCAGCATTTCATGCTCCGTTATACTTCGACAAGCTCAGTACAAGTTCTCAGCCGTTCAGTAAAAAGCAATTAACCATTAACCATTAACCATTAACCATTAACCATTACTAATTTGTAGCTTCCTCCCCCTTAAAAGTGTATTGAATATCATCCTGTCCGGCTTTTATCCAGACATATTTTCCGCTGATAGAAAAGCCACTTACCTGGCCTTCCCAGTCCATTTTGCCTTCTTTTTCGCTGGTAAGACTGAATTTAAAGTTGCCGGCTTCATCAAAAGTATAGGCGGCAGTTCCGAAACCCCATTGCATGCAAACGTCATTTTCGACTTGCCCGTTTTTGAACATCATGTTTTCAGAACCTTCGAGTTTTCCACCGGTGTATGTTTCGATTTTGAATTTGCGACCGTCGAGGGTCATTTTGGCTTTGGAATTTTGTGAAGTACAGGAGAAGGTTAAAAGTAGAACCAATAACAACATTAGATTTTTCATAATTTGCAGGTTTTAGTAAAAAAAAGAAAGGTAAGATTTTTGAATAAAATGAAAGAAAAAAAAATTTACCAATGATAGCGATAGGCTTTAATTTATTAGTTGGAAAATCTTTTCATCAAGCCAAGCAAAAAAAACTGTCTGTACGATTTGACAAAGGATTCGATATGATTGAATTCATTGGTCATTCCTAGGTAGAAATTGTATTCCGGGACCAGGTACCAATTTTTATAAACTCTGATATTGTATCCTATCCGACTTTGCAATCCAATATTGAATTCTTGAAGAATATCAACCGTACGTTCGGCCAAATTATATTTTCGGTCCGGTCTACCTCCTAATTGAAATAATTGTTCCCCAGCCATATTATAGAACAGTAAATAGTTAAAATTAACCCCAAAATTTAGTTCAAGTTCATCGAGCATTTTTACATTGATGAGAAAAATACTGAGTCCCACAATGTACTTTGTTACATCTGCCCGAGTGTTATTCGAACCAGCCCGACCACCATCTCTGGTCATTATTTGGCCATCGTATTTAGTCAAATTAAAGGATACGCTCAATGGATGAGCATTTATATTGGAATTTTCTAAATTTAACTGAATTCCGAATCCATCACCCATTTTGTATTGCGTGAGAAAATGACCATCGTCCTTTTTTAAATCAAAATATTGATTGGTACAAAAAGCAGCCGAAATACCAATTTGTTGGCTAAAAATGCTTGAATAATTTAAAATATAAATTGATAAAAAGATCAGTGTTTTTAGCATAAGACTTAAATCCAGTTGTTTTATTTTTTAATAACCGTGAAATTATAATAAATTTTATTCTTTCCCAGAATTTTAATAAAATATAAGCCGCTTTTTAATATTTCTAAATCAAGTGTAAAAGTATCAGATAGAGTGCTTTGTTCGAGAATTAATCTTCCAGTTAGATCTAATACTTTTATTCATTCAATCTCCCATTCAGTTGAGCTGATATTTAAATTTACCTTAAGTGTGATAGGAAATAGGCTATAAATTTTACTTATAAGTATAGCCTATAGAATCATTTTTCAGGTTTATGTTTTTTCAACTTATTTTTTTAATTTTTCTTCCAATACCTAAGCGTCACAAACGCGCTCATATATTCTGCGGTAGCGTAATGCGATTTAAGTGCAAAGCCCGGAGCAATCCAAAGTTGTTTTGTTCGTGGTATTTTTAGATAGTATTGAAGGCTGAGTCTAGAGAATAAGGGTACATTGCTCAATAGACTAGATTGCAAAATCTGATAACCCAATCTTGCTTCCAAACCAAGATTCCCAACCAACCATTCATGCCCAACAAAAAACTGTAGCCTAGTGCCCAAAGCCCAAGAAGAGTGGATGTCCGGCTTGATCTCTGTATGTGATGCAAAATAAGAGGCTAGTCGATGGTGTTCGCCTTCAATACCAAAACGAATTAATTTATAGGGATGATAATGGTAGCCTCCATCTAGCGATAAAATTTTTACAGGGAATTTTGGTCCACCGATCAATTTGAATTCGCGGTAGGCCAATCCGGTGCTTATTCCAAAGCTCCATCTGGAATAATCCGTTTGCAATTTTATTGCTTCGCTTGCGACTAGAGTTTTTGAAAATCCAGATCGCCATCCCAGATTCACACCCAAATAATTTAATCCAAGATTGGGAAGTTGGTATCCACCATTTGAAATATGATCCATGCATAATCCACCATATAATATTCCCAATTTTTGAAAATGCTTTTCATACCTGATCTGAAAAGAGACCTGGTTGTTGACTCTCAAACTGATGGTGGTTTGCAATGGATTATAGATTGGATCGTAAATTTTGGAATGATAGCTCGCGCCAAATCCAAGCACAAACCGTAAAGCAGATTTTTTAAAACTTTTGAGTCCAAAATCAACATAGGGTACTAGGCTCGCCGCCCAACCCAATTGTTCGTAAGGTTCACCTAAATAATTTGCATTCAATCGAATTCCAAATCTTGGAAGACCGTAACAGGCATGCCAGTTGCGATCACCCAATGTTTGATGTTCCAATCCTGCCTGGAGCCAAACGCCAATTCCTTTTGGTTCAAATAGGAAGCTTTGGGTGTGGGGTCGGAGATGGACCAATTGGATTGATCCATTTCCTGCTATTTGGGAATTTGCTGATTGTGGCAATAACGCGGCTAATATTAAAAGGAGGATGATTCGGATCATTGGCACAAAAGTATCTTTTAATTGTTATTTTTTTGAGAGCTTAAGTATTTGATTATTACAGGAAGCTTTCATAGGAATTTACGTTTCGTCTTTGGGTTTCTTACTTTCTTTTGCGTGGTTAAAAGAAAGTAAGCAAAGAATTTGATCAAAACTAATTTCAGTTTTCAATTGCCTTGATAAGAAATTAAAAAACAAATAAGGTAAGAATCAACTTAACCCCATCTCCCTCTGCAAGAAATCAATCGTAGATTTAAATTGATCAGATGGAATATGATCTTCATCGATAAAGGGAATTTCGTTTAAATATAAATCAACTAAAGTTTGCAACTGCGAAGGCAATTTCCAATCTGCTCTAAAATGCCAGGCCCTCGTCGCTGTCATCCACTCCATCGCCAAAATTTGTGTGACATTTTGCACTAGATCTACACATTTTAAACCAGCGTTGGCAGCCATGCTTACATGGTCTTCCTGTCCTTTACTCGTGACAATAGAATCAACACTGGATGGACTGGCCAATTGTTTGTTGATGCTGACCAAAGCAGCAGCAGAATATTGCACAATCATATATCCTGAATTCAATCCAGGTGCTGAGGTTAAAAAGTCGGGTAAGCCTCTGCTTCCGTTGATTAATTGGTAAATTCTTCGCTCCGAAATACTGCCCATTTCTGCCATCGCGATGGATAAATAATCTGCGCAAAGTGCAAGCGGTTGCGCATGAAAATTACCACCCGATAAAATTTCCCCATCCGACAAAAGCAATGGATTGTCAGTGACTGCATTGACTTCTCGCTCTGTGATTTCATGGATGTAAGCCAAAGAATCTCTGGTCGCTCCATGCACTTGCGGTATGCATCTGAAACTATAAGGATCTTGCACGGATTGTTTGATTCTTGATGCCAGCTCTCCTGAATGAAGGATGTTTCTTATTTTTTCAGCAGTTAATATTTGACCTTTTTGATTTCTGAGAAGATGAATTTCTTCGTGTAAAAAATCTGTAGAACAATTAAACGCTTCCATCGAAAGTGATGCAATCAAATCCAATTGCGTCATCAAATTTTCTGATTTATGGAGTGAGGAAAGTAAAAGGGCAAGTGAATATTGTGTTCCATTTAATAAAGCCAATCCCTCTTTCGCTTTCAATCCACAAGGGTTGATATTTTGATCACGAAACATTAAACTTGCTTCTCTGATTTTTTCATCATCCCATATTTTTCCTTTACCAATAAACGGCAAACTTAAATGTGCCAAAGGAGCCAGATCTCCGGAAGCACCGAGTGACCCAAATCGAGGAATCACCGGAATTATATCTTCATTGTACATTTTAACAAGAAATTCCAAAGTGCTCAACCGGATTGCAGAATTTCCTTTGGACAAAGAAATTATTTTCAAGAGCATGACCAATCTTGTCAAATCTTTTGAAATGGGTTCGCCGGTTCCACAGGCATGGGATTTGACCAAATTGACTTGAAGTTGGTCCAAATCTTTGTCAGGAATCACTTGATTACACAATGAACCAAAACCAGTGTTGACTCCATAAATGGCCAGGTCGTTTTTTGACATCATCTGATCCAGGCTATTTCTGCCGGATAAAACTTTCTGACAAATTTCATCAGACAAAATCAATCGAGAACGATGGGTCCAGACCTGAATGATTTCTTTTAAACTGATCAATCCTTCTTTGAGAATAAATTCTGCTAACATAGCCGCAAAGATAAGTGCATGCATGAATTAAGCAGAAATGAAGATTAGATGCAGATCAAACTTTTTTAAAAGTATCTATGAATCATATTACATTTGTGGCAAATATTTAAACTCATTAAAACATGTCAAAAGAACGCGAAGAAAAATTAAAAGCCCTCCAACTTACTGTCGAACGGTTGGAAAAAACATACGGCAAAGGATCCATTATGAAATTGGGCGATAAGCCCGTTTTGGACGAGGTTCCAGTCATTTCTACAGGATCTATTAGCCTGGATGTAGCCTTGGGAGTAGGCGGATTTCCCAAAGGAAGAGTAATTGAAATTTATGGCCCTGAAAGTTCCGGTAAAACCACTTTGGCCATTCATGCCATCGCAGAATGTCAGAAGAAAGGCGGGATCGCTGCTTTTATTGATGCAGAGCACGCTTTCGATAGAAGCTATGCCGAAGGATTGGGTGTCAATACCGAAGATTTATTGATTTCTCAACCCGACAATGGAGAACAAGCCTTAGAAATTACTGAAAACCTGATCAGATCAGGGGCCATCGACATTATTGTCATCGACTCAGTGGCAGCTCTTGTCCCGAGAAGTGAAATAGAAGGGGAGATGGGAGACTCTAAAATGGGTTTGCAGGCGCGATTGATGTCTCAAGCATTGAGAAAATTGACCGGTACCATTGGTAAAACAGGATGTTGCTGTATATTTATCAATCAATTGAGAGAAAAAATCGGCGTGATGTTTGGCAATCCTGAAACAACCACAGGAGGAAATGCGCTAAAATTTTATGCCTCTATCCGATTGGATATCAGAAGAAGTGGTACCGCTATCAAGGATAAAGACGGAAATGTAACGGGTAACCGTGTAAAAGTAAAAGTGGTCAAAAACAAGTTGGCACCTCCTTTTAAAGTGGCTGAATTTGACATCGAATACGGTGAAGGAATTAGCAAAACCGGAGAAATTGTGGACTTAGGTGCAGAACTCAATGTGTTAAGTAAAAGTGGTAGCTGGTATGCCTATGAAGGTACCAAGGTAGCCCAGGGTCGCGATGCCGCCAAGCAATTTATGTCGGACAATCCTGAAGTAGCGGCAGAGGTTGAAGGTAAGATTAAACTAAAGTTGGCTTCGGGCAAAGTAGTAAAAGTTGAAGCGTCAACTGACGAGGAATAATATGGGCAAAAGCAAGGTTTTTTGAATTAAGAGATCTCAATGGAGTCTTAAATTTCAGCCGGATCTTGCCGCATTTTATTTAATATATTGATTTACAGTAATTTGTATTTGACTCATTATTTTTTTCTTGAAAATAAAAAATTTTTAATCGAAAAAAATTTGTTGGAGAAGATTATTCTGTACTTTTGTTCTTGAAATATCTTAGCTGACAGTTAGAGTTGGCTATTCAAGTTTGAATCTTACCGATATCCGTTGATTTACTCGTTTCACAATCTTGTATTTTAATTGGTTCACCGGATGTCTTTTTTCTTATCCTATTTATATATCTGATAGCGGGATTATTTATAATCTCGCTATTTTTATTTTAAAGATTACGGGATTGTTTTAAGCTCAAATTACAAAATAGAATTTATTACTTGTCAAGCTGATTATCAGCTCGGTTCAGTCACTAACTCGCCTTAACTTAATTGATTTAATACCTGCCGAGCTGGTTAACAGCTCGGTTCAGTCACTAACTCGACTAGCCCGTCGAGTTTGCTTCGCACCGTTCCTTCATCTCGCTATTTTTTTTAATAGATTACGGGTTTGGTTTAAGCTCAAAATACAAAATAATATTTATTACCTGCCGAGCTGATTATCAGCTCGGTTCAGTCCTTACTGAAACGCATGTTTATAACCTGCCGCACTGTTTATCAGTGCGGTTCAGTCGCTAACTTGCCTAGTTCGGCAAGTTTACTTCGTAGCGCTTCTTCACCTAGTTCGGCGAGTTTACTTCGTTACGCTTCTTCATCTCGCTATTTTTATTTTAAAGATTAAGGAATTGTATTAGGCATACTGCTGGCAATATCCGCCCATCTAGCTAGGTTGGAGACTTGCAACTGGAGATGAATTTCTCTTTTTAAAACAAAAAACTTTAGCCACTCGAATTCCTTGATTTAAGTGCCGGCCTAGGGCTTCGTAGCTGTCCTTACGGTTCATTCACTACACAAAAGAAAGAAACAATAAAAAAATCAGGAAAATCAGCCTTGCTATCTCAAATAATAAAGGTGTCATCATTTCTTGCCACTTTTTAAGAATTGGACAATCCTTCTAATCAAAGATGTAATTCATCATCCTTGTATTTTAGAGAAAGCAGCTTTCAACATTTAGATTATATCCCTGTAAATCAATATATTGGAATATATTTTTTAAAAAGTTTGTTTATATTGTTAAATAAAAGTAGTATCTTTGCGGCTCCATTTTTTGGATACGAAGTAAAAGGTTTCATGAACAAGAAAAAGGTTTTATACATAACACAGGAGATTGACCCATTTGTAAATGACTCAGGAATAGGAGAATTAATACAAAAATTGCCCTCTTTCGCTCAGGACAGTGGAATGGAAATAAGGATCCTGATGCCCCGATTTGGGACCATCAATGAGAGAAGGCATAGATTACATGAAGTTGTAAGGTTAAGCGGAATGAACATCATCATCGATGATGATGATTATGCATTGATCATTAAAGTGGCTTCCTTGCCAGGATCTAGAATTCAGGTGTACTTTCTGGACAATGATGAATTTTTCAAAAGAAAGTTTGTTTTCGAAGACGAGGAAGGAAATCCTTACGATGACAACCAGGACCGCATGATTTTCTTTTGCAAGGGTGCGTTGGAAATTGTTAAAAAATTTGGTTGGCCACCTGATATTATCCATTGTCATGGATGGATGACGAGTTTGATTCCTTTTTACTTAAAAACCGTTTACAAAAATGATCCGGTATTTAAGCAATCCAAAGTAATTCTTTCTCTATATGAGAAATCTTTAGAATCTACTTTTACGGATAGTTTTTTCAAAAAAGCTGCGATCAATAATTTAAAAATGGATCAGTTGAACGTTTTTAAAAATGGTACCGGCATTGCGTTGCAAAAAGGAGCGATCCAATACGCAGATGGAATCATTCAAGGATCCAGTAATCTGCACGAATCTCTGCTTCAAGCAGTTCAAACGCATAACAAACCTTATATAGAGACTCCTGAAGAAGATTTTCTTCCAAATTATATTGATTTTTATAAGACTATAACCAATTAATCAGCGTTTGAGTCTGATGATTAGACCAAACTTTAGCAGCGTAAAAAGGCATTTTATGAAGAAGCTGTATCTTTATTTTTTTGGAATAATTTTAATTGTTGCTGCATGTGACAAAAGCTCCACTTTGGGTAGTGATCTCATCAGTGATGAGTGGATCCATGCCAAGGGGGTAGATACTTTTAAATTTGACATCAGCTATTATGAACTGGATAGTTTACTATTAGCCTATGCAGGTTTACCCAATACTTATTTTGTAGGCAAAATGGATGATCCGGTTTTTGGAAAAACGGAAGCGGCTCTATACACCCAAATCCGTTTTGTCAATACCAAGGAATTTGAATTTTTAAGAATTCCTATTGACTCTGTTGTACTTGCTCTTAGATATGACCAATTGGGATCTTACGGAGACTCCTTACTTCCGCATACTGTGGAGGTTTATCCTTTGATGGATACACTCGGAATCAATGTTAGATATTATGAAGGATTTTCTGCTGTCTATGGAAATACTTTGTTGGGAAAACTTGAAAACTTTACTCCCAATTATCGGGATAGCGTTAAGGTAAAATTTAATGCAGTAACCAATGTTTATGCACCTCAACTTCGGATACCGTTAGATACAGCAGTATTTATGAACATCATGAGAAATTTACCGGACACTCCGTTTTCAAATGTGGATACTTTTGTAAGACTTTTCCCGGGAATTGCCCTGATTGCAAAGCAAAATGCATCCATGTTATCACTCATTCCTGCAAGCGAACAAAGTAGAATTACCATTTACTATCACAAAGACACCGTGCAATCTGAGTTTATATTCAACATGGGAGGCAATGCCGCCAAAGCGCCTTATATAAAATTGGATCATTCTAATACTCCAGTGCAAGCTTTTATTAATGGACAACAAAATGGAGACAGTGTATTTTATATCCAAGGCTTATTAGGTCCAGATGCTCGTCTAAAAATGCCCTATTCTCCGGATTGGGAAGCAAAATTTCTCAATTATGCTGTTTTAGAATTTGATGTGGTCATACAAGATCCCAGAGACTCAACCACCTTTAGACCGATCGACCTGCTTTTTGTTCAGGACCTTTCTTCAGGAAAACCAACAGATATTAGAGATTTTGAAATAGCCAGAAGTTTTAGTGGCCAGATTTCAAATCTCAGTGATTTCTCCTCTTTGTTTGGGGGAATTCCAAGAAAAATGACCGTTGATGGACAGACCATCATTCGATATAGCTTTAACATCACCGCACATTTTCAAAATTTGCGGAGAGAGAAAAAAGACCTAGATTTATTGATCAGCCCAATATTTAAAACGGAGATTGCCCAAAGGGTTTCTCTGTATGGCAATAAACACAGCACGCGACCAGCTAAATTAAAATTGATTTACTCTGAATAGATGAAAACATATTATTTTTATATCTGATTCATATGTGTGGAATTATAGCCTATATTGGTCCTAAAAATGCGTATCAAATATTGATCGAAGGTCTAAGTAGATTGGAGTACCGTGGTTATGACAGCGCCGGAGTGGCTCTGCTCAAAGGCGACATGAACATTTACAAGAAAAAAGGCAAGGTTCAGGAGCTAATTGATTTTGCTGAAGATAAAAATACTGATGGTTTGATTGGTATGGGACACACCCGATGGGCAACCCATGGTAAGCCTGATGATATTAACGCACATCCCCATTTTTCCGGATCCGGAAAACTTGCGATCATACACAATGGGATTATTGAGAATTATTCCACGCTTAAGGAAGCTCTGACCAGATTGGGTCATCAGTTTGTTTCTGAAACGGATACTGAAGTGCTCATCCATTTAATAGAAGAAATACAAGAGCGCGAAAATCTTACTTTGGCGGACGCGGTCAGACAAGCCTTGAGCAAAGTCATTGGGGCTTATGCTATAGTGGTGATGGATAAAAATAATCCGGATTTATTGGTAGGTGCTAGAAAATCAAGTCCCCTTGTGGTAGGAATTGGAGATCATGAGTATTTTATTGCTTCTGATGCAACACCTATCATTCAACACACCAATAAAGTGATTTATCTTGAGGATGAGCAAGTGGTGGAAATTTCACGTGAAAATGGAGTTGAAATTACTTCCATTGAAAATGAATTACAGACGCCGGTCATCCATGAATTGGATTTAAACATAGATCAGCTTGAAAAAGGTGGTTTTCCACATTTCATGCTTAAGGAGATTTTCCAACAGCCTCAGACCATCTCCGATTGTATGAGAGGTAGACTAAACGCTACAGAAGGCTGGGCTAGATTGGGAGGTCTTGAAGAACATGCCAATAAAATAATTAATGCGCCTCGAATCATCATTGCTGCCTGTGGTACCAGTTGGCATTCTGCATTGATTGGAGAATATCTGATTGAAGAACTGGCTAGAATTCCTGTAGAAGTAGAATATGCTTCAGAATTTCGTTACCGGAATCCAATCTTAGGTCCGGAGGACATTGTGATTGTCATTTCCCAATCGGGTGAGACCGCAGATACCTTAGCGGCTGCAGAACTTGCTAAACAAAAAGGTGCATTGGTCTTTGGTATCGTAAATGTGGTGGGCTCTTCTATTGCAAGAATGACAGATGGCGGTTCCTACATCCATTGTGGTCCTGAAATTGGCGTAGCATCTACGAAAGCATTTACCGGACAGGTTACATTATTGTGCCTGATGGCCATGGTTTTGGGATATAAGAAAGGCGTATTGAGCAATACTTATTACCACCAGCTTATTGCAGAGTTGGGTCAAATCCCGGAAAAAGTCAAAGAAGCTTTGGCTACCGACGATTTAATTAAGACTTTGGCTGCCAGATTTGAGAATACCAACAACGCACTTTACCTAGGACGTGGTTATAATTTTCCAGTAGCATTAGAAGGCGCATTAAAACTAAAAGAAATATCCTATATCCATGCTGAAGGCTATCCAGCTGCAGAAATGAAACATGGCCCTATTGCTTTGATTGACGAAAACATGCCAGTTATTGTCATTGCCACCAATCAAAGCGCATATGAAAAAATAGTTTCCAATATTATGGAAGTCAAAGCGCGCAAAGGGATTGTTATTGCGGTTATAGACACCAGAGATCACGAGATCCGAAAAATAGCAGATTACTGTATCGAAGTACCAAGCACCATTGAACCACTTACGCCATTGTTGTCTGTCATCCCTTTACAATTATTATCTTATCATATAGCGGTCATGAGATCTTGTGATGTAGATCAGCCTAGAAATTTAGCAAAATCAGTCACCGTAGAATAAATTTTAAGAATGCAAAATATAGTCTTTAGTTATAATACCCAGGAAGAGGAACTCATCATGCCTGAATATGGAAGAAGTGTTCAAAATCTTGTGTACTATTGTAAAACAGTTGTAGATCCAGTATACCGTCAGGCGGTTGCTGAAAGCATTGTTGAGATTATGCAAATCATGACTCCTTACAATAAAAATGTGGAGGAGCATCGCAAAAAATTATGGCACCATCTTTTTAGAATTGCAAAATACGAAATAGAAGTTTTACCTCCTGGAGGACAAATTCCTACTCCTGAATTGGATATTGTTAAACCCGAAACAGTGGAATATCCACCTGTGATAAGTCGTAACCGACATTATGGAGGTTATGTCAATGCCATGATTACAAAAGCAGTAGAATTAGAAGACAAGGTCAAACAGGAAGCTTTTGCTGTGGTGATTGCTTGTTATATGAAAATTGCCCATAAGAACTGGAACAAAGAACATTATATCAGCGACGAACAGATTAAAGAAGATCTAGTGAATATGAGTAAAGGTGTATTACGAGTGCCTGAAGAAGCTGTATTGGATGTGAATTCGGGATTCACCAGACATCAGAAACAAAGACCGCCCAATCAATACAACAAAGGTGGAAAAGGTGGACGAAACAACAATAAGAATAGAAACAAAGGCAGAAGCCAAAGTCAAAAAAGGTATTATTGATTTTCTCAATCATCAAGTGTTTCTCATTTTCTAGTTTTGAGAATGATTCTTTTTTGATAAAAATGGATTGTTGGGGTTAGGATAAATTCTCCTACATTTGGGCACTAATCCAAATAGTCATGGCCCCATTAAAAAATAAAATTTCAATCGTCACAGGAGGAAGCAGAGGTATAGGAGCATCCATCGTTGAAAAATTAGCTTCTGAAGGCTCCAATGTGGCTTTTACCTATCTCAATTCTCCGGAAAAAGCAGAAGAGTTGGTCACTCGATTAGCACATTATGGAGTGAACATTAAAGCCTATCAATCCGATGCATCAAACCACCAAGCTGCAAAAGATCTAGTTGCAAAAGTGATAGAAGATTTTGGGGGTTTGGATATTTTGGTCAACAACGCTGGGATTACCAAAGACAATCTTATTTTAAGAATGAGTGAAGAGCAATGGGATCAAGTGATGACAGTTAATTTAAAATCAGCGTTTAATCTCACCAAATTTGCTGTAGGACATATGATGAGACAACGGACAGGTTCCATCATCAACATCACTTCTGTGGTGGGTGTTTTTGGGAACGCAGGACAATCCAATTATGCTGCATCAAAAGCCGGTATGATAGGTTTTACAAAATCCATTGCCAAAGAAGTAGCCTCGAGAAATATTAGATGCAATGCCATTGCACCAGGATTTATCGAAACGGAAATGACCCACGTGTTGGATGAGAAAACCAAAGAAACATTTTTAAAAAATATTCCATTGGGGAGATTAGCTAAAGCAGAAGAAGTAGCCGATGTGGTTGTTTTTCTGGCTTCGAATCAATCATCCTATATGACAGGCCAGGTGTTAAGCGTTTGCGGCGGACTCAATATTTAATAATTGATTTAAATTTTTATAGAAGTGGATAAGGAAATTTTTCTCCGTACAATTTTTGTAGATAAATTGAGAAACGTTGATCCCAATTCTTTAGGTCTTTGGGGTAAAATGAATGTGCATCAAATGGCGGAACACATGGTGCTTGCGTTCAAAACGGCCAATGGAAAAATTAAAGTTGAAGAAATCATTACTCCTCCCGAAAAAATACAACGCAGTCAGGAATTTATTCTTTCTGATATTCCTTTCAAAGAAAATACAAAAAACGTCCTTCTTCCTGCTGAACCCTTTCCAATCAGAAACGCCAATTATCAGGAAGTTCTTGATAAATTGGAAGCTGAGATTGCAGAAATGTTTCGAGTCTATGATGAGAAACCGGATCTTAAATTAAGAAATCCTATTTTTGGTGATCTTGATCGCAATTTACAAATTCATCTTCTGCATAAACATGCGACGCATCATTTGAAGCAATTTGGACTGCTTTAAGAGTAAGAGCAATAATTCTTCTCACAGATTCCACGGATGGACACAGATGAATGTGGATATTATCTGTGCAAATCAGTGAAATCTGTGTGCAATCCTTTATCTACCTAAAATAGATGAAGACCGGTATTGTTAAAAAAATTTTCTAAATTTTTATTTCAATTTCTCTAAGGCCTTTTTGAAATCATTTTCTTCAGGACGAAGACTTAAAGCTTTTTCAAAATCTTTTTTGGCGGATGTCTTATCATTGAGTTTTAGATAGCACTCACCTCTGGTATAATAAGTATAAGCTTCTTCAGGATTAAGCAGAATAGATTTGTTCAACATTTGAATCGACTCCGCAATAGAATCCATGTTTTTGTACAAAATCCCGAGGTTGTAATAACTTAATTCGTAAGTACTATCTACCAGAATATTTTCTTTGTATTGCAAAATGGCTTCTTGAATTCTGCCCAAATTTTGAAGCGCATAAGCTTTGTTGTGTCTAGTTTCAATGTCATTTGGATTTAATTTAATCGCATTGTCATAATATTTAATGGAGATCGGATTTTTCATATGGCTTAAGACATCGCCCAATTGAATCCAGGCCACTGTAAGTTCGGGATCAAAATCCACTGCTTTTTGATAGCTGTTGACGGCTCTTCCAGTGTCACCAGACTCAATAAAAACATGACCGGCCAGGTAGTATCCGTAGGCGTTTTCTGGATCCAATAAAAACAAAAGATCCAGTGTAGCCATCGCTTCCATATATTGCGTGAGGATGAGTTGCAATCTAATTTTATCTTGAATCAACTGGATATCATTGGGTAAAACCAAAAGTCCGGAATCAATAATTTGAATGGCATTTTTGGAATCATTGTTGAGCATTAAATTTTCTGAAAGCAAAGAATAATAAGATGCATTTTTTGGTTGGATAGTTAAAGCTCTTCGAAGATCTGTTATCGCTGAATCGTGCTGAGTATTCAACATATACAATTTGGCACGCAGCAGATATAAACTATCGGAAATAGGATTTTGTGCAATCAGTGATGAAAGTGCATTGATATCATCTGTTGGTAAAATAGTTGTTTGTGTTTCAGTTGTTTTATTTTTGCAAGCAAATGCACAAAAAATTAATAATAAAGCGATCGTTGATATTGAATAATTTTTTTTCATTTCTATGAATTATAATTTGATGTCTTCAATGGTTTTATACAATCTACTTTTTTCTGCTGCAAATCCCATAAGATGACTTTCAATGGATGCTTCAATAGTGGAAGTCAACAAACTTGAATCTTGACTGCTCACAGCTGCTACCCAATCATGCATTAACCGAAAATCTCCTCCACCGTGACCTGAGTTTTTGTAAATGCCAACTTCGTCTATATTGACATCCCAATCTGTAGAAATCCCACTCCGAAAATCAGTGTACGTAAATTTACTCATATCTCCCACGATGTCTCCCATACTTCCCATCACCCTGGTTCTTCTTCCTCCATAGGAAGTAAATGCTTCCATGTTAAATCCGGCAGTAATGCCATCATCAAATAAGATAGAACTTACAATATGATCTGGTTGGTCGTTTTCCATTTTGTAAACACATCGACCATAATTCGTTGTTTTTAAATATTGCAAAATGGCATCTCCATGTTCTTCTTTATTGTCTGGAAGATCAAAAACATAAGTCCAAATTCTTTTGCGATGATAAATTTTCAATGCAGAATAAGGACATTCATTTTCCACCGCACATCCATCCGCACAACGACTCGTACTACCTTCAGGCGCATTCTCTTTTCTAAACCATTTTAATCCTCCAAAGGCTGCAATACTCTTTGCATTTTTGCCGATCAACCATCGCAAAATGTCCAAATCATGACAAGATTTTGCTAGGATGATGGGTGTTGTTTTTTTTGAGTTATGCCAATTCCCTCTTACAAAAGAATGGGCCATGTGCACATGTTCAATGGGTTCAAAATGTTGGATGCTCACCAGACTTCCTATGGCTCCGGATTCAATCATGCTTTTAAGCTTGATAAAGTAAGGAGCGTATCGGAGTACATGGCAAACAGCCACAATACGGCCTGTTTTCTGAACCATGGCTAAAATATCTCGACATTCTTTTTCTGTGGGCGCGATTGGTTTTTCCAATAAAACATCATAACCCATTTCAAGTGCTTTCATACAGGGACCATAATGCAAATCATCCGGAGTGGTGATGATCACTGCATCCGCCCATTTAGGACGTTCGAAAATATGTTCCCAGGTCGTCACTCTATTGGATTCCGGAATTTGATGTTTAGTGCTGTATCTTTCATTGCGCAGTGGAATGGGTTCTGCGACACCGATGATTTTTATTTGGTCTGGATTTTTAAGGGCGTAATTCCCATAGGTATTTCCTCTTGCTCCTGCTCCTAATGTAATGGCAGTAATGGAACGCGGATTATTTGAAATCTGATTGGGTGCTTCAAGAAGCATATGATCCACTTGTGATTTGAGTTGGTCAAATGGAAAAGCAGCAGCTCCGGCCGTTAAACCCATTAATTTTAATGCTTCCCTTCTTGTAAAATAGTTGGACATTTTAAATTTATTTAAGAAGACAATTTAATTACAATTTCTTTTTTTATCAATTTGGATTTTTCAAACGATCATTAATTTTCTTGATCAATTTGAAAAACAAATTAATTTAAACCATATTTTTTAGAATATTTTTTGTAAAGTTGTTTGTGCAAATCATCCAGGTCTATTGGACATCCTTGGATCCAAGCATGTGTAATATGTTGAGTCCTCATATCCAATGCATCTCCCTTGCTCATAAACAAACTTGCATTTTTTCCCATTTCAAGGGAACCCAATTGATTTTCCAGTTTTAAAATTTTAGCAGGATTTAAGGTGATGGAAGTCAAAGCTTGTTCGGGAGTAAGACCGTAACCAATGGTATGTCCTGCTTGAAATCCAAGATTACGCTGTTCCCAAAATCCACTTTCGCTGATTGCAAATAGAATTCCTGCATCTTGAAGAATTTTAGGAGTTTTATAGGGTTGCCAAATATCTTCATCCGTTCGTCCTGGTAGGCTGTGCGTTTTTTGTAAAATGATGCTTAATTTTTTTTCTCTTAGAAAATCTGTAATTTTCCATGCCTCTGTCGCACCCACCAATACTGGTTTAATTCCCATGGATTCCATGAGTTGGACGCATTGGATCATTCCTTTGGCTTCGTTGACCCTGATAAATAATCTTTTATTTTCTGTCCATAAACCACGCATCGCATCATATCCAAGATGGCTTAACAATAAAGAAGAATCTTTACCTAAGTGATATGCTTTGGCCTGCATAAAATAATCCACAATGGCATCTGTCTCTTTTTTGTATTTATCATTGGGATTGGATCGTTCCGGTTCAGCCCACCAACCACGTTGATTATTGATTGTTGGCCAAGTAAGCCAAATGCCTTCATCTGAAGTAACGACTGCATCTTCCCAATTCCATCCATCCATTTTAAATACGGATGATTGACCGGATATGATGCCACCTGCGGGACTGGATTGGGCATACAAAACCCCATTGGATCTTAACGTAGGTATAATTTTAGAATCTGTGTTGTAAGCAATGAGTGAGCGTACATTGGGGTTCATGCTACCCAGCTCGCTTTTATCTATGGTGGCCTTGACCTGAGAAATTTCTTCTAAACCAACCTCCGTATTTAAAGCAATAAATCCTGGATAAAGATGTGCACCCTTTGCATCAATTCTAATCACTTCGTTTGGAATAGATCCGGCATTTTTTCCCACATAAATGATTTTACCTTGGTCCATGTACAATTGTCCATCTTCGATCAATTCACCATTACCAATGTGTATCGTTGCATGCTCGATGATCGTTTTTTGAAAATTGGAAGTACAGGGATTTTGAGAAAAACCCATCTGCATAAAAAGTAAATTCAAAAAAAGAAAATGTATAATTGAATTTGATCGCATGTTTTTAATTTTAGTATAAATCATAAAATGTGGACAATTAAAAAATTAATGATTTTCGTCAAAGTGTATTTCCTCCTCGATGCTGTCACAATGATAAAGTCTTCTTCTTTGTGATTTAAATATTGATGATTTGGCACCACTTTCTTTTAATTTCAGCATTTTTTGAATAATTCTGGAACGTTCTGCATCAATCATTTTTCTCATTGCACTTTGTTCTTGTACATCAAAATATTTAATGCCATCCACGAAGGTCATATCAGGATGACTTTGCACAGCCAAGGGATGTCCATTCCACAAAACCAAATCCGCGTCTTTTTTTATTTTAATGCTTCCCACCCGATGATCGATGTGAAGTAATTTTGCGGGATTGAGCGTCACAAATTTTAAAGCTTCTTCTTCTGATACTCCACCATATTTGACCGCTTTGGCGGCCTCCTGGTTGAGTCTTCTTGCCATTTCGGCATCATCACTGTTGAATGCAGTTGTAACACCTTGTTTGTGGAGCAAGGCCCCATTGTATGGGATGGCTTCATAGACCTCAAATTTGTAGGCCCACCAATCTGAAAATGAGGATCCTCCTGCGCCGTGCAACTTCATTTTGTCAGCCACTTTATAACCTTCTAAGATGTGTGTAAACGTATTGACTTTGATGTCAAATTTGTCAGCCACTTTCATGAGCATATTGATCTCTGACTGAACATAGGAATGACAGGTAATGAATCTTTTTTTCTGTAGAATTTCAGCAATGGTTTCCAAATCCAAATCCCTTCTCACATTGGCGGCACCCTTGGTTTGAATATCCTTTATATACTGTTTTCCTCTTGTAAAATAATCCATATACACTTGCTCAACTCCCATACGTGAATCAGGATACCTTTGATTGCTAGAGCCACCAGATCGTTTTACATTTTCACCCAATGCAAATTTGATAAAGGGATCTGCTCCTTCAAATTTCATTTCTTCCGGCGAAGAGCCCCATCTTAATTTAATCAATGCAGACTGACCACCAATGGGATTACATGATCCATGAAGCAGTTGAGCAGTGGTGAGTCCCCCTGCAAGCTGTCTGTAAATATTGATGTCTTCGGAGTTCACCACATCGCCAATTCTAACTTCCGCAGTGGAAGACTCACTACATTCATTGACGCCTCGGCTGATCGCAATGTGATTGTGTTCGTCAATCAAGCCGGGAGTAAGATGTTTACCCGTGCCATCAATGATTTCAATTTTGGAAGAATTTGCAGAAATATTTTTTCCGATTTTCTCAATTTTTCCATTTGAAATTAATACATCCGTTTGGTTCAAGATACCTTCTGTTTCGCAAGTCCACACGGTCACATTTTTAATGAGAAAACTTTTCTGTTGTGGTTTTTCAGTCCACCCATAGGCCATAAAAGGATAAAATACTAAAAGAGAATCTTTGGTTAGAGAGTCAGTCTTTTGTATATTTTTTGCTTCTTTTTTCTCTAATGCTTCAAGGTAACTTAATTGAAAATTCACTTTATTTCCATTGTGCAAAGTGGCTGTCCCCTCCCAATCTTTTAGGTTTTTTCGAGCAAACACCAGACTAATTTTTTGGTCCTTGTCTTTCCATTTTCCATTTAAATATTCATTTTCAAATCGAATGGTCACCGAAGGAGCAATAGAATCCTCTGTTAGAATTTTTAAATCATACTTGCCATCCTTTTTACTGATCTCTGCAGTATAATTTTCATTTCCTAAAATAGCACGATATCTTCCGGAATAATCATCTGACTCTAGCCCGCCTACTTTATATGGTTTTCCTTTGACCCAGGTTTCCAGAATTTTGCTGGTGTCGGAAAATAAATCGGCATTTGTAATAAAAAAATTAGCCCATTTTCCTATTGCTATAGATCCGGTTTCATTTTTAATGCCTAGCCAATCCGCCGGAGTGCTTGTTAAAGCTTCCAACGCTTTTGTCTTACTCAATCCTGAGTTAATCGCTTTTCTTAAATTGGTTAAAAAATCTTTTGGATCCTTCAGGCCATCCATTGTAATGCAAAACATGAGATTGTTTTCTGCCAACATTTTTAAGTTGTACGGCGCCATTTCCCAATGTTTTAAATCTGATAGATCAATTTGGTCGGCATCAAATGGATCTTCTACTTCATAAAGTTCAGGAAACTTTAAGGGCACAATTAGTTTTGCTTGAATTTTTTTTAGCAAATCTATATTTTGGTATTCGGATCCGTTGGTCCGGATCAAATAATTTTTACCAAATTCTTTGGCAATTTTATCTGCCCGAAAAATATCCAGTTTGTCTTCCACTGAAAATATTTGAATCAAATTTTGAAGTTGATTCCAATATTGCAACGAAATATTTTTTTCTTCGGACCTAATAATTTTTTCATAGTAATTTCCATCCAGGTAAGTTTGTCTAAGTAAAGCAATACTTCCCATCAAACTTCCCGGATAATCCTGTGTCGAGCTTCCTTTGAGAAAGCTTAAATGGTGGGCAACTGTCTCACGGAGTACCATCTGATTTTCAGATTCATTGCCTGTAAATACCAAAACAGAACTACCTCTGCTAATACCATCTGGTTGATGCGTGTTCACCAATGCAAATCCATTTTCTCTAAGTGATTTACCATTTGATTCCTTGACTTTAAATATCTCAAATGCATTTTGGTCTGTTCGAAGAGCGTCATTCCAACCATAGGACTCTTCCCTTGATTTTTCAATTTGCCCTCTTCCTTGATTTTTTCTTTCTGGTAGGTCAGGCATACCATAACTTGAAAAAGGATCTATAAATGCCGGATAGACCATAGCACCTTTAAGATCAACTACTACTGCATCTAAAGGCCTTTTTAAACCAATGCCAATGTTTTGTATTTTACCATTTCTGACAATGATTTCTTTTTCAGTTGCGGGCGAGTTTGGATCTGTAACCACTTTTGCATTTATTAAAATATAGCAGCTTTGATTTGGATGTTTTACCCCATTGTAGGGAAAAGTGATTTGTGCATCTACACTATAATCTATTTTTAAAAGAAGTAGAACGAACAAGATCCTATAGAAAAATGACATGATTCTTTATTTTGCGTGAAAATAGATCTATTTTTCGAAACAGAACTTTATTGATCTTGAGGATACCAAATACACTCCATCAAAAAAATAGACAGATCTGCTCTGAAAGCCTTTAATAATAATTACCTTTGAGCCTGTTCTTATGAAAACGATAACCGAACTCAAACAAATTGCCTCACAAGTGCGCAGAGACATCGTCCGGCAAACCTGGAAGGCTAAAAGTGGACACCCTGGAGGATCTCTTGGGTGCGCTGATTTTATGACTGCTTTGTATTTTCATTTTTTGAAATACAATCTTCCTTTTAACATGGAAGGGCAAGGAGAAGATTTATTTTTCTTGTCAAATGGACATATTTCACCAGTATTTTATAGTGTTTTGGCACGCAGTGGACATTTTCCGGTGAAAGAATTAAATACTTTTAGACAGATTGATTCAAGACTTCAAGGACATCCGGCCACTCACGAAGGTTTACCAGGAGTGAGGGTAGCCAGTGGTTCATTGGGACAAGGTCTAAGTGTAGCGGTAGGTGCTGCATTGGCTAAGAGAATTCAAAAAGATCCAAGTTTGGTTTTTGTGCTTACAGGTGATGGAGAATTACAAGAAGGTCAAAACTGGGAGGCCATTATGGCTGCTGCACATTATAGATTGGATCGATTGGTAGCTACCGTAGATTGGAATGGCCAGCAAATAGATGGTCCCAATGATCAGGTAATGTCACTTGGTGATTTGGATGCAAAATGGAGGGCTTTCGGCTGGGAAGTTCTTCATGCCAACGGCAATTCGATGGAAGAAGTCATTAAAATATTGGAAATCGCCATTTCAAAAACGGAACATGGCAAACCAGTCGTCATACTGATGAAAACCATCATGGGTTTTGGGGTAGATTTTATGATGGGCACCCATAAATGGCATGGTGTGGCACCAAATGATGAGCAAGCACAAGCAGCATTGGCACAATTGCCAGAAACCTTAGGAGATTATTAGAAGATGAGTCATTGGGATAAATATCAAAGTACTGAAAAAAAAGCCACACGAAATGGTTTTGGAGATGGCCTCTTGGAAGCTGCAAGAAACAACCCTGATGTGGTGGCCTTGTGTGCTGATCTTGCTGGCAGCTTAAAAATGGATCTTTTTGAGAAAGAATTTCCGGAACGATTTATTCAAGTAGGTGTAGCAGAAGCAAATATGATGGGTATGGCTGCAGGACTGGCTACATCTGGTCTTATTCCGTTTACGGGGACCTTTGCCAATTTTAGTACGGGTCGAGTGTTTGATCAGATCCGTCAATCCATCGCTTATTCTCATAAGAACGTCAAAATATGTGCATCTCATGCAGGACTTACACTGGGTGAAGATGGCGCCACACATCAAATATTAGAAGATATTGGCCTTATGAAAATGCTTCCAGGCATGACGGTCATAAATCCAGCGGATTATGCACAAACCAAAGCAGCTACCAAGGCTTTGGCTTCCCATAAAGGTCCCGCCTATCTTCGCTTTGGAAGACCAGATTGGCCGGTATTTATGGAAAACCACACTTTTGAAATTGGCAAAGCCATCACCCTCAAAGAGGGAAAAGACGTCAGTATTTTTGCGACAGGACATCTACTTTGGTATGCACTTGAAGCAGTAAGGATCTTAGAAGCCGAGGGAGTTGATTGCGAATTAATCAATATCCATACCATCAAACCCTTGGACGAGTCTGCCATTTTGGATTCAGTTAAAAAAACAAATCGAGTCGTATCCTGCGAAGAACACCAACGCAATGGAGGATTGGGAGACAGCATTGCTCAATTGTTGGCAATGACGCATCCCTGCCCGATGGAGTATGTGGCAGTCAACGACAGTTTTGGAGAAAGCGGAAGACCGACTGATTTATTGGATAAGTATGGATTAAGCATAAAAGATGTTGTGGCTGCTGTTAAAAGAGTGATGGCGAGATAATAGATATTAGCTTCATTGTTTTATCAAAATTGAGTCTCGTTTTTAAATTATCCCCTTCTACTTCTTTTTTAAAAAGACCAATTCATTAATTTAAATTTTAAAGCTTTAAATTCAATTCCTATAAACTTTCAAGCTCAAAAATTCATTGATTAAATTATTATTCTAATTATAAAATATTCAACTAAGAAACTATGAAATTCGCCACCAAAGTTATACACGCAGGGGTTGAACCAGACCCATCCACAGGGGCCATTATGACCCCAATTTTTCAAACTTCTACTTATGTGCAGGATGGTCCCGGCAATCATCAAGGTTATGAATATGCCCGTACCCAAAACCCTACCCGCACTGCACTTCAGGAAAATTTAGCGGCTCTGGAAAATGGTACAGACGCAGTTTGTTTTGGTAGCGGTTTGGCAGCCATGGATGCCATCATTAAGCTTTTCCAATCGGGTGATTCTGTACTGGCCAGCAATGACCTGTATGGAGGTTCCTTCCGCTTGTTGGATAAAGTGTTTAAGCAATTTGGAATTCAAAATAAATTGATTCCAATGCAAGACATTCAACTGATTGCTGACAATATTCAGGAAAATACCAAAATGATATGGGTGGAAACTCCCACCAATCCACTCTTAAATATAGTAGACATAGAAGCAGTTTGTCAATTGGCGAAACAAAAAGGAATTCTGGTCTGTGTGGACAATACTTTTGCATCGCCCTACCTACAAAATCCTTTGGATTTAGGAGCCGATCTGGTCCTTCATTCTGCTACAAAATATTTGGGAGGGCATTCTGATGTAGTCCATGGTGCGGTCATTACCAAAAACAAATCATTGGCCGAAAGACTTTATTTTATTCAAAATGCTTCCGGTGCAGTGCCCGGCCCTATGGATTGTTTTTTGGTGCTGAGAGGTATAAAAACATTGCACATTCGGGTTCAAAGGGCCTGTGAAAATGCAAAAGCCATTGCGGAATTTCTCAAAACCCAGCCAAGAGTTTCAAGAGTATTGTATCCTGGTTTTTCGGATCACCCCGGACATGAGATTGCAAAAAAACAAATGAGAGGATTTGGAGGAATGGTTTCTTTTGACCTTGTAGGAGGCAATGAGGACGAGGCGAGAAAAGTGCTTTCCAAAACCAAGCTGTTTGCCTGTGCAGAATCTTTGGGTGGTGTTGAATCACTCATAGGTCATCCGGCGTCAATGACCCATGCTTCACTTCCAAAGGAAGAAAGACAAAAATCTGGCTTGACAGATTCCTTGATGAGATTGAGTGTTGGTATAGAAGACGTGGATGATTTAATAGAAGATTTGAAACAAGCTTTGTTAGAATAGGGAGACTTTTTATATTTGCTTCATGAAAAAGCAAATTATTCTCCTTGGTCTGGTTTTTTTAGTGGCCAAAATTTCAGCACAACAACTCTTAAAGGACATTAATTTAGGGGTGGAAAATGGCGTCCAATCTACAAAAAACATTGTATTTAAAGATAAACTCTATTTCCACGGTTCAGATAAACCCAATAACCCTGGCACCATTTGGACTACTGGCGGAACCAGTTCTAGTACACAAGCAATTCCCAATCTTTCTTTGGTTAATAATTTTGACCAAATGACAAATACCGGTAATAAATTGTTTTTTCAAGGATATGGGTTCGTAAAGGTATTGTATGTGACGGATGGAACACCCGCCGGAACACTTAATTTAATTGGTCTTGAAACCATCGGTTTGACCCAAATGCTCAAATTGGATCAAGAAAGAGTCCTCCTTTTTATCAAAAGCAATCTTACTTTAACCCATCCAGACCAACTTTGGGTTAGTAATGGGAGCCTTGCTGGAACTTTTAAAATCAGGGACATTATCACAAGTTCTACGGATACTTACGTAGTATCCAATTTTCAAGGAAAAGCTTTAATTTATGACAACAGCCCCAGTTCAGTTTTTGATCCGCTCATTACGGATGGAACCATACTTGGTACTAAGACTTTGTTAGACGACCTCCTCAGCAAAAATATCAATAAATTTAATTCAATTTCTGCTTGTTATGGTTTAGACAATGTCATGATCGTGGCAGGTCTCAATAATAATGGAGGAAGTGTAGCTGCAATTTATGATACCCAACTTAATACGCTGAAGGATCTCAACACACCTGAATTTAATGTTTTCAGTAAAGTGAAATTGTATTCATTGGGAACAAAAATTCTTATCCAAAGTGGAAGCTATCTTTATAGTTTTGAAAATGCGACAAAAGAATTGCTACGTTTATCCACGGTAATGATTGCAGCCACAGATTATAAAATTTTGAACGGCCGATTTTATGCCTATTTTAAAGAAACCAGCGGTATAAATTATCTTGGAGTGACCGATGGAAGCCTCGCTGGCACAATAAAAATCACAGGATGGGAATCTTTTGTATTGTCAGAATACAATATTCAAGTAGCGGGAGACAGTGTGTTTTATTTGACTGAGAGCAATTCTCAAGTGAAGGAGATTTATTCATTTCACAAAGACAGTACAGTGGCAAGTTTATTTTCTGATTTTGGAGGAAGGTTTAGACCCACTTTGATGAATGTGGTCAACAATATTTTTGTTTATTCAAGGAATACTGCAGAATATGGAGTGGAATTGCATCGATACCCGGATGCAGAACCATCAAGCACAAAAGATAATGACAGCAAAGTAGCTTCATGGTCTATCTATCCACAGCCAGCCAAAGATTTTATCAGCCTTGATTTGAAAAATTTAGATGTGAATGATTTGTTCGTTTCTATTTTGGATCAAAATGGAAAAATTATCAAACAACAAAAAACACATTCATCTTCACCCATCATTTCTATATCCGAACTGCCAGCAGGTGTATACATGCTACAAATTCGATCAGGAATGCTCACACTTTCAAAACATTTTTTAAAAGAATAATTTAATCCAACTATGACAACACCACCCAACACAAATTCAATCAAACTATGGGCTGAAGACGATCGCCCCAGAGAAAAATTGGCCAGCAAGGGAAAGGAATCCTTGAGCAATGCTGAACTTTTGGCCATTCTGCTAGGATCTGGAAGCAGAAATGAATCTGCCGTAGATCTGGCAAAAAGAATTTTGTCCAGCTGCCAAAACAACTTATTGGAATTGAGCAAGCTTGGAATCAACGGACTTAAAAAATTTAAAGGGATTGGATTGGCAAAAGCCATCTCCATCGAAGCTGCGCTCGAACTGGCCAGGCGTAGACCACATTCGGAAGCCAACTCAAAATCTTACATCAAATCCAGTAATGATGCCTATCAGCACCTCCGGTTGAGAATGGAAGATCTCATCCTTGAGCAATGTTGGGTCGTGTACCTCAATCGAGCAGGGGCCATTGTTCAGTCAGATTGTGTAAGTTCCGGAGGACTGACTGGGACGGTCGTTGATCCGCGCATTATTTTTAAAAAAGCCCTGGATTTAAGTGCTTCCTCTTTGGTCCTTGCACACAATCATCCATCGGGTAATCTGCAGCCGAGCGGACAAGATGATCGATTGACGGAACAGGTAAAACATGCAGGCAGCTATTTGGATATCCGTTTGACTGACCATCTGATTATCTCAGAAAAAGGGTATTATAGTTATGCAGATGAAGGAAAATTGTGATAGAAGAATAAAATTCTGATATTATTCATAATTGCAGTATTAATATTGAGATAAGCTATTATTGATTTTTTAATTCTAAAAATCTTTATCTTTCAATATAATAATAATCAATTACTTTTGAGAAGAGATGTAATTGAGCGATGCCTATAACTTTTGTTATATACATTAAAAATAAGTTCAAATTAATTTGGTTTATTTGAACTTTGGCCTTTTCTTTGTACTCTTATTCAAAACCTAAATCAATGATTATGACTTATGTAACACAACGCAACAACGCAACAACGCAACAATGCAACAACGCAACAACGCAACAACGCAAAGGCGTCTTTTTCTTAACTTTATTGCCCTAATTTTTGCTTTAAACCCTATTTTTAGTCAATCCATTAATTTATTTTCCAATTCCTCTGTTCAGATGAATGACCTTGACACCCAGTTGGTCAATGCTTTGAATGGAGAAACTGGCATTGATCTTCAACATGCTGAAATTAAAAACATATATGACAGTGTGCCTTCTTTAGGCAAATAATCCGAGTGGATCGGCACTAACACCCTTACCGTTGAAGAGCCAATGGTCAAGACCGGTGGGCTAACTGTATTTCCGACCATTATGGGGAATTGTTCATCATGAGGAAACATGGTGTAGGAGGATTTCTAAATACTAAGGATGAAAAATATGCATTGGTTCCTTTCAGCCAAGGTGGAGTCATTAAGGCTAAAAGGATTTATTTCGATTTAGATACTGATAACGAAGATGCTATAAATTGTGGAGACTCAGAAGAAATAGTTCAAGATATAGAAGGACCTTCAGGGCCAGGTCCGGATCCAGACCCATGCGAAGAAGGCTCTCCTTGTACGGATGATATAGATGTGTTAATACTGTATGACCAATCAGGGGTGGATTGGATAAATAGCTTTGGATTTATAGAAGTAAATTTGGGAGGAAATACAGTGGATATACCTATTGGAATATTTATTATTGCACCTTCTATTTATGGTGTGAATTATGCATTGGCGAATAGTAATATTGGTTTAGTTTAATACATTGGTTACTGATACTTTTGTATAATCAAGAAAAGAGAAAGATGGGAGATAAACCAACTTATTAGTTAAGCGCGGGTGTTGTTGATAAAGGTTACTCTAAGCATTCGTGCAACCTTCTAGTCGCCTTGGCTGTTTGATTAATAACCTTTTGCGAACTGGACATTGTCGGTGAGCCGAAGGTGGGTGCGCATGGTAATTTGGTTAAATAAACCCCCCCCCCCCGCCCGACCATGGCCCGCCCCGGGAATAAATATCTTGTTTTACCAAAATAAATGTAATATCATGAAATATCTAAATTCAATATTAAAAATATCATTTATCATTTTTATAATTTCTTCCTGTCATAAAGGCTCTGATATTAATCAACCACCTCCTGATTCGGATCCGTGTGACAAAGGGGTTAGCCCCCGAACTTCAAGCGGAATGTAACGAGATTCTTCCTGTCATGAAGGCACTGATGTTAATCAACCTCTCCCTGACCCTGATCCTGTGGATAGTACACAAATTGAGCCTCAAGACAGGCTGCCTTATGCCAATGTGTTTTATCCACAGGATACTTCTAAAGGAGCCATGTACGCCATTAAAAACAATCATCCAAGAAGATTTGCTGCTACTTGTAATTGTTACTATTATGCTAAGGAAAAACCAGCCTATATTTTTGTCGCAGGGTCTACTTCTCTTGACCCATGGCCCAGGGTGTATAATTATGAGATTTTTGGTTTGGGTGTCCTTACCCATTGAATTATGATCCTCAGCAAATTCCCACTACCTATTCAGACATATATATTTTAAAATATATTACGGTGCAACATGACACTGAAGAATCAGAGTATAGATTGGATACCAGTTATCATAAACAAAATTTTAAATTTACAAGCATAGACACCATCAATGATAGAGCACAAGGAGAATTCAATGTACAATATAAACTTTATCAAATTATTGATTCCGCTAGAGCAGCAAATACACCCTCTGTCATTAGATTGGCAAATGGCCGATTTTGGTGTAAATTGCAAAGAAGGTAGCCAATCTTGTTTTTCTTGTTGTTGTTTAAACTTTGAAAACTTTTAGGTAAAAGGGAAAGCGGTTTTGATTTTAACTCTATGTTAATTCTTCTATAGGGTAAGATCAAATATTTTAACCTTACTTTTGCATCCTTATGTCAATGATTAAGGACACCGGAAACTCCTCTGTATTGAGGAGATTGTTTTCATTTACCAAACCATACCGATCACTATTGATCGTTTCTGCCTTATTGGCGGTCGTATTGGCACCCTTGAGTTCATTGACACCCTGGCTTACTCACATCATGGTGGATGAGTATATCATGAAGTCTGATTTAGAGGGTTTAAAAAGGATGGCCTTGATTTTTCTGGCCGTTTTGTTTGGGACCACCATTCTCCGATATTATTTTGCCATATTGACCAATCGCATGGGACAAAATGTGATTAAAGACATACGTTTACGCGTCTTCAAAAAAATTATTTCCTTTAGATTGAGCTACTTTGATCAATCGGCTGTTGGAACCAATACCACGAGATCTATCAATGACCTTGAATCTGTTCAAATCGTTTTTTCTGAGGGATTAATCACCATAGTAGCAGATGTCTTAAGTTTGATCATGGTACTCGTTCTCATGTTTTACACGAGTGTCCAGCTTACTTTGATTACCTTGATTAGTTTTCCTCTGCTTTTAATAGCTAGTTATATTTTTAAAGAAAAAGTAAAAGAATCTTATCAAAGAGTGAGGAACCAGATCGTCCGTATGAATGGCTTTCTGCAAGAGCATATCAGTGGCATGAAGGTGGTTCAGATTTTTACGGCCGAAAAGAAGGTCAGCCACAAGTTTAATGACATCAATCGCGAATACACCCAGGCAAACCTGGATGGTATTTTTTATTATGCAGTGTTTTTTCCGGTGGTCGAGATTATTTCAGCTGCCTCCCTGGGATTTATGATTTGGTGGGGCGCACAAGGGGTTTTGGATGCAGAAGTCACAGTGGGACAGTTGATCGCTTTCCCCATGTTTCTGGCCAGATTGTTCCAACCGGTCAGAATGCTTGCGGATAAATTTAATACGCTTCAGATGGGTTTAATTGCCGCCGGGAGGGTATTTCATATTCTTGATTTGGATCAAACGGAAGAAGTGGATCAGAAAATAAAGGATCAAAAATTAATTGGCAAAATTGAATTTCAGGATGTTCATTTTTCATACGATGGACAAACACCAGTTTTAAAAGACTTGAGCTTTAATTTGGAAGCTGGTCATTCGCTGGCCATCGTGGGTCCAACCGGATCCGGAAAATCCAGCATCATTAGTATTCTCAACCGTTTGTACGATTTGCAGGGAGGGAAAATTCTAATCGATGATCAGGATATCACTAGCATTCCATTGTCTGTCTTACGGACAAAAATTGCATTTGTTTTGCAAGATGTTTTTTTATTTAACGGAACTATCAAAGAAAATATCAATCTCTATGATGATACGATTGATTTAAATCAAATTAGAAAGGCTGCTCAATCCATCGGTGCGGATGAATTCATCAGTAAACTTCCGGGAGCTTATGATTTTAAACTAGCCGAACGAGGTGCCAATTTGTCGATGGGTCAAAGACAACTAATTTCATTTGTACGTGCTCTTGTTTCTGAACCCGATATATTAATTTTAGATGAAGCCACTTCTTCTGTGGATACGCAAACTGAAAAAATTATTCAGGAAGCAATTCCTAAAATGATGAAAGGCAGAACCTCTATTTTAATAGCACACAGACTGTCTACCATCCGAAATGCCGACCAGATTATCTATATTAAAAATGGAGAAATTAAAGAAAGTGGCAGCCAAAGGGAACTTTTAGACCTTTCGGATGGTTATTTTAAAGAACTTTACGAATCCCATTTTCAGTTAGCTCAAGCAAAATAGTGTTTGTGTAAAATCCTTTTGGATTTCGGCGGTGATCGACCCGATGATTTATCCATTGGACAGAACATTAACACATTATTAATTTGTATAATATATAATTTTGTTGTAAATTTGCTCCTCTGAACATGATCCAGCATAAAATCTACGTAATGAACTCCGGAAGGAATGTCTTCCAAAGGATATTGGGCTCTTTAGCGCTCCTGACCATTGTTGCCCTGGTCTTCTATCTGTTTTTTCAGATTTACAAATTGCTTTATTTATTGAGTCCGGTGTTTCTGTTAATTGCAGTAATACTTTACCCCAAAGTAATTTTACATCATTTGAAGGTAATTCAAAGAACTTTTCAAGCCAGTTTGTTTGGAGGATTATTGACCCTGGGTTTGCAAGTGATTGCTTTGCCCATGGTGGCCATTGGTTTGATTTTTAAAGCTTGGGCTTATAGGAAATTTGGAAATTTGCAAGAAGAGGCCAATCAAGCGCAAGAAAATCAATACAGTCAATATGAAGAAGTTGGCGGGATGAATGTTGAAACACCCAATAAAACCGAAATGCGCCGTAAGGAAAGTGAAAAACTTTTATCCACTTACGATGATTTATTTGAATAAGCCATTGCATTGTCGATCCTTTTATTCATAATTGTTGCTTTATTCGGATTGGCATATCTGTTGATGGTTTTATGGCTGATCCATAAATGGAATAAGGATCAGAACAATGCTCAGCAATTTCAAAGTTCCAATTATAAAACAAAAGTTAGTGTACTCATTGCCGCACGCAATGAAGAAAAAAATATTAAGCAATGCCTTGAGTTAATCTTGGCACAAGATTATCCATCCTCTATGTTTGAGGTTTTAGTGGTCGATGATCAATCTGAAGATTATACGCCAGATATTGTCGAAGAAATAAAGGACCCACGCATAAAAATGATGAGGCTTGGCGTCTACAAGCGCACCACCATTCAAGGATCTAAAAAGAAAGCCATTGCATACGGAGTGAGCCATGCCACTGGTGATTTGATCATTACTACTGATGCGGATTGTAAAGTTGGACCTACATGGATCAGCACTATCGTGGCTGCCTATGAAAAGCAATCATGCACGTTAATGATCCTCCCTGTTGAAATTATTGGAGATCAATCTACCTTAGGAATCTTCCAAAGTCTGGATTCTATGAGTACATTTTTTATTCAAAAATCGGCCCACGATGCAGGTTTTTTCCAATTGGGTAGTGCGGCCAACCTTGCATTTGAAAGAAAGGTATTTTTAGAAACAGATCCTTATGATGACAATATGCAAATAGCGTCTGGAGACGATATGTTCCTCATTAAAAAAATTAATCAACAATACAAGGGAACTACTTTGGCTGTAAAATCTCCTGCTACCATTGTTCAGACTATAGCGGTTAAAAGCATTTCTGATTTATTTTCTCAAAGACTTCGTTGGGCCTCTAAATTAAAAAAGGCTGGCAGCCCAAGTCTTATGCTTTCATCTGCTTTTGTTTGGTGGGCTAAGATTTTAAGTTTTGTGGCTCCTATTTTTTTATTCTTTTTAGGTAATCAAATCCTGTTTTATTCCAGTCTTGCTTTGTTAACTTTACAAATGGGATTAGATTTTACCATTTTATATAAAGCCTCCGGTTTTTTCCATAAAAGGAAACTCATGTGGTATTTTTTACCCATGGAAATTTTGTATTTCTTTTACCTTTTTATTTTGGGAATATTATCATGGTTGCCCTTTCAATTAGAATGGAAGGACCGCATGATCAAAGTATAGCAAAGTAAGCTAAGGCTTTTATAGATTCGTATACCAAATCAAAGTTATAAAGAATCAGTAAATTATTTTGCTACAGAATCTCTTACTGATTTAACATCGATTGGGGGTGGAGCTGCTGGTTGAGGCGTGCTGGGTTCAGAAATAGAAGGTTGTTCTGTCGAAGGTAATTTTGCAGCATCAGATTGATTGCAAGATTTCCACCGCCACAAAATCAAAATAAAAAGTATCACTAAAATCAACCACCAGGCACTGAAGCCTTTATTTGGAGAGCTATCTTCCGAGGATCCATCAGAATGTATGACAATAGGAGGAGGTCCAAAAGCGGGAGCCAAAGGATCCGTTTTTAAATCAGAACTATTTCCAAATTTAGAAAAATTTTCAGAATCATCCTTTTTATTTGTATTCTCTATTTCTTCTATATTGAAAAAAGGAATGAGTGACCATAAGGAGGCTTCATCATTTTTTGGACAAGATCTTCCAATTTCTTGATGATTTGTATCCCGAAGGGTCAGAAAAAAGGCCCCATGACTTTCAATCAATTTGTATCTTTCCTTTAGTTCTCTGTTTTCAATTACCGAATTTATGCCATGATCGCGGTCAGAGGTATCTGAATAACCCTCTCCTCTCATGATAATTTGGTAATCCTTATTGACCCAAGCAAAATAATACTTGCCATTGGTATGTTGAAAACTGATAAAATCAGGATAATTATCTGATTTTTGAGTCATCTGCTCCTCGTATTCTCTGCAGATTAAATAATCGTCATCTACATGGCCAGATTGATTCATTTTATTAGATTTATTTTAGTAATGGTATGAGTGTAAAGATACAAATAAAACAAATTAAAATACCTTTTAGGTTTTAAAAATTGGTTTTATAGTTAAAATACAATTTATAGAGTGGGCAACTAGCTTGGCTTATCTAATTTTATACTTTCCAAATAAGCCAATTGGAATATTCTGTTCATCTGAAACAATCGAAAAATGAGAACATTCTACTTTTTGGTTGATAAGAATTTCTCCACCGGGAACAGTTAGTGCACTCAATATAGATTTGTTATGAACCCCTTCATTATTTTCTCTTCTGCTTGAACTCAGATGTGCCATATCTTTAAAATCTCTTAATTCCTGACTCCATGGTTCAATATTGAAATTGACTGCCAAGATCGTAGGATCTTTGATGTTAACTAACTTAGCTGACAATTTTTGAAGAACCTGACTTAAATAATGGTAATCGTGCAAATTTTCTGGTAGTAAATGACTACAAGACCCAACCGTCAATCGAATGCTGTCATTAATATTTAACTCCACAAATAATGATGGAGTGAAGAGAAAGTGCAATGTATCTGAAAGTGCAACAGAGGTTTTGCAAAACATGCCTTTACCCAATCCATTTTCTAATATTATATTTCTTCGGTAAGGGTAGATATCATCCAATTGAAGCGATGCAGCATGAACCATTGGATGATAATCATCAACAATGATCAGATCAGCTTGATGTTTTAATAAAGATTTTATAGTTCTTGGAAGTGGTTCTTTACTTAGGTTTGGATTTACATACAACACAGAAAAAGTAGATTCATCTTTATTATCCCCTGCAAGAAGAATAGCAGAGTTAAATGAACTATGCAAAAACAATGCAATGGTGGCAGCACAGGCGAAAGACACAAACAGCAGACTGTTAATATCTAACAACATAAATATGAGTCCGAAGCCAATGCATAAAAACATCCAGTGCGTAGCATACTTGGTGAGCTGCTTAAAGAGTAAAATATCAGGTGGAATCAATAGTAAAATACTAAATGTAATTAGAAAAAAAATGGTCAACCAATGAACCATTGGATGCATTAAAAATCTATTAATTATTGAGATATGAAGGGGTCCGAGTTTCACTGGATCTATTTTGTCTTTTTTCACTACATTATGGACCACGATCTACCACTAAAAGCTCAGTAAATTTTAATCTTTTTCCATCAGGGTGGGTGAGTAATAATTGCAATAAATAATTTCCAGAAGTGATGATATTGCCCTGGTCATCATCACCCGACCAAATCAAAAGATTTTCAGGACCTATGGTCTCCTGAGACAATGTCCTTACCAGATAACCTGAAGGATTAAATATTTCTGCTCTAATTTTATAACCTGCCTGATCCAGGTCAAATAATATACTGAGAAAATCTCTATATCCATCATTATTAGGACTAATGATTTTATCAATGATCTGATAGGGTTTTGATTTTGAATGGTCCATACTATCCAAAAATTGGCTGTTTCTGAGTCCGGGACTTCCATAATTGACCTGACTAGATGCAGATTGCCAATGATTTTTTATGTAAGAATTTAGATCAGGTCTTATTTTTTCAAGACTCACCCCGTTTTCATCCTTAATCAATGGGCTATGCCAATCACTGCTATAACTAAATGAATCAATGATTTGATGTGTATTTCCGACCGGCCTACTTAAAACTAAGCTACCACTTTTATCATCTAATGAAGGAATGTTAAACTCAAAGATTTTATTACTATCCGCAATAGGATAATATTCAATTATATTTTTTCGGTCTGGAGTAAGTACTAGATAATCACCTGCTGACATTATTATGTCAAGATTAATTCTGAGTGGATTAGGAGATGATTGTGGATTCGAGATAAAAAGTTCTTTGATCAGGATTTTTTTTGTGCTTCGATTGTACAATTCCACAAAATCGGATCCACCAGTTCTTGGGTTAAACATTACTTCATTCCACAACAGATCACCAGGTTGTGCAGTGGTTGGTAATTGAAATGAAATGGTTTGTTCCAATGATTCATTACCAAGGCAATCTTTTGCACCAGACAATCGAAATGTATAATTGACAGATTCAAGTAAAGCTTGATTCAAAACCAAAATGATAGATTGTGGCATCCCTGCTATAGGGTCTGCAGTTGCAATGGTAACCCCATTGTCAATTTCAAATAATTGCATGTTTCCTTGCTGAGCGTTATGAAGAGGCTCATCCAACACTATTTTAATTTCCCATTTACTCAGTGGAATTAAATCCAACAACACAGGTCCAGATTGATCAATCGTGCGGTCAATGAATGAATTAATTTTACCCGGAGTTCCACCTACTGGACTTTCACTAAATCCCCAACTTGCTAATCCCTTACAATATTGATTTGGTTTTTGTAACTCCACCGTAAATCCTCCGTCTTTTTTGGAAGAACTTCCTAACAAGCTAAGATCAAATATGACTTCGTGTAAAATTTCACCTTGCGAATTAACGAGACGAAGCACATCAGCTGTGTTGTTAATTGTCGGCAATGATCTTATGCCCAACGTTTTTCCATAAGTTATAAAAGCAGTCGTGTCAGATACATTACATAAAATAAGATATTCGTTGGGTTCAATAACGATTGGACTAAATCCAGATGATTCGCTTGTACCATCTAGTATTTTATAATTCTTTAAATCAAAATATTGATCACTGGTATTCCAAATTTCTATAAATTCAAATTCAGGTATTCCAACGCTTGGTACCGGATCAGCAAGAAATTCGTTGATTAATAAATCACCAGGCTGCGGTTCATTATACAGTTCTGACTTAAATGAAATGTAATTATCCAAAGTTAGTTTGTTACCTAGTAAATCTTCTTGATTGCGATAAGCAAGAGAATAAGTTTTTGATCTTTCAAAATCGCTTTTAAATTGTAAATGGAATAATCTAGATACAATTGAATCTTTGGAGACTGATTGCGGATGGCCCAAATCAGCTACCCAATAATGCATTGTATCCAGGGCATTGTTTTGAACTACCTCTTCATTAAATTCTATTTGTAAAATTCGATTTTTAGTTACAATTGCATTTATAATTTCTGGAGCTAAGGTGTCTTTTGCAGGACTTGATATTGATATATCATCCAGTATAAATTTGTCTTTTCTGGTATCAGTATAAGTACAATGCAATCCCATAAAAGATTGTTGAATATCAATTTTTACGGTATCTATAAATTGGCCTTCTTGAATAAAATTTTCATTTCCAGAATAGTCAGATTCAATAATCCAATTAAAATTAGAATCCCTAATCAATTTCAATCTACAGACGGCTGGGTCTGTACTTAAGGATGATTTGATTCCTTCTGCTATTAAATTGATTTTATTTCCACTTTTTGCAAAAAGTTTCCAATTGTCTTCATTCCCATTTTCTCCAATGTCCAAATAATAACCGTTTGCGAGTTGAAGATCAGTCTGATCCATTGCAAGCCACCATCTGAATTTATTGGTTGAAGAAGGACTAAAATTCATTCTTAAAAAAATGGTCCAAACCTGATCTACGGATTGGTATTCAAATGGACGAAAAATAAAGCTTGTACCCGCTGCATTTGCATTTAACATAAGTTGGTGATCCACAGTTATATTAAAATGTGAAGTATCACCCTTCCAATAACTTAAATCATGATCAAAGTTTTCAATCCATTGTGCATTTAAAGAAATAGAAAAAAAACCACAGGTCCAAAATAAATAAACTACAATTGATAAACAACTTTGATTTAGAAATTTCATACATTCTGATATTACATGCTACTTTGTCATCATTGATAAGTCAAATAAACCTTAGAATTTTAAGAATCTCATCACCCAAAGATAAGTTTGTTTTATAAAGCCTTTGTTAATTTATCAATCAAGCCAAGCAAGCGGACTATTTTTGCGTAAAATTACAAATAATGCCTAAGATAGTCATCGTTGGAGCGACAGGAATGGTTGGTCAGGAAATGTTAAAGGTTTTGGATGAATCGGGAATTAATCCTTTCGATTTAATTTTAAGTGCTTCAGAAAAATCGGTAGGAAAAATGATGGATTTTAGAGGGAAGTCTTATAAATTGATAGGTATTAAGGAAGCTCTGGATCTCAAACCGGACATTGCAATTTTTTCTGCAGGTGGAGCAACTTCATTAGAGTATGCTCCATTATTTGCTGCTATTTCATGTTTTGTAATAGACAATAGTTCTGCCTGGAGAATGGATCCAAATTGTCCATTGGTTGTGCCTGAAATAAATTCTGATTCTATTCAGAGAGACCACTATATCATTGCCAATCCAAATTGCAGCACCATTCAAATGGTGATGGCTTTATATCCATTGCACAAGGAATTTGAGATAGATCGTATTGTGGTTTCTACCTACCAATCTTTTACAGGAACCGGTATGATAGCCGTTAGACAATATGAATCTGAAAAATTGGGCAAAATACCTGATGAACCGAAAGCCTATCCTCATCCTATATTTGAAAACTGCATTCCTCAATGTGATGTATTCCTGGATAATTTATATACCAAGGAAGAGATGAAATTAGTCCATGAAACTAAGAAAATATTAAATGCTCCTCAATTGAGGATAACTTCTACCGCGGTAAGAGTACCAGTGCATGGTGGACACTCTGAATCCATCAATGTCAGTTTTAAAAAACAGGTAGATTTAAGTAAAGTCAATTCATTACTTTCCAACTCAAGCGGACTTGTTTTATTGGACAATCCTCAAAAGTCCCAATATCCGACACCTTTGCAAGCAAAAGGGAGAAATGAGGTTTTTGTGGGTAGGGTCAGATTGGATGAATCACAAGAAAATACCTTGAATTTATGGGTCACCGCAGACAATTTAAGAAAAGGGGCAGCAACCAATGCAGTGCAAATCGCAGACTATTTAATTAAAAAATCATATGTAAAATCTTGATTAGGCATTGATTAAATATTTATTTTCGAATATTATTATTTTTTGTCCTTAAATAGATTGAAAATTGAAGAAATGATCGGATTTTTGCATCCCTTTTACCAAAAACCGGATCAAAAAGAAAAAAGGTCTTTTTCATTTTTTGATTAAATTTGTTGTTAAATGGGATCTATTCATATGAAGTTTTAAAAATGCGAAATAGGATTGTAGTTTGGGGAGCCGATGTAGAAGACAATAAAGTGCTTTTAGCCATTGAATTGGACGCTGATGAGAATAAGATTCACATTTGGTCTATATCTGATCGCGATTGCACAGAAGAATTTTACAATTTAATGATGTCTGATTGGAGAGAGGGCAGAGAAGTAGAATTTCCTAACAATAAAAAACATTTGATCAGGGAACTCACCATGGCGGATAGTATTTTGCCGGATGATCTTAAAGTTGAACGTACAGACATTATCTCAAGAGCACAAATGGAATGGCATTTTGCAGTGCTGACCTCCAAATTGTATAGAAATTTTAAAAATGACATGGAAGAGATCTCTGACAAGGTAAAGAGATTGGAATTTTTTGACCATGAAGTTTGGGAGGAAATGAGGAACCTTTGGTCCAATGTCCAAAAGCAAATCATGGACAAAAATTTGTTTAGGGATCACATTGATAGCCTTCGCAAAAAATCTGATTCTATTTTTGAAGAGTTGAAGAAATTAAGAGAAAGCCAAAAAAACGAATCTCTTGAGAAATCCAAAGAAATTTTGGATCAATTCATAAACAAAATTCAAGAGCTGGCAGACAGATTAAATTCAGGCGGAGTTATAAAGAGCATCTTTGATGAATTGGTGAAGATTCAAAATGAATTAAAATCAATTGATTTTTTAGACAGAGGACATGTCAGAAAACTGAAGTCAAAATTAGATCAGGTTTTTCAAGCCATTAAGTCCAAACGAGAGTCTAAGACAGCAAATGCTGGTAATAATAATTGGAAAGAGCATGTCAACCAAAGGATGGAAGGAATTGCACAAGCCATTCAAAGGATTGAGCATTCATTAAAGTTGGATCAAAAAGACATCGATTTTGAAAATAAGCGAATTGCCACGACCAATGGGCAACTTGAAGCCCAAATTAGGGTCGCTAAAATCAAAATGATAGAAGAGAGAATGCGACAAAAGCAAGAAAAGCTAGACGAATTATTGAAAGTAAGAGACGGATTAGAAAAGAAGCAAGAAAAACTCCAAGTAAGAGAGGAAAAAGACAAGGAAAAACTTGAAGTCAAGAAGAAAATTAAAATTGAGGAGAAGAAAATCAAAGAAAAAATAAGTCAAGAAATCCAGCACCATCAGGAAGAATTGGCTGATTCTGAGGAAAAATTAATGAGAGCAGCCGAGGAAATTAAAGAGGGCAAGAAAGCAAGTAAGAGCTCTGAAACTCAGTCTGATTTGGATCAATCATCTGAGCAATCTCCGGATGGTATTCCCGGTCCTGCAGAGTCTGAACCTGAAGTCCAATCCACTGAATCTTTTCCAGAACATCAGGAACCAAATGATATAGTTTCATCAGATCCTGATGAAACCATTAAAGAATAGGGAAGATTTTAATTTATTGAAATCATTTTCGCAGTTCTAAAAGTAACATCATTTATCTTTTCTATATTTAGGCAATTTGCAACTTAATCAGTATATACAGTTAATTCGTAGGTCCTTAAAGGGCGAGGATTACGATTATACTCAAGGCAATATTAAGATTTCCATTGTATTGCTTTCCATCCCTATGATTTTAGAATTATGTCTGGAATCCGTTTTTGCAATTGTAGATATGTATTTTGTGAGTAAACTAGAGAACAGCCACATTGCCATTGCCACAGTGGGACTTACAGAATCTATTTTAACTCTGGTTTATACCATCGGGATTGGACTAAGTACTGGAGCTACTGCCATAGTAGCACGTCGGACTGGAGAAAAGGATATAGAAGGAGCCTCTCATTCAGCAGCTCAGGCAGTTTTAGTGACCATGATTATTGCCATCGTTCTTTCTATTCTTGGGGTTCTCTTTTCCCCACATCTTTTGGGAATGATGGGAGCAAGACCTGAAGTAATTGAACAAGGCACTAATTTTACAAGAATCATGATGGGCAGTAGCATTTTAATCATATTGCTCTTTATGATCAACGGAATTTTCAGAGGCGCAGGAAATCCTTTGATAGCGATGAAAAGCTTATGGTTGGCCAGTATACTAAATATCATTTTATGCCCAATTTTCATATTTGTTTTGGACTTTGGCCTTGTTGGAGCAGCCATTGCCACTACGATTGGAAGATCAGCAGGAGTCATATACCAATTATATTGTCTTAAAAAAGGTTCAGCCCAATTGAATTTGAAAGCATCTCACTTTAAATGGAATAAACAACTCAGTTATGATTTAATTCAATTGTCATGGCCAGCTACTTTGCAATTCTTTATACAAAGTGGATCATGGATTTTTATGGCTTACCTCGTTTCTGTAACGGGCAGTACAGATGCTTCAGCTGGATACCAGATTGCAATTCGAAATATTGTATTTTTTATTTTACCTGCATGGGGATTGTCGAATGCGGCCGCCACTTTGGTCGGACAGAATCTGGGTGCAGCACAACCAGAAAGAGCACAAAAATGTGTGGTGATCACCACCTGGTACAACTCTTTTTTCATGGCCTTTGTCATGCTTTTATTTCTTTTGTTTGCAGATCCTATTGTAAGTATATTTACAGACCAAGCTGAAGTGGTTAAATATGCGGTTCAATCCTTAAGGATCATTGGATCAGGATATATTTTTTATGGAATAGGGATGGTCATGATTCAAGCATTAAATGGCGCGGGGGATACTAAGACTCCTACTTGGATTAATTTTATTGGTTTTTGGCTCATTCAAATTCCACTGGCTTGGATATTGGCTGTGCAAATGGATTTAGGACCCATTGGTGCTTTTATGGCAATCCCAATTGCCGAAAGCATTGTTGCCTTTATGGCTTGGTATTTTTTCAATTTAGGTAAGTGGAAATTGGTTAAAGTATAAATTCGGGATTTATTCTCCGAACAAAAATTTTCTCATTTTATAGTAAATAGCGGTATTTTCATAGATACCTTTAAAATTTTCTGCGCCGGGACCGTATGCAAAAACAGGTATTAGATCTGCAGAATGATCTTTTGAACTATAACTTGTAAGCAAAGATCCCATTCTTGATCCAGGGTTAATGGCCAAACCGCCAGTCTCGTGATCTCCCGTTACGATGACTAAAGTATTTTTATCCTTTTCTGCAAAATCCAAAGCAGCCCCAATCGCTTTGTCAAAGTCAAGCATCTCTGAAACCACATAATCAGTTTCATTGGCATGACCGCCCCAATCAATTTGTGAACCTTCTATCATTAAGAAAAATCCATTCGATGGTTTGATCCTGTGAAGAAATTCTATGCTTTGGGCACTGACTTTTGCCAATTGATCTCTTCCTTGATTAAATGGTAAAGGATCTCCATCTGCAGTAAAATAACATAATTTATCAACTTCAGGAAACTGATATTGCCTCATATCATTTTCAAAATAATCAGTCACCACATAGCCTTTAGAAATTAGAAGTTGCGATAAATTCAAACTGTCAGTGGTTCTCCTGTCAAAATATTTTTTACCACCTCCAATCAATAAATTACATGAGGAATTACATATATCCAATGCGATCGCTTCATATGAATTTCTACTCGTTTGATGTGCTGCAAATGCTGCTGGAGTAGCATGTACAATGGTAGAAGTAACAACCATGCCAGTCATATATCCTTTTTTTGAGGCTTCTTCCAAGATGGTTTCATATTTTTCATGATTTTCATCTATTCCGATGTATCCATTATTTGTTTTCCTTCCTATGCTGAAAGCAGTTGCTCCAGATGCAGAATCAATGATTAAATTATCGATGGCTTGGGGTTTGTGAATTCCTATTTCTTTAAATCGTTCCAAATGTAATTTTTGATTGCTCATGTACATTGCAGCACTGATTTGGCTAATACCCATTCCATCTCCAATCAGTAGAATAATATTTTTAGCTACTTTGTTAGAATCAATACCATGTATTGGATCTAGTAATACAGCATTGGTTATTTTAGTTGGAATACACCCATCAAAAAGTAAAAAAATGTATATAGAAGAAACTATAATTCGAATAGACATAGCATTTATTAATTATGAACTAAGACTGTACATTTTACCTGGCATTTCTTTTATGAGGCCTTTTAATTGCAAACCTAGTAAAAGTCCAGCAAGCGTGCCCGGTGTAAAGGTAAGTGATTGATGAAGCAGGTCAATATGAACTTTCTGTTTTGTTTTTAATGTTTCCAATAGATTTTGCTCATCCGGGCTTAAATCATGGAAAAGCAATGGTTGGTTGGTTGATAAATTTAAATCTTCTGATCGGTCCCAATTCATCAAAGCCACAAGATCAGCACCAGATTCGATGAGGTGTGCTTTATGATCTTTGATTAAGGAATGGCAACCTGCCGAAAATTCATCATCAATTCTTCCCGGGAAAGCAAATACATCTTTGTTATAGTCGTTGGCAAGTTGGGCCGTTATCAAGCTCCCACCTTCCTTTTTAGTTTCAACCACTACTACCGCATCTGACATTCCAGCTACAATACGATTTCTCATTGGAAAGTTTTGCTTATCAGGTCTAGTATTTATATTAAATTCAGTCAAAAGGCCTCCATGCTCACACATTTTTTTGGCCAAAGAAGTATTTTGCGAAGGGTATATTCTGTCCAATCCATGTCCCAATATTCCAATGGTGGGAATGGTTAGACCCACTGAACTTTTATGGGCAACAGTGTCTACTCCATAAGCCAGGCCACTTAAAACACATACCTGAAAGTCACTTAAGAAAGAGACTAAATTTTCAGTAAGTAACTTACCATATTCAGTAACCATTCTGGTCCCTACAATACCTACTGTTCTTATGGCATTGAGATCGGCATTGCCTTTATAATATAAAAGAAGAGGACTATCATTGATATTTCTTAATCTGGATGGATACTCCGGATCGGTGTAAAACAACAACTTTATTTGATGGTCTTCAATAAATTTAAGTTCCTTTTCAACTCTATCCCAAGCATTAAAATTTTTTATAGCATGGGCCGTCAACTCACCGATATTGGGAATTTTGCGCAGTTTATTGATAGGAGTACTAAAAATTTTTGAAGCTTCTCCACAGTAAGCCACTAAAGATTTTGCAATCACGGGACCGACCATATCGGCCTGATGAAGGGCAATCTGATAGAGCTTTTCCTCCATTTATTTTACATCAATGTTTAAGAGTGGGTTTCTAAGCACTTCGGCTTTTTTAATAAATTCCTCACGTTGCTGGACTGATATATTGCTTTTCTTTGCCCAGCCATCATAAATTTCAGCAAGCTCTTCAGCATATTCTTGATTATAAGGTCTCAATTCCTTGGCCATGGACATATAAAGCACACCCATGTCATATCTTCTTTGTGCCTTGAAGAAAGTTTGATATCCTATGTCTCTACAAAAAAGGCTTAAAACCATTCTATTTGCATTGTCCTTCATCAAAAACCTAAAGTATTCTTGGATGAATGCCAAATCAGGTCTTTTTAAGATGACCTCTTTAATATTTTCAAGAAACAAATCCAGGTTCTTATCCATTTTGTGAAATTCTGCCAAGATTCCTGCCTTCATATTCAATCCCTGTCCATAATTTGGAAAAATAAATAAGGATCTATCAATGTAACGTAAAGCCAAATCTAGATTTTTTCTTTTCAAGACAGGATCTGTTTCTTTTTGATAGAGTTGGAAATAACTGACACCCGTAAATAAATTGATTCTAGCACTATTTTTTGATACTTTGACCCCAGCAAGGTTGAGTGTCATAGAATCTTTCCAATCAGGGACCCGTGTCATCGTCTTGCCCACATAAAACATCAACAATAATGCAGAAAAAGTAATGGCAATTTTGCGAACCATCGCAGAAGAATCAAATATATATCTGTGCATAAAATAGACCAAGGTTAAAATAAATGCAAGAGATGGCATAAATAAAAATCTTTCATTCATAAATGTGCCCACTGGAAAAACAATATTGCTAACTATCGAAATTGTGACCCAAAAATATAAAACCGAAAACCAAACAATTTTATGTTTATTTTTTAGTCGAAAAGCAAAATAACTGATCCCAAGTAAAACAACAAATGATATTATAGTTAGTATATCAAGTGGATTCATTTTAGGAACATGATAGGGATAATAATCATGGGTCAAAGGGTGAGGGATTACTAAAAGCTTAAGATACCAGGCTAGGCAATAAATGATGGTAGCCATTTTTTGTCCGCTGTTCATTCCAACGAAAGGATTATTCATCAGGTCTGTTATCTTTTGGCCGTTGTCAAAGAAAAAACCAATGACAGAAGATCGAATAATTAAAAACAAGATCGCTGGAAAGATAAGCCAAAAACAAAGACGGATTGATTCACCAAAAGATTTGTTTTTGAAAAAGTAAAAGACTAAAGGCGCAACCACCAAATATGTGATTGCATTTTCCTTAGACATTAAAGCAAGGAAAAACCAGATGGAAGCCAACACTTTGTCTTTGGTATTGCTATTTTTCTCATCTCGTATAAGATAGATGATGCTTAAAAGAGAAAACATCAAACACATGATTTCATCTCTACCTTTTATATTTGCTACCGCTTCAGTATGAATTGGGTGTGCGAGAAAAAAAATTCCAGCCAATAAAGCCATCCATGGTATATCTTTTGGTTCTTCCCTAAACCTAAGAAGTTGAACCAGTCTGAAGACAAGCCATGCACAAAATCCATACAACAGTAAATTGATTAAATGACTCAACCATGGCAATTTACCCACCACTCCTTGCTCTATGGCAAAACTGACAATGGACAAGGGTCTATATCGGGCTCCGGCAACCAATTGTTGTTGTTCTCCAAAATAACCGCTAAAACTCTCTTTGGACAAAATATCCCAAATTCCCGAAAAGCCTTTAGCTACAAATTTATTCTCATCCAATACAATGGTGTCATCCAAGATATAGCCGTACCCTATGCTTTGAAAATAAAGGAGCAAACTAAAGCTTAAGAAGAGTAATGGATAAAAGTATTTACTTTTTTGTAACTGGGAAATTTCCATAAAACGTAATTTTGGTAAGAAGGGACAAAATTAATCGACAAGGTATAAAATAAAGGTAGATATGATATATAATTCTTAATTAAATGTGTATCTTGTTGTAAATCTTTTAGTCAATTAATTCCTGGTGGTATGATGTTTAAATAAGTAATCTTAATTGAGGGTAAAAGGATACCATCACGGGCATTTAATTTTGCAAATACATAAAGAAAATGAAAAAATATTTGCATTTTTGTCATTATATATTACCTTTGTGGAACTATATATAAAAAAGTATTGTTTTACCTTGAGAATTTATAAACCCTGTACACATTTCATCACATTGTAATTTATTTTATTTCTAATATTTTTTATCATGAATCTTTACGTAGGTAACCTTGATTATTCAGTCAGGGAACAACAAATTTCCGACCTCTTTTCAGAGTATGGTGAGGTATCATCAGTTAAAGTCATCACAGACAAAATGACTGGTCGTTCCAAAGGTTTTGCTTTTGTCGAAATGCCAAATGACGAAGAAGCAAATGCTGCCATTAACAATCTGAACCAAGCTTCACTCAGAGATCGCAACATCTCTGTCTCCGAAGCGAAACCACCAGAGCAGAGAGAAAGAAGGCCATTTAGACCTTCCAATCATGGCGGCGGTGGAGGCGGCGGCAACAGGTTTAGAAGAGACTAATTGCCTCCCGCTATAAATCTTTAGGTCACATCTTTCGTTTTTTCTCCTGCCTTTTGTTATAAGATGTTCGGAAAGAAATCTAAGAATAGAATTAAAAGATTTATAAAATGAAAGGCCTGCCGTCCAGAGGCGGCAGGTCTTTATTTTTTTATCAACTCTGGAATGTCGCTTTTCAGCAAATATAGTCTTTAAGACTGATTCATTTTGTGGGTGCTGATCAGTGATAATTTTTTTATAAACTGATCAAATTTAATCAACAATGAATCCATTTTTAGAATTAGGCGTTGAGCCTCGTATTTGTAAAGCAATTGAAGAACTTGGCTTTGAGAATCCAACGGATATCCAATTAAAAGCCATTCCAATTTTTTTATCTCAATCCTCCGATTTAATTGCACTTGCCCAAACCGGTACCGGTAAAACAGCCGCGTTTGGTCTTCCCATTCTACAAAATATACAAACAGAAAATAAAGGAACCCAAGCCTTAATCATATCTCCAACACGCGAGTTGTGTATGCAGATTGCTTCTGATCTCAAAAAATATGCTAAACATTTACCTTCCATCAGCATTGTAGCCGTATATGGAGGAAGTAGCATCACCATGCAAATTAAAGACATTCGTAAATCAGCCCAGATTATAGTAGCCACACCAGGTAGGTTGATTGATTTAATCGAAAGGAAAGTCATCAAATTGCAGGATATCAATACGGTTGTGTTGGATGAGGCCGATGAGATGTTAAACATGGGATTTAGAGAAGACATGGAAACCATTCTTGCAGAAACGCCGGATGAAAAAATTACGGGTTTATTTTCTGCGACCATGTCACCCGAGATTCGTAAAATAGCAGCTACTTATCTCAATAACCCTACAGAGGTAACCATTGGTAAGAAAAATACAGCCCAACAAAATATTAGCCATCAATATGCCGTGGTACAAGCGCGCGATAAATACACTGCTTTAAAACGTATCATTGATTTTCACGAGGATTTTTATGGGATCGTTTTCTGCACAACCAAAGCTGAAACTCAGGAACTATCAGACCATCTGGTTAGAGATGGTTACTCTGCAGATTGTTTGCATGGTGATTTGGCTCAAGCCCAGCGCGACAAGGTCATGCATCGGTTTCGTCACAAAGCCATCAAAGCATTGTTGGCCACAGACGTAGCTGCGAGAGGAATTGATGTAAAAAATATCACCCATATTATTCATTATCATTTACCGGATGATATTGAAAATTATACCCATCGTAGTGGACGTACTGCCAGAGCTGGACAAAAAGGAATTTCTATCGCATTGTTACACATCAGAGAAGCCTACAAACTCCATCATATTGAAAAACTGGCAGGTGTTAAATTTGAAAGATATTTAATTCCCAATGGGGAACAAGTAGTTCATGCACGTCTAAAATCATTCATTGATTTGTTTAAATCACAAGAGAATGATGCAAATTTAGTTCCTAAGTTTAAAAATGAATGGATTTGGCCGTTGATGGAAATGGAGAAAGAAGAATTGGTCCAAAAATTAATTGGAGCCGAACTTCTAAGAATGGGAATTAACTATACGGATTCGCCAGACATCAATGTGGATGAGACTGCAAGACAAAGCAGATCTGATGGAGGAAGAAATGATAAATGGGATAGTAAAAGGTCAGGTTCAAGTGCTAGAACTGGAAGATCCGATAGATCCGATAGATCAGGAAGATCCGATAGATCCGACAGATCAGGAAGATCCGATCGATCCGATCGAGGAGGCAGAACCTCTCAGGGTAATGATAAAATGCATAGACTTTTTATCAACGTCGGAAAGAAAGACGGGATGAAATATGACGAAATCAGGGAATTAATCTTTAAACATACCCGTGTCAGCGGAAGAGCTGTGAGAGATATAGAAATGAAAGGTGTTTATTCATTTTTTGTTACTGATGCAGACTCTGCAGAACAAATGAAAAAAATGAAAAATGCTGTTTATAATGGCAGACCTCTCCGCATAGATCTGGCTTCTGAACAGAAAGAGGGTCGAAATTTTGAAAAGGAATAACAGCATTAGAGGAAATTCTTTGTCTCAAACTTAATTATTCATCGAATACCTAATATTTATTTATCTTATTTATTTTTTGCTTTAAGAAGTGATCTTAATGAGTGGCAAATAATCATTCTAAACTTGATTTTTTTGGATAGATTGCTAAGCTTACTTTTTATATAATTTATTGTAGATCCAATCAAATATGATCAACGTAATACGTTGGGCTTTATATTCTAGATGATTTAGACTATATTTACCCCATAAATCAAAAAAGTGCTTATGAAAAATTACATTTTTTTCAGTTTATGGATACATTGGATTTTAGTAGTCCAAATTTCAGCACAAAGTAATTTTAGTATATCCGATCCTTTTTGTGAACAACTACTTAGAGGCAACTTTCCGCGAGACAGTTTTACTGTTGGCAAAATCAAAGTATTAAATGATACAAAATGGTGGTTGAATGAGCAACTCAATGCTGATTCACTGAAAGAACATTTAAATGGGATTACCTCTTTTTATAATCGTAATACAATTGCTGATTATCCTGAATTACCAGATTATGGTATTAGGGGTGCTAGAAAATGGATCCATTCAAAATTAAATAACTGGAGTCAAAGAGCAGGGTCTCTGATGTTTCCATGTGAGTTTGAATTTGATTATACCATGTGTGGCAAAACCAGACATAGCCAACTTTTAACCATCATTCCGGGCAACTCAGAAATCCGAGATGAAATGGTGATATTGGAAGCACATCTCGATAGTCGATGTGAAGCTTTATGTGATACTGCATGCCGGGCAGAGGGAGCAGATGACAATGGTTCCGGATCTGCATTAATCATGGAATTGGCCAGAGTTTTAAGTAGATTGGAATTAAATAGAACACTGGTTATACTTTGGACGACAGGTGAGGAGCAAGGACTTGGAGGTGCCAGGGCTTTTGCTTTGTATTGCAAACAAAATGGCATTAAAATAAAAGCAGTTTTTAACAATGATGTCGTTGGAGGGATTGAATGTGGGAATACTTCTTCAGCCCCCGGATGCCCGGGACCAGGACTTCTGGACAGCCTTCGCTTTAGAATTTTTTCCTCCGGCACCACCAATAGTATGTCAAAAAATCAAGCACGTTTAAGCAAGCTGATCACAGATCATACGCTAAGAAATGAAGCAATGAGGGTTCCTTTGATAGACGTCATGTTTGCTGAAGATCGAACAGGAAGAGGAGGAGATCACATTCCATTTAGAGAACAAGGATATACCAGCATCCGGTTTACTTCTTCTTATGAACATGGAGATGGTAATCCAAGCCAAGCCAACTACCACGACAGGCAACATTCTACCAGAGATGTACTGGGAAAAGACCTTGATGGCGACGGAAAATTGGATAGCCTTTATGTTGATTTTAATTACCTGAGGAAAAATTCTTTAGTCAATGCTTGGACGTTGTTACATGCAGCTTCTACAAATATTTCGCCCTTATTGTTGAAAGTGGTTCCAGGTCCTAAAAAAATTCAGATTGAAATTGAAAACCCGCAGGGACTAAAAAAATTTATATTTGGTATTCGGAATTTGAGTTCAGCATTTTTTGATACAGTGATCATTTCAGATCAAACTCAAATTTCTATTGAGGGTCTTAATCCCACACTCTATTATGTGACTGCAGCGGGCATAGACAATGATGGTTGGTATTCAATGTTTGGCTCAGAATATCCAGCCAGAGTAACCACTGGAACAGAAAATGAAAACTTGAAAAAGGGAATTGAATTGTTGCAGAATAAACCAAACCCTTTTGATGAATATACTTTGATTCCAATTTTAGTACATGATCTCTCTGATGTTTCTTCCTCTAGTCTTGAAATAACAGATGTGCAAGGGCGCTTATTAAAAACAAAGTCTCTCCAATTGGTTTTGGGAGTCAATGAAATTCTACTTGACATTGGTGCCTGGATTCAACTGGAAGGGCAATATTTTTACACTTTAAAAATAAATGGAAAGCCATTTTTAACCAAAAAAATGATCGTAAATTCTTATTAATTTTTTGCGACCCAAAATTTAAAAATTCAACATTATAAAATTTCATGGGGTGTAATAAAATCAAATATTGTTACAACGAACATACCAATATGCTAGATTTTACCTGATGTTTAAATTGAATTAAATAATTTGGATGTATTAAATTTTAACCTCTAATTTTGTAGCTAATTGACATCATAAATGCAAGCAATATCCAGCCAATTTATTCGACAATTTGTACTCATAGTAATAATCCTATTATTAATCTCCATTATATTTTGGGAACTAAAAATTTTTTTACCTTCGTTTTTAGGCGCTTATACCCTTTACATACTTTTAAGAAAACCCCATTTTTACTTAACTGTCAAGAGAAAATGGTCACCGATATGGTCCACGATGAGTATGATAATGATCACACTAATCGTATTAGTCATACCTGCATGGGCAATAGTGAAGGTTATCAGTAGTCGGATTCAAGCATATCTCCAAAGTTCGAAAGAAATCTTTTCCTATTTAGAGCAATTTTCAAAAGATTTGGAGCGCAAATTGGGTTTTGATGTAATTTCAGATGATTCAATCGTCATGGGAAGAGATTGGTTGGTACAGGAAGGTGGAAGTTTTTTGTCTGCCACACTCAACAGCATCGCCATTTTGCTAATTATGTATTTCTTATTGTATTATCTGATGATGAACAGTAAGACCATTGAAAGGAGATTAACAGGTCTGTTGCCATTGGATCAAAAAGTCAGTGAACAGTTGAAAAAACATTTAAATTCCATGGTTTTCAGTAATGCAGTTGGCGTTCCTTTGGTTGCACTTGTTCAAAGTTTGGTTGCTATGGCAGGTTATCTTATAGCTGGTGTTTCAGAACCATTTTTATGGACATTTATGACATTTATTGCTTCTTTCATTCCCATCATTGGATCTATGATCATTTATTTACCTCTGTCGATCGTATTGCTTTACAATGGCAATGAAAGTTATGGTGTCTTTTTATTTTTATATTGTTTTATTTTGGTTGGATCTGTAGACAATGTTTTCAGATTTTGGCTTCAAGATAAAATCGGAAATACCCATCCTCTGATTACCATTTTTGGAGTCATTATTGGAATAAAGTTATTTGGATTTTTAGGCTTAATTTTCGGACCTATATTGATTTCCTCACTTATCTTATTGATTGATCTTTATGCGAAGCAATACACTCAAACCAATGCCACATAATTTAGCATTGGATCTCGTTTTTAAGGCTTAAGCCTGTTATCTTTTCTTTATATTTTATGGCTTCTTTTTATGGCTTTTATATTAAAATATGAGCGTAAAGTTTAGTATCTTTGCACACATTTTTAAAATAGGTAAATGACAGCGCAAAAAGGTGGCGATTATAGTGCAAGTAGTATCCAGGCACTCGAAGGTTTAGAAGCCGTCAGGCGTAGACCGGGTATGTATATTGGTAGTACGGATACCAAAGGTTTACATCATTTGGTATGGGAGGTTGTGGACAATTCGATTGATGAGCATTTGGCAGGACACTGTACACATATTCAAGTCAGTATCAATAAAGATAACTCAGTCACAGTAAGCGACAATGGCCGTGGAATTCCAGTAGATATGCATGAAAAATTGGGAAAATCGGCCTTGGAAGTGGTGATGACTGTTTTGCATGCAGGAGGTAAATTTGATAAAGATTCCTATAAAGTTTCAGGTGGTTTGCATGGAGTGGGTGTATCTTGTGTAAATGCACTTTCTTCCTATGTTCGTGTAGAAGTAAGAAGGGAGGGTAAAAAGTACATGCAAGAGTATGAAAGGGGTAAACCTAAAGCGGATGTGATCCAAATTGGCGAAGCTTCAGAGCGTGGAACTACAGTGACTTTCCAACCAGATTCAGAAATATTTGAAACCCTAATTTACAATTACGATACGCTTGCACACAGATTAAGAGAGCTTTCTTTTTTAAATAGTGGTTTATATATTTATCTCAGAGACGAAAGAGAGGAATTCCCGAAAGATGAATTGTTTTTTTCAGAAGGAGGGCTTAGAGAATTCGCTTTATATCTTGACCAAAGCCGAACACCGCTGACCGAAGAACCAATCTTTGTAAAGGGTAAGGAAGACAATGTAGAAGTTGAAGTAGCATTGATGTACAATACGGGCTATCAGGAAAATGTATTTTCTTATGTCAACAATATCAATACCAGAGACGGAGGAACCCACGTATCAGGATTTCGAAGAGCCCTTGCGAGGGTTTTTAAACAATACGGAGATGACAAAGGAATGTTTTCTAAATTGAAAGTAGAAATTAGTGGAGATGACTTTAGAGAAGGCTTAACGGCGATTGTTTCTGTAAAAGTACCAGAGCCTCAGTTTAAGGGTCAAACCAAAGGAGAATTGGGAAATTCTGAGGTAGTAGGAATTGTATCCAGAATTTTAGGTGATGCTCTAAGTTCGTTTTTAGAAGAAAATCCGAAAGAAGCAAGACGAATTATTGATAAGGTTATTTTGGCAGCCACCGCAAGAGAAGCAGCTAGAAAAGCCAGAGAAATGGTTCAGCGTAAAAACGTATTAAGTGGTGGGGGACTGCCAGGAAAACTAGCAGATTGCTCTTCAAAAATTGCGGCTGAATCAGAATTGTTTTTAGTGGAAGGAGATTCGGCAGGTGGTACCGCCAAACAAGGTCGTAACAGACATTATCAGGCGATCATGCCATTGAGAGGTAAAATTCTAAATGTTGAAAAAGCATTGGAGTATAAAATTTACGAAAACGAAGAGATTAAAAATATCTTTACTGCACTAGGCGTATTTATTCAAGAGAATGAAGAAGGCGAACGAATTCTTAACATTACTAAGCTGAGATACCACAAGATTGTTATCATGTGCGACGCCGACGTAGATGGAAGCCACATTGCTACTTTGATATTAACTTTCTTTTATAGGTACATGAAACAATTGGTCGAGCAAGGCCATTTGTATATTGCCAGACCACCGCTATATTTGATCAAAAAAGGAAGTAAAGCAGAATATGCTTGGAACGAAAAAGACCGTAAAGAAATCACTGAAAAATTATCCGGCGGTAAAGAAGATTCAGTTCATATTCAAAGATACAAAGGTTTGGGAGAGATGAACGCAGAACAGCTTTGGGAAACTACCATGGATCCTGAAAGAAGAATTTTATCCCAAGTGACCATTGAAAGTGATTTAGAAGCCAGTCATTATTTTTCTAAATTGATGGGAGATGATGTTCCGCCGCGTCGTGAATTTATTGAGTCTCATGCTCATTATGCAAGAATAGATGTTTAAATCTTTCTAAAGCATTCATAAATATTTAAGTTGAACTGTTGATTTTTTAAAAACTACCTTGGGTTAAATTATTTAATAATTTATTTCAAATAGTTTTTGAGAATTGATGTCACTATGGATTTAATAACATTGTTTACAATTCCGGATTGAGTTTGTCTTTTTCTAGATAATAATTTTTTATAAAGAAAATACAACTTTCCATATCTTCGAAAATATGCTCTTCATTAATAAGATCCGGAATCACATTGATAGACATAAATCTGGCTTTAGGTTGTTTCTGTAACCCCACTAGAAGTATATCTACTTCTTTTGTTTCCGTGTCTAAGATGACTTCTTCCATGGCATACAAACCAGATTGGTCCACAAAAGGAACCTTTTTCATGTTTAAAATGATAAATCTTACCTCTGGAACTTTGGAGAATTTTTTTTGAAAAGCACTGGCATATCCAAAGAATAACGGACCATCGAGAGAGTCGATTAATATATTATGATGATGTTGTTTAGGAATTTCTTTTATAACCAATTTTTGATCATCTGGATGCGCATTTTCAATGGATTTTAAGGTCGTCCTATCTTCCATTAATTTACCAAGTTGGATCATAAATAAAATACTGGCCATCACCATTCCGATACCTACAGCTACCAATAAATCAAGAAATACGGTCACCAGAAAAACGATGATCATAATGATGGCATCGTGTTTGGGCACTTTAAAAACATGTCTTACTCCTTTATAATCCAATATGGATAAGCCCACCGTCAATAATATTCCTGCTAAAACAGATTTAGGAATTAACGCAGCATATTGCCCAACTCCAACCAAGATGACCAACAGCACCAAACCATGAATCATCCCTGATGCTTTTGTTTTACCACCGGATCTCACATTGACCAAGGTACGCATCGTAGCACCAGCTCCCGGAATACCGCCAAACAATCCTGATATTGCATTACCAATTCCTTGTCCAATTAATTCTTTATTGCTATCATGTCGCGTTCGTGTTAAATTATCAGCTACGACTGACGTAAGCAAAGAATCTATAGCACCCAATGCTGCCAAAGTTGCCGCCGAATTAAGAATGAGAAGCCAAACATCTTGCGGAATTGTCAACCAACCATTGATCTGTGGGACCGGTAATCCTTTTGGTACATCTCCAATGATGGGGACTTCATAAGCTAATACAGTAGCGAGAATTGAAATTACAATCAACCCTACAAGGCTACTAGGAATTCCTGTTTTAATTTTAGGAAATAAGTAAATAATTACAATGGTCATAATGGTGTAAAAAGTAGCCCATACATTCATACCTTGAAAAAGGGATGGTAAACTTTTAATTACATCTATGGTGGTTTTGGGTGAATCCAAACCAAATGCGGGAAATATTTGTAATAAAATGATGATCATACCAATACCACTCATAAAACCAGATATGACAGGATAAGGAATATACTTGATGTATCCACCTAGTTTGACCAATCCCATTCCAATTTGAATAATTCCGGCAAGAATAAAACAAACAATGATTGCTGGTAATGCAACTTCAATACTTCCCATGGCAGCAGACATTGAACCAACCGTCGCTGCAGTTATAACGGTCATTGGTCCTGTGGGACCACTGATTTGGGTGTTTGTGCCACCCAGCCATGCTGCAAAAAACCCCAATATCATCGCGCCATACAAACCAGCAGCCGGACCCAATCCAGATTGAACACCAAATGCCAATGCCAAAGGTAAGGCTACAATTCCAGCAGTAATCCCTCCAAATAAATCTCCTTTCGAAGGCAAAACCATGGACATTTTATTCATTGAAATTCTTTTTTATTTATTAAATTTTTGGATTGTAATTAGTCCAATTGTTAATCTCAAAGATAAATAGGATTATTTTGAAAATTAAAAAGAATTTATTTTTACAATTATTAAACTTGAAATATTAATTTATTTCAAAATTTCAAACAAATTATTTAATACCAAAAAACAGTTCGATAAGTTAGAATCACTAAATTTTGCACTTAACAGTAATGGACAAAATTCAGAACTTATTTTAAATACCTGACCGTTGGTGATTGGTAGTTTACCAAGTCCATTAAATAATTTTTCTTTTCTTTGCAACATAAACTATCTCATAATAGTCTTATTCATTCAATACCATCTTTATGAAAACTTATACTTTCCATTTGTTGACGATCGTTGTGATTATTAGTACAATAAAACTCAATTCTCAAACCAATACTTTAAACATTGAGTTGGATAAACCCCTGCACACCATCGATGGATTTGGAGCCCATCAAAGTGGAGATGTGCTCAATCAATCCTGGTGGAATCAACTGTTTTTCGAAGACATGGATTGCAGTATTTTTAGGGTAGATCTCACACCTGTACTCGTATCGCCTTATTCCGATCTCAGTTATTATTCTCCTTGGTTTATGGGATCTCAGACGCGTTCGGTTTTTAACTTGGAAGATCCCGCCAATCCAAATGGTCCTGAAGGAAATAGAGTCAGAACTTATACCAATGCACAGGATTACGGCAGGACTTTTGGAGGCAGATCTGCACCGATCGCTGTGATGGGACCAGATATAGAAAGAAATATTCTTGTATTTAGATATCAAACCAATCAAGCTCTTCAAAAAATATCAGCAGATCAAATCGCAGGTATAGAAAGGACAATGACCGCTTCCATATGGTCTCCATTGCCATGGGTAAAAGTTTCTTCTGGCAATAGATACAATCAAAATTGGTGGCCGGGACCTGTACAAAATACGCCGTGGCCTTTTGTTTGGGGAGGAAATTTTGCCGGAGGTAGATTAGATGTTTCCAATACGCCCTTACAAGTTTTTAATGATCAATCCATGGGAGGATCTGGTCCAACCAGCGCTTTGACTCAGTTTGCCAGAAGTACAGCAGCTTATATCGCGGGATACCAAAGATTTCATAAAATAAAATTTTATGCCATCAGTATCCAAAATGAATTGAATTTTGAACAGTTTTACAACAGCGCAACTTACCCACTTTCTTCTCAGTACATCACAGCTTTAAAAATCGTGAGAGCTGAGTTTGATAAATATCCGGAATTAAAAGACATCAAAATTATGGGACCAGAAGATCTTTTGGGAGGAGATGCCTATGGATTGTGGGAGTATGGAGGTCCTGTGCATAAAAATCTGCAATACCTTCACAACATAGACCGAGATGCAGATGCTAAAAAAGCGATTGATTTCTTTTGTATCCATGGATATGCACCAGACGGTGTCAGCTCTGCAGGTTCAGATCCTCGGACCTGGCAATGGTGGGTTAATGGTTGGACCAATAGCCCAGCTCAAGGTCTTCCTTCCAACATTAAAGGATTTAGTAGTTATGGAAAGAAAAGTTGGATGACCGAAACTTCCGGGGAACACCCAGATTGGATCTTTCCTAAATCCGGATTTCCGGGTCAAGGAGGTTTTAGTATAGCCGTTAAAATCCATCAAGCCCTTACCACAGGAGTTGAAAGTGCCTGGATATATTGGACCTTTTCGGATGTAGATGCAAATGGTCTTGTATCAGACCAAGGACTAACCAGCCCAACACTAAGACAAAATTCTCCAAAATATGTAGCAGCCAAACATTTCTTTAAATATATAAGACCTGGTGCAAAACTATTAACTTCTTCATTAACAGGTGCCACAGGACTTTATGCTTCAAGTTATTTGAATGAAAAAAACAGGACCCTTGTCACCGTGTTGGTCAATTCTAGCTCTAGCAATCAAAATATAAATATTCGTTGGCCAGTAAATTTAATAAACCAAACCGCTTATACTTCCTCAGAAAATAATTATTGGAGCAACAGCATTCCTGTCATCCAAAACAATGAATCGAATGTTTCACTTGGAAGATATTCTGTCATGACCATTGTGACCGATTTGGCCACCAATGATCAAAATGATCTCGCTTTTGAAAATGACCTAAAAGTTTGGATAAACAGCAATGAAAATTTTGGTCTAATGCTCCAATCGCAAAATCTTCAGGTCTGTGATATAAGCTTGGTCAATCTTGAAGGAAAATTGCTTTTTGAAACCAAAGATTATCTTTTGAATTCAGGTATTAATTTTGTGCAAACCAATTTACAAATGGAGTCGGGCAAAATTATCCTAGCCGTAGTCAAGAATAAAAGCAAGAAATCTGTTTACAAGTTGATCGCTTTATAAAGTTCTATCTAAATCCATTAGAAGCAATAAACTTAAGTTTGTACCTTTGCAAAGATGTACGAATTTGAATCAGGTCCGGAAATTCCTGACGCTGTCTTGCTTGATTGGATTAAACGGATGTTTCCTTTTAAAATATGGTGTCTTGAATCAAATCTTGGTGGAGGAAAAACCCATCTGGTAAGGCAATTTGGACGATTATTGGGTTTTGAAAAGGAAGTAAGCAGTCCAACTTTCTCTATCATCAATCAATATGAATGTATCAATACTTCCTTTGGATTAAATCAAATTTATCACGCAGATCTTTACAGGCTTAACACTTTGAATGAAGTACATGATGCCGGAGTCATTGATTATTTATACCAGGATGCTTATTTTATAATAGAATGGCCGGAATTGATTCTTCCTTTGTTAAATGAAATGCCATATGCCTGGATTAAAATAGATACATTGTCAAATGATTTAAGAAAATACACTTTAAAGTTGAAGACATGAGCCACCCTGTTTATATTCCGATAGAGAAAAATTTTACACAGACTCAGGTTGAAATGAAAGACTTCCTGAAAGCAAAGAATTCAATCAGTATAGGAATACCCAAGGAAAGTTTTTACCATGAGAATAGGGTTGGGCTTGTTCCTCATTCTGTACACAATTTGGTGGCCAGAGGTCATCAAGTTTTGGTAGAATCAGGAGCCGGAGAAAAATCAAATTTTTCGGATCACAATTATTCAGAAGCAGGTGCTCAAATTTGTTATTCAAGAGATCAAGTCTTTGAAGCCAATGTAATTCTAAAGGTTTCGCCACCTTCTTTGGAAGAATTGGGTTTATTTAAGACCAATCAACTTTTAATTTCTCCTCTTCAACTTCCAGTGATTGAACCTGAATATATACAGACCTTGCGCCAAAAGAGAGTGACATCGTTGGCCATGGAATACATGCAAGCAGAAGACAATAGCTTTCCTTTGGTGAGAGTCATGAGTGAAATTGCCGGACTTGCTGTGATTCACACAGCTGCTGAATTATTAACCAACACCAACAAAGGAAGAGGTGTATTATTGGGAGGAGTCAGTGGAGTTCCTCCAGCTAAGGTACTAATATTGGGTGCTGGAGTTGTTGCTCAGTTTGCAACCAGAGCAGCTCTTGCATTAGGAGCTTCGGTCAGAATATTTGATGATGAAATACACAAACTCACCAGAATACAAAGCAGAGTAGGAATTCCTCTCTATACCTCCTCACTCAATCCGGTGTCGTTATTGCAGCAATTGGTTTCTGCAGATGTAGTCATTGGTGCCATCCATTCGAAAATTGGAAGAACTCCCATCGTCGTTTCGGAAGAAATGGTTTTGCAAATGAAGCCAGGATCTGTGATCATTGATGTTTCGATCGACCAAGGAGGTTGTTTTGAAACCAGCCAATTGACCACACACGAACAACCCACACGAGTAGTCCATGGAGTCATTCATTATGGTGTACCAAATATAGCATCCAAGGTATCTCGGACTGCATCTATCGCTATAAGTAATATTATGACACCTATTTTGCAAAGAGCAGGAGATGCAGGCAGCATCGAAGAAATATTGTATCAGTACAGAGGTCTTCGAAATGGAATTTATACTTATAAAGGATGTCTGACCAATGAATATTTGAGCAGAAGATTTGGAATTAAATATACGAATTTAGAATTGCTGCTTACCTCCATTATTTAATCTTCTTCAATTTCATCTTCCTCCGAAATAGAAGCTAATTTTTTCTGTTGGTAATAATTGCACCAAATGCAATCTTCTTCACCGCAACCTGGAGTAAAAATCCCTTTTTTAATTTTTTCATAACTCTCTGTAATCATCTTTCCGACTTTTTCCACATCTTCCAATGCCGGTTCCATATAAGAACTGTGATATTGCCCATGATTATCGGGTACAATGTAGTAGAAACAGCCACCTAAAAACGAAGGATATAAAATGGAATCCGTGTTTGTAAGAATTCTGTAGAATGCCATTTGTAGCCAGTATTCACCACCATGAGGTTGTTTCTCGTCTGGTGCTTTCGTTTTTTCTTTCGCTCTGTTAGGATTTCCAGTTTTGTAATCAATCACTCTTATGCCGGTAGGATAAATATCTATACGGTCTATTTTACCAGAAATAGGAACAGATTGATATCTTTTATTTTTGAAAGGAACTTCTGTTTTTATTTGGATGGCAGATTTCCAATCATCAGAATGACTCTTTAAGAATCCTTGTAAGTGCCGCAAACCTTCGTCGGAGTATCTGTTATATTCCGTTTCTGTAAAATGAGATTTATATCTTCGCATCCCAGTCATGAAATTGAATTTTAACAATTCAAGATCAAGTTCTTCACTTGAAAAATTTGCAGAAATATATTTCTCAAGGGCATAGTGAATCGCATTTCCAAAACCCATATAAGCAGTCCTTGCACCAGGAATTCTTAGTACAATTTCATGGTAAAATGTGAGTGGACATTTAAGGTATTTTTGGAGGGAGGTGGCTGACATTTCAAATTTTTCCAAAAAACGTATAAGGTAATCATGATCCAATTGATCAAAATTTCTCCGATAGAAACTTAAATTCATGGTAAGATGATCATTAAATTGATCTTCAGATAAAATCTCTTCATTAAATGAAACTCCTCCGGAACCCGTTAACTCATTGACAAATCGACATGGGTTTTGTAATTTTTTTGCAGAGATGATTTTTGGATAAGAAACATACAACTGTCTTTCAGCTCTGGTCATGGCTACATAAAACAGTCTTCTGTCATCTTCATCAGAATGGTTTGAAGTGCCAATGTATGGATCAGGTAAAAGGTACTGGCTGTCTTGTTTTCTTTTCCAACTCGATTCTGTTTGATTGACGATAAACACTGTATCAAACTCAAGCCCTTTGGAACTGTGCATCGTACTCAATAAGACTCCTTCTGCTATTCCTGAATATTTAAGTACGGGAATAGGGATGTTGTACTCTTTTAATTTTGGAAAAATCTGTAACAACTCGTCAAGCTTGATCTCAGGTTTCTTGACAGATAAATCTTTAATATAATTGAAGAAGGAATGAAGAATTTGAAGTTGGTTTGCTTTGTCAACTGACTTAAGAATATACTCGATAATATTAAATGAATAGAATAATTTTTCTATAAGAATCTGAATTGTGTACAACTCCTTTTCAGCAATAATATTTTCTATACTTTTTGAAAATTCTATAAATGTTTCCTTAGAATTTATTCCAGCATTTTCTAAAAATGTAGAATCCCCAATCAATAATCTTAAACTAAATGGTTTGGAAGAAAATTGGTTGGTGGCATATAAATTTTCTTTCAATAAATTAAAGTGCCAAAAAACTTTAGCAAGGTCAATGGTATCTAAACCTATAAACGGTTGATGTAAAATATGACTTAAGCTTTCATCACCTCCGAATGGATTTTTACTTTCTATATGTAAGTACTGCAGTATATTTAAGATGGCTACAATGAGTGGTTCCGCAAGTACATCAGCAGTTTTACTTTGTTTAAATGGAATTCCAAGGTGGGATAAAACCCTTGCATAACTCTCAGCTTCATCATTTTTTCTAAACAATACAGCTATCGAACTTGGAGAAATAGATTGATGCTTAATTAAATCATTTATTTTTTGACAAGTAAGTTGAACTTCTGAGTAAGCATCAGAATATTGGATGATGGCAGGAAGTGAATTATATATTTTATTTTTACCAGCAGCCATTAATTCTTTGGACAAACCATCAATAACATGCACCAATCTATCTTGATTGTAATTAATGGTGGAAGAAGATGCATCTAGAATGGCTTGGGTGGACCTATAGTTTTCTTGAAGTAAGATTAGTTCAGGATGGTATCTTTGTATAAAATCAGACATGTTGGAAAGATTGGCACCCTGAAAACGATAGATAGCCTGATCATCATCACCTACTGCAAATATATTTGGCGAATCCCAATAAGAGCAAAGCAGGCGAATGATTTCCATTTGTGAACCATTCGTATCTTGATATTCATCTACAAGTATATATTGATACTTTTCCTGATAAGCTGCTAAAAAATCTTCATCCATTTTAAATTTATCAATTACCCAATTGATAAGATCATCATAATCGTAGAGGTTTTTTTGATTCAGTACTTCCTGATACTTGGAAAATACTTGGATGGCTGCCAGAGATTTTTCATATTTTAGTTTGGCTTCTTTGTATTTTCTTTGATTGAGATCACCTTTTTTATTTTCTTTAGAATTTCTTAAATAAACTAAAGTAGGATCAAGGTGTAAATGGTCCAAAGTATGCTTTATCGCATTTTGTAATTCCACAACATCCCAATTTTCTTTTTTGATGTCTTGAAATAATTTTTTTAAATTTCGAATTACTTGAGAATAATATTCACGAAGGGAAAATAATGGATTGGTAGAAGGAAGTTTTGTTAGAATATCCAAAAGTATTTCTATAATATCTAAATCATCTGCTAAAGCATGTTCTCCAAATAAATTAAATTCCTGGGCATGATCTGATATCACTTTGTTACAAAAAGCGTGATATGTAAAAATTCCAATGTCATAAGACTCAGGGCCTATCATTTCTGAAAGCCTTTTTTTCATAGCGATTACCCCGGCGTCTGTATAGGTAAGACATAAAATATTGGAAGGTAGAATAGGATTTTTTAAAAGTAAATTTGCAATCCTCGTGGCGAGTATTTGTGTTTTACCTGTCCCGGGACCAGCAATCACCATGACTGGACCCTCAGTACAATCTACCGCTTTCCTTTGAGCTGGGTTTAATTTTGAATATTCTTGTTCAAAATTAAATATACGTTCTTCTCTAGATTTCATAAGGTAATTTATAAAAACTACCTTTCTCTTTCGTAAATATAGTCCTTCACTATAAGTTTCAATTTTTCACCTGCATCCAGGATCATATTTTCGTTGCTTGGAAATGGTAAGGCTCTTCCACGTAATAATTTTTGTACATCTTCATGCATTTTATCTTTGTAACCTCTCACAAGTCTCCCAAACTTATTGTCAAAAATACCTTCGACATTCAATGGTCTAGTAAATTCGATATTCTTATTATCTACTTGAATCCACTCCAGTCTGCCACCGATGATTGCTGATTTAAGTTGGGTAATTTCTTCAACAGCATATGGATATTTCACCTTAACTTTTTCATATTGTTTTTTGCCAAGGCTATCCAGAATTGGATTTCCTTTTTTATCCTTGATCAGTTCAGACTCTTCCGTTTCGAAGACATCTTCCACCATCCTTATTTTTTCCCTTTCAGGACTAAAGTCAAGATTGGTAAGATTCATCACAATATGGTAATCATAATCGATGTTAGGGTCTGGACGCATGTCGTATTTTTTCCAGTTTTTATTTAGTTCAGAAACGGAAATACTGAGCAATGCATTTTCCATTTGAATAGGCATAATGGTTTGAGTATTGTTTAGCATTCTGACCAAATAATAAATGGTACCTAATTCTAGGGCTTGCTTTTTGATACTGCTCACATCTTTGTAGTTGGAATATAGATTTTGTATTTTAATTGTAAAATCGTAAGCTTCCCTTGCTTTAGATTTGTCATTTGTATTTTTACTTTCTTCCAAAAGCCTCACTGCAGATTTGTAAAAATATTCTGCCGAATTGGATTTTGATTCTTTTTTTCTTTCACTTGTATTGATAAATTGAAAACTGGCTTTATAGCCATCTTTTGAAACTAATGGGACCAGGGATTCAACCTTGCGTTGTCTTTCTTCTATTAAGGTGTGTATGTGGTATATTTTTTCCCATTTCATTTCGTCATCATCCTGAAGTAGATCTGCTTCGTTTGCAAGATCTCTTTCCTGTGCTTTTTTAAAAGCAAATTCCAAATCGACGACATCTTCCCTACTTTTGTTTTTGCTGCCTGCAAGCTTACGACTTAGTTTTTGGATGGCTTGGTCATAATAGCCTGTTTCAATAAGTTTGTGGGCAGATGAACAAGCTGATATTAGTAACATCAGGATAAGAAATGGAATAAAACTCCTCATAAATATTGCTTTTCGTTTGATTGAATATAGTAATAGACTTAATGGATCTGATTTTGGTTTAAAGACCTATTGTGCTTAAAGTTTTAAAAAAATCCTAAATTTGGAATGAGTACCCGGAACAGGACTTGAACCGTCACGCCTTTCGGCATACGCCCCTCAAACGTACGTGTCTACCAATTCCACCACCCGGGTAGGCATAGAAAAACGCAAAGTTATAGGATTTGGAGATATCCCCTAATAAAAATCAAGCCTGCTCTTGGATTGGCCATATTTTCTTTAGTATTATCAATAAAATTGGATATTATGTTGATATTTAATTAGTTATATACATTATTCTTTTTCGTTTTCTAATAAAGGCAACATATCAATTCTTTATATATAATTTTTTTTTAAATATTTTACGCCAAAAGTTTGCATATTTCAAAACACCGACATACCTTTACACCAAATCCCAGAATAGTGTCTTTAGATGTAACCGACACCACCCCCGATTTAATTTGATTTATTGAGCATTTATTAAAATAACTACCGGATCAAACCGTAGTCAAAATATATAGCCACTTTCTCTAAAAGGAAGGGTTAAAGATCGTAGTTTTCTTATTTTGAGACCTTAGTCGAAAGAGCCTGAATTTGCGCCGTGCAAATTTGGGCTTTTTTTTTGCCCTTATTTTCCGTGGCATTCTTATTGAATAAAATTTAGAAAGCAATTCAGAGTTACATCAGGAATTAGAGCTAATCTCTTCCCAAAATTCTGCTGCTCTACGGGTATGTGGGATACAGATAGAACCTCCCACCATATTTGCAATTGCAAATACTTCATAAATTTCTTTGGTATTGACTCCAACTTCTTGTGCTTTTTCAAGATGGTATTTGATACAATCATCACATCTTAGTACCATAGAAGCTACCAGTCCCAAGAGTTCTTTGGTTTTAACATCAAGCGCACCTTCTTGATACATTTGATGGTCCAAAGAAAAAAATCGCTTAAGTGGTAGATTGTCTTGTGCCAGAATTAACTCATTCATTCTGGATCTATAATCATCAAATTCTGATTTTAGTGACATTTTAAAATTTTTTATTGTCCAATTCCATAATCACGCAAAGCATCGTTGAGTGAAACTTTCTTATCAGTACTTTCCTTACGTTTTCCAATGATCAACGCGCATGGTACTTGATACTTGCCAGCAGGATATTCTTTCGTATAGCTACCAGGAATTACGACAGACCTGGAAGGAACTCTTCCCTTAAAATACACTGGCTCAGAACCTGTTACATCAATGATATGTGTGGAAGCAGTGATCACTACATTCGCTCCCAATACAGATTCTTTTTCTATAATAGTACCTTCTACAACGATACATCTAGATCCAATAAAACAATCGTCTTCTATGATATTGGGTTGCGCTTGGGGTGGTTCCAATACTCCTCCAATTCCTACACCACCAGCCAAATGCACATTTTTTCCAATCTGAGCGCAAGAACCTACTGTGGCCCAGGTATCGACCATACTTCCACTCCCCACATACGCTCCTATATTGACATAAGAAGGCATTAGAATGGCCCCCTTTTCAATAAATGATCCATATCTGGCTATGGCATGAGGAACGGCCCTCACACCTATTTTTTCAAATTCAGTTTTAGTGGGAATTTTATCAAAAAATTTCAAATCTCCGGCATGGATTGTTTTATTTTCTGAAATTGGAAAATACATCAGAATTGCTTTCTTAATCCAATCATTCACTTTCCACTCGCCTTGACTGATTTGTTCCGCCACACGAATATGCCCATTGTCCAATTCAGCAATGACATGGCGGACCAATTCTTTGCTTTCATTCTGGTTGAGCAATTCTCTGTTATCCCAGATTTGTTCTATTTTATTTTTTAATTCATTCATATCAATTCCAATGTGAAAATCCCAGCAAAATTGCAACGATTCCAGTAACAAAACCTAAATAAATTTCAGTGCGATTGTGGGCTGATAAAATCAACCTTGAACTCATCACCAATCCGCAGAGAAATAACCAGATAGAAAGCCAATGATTCAAATGAAATGAACTGACCACATCTTCCGTAAATCTAAAATAATGATCGGTTGAAGTTGAATCTCCAAATCTAATCTTCAACCAAAACGCTAGTATAGCTCCCATTACCAGAGCATGTAAACTGATTTTAATCCAGTTGTTAATGACAAATGCCAAACTTATTGCAATGATACAAGATAACAACAATGCCAGAAAAGCAGGTGGTAGAGAGGTATCTTGTTTCATGTTAATATACATCCAAAGATAAAATATTAGACAGACTATCAAAGGCAATATTCTTTCCGTTTTTTCTGATAATTCAAAACTTTTAATCAAACCAACAAACTTCATCATTCCAATCGCAATCATAGGTATGATACAGGTGTATATAACTACCAATATTAAAAGCATTCCTGCTTCGCTAAAATGTCTGATACTAAACCAATGTGGTTTAAGACATAACAGCATTAAAAAAGTGTAAGGAAATCCAAACAAAGGATGAAATAGAATCGATATTATTTTTGCAAGAATCTTCAAATACAAATTTTTGCAAAAGTAAAGATACTTGAGTTAATAAAATGAGCTTAAAGCCAAACCTAATTCAAAATGATTGAAATCTAAATAAAAAACCAATAAAAAATAGCGTTAATTAACGCATTGTTCTGATAATCAATATGATCAGCTTCGCAACATTTTGCCACTTTCATGATCTTTATTGATACCTTTGCGCAATAATCAAATATCTGATTTTGCGTTATAGTCCTTGCTTTAATAGAAAATACATGAGAAGTATCTTTTTGACCATTGCTTTTCTTGCAAGTTTTGCAAGCTTTGCCCAGGAAAATAAATTTCTGGAATACACCAAGAAAACCTACGAAATAACTGGAATTACAGTCACAGGTAATAAGTTTACGGATGAAAAAGCCATTATTGCAATCTCAGGTTTAAGGACAGGCCAAAAAGTGACGGTCCCCGGATCTGAGATTCCCCAAGCCATTCGAGCAGTTTATAAGCAGAAACTTTTTAGCAATGTAGAAATTTCATTTAGCAAGATTTATGGAGATGCTGCCACCATTGAAATTCTTGTAACAGAAAAACCAAGATATTCCAAGCATTCATTTAAAGGCGTTAAAAAAGGAGCCCATGAAGAGTTAAATGAGCTGGTAAATAGTCAACTGTCCAAAAACAGTATTGTGACAGATGATGTAAAAGAAAACATCGTATACCGCATTAAAAATCATTATATAGACAAGGGATTTTGGGATTGCCGCGTCAATATTTTTGAATTTAATGATGAGAAAAAAGAGAATTCGGTTAGACTTTTAATTGACGTCGATAAAGGCCCTAGACTTAAAATTTCCAATATCACTTTTGAGGGAAATGAAAAAATCAAATCCTGGAAGCTTCGTAAGAAAATGAAAGAGACCAAACGTGTCTGGCAGGTGATCTCCAAATCAAAATACAAAGAAGATCTCTATAGAGACGATAAGCAAAAATTGATCGATTATTATCACATTAAAGGTTATAGAGACGCGCAAATCATCAGAGACAGTGTTTGGCGCAAAAGCCAAAAAAGGCTAAGAATTCACATTGTCCTGGATGAAGGACGCAGATATTATTTTCGCAATATTGTCATAAAAGGAAATTCTCTTTATACGGAAGATCAGATTCAAAATGTCTTATCTATCCAAAAAGGTGATGTGTATGATCAGGATTTACTAAGTAAAAGATTGAGTTTTAGTCAGGATGGAAGAGATGTAAGTAGTCTTTATATGGATGAAGGATATTTATTTTTCAGAGCTGAACCTGTAGAAAGTGGTATTATTGGTGATTCAGTAGATATTGAGATAAGAATCACTGAGGGCCCTCCAGCGACCATCGATCGGGTCATCGTCAAAGGAAATGACCGCACCCATGAGCATGTAGTTCGAAGAGAAGTAAGGACGAGACCGGGACAAAAATTCAGCCGCTCTGATATTATTCGATCACAAAGAGCCATCATGGCACTTGGATTTTTTAACCCTGAATCCATGGGTATCAATACTCCTGTGAACCCAAGGCGTGGAACTGTAGATGTAGAATATCAAGTAGAAGAAAGGCCATCGGATCAATTGGAATTGTCAGCAGGGTTTAGTGCTTTTGGGCTCATTGGGACTCTAGGGGTGGTTTTCAATAATTTTTCAACACGCAATATTTTTAAAAAGTCTTCTTGGAATCCGCTTCCTCAAGGTGATGGTCAAAAATTATCCTTAAGGGCGCAAAGCAATGGTAAGTTTTTTCAAACTTACAACTTCTCATTTACAGAACCTTGGTTGGGAGGGAAAAAACCCAATTCTTTTACCGTGGCAGCCAGTTATTCATCTTTTGATCAGACTACTATTCAAGGTGGAAAGTTTACCAGCATGAGATTGTCCTCAGCTCTTGGCTCACAATTGAGATGGCCGGATGATAATTTTATAAGATCCACCACCATGAATCTTGAGAGAATCAATTTGGTGGACAACCCGCAGTTTGGGGTGGCCAATGGAACTTTTTATAATTTTTCTTTAAAACACACCATTACAAGAAGTACGGTCAACGAACCACTTTATCCACGTACTGGCTCCCGTTTAAGTTTATCCGGACAATTGACATTGCCTTATTCACTATTGGGAAGATCTATTAATTATGATAGCATATCATCCGAAGAAAGGTATAAATGGGTCGAATATCATAAATGGAGATTTGATGGAGAATGGTATTACAATATAATAGACAAGTTGGTTTTTAGCTTTAACGCAAAAATGAGTTTTCTTGGATATTACAATAAGAAATTGGGTGCGCCACCTTTTGAAAGAGTACAAATGGGAGGGAATGGACTAAACAATCAGGCTTTCGGTCTACTTGGACGTGATATTGTTTCAATGAGGGGCTACGATGTAGATGATATCACTTATAGAACCACCAATGACTACAACAATAGAGTAGACAAAGGTTTTGCAACCATATTTAACAAATTTACAGCAGAACTTAGATATCCACTTTCATTAAATCCAAGTGCTACTATTTTTATAACCACCTTTTATCAAGCGGGTAACTCTTGGTATTCATTTAAAGAATACAATCCATTTGATCTGCGAAGAGCTGCGGGTATAGGAGCAAGGGTATTTCTTCCGATGTTTGGATTGTTGGGTTTTGATTATGGCTGGGGTTTTGATAAACCATGGTTGTCTGATCAAGGAGCGCCCATTAAAAGTTACGCCCAATTTAACTTTATCCTTGGATTTGAACCAGATTAATAATCTTTGATTAAAACAAAATCTGAACTGTCCACTTCTACTTTTTCTAGTTCGGCAAAATAGTTTTCAAGTTCTATACTATCTGAATAATCAATATTATTCACGATAGAAGAATCTGAAGTCATTTGACTTTCTTGTTCTACTTGATTCGCGACTTCTATTTCTTCATTTATTATTAATACAGTATCATTTTTTGCAATATTGATATTGTTTTTCTTGGATAAAGCTTTCTTTGAAACCTGACTTATTTTTTTGGAACTTTGCTTTTTAGATTGGGTACTAATTTTAAGAACATCATTATTTTTGGTTTGTCTAAGACAAGAAGTCAGAAACAAACTGAGGGTTATTCCTAAAACTACAGCTTGCAAGTATCCAATAGAAAGATTAAATCGCTTTTTCATAATAGCATGAATTTGATACTTGGACGAGAAAAACTTGATTAGGTATATTTCTATGAGGTTAAAATAAGCTTAAATACTGAGCTACTAAAAATGGAGAATAGAAATTGATTCAAGACCATCAATAAATTCTTTTCCATTGCCAATCTTATCCAAAACAATTCCTATCTTTGCCATCCATTTTGAACTATAACTTAATTAAGAAGTTCATTATCAGTTCTTTAGATGGCGTGGTAGCTCAGCTGGTCAGAGCGTGCGATTCATAATCGCAAGGTCGGGAGTTCAAGCCTCCCCCACGCTACTCTTCTTTCATAAGATTTACTTTTATTTTCCAATGGATTCCGGTTATTCCAATATAAATGACTTAATAAATTATTTTATCAATTGAATATCAATAGATTAACACCATAATAATTTATTCAAATAGATTTATAAGTTTATAAAGTATATTTGCATACACAAAACAAAAAACCATGGAAAAATCAGATTTAACAATTGGCGATGTATTGCCAGCAGACATGAAATCACAGTATCCATCTGAGGTATTGGCTGTTTCGCTTGAAGAAGCTATCAATATTGCAAAATATGATATGCCCCCAACTTCTGATCTATCTGGGTCGGATATAGAAGACATCAATGCCATTTACAATGCATATATGGCAAATCATTCACCTGATACAAACTCGGCTTATTGGAATACTACGCCAGATCAAAATCAGGCCTACTGGAATACCACCACATAATCATAATTATTACTCCATTCCTGTCAATTCTGGAATAGAGTGGTGTCGCTACCTGATATTACAAAAAAGGAAGATAATCCTGCTTTTGTAGGTTTATGCTTGGTCCATGTTTTAGAAAAATTTAAAAATTTTGGACCTTTTAAACATATTAATGAAGATTATTTTAATGAAGTAATATCCTTATTAGAAGGGGTACCTCTTTCTGTTAGTGATTATTTTGGATATGAGTTTCATCTTCAAGAAACTAAATTGGAACCCGATTTTTTAATTTGTTTTCATTCTCCTATACAATTTAGAAATTTCTTATTTCCTTTTCAAAATAAAATCTGGAAGCATCCAAAAAATATCCAATCATTGGATTCTCTTATAAAATTTCAAACTAACTGGGAAATCAAATGGAAATCGACCATTCAAAATATTTGGCTTGAATTTGATAAGAATGATATTCAAACAAACAACCCTGCATTCAGTTTTTTTTATGGACCGAATTTGAAAGCCAACAAACTAGAAATTGTATTAGCGACGAAAGAAATATTTGAAACGGTTACAAATCAAAGTATTCAGTCAGATAGTTTAAAAAAATTATTAGAATGTTATAAAATATTAGGAGAACAAGCCGTCATATCTCAAATTGGAATGATGCATGCAAGGGGCGAATCTGGCTTGCGTTTATTTATTCAGAAATTAGGTCCTAATAATATTCCTTTATTTCTGCAATCAATAGGATACAAATATGTTCAGGATGGCACTTTGATGAATATTCTTTCACTTTCAGCACAATTTGCAAGCCAAGTGGATTTGGACATAGACATTCGAGAAGAGATACTTGATAAAATTGGTATTGAATGTTATTTTGATGATCCTCTAAGAGCCATTCATTTTTTCAATCAGTTTCAAGACTTGTTTAATTGTCAAAATGAATTTTCAAGCAATTTGGTCCACTCTTATTTCTTAAATCAACATCATGTTTCAAATGATTTTAAAATTTGGTTTAGCCATTTTAAAGTCACTTATCTACCGAACTTTCCGCCTAAATTGAAAGCCTATCTTGGATTTAAAAAACAATAAATATTGTAGAAAATGAAATCAAACTTTAAAGCCATTCCACACATGATGATCGCTATTGTACTTGCCATACTTTTGCTTGGACAATGCAAAATGAATACAAATTTTAATAGTCCAAACTTGATGGGTATTAGAAATCCATTTTATGGGCTTTATAATATACCCTCAGATTTGAATTTACCTTTGATACAAAATGTTCCAAATTTCCAGAATAAGGACAGCCTAGTGTTGTATTTGCAAAACAACGCGGATGATTTTTCCTGGCGCACTTTCATAGCTACATGTTGGCCAGCCAATTTGGATGGTACACCGGATACCAATTCAAGTTTTGCACTTAAATCCAACCATGTGGTATTTGAATATTGGATGCCAAGTCATAAACTTTATACCAAGGATGGTAAAATTCCTGAGAGCTGGGATCAACACATACAAGTGACAGGAAATTCTTTACTCACTTATATTGCTTCAGAATTGAGAACCATTCCAAAATTAAATACTTTAGAAAAAACGGAAGCGGATCATCATATTTTAATTGACCAAAATAGAAATACAACCCTATATCAATTATTTTACAATCGTGAAGCATACGAATACGTCACGAACGCAAAACTATATAATTTAGAAGGTCAAAAAGAATTTGTAAAAAATTGGCCTTCAGTTACAAGAGGACTTAAGGTGATTGAAAATGATACCCAAGTAAATATAGTAGAACGATATAGGAGAGCCTATTTTTCAATCGGTAATACAGTAGACTCAAGCTTTAAACTAATGGGTGGTGATTATTATTTTCTTAAAAATCCAAACTCCTCCATCATTAAATCTGCTTGGAGAATCATGACTGATAAAGATGACAAATCAAGATATTATATACGCAATGTTCTGAATGATTCAAATCAAACGGTTGAAATGGGATTGGTAGGTTTGCACATTGTGCAGAAAGTTTCAGAGGCTACCCAATGGATATGGAGTAGTTTTGAGCATATTGACAATGCACCGGGCCTAAACTCCGACGGATTACCTGATATTGATCCTAATGTCAAATATAGTTATTTTAATCCGGAGAATATAGATACGAATCGAATTAACAAACCAAATCCGAAGAAGACTCAAAACAAGGAATTGTGGAATCAACCTCATCAAATTGTTAGAATTAATCCAATCGCCCAGAGCACAAATGCAATAAATGATCGCTATCGACAAAAAATAAGAATGGTTGACTCCAACTCCGTTTGGCAGTATTATCAATTGGTTGGGACACAATGGCCCTTTCTTCCTACTTTGTTTACTTCGGGAGAAGGATATACACCTAATATTATGGCAAATACAGTCCTAGAAACTTTTGAACAAAAGAACTCCAGTTGTATGGGTTGTCATAGCAATGCAAGATTTCTGACCAGCGATACTACCACGAGGGGCTATGGTTACAATGCAGATTTCATATGGGGATTGACCAATGTTAAATAACATTTGTAAATAAAAGGAATCCTTTAAATTAAAAAGATATTATTGATCATTCACAAAATACATATCAATATCTCCAATCCCTTTGGCTGGAATTCTTCCACGATACTCGCAGCTGAAAGTCTTTTTAATTAGTTCATAAGTAGAGGAAGAAATATTTATTCGACCTGGTTCTGAACTTTGTTCTAATCTTGCTGCCAGGTTGACTGCATTTCCCCAAATGTCAAATTGGAATTTTTTAATACCTACAATTCCTGATACGACGGAACCGGTATTGATACCAACACGAATTTCAAAACCAGGTTTGTTTTGTTTTTTTCGATCGTTTACTCTTTGTGAAGTAAATTCAACCATTTTGAATGCAGCTGTAACAACATCTAATGCTGTGGCTTTATTGTTGTCCGGTAAACCACCAACTGCAAGATATGCGTCACCTACAGTTTTTATTTTCTCCAGTCCAAATTCTATTATAATTTCATCAAACTTTTTAAAACATGTATCCAACTCGGAAACCAATTCTTCTGCTTCCATAAGTTCAGAAATTAAAGTAAAATCTTTAATGTCAGAAAAAAGTATGGTCACCTGTTCATATTTCTTTGCAATAGATTTACCATTTTCCTTTAATTCTGTGGCTATTTCTTCCGGAAGAATATTTAATAGTAATTCATCGGATTTATTTTTTTCTACGGTTAATTCTTGATTTTTTTGTTGTAACTGGGAGGTTCTTTCAGTCACTTTGATCTCCATTTCAGAATAGAGTGCTACATTTTCCATAGAAATTGCCAGTTGAGAGGTAATGGTTTTAAAGAATTCCACTCTTTTTTTATCAAATGCATTTTCCGCAAGATTATTTTCAAGATAAATAATTCCCAATAGGGCCTGATTGGTTATAATAGGTATGCAACAAACAGAGATTGGATTGGTCGCTTTTACATAAGTGTCCAAATTGTATTGTTTATCCAAACTTAAATTGGGACTTACATATTCAGTTTTAGAATGAGACACATACAAAATCAATGATTGGGGAACAAGAATGGTCAATGGATGAATTTCATTTTTGAGAATACTTATTTCTTCTTGTAATCCCAATGCGTAAGGAACCAATTGCCCTTTTGAATCTTTAATAATTATAATGGCTTTACTGCAGCTTGCGTTGGTCATGACAAGCTCTAACATTTTGGTAAGAAGACTGTCCAAATTATTTTCAGAAGAAAGTATTTTATTGGATTTTATAATAGTGTTTAGATCAAAAATATTTTGAAAGGAAGCGATAGTACTTTCTTTACCAAAATCTGCTTGATTTCCCAAAATTTGTGGAAATAATTTAACCAACTGTTGGCATTTATTAATTGCGCCCCAACTATTATAGCATTGGTAGGCTACATTCAACATCATTTCACCATATTCTTTTTCACCCGCTTTCAATAAGAATTGGGAAAACAATTCTCGACCAATGGCTTCTTCACAAATAAAGCCGGCTTCTTTGGCGTATTTAATGGATTCTAAAAAACGTCCCATTGCTTGGTTCATTCTTCCCTCATATTCATCTAACAAGGCAAGCAAAAGTAAATATTTGTTCATGAAATTTTGAGGAGCGAAGTGAGAATGAGATTGCAGTTTTTTTATTTTTTTCTGGATACTTTTTAGTATTTCATTTCTTATTTTAGACTCATTTGAAGAAATTGTTTTAATCTGTGTAATTGTAGAATAGAATAAATAAGCTGAATAATTTATTTGACGGGCAGTGGATTCATCTTCGTAGGTTGATGCTTGTCTGTGGTATTCTTCACCTATTTCATATTGATTAAATAAGCAAGCAATAAGCATTTTATTATGATAAAGACCAAATGTGCTTGCTTTATCACCCAGATTGCTTAATTCCTGGATGGCGTATAATTCATCAAATCCCTCATTTTTAAAAATCCATGGATTTTCATTTGCTTGCACCAAATTAATAATCATTTGCCTTTGGTACTCTGAAATGATGTAAACTAAATTTTGTTTTAGATTTTTAATGGTTAAACAATCATTGGTCGTATCTGTAAGTAACTCTGTGAGATTATCTCCGGTATAAAATCTTATTTCATTGTGAAAAGACAATGCAAAAGTTGCATACAACAAATCACCTGTTTGCCTCCCAATGGAATATGCAAGTTTGAGCGGAGCTTTACTTTCGACAATGGAATTTTTCCAATAGGATAGAAACCCATAATAGATCACCATAACCTTTGCTTTGATTAATGGTAAATCTTCTTCTTCTGTCATTTGTAAAGCTGATTTGGCAAGATCATGACCTTTGTCTAAATCTCCCATAAATGCAGTAATAGCGAAGCCATGCGCTGCTATTGCATAGGGCAGGTATGTGGATTTGCCATATTTCAAGGAAAGGTATACCTGCTTAAAATTAATTATGGGTAAGATATCAGGAGCATTTCCAAAAATGGCAACCGTTGCTATGGTAGTGAGTTTAATAAATGCCAAAGGCGCTTGAGCAGTCATTTCTGGTAAGTGACTGATATCTTGTGGTTTTTTGCCAATAAACATAAATTTTACTTTTAGAAATTCTTTTAGAATTTCCAATTTACTTGGATTTCTTTTAACGTTGTATCCAATCTCATCTAGTACTTTTAATAAGTATTCTATAGAAGATGAAAATTGATGGGTCTCGATTAAGTGTAGCAATTTTATTTCATGGGCAAGTATTCGGTCAAATGAATCTTTTGCATTTTGTAGAGAGATTTCAAGGAAATTATTTGCTACAATGTATTGACCTATTTTCATTCCACATTCTGCGGCTTCATTGTGCAAATTTAGAATTAATGCATAGTGTTTGTTCCAATCAGTTTTTTCAAGCATCGAAATGGCCGTGGTATAATGCTTGAAAGCAAGTTCATAATCGGTTGCATTTTTTGCACTTAATGCGGTCTGGTAATTTAGTTGAACCACTTCCAATCTTTCTGCGGTAGTTATACAACTCTTGCTTTTATTAAATTGATCAGTTACATAATAAAGTAATGACCCTGTCTCTTTATTATTAAGTATGGATAAATATTTATTTGCAATTTTATGATGAATCAATTCCTTTTTAGAAGAATCCAATAATTGTAATGCAGTACTGTGCAATGTTTCATGTTCAAAATGGTACTCCTCATTGGATTTGTCATTTAGTAAATTGTTGTCCACCAATATTTTTAATATTCTGTTTAATTCATTGATAGATATTTCCGATATTTCTAAAAGATCAGTTTTGTTAAAATGATAACCAAGGCATGACGCTATGCCAAATATTCTCATACAATCTGTTGGCAACAGTTTAACTTGTTCATTTAGATAACTGATCACATTTTCAGCCCATTCTATTTCAATGATTTCTTCAGAGTGTATGATCCATTTTTGAGACCCAGTATTAAATTCTAAATGTTTTTGGACGTACAAGCTGTCCAGATATTTCTGCAGATAGAATGGATTTCCACCGGTCCTTCGATAAGCCAATTGTATCAAAGTATTTAAATTTTCCATTTCAAATGAATCAGATAAATACTCTGCAATTTCTTCCTGACTTAAATTTTGAAGTTGTATTTGTTCAGTTTGTAAATTTTTGTTGATGAGTCTGGTAGAATTTTCTATAAATTCATGATGGTCTGACGATGGTTCTTGCCAATAAGCACCTAAAAGAATAAAATTAGAGAGCCCTTTACCATTTAGTAGTATTTCAAGATTTTTCCAAGAAGCATTGTCCATCCATTGCATATCGTCTACAAACAGTACCACAGGGTGATTTTCATTGGCCACCCCTTCTATGATTTTGTAAAAGAGAAAATTTAAGCGACTCTCTGCTTGATTGACATTCAAACTTGGGAGTTTGGGCTGAGCTTCTAAAATCCAAGCAAATTCTGGCACTAAGTCTATTAAGAGTTGTCCAATTTCTGCTACAGAATTTTGAATAATCTTTTTCCATTCTGCCAATGATTCATCGGTTTGAGAAAGAATGTAAATTGCCAAATTTTTTAAAGCATCGATGACTACCTGGTTGGGCAGTTGGACACCATGCTGGTTTAATTTGCTGGATAAAAAAATAGCGGAATTTTCTGTACAATATTTTGAAAATTCAATTGCAAGTCTTGATTTTCCAATTCCATTTTGCCCTGTGATGAGAATTATAGCATTGTTTTTATGTCTTGTATGGACTTCGTCAAATAAATTAGATAGCTTTTTAAATTCTTTTTTTCTTCCATAGAAACCTGTGGAAATATTTAAAGTGGTAGGTAAATCAACTTTACCTGGTTTAAATTGGACAAATGACAAACCTGAATTAATTATTTCCTCACATTCTAAAATGTCAGCCAGTAACCCCTTGGCACTTTGGTACCTGGTATCAGGATTTTTACTTAGTAGTTTTTCAACTATTAGGTTGATAAATGGAGGAGTTTCGGGTCTAATACGGTCCAACGATGTCGGTAGTTTTACAAGATGATCATGAATGGTATCAGCCGCATTTTCATTTCTAAAAGGTGGAAATCCACTCCACAATTCATATAAAACAATCCCTAAAGAATACAAATCTGTACGTTGATCTACTTTTTTATTGAGATGTCCGGTTTGTTCAGGTGCGATATAACTTAATTCTAATCCCCATTCTGCAAAATTGATGGTTTTATTTTCTTTTATCGAACTAGCTAAGCTAAAATCAATGACATGTATATTTAGATCTGGTGGATGAATGATTATATTGTGACTGTTGATTCTTAAATGTATAAAACCTTTTTCATGAATTTCGGAAAGTGTTTTAGAGATTTCTTTTGCTATTTTAATAAAGGTTTTTAGTTCAATCCTATTTTTTAATATAAATTCATTTAAACCTATTCCATCAATATATTCATAATAGTAGCCATCTCTGTTTTGAAAGATACTTTCTCTTACAGGTTTCCTGATACCTGAAAGATTTAATTTTTTTGTTACCTCAAATTCATTTTTAAGTTCTGTTTTTGAAAGTCTTGAAGGCGCAGAAGTCTTAACCAGCACAGATTCCTGGTTTTCTCCTTCATGGTGAAGGTAGACTTTAGATCGAACACTCTCTGATAATGCTTGATACATATTGTAATTATACTAATTTGTGCATGGGAACAAACCTATTTCATGCAAATATAATTATTATTTGATCAACTATTTAAATCGAAATTGTTTAAAAATATTAGAATAGAATAATTTTGATATTAATGTTGTTTTGGTTTAAAAAGATTTGATTAATGCACCACTTTCAAACTCTTAGCTTATATGATAATATTTCCTTATAAATCATCAATTTTTCGTAATTTTGTTTTATGATAGATAGGATGAAGATATTAATTATTACATTGATATTTGTGGGATTAGATTGTATTCACCTTGAAAAATTATATGCTCAAGGGAACTGTGGCTTTGATTATTTGCATCAAAATCTTCTTTTAAAGGATCCAATTTATCGGCAAAGCGTACTGAATTTGAATCAACAAATTTATCAAAGATCACAATTGGCATTGCAAGAATCAAAGGCATTTTCAGCAATGTATGTTTTACCAGTAGTGATCCATATTGTAAGTCCACCAGGAACTTTGATTGGTAGTGGGAATAATATTACAGACCAACAAGTGGAGATCGGACTTGAATTTTTGAATCAGGCATTTTCAAATTCTGGACCCTTTATTTCTGCCAAAGGTGTTGACGCTGGAATTCAGTTTTGTCTTGCGAAAAGAGATCCTCAGGGACGACCGACCAACGGAATTACAAGACATGAAAGTGCACTGACCAATGACCCAATGTGCCAACCCGGAACCAATTCTAATTCGGATGGACAAATCAAGCAAATTGTATCATGGGATTGCAAAAAGTATATAAACATATGGTTGGTGACCGATCTTTTTAATGGTACGTTTGGATGTGGTTTAGCTGGATATGCATATTTTCCAGGGGCTCCATGTTCCGTGGATGGGATCGTACAAGAAGCCAGATATTGGAATACCATTGGTGGCACGGTAGTGACAGCCCATGAGCTAGGTCATTATTTAGGACTTCACCATACTTTTAATGGAGGCTGTCAAAATAATGACTGCATGTTAGATGGAGATTTAGTTTGCGATACACCTCCAGACAATTCTGCTTCCTTTTCAGCTTGCAATACCAATTCATGCGCTACAGATCTGCCGGATTTAGTGGATGACAATGACAATTTTATGGATTACTCAAACTGTAGACCCGCACATTTTACCAATGGTCAGAAAAACAGAATGATTGCTGCGTTGGAAATTTCGAGAAGTGGTCTGATTAGTTCCGATGGTTGTTTAATTGTTGGGGAATTTGACGCTGCTATTCAAAATTTAGAAATTGAAGGAGATTTTTGTAAGGATACCCTATGTCCAAAAATTGTGTTCAAAAATTTAGGAATCAGAAGTATTAACCAATTAAATTTTTTCTATTCTGTCAATGGACAGCCGGAACAAAATATAAGTTGGACAGGATTATTATTGGCTGGACAAAGTGATACTATTTTTCTTAGTTGTCTCTATTTGCCTTTTGGAATACACCAAATAAAAGTGCGTGTAGCGCTCCCCAACCCTACGGATGATCTTTATTTGCAAAACAATGAGATGATTCTTAATTTTAGTAATTTTCCAAAACCGGACGTTCAGGTTTTAAATATAACTGCAACCAATTGTAGAAGCGATGGAACCATTACATTGAGATCCGAATTTGGAACAGAACCATATATTTATAATATTTCCAATAGAAGTTTTGCCCAAAATGATCCATATTTCCAATTGCTGACAGCTGGAAAATATACGGTCACAGTGACGGATCAAAATGGTTGTAGCGATACCATCAGTGTTTTTGTTCCGGACAGTTGTAAATCTACCACCAATAAAAATTTTATACTCAACAATGATGCAATTAATACAGGAGGTGATTGTTACAGATTGACACAGGCACTTAACAATCAAGCAGGTTCCATGTGGTATGAAGATAAAGTAGATTTTAACAACAGCTTTGATGTTTTTTTTGATTTTAATTTAGGCTGTATTGACAGGAATGGTGCAGATGGTTTGGCATTTGTGTTGCAACCTATTTCAACTTCCATTGGTGTTTTTGGAGGAGGAATAGGATACCAAGGAATCCAACCAAGTCTTGCAATTGAATTTGATACCTGGGACAACAATGAGAATAACGATCCATTTTACGATCACCTCGCCATCATGCGAAATGGAACAGTCGGACACAATACAGCTGATAACCTGGCAGGCCCTGTAGGGATTTTTCCTACTTTGGCAAATGCAGAAGATTGCATGTTCCACAAGGGTCTCATCCGATGGGATGCGACCAATAAAATTGTTGAAGTATTTGTCGATTGCAATAGAAGATTGAGCTTGAGGGTAGATCTGGTGAAAGATATTTTTTTAAATGATCCCAATGTATTTTTTGGTTTTACTTCTGCTACTGGTGGAGCAGTCAATGTGCATCAGGTGTGCTTAAATTACATCACAGGAATTAATAATATCCCGGATCAAATTATTTGTCAGGGAGAATCCATCCAACTTTCAGCACCCTCTGTATTTAGTAAATATGATTGGACTCCAGTAACCGGTATTTCTAATCCAACCATTCGAAATCCAATTTTCACACCCGATCAAACTACCACTTATATTCTTAAAATGAATGACCAATGTGGTTTGGTTTATCAGGATACTGTAACCATAGAAGTCAAACAGGCCGATCTTAAGGTGAAAGCCAGTTTATTGGACTCTTGTGCAGCATTGGATGTAATTTTATTGGAGGTGCTTAATCCACAGGATTTTCCGGGTGCTGAGTATTCTTTGGATGGAATCCAGTTTAGCTATCAATCTAAATTTGAAATTGGAGCCAGACAAAGTGTAACCATTTATGCCAAATTGGGTAATTGCATTACCCCCCGAATTATTGATCTAAGGGATGTCAGAATTCCATTGAAGGATAGTTTGATTTTTACCCAATCTGTTACTTGTAAGGATTTAGGTATAATTGTAATGAGTGGGATTGGTGGTAAACCAAATTACCAATACAGTTTGGATCAGTTAAATTGGAATGTGGATGGAATTTTTAATAATTTACAAGCTGGCATTTATAGAATTTACACCAAAGATGAGCTAGGATGCGAAGTATTCAGAGATGTTGAAATTTCAGAATTTAAAAGGAAACTTGGATTAAACATTGATTCTTCTAAATTGACCATGAATTGCTGTGATCCCTCTAATTATATTCACATTACTGCTTCCGGCACTTTCCCTTTTTATTATTATAGTTTGGATGGACAAAGATGGGTTAGTGAAAGTGGTTTTTACAATTTATCACCAGGCCTTCATCAGCTTATTGCAAGAGATGAATTTGGTTGCGCTTCTGATACTTTGAGTTTTAATATTTTAGACCAACGATTTCAAGATACTGTAACCCAACAAATATCCATTTGTGCTCGAGATAGTTTTTATTTCAATGGGAATGTATATTTTAATTCAGGTACTTATTTTGATTTTTTCAAAAACATCAATTGTTGTGATAGTCTCGTGGTCAGTATTTTGGATGTCCAAGCAGAAATTAATAGCCAGCAAAATATTGTATTGTGCAGTGGACAGTCATTTACATTTAATGGGAACATTTATAATTTAGAAGGAACGTATTTAGACACACTAAACGGTTTTCAAGGATGCGATAGCATTGTAAGTACAAGTTTAAAATTTAATCCTCCTGCAGCAATGCATCAAAATGTAGAATTATGCAATGGGCAATATCTTGAAGTAGGGGCAAAAAGATACCTAGTTTCAGGTAACTATCTGGACACGCTCACTACCGCGTTAGGTTGTGATAGTGTCATAACTACAAACTTACAAATATTTCCAACTTCAATTGAAAACCAGAATTACCTGATTTGTGAAGAACAAAGCATTACGGTTGGGACCAATACTTATGATCTACCTGGAAGTTATGTAGACACTGTTGTAAACCAATTTGGCTGCGACAGTATCATTCTCTCATTTTTACGAAAGGACACCGTTGATGCAGCTTCAATCATTGTTCCATCTCTATGTTATGGCATACACGATGGAATGATCCTATTAAACCCCTTGTCAGGAGTTCCACCTTTTGAGTATTCTTTACACGATCAAAACAATTGGATTCAAATCAATAAATTTGAAAATTTAGCCCCCGGAAGATATCTGGTTTTTGTAAGGGATTCTTTGGATTGTATAAAGTCTTTTACATTGGATCTGCCGAATCCATTTATTCCATTGACCTCACTTAACCCGGAAATAATTATATCTCTTGGTGAAAAGATCACACTTAAACCCGATATCAATTTTACCCCAAGTTTGATTGAATGGAGTCCAGCAGAGGGGCTCAGTTGTACCAACTGCTTAAATCCTGAGGCTAATCCGATTCAAGATACCAATTATAAATTGCGTTTGTTGGATGAAAATGGTTGTGAAATAATATTGGAAGTAAAATTTAAAGTCAACTTAGTGGGAGATATTTTTGTGCCGAATGTTTTCAGTCCCAATGGAGATCAAATCAATGATCGAATAACAGTTTGGGGTTCACAGGCTTTCACCACGATTGATATTTTTAGAATTTATTCCAGATGGGGAGAATTGGTATTTGAAAACTCTAATTTTCCAGTCAATGATGACCAATCCGGCTGGGATGGTCGATTCAATAGTACCCTTCTCAGTCCAGGGGTATTTGTATTTTATCTTAAGGCAAAAAGGCTAGACGGTGTGTCCGTTGAACTACAGGGAGACATCAGCTTGATAAGATAATTATTGGCTTTAGTGCACGGTATTTTTATTCGGGTTAATACTATGTTAAAGTGATTTTGTGAAACAACTCCGTAAAATGTCGCAACGTTATTTTTGTCTTTAATCAAGAAAATAAAACACTAAAATGAAAAATCTATTATCAAATTTAATGGCTGGTACTTTTGGCGGGCTTTTGGTAGTTGGTCTTTTTTATTATTTTAATCCACATTTTTTTACAACACAAGCAGTTGATACAAATTATGCGACATTTGCAAATGACGAATCAAATGTAAATAAACTACCTGTTTTTAATACCGGTCCTGATTTTACTTTGTCAGCGAGTAAAGCTTTGGAAGTTGTTGTTCAAATAAATGCGCAGGAAAGTCAGAAAAAAATGAAAGAAAAGGAGCAGCAGTATTATGGAAGTGATCCCTTTTTTAATCATCCGATGTTTAGAGAATTTTTTGGATTCCAACCTCAAAAAGGAAGCGGAAGTGGGGTTATAATTTCTACAGATGGTTATATAGTAACCAACAATCATGTGGTGGAATTTGCAGATGAAATAGAGGTTATTTTAAAAAGCGGGAAAAAGTTTAAAGCAGAAAAGATAGGAAATGATCCGAGGACTGATCTTGCAGTTCTTAAGATTGAAGAAACTGGTTTGCCGGTCTTACCAATGGCCAATTCAGACCTTATTAAAGTGGGAGAATGGGTGTTGGCTGTGGGTAATCCATTTGGTTATTTAACATCTACGGTAACTGCCGGTATTGTTTCTGCAAAAGGTAGAGATCTAAATATTATTGATGAAAACAGAGATCCTTATAATAGATTTGGTAACAGCTATAACAGTGCACAAAAAGGTATTGAAGAGTTTATCCAAACCGATGCAGCCATAAACCCTGGAAACAGCGGTGGTGCTTTAGTAGATGGGATGGGAAGGCTAGTTGGAATTAACTCTGCCATCGCTACTAAAACCGGATATTTTAACGGCTATTCTTTTGCCATTCCGGTAAACCTAATGAACAAGATTGTAAAAGAACTGATTGCCAATGGGAGCTTTGAACGAGGACGCCTGGGCGTTGTTGTTGCAGAAATTGATGAAAATTATTTAAAAGAATTAAACCTTTCTTCAAAAGAGGGTGTTGTGATAGAAGAACTTGAGGATAACAGCTCCGCTAAATATGCAGGTTTACGCCCCAAAGATGTCATCGTCGGCATTAACGGTAAATCGGTTAAAAATTATGACGATCTCATCAAAGAGATAGGCCTGACCAAGGTGGGAGAAACGATTCAAGTAAAGATTCTTCGTGACGGAAGTCAAAAAGATTTTTCCGTTAAAATGCGGAAAGGTCTATAAACAAGGTTTTTGTAGCTTTCTATAAAGTTGGTTTTTCGTTTTGTTTGAAGATCCTCCCCACTTGGGGAGGATTTTTTTTATCAGGCCCTATGAAATTTGTAAAACCCTTTCAGCATTTTTTAAAATATCAACTTGAGGCCATTTTGGATTTTATGTATCCCAATTTGTGCCCTTCTTGCGGACTTAAGACCGACTCAGACCAAGATCTGTTCTGCTTAAAATGCAGGTTGATGACCACTCCAACCGATTTACATCATTATGACAAGAATGAATTTACCAGACACTTTGATGGGAGGGTGAATATAGCTGCTGGAGCTGCACTTTATTACTATGTTAGTGGTGGAATTACAGCTTCTATGATTGAACTGATTAAATACAGGGACCGCAAAGATTTGGCCTTTCAATTGGGTATTAATTATGGACTCAAATTAAAGGATTCCATTCATTTTCATGATTGTGAATTAATAGTCCCTGTTCCTTTACACCCATTGAGATTGAAAGAGCGGGGTTACAACCAAAGTGAGTTTTTTGCAAAAGGCCTCAGCGAAAGCATGGGCATCGACCTTCAAGCCCAGAATATGATTAGAACCAGTCACACCCACAGCCAAACCTCTAAAGATCGTCAACAAAGAATACAAAATATTCAAGGTGTTTTCCAATTGGTAAATCCACAAGTTTTTAACAAAAGGCATATCCTACTGGTAGACGATGTCCTGACCACCGGTGCCACTTTAGAATCTTGTGCCCTCGAAATTCAAAGAGCAGAGCCTGCATCTATCCGCATGGCTACCATAGCCATGGGGTATTGAAATTGATTTATTCGGAAATGTAGTTTATAAAATTCTCATATATATTTACCCAGCCCAACCCTCGCGATCCAAGCTCCTAAAATGGATGGCCTCTGCCAGATGCTCTATTTTAATATCTTCGCTGCTGTCAAGATCTGCGATGGTTCGGGAAACTTTTAGAATACGATCATAGGCTCTTGCAGAAAGTTGAAGTTTTTGCATCGCGGTTTTTAATAGATTTATTCCGGCTGGATTGATCTGACAAATTTCATCCACCATCTTGGCGCTCATCATGGAATTGGAATGTAAACCCTCCCATTTTTTAAATCTGATTTCTTGTTTTTCTCTGGCTTTGATAACCCTTTCTCTAATCATGGATGAGTCTTCAGAACTTTTGGGAGTTTCCATTAATTCGGTACTCGAGACCGGAGTTACCTCCACATGAATATCAATTCGATCCAGCAAAGGGCCGCTGATGCGGGATAAGTATTTTTTGACGACTCCGGGCCCGCAAACACATTCCTTTTCAGGGTGATTGTAAAATCCACATGGACAGGGATTCATAGAAGCGATGAGCATAAAACTGGCAGGGTAATCTAGACTGACTTTGGCTCTGCTGATCGTCACTTTCCTTTCTTCCATGGGTTGACGTAAAACCTCCAAAACAGTTCGCTTAAATTCCGGAAGCTCATCCAAAAAAAGAACACCATTGTGGGCCAACGAAATTTCTCCTGGGGAAGGGTGACTTCCACCTCCCACCAATGCCACATCGCTAATGGTATGGTGTGGGGCGCGAAAAGGACGAACCGACACTAATCCTGATCTTCCAGGTAGAACTCCAGCAACAGAATGAATTTTTGTAGTCTCTAAAGCTTCATACAAACTTAAGGGAGGCAAGATGGATGGCATCCTCTGAGCCAACATGGTTTTGCCAGCTCCGGGTGGACCAATCAGGATGACGTTGTGGCCTCCAGCTGCAGCGATCTCCAATGATCTTTTGATATTCTGTTGACCTTTGACATCAGAAAAATCTTTACTAAACTGGTTTTGATGATAGGCAAACTCTTCTCGGGTATCAAAACTGGTTGGGCTTATTTTTTTTGTGCCATTGATAAATTCTACCGCTTCAGATAAGTTATTGATTCCAATTACTTCCAATTGATTGACGATGGCCGCTTCTCTAGCATTTTGTTCTGGAATGATAATTCCCTTGTATTCTTCTTTTCTGGCTTGAATGGCAATGGGCAAAGCGCCTTTAATGGGTCGTAGTCCTCCGTCGAGGGACAGTTCGCCCAAAATCATATAGCGATCTAAAAGATCACCTTGGATTTGTTTAGTGGCTGCCAAAATAGCCAGAGCAATGGGCAAATCATAGGCAGAGCCTTCCTTTCTTAAATCTGCCGGAGCAAGATTGATCACCAATTTTACCCTTGGAAATTGAAATCCAATGTTTTTAATGGCGGCTTCAATCCTTTGATGTCCTTCCTTAACGGCATTGTCAGGAAGTCCAACCAAAAAGTAATTGCTTTTGCCGGCTACGACAATTCCACCGGCGTTCACCTCTACAGTGATGGTTTTAGCATCCACGCCATATACAGCTGCTGAATATGTTTTAAAGAGTATCATCTCAATTCATGTTATCTACAAAAATAGGCAAATTGGTGATTTCGAGAATTATTTTTGAAGACTAAGATTAAATTTTATTAATTCTTCATATGATCTAGTTAATATTTTGTATTTTTATACCTCAAACAAATTATTTTTTAACCAACAAAATCAAATTTTATGTCAACAAAAACACTGATCGCAGGATTAATCGGAGGAGTTACCAGTTATTTATTGGGATTTCTTCTTTATGGGATTTTATTTAGAGATATGACCAATGAATTAGCAGGAATGCCCGGAATTATGAGGGCAGATGCAGACATGATCTGGTGGGCATTAATTTTAGGAAATTTATCCATGGGGATGTTCACTGCCTATATTTATGCAACCTGGACTTCTATTAGCACTTTTATGACTGGACTTAGAGCAGGTGCCGTCATTGGACTTTTTATGAGTGTGGGTTGGGATATGATTTCTTATGCTACGACCAAAATTTTTACTTTAAATGGAGCATTCCTTGATATAGCGCTTGTCATAGTGATGGGCGGTGTAATTGGAGGAGTCGTCGGATGGTGGCTCGGAAGAAAATAAACGTTTCATGAACTATTAAATAGTGTCCGTCGCTTTTGGCAATGGGCACTATTTTTTTATAAAATCATAGATACCTGGATATTTTATCTACAGGAATTCGTGTGGAATCAGGAATCAGGTCCGGGGCCCATCCCATGTAAAATAAACCCAAACATTCCTCTTGTCCAGTCAGATTTAATAAGGAACCAATTCCTTTTATAGCTCCCGGGGTGCTCCAATATGCTCCAATATTTAAAGCTGCACAACTTAACCAAATATTTTGCACAGACATGGCCAAAGCTGACGTTTCCTCCCATTCAGGTACAACCGAAACCGGGCTTCTTGAAATGCAGATGGCCAAAACATAGGCACTTTGAAGCGGCCGCTCTCCCGCTTTTTTCCATTTCATTTCGGAAAATTGATCAGCTGGAGTATTGGATTTATACCAGTCGGCCAAGAAATTAGATAATTCTAGTAATGCTTTTCCTTGAATTCTAATATATCTCCAAGGTTGAGTCATTTTATGATTTGGGGCCCAAATGCCATTTTCTAAGATCTTGTCTATCAATGTTTCAGCTATTAAGCCTGGTTTAAATTGATGAGGATAAACCGATCTACGATGACGTATTATTTGGCTGATTATTTCAAAATTTGTATTCATTTTTTAAGTAGTTTAAATATTTTTTTAACTTTGCCTAAATTATATTTATGGGACTCACTTCCACTGAAGAAAATTACCTGAAAGCGATATATAAAATCTCAGAACGATCGGGAGATCAAAATAGTTCGACCAATGCGATTGCCCTTGAGATTGGAACGTCTGCGGCATCGGTGAGTGACATGCTTCGTAAATTGGCAGACAAGAATTTGATTCATTATGAAAAATATTATGGTGTTAGCCTCACCAAAGAGGGTCTAAAAAATGCATTGCAATTAATTCGGAAACACAGAATATGGGAAGTGTTCCTCCATGACTCTCTGCATTTTAAATGGGATGAAATTCATGACATGGCCGAACAACTTGAACATGTGCAATCTGATGAACTTATAAATCGTCTTGAAGTTTTTCTAGGGCACCCAAAATTTGATCCTCATGGTGATCCTATACCTAACCAATCCGGTAGTTTTACCTATCGTGCCCAAACGCCTTTATCCAATATTAAGAACAAGGACATATTAGTATCTATCCTCGGTGTAAAAAATTCAGATCAGGAGTTTTTAAAATTTCTGGATACCATGGATATACGACCTGGAACCATTCTTAAAGTCATAGACTACACCCATTTTAATAAGTCCTTGACCTTGGTCAATGATCAAAACAAAACCATGACCTTAGGATTTGATGTGACCAAAGACATTTTAGTAAAAGAAAATGCCTTATGAAAATTATAATCACTCAAATTTTAATTTTCTTTTCCTGTATTGTTTATGCACAAGCTGCAAAGCCAAAAGTGTTGGCCACTTGTTCGATATGGGCAGACATGGCCGCTGTTATTGGAGGAGAAATGATTGATTTGGATTATATCGTTCCGGTAGGATCTGATCCACATTTGTATGAGCCTACTCCTTCAGATTTATTGAAAGTCTCAAAGGCAGATATTATTTTAATCAATGGATTAACTTTTGAGGGTTGGCTTTCAAAATTAATTAAAAATGCAAGCGGTCAGGCAAAAAGTATATTGCTCACTGAAGGAATTAATCCCATCACCAATACAGAGCATCAGAATGCTACGGATCCACATGCTTGGATGGACGTGATGAACGTAAAAAAATATTGTTTGAATATTTTTAAAAGTCTTTCAGATTTAGATCCTTTGCACACCGAAGAATATCGTTTTAATTTAGATTTGTACCTCAAAGAATTGGATGCTTTGCATCAATTCATTTTATTAGAAATAGAAAAAATTCCTAATCATAAAAGAATTCTAATTACAAGTCATGACGGATTTCAGTATTTCGGAAAAGCCTATGGATTACAATTGCAACCTTTGCAAGGCACTTCCACTGAAAGTGATGTACAGTCTGCTACGATTGTCAAAGTAAATCAAATTATTCGCAAGCATCAAATAAATTCAATTTTTGCAGAAAGTACAATCAATCCAAAATTAATTCAACAAATCCGACAAGAAAACAATATTCAAATTGGAGGTAAACTCTATGCAGACTCATTGGGTGATCCAAAAGTAGAAGCAGGAACTTATATTGGCATGATGAAACACAATGCAAGAATTATTGCAGAGGGATTGATCACTGTAAAAAATAAGATGAATGAAAATGAGCAAGAATCAAAAACATTCATTTATCTGGGAATTTTCCTTTTTTATTTAATTACTTTGACTTTGTTATTTTTAGTAAACCGAAAATAAATGTCACAAAATTTAGACGATAATCCTTCTATAGAAATCAATGGCCTAAATGTGGCCTATGGAAACAAAAGAGTGCTTTCCAATATTTTTCTCAAAATATCAAAGGGACATATTTATGGCCTAATTGGTCCCAATGGTGCAGGAAAATCAACCTTGTTCAAATGTTTGTTGGGCCAAATTGAGCCCAATGCAGGTACCATTCGCATTCTTAAAAATGATTTACAATCTTCTATCACAAGCATTGCCTACGTACCTCAAAAAGACCATGTGGATTGGCAGTTTCCTGCGACGGTGGAAGACATCGTCCTAATGGGAAGATTTGCACATTTAAAATGGTTTCAACGTGTGACTGAAGAAGATAAAAAAATGGCTGAGTCTGCCATGGCTGAATTAAATATCCTTAAATTTAAAAATAGGCAAATTGGAGAGCTTTCGGGCGGTCAACAGCAAAGGTGTTTTTTAGCCAGGGCCTTGTGTCAGAATGCAGAAATTTATTTGATGGATGAACCCTTTGTGGGAGTGGATGTGCAAACGGAAGCCAAAATCATTCAAACTTTAAAATCATTGGCTGCCAAAGGAAAAACGATTTTGGTGGTGCACCATGATCTTGATTCTGTGCAAAATTATTTTGACAGGGTTATTTTAATTAACCAACGATTAATTGCCATTGGCAATACCTCTGATGTATTCACAAAAGAAAATATAACAACTACTTACGCCAGTCAATCACACCTCATCCAAAAGAATTTTTGAAATTTGTTTTCTTTAAACAGCATTTTTGGATTATAACAATTGATGCAACTTTTCTGCGGCCCGTAGAATCGTTTCTTCTTTTTTGGCAAAGCAGAATCTGAGCATTCCTGGATCATAGGAATCATGATAAAAAGGTGAAAGTGGGATTGCAGCAACACCGCATTCAGAAACCAATTTTACAGCGGCTTCCTCATCATTCCCTTGAAACCAAGACTTAAAATCTGCCAAGGCAAAATAGCTTCCTTGAGGAGTGTAAAAATTGAGTGACAATCCTTCCATGCACTTCAGAAAAAAATCTCTTTTATCTTGATAAAATTTTGGAAGCGCATTAAAAAATGTTGGATTAGCCGACATAAACTCTGCAATGGCTTGTTGTGCAGGTGTATTCACAGAGAACACCGTGAACTGATGTAATTTTTTAATTTCTTTTGCAATATCAGCATTTGAAACGGTATAGCCCACTTTCCATCCAGTGTTGTGAAGTGTTTTTCCCATGGAATAAACCACCACACTTTTCGTCATCAGATCTTCGTACAATAATGCGCTTTGATGCTGTAAATCGTCAAACACTAAATAGTCATAGACCTCATCCCAAACAATGATACCCTGGTAATCAGAAAGAATTATTCTTAAAGATTCCATTTCATCTTTACTGAGTATGGACCCGCAAGGATTATGAGGGTTGTTGATCATGATCATCTTAATGGTATGACGCTCAAGCATGTTTTTTAATTCCTCTAAAGGAAATTTAAAATCGGGTGCTTTAAGCGATATATATATCGGTTCACCGCCATTCGAAATGACAGCAGGGACGTATGAATCATAAGCTGGTTCTATGATGAGCACTTTGTCATTTTTAGAAATGAAAGCGCTGATGATGGTAAATAGAGCCTGGGTGGCACCTGCAGTGACTACAATATCGGTCTCTGGATTGGCTTTAAAATGATATCTATTCAACAAGCGATTGCAAATTTCATTGCGCAAATTCAAAACTCCGGGCATTGGAGCATATTGATTAAAATTTGAGGATGCCGCATTGTATAAATTTTCAATCAATTCTTTTGGTGGATTAAAATCAGGAAATCCCTGTGCAAGATTAATGGCTTGACGTTGATTGGCCAATGCAGTCATTCTGGCAAAAACGGATTCCTTAACAGCAGGTAATTTTGAAACAATATTCATCTTATGTTCTATTAAATTAATCTCAAATTTAGGTTCTATTTATCTATTTTCGTTTGGTTATTTTTTAATGGTATTAATTAAGCTGATCCATTTTTTCTTAATGGTTTCAATTTCATCCATATTGGGTTCAATGTTTGCATCTTTATTTTTTAAAATGAAATCAAGTAAATATTCTACTCGTGGTTCTGTTATCTGAATATGATATATTTTAGTATAATTTTCCAGATAGGTTTTTATGGCTATGTTGTTATCATACTCAAAACAGAGTATAGGTAATCCTGTTGCCCTGTATTCGGAAAGTTTACTGGGTACACCCGGATAGTTTAAATTCGCCAAATTCACCAGAAAACTTGTTTTTTGATACCAATGTATAAGATCTTTTTCTGAAGAATGATTTATAAAATTAATTTCTTTGTGGCCTTTGAATTTTCTCTTTAAAGATTCGTGCTGATGACCTATTAAAATAAATTTGGCGATGTAATTTAGTTTTTTTAATTGATGGATGATATCAAGAATAATTTGAGTTTCCTGAATTCCTTCTCTGATGGGAGTATAAGTATTGCCGGCATAAAGGAATATAATTTCATCTGATGGAATAGATGCAATATTTTTAAAATCAATGGATGGCCCATTGTAAATGATGCTAATTTTATCAGGGTGAATTTTGTATTTTTGAATAAAAAGTTCCTTAATAGACAATGAATTCACCACTATTTTATTGACTGATTGTAGAACTTTATTTTCTAAACGGAAAGCGGTTTTTTCCAGGAAATTATAAAAACGATTGCTAGGATTTTGGTGGAATGGATCTCCAATATCTGTAATCCAAATAGCTTTTGGCATCTGTTTTTTAATCAAATAGAACAACCAATGTGTACTAAATGGAGGAGAAAAACTAATAAAAACACAGGCTTCTTTTCTATAATTAGTCCAGATTTTAAGCATCAAGAATAAATTCTGAATAGCAAAACGATCTGGAAATACAAATAATTTAAAAAAGGCAAGGGTCGTTCTAAATGCTTTATTGGATTGAAGAAATTTAAAAATCTTAGGATCTGATCTTTTTGATTGTACTTTCGTTTCATGAAGCCATATAGTTTCACATTCACTTTTTAGACATTGGTATATATTATTAATTCTAATCGATCTGGGATTTCTCTTAGAACTGCCTATTGGACTGATCAATACAATTTTAGTGGATTCTACCATGGTAAAGATCTATCAATTCATTTTTAGTGATTTGCGCTTTTAATTTCAGTCGAACTGTTTCAATTGCAGAAAAACATAATCGCTGATAATCAGATTGAGAAAGTTGTGCAATGTATTGCAATGAATCTGTGATACCGGAGATATCCCTTTCATGGTTTATAAATCCATTGTATCCATGAGAAATCCAATCCGGAATATCACAATGGATAGTTGTTAAAACAGGTGTTCCGGAAGCGAGTGCGTCTTTTAAAATCATTGGCACACCTCCTTCAGTATCATTGTTTTTGCTTCTTTGACTAAGATTAACGATGAAATTGGATTTTTGCAATAGTTTTCCGTACTCCTCAAATGAAATTTTAGTACCCAAGGTCACTTGCTTTAAATTTCCCAATTTGATTATTTTCTGTAATTCTTTGTAATAATAGGAATCGGCTATTTCTCCATGCATTTGGACCAAAAAGCGATCTTTATTCTTAGAAGAAGCCAAAGCATACAGAAAACTATCCTGCCCTTTCTTTTCTGTATAAGTCGCTGGTTGGGAGAGCAGAATTTTGGAATTGGTAAAGTGCTTTTCTTTTTTTAATTCTTTTGGAAATAGCATATGAACCATCTTTATATTTGCCGATGGAATTTGAATGGATTCAAGCCAGCTTTTACTATAACTACCCTCTACCACAAATTGTACTCCGTAGGATACCATTTCTTGATAATATTTTTTTGTGGATGTTTTTAGATGGTACAAATATTCATAATCATAGCCGTAAAGAGAGACAATGGATCGATCACCAAATTTTCTGATGAGTCGAATGTTTTCTATGGCTATGTTGCCAAAGTGAAAATGAAGGATTTCAATATTTTCATGTTGGATGAATTTTTCAATTTGTTGTTCGAATGCTCGTTTGAAGAATAAATGAATTAATTTTTTGGAAGTTTTAACAGGATAGGAAGAAGCGATTCCGAAACTTTTAAATCGGTTATCAAGTTTGGCTTGTTCAGGACTATAATATTTAGAGCTGATGTAGTGTGTAGCTTCGTCCTCTGTACTTTCGATTAATCGAGCGATCCAATTCATCGTCACCGGCAAGTAATAATCCAAGATGTGAAGGACCTTCATTCAGCTTGATTTTGCAAATTAGATACATATTGCTGCCAACTGAGTAAAGATAAATACCTTAAGAGATAAGATTTATTTTTTGTAGGTCGTAAAGGAAGTAGAGGTTTTAGCTTTGATAAATGTTTGGTAATTTGTTCGTGGATTTGTGGTTCGATTTTAGCGTAGTTGTAAAAATCGATTTTATTTCCAAGCCATAATTTTAGCTTTCTAAACAGAACATCTAACTTGGTATATTGAATAACAGTATTCAAAAAAACAAAAGAAATAGGTAATCCGGTTTTTTGCCATGGAATGTCCGATAATTTTTTATTCAAATCCAAATAAATGGTTTTAGAATAGCGGTATTGTTCTTGGAAGAATGATTTATGCGCACTATAAAAATGTTTTAACCAGGGCATATGATAGAAGGGGGTGGCCAGAATATAATACCTGGAAAGAAAATACAAATGATGTGCAGCTAAATTACGCATCTTTTGATCTATGAGTAAGGGATGCAAGCTACGCTGACCATAGAATTCAAGATCCTCTTTGGAATAATTTTTATATAAATGTTTTCTTTTATTCTTTTTGTACCCATTGGATGGAGCAAAGCCACCCATGAAACCAGTTAATACTTGACTGGAATGTTTTTTGATTTCATCATTTAATTTTCCTTCATGAAAATGTTCGAGGCTCAGCATTCCTCCGCAACTTATAAATTCATCCAGACGATCTTCATACCAATTAGAATAATTTAAATGGTATTCTTTGTGTTTTTGCTTAAGTGCATCAGAAATGCTTTTAGCGATACGAAGATCTGCGCAATTTGGTTCGCCAAATGAAAATGATTCTGTGGAATGATACTGTGTCGACACCCAATTGATCCATCTGCTGTCGCGTCCTCCACTCAATGCGATGATGCAAGTTTTGTTCTTTGTATCAAATTGCGATATGTGATTGTGCAATATTTGTTTTGACTCCAAGCAAAACTCTTGTGTAGTTTTTACAACTGGCTTTAAATCATTCCAACTTTGATATCTGCGGTAATTTAAACTTTTACCATCATAAGTATATACACAGGCAGCTTTTAATTTTTTGACTTCTTTCCACCAACAGCTATGATTGTCAAAATATCCATTCTCAACAAATTTTTGAATGGCTTCCATATCCCATTGCAATGGATAAGCTTGATGTATAAAATGCTTCAACTGTGTGCTCACAGCAATTTTCTCAGCTGAATTGTATATATAAACTGGCCACATGCCTAATGGATCTGTGATAAGATGTACACATTTTTTTAGACGGTCTATGGCCAGAATTCCACAAATTCCAGAAATTTCATTAAAAAGCCTTTGTAAGTAAGTATCTTCCTTTTGAATTTTAGCAATGTCTAGTGGATTCCAAATTTCAGTAAAACCTTTTTTAAGCAATGGATTACCAATTAGATAAATTTCATACTCAGAAGTTTTACGAATGATGTTACTTTCTGGAAAGTTTATTTGGAAGCCTATTGTGAACTGTTTATAATCCAATAAATCAGAAAAATGAAATTCTTTTTCTACTGAATTTTCAGCGAGATCATCGGACATTAAAAAATCGATCATGATAGAATTCTTAATTGGAGCAATCCTGTCACTCGATTTTTATTTAAGATATAAAGCATAATGAAAAAGCATATCACCGTGGAAGATAAAGTAAAAAGATTATATCCCTGCCACATGACCAATCCTAGGCATAAAATAAATCCGATAGCTGCAGAAAGCAGTACTTTAAATGTGGATGAATTTACAATGAGCTGTGTGCTTTTCAATACAGACTGAAGATAATAGATCCCCACAGCCAAATACAACAATGAATAAAGTATGCTAAAAATTAAAAACACATTGAGGTCTATCTTTAGAAAATAAAACAGAGTGCAAATGATGTAATTACTAATAAAAATCCATAAATTTAATTTCAGAATAAATCCGGCCTTACCCAATGCTAAGAGAAAGGTAGTAAATTGATTATTCACCGATTTAATAAATGCAACAATGAGAATCAAGCCAGCCATCCATGCCAACTCTTCGCTTTTTTGACCATATGCGAGATTCAATATGGTACTTCTATTGATCCAAAGTAAAATGTAAATGGGCAGCATCACAAATAGAAATTGAGTGATGCTTTCTTGAATAATGACCGCAGTATCTTCTTTGTTTTTATGGGCTTTGCTAAGATGTGGAAAGATTGCTTTATGAAAAAGAGGATTGATTTTTGAAAAAGCGAGATAACTATATTCAGTGGCAAGATTGTAAGGACCAAGCACATTTAAGCCAAACAAAAGCGTGATCAAAACAGTGTCGTATTGGCCCTGGATAAAGCTCAATGCTTGAGACAACATATTACTTCTGCCTGGTTTTATATGCTGATGTTCAATTTCTTCATCAGAGATTTCATCTTGGCTTCTTTTTTCTTTCTTCTCTTGCCAAAAACAAAATCCATAAAAAATGATATATCTTAATACAACTCCAAACACAAAAACAGTGAGAGGATCCATCAAACGGATTAAACTAAGGATCCAAACGAATTCTAAAAAATAAGCAATCGATTGAAATTTTGCAATTTCTTTTTGTTTGTTATAAAATATAAGAAGGTTGTGAAAAAGAGATCCCAATCCTATGGTCCATATAAGCATGACCGCAGCTATGATAATCCTCCATGTTCTCTCATCATCACTCCAAAAACTTCCTGCAAAGACTAAAATTACCGGTATCAATATAAACCAGATCTGTTTTCTAGTGAGTATGTTTAAAAGAGTAGAATTTGAACTATGTCTTTGTACGATTGAGAAATACATTCCTGGTTCAAAAACATAAAGCGCAAATCTGAAAGCAATTTGGAACAATGCATATGCACCGAGTTCTTTGAAATCAAGATACCTGCCTAATAACACCAAACCAATTACCTGAACAAGGGTAATAAAAACAGATGAGGCGAATTGCCATCTGAATGTTGTGTTAATCGATTGAGCGGTGGAATTCAAAAATTGCCTTTAATTGGCAAAATTAGTTCAATTTAGCATAATGATGGAATAACTAAACCATCCTAGGTAATTCATTTCTTATTGAGAATCTGAATTTGAAATCTGACCCTAAAATTATAAAGTTATGTACAATTTCAAGACCAAAAATCAATGTAAAACAATGGCTTTTTCTTCCATCATTTTCCGGATATTGATGAGCGCGTAACGCATACGGCCTAAAGCGGTGTTGATACTTACATTGGTCAATGCAGATATTTCTTTAAAGCTGAGATCTGCGTAATGCCTAAGAATAACCACTTCTTTTTGTTCGTCAGGTAACATATCTACCAATTTACGAACAGTCCCATGCACTTCACTGATAATCATTTGATCCTCTTTATTGTGGTCCGGAAGCTCCAGAACATTAAAGATGTCAAATTCCTCAGAAGTTTGAACTTTGGTATGTTTTTTATTTCTTCTGAACTGGTCTACGCACATATTGTAAGCAATCCTGGTAGCCCATTGTGAAAATTTACCTTCATGGTTATAGGCCTTCTTGCGTAAGGTGTCGATGATTTTAATAAAGACCTCTTGAAAAAGATCTTCCGCCATGTCTCTGTCTTTTACAAATAGATAAATGGTGGTATAAATTTTTTTCTGGTGCCTTTCTAAAAGCTCCTTAAAGGCTGAATCATTTCCGTCTAGATAATGGGTGATCAATTCCTGATCGCACAATTGAGATACTTGCATACTACTTTTTTTTAACCAATCTTATAAAAAGTGTAGAAGTTTAGCTCTATAGGCGATATTTGATTTTAAGTATTTAATTGAATTGACCCTGTAAAGATAGATAATATTTAAAATTCAAACAGAAAAAATCTGTTTTAACTCAAATTTAACCAAATCTACATACTTTACTATTTGCAAAAATGATACCAAATATTGTCCTTTCCATCCGTTTCTCCTTTTAAGTAGGAGTATATTTTGTTGATATTCAATAGATAAAGTTTTAATCATTCTTCACTATAAATTCTCAAGGGTTAATTTTTATGAAAGCGGCTTTTCTTACATCAAAATTGATTCTCTTTGTGTTTTAATAGCTTATTTAAAGACATGACCAATCCTCCCGTATCAAATCAGATCATCCTAAAAGGAGCCAGATCCAATAATCTTAAAGGGATAGACCTGACCATTCCTAAGCACAAATTGGTGGTGGTGACTGGCCTTTCGGGATCTGGAAAGTCATCTTTGATCATTGATACTTTGTATGCGGAAGGTCAGAGGAGATATGTAGAAAGTTTATCCTCTTATGCCCGTCAGTTTCTGCATCGGATGAAGAAGCCGGATGTGGATTATATTAAAGGACTTTGTCCGGCCATTGCCATCGAACAAAAAGTGAGTTCTTCCAATGCGAGATCCACGGTGGGCAGTATGACCGAAATTTATGATTTTATCCGATTGTTATTTGCTAAAATTGGCAGAACCTATTCTCCAATATCAGGAAATGAGGTTGTCAAACATTCTATCAGTCATATCGTCGATTTTATAAGTGAGTTACCCAAAGGAACGAAAGTGTACCTTGGATTTAGTTTGAAATTCCAAAAGAATCCAAGACCCGCAAAACAAGAACTTGAATTTTTACTTCAGAAGGGATTTACGAGGATTTGGTTGGATGGCAAAATGCTTGACATCCAGGATTGCATCGAATCACCGGACCAAGCTTCCATTTCTAATCTTTTTAAGTCAGAATCAAAATCTTTGATTTTGGTAGATCGCTTTCTAATGGATGAGGTGGATGAAGATTTTATGAAGAGGCTTGCTGACTCTGTTCAAACCGCTTTGGCAGAAGGTCATGGCCATTGTAAAGTAATCATTGATGAATCAGAAATAAAAGAATACAATACCAAACTTGAATTGGATGGTTTAGAATTTGCAGAACCAACAGCGGCATTGTTTAATTACAACAACTCCTTTGGTGCTTGCCCCAAATGCGAAGGTTACGGAAGAATTATGGGCCTGGATGAAAATAAAGTGATCCCCAATCCTTCCAAATCGGTTTACGATGGAGCCATCGCTTGTTGGAATGAAGAACGCGCAAAGGAATGGCTGAGTCCACTCATCAATTCTAAATCAAAATTTCCCATTCATCGTCCTTACAGAGATCTCACCACTTCAGAGAAAGAAATATTATGGGAAGGCCAAGGGGATTATAAAGGAATCAGAGCTTTTTTTAAAGAATTAGAGCAACAAACCTACAAGATCCAAAATCGTATCATGATTGCCAGATACCGCGGCAGGACAAGTTGCGATTCTTGCAAAGGTGGAAGATTAAGACCAGAAGCGTATTATGTACGGGTCAAAGGAAAGAGTTTTCGGGAAATGATGTTTGTTCCAATTGACGAACTTTTAGAATTTTTTAAAGAAATCCAATTGGATGAACAGGAACAACAAATCGCGGATCGAATTTTAGAAGAGATTAAATCAAGATTGCAAATTCTTTGCACCATGGGTTTATCTTATTTAATGTTGGACAGATTAGCCGGGAGCTTGAGCGGTGGAGAGTCTCAACGAATTCATCTTACACGTACCCTTGGATCTAATCTCTGTGAATCACTTTATATTCTGGACGAACCCAGCATTGGATTACATCCTAAAGACACTGCCAGATTAATCGAAGTCCTTTTTAAGTTGAGGGATTTAAAAAATACCGTCATTGTCATTGAGCACGAAGAAGAAGTGATTCGTCAGGCAGATTACATCATTGACATTGGACCCGGTGCAGGCATTCATGGAGGATATTTGAATTACAGCGGAAATTATTCTGATTTTATTTCTGAAGGATTGGATAATTTGACCGCCGCCTATTTAACAGGCTTTAAAAAAATTGAAAAGCCACTTTATAAAAGACCGCAACGCGATTATTTAATTCTTAACGGTGCACAATTGCACAATTTATGTCAATTGGATGTCAAATTTCCACTCAATAATTTGATCTGTGTCACCGGAGTTTCAGGCTCTGGAAAAACAACATTGGTTAAGCACATGCTCTATCCTTTGCTCCAGCAAATTCTGGAAGATGCAATCCCTGAAGACGCCTTACTGGGTGCTAGTTTAAACGGACCTGTCAATTTGCTATCACAAGTAGAAATGGTGAGCCAACAAGGGATTGGAAGATCTTCGAGATCAAATCCAGCAACTTATGTAAAAGCATACGACGACATCAGAGAGATTTACAAAAATCAACAACTGTCCAGAATCAGAGGATACCTTCCAAAACATTTTTCTTTTAATGTGGAAGGTGGTCGTTGTGAAGCTTGCAAAGGTGACGGACATGTCATCGTGGAAATGCAATTTTTAGCAGATGTTACTTTGTTATGTGAAGACTGTGGTGGAAAGCGTTTTAAGAATGAAATTCTTGAAGTGTACTATAAAGAGAAAAATATTTTTGATGTGTTGGAATTGAGCATTGAAGAAGCACTCAATTTTTTTCATGATAAAAAAGACATCGTCAAAAAATTAAAACCACTTTACGATGTCGGATTGGGATATCTTAAATTAGGACAATCGTCTTCTACCTTGTCAGGAGGAGAAGCCCAAAGATTAAAGTTGGGATATTATTTAGGATTGGAAGATTCATCCCAAAAAATATTTTTTATTTTTGATGAACCCACGACCGGGCTTCATTTTGATGATATCCGAAAATTACTTCACGCGCTGCATGGTTTGGTTGAAAAAGGACATACTGTTTTGGTCATCGAACACAATATGGAAGTTATTAAAACCTGCGATTGGTTGATTGATTTGGGTCCTGATGGAGGAAAAGCGGGAGGTAGATTGTTGTATGAAGGAATCCCTGAAGGAATTTTGAAAGTTAAGGAATCCCATACGGGACATTTCCTAAAAGAAAAATTGATTTGAGAAATTAGTTTGATAGCATAATATTAGAAAATGAATTCTTCAAAAATTGCAATAGCCATCCACGGTGGAGCAGGTACCATTCCGAGAGGCAGTCTTAGTCCATCTCAGGAAAAAATGTATCTCGAAGCATTGCGAAGTGCGCTGGAAGCCGGATATGCTTTGTTGAAATCTGGAGCCTCCTCATTGGATGCTGTTTGCAGGTCGGTCATGGAACTCGAAAATTGTCCATTGTTTAACTCAGGTCGCGGCTCTGTTTTTACGCACGATGGAAAAATAGAAATGGATGCATCCGTGATGAATGGTGAAAACCTGGATGCAGGAGCCATCGCGGCTTGTACCGGAATTGCCAATCCAGTTTTATTGGCACGTATGGTCATGGAAAAAACAGACCATGTCTTGTTGGTTGGAGAAGGCGCCAATCGTTTTGCTGAAGAGATGAATATTCCAAAAATGCCGGATGATTATTTTTATACTGAGTTTCGCTGGAAGCAGTTGGAGTCCATCAGAGACAGTGGTAAAACCATGCTCGATCACCAAGCGGATAAAAAATTTGGAACAGTGGGGGCAGTTGCACTCGATCAGCAGGGTCATCTAGCTGCGGCAACTTCCACAGGAGGTATGACCAATAAAAAATATGGCAGAATCGGAGACAGCCCTATTATAGGAGCAGGAACTTACGCCAATGATATTAGTTGTGCGGTTTCTTGCACTGGATCAGGTGAATATTTTATGAAATGCAGTGCCGCTTTTCAAGTGCACGCGGGTATGCATTTCGGAGGTTTAAGTTTGGAACAATCCAGTAGTCAATTGGTGCATCAGGAACTACCCAAAATCGGAGGAGATGGTGGTTTGATCGCTTTGGATGCTCATGGCAATGTGTGTACACCCTTTAATACAGAAGGAATGTACAGAGCGTATATTGATAAAAATGGCAAGATTGAAGTATTGATTTATGGGATTGGATAGATTCTAAATGCGGGTTTTCTGCCTAAATATTCAATATAAACCTAACTTTGCAAATTATTTGACACCAATTACGAACACTTTCGTAGTTGATGCGTTATAATTGGATTACTAAAATTAAAGCTAAAAAATTTATAAGGTATGATCAAACAATTTGTCTTATGGGTCCTTTTTACTGGACTAGTTTACAGCCCAATGTCGGCACAGGGGTTTAATCCCAAGAAACCAAAGATTATTGAGGCACAAACCTCTGCCAAAACAGTTAACAATCAGGAGAATAAAATGAACCAAACGACTACTCAAAGCCAAAACGATCAGGCTATTAAATCCATGGACAACAAGGCTGAAAAAGTCACCTCTGTGGAAGGTATTACCGAATACAAGCTTCCTAACGGACTTCGTTTTTTGGTTTTTCCAGACAATTCCAAACAAACCATCACCGTCAACATTACCTATCTGGTAGGTTCCAGACACGAAGGATATGGTGAAACCGGTATGGCGCATTTATTAGAGCATCTAGTTTTTAAAGGTACACCCAATCACCCTGACATCCCATCTGAGCTCTCTAGCCATGGTGCCAGACCCAATGGAACCACCTGGTATGATCGTACCAACTATTTCGAAACATTTTCTGCTACAGAAGAGAATTTACGTTGGGCATTGGATTTAGAAGCAGACCGAATGATCAATTCCTATATTGCAAAAAAAGACCTGGACAGTGAAATGTCCGTGGTTAGAAATGAATATGAATCTGGCGAAAACAGCCCAACCGGAGTCTTGATGAAAAGGGTGATGTCCGCTGCTTATTTATGGCACAATTACGGTAATACCACCATCGGAGCCAGAGCAGACATAGAAAATGTGCCGATCGACCGTTTACAAGCCTTTTACCGCAAGTACTACCAACCTGACAATGCAGTATTGGTGGTTGCCGGAAAAATCGACGAGAAAAAAGTGGTCGAACTCGTGACCGAATATTTTGCCAAAATCCCACGGCCGGAACGTCAGTTGATTCCAACCTATACCGAAGAACCGGTACAAGACGGAGAGCGATTGGTAAATTTAAAAAGAGTTGGTGATGTGCAGGCCGTAGCTTGTTTGTACCACATTCCACCGGGAGCGCATCCTGATGCTGCTGCCGTAGATGTATTGACCGATATATTGACCAACGAGCCATCAGGCAGACTGTACAAAGCATTGGTAGAAACTAAAAAAGCATCCAGTGTATGGGGATGGTGCGCCACCTTAAAAGAACCGGGTTTTGCTTATTTTAATGCCCAGGTCAGAAAAGAAAGTGATTTGGAAGATGCAAAAAATACACTCATCCAAACTTTGGATGGCATGCGTTCAAATCCAGCGACCAAAGAGGAAGTGGAGCGTTCCGTGACCAAGAGTTTAAAAGATTTTGATTTACTGTTTAACAATACAGAAGCATTGGGCCGTCGTCTTAGCGAATACATTGGAATGGGTGACTGGAGACTTACCTTCCTATATAGGGACAATATCCGCAAAGTAAAACCGGATGATGTACAAAGAGTGGCGTCTGCTTATTTTAAGCCGACCAACAGAACCCTAGGTATGTTTATCCCAGAAGACAAACCAGACAGATCAGAAATACCACCATCACCGGATGTAGCAGCCCTTCTAAAAGATTATAAAGGAGATCCTCCAAAATCACAGGGTGAGGAGTTTGATCCATCTCCAATGAACATTGAAAAAAGAACCAAACGTGGACAAGAAGCCAATTCCATCAAATGGGCATTGTTACCAAAATCCACCAAAGGCGACATGGTCAATGCGACCATGACGCTATATATGGGTGATGAAAATAGTCTTAAAAATAAAGCAGTGATCGCCAATTATACCGCGGCCATGCTGGATAGAGGAACCAAAACCATGGGCAGACAGGAAATCAAGGATGAATTGGACAAGCTAAAAGCGAGGGTAGGCTTTTTTGAAAGCCGTGGACAGGTCACTGCCTCAGTACAAACCACCCGAGAAAATTTATCCAAAGTATTGACCATTGTCAATGACATTCTTAAAAATCCAGCTTTTAATGAAAAGGAATTTGAAGAACTCAGAAATGAAGATTTGGCCAATTTGGAAGAGCAAAAATCAGATCCACAATCTTTGGTGAGACTGGCTTACACTAAGCATCTCAGTCCTTACACCATGGGAGATATCCGATATACCATGAGTTTAGACGAAGAAATGCAAGCTGTAAAAAATCTTAAATTGGAAGATCTAAAAGCTTACCATAAAGAATTTTACGGAAGCACCAACGCATCTGTAGCCATAGTTGGTGATTTTGATGAAGCAGCCATTAAATCTCAGATTACTAGAGATTTTGGAAAATGGAAAAGCAATAAACCTTATACCAGAATTCCGGCCAAGTACAACGACGTGGCTAAAAAAGACATCAACATCGAAACTCCGGACAAAGCAAACGCGATGTTTTTGGCCGGTTGCAATATTTCTGTAAAAGACGATGATCCGGAATATCCTGCATTGGTGATGGCCAACTATATACTCGGAGGAGGATTTCTAAACAGTCGTTTGGCTACCAGAATCAGGCAAAAAGAAGGTTTGTCTTACGGAGTAGGCTCACAGTTGACTGCAGAATCCTTGGACAGAGCAGGTAATTTTACCGTGTATGCCATCTATGCACCTGAAAACCGCGATCGCCTAGAGCAAGCATTTAAAGAAGAGATCGAAAAAATGTTGAAAGAAGGATTTACTGCGAAGGAATTGGAAGAAGCAAAATCAGGTATGTTACAATCCCGAAAAGTAACCAGATCACAGGATAATTCTTTGGCATCCAGTTTGTCTTATATGCACCAGATCGGTCGCACGATGAATTTTACAGAAGATTTTGAGAAAAAACTTTCCAACTTGACCGTTGACCAGATCAATCAGGCCATTAAAAAACACGTGAGTCTTGACAAAATCAGCATGGTAAAAGGTGGTGACTTTGCGAATAAATTAAAGAAACCATAGGGAACGAAAATTTAGTTTTTCATCTTATAAAAACGACAAGCGGAGTGAAAACTGCTTGTCGTTTTTTTTGTCTGGACTGTGATTTTTTTGATTTGGGTGATTGGCTATGATTTTTAATTGCACCTATAAAAAAATCATAATAATCAGTTTAATCATAGTCAAATGTCTGGACTGTGATTTTTTTGATTTGGGTGATGTCTTTGATTTTTAAGTGCACCCATAAAAAAATCATACTAATCAAAATAATCAGTTTAATCATAGTCAAATGTCTGGACTGTGATTTTTATGATTGGGGATGATTTCTTTGATTTTTAGTTGCAGCTATAAAAGAAATCATACTAATCAGTTTAATCATAGGCAATTGTCTGGACTGTGATTTTATTGATTTAGTAGTTTGACTTTCATTTGGCAAATTGTGAAATATGTTTTAAAATGAAACAAATATTTGTTTTGTATTCAAACAATACCTATCTTTGTCCCGTTAAACAGCGGTATATTAATACATATGAACATAAAATTGTCACAAAAGCAAATAGGTCAGAGGATTACTGAACTTCGTAAAATGAAGGGCTTGTCTCAGGAAGATTTGGCTAAAAAAGTCAAAATTTCCCGACCGTCTTTGGCTCAAATTGAGTTAGGAAATAGAAGTGTTGATATTCTTGAATTGCAAAAATTATCATTGGTTTTGGAGTTTTCATTGGACGATTTTATGTCTAAGGATTTCTCACCAAATCAAGAGATTGAAAGCAAAGAAGAAAAAAAGACAAAGAAAGAAGAAGAACGTATTTCTGTGCCAACACTACAAGTCAGCAAGTTCAAAAATGTCTTATTGTATATTCTTGAACGCTGTGCAGGTAAACCCAACGTGGGCGAAACGGTACTTTATAAGTTACTCTATTTTGTAGATTTCAATTACTACGAATTGTATGAGGAACATTTGACTGGTGCTAATTATCGAAAATTACCTTATGGTCCAGTTCCACAAAAATTAGATACGATCATTGGTCAAATGATTGAAATAGGAGAGTTACAAAGAGTTAAATCCGAATATCACGGCTATCCTCAAACTCGTTATTTACCTTTAGTAAAAGCGAATTTAACAGAGTTGCGTGCAAGTGAAAAAGAAATCATTGACAGGGTTATAGAACAAATGAGTGATTGGTCTGCAGCGATGCTAAGCAATTATTCACACGGTGATAAACCTTGGAAAGCATCAAAAGATGGTGAGGAAATAAATTACGAATTGGTTTTTTACAGAAGACCTCCTTATTCAATAAGAGTTTATGAAGATGATGAACAAGATTGAATTTGATGAACTGGCCGAATTTAAAAAGGATTTGAAAAATCTATTAAAAAAATATCGCACCCTCAAAGAAGATTTAGAAGTGGTAAAATTGGATTTGAATGACGAACCTGGCGAAAGTATACCGTTTAGTTTTCGTGTTGATAATTTGGGTTTAGAAACCTGTATCATCAAAGTTAAGAAAATTGCTTGTAAGGCTTTAAAAGGTCGAGGAGTAAATTCAGGCTTGAGATTAATTTATGCTCACTTCCCTGATGAACAAAAAATTACATTCATTGAATTGTATCATAAGAACGACAAGGAAAATGTAGACAAGAAAAGAATTACTGATAATTTTAAATAGCTAAACAAAAATTTAATTTTTCATCTTATAAAAACGACAAGCGGAGTGAAATCTGCTTGTCGTTTTTTTTTGGGGAAAATTTTATTGTCTTTTATTCTACTCCTGATTGAAAAATTTGTCTTCAACCCAATTATTTGGGTTATTTATAATATAATCGGATATCGTTTGAAATGATATGTCATCACGAATAATGTGGTCGTGAAAAAGATTTTGCCAATGAAAATCAAATCCCAATCGGTTGGCGTATTTGGTAACAGCCGATTTATAGGAACCTACAATAGACGAAATTGAATTTTTTCCTATATTTTGAAAACGTGGTTGACCAATTATTATAGCTTGTTCGGAGGTTTCTGTGAGGGTTTCGTTGAACGTTTGCAGAGACAGGGCATACCGTAGAGACAGAGCATGCTCTGTCTCTACGGTATGCCCTGTCTCTATGGTGTTAACCAGGTTATCGTTGATTATCAATATTCCGTGAATATGGTTTGGCATTACTACAAACGCCCCTAATTCTACGTTATTGGAATGATACGGTATTTGATACCATAAAATATTGGCAATAATACCAACATGCGACAATTGCATTTGCCCATTTGCAATTTCGCCAAAATAATGCACCCTGTTTTGGGTGCAAATGGTAATGAAATAACTACCCGCCCATCGGTAATCCCAATTTTGTAAACGGGTAGAAGGTATGCGATATTTGTTTTTGTATTTCTCCATTTTATTATAACTGTTGTTGCAATAGGGCATGCCCTGTCATTAATAAAATAAGCAAAGCATCTAGTTCTTTTTAAACAATTTCTATTGGGTTATTTTGTCAGTCTTTGCAGTGATAGGAGCATATAAACATAATTGGCAGGAACCGTTTTTTTTTGTTCATCTAAATTAGTATGAACAGATATTGGTACTTTGAAAAATTCCATATTTCTTATTTGCACCTGTGAACTACCTTGCATTATCAAGTAATTCAATTTCCAACATCTCCATGTGCTTGAAAAATAAATTAAAGATTGATTCTCATTAGAATAAAAGGATTATAAATTATTTGTAATCCAATTATTTCTTAGATTTCCAATGGTTTAAATCCTTTATAGATTTTGAATTAAATTTGTATCCAACTGACATTCCAAAAACTTTGTTCTGAATGGTGATGCCATCTGCGGTATAAGGTGAGATATTGCTTAGTCCAATTCCATAATTTATTCCAAATTGCATTGAATTAAGTTCAATTCCAGTTCCAATAATTAATCCAAAATCATAACTCTTTAAGTCGTCATATTCCGGATCAGATCCCCAATATACCAATTCAGTTCTTGTATTAGTTTTGCCTGATTGTTTTATTTCATAACGAGATTCGCCGAAGAGACCGATTCCAATATATGGTCCAAATAGAAAATATATTTTATTTGCTTTAATACTAAATGAAGCTTTTAGGTTCAAAGGAATATCCAAGTAAAAAAGATTTGTTATGCCCTTAATCTCTGCTAATTCTCCTAAATAGTCTTCTTGGTCTTCACTTATAAAACCTTTTTTTGAAAACAGTAAACCTGTTTCAAGTGAAAATATTTTGTTTAGTGGTAAATTACCAGTTAAGCCCAAGTGTATTCCTGGATTTATTTTAAAATCTTTACTATAAATTTGTGTTTCGTCCGCTATATACATGTTTGATAAATTCAATCCTATCCTCACTCCTAAAGTTTGTGAGAATAATTTAGTTGTGATGGTTAATGAAATAATGACGATAAAAAATTTAATTAAGTTTTTCATAATTGTTGGTGTTTAAAGGTATTAATAAATTATATTCTTGGGTGATTTTGTAATTACTCTCGTGTTAAAAAGTGATTTTAATTGCAATGCCAAACTACATACTATGTAATAGCAATTAGCCTAGGTTTTTTGCGGTTTAAAAGGCAGTAAATTCTATGCCTGATTATATATTGGTGATCTCTTGTTTAGTGTTGATTGAAAATAAAATCAATCTTAGTATTTATATTCCGATTGATATTTGTCCTAATTTATTTTGGCAATTTAATGCACAAATGATATACTCTGTCATTGGCATAAAGTAAGTCTGTCTCATGGTCGATCACAATACCGGATGGGCCGTAGGAGGCATGTAAAAACTGTTTATAGGTACTTGGAAACAAGGTCCAGTCCACTTTGCCATCGCTTACTCGAATCCTTCGAAGGACTCCTAGACCATCTTGCCCAGTCTCATAATAAATATATCCTTTGTGATATACTAAATTGCTTGAAGAAGTACCTGCCTCATTATTGACCCAAACTATGCTTCCAGTTTTTTTATCTAATGCATACATTTTTTTCGTTTCTCCTTTGAGTAAATATAATTCTTCCTCTAAAATTGCATTTGAAACAAAAAAGCCTTCTCCAGGAAAGTATTGACTCCAAATCAGACTTCCATCAACACAACTAAAGCAAAAAGCTTCATTACCTCCTTGAAAATACAAATGGTCTCCTTCGATTATGATTGGAAAAACACTGGTATTTCCTGTAATGGTGAATGAATCTACCTTCCATTCAATTTCCAAAGTCCTCATATTGTAAGCATACAGATCGATGCGTCGCTTACTGTTGATAAAATCGTATTGTCGGTTCTGAAATATCATCACGGTATCACCATTCGGTTTAAACCAAAATGCAAGGGATTCGAAACCGGCAGCAAAAGTCCCTTGATCGACGATGGTGAGCACTTCTTCCATTTGGTCAGTCACCATATTCCAGCGTAACCAAGTGTTGGTATATTCCTGTTTGGGATGTCCCAATTTTTCTACTGGAATATATACCCATTCTGCTAAGCCCGATATTCTAGGGCGCCCATCATAGCCAAAATTTCTAAGATTAATCCTTTTAATCATTCTGTTTGATTCCATGTCCAATAAAAATACTTCATACCAATCGGTTACTACACAGAATTGTTTATATTGGTATGTGGCCCCAGATTTCCATTCGGGACTTATATGATCTTCGTACAAATGAAGGAGTTCTCCGGTTCCTTTATTAAAAAACATAAATCCGTCCGGTATCCCGGAAGTTCTGCGGCTGAATAAAACAGTATTGCCATATAGGACCGGTACCATGGAAGAACACACATTGCGATTGGTATCTGCATTGTGTTTCCACACAATATTAGTATCAATCATAGGTTTTGGCGTGGTGGTGTCCACGGGTTCGCAAGGTGGATTCACACAAGGCATATCTTGAGGCTCGCATGCAAAATTGATGAGCACGTAAAAAATCAAAGCTAACATTAGAGTAAATATTTTCATGCTGTTATTTAATTAAATGGAGGCAATTGCTTGCCTCCATTGTGAAATGTTATTATTTTCTTTTTGTGTAAAAATACAAATCAGTTCCTCCTTCATACAATTTTATAAGTCCTTTTCTTAGTTCTTCATCATTCCTTGCTTGCATGTGGGAAGAATTCTTCATTTCTTGAGGAGCAAATGTAGCTCCAGGTAAATTAGATGCTGATTCCGCCAATACCACTCCATCGGAATCTTTTTCAATTCTGTAGTAGTTAACTTTACTAAAAATATCGCAAAAGATATTTTTTGTTATCTTCATTTTACATTCTGAAGGGTTACTTATTTCATTTTCAAATTCCTCACCTGTTTGGAGGTTTGTACACTTGCAATAAAGTTTAACTTCTTTTTTCAATTCAAGCGCACCAATAATCAATTTGTATTGATCGTCCATCTGGTCAAGAAAATTCACACCTTTTAAGTAAGCTTCCTTAAGAATCTTATACTTTTCAATATCTTTCTTAAGTTGATAACATGGTGGTGGTAGAATTTTCCATTTCTTATAACACTCTAGTTTATTATATTGATCATTAGCAATATAATAATTATTTGCATAAGTTTCATATTTTCTTCGGTATTTTGAATAAATGGTATCGAAATTTGAAATAAGTTCATGGTCATCGTTTGCCTGAAAATAATCAGGTCCTTGCGAAGATTTAGAAAAATAAAGAATGGTTCTGAGCATTAGGTGATCTTTAGGCTCTACACCATAAAACGCAACTTTAGGAAAAACTTCAAGTTCTCGATTTCCGTCCAAACAATCGTTCATCTTTTTTAATAGTGGCGCCCCAACTACATAGTCTTTGGTGATATTTGGCGTTTCTTTGTTTAATAATAGAGGAAAAACAGTCTCAGTAAAATCTGAACAAAGGCTATCCACTTTTACCAACAAACTCTTTCCTAATCTCCAAGGCAATGGTAAGCCAAAAATTTTGAAATCTGAAAACCCTTCAAGAAATGGGCCGTCGTTTAATTCAGTGCACATTTTTACGCCCAAGTCTTTAAACTCTGTCAATTTGCTTAGTAAATTAGCACCTTGGTGCGAACTACAGAAAGTAACCAAACCTCCAAAATCTGGTTTTGATTTAGGAGTGGTGCAGAGATTTAAATGTAATAAACCGCGACTAACCAATCCTCCTTGACTATGAGCGATAAGAAAGTCTTTTTTTGGATCATTATCTTTAGTTCCCCGGATCCAAGTACCAACCTGAGCAGATGCATCTAATAAACTCGAAGATTGAGTATAAGTGAAATTTGAATTAGATATTACTTTTCTGGCTGGAAAGCTAGGCGCTACATTAAATTGAGAAGCGGTAGCTGCTCTAGCCCAAGATCCGATGTCACCATTTAAACCGTGCACCCAAAAGACGTTTCTCGGGCCTTCATCCGGAGCAGGAGTCATGGATGGATTATTAACCTGTACTGGAGAATAATTGCTCTCAATTGAAGGTCCACCCAATCCGATCCCTTGATTAAATCCAGCAGTACCACCTTGTTGGTTGATTTGACCTTGTATTACCTGAGCCATCATATTGCCTAGATTGAATAAAACAAGGTACAATATAGTGAAGTTTAATTTTTTCATGATGTTATTTTTTTAGAGTTTGTAAATGATATTAAATTTTTTGAAATTTTTTGAAATGGTAAATGTCACCATTTATTATTTCTAATATGTAAGATCCGTTCGAAATGTCGGAAAGGCTTATTTGTACTTTTCTTTGAAAATTTCCAGTGGCAACAGTTTGACCCTGTAAGTTTAGAACCCTATATTTCAATTCACCAGAAGGCTCTTTAATTTCTATATTTATTATATCTGTAGATGGATTGGGCCATAAAACCACGGATTCTTGTTTTGACAATAACTTGCTGTCAAATTGATTAATTGCTAAGCTTGACTGAAGATCAGAGGACCTATTATTCATTTCATTAAATGGGTCTGTTTGATAGACAGCTTGGTTGTCAATTTTATAATTGTTGAATACTGTCTGAATTGTTTTTTCCATCAATCCTCCATTTTTCAAAGTTAAATAAGACTTTTCAATAGTCAAGACAATAACTGCCATTCCATTTTCCAATTTAGGAGAAAATTTGGTAAATATGCTGTGGTGCAAAACACCGTTTCTATAGAATTCTTCTAGTGTATACTGATTGATAAAGTCAAAAACGGCGCGGACATTTGAATCAATCAAGGTCAATGTATTCTGCCCATCAAAATCAATGGCCATACCGGAATTAATTAGAGAATTTAGCTCTTCTTGATTTGGCCTTTCCAAAATGGGATGGTAACCAAAATGTGTAATAAAATCTTCTGTTAATTCAAAAGTTGGAATTTCATAATCTTCTGTATGTTGTTCTTGAAAATAAAGGACATTTTCTGCAGTATAAAAGCTTACCCCTTGTTCATCAAGTACAGTTCGGTAGGGTCTTGTAAACTGGCTCTTTTCTTGGCCGTTGCTATACAGTGAGATTGATTCTGTTCTTAATTTGCCAGATCTTTCCACGTTAATGATTTTACTGGTTTTTGTAACTTCATTTCGCGCCATTAGAATGTCTGATGGATGAAGAGATTCTAAGTCTAAACCACTAGAAATTGCAAAAGAAACCGTTTCAACCTGATCATAACTAAGCTTTTTAACAGGATCCGTATTTTGTGCTTGGACCTGATAATAAGATGTTGCAATCATCAAAATGCTGGTCTTAAAAATTCTTAAATGCAATAAATTTTGCCAAATCTTAAAAAAATTGAAATAGTGTAACATAAAATTAGGTGTTAAAAGTGGATAATAAATTTGTCAAATCAAAAGTACTACCTACTGCAAGCCATTTTTTGGATTTGTTGGATATTCATACTCCAGTCTATTTAACTTTTTTAACAAAAATTTATAAGTAAAGTAATTCAATGCATATCTTTGGCTAAAATTTACATTTTTAGATCGAAAACTTATACAATTTTAAACTATATGGATAATTTTAACATGGAAATCAAGACTCGGTTTCACGATTTGTTAAAAGAAAATATCAAGGATAAGAAAAAGTGGGTTAATGAATTGGCCGATATCTTAAATTGCAGTGTTACTGCCATTTATAAGAAAAACAGGGATGATCATTTTTATACTGTTGATGAAATGTTATTCCTGATTAAGCATTATTCTATTGACACTAATGACTTATTTGGAAATCTTGGAAAATTAAGGTTGTTTTCAGTACCAAATATTGTTTATCCTATTAGAAATATTGAGGATTATCTGGCTAGGCTTTCTAATAATTTGAGTGGTCTGGATATGGAAAAAGACGCAAAAGTGTTTTATGCAACTCGGGAATTACCTATATTTTATTACTTTCTTTATCCGAAAGTGGCACTATTCATGTTATTTGTTTTTGCAAAAACGGTTTGGAAGGTGGATAAGTACATTCGCTCCCCATTTGATCCAAATGGATTTCCTCCAGATTTGATTTCTAAAATTCAAATGATATGGGACAAGTACGCTAATTTGAATACATTTGAATACTGGAATACCAATGTTATTGATATAACTTTAGAACAAATTAGATTTTATTTTGAAGCTGGAGATATTGATAAAGAAATTGCGATAGGTTTACTTTCAGATCTAGAATTGACTTTGCAAAGAATCAAGGATATGGCAATGACTAATTCGAAACTAGAGGGAGCTAGTACCAATTTTCAATTGTACGAAAACAAAATATTACATACTTCTAACCATGTCTTAGTACGAACTAGAAATCTTTCCTCCATTTACATTGCCTTCGACCATCCCAACTTTATAATTTCTAGAGACGTAGAATTTTTAGAGTATTCCAATAAGTGGTATCAAACTGTGGAAGAAAATTCATTTCTATTAGGAAAAGGAAGTGGGCATATGACCAGTGTATTTTTTAACCATCTTCACCATAAGGTTAACATTACCAGAAAACAAATTGAGGCTTTTCAAAGATGAAATAAATGTCTGGACTGTGATTTTTTGTGATTTGGGTGATTACTCTGATTTTTAATGTGATCAATTTAAAAATCACACTAATCACAATAATCAGTTTAATCATTGTCCAGACAAGCAACTAATGTAAAATCACACTAATCAAAATAATCAAATAAATCACAGTCCAGACATGCACTTCATAAAATCATTCTAATCAAAATAATCAGTTTAATCATAGTCCAGACAAGAACCTATAAAAAAATCATAATTATCAAAATAATCAATAACATCAAACTTAATGTTAGCCTCCGTTTTGTTTCAGTCGTGTCGTTAGTTTGTCAATTTGTTTTAGTGTGTCAATGTCATTAATAAATTTTGTTAGTTGCTCATTGGTTGTTTGTTCTTTGTCGAATTTAGTTGCCAAAGTTTCAAGTTCTAAAATCTCTTCGTTAAATTTTGTCTTTGTGAAATTTGTCAAATCATTAAGGTGTCTACTTGCCAAGTCTTGAAAAGTGTGTTTTATTTTTATTGAACTTTCAAAAGGGTTTATATCCAATATTAATGGTATGTGGTCGCTTTTGTCTATCCAATTATCTGATGTTTCAAGTGTTAACGTGTAACCGTTCTCAGTAATTCTTTGTGAGGCAAAGACATAGTCAATATGATATGGCTTTTTTACGTTTCTAAACATAAAGAAAGTTTTCAAGCTTTCTTTTCCGTGTTCTTCGTCAAACTGTCTGTGATAAAGGCTTTCAATATTAAGTTGCTTTAAAAAATTTACAACATCTGTGTGGTTGGCAACCCTATCTTTTGTATCCCAAATTTGATTGCTATTAAAGTCCCCAATCAAAATTGAATTTTCTCCCAGAATAGTTTGATAGTAATTAATTGCATTCCAAACTTGTCCAATATAACGGGATAATGGATTTCTTTTGTTGTCCATAGCCCAAATTGCAAAAAGTAAAAACGAATTTTTACCGTCAGTTACTTCTAATGGTATAACATATCTAAAATTTGGGTTAAACTCTTTTAAAAGTTTAAACTTGTAATTTGAGTATGAAAAAATTCCAATTCCTTTTTTGCCTGTGTCACCATACCAAAGAAAGTCTTTGGGCTGTGGCGTCAATCGTCCAAATAGTAATTTGTCTTCTTGCTCACATTCAGGAACAATTAAAATATCAGGATTTAGTTCTAAAATTTCTTTGTTTTTCAGTCTAAATGCTCCTTGGCAGTTCCATTCGATAATTCTCATTTCAGTTTGCTGGTTGTGACGATAAAATGGCTGCTAACGTTCATGCACAAACGATTTGCCGCCACTTGTTTGCACTAAAGTAAAACTCTGGAACCATTGCGAATTACTTCCCAATTTGTTTTTTCAATTCTTGCACCGCCGCTTCAAGTTGTTGATCACGCCCTCGACTAATCTCTACAGGATCATTTGGAACCAACAAGTCCGGTTCAAGCTGCTGATTCTCGAGGTATTTGCCGTTAGTGGCCAGCATTCCTACTTGTGGTATTCCAAATACCACACCGTTTTGAAGTCCTTCCCACCAGACTGCGGTACCTGTACCAGGAACTGGCATACCAATCAACTTGCCAATACCCAAAGCACGGTAGGTATATGGAAACATATGCGCATCCGAGTAATTGCCTTCGCTCATCACCACGGCGCTTGGTTTGTGCCATTTGAATTGAGGTTCGTTTCCAATGTTTTGGTCCCGCGGCACGAAGCTCATATAGGCTTTACCATCCAGAAATGTAGCAAGATCGTCGTGTAACCATCCGCCTCCATTAAATCGGGTATCAACCACAAGCGCTTCCTTTCCGGCATTTTTTCCAAGAGCCTCCTCATACACGGTGCGGTAGCTTCGATCGTCCATTCCACGTACGTGGACATAACCAATGCGGCCTCCACTCAAACTGTCTACGATTGATCTGCAACGCTCCACCCAACGCTTGTAACGCAGTTCTCCTTCTTCTCCTAGGCCAATGGGTTTAACCACTTCCTCCCAACGGGATTTGCTGCCAGGATCATACAGAGACAAAAGGGTGTGTTTGCCCATTTTACGGTTCAATAAGTTATGGTAATTGGTCTCTGATTTTATTTCAATACCATCAATCTTTTCTATAATTACGCCGGCTTTTATTTTAGATCCGTTTTTGATCACCGGACTTTTGGCCATTACTTCTTGAATTCTGAGTCCATTTCCCGAATAAGTATGATCATAAAAAAGACCCAACGATGCAGTTTGATCACCCAAGGGAGCGGACGGACGAAAACGGGCTCCTGTATGCGAGGCATTTAATTCACCGAGCATTTCACTCATCATTTCTGCAAAGTCAAAATTGTTGTTGATGTAGGGGAGAAAACGGCTGTAATCTTTTTTATATCCATCCCAATCCACTCCATGTAGATCTTTTACATAGAATTTTTTCTTGGCCTGTCTCCATGCGTGTTCAAACAAATAGGATCGCTCCACATCTTCATTGAGTGACATTTCAGCTTTTATTGCAATTGCTTCTTGTTTACCGTTTTCCAACTCTACTTTAAGGATCTTTCCATCGGCGATCAAAAAAATAAATTTACCTTCTTTGTCCAGGGTCAAACTTCCGGCTCCACCGGCACCCAGTTTAAGAAGAATCTTGGTGTCCTTGGTGCGCAACTCCGTCTGCCATAGATCAAATCCCTTTTCGAATTTGGCCAAATAAAACATTTTTTCACCATCGTTGGATATAATGGCATCGGCCAGATCAGAAGAATGAATGGTCAATCTTTGTTTTCGGTATTCAATCCCATCCAATTCAAATTTAAGCGACTCAATGGGCTTGGTTTCCTCTCCTTTTTTGTCTTCTTCTTTTTTATCAGATTTGTCTTTTTCTTTATTTTTCTCTTTCTCTTTTTCTTCCTCTTTCAGAATTTCAAATTCTTCTTTGCCAAGCACAAAACGGTCGTATGCTTCTTGTGTAAAAAACATACCATAAGCATCCGCTTGTCCTCCCCAACTGGCATCATTTTTCATTCCATCCCGATCACTAAACCAGAGCATCATTTTACCATCCATCATCCATTTGGGTTGAAAACTGCTATATCCACTCTTTGTTAAATTGATTGGTTCTTTGGTTCCAGTTGCATCCACCAATCCTATTTGACCAATCCATTGGTTGGGTTGGAGAAATTCTGCCAATAACCATTTGCTGTCAGGAGACCAGCGATAATACTGATCGCCATCCGCATAACTGTAATTGCGATCTCCTGGTAAAACCGTACGGGTCGTTTTATTTGCTAAATTAAACACGCGCAAGGTCGTGCGCTCTTCCAAAAAGGCAACTTCCTTTCCATCTGGCGAATAAGCTGGCTGAAATTCTTCTGCATCGGTTGCAACCAAGGCAGTCTCTTTCAGAATGGTTGAATTGAAAAAAAACTTTTCTTCTTCCCGTGCCAAAGTACTCTGATAAATATTCCAGCTCCCATTCCGTTCCCCTGCATAGAGGATGCTGCGACCATCGGGGCTGAAGCTGACCGATCTCTCTTGCTCAGGAGTGTTGGTGACCCTTCGCGAATTCCCTTCTTTCACGGATGAAACGAAGACTTCTCCTCTGTAAACAAAGGCAACTTCTTTCCCATTCGGAGAGAGCGCCATTTCTGAAATGCCATTGTTGACCGAAATGGTTTTAGAAGGATTGTAACGCTGATCATTTAAAATTTTAACCGTGATTTTTTTGGGTGCATTTCCTTCTTTCATGGTGTACAACATTCCGTCCTGACTGAAGCATAATAGACCATCCTTGCTCATGCTCAAAGAACGGACTGGATGTCGTTTAAAGAAACTAATCTGGATTGCATTGTTTCCGTCCAGGTCCATTTTCCAAATATTAAAAATACCACTGCGCTCGCTCAGAAAATATAGATTTTTCTGATCCGTAGCCAAAACAGGATGACGGTCTTCGCCTTCAAATTTACTTAAACGGGTATACTTACCAGACTTCATTTCATACTTCCAAATATCCCTGGCCACACTACTTGTATGGTGCTTTCTAAATTCATCTTCATATCCTTTCCGATCATGAAAAAGTAGGAGGGATCCGTCCTGATTGAATTTTGCAGCTTCGGCAGTGGTGGTCAGCAACAAACGCGGCATTCCTCCTTCCACAGAGATACGATAGAGCTCGGGGAGAACACCTGAAGGATATTGTTGATTCGAGGCGGCATCCAACTGACTGGAAGTGTAGATAATTTCTTGGTCGGTGGAAGAAAAATCACTTGGAAATTCACCCGCTGAATGATACGTCAGGCGTTGGGCTGAACCTCCGGTGGCCGGCATCACAAAAACATCAAAATTCCCATAGCGATCGCTGGCAAAGGCAATTTGACGGCCATCATGGGACCAAACGGGCATAAAATCGTATGCTTCGTGCATGGTTAGGGCCGTGGCTACACCACCTTCAGATGACACGCTGTAAAGGTCCCCTTGATAACTAAACAAGATGGTCTTTCCGTCTGGAGAAATGGATGGATACCGAAGCCATAAAGCTTCTTGTTGCGCATAAGATGAACCAGATAAGGCTATCAGAGAAATAAGAAGAAAAATATTTTTCATAAACGTTGATGAACTATTTGATTTTTAGATTGAATGAATGATCTGCTCCGCTTTATTTGCCAAATTTCCCAAAGAAAAAGATGGTCAATGAAATGGGCGGACAAAGAAACAAATGAATAGGGGATTTTGGGGAAAATATCTACCAATAAGTGAGCTTTTCTTGACATTCGTCAGGATTTAATAGACTAAAACTAAATCAAAAAATTTAGTAAATGACTTAATTAAAGGATTACTATTTTCAATAATTCCAGACTGTGTATTGGTATAATTCGGGACTAATTGATTAAAAAATTTTGGTGTTTTTGACCTGTAGGTGGTCATTAAAAGTAGTTGTTATGCTTGATCAAAAAATTTATCCTCCTTCCAATTGGTTGGGTTGTTATTGATGTAATTTGAAATGCGAAAAAATAATACTAATCAAAATAATCAGTGTAATCATAGTAAAAAGTCTGAACTATGATTTTTTATGATTTGAGTGATTGCTTTGATTTTTGGTTGTACCTAAAAAATAATCAGACTAATCGCATTAATCAGTTTAATCATAGTCCAGACAAGCAACTAATATTAAAATCATACTAATCAAAATAATCATTTTAATCATAGTCCAGACAAGCAACTAATATTAAAATCATACTAATCAAAACAATCAGTGTAATCATAGTAAAAAGTCTGAACTATGATTTTTTTGATTTGGGTGATTGCTTTGATTTTTGGTTGTACCTAAAAAATAATCAGACTAATCACATTAATCATTTTAATCATAGTCCAGACAAGCATCTATAAAAAAATCACACTAATCAAAATAATCATTTTAATCATAGTCCAGACAAGCAACTAATATTAAAATCATACTAATCAAAACAATCAGTGTAATCATAGTAAAAAGTCTGAACTATGATTTTTTTGATTTGAGTGATTGCTTTGATTTTTGGTTGTACCTAAAAAATAATCAGACTAATCGCATTAATCATTTTAATCATAGTCCAGACAAGCAACTAATATTAAAATCATACTAATCAAAACAATCAGTGTAATCATAGTAAAAAGTCTGAACTATGATTTTTTTGATTTGGGTGATTGCTTTGATTTTTGGTTGTACCTAAAAAATAATCAGACTAATCACATTAATCATTTTAATCATAGTCCAGACAAGCATCTATAAAAAAATCATACTAATCAAAATAATCAGTTTAATCATAGTCCAGATATGCACTATAAAATAATCATGTTAATCATAGTCCTACCTCCTACTATAATTCGGGGACTCTTTGGTGATGGTGATATTGTGTGGATGTGATTCGGTGATTCCGCTGTTGGTGATACGAACCATTTTTGCTTTTTGCAGATCGACGATGGTAGCTGCACCTACATATCCCATACTGGCCTTTAGACCACCAATGTACTGGACCATGACCTCGGAGACTTTTCCTTTAAACGGAAGCCTGCCTTCAATTCCTTCCGGTACCAATTTCTTGATGTCGTCTTCCACATCTTGAAAATAACGGTCTTTGGATCCTTGCTGCATTGCACCGATGGAACCCATGCCACGGTACACTTTAAATTTTCTTCCTTCAAAAATGATGGTCTCACCGGGTGCTTCTTCAGTACCTGCAAATAGGGATCCTGCCATGATGGTGCTGGCTCCTGCCGCGAGTGCTTTAGGAATGTCACCGGTGTATCTAATTCCTCCATCGCCAATGATGGGGATTCCTTTCTTCTTTAATGCATGTGCTGCCAATGCGATCGCAGTCAGTTGTGGAACACCCACTCCTGCAACCACACGGGTCGTGCAAATGCTACCGGGTCCTACGCCCACTTTGACCCCGTTAACTCCCGCTTGGACTAAGGCCAAAGCGCCTTCTCCGGTGGCGACGTTGCCCCCGATGATTTGCAATTGTTTGAATTTTTTTCGCAGAGACTTGATCATATCTAGCACTCCTTTGCTGTGCCCATGGGCGGTGTCTACACAAATTACATCGACATCAACAGCAACCAAGGCTTCGACTCTTTCAATGGTGTCTGAGGCAATTCCAACTGCGGCTCCCACCACCAATCGACCTAAATTGTCTTTGCAAGAATTTGGAAAATTTTCCAACTTCATAATATCCTTATAAGTGATCAAACCCATCAGTGTTCCATCTTTTTTGACCACCGGCAATTTTTCGATCTTGTATTTTTGAAGCATCGATTTAGCCTTGGTCAAATTGGTTCCTACCGGAGCAGTGATGAGTTTATCGCGGGTCATGATTTCAGAGATCGGTCGATTGGGATGCGCCTCAAATCTTAGATCCCGGTTGGTCAGAATACCAACCAATTTATTGGATTCATCGATGACCGGAATTCCGCCTATGCTGTGTTGTGCCATCAAGGCAAGCGCTTCCTTCACCTTTGCATCCGCTTTAAGGGTCACAGGATCGATGATCATACCACTTTCAGAGCGTTTTACACTGCGAACCTCAGAAGCCTGATGTTCGATGCTCATGTTTTTATGAACCATCCCTATACCACCCATTCTAGCCATGGCAATGGCAAGATCGCGTTCAGTGACGGTATCCATGGCTGCAGAAACGATGGGTACGTGGATCCTGATGTCCGTGGTTAAAAGGGTACTGATGTCCGCTTCTCTGGGCAATACCTCAGAATAAGCCGGGACCAATAATACATCATCAAAGGTAAGGGCTGCTTGATTTGGAAATTGTGGTGCGAAGAAGTTTGTTTCCATCTGCAAAGATATATCTTTACGTTTCAATCCAGTCAAAAATTTATTATTTTGCTTACAGTTTTTAACGATGAATATTTTATGAAATTGGCCCTGGCGGAAGCCAGAAAAGCTGAATTGGCGGGAGAAATCCCCATCGGTGCCGTATTGGTGCACCAGCATAAAATATTAGCCAAATCTCACAATCAAACCGAGCTCTTACACGATGTAACTGCACATGCTGAAATGCTGGCTATCACTTCAGGCTCCGAATTTTTAGGGAGTAAGTACCTTAAAAATTGCACCCTCTATGTGACTTTGGAACCATGTGTCATGTGCGCCGGTGCCCTTCGTTGGTCTCAGCTGGCGAGATTGGTGTATGGGGCTGAAGACGATAAACTGGGTTTTATGAGATATGGCAAAGATCTGCTTCATCCTAAAACTCAAGTGGAATTTGGGCTTTGTTCAGAAGACGCAAGTTTACTACTCAAGAGGTTTTTTAGTGCCAAAAGATTGCTGAGTAAATAAGGATTTCCACTCAATTTTTAATAAGTAAATGTTAATTTTTGATGGTATTTTCATCAATTGGTTCTCCCATGCGTTTATACAGTCCAAACTCCCGATTTTCAATAAAAGATATTTCTAAGAATTAGTTTTCACTTGGTTTTTTGGGGTTATGCAGGGTGCTGTCCCCTCGCGGGCGGTGCCCTGTCTTTTTTTTCCTTTCAGTTTTCTACCTTTGTGCCATGGAAACAAATCAATTCATTCCGGCCATCGAAAGTCTCATCTTCGCAGCCCCACAAGCCATTCAAAAAGAAGACATCAAATATTGTCTTGAAAACAGTCAGGGCTTGAGCATCCACATGGAAGAAATCGAATCAGCCTTGGAGATTATTCAACTGCGATACCAATCTCCAGATTTTGGGATTGAACTCAAGGAAATTGGAGAAGGCTTTCAATTTTTATCCAAACCGGACTATTTTCCATTGATTGCCGACTATATCAAAATCAACAATCGAAAAAAATTGACCAGAGCGGCCATGGAGTCTTTGGCCATCATTGCCTATAAACAGCCTATTTCCAAATCGGAGGTAGAACAGATCCGGGGAGTCAACAGCGATCATTCTATTCAAAAATTATTGGAAAAGGAATTGGTAGAAATCAAAGGGAGAAGTGAAGGTCCCGGAAAACCCATACTCTTGGGTACCAGCAACCGATTTATGGAGTATTTTGGTTTAAAGAGCTTAAAAGATCTACCTAAGCTTAAAGATTTTGCCATGCCGGACCAGGAAATCGGTGAAGCACCAGCCATTGAAGAAACCATAGAGCTGCATTCGGTGTTCCATAAAGAAACATCGGAAGATGAATAATGAAACTACCTTGGTCAATAGAGTGGCATCCAGCCAACTAATTACCCTAAAATTGGAAAATTATTTACCAAAACAAGAGATTGTTCCATTTGACATCAAACAGTTTTTGTTTAGAGAACTGATTCTTAAAGAAATGGATTTCAGGCAAGCACTTAAGGATTTAGATTGGACCATTTATCAAAATAAAACTTTGGCGGTCTGGTGTTCAAACGATGCCATTGTTCCTACCTGGGCTTATATGTTGATCGCTAAACATGCTGCAGAAAAAGGAATCGAAATTTATTTTGGCAACGTCGATGAGGTGATTCGCCAAATTGTCCATAATAATCTGAATGAAGTGGATTGGAGCCAATACGAATCTAGTAAAGTGGTTATCAAAGGTTGTAGCGATCTGCCGGTCCCTGCCTCAGCCTATTTGTTGGCTACCTCCAAGCTGATTCCTTATGCTACCAGTATTATGTATGGGGAGCCTTGCTCGACCGTTCCGATCTTTAAAAAGTCAAAAATATAAGCATAAAGGCGCTTAGGGTCATCGATTTACTTAAATTGTCGTTAAAAACCCTATAAAGAAGTAGTAAAACGAACTTCAGCCAGTAATAAGATGTTTGAACTCACGTTTAGCTCTTCAAAATAAAAACTTTGAATCTTATTCTTAATTCTCAAAATATAAAAAATGAACAAGTTTAAATTCCTAATCGCTTTAAGTTTAATGTGGGTGTTTCAAATCCAAACCTACGCACAAAAATTTGCCTTGGTGGATGTCAACCAGGTGTTGGAAAATCTAGATGATTATAAAAAAGCACAAACCGAATTGGATCGGGTCGCAGCAGAATGGAAACAGGAAATTGCAGTGGAGTATGATAAAATAAAAGCACTTTACAATAAATATCAGGCAGAGCAAGTGTTGTTGACGGAAGAACAGAGGAAACTCAAAGAAGAGGAAATCATGAACAAAGAAAAGGAAGCCAGAAAAATTCAGAAAGACAAGTTTGGTGAAGACGGCGAATTATTTAAGAAAAGACAGGATCTCGTGAGGCCTATCCAAGATAAAGTCTATGCAGCCATTCAGGATTATGCATTGGCAAGAACATTGGATGCAATTTTTGACACCAGCGGTTCTGCCGGAATTATTTATTACAATAAAGAATTGGATAAAACAGAAGACATTATTAAAAAACTTAAGGGATTGGCTAAATAATGCGGAAGCAATTTTATAAAAACAAATATCTTTGCAAGCTTTTAAATTCAAATACATGAAAATCAACATATTAAGATTCGTTTTTATTTTTGGAATGGTGTTTTTGGCGCTTCAAGTTGAGGCACAAAAATTTGGATACGTCAATAGCCAGGCCTTATTGGCAGAAATTCCTGAAGTCAAGGAAGCAGACGCCAATCTTCAAGCATTTCAAGCCCAATTAGAGAAAAAGGGGCAAATGATGGTTCAGGAGTTAGAAGGTAAATACAGAGACCTTCAGCGCCGCGAGCAGTCCGGAGAAATTTCTCCAAAAGCATTGGACGAAGAAGCAAAAAAATTAAAACTTGAAGAAGGCAAATTGGGAGAGTATGAGCAGGATATGCAAAAACAACTCTTGGCCAAAAGACAAGAAGTTCTTCAGCCTATTTTAGATCGAATCAATGAAATGATTAAGGTGGTGGCCAAAGAAAATCAATATACCTACATATTTGATTCTAGCTCCGGTGTCTTGCTTTTTGCAGAGGAAGCCATGGATGTCACTAAACTGGTGAAAACAAAACTTGGAATTTAATAGGGGAGATTTAAGACCCATAGGAATCTTTGATTCCGGAATAGGAGGCTTGACCGTAGCCCAAGCCATCCACCGCATTTTACCACAAGAAAAATTTATCTACATTGGAGATACAGCCCATCTTCCATATGGAGATAAAAGCATAGGACTGATCAGGCAGTACGCTGTTCAAATCGGTAAATATTTAATCGAACAAAGAGATTGCAAAGCATTGGTGATAGCCTGTAATACAGCTTCTGCCGCTGCTTATGAGCATTTGAGAGACGAGTTGAAGGGAATTATTCCTGTCATCAATGTCATTGATCCGATGGTGGAATATTTAATTTCTCAGGAGCACATTCACAGACCTGGAATAATTGCTACCAAAACCACCATCCAATCTGGGGTTTATCAGGAAAAGTTGAAGCGGAGAAAACCGGAATTACAATATTCCGTGTTAGCCACTCCGCTACTGGCACCGATGATTGAAGAAGGATTTTACAATGATTCCATCAGTCATGTCGTATTGGAAGAATATTTATCCGATCCAGTTTTATCCAAAATTGATTCATTGGTTTTGGCTTGTACGCACTACCCTTTGATAAAAAAAGAAATTGAGGAATATTATCATTATAAAATTCCCATCATTGATTCGGCGGTTGTTGTTGCAGATAAATTAAAATTCATTTTGGAAAAGGAGAATTTGCTCTGTCAGGTCAATAATTCCTATGAAAATGAATTTTTGGTCACCGATTTTTCTCTACATTTTGAAAATACCACCAGGTTGTTTTATGGAGAATCCGTCAAGCTTGAAATGCTTAATTTTTAAGGGATTTAGAGCATAATAGCAGAAGAAATTATAGGATTTTTCTACTTAATTTAAATTTCCATTTATTAGATAAATTTGTTCGATTTGGCGATTAATCAATCTCCTATTTTTGACCTCTAATTTTGAATTATAATATCTAGGAATTGATAAACCAATTGCACTTATCTTTGATTGTAAATATTGAAAAAAACCTCCTTGAATGGTTTCTTGGTTATAGAACGAAACATCAAAATTAATTTCACTTTCAATTTTTGGATTTATTTTTTTGACTTTTTTGTCAATAGCATCTTTCAAATAAAATTTCAAATTAATCATATTATATTTAATTTATATATATAAAATAAAAAACTAACACTATTAAATGTATATAGTTTAGTAAATTATATTAAGATTGAAAAATGAGTTGTCAACCAAAAAAAAATCCTGCCAAAAGACAGGATTTTTCGTGGTACCTCCAGGAATTGAACCAGGGACACACGGATTTTCAGTCCGTTGCTCTACCAACTGAGCTAAGGTACCTAATGAAAGGTCTAAGTTAAAACTTAGGGGCTGCAAATATATAGCTTTCTTCAAATTGCAAAGTGATTTTTTTAAAAAAATCATCCAATCTGACAAGCTGTATTCTAAATTATTGAATGCCAATAATATACAATCCATTTGGATTTAAAATATGGTAACTATTTAAGCTTATAGAAGACCAATTGCTTAGCCTAAAATACGCTGAATGACGTACTTTTGCAAGTAGATTATCAATGATGGATGTTTATTATTTCTATCTATTTTGATTTCAAACCGATTATGTCTTAGCTTTACATTTGCCTTTTTGTCTTTAAAAAAATTATGCCCTACAGATTTATTTTAATCCCCTTATTGGCTTTAACCGCGGTCTATTTTTGGTATGGACTTTCACAAGATTCTCTCAATCCTTATGTGATATTGATCATGGTGGTAACAGCGGTTGCCTTATTTATTTTTAAGCACCAGATCAATGATTATTTTTATCAAATTAAAACACCTGAATTTTCTGAGCAAGAGAAATTATTTCTGATAGACCGATATACATTTATTAAAAATTTATCTAGCGAAGAGCAAGCCATTTTTTTTGAAGAATTGTCGAGAGCTTGTTTGTTACATGAGTTTATCCCAATGAATGTTTCAAAAATGTACGAAGAATTAAAGTGGATGGTATTGGCTCCTGCAGTAAGGCTTCATGTTTTTAAAGAAAAAGCCATCTGGCGGAGATATCAGCGAACTGTGATTTATCCACACCCATTTATCACACCCAATGTACAACAGGTGCACATCCTGGAGCGAGATCGCGAAGATGGCGTTTTAATATTATCGGAAGAACAATTAAGGGCGTCGTTTTGGGATTCTAATAAGTATTTAAATCCTTCCCTTTATTTATGGTGTCAGATATGCATTGAAGAAAAAACAATTCCAGAAACCAACTTTGATGCAGCAGCATTGGATCAATTTTGCAAATTGATTTACAATCAAAGTGCTGATCAAATTAGAAACTATTTTGGATTCATGGAATTGTCTGCCACTGCACTGATTTTAATGGCTTGTACTAGCCAGGAAGAAGAAATTAAAATGCATTTTGAATCTTTGTGGAATCAATATCATTTGTTTATTAATCCAACCAATCATGGAACCAACGAAGGTAGAAGCTGATCATCGATGGGCTTTGGTTCTGGGAACGCATGATTCTGCTTCTGATGAGTTTCAGTTGTCTGCAGAAGAACAAAAATTGGAAGACCTATTGAAAGCCTTGTATGGTTCCGGAGGAGAAAAAGGCAGTCTTTCCAAGAAACCACAGAAGATCAGAAAATGGTTGGAAGGAATTCGAAATAATTTTGAACCTGAAGTTATAAGGTTGATGCAACAAGATGCTTTGGAAAGACAAAATGCGCATCACATGTTGCTTGAACCAGAATTGTTGGATCAGATAGAAGCAGACGTTAAAATGGTAGCCACCATTTTGGCTTTGCGAGAATTGCTTCCTGATCGAGCCATGGTAAGTGCCAAATCCCTGGTCCAAAAATTAGTAAAGCAAACAGAAAAGAAGATCAAACCAAAGTTAACGCATGCAGTGCGATCATCACAACTCGGCAGATCGCGAAAAATACATCCTTCCCAAGGTCAAATCGATTGGCACAAAACCATTGGAAAAAATTTGCGACACTACATGCCCGACATTCAAGCCATCATTCCAGATGTGTGGTATGGAAGAAAACATGGAGCTAGATTAACAGAAATAGTTTTATTGGTTGACAAGAGCGAATCCATGATTCAGTCTGCCATTTACGCGTCGATCATTGGCTCAGTACTGGCATCATTAAATACCATCAAAACACATTTGGTTTTTTTCGATACCAGTATTACGGATATGACAGATCAATATTCTGATCCCGTGGAAATTTTATTTAGTGTACCGATGGGCGGAGGAACGGACATTAAACTCGGCTTGGATTACATCCGACAAAAAATTAGAAATCCGCATAGGACCATCTTGTTTTTAATCAGTGATTTGGATGAAGGTGGGCCCGTCAAAGAGATGCTGGAAAGTGCAGCTTCATTGGTAAAAATGGGTTGTTCGATGCATTGCATTGTGACTTTGGATGATGATGGTAAGTCTGTGTTCAATGAGTCCAACGGACAAAAATTAGCTGACCTTGGAATTCCAGTTTTTGCATCTAGCCCTGATTTATTTCCTGATGTGTTGGCCGATGTATTAAATAAACATACTGGTTCTATATAAAATTTAATAGAGTAATTTAATCAGCAGGATTTGAATTGTTTTCCAACCAACTTTCAGTGAGTTTTCTTGATCTTTCCACTTTGTCCAATATTTTATGAAAGAAAATATTTTTTTCCCTGGTATTCCCACCGCTAATTCGTATTGAATTATTGATGACTCTTTGCAACCATTTGTCGGTGTAATCGCACAGTCTAGGATTAAATGAATTTAGAAAATTGGGATTGTCAAAAGTGGAATAGACCGTTCTGATGGATTCACTTTTAACATAAATCAGATTTCCTGTGAATGCAATTTCATTGTTGTATAAAGTCAATTCGCCGGCTTGTTTTAATTTTCTGGCAAATGGTAACTTCGAATTTGTATCACAAGCTTCCTGAAGTTTTTCGATGAGTTTTTTTATTTCATCATGCAAGATCAATGCTTCTTCGGGTTGACTCATTAGGCCGGACTCTAAAAAATACCTAATTTGATTTAGTGTATTGTCGAATACAGTGATGTTCCATACTTCAATGCTGTTTAAACCCAGGTAAGTATCTGATATAGATTTTATTTTTTGAAGATAATCTGCATTGGTTTCATATTCGGTGTATTGAAAACTGGTCATTTTAAATTTTTCATCGCGCCAATTGATATTGTAAAATACATGAAATTTAAATGCAGCAAGTTTGGGTGAGGTATAATAATAAAAAATAGGAATTTCGCGACTCGTGTAATAAATAGTGGGATTAATCATTTGAACTCTTTTAATATTGAATTCAATGGGATTTAGATAATCCATAACATTTTTAACCACACCATTTAATGCGGGAAAGTCAAAATAGATGCGATCTTGTTGGAGTCCCAACAGATCATCCAGACTGAGTTGATATTGTTTGCCTAATTTGGCAATATCATCTGGTGTCAGAGCAGACTCACCTCTAATTTTTTTATAGACAGATGATTTCTGGACATTTAACAATTTTGCAATGTCATCTATAAAATCTTTTTTACCCACATAATGGGTTTTTTCAATAAAGCTAAAAATATCAGCAGTAAGTTTATCTGACATAGCAAGTACATAAAGTGGGCACAATATACACAGTTTTTTGAATTACTTTTGCGCCATGGAATTGGACCTTGCGTTGGAATCAGCACTACTGGATTTAAAGAAAAATCTGAATGGAGAATTGCATTGGGACGCTTTGTACCAGGGAATGTATGCCACAGACGCCAGCAATTATCAAATAGTTCCAATTGCTGTAGGCTACCCTCGTGTTGAATCTGATCTTATTAAACTGGTCCATTTTGCCAATCAAAATAAAGTTCCACTATTGGCCAGAGGAGGTGGGACTAGTCTGGTGGGTCAAACGGTTGGCCAGGCCATAGTGATAGATTTTACCAAATACATGCATCAACTCTTAGAATTGAATGTGGAGGAATCCTGGGCATGGGTGCAACCCGGATTGGTAAGAGACGAATTAAACGAAATGCTTAAACCTCAGGGTCTTCATTTTGCACCGGATCCTGCTACCACCAGTCGCGCTGCTGTGGGTGGAATGATTGCCAATAATTCTTCAGGTACAAGATCTATACTTTATGGTAAAACTTTGGACCATGTTCTTGAACTGAGAATGTTATTGGCAGATGGAACAATCATTCAGTGTAAGAATTTAAGCCAGACTGAATTGGAAAATAAAATTCCATCTGCAGATGCGGATGCTTATTTATACAAAGGTTTATTTAAAATTATTTCAAATAACCGAGAGGAAATCATTGAGAAATTTCCAAAAGTGATGAGGCGGGTTGGAGGATATAATTTGGATGAATTTTTAACCAATCAATGGAATTTAAGTAGAATATTTGTTGGAAGCGAAGGCACATTAGGAATTATTCTTTCCGCTAAAATAAATTTAGTTCCAAATCCAAAATTCCAATCCGTTTGTGTGGTTCATTTTGATTCATTTTATGATTCAATTGCGCATGTTTCTGAAATGGTCAAATTTGGTCCTGCTGCGGTCGAACTTTTGGATGAAATGTTGATAGAAAGGAGTCGTGAAAATCTAGAGACTAAAAAATATTGTGGATTTATTAATGGCAATCCTAAAGGGGCCTTGGTTGTAGAATTTTATGGAAATGATTTAGAAGATGCGACTTCAAAAGCTCAACAAATGGTGGAGGTCCTCCAATCCAAAAAAATAGGTTATGCGCATCCAATTTTTACTGAGAAAAGACAAATAGAAGAGATTTTTACCGTCCGAAAAAAAGGACTTGGCTTACTGATGGGTGTCAAAGGAAAAAGGAAACCCATTGCTTTCATTGAAGATGCAGCAGTACCCTTGGAGCATCTTGCAGAATACATCATGGAAGTTTTTGAAGTATGTAGAAAGGAAGAAACTCCAGTCGTTGCATACGCCCACGCCAGTGTCGGATTATTACATGTTAAGCCGATGTTGGATCTAAGAGATGAAAAGGATATTCAGCGGATGAAAAACATTTCACTAAAAACCTTGGAGCTGGTTAAAAAATACAAAGGATCCTGGAGTGGTGAGCATGGAGATGGACTTGCAAGAGGACCTTACAATGAACTTTTTTTTGGAACCAGATTGTATCAAGCATTTAAAGAAGTAAAAGACTTGTTTGACCCTCATCAAATATTTAATCCCGGAAAAATTATTGATTCTCCTCCACCGGATCAAAATTTGAGATACGGGGCTACATATAAAGACATGGAATTCCAATCCATGTATCACTATAGATCAGAGGGAAGTTTTCAAGAAGCAGTGCACTTGTGCAATGGTGTCGGCGAATGTAGAAAGACCTCTGGTGGCACGATGTGTCCTAGTTTTAGAGCAAGTTTGGATGAAAAAGAAAGTACCAGGGCAAGGGCCAATGCCTTGAGATTGGCTTTAAGCGGACAAATGGATGTGCATGGTTTGGATTCAGATTATTTAAAAGAAGTCCTTGATTTATGTTTATCGTGCAAGGCATGTAAATCAGAATGTCCTAGCAATGTCGACATGTCTAAATTAAAATCGGATGTGCTTTATTTCCAAAAAACAAAGAAAGGATTTAATACCACGGACCAATTGGTTTCTTATCAAGAGTTGCTTTCATCATTTGCTTCCGGAAGTTTAGCAAAATTGAGCAATGCGGTAATTTCATCAAAAACATTTCGTTTTTTAATGGAAAAATTGGCGAGCATTGACCGAAGAAGAATTTTACCTCATTTTACTTCAAGTCCTTTCACACATAAAAGTCAAAATAGTTCAGACATTTCCTTAGAAGAAGCAGATGTCATTTTATTTGCAGATTGTTATACTAAAAACCATGATCCTAACATCGGACATGCGGCACAAAATCTATTGGAAAAATGTGGTTACAAAGTTAAAATTGAATCTGGAGGATGTTGTCAAAGACCAGCCATGTCAAGAGGCTTGTTGGAGGAGGCAAGAAATAAAGGCTTGAAGACGTATTCTAATTTGGAAAAATATCTCAAAGCCGGCAAACCAATTCTCATGACTGAACCAAGCTGTGCAAGCGCGTTTCACGATGATTTGCACGATCTTTTAGAAGATCCAAAATGGGCTGTTTATAAGAATCAATTTTATCTTATTGAAGAATTTTTATTGAAAGAAAAAGTAGAAGGAAACTTGAAACATCCTATTCAATTAAAAAAGGGTCAGCATCTTTTTCATGGACATTGTCATCAAAAAGCCATGTTTGAAAGTAGCAGTTTGACTAGATTATTGGGAGAAAATAAGGAGGTTCATTTTGATGAGATAAAGTCCGGTTGTTGTGGAATGGCAGGAATGTTTGGTTATGAAAAAAACCATTATGAAATTTCACAGCAAATTGGAGAACTCAGTTTGTTTCCAAGAATTAGAAATTCAAAATCTGATAGCCATATCATTGCACAAGGATTTAGTTGCAGACATCAGATCGAGCATTTTACAGGCAGAGAGGCAAAACACTGGGTGGAACTGGTGGAGTGACAGCTAGGCTTATTATTCTATAATTCGAAGTTGGTAAGTTGGGCAAAATGAGATGTTATACTGAATAATTATTTATAATGATTTTTAAAATCATACCAAAGAGTTGAAATCTAAAATGATAGGGAATTTAAACTAATATGGGGCTCAAGTGGAATGATGCATTACTTTTTACCAAAATTGATTTAATAGAAGTTGAACTTGTAGAAGGCCCTCTTAAAAATCATCTAAATAACGAATTATAAGTTGAATCTTTTCTAATTTAATTGTATTTCTTATCTTCGCCAATAATATGAATATTCACAATTTATTAGTTCAACTGAATCTTATCATTATTTGTTTTTGTATAATAATATATAATTTAAGTTCCCAGCCCCTAAAGACAGAAGAATGTTGGAGTTGGCAGCATCCACAACTTCAAGGTAGTAAATTATATGAACTACATTTTGTAAATTCAAATACTGGTTGGGTAATGGGTGAGCGTTACAATCTTCACACCAAAGATGGTGGAAATACCTGGGCTATCCAATTCCCCCCTGTAGCGAAGTACTGGACTAATTATAGTTTTGTTGATGAATTATGTGGTTTTGCAATTTATAATGATCGATTATTTAAAAGCAATTTTGGAGGCGAAACTTGGGAGGAAATACATCTATCTTCAACAGGTAATTTTGAGAAAATCTATTTTATAAACCGAAACTTAGGATGGATATTGAAAGAAGATGGGAATGTTTTAATTACACATTCTGGAGGAGCGAATTGGGAAGAATATACCACTAAAATGGAAGGATATTTCCAAAAAATGTATTTTTCAGATTCACTCAACGGTTGGGTTCTAAGCTGGAAACATCAATTCTATAAAACAACAGACGGAGGTAAAAATTGGAACCTAATTCAAACGGGATTTCCTTCTGATTTCATAGATTTTCATTTTTTGGATTCACTTACAGGTTATATGGTAAGCAACTCATCCAACCTAGCTATAAGAACCAAAGATGGTGGAAGGACCTGGAAAAAATTTAATGGAGGTCCACATCAAACTTGGGAATTGGCTGGCTTTGATCATGTTTATTTTTTAAATGAAGAAAAGGGTTGGATTGTCAAAAAATTTATGACCCTTCATTCAACAATTGACAGTGCGCAGACTTGGAGAAGAGACACTCTGTTAAAAGGAATGTACCGTATCAATGACATCACTTTTACAGATTCAATAAATGGATGGATTGTCGGTGACGGTGGATTAATTTATAAAACACAAGATGGTGGCGGCTCCTGGCATCAAGTAGGTGAAGGTAGCAGAGAACGACTTTACTGTATTGACTTTTCGGATGAAATAAATGGTTGGGCTGCTGGAGAAAATGGAACCATCCTGCATACAAAAAATGGAGGATTTTCATGGGAGCATCAAACCCTCCAAGTTGACTCAACTTTTAGATTTCCTTATATTTACGATTTACACGCCTACTCTGATAAAGATTGTTGGGTGATTGGTTATAATGGTGTTTTTAAAACCAATGATGGAGGGCGAAATTGGTATGGCAGTAATTTGGATTCTGTTTATGGCTTGCGCAGTATTAATATGATAAATAATCTTTCAGGATGGGCAGTAGGAATAGAAGGGATAGTTTATAAAACGGAAGATGGAGGAGTAAATTGGAAACAAATACATATTGGAACAATTGAAAACTTCAATTTTGTTCGGTTCCATGATTCACAACATGGTTGGATTGGGGGTGATAATGGGACAGTGCTTACTACATTAGATGGAGGATTGAGTTGGTCATACCATTACATCGGAGTACCCGCTAGCATTACATTTTTACAGGTCATAGATCATCAAAATGCCTGGATTAGTGCCTTGAGTGGAAGACTTTATAAAACCAGGGACAGGGGTGAAACTTGGACAGAGGTAAATCCAAATGAAGGAAACAGGCCACTTCAGGGAATTTATTTTTTCGATGAAAATACTGGTTGGGTAACCTCAGGAAGAGGAGTAATCAGTTACACAAATGACGGTGGAGCCAGCTGGAAAGAAGACACAATTGGTATTAGGGTCATGTATGGAATTCATTTTGTGAATAGAGAATTGGGTTGGATTGTTGGTGAGTATGGTGGAATTGTTCGCTATGATGCCTGCATTACCCAAACAAATGACGTTGAACCTAAAAACTCAAGTGACTTCATTATACCCAATCCTTTCAATGGTTGGATATGTTTACAGCCTGAAACAAACGACTGGACCAATATAACAATTTACGATTTTAATGGTCGCCAAATTTATAATAGCACCCCACTTTCTAATGCAAAAATCAATACTGAATTGTGGCCGCAGGGCACGTACATTTGGAAATTGAATTCAAATGATGGATTTAAATTCGGAAAGATTATTAAAATCTATTAATGAAGGAATAACTAAGATTGTAAGACAGAAAAAATATCTCTACTGATTTAAGTTTTACGCTACATAATTAATACAAATTTGTGAATTATAAAGAGACCTTAAAATACATGTTTGATCATCTCCCCATGTTTCAGCGAGATGGTAAGAGTGCGTTTAAAAAAGATCTGGACAATATTTTGGCCTTATGTAAAGAATTGAAAAATCCGGAAAAGGAATTAAAATTTATTCACATTGCCGGAACCAATGGTAAAGGATCTGTTTCGCATTTAATGGCAGCGATGCTGCAAAGTCATGGTTATAAAACGGGACTTTATACTTCACCGCATTACAAAGATTTTAGGGAGCGGATCAAAATAAATGGAGAGTATATTTCCAAGAAATATGTGGTGAAGTTTGTAGAGGAAAACATGGAAATATTTGAGCAGATCCAACCTTCATTTTTTGAAATGAGTTTTGCCATGGCTTTGGATTATTTTAAAGCTGAGAAGGTCGATTTTGCAGTGATCGAAACTGGACTGGGTGGCAGATTAGACTCCACTAATGTGATCCTTCCTGAGATCAGTGTGATTACTAATATTTCCTGGGACCACACTGATATTTTAGGAGATACTTTGGAAAAAATTGCTGCCGAAAAAGCAGGAATTATCAAAGAAGGAATTCCTGTTTTAGTTGGCAGACATCAAAGTGAAACTAAAGTAGTTTTCAAAAATACAGCAGAGTTACATCATAGTAAACTTTCTTATGCAGATCAAGTACCGGAGATAGATTCTTTTTTTACCAAAGAAGGGCAATTTCAGTTTGAGGTTTCACTTTTAGGACCCTATCAAATAGAAAATATAAGGACTGCGCTTGCCGCCTTTTATTTATTTGCAAAGCGAAAAAATTTTATTCCTTCGATGCCCAAATTAAAAGAGGCGCTCCAAAATACCCAAAGCATTACCAAGATGATGGGTCGATGGCAATTTTTGAAAGGAGATTATGATCTTTTAATTGATTCTGCCCACAATGAAGACGGTTTGAGATTTTTCACTGAATGGCTGCATGTCCAGAATTATTCAAAAGTGCATATTGTGTGTGGATTTGTAAAGGACAAATCTTTGGATAAAATTCTTCAGATGTTGCCAATTCATGCTGTTTATTATTTTACCCAGGCTTCGATCCCCAGAGCCTTGGACGCCAATCAGCTAAAAGATCAAGCTGCAGGTTTTTTACTAAAAGGCAAATCCTATAAAAAAGTTAGAAATGCTTTTGCTGCAGCAAAACGTTCGGCAAAATCATCTGAATTGGTGGTCGTGATAGGAAGTATCTTTGTGGTGGGAGAAGTGATTTAATGAAAAGATATAGATGATGAAAATTGCCATAGGAGTTTCAGGTTCCAGTGGGTCCAGGTACGCTAAAATATTGATTGAATCTTTGAGTCAAATCAAGGATGTAGAGCTGGGTTTGGTCTTTAGCCAAAATGCCAGGGTCAATTGGAATTTGGAAAATCCTGAAATCAAGTGGGACCAATATCCTCTGAAGTATTATGATGTCGCGGATTTTTCTGCACCATTTGCTTCGGGTTCTGCAGGATGGGATGCTGTAATAATTTGCCCATGTTCCGCCGGTTTTTTGGCCAAAGTAGCGCAGGGTTTGGCAGATGATTTGATGAGTAGGGCTGCTCAGGTAATGTTGAAAGAGCGCAAAAAGTTAATTTTGGTGCTCAGAGAAACGCCTTTTAGCCTTATCCATATTGAGAATATGAGGATGATAACCTTGGCAGGTGGCATTGTTTGTCCTGCAATACCTTCATTTTATTCCAATCCACAGTCCTTGGATGAGGTTTTGTCTACGGTGACCAACCGTGTGATCGATCTTTGTGGACTGGATAGTAAATCTTATCGTTGGGGAAAGTAATTTGGAACACAAATTGTATTATATTTGCGGCGAAATAATTCAAATTATTAAAAAAACAATATTTAAAAAGATGAAAACCAAATTTTTTGTTTTATCTATTGCTTTGATTTTGGGCATGGGATCTTGCGTATCCTCCAAAAAGTACAAAGCCTTACAGTCAGAAAACGAGAGTCTACAAAAAATGCTAGAGTCTCAAAAATCAAAACTATCAGGTTGCGAGACAGCCAAAATGGATCTTGAAAAACAAGTTTCCAAATTGAATTCTGATCTCAGTGCCGCCAATGGTGAAATGAACAAGTTCAAATCACAAGTTGGCGACTTGGAAAAAATGAACAAAGCGAAAGATGACGAAATCCAAAGAATCAAAGGCGAAATCCGTAAAGCTTTTGCTGGTTTAGATGGAACAGACCTACAAGTTAGGGAAGTGGGAGACAAATTATATGTGTCTTTACCAAACCGAGTATTGTATTCTAAAGGTTCTACCAACTTGAATTCCAATGGTCAGAAAATGGTTAAAAATTTAGCAGACATCTTTAAGAAAAGTCCTGCGATAAGCGTGGTGGTAGAAGGTCATGCTGATAAATCCGGTGTAAAATCGGACGCACCTTACAAAGACAATTTGGAGTTATCCACTCTTAGAGCTACCAAAGTAGTGAGATATTTATTGTCCCAAAAAGTAAATGCAGAACAGTTGACCGCTGCCGGTCGTTCTAATTTCGAACCAACTGGACAGGGTGTAAGTATGGACAGAAGGATTGAGTTTATCATCTCTCCTGATGTTGCCAAATTGTACGAACTTTCTAAAAAGAAATAGTAGCAGGTAAAATACTGATTTAAAGAAAAGCCTCTGAGTAATCAGGGGCTTTTTTTATTGGTATTAGCTATACTTCAATATTTAGTATCAAAGCAAACTAAATTTGTAATTGTTAGTAAATTTGATTGATTTTGAAAGCTTTAGTGAATGTAAAAATTGAATTAGTTATTGTTTTTATTATCTTGTTAAATATATTGTGCTCAACTCAACTTCAAGCACAGAAAGATCTTATTCAGCTTTCAAAAAAGGATAATAGAATTATTTTGCGATCATTAGATGGTTATAATTTTTATGGTATAAAAAATATTGAAGAGAGTAATTACTATGTTTATAAAGTCGAAGAAAGACTAGTCTTTAAATTGGTTAATATTTCAGATACAAGCACTTCTGAATTAAATTTTGAAGCGCATCTTCCGGATTCTGTCCTTTACAAAAATGATTTTGAAGATATTTGTTTTCTTGGTGGTGATTCTACGTTATTATTATTTCATTCCCATCTTGTTTTAATATCTAGGAATAGAATTTTAAATGTCTTGAAAATTAATCAACGAATAAATGGAGAGTGGCCACATTTATTATTTACAAGTTTTAAACCACTGGGAAATTTGGTTTTTGATAAAGTGAAAGGGGAGGTATATTTGCGAGTTGGGGTCGGAGATGAATATATTCATGATAGAAAATTCTGGAATGAATCCATTCTAGCGAAGTATAAATTGTCGTCATCGACGATTGAAATATTGCCAGTTAATTATCCAATATTATTTCAAGAAAAATACCTTGGAGATAGGTTCCTTTATCAAATATGTAAGATTGAAAATGAAATTTATATTTCATTTTTAGTCACAAACAATTATTATAAAATTCAACTAGAAAATGCTCAAATACAGCAAAAGGAATTTCCTTTAAGTGTTTTAGATACTTCTGGCTCAAAATATTTTGAGTTTGGCATGGAAGTTCCGATAAATCAAGGAATCGATAATATTACCCTTAGTCCAATTTATGACAATGTAATTCCAATTACTAATAAGAAATGCAACTTAAGGTTTTTCAGAAGTGGTATTCCACTTAAAAATTCTGATGGTCTTTTTAATTCTATACTAGATAAAAAAACAACCATCCTGGTGATTTCGCAAGAAAATGAGCTATTACAAGAATATTTATTGCCTATTGACTTTTCCTATAATTCTTATTTTTATTTTGTTTTAGGATCTAAGCTCTACATTAATAATTTGAATGACGATGCTGCCAATAGTAAATGGATCCATTTTGACGGTTTTGAAATAAATGAGCTGGATTAGCTTATTTACTATTATTAATAGACAAATACGTTTACATTTTAATTCACAAATTCCCTCACTTCACAATCTTCCCCTCTGCTGCTTGCAGCACATATTTTTCTGAGGAATCGTAGGAAATAAATCCCACAGCGGAGCAATGTTTTGCGACCCAAAGCACATTTTCGTCGGGAAGGGTGTATTCAAAACTTTTGGAAGCTGATTGACCTTTGGCAAGACTGTCTGCAATTTTTTCTCCACCCACTTGCGTCAATAACTTTCTCAACACGTGTTCGTGTCTATAGTTTGGAATTTTACCGGTGAGGTCGAGCTGAGTCACAAATATTTCAGATTCTGTGATTAAGGCATGTGCAAACAAAGGTTTATTGATGTTTTCCAAAGCAGTAGCAACAAGTGTTATGTTAACTTTTCTAGAAAGACTGTCGTAAGTGATATTTAATTTAAGATCAGCAATATGGGCATTTATAAGTTCTTCTTCCACAAATGTGATCCAGGTATCCGGTCGATTGACGCGAATATTGGATTTATTTGGAAATTTTCTTCTATTAAATGCAGCTTCCGGTTTACCAAACCATGTTCCCAGAAAAGTCTCAATATCCATGGCGTCTTTTGTCCTTAAATCAGGCTCACCCGCCACAGCGGGATTTCCAAGAAAATTGGAATGGACTCCGACGACGACTACATTGTTTGGATATTTATCGATGATGCTTACAAGTTCTGCATTTCCTGCGGGACAATTGGTACAGGAAGCGCCTGTAAATTCTTCTACCAATAAAACCCTGCTAGATTGAATTCCTCCTTGATTGGGTAGGACCACTGGTTGTTCCCAATCTGAACATGCAGCTATTAGGATGAAGAGAAAAGATATGGGAAGAAAATATTTTTTAATTGAAATATGAATCATGACCGAATAATTTAATAATTAAAAAGTAGAAGTAATAGAAGCTCTAAATCCACTGAAGGCTGGTTCCAACCTGCATATACCTCCAGAACATACGATTCCCTGAATCTGTTTAACGTATCGTAAGCCGAGTCTGTTGTTGCCAAAATTATATACAACACCTGCAGTGGGATAAAATAATTTTTTACCATCTTTTGGATGAAAGGTATTGTACATTCCTGATAATTCAAACAACCAATGAGGACTGATACCCAATTCTGCCAAACCATAAATCCAGGAACCAATGTCATGTTTGTTGTGCATATACTGAGTTTCAATTCTTAGACTGGTTTTATCATTGATATAATAAAGCAATTCAGCATAAGGTGTGATGGTCTTAACATCTGGTTCTGCCGCTTTTCCAAAATACAAATTGACATTTACAATTTGTCTTTGCAAACCAAGCGATGCCTGCCATTGATCATTGGCTTTAAACACGACTTCTCCATTGTATTCTTTATAAAACTTTTTTTCAAAATTTAAATCGCGGATATCAGAAAAATTAAATGAAAAATTCCAATGATCTCCCAAACCATATTTGATATCAATTTGATAGGCCATTTCATTGAGAAACTGGGTAGCTGGAAAATAATAGGAGGTCAATCTAAAAGTGTTTATTCGGGCCATAGGAGGAATGTAAGAGATGAGACCTCTGTTGAGTGCCAATTGATGTTCAGCTCTAAAATCAAATCCATCTGTTCGCTTACCTTCTAATGTGATTCCAAAATTATGTGCTGCATATCCAATGCTGGTATAAAAAACACTTCCCGAAGTTTCTCTGTATTTCCCAACACTGCTTTCTCCTTTAGGAAGTGATCTTATAGCCAGAGGATCATAGATCACATCTTTTGGTTTGAAAGCTGCTTCTGCATACCAACTGATAGGACCTGCATTTAAAGTATTGAAAAAGGTAAAAGCATTGGTATTGTAGGTTGGGATAAATTGATCTACCGGTAAATATCCTCCTGAAATATTGGCTAGGTCTTCTACAATTTCATCACCATACGTTCTGTTTACAAATCCAATTCCTGGTGCGATAGACCATTTGGCTGTATCACTTGGCGCATAATAACCATTGAGCATGGCACCTTTTACGATTGAATTGTAAACCGTGAATAAATTTCTTTGCTTTCCGGTAAATACCTTTGCGCTCCAATTTGGATTGAAGCTGTATTTTGCAGAGGCCCCCAATAAACCATTGTCCAAAAGTTGTGCTCTTTCTTCAAACGCTCTGTATATAATTCCGGAACCTATCTGATCGTAAATATATCCCACGGTCAAATCAAGATTGTTGATTTCCTTATTGATGAACCAACGTCCAATGCCTTGATCAGTATAAGAACTTAAAGGGTTTAATAAATTGGAATTGTTAAACATGTCAAATCGGATACCGGCATTAAAACCTGCGTAGGATGCATTTAAATCCAACCAGGCTTCGGCCCCAAATATCTGATGGTCGTATTGTGGAATTCCTGCCGCACCAATCAAACTATCCCTCAGAAAAACATTGGCGTTGGACTGAAATCCTCCAAAAACCAAGAGGGATTCTTGGGCATGGACAAGGCCAGTGATCGAGCATAAAAAGCTGAAAATTAATTTTTTAGACATTTGGTTAATCATTCGTTAAATCCTATTTGAAGGCCCAAATTACTGTAATTTTTGAATCAACTTTACGTCTAAATTATCTAAACATAAAAATCATGGGCTTATTACGACTTTCAGTCATTTGTATCACTTTGGCAATGTTGTCTTTCTCAAATACCAGTAAAAAATTTCCATCATTGACTTTAAAAACACTGGACGGAAAAGCCTATGATATGAACAAGCAATTTCCAAAGAATAAATTGACCGTCATTAGCTTTTGGGCGACCTGGTGTTCCCCATGTAAAAAAGAATTGGATGCAATGAAAACAATTTACAAGGATTGGCAAGCATCAGGGATCGAAGTAATGGCAGTGACCATAGACGATATCCAACAATTGAACAAAGTAAAACCCATGGTTCAACAAAAAAATTGGTCTTACACTATCTTGTCGGATGTCAATAGAGAAAGTTTGAAAAAATTGGGTTTTCAATCAGTTCCTCAAACCTTCGTGGTGGATAATAATGGAAATATTGTTTATTCTCATTCCGGTTATACTCCAGGCGATGAGAAAAATTTGGATAAGAAGCTTAAAGAGATGTTATAATAACACAGCTTCAATCCATTTTTCTCTTATTATTTCTTTCGTTTTATTTTCTTGCAGGAAGCTAAAAAAATCAGCTTTTGAGATTAGTTTCGCCCCCATACTTTTTAAATGAGGAGTGTCTTGTTGGCAATCGACGTATTTGAATTCCTTTTTCTGTAAGAGTTTGCATAAGCCTATCAAAGCCAATTTTGAAGTGTTTGGCTCGATGGCAAACATGGATTCACCGCAGAACATATCTCCAATGGCAAGCCCATAAAGTCCTCCAACCATTTGTTGATCTCTCCAAACTTCAACAGAATGGGCAATCCCTTCTTTATGTAATTGGTTGAAGGCATCCATAATTTCATAATGGATCCAACTCCCATCTTGATTTTTTCTTTCAATGTTTCTGCAAGCATTCATCACTTCAATAAAATGGGTGTCACAACTCAATGTATATTTTGATGCTTTTATTAAGGAACGCATACTTTTGCTAATATTGACTTCTTGAGGAACCAACATTAATCTGGGAGTCAAACAATACCAATGAGGAGCTTCATCCACGTGATACCAAGGAAAAATTCCATTTTGATATGCTTCAAGTATTGAATCGGTATTTAGTTGTCCGCCGACAGCCAACAGGCCTGTAGGCTCAGCGAATGAAGCGTCTGGAAATTTTTGGATAAGATCCGGTAATAAAAATACCGGCACAGTTTTTAAACTTTAATGGTCTCAATGACGGCAGAGAGTCCTCTTTCACAAAGTGCATCCTTCATAGGTCTTAGAATATCAAATATTCCTCTTTTTACAGATGCCTTTCCTCTGAAGTGAACCATCATGGATAATTGTTCAGCTTGCTCGAAGCTATGCTTGCATACTTCCATAAAACTCTCAATGACCCAGTCAAATGTATTCACATCATCATTGTAAACAACGATCTCTGAAATATCTCCAGTAAATTCCTCTACGAGAATATCATCTTCAAGATCTTGCCATGGTTTGGATTGCGAATTCATCATTTTATTGCTCAATTAAAGATTCGAGGTTTTGATTTATAAGCACGAAGTTAGGAATTTCTCCGGCATTTTCTAAAATTTCTTCATATCGAATTATCCCATTTTTATCAATTACAAAAGCAGACCTCTTGGAAACTCCTTTTAGTCCAAGATGGAACTCTTCGTAAAGACAACCATATGAAGAAGATATGTTTTTGTTAAAATCAGTAAGTAACTGAAATGGTAAATTCTGCTCTTCCTTAAATTTTTTTAATGCGTGTGGACTGTCCACAGAAATCGCAAAAATTTCTGCATTCATTGCAGAATATTTTGTGATGTCATCTCTCATCATGCAAAGTTCCTTGGTACAAACACTCGTGAATGCAAAAGGAAAGAAAAGTAGAACCACATTTTTACCTCGATACTCTGACAATGAAATCTTTTTTCGCTCAGTATTCACCGTTGAAAATTCAGGTGCCAGATCGCCGGTTTGTAATATTTTCAAATTAGATCTTTTTAAGAGGGCACAAAAATAGATATTTGTGTCAATTTTACAAATATTTATATTGGTCATTCCAAAACGAATACTTAACTCTTTGGAATTCCAGATCTTAGCTTTCATTATATGAATTCAATGGTTCGCTCCTATTTCTATGTTCATTTGGCTGTATTTTTATTTGGATTTACAGGAGTCCTGGGATATGTCATCGATTTGCCAGCGGTTACTTTGGTTTGGTGGAGAGCACTTTTGACCTGGGTGATTATGTTACCCTGGATGTATCATCACAAAATGTTTGCAACACTTAATCCTCACAATTTAAAAATTTTTGGTGGAATTGGAATCATTGTTGCCCTCCATTGGATTTGTTTTTATGGATCCATTAAATTAGCGAATGCATCCATTGCTATGATCTGTTTATCTACCATCTCCGTGATGACCGCATTTATGGAAGCATGGTTGCATAGAAGACCGATTATGTGGAAAGATGCTGTGATTGGCTTGGCCATCATTCCAGGAATATTATTAATCAATGGAAGCATCAGTGGAGATTATAGAATTGGTTTGTTGGTTGGAATGCTGGCTGCTGCTTTTTCTGCTTTGTTTGCCACGCTCAATAAAAAGTACATTGTCAACTCCGAACCGATGGTGATCACTTGGATTGAGTTGCTTTCAGTTTGGATTTTTATTTCTTTGATTTTACCATTCATGTATTGGGACCAAACAGAAATCAAGTTTTTACCCAATCAAACAGATTGGTTTTATCTGGTAATTCTTTCACTTGCATGCACAGTCATTCCATATGCTTTAGCATTAAAAGCCATGAAAAAATTATCGGCATTCAGTGCCATGCTGGCTTTTAATATGGAGACGGTGTATGGAATTATTTTGTCAATTGTCTTATTAAAAGAGCATAAGGAATTGAATTTTTGGTTTTATATAGGTGTCTTTCTCATTTTAAGTTCAGTTTTTATTCATCCCTTGATTTCAAATTATAAAAAAAATGAGTTAAAACCCATAGATGAAACTAAGTAAATCTTGCGGGTTGATATAAATATTAGATCCTGAAAATCAATGCCTCAGATTGCATTAACAAATCATATTCACATTTTTTTTATATAAGATCTTTTACTTTGTTGGATCGGCTTATCTTCGCATTATTTTTAAAAAACGAGCCTCTTAAAAAATGGATCCTGTCCGCCATTTAATCACTGCAGCATTACCATACGCCAATGGGCCGTTGCACATTGGTCATTTGGCTGGAGCATATCTACCTGCTGATGTCTATGTCAGATTCATGAGACTGATGGACAAAGACATCGTTTTTATATGTGGGTCAGATGAACATGGTGCTGCTATCACCATGCGCGCGATGAAGGATGGAACTTCTCCTCAACAAATCATAGACAAATACCATCAGTTATTTGAATCAACTTTTAAAGGAATTGGTATCTCGTTTGATTATTACGGAAGAACATCGGATAAAATTCACCACGAAACTTCGCAAGAGTTTTTTAAAGTACTTTATAATAAAGGTGTATTTGAAGAAAAAGAGACTGCACAATATTATGATGAATCAGTTGGCCAATTTTTAGCAGATCGATATATAACAGGTACCTGTCCCAAATGTGGATATGAAGCAGCTTATGGAGACCAATGTGAACAATGTGGCAGTTCGTTAAATCCAACAGACTTAATCAATCCAAAGTCAGTCTTAAGTGGAAATACACCCATTTTTAAAAAAACAACCCATTGGTATCTACCCTTGGAAAAAGATGAAAAGTGGCTTAAAGAATTTATAGAACAAGGGACGCTCAATGAAAAACCGCATCACGATCCTGATCAATGGAAAAGTCATGTGATAGGACAATGCAAATCCTGGATTGATAACGGACTACAATCCCGTGCCATGACCAGAGATTTGGATTGGGGGGTCGATGTACCTCAAGATATTCCCGGCAGCATTGGGAAAAAACTATACGTTTGGATGGACGCACCTATAGGATACCTGTCTGCGACCAAACAATGGGCTGAAAGGGAAAATAAAGATTGGAAAGAATATTGGCTTAAGGAAGATACAGAGTTGATCCATTTTATTGGTAAGGACAATATTGTATTTCATTGTATTATTTTTCCAGCTTTATTAAAAGCGCATGGAGATTTTATCCTCCCTACCAATGTGCCCGCCAATCAGTTTATGAATCTTGAAGATCAAAAGATTTCCACCTCGCGCAATTGGGCCATATGGGTGCATGAATTTCTTGAGGATCTTGTGGGACATGAAGATGCTCTCAGGTATTATCTGATTAAAAACATGCCCGAGCAAAAAGACAGTGAATTTACCTGGAAAGGATTTCAAGAGGCTTACAACAATGAATTGGTCAATAACTTATCAAATTTTGTCCATAGAGTATTGGTACTAACCCATAAGTATTACGACGGATTTGTTACAGATTTTGATCCAGATTCTATATTTACTGGTGTTGCACCAGACGACATGGGCGGATTTCACGATACAGAATGTCTTTATCTTTTTGACAAGTTGGATGAGTTAAATCAATGTCACAGAGATTTTGATTTTAGGGCAGCCATGAAGTGTTTGATGGAAATTTCGACACAGGGGAATCAATTGCTACAACTTAACGAACCCTGGAAAAATCAGAAGGAAGATCCGGAAATGGTAGAAGCCATCATGAATCTGGCATTACACTATGTCACGGCACTTTCTGTGGCCATGCATCCATTTTTACCGTTTGCGTCCAATAGATTGCGTAAGATTTTAAATCTTCCGGAGATCCAATCCGGAGACATGTTAAGAATGATGGACCAATTGGCAGAGGGGGAGGCTCTTATTAATGTTGGGCATAAATTAAATACAGCAGAATATCTCTTTACAAAAATTGACGACGAGTTAATCCAAAAACAAATTGACAAACTTCATCTAACCAACGTGAGTAATACAGAACTAACTACAATACAATATCTTCCTCAGAAATCTGAAATCAGCTACGATGATTTCATGAAAATGGACATTCGCACCGCAAAGATCCTGGAAGCAGAGGCCGTCCCAAAAGCCGATAAACTTCTAAAATTACAAGTGGATCTTGGATATGAAAAAAGAGTGGTGGTGAGTGGTATTGCAGAATATTTTAAGCCTACGGATATTATTGGTAAGGAAGTGCTCATTTTGGCCAACCTGGCTCCAAGGACCATTAGAGGAATAGAATCAAAAGGCATGATCCTGATGGCTGAAAATGAAAGTGGTCAACTTTCTTTTGTTTCTCCGGATCAAAATTGGCCTAGCGGATTTAGTGTAAAATAAAAATAAGTCATCAGCTTAAAGAATTTTGCTTTGCGACCCTGGAAGATTGATCGATGGTTAAGCTATTTGATAGATGTCCGAATTGAAAATCAAAAGTCAGAAATCAATCCACAGCTTAAACTATTCCTTTCTAGTGGCAGATTTAAATTGGTTACTCAAGGAGCGGTATATTCTTTTGAAGATAAGTACACTAATTTCTTGGATTCTTTTCATTCTATCAGTGAGGAGTTAAAAAATGTAAATTCAGTATTGGTTTTGGGCTTGGGAATGGGAAGTATTCCTCATATGCTCAGACAAATATTTAAATCAAATGCATTGATCACCGCAGTCGAATTAGATGAAGTGATTATTCAATTGTTTAAAAAATATGTTCGAAATGAATTCCAAGAAGGAGTTAAAATTATTCATTCCAATGCATTAAAATTTGTAAAAGAAGCCAATCAAAAATTTGATTTAATTTGTATGGATGTATTTTTGGATTCCAAAGTTCCTTCAGAATTTTTAACCATCGAATTTTCACAAGGTCTGAAAGAACTTTTAAATCCCAATGGAATAGTCATTTTTAATAGATTGGCGGAAGACAAAGAAGATATTCAGCACAATGAGGAATTTAATGAGAGAGTTTTCAGTAAAGTATTTTCAACATCAAGTATTTTAAAACTGGACGCTAACTGGATGTTTATAGGGAAATAGGCACGAATGAAAAAAGAATCGCTTAATATTATTTAATAATAAAATTTATTCCCACTCAAACGTGTTCACCAAATGTATGATGTCCAATTTAATAAATTCATAAAAAGGCGCCAATGAGTCTGGACGAATTTGGGTGTTAAAATACAAGGAACCACGAATGAAATGTTGTGACGAATCGGTCAAATAAAATTGAAACGAAGACGCAGCAGCGCCTTCCAAATTGAAGATCATACCAAAGACACGATTCTCTTTACTATAAGGTAGTTCTTCAATATAATCGGCTTTGATGTGATGCTCTTTCACCATTCTGAAAGCTTCATTGATGTATTTCTCAAGGTCTTTTTTACTTCCAATGTCTTGATAAGAACAATATAGACTTCCATTCAATGTTGGAAATTCAAGATTAAACCAGCATTTACTTGGAGCTTTTTCATCAAAAAAAGTAGAATCTTTTTCAACTTTACAATAAACTGGCATATCAAATTTAAATGGACAATCCATTTCCTGAAAAGCCGTGTATTCATGTGCTGGTAATTCTACTCTTGGAAAAGTCCGCGGTTTGGGAGTATAGGTTCTTTCTTCACAGGAACATAATAGAAATGAAATTAATAAAATAGAAAAGAACTGTTTGGAAAAAATAAATTTTTTGAAATTCATTAATCTTAGAGTTGGAATGTGGTGATTTGAATTTTCTCAATTCTTTTTTTACTGACCGAAAGGACCTTGAGTTTAATATTGAGAATACTAAGCTCCTGGTCTTTTTTAGGCATTTCTCCGGTGTGTTCGAGAATCAGGCCTGCGATACTATCTGCAGAGCCTCTGTGCAAGTCCATATCCGATAAATCTACTCCAACCACTCTACACATATCATTGATGAGAGTTTTTCCTTCGAAGACATAATTATTGGCATCCAATCTGGTAAAGTTAAGATCTCCATCATCATCAAACTCGTCAGAAATCTCTCCTACTATTTCTTCCATGATGTCTTCCAAAGTCACAATTCCGCTTGTGCCTCCATATTCATCGACAACGATGGACATGTGTAATTTTTTGACTTGAAAATCATTCAACAGATCATGAATTTTACGGGTTTCAGGAACATAAAGTAAGTTGGAACGAATCAAATTTTGCCATTCAAATTCATTTCCTTTATCAAGATGGCTGATTAGATCTTTGGCATATAGTATTCCGGTAATTTTATCAAAATCTTCAATATAAATAGGAAAGCGAGAATATCCATTTTCTTTCACAATTTGTAGCACTTCTTCAAATGGTGCTTTTAAATCTATTCCACAAACTTCAGTTCTTGAGGTCATTACTTGTGAAACCGATACATCGTTAAATTTAATGATTCCTTTCAACATTTCTACTTGATTAGAACTGTTCATCCCATCACTGACTGCCAAATCAATGGCTGCATCCAAATCCTCTCTCGCTGTGCTCGATGTACCAAGCTTTCTTTCTAATAAATGTTTTTCTACCCTTGTACTAAGTGCAACCAACGGGTATGTAAATGGAGAGACAAAAAATTCAAGAACCTTTAATGGCAGAGACATTGATTTTGCAAACCGCACATTGTGAATCTGGCTATATATTTTTGGCATGATTTCACCAAAGAAAATGATGATGGAAGTAGCGCCAATAACAGCAATGATAAAATTAAATATATGATTAATTTGATCAGGTTCTACAGATACCCATCCAAATTGCGAAATGATCCATGTGGATATACCCACATAACTAGAGGCAGGAACATAACTTGACAATATATGCTCCAACAGTAAAGCAATGCCAATATTGACGATCGTGTTGCAAACCAAAATAAGGGCAATAAAATGTTTGACCTTGTGACGCATTTGGATTACTCTTCTTGCAGCATCACTATCTTCTTCTTCAAGACTTTCGAGATTGGTCGGAGACAAAGACATGTATGCAACTTCGGATCCACTAAACAGACCAGATAGAATCACCAAAAAAATAAAAAATAGGATAAGGCCAATTGCATAAAAATCAAGGTACAGAAATCCCAGCAGGGCTATCAGGAGATTACTCGAATAAGGGTCAGATGGTTCCAATTAAAAGATTTGAGGTTTACTGAACAAAGAATTATTGGCCAGGTTCATCTGATTCAGTCAATCTGCTTTCATGGGTTTCTTCGGAAGGAAGGTGATTTTCTTGCTTTCGATAATTTTGATGGCCGTAATTGTCTCTTTTTTCCAATATTCTAAGGATTTCGACAGAGATTTCCGTTCCATGGTGGTCGTTTCCATCTTTATCCGTCCATTTTCTGTGGGTCAGCTTTCCTTCAATATATACTAGCATCCCCTTTTTTAAAATCCTTGCTTTTTCTGCCAGTGTCCTCCAAACAACTACATCATGCCAATCTGTTATTTTCTGAATTTGGCCATTGCGGTCCTTGTAAGTGTCATTGGTTGCTAATACAATATGCGCTCGTAAAACACCAGATTCTGTCGTCCTGAATTCCGGATCTTTTCCTAGATTTCCAATGAGCATCACTCTATTTAGCATAGCGACGATTTAGATTTTGGTCTAAAAATAGACGAATTATTTTAGGAAATGCATATTTCGATAAGGTTTTTATTTCTACCATTTGAATTTTATTCAAGGTTTTCTGATCTTTTAAACCATCATAATGGATGATATAAAACTTAATATTTAATTTCAAATGGGTTAATAAGTGATGGTATTGCTTGATTTTCAATATTTTATAATTATTTAATGCAATACCAAACAGTCTTAGATTTTTTTTGATTTGTGGAGCTGTGAGCGTTTTTTCTTGATCCAAAAATAGACCGGGCAGTTCGAATAAATTCTTCCAAATACTGCGATCGTCCCTTTGTCTTATAATAATTCGATCTTTGGAATCCTGCAAAAGAAAATAATGTAAAAACTTTTCGGAAGACTTTTGTCTTGATTTTTTGATTGGAAAATCTTGAATTCTCCCAATTTTATATGCAGTACATTGTAAATGAAATGGACAACTATTGCAAAGCGGATTACTTGGAAGGCAATGAGTAGCTCCAAAATCCATAATGGCTTGATTGTATAGATCCGGAACTTTTTGATCTAAAAATTGATTGGCAAGTTGATAAAATTGTTTTCTGCCTTCAGTAGAATGAAAACTAGATTCAACTCCACATAATCTACCCAAAACCCTTACCACATTGCCATCCACAACCGGAAAAGCTAGTTTGAATGCAAATGAGGAAATTGCAGCTGCGGTATAATCACCTACCCCGGGTAATTTTAAAATTTCGCTATAAGTGTTTGGGAAAACTCCATTCAGTTCGTTTTGAATGAATTTTGCAGCCTTGTGCAGATTTCTTGCTCTTGAATAATAACCCAAACCTTCCCAAATCAAGAGCAATTCATCCAGCGAAGAATTTGCCAGATGCGCAAGAGATGGAAAGCTTTTCATCAATTTTTGATAATATGGAATTGCCTGTTCTGCTCGTGTTTGTTGTAAGATTACCTCTGAAATCCATATAGTATAAGGATCTACAATGTTGGTCCAAGGCAAATTTCTAGGATGCTCTTCAGACCAGGTCAATAGTTTCTTTCTAAATGATATTGGAGAAATTGTCCCCATCTAAGGTATTTGGTCCAGTAAATACACCAAACTGGCCATCGCAGCAGAACCTAAAGCCAATTCTCTGGGATGTACAGTATAGATTCGATCTTGAGCTGTGTGATGATAATCAAAATACCTTTGGGAATCTGGACTCAATCCAAATAAAATTCCTTTTTGACTTTTAAGAGGGCCAATGTCAGCGCCACCTCCACCTTTGTTTAGTTTAAGTCCATAGGGTGATAATAGCTCGTCCCATTGGGAAAAATAAGATGAATATTTTTTAACAAAAGCGGTATCAGCATCAAAACCAAATCCTAGTGGTGTAAATCCGCCTGCATCGCTTTCAATGGCTGCAAAGTGGTATTCTCCATTTTTATTGGATATTTCTGCATACGTTCGACCTCCCGCTAATCCATTTTCTTCATTCATGAAAAGTACACAACGCAAAGTCCTTCTTGGTTTATACTTTAAATTTTTTAAAATGGAAAAGACTTCCATGGAATGCACACAACCTGCTCCATCATCGTGTGCTCCACCTCCGACATCCCATGAATCCAAATGACCGCCCACCAAAATAATCTCATCTGGTTTTTCAGAACCTTTTATTTCAGCAATTACAGAATATGAAATTTTTTTGCCTCTGTTTTCACAATGGGTTTCAACATAAATTTTTGCAGGACTTTTGCGAATGGCTTCCGTCAGAAAAGCCGCATCTATGGTGCTGATCGCCAAAGCAGGAATGGGCTTTACTCCATCTTCCCACAAGGTTCCGCCTGTATGAGGGAAGGTATCCATACGACCCGTCATGGATCGAATAATGCATGCTTTAGCACCCAATTTTGAAGCAAGGTTAGGCCCATAAGCCCTTTGATCTACCGCAGATCCATAAGCATGGAAAGTCTTAAAAAATTTGTTGTCAAAAGGTCTCGAAAAATAGACAATTTTATCCTTGATTTTCGGTCCCGCAGCTCGTGCTTCATCCAAACTTTTAAACTCTATTACTTCTCCCGTCAATCCACCATTGGGACTTGCTCCAGAGCCGCCTAAAGCAAGTGCCCTTAATGTGCGATCTCCATATTCCGCGTGTCCTACCAATCGGACCACTTCAGCTTTTCCTCTATACCAATAATCGATTTCGCAAGCTTGATTCCAAACCGTATCAGCACCTAAACTATCCAGGACTTGATGTGTAAATTCTACAGCAGCCAAACTTTGTGGAGAACCAGCAATTCTACCTCCTATCTTTTCTGATAAAAATTCAAGCCACTGGTAAGAATATTGCTTTTCCAAGGCTTCATCATAAAAGCTCTTGATAACAAATGCTTGTTTATCAGTATTTTGTGAGTAAATAATGTTTAAAGGATATAAAAAAGTCAGAGAAAGCGAAAAGTAAAAAATGGTTGATTTTATAGAAAAAGTGTTAGAAATTATAGTTGGAACGCAGAAAAACATAATATTTGTTGCTTTAAATGAATGATCAGATCCTGGGTAAAAAAGAACAAAGTTAATTATATTGTCAATGATGGTATCAAGAGAAATGATAGCTCAATAAAATGCATTCGGGGGACGTACATTTTTCAATACTTAATTAATTTTGAAAATAAAATTTCTTGATACAATGGTAAAAAAGTATGAAATTATATCAATATTCAATTCACTAAAACAAATTTAAAATCATGAAAAAACTACTATTGCTAATATGTATGATTATGGGAAGTATTAAAATTTATTCCCAGGTAGATGCAAACAAGGCTGCACAAGAAGCAGAAAGAAAGAAAAGAATGGATGCAGCCATAGCGTTGGAAGATGCTGAAGGTTGGAAATATAAATCTGCCATTGGTATTGATCTTGGTCAATTGGTCAACATCAATCCATACGTGGGAGCGGGATCTAACCGATTGGGTATAGGCGGTGCTTTGGGATTTACTGCAAAGTATAAAAGAAACTTAGTGAATTGGAAAAATGACCTGATGCTCAACTTAAGTACACAGCGAATTGGATCAGGAACCATAGGTGGTGGCTCTGATCTAAAACTTCCGTTTGAAAAAGCATTGGATATTTTTACCATTTCATCCAATTTTGCTTATAAAGTAAATCAAACTTCACCATGGGCTTACTCAGCCGATTTAATGTTAATCACACAATTTTTGGGATCTCATTTGGACAGTGCCACCAATAAAATATATCTTTCAGAATTGCAAGAGGGTGCTTACAACACAAAATTGATTTCAAAATTATTTTCTCCAGCAAACATTTCTTTTGCATTGGGGATGAAATATCAAAAGGACCCCAAATGGTATATTTTTCTTAGCCCCGCTGCCTTAAAAACAATATACATAGCAAATCAGGACATTGCCAATTTGGGCGTGCATGGTACTCAGTTAAAAGAAAATAGCAGCACCGAATACGAAAAAACCTGGTATGGTGTAGGCGCTTTGGCTCGTGGTGGATACGCAGGCACTTTTTTTAAGCGATTAAATTATACCACCGAACTGATCCTCTTTTCTAATTATTTAGAAAAGCCTCAAAACATAGATATAAACTGGTTTAATTCTTTAGGAATTGAATTATTCAAAGGTCTCAACCTTCAATTTAGAACAGATGTGTTTTATGATGATGACAAGCTCAATCAAATCACAGATCCGAAGGCTCCGGGGGGTGTAAAAGATTTCACGGGCAAGCGAGCCAATATTATCCAGCAATTGTTGATTAGCTACAATCGCAATTTTTAAAAATGAAAGAAGGTAATCAAAACCAATATTTTTACTTGGTTTCAAATTCATTTGATTTTAAAAAACTGTGAATTTAAACCAACTAATATCTCTCACCATTCTTTGGTTATTTAGGCTATTGTCAAAGTTGATCCCTTTTGATTTTGTAAAAAAAATGAATAAGGGAAAAATAATTTTACCTTTTTATCACAGTATCTGTGACCAGGAATTAAAACATATCAAACATTTATACCCCATTAAATCGGTCAGAGAATTTGAAAAAGATCTTGATTTTTTACTAAAACATTACCATCCGGTTTTATTGACAGAGAAGCTTTCTCTTGATTCTAATTTGAAAGATCAGTTCTTATTGAGTTTTGATGATGGACTTAAAGAATGTTATGAAATTATTTTACCCATTTTATTGAAGAAAAACTTGAAAGCTATTTTTTTTATAAATACCGGATTTTTAGACAATAAAGCACTTTTTTATAGATTTAAAATATCGCTGATCTGGGAAAAAATTTTAACGGATGGCTTAAATCCACAACAGTTTGGAGAAATAACAAAGCAATTCAATTTAGAAAATTATCGTGAAATAGAAAATTATCTATTTTCAATTAATTGGAGCAATCAACATTTGCTGGAGCCGTTGGCGAGCATAATAAATTTGGATTTTGAAGACTATCTTAAAAACAGTAAGCCTTATTTAAGTTCGACGCAGTTGGAGGAAATGCAAGAATTGGGATTTATCATTGGAGGACATAGTCATACACATCCATTGTATGCCAAAATAGATGAGCAAACTAGAATGAATGAGACCGAAAAATGCATGGAAGAATTGGAGGGATATAGAAATGAATTTTCAGTTTTTTCATTTCCATTTTCTGATCATGGTATTGGAACGGATCAATTGTTGCAAATGAAGGAACAAGCAAAATTAAATTATCTGTTTGGCTCAGCGGGAATAAGAGATGAGATCAATTTATTTCATTTACAAAGAATCCCAATGGAAAAACGTACTGTAGAAGCAAGATCAATTCTATGCTTTCAGTTGTTGAAATACAAATTCTTGTCTATCCTGGGAAAAAATATTGTGAGACGAAGCCAATGGAATTAAAACTATATACTAAATCAGAACTATTGGATTATTGTCTTTCTGCAGAGTACAGTTCTGCTAGAGATGTGTCCATATCTCAACATAGAGCAACATCTTATTTACAAAATCCAAGAGGAGATTATGATGATATTGTGATGATCCACGCATATGATGGAGAAATTCTAGCCGGTTACTTAGGCATTTTACCCGATCATATTGTAGAAAGTCCATCTGAAGATTTAGATTTAGTGAAGCAAAAATTTGGTTGGTTATCCTGTATCTGGGTTCATTCAGAATATCTAGGCAAGGGTATAGCGAAATCATTGTTGGCTAAAATGGCAGAAGAATGGAATGGAAAAATCTTGGCCACGGAATTTATTCCAGGCTTACAAAAATTGTATTTGCAAAGTGGATATTTTAAATCTGGATTTCAGATTCCAGGGCTCAGAATTTATTTTGGAAGCACAATGGGGGATTGGATTCCCAGAAAATTTCCTGCCTTCAATTTCACAAAACCATTATTAATATTTTGTGACCGACTGTTAAATCAAATTTGGACTTTCAGAAAAAAAGATGAAATTATTTCAAATAATTGGGAAACTTCAAATCTTGATGACATTCGTTTAAAAGAATTTATCCATCAGCATCACCAGCAAAACCCATTTAGGAGAAATGTGGATGAATTTAAATGGATGTGTCAATATCCTTGGGTACTTGAGAAATCTGATGCTGTGATTTGCGATAAGCGATATTATTTTACAAGTTGCGTTGAAAAATTTAGTGTAGAAAACTTCGTTTTAAAAAATTCGAATGAGGAAATTCAAATCTTTGTTCAGTTATTAAGGAAGAATTTTTGTCTAACCGTAAATTATCTTTTTATAAAAGATACAAGGATGATACCGGAGCTTTATGCACTGATACATGATTTTATTTTAAGAAATAAAATTGCCGTCTTAAGAGTTTTTGGAAATCAAAACTTGCGTTTATTTGATCGAAGGTTAGATGGTGAAATAATACGAAGGAAAGTTGTGAGAGAATTTTTATTATCTGAATCCATGCGGCAATATATTAAGGGTGACGTCGACGAAATTCAAGCAGGGGATGGAGATTGTGGATTCACATAAAAAAAACCCGTGTTGTTGGAGACACGGGCTTTTTCTTGTATTTTAGATGAATTCTAGTCTATTTCCACCGTCATTTTATCATGTGGTAAAACTTGAATTTTGTCTCTGATGACTTCGTAATTTTCATAACCTTTTCTAACTCCTTTTATTTCCCAATCAAAAGAATAGCTTCCAGTACCTTTTCTTAATTCTTTTACTTTAAATCCAGTAGCCGTTTTTTCAACCACTGCAAGGCCTTCTGAATCTGCTGATCCAGGGGTCAATTGAATCGTGATGGTAGATGGATTAACGATCAATCCAAAATGCTCACTAAATTTAACTTCAGCAACACCATTCACCAACTGATTAGAACCTCTTTCATAGGCAGCAGCTTCTGGTCCTTCCACACAAGCATACCAGATTTGTTTAGATGGATCAGTTGGATGGTTTTCAACAAAGTTCTTTACCTGGGCGGACAATTGTGCTTGACCACCGGCGTTAAACCAAAGTCCAAAAACATTATTGGATGCATTAAATATAGCAACGGCAGGAGTCAATCCAATACCGCTAATATTTAAGTTTCCAACAACCGAGGCCGTTCTTCCACCCAAATAAGCATAATAATTACCAATTCCACCAGAGCCTTCTGTGCGAGTGGAGAGCACTCTGACAGGTTGATTGCCGTTGACTGCTTGGCTAAAAATTTCTGACTGTGTGACGATACCAGCGGAAGAACCTGGAATGAATGAATAACCATAAGAATTGGCTCTCCACATGGTGTCAGTGTTCATTCTTAAATAATGTCTGTTAAGTGTCACAGGATACTCAATAATTTCTGATCCGTATGCTGTTGTTTTGCCTAAATTCGTAGGCAGTGTTGTAAATTCTTCTCCCCACTTATTCGTGAAGCTGTTAAAACTTTTCTTAGAAGTATTGCTAAAAGAAACTTCGTATTTAGCAGGGCTAAATGTTTGATAAATATTGTTGGAATGGTTGTACGATAACTCGTTTCCATTTTTTTTCCAAAGACTGTTTCCGCTGGATGGCAATAAAATACTACCTCCACCCTTGCTCAATAAAATTTCATTGTTGGTGGTATCAAGCGATATAGTTTGAATTTCGTTGGCTGGATCAGCATCTGCGTCATTTTTAAGACCTGTAAGGTCTACGTTGTTCCCTTGTGAGATCGCAAGGCTATTGTTATTTGGATTGAAGGTGAGTGATTGTAATTCATTGGTAGGATTACCATCGTTGTCACCCGCCACAGCTCCAGCAGTCATCGCATAAGCAGCAATCGGCACTGTCAATATTGGAGAATTACCCATATTGATATAATTGCTTCCACCTGCAGGGTCAAGTTCTACTTTAAGTTGGAATCCTCCAGCTTTCCAATCAATGGTAGCACAGCTTCCGGTTGGATTGGCACCCTGACAAACATTGACAGAAACAATCCCAATATCAGAAGTGGTGGTCGCGTGTATTTCAGAATAAACAGTTGCTCCACCTGAACTTAAAATAGATAAGCGCAAAGAAATATTCTGATTTAGTAAAGCTGCATTTTGAGCATTGCGCGCAACGGCCTGATATTTAAACGCTGGGCCCTGAGCCAATAGAAAAGTTCCGATGGATAAGAAAAGGATTGATACTAGTAAACTTCTTTTCATGATGTAATTTTTTAATTTGAATTATTCTAATTTATTTAATTTTTTGAATTTGATGTACTGATTTTAAGTTGCCGGAAGAAATTTGAATGATATAAAAACCATTGACCAAAGAATGCATTTGAGCTTTATTTAGACCCAATGGTAATTTCTTAGTTTCCACTAAGTGACCATTGAGATCAAACAAATCAAACTGAACATCTTTACCTGAATTGTTTTCTATGACCAACTCGTCACTGACCGGATTTGGATAAACATTTATTCCCTCCAAGGATGGGTTAGAGACCGAACTAATCGTAAGATTTCCTTGATGGAAACCTTGGGTTAATTTTGAATTTCCATTGGTAAGTCTTTCAGTCACCAATTCTCCTAAAGTCCATTCTATGGAAAATCCACCTGCTTTTGAAACATTGCCAGCACTGGCTACTACTTGTGGTGTCAACTTCTGTCCTTGTCCGGAAAATGCGCAGATTGCAAGGATCCAGACCAAAAAAATATTTTTTATCATCTTACCATTGTTTTTAGAGAGGCTAAAAATACAAGCTTAATCTTAAACGGCCAAATCAGAGAAAGCCAATTTAGATATAAAAAAGAAATATACGAAATATAATTTGGAAATTAATACAAAGTTTACCAGTTCACAGTATATTATTTCTTAATGATTAAATTATCAATACTTAATACTGAAAATTAAAACTGAAAAAATTGAAATTATACGGCGGCTTCACCTTCCTGACTTAGAATTTCTTGATTGATTCTTTCCATTTCTTTATCGATGTAATACAAGGTCATAGGACCTTCGCCAATGAGTTTGATTTTATCCAAAATTTTTCGAATCATGGACTCTTCTTCCCTTTGTTCAGACACGTACCATTGCAGAAAATTTTGAGTGGCGTAATCATTGTCCTTGTTGGCCAAGGTGATCAAGTTATGTATTGATTGTGTGACAGATTGCTCTTGAGTCAATGTTTTTTCAAAAATAGATTGCACTGATGTATAATCGTTGGTCATCACTTGTATGGATGGAACGATTGGTTTGGTATCCATTTCAAGCATGTAGCCGATCAGCTTCATCATGTGTAATTTTTCTTCATCGGATTGTCTGTAGAAAAATCGGGCACTTCCTTCAAGTCCTTTAAACTCACACCAAACAGCCATACTGAGATAAGAAAAACTGGCTTCTGCTTCTTTGAGAATTTGTTCGTTAAGTGCTTTTTCTAATTCTTTGTTTAACATAATCAAGGATTTGTATCAATTTAGGCCTGATCAAAACAGCAGTTTGATCATTTTTGTTTAGTGTAAAATTGAACAAGTCCCTCTATCCCCAGCTCTATTCGCTGGAGCGCTTCTTTAAATCGATTGTTGTAATAAGGGTCTTCCACTTCCAACTGATTTTGTGTGAGAGCAAATTCCATTATTCTTTTGACTTTATCCAAATTAGAGTTTCCTTCAAACATTCTTCGAAGATCCTTTTCTACAGTACGGTCCATACAAAGGATCAAGTCGTATATTTCTAAATCAACTCTTTGTATTTTTCTTGAAACCTGAGAAGCAATGTCCCAATTCGCTGAGCTCATGGTTTGTACAGCCCTTGGGTCTGGATTTTCACCATCGTGGTAACCATTGGTTCCAGCAGAATCAACACTCCAGGGCAACTGCAATCGTTGGATTTCCTTTTCTAAAATCCCTTGGGCCATGGGAGAACGACAGATATTTCCCAAACAAACCATCAATATTTTCATAGTATTCTGGAAACACAATAAGCTAAGATCTGTTGCATTTTCGATACTTTTGCTGGTAGAAATGAATTTGCTAAATTGAAGCTTCTGCAAATATTCACAGATTAGGATAAATCGAACGGTTTATGAAAAAAATGATAATTTCTTCCGGATTTTTAATTTCTAGCTTTTTAATTGGGGCACAAGAAACATCCACTATTAAACTCATAAATGGTTCGTTCGAAGGGACCCCAAGATGTTGTTTCACTCCGGAAGGTTGGGTTGATTGTGGATTTAAGACAGAATCTCCACCTGATATACAGCCGGCCCAAGCTCCTTCAGAACCGCTATTTGGCGTCACCAAAGAAGCCTTTCATGGAAAAACCTATCTGGGAATGGTCGCTAGAGAAAATGATACTTACGAGAGTACTTCCCAAAAACTCAGCGCTGCCATGATAAAAGACAGTTGTTATGCTTTTTCAATTTATCTAATGAAGTCACCTAATTATCTAAGTGGCCTTAAGGGAGATGCTTTCTATACGCCCAGACAATTTACCACGCCCATTATATTGAGGATCTATGGAGGTGATGGGTATTGTCATAACAAAGAACTATTGGCGGAATCGCTTCCTGTTGTTGATACTTCCTGGCATAAATATGAGTTTGAGTTAATTCCGAATTCAAATTTGACTTATATTTTACTACAAGTATATTACTATACAGATTTATTGTACCCTTACAGTGGTAATATGTTGCTGGATCATGCGTCTGACCTGAGCCTCATCCCTTGTTCGACCCACAAGAAAATGAACTAAGCTTATATCAGAAATTAGCTTCAAATCATCCAGATACAAAGACATCCTCACAAAATCCCTTGTAACATAGCTTTTAGCCCAATAATTATTAAACAAGACATCTATATTTTCTTAGATTTCTGAAAACACAATAAGCAATGAACTGTTGCATCTTATTATGCTTTTGTTGGCATGGATTTAAGTCTGTTTTAACCAACAAATGCGAAGCTTCTGCGTTTAACAGCTGATTTGTCTAAATCTAAGGTTTTTTGAAGAAAATTATTATTTCTACGGGTTTTTTGATCTCTAGCTTGCTCACCATCGCACAAAGGGATACGTCTACTATTTACCTCATCAATGGGTCGTTTGAAGGATTTCCAAGATGTTGCAGCACTCCGGACGGTTGGATAGATTGTGGCTTCAAAACGGAATCTGCACCGGATATTCAGCCGGCACCACCGCCAGCTGAACCACTTTTTGGTGTGACTAAAGAAGCTTATCAGGGTCATACTTATCTTGGTATGGTAGCCAGAGAAAATGATACTTACGAAAGAGTTTCCCAACATCTTAGTTCACCCATGAGAAAGGGGAGATGTTATACGTTTTCAATATACCTAATGAAATCTCCTATTTACCTAAGTGGACTTAAAGGAGATGCTTACAGTACTCCCAGACCTTTTATCACTCCCATCGTATTGAGAATCTACGGCGGAGATGGTTACTGCCATCAAAAACAATTACTGGCGGAATCCATTCCAGTTAAGGATACTATTTGGAAAAAATACGAATTCGAATTTCAGCCAAAATCGGACATGTCTTATATTGAGTTGGAAGTTTTTTATAAAACGCCTGCACTTTTTCCTTACAACGGCAATATGCTTTTGGATCAAGCTTCTCATCTCACCATCATCCCATGTCCCAGAGATTCAGTTGCCTATAAAAATTACAAAAAGCAAAGAAAAGATACCCAAAATACCAGATCCATTGCCGGCGCAGCTAAAAAACCTCCCGAACTTCAAAACAATAAAGACCAATCAAAAACGGATACCCCTACCTCAGTGAGAACTAAGATCATGAAAGATCTTAGCGCTGAGAAAGTAAAGATCGGACAGGTGGTTAAAATAGAGAAACTTTATTTTGATGCCGACAGCACCAATTTTAAATCTGAATCTTATCCTGCCCTGGATGAAATTTATGAATTTTTGCAAGGAAATCCAAAAATTCAAATTGAAATTGGCGGTCACACCAATGGACAACCTTCTCATTTCTTTTGTGACAAGCTTTCCACTTCAAGAGCCAAAGCTGTAAAAGATTATTTGGTTAGCAAAGGAGTCGCGGAAAAAAGAATTAGTTTTAAAGGTTATGGTAAACGCCAACCTATAGCATCCAATGATACCCGAGAAGGCCGCAATAAAAACCAAAGGGTTGAAGTCAAGATTATCAGCATTTAATTTTGTTTCTGATTTTTCTTAATTAAAATTTCTTACCATTTGATGATTTTCGCTGAGTACGATTGGAACTTATTTTTAAAGCTCAAAATGTAGACAGTTCCTTCTTTTAAACCCGTTGGTCGAATGATGGTAGGATTTTGAGAATCTATTAAAAATTTTACCTGCCAAACTTGTTTTCCTAACAAATCTACTATAAGCACTTCCGCAGCCCCTTGGAAATCTTTGCTTTCAATGTACAACTCCTCTTTAAATGGATTGGGATAAATTTTTATATTTTTGGATACAGAAGGATCAAATACACCTATCGACACATCTGCTTTTACCAAAATTTTAATATTGCAGCTAGCTTTATTTCCTGCCTGATCGTGCACCCAAACTTCGATGTCTTGAATATGACCTGTATCACTCAAAGTAAACGTCCTAAAAGTATCTAAGGCATTTCTATCAAAGGTATAAATATTGATACCACAATTGTCATTGGATGAAAGACCCAGTTCATTGGCATTGATACTTAATAAATTGGATTTAGGCAGCACGAATTCGATAATTTCAGTCGGGCATACGATGCTTGGAATTTCTTGATCGTCAATGTCTATTAAATGAATAATTTGAGGATATCCTAAAACTTCGCTTGTGCACCAATCCATAACCGTCCATTCCCTTCTAATTTTTTTTAGACTGTGGCAAGAATCCACTTTATTACTTTCTAAAATTCTGTCATCGTACGTTTTTGCCACATTGGAGCAGGACCATTTATCAAATAAATTTAAACTTGTTTCAGCACCATTTGGATGATTTTTTTTATCCCGACCCCAGCTTTTATCCTTAAAATCGAACCCAGGATTTTGGACATTATCAAAATTGGGCAACACCAAAAATGAATCTATTCTAAATTTAAGATAGGTAAAGCTGTCCGTAAAGGTGTATGTTTTTTTATCAGGCCAGCTTGTGGACCAGGTTCTGTAAAACTTCGCTCCAAAATCATAGACGCAAGCTCCAGGAATCGTATTTTCTCTGACGATTTTTATTTCTACAGGACCACACTTAGCCCAATCATAGGCCAATATTTTTTTATTTTCTAAAACTATGCTCACGTGTTCGGGCACATTGAATGGAATGTTTTTATAATTAGAAAATTCTAAACAAAGCAATTCAGAAAATTTATTAACGCCTTTTTGAGGAGGCTCATTGGTATCACAATCAATAAAGGTCAAATTTACAGTGCCATTACAGCCTCGGTGTAGATTTTCATCAAAAATATTATAATTGAATTCAGCAGGAAAATGGTAGCTGATTTCGGTAAGGGGTAGATACTTACCATCTTTATAGATGGTCAATTTATAGCTGTGATCTGGACATACACCATTCACTAAAAAATCGGATAAATTGATGGGTCTAATTTCGCCCCTTTGGATGGTGAGACTGACATTTTTATGACATGAAAAATTATCACAAGGCGATGGTTGTGCTGTAATAAAGAATGTTGGAAAAAAGAAGAATAAAATAATGCACCAAGTGGTAAATCTGATCGTAAAATTTGAATACTGTTTCATATTGGGAGATTTTAGACAACAAATCTAAAAATTAACTTTCAAAACAAATAATATTTGTTTGAAATAATGAAAGGTAAAATAAATATAGTTGATTATACTCTCAATATGGATATAGAAAAGACTTATATGTTCTTAGAATTTCCTCAGGCTTCTCATTCTTCAGAAACATTTTAAAAGCCTTCTGATTTGCCAGGAGGACTCTCCAATATGAATTAGAATCATACTTTCGGGTTGAGACCAAAGTATAATTGGGCATAATTCGAAGTTTGGATTTCTTGCGCAAACGTCGAAGCAAATCATATTCTTCCATGATTACCATGGATTCATTGTAACCTCCCAATTCACTAAAAAGCTTTCTGGACACATACAAGCTTTGATCTCCACCCCTGCACCATTCAAAGTCGAAGCGTGTGAAAAATGAATTTATTTTCAATAGAAAACTACCTCCTTCAAATTTCTGGCGGTACATACCAAACAAATGTCTAGCTTGATAATTGGATTTTATATCAGAATAAAAACTCTCAGGTGGAAGCACATCTGCGTGCACAAAGTACAAGACCTCTCCCCGAGCCCTCATCGCACCATGGTTCATTTGAATCGCCCTACAGGAGGGCAATTGGTCAAGTATAGTAATGCTTCCAAAATTTCTAGCCAAGGCTACAGTTTGATCGGAACTGCCTCCATCGCACACAATTATTTCGCAAGAATTTGGATCTGTATGTCTTCTTAAATAATTCAATATACGGAGTATGTATTTTTCCTCATTCAATGTAGGAATGACAATGCTTAAATACATTTTTAGAGCTTTAATTAATTGGCAGTGGCACCACCACAACTACTCCCTGCACCAGCTGTACAACCATAACAATGTTGGTTGACAATAATATCGCGATCCTGAACATCAAAATTTAAAAAATCTTGGATGTGCTGAAGCTCATGAGCAATTTTTAAATCCAGCATTTGATTAAAGTCACAATCGAATAAATATCCATCCCATCCCACGGAGATGGTATTTCTGCACATGACATTGGCTGCTGCCACTGGATTGTAAGCCTGGATAAGTTTATCCATGTATTCCTGGTAGTTGCCCGAATCCATCAAATATTCCAAAAACCTGGAGATGGGAAGATTGGTGATGGTGTACAATGAATTAAATCTAATCCCAAATTGTTGCAGAAGCCTCTTTTTAAATTCTGCTTCCAAAGTTTCTTGTGAAGGTGGTAAAAAAGCTCCGCTTGGATTGTACACCAGATGAAGGTTTAAACCACTTCCTTCTTGTCCATAACCCACCGCATTTAGCATTTTTAAAGCTTCTATGGATTTTTCAAAAACACCATCGCCCCTTTGGGCGTCGGTTCTTATGGAATTGTAAAAAGGCAGAGAAGAAACGACTTCTACCTTATGTTTTTTAAAAAATTCGGGTAGATCGTGGTATTTTTTATTGGCAAGAATAATGGTGAGATTGCACCGTACGATGATCTTCTGGATATTCAATTTTGACAATTCTTCCACCAACCATCTAAAATGAGGATTCATTTCCGGTGCGCCACCCGTCAAATCCACCGTATGTACCTTGGATGCCTGAATAGCCTCCAGACAGGCTTGCATGATCTCACGCTCCATGATTTCTTTCCGATCGGGACCAGCATCCACATGACAATGTTTGCAGGTCTGATTGCACATCTTACCCAGATTGATTTGGAAAATCTCAAGAGCGGTCGGACGAAGTGGATAGAGACCTGATTCTTCTAATTTATGAGCAAATTGTTTATGAGAATCCCCGTTTAAAGCGGTGGAAGCAATAACCTGTAGCTGGTAATAGGTATCCGACAATAGATTATGTCGACTTTTTAAAGACTTGGTCGATGATTTCATGCTAGGTTTTGGAGGTAAAAAATACTACATGCTTACTTCTTTCACTTTATTCATCATTTGTACGCTGTGCACCAAAGAAGCGCCTCCTCTGATGGCAACAGCCACATGTACGGCTTCCATCAGTTGTGTTTCATCACAACCTTTTTCAAGAGTGTCTACCGTGTAAGCATCGATGCAGTATGGGCATTGAATGGTGTGCGCTACCGCCAGTGCGATTAAACTTTTTTCCCTTTCGGTCAAAGCCCCCTCTTTAAAAACCTCTCCATAATAATCAAAGAATTTTTTTGCCAAATTGGGTTCAAATTCTGAGACATTGCCAAATTTCTTAAGGTCTTCCGGATTGTAATAGGTTTTCATAAATGATCAGTTTTTAAATATAAAGAATCGCAAATATAGAGCCTGAATCCTTAATTCAACTCCCAAATTTTTGGGAATGATCAATAGAATTCGATACTTTGTGCTTGGGATTAAGTCAAACAGTTTACTTGCTTGAATGTTTGCTTGGATACTCAGTTTAAATGTCAAGCTTTGAGCCCAAAATAAGAAATGACCATTTCAGCTCTAAGTGCACAACCATTTTTAGTTTGCATTGTCTAAGTTTGTAAACGTGATAGAATGATTTCTTCTAAATCTATTTTAAGTTGCCTAATTCTTTTACTTAATGTTTGTAATTCCTTTTCACAAAATCAGCATAAAGAATGGACCAGTTTATTACAAAAATATGTGACTAATAACGGCGAAGTTGACTATAGAGGATTTCAAAAAGACAGCTTGTATCTAAATAAATATTTAAAAAACCTTGAGTCCAATCCTCCGAAGACATCATGGTCTGATCATAAAACCATCGCATACTGGATCAATGCTTACAATGCCTACACAATTCAACTCGTGATCCGCCATTATCCCATCAAAAGCATTAAAGAGATTGGTGGTAAAATTCCATTTATCAATTCTAGCTGGGACATTAAGTTTATTAATATTGGTACAGAGCTTTTGGATCTTAACAACATCGAGCACAGCAAACTTCGTAAAAATTACAAAGATCCCAGACTACACATGGCTTTGGTTTGTGCATCCAAATCATGTCCCATTCTTCTCAACACAGCCTACGAAGAAAATATGCTGGATTCACAATTGGATGCGCAAAGTAGAAAATTTTTATCCGACCCTTTTAGAAATTCATTTACAAACAAGGAGGCTGAAATATCCATGATTTTTAAATGGTATATCTCAGATTTTAGCGGAACGATGGGCGTGCGAAATTTCTTAAAAAAACATGGCCCTTCATCTGCACAATCTGATCAAATTAGAATAAAGCATAAGGATTACGATTGGGGAATTAATGGTAATTAGTTATAAGTTTTATATGCTAAGTTTTAAGTTTTAAGTGCTAAAATTGTAAATGCCTAAATTTTTAGATTCGTGTCCACAACGCAGTTGATGATAAGTTTAAGATTTTATTAATTTTAAAAGTAAAATCAAGATTTTCCCATGATAAATTGATCATTTCTAGAATCATTTTTTGAAGATCAAACCATCGTTCTTCGATAATCAATATTTGCGTTCATTTTAGTAAAATATGGAAAGTGATTCCATATTTTACAAAATCTTTTTCATTTGATTACAAAACAATAGAATCAAAGACTTTTACTTCAGTAAAAGACTTCTAATTCTCCCAACTTAAAACTCAAATTCCCCTAACTTAAAACTTAAAACTCCATAGTAAAAGTCTACTTATTTTCCTCAACTTAAAACTCCCTATTCAATATCTCCCTGTTGGAGTTTGTCCATATTATCTGCAACACGAAGGGATTCGATCACTTCGTCCAGATTTCCGTTCATGATGTCGGTGAGATTGTAAAGGGTGAGGTTGATGCGGTGGTCGGTGACCCTGTTTTGAGGAAAATTATAGGTGCGGATTTTATCTGAGCGGTCGCCTGATCCAACCAAAGATCTTCGTTGTGCAGCCACACTGGATTGGTGGGCATGGAGGGTTTGATCTTTGATTTTTTGGATTAGTCGGCCAAATGCAATTTCTCTGTTTTTATGCTGAGATCGGCTGTCCGTACTCTCAGCCACGACTCCAGTGGGTAAGTGTGTAAAACGCACACCCGATTCTGTTTTATTGACGTGTTGGCCGCCGGCCCCGCTGGAGCGAAAAGTATCTACTCTAAGATCTGCCTTGTTGATGTCTAAATCTTCGACTTCCATTTTGGGAAGTACGACCACGGTGGCCGCGCTGGTGTGCACTCTACCGGATGCTTCGGTGTCTGGCACTCTTTGGACCCTGTGGGCACCTGACTCAAATTTAAGTTTTGCGTATACATCTGTCCCTGAGACATCCAATACAATTTTACTGTATCCTCCTACGCTTCCTTCCGTCTCTGAGACCACTTCATAACGAAAGCCTTGAAGGTCAAAAAAACGGGTATACATCCTAAACAAGTCACCTGCAAAAAGGCTGGCCTCGCTGCCTCCGGTCCCGGATCTGATCTCAAAAATGACATCCTTAGAATCCTCAGGATCTTTCGGAACCAATTTTATTTTAAGTCGAGCCTCCAGGTCTTCCAGAGCCGTCTCTGCAGATTGAAGTTCTTCTTTGGCATATTCTGCCATGTCTTGATCTCCGGAATCCAAGATTTCTTTGGCATCAGTTTGTTGTTGAAGGAATCTTTTATACTCCATGTACAAACGGATGATTTCTTCAAGATCCTTATATTCCTTGCTCGTTTTGGTATATTCTGCAATATTGGACACTACTTCAGGATCCGATAACCGTTCCTCTAGGGTGCGGTACCGGTCGTGTATAGATTCTAATTTCTGAAGTAATTGCATGTTTTTTTAGGCGAATTGGCCGCAAAAATAGCTTTTGAAAAACTAATGCTCCCTAATTTTTATTGTATAGGCATGTCTTACCGGAATTATTTGTCAATGAAGATCATCTCATGTCCTATCTAGAAATATTTCGCTTAGCCTTGTCCAACCTTCGGGCCAATCTAATGAGGACCATTCTCACCATGATCATCATTACGCTTGGTATAACTGCTTTGGTAGGGATTTTAACCTCTATTGATGGTATCATTTATTCCATGAATAAGAATTTTAGTTCGCTAGGTGCTAACTCTTTTTCAATAGAAAGAAAGTTCAAAAATCTCAGAGGACAAAGACGAGGCGTTAAACGCATGGAAGCTCCTGTGATCAGTTATGAACAGGCCAGAAAATTTAAAAAAGTTTTTGAGAACAAGGCACTTGTGTCCGTGAGTTATGCGGCCAGTTCGAGTGGATTGATCAAATATCTGGATCGAAAAACCAATCCCACCATCCAAATCAGAGGAGTGGATGAAAATTATTTTACAATTTCCGGATTGGATTTAGCTGAAGGTAGATTTTTTTCTATGCAGGAATTGGAATATGGATTGGACAAAGTCATCCTGGGATCGGATTTAGTTAAAACGCTTTTTGACGGAAAAGATGCGGATGCCATTGCAAAAACCGTGAGTATCAATGATCAGAAATATGAGGTAGTCGGTGTCCTTAAATCAAAAGGAGCAAGCATCAATGAAGGTGCGGACAAAAGGGTATTGATCACTTTGGAAAGCAGCAGAATTGATTTTGGAAAAAAAGACCCGGACTTTGACATCATAGTTGCATCACCAACTACCGAAGTGACTGAGTCATTAATTTCAGAAGCGATCGGAGAAATGAGGGTGATCAGGGCGTTGCGTAGCTATGAAACAAACGATTTTGAGATGACGACCAGTGATGGTTTAATTAGTTTTCTCAAAGAAAATACCACTAAAATTAGAGCAGCCACCATCGCCATCGCGCTGTTGACCTTGCTCGGAGCTGCCATTGGCTTAATGAACATCATGTTGGTCTCTGTGACCGAACGTACCCGCGAAATTGGCATTGCAAAAGCACTTGGGGCTACAAGAAAAAACATCTTAGATCTTTTTATGACGGAAGCCATGCTGATTTGCCAAATAGGAGGATTGATTGGAATCCTAGTGGGAATCCCCATTGGTAATCTCGTCACTTTATGGTTGGGAGGTGACTTTTTGATACCCTGGGCATGGATCATTCTTGGTTTTGTAGTCTGTACTTTGGTGGGTGTTTTTTCAGGCATTTATCCCGCACGTAAGGCTTCTGCATTGGATCCTGTAGAATCACTTCGTTTCGAATAATAAAATGATTAATCCTTAATAAGGCGGACAGTTTCGATTTTAGTATCGGAGACCAATTCAAAAATAAAAGTGTATCCATCTTGTTGGATTTCCATCCCTTCTTCTGGAATAGCTCCCGTGGTCATCACCAAATAGCCTGACAAAGTATGGTATTCTCCTTCTGGTAGATGGAGATCGTATGTATTATTGAGATAATTAATTTCGAGCCTACCGGAAAAGACAAACTCTTTTTCTGAAATAATTTTTTCGATAAAATCTTCCTTATCGTGTTCATCTTCGATCTCACCAAAAATTTGTTCGAGGATGTCCTCCAAAGTGATTATTCCGGATGTTCCACCATATTCATCTACCACACAAGCGATTGAAAGTCTGAGTTTATTCATTCGGAGCATAAGATCATATACATTCAGCGTCTCCGGCACAAACGGCATGTCCATGACCATCTCCTTAATGGTGGCAGATGGTTTAAACATCTGCTGATGGTGGACATATCCCAACACATTGTCAATGTCGCCATCGGTGATAAGTATCCTTGACAACTTTGATTCTCCAATCAGTTTAATCAATTCCGAAGCAGGTTCTGAAATGTCCATATGGACAATTTCATTTCTCGGGACCATGCAATTTTTAACCCTGACCTGCTTAAGATTTAATGTGTTTTTAAAAATATCAGTATCGATTTCTTCATTGGTAAGCTTCATGGGCCCTTCCATATAATGTTCCAGATCTAAAATTGAAAAACGATATCTGGAAGGAGTGATGGTGGTGGGAGAAAATTTCCGGATCAGGAAATTGGAAGCTGAGGTCATGACTAGGGATGGAATGTAAAGAATTTTGGATAGAAAGGTCAAAGGCAAAGCAGTATAACTGATCAATTCATTGGCAAACAAGCGGAACAAAATCTTGGGCAGAAATTCTCCAAAAATTAAGATGATGGTCGTCACCAAAAGCGTGTTTACCAATACCTTCATTCCAATACTCCATTGGACATACTCAAAGAAAGGTGAAAACAACGTGGTCAAAAGATATGTAAGACAGACCAAAGCAATGTTGTTTCCAATCAAAATGACAGAGATGAATTTTTCAGGTTTGTCATAAAATTCTGAAAGTATATTGCTGCTGCGATGCCCTTTGTTCTTTTTGACTTCAATGCTTAATTTGTTGGCTGTGAAAAAAGCAATTTCACTGCCTGAAAAGAAGGCGCTGATGATTAAAAAGAATATAATCCAGAAAAACAACATGATTTATAAAAGTAAAGCAAAGGTATTTTAATTCCTTGAATTGTAATTGGTCTTCTGAAAATGATGCAGGACCGATCGAAAATCACTAACTTTACGTCTCTTTAAGAAGAAAAAGGAAAGAAAAATTTATATTAATTTAATATAGATATATAAAGCACATATAGACAAGGATATAAAATGGGATTATTCAATTTTTTTATACAAGAATTGGCTGTGGATCTGGGAACCGCCAACACGCTGATCATGCAGGATGGCAAAGTGGTAGTCGATGAACCGTCTATTGTAGCCATTGACAAAAAAACAGGTGAGACCATTGCAGTAGGCAACAAGGCCATGCAAATGCACGAAAAAACACACCGCAATATAGAGACTGTAAGACCGCTGAAAGATGGTGTTATTGCAGATTTTCAAGCTGCAGAAAATATGATCCAGGGCATGATTCAGATGATCGGTACGAAGCGCAAGTTTTTTACCCATTTGCGCATGGTGATTTGTATTCCATCGGGAATCACGGAAGTTGAAAAAAGAGCAGTCTTTGATTCTGCAGACCATGTTGATTCCAAGGAAACTTATTTGATCCACGAACCTATGGCTGCCGCACTGGGAATTGGGTTGGATGTGGAAGAACCTATAGGAAACATGGTCATAGACATTGGTGGAGGAACCACAGAAATCGCTGTGATTGCCTTATCGGGTATCGTTTGTGACCAATCCATTCGTGTGGCTGGTGATGAATTTACGGAGGATATCATAGATTATATGAGGAGAGAGCACAATTTGTTGATTGGGGAAAGAACCGCTGAAAAAATTAAAATAAATGTTGGTTCTGCCATCCAAAACCTTGAAAATCCACCAGAACCGTATGCAGTGAATGGACGGGATTTGATGACGGGTATTCCTAGGCAAATCATGATTCGCTATGAAGAAACTGTAGGAGCCTTGGACAAGTCCATCATGAAAATAGAAGAGGCAGTTTTGAAAGCATTGGAAATGACTCCTCCCGAGTTGGCCTCAGACATTTACAGAACCGGACTTTACCTGACGGGTGGTGGTGCTTTGTTGAGGGGATTGGACAAAAGGTTAAGTTTAAAGACCCATTTGCCCGTAATTGTAGCCGATGATCCATTAAGGGCAGTAGTAAGAGGAACTGGTATTGCCTTAAACAACACCCATCGTTTTTCATTCCTGATCGACCGGAAGAGTTTATAGAAGTTAAATATTAATTCTTGATGGATACATTCTCTGAAACAACCATATAGTTGTAAGAATCTATGTTGGAAGCATTAAAAATTGTGGTAAGAAATGGTTCAACCATTCTATTTATTGTGCTACAATTATTGTGTTTTTATTGGGTGGTAAAATTTAATCAAAAACAAGGTGAGATATTTTTTTATTCTTTACAAATAGCAAGTCAATCCTTAGACGCAAAAGTAAAAGACATTGGTTCTTATTTTAATTTAAAGGAAAAAATTAAAGAAGTAAATGATCAAAATGCAGTGTTGTTGACCAAGCTGAATAACTATAAATTATTATTAAAAAAAGACAGCCTTTTGATGCCAAACCAGGATACTGGCCGTTTGGATAATTTGGGTCCCTATCACATTATTTCTGCTTCAGTCGTTAGAAATTCCATAGCGAGGAAAAACAATTATCTCACCATAGACAAAGGGGGTAAGGATGGCGTAAGCCCTGGCATGGGTGTAGTTACTTCCAATTGTCTCGCCGGAATAGTGATAGATACCAGCAAGAATTTTGCAATTGTAATGTCCTTATTACATTCCAACTCAAAAATTAGTGCCAAGTTAAAAAGAAGTGGATTTTTTGGTACCATGGTGTGGAGAGATCTAGACCCTCGTTATGTTTTCCTGGATGAAATTCAGAAATATGCCGATGTTCAAGTCGGTGATACCGTGGTCACGAGTGGCCATTCTATTATCTTTCCGGAGGGTTTGCCGATTGGAGAGGTGGTATTATTTGGAGTGGACCCGGGCGCATTTACTTATAGTATAAAAGTAAAATTGTTTGAATCCTTTTCTTCCATGAAAGAGGTCTATTTAATTAACCATGAGCTTAAAACTGAAAAACAAAGCCTTGAAAAAACAAGAATAGAGGATGAATAAAGAACTCAGAGCAAATATCATCAGAGTACTCGTGTTTATTTTATTGCAGGTATTTCTATTGAAGGATGTGCAAATAGTAATGGGCTCTGTTCAGTATTTGTACATTATCTTATATCCACTGGCGATTGTTATGCTTCCACTCAATATGCCACATTTTTTTCTTTTACTTTCGGCTTTTGGAATGGGGTTTATGGTGGATTTGTTTTATGGATCAATAGGTGTGCATGCATCTGCTAGTTTGTGGTTGGCTGCAGCAAGACCGATCATTTTAAAATATCTTGAACCCAAATCCGGATATTCAGCTGGACTTATTATCAGTGGAGGAAGTTTAGGAATATTTTGGTTTTTGCAATATGTAAGTTTTAGTTTACTAGTATTTTTCTTTTCTTATTTTTGTATGGAAATGTTTTCATTTGTATACTTGGATACCATTGTTTTAAAGACCATCATAAGTTTATTTGTTTCCGGTCTGATTATTTTTTTAATACAAATTATTTGGAATCCAAAATATTGAATAGCATGATCAACGAAGATAAAAAATGGAGGGTGGTTGTAGCACAGGTTTTTATTATAGTGGCTTTTAGTATTTGTGCAATCTCTTTGGCAAAATTACAATTATTTGATCCTTATTATATCAACAAAGCCAACGCGACAACCCTTACTCAAAAGACTATCTTTCCTGCAAGAGGATTATTTTATGATCGCAATGGGAAATTATTGGTCATCAATTATCCAGCGTATGATATAATGGTGACCTACAGGGATATCCCTCCTACTTTTGATACATTGGAATTTTGTAAATTACTTGGGATCACACAGGAAGATTTTATACTTAACCTTGAAAAAGATTGGAAATCCGGAAAATACAGCAGATCCGTACCTTTTATATTTTTGAAAAATGTAGAAAGCAGTGTTTACCAAAAATTCCAGGAGAATCTTTACAAATTTCCGGGATTTACAGGAGTGCTAAGAGCCATTAGAGAATACACAGAACCCAACGGTGCGCATTATCTTGGATATATGGGTGAAGTGAGCCGTGAAATTTTAGATCAGGAAGAAACTTCCTACAGATCGGGTGATTATCTTGGAGTAGCGGGTCTTGAAAAGCAATATGAAGAGCAATTAAGAGGCACCAAAGGTGTTAATTTTGTCATTCGAGATAAATTGGGTAGGGCTGTTGGATCTTTTGAGAATGGGCGTTTGGATCAAAATGCGATTTCTGGAAGTGATTTGGTTTTGAGTATTGATCTGGATCTTCAAAAATATGGTGAAAAATTAATGCAAAATAAATTGGGTAGTATTGTGGCCATTGAGCCTTCTACTGGAGAAATTTTATGTTTGGTTTCTTCACCCAATTATGATCCAAATATGCTTAATTTTAATAAATACCGAGGAAGAAATTACGCTTATTTATTACGCGATACATTAAAGCCTTTGTTTGACAGATCATCTTCTGCAGTATATCCTCCAGGTTCTATATTTAAGCCTATTTTGGCTTTAGCGGCCATGCAGGAAGGTGTACTTAAAGAAGACACGTACCATGCCTGCAGTGGTGCCTATTATTATAAAACCGTTTCTTATGGTTGTCACGGACATCCTGCTCCAAGAAATTTAAGCATAGCTCTACAGCATTCTTGTAATTCATATTTTATTCAAGCTTTTAGAGATCTTGTAGAAATCAACGGATTTAGTAAGCCCAATGAAGGTTTAGATCTATTGGTCAAGTATTTAGGGTATTTTGGATTGGGGAAACCTTTGTATTCAGATGTGGCCACTGAAAATGGTGGATTTATTCCAACATCTGATTTTTATTCCAGAATGTACAAGACCGATAAATGGAGATCAACATACATTATTTCTGTGGGTATTGGTCAGGGAGAGTTGCAATTATCCACCCTACAAATGGCCAATCTGGCAGTGATATTGGCCAACCGTGGCTTTTATTATACCCCTCATCTAATCAAAGGTTTTTTAGATTCCCAAAAATCAATTGCCAGCGAATTCAGAACAGAAAGACGGGTCCCTATCGATAAAAAATACTTTACTCCGGTGGTGGAAGGAATGGAAATGTGCGTTAGAGCCGGTACAGCAACCAAGGCATTTGATAAAGACTTATCCATTTGTGGAAAAACAGGAACTTCCCAAAATCCTCATGGTGATGATCACAGTGTTTTCTTTGCTTTTTCTCCGAAGGTGAATCCTAAAATTGCAATTGCAGTCTATGTAGAAAATGCCGGTTGGGGTGGAGAGGTAGCAGCGCCCATTGCATCACTGATGATTGAAAAATATTTAAAAGACAGTACTTCCAGAAAAGATCTCGAGGAAAGAATGGTAAAGAAAAATTTAATTTTAAAAAATAAGACATGATCATTTCTTCTATTGTAGCTATGAACAAAGAAAGGATCATTGGTTTAGGTGGTCAAATTCCATGGTATTTACCAGCTGATTTGAAGTACTTCAAAAAAGTAACTTTAAACCATCATGTATTGATGGGAAGAATTTGTTTTGAGAGTATTGGAAAACCACTCCCAAAAAGAACCAACATCATCGCAAGCAGAGATCCTTATTTTATAGTCTCTGGATGCTACACCTGCCCTTCCATCGAAGAAGGAATTGCCTTGGCAAAGAAACAGGGGGCAGAAGAATTATTTATAATTGGTGGTGGCGTCATTTACGAACATACACAACATTTGTGGAATCGTGTTTATCTTACATTGGTAGATTATCAAGGCGAAGGCGATGTTTTTTTTCCGGAATTGAATTATCAAGAATATAATTTGATCTCAGAAGAGCATTTTGAGAAAGATGAGAAGAATGAATACACCTACTCTTTTCAAGTTTTTGACCGAAAGTAATGAATGAAGATTTATTATATTATATCTGGAAGAGTAAAAGATTGTATTCCATAAATTTGCATTCTACTTCTGGAAAATCCATTAAAATTATTCATCCCGGAAACAGGAATCACAATCAGGGACCTGATTTTCTTTTTGCAAAATTGGAAATCGATGGAGTAGTTTGGGCTGGACAGGTTGAAATGCATGTAAAAACATCTGATTGGTTTAAACACAATCATCAGGAAGATCCAAATTACAATAACGTTATTCTCCATGTAGTATGGTTAAATGACCTAGCTATAGAGCAACACGATGAAAAATTTCCTGTACTGACCTTGAGTTCATTCATTTCTGAAGATGAATATATTAATTACATGCGTTTGATGCAAGAGCATCAAGAAATACCATGCTTAAATCTCATTCATAATGTGGATACAATGTATATTGAGTCTCAAATTGATTCTGCTTCGATAGAAAGATTTCAAATTAAAGCTGAAAAATTTAATGACGAATTAATCATTCATCAATTTGATTGGGATGCTTTATTTTATAAATGGTTTTGTCATTATCTGGTTAGTCCAGTCAACGTGGATGCCATGGATCGATTAACCCGAATGGTAGATTATAAAATAATATTAAAGATCGCAGATCATATTTCAGATTTAGAATCGATTTTATTTTCGGTTTCTGGATTATTGCCAACAAAGAGTTCAGATGAATACATAAATGGTCTAATAGAAAATGGAACCTACTTGTTAAACAAATATCAAATACAACATCTGTCTAAGTCTGAATGGTATTTTCTAAGAATGAGACCTGCTCATTTTCCTACACTTAGGATTGCACAAATTGCTGCCCTTTTTAATCACGAAACCAGACCCCTACAGAAAATTTTAGAAACAGAGGAACTTAAGGAGGTAGAAAAATTATTTGAAATATCCACCTCAGAATATTGGACAAAACATTACCATTTTACAGATCTTGAGCATACCTACCAAAAGAAGAGAATTGGAAAATCAACAATTTCTGTAATATTGATCAATGTGATTTGTCCATTGCTGTTTAAATATGCCGATTACCACCAAAAGCCTGAATTAAAGGAAAAAAGTTTGCTTTGGTTAGAACAAATAGAAGCAGAAAACAATCGTTTCACAAGATTGTGGACCCAAACTGGTTTCCATCAGGTCAATGCCAGACAAAGTCAGGGAATATTACACCAATTAAAAGAATATTGCACAAAGAAAAAATGTCTCGAGTGTAAAGTTGGACATAAGTTGATTGGATCTAACTAAATATTATATATTATTGTAATATTTTCATACCTTTGTATTTCTAAAATTAAGTAATATGAGAAATTATTGCACAGTTTTAATCATATTCCTTGTAGGAATTTATCAACTAAACGCTCAATCAAAAGGATTTTGGTTAGGGCTTCAAACTGGTCCTCAAAGCAATTGGATTTTTAATCAAGATGATTTTGACAGCGGAGGAGAACTGGATCACAAATCAACGATTGGGTTTTCTGTGGGACTCGAAGCAGGCTACAAATTTGCAAGTACATCATCCTTGTTGCTGGGTTTTATATATTCCTCTCAAGGCCAAAACTATAGCACTGCCAATAACACCATCGCAGATTATCATACTAAATTGACTTATTTTAAAATTCCACTTTTGTATCAATTGTCTACTCCTGCAACTAAAAATTTGCAATTTCTTTTTCAGACGGGATTTCAACTTTCTTTATTAATGAATGCAGAGAGCAGTCGATTAAATACATTTGGCTTTTATAGTCCATTATCAGTTGATGTAAAAAATTCATATTCTTCTACAGTGGTGGATTTTGTTTTAGGAGTTGGTGTGCAATATCATTTTAGTCCATTTTCAATTTCTGCAATTATCCGACCGGATTATTCCTTGACAGACATTGAAAAAACTGGACTAAAGCCATCTTCCAGACCACAATCTCAAAATTTGTCAGTTGGCATTCCGCAACTTGTTTTTAGATATTATTTTGGTATAAAATAGAGGATGTTTTGAATTTATTTTTCAGAATTTTACTGTCTCCGCTTTCATTATTGTATGGTATATTCGTTGGAATATATCAAGGTTTATATTTGTCTGGAATTATGAGATCTGTAAGATTTAATATTCCAGTAATTTCGATTGGAAATTTAACGGTAGGTGGTACTGGAAAATCTCCACACGCAGAATATTTAATTAGATTATTAAGAGATTACCTTCCAGTGGGCTTGATTAGTAGAGGATATCTTCGTAAGACCAGAGGCCATATAAATGTTGGAATTCTTTCTACCGCTGAGGAGGTAGGTGATGAACCTTTACAAATCAAATTGAAGTTTCCAGAAATTCCTATAGCTGTCAATGAAAATAGAGCCTATGGAATTCCCATGTTGCTAAAACATCATCCAGATATAAAAACCATCATCATGGATGATGGATATCAGCACTTACAAGTGAAACCTGGGTTAAATATTTTGCTGACAGACTTCAACCATTTATATGCAGATGATTATTTATTGCCATCAGGACGATTGCGAGAATGGAGGTATGGATCATCTAGAGCTGATGTCGTGGTGGTTACAAAATGCCCTGAGCAACTTAGCACAGAAACAAAGCAGTCTATTTCTCAAAAATTGAGAATTGAAAGTAAACAAAAATTATTCTTTAGTAGAATAGCTTATGGGGTTCCATATAATTTTTTGAATACCAATGAGAATTTTCCACTAAATCCCGGACTTGAGATCATATTAATTTCAGGCATTGCTCAAAGTGAAAATTTATTGCAATACTTGTATAGTATGACAGCCTCTGTAAAGGAATTCAAGTATGAGGATCATCATTTTTTTTCAACAGATGAAATCACGCATGTGATCAAAACTTATAAGTCCATTTCTCATTTTAACAAGATACTTTTAACGACAGAGAAGGATGCCGTCAGAATGAAGAAATATGAATCTCTATTTATTGAAAATGAGATTAAGGTGTACGCAATTCCTATTGAAATTGATTTTGATCAGAAGCAAGAGTTCGATCGGTTTATAAAAGAGTATTTGCTTAATTTTAAAGCATAGGTGAAACAATTCTTCATATTATTATTAACATTGGGGTTCACCTCAATATTTTCGCAGGCTGGTTTTCATTTTAGATTGGATCATGAAATAAAATACCTTGATCGATTGGAAATAGAATCAGGTCGCTTAAATCAGGCACATCGTGATTTTAGTGACCATGCTATTGGTTTAATGAAATCTGACTTGATAATTAAAGATTCTTTGTCGCACTTATCTAAATTAAATTTCATTTTCTCTAATTATCCTGAATACAATTTTTATTGGTATACTATTGAGAGAACTAATTCATCTAATACTTTTTTAAATTCTTTTCTTAAGCATAAACATTTGTTTTCAATTTTTGGAGACGATCACTTTTTAACCATTGACCCCTTATTGGAAATGAAAATGGGATTTTCTAACGAACAAATTAATCGGATTCCATTTGTGAATAGAAGGGGCATTAGATTACAAGCAGGCATAGGCAAGAAATTTCAAATATATTCTCAAGTCGTGGAAAGCCAGTTTGTTCCTGCGGCCTATATGGAAGAGTATGTTCTATTGTACAAGACCTTTCCCGGATCTTCCTTTTTAAAGGATTATCATCCAGGTTTTTATAATAATCTCAAAGGTTATGATTTTTTAGTAGCTCAAGGTGCTATTAGGTATGAGGCCAATAAGTATTTGTCTTTAAGCTTTGGTCATGGAAATCATAAAATAGGAGAAGGAATACGAAGTCTTTTTCTTTCTGATTTTGCAGCTCCTAGAATGTATTTACAAATGAATTTATCGGTTGGGAAATTAAACTATCAAAGCCTTTTCTATGAACTTTCAGCCGAGTCAAGATATAAAAATGGTGTGGACCGGCTTTTACAAAAAAAGTATATGGCCAGTCATTATTTAAGTTTGAATTTAACGAATAAATGGAGTATAGGAGTTTTTGAATCTGTTATTTTTAATCGCGGCAATGGTTTTGAATTAAATTATTTAAACCCATTTATTTTTTATCGTTTTGTCGAACAAGCTTTAGGGAGTCCTGACAATGCATTGTTGGGCTTAAAGACTTCTTATTTAATTGGAAAAAAGTCAAAAGTCTACAGCCAATTTTTATTGGATGAATTGGTGGTAGGAAAATTATTTTCTGAATCCGGAACTTGGTGGGGAAATAAATATGCATTTCAATTTGGAGTGAAGAGTATAGATTTATTTGGTGTGAGGTATTTAGATTTTCAGGCAGAATTCAATATAGTTAGGCCATATACATATTCTTATTCAGACAGCCTTTCAAATTATACACACCAAAATCAAACAATGGCGCATCCATTGGGTTCAAATTTCAGAGAGTTATTACTAAATATGTCGTACCAACCCAATGATCTATGGTCCTTTGAGTGGGCTTCTATGTATGCTGTTAAAGGATTGGATTCAGATGATTTTAATTTTGGAGGAAATATTTTAAAGAACAACAGTTCTAGAATTATGGACACAGGAAATTTTACAACCCAAGGCATAAAAGATCAGATCTTATTTTCCTCACTATATCTTTCGCGAAAAATTTGGAGCAAATGTTGGATTGATTTAGATGTATTCTGGAGAAATAAATTTGGTCAACAATCAAGCTCTTCAGTATGGGCTCAATTAGGTATCAGAATGAATTTGGAAAGGGAAAGTAGAAATTGGTTTTTTTAATCTAGATTATTTTCTTTCAATCTGGGCTCCGATGGCATTGAGCCTCTCATCAATGCGTTCGTAACCTCTGTCTATTTGATGCACAGAATGAATTGTACTCTTACCTTGGGCTGATAATGCAGCGATTAATAATGCCACACCAGCTCTAATATCTGGCGAAGTCATTTCAATTCCTTTTAGTGGAAATTTTCTATTTAAACCATTGACTGCGGCTCTGTGTGGATCACACAATATTATTTGAGCTCCCATGTCAATGAGTTTGTCCACAAAAAACAACCTTGATTCAAACATTTTTTGATGAATCAAAACATTGCCTTTGGCCTGTATGGCCATCACCAAAATCACAGACATAAGATCTGGTGTAAAACCAGGCCAAGGCGAGTCGTATATGGTCATAATGGAGCCATCCATAAAACTCTGTATTTCATATTCCTCTTGTGCAGGAATATGAATGTGGTCATTTTCAATTTTAAGTTGAACTCCCATTCTTTCGAAAATGAATGGTATAATTCCCAATTCAGAAACAGCAGCATTCCTGATGGTAATATCTGATTTTGTCATGGCAGCCAAACTAATAAAGCTACCGATTTCAATCATGTCGGGCAACAATTGATGTTGCGTGCCTCCTAGTTTTTCTACACCTGTAATGGTTAATAGATTGGAACCAATGCCTTCAATTTTGGCTCCCATCCTGTTCAACATTTTGCACAATTGCTGAATGTACGGTTCACATGCAGCATTGTAAATTGTGGTAGTACCTTCGGCCATAACAGCGGCCATTACAATGTTTGCAGTGCCGGTGACAGATATTTCATCCATTAATATATAACATCCTTTAAGCGCATCAGCTTTGATGAGAAACTGATTTTCATTTTCATCAAAATGGAATTCAGCTCCTAATTTTTGTAAGCCCAGGAAATGCGTATCTAATCTTCTTCTACCAATTTTATCACCTCCGGGTTTTGGAAGCACTGCTTTTTTAAATCTTGCAAGCAATGGCGCGAGTAGCATAACCGACCCTCTAATTTTTTTGGCCTTGCTTTGAAATTCAGCGGTTCCGAAATAATCCAAATCTACATGATCTGCTTTGAATACATAGGAGTTGGGATTTAATTTTTTAACCTTAACACCCAAACCTGCAATCAAATCGATCAAATGCCTGATGTCTAAAATGTCAGGTACATTTTCCAAGGTAATTTCTTCGGAAGTTAATAAGCAAGCACATAATATTTGCAATGCTTCATTTTTAGCACCTTGTGGGTCAAGATGACCACTTAAGGTATGTCCACCTTGTACTATAAAACTATCACCGGTATTCATTTTATAAATTTAGATTAAAGATCAAAGTCAATGATATCTCCTGGTTTTAGGGATTTTTTACTTTGAGAAGGTTTTTGGTTTAGATGTTCCTGAACTTTAAGAAGTTGAAGATCTTCTATTTTATTTCCAAGTGCTTTCCAACCTTTGACATCTACAAATTCAGGGATCGTTAATATTTCTTCGATTTTTTCATTCTTCCTTTTGTAACTAAAAATAACTTCAGCATCAGGTTTGGTACTAGCAAAATACAATTTTGAGTCTTTGTGATCAGAAATAAATTGAAATCTTTGGTTGGTACTGCTGGTTTCAATTTTGAATCGCTTGGCCATGGACCATCTTTTCTCACCTTCAAAATAGATGGCAGAAATAATCACATCTTCATCATATTTTTCAATGGAAATTAGATCTTCATAAGAAAACCGAAGATGTAGGTCGTATTCTGTCAATTCATATGTTCCATTTTTATAAATGCACAGTAGGATATCACCTCTATTGAGACCACCTATAAATTTTCCTCTTCCTTCGGCATTCAATCTTCCCGTGCTATCGTCATACCACACTTGTTGAGCCCCTATCGTTGATTTCCCTTTCTCTTTAAGACTCACTTTTCTTACAGGATACTTGGTAACGATATTTCCCAGAGAACTTCTTCCTTTTATTTCGAGTGTGGTAAAATCAAAGTCAAAATTTTTAATTTTTGCAGAACATCCAGCGGTCAACTGTATGCTGACAATCTCAGCTTCTCCTTCCGGGTTCACAGAAAAATAAAGGACTTTTGACTTTGGATGACCTTTGGACAATTCATATTCTTTGTCTCGTGTAATGGATGTGACATTAAATCTTTTGGCCATCGCCCTTCCTGTTTCTCCATCAATGTAGATAAGATTATACGTAGTTCGTTCATCTGCTTTTTTCCAAACATCCACATGGATGATGTCTTTTCCAACAAAGGTTTTTTCGGCAATTTTACTAACAACAAATTTTGCATCTGTTCTGAAAACAATGATATCATCGATATCCGAACAGTCTTTTACAAATTCATCTTTTTTCAAACCATATCCAATAAATCCTTCAGTTCGATTCACATAAAGTTTGGAATTGTTTGCAACGACCTGTGCGGCTTGGATAGTTTCAAATTCTGTAATTCGGGTGAGTCTATCTCTGCCTTTACCATACTTTGTAAGTAAATTTTCAAAATATGCAATGGTGTAATCGGTAAGATGATTAATGTGATGATTAACCGTATCAAGTTCTTTTTCTAAAGCGCTTAATTGTTCATCCGTGTGAAACTTATTGTATTTAGAAATTCTCTTAATTCTAATATCTGTTAGATGGCTTATATCATCGGTGGTTATTTCCCGATTAAGTCGAATTCTTTTATCTGTTGCGATTGTTTTTACAGACGGAGTACTGACATATTTTTTTAATCCTGCATCAATGACCTCAAGTACTTCTTCCCAACTTTTACATTCTTCAATGTCCCGATAAATTCTGTTTTCTATGAATATTTTTTCTAGACTTGTTAAATGCCACTTTTCAAGTAATTCTGATTTTTTAATTTTAAGTTCTCGGTCTAAAAGAGTCCTTGTGTTTTCAGTAGAAATCCTTAAAATTTCCTGCACCGTTAAAAACATCGGTTTATTTTCAACAATGACGCAGGCATTAGGAGAAATAGAAACTTCGCATTGAGTAAATGCAAAAAGCGCATCAATCGTAACTTCAGGTGAAGTACCAGGTTGTAGTTCAATCCTTATTTCTACATCTTTAGCGGTATTGTCAGAAACTTGTTTTATTTTTATCTTACCTTTTTCAGATGCTTTGACGATGGATTCAATTAAAGAAGTGGTTGTCACTGAAAATGGCAATTCTCTGATGACCAGATTTTTTTTATCCTCGACATCAATTTTCGCCCTGATTTTAACCCTTCCCCCTCTATGACCTTGATTGTATTCTGCAACATCAATTGAGCCACCAGTTTCAAAATCCGGATAGATTTTTACTTTGGTACCTTTGAGTAATTGTATGGAGGCTTTGATGAGTTCATTAAAATTATGTGGTAGGATTTTGGTAGCAAGTCCTACTGCAATTCCCTCTACTCCTTGTGCAAGAAGTAATGGAAATTTCATGGGCAAGGTCTCCGGTTCTTTATTTCGTCCATCATAAGATAATTGCCATTCTGTAGTTTGAGGATTGAAAGCGACCTCTAATGCAAATTTAGAAAGCCTTGCTTCAATATACCTCGCAGCTGCAGCAGAATCTCCTGTTCTCGAATCACCCCAGTTACCTTGGGTTTCGATCATGAGATTCTTTTGTCCAAGATTTACCAAAGCATCACCGATGGCAGCATCCCCGTGAGGGTGGTATTGCATGGTATGCCCAATCAAGTTTGCTACTTTATGAAATCTTCCGTCCTCCTTTTCATACATACTGTGCAAAATTCTTCTTTGCACTGGCTTTAATCCGTCTTCTATAGCAGGAACCGCCCTCTCCAAGATTACATAGGAGGCGTAGTCTAGGAAGTAGTTCTGATACATTCCGTCCAATGTGACAATATGTCCTTGGTCATCAGCATCATTAGAGTCAAATAATAGATTCTTATCCATGAAAAACAGGATTAGCCCGCAAAGTTAATAGATTTAAACATATTAAATAATAATTTTATATGTTTTTGAGCAAATTTCGAATCTAGTTAAAATTTAATTAAAGCTGTTGGACTTATTAATCAATTGAATAAACTTTGTGTCCAACCCTTAAATTTATCAGTATGAAAAAAATAATTTTATTTGCAGTGATGGCCATTTTTTGCATCACATCTTCTACAGAAGCACAATCGAGAAGAGAACACGAACAGTATGCAAGACATGGCAAACTTCACAAAAGGGATCATGGAAGATTGACCAGACCTGAAATGCACGCCATCAAGAGTGAACATAGAAATATTAAGCTTCACAAAAAAATTGCAGCGGGTGATGGTCGAATCACTAGAAAGGAAGCACATCGGATCAGAAAAATGGAGAAAAGGGCTGCCCAAAGAGAAAGATCGTATTTAAGAAATCAACACAGAAGGTGTTCATAAATAGGCATTGAGAGGCTCACTGTCCTTAAATGGTGAGCTGCTCATTTTTTTATTGACATTATACTATTCTTTAATGGATTTCTTTGAACGAGTTGATAAAGCCAAATTTCCACAAGGGATAATATGATTTTTAAAAAATAATATAATTATTTTCTTTCGCTCATTATTTCCTCTCTCACACTAACATTGTTTCCAGACTTACCTTGAATCCATCTCTTACAATTTTTTGAACCACACATACATTCAAAAGATTCAGCATGCTCATCCAAAAATTCTGAATAATCTAATGTGAGTTCCTCTCCTTTTATAATATTTTTGGAAGCAACCACATTAAGTCCGATATAAAATGTATTGGGTTCACAGCTATGATTTTGTGGGGCCCACTCCGTGGGGTTTTTATCCCAGAGACAATACACCTCATTGCTTAAAGGATAAGCATATTGGCGGAAGAATATTTTTTCTTGTTCATCCCAGTGATCGTCGACATATCTTTTAGTCACAATCCTTTGTGCTCTCTCCTCGCCTTGGAAAATGATATCACCTTTTTTAAAATTCTCCAATGCATAAATACCAAATCCTGCAATGGCATTGCCACGCATTTCATATCTTTTCTTTTTAGCCTGATATCTTAGCATGCCTTCCTGGACAATGGCTTTTAAAAAATTACTTTGTCCTAATCCATCAATTCTTAAAATATGATCAGCGGACCCTTCAAATCCTTCCGGATAAAATACAGAACAAGTAAAATTGACTTCTAAAAAATATATTTCGTTTTTATCATTGACCCTGAAGTCCATTCTACCATAACCGACACCGCTAAATGCTTCAAAAATTTTGGATGCAGCTTTTTTTAATTTTACTTCTAAGTAAGGATCATTGCATGCAAGGTTTGCATCAGGATGTAGTTCAGATGTTTTGAGAGAATAGGTTTTATATGAAAAACCTTCCGGAAATTTATATTCTACAGGGAGAAGGCTGATGCATTTTTCTGGTTTTGTTGGAGTGGCCACCACCAAAACTGTAAATTCGCGACCGCCAATATATTCTTCCACCAATAATTTAGGATAGAATGGTAATAATTCCTGGACCTTATCACTCAATTGTTTATAATTCTCAAGTTTAGATGATTGATCAATCCCAAGACTGTCTCCAGATTTCAATGGCTTAATAAACAAAGGGTAATTTAAAGCCTGTGTTAGCTTTTTAAGGTCAATGTCAGATTCAATGATGGCATATTCAGGTGTTGAGATTCCTTCGCAATAAGCTATATACTTCATCAGATCCTTGGGTGGATCGTACAATTCAATGGTTGGTCCTGTATAAGGTAGGTTGAGATGGTCTAGAGCATAAATCACATCAATTGATGGAATATCCCATTCTAAATATCCTTCGCATAAGTTAATGTAAATATCAAAATTTTGTTTTGACAGATCTCTTAACTGTTTATAAACTGTAAGTTTGTGAAGAAATTCGTGATGAAAACTTGCTTCAGGCCACCAATGTGACAGATTCCTAGGAGGATCATATAGCCGATAGTCCAATGTTGAATTTCCATAATCCGCTTGAAGTACACAAATCTTCATGATATTTTTTTTCTAAGGGCATCCAAAATAATTTCTGTGATTAATTCGGAAAATGAAATTCCACTGATCCGCAATATTGCTCCAATGCTGGTATAATTTTCATCTTCACTTAATCCACATTGGGCATTCGCTTCTAAAACATAAAATTGACCATTTTTTTCATGCTGCCGAATGTCTATTCTTGTATATCCGGTACCTTTTAAACTGTGAAAGACTTCCAGACTTAGCTGATTTATTTTTTCTGACAAATTTGGATCACATGGAAAATAATTAAAAAGGAATTCACCATGTTCAAGCTCATCCTCTTCTTCATAGGTTTCCCAAAGTCGATCATAAGATAAGATTCTCTCGGTGACTGGAATTTTTTGATTAAAGACTCTTTCGACAGGAGTATAGGTTTTAATAAAATCAGGATTATGGTATGAGCCTGTCAATAAAGTGGTGAATTCCTTACCAGGAATAAATTCTTCTAAAATGAATCCATCGATATCCAATTTCCAGCCTTTATAACCACTTTGTAATTGTTCGAGTACTAGCTTAGCTTCTTCTTCGTTTGACACTACATTTTTAATACCAAGTCCCATACTACCCCCGGAGACTGCGGGCTTCAAAATCAATGGGCTAGTTAGTTTTTTAAAAATATCGGATAAATTATCACCGGAAGTAGATACGACATCCCATTTAGGAGTTTTAATTCCTAACTTATCAAATATTTTTTTCATGGGAATTTTAGAAGTCGTAATTTCATAAAAATACTCTTCCGCTCCCGTAAAAATCAAGTCTAAATTTTTAAGTTCTTTGATGACTTCAATGCCTGGCGCTCCATTGACCTCATCTCCATCGCATAAGTTAATAACTAAGGGTTCTTTTGGTAAAGATTCAGATTTTATAAATTTTAATTGATCTAAATAAGATCCTTGTGTTATATACTTCCATCTCCATTCGAATCCAATCTCTTCAAAGCATCTTGAATATTCACCGTGGCTTTGATCAAAATCATAATAGTATCCAATTTCACTATCCATATTTGGGATAGAGGGGACAAGTATCCAAATTAGATATTGTTGTCTTAAATTAGAAATTTGCGGATTCACTTTTTTTTGTCAGGATATAAGAACTGATTTGAAATTTACTCAAAGTTTCCATTGGGAGATATTTTGCACCATTGATCATACTCAAACAATGATCAGATTCACAATTACAAAGAAAAGGACGATCCATGGACCATTCAGTTGAAGGATAAAAATATCGAAGTTCTTCTCCTGTTTCAATTTTTTTTAAAGCAATCAATTCTCCTTTTTCAAAATCTGGAAAACAATTAGGATTGCAAGAGTGGTTTAAAAATTGAAGATATTCAGGTTTCACGGCGATATGTTGGGCATCACCAATTTGAATAGTCAGATAGCTAGGTGATTCATAAATAACCGAAGCACCAATGACAACTATGCATTCATTAGGCAAAAAAGTATGTTTTGCAAATAAAGCTTTTTGACTGCTTTCCTGATTTAATTTCAGCTCTACTCGATTGCTCTCAATGGCCACAGTAGTCCATTCAGAATGAAGAGCGATGGAGGAAGGTTCTTGCATTCGTTTTATTTTATGTAAAGATGATATTATTCTTAAATATGAGTAAATAATTATCTATGCTTCACACTATCAAGAGGAGAAGAAAAATTTATTTAATTGATTACCAGAATAATCAATTAATAATAAAGATGTTTTGTATCAAATATTATTAGAAAAAAGCGCTTGGTTTATTTAAGTCCCAATAAAAATCCTATTGTAAAATTGGCATCCCAGTCAAAAACAAAATAATTACATCCTGTTTCATCCGCAATGGCTTTATAAATAACATTCCCAGCTTTCTGCTTTTCTCCACTAGGTTTATATTCAGTCGGGGCTTTTAAAACAGTAAACCTCTCTTTGCCATTCCTTACTTCTTTGGCCATTTCAAATGGGATACCTCCTATGATAAAACAATAATCCCGTAAATTGACAGGTATTTGTCCTACTGTTTTGCTGACATCGGTTTGTACCTGAGCATCAGAGATACCTTTTTGGAAGTATTTTGAACCATGGGTTTCTAGCGCAGTCATTTTGCCATTCAATTTAAATGCAATTTTGGTGTTCCCAGAACCCATATCCACCATAAATGATTTGTCTTCAAAACTACCTGGCATAACGCACTGAAATCCATAGGTGCCTTCTTGTTGGGGAGTTACCTCATTGACATAATATCCAATATCTTTTAAGCCTTTTGCAATTTTAACAACTTTTTCTTCATTTTTAGCTCCAGAGCTAACCACAAAATGAATGTCCTTGCCAGCTACACCATAATCTAGCATTCCCCGGATATAGTTTTTAAGACCGCTTCTGATATCATCATCGGTCACCATTTTTTCATGGACAAGGCTGGATCCAAAATCAGCTTTTTCCAATTTCCATCTTTTCTGATCATCAATCAATACTATAAAAGAATTAAAACCAGCCGCCCCTAGTTCCACTACTCCTTTTAATTTTCCATTGACTGGGACAGGCGCTGAATAGGAAAAAGTACGAGAATTGGAAGATGCTGTAGATTCATTGTTCTGGTTGCTACTGTTAGATCCGTCACTTGAAGGTAATGTTCCTGCTTCCGGATTCTCAGCATTTGTTTGCATTTCTGAGTTTGGATTTGAACCAAATTTTTCCTGAAGTGTCGGTTCATATTTCTTGTACAAGAATAACAAAACACCCAAAATTAGGGCAATAATTAGAATTTTGGAGAAAGCGGTTAATTTCATTTGATTAGATTTAAACGACAAAGGTTTATTACAAAACCTAGGCGAAATTACAAATACCCATTATATCTGGTCTGAAATCTTTACAATTTTAAGTTAACAATCTGTAAATCAAATATTTTAGACAATTTTAAGATCTTACATAGAGCAGTTTAAAATCCAAAAGCAATTTAACAGATGGCACACATTAATTTTCAAATTCATAAAATGACAAAAGCCAGAGTGGAAACCCTGGCCTTTGTATCGTTCTAATCCCTGCTCTAAATTTTTATGAATTTATTGAATTCCTATATAACCATTGTCCATTATCAATTGTCCATTATCAATTGTACATTATCAATTGTACATTAATAATTAATCATTAACAATTAATCATTAACCATTATTCAATAATTATTTTTTCCTTAAGCATTTTGCTTCCTTGGGTGATTTTTAAAATGACTGTACCCTTGGCATTTTCAAGGTTAATTTCTTTTTCATACTTTCCAGAAAAATCAGCCACTTTTTCAGAGTATATTTCTTTTCCATTTAAATCAATTACTGACACCTGAATGGGTCCTTTTTCGCCAGAGTAGGATATTCTCAATTGACCTTGATTTGGATTTGGTGTACCGGAAAGGTAACTGATCTCAAGACTTTCAGTAGACTCGTTTTGAGAAGATTCTTTTTTCTGCTTTAACTCTAGTTCTAATTCTTCTTTTAATTCTTTGGCTTTCTCTTTCAATTTTAACGCTTCTACTTTAAGCTCTTCTGCACTTTCGCGCATTTGTTGTTTAAATTCTTTGGAATCAAAACCATAGGTCCTGGGACAAGCAGGTTTACACATATCCGGGGTACAGACACCTAAGCTGATGGTGGTTTTTTGTGTTTCACCATTCCTTAAGTAACTGACTTTTACTTTGTCATCCACTTTTAAACCCGATAAGGCTTCAATGGCGGATTCTACATCAATCACTTTTGATGAATTAATTTTTAATAGAATATCACCTTCTTGCAACCCGGCTTTACTAGCACCACTTCCTTCAAAAACTCGCTCGATAGAGGCGCCATTTGAACCGCCTGCATTTCTAAGCACGACACCCATGACCGCTTTGTTTGGATCACATTCTACATTGGCTTTAGTACAGTGATTTTTAAAATTAAAGTCATGTGCATTGTGATCTTCGTTGTTTAAAACAATGACTTTTTGGTCACCATTCATGATCACTTTTTGTTGGTTTCCATCTTCATCGAGGAAAATCCTAATTTCTTGATTACCACTTTGACCTTCTGCAGCCTTTAATTCTGCTTCTACCATTTTTTGGATTTCTTCATCGGAATGCCCGTTTCCTCCTTCACGAACAATTTTTTTAACGATAATTCTCTTTTCAGTTTTTTCCGTTTTTAGGTCTAAGTTATCTGTTGAATTTGATTGGGCAAAAACAGATAAACATATACTCGACATCAATACTAAAAACAAATTCTTTTTCATATTGTAATATTTAATTTTATAAATTAATTGATAATTGAACCATCGGAATTATTTCCACTAGAAGATGGAATAGGTATGTTGATATTCTTAAACTCAATTTGCGACTCTACCTTATTTCTAAATTCTTTGTTTCTTTTGAAGGATTCAGATTCCGAAATAATTCTGTAATTTTTTAGATTGGATTGTAAGGCTTCTTCTGTAATTAATTGAATCCATTTTTTCAAATCTATGCGGTTATCAATCAACATTGGTTCCCAAAATTCTCTTTTGTTTGACCAAGATGGTTGATTGCTTTTCCAGGCAATCAAAGTATCCACTGAAAAAGTTTGCTTTTTAAACTTCATTTCTTGTTTGGATTCATTCGGTATATTTTCAATGATATTTTTTGTCTTGTTTGTGTTTGATAAAACTGCCAATCTCTCATCGTGGGGTAAATCATTATTGGAATTCAAGTTTTTTTTCTTCTTTGACAATTTGGCTTTTTTCTTTACAACGATTTCTTTTTTCTCTGTATTTATGGTAGGCGAAGCATACAAAATCGTTGGATTTATTTGAGTTAATTGCTCATTGTTAGCTATTTGACTTAGATTTTCCATGTTAGAATTGAATGTCAGTAATATTATAGAAATCATGGAGCTAAGGATAAAATAAAAGTAAGTTTTCTGTGATTTTTCAGAAGGCAAAGGCAATTTGAGCAGGTTCTTGACCCTTTTAAGCAGCTGATTTTTTTCTGTGGCAAAAGCTACAATCCTATGGTCATTGTTCAAAGATGGATCTTCACCTAGTTTAAGGATCAATGAAGCATAGGCGTGCAGATTGGGTAAAATTTGAACCGCATGGTCATCCGCACAAAGTTCTCTGTGGAATTTGATTTTAGAGGTGATATAAATAGCTGCAGGATTAAAGAAAAATACCAAATCAGAAAGATGACATACAAAGTTAAAAATGTGATCACCAGCTTTTAGGTGTGATAATTCATGGGCCAAAATACACTCAGCTTCTGAGTAAGAAAGTTTATTTACCCAACTAGTTGGTATAACTACCATGGGTTTAATAATACCGTATACAAATGCAGATTGCACTTTTCTGGAATGAATAAATAAAATGGAAGTTGGAAGATTTAATTTCTCTTTAAGCTTGCTGAAAATCAAATGCCATTGTTCAGGGAATTGGTAGCCACCTGTCTTTTTTATTTCTGAAATAAATAAGTAGGATCTAAAAAATCTACTGCTGTATAGTATAAACCCAATAAACCAAAGTGAAAATAACCAATACACAATACGTTCGTCTATATATTTACTGGATAAAAAGAATAATTGGGAAATGGAAGATTGATCGGATAGCTCAAATTTAAAGACAGCAAACAAACTAATTAAAAATAAAACCAAAGTAGATCTAAATACAAAATGCTTTTGGTCATTGGTTTTGAAGATGGACAATTTATCCAATAGAATTAAAACTCCTGCAAACAAGCTACCAATCCATAAAGAATGGATCAACATCCAGCTAAAAGCGGGTATAAGATTTTGAACTAGGAGATGGCTTGATTCCTCCATGATTGTTTTTTTAAGCTTTATTTTCTAATTGCTGAATGAGTTGCTTAATTTCTTCAAGCTCTGCTTCATTGGGTTTATAATGTCCCAAAGTTTGAATCACCATTTCTAATGCAGAGCCATCAAATACTTCTTCTACCAATTCGGTTACAGCTGAGGTTTTTAGAGAATCTTCTCCCAACAAAGCAGAATAAATGTGGGTTTTACCATTCAGCTCTCTGGTAATTAACCCTTTATCAGTCATAATCTGCATCAATTTTAAGGTCGTCGTATATCCTGTATCCTTATGTAGCAGAATAATTTCATGGACATTTTTGACTGTACTAGGTCCTTGTTTCCAAAGAATTTGTAAAATATCCAGCTCGGATTCAGTAGGTTTGTATTTTAACGCGAACATCTTCAATTACACTTTAAAGTGTAGGCAAAGATAATCAGTTTTTATGAATGTACGAAAGATTTCGTATTTTAAGAATTATTTAACGCTAGCTCTTGATGAAAGGTATTTTAATATGGCGGTTTCCATCCTCAATGCTCAACATATAAGACCCAGCTACGAGTTCATTTAACTTTAATTTTAAAAAGCGTGGGTTTGATTCATAAAACTTGTATGTATGTTTGACCTTCCCTGTCAAATCATAGACTAAAATTTGGATACTTCCGGAAATTAAACCATCAAAATTGATCCACAAATCTTCTTTGGTTGGATTCGGATAAACCTGAACATGACTTTCAGACAAGCATATGGTAGAAGTATTTAATGTAATAATGAATTTTTTTGAAACTTTACAACCATTGGCATCCGTTAAAATTAGTTCGTACTCACCAGCTGGCAAATCTTCAGGATCAAAATTTCCCTTTATATCGAAGGTATGTGGTTCTACTCCTCCTGTGGAATTTACTGCCAAAACTTTGCCCCTACCAAAACCAGGAACTTCTCCCTTTACTAGAATACTATCAATGATTAATTCTGTAAATGATGGTAGATCAAATTCCATTCGGCTACTCGTATTTTTAGCAGAAGTAATGATCACAGAAACCTTTCCAGCCACTTTTGAAGAACTTGATTGATTGCTATTACCCTGACTCCACTCATAAGTATGGGGTGCTGCACCTTCTAATTCATCGATACTGATGACAGTACTATCGCCAAAACACAAAATAGCAGGTATTATACTTGTTTTTAATACTCTAGGAGTACTGCATAAATAGTGGACATTTAGTTCAATGGTATCAGAATTACAAGCGCCAACTGCAATGTGTGTTAGTTTTGCAGAGCCATTTTGTGAACATTCGATTCTTTCTTCATACAAAGTATCGGTTCCGGTTTTTCCATCCATGCTCCAAACCAAATTAAGGTAGTTTTTGGATTTGGTTTCTGCAGTAATAAATTCAAAATCCAAAGTATGCTTTAAGTCGGCTAGCGTAACATTGTCATTTTGGATCGTAATAATTTTTCTGGCTCCAGTGGAATTCATATAAAAACTGCCACTTGCATTTTGAATCAGTTGAGTTGCTGTGACAAGATAATCATAAGTAGAGTCAATCTTCAAACACTTGTCTATGTGAAATGTATCTTTGATTAGAGAAGCAATCATTCGATAGTAAAGTTCAGATTTGGATTTTCTAAAAATAGAATATCCATCTTTGGCATCTGTAGATGGTTTCCAACTCACAATAATATTTTCATTAACTTCAACAATATCTAGGTTTTCCGGTGCAGCAATCGGATACATGTTTAAACTTGGATCACCCATCAGTCCGACATGAGTCCCTCTTAATCCGACATTGCTAACTTCATATTGGGCACCATTGTTGTTCATGGATGTCCTTGTACTAAAACCAATGTTCATACCCAAAGCCATATGATGAAATTGCCATCCGGGTCTACCAGCCCAGGCACAGGTTAATACTGTACCGCTTCCTAGTGCTGATCTCATAAAATTATTTTGGCTGTCCCAATCTCCATGGTAGCTTCCAAATAATAATGTAAATATTCCTCTAAGGGAATCCGTCGCCATACTGGTAGAGGAAGAAATTCCTCCGGCAGAAGTGTAGGTTCCACCACCTGCTCCGTACGACCACATATAACTGCTATTTAACAATGATCCTCTGTAATCTGCAGTGATGACTGAATCAGGTCCAAAAAAACTTGAGAAATTTTTATAACCTGAAGAGCCAAAAAATTCTCCCTGAAAATTAAAATTATCTGCAACAACTGCTTTTTGTCCTGCTTTTATTTTTCCAGTTCTAAATAAATGATCCTTGTCTAAATAATTTTTTAGAAGTTGAGTTTCGGATTTAACAAAAACGGGCATGTCAAAAAAATCAACTCTTCCAACTTCTAAATCTGCATCACTGGGTAACTGACTTTGATCAAACTTACCATCTCCAGGTATATTTTTATTTTGATTCCTGGCAGGGTTGGTGGTATTGACTGAAACATCCGTCCAGTTTCCATCCAAATCAGCATAATAGGTATCGGAAGGCCAGGCTCCATTGTGGTCTGTATGCCCATCCCAAGCAGCATTTCCTGAATATGGAACTGCTACATGTCCAATAATGAAAACTGTACTTAATCCAACATAGTTGGATCTCACCCCTTTTATTAAATTTTTAACCTCTATCGAGGTAGAACTAACAGGAACATCCTGTCTAATGACATGCCAACTTTCATTTTCTAAATCATTGATTAATCTGGCTATTTCTGCTTGAATTCCATTTTTAATTCTATCATCTATCAAAAGTAGTATGGATTTTTTGGGAGCAAGAGCAGGAACTGCAATTCCTCCAGTAAGATATCCTACCCCGTTTATACTGGTACCAATTTTTTTGACCCGATATTCATAGGCCTGTCCTCTAATTACGGTAGTATCTGTAAATTTTGAAATGGTCCCAGCCACTGTGGCCAACGAAACACCCCAGACTGTACTTCCTGCAAGTCTGCGGGTGATGACATAGTTTAAAGCATCCGTTTCCAAGACCCAATTGAGAGTGATAGAAGGCTTTGACTCATCAATTTGCACAGACATTCTGACTGAAGCAAGCGTAGACCAGTTTTGGGCTTTAGCACCAAAGGCCAAGAAAACTAAAAATAAAAAACCATACCATTTCATCTCATTCCGTTTTGTGAATGACAAAAGTAATGATTTGCAAAAAAAATTGAAATTAAAATTTATCCAGGGCTGTTCTCACTTAGATAATCAGCAGCGGCACACAATTCTTCATAAAAAGATTCCCCAAATTTTCGAATGATGGGTTCTTTAAGAAATTTATACAATAGAATTTTTTCCTTTTTTCCTTTTCCACATGCTGCTGTGCAAATATCCCAACGGTGATAATTCACAGCTGTGAAGCCAAGATGGGGATTTTCATTGACTCGGATGGGGTATAAATGGCAAGAAATAGGTTTTCTAAAGTTTGTTTTCCCGTCCATATAGGCTTTTTCGATACCACAATAGGCGATTCCCATTTCATCCCTTCCCATAAAAACACAAGCACCATTGGGCATCAAATTGGTAACATATCCTTCGGTTTCTTCATGATAAAGTACTGCTCCTTTCTCTTTGATTAGTTCTAATGAATCTTGGGATAAATAGGGTTCTAAAATTGGTAAAAGATCATTTAGTATTTCTACCTCATCTATAGTCAATGGCGCACCATAATCTCCTTCAATACAGCAGGCACCTTTACATGCATTGAGTTCGCATGCAAAATAAGAACTGATGACATCATCACTCACTAAAACATCACCTATTGCAATCATGGATAGAGGAAAAAAATTAATTTTATTTTTAAATGTAGCAGATACTAATATAATTACAATTCTGATCCCGCTTCTCCCTGGATGACCATTCTAAAACCACTTCCATGAATATTTGTAATTTCTATACTTTTATCTTCAGCAAAATATTTTCTAAGTTTGGTCACAAAAACATCCATGCTTCTTGCTGTAAAATAATTGTCTTCACCCCATATTTTGGTTAAAGCTTCTGATCTGGGTAGGATATTGTTACGTCGGTCAATAAACATTTTAAGCAACTGACCTTCTTTAGGACTCAATTTATATTTTTCAATGACTTCGTCTCCATTTTTAAGATAAAGCACTCTAAGAGAAGTATTGAAAACGTATTTTCCAATAGAATAATCCACTTGATCAGGTGTATCTTCGTCTTTTAATTTTTTAGACCTTTTAAGAATTGCAATGATTCTATACAACAATTCTTCTGAATTAAATGGCTTAGTGATATAATCATCCGCTCCTAATTTGAATCCCTCAACGATATCTTCTTTAAGCGTTTTGGCAGTTAAGAAAATAATAGGGATGTCTTCATTTTTAGAGCGTATATCTTTTGCCAGGGTAAATCCATCTCTACGAGGCATCATCACATCCAGAATACAAAGATCATATTCACCTCGACGGAATTGTTCGAAGCCGTCAATGCCATCTACTGCCAGATCGACATCATAATCATGCATTTCTAAATAGGACTTCAGCACATCTCCAAAATTGCGATCGTCTTCTACCAATAAAATTTTAATAGGCTTGTTGTGTTCAGGAACCGTTATTGACATTTTCGATTTGTTTATTTATTAACGATTATAAATTTAAAATATTTAGCTGTTCCGCCATATTCTTGTCGATTGGGGCAAAAATACAGTGAAAGTGCTTCCTTTACCAGTATCACTTTCAACTTCAATGGTTCCCTGATGTGCTTGAACCATGGCTTTCACATAACTAAGTCCGAGACCGAAGCCCTTGACATTGTGTACATTACCTGTTGGTACGCGATAGAATTTTTCAAAAATAAGTTTGAGATTGTCCCTGCTCATGCCTATTCCTTTGTCGGATACTTTTATTAGGATTCCCTTTTTGACATTGGAGGTGTGAACTGATATTTCAGGTTTCTCAGGAGAATATTTATTTGCATTGTCCAGAAGATTGTAAATAATGTTAGTTAGATGCGTTTGGTCTGCTTTCAAATTTGGATCGGATGCGTCCAAAAACATACTTATTTTACCTTCTTTTTGAGTTACTTGCAAATCAATATTCTGTACGGCTTCGCGAATTATATCATGTACGTTAAGATCCTTAGGATTGAGTTGGAAATCTTGCTTGTCTAAAAGGGCCATTTGAAGGACTTTTTCAACCTGACTCAGCATCCTCCGATTCTCTTGTTTGATGATGTTCATAAATCTTTTAATCTTGTCCGGAGATTGGATGATGGCGGGAGAAAGTATAGAGTCTGATGCGAGAGAAATAGTGGCAATGGGTGTTTTAAATTCATGGGTCATGTTATTGACAAAATCATTTTTGATCTCAGACAATTTTTTCTGACGAAATATAATCAAAACTACATAAACAAAGCATGCTAAAATGAGTCCGGTAAGTAAGGTTGAAAGGATCACAATAGGCACTACATTACGCCTTAACCAAGTGGTTTTTTGTGGAAAAATAACCTTTAAGGTACCAGGCGATCCAGCTGCACTACTAAAGAGTGCTACTTTATAAGAAGTTTCTTTTAATATTTGGTTGGGATCAATTTCGGACTTTGAGGCTTTGGGCTTTTCTTTAAAACCCACCACATAATTTTCATTTAAAATGACAAAACTTTCGGTCTTGTTATCATACACACCAAAATTGTATTTTAAATTTAAATTCATCTCGTCAAATTCATTCTTTAAGAGTGCTGCCAATTTGGACGGGTTGATCCTTTGTTCCAATCTTGCAGGATGGATTCTTCTTTCCCGGTCAATAAGTTCAACAAGCTGCTTTTTCTTGTCCCAACTCAAACTTGGATCAATTCTTGGATAGTTGGTGGAATCCATATTCACTGATAACTGATTACTCATCAATAGTTTAGCGTAATCTAATAATTTAGTTTTATCTTCTTGGGTACGATCCCCGGCATTAATCCATTTTTCAATTTGGCTGATTTCCCAATTCTCCTTTTCCTTTTCTAATTTGTCAGCAACCCTTTTTAATACACCTATAACCTGATCATCAAATTGCCTTTCATTGAGTTTGATTGACCAATTGATCCAGTAAAATTGCAATAATACAGTACCTACCAAGGCTAGGGTCATAATTGCAATCACCGTCCATATGGCTTTCTTACTCATTTACTATCATTCTAACTTGTATTTCCATTGACTATTAACTAGGGCCAAAGAGAAACCAAAATCTGCCCATTCAGTTGTTAAATTAAGGATAATTGTTAATCCAATATAAAATTAAAATCATAGCCCAAAGGCACCCCCCACAGGCACTAACTCTAAGTCCAAGTTATATTTTAAAGAATTGCTATGCCCCTTCCAAGTTTTAATGGGGTGTTTAAAAATGAGTTCAAAACATAGCCCAATGGTAGACAAAGTGCAAGTCCTTTAAAGACTCGTGTCTTCGTGTCTTTGTGCTAAAAAATCTTGTTTTTTAAATGAAGCAGATTTATTTCTTTTGATACCAATTTCGCAAAACTCCCGCTGCCAATTTCCCTTGTGGTGTATAATCTTTTTCAGGATATCCTTCGTGTCCCTCTCCTTCCGGAAACCATTTCCAAACGAATCCGCCTGCCCAAAATTCTTCATTCCAAAACCTTGACAAGATCGCTTCATAAGCAGTTGCTTGGATGGTTTGGTTCATTTTAAGTTGATCTATTTTCTGTTCGAGTTCCCAGGTTTTACCGGCGGCTCCATCAATGGTCAAATAACCAAATTCAGTAAACAAAATTTTCTTTTTCAATTTATTTGAAAACTCTTTCATCTCTGTAAACCATGGGTTCCAGGATTCTTTTAATTTTTCTAAATCAGGATTTTCTTCTTCGGTTAAAGGAAAATAGGCACTGATCCCAATATAATCCAAATGATCCCAAAATGGAGTTTCTTCATAATGATCCCAATTGGCCGAATAACAAATTTTTCCGGGATAAATTTTTCTGATTTCTGCGATTAATTGCAACCAGTATTTCAATCTCTTTTTAACTGACACGGAAAACTCTGTTCCAATGCAAAACAATTCCACTCCGCTGTGCTTAGCCAAATCAGCCATATCAAGAATGTATTTTGAATAATCGTTTTCCCATTGAATCCATTCCTCTTCTGAATTATAGTCCATGGTTCCTGTCCAACCTCTGGGGATATATACCTGAGGCTTTAGCATTACTTTGATACCTTTTTGATGTGCTAATTCAATTGTTTTTTCTGCACCCATTCGTGTTTCACCCCACCATTGCCATTGTGTTTGATTGTATTTAACTACAGGCTTTGCAAGAGGTGTATAAGCATATGGTATGACCGATATCCATTCTATGTGGTGATCAATGATTTCTTGAAAAGGATCTCCCTTAAAAGGTTTTGGTGGAGCGACAAAACTCACTCCTTTTATTTTTTGAGGGTCAATTATATGTTCCAATGGAGCTTTTGGATTTTCTTCTGCAGTAGAGTTTCTGACCCAAAACTGGACAAATACAGCAATTAACAAGCAACCGATTCCAAAAAACCAAACCAATTTAGGAGTATGCTTCATTGTTTTGAACATGAAAAAATATTTGAATATTTATCCCAGATGCCAATACAAAGCTAATTCATTTCTTCTAATAAATTTAACGCTAATATTTCAATGTTGAAAAATCAAAACAATTTTCTTTTGAAAACAATTTTATTCACAAAATGCTTTTGATTTCTGCTCAAATCATACTGATAAGAATCTAGAGATGGCAGGAGGTTTAAATAGTTTTAAAATAAAATTTTCCTGAACTTATAAAAGTCAAAATGGTAATTAAATCAATATCTTGTTGAATGATACTATATCAATTTTAATGTATAGAAATTCCTTCAGGAAAATAAACAATTTAACTTGTAAAAAATTAAATCTTACGGCTGTAATTCATGACAGCCTCGACAGTAACTTGTTTAGGATAAAAACTTACTTTGGGTAGCATCCTTTTGGCATCCCTCAAGGTTTGCATTTCTTGGTGGATTTCAAAATTTGAAGAAGCTATTTCTTCAAGAATTTGGCGCTCCTCAGGATCGCACTCGGCATAAGCAAATCTGACTAAACTGTGAAGTGTAAATGTATCGACCATAGGCATAAATAGGTGGTTTGTTGTTTATAGAACGCCTGCCATAGGACAATATTGTACGTGGGTAATTTATTTTACCCTGTTCCAAATTTGAGTCCTACCGAGTAAAGAAACTCCAATATAACCTCTCACTTTTAATTTGTCTGAACCTTCTAAGCTGATTGAACAACTGTAAATTTTACCATTCTTTGGGTCCACAATCTGTCCTCCTTCCCATTCAGTTCCGACCGGACCCATGTTCCAAATAATGTCCATACCAATCAGTGATTTGCCATTTTTATCTCCAGGGCAATTGATGCAAACCTTGGTCGTTGCGGCTGGCAATAATTCAACCACCCTTCCAAACATTTTGCCATCCTTCATATATAATTCAACATTGGATTTTGCCTTGCCGGATTCGTCTACGGTTTGCCATTTTCCCAACACTTTATTGTTTTGCGAATAAGCACTTAAACCCATCAAAAGGTTTAGTATAAAAATTCCAATTCCCCACAATTTCATATCTTTATATATTAATTTTAAACTTAACAAAAACATCACTCACAGGTTTAAGCGGTTTGATTAAAGATCTAATTCTGTGGAAGGATCCCAAAACAACCTCTCAAATTCAACAACTTTATCATTTTTTACTTCGACTCCTTCTTGATTTAGCAGGACTTCCATTTCTCCCGGGCCAAAAAAATTCTTTCCGCTCAAGATGCCTTTTGAATTGACGACTCTTTGAGCGGGTACTTCGGTCCTTTTACCCTTAAGTTGATTTAAAGCCCAACCCACCATTCTGGCAGATCCAAGACTTAAAAAGGAAGCCAAGGCTCCATACGTGCTGACCCTACCTGAAGGGATCATTTTAACAAGGTCATAAACTTGATCGTAAAAATGAGGTTCCGGCTTATTTTTTGAATAATAGAGCTCCAAAGACTTATTTTCTGCTTCTCTGATCTCTAATTGTTCTGATTTGGTTTTATCATTCAATCCCAAAAGATGCAAGATGCCATGGATGATCACTCTGAGAATTTCTTTGTCAAAAGATTCACCGAGTTCAATGGCTTGTATTTTTACTTGATCTACACTGATGTACAGTTCACCGGAAATAGGATTTTCTGCAAATGGAAAAGTGATGATGTCGGTGTAATAGTCATGGTTTAGAAATCGACGATTGTAATCCAAGAGATATTCATTGGTACAAAAGACTATATTGATCATGCCTATTTTATTGGAATACTGCAGTGCAATCTTTTTAATCCAGTCTGCCACTTTTTTTTCTGGCAAGCCAATGGGATCTACTAGGTAATGGAATTCAATCAATTTTGTATTTTATTTACAAAGGTAATATTTATTCTAATCCAAATTTGGATATCCTCTTTTACCGAGGCCTTGTTAAAATACCATCTGGTCGGTTAAATAAAAGCTAAATAGAATCAGCATTGGTTAAATATTATTTAAATAGGGAACGCATTTTAAACTTGCGCTTAGATTTGTCATCAAATTCAAAAAATCCTTATGAAACTATTTCAATTTGCTTTACTTAGTGCAGTTTTATTTTTAATCTCATGTAGCCCAAGATTAACACCTCTGTCCCAAAAATTAATCGATAAGAATAAATGGGGGGAAGAAGAATTGACCAAAATTCAATTTTATCTTTCCGATGATATTGTTTTAAGGAGAGAGTTTAGCTCCGCGCAAACAGCCATCAACAATGGCAAAATTAAAAACATCAATGGTGCGAAAATTGAAGAAATAGTTATAGAGAGAGGGACTCCCGGCGTGATGCTTTTCTCTCCAAAAGAAAATAGAATTGCTGTCAGTTTTGAATCCAAAGACAAAGAATCTTATTTGATGTTCGGACCCAATCCAAAATTTGAACAACGTTACTTATTACTTGGTAAGGAATGGGATCGCCACAGTGGTATCGTCACTTACAACGGCCAGGAATTTAGCACCGCTTCTTCCTCTGCATTTGCAGGTTTGCTCATCAATTTAAAACAAAGCAATCGTATAGAAAAACAAACCCAGGTGGTGGGTGGAAGGAAGATTTAAATCTGTAAAATTTAAAGTTTTACAGTTTCTAATGCAATATTTATCTACTTTAAAAATACAAATTAATCCACATTTCCAAATGTCCAAATTGATTCATCAACTAATAGCACAAATCAGAATTTATAACGCCATTGGCGTCACAGGGTCCGCTGAAAGCGAACCCAAAGCAGAGTCTATTACGCTTCAAGCTTAGCTACGGTTCTCAAATTTACTAATTACATTTTTCCAATTATTCAATTCTCTAATCAGCTCATGAACTAATTAGCTAATTTCTTATAACAATCTTCTCCGTCTTCACCACCGCCCCTCTCTCATAAATAACGATTGAGTATAATCCAGTAACCAACTTATCTGTACCAATTACATTACTACCTTGATAGACTCGATCCTGGTAAACTGTATGTCCTTGTGCGTTGATTAGATGAAGGTACATCCGTTCGGGCAGATAATCATGTACATTTAGGACGAAGTGATCAAAAGCGGGATTAGGAAAAATGTCAGTTTTGATAACAATTTTTCCCTCATCATTAGTTGCTGAGGTTCCTACATTCAGTGTCCTACATAGAGTATCTGCACCATATTTATTCTTAACAATTAGACATACTTCATAGATGCCATCCTTCTCAAAGCAATGAATCGGAGAAGTATCCCGACTTTGTGTACCATCACCCAGATCCCAATACCATTCTGGTTCGGACTCCTCTGTTAAATAACCGCTTAGATCCATAAACTCAAAGCATCGATATTTAGCAGTATCCTGATCGTATCGCCACCAAGCCCAAGGCACATTGTCGATACCCAATGTATCACTAACACTTCCATCAACGGGTCCAAGACGGTAGTTGGGGAAATAAGGTAATGTGTATGTGTTTTGTGCAGGCAGAATGAGACCTCGCTGTTTGAAATTACAAGATTTACCTAATCTATTCGGGTTACCAATAAAATGGAGATGTCTTGTTCCATTTGGAATATTAATATAGATGCGGCCATCAAGGGCATTTTGCTGATAGTAAAATGAAGTTGAAAATGGATCTCGAAAATAATCAAAAGTATCAATCAAAGATATTTCAAGGTCAATTGTTTGAAAATTTGTAATTTGAAACATTCTTGTGTGGGTATTTAAATATAGGATTTTAGAGTTCGATGAAAAACTTAATCCGCAAGAAATAATTACTCTGTTAAGATCAACCCAAAAATTATGCAATCTCAAATTAGATAACATTCCAGTAGACCTATCAAAGTCCATCAAATACAATCCAATATTAGGGTCTATTCGCGCTATACTTTTCCCATCAAAACTAATTGCAGAATTAGCAAGGGCATCAGCATCAAATCTTGAAATTGGGAAATATTGTTTAAAAGGTCCAGAGAAGCCTTCCGGTGAAAATAAAAAGCTTAATGAAGTATCTGATTGGGCATCAAAAGTTAAAATCCACCAATCCCTTCCATTTGCGTGCCGTACCACTTCAAAATGCCTTTTGTACATGAATTTATCATATAAAATAACATTTTTTTGAAGCACCTTACCTAAACCATTATTATAGCTAAGATCAATATGTGAAAAATACAAATGATCTACTGAATCACCAGCTATTTTATCCGCAAACGCTCGATGTATAAGTGCATATTCATTTGGTTTTTCCGGCCATGGGAGAATGGTTCCACCTCGAGGCATCGGATATCCAAAATCCCCAAATTCTTCGCAATAGTTAAATCGTGTGGAGCCTGGATTAATTATATCTCCACCATCCATAATTTGGTCCAGTTTATTATAGATATGGCAACCATTAGAATAAAATAAAAGGTCTCCTGATAAAGGATGAGAAATACTCATAGATGTTCGATTGAAGGAAACTTTCCTAGGCAAATAAAATGTATCAGCAAAACCACGGTCAAACCGGAGGTTGACACCTCCGGTTATCCTGTAGTTGGGATCATAACAACATCCCATCATCCATGTATTATCATAGATTTGAGCTCCACTAGGAAATGGAAAAAATAATAATAAAAAATAAAATATTAAAGCAATGTTTGCATATTTCATTCGACAACAGAATATTAAAGTTTAATAAATTTCTGAGAATTTAATTTACCAGACTGATCTGATATTTTTAGGAAATATATACCCTGATTCATGCCAGCAGTGATAATTGAATTTTTACAAGTTCCAGAAATAATTAATTTTCCATATGCATCAACAATTTGATAACTATAATTGCTTTCTGGATTGATTCCATGTATTAACAAAATATCTTTCACTGGGTTTGGCATTATATTTATAAGAGAATTTTTGTTAATACCGTGAGATGCAATGAGTTCTTCAGTACATGGCTCAACTTCACCCAATTCTTCTTCCAATTCTGCTGGGCTTATAAAACTTTGAGCCAAATAAACAGATTTTCCATATACATTTGGACAAAGAATCGCTACTTCCAAAATGTCTTCGAATTCTCCGGAATTTGGTATGAAATCAGGATCCCTTTCTTTTTCGATAACCATGCCATTGATAAATTGTTCATGCTCCACAAAAGTATTGAGCACACCACCAATTAGATTATTGTAGAGCTCTGCTGAGTCCAACATCTCAGTTTTGTGATCAGCTAAGTCAGACATCAATTGACTAATTTGTGTTTCAATTGTGATGAGCTGGGACACTTTTGTTGAAAGGTTGGCTTCATAAGTAGAATTATAAGCTACAGCCAATAACTCATTTAATTCATAAATGTCTTCCAATATTGCTAATTTCTGACCATTACGAGTTTCAAGAAGTGGAGAATAAGTCGCATGGTTTCTGCTTGCCTCTAAATACCAGTGAGTTTTAGTGACTGCTTCTAAATCTGTGCTCAGTCCATTGTCATAATAAGTTTCTGACGCAGAATAACCGCTCATCAAGGAAGGATTCAACCAGAGTTTTTCAAAAGTATTTAGGCTTTGATACCAAGTGTTTAAGTCACTACCCGAATAACTGTTGTCTATCATTGAACTATCAATTCCATCTAAATAATCCGTAATTACAGGAAAGGTCCTTTCGCAAGTGCTTGGGCATCCAGGTAAATCTGTAAACCAGGTATCATCTGGGGCAATATTCTCAGGTAAATACTCAGGATCAGCGCACATTCCATAAGAAGCATTGACATAAAATTCTGTATTATCCGGAATTATTTTCCTTGCATAACTTTCAGATGCCCACTTATTGCCTAAGTGAACCAATATTCCCAGACCAGGATCGTTGATTTCAAGTCCACTATCTGCATCTCTAAACTCAGAGGTTCCTAATTTTGTTGGAAAGCATCCGTTTTCTAACCTCAAACTGTGTCCACCTTCAAAAATATTGTTGCAAAAAAGATTGTTTTTAGTAAACCCAAACACACTATAGATTTCACTAGGATAATTAAAGAAGTTATCATAAACAGCTGTTTTTCCGCATCTGTGCACTGAAATGTTGGAATTAAATTCATTTCCCTCATGAATTAACAATCTGTCTATGGATGAAAAATAGTTTCCACCCATCCAAAAACCTGCATAGGAATTTGGTTCAATATTTGGCGACGATAAGCTTATTGTATTATCTGAAAGTTCAGTGTAAGGTGATAAAGAACAATGGAATCCATGACTATTAGTCCCATTTGGGATGTCAATTACATTTCCTGAGGCAATTACGCGGCTTTGATTACTTGATATGAATACATTCCATGTGGCGACTGGAGAACTTATATCAAAACTACAACCGCTTACTTTAAGATTTGAGTCAAACTTTCCAATTACTCCGGTAGTAGCCGCTGAATTTGATACGTTTGTTTCAAATTTAGAATCTATAATGTTAGCAAAAGTGCTATAATTAGCTTCTATTCCTATAGCACAGTTCTCAAAGTTAATGGTGGTTCCACCTCCCAACATGTTGATTTGAGACAAATGATTAGCTTGAATACCATAAAAACAATCGTCAAATCTGCTGTCATTTAAGTAAATATTTGACGCATTGGATAAGATGCCGGCATAACAACCTGAAAAGGTGGAATTATTATCAAAAAGACCTAAGGATAAAAAATTAGTTCTAATTCCATTAAAACAATTATTAAATTGATTCCCGGCTGAGTAAATGCCAGCTATTACAAAATACAAAGTTGAGGAAATGTAATTAATGTCAATCCCGATACCAGTTTCATCTGATTGGAAAATATTATCAGTAAAAATCGCGGCAGAAGCACCGCCAATCAAAAATGCAGTCGTAAAGTCTTGATAGTATGAATTTCTACTAATAAAAAAACCTGTTCCGGAAATTCCTTCCCATTCTTCACAGCCAAATTGGCAATCATCTATAGTTAATTCAACGCCATCAACCACAATAGATGAACCTGCTGTCATGTAAAATATGCAGTTTGTGAATGTGGTAGGATCATTAACTGTAAGAACCCCCTCAATTTCTAACACCTTGTTGTCAAAATAATTTGAACCATAATTTGTGGTAAAGTCATCTGTCAATGTTTGATCAATGGATAAACCGCAATTCATTTGGCTATGCAGCCTAAGCACCCCGCTGGCCATGACGAGAGCTAAAAGGAAAAAGAACCTTGCTGCTCTGCGTGTTAAGTGTTGAGAATTTTGGGCTTGTAAAGTTACAGCACCGATCGAAAATTTTAATATTGTTTTCATAACAATTTTATTTTTATTTAATAATTGATTTCCATTGTATCTATGTCGGACATAGATACAGATTTAGGCTGTCTCGGTGTATGTGATATTTTATTAAACTTTTTGTTTTAATCTTACGCATTTCATTTTTTAAGGTATAACAATACTTTTCCAATCAGCCAGTCTGGCCAAAACGGCTAATAAAATTAAAAAGAATCAGGCAAAGCCTATTTAAAAACTATTAAGAAGATGGGATTAAAACTACCTGAAAATAATGTCAAACTTCTCGGGGTGTGCTCTCGGGGAGTATGGCATGAAAATCAGAAGTCATCTGTTTAGGCCAATCCAACACTGCTGTGCACACAATCCGGAACAGATAGGGTTTGACTAGTAGCGGACCTAAGGCGAAGGTAATTAGTATAAAAAAACTGGCCAAATTATTATAGTTAAAATTATGTTAAATTTATTATTTATTAACTTGAGGAACCGATACTTATTAAATTTTCACATTTTCACATTATCACATTTTCTTTCTCTTACCCACTGCACAAATTTCTTCAAATCAGAAGTGCGAAACAATCGCGAAAAATACAGAGCCAGGAGCATCGTTAGGAGAATACATAACAATAAGAGAAGCATACTAAATCCAATTTGTCTTAATCCAAAAAAACCAAGTACGCAAATCAATATAAAAACTAGAATAGAATATAAAAATGATCTATTTCTATCAGCGGCTATCTCTGCTCTGTAAAACTGCACAAACATCAATGCGGTTTGTACCATCAAAAAAATGCAAGCGGATGCGATAACATGATATCCAGGAATCAAGACGAGGCTCAATCCTGCAGACAAAATAAATGCAAAACCATAGAGTTTCCACAATTCATTTTCCCGATGGGTGGCCTGGAAGTAAGCTCCAAAAATAAAATTGATGCTGGCAGGTACAAAGGCCCACATTAATATTTCTAATACCAAATCCCATTCCTCATTGGATCCCGGATACAGCATTTGATTCAATGTGGTGGAAAGAACTGCGACTCCCAATGCAATGGCCATCGAAATGACCAACAAAACAGAAATGGAGGTTTTAAGCAGTTCTTCGTTTTTCTTAAGATCGGATATTCCTCTCGCAAACATGGAGATCAACAAACTGCCAAAAGCCAGCGAGATCATGCTCGCTGCTTCATACAATCTCATACTGGCTGCAAATTGTCCCGATCTGTAATATCCATCTTGCAAAAGTTTGCCCAACCATATTGCATCCATTTTGGTCATGGCAGCATACATCAAATATATCATTGCAAATGGAAATCCGGATTTTAAATAAAACAATGTTTGTGGCCAGTGAAACTTCGTCGGACTAAAATGAAATTTCTTACGGTACAATAGGCTAATCGTGATCATCAAAACCAACAGCAAAGAAATGCTTTGCATATTGACAAACCATGAAATGCTCACATTATCCACCAAACGATCAGAGTACAAAAACGCAAAACAAAGTAATATCAAAATAAGCCTGTCCATGATGGACAAAATGCTGTCTGTTTTATAAAATCCCAATCCTGAAATTTGGGCCCTGAAAAATAAAATGCCGCTGATCAAAACTTGATTGATGCAAAGTCGAATAAACAATTCTATATCCAGTGATGAACCAAACCAAAGGACGCCAAGAAGTATCGTTAAAAGTAAATAGATCAAAGTTAATTGCAATCTTACGCTAATGATTTCTCCATAGCTTTCTCTGACTTTTTCAGTTTGTTGTCCAATGGCTCTGTTCGTCCAGGCTTGCAGTCCAAAGTCATTGATGAATTGAAGGATTAATGTAAAATTGAAAATGGCGATGTAGTAACCAAAATCTTCTGTACCCACCAGGACCTGTACCTTTCGATCGATCCCAAACAAGTAAAAAGGTTTGACCAATACATTGACCAATACCAACAGAAAAATATTGACCAGAAATTCTTTTTTCAATCCTTTGGTTTTTCGAAAATGCGAAATTACCATTTAATCGAGCATACTTGACTCCATTCGCTTCCTTATACTTATTTTAGCCCTTTATTTTAGCTTTTTGAAACCATATCTCATGAATATAAAATTGGTATTTTCGGCAATTACTCTAATATTGATGTGTAATTTTCTAGTTTCACAGAATATACAGTTTCAGAAAACTTATTTTATTAAAGATTATACTCCGGGAATTAAAAACATCCATACCAATTTTTATGATGTGGAACCATTATCGGATGGTGGTTATGTGAGCCTGGGATTTATCACAGACACTTTCAATTTTTCGGAGGGGATTATCACCAAGCACGATTGTTTAGGCAATCCAGTCTGGTCAAAGACGCTAGGGGCCTCTGGTTCTCCTACCAATACCAATTTTGGTTCGGTGGAATCGGATTCAGGAGACATCGTTTTTTCATTTAATCTGGGTACTGGTTTCTTTAGAGGATCTATTCTTGCGGGACGAATTACAGCGAAAGGAAATGTACTTTGGATGAAGAGAATTGGCAATAGTTCTGAGTTTGGAAGGGACATCGCCAAAACACAGGACGGTGGTTTTGTCATAGCTGGAAGCACTGGACAATATGGATCCGATGCAGCAGCTGCAGATGTTTATCTCCTTAAATTGGATAAAAACGGTAACCTGCTTTGGACCAAAACTTTTGGAAATCCAGGATCTACTTATGATGAAGCCTTTAGCATTAAAGTGGATTCGAAAGACAATATTATAGTTGCGGGTAGATGCATTGATGAAAGTACCTTTAAAGCATTTATTCTAAAAACTGATCCATCCGGAAATCCAATGGGATTTAAAACCTTCGGTTATGACAATCAACGGACCTATTGTTTTGATCTTATTGTAGATGATTCAGACCATTATTTGATCACAGGCTCCACCACCATTTTAGAGGAAAATCATCAAAGCTCTGAATACGATGTATTTTTAATAAAAACCAACTCAGATCTGAATCCTGTTTTTATGAATATATTTGAAGTTATGGTTGGAGAAGACAGAGGGTCCATTGGAGAAGGATTGGCCTTGTTGCCGGATGGATCTTATGCCATCGGAGTGAGCACTTTCGCCTTTACGAACCATGCAGCATCAGGACCCAATGCACCCAATAAAAATGCGCTTTATGTAATAACAGAGAATGGCAATCTCAACAAAGCTTTTATTTACAACATGAAAGGCTCCCAATATACCAGAGTAAGAACCTCTCCACTGGGCGGAGTCATCCTTTCAGGTTTTAGCACTGCTTATGCGAGCAATGTTAATTTCCAGGGCTTGCTCATTAAAACCAATGAAGAATTTTTATCGGGTTGTTTTGATATAGATGTGACCAGAGAATTGACTATGCAACCCTCAATCTGGACTGTTAGAGATTTTTTATACCAGAGTCGATCAGGCCAATTGGTAAACAATTATTCCAATTATAAAGACACCATTCTTCAGTTCAATACCTTGTGTGAGACGACCATTGAATTAACCCCTCTGATTACGGGTCCCAGACAAGCTTGTCAGGGTAAGGCCGTTTTATTCAAGGACCAATCTTCGGGCGATCCTTCTGCAAGCCATGTTTGGATTGTAAATGGACGTACATTTGATGGAGCGGGTGACATGACTTTTATTTTTGATTCTCCAGGAATCCACAATGTAATTAGAGTAATGACGGTAGGCTGTGTAAGTCAGGAATATGTACACTCCATCCAAATACTTCCATTAAAAGAAGGTATGATTGAAGCTGAAATTTGTCTTGGACAAGTGTATCAATTTAATGGGAAAGAAATTAGATTTCCAGGGATTTACAAAGACACTATCCCTCTTGGGGGAACAGATTGTGATTCTGTGGTAACCTTAACCTTAAGCTCGAATCAGTTTGTGGATATGGGGACCATATTTGATACCATCCAGTGCAATCAAAGCAAAAGTTATTGGAATTTTAATTACAACACCAGCGGTACTTATATGCTCTCTTTAAAAAATGAACTGGGATGTGATTCAGTTATAGTTCGATTGCAGGTTTATGCTTTTGAGAATATTGTAAAAAACGAAGTCAATTGTCAGGGAATTCCATTTCAGGAGAAGGATACCTTATTTTCTGAACCTGGGATTTATGAGTATGTCATCAAAGGAAGTGACTGTGACCAGTTTGTAACATTAAATTTTAGTTGGATCCAAGTGGACACCAACACAAGAAAACTTGATATTTCATGTAAGGAAGGAGAATTTTTAGATGGAATATTTTATGACGAGGCTGGATCCTATAGAATCTACAAGCTTGAAGGAAATTGTCCGGTTCAGGATTATAAAGTGGAGGTGGTAAACGAAAACTGTGAAGATTGTACTTTTATACCCAATGTTTTTACCCCAAATGATCAAGACAATAGAAACAAAATTTTTCGACCCATCATCCCAAAGGAATGCGATGCTCAGTATTCAAGCTTTAATTTTGAAATATACAATCGATGGGGAAAAAAGGTATACTCTTCTTCCAATGTTCAAGCTTTAGGATGGGATGGCCAACAAGATGGAAATCCTGCTCCATCGGATTCATACATTTACTTATTAAAATATGATCTTCATTTGGAAAAACTGAACAAAGATTTAATAGGGATCACCAAAAAAGGAGTGGTCAGCTTGATCAGATAATTTAGATTAACATCCAAGTGTGCAACCGTGGCTACGGAGTGAAGAGGATTGCTGACAGATATTTTACATTCATCTGTGTCCATCCTTGGCATCTGTGAAAACAAGAATATTCATCCGTGTCCTTCGAGTCAACAGTGCGGAATGAGATAAAACGTTTACAAAAAAAAAGTCACCCACCGAGCGGTGAGCGACTTTTCCTAATCCCTGTGGGAATCCTATCCCGATTTAAAACGAAGCCTCTTTTATTAATTATCTCATGTGTACTTATAACGTCTTAATACTTTAGATAGATCCAATGAATATGTTAAAAAAAGATTAAGGTTGATATTATATGCAGTTTTGTAAATAGCAAATATTATAAAATTTAATATTAAATTCTGCAATTACATAAAATTGCCATTTTAGTATTAAATATTAATCTGATTTTTAAAGCCTTTCCAAATTAAATTTTGTAATAAGCATTGACAAAATAATTCTGCTCAATCATTGATGGAGGATATCTTTTGAAGGAGTTTGATCTTCTATTTTTAGTTGGTAACCGGATTCCGACAATAAACTCTGGATACCTTTTAATATTTCAACTTTTCTTTGGGCAGCTTTTTCCAGTATACCGGTTTTATCCAAAGATCGGAGAATGATATCCCTTGCCTTTTCGTTCAACTGACTGAGTTCAGTGGCGGTAAATGCATTAAAGGTTCCTTGTTGCAAATCGTAATAGTCTACTTTTTGATCCAAGTAAAGTATTTTTGGTTGTAAGTCTAGTTTTATACGGACCTCCTTTGTCAGTTCATCTACTGATATCGAACTGCTGTCCAAGTCAAATCCAGCAGCTGCTTTGGCTTGTACCCTGATGATCACAGATTTTCTAAATGGACTTATATCAAAATAAGAATAAGTCTTTTGAGTAATCAATTCACTTATTTCTGCCTCTACAGTAGTAATCTTAAGTACATTTCGAATGCTGTGTAATATCGTGATTTGGTCTGTTTCGGTTTTATTGGATGCTTTGTTTAGATATTGTGCAAGTTGATAACCCATTAAAAAGCTCAATAAACAGGCTCCAATCCAAAGTAAGTTTTTTAATGAAATCAAAGCTTACAAAACAAAGGGTGTTTCAAATTTTTTTCAGAGATCAAAACAGCCTTGACAGAGCCCACAGACAAGGGCGATTCAATCATAAGCGGAAGTTTGTTTTCATCATCTCCGACATAGACTTTTAGTTCCGTATTTTCATTAAAAACTTGACCTTCCACCACACTGCCTTTGCATTCCAAAACTTTAAAATTCCCTTTTTCTTTGATATGAAATTTGGATCTTTCTTTTTCCAATTTGATCCCAAGATTGTAAATTCTATTATCCAGAATTAAATTAAAGTCAATTCTCTTTGATTTTTTAAATTCACCAAGATGGTGATTTCGTAAATGATACAAGGTGGAAACCAAATCATAACATTCTCCTTGCATCGGAATTTCCACCGGCTTTGCATCTTTCATGGTTTTGCCTGTATAGGATATCATCTTTTTTCTCACATGATCATATTCCACTTTTTCATAGTGGATGTAGTTGCCTTGTTGTATATCTCTTATATACAATTTTGGAAGTAAAGTTTTCTTGTCAATATAACTGTGATATTTATCTCTGACTTTATAAAACCATTCATAAGAAGCATAAGTTCTACCGGTCACCTCCACATGGTATAAATCTCCTTCATCCTTAACTTCAAAAATGACTTCCCCAGCAGAAAGCCAAACAAAGTTCCAGTTATAATACAGTTTATAGGTAATTTTTTCACCAGACACAAAAACAGGCTCTCGATCATTGGCATACATAGGATTTATAGAAATGAGACCAATTAGAAGTAGCAAATTTTTGATCAAAGTTGATTGTTTCATGTGGTAGTAAACAATTTTTTTAGACAATGGGTTCGAAAATCCTTAAGTATCAGTAGTCCTCCTGCTAACGCCGGAATTACTTTGTTTATTATTAGCAAAAGTCCAGAGGCTCCAATCGCATGTGAGGCTTCCATTCCACATTGAGTAAAAATCAAAGTACTGGCTCCTGTCCGTACCAATAAGTTGCCATAGCTAGGTAAATTTACAAGACTTTGTAATAGGAAAACACAAGAAACAGGCATCCACAAGACCCACCAAGTGCCTGCATAAAAAGGTGCTAGGAGGATCATAAATTGAGAGGTATACAGTAGATATCTTATTAAGGATAAACCCAATTGTCTATACCAAACCAAATTCGATAAAGTTTTTAGCTCGATCAAAGTATTGGTAATTTGAATCCCAATTATTTTTTTCGAGTAAATAATAAAACCAAAAATTAGGATTAAAAGGAAGATGGTTGCACTACCTACAAACATCATTAACTCCATTGGATTTAAATTTACCCATTCTATATGAAAGTTCTGATACAGCAATCCAAATCCAAAAAGCCCAACGGTCCATGTGATAAGTGTTTGGCAGACCGAACTAATAATGCTTGCAGATAGTACAGAGCCTGTTTTTTGGAAGGGCAAATAAATCATTCGTCCCAAAAGGATTCCCGGACCAAATGGGCTAATAAGCTGGCCTAGGTATCCACGAAATACGACTTGGACAGATTCAATTAAGGAAAGCGAACTGGCTTCTTTCATTTTGATAGATTCCAGAAATATGTTGAACGGTAAAAGGAGAACACACCAAAGCACATTTATCTCTGAATTGTAAAATAGTTGGGTCCAATCATATTGATTCAAAATAAATGCAATAACCAGGATTCCAATCAGATGGACCAACATCATAAAACCAATCTTCATGCTAAGTTTGAATTTATAGGTAAGGTATATTCGGTTATCACCGTAAAGATTACACTTATTTGCAATATATTTGTGCCAGAATATGACTCAACTAAGAAAAAACAGGGTTCTGGGAATTGATCCAGGAACTCAAATATTAGGTTATGGAATCATTGAGTATGGTCCCAACATTTACAAAGTTTTGGATTGTAGCGTAATAAAACTGAATAAGTTAGAAGATGATCAGACCAAACTTAGAGAAATTTTTCTGCAAATTCAAGACATCATAGAGGCTAACCAAACTGGTATTTTGTCAATAGAGCTCCCATTTTATGGTAAAAATCCCCAATCAATGCTCAAATTAGGTAGAGCTCAAGGTGTTGCCATTGCGGCAGCCATCGTCATGGGGGTGGAAATTCATGAATTTTCTGCTAAGAAAATCAAGAAGGCAGTTACAGGAAATGGTAATGCCAGCAAAGAACAGGTTTGCGATATGATTTCTCGATTATTAAATTATCAGATTGATTCAAAGTATTATGATGCCTCAGACGCATTAGCAGCAGCCTATTGTTACACTTGCCAAAATCAGAATGGCCTTAGTGATCAAAATGGGCCGACTTCTTGGAAGAGTTTTATTTCTAGTCATCCTGATCGAATTCATAAATGATTCTTAATTCTTCTCAGTTTTCAAACTAATTAGCTTCAATTTTCGTTGTCAACAATAGAACAAAATTCTAATAATATGAAATATCTAATTGCTGCTTATTTTGCCCTATTGATTGTATCAAGTCTTGATGCACAAAAGTATTTTTCTAAAAATGCCAGTATTCGCTTCTATTCTGATACTCCATTTGAAAAAATAGAAGGGATTAATTCAAGTGCAAGTACCGTATTGGATGCAAGCACAGGTCAACTAGAGTTTGCGGTTTTAATTAAGGGTTTTCAGTTTGACAAAGCCTTATTGGAAGAGCATTTTAATGAAAACTATATGGAATCTTCTAAATTTCCTAAAAGTACTTTTAAAGGGATGATTGAAAATCCATCTGCGGTTGATTGGTCTAAACATGGTGTAAAAAAAGTAAATGTCAAAGGTAAATTAACCATACATGGCGTTACAAAAGAAGTGACAATTCCTTCAGAATTTGTTGTTGGCCCAGAAGGAATCAAAGCGAAATCAAAATTTAATGTCAAACCACAAGATTATGATATTAAAATTCCATCTGTAGTAAGAGATAAAATTGCAAATGAAATTGAAGTAAATATTCAATCCAATTACCAACTGCTCAATCAGTAATCCAAATATCTCCGGACGAATGATCCTTTATTGCTCCGGTAACGGATGACAACACATTAATTTCACGATCCATTTTTAGTTGGGCCAATAAAGCAAATATCATTGCTTCTTTAAAATCAATCAAATTTGAGTCTGGAATAATATATTCTATACTTTCACCAGATTTTTCTTTTAACTGTTTTATTAAGAAATCATTGTGGGCACCTCCTCCGGTCACTAATACCTTGTAGCTTTTATGACTCGACTTTGAAATTATAAAATCAGAAATGATTTTAGAAATATGTTCGGTTGCAGTTCTCAGTAAATGTTTGATTTCAAACTCAGAATTGTAAATGTCTTTATTGAAATTTTCAACAAACCATTCTTTTCCCAAACTTTTCGGTCCAACCAATTTATAAAATTTGTAAGCATTCCATTTTTCAAATAAATCAGGAATAACATTGCCGGATAGTGCAATAGAGCCTTTAGAATCATAATCAAATCCGGACCTATTGGCAAGTTCATTTAACAACATATTGCATGGACCGATATCACAAGCGTAGCGAATTTTATTTTCCGAATAACTAATATTTGAAAATCCTCCAAGATTCAAACAAAAATCATAGCTTGAGAAAAGCAATTCATCCCCGATGGGCACCAATGGCGCTCCTTGTCCTCCGAGAACCACATCTTGGTAGCGAAAATTATTGACGACATTTATTTTAGTCAATTCATTTATAATTTGACCATTACCAATTTGCAATGTAATACCTTTAGATGGTTGATGAAGTATGGTATGACCATGACTGCCTATTAACGCTGGTTGGATATGATGCTTGTTTATAAATTTTAAAATGCAGGATGCAAGATATTCTCCATATTCCAAATCTAAAATTTTAATCTGAGCTTCCGAATAATGCAAGGAATCTGACAATTTATTTTTCCAAATGGGTGAATAAGGCATAGTTTCCGCATGTAAGATTTCAAATGAATCATAGGACCCTGTTGATTTTGAAAAACGACAGGCTACCAAATCAATTCCGTCCAAAGAAGTACCGGACATTAATCCAATAATCAATTCATTCATAATATTAATATTGAGTAATCTTCATATCTAGGAAAAGATGAAAATAAAACTTTAACAATAATTTAAATAATTGATATAAAGAACTAAAAATTTAGAACAAAATTAAAGTAATTAACATTTGCTTATTAAGAAGTGCCTGCATAAAGTGTTAAATTTGTGCGTTATATATTAAATAATTAAAATTAAAATTTATGATCAAACTAAATTCGAGAATTTCCTTCTTGACCTTAATCACCGCAGGTCTATTAATGGCTTCGTGTAGTTCTTCCAAAAAATCTGCTGATGCAGTCAATGCAGCTCCTTCAGAAGCTGACATGGTAAAAAGTATGGTTTCAGAAATTGATGCCAACTCTTCACTTATTGAAAAAACAGTCAATCTAAAGGGTACTGAAAAAGGAAACGTGAGTTTCTTTGCTGATGCAAATGGCAACACTAAAAAAATTGTGAAAAAATCCATGAGTTCTATAGGTGAAAAATCAAGCTCATACTATTTTGATGGTTCTGATTTAATCGCCAGCGTTCATTTGGATAAGAATACCGTAAAAGAAAAAGGTAAGTTATTATACACTGCAACGGAATATCTTTTTAAAAATGGCAAAGCCATCAGTTCAGTAAGCAAGCAAGTTAAATTAAAACCGGCTGATGAGACCATGGTGGATACAAAATTGGCAAAAGTGAAATTTAAAACTTTTGTTCCAAACGGCAACATCTTAAGAGATGAATTGGCCATCATTAAAAAATTGAAACAACTATCCTAATTATATACAAATTCACTAATCTAAAAAATACAAGTTATGAAAAATTTATTTTATTATTTATTGACAGGCTTTCTAATGATTGGCTTGTCATCCTGCGGAGACGATTTAATCGATGATAACGCGACTGCTCCATCTATTGATTTTACGACCAATCCAGGAGTTGGTTTTATTACTGGAAACACCTCTGCAAATGCTGGTGTGAATTTAAAGGTCAAAATAACTGGAACCAAAGGAACAGATTTATTGAGAGTATTGACTTTGACTTCACAGAAGTCAGGAGAATCTGAAATCAATGTGCCCATAACCAATTTGGTGAAGGACGGACAAGCTGCGAGTTCAAATCCGATTTTAATACCTTCTTCTGATCAAAGCGGTTTTACTTACACCTTTGAATGGCCAAATTCCTTGGAAATGGGAGATGTCACTTACACTTTTTATCTTGAAGATGTAAACGGAAGAAAAGATGATGTCAGTTTTAGAGTGACTACGCTCGGAAGAGGGCTTAGTTTAATCACTGCAAAATTACTTACAAATAGTGCCAGCCCTGCTGGTAGAGGAGGAATTGATTTGTACACAGGAAAGGAGTATGGATCGACCAATGATACCTCAATTCTTTCTGCTAATGGAAATTTACCTAATTTAGATTGGAGCCAGGAATTTATGGCAACAAATCCCAACAACACAGTGATTCGTAGCGCTAAAGCGGGATTAGATTTTAGTTCACTGTCTACTACCATTGACTTAGAAAATGCCTATAATGAAGGTACAGTTTTAACAGGTTTTATTAAAGGTACAATAGGTGCCATTTATTTGGTTAATAAAAACAATTACATTTGGGCTGTAACTATAACAGACATTGTTTTGACTCCGCCACTTCCTTCTGGAGGTGATAACTTAGATCATTTCGTTCTCGATATTAAGCAATAATTGAGCTTCCTAAAAGTATCAATTCATATTAAAAGATCCTTCTCTACCCGGGAAGGATCTTTTTTTTATCCTTCAATTTCTAAATTTATTTTAAATAATTGAAATAATATTTAGGAATAATTTATTGTTTATTTCAATGTTATTAATTTTCCAAAACAGCTAAAGCGTCTCACTGCATTAAATTTCCACATTTCCACATTTTCACATTTCCAAATTGCTTAAATATTTTGTAGAAACTTTACACTCTTTCAATTATCACTGCATACCCTTGTCCTACTCCAATACACATGGTGCAAAGTGCATACCTACCATTTTGTTTTTGCAATTGTCTGGAAGCTGTCAAAATCAATCTTGCTCCAGTCATTCCAAGAGGGTGGCCTAAGGCTATGGCTCCTCCATTTGGATTCAATCTTTGATCAAGGTCATCCAAACCCAAAGAGCGGCTACAGGCCAGGACTTGTGCTGCAAAAGCTTCATTGATTTCAATTAAATCCATATCCGACAACTTCAAACCGGCTCTTTCCAATGCTTTTTTAGAAGCTTCTACTGGCCCAATTCCCATAATCCTTGGTTCTACACCAGTAACTGCGGAAGAAACTATGCGTGCCATTGGTATTAGTTGATGATCATTTATTGCTTTGCCAGAAGAAACAAGTAGACAAGCCGCTCCATCATTAAGACCAGAGGCATTACCGGCAGTCACGGTACCGTTCGAAGCGAATGCAGGTTTAAGAGAAGAAAGTTTATTTAAATCAGTTTGAGGTTTTGCAAACTCATCTTTTTGAAAATTGAATGTTTCTTTTGCTTTTGTATAAATGACTGGAATTATTTCACCTTCATAAAACCCAGCTTCCAAAGCCATTTTGTATTTTTCCTGAGATCGAAATGCAAATGAATCCTGATCAACTCTTGTGATTTTTAAATCTGTGGCTAGGTTTTCTGCTGTTTGCCCCATGCTGTCACAGCCATAAGAAGATTCTAATTTTGGATTGACAAATCTCCAGCCAAAAGAGCTGTCAAACATTTGTGCATCTCTTCCAAATGCGGAGGAAGTCTTTGAAATAACCCAGGGTCCGCGGGTCATATTCTCCACTCCTCCGGCTAAAAACAGATCACCCTCATTTGCAGCTATTGCTCGATGTGCATGAACCACAGCAGACATTCCGGATGCACACAATCGATTGACTGTTTCACCTGGAACAGAAAATGGTAGTCCTGCCAATAGTACGGCCATTCGGGCTACATTGCGGTTGTCTTCTCCAGCTTGATTGGCACAACCCATGATAACATCATCTATTCTTTTAGGATCAAGATTTGGATTTCTTTCTATTATGGATTTTAGGACCAGGGCTGCTAAATCATCGGTCCTGACATGCGCCAGACTTCCACCAAAGCTACCTATTGGCGTCCTTATTCCATCTACTACAAAGGATTCATTTTTCATTCTACGACTATTTTATCAGTTCTGTAACAGCTACCTTTAAACACCGCCACAATTTCATCTGATTGATTTTTTATAATCACTTGGTAAGTTCCAATTTTATTGGACTGTGTAATTACATCTGCAAATGCAGTCAATACATCACCAGTTTTCACTGATTTATTGTGAGAGATCGAAGTTTCTATGGATACACTGAGTTTATTGTAACTATTGCATGCAAAGGCAAAAGCACTATCGGCAAGTGAATACGTAATTCCGCCGTGGGCCACATCAAAACCATTTAACATTTCAGGCCTCACGGTCATTTTCAAAACACAATGACCTTCAGAAATTTCGATTTTTTCTATTCCCAACCATTGACTAAATCCGTCTTGACGGTACATTCTCTCTAATACCTGCTCTGGTATTTGATTATTTTGCATTAGAAAAATTTTTGATTTGTATCGGCCATTCTTCTGAGCAATGGGCAGCACCTGTATCTATCTTCTCTGTAATGATGGTATAATTCATCCATTTTATTTACACATACTGAGATACCTATCTCATCAGCCCATTGCAAAAGACCCTTAGGATAATTGACCGCTTTGTTCATCGCAATTTCAATATCTTCTTTTGAAGCAATTTGTAATGAAACAGCTTCTGCTGCCTCATTGATCAACATCACCAAAATTCTTTCAAAGATCTGTTGACCTACAGTTTCATCCATATTGGGTTTTGGTGCAATGACTCCATCACCGTAGTCATAAAAACCTTTTTTGGATTTACGTCCCAAAAAACCAGCCTCCACTAGTCTTTTTTGGGTAAAAGATGGTTTGTATCTTGGATCATAATAGAAAGCATTAAAGACCGTTTCTGTCACTTGGTAATTGACATCATGACCAATAAAATCCATTAAGGTAAATGGTCCCATTTTAAATCCGCCTATATTTGTCATGGCCCAATCAATTGTGGCAATATCCGCCAAACCTTCTTCAAGGATTCTTAGTGCTTCTCCATAAAATGGTCTAGCAATTCTATTGACTATAAATCCGGGAGTATCCTTAACTACAATTGGTAACTTGTTTAAATCTTTGATAATGGATACAGCTTGTTGGAGAGTATTGTGACTGGTTTGTAATGCAGGAATTATTTCCACCAATGGCATAATGGGTGCAGGATTAAAAAAATGAATTCCTATGAATCTCTCTGGACGGATCACAGCAGAAGCCAAGGAAGTTATAGAAATGGAAGATGTATTGGATGCAATGATACATTGGTCAGAAACGATCTGACTAATTTGTGCAAACAATTCTTTTTTAATGTCCAAATCTTCACGAATCGCTTCGATCACCAAATCAGCTTGAAAAATTTGCTTGAGTTGATTACACCAATGATACTTAGAAAGTATAGTTTGAACTTGTTCAGGTTTTATTTTTGATTTATCGACGAGAAGCTGAAGATTTTTTTCTAGTTCAATTTTTGATTTTTCAATCATTTGATCCATACTGTCATAGACCAATACTTCGCATCCATTCATCGCGGCTACTTGAGCAATCCCACGTCCCATGGTGCCAAGTCCAATTACTGCAATTTTAATCATTTGATCAATGACATTTGAAATAGTCAAAAGGTTCGAGACAATCTTTGCATTTATATAAAGCTTTACAAGCAGTAGATCCAAATTCACTTATGCAAACTGTGTTGGTGGATGCACATTGTGGACAGCTAATGGTAGTATTTCCGAGGCTTAAATTTTTAATTCTTGCGGAAAGCTGTGGAGGAGCAATGCCATATTCTAAAAGTTTTACTTTTCCTTCAGCACTCATCCAATCTGTAGTCCATACAGGATCTAAAACTGTATTTATTTTGACAGGCCCCAAACCTGCTTGATCCAAAGCCGCTTGCACAGACATTTCAATTACTTTCATTGCCGGACATGCACTGTAGGTTGGTGTGATATCTACCTCTAAAATTTCTCCAACTTCTCGTATTGATCTAATGACTCCGAGATCCAAAACGGACAAAACCGGTATCTCAGGATCATACACTTCATGAAGAATTTTTTTTGCGTTTTCTGTTCTTGAAGTATTGATTTTTGTTTCTGTCATTATTTTATTCAAAATGTAAATTACCAGTCTAAACCTGGGTATGCACGCTGCATAAATTGCATTTCAGTCAATAGAAATCCAAAATGTTCTGAATGATAGCCTTTTTTCCCACCGGATTGTTGCCATGGATTGCTGGGTGTTGTTAAATTGGCTTCAGCAAAAGTCTCTAAAATTCTTTGGGTTCTCAATGCTTTTATTTCTTCAAAATCCGGTGCAATTTTTTGCGCGATCATTATTTTTTCTGCATCCGAAGGCACTACCAATTCTCCGTGATATTCCCACAAACGGTTTAAGGCAGTTTGGATTTTTTGGTGGCTAACTTCAGTTCCATCTCCTAAACGTATGACCCAGTCTTTGCTCCATTTATAATGGTACTGAGTTTCTTTAAGAGATTTATTGGCGATTTGTGAAAGTCTTGTATCAGTCGACAAAACCATTTTATCTAAGAAATCAATATAGAATGAATCCATAAAGAATTGTCGCAGGATGGTGTAAGCAAAATCAACATTTGGGTATTCTGCCAACAAAACATTTTTATAATCCAATTCATCTCGTACGAAAGCAAAATCATCTTCGGTTTTCCCAGTGCCATCTAATTCTGCTGCATATTGATAAAGCAATCTTGCACGACCGATATGGTCCAATGCAATATTGGTCAATGCCATATCTTGTTCTAGGACTGGACCATGACCACACCACTCACTTAATCTTTGAGACAAGATCAAAGAATTATCCGCATGGATCAATACAAAATCTAAAAGAGGATTGGCAGAGCTCATAGATTACATGTGTTTTAATTCATCCGGTAGATCATAAAAAGTAGGATGACGATAAATTTTATCTTCTGCTGGCTCAAACAAAGCTTCTGCTTCTCCAGGATCTGAAGCAGTAATTAATTTAGATTCTACGACCCATATGCTCACCCCTTCCATTCTTCTGGTGTATACATCTCGTGCATTTTCTATAGCCATTTTAGCATCTGTGGCGTGTAGACTGCCTACGTGTCTATGATCTAGACCGTTTTTACTGCGTATAAATATTTCAAAAAGTGGCCAATTTTTCATACTTCAACTTAAATTAAGCGATTTTTCGTGCTCTTTTTTCAGCATGCACCATTGCTGCTTCTCTGACCCAAGCTCCCTCGTTATGCGCATTGAGTCTGGCTTCCAACCTTTCTTTATTACAAGGTCCGTTTCCTTTAAGAACATTGTTAAATTCTACCCAGTCAATTTCACCAAAATCATGGTGTCCTCGATCTTGATTCCAAACCAATTTTGGATCGGGAAGTGTCATGCCTAGAATATTACATTGTGGAATGGTCATATCTACAAATCTTTGGCGGAGCTCATCATTGCTCACCCTTTTTATTTTCCATTTAAGAGATTGGGCTGAATGCGGCGAATTGGCATCCGGTGGACCAAACATCATTAGAGACGGCCACCACCAACGATTGATGGCGTCTTGACACATTCTTTTTTGAGCATCGTTACCTTTGCTTAAGGTTAGAAGGATATCATAACCTTGTCGTTGATGAAAACTCTCTTCTTTACAAATTCTAACCATCGCCCGGGCATAAGGACCGTAAGAAGTTCTACAAAGAGCAACCTGATTCATAATAGCAGCACCATCTACCAACCAACCCACAGCTCCCATATCCGCCCAGGTCAAAGCAGGATAATTGAATATACTGGAATATTTTGCTTTACCGGAATTCAAATCGTCTATTAAATCTGTTCTTTCCACACCCAATGTTTCAGCTGCACTGTACAAATAAAGACCATGTCCAGCTTCATCCTGAATTTTTGCCAAAAGAATTGCTTTTCTCTTAAGATTTGGAGCTCTGGTGACCCAGTTTCCCTCGGGCAACATACCCACTACTTCAGAATGAGCATGTTGAGATATTTGTCGGATGAGTGTTTTTCTATAATCTGCAGGCATCCAATCTTTGGCTTCAATTTTTTCTTCAGCATCAATTCTTTCTTGAAATTTTTTTTCCAATTCTTCAGTTGTCATTTTGTAATTTTCTAATGATTAAACAAAATTTGCGGCTTATTGATCAAAATCTACCTGAATCGTATCGGTTTTTGGGATGGCCTGACAGGTAAGAATATAACCAGCATCAATTTCTTCGGGTTCTAAACCATAGTTTCTTAATAATACTACTTCCCCTTTGATAAGTTTGGCTTTACAAGTGCAACAGACTCCTCCTTTGCAGGCATAAGGTAATCTGGCATTATTTTTCAGCGCTGCATCCAGAATATTGTCCATGCCTTTAGACATGTCAAATTGAATGGTTCTGCCATCTGCTTTCAGTTGCACTTTCACTTTCTCACCCACTCCTTCTATGACTTCTGTTTTAGGAATTGGCAGACCGTGCGTACCGAATAATTCAAATTTAATTATGGTTTCCGGAACACCGGTAGAGACCAATGCATCTTTTGTTTGAAAAATCATTTCCTCTGGACCACAAATAAAAACTTCATCCAACAATTTAGGATCAAATATTTTACCGTTAAATGCCGTAATTTTTTCTGCGCTAATTCTTCCATAGAATAACTCTTCTTCCATACTTTCCCGGCTAAGTACAAAGTATAGCGCAAGTCTCTCCATGTATTTATTTTTGAGCCCAAGCAATTCTTCTAAAAAAATAATTTGGTCAATGGATTTACTTCCATAAATTAAAATTATACGGGAATCTGACTCAAGTAGAATTGATTTTATGAGTGAAATGCAAGGTGTAATCCCAGATCCCACAGCAATAAAAAGATAGGACTTCGATGGTGAAATATCTGTAGTGAATTTACCATTAGGAGGCATTAGATCCAGTATTTCTCCAGATTTAAGAACTTTATTGGCCCAAGTAGAAAAAATGCCACCATTTAAAAGTTTGATCGCAACTCTCCATTCAGATTCATCTGGACTTGAACAAAGAGAATAAGATCGATGAAGTTCCTGGCCATCTAAAGTTTTGATCAGATTTATATATTGCCCAGGTTTATAATCAAACAATTCTTTAAGCTCTGCAGGTATATCAAAGGCAATAGAAACACAATCTTGTGTTTCTTGACGAACCTCTTTCACTTTGATAGGATAGCTGTGTTGCATACAATTTTACTTGGGCTGGCAAATATAGAATATATCTCATTAAATGATTTTAAGGATTAAACACCAAAGCCATATTTTATGAATTCTAGAAGAGCCAATGATTAAAAGTATTTTATTTATTGATGTAAAATCCAGAGCATGAATACTATACACTTTGGTCATGCTTTCCACTGATTTGTATCACACTGACTGGTGAATGATCAAATTAAAAGCATAAAGTAAATTAATGCCTTAAAAAGTTAGCTGTATTGTGATAAAGTGTAAAGATTTCAAATCTTCATTCACTTTTAAATAAAAATACCCGAGCCAAAAGGCAGCGGGTATTTTTTCATTCTAACCACAAAATTCTATTAATAGCCTGTACTCAGGTGTTTTACTCCTTTGGGTTCTAAACCGATATAATATTCCACATCCTCCACCTTATTGACTTGATGAAGAATCTTATCTTCATATCCAGTCATAGAAATGGTGATATTGAAAGGAGTTTTAGCTACTCCGGTCAACAAAAAGTACCCTAAATCGTCGGATAGAGTGATCATTTCACCTACCAAAGTCTGGATTTTAATTTCTGCACCATTCAGAGGCTGAGAAGTTTTTAAATCGTACACGACTCCTTTAAAAATTTCAGGTTTAGAACCATCGTTCAACTGGGCATTGACAAAGACGCTCATCATCAAAAGTCCCATAAATATCATTAATTTCTTCATAAGTTACCAAATTTTATTTTGTATTTATCAATTTATTTGCTAGTTTAAAGATTAATCTATCGTAAAAACGTTGCAAAGTTTGTATTTATTTTGTATCTAAGACAAGAAAAACCGACCAAAGGTTTAATTTTTTAGACAAAAAGGTATTATTTTGATTTCCGTTAACAGAGCTTAAGATTTTCATAAGAGTATGATATTGTTTTTTTATTACATTATGAAATATTATAATGTGTTTGTATTTTGGTAATTTAACCTTCATCGAATTTGGAGTTTATGGAGTATCAATTGAGTTTTTATATCTGATTTTGGGCTATTTCAATATTTATAGCATGTCAATACGATCGTTTTAAAAGGATTTATTGGATGCTTATTTTTGCCAAGTTTAATGGCTATTGGATATCTTGTTAAAGTATGGTTAACTGAAAATCGGCATCCGGATACACTCAGAATCCAATCGCGCAGATTCTCAAAAGCCTTAATATTTAAAGGAAGCTTTAATGGTATTTTGTCTTGTTGAAATCTATTGAAATTGAATGAATTTTGCTTATAGCCAGCTAGATTAAGGGGTTTCATTTCTGAATAATTGCTTTATCTTTGCCGCTCGAAAAACGAAGATTCATGCAAAATTTAATTTATTTAATCCCTATTTTTGGTATTGTTGGACTTATATATATGGCCTTCCTATATAAGTGGGTTTCAAAGCAAGATGCTGGTGACAGCAAAATGAAACAGATTTCAGACTATATAGCAGAAGGTGCGATGGCTTTTTTAAAAGCAGAATATCGGGTCTTGGCTATTTTTGTCATGATTGCCGGATCAATGTTAGGCGTCTTAAGCAATGTCGTGGATACTACTCATTGGTTTATAGTAGTGGCCTTTGTATTGGGAGCCGTTTTTTCAGTCAGTGCCGGTTTTATCGGAATGAAAATTGCTACCAAAGCAAATGTAAGAACGACCCAGGCAGCAAGAACTAGTCTTAGAAAAGCTTTAGAAGTTTCCTTTAAAGGTGGAACTGTGATGGGACTTGGAGTTGCTGGATTGGCTGTTTTAGGACTGAGCGGTTTATTCGCTATGTTTTTTATGTATTATATGGATGGGGTCTGGGCTGCAACCACAATAAAGGGAATCAGCAGAAGTCCTGTTGAAGCAATGAGTATAATATTAGAAGTTCTTGCTGGTTTTTCATTAGGTGCTGAATCCATTGCATTGTTTGCAAGAGTGGGAGGAGGCATTTATACAAAAGCTGCTGATGTGGGAGCTGACTTGGTGGGTAAAATTGAAGCTGGAATCCCGGAAGATGATCCACGAAATCCTGCTACCATAGCGGACAACGTAGGTGATAATGTAGGAGATGTAGCTGGAATGGGTGCCGATTTATTTGGCTCCTATGTGGCCACAGTTTTAGCTTCGATGGTGCTTGGGAATTATGTCATCCGTGATATGGGTGGTGATATCAGCGCTACTGATCATTTTGGAGGAATTGGTCCAATCTTATTACCTGTACTTTTGGCAGGTGTCGGCATCCTATTTTCCATTGCGGGCTCATTCTTTGTAAATATCAAGAATGAACAAGCCAAAGAAAATGAAGTACAAGCTGCTTTAAATTTAGGAAATTGGAGCTCCATTTTGATGACAGCGATAGCCTCTTACTTTTTAATTCATTGGATGTTGCCAGTTCAAATGCAAATGGACTTTTTTGGTAAAGGATTGGTCAATGTGAGTCCAAACGATGTTTTTTATGCAGTCCTTATAGGTTTGTTTGTCGGTGGCGCTATTTCATGGTTAACAGAACTATTTACTGGAATGGGTAAAGGACCTGTTCTTGATATAGTGAGAAAATCTGGAACAGGTGCAGCTACTAATATCATCGGAGGTTTAAGTTCTGGTATGTTAAGTACGGCAGGTCCAGTTTTGTTGTTTGCTGGGGCTATTTGGGGAGCATATAGTTTGGCTGGATTTTATGGAGTAGCCATCGCAGCTTCTGCCATGATGGCCACTACAGCCATGCAACTTGCCATTGATGCTTTTGGCCCTATCGCTGACAATGCAGGCGGAATTGCAGAAATGAGCGAGTTACCAAAAGAAGTCAGAACAAAAACAGATATATTGGATTCTGTAGGGAATACCACAGCTGCGATTGGAAAAGGATTTGCAATCGCATCTGCTGCATTAACAGCTCTTGGCCTTTTTGCCGCATATGTTACTTTTACCGGAATTGATGGAATCAATATTTTCAAAGCAGACGTTTTGGCGGCCCTTTTTGTTGGCGGTATGATCCCTGTGGTATTTTCTGCACTCGCGATGAGATCAGTAGGAAAAGCGGCCATGGATATGGTCAATGAAGTCAGAAGACAATTTAGAGAAATTCCTGGAATCCTGGAAGGAACTGGCAAACCAGAATACGGTAAATGTGTAGAAATTTCTACAAAAGCTGCTCTAAAGGAAATGATGTTACCAGGATTAATTACCATCATCACACCCATCATTATTGGTTTTGCTATGGGACCTGAAGCATTAGGATCTTATATGGCTGGTGTTTGTGTAAGTGGAGTTCTTTGGGCTATTTTCCAAAACAATGCCGGAGGAGCCTGGGACAATGCAAAAAAATCATTTGAAGCGGGAGTTGAAATAGATGGCGTCATTTATTATAAAGGATCTGAACCCCATAAAGCTGCAGTCATTGGGGATACCGTTGGGGATCCATTTAAAGATACTTCAGGCCCATCGATGAATATACTTATCAAATTGACTTGCCTTGTTGGATTGACCATTGCTCCAATCCTTGGAGAAATGTATGGTGTTGGACATTCTAGTATTGATAAAAAAGAAAAAACTGAAATAGGGCTGGGAAAACCAATCGAACAACCTATAAAATAAAATAATTTTATCCAATTATTAAATGGCTCAGCAATGAAAATTGACTGAGCCTTTTTTTTAATCCAATCCAATCCTTTCATACTTTGAGGAGCAGAAAAATTCAGCATGATTTTATCCAAATATTGTGAATTAGGTTTGCAAAAGAATGCCAATGATAAATTTGGGTTTATTTTACTTCAATGCTTAATGTCGTTTAATACGAATAAACATTTTAGAAAATGAAATGAGAATTGCAATTTATTATTAGCTTGGGAGGTATTAAAATTCACAAGGATTAAGAGAACTTCAAAATCTCATCAATGTAAGTTCGGGTGTTGGCCAATCTGGGGACCTTTTGTTGAGCATTGACTTTGTTTTTACTAATCATCCATTTCATAAAAGTCCCTGAAGAAACGGTTGTAAGTTTTATGGACTCCAATGCCAGACTTTTATATCTTTTGGCTTCATAATCTGAATTCAGCTTTTGCAATGCAAGATCCAAATCTTCAGCAAACTTATCGACATCCTTTGGTTCCTGATCAAATTCCACAACCCATTCATGACCACCTTTGGAAGTGGTATCTAAAAAAATAGGGGCCACAGAATATTCTTTTACAGAAATATTCCATTTTTTGCAAGTTTCTGCCAACGCTTGATCTGTGTTGGATACCATTACTTCCTCTCCAAATACATTGATGAATTGTTTAATCCTTCCAGTGATGACAATTTTATATGGATTTAAAGAAGTAAACATCACGGTGTCGCCAATTTTATAACGGTATAAGCCAGAGTTGGTAGTTATTATCAGACCATAACTTTTACCCAATTCCACTTCTTCTAATCCAATGGCGATAGGATTAGCTGAATCCCATTCACTCATTGGTAGAAATTCATAAAACACTCCGTTGTCCAATAATAATAACATGTCTTGTTCATCCAAACTGTCTTGCACCCCAAAATATCCTTCAGATGCATTGTAGGTTTCCATATAATACGTATCTGGAGAAGGAAAGTATTTTTGAAATGGCTTTCGATAAGGTACAAAACTGACAGCGCCGTGGACAAAAACTTGAAAATTAGGCCAAACTTCATTGATATTTGATTTGCCAGTGAGATCAAGAATTTTATTAAATAAAACCATAGCCCAAGTAGGTGTTCCGGCCACCATTCTAATATCTTGTTTACTACATATTTCTGCGATGCGGTCTAATTTATTTTCAAAATTTTCCATGAGATTGATGTCCAAATCTGGGCTAATAAAACCCAAAGCAATTGGAGAGAGCTTGGACATGATTACAGCAGAAACATCTCCTACCGTGCTTCCAGGAAATTCAGGCAAGTCGTTTCTCAAACTACCTGCAAGAACAATACTTTTCCCCTCAACAAAATTTGGATTTTTAATATTGGAATACATCCGCGACAACAATCGAAATCCACCTTTGCTGTGACAATATCGATGGTTATCTTCAGTCACTGGTATATATTTACTTTTGTCTGAAGTAGTACCTGAAGATTTTGCAAACCTGTACACTCTTCCCGGCCATAATACATCCTTTTCACCTTCCATCATTCTGAAGATATCATCCTTAATCTGATCATATTCAAAGATTGGAATGTGTTTTGCCAATAATTTGTCAGAATTTATTTTGGAAAACTGATAACGTTGACCCCACTCAGTGTTTGAGGCTTTTGTCAAAATCTTTGACAATTCTCTTTTTTGGGTACCATGAGGGTCACTGATAAATGCATTGATTTGATTTTCATGGACTTTAAGTAAAGTCTTCCAAACCAAATTGACCAATGTGTTAACCATATATCTATTTATGACGGCCAAAAATAGACAAATTTCTGATTCTATTTTAATTCAGTCAATTATTTGGGAATTACAATTTCATAAGATTTTTTATTCTTATTGGGTAAACTGGTCTTCATCAGCCAAGGATTATATAATTTTAATTGCCTATATGTAATATTATAGTTGTGAGCAAAATCTGCCAAATTGGAAATAGATGTGTCGACACTTATCTTTTCCACAGAATTAAACGGTTTGTAATAATCATCATGACTTAGGTAGTATCCAAATTTTTCCGGTTGTTCCATAATTTCACGAAATGCAATAATTCTAAACAAATATCGGTTTGTTTCTTCGCCTAAGTTCATATCAAAAAAACTGCTTTCTTTTTGTTCATCGATGCTTCTTTGAAGTGCGGTTGGTCCCATATTGTATGCTGCAGCAGCAAGCACCCAGGATCCAAATTTTAGTTTTAATTTTTTAAGATAAGATGCAGCGGCATACGTAGATTTTTCGAAGTGATTTCGTTCATCAACAAACTCATTAATTTCTAGTTGGTATTCAGATGCAGACGCTTCTCTAAACTGCCAGATTCCTCTTGCTCCTGCTGGTGAAGTAGCATATCTAAATGAACTTTCAGCAATGGCTAGATATTTAAAGTCCTCCGGAACACCTTCTTGTGCAAATATTTTTTCTATGGTAGGAAAATATCTGGAAGACATTTTAATATGCAAAATCATGGAAGAATGATGATAGCTATTCAATAAAAGTTCTCTCTCCAATCTTTCTAATACGTCAAAGTAATCAGTGGGAATTTCTTCACCCGCAAATTGGACCTTTGAATTTATTTTAACCGGATGGATTTTTTGCGGGAGTGGATCAAAGATCGAGTCAAATGGAATAGAATATGCCAGAAACATCAAAGTTAAAGATATAAGGGTCAGAATCCAAATTGATTTATGATTCATTGGGATGATTTGTAAAAGTTAAATTTAATTGCAAAATGACTTATATAACATAATGACTACTTAAAGACATAAAAGCTGAAGTATAGTTTAAATCAAATCCAACTCACAAGAATTAGATTAATTATTATATTGAATATACCATATATTGCATTGGGTGATTTTATTCTTAATGCCAATTTTTTCAATGGTATATCTGCGCGGAACGATGGTAAAATTTAAATCCTTTTGATTGTATTTAAATCCAATTGCAATCACAGATTCATTGGTTTCTTTTCTTTCCGGATTAGTATATTCCGGATGATATTTACTGATACTGTCCAAAAAATGAAGATTTTTCTTTTCTCCGTTTTTAGTAATGAAAATAATATCATCTTCACTTTCATTTATGTAAAATGAATTTTGAAGTTTGGACTCATTGTAATTACTTATTGGAAAGCAATGAATATCTGAGATTTGCATTGAATCCAAATTTAAAGTAAATTTTTGTTCTAAGCCGGGATTGTATTCAATATATTTTGTTTCAGCATTTTGTATCAAAGACTTAGGGCTCAAATAATTTAAAAGCTTGTCAACTTTCGAATGATCTTCAACAAGTAAAATACTTTGCCTAATTGTGCTATCTTCAATTTTTTCGATCCAGGGGTCCAAAGCGTTTCTATCTTGGAGATAATATAGAATGTTTGATAATCTATAATATTCTTTTTCAGGCAGAGTTTGACCTATTAGCCAATGATCATTTTTCATTACATTTTTTTCTATTGCCAATGATCTTAATTGGCTCATTTGACTTTCCAAAGGGAGAGAATTGATTCCTTGAGGTCCAAAGGAAAATAACAGAGCACCAATGCCAATGCTAAGTGGATAATATCTTAAATCTGATTTTCTAAATAAAAGATGGTATAACACCAGGGAGAATAACCAAATAGTGACAATCAATACCAGGTATCTATCCTCTGTAAACCCGTAATCCTTAATTCGATGCACCAGCGCTATAGTCATTAAGGCTATGACAGGAATTAAAGATGCAATAAAATATTTTTTATAGTAGTAAAGTAATCTTGAATCATCCCAATCATTCATTCGATGACTTAATAGATATGCTAACACACCAATACTTGAAAAACCTAAGCATAGACTCCCTAGCCAACCTTTAGGTAAATCCCAAATAAGCAGGATTTTAATTCCATAACTATACAGTATTAAAAAATATAAAATGACAAGTGGTATCAGAATAAATTTTACAATGATCTGATAGGTTTTTTTGTAATCAAACTCTTCTGTAGATTGGACAAATGAAAGGGGTATGTTGGATATTAAAAAGAAGGTACTGAATAAAGTGAGCATAAGTAATAAAACATCCAAATATATTTCATTGTACCATTTGACATCAAATAAATATTCTATGGCTACGATGCCAGCTTCAATACCCAAAGCAATAAGCAAACTGTAAAATACACCAAGAATGGAAGACATGAATAATTCCTGGTTAAAAACCCAGAAGCCAGTTGGACTTATATTTTTAATAAACGGAACAACCACCATACTAGCAATGGCAGCAATCCACAGGAGGAAAAATAAATAAATGAGACTTAAGTCCTTTTGGTCGGTAAATAGGAGATACCAACCGATACCAATTCCAATGACTATTAAGTTTGAAATATACCGCCAAAAGTTAGGTCTCTGTTCTGCTTCAAACCAAAGTTGGGATGTTATGGCCAATGGAAACATCAAGAGACAGGAACTTAAGATTCTAACCCAATTTTCGTGGTCTTTGGGTTCTCTTACTAGAACTAGGATACAATAACTGATCAGGATACTCACTATTGTAACCAAAGGAAATCTTTTCATGGAGGAGACCCAGTTTTGGAAAATCTTATTCCATTGGAAAGTGACCATCTTTTAATTTTTTAAACGAACAATTACTTAATTTTGGTATTTAGACTTGTATGCCCAAAATTCCCAATAAAGATATAAAAGATTTTTTAGATCATTATGTTGATAAATACAACTGTTCTGATTTTATAATAAATGATCCAATATCTGTTCCACATCGATTTACCGTAAAGCAAGATGTAGAGATTATTGCATTTTGGACAGCTACTCTAGCTTGGGGAAATCGCAATTCCATCATTAAAAGTGCCGAAACATTGTGTGATTTAATGGATCAATCACCTTTCCAGTTTATAACAAATCATCAGGAAAGTGATAGAATTAGATTTGAGAATTTTGTCCACAGAACTTTCCAATACACAGATAGCTTATATTTTCTCGATTTTCTGCAATTCTGGTACAAACATCATCATAGTTTAGAAACTGCATTTGTGTTGGACGAGAATGGCCATCCAATAGACCAGATGGAACTATTGTTGAGTAATTTTAAAAAGAATTTTTTTAGTCGCCCTTTTGTTCCAAATAGAACAATGAAACATGTTTCTGATCCTGCCACGGGTTCTAGATGTAAACGATTGTTGATGTTTTTAAGATGGATGGTGAGGAAAGATGACAAGGGAGTGGATTTTGGAATTTGGAGTCAAATTACGCCATCTATTTTATTATTACCTCTAGACTTGCACGTTGAGAGAACGGCAAGGAAGCTTGGTTTGTTGACTAGAAAATCTTTGGACTGGAAAGCAGTTGTAGAGTTAGGAAACAATTGTTCAAAATTAGATCCAATAGATCCATCAAAATATGATTTTGCTTTATTCGGATTAAGTTTGGAAAAAAATAGTTTGATTTTTTAAGGTTCAATAAGAAGGTATGTTTTAAGTCAAAACTCCCTCTAGATGTCCATCATTTGAAAACTCACGTATTGTCACTTTTTGAAGAGTGTTGATTAATTGGGGATTTTGTGAATTGATATTTACTCTTAAATAATTTTCAGTAAATCCTTCCAAATGTTCTTTAGCAGTGTTGGAATTTTGTTCAATTAATACGATTTGTTTTGTTCCAATAAATTGTTGATAGAAATGATTTTTTTTCTTTTCAGATAAATTCCTTAAGATTTGTGATCTTTCTGATCTAATGGAAGCTTTGACAGGATTAGGAAAATCCACAGCCAAGGTATTATTTCTTTCTGAGTAAGTAAATACATGCAAATAGCTGATGTCAAGTGAATGCAAGAACTCTACGGTATTTTGGAAATGACGATCAGTTTCTCCAGGAAAACCAACAATCACATCAACACCGATGCATGCATGCGGCATTACAGATTTAATTAATTTTACTCGATCTGTGTATAATTCCCGTTGGTATCTTCTTTTCATTAATGCCAATATTTCATTGTCACCTGATTGTAATGGCATATGAAAATGTGGCATAAAATGTTTTGATTCAGCCACGAAATTGATAATCTCATGTGTGCAAAGATTGGGTTCGATTGAGGAAATTCGATAACGAGAAATTTCATCCAATTGATCCAATTTTTTTGCGAGGTCAACAAATAGTTCATTCTTTTTTGGTTTTTGACCTTCTATGACTTCTGTCCCGTTTCCAAAATCACCTAAATTGACACCTGTCAAAACTATTTCTTTGACTCCTTTAGCAGCAATTTCTTTGGTGAGCTGAATTAACTCTTGAATTTCACCAGATCTGGATCTACCTCTGGCCAAGGGTATAGTACAAAATGTGCATTTGTAATCACAACCATCTTGCACTTTTAGAAAAGTACGTGTTCTGTCTTCAATGGAATAACTGGGCACAAACTGATTGACATCTTTGATTTCTGAAGAATAGACCCTGCCAAGAGTATTGCTAGGATCTATGTTTTGTAAATGTTCTAGCAAATTAAATTTTTCTGAAGCACCTAAAACTAAGCTGACTCCAGGAATTTGAGAGATTTCATGGGGTTTAAGTTGTGCATAGCAACCAATGACGACTACTTTTGCAATTGGATTTATACCGACAGCCTGACGAACAGCTTTGCGACATTTTTTATCAGCGAGATCTGTTACGCTGCAAGTATTGAGGACATAGATATCAGCATTTTCATCAAAATCTACTTCTTCATATCCGGCATTTTTAAATTGTTGACTAATTCCAGATGTTTCTGAAAAATTTAGTTTACATCCCAATGTATGAAAGGCAATACGTCGACCAGTGGACAATGCTTTATGATTTTAAGTGCAGCAAAGTTAAGGAATTTGTAGAAATAGAAAATGGCTAAAACGTTCAAAGTTGTTTTTTAAAATTTCAACTTAGCAGTTTTAGATGGATAGTGTGAATTTAATATTAGGATTATCGATTCCCAATATTAAAATTGTGAAATGAAAAAATAGTTACCTAAAGAAAAATTTGAATAAAATATTTTTGAAATTCAAGCAATTAGTATTTGCAAAAGTTTTAGTCTTCTGGAATTTCCAATTCATTTTCCCATTTACCAATAACCACCGTTGCTAAACAATTGCCTAGAGTGTTTACGGCAGTTCTCGCCATATCCATCAAAGCATCTATTCCTAAAATGGCGGCAATTGGCCATTCCGGTAATCCAAACGAACTTGCAGTAGCAGCTAAAATAACCAATGATGCCCGCGCTACACCCGCAACACCTTTACTAGTGAGCATAAGCGTTAAAAGCATAATGACTTGTTGACCAATGCTGAGTTCTATTCCTGCAGCTTGAGCTACAAACACAGCCGCAAGTGCAAGATAAAGCGTAGTGCCATCCAAATTGAAACTAAGACCGGTCGGTAAAACAAAAGCGACAACTTCTCTTTTGACACCAAATTTTTCCATGTTTTCCATGGCGGCTGGAAGAGCTGCTTCGCTACTGGCTGTACCAAATGCTATACTTACTGGCTCTGTACAATATTTTATAAACCTTTTAATTGGAATTTTCATGAACAGTAAAATAGGTAAGAAGACACCTAAGACAAAAACGATCAGGGCCACATAAAGCGTGATCAACAACAGTAATAAATTTCTCATTACATCAATTCCTAAATTGGCAATCGTGTAAGCAATGGCACCACCAACAGCAAATGGCGCAAAATACATGATGATTTCAGTAAATTTAAACATGATTTGAGAAAGACCTTCTGCAAAATTTATGAAAGGTTTTCTAGCTTCTCGAGAAACCATCAACATTGATATTGCAAAAAGCAAACAAAAAACGACAATTTGCAATACTTGACCTTCTGCAATTGATTTAATAAAATTTTCAGGAAAAATATGAAGCACCAAATCTTTCCAAGATTGCTGCTTGACCACTGCAGGAATTTCCTCTTTGATGCCTGTATTTATGATGCCTTCGCCTGCTTTACTTACATTAATAGCAATAAGTCCAACTGCTAAAGCGACGGTGGTGACGATTTCAAAATACAATAAAGATTTCCATCCTAGTCTACCAACTTGCCGCATGTTAGAATGTCCTGCAATCCCTACTACCAATGTTCCAAAGAGTAAAGGAGCAATGACGGATTTAATTAGTTTAATAAAAATCTTGCTCAAAACATTTAGCTCGTTTCCTACCGCTGGAAAATCATAACCTATTTCTGCACCAATCAGCATCCCAATAAATATCCAACTGGTTAATTTTTGACGATACAGACCTAATAAAACAAATCCTGCTAAGCCAAACCATCTGATGGTGGCAGATACATTGGGGTTGATATCCAATTTTAATACGGATTGTAAAATAGTAAATGTGATGATCAGAAAAATAAAACCAAGGATGAACTTTAACTTTGACTGAAGTGTATTTTTCAATTGGCTGTTCATCCTATAAATTTTTTAAAGGCTTTAGAATTTTACTTTGCCAAAAAGTTTTTTTCTGTTAAAGAAAGTAATCAACAAGGGAAGTGCACTAATGACAATGATAATTAAAATGACAATGGAAAAATTATTCTTTACAAAAGGAATGTTACCAAATAAATATCCTAAACTGCACAAAGGTATAATCCACAAGAAAGCACCTACTATATTATAATAAGAAAATTTACTGGCTGTCATATTGCCAACCCCTGCTACCAGGGGCACAAAAGTTCTAATGAGGGGTAAAAATCTGCCAATCACCAAAGCTTTACCTCCATGTTTGTCATAAAATTTTTGAGTTCGTATTAAATAGTCTTTTTTAAAAAACCTGCTATCTTCATCAAAAATGCGTGGCCCTAGCCAACGTCCGATGTAAAAATTAACTGTATTGCCCAGAATTGCACCGACAATACAACATCCCATTACAATCCAAATATTCAAATTACCACTCGATGAAAGTGCTCCTGCTGCAAAAAGTAAACTATCCCCAGGCAAAATAGCTGCAACTACAAGGCCAGTTTCAGAAAATAAGATTAAAAACAAAATAAGATAAATATAAATACCGTATTGACCAGTCAACTCAATGAGGTGTGCATCAATGTGTAATAAAAAGTCTAATAGTTGTCTCAATATATCCATACCTAGTCAAAACGAAAGGCCAAAGATAGGAGAATATTCGGGAATCGACTTGTGATTGAAGTTTTGTAAGGTTAAATTATTAATTTAAAAAATAAATACATTAAATATAAATATAATATATATAACATTAAAATATAAATAGATATATTATAATAATTCTTAATGTTGCTGTACTTTTGCTATCCCAAGCGATTGACCGATTATGTTAGAACGAAATTTAGGAATTTGGCTATCCATTCCATGGAAAGGAATCACCGAAAGAACAAAAGACTTATTTTTGGCAACAGTGATTACCTTCATTGGCCTCATTGGAAGTTATTTAATTTTAGGAGGTTCCATTAGAGAATCCTATTCTGAAGGAAGTTCGGATCGTTTTGATACCAATAGTGAACAATTTTCAGATTCTCAGCGCAGGCCTTTGTTGGATTCTAAAGCCATTTTAGAGCCAGATAAAATTCAAGTACAAGGGAATTTAAGAACAGGAGAGGCTTTGACTTTTTATTTTGTTCAATTTTCAACAGAGTCCAAGTATATGATCGATTTTGGAAATGGAATCAGGCAAAGATTGGTACAGCCACGTATCCAATTTAAATATCCGTATCCTGGAATATACCAAATTCAACTATTTGAAATGAAAGATACAAAATGGATTTTGGTAAACACTCACTCCATTAACATAAAAAGTGTGAGTCAATCTTCGCTCTCTTTTTTGTAAATCTGAAATCCATTTTCTTTACTGAAATGGAAAATAGGATATTGACTAAAATTAGTGATTACTTTGTAAAAGCATATTGGATCAGGTTAGCTCCCATCCTTAATGCCTGAATACGCAATTCTTCCGGATCTTTATGTACTTCACGGTCTTCCCAACCGTCACCAAGATCACATTCAAAACTATAAAAACATATGACTCGACCTTGCCAGATTAAACCAAAACCCTGGGCGGGCTTGTCATCGTGTTTATGGATCTTAGGTAATCCATTTTTAAACTCGAATTTTTGATGATAGATAGGATGGTTGAATGGTAATTCTACAAACTCAAGTTCGGGAAAAACTTTTTTCATGGCTGGTCTGACAAAAGGATCCATCCCAAAATTGTCATCAATGTGTAAAAATCCACCTGCCAGTAGGTAATTTCTTAGATTTTGGGCATCCAAATCTGAAAAAACAACATTGCCATGCCCTGTCATATGTAGAAAAGGATAATTAAATACTTCTGCACTTCCTGCATCCACGGTCCCAAAATTAGGATCAAGATTGGTTTTAAGCTCTTTGTTACAAAATCTTGAAAGATTGACCAATGCAGTGGGATTGGAATACCAATCTCCACCCCCACTGTATTTTAGTAAGGCAAGTTTTAATGAAGGAGCGCTATGGTCAGCTTTGAATGAAAAGATGAGAATGGATATGAATAAAAGTAAATGTTTCATAGACAATTTTTTAAAGTTTGTAAAATAATACAAGCCGTCAATCCAGCGGTTTCAGTCCGCAATCTCAATTCTCCTAGATGAACAGGTATAAATTTGTGGGATTGACATAATTCAATTTCGGGTTTTGTAAAATCTCCTTCAGGACCGATGAGCACTAAGATATCTTGAGTAGGATTGTACAATTTACCTAAAAATCCTTCAGTTCCGTTTTCACAATGACAAATAAAACGCTGTTCAATCTGGTTTGTTTTCAAGATATGTTCCAAATTTTGAATAGGTTGCAAATCAGGTAGCCTAGCCCTGAGAGTTTGCTTAGCTGCTGCTATAATAATTTTAGACCATCTTTCTGGTTTGTCTCTTCTGTTTTCGGTCCTTTGACTTACCATAGGGGTAATTGTATCTATACCGGTTTCTACAGCCTTTTCCAAAAACCATTCAAAACGGTCACTTTGTTGGGTAAGGCTGATTGCAATGTGGATTTTTCCACCTATACTCATTTCCCTTTTATAAATCTCCAATGGTTTACAGATCACCTGATCACCATTTTGATCCAAAATGATAGTTTTCCAGATTTCTCCTTTAAAATCGGTTACCATCACAAAGTCACCTGGTTTATGTCTAGTCACGCGAATGCAATGATGGCTTTCTTCAGTTGTTAAGCCAAAAAGGCCATCATCTTGTTTTTGTCCAATAAATAAATGCAAAATAGAAAGTTTTACACAAAGGTACGGATTCTCAAATTGTCATCGATCGTCCTAAAAACGAAACAAATAGGCGTAATTTCCGTTTTCTCACCATTAAATTCTAAGAATGGGTACATTGATTATGATTAGCCAGTTTGTGTTAAGTTTAACCATTTTGGTGGTATTACACGAATGCGGACACTTTTTTCCTGCAAGATGGTTTAAAATACGAGTAGAAAAATTTTATCTGTTTTTTGACCCATGGTTTAGTCTGGTCAAGAAAAAAATTGGAGATACAGAATATGGAATCGGTTGGCTGCCTTTGGGAGGATACGTAAAGATTTCAGGAATGGTAGATGAAAGTATGGATTTGGAACAACTCAAGCAAGAACCAAAACCTTGGGAATTCCGATCCAAACCAGCCTGGCAAAGACTTATCATTATGGTAGGAGGGGTGTTTGTCAATTTTATGCTTGGATTTTTCATTTTCGCGATGTTGCTTTGGAAAAATGGAATTGAGTATGTTCCAATAGATCAGATGAAATATGGTATTTCAGTAGATAGTATTGGATATTCCATGGGTTTTAGAGATGGTGACCAGTTGGTAAAAGTTGGGGATAAACAAATGGATCGTTTTGATACAGGACTTTTAATTAAAACTTTGCTGTTAGATGAAAAAAGTAAGGTTCAAGTACTTAGAAATGGAGAACTAGTGACCATTGATGTTCCACAAGAACTGAGGTCCCAATTGGCAAAACCAGAAATGAAAAATATGAAACCCTGGGGAATCAGAACACCAACAGTCATTGATAGCATAATAGTTGGCAGTGGAGCCGAAAAGGCAGGTCTCAAACCTGGAGATCAAATTATATCAGTCAACGATAGTTCGGCAAGTTTTGCACACGAATTTTTTAAAATGCTAAAAAATAAAGTAAATACTGAAATAAGTCTAAAAATAACAAGAGAAGCAGACACATTAACCATCTTAGCTTCTACCAATGAAAATGGCACACTTGGAGTTTATCCCAAAAATCCACTCATGTTTTTAAAAACTGAAAAGGAAGAATTTAATTTTTTACAATCTATACCCAAAGGAGTTAGCACTGGAGTTGATTTATTGGTCACTCAATTGAAAGCATTTAAGCAAATGTTTGCAGGCAATATTGCAGCAAAAGATTCTTTGGGTGGATTTGCATCCATTGCAAAAATGTTTGATACAACCTGGGACTGGACATCCTTTTGGAGAATGACCGCAATTTTATCCATCATACTTGGTTTTATGAATTTATTACCCATTCCAGGCTTGGATGGAGGATATGTTGTGTTCTTAATGATTGAAGTGATCTCTGGCAGAAAAGTGCCCGATAAAATTATAGAAAAAGCTACTTTGGTGGGCTTTATTTTATTAATGGCATTGTTACTTTATGCCAATGGTTTGGACGTCTTTAGAGCTTTTGGAAAATAATGGATCCTAATTATTTCGAACATTTTGGAATTCAGAAAGCCTATTTTCTGGATCTCAAATCGCTACGGAAAAAGTATTATGAAATAAGCAAATTACTGCACCCAGATTTAAGCGAAACTGGAAGTTCTTCTGAAGATCAAATCAATCAAAGAATTGCATTTCATCATCTAGCGTATGCGACCCTGACTGATCCAGAAAAAAGATTGGCCTATATATTAAATCTGGAAGGCTGGTTTGATTTAGGTATTCCGGATCCTGACCAAGAATTTTTGATGGAAATGATGGACTTAAATGAAGAAATAGAATCTGCAATATTATCTGAAGACAAAGAAAAGATTTCAGAATTGAAACTCAAAGTAACGAATCTAATTACATCCGATGAACAAAACGCAGCTAATTTTTTGGAAGATTTTGACAATGGACTTAAAGAAAAAACGGTTAAAGATGCACTTACAAAATATTATGCTAAGCTAAAGTATTATAAAAGATTAGATCAAAATTTACAAAGTAAAAGTCCAGAAATATAATCTAAAAAATTGGTATAGGCAATATTTTTTATGAGCTAGGTATGGAAGAACAAGCTTTAATTGAAAGAAATGCAATTTTAAAAAAGATAGCAGGAAAAGGAGGATGGACCTATGCAGAAATACCTGAAATTTTGCCAGATCAAAAAGCTCCATTTGGTTGGAGAAGAGTAAAAGGATCGATAGACAATGTGAGTTTTAAAGCTTACCATTTAATGCCTATGGGAAACGGTCATTTGTTCTTGCCAGTCAAAGCTGAAATTAGAAAAAAAATTGGTAAAAAGGAAGGAGATATAATCAAAGTTGTCCTTTACCCGGACCCACTGCCAGACCAAATCCCAGATGAACTCATCCATTGTTTGGAAGAGGAGCCAATCGCATTCCAAAATTTTAATCGCTTGATTTTGGAAGAAAGAAAAAAGTTTTCTGATTGGGTTTATTCTGCAAAAAATGACGAACTCAAAGTCAAAAGAATTGCCTCTTTGATAGAGCAACTATTAAAAAAAACTTCCACTTAACCAAAAATGCTTTTATAAACTGCTGGAGATTGCAAGCCAATGAAATGCTCCACATGGACACTATAGTACCTAATGAGAATGTCTAACAATCTCTTTCTTTGATCCAAAGTAAAATGATTTCGAGAAGAATTATTTTGTATTGATTTTCCACTTATAAATTGATCCAACAAAGCACTATCTTGTTCATTGACCAAATGATGATTTTGATTTTCAGAAAAAACAAAAACTCCATTTAGCAGGTCAAAATACTTTTCTTCATGATGTGTTTTTTCGGAAGGATAAAATCCAAGAAATCTGCTCATGCCCAACATAAATTTTAAATGAAAATCTGGATCCAATGGATTTAAATTATCCAATAAAATATAACATCTATACAAATATTGAAACAAGTCAGCATTTATTTGATGGTCCTTTATGGATTTGGCGCTCAATTCTGTCATAAAAATCATCATGGCAGACTTGATCATATCTTGCCTTATATTTTGATAGATAAAACTGAATTGCACTTCTTTTAGTCTATGTAAGGTTTTGTGTTCACTATAATATGCTACTAAATGAATCAAGTTGCCTGTAGAGAGAATTGAGGCAAGCCTTTGATCGGATTTTTTAAAAACGCCATTCATGATAAAGGAAAGCAAGCCATGACTTTCTGTAAAGATATCTAGAATCATACTGGATTCTTTGTACCTTATACTTTTAAAAACAATTCCACGGGTGCTGATCATCTATTGATATTGGAATAACAAATATCTATTTGCACCATATTTGTTAGCATCATTTCAGAAGACCGCGTCTTTTCATTTCTTCGTTCAGTAATTTTAATTCCCTTCCCATATCACCTGTTACACTGGTATTTTCTTGGGCTCTGCGCGTAAGATATGGAACCACATCTTTGGTTGGACCATAGGGTAAATATTTGGCAGCATTGTAACCTGCTGCTGCAAGATTAAATGTTAGGTTGTCACTCATACCATAGAGTTGACAAAAATTGAGATGCGGGTGATCTTTTGGAATTCCTGCTTCTTTCATTAATTGAGTTTGTAATAAGTTGCTTTCCCAATTATGGCTTGAATTACAAACGCTAATTCTTTCATGGTGTGAAACACAAAATTTAACCGCTTCATTGTAATCTTGATCTGTGGTTGCTTTATTTACTTGTATAGGATCTAAATATCCTTTTTCCATAGATCTTTTTCTCTCTTTTTCCATATAAGCACCACGCACTAATTTTGCTCCAAGAATAAAATTGGAAGATTTTGCTTTTTCGTAGCATTCTTGTAAAAAAGTCAGTTGACCTTTTCTGTAAAATTGAAATGTATGATAAATGATGGGTTTATCCCGATTGTAAATGGCCATTAGTCCCAACACCAATTCATCAATGGGCTTTTGTATCCAACTTTCTTCAGCATCAATAAAAACAGAAACTCCTAGTTCATTGGCTTTCTTACATAATGTATCTATTCTTTCATGAAGCCTTTTGGCCTGCACTTTTTCAAATTCGCTTAAAGCTTCTCCGGTTTGAAGTTTTTCTAAAACCATCATGGGCACATAACCCGTTATTTTAGTACTAATCACTGGTACATGGGCATGGGCATACGCAAATTCGATGGCTTTCAAATTTTCGCTTAGCGTTTTTTCAAAATCTTCATCTGTTTCTTTTGCTTCCACACCATAATCAAGGATGGTCAATGTGTCTCTAAAGCTCAATTTTTCGATAACCTTCTCACATTCAAAAAGATTGGTTCCTCCACAAAATTGTTCGAAAATGGTCCATTTGATAAATGGATCGCCAAGTCCAAAAGGTAGCTTGGCACAAATGTTACCAAAAAATGTCCCAATTTGAACCAAATTAGGGTTGTTCATCATTTTAAACAACCACCAGGTTTTCTTCAATTCTTTATTTGATTTGTAAGAAAATGCAATTTCTGTGTTTTTAAAATCTAAATAAGGATCCTCAGGATCTGACATAAGCTTTTAAATGTTTGATTAAAATAATGACTATCAACTAATTAACTCATTAATAATGTATTTTAACAAGCTTCAGTGGAATTACAAAAATAAACCAAAAACGGCTATTTCATGGAAAATCTCAATCATTGGATCAAACTTTAATTTGAAAATAGCTTTAGTTCCCCACATTAATTTCTAAAACAATACTCTAAAGTCCTCAAAATCAGATATTAAAATTAAAAAAGTGAACTGACAATTTGTCATTTTGTGAAAGCTTTTGTACCTTTGCAACCCTTTTATTAAATCATAATTGATGCTTTACAAAATTGAAGACCAAGCAACAAGCAAAATGGATGAAAGCCGTCAAGGAGAAGCTTTATTTCTAGAAAGAAAGGGGCAAGCTCTGGGGAAGTTTTATTACATCGAAAGTTATGGTTGCCAAATGAATTTTAGCGATTCGGAAATTGTGGCCTCTGTTTTATCTGACGAAGGATTAAGTTCAACCAGAAATATTTTAGAAGCTGATTTTGTATTTTTGAATACTTGCTCTATTAGAGAAAAAGCAGAAGAGACCGTACGCAAGAGATTAAAAGAAATTGCAGCACTCAAAAAGTCAAAAAAAGATTTGATGGTAGGAGTTTTGGGCTGTATGGCCGAGCGTTTAAAAAGTAAATTTCTGGAAGAAGAAAAATTGGTGGATATAGTCGTCGGACCTGATGCTTACAGAGACCTTCCAAGATTGATTCAAATTGCAGAAGAAGGAGACAAGGGTGTCAATGTTTTTCTTTCAAAGGAAGAGACCTATGCAGATATAGCACCCTTGAGATTTGACTCGAATGGTGTCAGCGCCTACATTTCTATCATGAGAGGATGTGACAATATGTGTTCCTTTTGCGTGGTACCTTACACAAGAGGGAGAGAAAGAAGTCGTGATCCATTTAGCATTGTTGCTGAGGCACATGATTTGTTTAATAATGGGTATCGTGAAGTCACTTTATTGGGTCAAAATGTAGATTCTTATAAATGGCAAAACCCTGAATCAGAAACTTGGGTTCGATTTTCTGACTTGTTGGTATTGGTTGCTGAGGTGAATCCACTGTTGAGAATTAGATTTTCAACCTCGCACCCAAAAGACATTACAGACGAGGTCCTTAGGACCATGGCTTCCTATCCAAATATTTGTAAATACATACATCTGCCTGTTCAATCAGGAAGCAGCAGAATTCTTTCCTTGATGAACAGAACCTATGATCGGGAATGGTATATTGAAAGAATTAATTCCATAAAATCCATTATTCCGGACTGCGCCATATCTTCAGACATCATAACAGGTTTTTGTACGGAAGATGAAAAGGATCATCAAGATACTTTATCTATGATGCAATATGTGGAGTATTGTATGTCCTATATGTTTTTTTATTCAGAAAGACCGGGGACTCCAGCCGCCAGAAAATTAAAAGACGACATCCCAGAAGCCATCAAAAAAGAAAGACTGAATGAAATTATTCGTTTACAACATCAATTAAGTTATCAACACAATCAAAAGGACATTGGCAAAACTTTTGAAGTGTTGATCGAAGGGAATAGTAAAAGATCTGACCAAATGTTTAAAGGTCGAAATTCTCAAAATAAAAAGGTCATTTTTCCAAAAGAGCATGGGCTCAAGCCCGGAGATTATGTCCTTGTAAAAATTGAATCAGCATCAAGCGCCACTTTAACTGGTATCATTGATAACTAAATAGCTTGTAAAATTGGAAAACGTACAAAATATAAAGCAAAGGTTTGGAATCTACGGAAAGTCAGAAAAGCTTCACCAAGCATTAGAGACTGCGATTCGCGTAGCTAGTACCGATCTTACCGTTTTAATCACAGGTGAAAGTGGTTCAGGAAAAGAAGTTTTTTCTAAAGTGATCCATCATTTAAGTCCTAGAAAACACAATCAATTTATTGCTGTCAATTGTGGAGCAATTCCAGCAGGTACTATTAATTCTGAACTTTTTGGTCATGAAAAAGGATCATTTACAGGTGCAAACGCTGAGAGAAAAGGATATTTTGAGACGGTGGATGGCGGAACCATTTTTTTAGATGAAATAGGCGAAATGCCACAAGACACTCAATCATTTTTATTAAGAATTTTAGAAGCAGGTGAATTTATCAGAGTCGGATCTTCCAAAGTGCTCAAAACAAATGTAAGAGTCATTGCTGCGACCAATGTAAATCTTTTAGAAAAAGTTAGACGAGGGAAATTTAGAGAAGACCTTTATTATAGATTAAATACAGTTCCTATTAAGGTTCCATCCCTTAAAGAAAGAAGAGAAGACATTTTGATCCTTTTTAGAAAATTCGCACAAGATTTTGCGGAAAAATATAGGACTAGCCCCATTGAACTGGATGAAGAAGCTGCCAATATGATTGAGAGTTATCATTGGCCTGGAAATATCAGAGAATTGAGAAATTCAGTGGAACAGTTGTCCGTGTTATCTGATCGTAAAGTTATTTCGCCACAAGATTTAATTCGAATTGTTTTAGATATCAACCAATCAAATTTGCCTGTCATTGGTGCTGATTCTGGCGGAGATTCTTCAGGTTTTTATGAACGAGAAATATTGTACAAGCTGCTTTTTGACATGAAGCAAGATCTTCACCAATTAAAAAATATGTTTGTAAGATTGGTCCAGGCCAACGATTTAACCATGCCACAGACCCAAGATCAGGAAATGGATTTAATGCCATCGCCTGTTTACAATTCTGCTCCTGTTAGCAGTGGTTGGCCTAAACCTCATAATGAAATCTCAAGTTCTGAAAAACCTGTCATTCTTCCATCTTCCAAAGAAGAATATGATACTGTGGAAGTTTTGGAAGAACATTTTTCACTCCACGACATGGAAAAAGAAATGATTTTAAAAGCACTTAAGAAATTTAACGGTAAAAGAAAAGAAGCTTCAGATGAATTGGGAATTTCTGAAAGGACTTTATATCGCAAAATAAAACAGTTTAACATTGATATATGAGCAGGTTATTCTTTTTAAGTTTATTATTTATGTCCTGCTATTCCTTTAAAGGTACCAGCATTGATCCGGAAGTTTCATTTTTTAATGTTGCGCAAATACCTGATCTTACAGGAGGGGCACCTGCCGGATATCCGAATGATTTTCAAGAAGCTTTGTCCAATAAAATTAGAAGAGAGACCAGATTGCTCTTAAGATCTCAGGAACCACATTTGTTATTTGACATTCAATTGACTCAGTTTAATATTTTACCACAAGCCCCACAGGCCGGAACTTTTTCAGCTCTGAATCGATTGACCATCGCATTTAAAGTGAAGATGACCAATTTTAAAAATGAAAAGCAGAATTTCGAACAAACTTTCACGAGATTTGAAGATTTTGATGCTAATTCGGATTTTACTTCAGAACAAACTTTATTATTGAATAGTATAAATAAATTATTGCTGGAAGATATTTTTAATAAAGCTTTTACAAATTGGTAATCAATTACATCTCTTAAATTTTTAAAAAAAGTATCATGGTTAGCGAGCAAAATAAATCAGATCAATTGGAAGATTTTGATCTTGAAAAAAACAGGTTTCCATTGGCAGAAGCATATATTGCTGGTAGTTCTAATGATATAAATAAAGCTGCTTCCCTGATGCAAGGTGTAAATAAGGCATTTGCCTTGTCAAAAACTTGGAATACAAAATTAAATGCAGAACCAATCTTTGTAGAACCAAAAGTAATAAATCAAGAAACGACTGAAATTTTACCAATCGAGGCTATTGATGAAATACAAGAAAATGAGCAATCTTTAAAAATTGAATTGGAACCTACCCCGACTGAAATTGAAACTTTTGAAACAAGCCAAACAATTGAACCCGTCCAATTAAAGGAGTCCTTTATTCAAAAGCCCAAAATCAAAAAATCAAAAGAGAAAGTATCTGAAAGCAAATCTAAAAGCTTACCAACAGAAAAGAAGAAATTAAAAGGAAGAATTATTCGTTCCATTGAACCCCTGGAAGATAAACTGGCTCAAGACAATTTGGAACCAAAATTGAAAAAATCAAAAAAGGATTTAAGTGCAAAATCCAAATCCGTTAAGAATTCCGGTATTGTGAAAGTAGACCAATTGATCACGAATGCAAAATTGAAACCCAATGATTTCTACTCTTGGTTGGACAGTCTGAATCAAACAAGCCCGTTAAAGCGAGATAAGAAAGCTTCCAAAAGCTTAAATAAAGTCAAATCCGATATATCTGATTCTTTGTCACAAAAAGCAAAGAAAAGCCAGGAACTTAAGGCTGAAGTAGCCTCTGAAACATTGGCTGCTTTACTTGCTTCACAGGGTCATAAGGCCAAGGCCATAAAAATGTATGAAAAATTGATCCGTAAGAATCCGGAAAAAACCATTATCTTTGCCGCCCTTATTGAAAAACTAAAATCATAATCCATGCTTACGCTGGTAACCATTTTAATTGCTCTGGATTGTTTATTGTTGATCGGAGTTGTTTTGATTCAAAATCCAAAAGGAGGAGGAGTTGATTCCACTTTTGGAGGCCAAAGTGCCAATCAAATGTTTGGCGCAGCCAGATCTGCTGATTTTATTGAGAAGCTGACTTGGTATTTGGCAGCCATCTTATTTATACTTTGCATTTTTGCAGCTCTACTAACAGGCTCGTCAGAGATTGTTCCATCGGAGGTACTTCCTCCAGCTGAGGGAAGCGCTCCAATTCAATAGCTAAAGCCCATCCCATCAGGCTTTATCATCCATAAAATGGCCTGATATGAAAATATTAATCACAGATGATGTGGACCCACTTTTAATAGAGGGGTTTAAAAAAAGATCTTATATAGTTGATTATCAACCAAATATTTCTTTGACTGAAACTCGTCAAATTTTACATCGTTATGATGGTTTGGTAGTAAATACCAAAATTAAAGTTGATCAAAACTTAATAAAAGACACAAAAACCTTAAAATGTGTGGCAAGATTGGGTTCTGGAATGGACACCATTGATACACAGTTATTAGAAGAAAAAGGTATTTTTTATTTTAACACTCCAGAGGCCAATAGTTCTGCTGTTGCAGAGCACTGTATAGGTTTGATTTTGAGCTTAATAAGAAATATTTCAAAGGCTCAATCCCAAATGAAACAAATGCTTTGGAAAAGAGAAGAAAATCGTGGTTTGGAAATTTCCAATATGAAAATTGGACTTATAGGCTTTGGTCATACAGGAAGCAAAACTGCTAAGTTATTGGCTGCTTTTGGAGCAAAACTGCTGGTGTATGATCCTTATGTCCGAATCGAAACTGAGATTTGGATGAAGTTGACCCAAATAGAAAGTTTAGAAGGCTTATTTGATTGTGATTTAATAAGCCTACATGTCAACTTAAATTCAGAGACCAGACATTTGATTAATGAAACTTTCATCTATTCCATGCACAAGCCATTTTATTTAGTAAATACTTCCCGTGGGCCGGTAGTCCATACCAAGGATTTGTATCAAGCATTAAAATCGGGTAAGTTGATAGGTGCAGCTTTGGATGTTTTTGAAAATGAAAAACCTGGCAGCTATACTCCAGAAGAAGAGGATTTATATCGTGCTTTATTTGCTTTGCCCAATGTCGTTTTAACCCCACACATCGCTGGGTGGACGTTTGAGTCTAAAAAGAAAATTGCCCAAACCGTATTGGATAAATGGCCCAAATAAACTTTCGTAAATGATTTGTAAATGTTAAAGTTTGAAATTTAGGCAGGATCAAGCAGCGATTTAGAGCCCATGGCGTTATCTATTTACTTTTCTTTTAACATTCTGGTAAGGAATTATCTGGATTTTAAAGGGAAAAACATAAAAATTTGATAATAATTTATATTTGATTTTATAACTACATACAATTTTTAAAATCTTGTAAATGAATAAATTGGTAATTCAAATTATGAATATTTTAATATATAATTAAAAAATAAATTTCATATTTTGTAAATGCTTTTATGTCAGTTTTTAGGATTTACTTAACATTGCAGGCTTTTTTATTATTGTAAACCAACATTTAGAAACATGAATTTTAAATCATTTTTCATTCTTTGCATCGCAACCATGATGGGTTCTGCGCTACTTGCACAAACAAAAATCGAAGGTACTGTCATAGACAAAGACAATGGTGATCCCCTGATCAATGCCCCCGTTAAAGTATTTAAGGGTACTGATCTTTACACAGGAGCGGTCACGGATTTTGATGGAAATTACAGTATAGTTGTAGATCCAGGCAATTACAATGTCGAAGTTAGTTTTTATGGCAATTCCCAACGTTATGACAATGTGAGAGTAACAGGAGGTAAGGTGACCAAATTAAATTTTTCAATATCCTCGGGTATTCAGTTGGAAGCAATAGAAATCAAAGCTTATCAAAAACCCATCGTGGAGATTGATAAAACTACCAGTGATCAGACTATCACTGCCGAAGATATAAAAACCTTGGGCACGAGAAATATCAATGCGATTGCCTCCACCGTATCAGGGATATCCAGCGTGGATGGGGGAGATATCTCTATCAGAGGAGCACGTACGGATGGTACTGTTTATTTCTTGGACGGTGTCAGAATCACAGGAAGGGCACCTTCAGCAGTTGATATAGAGCAAGTCACAGTCATAAAAGGTGGACTTGAACCACAATATGGTGATGCAACAGGAGGTATTATTTCATTGATCACAAAAGGTCCTTCTTCTAAATTTGGAGGATCCATAGAAGGAGAAACTTCCAATTATCTAGATCCTTATGGATATACTTTTGTGAGTGGTAATCTAAGTGGACCAATCATCAGAAGGAATAACAAGACTTTGGTTGGATTTAGATTATCTGGCCAATACACTTATCTGAAAGACGATGATCCTCCGGCATTCGGAGATTATTTTGCCAAAGAGTCTGCAATAGCGAGATTAACTGCTGATCCAGTTGTTCCATTAAATGGAATTCCGGTGGTCAATGGTTTGTTGCTTAAAGAAGGGGAAGACATAGAGTTTTCTAAATTCAATAAAAATGACCAAAATGAGGCCATAGACATATCTGGTAAAATTGATATCAAACCTAATCAAAATATTGATTTGACCATTTCAGGAACCTTTTCTGACGTTTCTGATCGCTTTGTTCCAACAGATGATAATGAAACCATCGGAGGGGGTGATTGGAGATTACTTAACTGGGTCAATAATCCAGTGCAAGACAGAACTGCACTTCGTGGAAACCTTAGATTTAGACATAGATTGGGCAAACTGGTGGATCTTTCGCCAGAGGCATTGGCCAATCTAGATCAAAGTCCTCAAAAAGTTTCTGTCATCCAAAATCCTTATTATACCATTCAGTTGGGTTATGAAAATAGAAATGGTGGAAACAGAGACATAAGACATACTGACAATTTATTCAACTACGGTCATGTCGCCCAATTCACTAGAGATTGGCAAGTTGTTAGAAATGAGGATTCTATCCATGTTGGATATGTAGACAGAGTGGTTAATTATCAGGATGGCACCGTAAACCCTGCTTTTAGTAATTACAATAAAATTCCACAGGGAGATACAGGCAATATTCAGGCATATAGGGCTTTTAACAGCAATATAAGCACAGCCTTTTCTGATGTGTGGTCAGGCATTCATACCAATGTGGGAAGCGTGTACAATCGTTTTACCAAATTTGACAATAATATATACACAGCCCAAATTACATCGGGTTTTGATTTTATACCGGGAGGATCTAAAAAGGGAAGACACAATATTCAGTTTGGTATCTTATACGAGCAAAGTATCAACAGCAATTATTCCATCTCCCCTTTTGATTTATGGAGATTGGGAAGATTGTATCAAAATGACCATATTACCGGTGTTGATCCACTTAACATTATTGGTTATGATACTTTACCAGATGGTATTGTTTTGCCAATATTCCAAACTTTGGTGATTGAACAAGAAGATAGAAATTTTTTAAGATCCATCAGAGCTTTGCAATATCCTGATTTGGCTTTTGAAGAATCCAAACATTTATATGCCGACATCGATCGATTTACGCCTGCAGATTTGAGCTTAAACATGTTTTCAATGAGGGAATTGACAGATCAATCAATCGTCGGATTTTACGGTTATGATTATCTTGGAAGGAAATCCAGAAGTGGTGCAACTTTTGATGATTTTTTTAAAACTGATGCCAATGGCCAACGCCAATATGAAGTGGCTCCTTTTTCTCCAATTTATGTGGCTGGTTATTTACAAGATAAATTTACCTATAAGGACATTATCTTCCGTGTCGGAGGACGTGTAGATTATTATGATGCCAATACCAAGGTATTGAGCGATCCTTACAGTTTATATGGTATACTTGGTGCCAATGCATTCCATAGTCAGGTTGGAACTACCAAACCAAATACCATTGGTGATGACTATAAAGTTTATTTGGTAGGAGAAGGATCCTCTCAAGTTAAAGCTTATAGGAATGGAGATCAGTGGTATTTCGCCAATGGTACAGCGGCCAATAATTCATTGGCCATTTTTGGAGATAATAATCTGGTTGCACCAGCTTATATTCAACCAGAGGATACTTTACGTTCCATTCGAGGAAAATTTTTTAGCCCTGATCAGTCTTTTGAAGATTATAAGCCACAGATTAATTGGATGCCAAGGATTGCGTTTTCATTCCCTATTTCTGATGCAGCCAACTTCTTTGCCCATTACGATGTAGTGGTCCAAAGGCCAACCGGTGAAAACATTGTTTCCCCTTTGCAATTTCTATACTGGGATATCAATGGTCGCACACCTAGTGCTAATAGTAATTTGAGGCCTTCACGAAAAGTAGATTATGAGGTTGGATTTCAGCAAAAATTGACCAATTCTTCTTCCATTATTTTCTCTGCCTATTACAACGAGCTAAGAGACATGATCCAAATTACAACTTTGACCAAAGTTGCAACTGTTGGGCAATACAATACTTTTAGAAATTTGGATTTTGGAACGGTTAAAGGATTCAATTTTACCTACGATTTAAGGAGGGTTAATAATTTCCAATTGAATGCAGCTTATACCTTACAATTTGCCGATGGTACAGGATCTGATGCCAGATCTCAAGAAGGTCTAACAGGCAGAGGAATTAATATTAGAAATATTTTTCCATTCACCTACGACGAAAGACATCGCTTTTCTTTTAATGCGGATTATAGATATGGATCTGGAAAACTATACAATGGACCTAGAATTGGAGGATTGGATTTGTTGGCCAATACCGGACTGAATGTCTTAATGATTGCAGCATCAGGAAGACCTTATTCTCAGGGACTTTCAGTGGTTAGATTTGATGGTTCAGGATACAGAGGAAATATCAACGGAGCCAGACTTCCCTGGAACTTTAGCGTAGACATGCGTATCGACAAATACGTTTCCTTGACAAAACCGGGTGCGAGAAATCCATTGAATTTAAATGTTTATTTAAGGATACAGAATTTGTTAGATATACGCAATGTCATTGGTGTTTACAGAGGTTCAGGCAGTGCTTCCGATGATGGATATCTCACCTCAGAAAGAGGAGCCAACGAAAGAAGAAATGTAACGAATACATTTGGACAAGAATATTTGCCATTTTTTGAATCATCATACAACTGGGCTTTGTTAAATCCAGACTTTTACACCTTACCCAGAAGGATTTATGTAGGAGCGATCTTTGAATTTTAAATAAAAAATTTCCACAGCAATGAAATTATTAATTTTGAAAAACACATTTTTGCTGCTCATGCTTAGCATGGGTATATGCAACACCATTTGGGCCAAGGAACCCATCAATCTTAAGAAAGGTACTACAAAAACTACTAAGCTTAATGCCAGATCAGGAGATTGTGCTCCTGCAACCAAACAGATAGATCAGGATATCAACAACGTACGCGCCCGTTTATTAAATGGAGGAGATGTATGGTGGGATTTACAGAGAGGAAGGTATATTGTACCTAAAGTGGTGGCTGGTTCAGGCAGACCTGAAGTTTCATCACTTTACGCTGGTGCTGTATGGGTAGGAGGATATGATCCTGCCGGGGCATTAAAATTAATGGCTCAAACCTACCGTAGACCCACCCAAAATGATTGCTGGCCAGGTCCTTTAACGGATCTTGGAGAAACTGGTAAAGAAGAATGCGAGAAATGGGATCAGTTTTTTAGAGTGTATGGTGCCGATATCACAGAACTTATTAAAAGGTGGAATCAAGCTAAAAGAGAAGGAAGAACAGAGCTCACAGAAGCAGAAATACCGGAAGATGTACTTTATTGGCCGGCCAAAGGAAATCAATTTTTTGAAAGGAAGTATAATTTTACCTTACCCGATGCCAGACAAGGTCTAGCCTTGTTTAAGGATGAAAACGAAAATAAAATTTATGAACCTCATTTGGGAGAATATCCAGTTATTGACATTCGTGATTGTCCAAGCGACATTTATCCCGATGAGATGCTTTTCTGGATATACAATGACGCAGGTGGAATCCACACCAACTCTAATGGAGATCCTATCAGGATGGAGGTCCAAGTGCAAGCCTTTGGATTCCAAACTGCGGATGAGTTGAACGATATGACCTTCCAAAGGTATAAATTGATTAACCGTGCTCCACAAGAGATTAGGGATTGTTATTTTGCCATGTGGATAGACCCTGATTTGGGTTGTTATAGCGATGATTATATTGGCTGTGATACCACATTTATTAAAATGAAACAAAAAAGGAGTGATACGACGCAGACCTATGCAGTTTACAGAGATCTTATGTATATATACAACATCGATGCTACGGATGGTAGCAATGGTTGTAACTGTGAGCAAAACGTCAATACCTATTGCAGCAACGTTCCAATTTTGGGAGTAGATTATTTTAGAGGCCCACTGGATGAGTTTGGAGATGAATTGGGTATGTCTTATTTTATGTATTACAATGGTCGTGGACTTGGTGGTTCTAATCCAACAGCTACGGAAGACCCCACCAGTGCTACTGAATTTTATCAGTATTTAACCGGAAAATGGAGAGATGGATCTCCATTGGTCAATGGAGGTATTGGTTATATACCCGGTGGTGGAGGAACCATCACCAAATATGCATTTCCAGGTGGACCCGATAACGGTCAAGGATGGAGCATGTGTACTGCTGCTGCTGGTGAAGGTGATCGAAGGACTTTACAAGTTTCAGGTCCATTGCGTCTAGAACCAGGGGCTGTCAATGAGCTGATAATAGGAATTCCATGGGTTCCGGATCAAACTTATCCATGCCCTTCTTTGGATGAATTGTTAAAAGCCGACCAATTGTGTCAGGATTTATTTGACAATTGTTTTGACATCAAAGATGGACCTACGGCTCCTGATGTAGATTTTGTAGAATTGGATAAAGAAATTGTCTTTTTGTTAAGTAATGACCCTGGATCCAACAATTTCAATTTGGGTTATTTTGAAAAGGGATTAGGAATTCCTCCAGGTTATGACTCACTTTATCGATTTGAAGGGTATAGAATTTACCAGGTTTCAGGTCCGGATGTTTCCTTGTCTGACAGAACCATTAATGACCCATCACAAGTAAGAGAGTTGGTCAATTTTGATTTAAAAAATAAAATTACCACGCTGACGGATTGGATAGGCATCAAAAATCCTAACCCAAGTACCACCCATCCCGTTGTATATTACCCGGTGGAAAAAGTAGTCGGACAAGATGAAGGCATTAGACATAGCTTTAATATAAAAGAAGATTTATTTGCACTAGGGTTGGACAAAACATTAATCAATCATAAAAAGTACTATTACATAGCTGTTGCATATGCCTATAATAATTATCAAGATTATGATGTAAAAGACAATTTTGGGCAAAGAATGCAGTATTGTTTAGGTCGATTGAATGTTGGAGCTGCAGGAGATGGAAAACCCTATGTAGTCATTCCAAGACCTCAAATTTATGAAAATGTTAAAGGTGGTTACGGTGAAGGACTACCAATAACTCGTTGGGATGGTGCAGGAATTGGCGGTAATTTTGTGAGGTTAAAAGAACATGTTTACGATCAGATTCTTACCGGAAATTTTAATGGTAAAATTGATTATCAAGAGGGGTCTGCTCCAATCGAAGTCAAAATAGTCAATCCATTAAAAGTAAAGGACGGTGAATATGAAATTAGATTCGTTGACTCTTTTCCTGACAATAATAAATTAGATCCACCAATCACTTGGACCTTACGCAATTTGGCCGATCCGACCAAAGTAATTGAATCCACTGGTCCTATCAATCGTTTTAATGAACAGATCATCAGTGAACTTGGGATTTCTGTGGCAATGGTTCAAACAGAATATAGTGAAAGAGATACCAGAGGTACCAATGGTATCGTAGCTGAGGGATTGGAATCAACTTATAAAAATCCAAATGGTGTGAAGTGGTTTATTGCACAAGCAGATTTCCCAATTGTAGGAGTTGATTTTATTAAAACTGCATTGGGTTCTCCTCAACACGAATTAGATCCATTAGAATTGTACAGCAAATTGGGCAAAGATGATTATAGAGGATTTTGGTACCCTTACAAACTTTGCGTAGATACCATGCCTTTAACTCCAACTATTACCACTCCTGCCAATAGAACACCATCGGGACAAATGCGTATTGACTCATTAAACAATGTGGACATTGTATTTACTTCTGACAAATCTAAGTGGTCAAGATGTGTGGTGGTGGAATCTTGGAATGAAAATAACCTTGATATTTTTACTGGTGCTACTGGCCCAGAACCAAATACTGGTAGTGAGAGCTTTTCACTTAAAACAAAACCATCTGTCGGTAAGTATGATCGAGATGGAGATGGCTATGCAGATCCAGATGGTGATTTGGATGCAGGAGGAAGACCATTAACAGGTATGGGTTGGTTCCCAGGTTATGCAGTCGATGTGGAAACAGGTCGTAGATTGAATATTTTCTTTGGTGAAAATACATTTTTCTCTGATGTGAATCCATTGGCAACTCCATGTATGTTAGGCCAAACAAATATTGGTAATGATTTAATGTGGAATCCAACGGATCAGTTGTTTTTAGACCCGAATTGTGGTTTGAACAACTCATTTCTTGGTTTAGCTTTTGGCGGTCACCATTATATTTATGTGACCAAATCTACTTACGATTCGTGCAGGACTTTAAGAACATTTTTAGCGAATACCACCAATCCTGGAAGGAGAACGGGTACAGCTTTAATTACCAGAGCCATCAGAGATTTTATTACATGGACCTCCATGGCATTGCTTGCTCCCGGTACTCAACTCGATGCACTTGGATCCGGTGAAACCGGAGTCATTCCAAACGATTACAAAGTAAGTTTAAGAGTAGATAAACCTTATATATCAGCTGTAGGAACGAATGATAACAAAGGTCATAACATGTATACTTTTAAAGTAGAAGGAAAACAAGCCGCGCTCATATCTAGTAAAGAGGATTTTGAGAAAGCATTGGATAATGTAAATGTAGTTCCTAATCCATACTATGGTTTTTCAAGTTATGAATCAGGACAATTCAGCAACATTGTAAAAATCAGTAACCTTCCAGCTAAATGTAAAGTCACCATTTATTCTATCGATGGTAAATTTATCAAAGAATACAATCGCGATGAAAAACCAATCAAAATTCTAAGTGAATTTAGAGGGGCTACTGAAAGGCAAATTGGCCCTGATATAGAATGGGATTTGACAAATTTTAGAGGGATTCCAATATCCAGTGGTGCGTACCTCATCTACATTAAAGAAACAGAAACTGGCGCAGAAAAAATAGTAAAATGGTTTGGTGTGGCTAGAAAATTTGATCCATCTGGTTTATAAAATTATTTAAAATTGCCAAGGAGCCTTAGGGCTCTTTGGCTTTTCTAAAACTCAATAAAATTGAAAACAATGAAAAAAATTATACCATTTTTAATTTTCACATTAAGCATTTGCTTTCTTTCAAATGCGTTTGCTGGTAATCCCGATCGTCAAGGGGAAGCTGGCGCTTATGAATTACTCATTAATCCTTGGGCAAAAGGGATGGCCATGAATAGCCACAATGCAGCCTATTGCAGTGGCGTAGAAGCATTAAGAGTAAATGTGGCCGGTATGGGCCGAATTAAAAAATCTGAAGCTAGAGTGGGTCACACCAGATGGTTGGTTCCAAGTGGAGTTTCTGTAAACTCATTTGGGTATGTCAACAAGGTTGGTGAAAATGGTGCATTTGGTATTGAGCTTATGGCCTTGGATTTAGGAGAAATTAGAGTTACTACCACGGCTGCTCCGGAAGGAACCGGTGCAACTTACAAACCAAATTTTTTCAATATAGGACTTGGTTATTCGCATAATTTTGGTGAAAAAGTATCTGTTGGAATTTTGGTTCGCGGAGTTGCTGAGACCATTTCTGACTTAAGTGCCTTTGGTTTTGGTATTGATGGAGGGGTTCAGTATGTGACCGGTCCAAGAAATAATTTTAAAATGGGAATAGCAATTCGCAATGTTGGTAGCCCTATGAGATTTAGTGGAGATGGACTTTCCACTCAGTTGACCAGCCCGGAAGGCACAAGGTTAACTTACGATGTCCGTTTGTCTAGATTTGAACTTCCTTCTTTATTGCATTTGGGATTGGCCTATGATTTTTATGTTGGAAACGACTTCATCATTGGCCCAGTGGCTAATTTTACCTCTAATTCTTTTGGAAGAGATGTCATTGGAGTGGGTGCAGAAATAATGTTTAGGGATGTTTTCGGCTTAAGGGCTTCCTACAGTTACGACATAGGGGATTCTGCGGGCGCAGAAGACAATGCATTTACCGGTCTTGCTGCCGGGGCTAGTTTAAATTTCCCAATGGACAAAAAAGGAAACAATATTCTGAGCATAGACTACGGATATAGGCATTCAAATCCATTTCAAGGGTCTCATGCCATAGGTTTAGGACTAAACTTCTAAGCGCCCACCACGAATTTTGAACTTTAATCCTTAGTTATAGGTTATATTTAATTAGTTCGATTATTAAAAGAACGTTTTCTCCTTGATGGTGGAAAACGTTCTTTCTTTTTTTATTTAAAACAACTGAATTATGTCCAATATCAATTATATGACCCAAGAGGGTTATGACAAATTGAAAGGTGAGCTTGATCTATTAAAAACTTCAGGTAGACAAGAAGTTGCCAGAGCCATTGCTGAAGCACGGGAAAAAGGAGATTTATCAGAAAATGCGGAATATCATGCTGCCAAAGATGCACAAGGTATGCTTGAGCTAAAAATTAATGAATTGGACAAGAAATTGATGAATGTAAGGATCATCGATGAATCCACAATAGACACCTCAAAAGTAGTTGTCTTAACCAATGTCAAAGTACTCAACCACAAAACCAAAAAGGAGGTCATTTACAAAATTGTTTCTGAAGCTGAAGCAGACCTGAAAGCCTCTAAAATTTCCGCCACTTCCCCCATTGGACAAGGTTTATTGGGTAAAAAAGTGGGAGATCAGGCAAGTATTCAAACACCGGCGGGCTTACTTACTTTTGAAATCCTTGAAATAACTGCATAGATATGGCTAGTTTGTTTAGCAGAATCATTTTAGGTGAAATACCTTGTTATAAAATTGCAGAAAATGATGATTGCTTTGCGTTCCTGGATGTAAAACCATTGATGAAAGGACATGTACTCGTTGTACCAAAAATGGAGATTGATTATATTTTTGATCTTCCTGAAAGAGAATACAATGAACTCATGGATTTTACAAGAAGAATGTCAAAATCTTTAAAAGAAGTAATTCCTTGTATTAAAATAGGAATGGCCGTCATAGGCCTTGAAGTGCCTCATGCCCATGTTCATTTAGTCCCATTAAAAAAAATAAACGATCTTAATTTTAGCAACCATCGATTAGAAATAGAAGATGCAGAAATGCAAGAAATTGCCCGAAAAATTTCTGAGAAATTTATTTCTTAAAGCCAATCATCTTCGATTTTATTTACAAAGAATGGCAAGATTTAAGCTTCCGCCATTTCTAATTCTTCTGGTTTAATTTGATCTAAATCTACCCTTAAACTATTAATGATAAAATCTTGTCTGTCGGGTGTATTTTTACCCATGTAATAAGAAAGGATCGTTTCAATATGAGAATCTTCATTTAAAACAACAGGTTCTAATCGTATATCAGGGCCAATAAAATTTCCAAACTCATCCGGTGAAATTTCTCCCAATCCTTTAAATCTCGTTATTTCAGCCTTTCCTCTTAAAGCTTTAATTGCATCTTGTTTTTCTTTTTCAGAATAACAATAAAATGTTTGTTTTTTATCCCTCACACGAAACAGCGGAGTGTCTAAAATAAATAGATGTCCTCTTCTCACAATTTCAGGAAAAAATTGAAGAAAAAAAGTAAGCAACAAAAGTCGAATGTGCATTCCATCCACATCCGCATCGGTGGCAATCACGACCTTATTAAAACGGAGATTTTCTATACCATCTTCAATGTCTAAAGCATGTTGGAGTAAGTTGAGTTCTTCATTCTCATAGACTATTTTTTTAGTCATTCCATAACAATTCAGTGGTTTCCCTCTCAAGCTGAAGACTGCTTGTGTTTCGACATTTCTTGATTTTGTGATGGATCCACTTGCAGAGTCACCTTCTGTTATGAAAAGAGTGGTATTGTCACGAAGTTCTTGTTTGGCTTTAGTATCTGTAAGATGCGCTCTACAGTCTCTTAATTTTTTATTGTGCAGATTGGCTTTTTTAGCTCTTTGATTGGCCAATTTTTTTATTCCAGCGATTTCTTTTCTTTCTCTTTCAGATTGTAGAATTCTGGACAACATTTCTTTTGCTGCCTCTGGATCTTTATGTAAATAATTGTCCAATTCCTTGCAGACGAAATCCATAATAAAAGACCTAAGAGATGCGCCTTCCGGAGAAATGGTATTGGAACCAAGTTTGGTTTTGGTTTGGGATTCAAAGACAGGTTCCTCAATTCTTACAGAAATTGCACCAATAATTCCGGTATGTATATCTTTTACATCAAAATCTTTTTTATAAAAATCTCTGACCGTTTTGACTATGGCTTCTCTAAAAAAATTTAGATGCGTTCCACCCATAGAAGTGTATTGTCCATTTACAAAACTGTAGTATTGTTCTCCATATTGATTGCCATGGGTAATCACCGCTTCTATGTCATCTCCTTTTAGATGAATAATAGGATAATGCAAAGTTTCACTTTCAGTTCGCCTTTCAAGCATGTCCTTCAGACCATTTTTTGAAAGGTAGGTTTTACCATTAAAATGAATTCTCAGGCCTGCATTTAAATAAGCGTAATTCCAAATTCTGCTCTCCACAAATTCCTGAATAAATCGATACTTAGGAAATATTTTATGGTCTGGTCTAAATTCAATGACGGTTCCATTTACATCGTCTATGGATTTAATGTTGTAATCTTTGGAAATGGAACCTCTGATAAATTCTGCTTTTTTGGCTTTATTTTCCCTGACAGATTGAACCATAAAATATTCTGATAAAGCATTGACTGCTTTGGTTCCGACTCCATTGAGACCGACAGATTTTTTAAATGCTTTTGAATCATATTTTCCTCCGGTATTTATTTGGGAAACACAGTCTACAACTTTCCCTAAAGGTATTCCCCTTCCATAATCTCTAATTCGGACCAAACCTTCCTGAATTTCAATTTCGATTTCCTTGCCATATCCCATTACATATTCATCGATGCAATTGTCTATGACTTCTTTTAATAAAATATAGATTCCATCATCTATATGGCTACCGTCCCCCAATTTTCCGATGTACATTCCCGGGCGCAAACGAATGTGTTCTTTCCAATCAAGAGATTTGATATTTTCTTCAGTATAACTATTCTGTAATGCCATTATTTTTGTATTGGGTCCTGCAAAGATAGAACATATTAGAGTATTTTTTAATTTGATTAATAGATTCGAGCTTACATATTCATTTATTTCTTATCATTGAGTCTTAATTTATAAAGCCTATGCGTGTGATTGAAATAAATGACTTGCTGTTTAAGGTTTGTCATGGTTTGTACAATTTGGAAGAGTTTGTTCCTCAGGAATTTAAGTTGGATCTTAGACTGGAGATTCAGTCTGATTTGGAGTATCCTATCAAACTTTCACAAACGGCGGATTATGTGGATGTTTATCAATTAGTCCAACAAATTATGCACCAACAAGAGGGTCTAATTGAAAATTTGGCATTAAAAGTTAATAAATCCATTCTTGAAAATTTCCCGCATATTCAATCCTGCGTTTGTAGGATAACCAAATGGCCTGTATTGGGAGGACCGGGTTTTGTTCGATTTGAAGCAAAAGACGAAAGAGCTTAATTGCCGAATTAGTTGGCAAATTAAAGATATTACTCCATTAATTTTATAACTTTGAGCTAAAATAGTTAAACAATGAAACACATTGTAATTGGTCTAGTAGTTTTCAATTTTATATTTGTCAAAATGAACGCTCAAAATGAAGCAAATCTTATCCGAAATAACCCACAACACATTGAGCATTTTTTATTGAATACAAAAGAACCGATCACTTATTCTCAGAGCAATGTAGCTTCTTTGTTAAATTCAAAATTTGGCATTGAATCTAATTGGACCCATACAAATTCTTATTTGGATCCTTATGGAATTCAACATGATAGAATTCAACAGTACTTTGATGGTTATCCAGTGATTGGAGCTCAGTTAATCGTCCATGCTAAAAATGAAAAAATATTATCAATAACAGGTCGAGCTGCATCTGAAATTGGTGTGTTACAGCCTTCCAATACCTCTCCAATTCAGGCCATTGGACTGGCCAAAAAATATGCAGGAATTCCTGCAAAAAAGGACATCAATATAAGGAGTGAAGAAGATCAACAGCCATCATTGGTGGTCATTAATGAAAATTATCCAGAGCATGGTGGAGAATATAAACTTGCTTGGATGGTCCATATACATGAAGAGAAACCACACGATATTCGCAAAATATTTGTAGACGCGAACAGCGGAGCATTAATTCTAAACATGGATTTAATGATGAGTTGTGGAGGGGAGAAAGGCAAGATGCATACTTTGTTTCATGGTGAACAAGAAATTGAAACTGAAATTGAAAATGGTCAATACATCACCAAAGATTTAAGTCGGGGTAATGGAGTCCAAGTAAGAAGTGTGAGTGGCCAATTTTACAATGATGATGACAACACATGGATTGAAGGAAGTAACGATCAAATAAATGGGGCTTATGATTTATTTTGGGGATTGCAATCTACCTACGATTATTTTAAAAATAGGTTTGGAAGGAATGGAATAGATGATCAGAATATTTTAACAAACGCGATTCTATTGGATACGGGAATTTACAATAATGCATTTTGGGATTCTAATTTGAAAACTTTAAACTTTGGATTAGGAAATGGTATCAGTTTAAAACCTTTTACAAGTATAGATATCGTTGCACACGAATATGGCCATGGAGTAACTCAATTTACAGCAGGGCTAGAGTACCTTTACGAATCTGGCGCATTGAACGAAGCGTTTAGTGATATATTTGGAAAAGCAGTGGAGTATGACTATGATCAGGCGCAGTTTAATTGGCTTTTGGGGAATAAAATTTATGTCGATCCTGCACAAGCTATAAGGAGTATGGAGAATCCCAACAAATTTAGCAATCCAAAATATTACAGAGGTAAATTTTGGAATTCAGGTAGTGGAGACAATGGAGGCGTACATTCCAATAGTGGAGTTTTAAATTATTGGTATTATCTGCTTTGTACCGGTGGAGAAGGAAAGAATGAAGGGAATAAGGATTTTAAAGTACGTGCAATGGGTGTAGATACTGCTACTATGGTTGCCTACCATCTATTGAGAGATTATTTAACACCTACTTCAAATTACGCAGATGCACGTAACATGTCCCTTCAGATGCTCTCTCAATGGTGGGGATTGTGTTCGGAACAATACAACAATGTTGCTGAAGCATGGAAAGCTGTAGGAATTGGAAGCAATACTTTGGAAGGTGATTTGCAGTTGGTAACTGAACGCACACTTTTTAATATTTGTAAAGATGGTATTGTCGAGTTACCTTCAAGAATCATTAATCACAGTTGTAATCAAATCATTTTAGCAGGTACAAAATTATCGATCAGTTATCAAATGGATAATTTAGCGGCTGTCGTGGAAGAGATTATTGTGGACCACGATGTGTTACCAGGGGATTATTTTTCTTTTGATTTCAGTAGCTTGCCCATTGTAAATAGACAAGGGGCCGTTCGACTTACAATTAAATTGTTAGATTATTTTGATTCTGACACATCTAATCATAGCTATACTTTCTTTGTGACAAGAAATCTCAATGCGGCTTCAAATGATTTTAATATACAAAGAATGACTGTGACAGGAAATAGTTGCCCTGATTTAAATGCTGGATACAGAGCTTCATTGGTGGCTGTCAATAATGGATGTACGGTAGTTCCATTGGGAAGTCAATTTGTTTTAGAAATGAAATTCGACGACAGCATTGCCGTATATTTCTTTAAAAATGAAAGGTCCGTTTATCCTGGAGCTCAATTTAGACCTCCCGCTTTTATCATTCCGAGGACATTTTTAGGGGTTAAAAATGTAGTAGCAAGATTAATGTGGAATCCAGACTCAGACTCCACCAACAATGTTTCTCAATTTCAAATAGTATATACGGATTTCACTTTTAAGGATGAACCAGAAACATTTACGAATCAAACCTACAATACTGAAAAGTTACAAATTAGATCCGAGCCATTTTCGTATTATAATTTTATTTACCAGCCTAAATTAAATTCAGATGCATTTCACGTGTATGGAAGCAGCATTTTTGAATCTGGTGGAGGATTGCGGGTGAACGGAAACCCAGAGCCGGATTTTTTTATGAATAGTAATGTCAATTATATTACGTCTACTTTTCTTTGTGCGAATACACAAGGCATGATCAATCCTCATATTGAATTTGACTTGTATCAGAATTTAGGGGATTTATATTTATCTACTTATGGTTTCGATGATCGATTTGGCTCCATGTGTCGTCTGATATACAGAAATAACAGAGGTCAAATTTTAAAATCAGACATAATCATGCTTCCTGAAACGGAACGCAATAAGGTTGAAAAAATATCCAGAAAATTACCTGATAGCACTACTCTTGTAGAAATACAAAAGCTTTGCTTGAGTTTAAAGTTGGACTTTGTCGGGGAAATTGATTTAGAAAAAAGTGATTTGATCGCAATTGACAATCTTGTGCTCACAGAAGGCAGTACCTCTACAGATGATATTAATGAGATTGGAATTAGTTTAAGGCCAGTTCCAGTTGGAGATTTAATTAATATCAATTTATCAGAAAAGGGAAGTGCAATAAATCGATTGATTATTTACGATCTCAACGGGAAGGAACTTCAAAATATTAAAATACAATCAGGACAAAATGTAATTAGTATTCCAGCAAGCAATTTGATTTCTGGAGTTTATCAGTTGAGATGTATTTTATTAAATGGATTGAGTAAAAATATTTCTTTTGTAAAATTATAGGAATAATGAGTAAAAATATTTTTACTCATTATTCCTATAATTTAATAATTTTGAAATTAGAAGATCAACAGTTTTGAATCGTTTAATTAAACCAGTTCTAAGATTGCGTTAATATGCTCTCTTGTGCTCACATGCGTATCTTCAAAAAATTGAACAAGGCCTGATTCAAGATCATATTTTGCACCGATGATTGCAATTTTTTGATCAGCAATCATATTTTCTAAAATTGGACTTCTCGAAATAATTGATTTTACCGATCTTGATATATTAATGTCTGTAACATTTTCTACAAATTCTGAATTTTTCGAATTTCTATTTTGGAAATCTTGGGTTATATTTTCTTCATAAACTGCGGGCTGTATTTTGGAAAGCAATTCAGTGAGATTGCCAAGTTCCACATGGTCACATGCACCTTTGATGGCTCCACAATTGGAGTGACCTAAGACAACAATTAATTTGGAACCAGCCACTTTACATGCAAATTCTAAACTTCCTAAAATATCAGTATTTACTACATTTCCAGCTATGCGTACGGAAAATATATCTCCTAAACCTTGATCAAAAATGAGTTCAGCTGAAGTGCGGCTGTCTATGCAACTAAGTATAACTGCAAAAGGCCATTGACCATCTCTTGTCTCATTGGCTTGCTGTAGAAAGTCTCTTTCATTCATTAAATTTTTTACAAATCTTTGATTTCCTTCTTTTAAATACTCCAATGCTTTTTGTGGAGTAATGTTGGATTGTGTTTCAAATGTATGTGCTTTCATTTTTTTAATTTATGTATTTGTTAAAATGTAACATGTTCAATTGCATTTTCTAAATCATACTCTTCTTTAAATCCAATCAACTCTACGTTGATTTCTTTTTCTTTTGAGCCAATTTCTAAAAATTCTTTGATCAACTGTAATACATCATGGTCAATGTAAAAAGTATCTGTGGCATCAATCACCAATCTGCTACCATCAGGTACATGATTCAGCGTTTGTTTAATGGCGGCTTTATTTAAAAATGAAACTTCTTGGGCTAATTTAATGGTTATCACATCTCCTGCCTGATACTTTTCCCTTTTAAAGAAATAAGCCAGCTTAAGATTGGCACGTAAAATAAAAAATATGGCAACAAACAGTCCTATCGCTACTCCTCGCAATAGATCTGTAAATACCACAGCAATGACCGTCACAATAAATGGAATAAACTGATATTTGCCAGATTCCCACATTTTGTAAAATACTTTGGGACTAGCCAATTTGTAGCCTATCATAATGAGAATGGCGGCAAGGGAAGCTAAAGGTATCTTATTCAAAAGTGATGGAATTGCAATCACAGAAACAAGCAATAATAAACCATGCGTAATGGTTGCAATTTTTGTTTTTCCACCAGAATTGATATTGGCTGAAGACCTTACTATGACAGAAGTCATCGGTAGGCCACCTATTAATCCACTTAATATATTCCCGGTACCTTGTGCAAACAATTCTGTATTGGTATTGGTATACCTTTTTAAAGGATCTAATCGATCACATGCCTCTATGCATAAAAGAGTCTCAATAGAGGCTACTATGGCTAGAGTCACTCCTGTAAACCAGACTTGGGGATTTGTAATGGATTCAAAAGCAGGTAAGGTAAATTGATTAAAAAAGTCATGGAATGATTCAGGAATGGGTAAACTGACCAAATGATCTTGCGAGATTGAAAATTGAGGAAATGCGGATTTAAAAATTTCATTCAATGCAATGCCAAATAGTACAACGACCAAGGCACTTGGTAAGGTTTTTAATTTTTTTAGAAAATCAATTTTTAAAAATGCTATAAGTATTGCAATGGATAACGCTGAGACGATTAGAGCTCCAATATGCGTGTAATTGATTGCATCTATGATTCCTGTAAAGGTGTTGTGGCCCGTATTTTGTTCAATAAAGAAAAAATCGCCTTCATTGTCTTTGTCATATCCTATGGCATGAGGAATTTGTTTAAGAATGATAATAATACCAATGGCTGTCAGCATTCCCTCAATGACGTTGGTAGGAAAATAATTTGAAATTGTGCCAGCTTTTACTAAACCCAATAAGATTTGTAATACGCCTGCAATGATAACCGAAACCAAAAAAATCTTATAATCACCAAAACTAGTGATAGCAATCAAAACAATAGCGGTTAGTCCTGCGGCAGGACCAGAAACACTCAATTGACTGCTGCTCAGAAAACCTACAACAACTCCACCAATGATGCCAGAGATGATGCCTGCAAATAGTGGAGCCCCACTTGCTAGTGCAATTCCCAAGCACAATGGAAGCGCGACTAAAAATACTACAATTCCTGATTGAATATCTGAAAAAAAATGATTTGCTTTTGATTGCATATGTTAGACTTAGGAGTTAAAATGAAATAAAAAGAGAAGTGAACAGATTACTTGAGCTTATAGGATTAAAGCATCTAAAAACTAAATGAAGAAAAGTTCTTTAATTTAAAGTAATTCCGGAGGAATGTCAGTGATGTACATAAAACAGGCGGAATTGGGCAGAAAACTTTGCTGAAAGCTGTTTAAGTATTCTGAATTTTGTCGTGTTGTAAAATTTGTGGGACTTTGAGTAACAAGGGCGGGATTTTCAATTTCTTTTAGGTTTTCATTGGCATCAGATGATTCTTCCTGATTGCCCTCTAAATTCTCAAAAATTAAAAGGGTTTTCAATGACATCACACTCTTGACACCCAAGTCAAGACACATGATACCAACTAAAAAGATTGAAATCCAACGAAGCATAATTCAGAAAAGGAAAAAAAAGGCATTTTTGTTTAATAGGTAAATTACTTTTGTGTTAAATATGTGCAAAATATTCACTTAAATTGTTGATAGCTAATCTTTTGCAATATAGACTATTTAATTTAGGAATCTATCATTAAAATGTTGGTTGAGTTTATTTGCCATTCCTTTACCGGCAATTTTTTCCCATTCTTCAAAATTGGCTTTTTGTAAGTTTGCAACAGAACCAAAATGCTTTAAAAGTTTTGTTGCTGTTTTTGGTCCTATGCCTGGAATATGGTCCAGTTCTGATTGGAGCATGGCTTTACTCCTCGTATTTCTGTGAAATGTGATCCCAAAACGATGTGCTTCGTTTCGTAAATGTTGGATCAATTTGAGACTTTCAGATTTCTTGTTGATGTGTAAAGGAACTGGATCTTCCGGAAAATAAATTTCCTCCAATTTTTTTGCGATCCCTATGATGGTTATTTTTGATCTTAGTTCTAAAGCATCGATTGATTTCATTGCGGAAGACAATTGTCCTTTACCACCGTCTATAATGATTAATTGAGGTAGATCTTGATTTTCGTCCAACATCCTTTTATATCTGCGGTAAACGATTTCTTCCATAGTTGAAAAGTCATCTGGTCCTTCTACTGTTTTTACATGAAAATGTCTGTAATCTCTTTTAGAAGGTTTGCTGTTTTTAAAAACCACGCAGGCAGAAACAGGATGAGTTCCCTGGATGTTTGAATTGTCAAAACATTCGATATGCAATGGAAGGTGTTGCATATGGAGATCTGATTTAAGGGTATTTAAAATTCTTTCTGATGGAGTCTGTTTTTTTGTTTTGTTGATTAAATCTCTTTTGTGTTGAAGCAGTGCATATTGGGCATTTTTTTCTGACAACTCCAGAAGTTTTTTCTTCTCGCCCCTCTGAGGTATGGTAATGATTGTATTACCTTCACCAATACTGATAGGAATGGAAACCACAATTTCTGGGGCAATATATTCGCATTGTGCTCTTATTTTATCAATTGCTAGTGATAAAATAATTCCGGGATCATCATCCAGATTTTTTTCAGCTTCTATGGTCAATGTCTGATTTATTGCTCCATCAATCACTTTGATAAAATTAACAAAAGCAACATCTTCACCTAAAGCAATTGTAAAAACATCCACATCAGAAATGGAAGTACTCACCACAGTAGATTTACTTTGATAATCTTCCATGGTAGACAATTTATTTTTCCATTCCTGGGCTTTTTCAAACTCCATTAATTCGGAAAGTCTTTTCATTTCATGATGGATAAATTCTTTCACTGGTTTAAAGTGACCTCTTAGGATATTTTTTATTTGTACCAGACGTTCATTGTATTGTGCTTGAGTTTCTAAACCCGCACAAGGTCCTAAACAATTTTTTATATGGTATTCCAGACAGACTTTGTATTTTTTCTTTTGAATTTGATCCTGAGCAAGATTTAAAGTGCAGTTGCGCAATGGAAAAATTATTTTAATGAGGTCCAAAATAGTTTCTGTCCGATATTTTGAAGTATAAGGACCAAAATAAACCGAACCATCTTTGATGACTTTCCTTGTAAAAAAGACGCGGGCAAAGGGTTCATTTTTAATGCAAACATATACATAGGTTTTGCCATCTTTCAGCATGACGTTATACCTCGGCTGATTTTGTTTTATCAGCATTGCTTCTAAAAGCAATGCATCGTGTTCAGTTTCAACCAGGGTGTATTCCAATTTGCAGGCAACCTTTACCATTGTTCTGGTTTTGGCAGTCTGATGTTTTTTATCCCCAAAATAGGAGACAATTCTATTTTTTAAATTTTTGGCTTTCCCAACATAAATAATTTGGTTGTGGCGATCCAAAAACCTGTAAATACCTGGGTCTGTGGGTAGAGATGGCAATATTTCTTTATACTCTTCGTAAGTCATGTCGGGAGGATACGAGCTTATGATTTTTCATTAATTAAAACCTTATAGTTCTTATATGCAAACAAATGCTTACCATTCATAATGTATTTTTCAAACCAACTTAGCACTCGATATTTTAATTTTTCGTGTTTCATTTTGCCTCTTTTTGGTTGATAAGATTGGTCATAATGAAGTTTTTCTTTCCATGAAAAATGGGCTATAAAGTCTTTCATAACCAATGGATGTGATTCATTAAAAAGAGGGAGCTTGCTTAAATTACCATAATCAAATTCTTCAGGTCTTTGATCAAATATTTTATCAATTTCCTCTGGATTATGGTACATTTTTTCCATGGCTCTTGATTTGGTTTGCATTAGATCTGGCGGTCTTACCCAACCATAATGGTATATTTCAGCAGGTAATTGAACAACATATAATTTTTCTGTATTTTCCTTTTGTCTGTAATGTTTGAAATTTTGTGGTAAAATCTTTTTAAACGACTGGGCATCTCCAAATGATCTTATATCAGACCTGTTTCTTATAATTCTTATCTCATGCTGGTACCAACCATGCTGGTCAATATAATGATCATAATCACCAAAAAAATGTTTATAACCAAATAAGAATCCGTCTATCTTAGGATTGTTTAAATGTTTGCTGAGTGAGTCAAGAATTGGTTTGTGGAATTTTTCATGCAACACTTCATCAGATTGCAGATAGAAAAGCCAATCCCCGTGACACAGATTTTTTGCAATATCTGTTTGATGAGCGTATTCAGTACCATCCGGGTATTTTTCTGCGTCCCAGACCGTGTGAAATATTTTAATTTTATCTGATTGTAATTTGGAGAGCATTAATTCTGTTAGATCATCTTCATCACAATTACCTAAAGCTATGACAAATTCATCAACAATGGGAAGTATGGATTGTATGGATTCTATAAATGGATAGTAAAATCTTGCGGTATTCCGCATAAAAGTAAATCCGCTGATTTTCATAATTTACTGTTTCGTAAAAATCCATTTGGACAGTTCTTTAAAACTGGCTTTTTTTCCATACATTAATATACCGGTTCTGAAAATTCTAGCTGCAATCCAAACTACAAAATAACCAAAGGCCAATAATAGAATGAGTGAAATGGTCACTTGCCACCATGGTGGATCAAAGGCCAACAATGCAGGCATCACTATGGGCGAGAACAAAGGAAACATACTGCTAAACATGGCGAGGCTACTATCAGGTTCACGAATGCATTGAAACATAATGTAAATTGCCAGAATAATTGGAATACTTACAAACATAGTCAAAGATTGAGAATCATTAATGTCATCCCCGACAGCAGCTCCAATGGCTGCAAAAAGTGCTGCATAAATTACATATCCTCCAATAAAATAGAGAAGAAAAATGAAAAATATTTTAACCCAATTTAGGTTTGCCAATTCACGGATTACCAATTGCATGTCTTCCATTTTGTCCATGGCATTGGGATCCATATTGGTGCTTATACTTTGAAGTTGACTTTGATCAAATCCCGCAAAATACAAGACTCCAATATAAATGATCGGAATGAGCACCAACCATATGACAATTTGTGTGAGACCAACCAAACCTACTCCAATAATTTTACCCAGCATTAATTCGGTGCTGCTGGCAGATGAAATTATGACCTCCACAATTCTATTAATTTTTTCTTCAGTAACTGCCCTCATTACTGCAGCGCCATATAAAAAGATAATGAAAAATATCACGTATCCCATAATGCCACCTAAGATGGTCGCAATTTTGGAAGTATAACTTGATTTGTCTTGCACGTTTTCTTGTACTGGTTCCGGATCAATGATGATTTCAGTATTTAATTTATCCAATTCAGTCTGATTGAGTTGGAGTTGTTGAATTTTATACTTTCGTATACTTTGGGTGAGGTATTTGCTGAGTCGAGACTCCATTTCTATGTCCAATGTTTTATCTGTATAGTAATAGGTACTATAATGCTTTACATCAACACCGGTAAATTTGGGAAGAAGCCAGACAGCGTCTATTTCTGAATTTTTACATTGAGATTTTAAACTGTCAAGAGGTAAGTTCGATTCAGTAAAAATGAATCGACTGTTACTCTCAGGCATGACAATTTCTGTACCACTTTGATCTAAGATAGCCACTTTATAAGTCTTATCACTTTCATGACTAAATATAAAAACCACCACCACAAAGAACAGTAAAAAGCCGAGTGGGGTCAGCAAAGTAGTTAGAATAAATTTTTTATTTTTTACTCGAGTAGAGTATTCCTTATTAATAATTAGTCCGAGCTTATTCATGGTTGGATTCATTTACAGTGCGAATAAATATGTCATTGAAAGTGGGATATATTTCCTTAAAAGAAACAATGTCTATATTTTGAGAAATAATATGTTGCAGTATTTCATTAGATTTTCGATTTTCAGCAAGTCGAATGATTGAGACATCATTTTGGGTGGAAAGTAAATCTGCATAACCATCCCATGAAATCCCTTCTGAAGGATTCATCACCAATTCAAATAAGTGTTCTTTAAATTGATGTCTAATTTCTTTAACAAGTCCTTGAAGAACAGCCTTGCCTTTATTAATGAGTACAATTTGTTCGCATAGTTCTTCGACCTGTTCCATTCTGTGGGTGGAAAAAAGAATGGCTGCACCTTTATTTTTTAAATCAATGATGACATCTTTGATTAGATTTGAATTGATGGGATCTAATCCAGAAAACGGTTCATCAAGAATAATTAAACTGGGGTCATGCACCACGGTTGCTATAAATTGGACCTTTTGGGACATTCCTTTGGACAGTTCTTCTACTTTTTTATTCCACCAGGACATAATTTCAAATCTTTCCATCCAATTTGTGACGGATTGTTTGGCTTCGGCGGCACTCTTACCTTTTAATCTGCATAAATAGATCAATTGTTCACCTACTTTCATTTTTTTATAGAGGCCTCTTTCTTCCGGCATATATCCAATGGATGGATTTTGAAGGGTGTTGATGGGTTGACCTTGTAAGAAAACTGTACCCGAATCAGCTCTCGTAATGCCAGTAATAATTCTAATGAGCGAGGTTTTACCAGCACCATTTGGCCCCAAAAGCCCAAAAATACAAGAATCAGGTACTTCAAAACTTATTTGATCCACTGCCCTGAGTTGGTCATAATCCTTTATTACACGATCCAATGTTAGTAGTCCTTTCATGTTTTCTTTTGATTTTGAAGCCGCTAATTTAATCCTGTTTGTTGAATTGTTTCCAATTGACTTATAAGTGTGCATTGGTCAACTGATTACAGTTGTTTCGGAACTAATTAATGTTTCAAATTGTTTAAACTATTCAATTAACAAATAAAAATTCTTTATATGTTCAAATTCAGTTTGATGGTTTTTTTGATTAGCTATATGGTCCAAGTGCCATTGTTATCACAAGTGGATGAAATATCTAAATCTATGAGTCTTGGTGTGCAAAACGGTTTTAGAGCTTCGATACCGAGTGCATCGTCCAAATTAATAAATTCTGTTTGGAAAAAATACACCAAAGAATATGGAAAGATAAAGAAAAATAAGAAAGCATCTGAAGATTATATCGAAAATGCTGTGATTAGTTCTATAAATGGAAACAACCCTATGGATATTTATTCAAGTATTGAGGACGGGTTTGTGACTGCTTTTTTTGATATGAAATCTGGATTTATTAGTAGTAAAACCAGTGCTGCGGCAGCTAGTGAAGCTGTGAAGTTTATGCAAGAATTTGCATATGAAGTACAGCGTGAAATGATAAGGCAAGAGCTTGAGGATGAAATGGATCAACTCAAAAAGTATGAAAAGAACCTTGAAAAACTCAAAAAAGACCACGTAGGTTATCACAAAGACATAGAAGATGCTAAAGAAAGAATTCGCAAGGCAGAAGCAAACATCGTTACCAACGAGAAGGACCAAGTTAGCGCTGGAGTAGATATAGGTACTCAGAAACAAAAAGTAGAAACTGTCCAAACTCGATTGAGTAATGTAGGTAAATCAAGATAATACATATATGTGATATAAATATATAAAATTTTTATACACAGACTTGGATGAGCTTCCATTAGCCGGTTTGACGGATTGTGTGCTTTTCGGTTTTAGATTTGATCGGTAAACTTAATTCTAATATTACATTTTTATTTAATAATTGCTTGATTTTGAAGCGCTGGCTTTTTTAAGAAAAAATATATTATAAAATATTATAATATGTATGAAAAATCCAAGATATTTGCAAGATAGTTATACACAATTTATACACATACTTGTGCACAGGATTTAAATTACAAAATATTTATATATAAAATATTTATGATGTGATAAACAGTACCTTTGCAGCCTATTCAAACATTCATGGATTATTCTCAAGCAAGCCCAACTAAAAATCTAACGGCCAGTTATGGCGGAAAGATGCAAGCAGATTTTTCTAATCTTGCATATGAACGCCTCCAACCGCAAGCGTTGGATTTGGAAGCTGCCATTTTGGGTGCTGTCATGTTGGATAGAGATGCCATTTCCATTGCTGTAGAAATTCTAAGGGCTGAATCATTTTACAGTCCTGCCCATCAGACCATATACAAGGCCATGATAAGCTTGTTCAATCATTCTCAACCTGTTGATTTATTGACGGTCTCGGAGCAATTGAGAAAGATGGAAGAATTAGAAAATGTAGGAGGTCTTCCGTATATATTGGAATTGTCTAATAAAATTAGTTCTTCGGCCAATACAGAATTTTATGCCAGAATTGTAGCACAAAAATATGTTCAAAGAGAACTCATCCGGGTGTGTACACTCATCATTAAAGATGCTTTTGAAGACACAAAGGATGTTTTGGACATGTTGGATTTGGCTGAACAAAATTTATATGAAATTACGGACAAAAACCTACGCAAAGGTTACCAATCTGTTGGGGCATTGGCACGAATGGCACAAAAAAGACTGGAAGAATTATCTGATTCCACAGATGGGGTCACCGGAATTCCATCAGGATTTCCACAATTAGATCAATTAACTTCAGGCTGGCAAAAATCGAATTTAATCATTATAGCAGCCAGACCCGGAATGGGTAAAACTGCATTTACCTTGGCTTTGGCTAGAAATGCGGCATTGGACTATCGAAAACCTGTTGCTCTTTTTTCTTTGGAGATGAATAATTTAGAATTGGTCAATCGACTGATTTCGATGGAATCAGAAATCCAGGGAAGCAAACTTCGAAATGGAAAATTGGAAGAATATGAATGGACCCAACTCAATTTTGCCATTGAAAAATTAAGTGATGCTCCACTTTTTATTGACGATACTCCTTCACTCAACGTGTTTGAATTAAGGGCAAAATGTAGAAGATTGCATCAAAATCATGGTATCTCGATGGTCATCATTGATTACTTGCAATTAATGACGGTGGGTGGGAATGATAAAAGATACAGTCGAGAGCAAGAAATTTCCACCATTTCCCGTGCATTAAAAGGTTTGGCCAAAGAATTAAATATACCCGTGATTGCATTGTCTCAGTTAAACCGACAGGTAGAAACAGGTCAGGGAAATAAACGACCACAATTGAGTCACTTAAGAGAATCCGGTGCCATCGAACAGGATGCAGACATGGTCATGTTTATTTATCGTGAAAATTATTACGATGGAACAAGCGATACTGTATCTCAAGAAGTAAGAGGTTTAACAGAATTAATTATTGCAAAACACCGAAACGGCGCAACTGACACCATAAAAGTATTGTTTAAGGAACAATATGCTAAATTTGTACCTTATGATGAAGATCAAAACATCTTTGGTTTTGGATCAACACCAAATATAAAAATCATTCCATCCAAGATTAATGACGATGATACCATCCCGTTCTAAAAAAACTGTAGCAAAACCCAAAATAGCCAAAGATGCACCCATGCGTCTAAATAAATATGTGGCTCATTGCGGAATTTGCTCCAGAAGGATGGCAGCGGATCTGGTAAAGAATGGCCATGTTTCGGTCAATGGGAAGCAAGAGATAAACCCTGCTTATGAAGTTCAACCCAAAGATAAAATTAGCTATCTCGGAAAAATCATTAAACCTGAAGAAAACAAGGTTTACATCTTGATGAATAAACCAAAAAATACGATCACCACTTTAAAGGATGAAAATGATCGCATGACCGTTTTGAGCTTATTGGCAGGCAAAGTCTCTGAAAGAGTTTATCCTGTTGGGCGATTGGATAGAAACACCACTGGTTTATTGTTATTAACCAATGATGGAGAGTTGTCGCAGAGGTTGTCACATCCTTCGTTTAGAATTAAGAAAATCTACCACGTTGGATTGGATAAGCCCTTAACGAAGAATGATTTTATTAGAATCACGGAAGGCATTGAACTGGAAGATGGTAAGGTTAAAGTAGATGGAATCGAATTTGTTGGGGAAAAAAGAGATGAAGTTGGAATTGAAATTCATGTTGGAAAAAACAGAATCGTAAGACGTATTTTTGAACATCTGGGCTATGAAGTTAAAAAGTTGGACAGGGTTTATTATGCCGGATTAACCAAAAAAAATATAGCACGGGGAAGGTTTCGCCATCTCACTACACAAGAAGTTATCATGTTAAGACATTTTATTTAGAATATCTGCGTTAGTATTTCTCAGTTAGATTGCGATGATGAAAATCCATATTTTATTTTATTATGTTTCCATCTTTTTTGTAACATCATGTTGCATTGATAGTATCCAAGATTGTGGAGGATGTACACCACCCATTGTATACGAATCTGCAAAAGCTGTATCCTGGGTTACAGATGTAGACCAACCGGGAGAACTTACTTATTTAGATCAATTTAATCCGTCAAATACCATTCGACTTAATCGGACCGGCACTTCCTATGATACCTGTGTTGGTGAGCCGGGATGTTGTACGGTTTTTAATGGCAAGATATCTTATTTGTCTGGACAAAGGTCCGGACAATCCATAGTATTTATGGTAGAAACCATCAGAGATGTAGTAAATTTTAGTTATATTCAGAACAATGACACTGCTTTTCTATGTCGATTATATGCAGATACTCTGGTAACCGTTCCTCGTCCAAATTGGAGCTCCGCGATTTTCGATACTGTGTATAATAGTAAAAGCACTCTTTTACTTAAACTCAATGATCCCACTGACACCAGTGCAGTATTAGGACTAACAACTCTGGATTGGATTAAAGGGATAGGGCCGAGCAGAATTCGCTGGAATGACGGGAGTGAATATATTTTGCAGTAAAAAACCTCAGATAAAACCTAAAAGGTTAGAATAAAACAAAACCTAAAATGTTTGAGTAAAATTTTATGAGAGGGTGAAAGTATTAATATAAAACAAAATTAAAAATTTACATAAAATCTTTTTAGGTTTGTGTTAAGTTTTAAGTTTGTGAAGTGAATAAATACCACCAACCTCTCTTACCCGATCACACTTACCATTTGCTTTCAAGGGCAATTGGGAGTGAGAAATTGTTTCTTTGTGAAGAAAATTATAGATTTTTTCTAGAAAAATTAAATAAACATACATCTCCTGTTTGTGGTATTTATTGTTATGCTCTTATTCCAAATCATTTTCATTTATTTGCAAGAGTAAGGGATGAAGAAACCATCATTCAACATTTTGAAGAAGTAAAAAAAAGACTTATGATCCCTTACGCCACAATTTGTCTGATTTCATCATGGAAAGATTCAGTAATTTTTTAAACAGTTATACAAAATCATTTAACAAAGTGTATAGAAGGAAAGGGAGTTTATTTATTGATTTTATGAAGAGAAATTGTGTTGTAGAAGAAAATGACTTCAGCACTTTTGAATGGTATATTCATAAAAATGCAGTTCACCACCATCTTACAAAATCCGTGGGTCAATGGATTCATGATAGTTATTCTGTATTGCTATCAGATCTGCCTACCTTTTTGTTGAGAAATGAATTATTTGATTGGTTTGGAAGTAAACAAGAATTTGTAAAATTCCACCAGCGAGTGGTTTATTCCAAAACACAAGACTTGGAATAATTTATAAAATTGGTTGATCAGGATTGGTGTTAAATTATATCAATATTTCTATTTCACCCAGTCCGCATACATTTGATAATTGGCGGCAGTTCTTTTGATAAAAAAATCAAATTGCGATTGGTCCAATGCTTTAAATTTTTTTGCAGGGATACCTGTATAAATAAAACCTGATTCCAGAATTTGATTTTCAGTAATCAAGGCTCCTGCTCCAACTATGACATTGGATGGAATGTAAACATGATCCATAATAATCGCACCCATTCCTATTAGCACATCACTTTCGATTTGACAACCATGGATAATTGCCCTATGTCCTATGCTAACTCTATCTCCAATTGTGCTTATACTTTTATGAAAGGTACAATGAATGATTGCACCATCCTGAATATTGACTTCCTTACCAATGCGAATTGAATTTACGTCGCCACGAATCACGGAATTATACCAAATACTGCTGCCACGCTCTATCACGACATCGCCAGTGATGGTCGCATTTTCTGCAATAAAAGTATCTGTATGGATAATTGGAAAATATCCTCTGACTTTCTGTAAAAGTGGCATAAGATAATTATTGTGCGATAGGTTCTACCTTATAATTGAGTTCTTTTAAAAGCTTGATGATACCATTTGGGCCCCCAAGATGACCGGCACCTACCGCAAAAAAACAGCTACCTTGAGCCATGTTTTTTTGCATCACCGGGATCCAACTTCGATTTCGATTATTTAGTAAAATGGCCATATAAGGTCTTAGACCATCATCGCCTTCTTCGATGGCGCTTTGTAATAAATTTAAATTTTGAGATTTGTATATTTCGACCAGTTTGTCTAGTTCACCTGTTTGTTTGTCCGTTGCTTTAAAAGCATCCACCATCAATTTTGCTTGAGTAGCGTATGGAATTTGATCAAATAAGGATAATTGAAATTCAACGGTCTCTAGTCCTTTTAAATTTTTGTTTTGGGATTTCGCCATTTCTGCAAACTCCATTTCATAGGATTTTACAGATCCATTTTGCAAGTTCGCAGGATTCATTTCAGGTGAAGCCATGGCGCTTAAAAACATGGGTTTCATTTTTTCAAAGAACATCATTGGCAATCCCATTTGTTCCATATATTCACTCACTGTCATGTATTCTTCCGGTGTCAATAAATCCGCCAAAGTAGTATCATTTTCCATGAATATTTTATCCATGATTGGGAGCATATTTTCGAAATCTCCGGCACCACTTAAATCAAGTTCCATAAATAATGTCTTGCTGTTTTTAAAACTTTCTACAGTGCCTTTGGGTAAAAAATAATCTTCTGCAGGAATGATGTGAATGGTTCCGAATAAGTAGGACGGTTCTGCTATATCTTGACCTGATATTTTCCACAGTAAAGAGGAAGCTAAACTATCTTGGGCATAAGCTTGGGAAACACCAAGAAACTGTAGAAATAATAAAAGACAATTGAATCGGGACATGTTTGATAGAGTTTGAAATATTAAAACAATAAAATGACTAAATTGATTCAGTAAAGCTGTAAATTAAATTTTTGGAAAATGGTTTTGAATCATCCATTCATAAAACAGGATCCCGGAAGCTACGCTAACATTTAGCGAATTTGTTTTTCCCAACTGAGGTATTTTGACCAATTGGTCGGCTTCGGAAATTAAGTCATAAGAAATACCTTCACCTTCGGATCCAAGTATAAATGCAATTGGTTGGTTTAGATTTACTTCAGAAATATGGACTTCTGCTTTTTCACTGGCTGCACAAATAAATATTCCCATTTTTTTTAATTCTTTGACAACATGAGCCAGATTGTTTTCTTTGCAGACCGGTATTCTAAGCAAGGCACCGGCGGATGCTTTTACTGCTTCATGATTAATAGGCGCACTCTGTTTTTTTCCAATAATGAGGGCTTGAATTCCTAACACTTCAGCAGATCTTGCTATTGCACCAAAATTGTGTACATCTGTGATACCATCTAAAATAGCCAAGGCCGGATGAACCCCTGATTCAAATAAATAACTAACGACATCGGACACATTGAGAAAATTGATGGGATTGATCAGGGCTAAAACACCCTGGTGCAATCCGGGACAAAGCTTATCAAGTTTGCTTTTGGGAACTGTCAAAACCGAAATCTTACTTTTACGAACCAATTTTATAAGCTCTCGCTGAGTTTGATCTTCTAAATAATCACCCAGGTAAACTTTTTGTAATTCTTTACCCACAGACAATGCCTCCAGCAGGCCATTCTTCCCCATAATCCATTCTGAAGCTTGTTTTTTCACTTGATTTTTAAATTAATTGTAAATTTACGACTCTTTTTGTTAAAAAATTATACTTGATGAAAAAATTTATACTTTACCTACTCACTTTCAGTATTTTATGGATAACATCCACTATCAAGGCGCAGAACGTTCAGCTTGAACAGTTGGGGCGCCAGTATATTCAATCTTCCACAAGCCAATGGGGGCTACAGAAGGAAGATGTGTTAGAGCTTTTGATCAGTGATCAATATATATCAGAACACAATGGTTTAACCCATATTTATTATCAACAGAGTTACAAAGGCATCCCAGTGTACAATGCAATCACCTCTGTGCATATCACAAAGGATGGAAAAGTCTTTGATTCTCCACATCGTTTTGTTGCTTCACTTGCATCAAAGGTCAATACCACCAAAGCAAGAATCAATCCTATTCAGGCCATGGAAAAAATGATTTTACATTATGATGTAAAGAACGCGATTTTACCATCAGAAATAAGCAGATCTGCAAATGATAAAAAAATCTATTCCAAAACCAATTTTACCCATTCTGATATTCCGTGTAAGTTGGTTTATATGTTGGATCAACATGGAAAATTGAGACTTGCTTGGGACATCAGCATGGACCTGACAGATCGTTCTGATCATTGGAGTACCAGAGTGGATGCTGTAACTGGTGAAATTTTGAATGAAAACAATTTTACAGTGTCTTGTCAATTTGGACACCGACATGTTGGCAGATGTACAGATGAGATACATTCTGAATCTGCTAATTCTTTAGATAAAACCTCGGTTTCATCCAATTTAAATAATATGAAACCGTCAGCCTCTGGTTACAATGTAGTGCCTGTTCCTTTTGAGAGTCCTTTACATGGATCTCGACAATTGGTTACAGACCCAGAATATAAAAATGCTTCACCTTATGGCTGGCATGATACCAATGGCCAAGCTGGAGCTGAATTTACAATCACTCGTGGTAACAATGTAAACGCTTATTTGGATCGCAATGCAGACAATGCTGCGGATCCTGAAAGGGCAGATGGAGGTGCTTCGTTGGTATTCGATTTTCCATTTGATCAAAAACTTAATCCTGCTTCTTATACCAAAGCAGCCATGACCAATTTATTCTATATGAATAATATGATCCATGATGTTTTATATCAATTTGGGTTTACAGAACCAGCCGGAAATTTCCAAACCAATGTGTATGGTAAAGGTGGTGCAGGAGGAGATCATGTATTAGCTGAAGCTCAGGATGGAAGTGGAGTTAACAATGCCAACTTTTCAACTCCAGGAGACGGCGGTTCTGGGAGGATGCAAATGTTTTTGTGGTCAGGATCTGCAGGAGACGTTTCAATAGATGCACCGGATTCCATTGCAGGAGCAATTCCTATGACTCCAGGATCAGGTTGGGGAGGAGTGGCAACAACGACACCTTTAATTGGGGAAGCAGTGTGGTCCGATGATGGAGCACCTGGCAAAGAAAGGTTGGGTTGTAGAAATTCACAAAAGCCAGCCAAACTACAAGGAAAAATTGCCGTCATATCAAGAGGAGAATGCGAGTTTAGTGAGAAGGCTTTGTTTGCTCAAAATGCAGGAGCCATTGCAGTCATTATTTGTGGATTTGATGAGCAAAATATATCCATGGCTGCAGGTGCAAGGGGAGCACAGGTGACTATACCTACTTATTTTGCGAGAAAATCTATTTGCGATCGGTTTTTAGCATATATAGACAATGGTTTGGTGATCAGAATTGTAAAACCTACTGGAACAGGTTCCGGACCTGATTCATTGGATGGAGATTTTGACAATGGAATTATTGCTCATGAATATGGACATGGAGTATCCAACAGGTTGACTGGTGGACCTTCTCAATCTGGTTGTCTGGGTAACGGTGAACAAATGGGTGAGGGATGGAGTGATTTTATGTCTATCCTCATGACACAAAAAGCTGGAGACAACCGCGATATCGTCAAAGGAATTGGCAATTATGCAGGCAATGGTCCAATTGATGGAATCGGTATTAGAAGAAAACCTTATGCCACCAATATGGCGGTCAACAGCCATACTTATAAAAATATCAATACCTCCGTTCACGATCTAGGAGAGGTTTGGGCAGTGATGCTTTGGGATTTATATTGGGCATTGTCTGATAAATATGGCTATGATCCAAATTTTCTAAATAAAACTTCAGGAAATAATATTGCCATCCAATTGGTCATGGATGGTATGAAAATACAACCCTGTTCTCCAGGGATCGTTGACGGTAGAAATGCGATCTTAAAAGCAGACAGTGTGAACAATGGTGCTGCCAATGCGTGCCTGATATGGGAAGTTTTTGCTAGAAGAGGCGTAGGTTATACTGCCAGTCAAGGATCATCCAGTCAAGTTGGGGATGAAAGAGAAGATTTTGAAGCCTTTCCAACCTGTGTGAATAAAACCTTGGTTAGAAAATCTGCACCTTTTGTAATCAAAGCTGGAGAAGAATTTACCGTTACCATCATTTTGAGGAATCTAAGGGTTGGATCAGTTAAAAACGTAAGATTGGAAGATTTAATACCAGATGGCTGTACCTATATAGCAGGTTCTGCATCTTTGGCTCCAACAAGCTTGAACAGTAACCAAATCGTTTGGGTCATTGATTCTATGAGATCCTTGCAAAATTTGACCATTAGCTATAAAATGCGTTCTGCTTCTGACCGTTTTTCAAATACTTTATTTATTGATGATTTTGAACATCCGGACACGGAATTCAAATACGAATGGACGATGGACGCACCGGGTACTGTAGGAAACGGAAGCTTCCAATGGATTGGTGGTCTCGGAGTAGATCAAAGCACAGCTTGGTGGTGGGAGACTTCTGGAGCCGAAGCAAGGAAAAATTTTCTTTTCAATTTAGATCCAATCATTTTACCTGATGTGGAATGTTCGGTCTTATATTATCACAAACTCAACACACTGCAGGGACTTGATGGCGGATATATAGATATATCCACGGATGGTCAAATTTATGATAGGGTTGAAGATGCGGATTTCTTTTTAAATGGATATCAAGGTGAATTATCTTATGGCACTTTCCCAATTCCATTTTTAAAAGGATTTAGTGGTTATGTGAAAGACTATACACCTGTTGTATTTGACATTAGTAAATACAAAGGGAAAGGAATTCAAATTAAATTTAACGCAGGCAATGATGCCGAAGAAGAATCCACTCAAGCTGGTGAAAAAGGTTGGTTGATTGACAATTTGGAAGTAATAACACCTTATTTCTATAATTCTGATCTTTGTATGACCACAGGTTTGGGAGAAACAGAATGTGTTAATTTTGGAAAAAAAGGAATTTTAGTTGATTCCAAAAAAGTAGTCAATACTTCTGCTGATCAAAAGACAGATCAAAATGTCAAGGTATTCCCCAATCCAGGCAAGGATAAAATCTTTGTGCAAATGCAAGAAGCAAAACAAGATTTTATTGTCCACTTAAGGAATATTCATGGACAGATACTTCAAACACAAAAAGGAACACAAGGTGCTTCAACATTAAGCTTTGACGTAGCCAACTTGGCTCGCGGAATGGTTATTGTAGAAATTATTGAAGCAGGGAAGGTATATTCTCAAAAATTGATGCTTAAGTAATAAGCATTTGCATTAAAAAATAAAAAAGCCAGCTTTTCCAAAAGTTGGCTTTTTTATTGGAGCCAATACTGCATCATGAGCCCTGAGTGGACGTAATATCTCATATATTCAATTAACCGTCCAATCCGTCATGGTCTCAAAATAGAGAATCAATGATTCGGCCAAAGGACTGATTGGTAAATCAATAAATCTTGATTGATAGGATAATGCTTGGTCTTTTATGATTCGTTTACTACCTAATTTTATCAATCGCTGTAAGCGTTTTGCATTTCTAACATCCTTAAATGCCACAGCATTTCCGAATGCAAATGCATTGGCAGGAATGCTGAAGCCTAGGAATATGGGACCGCTGTCTATATCACCAACGTTCGTTTCCAAATTTTTATAGCGTTCTTTAAATATTCGCAGAACCAATAAGTTGGTACTGAATTTATCTTTGAAACATTCGTAGAGTTCTTTTGCAAATGCTTTGTCAAACCGATAAATAAAAAAAATACTCCATCCAATCATGCTTCCGCGAGGCTCTTCTAGTGCTGCACCATTTTCGATATGGATGGTTGAACAAAGCAATCCCGTTTTAGAATCAATCCAGTTTTTTCGTGCATAAGCGATCCAATCCTTAAAAAGTATTTCGTAATTGTTGCCAGAATTTAAACTATGTAATTTTAGTGAAGCCAAAGCGGCAGTATTGTCTGGAATCCAAATGAGACCCGGATAAGATTCAAGGCATTTGAATTTTGCAGTTGTAAAGCGACTATAAATACTTTTTGATAATTGGTCATTGAATGTATTGTATTTGGTGTTATTGGACAGTAAGCGATAACAACCAAGCATTGTATTTAGGTGGGCTAAATATAAAATTGAACCGCTGGAATCAATGTTCGGTGTGAATGGATGATCTTTACTAAAATAATTCTTATAAAACTTATCACTCATCACTTTTTGAATGGATAGATCAATTAATTCTACTGCTTGATTCTTAAAGCTAGAATCTAAAAATGAAATATTGGTAAGTGCAAAACATGCAAAGGAATATCTAAACAAATTCCATTCAGGATTTTGTTCTTCTAATTTCGATAAGTCTGATTGGTTTAGATTGGATTGGTTGGTGAACTTGGATAAATAGTTTATTTTTAATTGAAGTTCACTTCTATCCGGATACTTATATTTTTGTAGCCCTAAGTATGTGAAACAAATCGTTAGAAGTACAAAGATTGATAGTTTTATTTTATGGCTTCTGGTCATGATTTAAACTCAAATGATCACTTACCAATTTTGGTGTTCGTTCGATACAAGTGTTAGCTTATTTTTTAGTTTGAGGTTCATAAATTAAAAATGATACAAATCTAAATGGTAGTATCTGTTTAAATATATTAATTGCTTATTAAATAGCTAGATATCGAATATAAATTCTAGCCCACCAATTCCAATTCGTGTAGCTCGCCGGTGCTAAGGACTTGAATTTCCCATTTTCTACTGTCACCCGGGCGTATGTCTGTGGCATTAATTTTTTGAACGCCTTCCACTACATAGATGGTGTCCGGATCGTTGATGCTGGCCATGCGTCTTACGACCTCATCGCCCAAAGCGGTAAACCCTGCGACCTCAGCTTGATCAATCCATTTGCCATTTTGATCAAAACTGTAAATGATAAAGGAGTACTTCATCAATCTCGCAGACCAAAAGACAAGGAGGGTGCAGCCACCTGTTGTTTTCCAATGAACTCCGGGAATGATCTCCGTAAATTCATCGGCCACAAATGGAAGATGGGGATAAATCCACTCATCCAGCATACTCATCGGGATATAGTCATTGTTTAAGCCAAACTCATGCTCAGAGCCTTCCTGTAAGGTAAATGGAATCTCCACCGCCGGAAAATAACTTAAAAGTTCATTAAAACCTGTTTTCATCTTGCTAAAATAATCCCCAAAGATCTTTTTTGTTCTCATTCCAGCTCAAAATATGTTTATTTGATCGTTAAATCTCGTTTATTGGTCGAATTTTAAGACAATTTAAGGTACTAGGTATTGCACAGTACTATGTGTCGACTTATCTTTGTCCTAAATTTAGATGATATGAAACTTGAAAATACCATTGTTCAAATGAAAAAAGGAGTCCTGGAGATGTGTATCCTCTCCATCCTCAATCAAAAAGAGGCCTATCCTTCAGACATTATTCAGCAATTAAAGACGGCAGATTTAATTGTCTTAGAAGGGACGCTGTATCCTTTGCTAACTAGGCTGAAAAACTTTGGCTTATTAGAATATTACTGGCAGGAGTCTACCTCCGGCCCACCGAGAAAATATTATTCCATCACCGAACAAGGAAAAGAATCGCTACTAATCCTTCAAGAAAGTTGGAACCAATTTGTACAAGGCGTTAATCAATCTTTAAAAACAAACATAAATTATGAATAAAATACTTCACATTAATGTAGGCGGATATCCATTTTCGATAGATGATGTCGCCTTCGAAAAACTAGACCATTATTTGGATTCTTTGAGAAAGCATTTTGAACGTTCTGAGGGATGTGATGAAATCATGCATGATATAGAATCTCGAATTGCAGAAATTTTTCAAGAAAAGATGGTAGGTCGTAGCATTGTTTATTTAGAAATCGTCAACCAAGCCATTGCGACGATGGGTTCACCGGAAGCATTTGGTGCTGAATGGATCAACGACGATCAAACCACTCAGCAAGAACAAAAAACCAAGGCAGAATGGGGAATTCGAACAGGAAAAAAACTGTTCAGAGATCCTGACAACAAAAAAATTGCCGGGGTTTGTAGTGGATTATCCCATTATTTTGGAATACAAGATGTGGTCATCATGCGAGTACTTTTTGCAGCAGGTTTGTTTGCAGGTGGATTCACCTTGATCTTGTACATCATATTGTGGGTAGCTACGCACGAAGCCATTACTCCTTCAGAAAGATTGGCCATGAGAGGTGAACCAATCAATGTGCAAAACATTGCGAAAAAAGTGGAAGAGGAAATAGATCGATTGACGGATAGTTTTGACAACTGGAAAGACAAACGTCAACAGAGAAAAAAAAAGTGGAAGAACTTTTAGTGAGGGTTAAATGGCCGCATCCTTGTGGATGAGAGAATGTGGAAATGTGGAAATTTGAAAATGTGGAAATGGGGGAACACCAATGTGGAAATGTGAAAATGGGAATGTAAAAATTCAATTTAGAAATAAATGATTCATCAATTTTCAAATTTTCAAATTTCCTAATTTTCAAATTATACTTGCCTCCTAATACCTCATATTCCAATATGGATTTCTTCTCGATAAAATACACTGATTAATATAACTAGTTTGTAATTCATGAAGTTTGGCGAGGTCAATGATTTTATACTTCTTTTTTCGTGCAGGAACGGTAGGAGTTTGGTTGACAGGATCTTTGATGATGTTGGTGGCGGTAATGACGCAAGAACCATTTTGAATGTCGAGTTCTAGGATCATGCCAGGTAAGCCGCTGTACCACTCTGGGCCAGAAGAAACAGGAATTTCCGGAGTAAACCAAGCAACTATTTTGTGTTTACGAACGGTGTCTATGGTTTCCGCACTCATACAGACATAACCACTCACTTCTTTAATCTCAGAAAGTATTTTCCATTTAAATGAGGGCTCCGGAGATTCAACATAGTATATCTTATCTGGCATTTCGACTAAATCAGATCTTGTCTTCTTTTCTAGATCTAGGTAATAATTGAGTTGTTCTTTTCTCCAGGACCATTGGTCAGATTTTTCTTTTTGAATTTCTGATTCTATGTACTGACTTGCATTTTGATTATATATCAGGCTATATTGTGTGGTATATTTGTCGTCTTTTCCCCAGGTTAATTTATTTCTTGCCAATTCTTCTTTGCTTAGATAAGGCAATTCATCCATAATTTTGGTCCAATAAATGGTTCTGTCATATTCAATTCTGCCACTGGAGAGTTGACTAAAAACAGCGTTGGAAAAAAATGCAAATGCAAGTAATGTAAAAATAATTTGGATGGTTTTCATTAATGGTAATAGTTGTTTCGTTGATTAACTTTATTACTGATCCCGCGAATGTTGTAAGTAAAACTTAAAAGGCCATATCTTCTTAATGTACTTGTGCGGGTTTCCGAAACGATATTGCCATTAGCGACCAAATTGACTCCTAAATTTCTATTGAAAATATCATATACCGAAATTCTGGTTTCAAAATGATTGTTTTTACCAAAAACTTTATAAACCGATGCATTTAAAATTGGAACCTCTTGACTAAAGTCAAATCGGTCGTTTATAAATCGGTCGTAATTAAAATTGGCGCTGGCTAGAATTCCCCAAAAAAGTTTTACATTGATACTTGCGCTATAATTTTGGGTCATGATTTGTTGATTCTGACTCGATTCTATGGAATACTTGGTATCGGAATAAGAAATTCTGGCAGATAAAAATGCACTAATGGTTTCATTAGGTGTGATGTTTAAATTTACATTTCCTCCGTTGGTAATAGAGAAAGTTTCATTTTCGAAACTATTGACCAAAGCAAATGATTCTGAAATATTGAGATTGTAAGATAGATTGAGCGTTAGTTTGGTTTTTATAATGGGAAATCCATAACTCAGCCAGCTGCCTGTTCCCTTCAAACCTTTATAATTAATGATCCTTGCGGTGGTTACTAAATTGCTGTCTACGTTTTGTTCCAGTACAAATTGGTTTTCAGAAAAATTTCCATATAGATTGATGCTAAAGTTGGTAAAATTAATTGGATTACTTTTTCTAAATCCGAAATTAAGTCTATGATCAATTTGTGGAATCAGATCAGGATTACCAATTCTAATATACAGAGGATTGCTGTTATCTATGATGGGTTGTAAGTCTTGTATTTTTGGTTCTCGTGCACTGACAGAATAATTGGCATGTAAATGCTGGTTTTTTCTCACGCTACTGTTGAAACTAAAATTTGGAATCCAGTTTTGGAATTGTCGGTCAATGCTATTGGTCACACCACCATTAAATTCACCATTCAGATTAAAAATTTGTCTGGCAAGACCTATAGAAACATTGGTGCCCTGATGAGAATAACGCAAGGATGTTCCCACCCGATGAGTCTGAATAATATTGGAATAATCTCTTGAAAGAAAATCATTTCTGATTTCATTTTGATCTTGCTGGTCAAAAACATCTCTATCCGATTGTTCGATTCTTCGACTAAAATTATAAAAAGTTTGGGAAAAGAATTTTTTACCAATGGGCTCCACATGCATAATGCTTGATTTGATCAAGAGATTTTGATTATTGGTTTCATTGGTTTGTCGGATGGTATAAAGAGAATCAAAAACACTGGCAATGATGAAGAAATTGTTTTCCGATTCTATTTCATTGTATTGCTGGCCATCAAATCGTGATAACACGGTACTGATTCCAGAACTTCTTCCTTTGTTTTTATATTTTTTGCGGAAGACTGCAGAACCATTCCCATTGCTTGAATTAGTTTCTCCTGAATTGTCAAATTGAGTTAAATTGGAAATGATACCATTTGCTCTCGAATACTGCAAATTTCCGAAATGATTGTTAAGACGATTGGAAAGTTGCCCATTTAAATTGACCACCAAAGTATGCATGCTATCAAATTTATGCTCACCTCTAAACAAGGCTTGATGCCCCATATTTTTAGTGACTCTGGTGGTTGAGTCGTTGTTTTTAAAATATTGATCCGGTAAATAATTTTCCTGAGTGCGAATGGCTTCTGCAAATAATTTGTTGTAGTTGTAAAAATAGACGCTGTTTATTTCTGTTTTATCGTTAAACCAGCTATAGTTTAAACCGCCTGATCCATTTATGGGTAAACCGGTTTGTCTTCCACCAAAAAAACTGCTATTCATAGAGTTTTCATCATCGAACGAAAAAGACATAAAATCGTTTCCTCCTCCAAAACCAAAATCGGTTTCATCGTTCCAATTAAATGATTGGCTGCCTCTAAAATCCTGATAGTCATCCCAGCCAAGTCCATTTCTTCCGGTATTGTTTCCACTTCCAATGATGCTAAGTTGCATGGATTCATTAAACTTATTGAAATTGCCTTTTAATTCTGCTCTTTCGGACGTTCCTCCACCCGCAATTAGTTTTCCAAAGGAACCATTTTTAAATTCATCCTTTAGGGTTAGATTCATCATTTTTTCAGGAGGAGTGGAGCTTGCTCCTGTTAATTTTTTTTCTTCGGTCTCTTCTGTAAAAAGTTGAACTTTTGAAATTCCTTCTGCAGGAAGATTCTTGGTAGCTGATTTAGGATCACCGCCAAAGAACTTTCTTCCATCCACGGTCACTTTTCTTATTTCTTGTCCTTCCGTGGAAATGGTACCATCTGCGCTGACTTCCATTCCGGGTAGCCTTCTTAATAGATCTTCCACAGTCGATCCCTGAGGTACTTTAAATTTGGTTGCGTCGTACTCAATCGTGTCTCCCCGAATGGTCATGGGTGCTTTTGCAGTTTTGATAACCACTTCAAAGAGTTCTTTTGATATTTCTAGCATTTTGATTTGACCTAAATCCAAAATGGCTTCACCCAAGACGGGAGTCACAGCTATATTTTTTGGTAAAAAACCAACGTAAGATATTTTTAGAAGGTAGGGTATGGATTTTAAATTTTTAATGGTAAAATTACCTTTTTGGTCTGCCTGTACAAAAGTCACCAGGGTACTGTCTTCAGGATGAAGTACCATGACCGAAGCCAAAGACAAGGGTGAAGAGGAGGTATCAGTCACATTTCCTTTGATTTGCCAGTTCGATGATTGGGCATTGCCTAATCCTACCCAAAATGACAAAACCATGGTAATGATCAGATAATTGTAAACTCTCATAAAAGGATTTTGATATTGTTTTGTTGGAAATTAAGAAGCTAACGTAATAAAGTGAAAAATCTTTTATAAAATTAATCTAACTACGCATCAATTTTCTGAAATTTAAAATCTTGTCGTAGGACAAGATCCCAAATGTCCTTTTTTTAATTTCTACCGGAAGCTCGATGTGGTGATCGGTGGGTGGTTTAATTCTAAAGGGGATCATGTTAAAAAACACTTCAAGATTGTAATGATTTTCATAAGGAGCTTGACCTGCAAGTTTTAAGATCTCAGATAAAAGTTGATCATCCCAAAAATGAATCGGTTGGTTAATAAAACGAAAAAATGCCTCCAGATCAACATCTCCTGAACCCGATTGAAGCAATCGTATCATACAAGAATTAAAAGTAGAGTGATTGCAATATTCAGACAATGTTTCAACTTTGTACTTTTCAGTAAATTGTCTGTTTCGAATCAGCCAATCGGTGATAATGCCAGCCAATATTTCGGAATGATAATACCCCACATTTTCAATGAGGGCATTGATTAAATCATGTTTGTAAATGGTTTCAAGAATTTTCTCTTGATTTTCAGATTGATAAATCCATTCAAGAGGAATGATGGAAATAAAGGATTCTGCAGAAATTGCTTTTCCATTCTTTTTTAATGAAGGCATATGAAGTAAAGAAGGGTCTAATTTTGTGTTGTATTCATCAAAAGCAGACTTGAAATTTTGATATATTTTTCCATTTTTATCACATAGCTGAAATCCATAGAGTAATTTGATATCTTTACTACTGGCCAAAAGAATGAATGGCTCAATTTGAAAGTCAATATGCTGTGCGTATGGCAATAATTTTTGTAAAAAATTGAATATTTGTTTGGGTTCGAATTTATGGATATTCGTTATTAAAAGTTCATATGCATTTTGTGGATTTGCTTTTGCTATGTTTTCAAATGCAAATAATTTCTGCGAAAATTCAGGCAATGTTTCAAAATCTTTCCAGTCGGAAGCAAGAAGCCAGGTCCAATTCTTATTTTGACGACAAAGATATTCTCCGGAAATCCCAAGAACCGAAATAAGGCTTTGCACAATTTTAGTATTTTGAATGATTTCAGGTGCAAACAAGGCTAACAGATTGGGAGGTAAAACCAAATTTTTTCGCTGCAGAATGACTAGGTATTCGTAGACAATTTCAAGGTGACCTGCTTGAATAAATTTTTCAAATAAATCCTCCAATGGGATTGAAATATTTGCTTTAGGAATTCCCTCATATGCCAATGGGCTTAAATTAGGCCACCATGCCGCCTGATCGATGACCCATAAATTCTTCAATTTTTCGGCCAATTTTTCCGATTTTAAATTGCCATGGAGCAGGTTTTCTTTAAGATCGGCATCCTTGTTAATTAAATTCACTTTAGCTTTTATCTAAATTAACAAAACAATGAATGAAAGGAGCTACATAATATTTGGCTGATCAGCATTAAGTCTATACTTTTGCGGCGGAATTTAAAATCTATCATTTAATATAAACATCATGGCAAATATAGGTCGCGTTAGTCAAATCATTGGTCCTGTGGTGGACGTTTCTTTCTCAGGAGAGGAATCCCATCTCCCAGAAATTTATAATGCTCTGGGTATCAAGAGAGAAGGAAAAGAAGATCTAATTTTAGAGGTTCAGCAGCACTTGGGAGAGGACAGTGTTCGTACAGTGGCCATGGATTCTACCGATGGATTGACCAGAGGCGCAGAAGCTGTGGATTTGGAAATGACCATTGCGATGCCCGTTGGAAATGACATCAAGGGTCGTTTGTTTAATGTAGTTGGTAATGCCATAGATGGTTTGGGAGAAGTTTCTAGAGCACATACTTATTCCATTCACCAAAAACCCCCTACTTACGAAGATCTTTCTACTGAAAATGAAGTATTGTTTACAGGGATTAAAGTGATCGATTTGATTGAGCCATATTCCAAAGGAGGTAAAATTGGATTGTTTGGTGGAGCCGGAGTTGGAAAAACCGTTTTAATTCAAGAATTGATAAACAATATTGCCAAAGGATATGGTGGATTGTCTGTATTTGCCGGAGTTGGCGAGCGTACCCGTGAAGGAAACGATTTGCTTAGAGAGATGATTGAAGCAGATATTATTAAATACGGAGATAAATTTAAGCACTCCATGGAAGAAGGTGGATGGGATTTATCTGCGGTAGACAAGTCTGAATTACAAGACTCTAAGGCAACCTTTATATTTGGACAGATGAACGAACCGCCAGGAGCTCGTGCAAGGGTGGCTTTGTCTGGACTGACGGTAGCTGAATACTTCCGCGATGGTGATATGAATGATCCAGCAGGAGGGAAGGATATACTTTTCTTTATTGACAATATATTCCGTTTTACACAAGCGGGTTCTGAAGTTTCAGCACTACTTGGACGTATGCCTTCAGCGGTAGGATACCAACCAACCTTAGCTACAGAAATGGGTGTGATGCAAGAACGTATTACCTCGACTAAAAGAGGTTCTATCACTTCTGTTCAAGCGGTTTATGTTCCAGCTGATGACTTGACGGATCCGGCACCGGCGACAACCTTTGCGCATTTGGATGCCACTACGGTATTGAGTCGTAAGATTGCAGCTTTGGGTATTTATCCTGCGGTAGATCCATTGGATTCTACCTCCAGAATTTTGGATCCACTCGTTATTGGTGAATTGCATTACAATACCGCTCAACGCGTTAAAAATATTCTTCAGAGATACAATGAGCTTTTGGACATCATCGCCATTTTAGGAATGGAAGAACTTTCCGAAGAAGATAAATTGGTAGTTCACAGAGCAAGAAGGGTTCAAAGATTTCTTTCACAGCCATTCCACGTTGCTGAGCAATTTACAGGTATTAAAGGAGTTTTTGTGCCAATCGATGAAACCATTCGTGGATTTAATATGATCATGGATGGTGAAGTCGATGAATATCCGGAAGCAGCCTTTAACCTTGTGGGTTCTATTGATGAAGCCATTGAAAAGGGTAAGAAATTGTTATCAGAAGCCAATAATTAAGATATGCTTGTGACCATACTAACCCCTGAAGCTCAAATTTATGAAGGAGAGGCAAAAGCGATAGTTTTGCCTGGTCTGGATGGAAAATTTGAGATTTTAGACAGACACGCACCACTGATTTCTGCTTTGGCAAAGGGCAAAATCCACTTAACGGATATTAAAGGTGTTAAACACCAATTTTCTATCAAGAATGGTTTTGCTGAAATTCTGAGGAATGAGGCAAGTATTTTAGTGAGGATATAATTGGCTATTTAAAGTCAGTTCTAATCTTCAAAAAGTATGTTTTAGATGGAATGAGAGATAGCGTCTAATGGTAATGTATTGCTTGTGTTCTGTACTCCTTTGAACTTAAAAGCTCAAATCTCATTAATAAGCCTATATAGATCATATAATGGAGAAAAAATTCAAAGCCAATATTCTTGATTACGATTCCGACAAGTTGGCATTGCTGTTGTTGGAAAATGGCTTTGAAAAATATAGACTTGCACAAATTCACGATTGGTTGTGGGTAAAAGCGGTGAGAGATTTTGATTTGATGACCAATTTAAGCAAATCGCAACGCCAATTTCTAAAAGACCAATTTGAAATTTTCGGAATAAAAATTGATAAAATTCAAACCAGCCAGGATGGTACTTTAAAGATTAGATTTTTATTACACGATAATTTAAAAATCGAATCCGTGTTAATTCCTGTATTGGAAGACAAACGATATACGGTATGTGTTTCTTCACAAGCAGGTTGCAGCTTGACCTGTAGTTTTTGTGCAACCGGAAAAATGGGCTTGCTAAGACAATTGACAGTCTCAGAAATTTTTGATCAGTACATTCAAGTGAATGCCATTTGTAAAGAACAATATGGTCAAGGTCTTTCTAACATCGTATTTATGGGGATGGGAGAGCCTTTGTTAAACTATAAAAATGTGGTAGGTGCCATTAGAAAATTGTGCAAGGAACAGGAATTGTCATCTAGAAGAATTACCATATCCACGGCTGGTATAGCCAAGATGATTAAAAAATTGGCCGATGAAGATTTATCAGTAAATCTGGCGCTTTCATTGCACGCAGCCAATGATGAAAAACGCAATGAAATGATGCCCATCAATATGCACAATAATCTATCTGCTTTGATGGAGGCTTTACGATATTATCACCGAGTGACTGGTAGTAAAATCAGTTACGAATACATAGCATTTGAACATTACAATGATTCTGATCAAGATGCAAAAAATTTGGTAAAATTGTGTAGTCATTTTCCAGTGATGGTCAACATCATAGAATACAATCCTGTGATCGGTGTCGATTATGTAAAATCAACCGATGAAAGACTGGATCATTTTGCGCGCATGGTTCGAAGACATGGAGTTATGATCACTGTTCGTAAAAGTAGAGGCAAGGACATTGATGCAGCTTGTGGTCAACTTGCAAATCAAGATTAAAAATCTTTTTATTCCGCCGAATCTTTATTTTCAATTTTATGAATGGAAGCTATAAAATTTTCCAAAAAATAATCATATTCTTTCCATTCTTCGGCTTCAGCAAAGCTGCTGTTATGCCAGATCAAATGAAATTCACCTCCATACTTTTGACAGATGTTCCACAAGTTTTGTAAATCATTCAATGCTTCCAGCGGAGAATATTTTAAATAATCTTTGTAAGTGCGATCCATCGCAATGAATGGGTGAACTCGCAATTTTGTTTTCCTTTCATTTTCCAAATCATACCAAAAAAATGAATGAGTGCTTCCAGCTCTAAAGCCAGTTTTTTCTGCATAGCCCATGGTATAATCATTTGTGATGTAGAGCTCTTCCAGATTTCTATAGCTTTGAGGAAGTTTCATCCGAAGAAAATGAAAACGACTGTGATTAATTTTATTCACGAGGACATTTTCTAAATTATCTTTTTCTTTGGAAAGTTGCTTTTTGTCAGAAAAAGAAGAATATGACGGGTGCAAGCCGATATCAAAAGTAGTTGCTAATTTTTGAACCAGAACACGCACCTTTTTTAATTTTAAGGAATGATTTTTATCGTGTCTAGAATAACCACCTGACAAAATAAAAAAAATGATATTAGGAAAGTGTTTTTTAAACAAATAAAATTTATCAAAGCTATCATAAGGATCTTTTATTTGGCCAGATAAAACCTGCCATCTTTCGTGGACATTTTTCCAATTCAACAATAAGCTATCTTTTGCAAAACCAGCTATTTGATACAACAGAGGCTTATGTAGATACTTCCACATAAAATCGATGTCTACCCCAAGAGTCATTGAAATATCTTTTTCTTTTTTAAGAAGTACTATTCCAAATTGGTCGAACAGTTTTGACTCAAACCAATCTACCCAAAGATCGATAACTGGCAGTTGCAAAAGCCGGTGTTTATATAAGAGAGAAGAAGAAGCTTTCCAACGTCCGTGGATATCTCTATCTGAGGAATGGTATTCTTCGGCTCTACTTAATATCCAGAAAATGGCATAAAAGAGGTCAAAACCTGTACTTGAGGGATCTTTAAAAAGTATGGGCATTTGTTCTTGAAACTCGAATTCCTTTGGCGTTAAATCAGAACCCTCTAAAATTCCAGAGGAAAAAGGAATCCATAATATATCAGTTGAATGCCCTTGGGATTTTGTGTAATATATTTTGGGTAAGTTGGTCTGTGGGTTGGGGCCAAGGTGGATAGATAAGCTTAAATTGGAATATCTTTCAGCCAAAAAATCACAGACATAGCGCAATCTCGGTGATTTGGATTCAGAAATGATCAATACTTCTTTCAATGGTTAATTTTAAAATTTTGAACCAAATTCAAATAGATGACTTATATTTAAGCGTCGAATGAAAAATTTCTTGATCATACTGATTTTTGGATATTTGGTTTTGCCGGATTTACTCGGTCAAGGCCAAACCCCCTATACTGTTCGCAAAGGTATTATTTATAAACAAGAACGTTTTTTTGATCTGGCCATCCATTCCAACGGATTTTATGTAGGTTACAATTTGGGGAAAATCAGAACCTATTACCGCACCAATTATCTCCACTTTGATTTTGGCTTGTTGGAAAATCCTAGAGAGCAGTCCATACAAAGGAGTAATCTACAGGGAAATGGGCTATTTAGCAGCTATACCTATGGAAAACAAAAATCACTGTGGAACATCAGAGCAGGTCGTGGAATGGTTCGATATTTTTCCGAAAAAGCCACCAAGAAAGGCGCCGCCATCGGCGTTCGAATAGAAGGTGGATTATTGTTGGGTTTATTAAAACCATACTACCTCAAGGTACTTAAAAACCATGATGGCAATTTAACCCTGGACAATATTAAGTATTCTGAAGAAAATGAAGATCTGTTTTTGGATCAAAATAAGATATTGGGAGCCTCCGCTTTCAGAAAGGGAATTACAGAATTAAGTTTCATTCCAGGGGCCTGGTTTCGAGCCGGGGTCACCGTAGATCAAGGAGCATTTGAAAAACAAGTTAGAGCCATTAATGCAGGTATCAGTCTGGATCTTTACCCAAAAAGAGTCCCGATTATGGTCAACCGAAGGAATTTATTCCTCTACCCCAATTTTTATGTTAATCTTCAATTTGGTACGAGAACCACAAGAAGTAAAGGATTTGACAAGGAAAATTAGAACCCGATTTAAAAATTCTTGTTTGATGAGGGTAAATCAGCCAATCTCTCTTAATTTTATCAAATGATTGATCTTCCATTGGTTTCCTCCACTTCTCCTAGCCCTTCCAGAAAGCCAGACTGGCTTCGGGTAAAATTACCCTATGGGGAAGAATATCGAAAAGTGAGACGCCTTGTTGATGAATACAAGTTACATACGATTTGTCAAAGTGGCAATTGTCCGAATATGGGGGAATGCTGGGGTGCTGGCACCGCCACATTTATGATACTGGGAGATGTCTGTACCCGATCTTGTAGTTTTTGTGCAGTTAAAACAGGTCGTCCACCAGAATACGACACGGACGAACCTATGAGGGTAGCAGAAGCGATTCGTTTAATGGAGGTCAAGCATGCTGTAATTACATCGGTTAACAGGGATGAATTGCAGGATCGAGGAGCTGAAATTTGGCATCAAACCATTGTGGCTATTAAGAATTTAAGCCCAAAGACCACAATAGAGAGTTTGATTCCGGATGTTAAATCGAACTGGGAGGCATTGGAGAGAATGATCAGCGCTGGACAAGAAGTCGTATCTCACAATATGGAGACCGTAGAAAGTTTATATCGAATTGTCAGACCTCAAGCAAAATATGCCAGAAGTTTGGAACAAATTAAAAGGACCAAAGAATATGGCAAACGAACCAAAACCGGGATTATGTTGGGATTGGGAGAAACCAGAGAACAATTGGCTAAATCCATGGACGATTTGGTCAGCCATGGTTGTGAAATTCTGACTTTGGGTCAATACCTCCAACCTACCAAAATGCATTTAGAGGTGAAAGAATTTATTCATCCCGATACTTTTGCAGAATACAAAGAAATGGGAATGGCCAAAGGATTTCTTTATGTGGAAAGTGGCCCTTTGGTAAGATCCAGTTACCACGCTGAGAGACACTTGATTTAAAAAATATTAACATTATAAGCGATCAATTCAAGATTTTTAGCGCTTTTTTTTATAAAAATCAGGTAATACCCTGATATTTGGTCCGCTTTTTAGTAGTCTCTTTGCGCTTGTAATAATTTAAGAATAGCATTGATTATGGAAAAATTTCGTTTTGGGTCTTTTATAGTGTTTTTTACTCTCCTTACAAGCACTTTTTCTCAACAAATATATACGGTTAATTCAGCCAACGATGTGGATGATGGGGTCTGTGATGGAGTACATTGCAGTCTTAGGGAGGCCATCTTGGCAGCTAATGCGGATGGGCTAGACAGTGATATAATTTTTAACATTCCAGGAGCAGGTCCTCATACCATTAATCCAAATGGACCATTCCCTACGGTTGTAGCTACGAAGACAAGGATATTTGGAGAAACTCAGCCAGGTGGGCCAGGATCTGTGATCATAAATCTCAATTTTAGAGTATTGGGCGGAGTTCCATTTTTTGGAATCTTAGGTTCCAACTTTTATATGAGCAGCCTCTCTTTCAGAAATATGAATTTTAATGCGCCAGGTGATCATATTCTGGAATTTGGTGATGCGACCACTGCTGCAGACTCTGCTCTTGTTTATGATTGTGCATTTTACCAAGATGCCAAATTAAATGTAAATACAGTAGCACATTCGGTAAAGCTCAGTCGAGGAATGGATATTGTGATTAGAAAATGTATATTCGGTTCAGATTTTACAAAATCATCTATTTTCATTACAGCAGGGATTGTAGCGATAGGACCTAATTTAGGATTGGGTAATTCCACCATTGATTCCTGTACTTTTGTCACTAATTTTTCCGCAATAGAAGTACGAAGTTCACAATGCACAATCAGTCAAAATCTATTTGGTGCTTTGGATACAAGCCGTTCAAATAATTTTTTGGGACCATCTTATGCCATACGACTTTATGACAATGGCATTTATCGGGTCAGTGATAATTTTTTCTTTGGCCAAAACATTGTTGGCATCCAGAGCAATGATTTATCTAGGACTTGCGAGATATCCAGAAATAGATTTTACAATGGTACACTGGATATAGAATTAAATGGAAATAGTGGATCTGATTATTTTGTCAGAAATAACTATGCGAGGGATGGTGGTGATTTTATCAATGTAAATACGGTCGGAGCTTATTCCATGTTTTTGGAAAACAATGCTGTTTCTAGATATACCAATGTGTACGTCAATTTATTGGATCCGGGAATTTCTCAAGCAAAGCATATAAATAATCATATGACTTGTTTGTCAGGAAGTGCGGTCGTGTTAAATACCGCCAATGCACCAAAACCAGCCACGCCTGTTGTAACCAGCGTGAATAGAAATAGAGTAACAGGTATTGGAAATGCAAATGATTCCATTAGTATATATGCTAATCCGAGTTTAATGTGTCCTGGATCAACATGTCACGCAGGTTTTGAATTGGGAAGAACCAGGGCTGATGCTTTGGGCAATTGGGTATTAAATGTGAATTATCCTAATAGACACACCATTTCTGCTTATCAGTATCCATCGAACCCTGCTGCCAGGCCCAATATTTATTCTGAATTTTCAAGTTGTTATACTTGTGTTGCCCCAATAAGAACTGTTTTTACACCAACTCTTTGTGTTGGTGAAACTGTCACATTCCGAAACAGAACTTATAGTACGACCAATCCACAAGATTCTTTTGGAGTTAATGGTGATGGAGTAAGTATATGCGATTCCATTTTTATTGTGGATGTGCAGACAGCTGGGGGTGCTAGAAATGAAGTTTTTGTCAATGTTTGTTACCAGGATACAGTCTCAATTGGACCCATCAGAATTTTTGATGGAAAGCTAATTGATTCTGTGACCCTTCAAACGCAAAATGGTTGTGACAGTATCATTGTCGCGATTGGAACTGTAAGAGGTTTGTCCAATTTTTCTCCGACCATTTGTAATACAGATCGAATAACAATTGGCACCGAAGTGTTTGATAAAGACAGAACGTCAGGAATTGCAATATTGACTGGAGCATCTGCTTCTGGATGTGACAGTGTCATTTTTGTGCAACTCACTGTTAAAAATTTTGCAGAAAGAAATTTAGATACAGCTATTTGCCTGGGGCAAAGTATAACTTTGAATGGAGAAGTTTTTGATGCGAATAGAACCACTGGTGTTCAAACTTTAGCCGGAGGATCTGTCAATGGATGTGATAGTGTGATTAATGTGAATGTACATATTGCGGATCCAAGTTTTGATTTCAATTTATCAATTTGCCCAAGTGATAGTGTTTTAATTGGAGGAGCGAATGGTCGATATTTCGGTGTTAGAAATCCAACTGGCCAATTTAGATTTCCAAATGGATCTTACTTAGGTTGCGACAGTATTGTCAATGTTACTTTGACCATCAAACCGGAAGGGATGGGAACCTTTAGAGCAGATTTGTGTAGAACAGACACTCTTATGTTAGGCGGACAAAGATTTTCATCCGGTAGAACCATGGGGACTTTAAGATTTGCCAATTCATCATCCAATGGTTGTGATTCTTTGGTCAATGTAATCATTACAATTCTTCCGGATGCAATAGGTACTCTGGATACCTTTGCTTGCATGGGAACAACCATCACCATAGGAGGTAATGTGTTTTCAGAATCAAGACCTTCAGGGGACATTAACTTATTTGATGGATCTCATCGCGGATGCGATAGTTTTCTAACTGTAAATGTTCGATTTTTACCTTTGCCTTCTTCTACTTTTTCTCCAGTTATTTGTACAAAGGATAGTATTAGAATCGGTAATCAGGTTTTTTCAGTGCTTAGACCTTCGGGTAATGTGGTGATACCTAGGTCTGCTGCCCAAGGTTGCGATTCCATCATTCAAGTCAATCTTAGTTTTGCTCCACCTATTGTACCTACTTTTACGGTGGAACCTATTTTGTGTGAAACACCAAATACAGGAGTTATTCAAATCAATGACATCGGAATTGGTGCTGGCCCCTATATGATTTCCATTGATGGAGGTCCAGCAACTACTTATAGTCCTCAAATGCGTGTTACAGGTTTGGGACAAGGTAACCATAGTCTAAGAATCATAAACCCTATAGCCTGTGATACGGTATTAAATTTTACAGTCAGTCCTTCTGCCGTTTTATCATTGACTCTACCAAACGACACAACTATTCAATTGGGGGCTTCTGTTAATGTGCAAACGAATTTAAATTTTATCCCTACCACCATTACATGGACTCCTCCAACAGATTTGAGTTGTTTGGATTGTGTAAATCCAAGAGCTACACCTGGTCAAACTACCACCTACAATCTTTTATTAACAGATGCCAATGGTTGTGATATTGAAGATCAATTTACCATTTTTGTAATCATTCCTGAAGCAGATGTTTATATTCCAAATGTGTTTTCACCCAATGACGATTCAGTCAATGACTTCTTTGAAGTGACTTTTAGATTTCCCGACAAAAGTCATGTATTATTGATGAGAATTTTTGACCGATGGGGAAGCATGGTTTTTGAACAACGTGGCAATGGCATTGGTGATCAAATAAAATGGGATGGTACGTTTAAAGGAAGAGATCTCCAACCTGGAGTATATACTTATGCATTCCAGTTTGAGACCGAAGGCAATGAACCACAATGGAGGCATGGAGATGTGACCATTATTAGGTAACATTTGTAAAATTGTTATTTTCTATAGGTGTATTGAATTAAACCAACCCTTGTCTATTTTGGTTTCTTGAAAGTGAAATCAAGACTTAATTTTTTTCTTGCTGGTATTATTTGGCTCACAGGCCATTTTGTTTTCTCTCAAACTTCTGTGATTCGAATTGGAATTAATGGATTGACTTGTTCTGCATGTGTTAAGAATGTGGAGATGCAAATCAAGAAATTATCTTTTGTGATTGGAATTCATATGGATATTATAGGAACAGAGGCACAGATACATATACGTCACGGAAAAGAATTTAAGTTGGATAAATTGGTCAAGGCAGTTTACAAAGCAGGATTTTCTGTGCGAGATGTAAAGGTGCAATTAAATGCGAAAGAATTGCATTTTATTGAAGCCCATAAATTTATTTGGTCTGGATCGGAATTTATCATACTTAATCCAAATAAGATTAAGACTGATGTACCAATGGATTTTTTATGGATCGTCAAGAAATATTTGCCTGAAAAAACAAGACAAAAGATTTTAGAGGAAAATGGAATTTTAAAATTTAGGGATCAAAATCAATTTGTTCTCCTTTTATGAAATGGAATATATTTTTGATATTGATTTATTTTCCATTGACTGGATTTTCGCAAGAACTTTTTCCGTTGACTGAGTCAGCCAATACCTTACCCAAAAATGTATTTGCAGTTCGCGCATATTCCGATGGGAACTATGAAATTAAAACACTTAAAGTCATGGGAGGATTGCGGTTGATGTATGGAATTCATTCCAAGTTGAGTGTTTATTTATCTGCAAGCATGTCCAATCATCACTCTAAGTTTTTACCTCCTGATTTAGTATCTCATGGACATCCCTCCGGAGGAAGTCCTTTTTATTTTACAAATCGTGTAGCCAGAGGTGTAGTGTATCCAATGCGATGGAATGGATTTCATTTCATGGCCAAGTATCGACTTTTGAGTTTTGACCAACAGAACAAACATTATAGAGTAGCCATCATTTCTGATTTGTCAAACGTGAGGCAAGCACACGATGAAGCAGAACCCAATTTGTATCACGACAATAGAGGTTGGGGCATTGGAATCATCAATAGTTTTTTATACCACCGACTTGCTATTAGCAGTTCCATTCAAGGAATTTTTCCATGGGACTATAGCGAAGAACAGCTAGATGTTAGAACCCAACAACTGGTAAAAAGAATTATGAAATATGGAAATGCTGCTAAGATGAGTGTTTCATTTGGGTATCTTTTACAAGGTAACAAAGAGAATAGTTTTGATGAACCAAACACCAATATCTATTTGGAATTTTTGGCATCTGCTTGGCAAGCGGCTCAGTTTGTGTACAATGGCCAAACCATTCCAACACTTAATCCTGCGTTTAATGAGGGTTATTATGTAGAAATTCATCCTGGAATTCAAAGGGTCATTAGATCTAATCTACGTCTTGAACTTTCTGTGGGGATACCTTTGGTTCATAAATCTTTTGTGCATTTTTATCCGATCTACAGTATTGCTGTGCAGCGGTATTTGTATTAGTTTATAAATGTAAAAATTACAAACTCAATTTATTGATAGCTGGGTTTTGCTGATAGGATGTAATCAAATTGATTGGATCATCCAGAACATCGCTAAGTGCAGTGATAAAAGCTCCAGGTTTTGCTTTTTCTATGGCATATGCCAATGGTTCAATTTCATCAGGAATGTATTCATATGGAACATTTGAATTTACTGATTTGATACCTTTTACCAAAAGATCTACTATTTCTTGGGCAGTTCTTCCTCTATGGAATTTAGCCTGATGGATAATAATATAGTCAAACATTTCTGCACTTAATTTACCAAGTTCTTCGGTGGATGCATCTGGCCGATCACCCGTACCAGTAATGATTCCTATTTTAAATGGAGATTGGATGTGTTTTAAAAATTCTTTAATTCCGGAAAAACCATCGGGATTATGTGCAAAGTCTACCATCACTTTAAATTGGTGAAAATCGAAGACATTTAATCTGCCAGGTGTTTGTTCGGCTGAAGGATAAAAAGACTGGATACCTTTTTTAATTGAATCATTCGAGACACCAAACGACAAGCAGGCAAGTATAGCTGCCATTACATTTTCAATCATAAAAGGTACTGTACCATTAAAGCTGATTGGACAATCTTCAAAATTGATTTCTAAGATGGTTTCATAATTGTTTTTGACCACAATTTTATGCTTCTCAACAAAGGCAATGAATTTGAATTCTTCTGGCCAAACAGGATTTTTCTGAATACTAAACCAAGCGTATTGCAAATCCTTCCTTGTAGCCATGGATTTAGTATGTTCATTTTCAAGGTTCAATACGGCAGTTCCTCCTCGTTCCAAAACATCCACGACCAAAGCTTTTACTTTTGCCATTTCTTCTACGGTATGAATGTCCCCTAAACCCAAATGGTCCGGTTGGACATTGGTGACCACGGCCACTTGACAAGTACCAAATGCCAATCCGGCCCTTAGAATTCCGCCTCTGGCAGTTTCCAATACTGCAAGGTCTACCTCAGGATGATGCAGAACGGTATGAGCACTGGCAGGTCCGGTGGTATCTCCTTTTTCTATCATTTCAGCGTTGATGTAAATTCCATCGCTGGTGGTAAATCCCACTTTTATTCCGGAATGATGGCAGATATGAGCAATTAGCCGACTTGTGGTGGTTTTACCATTGGTGCCGGTGACCGCAATCACAGGAATATTATTTGGATTTAGCAGGCTTTTAAAATTTTGAGTTTGATCAGGTTCTAGACTTTTTAATTTTATTAGTTCATTAATTGCCTCTTCACAATCTACTTTCTGATCCAATAATATGTTTTCAGCAAGTGTGCAGGCCAGTTTTCCAGCCAGTTTTCCTGCGTCTTCAGAACAATACTCAAAAATTATTCTGTGTACATTTTCTTCATTTGTATTTAAAATCTTCAAAAAGTTGAGTCTGTATCCAGCACTATTCTGCAAATGCAAGGCAAGTTTTCCAATGAGTTTTAAAACATCAAACTGACCAATCAATTCAATTTGAAGTAATTTTAATAGATCCTCGTTGTTTGAAAAAATGGAAGGTGAAGTGATTCCTAGCAATCTAAGCCTCAATAAAATGAGGCGATGATCCAAACTAAATAGATTGGGGCCACGTAAAGCCTGAATATTTATCAATTCAATCATACTTGATTTTTAAAAGGATTAAGAGCCGAAAGGTAGTATTTTTATTAAATTGTTTTTAAATTCTTTGTAACAAGTCAGATGAATCAAATTCGCAAAATGAACCTGAAGCTTTATCAAAAAATTGGTGATGGGGATAGATATAGTAAGTTTTATTAATTATAAATGCCTCAACTCTTGGGAATAGGATAAGAACAAAAACTAAAATTTGGAGTTTGTAAAAGACACAATGTAAAGCATGAAAAAAATCATCATACCCGGCACAATTCCTACAGGAGAACTCCATCAGTATCTACTTGGAAGTGTGGCGCCAAGACCCATCGCTTTTGTAAGTACCATTGATGAATTTGGAAGAACCAATCTGGCACCATATAGTTTTTTTAATGCTTTTAGCAGCAATCCACCCATTCTTGTATTTTCTTCCAACAGACGTGTGGAAGGCAATACCACCAAAGACACTTTGCACAACATCATGGCCTCCAAAGAATGTGTCATCAACGTAGTGAATTATGAAATTGTAAGACAAATGATGGTATGCAGTGTAGATTTCCCCAATGATATCAGCGAATTTGAGGAAGCAGGTCTTACCCCTACCAAAGCTCAAATGGTCAAAGCCCCATTGGTATTGGAGAGTCCGGTCAATATGGAATGTAAGGTAGAACAGATAATCACCCTTGGTGATCAAGGTGGAGCCGGTCATCTCATAATTTGTCATGTCGTTTGCATGCATATCAATGAATCTGTCTTAGATGAGAATGACAAAATTGATCCCCATAAAATTGATCTAATGGGAAGAATGGGTCGGGCTTTTTATGTAAGGGCGAGCGGAGAGGCGGTATTGACTTTACCTCAGAGCCAGCATCTTCCAATTGTTGGGTATCAAAACTTGCCTGAACATATTCGTTTAAGTCAAATTCTAACCGCCAATATGATTGGTTATCTTTCTGGAATGAAACATTGGTATACCAAGGAAGAAGTTTTAAATGAACTTAACGAAATGCAAGATTGGAAAAAGGCAATGAATTCTCAAGACAGAATGACTGAAATTCATGTTTTGGCTGCAAAGATATTTAACCAAGGCCACGTTGAACTTTCTGCTAAAATATTGGCTTCCGTTTAATGTTATTATATCATGAAATCATTAACCCACGAAAACGCTTGTCAGCAAATCCTTCAAAATGTGCATAGGCACATCACTTTAGATCAAAATGAAAAAGAAATATTTTGTAGTAAACTAAGTTTTCGTAAAGTTAAAAATAGAGAAGTTTTACAAAAGGCTGGTGAGAATTGTATGTTTTCATATTTTGTGACCAAAGGGTGTTTGCATGGTTTTCAAACCGATCAAAATGGGTTTGAACATGTATTAAATTTTGCGCCTACAGACTACTGGATTTCAGATTTATACAGTTTGATTTCAGGAAAACCGGCGGTGATCAATATAGAAGCAACTACGAGTTCGGAAGTTATAATTTTATCCAGGAAAGATCAGGAAGATTTATATCTCGAAGTTCCGAAATTTGAAAGATTTTTTAGAGTGATTTTAGAAAAAAGTTTGGTGCATTTCCAACAAAGAATTTTAGACAATTTGCGTTTAAATGCAGAAGAGCGCTATGAGCGGTTTTGTGAAAAGTATCCACAATTGGTAGGCACTTTGGCGCAAAAACAAATTGCTTCTTACATCGGTGTAACCCCAGAATTTTTTAGCAAAATGCGCACTAGGATGCTTAGACGTAGTTAATTTTAGTTTGTAAACTAGATATATCCCATCTTAATAATTTTGGAGACTCTTGATCTGATGGAATTTGAAAGTCAGTTGTAATGGCTCATTTATAATAATGCCTTATAATCATTTGAATGATTAATTTTGTCTTCAGAAATCCAAATTCATGAAGTCAAATTACAAAGCTGCACCAAAATTCGAGCCCATTCATTCAAGTATTTGGACTCCGATGAATGTTTTGCTTTTGGCAAGTTTGGTATTGTTGGTGATATGGACATTTAATCCTGTGAGTAAGTTGGGATTTGTTTGGGATGACTTGGAGTATGTACAAACCAATAAGATGTTGGCCCAACCATTGACTAAAAGCATCGCTCATTTTTTTGGACAGAATTATTATGTGGGAAACTATCATCCCATCACCATGTCCAGCTATGCTCTGATTTACCAAAAAGCCAAATTGGTTCCCGAGTTATATCATCAGGTAATATTATTATTTCATGTACTAAATACACTTATGGTATTTTGGTTCGTGTTGATTTTAAGTGATAAAAAATTTGCGGTTGCATTGTTGGTGTCAGCACTTTTTGGAGTACATCCCATGCACGTTGAATCCGTGGCCTGGATTTCAGAATTGAAAGACGTGCTTTTTTCTTTCTTTTTTATAGCTGGCCTAATTGCTTATTTAAAGAGTTACGCTTCGCCTAAATCATGGTATTACATTTTACTCTCATTTGTATTTTTTGTATTTTCAGTGTTAAGCAAACCCGCTGCGGTTTGTTTTCCTTTGGTTTTAATGTGCCTGGATTATTATAAATTGGATAAACCTTGGAGTTCAACTTTATGGAATAAAATTCCATTTTTTATAGTAGCCTTAATCATGGGTTTAGTGACGATTAAAGCTCAGGGAAAAGCAGTGGGCACCATCGAACAATACACTATACTAGAAAGGATTATGCTTTCATCTTTTGCAAGTATATTTTATATTTTCAAATTGTTTATTCCAACCCAACTTTCAGCCTTGCATCCATTTCCTGCTAAAACGGGCGGCGTATTTCCAATGATTTTTAAGTTGGCTCCTTTTTTGTTGGCATTTATAATTTTTGCAATCTGGTATTTTAGAAAGCAATCAAAAATTTTGGTTTTTGGTTTTTTGTTTTTCTTTGCCAATATTTTGCTGGTGTTACAATTTCTTACTGTTGGTATGGCTGTGGTATCTGAGCGATACACTTACATGCCATACATTGGATTATTTTTTATTTTGGCCATGGGCATGGATCAATATCTAAATTCCAAAACAGGAAAATTGGCTTTTAAATCTTACCTAATGTATGCATCTTATATTCCGGTATTTCTTTTTGCCTGGTTGAGTAAAGATCGTGTGCAAATTTGGCAAAACAATAAGACCCTTTGGACCGATGTTATAAAAAAATATCCGGAAAGTGCAGTAGCATATTATAACTTAGGAACATATTATTTAAAAGAAAAAAATGACGATGATTCTGCCTCGGCCTGGTTTCAAAAAACCATCCAAAAAGATCCAAACCATGATCGTGCGTTAATCAATTTAGGCTTGATCAATGGAAGAAGAAAGAATAAGGATCTTGCAATGGAATATTTTAAAAGAGCAGAAAAAGTGAATCCCGATTTTTTTGAACTTTACAAAAACCGTGGATTTGTGCACAGTCTATTTGGTGATACCGATTTGGCTTTGGCAGATTTTAGTAAATATTTAAATCTAGTACCACACGATGCTCAAATCCTTTATGGAAGGGGGCTCATTTACCAATTTAAAAAGGAAACAGAAAATGCGTATTTAGATTTTAGCAATGCGGCGTATTATGACGCACAAAATGCAAATTATTGGATGACCAAATCTGAGACTGCTTTTTCGTTGGGTAAACTGGAAGACGCAAGAGCAGATTTCAATAAAGCGATTCGTTTAGGAGCAAAGCCTGATCCTAATTTTAAGCAACAACTTGGTTTATGATATTATACTCTGGGACTTGCAGCTATAATATCTTCTGAAGCTTTACCTTTGTATTTTTCAAAATTCTTGTTGAAAAGTTCAGCTAGTGCCTTTGCTTTCAGTAAATATTCTTCTTTATTTTCCCAAGTAGAGGAAGGGTCCAATATACCCTCAGGAACACCCGGGCAAGACTCAGGAAAATGTAGGCCAAATACTTCGTGGGTATTGTAATTTGCATGATCCAATTGACCAGCCAAGGCAGCGCTAATCATTGCACGCGTATAATTTAGTTTCATCCTGGAGCCAACGCCATAAGGCCCTCCGGTCCAACCGGTGTTCACCAACCAAATTTGTGGTTTGTATTTTTCAATTCGCTCACCGAGCATTTTTGCATAATAAGTAGGATGCAGGGGAATGAATGGAGCACCAAAACATGCAGAAAAGGTGGCTTTTGGTTCAGTAACTCCAGCTTCCGTTCCTGCTACCTTCGCAGTATACCCCGAAATAAAGTGGTACATGGCCTGAGCAGTGGTCAATTTTGAAATGGGAGGAAGAATACCATATGCATCACAAGTGAGAAAGACGATATTTTTGGGATGGCCTCCTCTGGAAGGATTGATGGCATTTCTGATATGATCGATGGGATATGAGACTCTTGTATTTTCAGTGATGGTACAATTGGAATAATCCGGTTTTACTGTATTTGGATAACAAGTGATGTTTTCCAAAATGGCGCCGGATTTTATGGCTTTAAAAATATCTGGTTCCTTTTCTTCGGTTAGGTCAATGCATTTTGCATAACAACCTCCTTCAAAATTAAATACCCCATCATCCGCCCAACCGTGTTCGTCGTCCCCGATCAACATACGTTCAGGATCCGCAGACAAAGTGGTTTTTCCGGTACCGCTCAATCCAAAAAACACGGTGGTATCTCCTTCTTTTCCAATGTTGGCAGAACAATGCATGGAAAGAACATTTTTTTGCCAAGGCAATTCAAAATTAAGGATGGTGAAAATGGATTTTTTAATTTCCCCGGTATATCCTGAACCACCTATTAAAATGATCTTTCTGGAAAAATCAATGATGCTAAAATTGTGTTGTCTAGTTCCATCTTCGGAAGGATTGGCCCTAAATCCCGGAGCATTGTAGATGGTCCAGTCCGGTGTAAAATGAACTAATTCCTCTGCAGTTGGGATGATGAACATATTGGAAGCAAACTGGGCACTCCAAGGTAATTCAGCCACCACCCGAACCCCGATTCTGTAATTTGGGTGGGCGCAAGCAAAATTGTCTTGTAGAAAAATATCTCGTCCATTCAAGTAATCGATCATTTTTAAGCGCAATTGCTCAAACTTGTCTTTCGGAAATTTTTGGTTGAATTGGTTCCAGTCCACAGAATCCCTGGTCAGTTCATCTTCCACTGTAAATTTGTCCTGAGGAGAACGACCTGTAAATTCTCCTGTTTCTATCATTAAAGCACCTGTATCACTTAAGGTACCGAGGTTTCTTTCCAAACTTATTTGAACTAATTCTGAGGGACTTAAGTTGGCATAAACGTTCCCTGTAGAGCTTATACCTGTTGTTTCTAACTGAGCATTTGGTGGAACGACTCCATGTAAATTCATACGGTTCGAGTTTTGATATTCGAAAATGGTGGTGCAAAGGTAGTCCAATTATTATTTCCAGTTATTCTTTATATAATTATTAACCAGATATGAAGGATTCTAAACTTAGCTACACTTTGGTTGTCTTTATAAGGTAGAAAAAATGTTTGAAACTTTTTTAATTTAAACATTATTCCCATAAAAATCAATAGCTTTGCCGCGTTTTTCAAAATAGATTTATCATCCGAGAAATTGAAGTCCAATGGACAGATTAAAAGAATTATTTAAGATTAAGTTTACAGCCGCCGCCGAGGAAATAAAAGCATTGGTTAAGGAGCACGGTACAAAAATTATAGACACTGTTCAGATCGAGCAAGTGTATGGGGGTATGAGAGGCATCAAATCAATGATTTGGGAAACATCCTCTTTGGATTCACTGGAAGGGATTCGCTTTAGAGGATATTCTATTCCTGAATTAAGAGATAAACTTCCCTGCATAGATGGAGCTACAGAACCCTTGCCGGAAGGACTTTTTTGGCTAATGATGACTGGAGAATTTCCCACAGATGATGAAGTCAGATGGTTAAGTCGCGAATGGATGAGAAGGTCTGTAGTCCCGGACCATGTAATTGCGACGATCGACAGTATGGATGACAGCATTCATCCAATGACCCAATTTAGTATTGCCATCATGGCCATGCAGTGCGAAAGCCTTTTTGTTCAAAAATATAGTGAAGGAATGCCAAAGTCCCAGTATTGGGATGTGACCTATGAAGATTCCATGAATCTGATATCTAAGGTTCCCATTGTGGCTGCCTATATATACCGCAAAGCATTTTGCAATAAAGACATCATCCGACCTAACAGGGATTTAGACTGGAGTGCCAATTTTGCTTATATGATGGGTTATGACTCGACAGAGTTTAAAGATTTGATGAGGCTTTATTTGACCATCCATTCAGACCACGAAGGCGGTAATGCATCTGCACACACGGTGCATTTGGTCGGATCTACCCTCAGTGACGCATATTTATCATTGTCTGCAGGTATGAATGCTTTGGCAGGACCCTTGCATGGACTGGCCAACCAGGAAGTGATGGATTGGATCTATGATATGATTCGTGATTTGGGCACTAACAACCCAAGCAAATCTCAGATTGCAGATTACGTAAGAACAACTTTATCTCAAGGGATCGTGGTTCCAGGATATGGCCATGCTGTACTCAGAGTAGCCGATCCGCGTTTTATAGCCCAAATGGAATTTGCTAAAAAACATTGTGCAGATGATCCTATGGTGAAAATCGTTTGGAATGTTTTCGAAGTCGTTCCTGATATTCTCGGAAGTTTGGGTAAGGTCAAAAACCCATGGCCCAATGTAGATGCACATTCCGGAGCTTTGTTAGAGCATTTTGGCTTCACGCAACACAATTTTTACACGGTCCTATTTGGAGTTTCGAGGTCTTTGGGAGTATTGGCCCATTTGTGTTGGGATCGCGCGTTGAATCTACCTTTGGAAAGACCAAAGTCCTTGACGACCGAAGAAATTAAAAAATTTATTCAGAATTCTTCAAACTAATAAAACCATTTAAAGATGCAATTTGCCGAAAATGTAAAATACACCAAAGAACACGAGTGGATCCGAATAGAAGGTAATCAAGCGTACATTGGTATTTCTGATTTTGCTCAGTCAGAATTAGGAGATATCGTTTATGTAGAAGTTGATACCGTAGGAGAAACTGTTGCAAAGGATGAAATTTTTGGAACTGTAGAGGCTGTGAAGACTACTTCAGACCTATATATGCCTGTTTCCGGCACTATTCTGGAATTTAATCCAGATTTGGACGAAAAAGTAGGCAACGACCCGACTTTGATCAACACAGATCCTTTTGGAAAAGGATGGATTGTAAAAATAGAATTGACCAATCTTTCAGAATTGGATCAACTTCTGGATGTGGCGACCTACACCAATTTGGTAGGTAAATAAATGTCACCGGTTTACTCCGGATTTATAAATTTTATTCGACAAAGGGCCGGCTTATTGGCATGGTGGCTTGTCTTTTGCATTTTAGTTTTATCCTTACTTCCTAGCGCATCCATTCCAAAATTAAATTTTTCGGAGTGGTTACAGATAGATAAACTGGGGCATATCAGTTTTTACGGATCAGCCACTTTTTGCTTTTTGTTGGATCTTTCTAACAAAAATCGTTCATTAAAATGGAACCTATTGGTGTACTTTGGCCTTTTTACCATGGGCTTGGCACTTGAATATTTTCAAAGTATGGCTGGGCATGGACGAATTTTTGATCTTTTTGATCAAATGGCCAATACCATTGGAATTATTTTAGGTGGTTTTGGACATCAAAAGCTAAAGAAAATTTTCAATTGAACACATTGCACCAATAAACACCATTTTCCGTTGTACTAGAGCATATGTCACTAAAAAACTTTCTTTTCGTAAACCATTCTTCCAATCCGGAAATGAATGAGATCGTTTTTGAAAAGAGGAATAAAAATTATGGTGCATATATCCTTAGACAGAAGTATCCAAAACATTTGTTTTGGTCTATGGTCATTTCATTGTTAATTATCTTAGTTCTGATTTTTAGTAAAATCTTGTTTGATAAAATTTTTAAAGAAGCACCAATCTCAGCAGACGAACTAGTGATGGCGGAATACCAACTTCCGGAATATCTTCCTGCCAAAGGCCCTCCCGCCGGAGCAAAAAAAGAAGAGGTCAAAACTGAAAAAATAAAACCTGTCAAAGAAAAAACGAGCAAAAAAACTTCTGAAACTCCCAAGGTCACCAAGGAAAATCCCGTCGAAGAAAAAACTGATCAAAAAGAAATAGAAGATAACGTTCAGGAAGAAGGAAATTCAGGAAAAGCTGAAACAGGCACAGGAACAGGAGATGAAATTTTTGGATTTGTAAGCAATATGCCTTTATTTCCGGGTTGTGATCAAGTAGAATTAAAGTATGCTGATCGAAAAAAATGTTCGGATAAAAAGCTGAGAGATTTTTTAAAATACAATCTTAGATATCCCGCGCTAGCATTAAAAAATAAAACAGAAGGCACGGTGCTTGTACAATTTATCGTTGAAAAAAATGGCTATGTATCCGATGTAAAAATTCTGGAAGACATTGGAGATGGTTGTGGCGCAGAAGCACGAAGGGTGGTGGAAATGATGAACAATATGAATCAGCGTTGGTCTCCGGGTTTGCAAAAAGGACAGCTTCCAGTGAGGGTTCAGTATACACTGCCGGTGGTTTTTATCGGCAGGTAAAATAAGTATGAATATGGCACAAGTGGAACTTGTCAAGCTTAAGCTTGAAACTTGCGCCATCAAAAGAGGATGAAAGAAGATGGCACAAGTTCCCCGCTAGGCGTAGGCTGTGCCTACGTCTTTGCGATACCAAATTTTTAATTTGAAATTGAAAAACCAAATCTATCAAATATCTGCTATATCTATTTCAATTAAACATTCTAATCCACTATAATTTCGCTGACTACTGTACATCCAATCTTCTGCTTTCTCCACCAAACCACTTCTTACCGGATTTTCATGAATGTAAGCCATTTTTTGGCAGGAAAACGCATGACTAACTAGTTCAATAGCGTGATTCTCATGAGTCCAAAATTGCAATTCACTATTCCTTTTGTGGCTTTTTGCAGCAAATTCAAATCTCTTTAACATCCAATCTTTCCGACTTTCACTTGATTCTTTTATCTCTTTTAATATCTTTGTCGCAGTATGGCGTTTAAAATCTCTAACAATATCAGGCAGATTACCATTTGCCGCACTAAATATCGCATGAACATGATTTGACATGATGACATAAGCCCATAACTGTAGTCCTTTATGTTTTCGACAATAATCCAAACTTTGTAATACGATATCTCTATACACTTTTCTGGTAAATACATCTACCCAATCCACCACCTGAAAGGTAAGAAAGTATGATCCTGATTTATCATATATTTGATATCCTGTACTCATAGTATGCAAAGTTTATACAAATCAACATTAGTGCTAAGTTTCATGGCAAAGCCATCGCAACACTGAGACGTAGGCACAGCCTACGCCTAGCGGAGTATGATCCTGATTTATCATATATTTGATATCCTGTACTCATAGTATGCAAAGTTTATACAAATCAACATTAGTGCCAAGATTCATGGCAAAGCCATCGCAACACTGAGACGTAGGCACAGCCTACGCCTAGCGGAGTATGATCCTGAATTATCATATATTTGATATCCTGTACTCATAGTATGCGAAGTTAATACAAATCAACATTAGTGCCAAGTTTCATGGCAAAGCCATGACAACACTGAGACGTAGGCTCAGCCTACGCCTAGCGGAGTTTTATCACTACCGTTTATATAATTTAATTAAGTGTATTTTCCGTGATTTTCTAAAATAGTGAATTCAGTTCAGCTTGAACATGTTGTATCAATAAAAAATTTCTGATCATCATTTTCATTGAGAAAACCTTTAAAAAAAATTTTAATAAGCCACGAAGTCACCAAGGTTCACAAAGAAATACTCACGTATTAAAGTAGATACTTACATTGAAAACTTAGCACTCATCGATTAGCTTAGTGCCTTGGTGGCCAATTAATGTAATTTTCTCTCAATAAAAAGTTTCATGTGAAATAGACAGAACAACCAATTTTGAAACTAAACATTGTACTCTTGCCACAAAGACATTAAGGCACAAAGCTTTACAAAATTTTAAGAAATTTAAAATATTTTTCTTCTTTTATAATGAATTTTGAATGATAGTCTGGCAATTCAATATAACCATCCCCTGACTCATTTATGTATCCGAACATAAATGCACTATTCCTTTCCTCGAGATTTTTCAAAAGTAATTTAATAGGAATTTCAATTTGATTGCAATTAATAAATTTAAAACAAGGGTATTGTTTATGTAAATTATTAACAAAAAGTAATATTAAAAGTGGATCCCAAGAATATATTCCAATGCTGTCAAATTGGTGATTTTGTATAGGTTGAGATCTATTCATTCTAATTTCATTAATATCGTCATTGAAGAATGAAAATCTCAATCTGGGTGTTTCATTATCTGGAATGATCCGATTACTTTGTTTTTTTAAAGAATCAGGAATTTCAAAACATAAATTAGCGTCATCATCTATTAAACTAATTTTATAGTCCATTCCAGTATTAATTGCCACTTCTAAAAATTCCTTTAAAATTTCAATTAATTTCTTTTTTTCAAAAAACTGAATATCAACACTTTCCATTACTCTACATTATTATACACAATGTTCAAAACCGTTAAATTTATCTTTGGGTATTAAATTCTTTAGAGTAATGCTTATTGATAATTATACCAACTTTAATGAACCAAGCTAAATCAAAACCTTGACTTTTTATCTAATAGATAAAACTTTCAAAGCATATTTTAATTCTCCAAATAAAAAAACGAAAGGACTCAGACTACACCGTCATTATTTCCTTTTCCTTGTGTTCGATGATTTTATCAATTTTAGAACTGAAGTCGTTCACCAAATTTTGGATGTCGATTTCTTTGGCTTTGGCTAGGTCTTCTGAAAGACCATTCTTTTGTTCTTTTTTAATGAAATCTAGAATCTTGTGACGGATGGAACGAATGCTAATTTTGCCTTCTTCACCATAATGTTTTGCCTGCTTGACGTATTCCTTTCTGCGTTCTTCGGTTAATGGAGGAATGCTAATCCGGATCATTTCGCCATCGTTCTGAGGTGTGATCCCAAGATTGGCAGCAAATATGGCTTGCTCTATTTCTCCAATGATCTTCTTTTCCCAAGGAGTGATGGTGATGGTTCTTGCATCGGCTAGTCCCACATTTGCTATCTGATTTATGGGGGTCGGTGAACCGTAATAGTTGACTAAGATACCATCGGTCAGATTGGTGGAAGCTTTACCCGTACGGACTCTTTGAAGTTCTTTTTGTAAATGATCCAGCGCTTTTTCAAATTCCTGACGTGCGTGTTTAAACTGTTGCTCAAGTTCTAATGACATATCGAAATGATTAAATGTGGTGCAAATTAAAGAAATACCTATTATTCAATCCGCAAAAATTTAATCTCTGGATGAACCCATGTACCTTAATATCAAGAAAACCAACATCACCAATGAGGATAAAGCAGCCGCTACATAGGTCATGGCAGCCCATTTTAGAGCATCTTTGGCACCTTCATATTCTTCTCCCTGTGTAGATCCGGTTTCATTGAGCCACACCAAGGCCCTGTTACTCGCATCAAATTCGACAGGTAAAGTTATGATACTAAAAAGTGTAGTGATCATAAAAGCAATAATCGTAACCAATAAAAGTGATGGGAAAGTATTGGCCAACATAAATGCAAACAACAATAGATATTGTTGAGCCATGCTGGCTACTTTAACCGCGGGCACTAATTTTGATCTCAATTGTAACATGGCATAAGAAGTGTCATGCTGCACCGCGTGGCCACATTCGTGGGAAGCGACAGCAGCAGAAGATATGGATCTACCATGGTAAACATCCGGACTTAGGTTCACCGTTTTATCAGCCGGATTATAATGGTCGCTTAAAAAACCCTGTGACTCCAAAACCCGGACATCGTTGATATTGTAATATCTCAACATCTTTTCTGCTATTTCTTTGCCGGATTGACCTGATCGAAGAGGAATAGCGGAATAACGGGCAAATTTAGATTTTAAAACATTTTGCACCAAATATCCTACGCCTGACATCACCAGTGCTAGAATATTGAATATCATATAATCCGCATTCATAAACATATTCATAATTTATAGAATTTTATCGATTTTAATTAATAGTAATGATGCTAAAACAAATTTAGGCAAAAAAGATTTCTGATATTTTCAAAATATTTTGTTATCATTTTAATCAAGCCAAAATTTCTTTTCCAAAATAAGGCACAAGGGCTTTGGGTAAACGGATGCCATTTTCTGTTTGATGATTTTCAAGAATGGAAGCTACAATTCTGGCCAAAGCCAATGCACTGCCGTTTAGAGTATGAGCCAATTTTATTTCTCCGGAATCAGTTTTTATTCGCAATTTCATTCGATTTGTTTGGAAGGTCTCAAAGTTGGACACAGAACTCACTTCCAACCATCTTTGCTGAGCCGCAGACCAGACTTCAAAATCAAAAGTGAGTGCAGAGGCAAATCCCATATCCCCTCCACATAACCTAAGGATTCTATATGGCAATTCAAGTTTTTGGAGTAAACCTTCCACATGTGTCAACATATCCATCAATGCGGTATAGGAATTATCAGGATGTTCTATTCTGACAATTTCAATTTTATCAAATTGGTGTACTCGGTTTAATCCTTTGACATGCGCACCATACGATCCAGCTTCCCTTCTAAAACAAGGCGTATAACCTGTTAATTTGATGGGAAGTTCCATTTCTTTAAGTATTACATCTCGATAAATATTGGTCACAGGAACTTCAGCCGTGGGTATCAGATATAGATCATCTTTTTCGACATAATACATTTGCCCTTCTTTATCCGGCAGTTGCCCAGTCCCACGTGCAGAGTCGCCATTCACCAAAAGAGGAGCCTGGATTTCTTCGTAACCTGCTGCGCCTGCTTCGTCCAAGAAAAAATTAATGAGTGCTCTTTGAAGTCTAGCTCCATTTTGGCGGTAAAGTATAAATCCGGATCCACTGATTTTTACCCCCAACTCCATGTCAAACACCTTGTATTTTTTAGCCAACTCCCAATGAGGTAAGGCTTCTGGTCCCAAAACAGGCAGCTCTCCGGACCATGCTTTATAAATCTCATTGTCTTCCGGAGTTTTCCCATTGGGCACTGATTCGTGTGGCACATTGGGTAATTGGATCAGTATGGATTCTAGTTTTTCCTGTGCCAGTCGAAGCCTGTCATCGAATTGTTTGTTTTCATTTTTAAGTTCGGCTACTTTTAGTTTGAGACTTTCCGCCTCAGACTTTTTGCCGGACTTCATAAATTCTCCTACTTCTTTAGAAATGCTATTGATTTGGGATAAAATGAGATCGTTTTGAGATTGAGCTGTTTTTCGCTCGTCATCGGTTTCTATTATTTCATCAATTAATTTTTCAATGTTTTCATATCCTGCTCTTTTGTGTAAACCTTTGATAATTCGGGCTTTCTCTTGTCTCAACAACCTTAATTCCAACATTTTTTTGAATTTAGGACAATTTTAGATGAAATATTTCATTTAGATGGAAAATAATACTTGCGAATCAAAAAAGTTTTATCTTTGTGGCGTTAAAGGCATCCAACCCGTTCTAAACAATTCCAGAGATTTTGTTTTATCAAGTAAGTTAATCAGTCTCTCATGATTTGAATTTTAGACAGAGTTTGCCAAAGTCAAACCTTTTTTTCATTCCTATTTAACTCATTTACAAATAATTAAATTGTCAGATCGTGGCTATGTATGATATATTACAATTGAATGATATGCTCGTCACTGAGCTCAAAGAAATTGCCGACAAATTGGGGGTAACCAATGCCAAAAAATTGGCAAAGCAGGACCTTGTTTATAAAATATTGGATCAACAAGCCTTATTAGGCAGTAAGAAATCAACTGATTCTTTGGATAATGGAGAAGGATCAAATGGCAAAAGTGAAACTTCCACTTCTTATGATATTATTGAGGATGAACGCAATATTCGCAATAGAAGAAGAAGGGTTCTAAAAACAGATGAACCAGAAACAACCGATCAAGAAAGCGCAATTGAACCAGAAGAAGTTAAAGTGGTACCTAAGAATCCAAGAATTATCATTTTGAAAGATGATTTGCCTCCAGTCATTGAAGTTCAACCAGATGGAGAAGCTAAATTGAAACCTGAAGGTCCTCCCATCAAGGAGAATAGGCCAGCACCTCGAAATCAACGCAACTTCAAAGAAAAGCCCAAAACAGCAAAAATCAACGAAAATGACGAAATTAGACCTTCTATTGATAATAAAGAGCCACTTGATGCAAATGAACTATTAGAAAGAAGAGAGGCAGAGAATAGAAGAGAGCCGATAGAAAAAAGAGAACCGACTGATCGAAGAGAAGGCATAGATAGAGAACCTTCTGACAGAAGAGAACAAGTACAAAGAAGGGAACCAGCTGATAGAAGAGAACCAAACGACAGGAGAGAACCAGTTGAAAGAAGAGAACCCATTGAAAAGAGAGAGCCCTCAGATAGAAGAGAACAGGTGCAAAGGAGAGAGCCTCTTGAAAGAAGGGAATCTGTGGATCATTTGATAGATGGAAACGGAGAACCAGAAACACCGCCACAACCACCTGCATTTATCGTCGAACTTGAAGGAGTCGTAGAAGGTCAGGGAGTATTGGAAATGATGCAAGAGGGATATGGCTTTTTAAGGAGTTCTGATTATAACTACCTTTCTTCTCCGGATGATGTTTATGTGTCCCCATCTCAGATTAAGCTTTTTGGCGTAAAAACAGGTGACACCATTGTTGGAGCGGTTAGACCTCCCAAAGAAGGAGAGCGGTATTATGCCTTGCTCAGAGTATCTAAAATTAATGGACTAGAACCCAAAGTAATACGGGATAGGGTTCCTTTTGATTATCTAACGCCTTTATTTCCAAACGAAAAATTTAAGCTGACCACTTCCCCAACGGGAAAGGATTATGGCAATAGAATGATAGACCTGTTTACACCTATAGGTAAAGGACAGAGAGGTTTGATCGTAGCGCAACCAAAGACAGGGAAGACCTTTTTGTTGAAGGACATAGCCAATGCGATAGCTGTTAATCATCCGGAATGTTATTTGATCGTATTGTTGGTGGATGAAAGACCAGAAGAAGTCACTGATATGAAAAGGAGTGTTAAAGCGGAAGTCATCTCTTCTACCTTTGACGAACCTGCCGACAACCACGTGCGTGTGGCCAACATTGTTTTGGAAAAGGCCAAAAGGATGGTGGAATGTGGGCACGATGTGGTTATTTTACTGGATTCGATCACCCGTTTGGCAAGGGCCTATAACACTGTGGCTCCATCATCAGGGAAAGTATTATCAGGTGGAGTGGAAGCCAATGCCCTACAAAAGCCTAAAAAATTCTTTGGTGCTGCCAGAAAAATTGAAAATGGAGGTTCATTGACCATCTTGGCAACCGCTTTAATAGATACAGGATCGAAAATGGATGGTGTGATTTTTGAAGAGTTTAAAGGAACGGGTAATATGGAACTTCAATTGGATAGAACCTTGGCTAACAAGAGAATGTATCCATCTATAGACCTTACAAAATCAAGTACACGAAGGGAAGATTTGCTTCAGGATGAGGCCACGGTCCAAAGAATGTTTGTTTTGAGAAACCATTTGGCAGATATGAAGCCAGAAGAAGCAATTGATTTTATTAAAAAGCACATGGTCGGAACTTCAAGAAACGAAGATTTCCTAGTGGCTATGAATAGTTGATCTTTTTTTTATAAAAAATTATATTAAAGAGGCATAATTTCAAAAAATGTAGTAATTTTGCAGTCCTTTTAACAAAAGGGTCTAAAATAAAGAGTCATGAAACGCACATTTCAACCTTCTAGAAGAAAGAGAGCCAACAAACACGGCTTTAGAAGCCGCATGAAATCTAAAAATGGCCGAAGGGTATTGGCTCGTCGCCGTAGTCGTGGTCGCGCGAAACTTTCTGTTTCTGATGAGAGCAGATTGAAATAATATACCATTCCTCTTTAAGAGGTGCCTACTAATAATACATTTCCTTCTCACCATCGATTAAAGTCACGCAAACTGATTGGACAACTTTTCCAAAGTTCGTCTACTGCTTTTTCCTATCCTTTGTTGCTAAAGTATAAAGTTCTAAATAATCATCCGGAGATTAGAGAGCTGGCAGTTGCATTTTCCATTCCTAAGAAAAAAATTAAAACTGCTGTTCTTCGCAATCGCATAAGGCGATTGATCATTGAGTCATTTAGAACGGAACAAAGAGGTATTATTACTAAAGTGGAAGGAAAAATTCCTGCCATGATGTGGATTTATTTATCCGATGAAGAAAAGGATATAAATGTGATTAAGGCAGCTGTGGTGCAGTGTTTGCAAGAATTGGCTCAATCCTTGTCTAAGGAATAGGAGATGGCAGCTGATTGCTGGGTTTAACACCTATATAACCGGAAATTTATCTTTTTCCTTTTGTCCTACTTTTTGTCGCGCAAAAAGTAGCAAAAACGCAGCCTTTCTAAAAGGCGGCACTTCATTTTGCGGCTTTTGCTTGTAAAATCCTTTTTTTAAAGCCAACGCTGTCGGGCAGATTTTGGTCCGTCGGATTTTGTCGCTACAACATCCAACCTATTCGATTAAACATTCGTCATTCTAACTAAATAAACTTTCTCTGTAGCGACAAAAAATACGGCCTTTTCTCTTTCTGATATTTTTTCTAAGTTGAAATATCCTCTCATTTAAAAATTTGCGTAACCAAAATCTGCCTGTTTGGGGCCGCTGGTTTAGAAAGGCTCTTTTAATACTCGGGGTTATATATTTGAACTTTCTTTCAAATTTCCACATTTTCAAATTGACTCATTATATTTAGAGGCCGCTGGTTTAGAAAGACTATTTTACAAGTCGGCGATAAATTGTCACAGATTCATTCTTCAATAACGTCTTTGGCGTTATCTCCGCATCGCTAAGATTTTCAAATTATTAATAACGCCTTTGGTAGAAATTAGGACGCCTACGGCGTTCTCTTCGATTTTCACATTTCCATTCTTCGACTTCACTCAGCACAGGCATTTTCAAATTTTCACATTTTCACATTTCCAAATTGTATTCTAACACCGCTGGTTTAGAAAGGCTCTTTTACAAGTCTGCAATAAATTGTCAAAGATTCATTCTTCAATAATGCCTTTAGCCCACCAACTTCGTTGGGGACACGCAGATTTAGGACGCCTACAGCGTTCTCTTCGATTTCCCAATTTTCACATTTTCACATTTTCAAATTTCCAAATTGTATTCTAAATTTCCAAATATACAATTCTTATTATCATGCGACGAATACGCTAAGTGCAATGAATTTTCAAATTAATAATTTGTACACTAGAACCAAGCCTAAGGAATTAATAGAGGGCTTAATTACCTCTTAAAATCAAGAGAAATTAAATTATTGCTTAATGATAAGTACGGTCCCTTTCTTAAGGGCAGCCATGTCTTTATGGAGTTCGTTCCATTCCATAAGATCATTTACATTCACAGTTTCATACAAAGCAGCAATGTCAGATAGACTTTCACGGGATTTGACGATGTGGTAAATATAATTCTTGGGAGAATCTGTTTTTAGATTTGGCTTTTCATTGATATTGCTGGTCGTATAATATTCAATGGCTTTTGGATCAGGCGCAGGGATTTGATTTGGAACTTCTGCCAGAGGTCTTGCAAAACTAATAATGTCAATGATTCCTCCCGGAAGCAGTTGGATTTGAATTTCTTCTTCTTCTGCTTTTGCAGGACGTTTTATATGATTGCTATAATATTCTACAAATTCTACCGCTAGTGAATCTGGTAAAGTTATGTAATGTCCTTTTTCAGATTTTGGAATGATGCTTTTACGATAAGCAGGATTGAGCAACTTAAAAATTGATTTGTCAATGCCTGTAGCTTTGCTCATTTTATCAATATTCAATTCACGGTCAATTTTGACAAAGGTCAATAATTCTGAAGACTGTGAGGTATTTTCAGGATAAAGATTGTGAAGCTCAGAAAACATAATCATATAGGTCAAACCAATAAATGCAGGTACAAACAATTGGGTTTGTCGAGGTAGGAATTTTCGAACTTCCCAATAATTTTTAGATTCAGATTTTTGGAGAGCATCTAATACTTTATTTTCACCACAATTGTATGCTGCCAAAGCCAAAGACCAGTCGCCAAACATGTGATAAAGTGACTGAAAGTAAGAGGCTGCTGCTTTGGTTGCATTTACAGCATCAAAACGTTGATCTACTTTATCATCAACTTTTAGACCACGATTTTTGGCTGTTGCAATCATAAATTGCCAAAGTCCAGCTGCTCCGGCACCGGATTTTGCAGAAGGATTTAGGCCGGATTCAATAGCTGCTATATATTTTAATTCATTGGGTAACAGATTTGCTGCAAAAGTTTGTTCGATAAGAGGAAAGTACAATTCCTTCCTGTAGAGAATCCTTTTGCTAAAAGTTCTGTCAATGAGGACAAAACGTTTGACCTGATCCAATACATCCTGGTCCAAACTGATGTCGACCATACATTGCATGGATTTAAGTCGGTCAATGATGTCTTCTTCTGAGTAATTTGCAACGATCCTGTCTTTTAAAGCCTGAGCTCCAACCGGATCATGAACGACAGCTCCGGAAAGCGAATAGCTTCCCAAAACTATACATAAAATGAATAGATATTTATATGTCATGGTCAATCAGAGGGTCTAATATAGTACTAATAATGCATATCGAACCCAAAAATTAAATAAAATAATTCGTCGGGAACGAAGCTATAGAACGACAAAGATAGTCAGGATGTTTTGAAATAAAATGTTAAAACTATCAATATGTAGTTAATACATATTGTGTATTTTTATAATATGATAAAAGAAAACACAAAACCTTCAGTATGAGGAAGACTTGTTTTAGGCTAGCAATCCCAGTTTATTCTGAGCTTCCCACAAAATTGCCTTGCATTCTTCGATATTGCGACCCTGAGAATAAATTCTTAAAACGGGTTCGGTACCAGACATTCTAAACATCAACCAGTTGTCATGTTCAAAATAGTATTTGTATCCATCCAGGTCCTCATAATTTTTGGTTTTAAATGGTCCCCAGGATTTTATTATTTCAGAGTCCAGTTTGGATTTAATGGTTTGCATTTGTTCTGGCCATAATTTTAAATCTAGGCGGTCGTAAACGAATTCCCCAATGAGGGCATAAATCTCTTCGATTAATAAACGAATACTTTTGCCAGACATGGCCACATATTCCAGGATGGTCAGTGCAATCCAAATACCATCTCTTTCCGGGATATGGCCTTTAATGGCCAAACCACCCGATTCTTCTCCTGCGACCAGTACGTCGCCACTCATCATAAGACTGGCAATGTATTTAAAACCAACTTTGGTTATGTGGGTTTTCAATCCATAATGGTCCGCCAGTTTTTTAACTTTATTGGTAACCGAAAAGCTGATCACGATGTCTCCACTTAATTTTTTCTCCTCCACCAAATACCGAATCAAAAGCAGCAACAAATGATGAGAATCGATCATTTGGCCATCGGTGTCCATCATGGCGATTCGGTCTGCATCACCATCGTGGGCGACACCGAGATATTGTCCCTTATTTTGATTTAAGAAATGGGTAATTTCAGTTAGATTTTTAGCTATTGGCTCAGGAGGAGTTCCATTGAATCCAGGATTTAACTCACAATGGAATGATTTCATTACCGGGAAAAGTGTTTTCATGATGTTTTGTCCAGCTCCAAACATTGCGTCATAAGCTATTTGGGTCGAATTAGAAATACGAGGAAGATCAAAGGAAGATTTAATTTTTGTCAGGTACATTTCTTCGAGATTGACCCATTGATACTTGGAACTTTCTGCATCCAAGCGAATGTCTTCCATATAATAATGATCCGGGATTAAAGATTCCAATTCTGCAATCTCATCAGGTGGAGTTGGTCCACCGTACGCAGATTTTAGTTTGTAGCCATTGTATTCTGGTGGATTGTGACTGGCTGTAATCACAATTCCTAAATCTGCTTTTAACTCTCTGACCCCTAATGAAACCATGGGTGTGCTTACAAAATTTTTAGCTGCATATACATAAATACCTTCGTGTAAAAATACCTTCAAAGCTTCTTCGAGAAACATTTTACCACCAAATCTACAGTCATGTCCAATGACAATGGATTTGAAGCCTTTTTGCTGCATCCAGCGGGCAGTGGCCACTGTGACTCTCCTTAAATTGTCACAAGTATAGGCTTCGGCAATGATGGCTCTCCATCCATCGGTTCCAAATTTGATCTGATATACTGGATTCATTTATCTCTACTTTAGGGCGCAAATATACCTGACTGCGCAGCATTTCTAATGAATGTAATATGTTACGAAAATATTGTATATTTTAGTGCCTTATTTTAAAGCATTTTGGATAATTATAAACATAAAGGACTCAGAAAAAAATTAATCAACGAACTCATTGTCAAAGGCATAAAAGACGAAAAAGTCCTGGATGCCATTATGAAGGTTCCTCGTCATTTGTTTTTGGACAATGCATTTGAAGAATGGGCATATAAGGACAATGCATTTCCCATTGATTGCGAACAAACCATTTCACAACCCTACACCGTTGCATTTCAAACCAGCCTATTAAAAGTGCAACCTGGCCATAAAATTTTAGAAATAGGCTTAGGATCAGGATACCAGGCCTGTGTTCTCATAGAAATGGGGGCTAAAGTTTATTCTATTGAAAGACATAAAACCTTGCATGATAAAACGGCAGTACGGCTAAAAGACTTAGGTTACTCATCCATCCGAACATTTTATGGGGATGGTTTTGAAGGTCTTCCAAGATTTGCACCATTTGATAGTATCATCGTTACTGCAGCTTGTCCAGAAATCCCGAAAGCCTTGTGGGAACAATTAAAGATTGGAGGTCACATGGTGGCCCCAATGACCACTGGGTCTAATCATCAGATTATGTATCGGTTTTATAAAAATCAAGATGGCAGTTTGAGAAAGGAAGAATTTGGTGACTTTAAATTTGTACCGATGCTAAAAGGTATCTTATAGAATGGGCAATTTTTGGTTCTAAAGTACTAAAATTAAGAATTCTCAGTAAGAAACATATATATACAAATAAAATATTTATTGGATATTGTAAAAGTTTTGTTATTTTTATGCGCTAAATTACATAATATGAACGGCTCTTATTTCAGTAAGTGTCTTGGAATCTTGCTGTTCTTAATCTGCAAGTTGTTGGTGGCGCAACATAGCCATTATTCAAGCACAGAACATGAACCAATTGAATGTTTGAATGCGACACATCAATCGGAAATGGATCGATCTTTAAATGTTCGAAAAAACGCCATAGAAGAAAGGATCAGACAAAGAAGTAATAATGGATTACTGGAAATTCATCTGCATATAGATACTTCTTATGAGCGAAGAAGAACAGGTGGTTACAATAACAACCAAGTTGTCATTAATTATATGAATACTTTGGCCACTCAAATCGTCAATAAATTTAATGCTGCAGCACCAAATTGGGATTTAAATAAGGAATTAAGTATTACTTTTTTTGATGGAGCAACTCCATTTTCGAATGGTCAAAACATGTTAGAAACCATTGAAAACTATTTGGATTGGTTGATTTCGACTAATTTTCCAGGAGATGATGATGTTTATATTTTGTATACAGGTCAATACACCAATGCCGGAGTTTCGTATTTAGGTACATTGTGTTGGCCTGGAGTGGCATTGGTGGGATTTGTGAATTCTCAAACAGCGAATGAATCGCTGTCCAGTCATGAGTGGATGGGTCATTCAGCCAGTGCTGTACACTACGATCAAACTTCAAATGTCATGAAATCAAGCAACGCGACATTTCCCTGGCACAATAGTTCTCTCACAGAAATAGAAGATTACCTGGAACAAGCAGGATGTGTAGAGAACGTTCAAGCTCCCTTGTCCATTGAAAATATTAAGGTAAATGCTCAATGTGAAAATGGAAAGAGGGTCATTGACTGGGAATGGGTGGGAGAGCCCATCAATGGTTGGTTTGAAGTCTTATCAAGTTTTGACAAAACGGAGTGGAAATTGATAGACCAGGTTGAAATGGATGCTGAAATTCATCATTATTCAACCAATATTGAAGAAGCACAATCTAGATTTGCAAAAATTAGTTTTGAATGTTCCAATGTATCCTCCAATCATTCAGAGATCATTTCAATACCTCGATGTCAATCCAGTCATTGGTATCAGTTTGAATCTTCCATCATAAATCCTAAAAGTGAAATTTTAAGCTTTTATGATTTACAAGGGAAATTTATATTTAATTCAAACGATGTGTCAATTTCCCTTTTAAATAGATCTATTGTTGGTCCTGTGATTGTAGTTGATGCATTAAACTCTAGGAAAATTATTCATGGATATTGAATTTTTTTTTGAAAAGAAAGGTAAATTAAAGAGGTCAATCCAATGAAATCTATTGATTCACATGAAAGAATAAGAGTTCGTCGTGAATTACACAAAATGTTAAACTATTTTAGATCCAAATTGTCTTATTCCAATATATTTATTGTAACTAGTTTTGTCTTGGTTTGCATAAGTTTATGAATCCAGCTCTTCTGTTTGTTAGCTTGTTGTTTTTTCAAAATATTTCGTTTACTGATAGCTTAAGTTTGCCACATGAACACTGGCATTTACTGGCACATGTAAAAACATCCATTGGAGAAACGAAAATGGAAATTCAGCTTCAGTCAGAAAAAGGAGTATTCACAGGATTACAATTTCGAACCAAAGAGATAGAATTTTATATTGAAAAATGTGAACTTATTTTTTCTGATGGAACCAGCTTAGAGTTTAAGATCGAGCAAAACATTTCCAGAAATAATAGAAGTAAAAATTTAGAATTAAAATCTAATTATAAAATGATTGAGAAGCTCAATGTGTGGTATACTTTACCCATAAAAAGCACCCGCGCTGCTTCCATCGAACTTTATGGAAAACACTAAAAAAAACTTGATTCAAGCAAGTGAATTATTATCCTATTTAAATGCAAGCTCTCTATGAAGGAAATTATTTCAATGATTATTTGTTTTTCAGTTTTGATATCATGTGCTGATAAGCGGGAAACGTATAAAGTGGAAGCCTTCAACATTACAGAATCAGTGTATGCTTCTGGAAAAATTGAATCAAAAGATCAATATCAGATTATGCCAAAAATGGCAGGACTCATTTCAAAAATTCATGTGATCGAAGGTCAGGAAGTTAAAAAAGGAGATTTATTATTTAGTATATCCAACGATCAAATTTTATTACAAAAGGAAGGAGCCCAATTGGCCACACAAAGATCGGCTTTTGAAAACAACTTTGAAAAAATTGAGGAATTAAAAAATGCCATTGAGCAGGCGGATCTCAAAATGAAAAATGACTCGATTCAACTGATCGGACAAAAATCTTTATGGGCTCAAAACATAGGTTCTAAACAAGATTTGGATTTAAGGGAATTGTCGTATAAGAATTCACAAGCACAGTGGAAATCAAGTCAAGCAAGGCTAAAAGATTTGAGGAAATCGTTGGAGTATCAAGATCGACTTTCAAAAAATAATCTGAACATCAGTCAAGCCTCACTTTCTGATTTTGTCATCAAGGCAGATAGAGATGGAAGAATCTATCGCCTTTTTAAAGAAGTTGGCGAACTTGTGGGACCCAATGTGCCCTTGGCCATCCTTGGATCCACCAAAGATTTTTTGGCCATTCTCAACGTGGATGAAAGAGATGTTTCTAAAATTCAAATAGATCAGAAAGTCTACCTCGATTTGGAAAGTTTTCCGGATCAAGTTTTTGAAGCAAAAGTGACTAAGATATCTCCTTACTTAAATGAAAGAGATAAGACATTTGAAGTTGAAGCAAGTTTTGTAGAGTCGCCAAAAATATTACTTCCAAATCAAAGTTTTGAGGCCAATATTTTGGTGAAGGAAAAATCAAATGCAATTACAATTCCTAGAAAATTTCTAACATTAGAACATGAAGTGTTTATCCAAAAGAATGAAAAGAAAAAAATTACAACGGGTTTAGAAGATTTGGATAAGGTGGAGGTGTTGGAAGGATTGGCCATTGGAGATCTTATTTATTTGCCGAAATGATAGGAAGTGGAGCGATAAGCAGTATTGCCATAGCGCTAATGAAAGCCAAGTGGAGGCAGACCATGGTGGCTGCCATGGGCGTCATGTTTGGTATTACCATGTTTGTGACCTTGCTAAGTTTCATGACAGGATTGAATAAAATGTTGGACGGATTAATTTTAAACCGCACACCTCATATTCGGATCTATAATGAGATGAAAGCTACGATTAAGCAACCTATCATAAGAGCGCGAGTTACAGAGACCCATTTTATCCATTCCATTCGACCAAAATCCAGTTTTACAAACCTAAGAAATTCAGGGGCCATTCTCAGGAATCTTGATAATGATAAAAGAGTATTGGCGGTCACTCCCCGTGTATCTTCCCAAGTTTTTTATTCGATTGGAAGAACCAATTTTGGTGGTTCACTGCAAGGAGTGGATGTATTAAAAGAAGATAAGTACTTTCATTTAAATGATTATATCACCAGAGGAAACTTAAGGGATTTGGTGAGCGTACCCAATAGTATTATTATTGGTAAAGGGATCGCTGATTTGCTTTTGGTGGATGTGGGTGATCAATTGGATGTTAAAATGCCGGATGGTCGAGTGCGAAGTATGAAGATTGTAGGATTTTTTCAGTCTGGAATAAAAGACATTGATAAAGTATTGAGCTATACTTCTTATAAATCCCTTCAAACTTTGATGGATGTACCTTCGGATCATTTTACAGAAATTTATGTAAATCTGCACGATCGATCCATTGCTCCAGCCATGGCTTTGGAATTGGCTGATATGTTTGATACAGATACAGAAGATATCGTTAGAGCCAACGCACAATTTGAAACCGGAACAAAAATTAGGAGTATCATCAGTTATTCTGTTGGGATTACTTTGTTGATCGTAGCAGGATTTGGAATTTACAATATACTAAACATGCTCATTTACGAGAAAATGGATACAATCGCGATTCTCAAAGCAATGGGATATTCCGGTTCTGATGTCAAAAGAATTTTTTCAATCATCAGCGTGAGCATTGGATTGGTAGAGGTATTGCAGGTATGATTTTTGGATTTCTGTTGAGCAGTTTAATAGACCGAGTTCCATTTAATACCGAAGCACTTCCTACCATTAAAACATTTCCGGTGAATTATGATCCCATGTATTATATACTGGCTTTTGTTTTTTCTTTTTTGACAACGTATTGGGCTGGATTATTTCCTTCCAGGAAGGCAAGTAAAATGGATCCTGTTAGCATCATACGCGGAAAATAATTATTTGAAATGTCGAGAATTCTAGAGGTAAAAGGATTAAGTAAAACTTTCATTGAATCTGACAACATGCAGGTGCTGTATGATGTGGATATGCATGTGGATAAAGCTGAGTTTGTGTCCATCGTTGGAAAATCCGGTTGTGGAAAATCGACCTTGCTTTATATCCTTTCTACCATGGATACAATGTATGAAGGAGAGATTATTTTGGATGGAGAAAAATTGAGTCATCGCACTCAAACTGAATTGGCAAGAATCCGGAATGAAAAAATAGGATTTGTATTTCAGTTTCATTATTTATTAAATGAGTTTACTGCTTTGGAAAATGTTATGTTACCCGCGATTAAACTCAATAAATTTAGCAAACAAGAAATCGAAAATCAAGCCATTGAAAGATTGAAAATTTTGGACATGCACAAAGAAGCCCATAAAAAACCAAACCAATTATCAGGAGGGCAGAAACAAAGAGTGGCCATTGCAAGAGCATTGATTAATTCTCCTAAAATTATCATGGCGGATGAACCCACGGGAAATTTGGATCAGGTGAATTCTGAAATTGTATTTGGTATTTTTTTGGAACTATCCACAAAATTTGATCAATCACTACTAGTGGTAACGCATGATCTTGAATTTGCATCTAGAACGCATAGGATCATCCAGATGGTGGATGGGAGGATCGTGTGAAAGCCAAAAAAAATGCCCTTGTTGAATTCAACAAGGGCATTAATATAAATTAGATTTTCTATATCTTCATTAATTCACTCCGTGCATCCATTTTTTAAGCAAAGGTGATAGAACAAACAAGAGTGCTGCAGCTCCAAGTGTGATATAAACTCCCCAGGTCAGATAAACATCTATATAAGCTGACAATGCTTCAGCAGGTGGAGCATCGTTGCCGGGTGCTGCGATCATTTGGCCTAATTTTCCTGCTATTTTATGTGCAAAAGAGATAGAGAGAAACCAGGTACCCATGACAAATCCCACTGTTTTGGCTGGAGACAGTTTGGTTACTACGGATAGACCTACTGGAGAAAGGCTTAATTCACCAGTAGTGTGAAACAAGTACATGAACACCAAGAATACAACTGGAATTAAAGCCCCATCATTGACGTCACCCAAAACGCTTCTTGCTCCAGCTACGATGATAAAGTAACCCAATGCCATTTGCAATAATGCCCAAGTAAATTTAATGGGAGTTCGAGGCTCTAAATTTTTCTTATTAAGAGAATTCCAGATCCAAGTAAATACTGGAGCTAGAAGTATTATAAACAATGCATTGAGAGATTGAAACATAGAAGTTTCAATACCATGTTTTTCCACATATTTGTCCGTTAAAAAATTAAGTGATCCTCCAGCCTGTTCGAACAATGTCCAGAAGATCATGTGGAAGAAAAACAAAAACAAAAATACCACCAATCTTTGGCCTTCCTGTTTATCTTCTGTAAAGAAAAGGGAAGAAATGAGTATGTATCCGATGACACCAATCCCTGCGATAATCAAGATGTAACTGGTTACTCCTTCGTTGTCGATCAAGTAACTAAACAAAGGTATAGAAATAAGGACTCCAATTAAAACGAGCCACTGTTGAGGAATTCCAAATACAGGTTTATTCAGAGCTGCAGGATCAGGAGGATTTCCTTTGTCTTCGTATTTACTCATGTTTCTCCAAAACACAATAAGGCCCAAAAGCATACCAAGTCCAGCAGCCAAGAATCCCCATGAGTAATCATATTTCTCTGCCAAATATCCACAGGTTAGAGGTGCTAAAAATGCACCCACATTGATCCCCATATAAAAAATGGTGAAAGCTGAATCTTTACGACGGTCGTTTTGTTCATAAAAAGTACCAAGAAAACTGGAAATATTGGGTTTAAAAAATCCATTTCCAATGGCCAACACAGAAAGTCCAATAAACAATAAAAATGTAGTATCAGAAGTGGCGGCATTAAAAGCCATAATAAATTGCCCGGCCGCCATCATAATGGCTCCGATGATTACCGCTCTTCTAAATCCAAACAGTCGGTCAGCGAGCATTCCACCTATAATGGGAGCTGCGTATAATAAAGCATTGAAAGCACCGTAAATTCCTACTGAGCGTTCCATAGAACCGCTGTCACCTAAACCTGAAAAGATCTCTTTGGCAATGTAAAGTACTAAAAAAGCGCGCATTCCATAGAAGGAGAAGCGCTCCCACATTTCAGCAAAGAACAAAGTAAAAAGGGCTTTCGGGTGCATTTTCCTTTGAGATAAAACGGTCAAAGGAACCCAGATGAGGACGAATGCCCAACCCAGAATAAGTAGCAATAAAGCGGTATCCATAATTTATGATTTAGTTTTGTTTGCGCACAAATATAGAGGTATTACACAATGTCTTGTAAATTTTTTCACAACAGCTCTATAAGCCATAAAAACAAGCATATTAGACTGAAATTGTATGTTCAAATCTTAAAACAAGAGAAAAAGTGAAAATTTTTATGGATGGTTGCGTCTGATCGCTTCCTCACTATTGGCCAATTCCCAGGTGGTATAAAAGATATGTCTGGCAATCAGAGACATTTTGTGAAACTGAATTTTATGCGCATCGTCGGTGATTCTGTGGTAATCCGGATGTACTCCACTAAAAAAGAAAATGATTGGAATCCCTTTTTCAGCAAATTTGTAATGATCTGAACGAGAGTAAAACAGGTTGGGATCATTTTCGTCATTGTAGGTATAATCCAAGGTCAAACCGGAACGTTCTGCATTGACCGTTTCATTAAGATTGTGTAGATCTTGAGAAAGGCGGTCTGATCCAATGACATAAATATAATCAGATTTGTCTTTGTATTTTTCATCGCTGCGACCAATCATGTCTGTATTTACATTGGCGATGGTTTTGGCCAATGGAAAAACTGGATCATTGACATAATACATACTACCCAGCAAACCTTTTTCTTCACCTGTGACCAACATACAAAGTATGGACCTTCTCGGTCCGAGGCCTTTCTCTTTGGCGGATTGAAGCGCTTTTGCAATCAACATCACAGCACTGGTCCCGGAAGCATTGTCGTCAGCGCCATTAAATACTTCTTTACCTCGCATACCAATGTGGTCGTAATGTGCAGTCAGAATAATTACTTCATCTTTTTTATCACTTCCTTCGATATAGCTCAAGATGTTTCTTCCTTTTATTTGACTGGACTCCACCTGTTGATGAACAGACAATTTATTTTTAATGAGGACAGGTTTTGACTTTCCTTTAAATTTAGCTTTGTCTCTGGCAGAAATTACTTTTTTATATTGAGATCCTAATAATTTGGTGGCTACTGTACTGGAAAGATGAATTGAATTTGCTTTCATTTTGGCCTTTATTTCATCTTTTTCCAAAAGTACCGTGGGACTTAAAATTTCTTTTCTGCTGGCATCAGAAACTTCTTTAAACTTATCTTCAATAATCAAAACCAATTTTACTCCTTTGCTGTGTGCAGTGATTAATTTTTTATTGAGATCTTTACTCCATTCTGACAATTCTGTTTTTTTGGTAATTTTGCTGTTGCCATTTTTATCAATCGGTTCACCATTGTAAATTAAAATGACTTTGTTTTTGACATCGAATGAATTATAATCACTGTAAGATGGATCATCAATTCCAAAGCCAAGAAAAACAATTTCATCGGTGTCTAGCTGTAAGTTTTGATTGTCTTTGGACAAAGAGACATAATCCCATAAATTTCGATATTCAAAGTCGCCGATTTTTAAGACCATGGTTTTCCAATAGATCCATTTAAACATTACTTTTTGAAAATAGTCTGAAATTCCAGGAGCTGGACTCAGATGGTAGGAACTTAGTTTTGAAGCAATGTATTCAGCGGCCCTGTCATTGCCCGGAGTACCCAGTTCGCGGCCTTGACAAGAATCGGAAGCTAAATAGTATACAATTTCTTTTAGTGCATTGGTATCTATTTCAAGTGCAATAGAACTTAAAATATCTTTTTTTAAAATCGCGCTACTGGGTTTTGTAACTCCACTTAAATACTTCTTTTGAGAAAGCAAAGTTTCCTGAATCAAGAAATAGAGTATGAAAACTAAATAAATTTTTTTCACCCTTCTATTTTATTAACCCTGGCTTCATGTCTTCCTCCTTCAAAATTGGTATTTAGGAAATTGGAGACAATCAGTTTGGCTTCTTCCTCATTGATAAATCGTGCGGGCAAAGCCAATACATTGGCATTGTTATGTAGTCTGGCGAGTTTTGATATCTCAGGATTCCAACACAAAGCACACCGAATTCCTTTTACTTTGTTGGCAGCGATGGCGATTCCGTTTCCACTGCCACAAATGACAATGCCCATTTCTGAAGCACCAGATGCTGTGCTTACACCCACACTTTTACCATAGTCAGGATAATCTACAGATTCAGTGTCAAAACAACCGTGGTCAATGACTGAATACCCCAATTCCGGCAACCAAAATAGTAATTTTTCTTTCAGTTCAAAGCCTGCGTGGTCCGATCCTATGGATATTATTTTTCCCATTTATTTTAATTATTCACCGGACTTGGCAGGTATTTAGCAAACATGGTTCGGATCTGATTTTCAAATTCCTGATCTTTAAACTGACTTAGCATATTTGAAATTTCTCGAATTCCAGATTCGGCAAATGATTTGTCCTGTTGGAAACTGGAAGTGAGTTCATCCGGTGAAAGTGAATTGTAAAAATTCATCATGTCCGCTATTTCCTCTGCAAGAATTTTCATATGTTTTTTAGCATCGTCTAATTTACCACCAGAAATCAACATTTGGATAAATGGCATAACGCGAATATCATATTGGAAATTCATATTCGGGAAAGATTCAAAATACTTGTTTGCCACAGCTGCTGCTCGTGCAGTATCTCCTTGACCTTCTAAAATGGAGCCCAGTCTCATCATCATCATCCGCAATCCTTGTACACTAGGAGCATAAGCATGATCCACATACAATTTCTTCTTGTCAAAATTTCCCCATTTATACTTGTTCATCACCACATCATAACTTCTTTCCACATCCATTCTTCCAGAACCGTAGATCGATAAACTGCGGTCGCTTGGTGTCATGAGTGGTGTAATGCGTAATGCTAAACCTTCTAAATTCATATAATCCTGTAAACCCATCAGTTTTTCCTGCTGACAGGTGACTGAGAAATAAATAGGTCTATCCAGAATGTTGGAATAAATAATATCGAGCACCGCCAAATCGTCTTTGGTGATATAACTGCCAGGTAAATTTATAGGAATACGTTCTACTGCATTGCTGTCTGTTGGTCCAATCATTCCCAATTCTATGGCTTTTTGTCTGTTGATTTCCAAGTAAGCTTTTTTGGTTGGCAAGTAAGTTTCAAATTCTCTTCCACCTCCGGCAGAAATTGGGTGATCTTCACCTAAGAATTTAAGTAAGCCTCCCAGATTCATTTCAGTATCAGGAGCTCCTTCACCCGCCGGATTGAAATAGAAAATCTGGTTTCGTAAAAGACCGCGATATTGATCCTTAGGAATGCTCATTTTAATAGGAGGAGAATCATTAATTTTTCTTCTTTGAGATTCGATGTACCAATCTACCGCAATTAAACTTAAATTGATAACCCTCACATCTCTGCGGATACCCTCTACTTCTTGTGCATACCAAACAGGATAAGTATCGTTGTCTCCATAAGTGAAAATGATGGAATTTGGTTGGCAGGATTCTAGAATATTGATGGCATAATCTCTTGCTGCGGTGATTCCATTTCTTGATTGATCATCAAAATTTTGGAAACCCATGATGATCGGAGCGGATAAAATGATCACCGTTGCAATCACTCCAGAAGGTAGATTGGCCATTTTCATTTTATTGCGTAGTAGATCTACAATAAACAAAACACCCAAGCCAACCCAAATGGCAAAAGTAAAAATAGAGCCTACCAAAACATAATCTCTTTCTCGAGGCTCGTTGGGTGGCGAGTTGTTAAAAAAGCAGAGACCTAAACCTGTAATCAACCACATGACCAACAAAGCAAGAAAATCGTTTCGGTCTTTTTTGAAATGAAAAAATACTCCAAACAAACCAAAAATAAATGGTAAAAAGAAATAGGTATTTCTTGCCTGATTTTCGCGGATCACTCTTGGCAATTGATCTTGATTGTATAATCTACTTCCATCAATCGCTTTAATTCCTGAAAGCCAATGGCCATCTTTTTTATCCCAAGGGAAATAACCTTGTTCGCCATTTTGGCGGCCAATAAAATTCCAATGGAAATATCTCCAAAACATCCATCCAAACTGATAGGACCACATAAATTTTAAATTGTAGACCATATCCGGTTTACCTTCTGAGCGACCTGTGAGATGATTCATCCACATTCTGTGTAACTGCACTCTACCTTGGTCACTGTGACTAATTCTAGGAAGAAAAATTAAATCTTTTTTTGCAAACACATAATCAAACTTACGATCCACCACGACATATTTGTTTCCTTTTCGACCATATCGGTCGGAGGTTTTGGTGTCAATGGGTTTGGCATCAAAATGAGGTCCTTTGGTTAGAGAGCGATCACCGTATTGTTCGCGATTGATGTATGGTAATAAACGCACCACATCATCCGGATTGTTCATATTAATAGGAGTGTTGGCCATGGCCCTCAACAAAACCACGCCTACCGGCGTGTAAGAAATAGTCACCAACATCAAAGTAAAAAATACTTTGTACAGCAAATCATTTCCCTTTTTCTTGGCGTAATTTAGTGCATAATAAAAAACACCAAAAAGCAACAAGACCGTTGGAATTAAACCTGAGTGGAAGGGCATACCCAGACTGTTGACACAAAAGATTTCAAACATGCTCCACAAAGATGGAATTCCGGAAACGATGATCGACTGAAACAATACAACTGCTACAACTCCAAGAAATGCAGCAATTGCAAAACCTTTGAAATTTATTTTATTGTATTTTTTGTAATAGTATAGAATGGCAATGGTTGGAAATGCCAACAAACTCAATAAGTGAACTCCAACAGAAAGCCCTGCTGCGTAGAGTGAAAATATTAACCAACGATCGTGTTTTGGTTCATTTGGCAAATAATACCATTTGACGGCAGCCCACAAGGTCATACAGGTAAACATGGTGGACATTGAATATACCTCACCTTCTACCGCTGAAAACCAGATAGAAGTCGCAAAAGCAGTCGTAAGTCCTGCGACCAAGCCAGCTCCCATTACCGCAAAATCATTGCTTGCTTCTGCATCGCGGTTCCTGCCATACAGTAAGATTTTGGCAAAAATGATGGTGGTCCAACAAATAAACATGGCTGCAAAAGCAGAACACATGCCGGACATCAGATTCACCGAAAAGGCTATGTCTGAAGGATTATCAGAAAACACGGTGGCTACCCATGTAAACATTCTCCCTATGATCAAAAACAAAGGAGCTCCAGGCGGGTGGACGACCTGAAGTTTGTAAGCTCCCAGGACGAATTCTCCACAATCCCAAAGGCTTCCGGTTCTTTCCACAGAAAAAAAGTAAACAATAAATGTGATTAGAAAAACCAACCAACCTGTCAAATTAACCCTATTCAATGCAAGACTCATTAGTATTCAGTTACTTATAAATTAAAAATGAAATAATATATCAAAAATGAACATGTAAAAATAGCTATTTATTGCAATTCACCAAATAGGCATCTCAAAGCCTACTAGAAGTAAAGTAAACCACAGGTTCTTGTGTTTTATTATGGATCTATATTATTATTTGAATAAAGTTAATTAAAGTAATGAATTTGGCCACTTCAGGATTTTTTTAAGCCTAGCCGACGATCTATTTTTGTTTTTATAATATTTGTAGGACCACCACCCGAACCATTTCGCAATAAGGCAATTCCCCAAGCCTTTTATGCGTGATTTCATTATCTTTGCCACACATTTTTGAATATATGATTCGTTTTATCATTTTAGGACTTGCGGCTTACGGTTTGTATGTGTTGTTTTTTCAGAAGAAAAAGCGCGTGGATGCAGGTCCAAAGCGATCTTCTTCTGCCAAAGAATATTCGGATTACGAAGAAATAAAATAGTTCCATTGTCAGATATTTCATCGCTTATCATATTTAAGGATCGTCATTTATTGGTGGCCAACAAACCTCCTTTGATGCCTGTGCAAGAAGACAAGACTGGAGATCCAAGTCTGTACAGGCTTTTGTGTGCATATACCAAGCACAATCTTTATCCCTGTACCCGAATCGATAGGCCTGTGTCGGGTCTAGTGATTTTTGGTAAAAATCCTGAGGATCAAACATTGTTTCAAGCAATCCAGGATGATCAAAAATTGTACAAGGAATATCTTGCCATCGTGCCTTTGTGTTCATCTAAAGAGCCTGTGAAACTCGAGCATCGCTTGATTCATGATGCAAAACTTCACAAAGCATTTGTTTCAGATAAACCTGAAGCAAAACTAGCTTCATTAATTTATGAAGTAGTACTTAATTTGGAGCGATACTCAGTGCTTAAAATAACCACCAGTACTGGCCGTTTTCATCAAATCCGTTGCCAACTGGCTGCAGTTGGGCTACACATCAAGGGAGACGTGAAGTATGGTGCAAGAAGAGCCAATAAGGATCGATCCATTGGCCTTCACGCCTGGAAAATAGAATTTCCCCATCCGGTGACAGGAGTCAAAATTCAATTGGAGGCTCCACTGCCAAGTCTTGATATTTGGCCACAGATCAATATTCCCAGTTCAACTAAATCCAGCTAAAATTATGTCGCAAACTGAAGTCACCCAATTTGGAGAATTTAAGCTGATAGATCATTTGACAGAAGCCTTTTCAATTCACCACGATTCCACCAAGACATCCATAGGAGATGATGCAGCGGTGGTTTTTCATGGTGATCAGGATTTATTGGTGAGTACAGATCTAATGGTGGAAGGCATCCATTTTGACCTGATGTATTTTCCTTTGAAACATTTAGGATATAAAGCGGTCGTCAGTAATGTCTCAGACATCTGTGCAATGAATGGAGTGGCAGAACAAATCACGGTTTCTATTGCCATGTCTAATCGATTTTCTGTGGAAGCTTTGGAAGAACTTTACAGAGGGATAAAAACGGCCTGCGATATTTACAAGATAGATTTAATCGGTGGAGATACCAGTAGCTCCCAAAAAGGATTAATTATTTCTGTGACCGTCCTTGGAAGACAAAAACCTGAAAAAATAGCCTATCGCTCTGGTGCCAAACCTGGAGATTATATCGTGGTGACAGGTGATTTGGGTGGAGCGTATTTAGGACTTCAATTGCTTGAACGTGAAAAATTAATATTTCTTTCAGACCCCAAAATCACTCCTCAATTGGACCAGCATAAATACACTGTTGAACGATTTTTGAAACCAGAAGCGCGCAAAGACATTATCAGTTTATTGGACCGAGTGGGAGTCAAACCCACCGCCATGATCGATCTCTCTGATGGTCTTTCATCAGATCTTATGCATATTTGTCGAAAATCTGGAGTTGGCGCCGTAATAGAAGATCAGTTGCTTCCCATTCATCCTGATTCCAAGGCCTTGGCCATGGAATTTAATCTAGATCCCTCAGTTTGCGCTTTAAACGGTGGTGAAGATTACGAATTACTCTTGTGTGTGGATCCTTTGGAATACCCAAAGATTCAATATTTACCGGGCTTTAGCTATGTTGGAGAAATTTTGCCAGCAGTAGAAGGTATCAAATTAAAAACCGGTTCGGGCAAGGAACATCCTTTGGAAGCCCAGGGTTGGGTTCATTTTTAGGACTAGTTGTATATTTTTAAAAATTGGTTTTTACCAAAGTATATTTTTAACCAAATGAGTGTTTAAAGGGCAATTTTAATAGGTACATCAAATCCCATGTTGACTTTAATTAATAGGATGTATTTGAGGTAAGGATAAAAAAAAAGAGATCGGCTCATACCCCCCAGCGAACCGATCTCAGAAATTGTTGTATCTAATTTCTTGGATACTTACCAGATTGCTCTGATACTTCACATATATGCATAAACCTTGCCAATTTTTAAAGAATGTTGATTTTTTTAATATTTAATCGAAAAAAATTTCATTCTTGAATATATATGCTTGATTATCATTATATTATTAAATTGTAAAAAATGACATTCAAGGATAAAAACCAAGTCATAAATTTTTGCATTAGATATGATGACAAACTTATATTCAAAATTTATGCCGACCCGGAAGTAGGATGAGACTAATAAAATCCGATTTTAGGAGTTATATTTACTGTTGTTAAACACCAAATCTTGAGAAAATTATATCCTCTTTTATTGATTTGCACCCTATTCCAGTTCCAACAGGAGTTGTGGAGTCAATCCAATGAAGGAACTGAATTTTGGTTTAGTTTTATGGAACACAGAGATAGGAGCAACAACCGAATGCTGATGGTGACTTCAAAGTACAATACCACCGGCACTGTGACCATACCGGGTAGTGGATGGACTAGAAATTTAGACATTCCTGCAAATGGCATCGTCACCTTGGCATTGCCTTCAGAATGTGAAAACCTTGGGTCTGAAAATATTTTGTGGACCGCAGTCGTATTAAGGACCGGCCAAGCGTCTTCAGCATACATTCACCAATACAATGATTTTAGGTCTGACGCAGCCTTAGTTTTACCGGTTACTGCTTTGGGAAAGGAATATTTTACCATGAGCTATTCAGCCTATCAAAACAGTGACGACCATTATCCAACGGAATTTGTGGTGGTGGCTACCGAAAACCAAACGAATATAAGGATTACAACCAATGCAAATACCGAAGGGGGACGATTAAAAGGGAGCAGTCATTCCATCGTATTGGACCAAGGTCAAAGTTATCAGGTTCAGGGAGCAAACGTCTCTCAAGATTTAAGCGGAAGTTATATTTCATCCGACAAACCCATTGCAGTTTTTAGTGGAAATCGATGGACCCAGGTACCCAATGGTTGTGGCAATCAAGACAATCTTCTTGAACAAATGTATCCCATCGAAACTTGGGGAAAAGAGTTTGTATCTGCGCCATCTGCACTTACTTCTGAGGATATTTATCGTGTGATTGCTTCAGAAGACCAGACCAATGTGAGAGTTGAAAACAATACAGGAAATATATTATTTTCATATCAATTGAATAGAGGAGAGTGGAGAGAATTTAAACTATTCAACAGAGCGAGCCTCATTAAATCAGATAAACCGGTGAATGTGGCCCATTACCTGGTGGGTGGTTTGTGTAATGGACTGAATGGTTTAGGAGACCCATCTATGCTGATGCTCAATAGCACCGCTCAATTCCGGGATACGGTGACCTTATTTAATACTCGTTTTCAAAATATATATCGACATTTTCTCAACATCATCATGAGATCGCAGGACAGCGCATCACTGAGAATTGATGGCAGAGAATTATTTAGCTTCAATGCAAGCTTTAATAAGATGGGTGCTCAAAATGAATTTGTGTATGCCACGATCGAAGTTGCACAAGGAGCCCATACTTTGTTGGCAGGAGGTTGCGGACTTATCGCATCTGCATATGGTTATGGACAAGCAGAATCCTATGCTTACGGCGGTGGTGCTAATTTTTACAAAATCAATAGCGTGCAATCTGATGCAGGTGCGTGCTTGGGAGATTCTATTTTATTTGTATCTGGATTGCCAGAAAATAGATTTAAAGTGAGATGGGACCTGGGAGATGGTTCTAAATCCTCTCAACATCGATTTAAGCATCTTTATAAGTCTTTGGGAAAATATACCGTGCGCCTTTGGGTGGAAGACATTTGTGTGGGAACCATTGACTCATTGACCAAAGAAATAGAAATAAGTTTGAGAAGGCCACTACAGACTTCTCCGGACACTCTTGTCTGCGAAGGATCAACCATTGTACTCAGAGCAATGGATGTAGATGGAGCTGAATACCAATGGACGGGACCCAATGATTTTCAATCCGAACATGCCTGGCTTGAATTTAAAAATGTCAAAGCGGAGCAAGCAGGTCAATACAGTGTGGTCGGAAACTATTTTGGATGTAAAACTTATCCGACTTCCATTAAAATTGTGGTGGTTGAAAATCCAATTCCAGATCTTGGTGAGGACCGGCATTTTTGTCCGTATAAAGAAAGCTTAACGCTGACGATTCAATCTAACGAAGCGATAGAATGGGAAGATGGCTCCACTTTTGCTATGAGGGATATTCTAAGAGGTGGACAATATAGTATCCAATTGACCAATGTCTATGGCTGTAGTGGATATGATACTTTGTTGGTTCTGGAAAAATGTCCAGCCAATGTGATTTTTCCCAATGTATTTTCTCCCAATTCAGATGGGATCAACGATTTTTTTACGGGTATTTTTGAATATGTGGAAAATCCGGAATTAAAAATTTACAGTCGTTGGGGAGAACAAATATTTTCTTCGAATGGAGCCGTACTTGAATGGGATGGAAATTTTCAAGGAGAGCGGATGATGCCGGGGGTTTATGTGTATGTGGTCCAATATGAAGGATATGATGAGCAGGGTAACTGGCGGAAGTTTCAAGCATCTGGAGATTTGACATTGATTAGATAGTTTGGAATTATTTTAGCAGGCTTGTGGATAGTTGTAATGAACGATTCATGTCATTAATTTTACGGATATTTATCAACTTCTTTTGTCCAACTTCCATGCATTTTGTTTACGCAAAGTGAGGGAACGCGTAAGCGAACAGTCCCCGATTTTTTACGAATTAAGCCTTTCTGTCATTAATCATTTAAAATTAATTTAATGCAAGATCATTCAGCCGAAAATTTATCTTCTATCGTTGCTAACCAACATGGAAAGTAGCAAAACGCTAAACCTTGCTAAGTAAGCTTGCGGACACGCAGCTAGTGCAGGTTGTTTTTGTCAATTAATCTTTTTCTAAAGAAACCTGTTATATTCTTACTGTCGATTTTGTCGCTAAAGATATTCAGGCTTTCCAATTAAGCATGTGGCGTAATTCAAACTAAACTAATATTCTCGTAAGCGACAAAAATAGGTTTTCTTTTTGATATTTATCTAAGTTAAAATATCCTCTATTTGAAAATTTACTTAGCCAAAATCTGCCTGTTTGGGGCCGCTGGTTTTGAAAGGCAAGATACTTCACTGCGTTCATGGTGCTCAAACCAGTTTTTAGCACGGCGCGGCATTCGTGGATGGTCCAGCTCAAAGCCCTGGCCGGCTCTAAAATCCAGGCTCTTTTAATTTCGCTTAAAAAGATTTAATACTTTCCAATAACATTGTATAGTTTCATCTCTACAATTTTCTAATCCTGAAAAGATTCAAGTTTTAGAAGGCTTACTTCTTTTCGACATTTTTTTTCACGGATTGCTAATAATTATTTTATGGGTGGAGATTATTTTATGATCTTCTATTAATTGCAGAAAATATATTCCTGCAAATAAATCATCTGAGAATATTGTGATCTCATATCCTTGAATAGAATTTATTTGTTTGATTAATTTTCCAAAAGTATTGTAAATATTAATGCTTGCATCGGTTAATTCTTTTGTAGAATGTAAATTGATATATGATGAAGTAGGATTTGGAAAATAGGATATGATTTGATTTTTTAATTGATTTTGATTGAGAGAAGAAAGTAAGACTGAGCATATTTTATTAGAGTGAACTGAGATGCTTGAGTTCAAATTGGTGAATGAACCATATCCCAATTGACCATAATTATTTCGCCCGCTGGCCCAAACCTGACCATCATTTTTTAAGTAAAGAGAATGTTCTCTGGTTGCCTCTGCGCAAATAATATTTCCGTTGGTCCAGGAAGAAATAACTTGCACAGGAATCAGCCTGTCGATGGTTGTTCCATCACCCAACTGCCCATCATTATTACCACCACTGTTTAATCCGCATGACCAAACTGTGCCATCTGATTTTACAAATACAGAATGAATTCCTCCTGCTTCAGCTTGGATGACATTGGATAATGATGATATTTGAGTTGCCATTAAATTGTTGTTGGTTGTGCCATCTCCTAATTGACCATATTGGTTTCGACCAGAAGTAAAAACAGTGCCATCTTTTTTAACAAAAATAGAATGCCACTCACCCGCAGATATGAATGAGATGTCGGATAAATTATTTATTTTTATTGGAATTTTACTAGATGTATTGGTTGCATTTCCAAATTGTCCATAACCATTGTGACCACAGGCCCAGACTGAACCATCATTTTCTAAAAAGAGAGAAAATTCAGCGCCCGCAGCTACTTGAACAATGTTTGTTAGCCCGTTTAATTTAACAGGAATATTTTTATTAGAATTATTTCCGTCACCCAATTGTCCGGAAGAATTTAGTCCGCATGAAAAGACTGTGCCGTCTGCTTTTAAAAATAATGAATGTTCTCCACCTCCAGCAGCCTGAATGATATCAGAAAGGCCAATGATTTGTACCGGAATTAATTGATCGCTATTGTTTCCATTGCCCAAGGGACCCAAGTTGTTTCTTCCGCAAGTCCACACCGTACCATCGTTTTTAATAAAAATAGAATGAAATAAGCCGGCAGCCACTCCTTTCACATTTGTCATTCCCATAACTTCATGGCCAGAATGTTGTTCCGTCAGATTTCCTGTTCCTAATTGACCATAACCGTTGTAACCCCAGGATTGAACTGTTTGGTCCTCGCAAATGATTAGTGAATGTCTACCTCCGGCTACTATTATTTGAGAATAAATGTTTGATGAAGTCAGAAAAATTAAAATGCAGAATACAGTCAGAATATTTATTGTAATATTTATGATAATTTAAGTATAATTATTTTTATTTTGAATATAGATCCAAGTTGTAGTAAATCGATTGAGCAAGGTCAAATTTATTTTATCTAATTTGGGAATTTATTCTTTTTGCAAAAATTTTTGGATTTGATATTATCTTAAAATTCTTATTCTAATAAAAAACATATAAATGCTTTGAAGAAATATTTAAGGATCTATGGTATTTTGATTTTTCAAAATTAAGTCATTTAACTTGAGCTTAAGAGTCTCTTTTCAATGACAAACTTTCAATTTTTGGAAAGATTGTAGTTAAAATGATATCGTTGTTTCAAAATTGGTGTTTTTAAGGTTTAGAGTTAATGATCCTGTGGTTAAAATTTCCATTTTTGGGTTTGTTCTTTTGGAAAGGAGAATGAATTCGATGGTTTTTTGACATTCGGAATTGAAACTATTAACTCTTATAAAGTTTACATTTATTCACAAAATCAAAGCAAATAAATTTAAAAAATGGAAAATCATCCTACTGATAGTACAACTAAAGAATCTCTTAATGGAGAGGGTAAGTGCCCCTTTCACACTGGGGCCATTAAACAGAGTGCCGGCGCGGGTCCAAGGAATAAGGATTGGTGGCCCAACCAATTGAAATTGAATATCCTTCGGCAGCATTCAAGCCTTTCCAATCCCATGGGATCTGATTTTGATTATGCGAAAGAGTTTCAATCTCTGGATTTGGATGTTGTTAAAAAAGATATTTTTGAACTCATGACCCATTCTCAGGAATGGTGGCCGGCAGATTACGGACATTATGGACCCTTTTTTATTAGAATGGCCTGGCATAGTGCAGGAACCTATCGTATCTCTGACGGTCGTGGTGGAGCAGGATCCGGTACACAGCGATTTGCACCCCTCAACAGTTGGCCTGACAATGCGAATTTGGACAAAGCTCGTTTATTACTATGGCCACTTAAAAAGAAATATGGTAGGAAGATTTCATGGGCTGATTTGATGATTCTTGCCGGGAACTGTGCTCTCGAATCTATGGGTTTAAAAACTTTTGGGTTTGCGGGAGGTCGTGAAGATATTTGGGAACCAGAAGAGGAAATTTATTGGGGTTCGGAAGCAGATTGGTTAGGCGATAAAAGGTATAGCGGTGATCGTGAATTGGAAAATCCTTTAGCTGCTGTACAAATGGGCTTGATTTATGTGAATCCTGAAGGGCCCAATGGAAATCCGGATCCTATTGCATCCGCACGGGATATCCGAGAGACGTTCGGTAGAATGGCCATGAATGATTATGAAACGGTGGCATTAATCGCAGGCGGACATACTTTTGGAAAAACCCATGGTGCGGCCAATCCTGGTGAATTTGTAGGACGCGAACCAGCTGCTGCGGGTATTGAAGAACAAAGTTTGGGTTGGAAAAATTCATTTGGCAAAGGCCATGGCGGAGACACCATCACCAGTGGACTAGAAGGAGCCTGGACCACCACACCAACCAAATGGAGCAACAACTTTTTTTGGAATCTTTTTGGTTACGAATGGGAGTTAACCAAAAGTCCAGCAGGTGCACACCAGTGGAAGCCTAAACATGGAATGGGCGCTGACACAGTACCAGATGCACATGATCCTAACAAACGCCATACGCCGATTATGTTGACAACGGATCTTTCACTTAGAATGGATCCGGTTTATGAAAAAATTTCCAGACATTTCATGGATAACCCGGATGAATTTGCAGATGCCTTTGCCAGAGCATGGTTTAAATTGACCCACCGTGACATGGGTCCGATTGCTCGATATTTAGGTGCTGAAGTTCCGAAGGAAGAATTAATCTGGCAAGATCCTATACCAAAGGCAGAACATACATTGATCAATGAAAAGGATGTGGCAGATTTAAAAACCAAAATTCTTGAATCAGGTTTGTCTATTTCCGAACTTGTAAACACAGCATGGGCTTCTGCATCCACTTTTCGGGGTTCAGATAAACGCGGCGGAGCAAATGGCGCGCGCATCCGGCTTGCACCTCAGAGAAATTGGGAAGTGAATAATCCAACTATGTTGGATAAGGTATTGAGTACCATTGAAAATATTCAAAAATCATTTAATAGCCAACAGAGTGGTGATAAAAAAGTATCGATTGCGGACTTGATAGTTTTAGGAGGATGTGCAGGAATTGAAATGGCTGCTAAAAATGCAGGTCATTCGATCAAAGTACCTTTTAAACCTGGTCGTGCCGATGCTTCACCGGAACAAACAGATGTTGAATCATTTGCAGTTCTTGAACCTATTGCGGACGGATTTCGAAATTATATGAAGTCCAATTGTCCTGTTTCTTCCGAAGAGATGTTGATAGATAAAGCCCAATTGTTGACTTTGTCAGCACCTGAAATGACTGCCTTGCTTGGAGGTTTGCGTGTTTTGAATACCAACTTTAATCAAACTCCATATGGTGTTTTTACGAATCAACCAGGAACATTGACGAATGACTTTTTTGTGAACTTGCTTGATTTGGGAATAGTCTGGAAAGCGGTGGACGGAAATAAAAATCTTTTTGAAGGCTGCGATCGGAAGATAGGAGAACGCAAATGGAGTGGAACCCGAGTAGATTTAATTTTTGGTTCTAATTCAGAATTACGCGCTATTGCGGAAGTATATGCTTGTGAAGATTCTAAAGAAAAGTTTGTTCAGGATTTTGTGTCGGTCTGGGACAAGCTGATGAATCTTGACAGATTTGATATTTCTTAGTTAAACAATAAGTTTTTTATTTTTAAAGTTGGTCTGGAAACAGGCCAACTTTTTTTTATGTAAGGATAATTTCAGCCTAATTATATCTGGTTTTACTTTGCATGGTAAATAGGATATTGGCCGTAATTATAAAATTAAAATTTTGATTTACGATGTAAATTGATGAGTTTGATTTTACAATCCTATTCAGACTGGGTTGATGTAGTATAGAAACTTCTATAGTATCCAATGGCATATATTGCAATAAGAATAAATGGTAGAGTGGAAATTATGATTTTAAAGTTAAAGCCTATGATCCCTATCACAAACATAAATCCCAATAAAATTCCTAAAGTCCCTATTCCAAAATAAGTCAATATTTTTCCTGGTTTTTTTTGAAATAGAGTTATAAGCAATAAGATTTGTCCTAGTAATGGTAAGACAATAAAAGGATGTATTAAGGATTGAGGCTCAGAGAAAAATTTTAAAACAATATCAGCTTCTGCCTGAAAAAGAAAAGTTTGATTGTTTCCTCCCCATTCTAAGTATCCGATAAGAGAAGTCAATATTAATAGGAAATTAATAAATTTACTTTTCATTGGTTTGAATATACCATTATTTCTTAAGCATACCCGGGTATACTGAAATTGGTTAAACTAGTATAAGAGAAATGATTGAAGCGTAATAAACTATCTCTCTACCGTAAATGAAATTTTTGTGATAACCCTATATTCTGCAATCTTTCCCTTATTTACAGTGGCGCTTTGTTCTTTGATATACACCGATTGGATGCCTTTGATGGTTTTGCTTGCTTCTTTAACAGCGGTTGCAGCAGCATCTTCCCAACTTGATTTAGATGAAGCCATTATTTCGATTACTTTTAAAATTGCCATATGATTTATTTTTGGTAAAGTTAAGAAATTATTTTATATTTCAAAGTAAATCAATTTATATTTTTATTATTTGTCATTTATTTTAATGCTACTTTGAATTCAAATATAGCCAAAGTAAAGATTATTGTTATTTCGAGTGCAAAGTAGATCAGACCAAGTAAAGTTATTTTATAGAATTGATCTATGATCATTCCAATAGTGATGATGCAATATATGAGGTTTGCAATGGCAATAAGTTTCAGATAGAGTTTCCAATTTTCAAGTTTAGATAAATAACATGTCAGAGAATATAAGGCAAAAAAGCTGGCAATAATTGATAGTTGATACAATTCATTTTTCGGCATTCCGAATACATTTTCAAATCTTGCCAAGAGTTGACTTAGTAAGAAGGCTGATAGCAATGCACCCAAACTGTCAACTAAGAATAGTAAATTTGGATTTATTTTATAAATGATATTATTTAAAAACATTAATCGGACATGAATTAGATTAACTCATTTACATCATTTAAAAAATAGCATTCTTCCCATTTGCTCATTCCAATTTTTGGATAATATTGGACTGCTTTTGGAGCGGCTAATAATATTAATTTGGCCAAAGGGGCTGCCAATTTGCTTCGTCGGATCAATTCTTTACCTATACCCATGTGTTGATAATTTAAGTCCACCGCCAAATCGGATAAATAAGTACAAAATGAAAAATCAGTTAGTGACCTCGCAACACCTATCAACTTTCCATCTATTCTTGCGGTCAGAATTAAATTGGCATGTTCAATCATTTTGGATAATCGTTCAGGATCATCGATGGGTCTTCGTTCGCCTAATGTTGATTGAATGAGTACTGCTTTAAATTCCTCTATATTCAATTGATTTTCGATTTTATATTCTATCATTATTTGCTGATTATTTTTTAACGGTGCACAAAAAGTGTGTATTCTCAGGCTGTTTGATTTGATTGAATTTCATTATTTCATTAAAAATATAATAAGATATTACAGTTCAATACGTTTTCCGACTTTAACATATCGGTATTTTTCACTGAATTCATTTGCGAATTGTTGAATGACTTCATCACTGCTATCATGACCACCTACTCCCACTATTTGTATGTTAATTTCTTTAAGTAATTTAATAGATTCATCCACATCTTTTTGTTTCAATTGATCAAAAGGACCATTACCAGAACCTATACGTTGTGCATCAATTAAACCACCAACCAACTTTAATCTGCCTTCAGGAATGGGAAAGTGTAATCCTCCGATGATACCGTAGATGGGTTCTGAAAATAGGTCCTGGGTGCGCTTGATAATTTTTGGAATGGTTTGATGACTGCATCCAACAATGAGCAAGATCCCTTTTCCTTTAATATGGAAAGCCAATGCTTGTTCGTCAATTTTTCCTATGATCAATTCCGCAGGGATGGTGCCAAGGGTCGCAATACCAGAATCAAGAACTTGGGGTATTCGTGTAGTAACTGGATTTTGACCAGGATAACTCATATCAATGGGTGTAAATATTTTTTTTGCACCCAATTCTATTTGATTGTTAGCTAGTGAAAATGTATTATTATCCATCCATTTTTTACCACCAACATGGTCAAAGTGATTATGAGAAATGACAATCATGTCTATGGAGTCAAGCAATACACCCAATTTTGCCATATTGTGTTGTAGTGGCGATGGATCCTTTTGTTTCTGGTTGTAACCTAGGTCAAATAGTATCTTGTGCTTATCAGTCTTTATGAGATAGCTGACACCTGCTTCCGTCTTTAAATCTGTTTGGTCTGTATGCCAATCAATTAATGGAGTGATGCTGAGCTTTTCTACTGTTCCCCATTCAATTATTTTTGACGGTTTGTAGTTTAAAAATTCTTGGTGAGCTTTTGCGATGTCTTTTTGGAGTTTCTGATTCTTCCAATAGATCAAAATACTGATGAAAATAATTAAAGCAATTAAAATTCGAAGTAAATATTTCATAGACTTAGTTTGTAAAATTTATAATTTTATTACATATTAAATTTTGAAGCCAATATTTATTACCAGGTACTCATTTTTAATTCCTATTTTTTATATTTATGGTTTTTCCATTTATTGGTTTCTACTTCGCTCTCTGCGATCAGTTCCATTAGTCTTTTTAATCTGGTTGATTCTTGTTTTGCGCTCATGACCCAATTTGAGGAAGGTTTTCTATAAGATGGTGCCAGAGATTGGAAATAGTCCCATGCTTTTTTATTGGATTTAAATATTTTTTCAAATTCAGGAGAAAATTTTATTTCTTCATTTTCAAAAGCATATATTTTTGAACGACTTTCTTTTCGCAGATTGAAACTGGCAATTCCTTCTGGTTTTAATAAGCCAAGAGTTTTAAGTTTTTCAAACTTATTGATATTGACTGCGCTCCAAATGCTATTTTTCTTACGTGGAGTAAATCTTATTTTATAACTTTCATCGTCAATCGAGTATTTTACACCATCTATCCAACCAAAGCAAAGTGCTTGGTCGACCGATTGGGACCAGGTCATTGAGGCTTTGCCGGAGTTTATTTTATAGAAGCCAACAAATATTTCGGTCTCTTTAAGATGGTTTTTCTCTAACCAGTTTCTGAATTCGTCTTGATCTTTAAAAAACTGAGGTTTCATCAAAAACAATAATTGTGGTTTAAGTAGGACAAAGATCGACAACTTTTATGAAAATCTTCTATTAGTTTAGTAAAGTTAAATAAAGTAGTCTGGTGTGATTCTATTTTATTTCTACTTTTTTTTGAAGCCAATCTTTCATATACTTTAAATGTACTGGTTTTCGACTACCAGCGTATAAACTGTGATCTGCGTTATCGAAAATTTTAAACTGGAAGTTGCTGTCTTGTTTTATTGACATGGCCATTTCTTTACTTTTATTGACCTCTATTAAAGCATCATATTGTCCCCAAATAAACAAAACTGGAATGTGGATATTTTTTAAAAATTCAGCAGTATAAATATCTAGTTTTGTTTTATACCATTTGGCCCATAAACCGTTTTCGCTAATCGGTTCATCTAGGATATTGGCAAACCACTCATCGTCTCTAAAACTATTAAAGGCCTTTAGATATTCTGAATATCCTTGACCAGTTCTAACAAACTCATATAACAAATCTTGTAATCGCATCAGATCATCTATTTTGGACTGGATCACATTTGAGTAATTTTTGACCTGATTTAATTTTACATATTTATTTTGTTCTGCGAAAGTCATGGATGTAAAAGACTGTGCAATAACAAAGTCAATTTCTTCATTTTCTGCAGCTGCCCAAACCGCAAGGTTACTGCCTTCGCTTCCACCCCAAAGTCCAATGTGGGTGAAACTTGAGTCTTGTGAGAAATGGTTTACTATAGACAACACATCCTCTTTTAAATAGGAAAAGGGTACGGACAGCCAGTTTCCCGTTGAACTATCGCATCCTCTCTTGTCGTAAGTAATGACTGAAAAGCCGATGCTACAAAATTCTTTGGTTAGCAATTGATAGTATTCATTTGCTCTTGAATCATTTCCAGATCCGTGAATAAGAATAATGAGTGGTGTATTATTTAAGGCAGTAGGTTTTGTAATCGTTATAGCAAGTTGGATATTGTCTGGGGTATTCAATCTAAACTCTTTTGAGATTGTTTTGACTTTTGTAGTGCAACTAAATATTGCAACAAATAGCATAAAGTACAAAATCGATGTAATTCTAATCATTTACATTGAATTTTTAGTTTCTAAAATTCTATACAACTTTCATCCAATTTTAGTTTTACAGATTTTCTATTTACTATTGCTACTCAAATATTGTTTAAATATTTTCTTGTTCCAAGAGTAAATAATTACTATACATCCACTGATCAGAAAGATGTAAATCATTGTTGCACTATGAATAGACTTATAATAATCAGAATGATGAATGAGCAGCCACATCATTGTAGAAACCAGACCTGCAAAAGATAGGCATTGTGGCAATGTCTGACCCATCCAATGGTTGAATCTATTAATGTCTTTGGGTATTTTGTAAAAAATTGCGGTCCAGTGGTCCTTGTGACCTAAATAGGTAAAAGCTGTAATTTGACAAAAAGTATATCCACTTTCAGTTGGAAGTAGATTTTTGGGTTTAAAAAGACCAATGTATAAAACATAAATGGTATAAATTGTCAAAAGGCCAATTGTGATTAATAATGGAGTCCAAGTCAAACCCAATAAAGTAACTATTGGATTGCTTTCTTTTTCAAGATTGGGTGTGAATTGATTTGTGCAATATGCATCATAGCTTCTTGTAAAGATTATCCATGCAGTTGTGATTGTAAATTTTATTTTATTTGTCATTGTAATATAGCTACCACAAACATTTGAATCACAATAGTATGAATTAGTAGAGAAAATTCCTTGAAATATTCTACTAAATGTACAAAATTCTCCACAAACTTAGTTTTTTAATCTAAGAAATTGAAATACGGTAATTTAAACTATATAGAAGCACTTTTTATTGAGTGCAGTTTTATATTATATAATTACGTTAAGCATTAAAACCAAATGTTTTTGGTAGAACGTTGTAGTAAATTATCTACTTTGAATAAAAAGATTAAATGCTGTTTTAGCTTCTGCACTTGTAAAAAGAGAAGAATGACCCAAACCTGTGAGCTCTAAGAACTGGCTTTGTTGACAATTGGAACAATTCAGAACATCGCGTTTAAAATTAGGCCAAGAATACATTTGAATGGCTGAGTCATTGAGTCCTTGAACAAAAAGAATGTCTGCTTTAAATCCGTTTGTAAAATTTAATAAAGATCTTTTATGATAAGGATCTGGATTATTAGTGGTGGAGCCGTACATATTTTTAAGTAAATTGCAAGTTGAACTCATTGGAATTTGTCTATTTTCTTCTAGCTGACATCTGTAAACGAGGTTCAGGGGACCAGGAGCATTGGCAATGACACCATTGGTTTGGTGCATAGTATTTAATCGTGTTACCAGATATCCACCTTGTGAATGACCTGCTAAAAATATTTTTTTTACCCTAATTCCTAATTCCTGATCGGCCTTATTTTTAACCCACAAAAGTGCAGCTTCTGAATGAAGGATATTATCACCCATGAGCAAGTTTTCTTCAGGATAGGCTACACTGACGAGCATCATATCTTTTCGATCTAATATGATTTTGAAATTGTCTAGTGTATTATTTGCTGCTTCGATAATTTTGTCATCTGTCATTACAGTTCCGTGAAATGTCATTAAAACATCAACCTCATTATTGGCTGGTTTATCAATGACCACATCTACCTGGATGTTGTTATAGTTTATCGATTTGGTTAATTTGTAGGGAGTCGAGAATGGATTAAAGGAATCTTCCTCTTTTTTACAGGAAAACAATAAAATTGCAATGTAGAATATTAGTCTTATTTTCATTTGTTCATTAATTGTGTGGCTTTAAAAAATTTGAATGAATAATTGACTTTTATAATCTTAGGTAATAAATTGTTGATTATTATTTAACTATTGTTATTGAATATAGATCGTAATGTAAAAATACATCTTTTTTGAAATCAAGAACCAGTATTAAAATTTTAAATTATATTTTATAATATTTTAAGTGTAGATATATAGGACTGTCTGCTGTCTTGATCAGGATTTATATGATTTAAGGATCAACAGGATTAGATATTTGATATGAATACAGGTTTGTCGAGAGAAATTATAAATACAATTTTATGGATCCAATCATTAATTGAGAAGTTACCTAAATTTTGAGTTTTAGAATGTAAGTAGCCTAATATTTAATATAATTGATGCAATTGATTGAAATTATTGAGATAATATGAAAAGGGAGTAAGTCATTTTTATTCTTTAAAAATATTTTTATCCCATTTTCTGAATTCATAGTATTTTGATTTAGGTTCGCCGGTCCAGCCATTGATTCCCTTTTTTGGTAGTAGAATTCCATGAATGTAAAAAACAGGAATAAACCAAAGTGCAAAGAATGATAATGCAAATGTTCTTCCTAGGTAGTATGAAAGTCCTACCACAATCACGAGTGTCATGATATATTTTAATAGTTTTCTGGACTTAGGTGTTCGTTCTTCAAAATGTCCTAGAAGAATATGTCCTAAAGCTATGGTGATGCTTACAATTGATACTTCAAACCATAAAGAATCTGTTTGCCACATAAAATATTGATTTAATAAAATAGGTAATGAAAGAATTATTTTAAAGCAAATTATTTATTCAATTTTAATTTCATCATGATGTCTGTTTGTTCTTCATTGCCAAGTTTAAACAAATGTTTGTCAAATTCTTCAAAGCCATTTTTCTTATAGAAATTTATTGCTCTTGGATTTTCTTCCCAAACACCCAACCAAACATAGTCTAGTTTTTTCAGCTCGGCTATTTGAATGGCTTTGTTATAAAGTAATTGTCCTATATTTTTTCCGTAAAACTCCTTAAGAACATATATGCGTTCAATTTCAAGGGCATGGTTTTCTTTTAATTCAGTTTGGGATGGACCAAAATTTAATTTTATATATCCAATAATTTTATCGACCATAGAAGCAAAATAAAATTCTGAATTTATGTCAATGAGTTCAGCCCCTAGTTTTTTAATGGAAAATTCTTCCTCCAAATATTTGGCCATATTCTCTTCAGTATTTACTGCTGAAAACGATTCGTAAAAAGTCTGTTTACTAATTTCTTGCAGTTGATAAATGTCACTTAACGTTATTTTATTTATTTGAATGTCTAACATTTTCTACACATATTCTTAATTCCAAATTTCATTCATCTCTGTCAATATGATCGGTTTAGCCTCTGTTACCACAATGGTATGTTCGTGTTGCGCAATAAAACCTCCCTTGTTTCCCACCATGGTCCAGCCATCTTCTATTGTCTCCGCATAGGTGGAAGCAGTAGAAATAAATGTTTCAATGGCCACTACAGAATTTTTTCTAAATCTAGCTAGATTAAATCGATCTCTGTAATTGGCTATAGCGCTTGGTTCTTCGTGTAGACTTCTACCAATACCATGACCTGTTAAATTTTTAATGACTTTGTATCCGCGAGTTTTAGCTTCTGATTCTATTAGATGCCCAATGTCCGAAATTCTCACCCCGCCTTTTATACTGAAAATAGCATGATGTAGAATCTGTTTTGAAGCGTCTATCAGTTTTTGGTGTTTGTGTATATCTTCTCCGATAACAAAGGAACCACCATTGTCTGACCAAAAGCCATCCAGTTCTGCCGATACATCAATATTAATTAAATCGCCCTCTTTGAGAATTCTTTTTTCTGAAGGAATGCCATGACAAAATTCATTGTTAAGACTTATACAAGTAAAAGCTGGAAAATTATAGGTTAATTTTGGTGCAGATTTTGCACCTATGTCATTTAGTATTTGACCGCCAAATTGATCTATTTCCTTGGTTGTCCTACCCACCTGGGAATAATTTCTCATTTCTTTCAATACGAAGGCCACCGCTTCACTAACCTTTTTCATTCCGATTAATTCTGATTCTGTAGTGATGGACATTGTTTACTTTATTTATAATATTTGGAGATTGATTGGATTAAACATTTACGCCAAAAATATAGCCCACCAAAGCTGACAAACCCATTGCAATAGTTCCCCATATAGTAATTCTCATCACCGCTTTTATTCCACTCGAACCTCCTGTTTTCGCAGCAAGTGCACCCAATGTAATTAGAAAAATAATCGTACAAGAATATAGCCAATATTCCATTCCTTTGATGGGTGCAAAAAGAATGGTTAATAAGGGCAAAACACCTCCAACGGAGAAAGCAGCTCCGGATGCTACAGCTGCTTGTATTGGGTTTGCTTGACTAATCTCATTGATGCCCAATTCGTCCCTGATGTGAGTTCCCAATGCATCTTTTTCTGTCAATTCAACGGCTACTTGCATAGCAGTTTCTTTTTTTAGACCTCTTTTCTCATATATTTGAGCTAAAATAAGTAGCTCTTCTTGTGGCATTTCATGAAGCTCCTTTTTCTCTCTCTCAATGTCGGCTATCTCGGTATCCGTTTGTGAACTTACAGAAACATATTCGCCGGCAGCCATAGAGAGGGCACCAGCCACAAGTCCCGCTACGGTGGCTAAAACTATTGGTTCTCTTGTTGAACTAGCGGCCGCAACTCCAATTGCAAGACTAGAAATTGAGATAATTCCATCATTGGCTCCAAGTACAGCGGCTCTTAACCAATTGCTTCTATGGATATAATGGCTGTCTAAATAATTGTCGATTGTGATCATTTCTTTTTTGTTCATTCTGCAAAAATATGGAATAAGTGCCAACAAAACATACAATGATCCATTTGTCTCATTTTTGAGCAATGATCGACAGTCACATTTTTAATATTGGATTAAAGTATGTATTTGAATAATATTAAAATTAATGACCAAATAATTGAGATCATCAGTTGATTTTCAGTAGTGCAGAATAATTGAAATTGATTTTGAAACCATTGACTTTCAAGCTTAAGCCATATTTTAAAGAGATTCGTATTATCAATATATTCTAATCTAAATTTTTATGATCATAAACCAAAAATGTTCCTGGATTTAAGGTGATCGTAAATTAGAAACTTAAGTAGAAAAAATGATCATTATAGTTGATACATTTAAAAAATACTGCCCCAGAATGTAGGGCAGTATATATTGTTTTAATTACTTACAAAGAATACATTTAAAAACCTGTTCCTAAGCTAAAACCTTTGACCGGTGTTGGAAAAATGACCGGGGTGGAAGCCAAGCCACTCGAAGTATTGATGGTATACAAATTGGTTGTTCCGCCAACTGCAGCTATCAAATATGAATTGTTAGATCTGCTTCCAATATCAAATCCATTATCACTGTTAAGATCTATACCTAAATTTCCTATTTCCACCAAGGTTCCATTGTTTGGTGGATTTTGAATGTATAATTTATCCGTATTATGGTCCACCACAAAAAGGGATGTCGCTGTGGTTCCGGCGAAATTATTGGTATAGGCCGCAGCAGTTATAATAGGTAAACCAGGATTTAAATTGCCATCAGTGGCGGCCACTGTCCCATCGACAGGGTTTAATCTTAAGTTTTGTCCAAGATTGCTCACTACCCGAATTCTGTCAACTGTTGGGTTAAAATCAAATCCAAAATCAGTGCCTAATAAAAGGGTGCTAAAAATACCCGTACCTACCTGGGTGGCAGCTCCGGATGAGAGATTAATGGTGTACAATCTACTGCTACTTCCAAGAGCAAACAACTGACCATTTAGAGGTCTAAAATCTATACCAAGTACATTTTCACCAACTTGCAAACCAGTGATGGCTTTTGTTGTAACACCTGCACTGACCGCGGAAGGGTTAAACATTAAAAGATTATTGCTTGCATCCGTTGCATAAGCAATTGGATCGGTTGGGATGGCAATATCCAATAAAGACTCTGCGACAGACCCTATTTTAGAAGCCTTTCCAGTGGTTAAATCTAAAATATAAAAATTTAGTCCTGCTGCCATCAATGCAATATTGCCAGGCGTAATATCAAATGTGGCTTGACCTGTAAACGTGATACCCAGATTTCCTACTTCTACCAAAGTCCCATTGTTGGGTGGATTTTGGGTGTACAATTTACCAGAGGTCTGATCAATATCATATAAAATAGTAGATGTTGCACCTGCCTTGCTATTGGTATACGCAATCCCTGCAATGATTGGAGATGTTCCACCATTGATTGCGCCATCCGTAGCTGCAACAGTCGCTGTTTCTGGATTTAATCGCAAATTTTGTCCTGTTGAAGTGACTAGACGTAATCTATCGACCGTTGGGTTAAAATCAATGGAAGCTATATTACCATTGATCTTAGGGGTAAAGGAGCTTGCACCCACGATCCTGGCTTTTCCATCGTTTTGATTAATGATGTACAATTTACTAGAGTCACTCAGAGCATACAATTCCCCAGTGGAAGGTCTAAAGTCAATGCTCATTAATTTTTCTCCCACGACCAATCCGCTTATTGCTGTTTTACTTAAAGAGCTTGCGGGAGTTTTTGCATTAAATCTGATTAACTCGTTGGATGTATTAATGGCAAAAACGATTTGGTCCGGTCCGGGAGTCAAGGCCTCCGATGGATCCTCTTTCGTGCATGATGTAATGGCTATAAGAGCTGTAATCAATAAAAAATGAAATTTTTTCATAATGGTTGTTTAACCAATACTTACGATATCAATTCCATTTAGGATTTATTTATTATAAATAATTCTCCAATTTATTTAAAATCTATTGATTTTGAACTCATTCAGGTGTATGCAGAGATCAAAAAAATTTATAAAATAACCTACCAATTCATTAATGTTGAGTTTTGGTCAGTTTGGATAAGTCAAATCCTTTGGATTCAAGTCTTTTTACAATTTCCTGATAGGTGTCATTGTTCATGGTAGCTGTTCTGGAGAGAATCCATAAATACTTCCTATTTGGGTTGCTTACCACCGAGTAACTATAATCATCCGCAAGATCAATAATCCAGTAATCTCCTTTAAAAGGCCAAAAAAACTGAACCTTCAATTTTGAATTGCCTGAACCTTCTTGTGTAAAAGCCTTGCCTTTAATGTAGGATTGTTTTCCATCAATACTGTTCTTATTGCAACGATTCTCCACAATAACAAATCCTTTTTCATGTAAGCTGTATTCTGCAGTGGTACTAAAACAGCCTTTTTGAAAACTTTGTGGAAATGAAGCTATTTCATACCACTTACCCATATATTTTTTTAAATCTACATTTGGGACCGTTTGTAAAATTTGTTGTTGTTTATTTTTATTGGTCATACAAGATAAAAGTAAAATGGGTAAGAAAATAGTTAGGAGAACAATTTTCAATCGTTGTAATGGTGTTTTTTTCATATAGACTGCAATATACATTTAATTTTGAACCTAGCTGTCTTAATAGATACTTAAATTTTGTTTGGTTTGCTTTAAATGATGAAGTGGGTGATAGCTCATTAAGTAAAACATTTCTCTTATAGTCAGATGACCTAGTAAAGGATGGGGCAGGACCAATGAGTCGAGTTCTTCTTCTGTGTATTGATTTAGCAAACTCTGAATTCTTAATACAGTAGTTTGCATATCTGCAATTATCTTTTCTTTCTGTTCGGACAATGTCTCATCAGGCAAATATTGTGGAGGTGCTTTAAGACTTGTTTTAGAATAATTTTCAATAACAGTATTATAATCCCAGGTAGGACGATCTATAATTCCAAATTTTTGAATAATATATTCTTTAGAAAGTAAAACTTTAGTGAATGGTATTATAGTTAAGTAAACATGATTAAGTTGTTGTCCTGCAGTCCACTTTCCTGAATAACTAAAAGTAAAATTCTCGTTTGTCAAAGAATTTACAAAATCAATTAATTCTTGATGATTTTTAGAAAACGACTCTATTAATTCTTGCTTTGTCATTGTTTTATGTATATTGTTTTCTGAAATATCATATGAATGGTGTTCGCTTCGACTTATTTCAACAAGATTAACACTATGTACTTAGTGAACTGAAGCAAATTGCATAAGAAGCAATTTACGGACAGGCAGATAAAATTACTTAATTGAAATTGGGATTTTGTGGTTTATTTATTGGTAGTATGGTTTTAGCAGAAAAAACGATTGCTTGTAATACAAATAAAATGATGATGATAATCGCAAATGCAAATTGAGAAGATGCTTTAATATTGGCATACTCTGATTCAGCGTTCTGCATTATTAATTTTGATTCTTCCAATTGGACATTGGAAAGCTTGTTCAAAGAAATAAGTGCGTTTTCTGTATCTTTAGAAAGCTCATCGCTGGTGTTGGTTATTTTTTGTTCAAAAATTTTGACATGACCAATTAACTCAGTCGCTCTTGTTTTTTCGCTGGAAGTCAGTTTTGTTTTCATATAGGCCTTGTTCCATGTATTAAATTCATCCACAAGTTTACCAATGGTTGCTGATTTTGAATCATCAATTATATTAGTATTTAATACTTCTCTAATTTGATAAATATTAATTGTCATTTTTAATATATAGTCTTCCGCAATCAGCCTATCCTCATACAAGGTAACTATAGAATTTTTTACATTTTGAGTATGAATTCTGTCAAGATAGTGGCTAAGTAGAACCAACAAACACAGCGCAAGCAGCACAATAGATGCTAGTAATTTATTTTTAATATTGTATGTCCATTTCATGTTTAATTCTATTGTGATTTACTTTTACAGACTTAACATATATGCTCCGAGAATGTTGAGCATGAACGACAGCCTCTATTGTAGTAAATTTAATTTTTTCACTTGGATCTGATTAGCCATTGTTAGTCTGAGCTTCTAACCCGTATCTTATAGCATCTTCAAGTATTTCAATATTTATATCTTTTAAAGATTTAAACTTAATGCAATATCCGCTTACGCTTGCTTTGCCTAATTTTTCCCCATACGTTTTGGATAAGAAGCTCTTATCGTTGATACCCATAATGTAGACAGAAATTCCGGTGGTGTTTGCACTTAGGCCAATTTGATAAAACTCTTTTGATTTACCATCTGCATATTTTATGGTATAAGAGCCATAGCCTATATTGGGATTAGAAACTATTTTATTTTCACTGTTTTTACCATCCAGGAACCATAATTTACAATTTGGCATTACGCTCAAAATGAGGCTGTGCAATTCTTGCATGTCGCTCCGTTTTAGTTCAGCTTGACTTGAAATATACTCTAATATTTTTTCTTGTACTTTCATATGAAACTATTGTCTTTTATTTTCAAAAACATTATCCAATAATCTGACATTATTTGAATACAAATAATTACTCATATTTCAATAATCTCATGCTATCTCACTCCCAAACACCTTGTAATTATTTCATAATTATTGTTTGTCCACTGTGTAATTCAATTCAGTTACTCCGCAAGCAAATTGTTGGGTAGTCAATAAGTTTAGTTTAATTTTGTCTTTGATGTCTACAAACAATGGAATTCCTTTTCCAAGAATAATTGGATTGACAAATAGCCAGTAGCCGTCTATCAAGTTCAATTGAATCAATGAATGTGTGGCTGTTGGACTACCAAACAACAAGATGTCATTTCCAGCCTGTTGTTTTATTTCATTTATTTTGTCCGAAACTTCGTCGCTAATAATTTTTGTGTTTGTCAAAACCACGCCTTTCATTGTTTTTGAAAGTACAACTTTGTGAACTGTACTATACCATTTTGAATGTTCAATGTCATGCTTGGTCGCATCCGGATTGTCTCCTGCGGTAGGCCAGTAATTTTCCATCATCTGATAGGTGACTCGTCCATATAATGCAGTGTCGCCTTCACCAATGCGCTTACCGACATGATCAAAAAGTTCTTCATCAAATTTAATCCAATCCATTTCTCCATTTGGTCCTGCTACAAATCCGTCTAAGGATATGTGCATAAATGAAATTATTTTTCTCATACTTTTCTATTTTTGTTTATGGTTTTAATTTCTTTTTACAATGTGACTTTCAATGGTTTACTTACATTTCTAATTTTGAGCATAAGTATAAATTGAAGTTTTGGTCCACAAAGGTAGCACACTTCTTTGTCAGCCATTAAGTTAATAACTGATGAAAAACACACTTTCACCTTCAATAAAATTGTCTAGAAAGTTTTTTGGAAAGTATTTTCTAAGTCCACTTGGATTTCACCAGGATTAGCGCGAAAAAAGCATTTAACTTTTTTTACGTCGTCTAAACGAAAATAAAGCTTATTGTTTTCAAATGAATCAATAAAATTAACTGTAACCCGTTTTCGATGATGCCCCTGTTGCAATAATATAGCACTTTGTCTCCGTAGTCATTCTGTGATAGAAGATGCTTATGTCTTTTAATGAAGTCAGGATTATTCTTAAACTCGTCCAAGGTAAAATATTCAATTGTATCCTTTGTCTTGGGTGAGAGTTCTATGTGATTAAGGTCGAGTCCCATGTTAATTTATTATATTTTGTCCTTTTGAAATTTGACTTTTATTTAACTGTGGCTAGATATTTCTTTTAGCGGTGGATACTATTTGTTTCCATTATTAATTTAGGTATTATCTCATCGATATTATATTCACCTTTATAACAATAATAATTTCCGTCCTTATCTATGATAACATAGCTTTCACAGGGAAAAGGTATTTTAAAGAATAATTTTTCTATGGTTTGATTTACATCAGGAATCCATTTTATATGAGGACCGTAGGATTCTGTTCCTTCTATGCTTTTGTAAACAAAGAATTGTTTCACATTTTGAATCTTCTTTATTTCTTCGGAATACTTCAAATAACGTTCAATTAATTGTAAGTCATTAGTTTCGGAAGCCGTATTGCATTTATCAATTCCTGGGTAGAAGTTCAATACTAGTTTAACTTCATCCGAAATAGGACTTCCAGTAGTTAGTGTAATGTTATTTTTAATTTCCTGTAGGTACTTTTCCGAAATTTTACCTTCTCGGATTCTTGTAACCCGAACATTAACAATAAGCGTATCTAGATCAAAACTAATGCAGTAATCATAATTTGTTAATCTGGCTTTAAATTGTTGTCGGGTAATTACTTCAAGAATATCATTTATATAAATTATCTTCTTTTGGGCAACGACATTTATTTCAAAAAGTAAAAACAAAATGAGAATCAGATTTTTCATAAATTGTAATTTGATGAGGTGTTTTTTGATTTCAATTAGAAGATATTGCGACCTTGCTCCTTTTTTTACTTGTCTAACTTATATGTTCAACTTCAACAGGTAAAAAGTTATTCTTTCTGGTTTTTATATGTTGTTTCGGAATCTCAGTTAATGCTTTTGACCAACAAATTTTTCAATTTCATCTAAAATGAAATAACTTGCAGGAGGAGATCCAGATTCAACATGACAGTCTATCCACTCAAAAATGTTAGAATTATTATTTAATTGTTGAAACTCATTTATTAAATAATTTCTAATTTTCCCTGAGGTATTATGAAGTTCTTCCCATATTGTTTGTCTGTTTTCTAAAACATATACAATATCTTCAAAATCATGACTTGTTCTTCCGTCTCCTCCACCTCGACCTTTAAACGCTTCAAGTTTAGTTGCTATATAGTACGGAGTACTTAATATTTTCACTTTATTATTATCGTCAATTTTGTATTCAATAGCATTTTTAAAGCCTTCTGGATACCAAATATTTTTGAAACCCATTGATGCTTCTTCGGTTGGCATGATATCAACAATAATTCCCTGAATTTTAAATCTGCAAATGATACCTGATTTAATGTCATGCTGAAAACCTAAGTCTCTTAATTTTTCCTCAAGCTTTGTACGTTCACTGTAGTTTATAATTTCAATTATTACATCGATATCATCTGTAGGCCTAATTTCTAAGGTTTGTCTGTCGGCGTACAAAGAAATTGTTGCTCCGCCCACAAAGACAACTTTATCTTTTAGGTCAGCCAAATAATTATTCACTGCTTTAATTCTAACTATATTATTGTGATGGTTCATTGAGTATTTCTTTTTTTAATTGTTCTACTGCGAATTTAATTTCTCTTACTTTTCCTACACGTATTACATCAATTAAAGACATCAGTTTATAAAAAGTAGGACTATTCTTTACAGCAAGGATTTGTTTGGGATAAAGTGGTTCAATTGATAAACCGATTATTTCTCCTTTTGGATCAGGCCAAACATAGTTTATTTCACTTACAAAATGTTTTTTAATAAAAGGATGGGAATGAGCAGTTGTAATTCCTCTTACCATCGCTCCTGGTTGCTGAGGAAATACATATTTAATACCATGTTCAAGAAACTCTAATAAATTTTGTCGATTGATTTTCTTTTTTTCGAAATCAATAAATTTAGCAATCTTGCTTCTGTTTAGGGATTCTGAAACTTCAGATAGACTAATTGAAAGCGTATTAGAAAGAAGGGATAATTGCCATTCCTGATTCTCCATTGACACGATTTTCATTAGTATTGCGATATCTTGTGGTCGCATGCCATTATGCTTTCTCATGATGCAAAGATAATTATTATTTCGCATTTCGCGAAACGCGAAATGAATAATTTTGAAAAAATTGATTAAATTTGTCAATCAATATGCTGAATATTATACACCTTTCTAATAGAAAAGATAGATTTAAACTCATTAATAATCAATTGATTGCGCAAGGAATACAGGATTATAGATTCTGGGAAGGAATTATTAATCCAAAGAATCCTGCCACAGGGATAGCAAAGGCACATAAACAAGTTGTTTTATGGGCTAAAGAACAGAAATTGTGTTCAGTGATGATTGCCGAGGATGATGTTAAGTTTACTGGAAAAGGCGCATATGATTACTTTTTAAAAAATGAACCAACCAATTATGATTTGTACTTAGGAGGAATTTATTATGGGAGAATTAAAGATGATAATTCTGTATCGGATTTCGCGGGAACAATGTTATATAAAATCCACCAAAAGTTTTATGACACTTTCTTATCTATTAATGAAGAAATTGACATCGATAGAGCATTAGCAGGTAAGGGAAGATTTATTGTCTGCAATCCATTTGTAGCAATTCAACATGAGGGATTTAGCGATAATAAAAAAAAGCATGTCAATTATGATATTTGTTTGAAAGGAAGAAAGTTGTTTGAAGGACAGTAATTTCAATCTGAAATTATTTGCGTAAATGTTGGACGCTGTAATTTTACAAATCTTTCCCTCAAAAGGCTATAAATTTCTAATTCCTCCCCAATTTTGGTAAACAAACTATTTTTAAATATTATTAATAAATATCTAATATTGAATCATTATTTTCCAATCAACATCAATTCCTCTTCACTGTCGAACCTAGTCTGTCGGTTCGGCCAGTCTTGAATTCCAATATTCCATTACCTACACTGCAAGTCCCATCCAAAGCCCACTCATAATAGCCCGAATATCCAGTCCCTGTATGCCAATCAATGTGTAATATGTTGCCTTTTAGACTTGCTTGTCCTCTGGCGGAGCCAATTCCTATTTCAATGGCAGTGCCATCGCTTTTAATTTCCCAAGTAGTGGAACCTACCCCAGGGGTATTTTGTGCCCAACTTCCTTCAAGTTTGCAGCCACCGCTTGGTTTCTGTGGCTCTCCAGCAGTACAGGTTCCGTTAATTCTGGTCCAGGTATTTGCTCTATATTGAGCAGATTCTGACACTTTTACGATCTTGTTATGGTTTTCTATGCGTGCTGTCAAACTGGCTCCAAAAGCCCGATAAGTATTAGCTGGTAAATCATACCACATTCCTGTAAGGGTATTACCTGCAACTGCTCCATGAAAAACATTGTGTGCACTGAAAGAACCAATTGGCCCTCCTGCCCAAAAAACTTCGTTTCCATGTTGGCGGATTTGGTAACAGCCACCGGCATCACTATACCAATAGCCCGTCAAATCATAGGTTTGAGCAGATAAATGAAATGGCAAAAAGGAGAATAGTAAAACAACCATGTTTATGGTTAACGATTGAGTCATTGAATTCAAATTGAACTGTGAAGCTTTCATGATAGTTGATTTTATTTTTTTACTTAAAATAATAATGTTTTTTATTGACTTTGCAAATCTAATTATTAATGAATTAAAGTTTAAGGTTTATTTCTCATCTGAAATTTCTGTTGTTAAGTTGGATGGTTTTTGAAATTAGGATCATTAAAGACTTTCAATAAAAATTTCTGGTTAAGGTTTCGAGTTTAAAGTTTGCTTATGATTAAAAAGCCTTTGAGCAGCCATCAACTATAAAAGTATGAAGTGAGAAGAATCTATACATGCACAATCCTTTCGAATGAAGTTAGGCCGCTTTTACAAGTCGTGCAATTCTGTTTATTGTAATTAATCCCTCAAAAATTAAAATGGCGCTGCCGTCGTTAGTCCTTTATAAAATGAATTTATTGGACTGACAGTCAATAATTTGTAAAGCCTGAAGAATTAAATGGATCACAATTCTTCCGTTCTTTCGAATGAGTTACAAAAATAGTATTTTCGTTGAATTACAAAAGGAAAATAATAAAATTTAGTTTAATATTTAATGTCAGATTAATTCTTTCCTCTTTGGTTCTCCGCCCATTGGTCCAAGGTGCTTTCCATGGTTTCCAATGGCAAACATCCGTCTTTGAGAAGTTCGGTATGGAAGGCAGCGATATCAAATTTAGAACCAAATGAAGATTCGTATTTTTTACGCAGCGCTTTGATTTTTAGTTCGCCGGTTTTGTAACTCAAGGCTTGCGCAGGATATACCATATAGCGCTCGATCTCAGCTATTGCGGCATCCTCGCTGATGGCCTCGTTTTGCATAGAATAGGTGATGGCCTCTTCTCTGGTGATTTTGCCGGTATGCATGGCCACATCAACTGCCAATCGAATGGCCCTGTGCATTTCTTCGCCAAGGGCACCCATGTGTTGGTAAGGATCGGTGTACAATCCAAGTTCTTTGCCTAAACTTTCACAGTACAAAGCATAACCTTCACCATAGGCTCCATACCAAATAAAGCGACGAAATGCTGGCAGAGATTCATTTTCGGACTGGATACTCATTTGATAATGGTGTCCAGGAATTGCTTCGTGTAAAAATAAACTTTCCATTCCACTGGTGGTATTGAATTTACTGGCGTCTACGATCGGCACATAAAAAATGCCGGGTCTGCTTCCGTCCGGAAGTCCAGGATAATATTCCGCACTTGCACTGGCAGCTCTAAAAGCTTCTGTTTGGCGGATTTCGAATTTGGTTTTTGGACTGAGTGTAAACATTTTTTGGAGATGTGGATCGATGGATTTTTGGATATTCCTAAAAGCCTCCAAAATTTCTTCTGCAGTACGATAAGGCATAAACTGTGGATCAGTCCGCATAAAATCGAAAAATTCATTGAGCGTTCCTTTAAAATTCAATTGATTTTTGATACTTTCCATTTCTTCCCGGATGCGCTTCACTTCTGAAAGTCCCGACTGGTATATTTCTTCCGGTTGTTGATTCGTGGTCGTCCAATATTTCACGAGATATTGATACAATTTATTTCCTTCAGGCCATTCATTGATTCCAGTGCCGCTTCTCGCTGCAGGTAAATATTCATTTTCTAAAAAATCACCCAACTTTTGATAGGTTGGCACGATACTTTTTAAAATGAGATCGGTATAAGCTTGTGTAAATCTATTTTTATCGGCCTCGCTAAAATCTTCAGGCATCATTTTGACAGGTCCATAAAACAAACTCTGACTGGCATCTATTGTAACTACTCCCTTCATTTGGGGAATCATTTTCTGCACAATGCTGCGTGGCAAAACTTCTTTTCGTTCGATTCCTTTTTTAAAATAAACGATCGCACTGTCTGCCCAAGCTGGAAATGATTTCGCCCTTTGCAACCAATTTTCATAATCTTGCACGGTTTTAAATGGCTGGTTGCCGACACCAGAACCCATTTGTCCGAGGGTTAGAGGAAGTCCATTAAATTGATCAAAAGGAACGTATTGATAAACACTCAACGCAGAACTTCCTAAGAAATGGACATCGAGTCCTTCCAAGGCCATGTTGATTTCATATTTAAAAATGGCAAGACTTTTTTGATCAGTTTCATTTAGAGTCATGCTTTCGAATGGACTAATCGAATTTTTAAAATGCGTGAAAAATGCACAAAGCTTGACGCGATAACTGTCTGTAAAGTCCGCAGGCAGCAGATGGTTGTATGCACTGTATCCATTGGCGGTGGCTTCAAGCGGAAGAAGCGACATGCGTTGGTCAAAATACTCTGCGAGAACTTTTGCCAATTTGACGTTGGATTCAGTGATTGAAGTTGTAGTATTGGTTGGTTTTGATTGACAGGAAACGTATACAATGCATAGTAGTAAAATTAAATATTTCATGCAATGAATGATTGGTAAATAAAATTAGTTATATTTTAAAATTCATTTTTACAAAATTACAAGCAAATGCTGAATCCAGTATATATTTTAGACCAATCCGCTATTTTGAAGTATCAAAATTGAAAAGTATCCTAAAATTATTCAAAAGACTAATTTATTTTTTGTAAGTTTATGACTTTGAGTAACTAATCTCTTGCTTTGGTTGTTTATACTAAATAGGCTATATTTATTCAAGTTTAAGATGTTTGGTTTCTCCCAATTTTCGACCACTATCATAAAGTTTAATGACAAGCAGGATTCTAATTTAATGATTAGAATTATTGATGATTTGGTCAAAACGAAAACCAACTAAATATTTTATTCAAACAAAGGGCGTATTTTAGGAATTTTTTGAATCAAAGCAAAACGAATGGAAAGTAAAACGAAACAAAATGAAAGTACAAAACTTATTGCTTTAGATATTGATAAAGCTAAGTTGATCGTATGCGTGCTTCAAAAGGATGAGTCAAACAAGATCAGTTGCAATGATAGTGATTTTAAATACATCATTTTGAAGGATGACAAAGATAGTAGAGAGATTCGCAATTTTCAAACCACCATATATGATTTTTTTGATTTGATCCACGCAGATCGAATCGTAATTTTAGCGCGACAAATGAAAGGAAGGTTTAAAGCCGCCTCAGTATCATTTAAAATTGAATCTTTGCTTCAATGTTATCCGAAAGTGGATTTAGAATTTTTAGCTCCTCAGACTTTGAAAGCTTACTTTAAAAAAAATGAATTGCAATTGCCGGTAGAACATGCTTATCAGGAAGATGCATTTAAGTTAGGATATTATTTACTGCAACAAAATGAAATATCAAATTGAACTATTTAATCCTTTTTATCTAAATCCTTTGAGTGAAAATATTTAAATGGACAATAGGAATTTTAGGGGTATTGCTAATCAGCGGTATTCTCTATGCATATTTAAAGGCTGATGCGTTGGTTGAATCTTATCTAAAGAAATCAATACCTAAGAATGTAGAATTGAAATACAGTAGTTTGTCGGTAAATATTTTCAGAGCAGAGCTGCGTATTTTCGATGTAGAACTAGCATTGCACAATGAATCCAATGGAGTGCGCTTTGCCACAGTTCAGTCCAAAAAAATGGAATTGGATGGATTTAATTATTGGCAATATTTTAAAAATGATTTTATTCAAATTCGTAAAATACATATTCAAGATCCCATTACCACCATTCACCCAGCTTTGAGACACCATATAGCTGATAGTTTGCAACTAACCACAAAATCTGTGAGACGAAAAATGGAACTTAAACAGTTTGAAATTTCGAATGGTCAATTGTATATGATGAAAGATGGTGCAGATAGTATTCGATTCTCAGCTATGAAAATTCATCTAAATCTTTCTGATATTGTACCAATAGATTCTCTAGGATCTGGAAGGATGCCATTTTTGTATGAGGATCTTAAATTTGAAATGTCAGAGTTATATATTAGTATGGGTAACTATGAAGATCTTTTTGTAGCTCATTCTGCCATGTATAAACACAAAATTGAATTGGCTGATCTCTCTGTAAAATCCAAATTTTCAAAGGACCAGATGCTGTCCGTCCTGCCTGAGGAGAGAGAACATTTTGACATTCAAATTCCACTCGTGGTTTTGGATAGTATAGAATTTGAAATAAAGCAAAAGTTGTTTTATATGTATGCTTCGATGATGAGTATACAAAATGCAAAGTTGGATATTTATTTAGACAAACGTTTAAAAGACAGGACCAGGTTTCGTCCAATGTATAGTAAGCTAATTCGAGATTTACCTTTCAAATTGGACATAGATAGCACGCGATTTGATAATTGGAATATCGTATACGATGAAAAGCATGAGACGAACTTAAAAGCTGGTAGAGTATCATTCGAAAACTTAAATGCAAACATTATGCATTTGACCAATTTACCGGAATCCAATAAGACCACTCAAATCAGAGCCAATGCACAGATCATGGGTCAAGGTATGGCTTCCATTGATTGGAAATTTGATGTACAGAATACAAGAGAAGAATTTAAAGTGACTGGCAAGGTCTCTGATTTTAAGGCTGGTGCAACCAATCAATTTTTAAATTCTTTTGTAAAGACAAGTTTGAGTGGTGAGATTGAGCAGGTATATTTTAACATTGCCGGAGATGATATTCGTTCGTCAGGTGATTTTAAAATGAAATACAATGATTTGAACATTGCGATACTTAAAGATGATCGATCTGAAAAGCACCAGATAAAATCATTTATTGGCAATCTTCTTTTAGACAATGGCACCAACGCTGATGCTGAAGGTTTTCGTCATGGTCAAATTTCTGTGATTAGAAATCAAAGAAGGCCATTTTTCAATTATCTTTGGCTAAATGTAAAAGATGGAATTGAGAATACCATTAGGATTAACAATAGGAAACAAGGACCTCGTTAGGAGTAGTTTTAAGTTACGCAGTCCCCAACGAAGTTGGTGGATGAGTTTTAAGTTTGAGGAGAAATTTTGATGAAGACATAGACCTAGGAGTAGAATTAATTTTCACATGGCGCCGAAGCGCCACCTTCGCTTCGCTACGGTTTCCACATTGACTAATTAACTAATTAACTAATCAACTAATTACATTCAAAGGCATATACCTCTCCTCTATAATTTTAAAATGCCAACGTTGGTGTCCACATAAAATATATCCAATGGCATGAACGGAGTATTCTCCTTTGAAGCCCATTCCTTTTCGGGACAACATTTCCTCATCAAAACTCTGGTAAAGTAATATGCTGGCCTTTCTCAAAGCGATGGCTTCTTCTAGTAAATTTTCGAGGGTTCTTTGTGTAGCATGTGCCATTTCAGCATATTGGTTCTCATCATAAGATCTGGCATCTTTTTCTCCTCTGGCAAACGCAAGTGCTCTGTAACTAAAGGTCCATTCGGTGTCAATCAGATGCTGTAATATATCTTTAATGGTCCATTTGTTGGGAGCATAAACTTTATCATGGATGGCTTTCCATTTTTCTATGGGAGCAGATTGTAATTCTTCCAAACCTATTCGTAAGGCTTCTAAGACAGTTACATCATCTGTCATTAAAATGTATCTATCAAAATATTTAGGTAGTTGGATTTCACTTCTTTTCATCTTGTGTTTAATTTATTTGTTTTGATTAATAAACATTATGTTTTGATAATAGAATCTTATTGATTCGTCCAAAAATAAAAATTACTTTCAACTTCCAATTCAAAACCTGTGGAGGGATAAAGCTGGTTTCCGATGGTATTGGTTTTGGAAGTTTCCAAAAGTACACCGCAAGCATTGGTTTGAGTAGCTATTTTTTTTGCGGCAGCGATTAATTGTTTGGAGATTCCCATTCCTCTAAAAGATTCTAATACATACAAATCGTTTAATACCCATAATCTTTGCATTCGTGTGGAAGAGAACGATGGATACAGTTGTATAAAGCCAACCAATGCACCATCCATATTTTCAGCAATGATTATTTCTGAATCATTGGACTGTATTCTATCTTTGATAAAATTTTGAGCAGCTTCAAGATTAGATGTTTTGTGATAGAATATTCTGTATAAATCGAAAAGTTGGCTAACAGCAGGAACATCCTGCATATTTGCTTTTCGGATGGTAATATTCATAACTTAACATTTATTAGTTTTGAAATAGAATTAGTCATTTCAAGCGCAAAATAAATAAAAACTTTAAATATATTCTATTCAATTTACCAATATTTATCTTAAAGGCGCCTAATTACCTAATTACTATGAGAAGTTATAAATTTGAAGAAATAGCTAAATAAATAACTGAACAAATTATATTGCAGTATTAATTCCTTCTTCTTGTACCGCCATTAATGAAAATTACTTGTACGGAGGATAAGTATTTCCTTGGAATAAGGCTATTGTTGAATTTGCAGAATTGTCCAATTTATTCACATGGATTTTTGATGAATATTTTAATATAATATACAAAGAATCCAGTTTAGGACCAGCCCACTGAATTGAAGTGCAATTGATTTAAATTGCTTTTATTTCCGAATATAGTTAATGATGCAAAATATGTTACTGATTTACAGCTTTCTTTGAATTTTAACTAGTAAGCCTTTATTGGAGTAAGGGACCTCCTGCATTGATCGTGGTTGTTTGTACTTTATTTAATTTTTTCATTGGAGTGAATTTTAAAAATTGCCTATACTTTTGCAGATTATCTGCTTGCACTGTTGTTTCGAATACCTAATTTTTATTGGATAACTCGACCTCCTGCATGGATGGTATTAGTTTGTGCTTTATTTAATTTTTTCATTATTTTTGGTTTATAGATCAATGTTTATTATTTTTTAGGTTTTCGGTGGACCCATTTTTAAGTACCTTGCCTTTATTGTAATACTGGTCCACCAGCATTAATGGTAATTGTTTGATTTTTATTTAATTTTTTCATCGTAATTAATTAATATAATGAATGCCTACTCTGTTCCAGGTTTTCGGCAGCTCCTTTTTTTTGATTAGTTCCATCTGTAACCAGCCCCATTAATGGAAGTAGTTTGGATTTTATTTAATTTTTTCATTGGAATGAATTTAAATAATTTACCTACTCTGTGTCAGGTTTTCGGCAATCCCTGTTTGCATGGATTAGTTGTATCTAAAGCCTCCACCATTAATGGTGGTAATCTCTATTTTATTTAGTTTCTTCATATTAAATGAATTTGACTTTTATACTTACTCTATTCTAGGTTTTCAGCAATCCCTTTTTTGATTATATGTTATTCATTGGCTGAATTTCAATTAAATTTGGCCCCTCCGCCATTGATAGAGGATAGCTGTTTGGAAGTTAATTTCTTCATTTTTATTATTTCGATTATTTGTACCTACTCTGTTTCAGATTTTCGGCAATCTCTCTGTACTTATAGTTTTAGTTGTGTCTAAATCCACCACCATTGATGGTGTCGATCTGTGATTTATTTAGTTTTTTCACGATTATAGTATTGAAATTATACTTACTCTGTTTAAGGTTTTCAGCAATCCCTTATGATGAAAGCCAATTTGAATCGACAATCCATTTTTAGTTCAATGTCCAGCAAGCTCGTTGAATGGTAGAAGTTTGACTTTTGCTAATTTTTGCATTTTATTGAATTTTTAAAATGATGCCTACTCTTTTTCTGGTTTTCGACATTCCCTTTTTTCTGATTCATTAAAATTTTAATTCATTCTGAATCCTCCACCATTGATGGTGTTGATTTGTGTTTTTGTTAATTTTTTCATTATTTTGGATTTTAAAATGATGCCTACTCTGGATTAAGTTTTCGGCAACCCTTATTCATGTTTTAGGATTCACTCTTAGTTTAATACAGGGCCTCCACCTTGAATGGTGTTGGTTTGTGTTTTGTTTAATTTTTTCATTTTAATTGTTTTATTAATGACTGCCTACTCTATTTGAGGTTTTCGGCTATCCCTGGATTTTAATTTTATTGAAGTGATATTCCACCGCCATTGATGGAATTAATTTGAGATTTACTTAATTTTTTCATTATTAATTTATTTGTTAAATTGATTAATTTTACATTTCTGAGATACCTCTTTAATTTCCAATTGATTTTTAATTAATTCCATTTTATGCCACCACCTTGGATAGTATTGGTTTGTGCTTTGTTTAATTTTTTCATTACATTTAATTTTTTAATTATACCTACTCTATTTTAGGTTTTCGGTGAACCCTAATTTTTATCACAGAAACCCTTATTGTAAGATAGGTCCGCCAGCATTGATCGTACTTGATTGATTTTTGTTTAATTTTTTCATTGTTTTTAATTTTTTGAATGATGCCTACTCTTTATTCAGGTTTTCGGCTTCGCCTGTTTGTTTGACAATACAAAGGTAGGGCGGGTCCAAATGAACCTCTATCACATGAAAGTAGGTAATTGTATCTATTCTTTAAAGTAGGTCCCCGTCCTTGATTTGACGGTAGTGTTTTTTGACCTTGTAGAAGAAGTATTGTAAAAGGGTCTTCTCTTCTATGATGATCACTGCAGTGCCTGTTAAACCTGGTTGTAATAAGCCTTCTAAGCGTCCTGCTTGGTCTATACCCAACTGAATATTGTATTCTCCCTTTTCATCAGGACTAAAGCTAATGTCTCTAAGGTGCCCCAAGATGGTGCCATATTCATAAAATGGGAAGGATAAAACTTTTAGATGGCTGATTTGACCTAATTTTAGTTTTCCTGCAACTCCAGGTGGACATTTGATAAATCCGTAAGTGGGTTGTTGTTGATTGCTAATTTTTAAAGCAGTGGTACCTTCTGGAATTTCTTTTTCACCTTCAAACAAAAATGAAATCTTCCCGCTCAATGGGCTTTTAAGGACAATGCTTCCATCTTCTATTTCACAGGGTCCAAACGCATCAAGGATTCGCTGTTTTGAAAGATTCAAGATTGAGAGTGATTCCATGGAGTCTGCTCTAAAGTCCGCACTTGACTTAGACAATCTACTTGTGGCCAAATCGTTTTCAATCAATAATCGTGAGATTGCATTTTTTATTCTATTATTTTCTTTTTCAAATCGCAGATCTTCCTGTTGCAAAGTACTTTTGACTTGCGTCCTTTTTGTTTCTTGTTCCACCAAGTCAAACCTGGCACCGATGGATTGTGCTCGAAGCGACTCGTATGCCGCCAATTTGTCTTCTACTTCTTTAAGTTCAGCCCGCAGTTTAAGTTTTTGTTCCTGCCAACTACTTTGATCTAATCTAATTTGACGTTGATAATCCTCAATAGAAACCATATTTTGGCGAATGCTGGCCAAGATCATATCCCTATGGCTCCATTCTGCTTGCAACTTTGCATCCGTTAAAATATCCATTGCAGCTTTGGACTCATTGTAACGATTGATCATTTCAACAATTTCTGGAGAACTGATGCGAATTAAGGAGGATCCGGAAGATACTGTATCTGAAGTATTCACATATTTTTCAAGTAGATAAACCGAATGTGGAAATTTATAGACTTCTTCTTGTTGGTCGTTTTTTAGGGTAAAAGGAAGTTCAATCTGATCGGGAAATTTGACAACTGCGGAAATTGAAAAAATTAGAATAAACAATAAACCCGCAGCATAGATTAAGCGTTTCATCAGACGTGCACGCAGATCTCTTACAGGTACATCGGATTCCCAATACATACGCTGAAATTGTTGTGATTCGAGTTGGTCCGTTTCTTTCATCTTTAATAATCTACATAAGTGCGCATAAAATTCTGGTAAATTCCTCCTTCTATTTTTATCAAGTCTTCGTGCGAACCTTCTTCTGCAATTTGGCCTCCGTCCACTACCCAAATGCGGTTTGCATTTCGAAGTGTTTGCATCCGGTGGGCAATACTGATGACTGTTTTATTTTTGAAATGTGATTTAATGTTCAGCATGATTTTTTGTTCAGATTCTACATCCAGCATACTGCTAGCTTCATCCAAAATAATAATGTCAGGATTGCTTAAAAAGAGCCTCGCAAATCCAATTTTTAGTCTCTGCCCTCCCGATAAATTGGCTCCGTAATCACCTACTTTGTAATTGTATCCAAGATATTGGGAACTAACAAAATCATGCAGATCTGCTAGTTTGGCCGCTCTGATGACATCGTCTATACTTGCATCCAAATTCCCATATAGAATATTCTCTTTAATGGTTCCATTGAAAACATAAATTTCCTGTGGAAATAGGAATACTTTTTTACGCAAAGTGGCTGTGTTTATCCTTTGCATATCTGTATTTCCATATTGAATCAACCCTTCGTAATCCGGATATAGATTGAGAAATAGTTTTACCAATGTTGTTTTACCAGAACCATTTCTTCCCACTACTCCAATATGTTCACCTTCTTTGATTTCTAAATTCAAATTTTTCAAAATATAATTTTCTTGACTTCTGTAATATTTGAAATTCAAATTTTTTACAATCAAGGGAAAACAATTAAAATCATTTTGTCTGTCGAACACCGAATTGGATTCGGTCTCTTGAATGAGGACATCGTTGAGTCGACTGATTCCCACAGAAAGTTCGGTGAGGTTGTACCAAATTAAGGAGAGGTTGTTGAGAGAATTGAGCACAATAACAAAAATGGCAGTGATGGCCAAATACTGTCCAATGGTGATTTCGTTTGAAAAGGTCATCCAGGCCCCGACCCAAAAGACGCCAATCTGACTTACATAATAGATACTTCGCTGCACAGAATGCAAGATGGCACTTTGTTGTTCAGATTCCATAACCACATTTAAAGTGTGTTTGTATTTATTCTTCCATTGCCAAAATTTAAAATTTTCGATGGCCAGCAATTTGACGCTGAGCATTCCAAGAAGCGTATCTAAAAAATCACCCAGGGTCAAAAGATTTCGATAAAAAACTTTATAAGCCAAGGCTCTTATTTTGGGAGTAAACCAAAGCGTAACGCCTGCATACAACACTACAAAAACCAATGCAAGCAAACCCAATTTTAAATTGTAAAGCAGAAGAATGGGTATATAAAATAAAACAAACATCAGATCTACCACGCTCTCGATAACGGATGGATTCACCAATTGTCGGATGGTGATGTTTTCCTGAAAGCGAGCCATAAAATCTTCTCTCTTATTACTGTCGTAAAATTTTTGTTGGAGGGAAATAAAATGTTTGAAAAAGCGACTAAAAAATTCAAGTTCAAAATGAACCCGTGCATGCACCAGGAGAATATTTCTGGCATACAACAAGATTACCTGGGTGGAAAAAACAGCCACCAAACCAAACAAGATGACCATCAACAGTTTCTTGTTCTGATTAACCAATACATAATCAACGATGGTCTGTGTAAAGAATGGAATAGCCAAACCCAGGACTTGAAGTAAAGCCGAAGCCAAAAGGATCTGAACCAATACACCTTTTAAAGATTCAAAGACGGGTGCATAAAATTTTCCAAACAAGGAGCGTTGTTTTTGGCGATGTTCCTCAACTGCTTCTTCAAGATCTTTGTTTTTAAAGATATTGGGAGAAGGAGTCAGTGCCAAGACAATACCATTCCATTTTTTTTCAAATTCTTCTCTGCTCAATCGATCTTTTCCATACGCTGGATCTGCAACCCATACTTCATTTTCTGTGACCTTATAGACCACTATAAAATGGATACCGCTGTAATGGGCAATGCAGGGTAATGGGATTTCTTGAAAATTCTTGTATTCCATTTCATAGCAATCTGCCTGAAAACCAAATTGCTCAGCAGCTTCTGCCAAAGAATATAAGTTGACTCCACCCGTATTTACTTCTGTAATTTTGGTGAGTAAAGATTGAATATTAAAATAGCCATAGTATTTGAAAATCATGGCCAAACAGGTAGGACCACATTCCATCATGCCGGTCTGCTGGATAAAAGGAAATGATTTTCTTTTAAGCACCTGTTTGTTTTAATTAAAGTTGAGAATGTTTTCTTTGATACAAAGATTAAAGTAATCTCTGATTTCATTTATAGAAGAATGGTTGGATTCTAGAATTTCTTGAGCAGACAATTTTCCATTGATTGCAAATAAAAATTTTCGCCAATGAATTTCTTCAGCTTGAAGTTCATAGACCAGAATTTCATTCTTTTGAATAAATTCTTTTCCTGTGGCATGCTCAATGACGATGCTACAATTTTCATTAAAGTGGAGTGGTTTTAATAGAAATTCATCTTGAGGTATAATGTCCAATAATTTAGTAAGTCGTGCAGTTTCCTGTACGTCAATGGTCTTTATAACTTCAGTCATTGGTTCTATTTCTTTTTCATAATTAAGAGTTCGTTCATCCTGGAGATGAAGTTGTTCCATGATGCCAAGATTGATGACATTGAGTAAATATTGCCAAGCCTTATGATCTGGTGTAGTGTAAAGTCTTTCCAATTCTTTGATCAATGCTTTTTTATCAATCACCGGGTGTGATTCATGGATAGGACCCAATGCTTCTTCTAGAAGATCGAGTTTCATTGGATTGATCATCCTTCTATGTTCTTCAAAGCGATGGTCGTAGATGCCATTGTCCACGGGCATTTTAGGTTTATTTAGGACAAAATCCGGTAAATAAGCTTTGGAAGAAATTCGTAAAATTTGTTTGTCATAAAACAATTCACTGTGAAGACTTTCCGGAATTCCGGAAAGCATTGGCAAAAACCGATGATCCAAAAAAGGATATCTTGCGCTGTGTCTGTGCGCAAACGCTGCTCTGTTTTCATCCCATAACAGTACAAAATTATTCATGTGCAGATTGCTTTTAATGTAAAACAGGAAAGCATTTTTCTGCATCGCTTGTCCTGAAAAATCATGGATGAAATCACGGGTGAGATAGAGTCTGGATCCCCAAAGTGCATGTAATTTTTCCGGGAGATGGTGCCTAAGTTCTATCTCCGTAATTTTATCAGCCAGATTTTTCCAATTTTGACTTTCATCATCGCTGTCTTGCACAATCCATCGTGCTAAACCACCATTTACTTGATCGCTTCCCGTCCCTGTAAGAACATAATTAATATCTGGTCTGTGACGGCGAATGGCATCATGCAAAAGTGTTTTGGTCATCGAGTCATTGTGATTGGTAGGCGATTCTGCGTGCCAGATGCGTTTTTTCCAAAATTCGGGTTCGCCTTCAAGTTTATGCATCGGAATGACAAATTGGGTATTGGAAAAACCTTGATCTTTAGCAAGTTGATAACAAATATTTGTAGTCTCTTCCAACATTGTCGTTCTTGTGATCACAGAAAAGCTGTCCAAAGATTTTGTTTGTGCTGCAATAGCACATATGATCGAAGAATCTAGTCCTCCACTCAACAATGAATATGCTTTATCCTGGTCTTGAATTCTGATTCTTACAGCGTCTTCCAATAAGGCCATATAATCATCCATTGCAGCTTTTGCATTTTGATATTTGGATTCTCCAACTTGGGGGTATGGATCCCAATATTCTTGTTTTTGAATCTGGCCTGAGTCAGCATGGATCATCATATCGGTCCCTGGTTTTAATAATAGTACATCTTTAAACCAGGCGGTGTAATTAACTTCTCCATTTAACACTTCAAATGGGATGGCTCTTTTTAAGGATTGATGCCAGTCGATTTTGTTGGGACAAAGTGGATGTTTAAGTAATAATTTTAGCTCCGATGAAAACAATAAATAACTCGGTGCTTGGTGGTAAAATATTTGTTGGATTCCCATTTGATCGTTGATCACATGGATTTGATTTTTTTTGTGGTTGAAATAACAAATTAAGAACCTTCCATTTAATGATGCAATCGTTTGATGGAGTCCAAAAGTTTCTATTTGTTGGAGTAGGTCGGCTACTTGTTGATCTGGTAAAGTACCAATGGCTGTTGGGTAAAGTTCACCACAAAAATAGAGTTCAGATTGGTTAGGATGGATGGCCTTATAAACATCCCCTACAAGATCAATTTTAGGACTGAGAAATTGTCTGCCATTTTTGAATGCTGTTGGGTAGGCATTTTTTACTAAATTTATTCCATTCTGATGCGCTTCTGAGTGTGCAGTATTCGTTTTTATAATTCCAAAGAATTGGTGCATTTTAATCTTTATTCACAAAGGTAATAAAATGCCCAATTTTGTAAAATCACATGAAAGTAGATCATTTAGCTAGAAACTAGTCCTGTGAAAACCATTCTGACCCCATTGCCTAATTCACTGTGTAACTCAAATTGACCACCAATGGCTTCCATTCTTCTTTTTAAATTGTGTAGACCATTGCCACCTCCTTGCGCCCCCCCTGACGCTATGCCAATGCCATCATCGCTTATTTCGAATAAAAATTGATTGTTGTTCAGTTTAAAGCTAATTTCAATTTTATTGGCTTTGCTGTATTTACGTGCGTTGTGCAGTGCTTCTTTTAAGGACAAATAAAGATTTCTTCTTACATCAGGATCTAAGGAGATATCTGGTACCGGAACAGGGAAATCTATACTGTATTTCATAGGAGCACCATCCATATAATCTGCAATATGTTTAGACATGTATTGCAGGAGACTATCTAGATTGTCACGCTCAGGATTGGAAGACCATATTATTTCACCGAGGTTGTTGACTGTAGCTCTGGCTTGAGCGGTCAATTTTTCGAGGGGCTTTAAATCTAAACCTGAGTTGTGTGCTTTTGCATGAAAGCTTTCAGCCAACCATGATATTTTAGTCAATCCTGAGCTGATGTCATCGTGGATATCCTGAGATATTCTACTGCGAACAAGTGCTTTCTCACGTTGTTTCTCAGAATCGATGAGTTGATTCTGTGTGTTTTTCAAATTCGTTAAGGTATGTGTAAGTTGCACGTTTTTATCTTCCAATAAAAGATTACTTTCTGCAATTTGTTCGTTTAAAGAGGCTAGTTGAACGTTGGATTTTTTTTGATTGGAGTAATTGCGATAGATCAGTAAGCTTGTTAAAAACAGTAATCCCATTCCAATCCCAAAATAAAGTCTTTCATTCCTTTTTTTCTCCACCGCCAATCGGTCCAATTCAATTTGTTTGTCCTTGAGTTGTACTTCTCTTTCCGTCGTCAATCGCTCTATTTCGCTTTTGACATCAATAGAATGTAAAGAATCCTTGGCTTGTATATGAAGCTTGTGATATTTATAGGCATTGTTAAAATCCCCTACTGTAGCATATGCGTCAGCCAATTTTTCTGAAAACATATTCATGCGTTTCCAATCTTCAATTTTAAGGGCCATTTCAACTGATGTGATCAAATATTTTATACCTTTTTTGTAAAGATCACCGCGCTGACCTGGGATCAACTTGAGATTTGAATCCTGACTATGATATTTAGTATAGCTCAGCAGGTAAGTAATACCAATATTGCCATTGATATTACAAATCCAATCAAAATTCTGCGCATTCTCCACTTTCGGCAAAGCTTGTTCTAAAAGAGTCAGGGCTTTTTGATGATCCCCCAAATCCATGTAAATGGTACTCATGTTGGATAGATTCCTCGCTACACTGGATTCATTTCCTAGCTTTTCATAAATTAGTATGGCTTTTTGGTAAGCTTCCAACGCTTCTTTTTGCTTATTTTGATCAGAATAAATATTGGCGAGATTGCCATATATCAAACCCACTCCATCAAAATCCCCAAGCTCTTGAAAATGTTGCATGGCTATACTATCGTAATGAATGGCCTTTTCAAAATCTCCTTGTTCCATATAAATGTTGGCAATCGCCAAATTCTGATTGGCAATCCCTTGTTGGATACCCAATTCTTCAGAGATTTTTAATGATTTGAAAAAGTATTCCAACGCTGGCACAAATTTTCCAAGTGAATGATTCATAATTCCAAGATTTCCATATCCGTTGGCCAATCCTTTCAGATCCCCTGATTGTTCACAATAATCATTCGACTTGTGGTACTCGAGCTCAGCTTTTTGATAATCGCCCACCAACATATGATAAATGCCAAGATGGTTATGTGCGGATGCCATTTCATCAATCAATTGATATTCTTCTGCAATGGAAAGCGCTTTTTGGCCATATTCGTATATTTTTTGCGGATCAACCTCCGCATATCCAAATGCAATTTTATTGAGAAGGCTTGCCTTTGTTTTTGGATCTTTTTCTGAATTTACCAAATTTACCAGAGAATCCAATTTTTGTTGCATAGGATACTGGGAGTGCAATGGATGTTTGAATATGCACAAATAGTAAATGCTTATGAGAAAAAGTTTAGAATAAATTTTTAGGTAATTCATTTGGCTTATCTTGGAAAAAGTTTGTTTAACGCTTCTACCTTGGAATGCACTTGCAATTTTTCATATATTTTGCGCAGATAAGTTCGCACTGTTTCTATACTAATAAACAAGCTGTTAGCGATTTCCTGATAACTAAGGCCTTTGGATAATGCGTGGACAATTTCCTGTTCCCGCGTAGTCAATTCATCCAATAGATTTTGATTTTGGTTTTGTTTGGGAAAACTGGAAACCACCATTCTTGCTATTTCTGCGGACATCGGAGAACCTCCGGAATAAATATCTCTGACTGCTTGTGCCAATTGTTGTGGATTTGCTGTCTTTAAAATATATCCTGTTGCTCCTGCACAGAGTGAATCGAAAGTACGGGTAGCATCGTTGTGGGAAGTACACATCATAAACTGTACGTCGGATCGTTTTACTTTTGCCTGTCGGACCGCTTGAATACCATCCATTCCTCCGATGAGACTAATGTCCATTATTACAACATCCACCATCAGTTGATCGATTTCTTTTAAAAAATCTTCGGCACGCTCATAGGATCGGACACAAAGAATGTCTCCGGATTGTGGTAAAAGTTCGACCATGGATTCCCGGATATCCTGATCGTCTTCTACGATTGCCACCCTAATAAATTTTGCTGCCATATTAATTTACATGCGAATATAAAGAAAATTCTAAAGTTATAAATACTATTTTTCTAGATTAAGAAAATTTATCTTTATAAGGAGCATTACCTGCAATTATTTAATTTGGTTTTTATCTTCTTTTAATAATTGTCTTATACATACCAAATGTGAAAACAAAACTATTGGGACTACAAATCCGGGCAACAAGTTAAATGGAAAGTGTAGTACTGCAATATTGGGCTGATCAAATGCAAATTGCTGAAATCGGAAAGGTGCGGATAGTGCAGCATTAATCACAATATTAAGAAGCAAGCCTAAACAAATAAAGTTCCATACTAATATCAACTTATTTGGGATTTGTTTTTTGATGTAACCAAAGTAATAGATGATGGGTGCAGTCAAGCCAGAAATAATATCGAAGTTTCTACCTTCAAAAGTCATAAGTTCGGGGACGGTCTGTTGAACAAACAACCAATAGAGGACAATTTCAACTGGAATCCTGACTACGTGCAAAATCGTTAAGATTTTGACATCAAATTTGTCTAAAAACTGCTTTCCTTTATAATTATTAAAAAGTACAAGAATCAACAACATTGGAGGTAAAACGATAGCAAATAATCTAGGAGGAAATGGATCCGTTTCGGTATAGAATCCTGAAATCCCTATAATACTTTGTAAAATCAACCAAACTGTAAGAATGATGTGTGAATTTCTTGAATTCCTATTTGCTAGGTAAAAGAGTGCAAGAGTAAGTAATGCAGTAAATCCAAAAAACAAAGCTGATATAAACAGGTAGATTTTCCATAACTAAATTAATTATTTACTTCTCCAATATATTTTTCAAATTGGACAAACTGGTGTCCATATCTTTAGCCAACATTTTTTCTAGCATTGATACCATAACATTAAAGGGATATTTCATCTGACTGGCGTTGCGCCAAATTACTTTTGTTTCTGTTTCAGAAATCGACTCTATGTGCAAATCCGCATTGGCAGTATTTACAAAGGGTCTGACAAATCGGATTTCAGTTTCTATGCTTTTTCCTTCCGCAATGGCCATAATTTCTTGTTCGCCTTCTCCTGCTTTCTTCCCATTCCAAGCATAAATGAAACCAACAGTACCATCAGTTCCTTTGAATGTTTTTTGCATGTCCGGGTCGACCATGATCCATTTGTTAAAATGGTCCTGGTTTTTAAGTTGCTTTAAATAATTGAATACCTGATCGCGGGTTGCATGAATGGTAATTTCGCGGTGAATATTGTATTCTTTTTTGGCAAACAGCGCTAAAATTAGAAACAAAATTAGTAAGCCAACGATGACACTTAAAATGATGATGATAGTATTCATTTTTTTAATGATTTGGTATTGTTAGGTTTTTATTCGATTTCAAATCTGGACAAAGTTACTGAAAATATTTTATGGATTGTAATATTGAAATCTTTCCCAAGCTTAAGTATTGATAGAAAACCAAGATTTACGTGTTATTTTGAATTGCTTTCTTCATTCAGAAAATTCTCAATTAAAGGCACTATAAAATCTTCGTCTTTGTATCCTGGTTTTAAGGTACTGATTTCTCCGATGTATTCACCATGTCCACCGGGTATGATGGCCAACTGACAAATAGGAATCAACTTAGACATGGCAACGACGTGTTCAGAAGTTGCAACATCCTTATCACCATTTATAAGAAGTACAGGAACTGAAATGGATTTTATTTGTTCATCTGTAAAATCTTTGAAATGGTTCATTCTATCGGCACATTTCAAAAACATGTTCATAAGTTTAGCACTGTCTGGATTGACTTTCATAAATTCGTCTTTGTAGGCTTGAGGCATCTGATCAAAGTTGCCTTGTTTTATAAATTCCCAAAATTGGGGCAAGGCCCCTTCACGTTTTAATAAAATGGAAGCTCCTATTATTTTATTGCAAAGTTGAGGATGTCTAATGGATATTTGTAAAGCCGTGTTTCCACCATTGCTAAAGCCAAGGATGTCTGCTTTCTCAATGAGGAGATTTTTTAGTAATGCAGCAACATCGTCCGCATCTTGTTCAAACGTGATACTTGACTGTCTATCCTCAGTTCGGCCATGCGCTTGTAATTCAACACAAATTAATTGTCTGTCTTTGGAAAACAAGGGAATCACTCTTCCAAAGCTAGTCTGGATGGTAGAACCAGCGCCATGTATAAGCACCAATGGTTTTCCTTGTCCATAAATTTCATAATACATCTTTATTCCGTTTACTTCGGAATATCCATTTTTAAAATTCAAACTGTCTTTTTTTGATTCTATCAGTTGTTCTGAATAATTATTTTTAGGGTTTGTACAAGAAATCAATACGAATAGGGTGATCAATTTTAAAATATTTTTCATGCCGGAATATTTATTTCGTGTAGATTTTTAATTTGTAATATTTATAATTATTTTACGGAAAATTATTGTTTTAAAATCCATATAATTCTTTCGTATGAAATTACATAATGCAAAAGGATGATGAATACAAGGAGTGCAGAAAAATTTTGGAATCCAAGTTTATAAGTTGCCCAACTTGCGAATCCAAAAAAGCATAATTCTATTAACAAACGAACAATTCCAGAGACTACAATGGGTGCATTCCCTGAACGACTTGGATCACCGGGCACATTAAATACTACCCAAATGCTCATAAAAATAATTGGAATACCTAATGCAAGTATGAATCGAAGCCACCCATCAGTTTGTTTCCAGCCCCAAAAACCCATCATGCCTAAAGCTGTAAGTTCGAGAATAAATCTAATTGCGAGGTTCAAAGTTTGAATTACCATGATTTAATTTATTATTATGGATGATGATAGTTATGGATTAATTGCGCAATGACTTAAAATTATTTAATGGTTTTAAGGAACTTTATTTAGTCCTCTATGGCTTCAATTCCTTGTTGTTTAAATCGTTCGAGTGTTTCCTTCATAGCTTGGAGTTGTTCTGCAGGATGGCCTATCCATTCTGTAATTTCACCAATAATCCTAAGCGGATGCAAACTGCGATAGGACTTCGTCGGATTGCCGGGAAATTTTTTATCCGTTAAGTTGGGATCATCTTCATAGGAACCTGTTGGTTCTACGATATAAATTCTTTCTTGTGTATCACCAAAAGCCAATTCAGCTCCCCATATGGCGGCAGCCATGGTAGCAGTGAAGTAGATATATTTTGCACTTTTTCTTTGCCCATAGTTAGAATTGAAACCCGGTTTTATCAACTCGCCCATGGGTAAATCAGCTTTTGTACCATGATAGAATAGGTTAGAACTGGTCTCGTTGATTTGTAGATTGGTCTTATCCATTGCTGTGTTTTAAAATTAATAGCTCTATTTAAAATCTCGCTACATTTTCTAATTTATTGCTTGCAAATGTAAAAAATATTTTATAAAACAGAACGGACACGAAACTGGCTTTAAAGTATAAGTTTTATTAATTTTGCTATGAGCATACTAAGTAGTCTAAAATAATTGTATTTCTTTCTCGTTTTTATTTATATAAAAATGATAGTACTGCGTGGTTTTTTATTCTTGATTTTATTTTTTGCTGTTGAACCTAGCTATTCGCAAGGCTGGCTGATGGTTCCTGCTTTTACCGGTGAAGCAAGAGATGATGGTGTTTGTTTTTATCTGGATCAAAATGCTTATTGCGGGACTGGTGCTACTTCTCAAATCACAAGCCATGATTTTTTTAGCTACGACTCTAGCATTGACTCTTGGGAATCAATTCCTTCCCTTCCTTCTCATTTGGGTAGACAATATTCTACTGCATTTTCTGATGGTCGGTTAGGATATGTTTTTGGCGGAGTCAATGCGCAGAGGAATAATTTTAATGATCTATGGAGATTTGATCCAGTGGCACAGAAATGGGATGAAATGCCACCTATGCCAGATGCCGCTCGCAATGGCATGGCGTCTTTTAGGATCGATTCTACGGCGTATATTATTAGTGGCAGAGTGGACGATCAAAATCTTTTTGAAGAAGTATGGGCCTATCAGATCAACAGCAATGAATGGATCTCAAAAAAGAAGATCAATTTTGCACCGAGATTTAAGGCTTGTGCTGCAGCCAATTCCTCCAAAGGTTATTTGTGTCTGGGCCGAGATCCACGATCAAAGTATCCCAAAGAATTGTACGAGTATAATCCGAAACTAGATGAATGGTCGGTCATTTCAGTTTTTCCCGGAACAGGTAGAGCGTATGCTGCCATGTTCGCTTATGAAACCGAACTCTACATCATGGGTGGATTAGATACTGCGTTTAATGCCATTAATGATTTATGGAAATATGATTTGAAAACAGGTGCTTGGTCTCAACTGGATTCGCTACCAGCCATTGCGCGTCGTGGTGGGATGTGGTGGCAGGAAGAAAAAGCATTTTATTACGCCACAGGAATTGATGCAAACAGAAATCGCTTGAAAGAAGTTTGGAAATATACGATCAAACCAACAGGAAATATAGATTTAGTTAAGCCTACTATTTTTATTTCTTTCAATGAATCAGAAAAAGAAATGAAAATTAAAAGTTCTGAAGAAAATTGGAACATCAATGGAGTTTGGGAGATGCATGATTTAACCGGAAAGATACTGGATCGAGGATTAATAAGCTTTCTGCCACATTCTATTCAAATAGAAAATATTCCAACAGGACTTTATGTCTTGTCCATTCGTTCTAAAGCATTAAATAAGACTTTTAAGTTTGTGAACTTATAAGTCCGCAAACAAATCAAAGAATTCTTCTATGAGAAAATGAAATATCCTTTCTCCAAATTATTTTCTGAAGAATAAAATAATTCTAAATTCCACATAAGAACACTTATGCAGAATCCAGAATGATGTGTGATCTGTAAAATACTATTTGACAATCAATAATTTTGTTGCTTGAATCTTTTCTCCTGCTCGTGGTATCCATTGCACAGTATACAAGGAAGGAAGAATGCCTTCCACAGAGATCCAACCATCAAAATTATCATCTATTTGCTTTTCTAAAACTTGCTTGCCAGTAAGATCAATGAATCTGAGAACACCATGACTGTGTTCTTCCGGATTAATAAAAACGCGATCTTTGGCTGGATTGGGCTCAATAACAAAGTCTTTACCAATGTTAGTTTCTGATGTCGAAGTTTCCAGACCAAGTTCTGCTAAAGGAAAGCGTAGAGTAATATATCGGTCAAAATTACCATCAAAAGTTTTACCTTCCTTCCATTTGCTGAATTTACCAAATAATATAATATCTCCATTTTCTGCCTGAAACATTTTGGAAACAATCATGCCAAATTGACTCTTTAGTTTTACAATTTTGAGAACTTTCTGGGGCTGATTGTTTTCCAAGAGGCTAAACTCCAAAACAAAAGGATTCGTCATGGATATAGCTATTTGGTCCACGCAGCGCACCACTAAGTTTCCTTTGTTGTCCGCAAGTCTGCAATGACTGGGCGAACCTTGCACATAGGAGACTCGATTGAGTCGATAGGATTCTAGGAGCTTACCACTATAATCCAACTTCAGATATTTAAGCACAGGAGGATCATTTGGAACCAAGGATATGGAATCCATTTTTTCCAACAACACATAATCATCGTAGGCATGTGGAAGCAGATAGTCATAGGCACCAGTGTGATGGCCTACATCCAGCCGCAATAATGGCTCAAAATCCTTGTTATAAAATTCAATCAAGGATTCAAAGGGTTCACTATAATTTTCCACCTGGGATGGCGATGAATTAAATTCAGAAACATAAGCTGCAAAACTTGCCAAGGTGGGAAACATACCGCTTGAAGAAGTATATTTATATTTTTTCGGAACCAAGATACTGTCAGTTTTTAGGTATTGACCTTCATTATTGTATAATTTTTTTGAAATACAATAATGATCCGTAAACCCAAAAGCAGTGTTGACAAGATATCCTTCATTTTTATAAGGATACAATTTAATAACATTATAATAAAATCCCGTCCTGGGATGTAAACTGTCTTCAAAAGGAGGTGGGGTAGTATAACTTAGCACAGAGCCTGTTATCGGATTGAAGGTTCTGACGGCCACCTTGGCTTTGGCCCATAAGCCAAATGGCATACTGTCCACTGCTCTGAAATTTAAACTTTGAAGATCTCCTTCCGGATTAAAGCCCAGATAAAAATTATACTCCTTCCGATCATTATTTCTCTCATCCTGATGGATCGTCCAAACCGATTGGCCGGAATTAAGATCGAGCTTTTCGATAAAAACCCCAGAATTAAGATCTCCTATATAATTTAATGCGTAATAAGCGAACTGTTCTTTAACGAGGGGTGAAAAAAAAGAAGGAAGTGTCATGTGATTCATCCCGTCGCTGTTTCCCTTATGATATCCGCTGTCGATGGCTACATGTGCCCATTTTGGATTAAAATCTAAAAAAAGATCAGCAGCTGGATCTGTTTGTGCCAAAGAAGTATAATTGAGGAAAAGAACCCCTAACAATAGGGTAATTTTAATAATTTTCATCTTAAGTTCATTTTACTAAGGTACACAATTATGAAAGCAATCACCTGCGGAAGTATATCCGGTATTACATGCAACCACAACATCTTCACATTCTGAGGATTCATCAATATCAATGACCACAATGACAAATTCCTCTTCGATTTCATCCCAACAATACTTTGTGGTGGTCTGACAGCAAACTTCTGAGCAAGCACTTTGATAAAAATTGAATCCTCCTGTGGTATTGATGCAGTATCGGTAACAATGACTTTGGTAAAAACTTGCAGTTAATAAATCTGCATCTGGGTCTTCGCAATCATATATGGTTTTATTTTCATCAACTACAAGTAGTAACCAATCTGCTTCTAATTTCTGCCTTACTATGGACAGAAATGCATCCATTTCTATTTTTAGTTGAGACAGCTGATTGGTCATTGCTAAATTCCTCCAACCTGCCAATAAGCTAGCGCAATCAGTACCCGGTTCGGGAACAGCTGTAAATTTGTTAAAAACGAAGCTTGTGATTACTTGAGTTGCAGTGGTTTTAGTACAAACATACATTTCATAGGTCACATAGGCTCTGCAATCTCCATATCCAGGCAAGTCTTCCACATAGTGTCCGTAGTTAGTAGGGCCGATACAGCCATCGAACTCCGATAAATTGGGTTCACAGTCCACGGCAGAAGCAGAAGTTGGTTTAATTCGAATTTGTGGATTGGCATTTTTTTGTAGGCTTAAAAAATACATCTCTCTTTTGTGAATTAACTCACGAATTTTAGTTTTGTAGTCTAAAAATTGCTGAGAATTTAAATTTTCTTGATTTGTTAAGCTCGAATTAGACGAATTAAGTTCCTTAACACTGTCCACACAAGACCAAATAATAAGGGCTAAAAATGCCCCCCCCCCCTAATAAAATTTTAAAAGTATTCATAATTTAGATTTATAATGTGAAATAATAAAATTAATTACAATTATAAAATATTGAAAACTTTCCTGAAACTATAAGTAGCAAAATTTATTTAGGAAACGGTACAAATATAAGTAAGAATAAATTACTTTTTCTAATCCAGCAATTAATTTTAATAAAAAAAATTTTGAAATGGAACCGCTTAATTTGATCGTCCGGTTAAGTCATCTGACTGCAAGATTAATGATGGCTCATTATTCCTCACCGAATTAACACGATCAGAAACCGCATATGCTTCCATCCCATCATCGGGATAAGCTTTGATCAGCTCCAACAACTCATCTGTTTTATGGATTGCAGGATCCAACCACCATCTTTCTTCTTCTTTAAGCATGATCGCAGGCATTCTGTCATGGTACAGGAGCATAAAATCGTTAGAGGCCAAGGTGATGATACTGCAACTGATGATGGTTTCACCTTTTTCGTCTTTCCAGCGGTCGTAAATTCCAGCCATGGCATAGAGTTCAAAATTCTTTAAACCAATTCTATAAGGTATTTTTATTCCTTGTGAATTTATTTTCCATTCATAAAATCCATCCATTGGTATCAAGCATCTTCTTTGGATCAAGGCAGTTTTAAAAGTTGATTTTTCTCCCAAAGTTTCTTTACGTGCATTGATCATCTTAGAGCCTATCTTTTTGTCTTTGGCCCAAGAAGGAATCAGTCCCCATTTGACGGGCTGAAAGTGCAAAGGGTCTTCCTGTAAAATCACAGGAAGTATATGCGTAGGTGCAATGTTAAAATTGGGAATAGGGTTGTATCGCTCCAGATCTTTGGAATAAAAGTCAGAACCAAATCTTTCTTCCAGTTCTTTTTCTACTTTGGTCAGTGAACCTCTACCACACATATACCTTCACAAAGATCATAAAAAAAGGCGTAACCAAATGGCTACGCCTGATATTTTCAAAATGATTAATCGGAGCTAATTAATTTGTTTTGACAAACGCGTCCTGACCTTTAACTTTAAGGTTACGTACGGTTTTATCTGCTGATTCACGTGTATCATATTGTCCTGCGATGGCTCTGTAATATTCATCAGATCCAAATACTTTGGATGTGGCAGTCGAATATCCCATTTTCTTAAGTTTTGCGACTTGTTTGTCTGCATGAGAAGGGACAATGTAAGATCCTGCCACTACATAATATTTACCGGATTTACTGGTGGTCGCTTTTGAACTACTTGCCTTAGAAGTAGAAGCCGTATTGTTTGATTTTTTAGAGACTGAGGTTGCCGGCTTCTCTGCGACAGAGGTGTTGTTGACCGGTTTTGCCACTGGAGATACATTCTCCTTAGGAACTGGAGGCACCGTATTGGTGGTTTGAGTGCTGGTACTTTGATCCATCCCCGTAGTTTGTTCTACCATTGGATCTAGCATGGTTGTAGTCGTAGGAGTCAATCCCAGGATCATGCTGTCTTCTGCAGTAAGGGCCATATTGTCCACAGCCAAAGAATCTGTCATCGTGGAGTCGGCCGTATCTGTGCTAAGCTCTGTTTCTGCAGGAGCTTTAAATTTTTTATACACTACTACGGAAATTGCCACGACCAATAATACCAATAGAAGGTAAAGCAATATCCGGATCAAATTTTTCATTTCCATAATTCTATTTTAGTGCAAATATACAGCATTTTATAAATTATAGAAATAAATTATATGTAAAAGGCATGTTAATCTTTGAATCCTTTCCAATTACAGATTGCAAGATTTGGTTTTATTTAGTGGTATTTTATATAAAATATTGATAAACAATCTTATAGATTATAATACTGATCGGTCATATTAACCTGAATCCTATTAATCTATTTAATTAATTACCATTAGAGCCAAATCTATTAAAATGATACATCACACCCAATTGATACGAAGATGGAAAATACTCCCATTCCACATCTCCAATGTCTCTGGACATCTGAAAACTTGAAAAGAAAGAAATAGACCGATATTGATATCTTAAGAAGAAACCTAAGTTCAAATTGGTTTTTGTGGCTTTGTCATACATGTCTGATGTAAAATTGAATAGGTCACTGGCTTGTTGAGGATTTAAATTTCCAATCTCATAATTCATTCCGGTCAAAGCCATAAATTGTAGTGAGAGTCCCAATTCTATCCCTTTGTAATCCCACCATGCTGAGCCTGTCAATGCAGGTTTTAAATAACTGACATCGGCTTGTAATGAAGTATCCTTTCTTTGGACTAAAATTTGATTGTACCCAAATCCTGCACCAATTTCATATCTAAACCTTGAGCTGAATTTTCCAAAATAGAATGCGTTTAAATCAATTGCTTTACCATTGCCTGATCGTCCTTCTTCAGAATCCGCATCCGGTGAAGAGGAAACATGCAATCCTGACAATCTTGCGCCCACATGATCTGTGAATGCTGCTGCAATAGATGCGTTTCCACCCACTGGCGGATCAATGGAAACAAAGCTAGCTTGGATATTCATATCTCCCTTATTTCTTAGTGCGCTAGGTTGAAGATTAGTAGGAGCATAGTATCCAAAACTGCAAGAACTAATGACTGGCAAAATCAATATGGAGAATAATAAAATGTAATTGAAATAAAAAGGAGTAGATTTTTTCATAATCTTTTGTTTTTAAATTATAAGTATTAAAATGAAAAAATAGTTTTTTAGTGAAATATAAATCTTTCTATAATTTTAAAAGTTGGTCAAAAAATCTTTTATCCATGCAAATACACCAAACAAATGCAACAGCGTCAATACCATAATAAATATTAGAAATCTTCGGGCCATGAGCTCTGCATTTGGGATGGTACTGGCCCATTGGGCGGTCACCCATCCACCGATTCCTTGTCCAATGGCAATGGTCAATCCGATTTTCCAATCAATCAATCCAAAATATTGAAATATGCCAATGACGACGATGGTGTAAGAGGTCACCATAAATACTTTAACTGCATTGGATTCTACAATCGGCAACTGCGCTACATACAACATCACCGCAAGAAAGAATAGGCCCATTCCCATCTGAATAAATCCACCGTAAAATCCTAACGCTAAGAAAACAGGAATATAAATCCAGGGGCTTATCGGATGATCAGGATTTCTAGCTTTTTTTAACCAAAGAGGTTGAAAAATCATGAGTAAAAGTAAAGCCAAAACCAAGTATCGATAGACCAATCGAAAATCATCAGTGCTAATGTCGATGGCCAACCAGGCTCCAAAAATGGCACCAATGATTCCCGTTACTAGATATTTCCAAGTGCGGTCCAAAGGCATTTTTTTATTTCTTTTAAATGCTTCCAGACTGGTGAGTCCCTGCACAAAAATTCCAATTCGATTGGTCCCATTGGCAAGATTGCCGGGCAGACCCATCACTTCCGTTAAAAATCCAAGAGTAATGACAGAACCATTACCCGCCAATGTATTAATACAACCTGCAAAAAATCCTCCTCCTATGGCGAGAATCATTTCATAATAACTCATAATGCGATGGTTTGGCAAAGTTCGATCAGTACTCCATGACTTGATTTGGGATGAATAAAACAAACCCATTTTTGATCCGCTCCCAGCTTTGGCTGATCGTTGAGTAATTGAAATCCTTCCTCTTTTAATCTTTGCATTTCCGCTTTAATATCACTCACTTCAAAAGCAATGTGGTGTATGCCTTCCCCTTTTTTTTCAATAAATTTAGCAATGGCAGAATCAGGATGACTGGCTTCTAACAATTCTATTTTACTTTCGCCGGTTTTGAAAAAAGAAGTTTTGACATGTTCACTTTCTACCTCTTCCATTTTATAAGGTGCAACACCTAATAAACTACTGTATAGTTCATTGGCTTTTTGAAGATCTTTGACGGCTATACCGATGTGTTCTATTTTCTCAAAAAAAGGAGAGTGCTTCATCATTGATTGATTCTTTCATAAATAATAAAATCTACTTTTTTATCCGGACTTTCGGTTTGAATTTTTGCCAAAAATTTATCAGGCCTATCTTCAAACCAGGTATAATCCACCGGCCCGTAATTGGCAGCATAGTGTGAATCCCAAATAATGATACTTCCCACCGGCGACTTTAAAAGATTTTCTTCTGTTATTAAATGCAAACCTTTTGGAAAGTCTTTAGGTGTTCTGTCTATAAAATACGCAAACATAGGCATGCTTTGATAAATGGTTCTTTTCTCATGGTAATTGAAGCGAAGACAATAATCTGCGATTTCTTTACAAGTGGAATTTTCATCGCGATTGGATAATTTTAAAGGCGTCTGAGAAATCACCAGTGACAAAATACAAACACCCATCAAACTCAAAGTATAAATGAATTTGTTTTGAATTTTAATAAAATAAAATACCAAAAAAACACATCCCGGTATCATCAATTTCCAAATATGGTCTTTGAATCTACCGTATTCCAAATAATTGTGTTCATAGGTATTGTAGTAGATCATCACTCCCAAAAAAATCGTCCAGACAATCCAGGCTGGTTTCCTTTGATTCCATTCAAAAGCCTTGTCCAGCGCATAGTTTCCAAGGACAGCCACCAAAGGGCTGATCACCAAAAGATACCTGAGATTACCCGCAGTGGCTGCTCCAATTTGAAATGATTTCATGCTGTAGAGGCATTCCAAAAACCAGTAACTCAACAATGGAATGAGTATGATCCAATCGGGTTTTATTTTTTTTGAAACTAGAAATATAAAATAAGCAGACAAAGATAAAATTCCAATCCAGCCAAAAACAAGTGGAGACATTTGGATATAATGATCAAAACCCGGTCTCATGTATTTATTGGCAAAATCTGCAGCCTTAAAGGCATTGCTAAAAAGATAAAAAGGATCACCACTCGCCCACCATCCCAATAAATTATAAAGAATTGGAAAAGTCGCCATACTAAAAGCAGCACGCCAATTTTTTTGAGTCAATAAATAAATGCCATAAATCATTCCGGGTATGTACAATTCTTGCCGGATAGTTAATGCATAAGAAAAACTGAGCGCAGCCCAAACCAAATGCGTTCGTTGATGCAACAAACAAGCAAGAATTAAAAAGAAGGCAGCTGTAGGTTCGCAGATGGGTCTGAAGGCCAAACTAAACCAAAATGTTTGGCACATTAATAGAAAAATCACCAGTATTGGAAACCTCATTCCCATGGTTCTGGTATATAAAAAACACAACCAGGCTGTTGCCATACTAATTATAATAGAAGCCGCCAGTACTGCATTTTTTCCCAGTAAACCAGGTATAACCATGAAGATTTTCCAACCTGTTTTGGCCCAGTTACCCATGATGATTCCCGGATTTTCCCAAAACTCTTTCATGTTGATATAATGGGCTCCTTCCTCACCCTGATAGAAACCATCATTAACACCGGCATAAAACCACTGGGCAATCCCAAAGGCCAATAGGACGACGATGGCCGCCGTTTTGGACTGAAGAAATTTGCTGTAATCCGTGGCTTGAATTTGATCCAATGGCTTGAATTTATCAGCCAAAGGTATAAAGGAATCAACTAACCAAACAGCTCAAACCGAATTTGCTTCCGATCAATCTTCAACTCTTGTACCAAATGGACGACCACCTCATCGATGATTTGATTCCAGCCACAAATCATGTAAACTGTTTCGCCTTTAGGTATATTGGAAGTTTGTAGATAGGCCTGATGAATATATCCTGAATAGTATTGGATGTTTTTTTGTGGAGATGGAAGTTTGGTTTCTCTAGACAGACAAATGGAGGCTTTAAAATTTGGAATATATCCGGCCCAATCCTCGATTTCTTCAAAATAAAGCATGTCCTTCTCTTTACGACAACCAAAGACCAAATGAATGGAAGGGTATTCGAGCTTGGCTGCTTCAATATGCTGCAACATGGCTCTGAATGGGGCTATGCCGGTTCCGGTGCAAATAAAAACTAAATTTTTCGCGGTTGTTGTTGGTAAAGTGAAAGCGCCATCTGGTCCTTTGCACTTGACAATTTCTCCTTTATTGATAGTTTCAAAAAAGTATTCACTCGCCAGTCCTCCTTTTTTATAAGAAATACAGAGCTCTATTAAATTGCTTCCATCATAAGCGTTGGCAACGGTATAGCTTCTCCAACGATCTGCCCTTTTGGGGCCTAAGGGTAGGTCAAATGTGAAAAATTGCCCAGCTGAATAAGGAATGGGTTCCTCTGATTTTAACTTAAACCAAAATTTTCTGGTTGTAAGACTCTCAGCTTTTTGTCCGATAAATTCTGCTTCGTGCCAAATCATTGAAAATTAACATTGGGGAGTGAGTTAGGTTGTTTGTATTATGAAATCAAGTCATTATAAGGAACCAGAGTAGGATAGTTTTTTTCTTTAAAGTATTTTTCAGTGTCTTGTTTGGATTCTTTAGAACTGACCAAAACCAAATCACCACCCCAGGCACCAAGGCTTTTGGCGGCACCCCAATAATCCGGGAACAATTGATCTTTTACTTTGGGCTGTCCAATATATGAGGAAATGAGGTTTTCATGTTCTACCACCCAGTTTTCAAATGCACTGAGGGATTGGATATTCACGAGTTTTTGAGTCAAATCTGATGCTTTCCGAATAAGCGATTTATCTGGTTTTTTATTTCGGAGTGCCTTTACAGCTTCTGAAGAATCTACTTTATGACCCAAGGGAAGGAAATAAAGTTGATTGGCAAAAGATGGATTAAATTCGACTTCTTGCAAATCGATCACACCGTCACCGAGGGTATATAGAATGGGATCTTCCGCTCCGGCACAAGCCACATCGTACCCTGAACCTTCCTCCAGGTCAAAATACAAATGGTAAGGACTAATATCTGCCCAAAGGGCCATATTGCGTATCAATGTAGAGGATGAACCCAAACCCCATTCTCGTGGGAATTCGAGAAAATGATCCACCTTGTATTTTTTCCAATGGGATAAGAACTCTGAGTTATTGTTACAGCAGGCTTTAAACAGCTTGCGAAGGTATTTGGACATTTTTTCATCGGTGGAAGAGATGATGTCAAATCCCATTAAATCGATTCCTGCCTCAAACCACTTTTTTCCTTTGTCATCATAACAGGTCCAAACAATCTCAGATCCTGATAATTCAGCCACCTTCATTCTTTGTCCCATACGTGTAGGGATGGCAAGACAAGTAGCACCATGCACCACCAAATATTCTGCGCTCATCAGCACCTTGCCTCTTGAATAGAATTCAGCTTTAATAAGTCGGGATCTTTAAACTGCGGCGAAGATACAATCTCTATTCTATTCATATAAAATTTTATTATATATAATTTAATTATAACTCTACTTCTCTATTGAGAAATCGAAGAATATGCAAATTTAGAGGCAGTAGCTGGGATCTTAACACATCTTACAGCAAGTTATATACTTAGATTCAAAGAGGAAAATTTTATTTTGAATTCAGAAATTGTGGATTACAATTTAAATTCCAACTCAATTTCACAAGGAATTAATCATAAGATATTCCAAAGACTCCCTTAACTCTCAATTCTCAAACCCAATCCTCAAACTCAAAACTCAAATTAACATGGTAGATTTCAGCAACTACCTGGAATTCTATTAATTTTGCGCATTTTACAATTAACAACAATCATATGTATAGGTCGCATCATTGTGGGGAACTTAGAATAGAACATGTCGGAAATCAAGTCACCTTGTCGGGTTGGGTGCAGGCTGCACGAAATTTGGGTGGGCTCACTTTTATAGATTTGCGCGACCGATATGGTATAACCCAGTTGTCTTTCAACATGGAATCCAAGCCAGATTTATGCATGGAAGCAAGAAAATGTGGAAGAGAATATGTGATCCAGGTCTCTGGACAGGTGAAGGAAAGAAGCAGCAAAAATGCGAACAGGCCCACAGGAGATATAGAAATTGAAGTTTCAGAAATGAAGCTTTTAAACAGCTCGTTGGTTCCTCCATTTACCATCGAAGATGAAACCGATGGTGGCGATGAGTTGAGAATGAAATACCGTTATCTGGACATTCGCCGTCAGCCAGTGAGGGATAAACTCATCTTCCGTCATCAAATTGCACTTGAGACGCGTAAATATCTAAGCGACTTAGGCTTTCTAGAAATTGAAACTCCCTATTTAATTAAATCCACACCAGAAGGTGCCAGAGATTTTGTGGTACCGAGTAGGATGAATCCGGGTCAATGGTATGCATTGCCGCAATCGCCACAGACTTTCAAACAAATTCTGATGGTGGCCGGCATGGACAAATATTTTCAGATCGTTCGCTGTTTTAGAGATGAGGATTTACGTGCAGACAGACAACCGGAATTTACACAGATCGACTGTGAAATGGCTTTTGTGGAAAGAGAAGATGTGTTAGCTGCATTCGAAGGATTGATGAAAGCACTTTTTAAAAATACACTGCAATTGGATCTTCCGGAATTTCCGCGCATGAGTTACCATGAAGCCATGGAGACTTATGGTTCTGACAAACCGGATCTGCGGATAGATATGAAATTTCAGTCATTAGAAGGACTGAGGGGTTCTGGATTTTCTGTAATTGATTCAGCTCCTTTTATGCGAGGGATTATATTAAAAGGACTTGAAGACAAACTAAGCAATAAAGAAATCAACGATCTAACCGAATGGGTCAAACGCCCACAGATCGGAGCAAAAGGGAATGATGTACATTAAATACAGTCCCGACGGTGTAAAATCTTCTATCCTTAAATTTTATTCTGAGGAATTGTTAAAGACTATTGGGCAAGAAATTGGAGCTGAACAGGGAGATGCGATTCTCATTTTGACCGGCGAAAAAGACAAGGTTCTTAAACAACTTGGTGATCTCCGACTGGAGGTAGCACGTCGTTACAATCTGATCCCAGCCGGGGTTTTCAAACCGCTTTGGGTATTGGATTTTCCATTGGTAGAATGGAATGAAGAGGCTGGAAGATATTTTGCCATGCATCATCCTTTCACCAGTCCATTGCCGGAGGACATTTCTTTGATGGCATCCAACGATAGAGACACCATACTTTCCATTCGCGCCGATGCGTATGATTTGGTGATCAATGGATCTGAATTAGGAGGCGGTTCTATCCGTATCCACAACCGACAACTCCAAGAGAAAAATTTTGACTTATTGGGATTCACCAGAGAAGAGGCAGAAGCACAGTTTGGTTTTCTATTGGGAGCATTTGAGCATGGCGCACCTCCGCATGGTGGCATCGCATTTGGATTGGATCGCATTTGCACCATCATGCAAGGCAATACCTCCATCAGAGATTACATTGCATTTCCAAAAAACAACCAGGGGAAAGATGTGATGATCGATGCACCATCGGTACTTGATGATAAGCAACTTGCGGAATTAAATGTAAAGTCAACATTAGCTTAAGTGGTCATTGCAAATAATTAAAATTTGTGTCCCTTGTTTAAACCATTGTTTTCCTATAGATAAATTATTCTAACCACAAAGGGCACAAAGACTTACACAAAGTTCACAAAGAATATTTTGCAAAAATTATAAATATATTTCTTCCATTTAGCCAAACTTTTGGTCCCTTGTGATCCTAGTAGTAAATTGGATAAATACAAACATCAGGAATAGATTATGAACTCAAAAATTGCTGTTCCAAATAATTAAACATTGTGTCCCTTATGTTCCCTTTGTGTCCCTTGTGGTAAAAAACTAACCACTAATCACAAAGTGCACTAAGCTAGATGTGATTAATTCCTTGTTGTATTAAATATTCTTAAATATGAAAAATTCATTCTAAAACTGGAGTTTGATCCTAGAAAATGAAAAATAATTCAAATATTTTGTCAATTTTGATGCGAATGAGTGTAAAATAGTAAAAATATTTTACTTTTGTGCTTCTAATTAATTATTTCATTTTCTAAAACTCCATTTTATGTCCTCCAATAGAAGTGCAGCATTAAACTTATTTCAATCCAGACCCAAAACCGTCAAAGAGAGAGATAATCGGAAGATTACCAGCTATTATGCAGAAAATGTCTTCACGCAGGACAAACTAAGAGCCTATTTGTCAAACGATGCCTATAAAGTCTATAACCAAACCATCGCAGATGGTAAAAAAATCTCCAGAGAACTGGCCGACCAAATAGCTGCAGCCCTTAAAGCCTGGGCCATGGAAAAGGGAACCACCCACTACACCCATTGGTTTCAACCCTTGACTGGAACAACTGCTGAGAAGCATGACTCATTTTTTACCTTGTCATCTAATGGCGCTGCTGTAGAAAAATTTGACGGAGACGCCTTGGTCCAACAAGAACCCGATGCTTCTTCATTTCCCAGTGGAGGATTAAGAGCCACTTTTGAGGCGAGAGGATATACAGCCTGGGATCCCATGTCACCTGCATTTATTATGGACATTGCCGGATCAAAAACCCTTTGCATTCCCACTGTTTTTATCTCCTACACCGGTGATGCCTTAGATCATAAAGCACCCTTGATAAGATCTTTGGAAGCTTTGGACAAAGCAGCAACTGGAGTGGCCCGATATTTTGATAGATTTGTCAATAAGGTCAATGCAACTTTGGGTTGGGAGCAAGAATATTTTTTAATTGACAAAGCGATGTATTATGCAAGACCTGACTTGATGGCTTCAGGCCGCACTGTGTTTGGACGAAGCCCTGCAAAAGGCCAACAATTGGAGGACCATTATTTTGGTGCCATTCCAGAACGCGTTTTCAACTACATGGTAGATTTAGAAATGGAATGTCATAAATTGGGAATACCTGTCAGAACCAGACACAATGAAGTAGCACCCAGTCAATTTGAATTGGCACCCATGTTTGAAGAAGCCAACATTGCAGTAGACCATAATTCACTGCTCATGGATTTAATGGACAGGGTCGCAAGAAGACATAATCTCATTGTATTGTTGCATGAAAAACCTTTCGCAGGAATCAATGGAAGTGGAAAACACAACAACTGGTCCATGAGTACGGACACCGGTACAAATTTATTGGGACCTGGTAAAACACCGCGAAACAACTTACAATTTCTTACTTTTTTTATCAATACGATAAAAGCAGTTCACGATCATGCAGATCTTTTAAGAGCAGCCATTGCTGCAGAAAGCAATGATTATAGATTGGGAGCAAACGAAGCACCGCCGGCCATTATTTCTGTATTCATCGGAGAATATTTGACAAAAGCGCTTGATGCTATCGAGATAAGAGTAGAAAATGATTTAAAAGAAGAAGCAGAAAATGATCTTAAATTGGACATCCACAAAATGATTCCCGATGTGATGATGGACAATACAGACCGCAACAGGACCTCACCATTTGCTTTTACGGGAAATAAATTTGAATTCCGCGCCGTGGGATCTTCTGCAAATTGTGCAGACGCCATGATGGTTTTAAATACCATTGTTGCAAGCCAATTGAATGATTTTAAAACCAAAGTAGACAAGCATATTGCGGAAGGAGAAAAGAAAGATTCAGCCATTCTCAAAGAACTTAGAACTTGTATTCAGACTTCTAAAAATATTTTATTCGAAGGTGATAATTACAGTGATGCTTGGGCTGAGGAAGCCAAGAAAAGAGGCCTTCCCAATATTAAAACCACCCCTCAGGCATTGGATGCGCTCACGACTAAAAAAGCGCATCATTTGTTTGGTGATTTAAACATCATGACCGAAAGAGAGCAAGAGGCGCGACATGAAATTTATCTTGAAAAATATATTAAAAAGGTTGAAATCGAAGCAAGTCTTATTCAGGAGTTGGCCATTAATCAAATACTTCCGGCTTGTATCAAAGCGCAAACGGATTTAATCCACAACATCCAATCGGCGCAAAATGCAGGTATTGGAAAGAATATGATGACTGCACAACAACATATCCTCCAAAAAATATCTGAATCCATCCATGCTGCACATCAGGGAATTCTGACCATGGAAAAGGAAAGAGAAAAAGCCAATCAAATGAAGTCAACAAGAGAAGTGGCGGTCCATTTATGTGATCATGTAAAACCCCATTTTTTGGAAATTAGAAACCACATTGATGAACTTGAGTTGTATGTAGAAGATAAATTATGGCCTATTCCAAAGTACAGAGAAATACTTTTCAATAGATAGAAAAATTGCCTTCCTCGGAGGAAGGCAATAACTAAAAAGACACTACCAAAACTTTTAAGGTAGTTATATAATTGAGGACTTTTATAGATATGGGAATATAAAAAAGAACAGGCTTTCAATGAAAGCCTGTTCTTTTTGGATAAAACAGTGGATATTTCAAAAACCAAATGATTATGTATACTTTTAATTGTAGAGCCCTACCAAAAATTATAGTAATTCAGACATTTCTTGACAGATGGACTTATAGCTTGATCCTTCATAATTCAATTGTTTAAACAAGGTTTTGGCAATTGGCTTCCCACCTGGTACCATAGTGATGGAGATCGCAAAATAAAAGCGCACATCGTCTCTAAATTCATTGAGAACAGGAATATTGTTGTTTGCGATATTGAGATTGACTTTTGAAAAATTGCTTGCAGCAGCACCATAATTTCCTCTGCTAAGTTGTGTGATTCCCAAGAGATATCTTGCTAGATCATCCTGAGGATTTGCCAGGATTTGTTTGCCCAATAATTTTTGAGCATTTTCAAAATCAAATTTTTCGATTAGCAAACTTGCTTTTTTATACAAGTTGTCACCAGTTGATCCATGATTTTGATCTAATTCTAAACCATCCAAGTTCTCATTTAAGTTTACGTAGCTGTCCTTGTTAAGTTCTGCGTAAATTCCTTCTAATTTTTCAAAGAAGACAGGACTCAAAACTTGGGTTTTGACCAAGGATTTTACCCAATCGGAGTTAAAATTTTTCAACACCCTTGTATTGGGATTTTGAAGCGGTGATGTTGGATTTTGTGCAGCGCACAAAAATGGAATGGCGAAAAGCAAAGTAGCGATAACTGAAACCTTTTTCATGATAGTAAATTTTAAAATTAAATAATAAAGTAGTTGATTATTTTTGATACCTGTCTAACAAATGACTTACAATAGAAGAGTGTTGAAAGGAATATAAATTTAAGGTCTAATCAAAATTATTTTTATAAAAAAGAAAGAATTTTTAAATGTTTAATTGATAAAGATAATTTAGCTACTAAATAGTGAATTCAAAACGACACAAAAAAACGAAGTGGAGATCAATTTTCATTGACCTCCACTTCGTTTATGGATTTAAAATATTGCTATTAATGGCTTGAGTTTACTGTCGTCCAACGTATAGGAATTCCTGGCAATATTTGAAGCAAAATTGGCTAGTATTTGCAATGCTTGGAACATGACATCTGCTCATACAGAGTTTGATTCTTTTTAAATCTTCATTGAGTGGACAAATGTCTGCTCTTTGATTTACACCGAATACATTTTCATCAGTGTATGATGAAACTTGTATAGGACCTTCATCAGAGATACTTGTTGGTACTGCCTTTTGACCTGGACCTTTTTCAGGGTTGATTTGTGGTTGAATTCCCATTAGGGACCAAAGAGCGATCGCGTGGATCGAAAATAAAAATTGTGCTTTCATTGTAGTAAAATTTATTAGTGAAAAAATAATTGATTTATTTAAGGAATGTTCTGCATTAAACTAGATACATATATATGGTGTAATAAATAGGAAAATATTAAGGCAATTTCTAAAATATTTTTACTATTATTTTATCTATGGTAATAGCTATATTTTAATGGGTTATATTAAATATGATATTCAATATTTTGGCATATGACTAGAATGATCAATCATTAATTGCTTATATCGCAAATTCCTTTTACCATAATTTGGGTTCCTTTAAAAGTTGTTTAAAAAAAAGAGACAAGCCTTTGCTTGTCTCTTTTGTAAGTAGTTAAAATATGCAGGTATATTATGGATTTCTTTTGTAAAGTCGCAACCAGCAAGATCTAAAACATTCTTGGTTGATAGCCAATCTAGGGTCACCACATTGATGATAACAAATCTGAAATATGAGATCTGTATCTGTAGCAAAACTTAAGGGTTCGGTTTGCGGTTCTTGATTGGTAGATTTGATTGGCAATTTGATGGGGTTAATGTTTTCAACCGACTTTCCAATTGTGGAGGTATTGTCAATGACTGTGTTAGACCCATTTTCTAATTTTTGAAAACTAAATGTACCAGTGATCGCCCATAGAGCAATTAGTTGGATGGAAAATAAAAGATGTGATTTCATGATACTTAATTTAAAAGGTGAATGAATAATTTTGATTTATTTTTCTGCATCATACGAACTACATTTATAGAGTGAAGTGGGTGCATGAAAATTAAGCCAAGGATGAAATAAATTTGTGATTGCCGGACTTTGATCCAAATTGATGTATATATAAAGGAGCTATTAAACCAAAAATTTTAAGAAGCATTGGATAACCCAACTGTAAATCCGGGAGCTAAAATATATTCAATTAGCTTATTATACATGTTAATATTCAATAATATATTTTAGAAAATTTGAATTATTTTTTCTTCTGGCTTAAATAATCGTGTATTTTTACACCAACTAATTAGACTATTATGTGCAAATCTTGTGAATCGTTTCAGAGCCACATTTTAAATGGGGAGGAAGGCAGAAGAAAAGCGGCCAGCTTACTTTTTGAAGAGGAAGCTATCCAAAAAAATGCCAAACGCTTTTACTGGAAGTACCAAAGGTTTGTTTCAGAGCAGTTTGACAATTGGGAAGATTTTTTTGTCGAGATTGTTTTGAGAATATTTAAAGAAAAGGAGGCCGGAAGAGGCCCCCGCGAAAATTGTGAAGGGTATTATTTTAAACTGACCAGAAATATTTGTGAAGAAATGGTCAGGGCAAATAGTAAATGGAAGGAAACTGAAGAGCATCTTAGTAGGGTGGAAGAACTTACCGGTGATCCTTACATTATTGAAAAAGTTAAGCACTACATCCAGAAGATGGATTGTAAATGTAAAACTTTGATGTACCATTATCATATTGAAGAAGAGTTGATTAGGGACAAAGGACAATTGGTGCAGTTGCTGAAGACAAATTGTGGAAAGGATTATACAACTAATTCAATACCAGTTCATTTAAGCGGCTGTCTTGGCAAATTATCGACCATGGTCAGTGAAGATGAAGATAAATTATTTTAATACAGAATTAAATAGAAAGTGATGAAAACTTATAATATACATGAACGCATCCAGGCTTATCTTGACAAAAGAATGAATCCTGAAGAGCTTAAAGATTTTGAAAGAGATTTAAAGGCAAGCCCTGAATTAAAAAAGGAATATACCGCTGCTCTCTTAAAAAATTTGGCCGGAACCGCTGCTGAAAATGAAAGTTTGCACAATTTGCTTAAAGAAGTATACAGAGAATCAAAGCCAGTAGAGTTGGGTCAAAAACCCAACCCCGTAATGGTAACTATGAGAAGCAATTGGATTAAAATGGCAGCAGCCGCTGTCGTATTGCTTGGATTTGCCTATTTCAATGGAATATTTGATCAGCCAAATACCATTAAGGAATTTGATTATGCAAGCTTGATGGTGGATCCGATAGGCATGGAACGCGCATCCGTGGCTGATTTAAGTATAAATGAAAAAGCGTCCAATTTTTATTTCAGAAACCCACCTGCCACTGACAGCTTGGAGAAAATGGTCCTTGTTTGCAATGGAATGTGCGCTGCCAAGTATTATCTGGCCCATGCTTACTTAAAAACAAAACAATTTGATAAAGCAAAAACTTTGTTTTCTGATTTGGAAACCAATATTGACCAACTGAATTCAATACCTCAATTGCAAGGAAGAGAAAATGAAGTCATTTTGAATAGTACATTGGCTCAACTTGCAGCCGGCGAAACAAAAACAGCCATACTTCCTAAATTAAATAAATTGCTTTCCAATTTAGACAAATCTGATACTCTAAGATCAATCGCAGTGAAACTGAAAGAAATACTAAATTAAATGAAATATCAAATAGGTATTACAAAAGCCTATTTGGTATTTTCCATTTCATTGAAATGTATTTTTTGGAGATCCAAATGGTAGTAGGTTTCCATAAGTTCTTTAAATTCCGGAGCATGGTTCAATACAATAGGATTGCCAATGACAAAGACTTGTTCTCTTGCCCTAGTCAAAGCCACATTCAATTTTCGATTGACTCCTTCTGCGTCTAATTGACTTATCTGAGCCAGTTGTGCTCGACTGTTTGCACAACATGAAAAGATCACTATGTCACGTGCACTTCCTTGATATCTTTCTACTGTATCCGTTTTTATAAATCCTGTTTCCGGTTCATTTAATTGATGAATCCTTGAAGTAATGGCTGCATTGTGGGCTCTAAATGGAGACATAATTCCAATGGACTCATCGCTAAAGGGCTTATTGTTTAATTTGTACAATTCTATAATTTCTTTAACAATAAAAACCACAGCCGACACTTCATTGGAATTTGTTTTTGAAAAATCGCCAGTATCTTCAGACGCAATCGGGATGAATATACATCTGTGTGAAGAAAGGATATTCCCTATTTCATTTAAATAATTTTGAAATTCTAATTTCAAGGAAGAAGTTTGTCTTCCTGTTTCAGACATCAGACTTAATTTACCCTCATAAAATAATTTTGAAGGCAGTTTCATGATGTCTTCATGCATTCGACCCTGGTGCGTAAGCATGCCATAAGAGTGTAACCAACCATTGCTTTGACACTGTTTGTACAATCTTTCAAACAAAGAATAGGAAGTGGATATAAATCCTAATTCCTTCAATCCCTGATGCTCTATGATGGTGTTTTGAAATCGCTGACTACTCACAGCAGGTAATTGCTTGTGATCACCAATTAATATAAATTTTTTAAAATGGTAGAGTAATCCAATAAGATTGGGTTCTAATATTTGCGATGCCTCATCGATGATCACAGTATCAAAAGCAAAGAGATCAAATAATTCTTTTTTGCCCTGCATCGAGGCAATGGTAGCAGTAAAAATGCGATGTTGCTTAAGCATTTTTCGAAGCTCTCTTCGATTTTCTACCTTTCGTAGTTTATGATCCAATAGTTTATGATGGTATTTTTCGGCGACTCCATATCTTGAACCAATTCTGATTAAATCATACAATTCTTCATCTTTTAAATTCTCGATGGACTCACAGATTTCATCCACAGCGCGATTGGTATATGCAAGCAGGAGGACATTTTCTCCGGTATGCAGGATGATATTTTCTACAAGCGACTGAATCACCATGCTGGTTTTGCCCGAACCCGGAGGACCCCAAATTAGAAAATAGTCTTTGGCCGAGAGTGCTTTGGACACCAACAAACTGATATCATCCGGGAGTTGGAGGGGATGCATCCACGGCAGATCGGGTGCTGACGAAGCTTCTTTCCCAATCATTTTTTTTCGGTAAGATTTTTCTGCTGCCGCCCATTCAAATAAATTTTCATACTGGTGCAAATAACTTCGATCCAATACATCTTGTTCCAAACACCATAGTTGATCTTCTCGATAAGATCTTTGATCAAATTGTCTTCCACGCAGTCGAACTTTACACTGATGAAGTTCTTTTTCAATTAGAGTACATTTATAGACTTGGTGTTTAAGTGCGCCATGGTTTCCCGATTCTTCAGGATACAGTATGAGTGTATCTCCTTGTCTAAATGCATTAAAACTATTTTGTCCATCTTGAATTAAAAGTGTAACTATTGGAGAATCTAAATCGTGAAAAGCAATATTAGAAATGGTCAGATGTTGAAATATTAAAAATGAATCTTGTTTTTCCTCTGAACTGCTCAGCCAAAGTCCGGCTAGTCCATTTCCATTGTTCGTACCGGACATTCCGGTTTTAGAAATAAGCTGTTCTCTCGCTACAAAATGACTAAAATATTTGAAATACATTTTCTCTAGTAAATCCAGGTCTGCATAAGTCTGAAGAAAAGAAAGTCCATCCCTCTTCACAAAATGATCCAACTCTATAAAATGGTCTGGTTTTATTAAATCGAATATAGATGCTAATTCAGGAGAACACATGGCCATATGTAAATGAAGCAAAACAATGGAATTTCTCACTTCAAGTAGCTTTTGAATAAGTTGCTCATTGTGCGGAGAATGTCTTATTGGACGATCAGTCTGTGAGGAATAAAGCAAATAACAGTCTGATTGAACAGATTCTCCTTTGGTAGATTTTATCAATAATTTATACAACTGTGTCTGTGCTTCATGAGCCGGATTAATTCCGTATTCATTTTCCATGTAAGGACGCCCACTTTTTAATTCTATGATTCGATGGGTGTTTTTTGATTCTACCAAAACATCCAGTCTGCCTTGCATTCCGTAAATGACAGAATAAAAACTAGGCTCAAGTTGACAAGCCTCATCAGGACCGATTAGACCTTCAAAATTTGAGTCTGTAAGTGCTTTTAAATTTTGAAAATGAAGCGTGGCCTGATCAATAAAATCCCTGACTTCCGCTTCTCCAAGTAAACTAATAGCAAACGGATATTTTCTAAAAACATGAGCCAATAAAGGTTCGAATTTTGCATCGGAATGAATAATCAATTCATCTAAAAACTCATTGACTGCATTTCCAATTAATATGTGTTTGGATGCCGGAGAAAATTTAAACAAATTGATTAAATGCCGAATGGCAGATGATTTTCCAGGTGAATAGCAAGCCGCAACTGAAGTTACATCAATTAGAAAATCTGGATAAACGGTCAAGGTATCAAACTTCCACTGATCATCTTGTTGTCTTAAATTGTGAAAATAAGCGGGTATAGGAAATTGAAGGATGGCAGAACTTTTCTTGATAATATCCAAAATTCTAGATGGAATCAATGTAATATTAAACTGACCTTTAAATCCGGGGAATCGGTCCAAACTAAATTCAAGCCATGCTGAATCCAAATGAATTAAATACCCTCTTTCGTTTTCAAGGTTTTCAATTTTCTCTTTAACATGGGTATTTACTTCGTTTGTGGTTTCAAATTCTTTTAAATTAGAAGGAATTTCTTCTTCTAGACATACAGACATTAGTTTTAAAAATAAATCCACATAATTTTTAAAAACATGATAGTCCAACTTATTTGGATCGTTGGTATTGCTAAGGAATATTTGAAGATTTATTTTTGTCTCAGATGAAATGAGCTTTTGACTTTCGAGGAAGAATATTTTTTCAATATCACTTGAAAATATCCTCTTTGTATCGATTTCAATAGAATCCAAAACATTTTTTAATCTGATCAGTAATTCCACAGACGGAATGTTGCCAGAAAGAACTTCCACCAACCAGGAGGGTTCTGGCCAGACTTCTTTAATTGTAGAAATAGACATGCGTTTAGGGTTTATTAGTGAGGTGAAGATACGACACAGCCAAGAAATTTTTCAATATTTTGGAGTTGGATGCATCAAAATCACCAAGTATCTGGTCTTTCTAAAGAAAGAGGTTTAAATTATTAAATTTATATATTATATAATTATTTAATATCTTTGCTATGAAAGTATATTGTATCCACATTGTTATCAATATATTATTTCGAAATTTCAGAAATACATAGTAATAATTTTAAATCTTTGTTAAACTAATGACAAAATCAAAACAAAATTTGGTGATTGCTCGTTTGAATCTCATCTTTGCCACCATGGAAAAAATGACTTCTATCTTATTAAAACAAGCTATTTATATACAGATCGCGGTCGTATTATTGGCCATTGGCATATTCCAATGTGCTCAAAATAAAGACAAATCTCCGGCAAGCGCAGAAACATCAGCTACTCAGCCGGCAATTGAACCCAATTATGGAGCTCCGCTTACGGAAGAAACCAAAAGGGCTTTGGCTCAATTGGCAGACACTAACAGAATCGTGGGCGATCTTGGCGAGCAATTGATCAGTTTTATCAGCGCCAATGTGATGGATTTGAGTGACCAGTTTAAATTTATCGGTCTTCGCTGGGATGGACGTACTGCCAAAGTGGTGGAAACCCGAAGATCAGAAATCGATGATTTGGCGAAAATCATGTTGCTTTTTCCAAAAATGCAGATACGAATTGAATCCTATGTGGACAATGAAGGAAATCCAAAAAAGGACGAAGAATTAACCAAGGCACGTGTGGATTTTATTAAAAGCGAACTAACCGCTGCAGGTGTGCAAGCTAGTCGCATAGAGACCAAGGGCTTTGGACAAAAATATCCAGTTGGTGATAATAAAACGGAACTCGGTCGAATGATCAATAATAGAGTTGAACTATATATCACCAGACTATAAGAAATAAAAGATTTTATTTTACCTACTACTGTTTTAAAACCGGAGCCTAAATGTAAGCCCCGGTTTTTTTTTTTGATATATCACCTTTATCAAAGAAAAAGCCAGCTCCTTAATTTCTGTCTATTTGATTTATTGTCTGCGTTTTATAATTTTGAATGTCCTAACTCCAATATTGGCACAAAAATGACCTGCAACAAATCAACAGACAAGTCAGTCAATAAAATAATTACCTTACATACTATTACATATTAGTGATAAATTAATATTAAAATAGAAGGGTACTTTATTATTGAGATTTACTAATTTTAAGCCTCAGCTGCAAACAATGAATGGAATCTTAAAGCATCGAAATCTTAGGGTTTATAGAAAGAATTACTTTTTTCTATTCCTATTTATATGCATTTCCTTATTTTCAACTTGTACCAAAGAGAAGATCAACATCATCGATGACAACGATCCGACGTCCGTCACCAATATCTCCCGACTTAAAATAGAAAATTATGTCAACCGCCTATTTATAGATCTGGTGGGCCGAGAGCCTTTAAAAACTGAATTAGGTGTAGAAGTAGATACCCTCCAGGCCAATGAATTGAGCCGCGATGCTCGAATCGCTTTGATCGACAGACTCATGACCGATGATAGCTTTAGAGAAGGTGAAAGATCTTACAAAGCCGCATTTTATCTGAATCTTTACAATCTTGCCAAAGTTCGCTGTTTGGAAAGCGTCACGGATGGTGAAATCCAAATGAGAATGGGACAACTCATTGGGGACGCGATGAGGGATTCAATGGCCGGAAATTGGGAGCTCTTTTACACCCGATTAGAAATCTTGAGAAAATATCAAAATTTATTGGATTCTCAACACGACCTCTACGATGGACACATCCAGTATCATCAAATGTTTACTTTCTTAGTTAACAACAGTGTTTACGATCTCATCAATATGAACACTTTTAATTTCATCCGGGCGGTGTACAGTGAATTATTGTTCCGTTTGCCCACCGTTCAGGAATACGAAGTGGCATTTGACATTATTGAAAAAAACATGCACAAGCAAGCTTTTGGAAAATACTGCTCCGGCAAAGAAGATTTTATCGATGCAATGATTCAATCACCTTCTATGTTGGAAGGAATGGTGATCTGGACATTTCAGGTCTATCTTAATCGATTTCCTACACCCTCAGAGCTTGTGAGCCTTTTACCTACTTATTTACAAGACCAGGACATCCGATACCTAATCCGTCAAATAGCTGTAACCGATGAATATGCAGGATTCAAATAAAATCAAAATGCTGGGCGCAGTATGTGCCATCATGCTGACATTTTCAAATTGTCAGAAGGATTTCTATGTCTATGAGATAGAAGACCAAACCATCCTCCCTGTCAATAGCCAAAAGATCAAACCGAAGTCAGTTCCGCAATACATATCTATATTATACACCAATTTTTTTCAAAAGGCCATCAGCCCCAATTCCATGCTTCAGGCCCAACAAGCCATCGAATCCATTGGAGACAAGCAAGTTGCTTTTGATATTCTGTTGAGCAAGTATATGAATGATTCTAGAGTGATCTTGCCAAGCCTTGAATCCATGCAAAAAGACCCTGAAGCGTTTATACGCAATACCTATCGGCGATTTCTGGTCAGAGAACCAACGGAAGCTGAACTCAACTGGATGCTCAATTATATTAAAAGCAGACCCAATGTCACTCCGGAGCATTTCTACTTTGCTTTTGGCACTTGCAATGAACATTTTCATTATTAAAAAAAAGATTTAGGTATGGACCGTAGAAAATTTATTAAAAAATCCGCACTCGCCGCTGCGGGCACGATAGGAGTACCTTATCTTTTACCATCAGGACTACTATTTGCAAGGCAATCCTCTATGAAGGCTCAACACGTGGTCTTTGTTCAGTTTGCGGGAGGACTAAGGCATCAGGAGTCTGTACTTCAACTTTATCTTTCCGGTAGTCAAACAGAGAAGGTAGAGGGAAATATCATGTACAATCTTTTAGATGGAAAACCACCGGAAGATAAAATCGCCTATGGGACTGACGACAAACAAAACAACATCGTCGGAGCTTTTCCAATCAACCCAATTCTTCAAACTCCACTCCAACGTCAGGGAGTGCTTTTTCCGGAAGTCCGATTTTCCAAAGGAGGTGCTGGACATTTTAACGGATTGAGTACTGGAGTTTCAGGAAATTATTATACCACAGCCGGATTAAGACAAAGAACTGCATCGCCCACCATTTTCGAATATATGAGAAAACATGCAGGGTTCAAGGCCACCGATTGTTGGTCCATAGGACAAAGCATCATTGGTTCAAGGCCATTGCTAAACTATTCTGCACACGAAGATTACGGACGCAGATATGGAGGTAATTTTATTGCTCCCACCATCACCTTTGGAGAACCGGGGCAGCAGCATTTTATGGATTTTAAAAATTATCATCCCGATACAGATTATGGGATGATTCGTGAAGTGAGAGGATTTTTAAATAAAAATTTCGCGACCCAGGGATTGGAAATTCCACATTTATACAATACTCCTGAAGAGGAAAACAGCATTAGAGAATTTGTCAGAGTCACTTTTGAAAAAGTGAAAGAAGGACGTTTGACCCTTCCACCGGTCAACGACAACGGCGATCTTAAAACACTTGGTTATGCTGTGGAAGTCTTGAGATGGTTTAAACCAAAAGTGAGCGTCGTAGATTTATCTGCCATTGATGTATGTCATGGAAATTTCACTGGATATCTTAAAAATGTACACAGAGCGGATCATGGTATCGCTTTTCTTTGGAAAGAAATACAATCTATTCCGGGAATGAAAGACAACACCATCATGATCGTGATGCCGGAACACGGAAGAGACCTAGAACCCAACTCCATCAAAGATTTGAACGACTGGGTATCCTTTGATCATTCAGGAAGTCCGAATGCACGCCGTATGTTTACACTGATGGTGGGACCTGGAGTAGATGCCAATTTAAAGGTAGGATCCGAAACCAATCCTGTTGGAGACGCTGCAGACATTGTCCCTACCATTGCCGATATATTTGGATTAAAAGACAAGGTCTATAGTGCGGGGCTATTGGATGGAAATGCACGTTCATTATTTGACAGAATGTAATCTACAGAAATGAAGAAAAATTTATTCATTTTTGGATGTTGTTTAATTTATTTGCTCTTGTATTGGGCTTGTGAAAAACCCACACCACCGGACAATCCATTCGACGATTACAACCCTAAACAAGATACCGTTAAATTTATTTTTCAGGATCCGGATTCAAATTCCATAGCGGGATTATATACTTATATTTTTAAACCTACCTGCGCCAATTCCGGCTGTCACGATGGGACATTTGATCCTGACTTTCGGACGCTGGAGAGTTCTTACAATTCACTCGTTTATAGAGAAACCATCAAAAGTGATGGAATATATTCTTACAGAGTCAAACCCTATTTTGCAGACAGTTCAGCCATCATGGCCAGGGTAAATGGATTGGTAACTCCTGCCATGCCTATTCAACTGGAACCTGATTCTGATTGGGAACAAAAGAAAAGTCATTACATCTCTATGATCCGTCGTTGGATAGAAGCAGGCGCTCCTGCAATTGATGGAAGCATTCCGATAGACGGCTTGCCCAGAATCAAACTGATAGGTTGTATGGCCATTGTAAAAGATACTTTTCTAATTGTCAGGAAACCATTTAGCGGACCGCTTTTGATTGACTCATTGGTAGATACCATCGATCTCTATTTTGCATTTAGTCATGATGCACAAAGTCCAATGAGTTTTACAAACAATACCATTTCATTTAGCAATCATCCACATGTGTACGACAGCACTGCCGTACAAAAGAATCTAGAAATTGGATTTCCAACGAAATTAGAAAGGGGATTGTATGGTGATCTGGTTACATACACCCACAGAATTCGAATCAGTATCAAAGAATTATTTTTGAATGACCAAGATGTTTTTTTTAGAGTTTATCTGAAAGATGATCGAAATCCTTTGACAGAAATACCTGCCCATAAGGCTGTTTTTAATCTTAAAAAATACATGTCCTTTGAACGCATTCATTAAAATCGGATTATTTTGGACTGCAGCAAGTCTGATGATATCCTGTCATGAAATTGCCGATGAACCGGCATTCTCGGAGATTCCTGAAATCCGTTTTGAAGGATTGTCCCACGATACGATTTTAGAGTATGAAAATATTCTAACCATCACTTTTAAATTTCAGGATGGTGATGGAGATTTGGGTTTTGAAGAACCGGAATCATATGCCATTTTTATTCGTGACGCTAGGCTTGCTAATTTTGATGGATTTTATTTGGGACCTGTCGCACCACCCGGAACGTACATTGCTGTGCAAGGAAAATTGAAAGTTGAATTTCCAAGTTTGTTTGTATTTGGAAATAGCCAGTTTGAACGCACTAGATATTTTATTTATATGGTGGATAGACGAGGCCATAAAAGCAACGAGATCATCACACCCGATGTCATCATTAAAAAACCGGGTTGATGAAATTTAAAATCTCACATTTTTATTTTTTCATTGGCTGTATTTTGTTGTTATCAACAACTGATTCTTTGCATGCCCAGCCAGTTTACATGATGCAAAATAATCTTGTGCATGATTGTGAAGGGATGCTGACACATAGCGAAGCGGGTGAGGATAAAAATTATGACCACAACGAAGATTTTACATTTACCATTTGCGTACCGGGTGCAACTTCCATTCTACTAAATTTTGGATATTTTGCAACAGAAAGAACCTACGATGTCATGACCATTTATGATGGTCCCGATAGAAATTCTCCCGTGCTTGGTACCTTGAGTGGAATTCTTTTACCACCTCCAAGTTTTATTGCCCGCTCAGGCTGTGTTACCATCCATTTTAAAAGTGATGACAACATTACAGCAAATGGCTGGAAAATGAATTGGATTGTCCAATTTGAATTGCCTCCACCTCCGGTTTTAAAAATTATTCCTCCTTTGGATTGTCCACTCACCGACCTTGAATTTGAGTTTAGTTACCCAGTTCCTTGTAACGAAATAGTACCTGCCAATTTTAGTATTTTAGGTCCGGGCGGAAGTTCAGTTTCTTCTGTTCAGGTTTTAAACTGTGTGAATGGTAAAGCTACTAGATTTAAATTACAATTTACACCACCATTGGACAAACCTGTTAGTTATAGGGTGAGTTTTATATATAAGTACATTGATGAATGTGGAAAAGAACATTTACTCAGTACCAGCCATCTTTTTACATTGACCAATTGCCCTTTTACAGTGGATATTTTTCTGCGGGGTGATTCGGTATGTCAAGGTGCTTGTACTGAATTGGAAGCCATCACGACTGCAGATTCCAGGCAGAGTTTTAGATTTCTTTGGTTGCCGGGAGGTCAGACCAGCAATGTTATCCAGGTGTGTGATAGCAATCCTACGGTCTACACGGTGATTGCCACTGAAATAGCAACCGGCCTCAGAGACACGGCCTTTTTTACTTATAGACCTCTCCAAATTCCAAAAATATTAAATCCGGTCATGGATACTTTTTGCGCCAATTCCCCCAATTGGTTGTATCAAGTAGACCTTGTAGGTGGAGACTTTTACTCGGCCACCATCACCCCTCAAAATAGAACTACGGGGGTTTATGAATTCTGGAGAAGATCAGGTGGAGCCGTTATCACCAACGATACGGTGACTTATATTGCGCCCAATGGATGTGAGGTAAAAGACGTCGTTTTTATTTTACCTATTCAAGCGGGTCCAGACTTAAAAGCTTGTGTCGGAGCAGCACCCATTAGACTTACAGGAGGAACACCAGCAGGTGGCATTTGGACAGGTATAAATTTACTGCCCAACGGAACTTTTGATCCTCAAATTCCAGGAAATTATAGTTTTTTATACACCGCCCCGAACGGATGTTCGGACAGTAAAACCATATCCGTTTTTGACAATCCTAAGCTACTTAATCCTATTCAAGATACTTTTTGCGCCTCTGCAAACAACTGGCAATATCTAGTGGATATTCCAGGAGGAGATTTTTATTCCTACATCAATAATTCAGTTCAAAGAAAATCCGGCTTGTATGAATTTTGGCGCCTATCTGGTGGAGACAGTCTTCGAGTAGATACTGTAATTTATGTCGACCCTAATGGATGTTGGGTGAGAGATACCATTTATGTTCTACCTGTGAATGCAGGCGCAGCTCAATCTGTCTGTCAGGGAGCTGCTGATTTTGTTTTATCAGGTGGTTCACCCACCGGAGGATATTGGTTGGGAGCGCATACAGATTCATCCGGACTTTTTAATCCAAAAGACACCGGCACATTTCAAATTTTCTACCATTCCACCAATGGATGTTTTGCCCAAAAAACGGTACAGGTCCATCCAATTCCGGTTTTTTTAAATCCCATTGAAGATACAATCTGTGCTTCCGCAGCAGACTGGATTTACACCACCAGCTTGCCTGGTGGAACTTTTAGTTCTAGATCCATTCCGGCAGGACAAAGCAAAACCGGAGTCTATGAATTTTGGCGTTGGAGAAATGGTGCCAATTTACACCAGGACATTGTGACCTATGTGGCACCCAATGGTTGTCAGGTGATGGACACTGTTTTTATTTATCCCATCAATGCCGGTTCGAGAGAAGCAGCCTGCCAGGGCACTGACACCTTTAAATTAAGTGGAGGCACTCCCACAGGAGGTTTTTGGAATGGGCAATATGTGGATTCATTGGGAAATTTTAATCCCTTGGTGAGTGGAACTTTCACACTTACTTATCAAGCAACCAATGGATGCGTTTCCAATAAGACTGTGCAAGTGGCGGACAGCATTTCAATATCTATTAGTGATACTTTGTGCAGTCTCCAGACAGTCAATTTATCAGCAAGTCCTCCGGGAGGTAAATGGTCTGGTGTGGGAATCATTGATAGCATTTTAGGAAGGGTGGATGCTTCAAAAGCTTTGGTCAACCAATGGAATAATTATGTGTACAAAATCAACGGTTGCGAAAAAACACAATCCGTTTTTATTTCCAAACCCAATGCAGGTATGGATGTCCATGTATGTCTTGGAGAGCAGATTTTACAACTGCCTTCCAGAGGACGTTGGTCCGGACAAGGAGTTTATGATTATAACACCAACAGTTATGATCTCACAGGTTTAGCTGAAGGTAAATATCCATACATCATCCAATATAATAATTGCAGGGACACTTTTGATTTATACATACATGATGTACAATTGGATTCGCAGCAAACGCTTCCATTTTGTTTTGTGGATGAAGAAATTGATTTAAAGAATTTTTTATTACCCACTGTTTTACCTGGGATTTTTTCAGGAAATGGAGTTGCTTTGGTCAATAGCAATTGGATTTTTAATCCCTTAATTGCCGGTCCCGGAAAACATCAAATTATTTATTCTGCTTATGGTTGTTTGGATACCACCGAGCTAGAAGTAGAAATACCAATTTCATTTTCTGAATATAGTTTTTGCGACCGCAGTCCGCCCACCATTCTTAATGTGAGTCCTCCGGGTGGAGCCTGGGTAGGTGTCGGATTTCTCGACGAAAAATCCGGTTTGTTTGATCCTGAATTATCGGGTGTGGGTAAACATCGCGTGAGTTATATTACTCCTGCCGGATGTCGTGCAGACACCATTGTAGAAGTGATTGTCTTCGAACAAGTAAAAATCAACAATGTAGAATTGCAGTATTGTTTTAAGAATGAAGATATTCCCATTGATCTTACTCCTACGGGTGGAAAATTTTACATCAATGGAGTGCTTTCTCCACCAGTGATTAATCCCGCTAAACTTGGTTCTGGAAATTGGGAATTGTATTATACCAAAGGAGCAGGTGCCTGCGCTTCATTTGACAGAACCTTAATAAGAATTTTGGCTCCCATCAGTAAAAGGAGTTCCAGTGGATTTGATTCCATTTGTCCCGGACAGCGCACCAGTATTTCCATCGATGCTTTTGGTGGTGCGGGAGGATTAACGTACACCTGGGATCACGGATTGGGATTTGGAAGTAGTCATATTGTAGAACCAATGAGCAGTACCTGGTTTGTAGTGACCGTGACGGACAACTGTTCAGATCCTTTGCTCGATAGTGTGTATATAAAAGTATTCGATCCATTTAATTTATATCCGATCAACGGTCCTGAAGTTTGTTTTGGAGAAGAAACATTTGTCGAACTCGATTTAGATTCTACGCTGTATGATATCAATTGGCAAACCACTCCGATCGTGCGTGGTCCAAGATATACGGGTTTTCCCGGCAGTTATGCAGTAGAAGTTCTTGAAAAATCAACGGGCTGCAAACAGAGAGCAAGTATTGATTTGCCCGGTGCTAAACCCATCGCAGCCAATTTTACAATGACACCCAATCAACCCTGCATCGACATTGTCAACAACACCATCGAAATTATAGATCTTGGTTTTGGATACACCGATGGAACGATCGATTTTGGTGATGGGTCTCCACCAGTAGATTTAACAGGACCCGGACCTATCCAACATCAATACGTAGACACCGGCAGTTTTGAAATCACCATGAAAGTGATCAATGCTTTGGGTTGTGAAGATGAATTTAAAAGGATCATTTGCATTAAAAATGTGGTTAAAATTTACATCCCCGATATATTCAGTCCGAACGGTGATGGAAAGTCCGATTTTTTTGAAATTGTCCATATTGGAGTTGACATATTACGTTGGTCAATTTATGACCGATTCGGTGCCAGGGTGTTTGAAACCAGCTCCGGAGATGATCGCTGGGATGGCAGTTTCCGCGGCAAACAAGTTGTGCCCGGTGTGTATGTCGTGGTGATCGAATACATCAATTCCGACAATGGAAAAAGGGAAGTATTTAGTAGAGATCTGACTGTGATACGGTAAGCGATAAATTCCAGAAATGGTTTAAGGGATTTTAAATTGACCCAATGGAAAATTTAAATGAAATTTATAGTGTTACCAATTGGAGCTTAGGGAATTTTCCAAATTATATCACATCTACAGATCGAGATGGAATTTTAGCATCCAATAACGGATTATCAGAATATCTGGATGAGATCATAGTGCAACATGATAGTCTTCCAATAGCAAAACTTTTACTACCCGATACTTTGTTGTTATTAAATATTAATCAACAATTGATTTTTAAGTCGGCAAGAAAACATAAGGAAGATGGTATGAATGGAGATACAATACGTCTGCAACTGATCGAGAGTCCAGTGAGTTGGATCACACTGAATGATACCATTGAGCCGATGTCTGTTCCTTTAAACGAACTCCTTGCCATCTCTCAGGGATCCGTGACGGTGGATTCTGTGCTCCAATTGTGGACGGAAGCGGTCCAGTCTTCAATTCCGCCGCATGGTAAGTATTATATTTACGATCACCTTCAGAATACACGGGTGGTGTATCACATAGTCTGTTCAGCACCCAACAGCACTCCTCCTTTCCGATTTGAGTTGGATCAGGTTTTGGATTATTATCCTTTCGGAAAGATACTAAGGCAGTTTACCGCTCCGGACAAAGGAGTGAAGTACAAGAGCACTGCGCATGAGCGTGATCTGGAGACGGATTTCGACTATCGCATCGCACGAATGTACGATGCGGAGATAGGTAGATTTTTAAGTGTGGATCCGTTAGTAGATAAGTATCCAAATTGGAATTCCTACAATTATACTCTAAATAATCCGATTGTTTATATTGATCCAGATGGGACGGCGCCAAAGACTGTTAAGCCTGGAAGTGCACAGGCGTTAAGTGCAATAAAGAATACTTTACCACAGGCGGATGCAGCATACATCAAATTAGATGCGAATGGAAATATTAATAAGGATTTATTGAACTTGAGAACTATGAGTAATAGTGGCAATTTTGCAGCGTTAAAAAGATTAGTTAATGATGATATTTTATATGAAGTAAATGTAGTAGATAAAATACGCTACAAAACCGAAACTGGTGAAATTAAAACAGCAAATTTTGGAGATGTGTCTTATACTGATTATTTTACAGGTAAACCATTAAAAGAACCTGAAGGATGGTTAGGTGTTACACAAACTCCAGGAGATGCAGCCAATAAATATAATTCTGTTGACGGAGTTGTTAGGATTGGAATTAATTCCAAATTAAACTCTGATGATCAAGCAAGAACATTTAGCCATGAAGGATTTGGTCATGCAGATTTATATTCTCAAGGTATAGATCATGTTCATAAGCCAATTATGACTAAAAATGGTTTTGTTGAATTGAATAAACCATTGGCAAAAGCAATTAAAGATAGGACTACAGAAACAAATAAATATATTGATCATCCTAGCACTCAATAAAATGAAAATTTTTATCTTATTAGTATTATTAACAAGTGTTAAGTCGTGTATTGTTTTATCGCAATCTGATAAAGTGTATAAAAGCTATGAAGTTGATACAACTCCTGAATTTATAGGAGGGGATGAAGCTGAAGAAAAATTTATTAGACGCAATTTAAAGTGGCCCTCGGAAGATTTTGGATATTCTGGATATGTTGTTATTCATGCATTTGTCAATATTGATGGAAGACTAAAAGATGTAAAATTAGTTAAGAAGTTATGCCCTTTTTGCGATAAAGAGGCTATACGAGTGGTATCTTTAATGCCAAAATGGATACCTGCAACAAAAAGAGGGAAAAAAGTAAATTGTGAAGTTGAAATACCAATTCACTTTAAGTTGGAATGAAAGACGGAATCCTCAGCCGTTAGCTTTTTAACAATTTATTTTCAATAGGATTGTATCGGTTAGAGATGTGGCTAATATTAAAATAGGGATTGAGTTAATAGATAATAAAAATATCATAGAGAAGATGGTATGAATGGATATACAGTACGTCTGCAACTGATCGAGAGTCCAGTGAGTTGTATCACACTGAATGATACCTTTGAGCTGATGTCTGTTCCATTATACGAACTCCTTGCCATCTACCAAGGATCTGTGACAGTGGATTCTGTACTTCAATTGTGGACAGAGGCGGTCCAGTCTTCTATTCCGCCGCATGGTAAGTATTAAATCTACGATCATCTTTGGAATACAATAATGGAATATCATTTGGCCTGTTCAGCGTAAGATGCTTTCATTTTTAAATGCAAAGGATAATAATACCTTCATGTCCTTGCTAAGAAAACACCCGGCTGCCGTATATATTAGATAATGCAAAGATTTAGAACCATTTACCTTACCCAAGATATAACTTTAGCAATTATGAAAAATTTGTTTCTTTGCAACTACAAAAGTCCTTTAATTGAACCTGAAACCAATCATAAATTCCGCAGACCAAAGACTGTTCCAGGATTTAAAATCAGGCGATATGCAAGCATTTGATCAGATTTATCTGCTCTATCGTGATGACTTTGTAAGGACCGCAAGACATCGTTTTAGTTCAACTCCAGAGGCGGACATCGTGGATGCATGGCAAGATTCGCTTGTTTCTTTCTTCGAACAAATAAGCTCCGGTAGGTTACATACGCTTACCTGCTCTATTAAGAGTTTTTTATATCTAATTGGCTTTCGGTACATTATGAAGGCCCATCATTCAAATTTAAAAACCGACTATGTAGAGTCATTTTCGGACCAGCTAGAAAATCTTCATTTTGCCGAAGAAATGGATTTGATACCAGAGTTGAATGAGGATCAAATCCTGTTGAACACAAGGATCAATGAACTCCCCGAACAGGGTAAGCGCATGTTGATATTGCGTTATTTAGGTGGAAAATCTATACCAGAAATCGCGAAGGAAATGAATTACCATTCTGAAAATTCAGTGAGTGTTACCTTATCACGCACACTGAAAAAATTAAAGGAATTGTTGGAAAAAGATATCAAAAGTTAAAAATATGCAAGATGAATGGATGGAACGTTATCTGGCGGGTGAGTTAAGCAAGGATGAAAAGGCTTCCTTTGAAAAAAGAATGCAGGAAGATAGCCTTTTCAAGGCAGAGGTTGAAGCTTACCAAAGCATACTTAGCAATTTAAAATCTGTTCGCAACCAGGATTTAAAAGCGAGATTGATCACCTTGGAGGGGTCTCTTCCTAAGAAGGGATTTAAATTTCGAAAGGCCGTTTTTTATATTTTGCTTTTTGTAATTATACTGGCAGTGAGTTTGTGGTTTATGTTATCAAGAAAGTCTAATTTTTCAGATACCTCCATCCCACCTAAAAACATGGAGTTGGATTACAATCCATCCATTCAGGAACACAATCCGAAAGATGCTGCTCCAGCTATCCTGGAGGATACCTTGCCCAAGGAAGTGCAACCTAAATTGGAGCCAGATGCAAAAAAATCCATGGATTCAAAAAATCCAAATGCAGTTAAGGATCCAGATCATGTAACTTATGCCGCACACTTCGAGCCTTATATGGATGAGGACTTAAGTTCTATGGTCAGGGGAGAAGGTGAAATAACCAATTATGAAAAGTTTCTGGCATTTTATCTTAAGAAGGATTATGCAAGGGCTCTTAAAATATATAATGAAATGGATGAGTCACTCAGAGATTCTGACAATTTACTTTTCTTAAAAGCAAATGTATTATTGGGATTAAATAGATCTGCTGAAGCAAAAGTTTTATTGATTCGCATTATTAAAAATGATCAGTCCCGTTATACCGCAGAAGCGAAAAAGTATCTGCGTTACTGTCGCTAAAATGATTCTTCAAATCTCTTTTCCAAACTGTAATTTGCTTAGAACTTTAAAGCCAATTGGCAAATATTTATTTTACCATGAAGTCTAAAATCGTTATTTTAATTCTCCTTATTTTATGTACTGCTTGTTTGACAAACTTGTTTGGTCAAACGGATGAGTTTACTCCGGAAAAATCTTTTGATTCACTGTTTAAACAAGTTAATATTTGTTTTAAGAAAAGAGATTTGACCTCTGCGAAAATGGTCATTCAAAGCATGGACAGTCTTACCGGCATTTATTGGGGAAAAAATTCAAGCCAATACAGTCTCGTGACATATAACAAAGCCATCTATGCTTATTATAAGGGCAGTTTGACAGAGTCCATGGAAGGTTTTGAATCCGCCATGAAATTACGCAAACAGCTTTATGGAGAAAAGGATGAGTATTTCTATAAGAGTTTATCAAATTCCGGTAACATTCATTTTGTAAAAGGCGACTTTAAAACCGCACTCAAAATTTATTCCAAAGGTTTGGCGCTCAACAGGGAGATCTATAAGGAGGAAGGAATTAATCTGGCCAAGGACTTAAACAATGTGGCCATTGCTTATAAAGAGTTGGGGTATTTTGAAAATGCGGAGGAATATCTATTGGAAGCCATTCGATTAAAATTGCAGTATGACTCTAATGATGTTATTTCCATTTCTCAATCTTACAATAATCTTGCTCTTTTGTACAGGGCTATGGGAAATCTGCAAAAAGATGAAGAAAATATTTTGAAGGCTGTTAACCGCTTTGAGAATAATCCGGAATTAAAATCGAATCAGGAATATTTGGCCATTCTGACCACAGCAGGTGTTTTTTATGATCGTTTGCACAATTATAAACAAGCTCAAAATTTTCTATTGAAATCTGAAGAAGTTTTGGAAAAAAATCCAACGATTAGGGAATCCATGTATTTCGAATCCTATCTTTCATTGAAAATACAACTTTTTAATTCATTGGGTGAATATTCGAAAGTAAAGGAATTTCAATTCAATCTGTTGAGTTTTGTGGAGAAAAAATATGGGAAACTACACTTGCGTTATGCTTTAGCATTGATGAATGCAGGAAAGAATTTATATACAAACCGAGATTATGAATCATCCAAAGAAAAATATGAAGACGCATTGTATCTATTAGATAGTATCCAAGGTAGAAATTCTGTGAACTCCATAATTTGTCTGACCGGATTGGCCTATAATGCCATGAAAACAGATCAATTTTCCGAAATGCTGCGTATGGCAATAGAGGCTAAGTCAAGATTTGAAGCAAGTAAACATGTACAAGATACCATCACATATTCTCACATTATACATTTGATGGGAGATGCCTATTCTAAATTGCATCAATCAGAATTGGCAGAGGAATATCTACTGAAAGCGCTTAATTGGAGGGAGTCATCCATCGGAACCGAAAGTGAAGATTATTTGTCCAGTTTGCAAGGGATCGCTTCTCATTTTATAAGGAAGGAAGATTATCAGAAGGGGCTTTTTTATTTAACCGAGGCTGGTAAGCTTGTGAGACGAATACTGGAAAAATCTAAAGCTTATATGAACCAGGAGGAAATGAGCAACTATGTTGCCAAATTCGAATCTATTTATCACCAGCTTTTAACCTTATGTTCCTTGAGCATGGATCACAAGACCGATGTAATTGCTTTTGAAAATGCTATATTTTATAAGGGTTTTATTAAGGAGCAACTCATTGCCTTCAATAGAGATTTAAGGACAAATTTGAAACTTAGTAATGAATATTATTTTTTAAGATCAACGGAAGAAAGACTCTCAAAATTATACAAAAGAGTCGTGGATGAGGACGATAGAAAATTGATTGCTCAATTGGAGGAGAAGAAATTTCATATTGAAAAAAATATTTTATTGTATGCTGAATATAAACAGGATACTTTGATGTTGGATTGGAAACATCATCAGAAAATGTTATCGGATAGTTCAGCAATTGTTGAGTTTGTACACTATAATTATTTTAAAGAAAACAGGACGGACTCCATTTTATATGCTGCCTTCATCCTAAGAAAGGATTCAAACTTCCCACTATTTATTCCTTTATGCACCCAAAATAAATTGGACAAAATTATTGGAAAGCACCGTACACGTCGATTGGAATATGTAAACAATTTGTATTTTTCAGCTACAGGATCCGGAAGTGGTGCTTCCGAAAATATGTATGACCTGGTCTGGAAAAATCTAGAAACCCATCTCGAAGGAATTCATCAGATTGATTACTCCTTGTCCGGAATTCTACACAATGTAAATATTCATTTTTTGGTTTCACCTGAGAAAAAATATCTTTCGGATTTGTATCATTTGGTTTTGCATTCTTCTATTCATTCTACTAAGAGTGTTATTAATGCTACTCCACAGCAATCAAAGGAAGAGGTTGTTTTATTTGGCGGAATCGATTATGACTACGATGCAACTCTTGTAGGTGGACCTATTGCGAGCCAGGAGGAGCAAAGAGATCCCTTGCGTTCCATAGGAAGCATGCAATGGAGTCAGGCAGATACTGGCTATCATATTAGTAAGTGGACTTATTTACCATTCAGTCATAAGGAAGTAAAGAGAATAAGGGATATCTGTATGGGATCGAATGTAAAAAGTTCCATTTATAGCGGTATTGAAGCAAGCGAAGAAAAATTTAAGTCCTTAGGAAGTTACAGATCCTCTAATTCATCCCCTTTTGTTATTCATTTATCCACACATGGTTTCTTCTTTTCTGATCTTGATTCTAAATCATCGGTTTTAAATTATAGAAATATCGTCAACCATTCCTCTAATCCAATGCTGCGAAGTGGCTTGTTATTGGCCGGCGCTAACAAGAGTTGGTTTGATTCAAATGCTGCATTAAGTCAAAGTGAAGATGGTGTACTTTCAGCAGATGAAATCAGTCTGATGGATTTATCTGCTACCAAGTTGGTGATTTTGTCCGCTTGTGAAAGCGGCCTCGGAGAAATTCAAGGCAACGAAGGGGTGTATGGTCTACAAAGGGCATTTAAAATTGCAGGGGTACAATCTATGATCATGTCCCTATGGCAGGTTCCAGATAAGCAGACGGCTGAATTGATGGAATTATTTTATGAGAATTGGCTGGTTAAAGGCATGAGCATTAGAATTTCACTTCAGACTGCTCAGAAGACTTTAAGAGATAAAAGGCTAGAACCCTATTATTGGGCAGGTTTTATTTTATTGGAATAAATAAAATTTAGTTTTATCAATCGGCCGAATTGGATTATTAGACCGAATGAATATCGGCAGGGACGATTACACTTTCTAATGAATTAGAATGTACATTCAGTTTCCATGATACCGAAAGTTTATATGACTGCTTCACTTTTTTAGGATTCACATTCATTAAGCGTCTATAGAATTCAAGTATAGGATGAGGTTCTCAACTTTTCCTGAAAGCTCAATGCTGCTGTTTTTTTTCAAGATAGCAAACACCCCTAGTGGTAGTTATAATTAGAATGAGCCTTAAGGGTTTATATATAAAAGCTGGTGACAGGTTTGCACTTTGAGAAAAAAAATTAAAATAAGTAAGTTTTCATGCTAAGATTCATTTCCCGAATTGTATTTACAAGTGATAGTCAGAATTAATTTAGTGGATACTTTCTATTGTGAGCCTTTATTAAGTAATGTCAGACAATTGATAAAAATGTTAATCAGCAATATTTTTGTGTGTAAAATTTTCAAAAGAAAAATTTCTTTATACTGCTGTATTGGCTGCATGAGCATCTTGCCGTTTTCGAATATATCTGCGCAGAATGAAGTTGAAGAAGAAGCTTCGGGAACCTTCTCTGCTAAATATACCAACTTAAATGTTCCTTCTGTTCCTGCATTTATATTGCTGGATGTGACCGCAGCTAAAGTTCAACAAGCTGGATATACTAGATCTGTGAAAATAGATTGGACCATGAAGAATTACAAAAACACGCCCAATGTGGGATTGGAATTACAACCATTATGGCTCCTTTATTTTAATCAAAGTGATTTGTCCCGATACAGAAAAGCTTCGCCACTGGCGAGAAAACTCAGCACATTGAGCGTATCTCTTGGAACCTACAATCAGGATTTTTGGCGACAAATTGCATACGCAGTTAAGCTCAATTTGTATCAGGGGGATGATCCTTTAATGAACGATGAACTGGACAATGCCACCATAGAATATGAAGAAGAGAAAATTCTGTACAAGGCACATATAAATGATGCACGGGCAAAATTGAGAAAGACGGATGATTTGGAAGCGATTAAAAGTTTGAAGCGGCGAATCAATTTGTACAAAGACAGTTTATTTGTGACGGATCAAAAGCAAAAGGATGCCAATCGTATCTACAAAGAAGACTATTTAAAAGAAAATTGGAATATTCCCACAGTTGATATTGGATTTGGTAAGTTGAAAATTTACGACATCCAAAATATTCCCGACAGCAGCAAACAGATTTTATCAGGCATGGGAGTATGGATTTGTGGGTCAAGTGGAATTGGATATCGTGGTTTGATAAGTGGAATGCTAAAATTTGTAAACATAAACAATGTCAGCACTAAATTTTTAATTGGCGTCTCCTATCGCTATGGTAATCCTAGGTACAACATGTATACTGAATACAGTTATGATTTGTCCAATGATGTGTATGCTCCTTCCGGAAGATCATTGGAGAAGTCAACTTTAGGAATGGGTGGTGATTTTAAAATTAATTCCATTGTTCAACTCAACCTTGGACTGCGATTTAACATGGATCAGGAATTCAAGTTTACATCCTTGACTCCGGCCGCGAATATTATTTGTTTGATGAATTTGTAAAATGCAATTTATACGAATTTAAAATATTCTATTTATTTTTTCTTATAGGTAAATATTTTAAAATAAATTTAAACTTAAATATTTAAACCACAATAAAATCAATTTATGAAAACAAAATCAGTTCTTTTTAGCTTCTGTTTTATTTTTTTATTTTTTTCTTCAGAAAACTTGTTAGCCCAGGAAAAAATCAATTTGTCAAAATTAAATACCATTCAATCATCCAGTTTAAGTACTAAAAAAGTAAAGGGGAAAGTGGTTAAAAATATTAATCCTTCTGCTTTAAAACAAGGATTTAACCGCATGAATCTGGATAATAAAAATGTCTTATTGGTTGAATTCTCTAATAGAAGAGTGGTCAGTGTAGTCGTTACCAATGCTCAGGGGATTGTATTAGATAGAATTGAAATGGGAAGTGTTGTTGCAAAATATGATTGTGAAGGAGCCTTGTGTGCATGTGAAGGCGACGACGAATGTAACGATATGTTTGAAAATGCAGGTTGTGGCAGTATTGCCTCTTGTGCGAATGGCACTTGTTGGTGTCTAACTCTGGGAGATTAATTTAATATAAATGTAAAATCTTTAACCTAAATAAATTTATTAGTATGAAAAAATTAGTATTTCAATTGGTTCTTTGTTTTGTTTGTTTTTTTGAATGTGATCAATTAGTCGCTCAATCAAGCAAATATGAAGTTCGTACGCAGGCACCAAAAGGTACCTATGTAAGCGGAAGTAGCCTTAAAGTTAAGAAGGGTTACACATTTAAATATACCGATGCAGGTAAGTCCACTGTAGCCCTAATGGACAACAATGGTACTGTTGAAGGAGAATTTCATTGTGACTGTGAATACGGTGGAAAATGTGTAGTTTCAACAGGCGGAAATACACTGAGTTGCTATAGTAACGGTTGTCCCAGTTGTATTATGATTATAGTGGATAGTCAACAGCATAGCACAATGATGAAACTAGCCAAATCTAAATAGTTTAGCGATTTAAATTTAACCTTCACAAAAATTTATTATGAAAAATATTATTTTAATTCTATCAGTAATTATTATTTGCACTGGTTTTATACAAAGTAGCGTTAGCGCACAAGCCAAACAAAAGCCGATTTTAACCAGCGCTCCAAAGGGTACCATTTTAAGTAATGGAATGTTAAAGGCATCCAAAGGCTATAAATTTGAAATATCTAAAGATGATAATTCTACAGTGTTGCTGAGAGACAATTCAGGAGGTATTTCAGGTTCTTTCATATGTACTTGCAACAATGGTGAAGCAGATGGAACATGTGGAACCATATCTACTCCAAATGGCATTAGATGTGAGAGCAGTGATTGTGGCAATTGTGTATTGCTTGTAACCATAAATAGTGCTACTTATCAGCTTGTTATGTCTCGCAAGAAAGGTTAATAGTTCAAAGACTTTACGTTATTTTTTATTTTCTAAATCTTTATTATGAAATTATTTTATGTTACATTTTTCTTGATCATACAGTTGACTTTATTTAGTTCACATTTAGGCGCTCAATCTGCAAAATATCCAGTTCGAAACAATGCGCCGATGGGGACTTACCTTAAAGGTAGTGAATTAATTGCAAAAAAAGGTTATAAGTTTGAGTACAAAGTTAAAGGTGACCATTCAACGGTGGTGCTTTTAGATAATAATGGTATAACCAAAGGCGAAATGACTTGTGAGTGCAGTAAAGGATCCGGGAGTGGATCGTGCGAAATGGCTTCAAATGGTCAATCACTGGTTTGTTTGGAAGATGGTTGTTCATCCTGCAGTATGGTACTAAAGGATTTGTCAAACAATCTTAAATATACACTTTTTAAAAGGTAATAATTGTACATAAAATTTAACCAATCACAATATTAAAAAATTACTATGAAATTTAATTATTCATTACTTTATTTTTTGGCAATCATGGTTGTTGGATATGTTAATCCACTATATGCACAACAAAAGGAAATTACTTTTCTAAAAGTAGCTCCTAAGGGTACACAAATTAAAAATGGAATGTTAGTGGCTACTGATGGCTATAAATTTGTAGAAAAAGAAGATCACATTGCATTAATTCCAACTGGTCCAAGATCCGGTGGAGCAACTTCTACTTTTATCTGTTCCTGTCAATTGGGTGGTGGTTCATGTGAGATTGAACTTCTATCCAATGGGGTAAGATGTACACAAGTGAATTGTGATGGACAATGTGTATTGTATGTAAAATCTGGCTCTGCCGCTAAGATGATGGCAATTAAGCTGATAAAGTAGTACAGTACAGCTTTATATATTTCTATTCGCATATATTAAATATTTAAATTTTAATTCATGCTTTATATTTTCTGATATTCTTTTTTTATTTTTAGTTAAGAATACTTATGGATTGTATTTTATTCATTGATTAAATTATACCTAAATGATGCAAAGTTTATTTCTCTCTTTTTTAATTATATTTTCTTTTTTGATTTCGGATCCGGATCGTGAGACTTTAGCATTGACATGTGGCCATAATTTATCGGAAGTATTGCAAAACACAAGACTTATCAATGGAGAAAACTACCTCTGTGATATCGATAGAAACATTAAAATGTATGCAATTGTTGGTACAGGCCTCATTAATGGTTGGTCTTTCAAGCACATCAATGGTCAAATTGTAAATGCAGAATTTATTGGAGCCAGAGATCCTATTGCACCCAGAATGAACTGCGTAAAATTTAAATTGCTAAAAGTTTTTGATTACAAGGACATCATTTTTGATGTTTGTCATCCGGCTCTTAATATGAGGAGAGTGACAAATTAAGGTAGTGCTTAGTTTGCCAATTCACAATTAGAAATATTTTATTTTGATACATTAAATAATTTGGTCATCCAGTTGGAAAATTGTCAAATCTGAAAGAGTCGGGCTAAAGTTTTTTCTATTAATTATTTTCGGTTGTTGCTTTTTCACAGAATGAGTTCCAAATATCTAAGTATTTATCGGGTCAAGATGAATCGCTGGTTTGTTATGCCGATAGAATTTCGCATACTCACCACATAAATACCGCATGGCCAATCTTGCAAATGCAGTTCTAATTTCTCATTGACTTCAGATTGTATATTTTGTTGCCAAATCAAATTTCCATGTACGCTGCGTATTTCCATCACACCCTGCCATCGATCTTTCCATTCCACTTGAAACCATCCCTTGTTTGGATTGGGGAAGATCAGCCATTCCAGATCCTTGGTTTGGTCAGTCGTAGCGGTGGTACAATGATTGGCTGAATTAAAACTGGGATTGGTAAATTTCTGTCCAATTGCATTGCATAGACCAAAGGATTCATCATCGGAGAGTTCCGGAAAAGTAAGTCCTGAAATCAAACTACTGTCCGCATTGTATAATTTCACAGTTTCTCCTGATTTGGAAAGTTTAAAATTAGCGTGGATTCCTGAATCTTTTCCGTCCTCATCAGCCCAAACTATAAGATAGGATTTAGCATGGATGATCGTGTCTGGCAATGCATATTTTAAGGCATTGTCAGGATTGTCGCTAAGATGTAAACCCTTCAATGAAATATCTCGGTCTGTGGTATTGTACAACTCCATCCAGTCTTCATATTCTCCCTGCTCATCCAAGGCTCCGTTTTGATTTGAGGCAAGCAGTTCATTGATCAGAATAGCGCCTTGTTCGATGTTGGTCAATTGAGAATTGATTTGATAAAATTCATAGGCTGCTCTGGTTGGCAACAAGGAAGCCATTTGTGCATTTTCAGCGTATAAATAGTATTGTAAATAAGATTGACCAGACATCGAAACCCTGACACCATATATTCCATCTCCGGCCTGGCCATCATCGTGTAAGCCATCATCATTCATTGTTATAAATTCAAATTCAGCGTGTTTGTCCGAGCGATAATAAAGAAAAGCATGACTGGCATCCTGAATTCTTGCGATAATACTGACCAAATCATTGGGTTCTACTTTTTCGGGTATTTGTTTTAGCTCAGAGATGATCGGTGCGGAGGGAATTAATCGAAGGTGATTTTGCAAAAATGATTTTCGTTCATTTGTAAATTTAACTAAGCCAGGATAGGTTTTTCCACCATTTGGACCGCCCGTGTTGGCAAAATCGCTTTTCAAATTTTGCTCAAAGGCTGCATCACTGAAAAATTTATTTCTATCCAGTTGCACGGAAGTGCGTATCAAATTTTGCAACTCTATTCCAAGATTTTCATAAGCCTGATTGGATTGTATATCCTCCAAAATGGTTTTGATATGAGCAAGATACCTTTTTTGATAAGATGCATTGGATAGAATTTTTGAAATCAACGGTCGGTCTGGATTGTTTTGATGCAACATCGGATCCAGTTCCCGCATTTGCTGGACAGTCAATTGTCCCATCGTACCTGCATTCACAAAAGCTCCATAAAATTCATTTAGATCCCACATGATAGAATGAAACCTACCATCCGCAGACTCATACATGAGATAGTTGTGCCCTGAGCCGGAATAACTATCGAGGTTCACAAAGACATTGTTGAGTGCCATCATCCACAAAACGCGATCCACGTTGAGCACTTCAGGAATTTTAGCTTGATCCTGGTTCAGTGTTCGCATCAGGTGAAGAAATTCTGACCAACCAGCGTCGGATTCTTTCTCATAACTGTTGTAATAGCAGCCAGAATCAGCAGAGATGTATCGAAGCGCGGAGCCGGGGTTTCCCGGAGGACAAGTGCCCGGTAAAGTGTTGGTGACATCTGGTCGGTCGCATTGGAAATAGGATCCATCAGACGTTCCGAAATGATCAGAGAGAAAATCTGAACCTGTATTTTCTACATTGCTATACAAACCCAAATATCCATCATTAATGTATACCCGAATAAAATTGGCACGGGAGGCCGGAAGATATTGTCTGCTTATGTGATATCCCAATACCTCGCGAAGAAAACTTGGATCCATAAATACATTCGATAATTTTAAAGTATTGAATGATTCGTATTGCTGGCCGGACTTGACATAATCCAGTTTTACATTCAATGGATTTTTTAATCTGGTGGGATTGTAACTGCTGTTGCCTTTGTATCGTACGCCAACACTGTCAAACCGCTGACCGTTTAAAATAGCATAAGAAGCCACGAGTCTTCCATTGGGATCCTTAGTTTTTAAAGAGTCCAGTTGGGCATCCCAGTTGTTTCCGGTAAAATAAATCTTCAGTTCCTGGATTTGGTGAAGATCGTAGAGTCCTTGTGCAGAAATTGTTTGGGCAGTTATACAAATAAGCTAAATTATCTTTTTGTGCAGATCCATGTTTTAATACTATTGCGTTACATCCCTTAAAGCCAAGATTAACACAAATGTACTTGTTTTGATGTTTATGATCCAGAGTCACTTGTTTTTGGATTATAAATCTAAGACATTTGAACAATTCTAAAGAAATACGCCATTGCACCGTCAGTGTTGATTCATGATATTTCAATGGTATTTATGGATTCATGATTGTGTGGTAATTGATTATGCATTGAATAGTAAAATATGATTTAAAATTGTAGTTGTAAAAATTGCACACAAATGGGAATTAAAATTAATAAAATGTTGATATACAATAATATATGTTGTGTAAATTGAAAATAATAGTTGTGTAAATTGAATTTATAATCTGTGTAAATTGAAATTAATAATTGTGTAAATTGAATTTAATATCTGTGTAAATTGAAAATAATAATTGTGTAAATTGAAATTTATGAGTTAGATTTTTGCAAATATTATTACTTTTGTGTTTAAATTAAAACAATCATGCCTATCAAAAGGGCACTACTTTCAGAACTGAAGACACTTCAAGCCAAGTATCCGATCATTGCCATTACCGGCCCTCGTCAATCCGGGAAAACAACTCTCATGAAACAAGCTTTTCCAAAGTACCGTTATGTTTCCCTTGAGAATCCGGACAATCGGCTATTTGCTTCTTTGGACCCAAAAGGTTTTTTATTGGAGTACAACGATCTGGTGATTTTTGATGAAGTGCAGAGAGTGCCCGAATTGTTCTCGTACTTGCAAGAAATAGTGGATACCAATCAAAAAATGGGTCAGTTTATTTTATCAGGCTCACAGAATTTTCATTTAGTGAAAAGTATTACTCAAAGTCTTTCAGGGAGAGTAGCATTGTGCAGTTTATTTCCATTTGACCTAAGGGAAATGAAAAAAGCCAAAATCCAAAAAGAAAATCTGGCAGAGCTAATCACCACCGGATTTTATCCTGCTATTTACGATCGGGACATTGATCCCCGTAGATATTATAAGGACTACATTGAAACTTATATTAAAAGAGATATAACCCAACTGCATCAGATCCAGGACATGAGAACGTTTACCCGATTTATTAAGCTTTGCGCGGGAAGAGCTGGACAACTTCTCAATTATAGTGAACTTGCAAAAGACGCTGGAATAAGTCATACGACAACTATTCATTGGTTGAGCTTATTGGAAGCAAGTTACATTATTTTTATGTTGCCCCCATACCACAGAAACTTCAACAAACGACTGATCAAAAGCCCAAAACTTTATTTCTACGATACTGGCCTTTTGTGTTTTCTATTGGGAATTACCACCGATAATCTGAAGCCCACCCACCCATTGTGGGGACCTTTGTTTGAAAATATGATCGTTTCAGAAAAAGTGAAACAGAATGCACACCATAGTCTTCATCAGGAATTTTATTTTTGGAGGGATTCCCATGGAAATGAAGTGGATTTGCTAAGGGAAGAAGATGGTAAAATGCATCTCTACGAAATCAAGGCAAGCAGCACGGTCAATCCTACGATGTTTAAGGGATTGAATTATTTATTCAATCTGGCAGAAGATAAAATTGCATCAAAAACAGTTATATACAGTGGAAATGAAAATCAAAATTGGACAGACTATAAAGTAGTGGCTTGGAATCAACTGCACAAGTAATTTGGACTCATGTGGTCCAAGAAATTATCACTTACAATACGGACAAACGAACGGATAAAACCTGATGTTCTTGACTAAATTTGCAAAAAAGACAATTAATTTATTTCAATTTTTAACATGTTTCCCCAACATTTAGGGTGGTAAGTATTTCATCAATCACCTCAACTTGAATCTGACTAGCACTCGTATATCCAAATATATAAGTGGCAATTATGAACAGACTCCATTTAAATTCATTCTTTAAATTTCATCAAATTCAAACTTGTTAAAATTACAATGAGTGTTACTCCAACATCTGCTGCAATGGCAAAAACCAAATTACTGTATCCGATAACAGCAAGTGTTATGAAAAAGAGTTTAACTGCTATTGCTCCGATAGTGTTAAATTTTATTCTTTGTAAAGTTTTTTTGGAGAGGCGAATGAGGAACGGTATTAATGAAAGTTTATCATTCATCAAGGCGATGTTTGCGGTTTCTATGGCGGTGTCGCTTCCTGCTGCTCCCATTGCGATACCCACAGTGGATTGCGCAAGAGCCGGTGCATCATTAATTCCATCGCCTACCATTGCTACATTTTTGTATTGCTGCAAAAGTTCTTTTATTTTTTCAGCTTTGTTTTCAGGTAGCATATTTCCATAGATTTTTTTGATGCCGACTTTTTCGGCAACAAATTTTGCAGCGTTTTCATGGTCGCCTGTAAGCATTACGGGTTCAATACCAAGTGCTTCTATTTGTTGCAATGCAAGCTCACTGTCTGGCTTTATTTCGTCCATTAATCCAATAATTCCTGCCACTCCATTGCCAAAACTTACGACTACGCTTGTTTTGCCTTGAGATGAAAGCTGTTCCACAATTTTCTCTACCTCTTTATCTACAACTTGATGTTCTTTTATAAATCCCAACTTTCCTACATAAATGGTTTCATCTTCACACACCAGACATTTTGCGGTTGCTCCTTTACCCATGATGCTTTGAAATGCCTCAGTTTTGTGTGGTTCAAATCCTTCCTTGCGACTTGCATCCACGATGGCTTGCGCCAATGGGTGCTCGGAAAATATTTCTGCTCCTGCGGTGCATGCCAAAAGTTCTTCTCGGCTTGTACCATTCAATGGAAAAATATCTGACACGATTGGATTTCCGAAAGTAATGGTGCGGGTTTTGTCTAATGCAATTGCTTTAATGTTTGCCATTGCTTCCAAATATTTTCCTCCTTTGACCAATGCTCCTTTTGCGGAAGCGTTTCCAATGGCTGCATAGATAGCGACGGGAGTAGAGATAACCAATGCACAAGGACAGGCAATTACTAAAAGAGTAATAGCTTGTTGCAACCAATGGTTAAAATCTAATTGTAAAATGAAAACCGGAACAACAAACAGTAAAACAGAAAGTGCAAGCATGGTGGGAGTGTAATACTTAGCAAATTGCTGAATGAATTTTTGCGTTTCACTTTTGTTGGCTGCTGCTTCAAATGTGAGTCGAACTATTTTTGAGAAAGTGGTATCAACAGAAAGTTTTGTTGTTTCCATTTCTATGAAACCGTTTTTGTTGAGTGTTCCTGCAAAAAGATGATCACCTGTGTATTTGTCTTTGGGGATGGGTTCGCCAGTTATTGCAGCTTCATCAACAGTAGTTTCACCTGAAATAATTTTACCGTCCATTGGAATCATTTCACCGGGTTTTACTTGAATGATTGTTCCCACTATGATTTTATCTATGAGAACATTTTCATTCAGGGATTTTACAAAAGCTGTTTTGGGGGCTTTGCTTACCAATTCGTCTAAAGCAGATTTTGAATTTTCAATTCCAATATCTTCCAACCTTTCTCCCAGAACATACAATACAACCAAAACCGCAGCTTCGGGAAATTCTTTTAGATAAAAAGCTCCGATTACAGCAATGAGCATCAATAGATTGATATTGCTAAACTGAACTTTGAAGATAGCTTTTATTCCGTTCCATATTACATTGTATCCAATACCCAAAATGAAAGCAGCAAAAATAAAGGGTGCATAAGGCATAGGAATATTGATGCCAAGTATAGAGAGTATTTCTAAAGAAATAACCACGAGAATTGCTGAAAGTAGGAAGAGGAATTTTTTATCGTTGAAGGGTAGTTTCATTGTTTGAATGGGTTTTAATAATGGTTAATAAATCTTCAGGAATTTCCATTGGAAGCAATGGTGGAACATTTGCACCACCTGTATTACCAACAGGAATTATTCCAACAAAGGACTTGACCCCACCTACTAAAAGTCGGGGAATTTGTCCGATTATTTCTTTTGTGTTTTTTGTTTTGAAACCAAAGAGTAACATCTTCAAATGAACAAACGAATGTGTATAAGGATAGGGTTGTCCTAGTATATGTGCCCTTTCCAAATGATTCCAACTTTGTTGCAAAAGCCCTTTGGTAAAGGCTTTTTCAGCAGCGCTTAGTTCTTTATTGTAAAATGGTTTTAAAGCTGATGGCATTGCGGTGTTGAACTTCATTATTTTATTCTTTACGGTAGAAAATTGTTTTTTACCAAGCAAGTGATGATCTTGATTTGGATAATATAGGCAGTGGAACGAAATTTGATATTGCTAAAAAATCGATATTGAGGTTGGCTAAAATAGTAAAAGTAATCACATTGATAATTACATATTTTTGGATTATTGTTCATTATTCGGTAGTTTTTTAATTTATAATATGGTGGGCGAGAGATTGATTATGAAATTCCTTCTTTGATAGAAAAAAGAGAAATCAAGCCTTCGCCCACAATATAATTACTTAATGCTTATGGCCATCTCCTTCATGATGTGTCGAATCTTTACCATGCTTATGGCCATCTCCTTCATGATGCATCGAATCTTTACTATGTTCATGGTCTTTCCCTTCATGATTATGTTCATCTCCATGATTATGTTCACCTTCATGGTTTTTGGTTTCTTGTTTTTTCGAGTCTGCTGAACAGCTCGACATTCCAAAAGTTAATGTTGCGAAAAGCATCAAAATCATAATTCTTTTTTTCATTTGTTTTGTATTAATTGTTTATAAATGGATTTAACCTTTTAATGTGCATGTGCCTCACCTTTGTTGTTCATTTTAGCTAGTATGAAAAAAGCTCCGTTTACCACAACTTTACTATTAGCCGGAATTTCTTTGAGCAAGGTAATTTCGCTATATCCTATTTCAGTTGTACCCTTACGTATTGGTATTATTTCAAACACAATACCACTCTTTTCGTGATCGTGTTCATCTTTAGCTTGATCTTCGGTTTGCTCGTGGGCAACTTCTGCTTCGTGTTCATGCGCATGTCCGTGTTCATCATGTTCGTGTGTTTCAGCATCACCTTTGTGCTCATGGTGTTCTTCTTCTTTATGTGCATCTGTAACGATAAAAATATAGTCCTGCCCTTCATGATTTACAATAGCTTTAGTCGGAACAGCCTGAACAGTAGCATTTTCTAAACTTACCAATGCAGTAATACTCATTCCATCAATTAAACCTTGTTTATTCCCTTTGACTTTTGCGTGAACTACAACCGTTTTTGTATTTGGCTCAAATGTATTGCTGATCGCGTATACTTCAGCATCGTACTCCTTTCCTTGATCGTTTGTAAGTGTGAAATGGATAATTTGTCCGACTTTCAGTTTCGACAAATCTTTTTCATAAATGTATAAGTCAAGATGCAATTGGCTGTTGTCTACGATGTCTGCAATTGGTTTATTTGCATCTACATAACTTCCCAGATTCACGTATATATTACTGATAACACCGCTTATTGGACTTTTGACACTAATAACGGATTGAATATTATCACTCGTAAGTGTGGCAGAATTAATTCCAATTAATTCCAATTGTCTTTTAAGGCTTGCTTTTTGGGCTTTCAAGGCATTTAATGTGCTTTCAGCTTCTTGTAGTTTTTTTACGGAGGTTGCATTGCCTTGTTGGAGTTCCAGTTGACGTTCGTACTCAATTTCTGCCAAAGTTAATTTTGAGAAAACTGTTAAAAACTCCTCTTGCATAATAATAAAATTAGTATTTGAAAGTGTCGCAAGCACTTGTCCTTTTCTAACGGTATTTCCTTGTTGAATAGGAAGTCTGTTTATTACTCCACCGAATAAGGATGTAACGCTAGCCTGATTATTATTAGGTACTCGTAAAAGTCCGTTGAGCTTTAAACTTGATGTAAGCTGCTTCTTTTCAATACTTCCGTATTCAATACCAATGGATTTTATTTGTTCTTCTGTAAGAGTTGCTGTATTGGTATTTTCGTGTTCGTCATGATGTTCGGTTTCTCCGCCATGATTTTCTGACTGTTTCTCCGTTTTATTTTCTGTACAGGATGCCAGCATTACAAATGAGGCTAGAGTCAATATATAGCTAATATTTTTCATTTATGTGATATTTTATTTGTTAATAACTAATGTGGAAGAATAGGAATTTTGACCGTTGTTGAATTTGATAATATAAAATCCACTTTGCAAATTTTGAAGATTAATTTCAAGGCTATTTTTATTTAATAACAATTCCTGATAGTAAATTTTTCCTAACACATCTGTTAGTTGAATAATTGAATTATTATGATAAACAGATCCGATTTCAATATTTAGTTTAGCGGAAGCAGGATTTGGATAGATAATAAAGGGTGGTTGTTCCCAAACATCTGATATTCCTGAGGATATTATTGAATCTAATGCACAATCAGCCAGTGTTGCATAAGCTAGTTTTGCACACTTTTCGTAAAAGGGTAGATTGAATTGGCCAAGGGAATCAGCAGAACTATGCCAGAAAGGATTGAAGTCCCCATCATATTCTTCATTAATTCCTATTGCTGTATAACCATTATCCCAAAATGCAGCATGGTCTGTAGCACCAGTTCCTGGATTTACAATGTGCAAGTTAAGGCCAATAGCATAAACAGAATTCGATTCAATGGCTTTGTCTGCTAATTGAAGTGAATTGGCCACTGGCCTTACATGTAAATCTGCAACAGAGTCATTATTACCATCCCATCCGAGCATATCCATATTAATGTAGCCTAGAATGGTTTCGTTGTTTGAGACTGCAAATGAGGAGTAAGCATTGCTTCCTATTAATCCCTGCTCTTCTTCATCCCATAAAGCGAAAACGATAGTAAAAGGAAATGTACTCTCTGAAAACACCCTTGCCGCTTCTAATACAGCAGCTGAGCCGCTCGCGTTATCATCGGCACCTGGAGCAATCGTAGAACCAACATTGTCGTAGTGTGCGCCCAGAATAAATTTTCTGGTCGGATAAATAGATCCAATTTTAATGCCAAGCAGATTTTTACCCGAGGCACTAAACTGGAAAGAATCTATTTGTAACCCATATCCTAAAAATTTTTGTTTTACAAACTGAAATGCCTTTTCATTACCGGGCTGATTTTTATGGCGTGAAAATATAGTATCGGGTATGCCATTTATTATAACCTTTTCTTCACCTGTTAGTTGCTTGACAAAAAAAGTTAAAGAATCCATGTTGACTTCATTCAGAATTTTTTGAACAATTGGATTTTGTCCTTTACCAATCATGTAAAAAAGAAAGTTGAAAAGCAGGAAATAAAATATTTTTTTGTTTTCCATGAAGTATGATTTTATTTACTGATTAAAAAATTGATATTGATAACTACCTGATTGAGCTGATTTATGGTTTGTAGGTACGCTAGCTGTGTGTCAGAAGCAGTTTGTAAAGCAGATAAATACTCAATGTACCCAATATCGCCACTTTTGAAACTAAGAGTTGCTGTGCTGATAATGGTTTCAACATTTGGCAAGGCAATCGTTTTAAAGTAATTGTATTGTGATAAGTATTGATTGTATTGCTGAAAGGCGTTTTGCAGTTGAGTTTGTAAGTTGAGTTTTTTACTTTCAGCTTCTTTGTACAACGCCTGATACTTGTATTCCATTGATTTTATTTTTGAAGCATTGCTAAAAAAAGTAATCGGAATACTAATACCCAAATTGAATCCTTGGAAACGTTTACTACCATCAAAATATACATCTAATCCATTAATAGTTTGTGTTCCAATTAATGACTGATTAAAATATCCTACGTTAAAATCAGGAAGGGTGGAAGCAGTTTCTACTTTTTTGTTTTGTTCAGCTATAACTGCTTGTTGGTAAAACAATTTTAAGAAAGGACTATTAATCATCAACGAAGTATCCAACGCCATACTCAATGGAATGAGCTGATAATTTAACTCCTCTTTTATAGTGAATTGTTCATTGATATTCATTAATGTTTGCAGTGAAAAGTAGGCTGTATTTATTTCTCTTTCGTTTTGTTGGAACAAGAGTGAAATCTGTCCTTTTTTGTTTTCTGCAGTTGTTTTTTCCAACAAATTTGTTTCGCCAGTTTTGTATCTCAAATCAGCAGCATTTACGAAATCATTGTACAAACTATCCAAAATGTGTAATTTCTTTTTAGAATGTTTTAAATATTGCAATTGATAAAACCAGTATTTCACCTGTGCTTTGATTTCATTTTCTGTTACCTGTTGCCGTAATTGGCTTCCTTCCAATTCCGCTTCAAACAAATTTGATTTTGCATTAAAATAAGTTGGGAAAGGAATACTTTGTGAAATCTGAAACGCCTTGTCCTGATTAATGCTGTTGTATTGTCCAAATTGAAAATTTACGTTTGTTTTAGGCAATTCAAACACAGATTTTTTTAATGTTGCAGTTGAGAGCACATTCAGTTGTTGCGACTGGATTTCTAAATTGTTTTTCAACGCTATGCCAATAGCATCTTCAACGGTAATGGTTTTTACCTTTGTTGTCTGAGCATAAGAAACATTAAAAGAAAATAAGCCGATAATTATTAAAGTAGTTGGAGAAACCCTTCTTTTATTTTTCTTAATTTTGGAAAGCAACAAATAAAGTAAAGGTAAAACAAAAAGAGTTAAGAATGTTGCTGTGAGCAACCCACCTATCACAACGGTTGCCAGAGGGCGCTGCACTTCAGCTCCGGCACTTTGAGAAAGAGCCATAGGCAAAAATCCCAAAGATGCTACAGTAGCGGTCATCAATACAGGTCGTAAACGAATTTTAGTTCCTTCCTTGATACGTCCAATAATATCCGTCATTCCTTCTTTTTGCAAGTTATTGAAAGTACCAATCAAAACGATACCATTAAGAACCGCCACACCAAACAAGGCAATAAAACCAACTCCTGCAGAAATACTGAAAGGCATATCCCGAATAAGCAAAGCGAAAACACCACCTATAGCAGCCATAGGAATGGCAGTAAAAATGAGTGTCGCTTGTTTTAATGAAGAAAAGGTAAAGTAGAGCAATAGAAAAATCAATCCCAATGCAATTGGTACAGCAATCAATAAACGCGCAGATGCAGCCCTGAGATTTTCAAATGTTCCTCCGTAGGTATAGTAATATCCTTCAGGAAGTTTCACATTTTTGGTGAGTTGTTTTTCAATGTCTTCTACCACGCTTTCAACATCCCTGTCTTTTACATTAAAACCAACAACTATCCTTCTTTTACCATCTTCACGGCTTATTTGAGCAGGACCCAATTCCATTTTTATTTCAGCCACTTGCGACAATGGAATTTGCGTTCCGTTGGCAGCAGGTACATATAAATGACTTACGTCGTCAATGTTGTTGCGATGTGCACTATCCAAACGAACCACCAAATCGAATCTTCGTTCGTTTTCATACACCACACCTGCAGTTCCACCGGCAAAAGCGGTGCTGATGACATGATTAATATCTTCAATTGAAACCCCATTGGATGCAATTTGTGTTCGATTGTATCTGATAACTATTTGTGGTAATCCTGCCACTCGTTCAACTGTTGGTACTGTTGCTCCATCTACGGTTTGAATGCTTTGAGATACTTTAGCCATCATTTCGTCGGCGAGTGCATCATAGCTAATGTCTCTTTTCCAATCTGATGGTTGTTTTAAAATAATCATCATGTCGGTCGCCTCCGGGGGCATTGGGTCGGTCGGTACTTCAGCTGCTCCGGTTTTACCTACCACCATATTAACTTCATCAAACTTTTTTAAAATTCTTGAGGCTTGCATGGATGTCTCCAAACTTTGAGACAAAGAAGAACCTTGGGGAAGAATACAATGGAAAGCAAAATCGCCCTCTTGTAGCGTAGGTATAAACTCACCGCCCATTCTTGAAAAAAGAAAAACTGAGAGTCCAAAAATGGCTACGGTGATAACAATAACACTTGTCTTAAATCGAATGGCATTATCAAGCAATGGAGCATAAATTTTCTGTAAGCCATTCATCATGCGATCACTAATGTTCAATTTGTGGGATTCTTTTTTAGAAAGAAACTGAGCACACATCATAGGAATGTAAGTGAATGATAAAATCAAAGCACCTAGAATGGCAAACGATACTGTTTGAGCCATCGGAGTAAACATTTTTCCTTCAATGCCTACTAGGGTCAAAATTGGAATGTAAACAATCAGAATAATGATTTCACCAAAAGCAGCACTTTTACGGATTTTTGTTGCCGAGGCAAGAACTTCCGAATCCATTTCAACTTGACTTAGTTTGCCAAAACCTCTACGTAAGCCCAAATGATGCATGGTTGCTTCAACGATGATAACTGCCCCGTCTACAATAAGGCCAAAATCAATTGCTCCCAAACTCATCAGATTGGCGCTCACCCCAAAAAGGTTCATCATGCCTAATGCAAAAAGCATTGACAACGGAATAGCAGAAGCTACAATTAGTCCTGCACGAAAATTGCCAAGAAAAAGTACCAACACAAAAATCACTATCAAAGCACCTTCGACCAGATTTTTTTCAACAGTAGAGATGGCGCGGTTAACCAAATCAGTTCTGTCCAAATAAGACTCTATCACTATATCATCAGGGAGCGATTTCTGTATGATTTTCATTTTATCTTTTACAAGGCTTACCACTTCAGCACTGTTTTCTCCCTTCAACATCATTACTACACCACCAACAGCATCAATTTCACCATTGTAAGTTAAAGCTCCATAACGAACTGCGCTACCAAAACGAACTTCTGCTATATCTTTAATCAAAATAGGGATTCCATTGGAGTTTGCTTTAACTACAATATTTTTGATGTCTTCAAACGAACTAACCAAACCAATTCCACGAATAAAATAAGCGTTGGGCTTTTTATCGATATAAGCACCTCCGGTATTTTCATTGTTCTTTTCAAGTGCAGTAAAAACTTCTGTGATAGTTACTCCCATAGCAAAAAGTTTGTCAGGATTTACAGCTACTTCGTATTGTTTTAGCTCTCCCCCAAAACTGTTCACCTCTGCAATTCCGGGAGTTCCGTATAATTGGCGGGCCACAATCCAGTCTTGCATGGTTCTAAGATCCATTGCGTTGTATTTATCCTCACTGCCTTTTTTTGGGTGAATGATGTACTGAAACACTTCTCCCAAACCTGTACTAACAGGAGCCAATTCAGGAGTACCTATTCCCTTTGGGATCTTACTTTCAGCTTCTTTTAGCCTCTCAATGATCAATTGGCGGGCAAAGTAAATATCCACTTTATCTTCAAAAACAACGGTAATTACCGATAGTCCAAAACGTGAAATACTCCGCAACTCTTCAAGGTCAGGCAGATTGGCGATACTTTGCTCGATAGGGAAAGTGACCAATTGTTCTACCTCTTGACCGGCAAGGGTCGGGCAAACGGTAATGATTTGTACCTGATTGTTGGTGATGTCAGGTAAGGCATCAATGGGGAGTTTTCCGGCACTCCAAACGCCCCAAATAACGAGCACCAAAGTCATCATGGAAATGACCAATTTATTTTTTATGCTGTACGCAATTATTTTATCTATCATAAGTATCAGTTAATGAATATATACAATTACAGACCAGAGTTTTAGTAACTCGGTCCGATTCTTGTTCTATTGTTAGAACGGAGAATTAAAAATTAATTAACTGATTTTAGGCGGTTGCCAAATAGGCAAATACACCTCTAAAAAAAAGGAAGCGTTGTAAATTGGATCGCCTTGTTTTATAAGGGTGGGCGGATTGTAAAAGGCCGTAGGGTAAAAACAAATGATGGTGGTTTGACCACAACAGGCACACACACATAAAGGAGAGCAATGATCTGAGTGGCTTTCTTGTTCTGAATGGTGCTTAGTATCAACAATAGATTGTTCAGAACCTTGATAGTTACAGTCATCCGAATCTCTGCACGGCAAAATAGCCAAGGCAAACAAGTAAAAACTAAATATGATGCTAAAACCTTTCACGAGACAAATGTAATAATAATAATGTTATTGGCTTAAAAATTTATTTTAAAAATCAAGAATTTATAACGCAAAAAAGATTTATCTGTTACAAAGCTAATTTAAATTAATCATTCTTTAACCATATGTATAAATTCAATTAAAATCTCACGTCTCATTACACCCTACTCACTAATTGTTTTTCGTAGATTTCTATCCATTGGGTCGGTGTTATTTTTTTCATCAATTCTGCGATCAATGGAAGCGGAATTTCACTGATTTTTTTAAATCGGATGCAGCTCTTTCCCATGTCCAGTTTTGCCTTCGTATATTTTGACCATTCTGCCATAAACCATTCTAAAAGCGGGCCCTCCGAATAAAGTCCCATGTGGTACAAAGAGATATAGTTTTTTTGAGACGCCAAGGAGACGAAAGGCAAGGGGAGTTGTGGATTGCAATGGTATCCTCCCGGATACAAACGGTGTGGCACAATATAGCCTATCATGCCATATCCCATAACTTCTTCAAATCCTTCCGGAATGCTGGATAAGATTGTATTTCTGAGGGATTGAATGGCTTCTCTTCTCTCCTCAGGCAAACTGGCTACGTATTCATCCGGGCTTAGTGCTTTTGATTGCATATCCTAATTAAACTTTTTTTATTCTACAAGAAACTACTTTATATTCTGGACACATCGCTATTTCATCACTTATATCCGAGGTCACCAGATTGAGCATTAATTCCGGAAAATGAAAGGTGGTGCTCAATATACCTGGTTTCACTTCATCGGTGATCAATGCTTTAATATTTACTTCACCCCTTGGAGATTGCACTTGTACATAATCTCCACTTGTGATTTGATGCAAGTCTGCATCGTGGGCGTTGATCATTAATATATCTTCGGTGATTATATCCACATTTCCGGTTCGACGCGTCATGGTGCCCACATTATAATGTTCCAACACCCTATTGGTGGTGAGTATGTAAGGAAACTCAGTCGCATGATCCAATATTTCAGGTGTCTCTACATATTCTTTAAAAACAGATTTTCCTTTGCCTCTTTTAAACTCTTCACGGTGCAATATTTTGGTATCAGATCCGTCAGCCAACACAGGCCATTGTTTTCCATTGTCACCCAATTCATCCCATTTTACACCTGCGAAAAATGGTACTATTTGTGATATTTCTTCAAGCAATTTTTTTGGATCGTAATCCTCCTGCGCGTAACCCATCCGGTTCATAATGTCCACGATAATTTGTCCGTCTACTTTAGATTCACCAATGGGTTTTACCACCTGATGAACTTTTTGAATTCTTCTTTCTCCATTGGTAAAAGTTCCTGATTTTTCAAGGAAAGATGCACCCGGTAAAACCACATGTGCTAACTCGGTGGTTTCTGTTTGAAACAACTCCTGAACGACTAATAAATCCAATGATTTTAATGCTTTAAGGACCTTGTTGGTATTTGGATCTGATTGTGCCATGTCTTCACCCATGACCCACATGGCTTTAAATTCTCCGGCAATGGCTGCGTTGTACATTTCAGGAATTTTCATTCCAATTTCTTTGGGTAGTTCTGCTCCATAAAACTGATCATATTTGGCCAGAACTGCAGGATCTTTTAAATCCAGATATCCCGCGCCTTGATAAGGTTGAACACCCATGTCTGCCATTCCCTGCACATTGTTTTGGCCTCTGAGTGGATTCACACCAACTCCCGGTCTTCCAATGTTTCCGGTGATCATGGCCAGATCGGCGATCATCATCACAGTGTAAGTTCCTTGATAATGTTCGGTGACTCCCAAACCATGAAAGCACATTGCATTTTTTGCAGATGCATAAGCGATGGCTGCTACTCTAGCTTGTTCTCTGGGGACACCGGATACTGTTTCAAGTTCATCCAAATTCAGTTGCAGAATATTGTTTTTAAAATCTTCAAAACCTTCGGTGCGAAGATCAATAAATGAACTGTCAACCAATCCTTCCTGGATGATATAGTACAACATCATATTGAGGACCGCTACGTTGGTGCCGGGTCTTAATTGTAAATGATGTGTGGCATATTTGGCCATCTCGGTTCTTCTAGGGTCAATGACAATCGTCGTCTTGCCCTTCATGGCGTGTTGTTTAAGTTTTGCACCCGTCACTGGATGTCCATCCGTTGGATTGGCACCGATAATCATGATGGCGTCGGTCAGCTGAATGTCTTCAATTGAATTAGTGGCAGCTCCAGTACCAAAAGTGCGCTGCAATCCAAGTGCTGTCGGAGAGTGGCAGACTCTGGCGCAACCATCAATATTGTTGGTCCCTATCACCACGCGGATAAATTTCTGCATCAGATAATTTTCCTCGTTGGTGCAGCGGGCGGAAGAGATTCCTCCAATGGCATCAGGACCGTATTTTGATTTTATTTCTTTTAGTTTTGAAGCAATGAAATCATAGGCTTCATCCCAACTCACTTGCTCCAGGACTCCATTTTTACGAATCATAGGATGTCTGATCCTCTCTGGATGTTTGTAAAATTTAAAGGCAAATCTTCCTTTCAGACAGGTATGGCCTTTGTTGACTTCTGCATCGTAAGGGGCTTGAATGCTGAGTATTTCTCCACTTTTAACACTGACTTCCAAATTGCACCCCACACCACAGTAGGTGCAAACGGTGCGTACTTTGTCTTGTCCAACTAGGGCTTTGGATTGGAAAACATCTGAAATGGCGGAAGTGGGACAAGCCTGTGCACAGGCACCACAGCTCACACACTCTGATTCAAAAAAACTTTGGTTGTCTCCTTTGATAATCTGACTGTCGAAACCTCTGCCCATCACACTCAAAACCAGCTGACCCTGCACTTCATCACAAGCGCGAACACAGCGGTAGCACATGATGCATTTAGAAAGATCGGAAGTCATGTAGGGATGGCTTAAATCCTTTGGACGATCCAAGTGATTTTTTCCTTCAGGATATCTCACTTTGCGAATTCCCACGACGGCTGCGGTATCTTGTAGTTCACAATTGCCATTGACTTCACAGGTCAAACAGTCCAGAGGGTGGTCCGTGAGGACCAGTTCGATAATGTTTTTGCGAAGCTTTTGGATGGAGGCGCTGTTGGTATGGATGAGCATGTTTTCTTCTACGGGAGTGTGGCAGGAAGCCACGGTGCGCAAAGCGCCATTTCCCGGCCTGCCTACTTCGACGCTGCAAACCCTGCAGGATCCAAATGCTTCCAGATTGGGAGCATCACAGAGAGTCGGTATTTGATCCTTTCCAAAATGTCTTTTTACAAAGCTTAATATGGTTTCACCTTCGCGGATCTCATATTTTTGACCATCGATTTCTGCAGTTTTAGTGCGGATCTCCTGGGTTTGAAATTCTGTGATCAACAGTGCGTTTTTCATACTTTGAGAATATTTGGGACGAAGATACAAAAAGACCTTGACTTAGTGGCCAAAAAAGCCGAAAAGTGAGGGCTTTTATTTGCAAATGAGGCGTTTAAATGACCTTTGGTTATAGAAAACCAAAATCTATTTATTTACAATATTTTGAAAATACCAAACATCAAAGCGAATCGGTCAATTTTAGTGGTATTTAAAACTGGGTCGTGACGATCGATTAATTTGTTAATTTCCAAAAACACTAATAATTTATTTTATTTCAAGGTAATTATTTATTCATATTTATAGACTGTTAAATTGCTAATTGAACCAGAACTAAAAAAAAGTGATTCACTTATTAAATTCAAGTCTTTATCATATTTGTTAATTGCATAGCCACCCCATTCATCATACACTTTTACTGGCTTATCTGAATTGTTATATTCATTGGTAAAAGCTTGATTAGAAATATGGTTACGAAAATTAAGCACTTGTTTTTTACTGTTATAAGTATAAGTATTATGTGTACTTAATTCACCGTCTTTACTATAGAATTTAATTTCAATTAAATTTAAATCTGGGTCTAAGTTGGCATTCATAACCGTCCTTTTTTTATTTGATTTTGGATCAGTACTTGTTTTTTCAAGGTTTGTAATTCCAGTTTTTGGATTCTTTTTTAATATATAATTCTCGATGGGATCTTCCTCCTTCTTTCCTTCTTCCATTTCTCCCATTGCTTTCATAAATTCTTCACTCATCTCAGTTTCTAAAAGGTAGTTAATAGTACCAATTGGTTCTTCTCTTCCTATAATATTTAACTTACCAATTCCCATATCGATTTTAATTTCTTTTACTAACCCACTTTCAAAAAAAAGAAGTATAAAGTTTGGTTCCAAAATGCATTCCATACATTTTCTCTTTGATATCATAAATGGTCTTCTAAGTGAATCATATTTTACTAACATTGTTTTATTCATTAAATTGCCTACTTGACCTGCCCATATCTCTTCAGAAAGTACTTTAAATCCATTTGAATCAAAACTGTCTCTTTGTGTAAATATATTCTTTCCTGCTTTATCGAATGAATATTCGAAAACTTCGTTTGTTTCTAAATTATTTTGCCTTTTCCATTGTGCCGTAATTGAGAGTTTAGTTTCAATCTCATTAATCGTTACTATTGAATCAAAAGTATCTTCAAAAGATACACTAAAGGAAACAGCATCAAAATTTTTATTATCCAAAGTAAATTTTTCAACATTACTTAATTGTTGAATAGCCTTTAAAAACTTATCATTCTGAGAGTATAATTTTGAACAAATTATAAAAAAGAAAAGTAAAATGGTTAAATGTTTGAATTGTATCATATCAATGATGAAGTTATTTTGTTTTTATTAAAGTATCCAAGCCAATATTTATAGAGTACTGGTTTGATTTTAGAATTACTTAAAATATGGTGCTAGTTCATCTTCAAAATATTTCAATGCATTGATGACCGGTAAGGGAATTCCTCCTCCAAGAGCGCAGAGAGAACCTCTCTTCATGGTGTCGAGTAAATCGTCCATCAATTGGCGGTCTATTTTATAATCGTGCTGTGTACGCGCTTTTTGAATCATTTCTTTTCCCCGTGTAGAGCCCAATCTACATGGAAAACATTTTCCGCAACTTTCGTGCGCTGTAAATTCAAACAAATGCTCGAGGTAATAAAGCATTGGAAATTCTTCCGGAACACTGACCACCGATGCGTGGCCCAACATAAATCCTTGTGAAGCGAAGGACTCAAAATCCACATTTAGATCATCTAATTTTGAGATAGGAACCAAACCTCCTAAGGGTCCTCCAATGTGCAAAGCTTTTACCGGACGTCTAAATCCTTTTGCTTGTTGTAAGATCAGTTTGGATAGTGAACTTCCCATCTCTACTTCGTAAATGCCTGGTACATTCAATGCACTATCCAGCGATACCAGTTTGGTGCCGGTAGACTTCTCAGTTCCAATGGCTGCAAAATTTTGGCCACCATTTTGAATGATGTAGGGAAGATTAGCCAGAGTTTCCACATTGTTGACTACTGTAGGCATCCTAAACAATCCTTCCTGCACCGGAAACGGAGGTCTCACTCTCACTTCCGGGCGTTGACCTTCTATAGAAGACAACAAGGCAGTCTCTTCTCCACAGATATAGGCACCCTGAGCTTTGATCACTTTAAAATCAAAATCAAAACCGGATCCTAGTATATTTTGACCAAGCAATCCCGCTTTACGCCAGTTTTCAACGGTTTGTTGGATCATGTTTACAGAATCGGGATATTCCGCACGGATATAAACAACTCCGATGTCGGAACCTGTAATACGGGCAGCCAACCACATGCCTGCCAAGACCAGTTCGCTTTGATTTTCCAATAGGTAGCGATCAGAATAAGATCCTGGATCTCCCTCGTCGGCATTGCAAACGATGTATTTTTGTTTTCCAGCAGCTTTTCGGCATCCATCCAACTTAATCCAGATTGGAAAACCTGCTCCTCCTCGGCCTCTTAGGGCAGATGTTTTAATTTCTTCAAGCAAGGCAGTTGGCTCCATTTGTAGCCAGGACTGCATCCATGCTTTCATTTCCTCAATACTGGGAGGAGTTCCTGTGAGTATCTTTTGACCTGTGGATTCCACATGGTAATTTTCTGCACTAATAACATCCGGTCCATCCTGATTGAAAATATCTTTAGCCTTTAGAAAATCAGCTCCGGAATAGTTGGTACCCTTGTAATGAAATGCAACATTCTCATGGCATCTGCCCAAACAGCACATTTCACCAATTTCTTCGGCTGCAAAATTCTCTTGTAATGCAGATTTAAGGGCAGATTGAGTGCCTGCAGCCAAACAAGCCGAGCCATTACAAACATAGACCTTTTTGCCTCTATGTGAAGGTCTTGTAAAATCATAAAAACTGGCAGTTCCAAATACATTGGCAGTACCCATGAGATATTCGTCTGCAATCTCGCGGATGGCTTTGGGATCCAGACTTCCATTTTCTTGAGCTTCATAGCCTATTTTGTCAAACAAATTGTCTGACAAGCCTTTACGTTGTGAAAGATGACTGAGATTTTTAGACATAGAATGCTGGTTTGTAGTGGTAAAGTTAAGCGAATTTTGGATTATAGGCTTAAGGACCGGCACAATCTATGCCATACCATCGTCTAAGCTATAATTGTGGGTCCAAGAAGACCTATTTCACAAAAACCTCAAACCTGAAAGTGACCAAATGATCTGTGGTAGATCGGATTGAATTTCTATACCGGAGATTTAATATCAGATGGAAAATGTCTTTTCTTAAAAAGTTTTTAATATCCGCTATACCAGGTAGTAACTGTAAATCTCCAACTGATTCTCCCGGAATCGGGTTTGCGATCCCAATTTGTTGAGTGGACGGAAGGTCTTTGTCCGCAATAAAAGCCCTCGCTTCTTCTACAAAACCATAACTGATGGGTTCTGCCAGCAAGGGTCTCGCAGTGATAGAATAGATCAACACTTTTTCGATTAAGCTATCGTGCAATTGGTTGTTGCTTAAAAATTCAGCCCAACCGGATCGGATGGCTTTTTCATACACATGGGTTTGTAATGGATTTTGGCCTGCGCCAATGACGATGTCCATGAGATATTCAAGCCGATGTTGACCCACTTCCTGCTTCCTGCAAGAGCTTAAACTGAGAAAAAAGAACAATAAAATAATGATGATCCGCATCCCAAACTAACGCTTTTTAACGCGAATCTGTTGTTTGTAAAAAAAATCAATTGCGCACTAATCAATTGACAGTTTTATTTGTTTGAAGGGCAAATCCGGCAAGGATGGACATTCCTTTCACAATGAATGTTTATTTTTGCGGCGCATTTTCCAAAGATATCGTCTAAACAATAAAAATACAAACATGAATCAACCGTTCGATTTGGATTTAATTCAAAAAATTTATGCTCAGTACGGGGAAAAAGTGTCTAATGTGAGATCTGCGCTTGGCAGACCTTTGACTCTGACAGAAAAAATTCTGTATACCCACTTGCATCCAGAATCTCCTTTGAAAGAATACGCCAGAGCCAAAGATTATGTCTTTTTTGCTCCGGATCGTGTGGCCATGCAAGACGCAACCGCCCAAATGGCATTGTTGCAATTTATGACTTGTGGAAGATCTCGCACCGCTGTTCCAACAACGGTTCATTGTGATCACCTCATCTTGGCAAAAGAAGGAGCCGGTCAGGATTTGGCGACATCTAATGTGGAGAATGCAGAAGTTTTTGATTTTCTACAGAGCATATCTACTAAATACGGTATTGGTTTTTGGAAACCTGGAGCGGGTATTATCCATCAAATTGTTTTGGAAAATTACGCTTTTCCCGGAGGAATGATGATTGGTACCGATTCACATACGCCCAATGCTGGTGGACTTGGCATGATTGCCATTGGAGTTGGTGGTGCTGATGCAGTAGATGTGATGGCAGGTATGCCCTGGGAATTAAAAATGCCAAAATTGATCGGTGTTAAATTAACAGGTACCTTAAATGGTTGGGCTTCCGCAAAAGACGTCATCCTTAAAGTAGCTGGTATTCTCACTGTCAAAGGTGGAACCGGAGCCATTGTAGAATATTTTGGTGAAGGTGCAAAATCACTTTCTTGCACCGGCAAAGGAACCATTTGCAACATGGGTGCAGAGATTGGAGCCACCACCTCTACCTTTGGTTACGACGACGCGATGGGGAAATATTTAAGGGCCACCGGCAGAGCTGTGATTGCTGATTTATGCGATCAACACGCAGCTCATTTAACCGGAGATGATGAATGTTACGCCAATCCTTCGACCTATTTTGATCAGGTCATTGAAATTGATTTAAATACCTTGGAGCCACATGTCAATGGTCCTTACACACCGGATCTTGCCTGGCCCATTTCTAAATTCGCGGCAGCGGTTAAAGAAAATAATTATCCAGAAAAATTAGAAGTTGGGCTGATTGGATCTTGTACCAATTCCTCTTATGAAGATTTATCCAGGGCAGCATCTTTGGCTCGTCAGGCCGTTGCAAAAAACTTAAAAGTAAAATCTGAATTTACGGTAACGCCGGGTTCAGAACTCATTCGTTTTACCATCCAAAGAGATGGATTGTTGGATGATTTCGAAAAAATGGGTGCAGTTGTTTTGGCCAATGCTTGTGGCCCGTGTATAGGCCAGTGGGCAAGACACAATGCAGATCCAAGCAGAAAAAATTCAATCATCACCTCGTTTAATCGAAATTTCTCCAAACGAAACGATGGCAATCCCAATACCCACGCATTTGTAGCTTCTCCGGAAATTGTAACCGCTTTGGCCATTGCTGGTGATTTAAGGTTTAACCCTTTGACGGATACCTTGGTCAATCAAAATGGAGAGACTGTAAGGTTGGATCCACCAACGGGATATGAATTGCCTCCGGCAGGTTTTGATGTAGAAGATGCAGGATATCAAGCACCGGCAGAAAATGGAGCTCAAATACACATTCATATTAATCCTTCCAGTAAAAGATTACAAGTTTTGACTCCATTTGAAGTCATTACCTCTGAACAATTACACGGCCTGCGACTTCTGATCAAGGCAAAAGGAAAATGTACCACAGATCATATTTCGATGGCGGGTCCATGGTTGGAATTCAGAGGACATTTGGAAAATATTTCCAACAATTGTCTAATCGGTGCGACCAACTATTTTAATGGAGAGTCCAACAAGGTTATCAATTTTATCAAAGAAGATTACATGACGGTACCAGATTCTGCAAGACTCTACAAGTCTCAGTCTGTAGGAACAGTCGTCGTTGGAGAAGAAAATTATGGAGAGGGTTCTTCCAGAGAACACGCAGCCATGGAGCCAAGATATCTTGGCGTGAAAGCGGTGATCGTTAAATCATTTGCTCGCATCCACGAAACCAATCTTAAAAAACAAGGAATGCTTGCGCTTACTTTTCAAAATCCTGCAGATTACGAATTGATACGCCAAGATGATGTCTTTGACCTTAAGGGATACGATCAAATGACTCCGGGAGTACCTTTGGAATTAAAGCTTCACCATCAAGATGGAAGCTCTGATCAAATCACGCTCAATCACACCTACAATGCACAACAAATAGAATGGTTGAGAGAAGGATCTGCGTTGAATAAAATCAGAAAGGAAATTGCATAATAATTTTTGAAATTCTGGATTTATAGTAATTTCGTATTTGTATTTTCAAACATTTTAAATCCAATTTTATGTTCAAAGAATTTAGAGAATTTGCATTGAATGGCAATTTGATTACCATCGCTGTAGGGTTGGTGATGGCGACCGCTTTTACCGCAGTGACTTCAGCCTTTATTGATGGATTATTTATGCCTCTGGTGGCTAAAATTTTTCAATTTGGAGATTACAAGCAAGCTAAAATTGTGCTGGATGCAGCCATTGTTGCCCCGGATGGAACGATCGCCACTCCTGAGAATGCACTCTATTATGGCACTTTCATTTCCAGTGTGTTAAACTTTGTGGTCGTTGCTTTTGTGATGTTTATGATCATCAAAGGAATGAAAAGGGTCAATTTGGTGTCTCCAGATGAGCAAGCCAAATAAAGTCTGCACTATGATTCATTTGATTAAATGATTTCTTATTATTTTAAAGTGTACCATTGAAAATCAGCGAAATCAAATAAATCATCCACAATCACAGTCAAGACTTTTAAAAATTGTCAGCACCCTGATTTATTTGATTAAATGATTAACTATGATTTTAAAGTGTACCGCTGAAATCAGCGAAATCAAATAAATCATCCAAAATCACAGTCCAGACATTTAAAAATTGTCAGCACCCTGATTCATTTGATTAAATGATTTCTTATTATTTTAAAGTGTACCATTGTAATCAGCCAAATCAAATTAATCATTTAAAATCACAGTCCAGACAATTAAAAATTGTCAGCACCCTGATTTATTTGATTAAATGATTAACTATGATTTTAAAGTGTACCACTGAAAATCAGCGAAATCAAATTAATCACCAAAATCACAGTCCAGACATTTAAAAATTGTCAGCACCCTGATTTATTTGATTAAATGATTTCTTATTATTTTAAAGTGTACCATTGTAATCAGCCAAATCAAATTAATCATTTAAAATCACAGTCCAGACAATTAAAAATTGTCAGCACCCTGATTTATTTGATTAAATGATTAACTATGATTTTAAAGTGTACCACTGAAAATCAGCGAAATCAAATTAATCACCAAAATCACAGTCCAGACTTTTAAAAATTGTCAACACCCTGATTCATTTGATTAAATGATTTCTTATTATTTTAAAGTGTACCATTGAAAATCAGCGAAATCAAATTAATCATCCAAAATCACAGTCCAGACATTTAAAAATTGTCAGCACTATGATTCATTTGATTAAATGATTTACTATGATTTTAAAGTGTACCATTGAAAATCAGCGAAATCAAATAAATCATCCACAATCACAGTCAAGACTTTTAAAAATTGTCAGCACCCTGATTTATTTGATTAAATGATTAACTATGATTTTAAAGTGTACCGCTGAAATCAGCGAAATCAAATAAATCATCCAAAATCACAGTCCAGACATTTAAAAATTGTCAGCACCCTGATTCATTTGATTAAATGATTTCTTATTATTTTAAAGTGTACCATTGTAATCAGCCAAATCAAATTAATCATTTAAAATCACAGTCCAGACAATTAAAAATTGTCAGCACCCTGATTTATTTGATTAAATGATTAACTATGATTTTAAAGTGTACCACTGAAAATCAGCGAAATCAAATTAATCACCAAAATCACAGTCCAGACATTTAAAAATTGTCAGCACCTTGATTTATTTGATTAAATGATTAACTATGATTTTAAAGTGTACCGCTGAAATCAGCGAAATCAAATAAATCATCCACAATCACAGTCAAGACTTTTAAAAATTGTCAACACCCTGATTCATTTGATTAAATGATTTCTTATTATTTTAAAGTGTACCATTGAAAATCAGCGAAATCAAATTAATCATCCAAAATCACAGTCCAGACATTTAAAAATTGTCAGCACTATGATTCATTTGATTAAATGATTTACTATGATTTTAAAGTGTACCGCTGAAATCAGCGAAATCAAATAAATCATCCACAATCACAGTCCAGACATTTAAAAATTGTCAGCACCCTGATTCATTTGATTAAATGATTTACAATGATTTTAAAGTGTACCACTGAAAATCAGCGAAATCAATTAAATCATCCACAATCACAGTCAAGACATTTAAAAATTGTCTGCACCCTGATTCATTTGATTAAATGATTTCTTATTATTTTAAAGTGTACCACTGAAAATCAGCGAAATCAAATTAATCATCCAAAATCACAGTCCAGACATTTAAAAATTCGCCCTTAGGCTAGCTCTTCCTGTATGTATGGCCTCTGAACCTGCAGATTTTCTGACCGAATACAGAAACTGCCCTGTCAGTTGTTGAGATATATTCAAATCAAAACCGAGATCAGCGCTTAGGTTAGATCCATCTTTAAATCCTTCCAACACGATAAATTCGATCGCGGTCCCTCGTGCTCCGGTGAAGTCAATTTGGATCCACTTTACATCGGTTCGGATGGAATATTTTTTTAAGAAATAAATCTGACCGGTCCATTGGAACTGATGGATCTTTGCTCTTTCTTTTTGATTTTCTATTTCTCTTGCATTTTTAAAAGAGTAAGCCAGGGATGTTCTTGCATTTTTATTGATCCTGTACAAGGCACTGAACTCTGCACGTTGGGTGATCATCCGATAATTTTGTAAAGTATAATTTCCGGCCGCTCTTTTTTCATCCCGGTAATTGTATTGCACCAGCCAATCCAATTGTTGGAAACTGGTAATCCTGCTTTTATGAATAAATTCACTTTGGTTTTTTTCATCTGTGCCAAAGGTGAGCAATTGTCGATTGGCGAGGTAGCTGTATGTATTTTGTATTTCATAAATCGAATTTGCCCGATTGATAAACAACTGTTGCTGGCTGTATCTTTGGAATGCGAGCAATCCGTTTCCTTCAGTTTTGTTGTAAAATGGATTAATTTGTTCGTACCACTCTGTGGTGGGATTTAATTTGGATTGAAATCTCAATACAGATTCAAAACTTAATTTTCTTAGAAAATTTTTCTCTTTTGTGAAAGCCAAAAGTTTATTAAAGTCTACACTTACAGCTTGGTTTAAATTGGATTGAAAAGATTGAATGTATTCCGAATTAAATACCTGAAGTCTGATATACCTTGCAGTATCTACATCCGGAGCGTAAATGTATTCCTGGATTTGTCGAATTCCATCAGCGTTAAAATCCTGGTAAATATAATCTCCATCTCCCGGACGTCTTTCTTCATAAATAAATTCCAATCTGGGTTCAGCACCTGATTGGATGGAATAAATATTTTTAATGCGAATGGCATTTTTTTGGATACTTAAAAAGTGGTCTATCTGTCCCAATAAATTGTATTGTCCGATAGAATCTTGAATTTTTTCATCCGAATATTGAATCTTTCTGCCTGTCATACTGAGATCGAATGCTCCCCATTTGGTATGAGACCATTGAGATAAGAAGGTTAAATCATCGGAAATGCTAAATAAACTAAACGCATTGTTTTGATTAAAATAATCATTCCTCCTTTTGATTTCCATTCGGACAAATTTTCCGGAAGGAAGTTGATACTGAATACCTGTTCCAAATACATCAAAATGAAAACTGGAACTAAGAAGACTATCACTGGAGCTGGATCTTCTCTCATTCTTTTCTCGACTTGCGTAGATGTGCGAAATGAGTTTAGTGGACCATTTTCTTTGATACCGAAAATTGGGTCTTAGAAAGTTGGTTTTTTGAAATATATGATCCGTTTGTAAAATATTGTATTGCACTGTCAGATCATTGAGACTGTCTTGATAGCCCAGCAGCACTTCATTTTTAAATCCATTAAAATCCGGACTTCTTTTGTATCCTGTAAATTGGTATGCAAGGTTTATTCTTTTGAGCATCGACATTTGGATTTTGGAACCATAGTATTGTTCGGTTTGTCCAAATTGATTTTCAATATTCCAATCTCTGTTAAATTCTTGATTTCTGTATGCGTTTAATGCAACGAAGGCCTGATCTTTGAATTCGTGAAATCCGCTGACCCGCAAATGATTTGATTTGTATTTTAACAATGGTGACCAAATTTCAGATCTTGTACTAAAGCCCAAGTTATTTTGGTCATCGATGTTTGAAAGCCGATTTAAATCTAAACTAGATTGTGCAATTTCAGTGACAAAGCCGGCCTTTTCAATATTCGTGGATTGAAATCGAAGTCCTACTGTATTGAGGAATTGACTCCTGGGGGCAATAATTTTACTATTGGGTTCATAATTTCCCAAGGGTTCTCCGGTGATTTGATCGTAGCCCACCCAAATATAAATTCGGCCATTGGCATTGGAAAGTGAAAGTTGGTAAGTTCCATTTTTTATTCCCACATCTGAAAAAGAAGCTTGCAATGAATTGCTATCTGGCATTGGGTTGAAGACCAAAATTTCAAATCTTTGAACAACTCCTTTTATCGAGATAAGCGTATCTTTTAACAAATAGTAAATTCTATTTTCGTTAAAATTGCTTCCACTTCGTGCAATGGAAGACCTGACCGCAAGAGCCTGATTGTCCCCACTGGCAGAGAGGATTCTTCGGTCAAGGGAATCCTGATCTGAAGCAAGTGCGGGCCTTTTGCTATCGCTTTCCCGATAGATGTTCATCCAAGTGGTCCAGGGACCGTTGACAGCTGTAAAATTATAAGTGCTGAGAGATCGCAAATAATTTTGATCAGAATATTCAAACTCGATGATGATTCGCATTTGATCGGTCACCAAACGTCTAGGCGTAAATCTAATTTCACCCAAATTATAATCCATGACATAATCTGCATCATCGCCCCGGACTAATTGGATACCATCCAAAAATACTTTTTCTGTACCCGCCAATAAAATTATAAATCCTTCTCCATCCCGACCTCGCAATCGATAGGGACCTTGATTTCCATTTACAATGTCAATGTTCATTCTTTGAAACTTTCCCCTTGAGATGGCAAAACTTCCTTTGTGCGAAATGCCCCATTTTTTAAATGAATGGAGATGATCAATCATTCCTCCTTGTGATTTTTTATAGTAGTTTGAAAAATATCCTGTTGGCTTGCCAATTTCAAAATCACCTGCAGTCAAAGCCGTTTTGTTTTTCGACAACCTGAGATATAGTTTGTCAAATTCCTGGATCTGGCGTGTGTTTCCTTCAGGTTGGATGGGAATCTGGTTATCGGAAATGGCACCCACGATATTGATTCCATCTCCAAGTTCGCCGTTCAGTTGTAGGTTAAGAGCAGAATTTACAATCAGGGATTGACTTGATCCAACGCTAATTCCCCGCAAATAATTTCCAGTGTAAGATATTCCTTTTTGGTCCCACCAATCTTCCTTAGGCGTTGGAAACAAGTCTTCCAGAACATAGTCAGGGATGGCTCCATATTGATGCTTTGCTGAGTCGTGAATAAATATAGGCCTGTTGACGATGATAGGTAGGTACCTGACACTTAGTAGGACCGTGTCGGACTTTGACAATTGAGAAAATGTCAACTTGCCATCAGTGATTTGGTATTCCGTTGGCTTAAGATACCTATTTTCACTGGGCAAAAATAGCTGAATACTGCTGCTGTCCATCCAAAGGCTATCCGGTAAATTGAGTTTTTCACCGGACAGGAGTTTTTGGGTATAAATGTTTTGAGAATGGAGCTTTGGGAGTACTATCAGAAATATTAACATTCCCATAAGAAGGGGTCTAAAACACTTTATATCAAGCTTGTACAATTTTTTATGGAACAGATTCAATGAAAATGTATTACAAAAATAAATAATATATTATTAAAAGGGTAAATACAATTTTACAATTGATTATCTTTGCTTTTTAATTGGTTTCATTATGAAAAAAAATATACTATTGTTTTTTGTGCTTTTCATAGGAAGTTTGAGCCTTAACGCTCAAGCTAAGAAATATATTTTTTTAGAGCACTTTACCAACACTTATTGCGGAATTTGCGGTTCGGTCAATCCCAATTTTTATAATTTGATTAAAAAATATGAGGGCAACTACCACCATATGACCGTCCACCCAAGATTCCCATACCAACAATGTACCCTTTATCAGGCAAATACTACTGAAAACACGGCTAGAGCAAGCTATTATGCGGTGACCAGTACCCCTACGATTGTGATGAATGGCACCAAAAAAATGGCAGCTAGCAATCTCAACGCTACTTTATTGGATGGTGAGTTGTCAAAACAGTCAGCGATTTCGATCGAGGTGAAGGAAAACAGCGGAAGCAGCAGAAATGTACAGGTTGAAATTAAAATGGTCGGAAACAAACCTGCCGGAAATTATAGGGTATTTGCAGCAGCAGCTGAGCGTGTCCTTAATTTTAATGCTCCGAATGGAGAAAAAGTCCACCACAATGTTTTTAGAAAATTCATCAGCGCTTTTGATGGAGATGTGGTGCAACTTCCTGAATCAGGAAACAGTTTAAACCTTAATTTTTCATACAACGTTGAATCAACCTGGAAAGAAAGCGAAATGTATCTTCTAGTTTGGGTACAAGAGACCACAACCAAAGAAGTTTTGAATTCAGGTACCAAGTTTGATGAATCTACCAGTGGAGTTTCAAACACTAAGGCGGTTGACTTCAAAGTCATGACCAACCCGGTTAAAAATAATCTGATCGTGCAGATGGAAAAAGGAATATCAGGAGACTATGCCGTGATGAATATCATGGGTCAAATGGTAGACAGAGGTTTTGTCAATCCTTTTACTCAGACACTGGATATCGATGTTTCTGATTACAAAAAAGGAATTTACCTGATCAGAATTCAATCAGCAGGCCAAAAGCTGACCAAGCGTTGGGTGAAAGACTAAACGAATTAGTCAATTAGAGAACCGTAGCGAAGCGTAGGTGGCGCTCTGCGCCATTAGTTGATTAGTTAATTGGGAAATTGAAGGGGTGTAATAAGTAGATCTTATAACGTTTTAGGCTCTTAATCTCCATTTATTCATAATTTTTATTAAACCTTCTCCGACACATTTATATTCGAAGTTTCCAAACTTCGAATGGAGAATATTTATATCATTTTTTATTTACTTAATTTAATTGCAGCTCGTTTAAGTAAAATATAAAATAGTTTTAACTTGATGCAATCCATGCCCTTTAATTGCTGTTTTCTCGCCAAAACCCCCCGTTATTTTGTCATTTTGTCAGTTTTTAATTCCTTGGCATGGGCTTTGACAAGCAATCCTTAATAAACAAACTCATATGCAATCCGGTAAAATATCTGTACAAACTGAAAACATATTTCCCATTATTAAGAAATTCCTGTATTCAGAGCAGGAGATTTTTTTAAGAGAACTGATTTCCAATGCGATTGACGCCACTTCTAAAATTAAGGTCCTGGCCAACCGAGGAGACGCCAAAGGAGAATTAGGCAATATCAACATAGAAGTTATCCCTAATAAAGAAAATAAGACCCTAACCATTCGCGACAGAGGAATCGGAATGGATGCTGATGAGGTCAATCGTTATCTCAACCAGGTGGCATTTTCTTCAGCCCAGGAATATCTGGACAAATACAAAGATGAACTCAACATCATAGGACATTTTGGATTGGGATTTTATTCTGCGTTTATGGTGTCTGACAAAGTTGATGTACTGACCAAATCCTATAAACCGGAGGCAAAAGCGGTGCGCTGGACTTGTACCGGAGACACAGATTACACCATCGAAGAAATCGAAAAAGAAGAAAGGGGTACAGACATCATTTTGCATTTAAATGATGATTCACTGGACTATCTGGAAGAGCATAAACTGGAATCATTGCTTGAAAAATTCTGTAAATTTTTACCGGTTCCTATTCAATTGGGAACAAAAAAGGAAAAAGTAAAAGAAGGCGAAACCGAACAGGAAATTGATGTGCCCAATATCATCAACAATACAAATCCACTTTGGAAAAAGGCGCCTCTTGAAATCACCGATGAAGAATACATCGCTTTTTATAAGGAGCTTTATCCATTTGGTCCAGATCCTTTGTTCTGGATTCATTTAAACATTGATTATCCTTTCAATCTAACAGGTGTGCTTTATTTTCCAAAAATCACCAACCAGTTTGAAATTCAAAAAAATAAAATACATCTTTACTCCAACCAGGTATTTGTCACCGATGATGTGAAAGAAATTGTTCCGGAATATTTAATGCTCTTACATGGAGTCATTGATTCACCGGACATTCCATTGAACGTCTCCAGATCCTATCTTCAGTCGGATTCCAATGTGCGAAAAATCACTGGTTACATCACCAAAAAAGTTGCTGAAAAACTCAACGACATTTTTAAGAAGGACCGCAAGGATTTTGAAAATAAATGGAATGATATTGGGACATTTATTAAGTATGGTTTGATTTCTGATGAAAAATTTGCAGAGAAAGCCATGGATTTTACTTTGCTTAAAAATACGGACGATGTGTATAAAACCGTGGCTGAATACAAGGAACAAATCAAGGACCTACAGACCAATAAAAACAGCCGCTTGATATGCTTGTACACCCACGACAAACAAGCCCACTATAGTTTGGTGAGTCAATGCAAAGAGCGCGGATATGATGTCTTATTGATGGATCATGTCATCGACAATCATTTTATCCAACATCTGGAATACAAAGCAGAAATTACCTTTAAAAGGGTGGATGGAGATACCCTGGATCAACTCATTGAAAAAGACGAAGTTTCAGAATCAGTTTTGAGTCAACAGGACCAAGATAAAATTCTTTCTGTGTTTAAATCTATTTCCTTGAATAGTTCAAAAGATACGCAGATGAAGGCTCTTTCTCCCAACGATCCTCCAGTGCAAATAGTACGCCCTGAGTTTATGAGAAGAATGTCTGAAATGCAGCACATGGTGCATGTGATGAAAGGTGAGAATGATTTATTTATGGACAGTTATCAACTCGTCGTCAACTCAAATCATCCTTCAATTGCGACCAAATTTTCTACCCTCGATGAAAACGCTCAATCTGAGATGGCTGTATTTCTAACAGAGTTGGCTCTGTTGGAGCAACAAATGCTCAAAGGTCCGGCCCTTCATGATTTTATTAAGAAGAGTTTGAGTAGAGTTTAATTTCAATTAGTCGATTAGAGAATTAGTCGATTTGAAGAATAGTGAGAAAGAGATAATCGAAGTATCCAAATTTCGAATGGTATAAAATAAAAAAGCCCGTCCAAGGAATTTGGATGGGCTTTTTAAATGAATTTTTTAGATCGTTTAAGCCTTTTTAAAAAGTCCTCCAATCAAAGACCCTGCTCCTCCTCCTACCAAAGCAGTAATGAGTCCCATGATGTCGAATCCACCTGTTGCGGCTGCTTCGGTGCCTTTATTCATAAGCATGCCGATGATAAGTGGCAGGGCGTTGCCTCCGACAGCGCCAGCAATTAAGTTGCCCACTGTGCCAAGACCATTTTTCTTGAGCATGTTGCCGAGCCAACCTCCGCCGGCTCCAAGTAAAGTGTTTAGTAAATAAGGTAGAATTGTTTCCATGTTTCGTTTGTTTGTTGATTAATAAAGTTGATTTTCGATTCAAAGATAAATTTTTAACAATTGATCGTATAAAAAATTAACATATAAGATAAATATATTATATATATAAAACTAAATACCAATACTTTTAAATTTCTGTTTGCAATGTTTTAGTTCTAATGTTCAGCCGTTATTGTGCTTTTGACGAAGTAAGACATAAATTCTGAGAAAACTGAACTCCAGCAATCCAGATTAAAAGAATGTTCCAAAAGTCCATCCTATGTAGAATTTGGGTATTTTGTACTTTCTTTGTGCTCAATTAAAGAAGTTTTTAAAATGGATTTGGACTGGCGAGAAAAACTAAAATTACTGGAGCAGGAAATAGGATCATTTGAAATGAGCAAACTGGAAGATGTAGAGCGCTTTAGAATCAAATACCTCGGATCTAAAAATGTGCTCAAGGATTATTTTGCCCTGATGGTACAGATTCCTGCGACTGAACGCAAAGAATTTGGTGCAGTCATTAATTCTTTGAAGGATCTCGCCAACGAACTTTTTACAAAATCCAAAGACCAATTTGAAGAAAGTAAAAGAAAGTCAGAACCTGTTGCGGATTTAAGTTTACCGGGATTGGAAAATGGCCAGGGAAGTCGACATCCGATCTCCATCGTCATGGATCGAATAGTAGAGATTTTTTCGAAAATAGGATTTGAAGTTGCCGAAGAAAGAGAGATCGAGGACGACTGGCATAATTTTACTGCGCTTAACACTCCTGACGATCATCCTGCCAGGGACATGCAGGATACTTTTTATCTCAAGGATTTTGCGCAACATTTGCTGCGTACCCATACTTCTAGTGTTCAAGCCAGATATATGACCCAAAACAAGCCTCCTTTCAGGATTCTTGCACCGGGCAGAGTTTACCGCAACGAGACTGTATCTGCCCGTTCACATTGTCAGTTTCACCAGGTGGAAGGATTGTATGTCGACAAAGGAGTTTCTATGGCGGATCTCAAACAAACGCTACTTTTTTTTGCAAAGGAAATGTTTGGAGAAGATGTAAAAATAAGATTGAGACCTAGTTATTTTCCTTTTACAGAACCTTCAGCAGAAATGGACATCTACTGGGGACTCAAAGACGAAACCGACCACAGGATTACCAAAGGCACCGGATGGTTAGAAATTCTGGGATGCGGCATGGTAGACCCTGCGGTATTAGAAAATTGTGGTATCGATCCCAAGGTATATTCTGGATTTGCTTTTGGCATGGGCATTGAAAGACAGGCAATGCTGCTTTATAAAATTCCTGACATCCGTTATTATTTTGAAAATGATTTGCGGTTTTTAAAACAGTTTAAACCAATCATGTCATGAGCCAAAAACCCAGTCTTGCAAAGGGAACCAGAGATTTTCTACCTGAGCAAGCCCTCAAACGAAAATATATTTTTCAAGTTATAGAATCAGAGTTTAAGACGAATGGTTTTCAACCGCTCGAGACACCCGCGATGGAAAACCTAACGACACTCGAAGGAAAGTATGGAGATGAAGGCGATAAATTATTGTTTAGAATTCTCAACAGTGGTGATTATCTCAAAGATCTTTCTCCTGAAAAAATCGAGCAAGGAATTAAAGCGGTGACATCCAAAATTTCTGAAAAAGGACTCCGCTATGATTTGACCGTACCATTTGCAAGATTCGTTGCGATGAACCGCCACCTCATCAATTTTCCTTTTAAACGCTATCAAATCCAACCGGTTTGGAGAGCGGATCGACCACAGAGGGGAAGGTATAGGGAGTTTTATCAATGCGATGCCGATGTGGTGGGTTCCGATAGTCTGATGTACGAATCAGAGTTGATATTAATCTATGATCGGGTCTTTAAAAAACTGGGAATTCCTGTAAAAATAATCATCAATCACCGCGCAATTCTCGAAGGACTTGCAGAATATGCTGGAAGAGCAGACTTATTTATGCAAATGACACTGATCCTCGATAAACTGGATAAGATCGGGAAGGATGCTGTGTGTGAGGAATTAATAGTAGCAGGATTTGAAGCGGAGAAAGCAAATGAGATTTTAGCGCTTTTGGAATCTAATGATTTGCTGGATCGGTTTGATTTGGGAAGTATTTCTTCCAAAGGCGTAGCGACGATCAAAGAAATACAATCCTACTTTCAGGATACCAAATTATCAAATCCTCTTGAGTTTAGACCATCACTGGCAAGAGGATTAAGTTATTACACAGGATGCATCCTGGAGGTTGTTCCTCAAAATATTAAAATGGGTAGTTTGGGTGGTGGTGGTCGTTATGACAATCTCACTGGAGTATTTGGTTTACCGGGAGTTTCAGGTGTGGGAATATCATTTGGGGCGGATCGAATTTACGATGTGTTGGAAGAACAAAATTTATTTCCGGAGGGCCTCTCGGTTTCCACTCAATTGTTGATTATCTGTCTGGATGAAGTCAGCCACAAACATGGATTTACATTAGCCTCCCGCCTTCGTGAAAAAAATATTTCTACTGAATTATATCCTGAACCCACAAAGATCAAAAAGCAATTTAAATATGCGGAGGATCTAAAAATTCCATACGTTTTAATTGTGGGTGAAGAAGAAAGAACTTCCAAAATCTATAATTTAAAAAATCAAATCGACGGGAGTCAGAGGAAAGTTGGAGAGGAGGAATTGGTGGGGATAATTAGTCAATTTGAAAATTTGAAAATTTGAAAATGTGGAAATGCGAAGGTACGCTTTTAGCGTAATAAACTCCGCGACGGTACGCTTTCAGCTTACTAAATTCTGCATTTGGCGACATGAAAATTAGTGGAAATAAATATGATGCTTACCGCATAAGGCACATAGAAAATTAAAAATATTATTTAGCCATCTCCAACACTACGATATTGGAAGTTTCCATACTTTGAATGGAAAAAATTTAATTCATACTTTGTGCAACTTAGTGCCTTCAAGTCTTAGTGGCCTTCCTTTAGCGCAATTTCTTTAGCTTGGTTTTTAATAATAAACTTCACATTCCATTTATTAAAAAATTAATAATCAAAATCTGTAAATTTTGAACATTTGATGCATAAATCCCATTACATAGCATTGACCAAATAAACCTCAATTATGTACACAGGAAAAGAGTTTAAATTTGAACTACTGTGGCATTTTGCCAGAAAAAATTTATTCCGCACCATGATCATCAGTATACTGGCAGTTTGCGGATATGAGTACCTAAATTGTGATTTTATATCCATCCCTTTTCTCCCCATTGGTACCATTGGTACCGCTGTTGCATTTTATGTAGGTTTTAAAAACAACCAGGCATACAATCGCTTGTGGGAAGCCAGGGTGCTTTGGGGTGGCATTACCAATACCAGTCGAAGTTTGGCGACCATGTTGAATGCGGTGGTCGCTGATAAAGCCTTTGTCAAAGATTTTATGATGCGGCATATCGCCTATGTCAATATTCTGCGTTTACAACTCAGACGAACCATTCCTTGGGCTACCAGCAAAGAAAATCTGCACCAATCATTTGTCAATGAAACCAAAGAACTGGAAGAATTTGATGCTGGCCTTAAAAGAATTTTAGAGCGACATAATAAAATGCAATACTACGATGTGCTCCAATCGAAACAAAATACAGCTTCTGTTCTTTTGGGGATCCAAATCAAGCAGTTGAAAAAATTAAAAACAGATGGAGTCATCGACGATTTTGAACACAGCGATTTGGTTAGACTAATTGGAGAATTTTTTAACCATCAGGGAGGATGCGAGAGAATTAAAACCACCCCATTGTTTAGACAATACAGTATTTTTAGTAGGGTGTTTGTGGTCTTGTTTATTGTCCTTTTACCTTTTGGATTGTTGAAAGACATGAGTGAATTGGGTGAGTATGGGGTTTGGCTGACAGTGCCTTTTACGATGTTAATATCCTGGGTATTTTATACTATGGAACAAATAGGAGAGTTTAGCGAAAACCCCTTTGACAATTCCGTCAATGACATACCGATCAGCACGATTTGTGTCAATATCGAACGAGATATTAAAGAACTTCTAGGAGAAACTGAATTGCCGGCTAAACTGGAACCGGAGCATCATATATTATTGTAAGACTGTTGTCTTAAATAGAGATTGGAGCTGAAATTTGATTCTATAATTATTTCAATAACTCACCAGTCGAAATATAATACTATCTTTGTCGATAAATTCGACAATGCCAGATGGAGCATAAAAAATCAGGAAGGGGAACCACGAGCCATGTGGCCAATCGGTATCATCAGCAGAACTACGTCCCAGATCCTGATTTTGATCAGACCGCAGAAGATGAGTTAGTCATTTCTCCAAAAACAAAATGCATTGAAGTTTTGGCTAAGTCCATGATCAATGTGGTCAAAAGTCCCGATCTTCCCATGGATTATTCTTTGAATCCCTACCAGGGCTGTGAGCATGGTTGCATTTATTGCTATGCAAGACCCACCCATAATTATTGGGGATACAGTGCTGCTGATGATTTTGAGACTAAAATTATGGTCAAGACCAATGCCTTGGAAATTTTGAAAAAAGAAATGTGCGCAAAAAAGTACATCCCTAAACCCATTGTTTTATCCGGAAACACTGATTGTTATCAGCCCGTGGAAAAAAAGTATGGTTTGACCAGAAAAATTCTGGAGCTGATGTTGGAATGGAAACATCCGGTCATGATCATCACCAAAAATGCATTGATTAAAAGGGATCTGGACCTGCTGGATCAACTTAACCAATTGAATTTGGTCCGCGTGGCTATCAGCGTCACAGCTTCGCAGGATGCCACACGGAGGATCATGGAGCCAAGGGCTTCATCGATCCTGTCAAGACTAAGTACGATTCGATTGCTTTCTAAACTTGATATTCCTGTACATGCCATGTTGGCACCGATTATCCCGGGGATCAACAGCCATGAAATATTTGAGATGGTGAGCGCATGTGCAGACGCCGGAGCCAAAACCTGTTCGTACCAGATAATCAGACTCAATGGAGATCTCCAGCAAATATTTGAGGAGTGGTTAGAACTGCAAATGCCGGAGAAAAAAGAAAAGGTTTTGAATCAAATTAAATCATGTCACGGTGGCAGTTTAGCAGACAGTCGATTTAAGATACGGATGAAAGGAGAAGGAAATATGGCTGACATCATCAAGCAGCAATTCCTTTTGGCAAAGACTAAATATTTTCAAGCAGTAGATTTACCCCCTTTAAATGTAGAGATCTTTAGCCCTTCCAAAAATGGAATGCGGACACTTTGGTAGTGATTGTATTGAATTATTAAACCGCCTAATTTAAGATCGTTGAAATTTTAATTTGGAGAAATAAAGGCTTATTGTATATTTACATGAGTAATCTATTTTATTATATTAAATGTGAAAATTTCATAGTTTACAAAGTAAAAGAAACTATAGAAAGACCATTTGCAAAATGTGCTTTCTTATCATTTCAAAACTCAGAAGCGCAAATATGACATACTTTGAAGATTTGACTCGAGATTATTCCATAAATTTAACAGGCATTTATGGAGGTGGTAGGATTACTGATTACTAAATTTTTTGGTTAGTTATAATGAGCGACTTGGACAATTTTATAAGAATTGAATAATCATTTAAACAAATAGCTTATACCAAATTTGAATAAATGGCTTTTTACAAAATCATCAAGCAAATCGCCTGTGACTGGATCAAGATATTTTAAACAATAAATATTTCTAAGTCCTAAATTGAAGGTACCATTTAATTCGAAATTATAGAATTGGAATCTTAAACCAGTATTTAAGCCAATGTCATACTTTGTATATCCAGATATTTGGTCATTTGGAGCGTCTTTATAATAAATAAATTTTTGCTTAAATATCAAATGATCAAATTGTATACCTACTTGAATAGCAAAATTCTTAATGAGATAGTAATTTATACTAATTGGAAAGGAAATATAATTATCTTCCACTGCATTTTCTAATTTCCAAATAGTATTGTCATACTTTCTATTTGAAAATTCAAAACCTAACATTACTGAAGTGGACTTTAATATATGTTTTTCAAAGGCAAAACCAATATTAAATCCAGTTCCATATAAATATGTACCATATTGCTCTGAAATATTGAATCTATCAATATTATACATATTAACCGCAAAATTTAACAAAACAGCATTTGATTGAGCAGTTATTGATTTTTGATTCAATAGTAAAGTAATTAAAAAAAAGTTATAATAGAGTTTACTATTTTTCATTTCGAAGCTAATTTATAAATTAATGACAACTGCATTGAATGCGTTTTGTAAAGTCTCTGCTCTTTAGGTACATTGGGATCCATATTTATGATATTCCCTCGTCCTCTTAATAGATAAAGCGGTTCTAAAAAACGAGATCCAAGGTAAACTCTTTTAAATAAATGAAACTTAATTCCAACTACATAATCCACTTCAAAATTTTTAAATGGTCCAATAAAAGTATAATTTGAATAAACCAAATACTGAAATGTAAGGCCAGCCTCAAACGATATATCTCTATTTATTAATGGTTTATATGTAACTTGAATAGGAATTCCAAGAAACCCATAGCTGTCTTCAATATATTTGTTGAATGATGTATTTGAGGACGCCCTTTTATCAAAATTTAATCCATATTTGATTCCCAAATTTTCTTTCGAAAGAAGACTTTCTTCAATACTAATTCCAAAATGGTATTGTATAGCATAAAAAGGTCTCTCTGGAGTAGCAAAGAAATGTTTTTCCCCATTTATTATTTCTTGAATATTTGTTACACTAGGGCCTGCAAATATTTGTATGGATCTATTTTTTTGACCTACTAAACTTGAAAAACATAGTAACAAACTAAATATGGAAATAATTTTAATTATTAATATTTTAGAAACATTGTGAAATCGATTTAAATTAAGGACATTTTGGAATAACATAGTAACAACTATTATAGACAAACGCTTTACCTTCATAACCTAACGGCACAGGACCCATATAACAGTTTGCTCCATCAAATGAGCCGCCAAATGGGCAAATTCCTCCGTTTACGCCACCGTTACTCCTGCATCCAAATAAACATCTTGGATGGTATTTAAAAGATGCACACCATCAGCAAATGGTTTTTGGAAAGCCTTGCGGCCGGATATAAGGCCCATGCCACCGGCTCTTTTGTTGATCACAGCCGTGGTGACCGCTTCTTGTAAATCCGATTCTCCTTTGGATTCACCACCAGAATTAATTAATCCCGATCGACCCATGTAACAATTGGCCAGCTGATAACGACATAGATCTATGGGATGATCGGAACTTAGTTCGGAGTACATCTTCGGATTCAACTTGCCATATGAAGAGCCACCCATGTTTAATGCTTCATATCCTTTGTTGAGGGTAGGCAATTTTTGTTTGATAATGTCTGCCTGAATGGTTACACCCAGATGATTGGCCTGTCCGGTTAAATCAGCGGAGTTGTGGAAGTCTTTTCCTTCTTTTTTAAATGCTGGATTTCTAAGGTAACACCAAAGCACCGTAGCAAGACCCAACTCATGGGCGTATTCAAAAGCTTCTGCCACTTCCACAATTTGCCTTCCACTTTCCTCAGATCCAAAATAAATGGTCGCACCCACTGCTGACGCACCCATGTTCCAGGCGTCTTTGATGCTGCCAAACATAATTTGATCAAATTGATTGGGATAGGTCAATAATTCGTTGTGGTTAATTTTAACGATAAACGGAATTCTATGAGCGTACTTGCGGGATACTGCACCAAGCACTCCAAAGGTAGAGGCTACCGCATTACAGCCTCCTTCCATGGCCAACTTTACGATATTTTCCGGATCAAAGTACATGGGATTTGGAGCGAAAGAGGCACCTGCACTGTGCTCGATTCCCTGATCCACAGGGAGTATGGAAACATATCCACTACCGGACAATCTGCCATGGGAATAAATTTGCTGTAGGTTTTTTAATACCTGATTGTTGCGATTGGATCCAATCCAGATTTTTTCAACGCTGTCCGGACCTGGAAGATGCAATAAAGATTTATCGATCGTCTTACATTCGTGGTCTAGGTAATAGGACGCTTGTTCTCCAAGAATCTGTGCAATTTTTCCCATCGTTTCTTTTATTTCTTTTCTTCTAATACAACGACACCATCGGCTAGAAATTTCATTTCTTCCTGAGGACTGGTGATGGCATCTATTTCGGTCTGAGATTTCCCTTCGTCTTGAGCATAGTGTTTGAGTTCATCAACGCTGGTGGTTTCTTTGAATGCTTTTCCTTTCACCACGACTTTAGTTCCCTCAAATTCCAACGGAACAAAAAATCCATAGTCTTTAAATTTGACAAAAAAACCTGTACTGTCATTGGCATTTTCGCTTAAGACCATCCAGCAGCCTTTTACCTTACAAACTCCAGTCACATATCCACTCACGGTGCACATAACAGAATCCTGGGTTTTTAAATTTGAAAGTGCGTCTGCCACTCCGATCGAACCATCTGTGGAAATGCTGTCTCCAAAAACTCTCAAACTGCTGGTAGCACCTGGAGAAGAGACTTCGTTGGGAGCCTGATTTTTACACGCAACAGCAAATAGGATCAAAACGAGAAAGCTTAAATTCTTCATAAATTGTAAATATTGCACAAATATAAAACCGCACATTGAATAATAATGAGACTGGATTAACTGTTAGGAATTATGTAACAAATTTTAGGCTCGAAAAGAAATTTTAAACCCATATTAATAAAATTCGTTATATAATTTCAGTTAAAATACAGTCAGAATGAATATGATTCAGAATCCCAAGTCCACATTTAAGCAAGTATCCAAAATAGGAAGTGTTTTTTTACTCCTTTTGGTTTTGGCAATGAACATCACCATTCTGGATGCACAATCCTGTGTGAGGGGCAATTGTATGAATGGATTTGGTACCTACTTGTTTGCCAGCAAAGCGAGATACAGTGGAGAATTTTTGTCCGGTAAAATGCACGGCAAAGGAATTTTTTACTATTCCAATGGAGCCAAATATTTGGGTAGTTGGAAAAATGGACTAAAGCACGGTGAAGGAAAAATGGTATTTCACGATGGAAACCAATATACAGGGAGCTTTGTATTGGATAAAATTCAAGGGAATGGAACGATGGAATATACCAATGGAAATCGCTATACCGGAGAATGGGAGGCCGACAAGCCCAACGGAAAAGGAAGTCTTTATCAAAAATCGGGGGAAAGGTATGAAGGCGATTTTCGTCTTGGAGTTTTTGAAGGAAAAGGTCGATACATTTATTCGGATGGTTCTCAATACTTGGGTGAATGGAAAAATGGGAAGAGAAACGGTTATGGTGAATACACCGATCCTAAAGGAAGAACCTTATCCGGTGAATGGAGTGCGGACCAACCTATCAGGGTCTTGGATGAAGCAGAACCAGTAGCCGAACAAAAAATCGAAAAAATTGAACATGCAGCCAATGCCACCGACATGCTTGAACCGGAAGCTTTGCCCAATTGCAATACAACATTTTGTAAATCAGGAAAAGGCACACTAGATTATGCGGACGGATCCAAATACATAGGTGAATTTTTAAATGGCGAACCCAAAGGGCATGGCATTTGTCACTACGCCAATGGGGATCGTTATGAAGGTGATTGGGAACATCACGCACCACATGGAGAAGGCACCATGTATTTTAAATCCGGATTGGTCTATGGCGCGATTTGGAAAAATGGTGAAGCCATCAAACAACTTCACAGTAAAAAAGAATTTGTTTTGGATGAATCCATCCATGTAGACAACGATTCAGAGGTTAAAATTTGGGCGGTCATCGTGGGAGTGAGCAGATATGAGCATATGCCCGCGCTTAAATATTCGGATGATGATGCGTATAGAATGTACGCTTTTTATAAAAGTCCTGAAGGTGGTGCATTACCGGAATCTCAAATCAGAATACTGGTTGATGAAGACGCCACCAGGCTCAATATCTTAAAAGCAATGAATGAACTCTACCTCAAAGCCGACAAGAACGACATGGTAGTCCTTTATTTTTCAGGGCATGGTTTAGAAGGAACTTTCTTGCCTATAGATTTTGATGGTTATCGAAATTCCATCACGCACGAAGAGGTCAAAAACATGTTTACCAAGTCCATGGCCAAGCATAAAATTTGTTTTGCGGATGCCTGTCATTCGGGAAGTTTGTTGGCTGCAAAAGGAGCATATTCTTCATCGCTCATGTTTTTCTATGACGAATTGGACAAGAGTTCGGGAGGATCTGCTTTTGTGATGTCATCCAAAGCAAGGGAATTTTCATTGGAAGATGGAGGACTTCGCCAAGGGATATTTTCTCATTACCTGATCCGAGGTTTAAAAGGAGAATCAGACGCCGATAAGAACAAAACCGTCACCATTCGCGAGCTATTTGATTTCGTCTATACCAAGGTTAGAGATTACACCGGTCTGGCTCAAACGCCCATGATTGCGGGCGATTACGACGAAAAAATGCCAGTGGGTTTTATTAGATAAGTCAATTCGAAAATAGAATCCAATTAATTTTATAATTTGGTCCATCAGGTCCAATTGATTAAAAAATCTATATCTTATTCAGTTTTAATTGCAGTAAAGCAATTCAGGCACAACTTTTGCAGAAGTCTCCACAGATGAAAGCCATCATACCAGTTGCGGGTGCGGGAACCAAGCTTCGGCCCTTTACCTATACCCAACCCAAGCCATTGATACCGGTGGCGGGCAAACCGATTATTGCCTTTATTTTGGATCAGATGATAGAGTCGGGAATTAAGGAATTTATTTTTGTGATTGGCTACCTGGGCGATAAGATCAAAGATTATTTGGATGAGGCCTACCCACATGTTAAAAAAGAATACGTTCATCAAAACGACCGACAGGGTCTCGGTCAAGCCATCCTAAGTTGTGCAGATTTAATAGCTTCAGACGCAGAAGTTCTTATTCAATTGGGGGACACCATCCTGGATATAGATTTGAAGGTTTTAATGCATTCCAGACATCATACGTTGGGTATTCGCAAAGTCAGTGATCCTCGATCTTTTGGAGTGGTAGAGCTCGATGAAGAAGGACAGATCAAAAAACTGGTGGAGAAACCTCAAATACCAAAATCCAATTTGGCCCTGGTCGGACTTTATTTTATAAAAAATTTTGCAGCCCTTAAGTCGGCCTTGGAATACAACATCAAAAATAATTTAAGAACCAGAGGCGAATTTCATTTGACGGATGGCTTGATGCAGATGATTCATCAAGGTGAAAAGTTGGAAGTCATGGAAGTCAAAAATTGGTTTGACTGCGGTAAGAAGGAACAGTTGCTTTTAACCAACGCCACTTTGTTGGCGAGGAGAGAAGATTTGCGCAAAGCAGAACCCTGTGATTCTTGCATCATGATTCCGCCTGTCATCATTGGAAAGAATTGTGAAATCAAACACAGCATTATTGGACCCAATGTGACCATAGGCGATGGGGCGAAAATTGAAAAGTCCATTTTAAATGATTCCATCATCGGCAATTACACCATTCTGGAATCTGTAATTCTCAAACATTCTATCATAGGTAATGATGCCATGATCAGAGGGAGCGCCATGAGCTATAACATTGGCGACAATACCGAAATTGATTTGGGAAATTAAGAGCACAAGTTTACTTTTGTGCTTGAATTCTTATTTTTTTACTTTTTAAAATTTTCCATGAAAACCATTTTTCTCTTTATAATTGTTTTGTTTTTTAGTTCAGCAGCCATCGCTCAAAACGACAATCCTAAATATGACCAAGCCTTGGCAGAATCATTGGGAGCAGATCAAATGGGCATGAAAAAGTATGTCATGGTCCTTTTAAAAACAGGTGAAAATCAAACCACGGACAAAGTATTTAAAGACAGTTGTTTTGCAGGACACATGAAAAATATTCAAAAGCTAGTTGTTGATAAAAAATTAGTGATTGCTGGGCCATTTGTAAAAAATGAGGCTCAACTCAGGGGAATTTTTATTTTAAATGTAACGACTATTGCAGAGGCTAAAATTCTATTGGAAACAGACCCTGCTATCAAAGAAAAATTGTTGGAGCCAGAATTATATCTTTGGTACGGCTCAGCAGCTATTTCAGAATATTTGGATGCGGCGGATAAAATTTGGAAGACAAAGCCGTAGGGAGATTTAGAAAATTAGTACAACTTCAAATTCATTGCATGTTGGATTTTGAAATAAAGAAAATATTTAACCACAAGGATCACAAAGGAGGAAATTTTAACCACCAGGTTCAGGGTGAGGAAAGCACTGCAAGGACACAAATAAGACTTCGTGCTTCGCCGTGCCCCTACCCTTTGGTGGTGGGTGTCTTTGTGGCAAATTTAAGATTAGACTCTCAAAGTTATACCATTTTATAGAAAAATCTTTCGTTCAATCATCGTTTAGTACCACCCTATCATAATCAATGCCCTGAGCTTTGAGAATATTTTTAATTTTCCAGGCGAAAAACAATAAATATCCAAAACAAAGTACCGTCAACCAATAAGATTGATGAATGCCGATGGAACTGATATCCGCCAACTTACCCTGCACTGGTGGAATGATAGCACCACCTAAAATCATCATGATGAGGAATGCAGATCCTTGTGTTTCATATTTACCAAGGCCGGCAAGAGACAATGAAAAAATACAAGGCCACATGACACTGCAAAATAATCCGCCACTTAAAAACGCATATATTGAAACCATGCCTGTGCTGAACAAACCTATGCACATCGCCACCATACTCAATGCGCTAAACAACATCAGTGTAAACACGGGACGGTTTTTACTGAGGATAAAAGATAAAATTAAAACCAACACACAAACACCATAATAATAAAGCGCGGACATGTCTTTACCAGCAATGATATTAAACAACAAAACAAGTCCGTATGCGGTTATGGGTACAATCCATATGAGAATATTTTTCCATTTTTCACTGAGGTCAAAAACAGGAATGGCACCCGTCCATCGGCCAATCATCAAGCTTCCCCAATACATCGAAATATACGGTGCGATGTCAGCTGCCTGTAATCCTCCAAAAGCATCTTGTTTTAAGAGTTCTCCCATGTTGCTTTGGATGGTCACTTCTACACCCACGTAGACAAAAATGGCAATCATGCCAAGAATTAATTGCGGAAATTTTAAGGCACCCCAACCGTTTGAATTTTTTTGAGAAGACCATCTGCCGTATAAAAGTAAAAATACAATAAGCAACAAGGCAGCGGACAACCAATACATTCTGTTGTACTCAATGTTTAAAATATCTGTTGCTTGTAAATTTTCTAAATCCTGGCGATATGAATCAAAGACAGGCCAAAAACAAATGATCAATCCAAGTGTCATAATCAGCATTAAGTTGATGGCCTTGTTTGGTTTTTCAGTAATCTGATCGATCTTACCACTGGGCACTTTTTTGGAAAAATGAAAGAGAGCAGCAGCCAATAAAAAAAGCATTCCTACACCTGCATAAAGCCAGGTCACTTTGTCTAAATTTAAACCCTTCAACAAATCATCACTGTAGCTCGTCGCACCAAATAAAACGAGGGCCACAACGATGGGTCCAATCGTAGTTCCAAATGAATTGATGCCTCCTCCAAGATTGATCCTATTGGAACCGGTAGCAGGATCACCCAACAATATTGCGAAAGGATTTGCAGCAGTTTGTTGCAGCGAAAATCCCAAGGCCAAAATAAAAAATGCAAAAAGAAAAAAGTTAAATCCGGAACCTATTCTCACTGCTGCAATCATGGCTATGGCGCCCAATAGTGAAATGAGCAATCCGATCACAATGCTTTTTTTATATCCCCAATCAGATACTATGTCTTTGAGTCTTAAACTTCCTGCTACAAATAATCCAAGTGCTCCTAAATAATATGCACCATAAAAAGCGAAATCCACCAATTGACTTTGAAATTGATCCAGATGAAAATAATTTTTACAAAACGGAATAAATACTCCATTTCCGGCAGCGATAAAGCCCCAGAAAAAAAATACGGTGATCAAAGTACTCAATGCTCCATAGTTGGTTTTGATAGTGGCCATGTTCGCTTTTGTTTTGAAGTGGAAAGATAGTTTAATTCAACTCAATTGGACAAATTTATACCATCCATGATTTCAAAAATCTGGCAGGATCCACAAACTTTTTGCTAAACTCCCGCGGTAATCACAGACATTTTATCTTCGTGAAGGTATTTATCAGCCAGAGTCAGAATTTCATCAGAATCTATATTTTTTATTTTATCAACCAGTCTGTCAAAAGCGCTGATGGATTTGAATTCCATCATTAAAATTTTTAACAAAATGACAGATTGAAATGGTCCATCAATGAGTCTAAGCAAATGTCCATTCAAATAATTTTTCACCATTTGAAGTTCTTCGGGTGGAACAGGCTCAGAGCGTAATTTACGCAGTTCTAGTTTGATCAACTCCACCGTTTTTACTTTTTCTTCTGCGTTGATTTCTGCACCAATGTAAAAACAACCTCCATGCAACTGTACATCCAAGGTAGAATGAATGTCGTAGGTCAATCCTTGTTCTTCACGAATGTTTCGCATTAGTCGCGAACCAAAATAATCACCCAAAAGACTGTTGATCACGTACAATGAATCATAATCCGCATCTGATTTTGCAAATAGGCCACATCCAATTTTTAAACTGGTTTGACTGCAATGCGGAATGGGAAAGTGATTGATGATGGCATTTCCATAATCCATCGGAGAAACTGCTGGCTTTGCTTTCTTTTGTCTTGGAAGAATAGACAATTTGGTAGCCCAAAAGTCCGGATCGAGCGTTTTTCCAACATAAAAAACAGACAAAACTTCCTGGGTATAATTGGATTGATGGTATTCCACCATTTGCTCCCTTGTGACTCCATCGATGAGTTCTGAAGTGGAATTGTAAGCATAAAAGGACTTGGGCCCATATAAATGAGAGGTCATTTCACGATAGGATACATAGTCTGGTTCGGTGAGTTGATGGCTGAGTTGAGATTTCATAAAAATCTTTCCCTGGGCCAACTTATCTTCCGGAAAACTGGGGTAAGCCAGCAAATGGATGCTAAATTCAATGAGTTTTTCAAAATGCTTTTGGAGACAGCTGACTGAAAAGATGGTAAAGTCTAAATCCGCAAAAAGACTGTAACTGCATCCGTGAAAATCAAAAAAATCGACAATTTCAGATTGCATTAAATCTTTGCTCCCTTCTTGAATCTGAGCGGCAGTCATTCTGGCAGTCAAAGGCTGTATTTCTGCTCTGCGGCCATTTTCAAAGACCAATTCAAAATAGCAAAGTTGGGGATTGGAGCTTGGTAAGGTGTAGATTTTGGATCCTGATTCCAATCTATCCACCTTGTGCACAGGGAATTGTAAATCCCAGTTTAATTCGGGTATGCTTAATTTTGGCTTTGGACCTAGATCCGACGGTTTGTTCAAGAGATTGGTATTATTGAATAATCATACAAAATTGATGAGAATTCTGCAGTTGACTGGAATTTAATTTGTGGAGTCTGTCCAGAATCTCAACCATTTATCCTAAACCGCTTAATTGATAAGTATTTTTGACAATCTTCTCTTTATAAATAAGACAATTTTGTAATATCTTTTTTTCATTTGTAGATCCTAAGCCCGTTAATTTTTTAAATAAGGTCTGGAAGAAAAATTTATAATATAAATCAAAATATATGCTCTTGGAATCTTAATTTTGCGGTTCTCAACTCAGAAAAGTACAAATCATGAAATTTACGGTATCCACGCACACCTTGTTAAAACCATTACAAACAGCCTCTGTGGCTTTGACAGCCAATCCGGTAATGCAGGTATTGGAGGACTTTCTGTTCGTTTTGGAAGGAAATAAACTTTCGATCGCTGCATCTAACTTAGAAGTTACTATTTCCACTGAGATTCAAGTCAATGGTACTGAAAATGGAAAGATTGCCATTCCAGGTAAGACTTTGCTTGAAACCTTAAAATCCTTACCGGAGCAACCACTTCATTTTGTGATTGACACCGATACAAGAGGCATCGAACTTACCTCAGCGTCCGGTAAATACAAGTTGGTTGGGGAAAAAGCTGAGGACTTTCCTGAAATCGAAAAACCATCAGATGAAGACCAAATTGTGATGGATTCTGTACAAATTCAACGTGGCGTGGATAAAACAGTGTTTGCAGCAAGCAACGATGAAATGCGTCAGGCCATGCGGGGAATCAATATCAATATTGATTTTAACCATGTGACTTTTGCAGCTACTGACGCCCACAAATTGGTCCGCTACAGTTTTCTCAATGTGAGCTCGGATGTAGCTTCTAGTCTACTATTTACCAAGAAATCAATGTTGGCCCTTAAGTCTATTTTGCCTAAGGAAGGACAGGTCACCATTTATTTTGGAAAAACAAAGGCTTTCTTTGCTTTTGAAGACATTATTTTTTCCACAAGACTGATCGAGGCTAAATTTCCAGATTACAACGCAGTCATTCCGACCAATAATCCCAATGTGATGCAAGTCAATCGCGAAGAGCTGATTACCGTACTTCGCCGTCTGATGATTTTTGCCAATAAATCCACCAGTCAGGTCGTGTTTAATGTGCAGGATAAAAGTTTGACCGTCAACGCACAAGACTTGGATTTCAACAACGAAGCCACAGAACAAATGGAATGTAGTTATCAGGGTGAACCCATTAATCTTGGACTAAATGCAAGATTCCTTTTGGAAATGCTCTCAGTGATTGAATCTGAAACGGTTAAATTTGAAATAAGCTCTTCCAATAAACCATCCCTTTTACTTCCTATGGAACAAGCCATGGGAGAAGATTTGTTGATGTTGGTGGTGACCAATTATTGATGCGAATTGGTTTATTTTTCGGCTCTTTTAATCCCATCCACACGGGGCATTTAATCATTGCCCAACATTTATTGAACTCTACGGATCTTGAAAAAATTTGGTTGGTGGTCAGCCCTCACAATCCATTAAAAGAAAAAGCAAGTCTCGCAAGAGACAATGATCGCTTGTACATGGCCCAAATTGCAGTAGAAGATCATCCAAACATTACCGTTTCCAATATAGAGTTTTCGCTGCCCCAACCTTCTTACACCATTGATACTTTGACCCATCTCCGCGAAAAATATCCTCAACATGATTTTGCACTGATCATGGGAGCAGACAATGTCATCAGTCTTCCAAAGTGGAAAAATTACGAACTACTTTTGGACAAGTACAAAGTTTATATTTACCAAAGATCGGGTTCTGCTTTAGTAGATGTTCCCTTGGCGAAACATCCTGCCCTTATTTTTATTGAAACACCCTTGTTGGATCTTTCATCTACAATGATCCGATCTCTTATAAAAGCAGGTAAATCGGTCAGATACATGGTTCCGGACAAAGTTTACGAAGAGCTCCAGTTGACCCAATTGTACAAACATTAGTTGGTATTTTTTTGGACTTATAAATCATTCTCCAATTTCTGTCAATACTAGATGTAGTATTGTTTTAAAATGCATATATTTGCAAATTAAATTAGAATTATGAAAAAAAATTTACTACTAACGATTTTAACTTTTTTCACTTGCATTTTTTACTCAAATTCTCAAAGGTTATTGGTATTAAATGAAGGGGCATTGGATTTTAGTACAGGTCAAATAATTGAACCAGTCAGTCTTGGTGCTTATTCATTGACGACTAAATCCTATACCAAATTATTTGAAATAGATGGTTCAAGGTTTGCATCTGATCTACATTTGGATGGAAATACTTATTGGATTGCTGCGGATGACAAAATTCTCCGATACGATATTAAAACCGATCAAAAAATATCTGAATTAAAATCGGTTGGTGTTCGTAGAATAATGACGCATCAGGATTTGTTAATTGTAAGTAGAGGTGAATATTTGGTTCAGCTTAATTCCTATGTACAAGTTTACGATAAGAATACATTAGAATTGAAGTATGAATTGCTTTCTTCTGATTTTCCATACACGACAGAAAATATCATCGTGCATGAAAACAAAGCATACATCATTGGTAACAACGGATTTGATTTTGGGAATGAAATTGGAAAAATATTGGTCATCGATTTAAATACCCTGACACTTGAAAAGACAATTGATTTGGGTCCTGAAGCAAAAAATCCTGAAAATTTAATTCGCTATAAAGATCATTTATACACACTGAACAACCGAAATTTTATCAGTGGAAGTACTGTTTCTAAAATAAATCTAAACGATGGCCAAGTAATTTCCACTACTTTGTTGCCCAATGTCACTTCATTGTGTGGTACATCTGTTTTAGTGGAATCATCCATACTGTATCAGGAAAGTGGTAAAAATGAAACAGGTCAATACAATCTTGAAAACGATGCTGCCGGTTTTTATAAAACTGCAGGTTCTAGTTATTACGGATTGAGTTATGATGCTCGTTCGGAATTAATTGTTGGTGGTGAAACCGATTTTTTTTCTTTTGGAAAAGTATATTTGATGGATCGTGATCTTAAAGTCATTGATGAGTTTACTTCAGGTATCAGTCCTGGTTATTTTGCATTTGATTATTCCGTAAGCAATCAAAATGAAACAAGTGCAGGTACTACTAAAATTTTAGAGTATAATATCTCACAAAATTTATTGCAGATTAACTCACAACTGAATGTCAACGCAGTCAATTGTATTTCAACTAAAGGTGTAAACTATTCCTTCAATGTTCATCAAAGCAGTGTAGATATTTCAAAATTATTACCTGGTATTTATACAATCAATGTAAATTATCAAGGAAGAATGTTGAGCGAAAGATTTGTAAAATTGGGTCAGTAATTTTATAACAAGCGACAGCTTGCTTCACAAAAACTAAAGCGATCAATAGAATTTGAAATTCTATGACAAATGTTATTTAATATTGTTGCAAAACCATTGATTTAGAATGTTTTCATTGAAGCATTTCGGTTTACTCTTTTTTTTAGCTTACATGCATGTACTCTTTAGTAATTTTAAAGAGAAACCACTTATTTCTAAAATTGAAAGCCTGGAGGAATTAGGTCATCATTTGTTTTTTGATCAGCAGCTTTCGCCCAATTCTGCTAAAGCTTGTGCTTCTTGTCATGAACCCCAATTTGCCTTCAGCGATGGATATAAAAAATCGGTTGGATTGTATGGAGATCATGTAATAAGAAATGCTCCTTCACTAATCAATGTCCGCGATCGATTTGCATTGACTTGGGCCAACGATACTTTAACATCATTGGAACAACAAATGCTTAGGCCCATGTTTGGAGACACTCCGCCAGAAATGGGAGTGAAGGGACATGAGGAATTGGTTTTGAAAAATATTGCAAAAAGGAAGGAATACTTGGAAGCATTTGCAAGAATTTTTCCAAATGATCAAGCTCCAATTAATTTCATTAACATCATTCACGCCATCGCTACCTATGAGAAAAAATTAATTTCTTACAATAGTCCTTATGATCGCTTTTTGGAATCTAAAGACACAGTTGAGTTTGGATATCGTGCAAAGCGTGGCATGGACCTTTTTTTTAGTGATCGTTTGTCCTGTGGCAATTGTCACAACGGAAGAAATCTGGATGAACCTGATCGAGGATTTGAGTACTCCAATGTAGGATTATATTTTTGTGATGAATGGTATCCAAGTAAAGATTTGGGTTTATTTAGTATTACAAATGATAGCATCGATATTGGAAGATTTAGGATTCCCAGTCTTCGGAACGTGGCCTTGACCGCTCCGTATTTTCACGATGGAAGCACAGAGAGTTTGGATGAAGTTTTAGCGATTTACAGCAGAGGAGGAAGAATCAATCTGCTCGGAGATTGCAAAGGCGATGGGAATTTGCATCCAAACAGAGATCCACGAATGAGTGATTTTACACTGACTAAGGAAGAAAAAACCGATGTACTACATTTTCTGTTTGCATTGACAGATACCAGTTATTTGGCAAATCCATATTTTCGAAATCCTTTTGCATTTTGATATTTTAAGATAAATTAGGAATGAATAAGATATTCAAAATTTCTTTTTTTTTAAGCTTGATTATTCTTGTGCATTTTAGATGTACTGCAGATAAAAGATTAATTTCAACTAGCTCAGCTTCCCCTTTGGAAGACAGACAAAAACAAATTGCAAGAACACTTTTGACAAGAACGCCTATTTTAAATTTACTTGAATTTGATAAAAAAGATTTAAGAAATGAAGCTGCTGATTTGATCATTCAGCATGAGAGTATGAATGAATATTATTTTGAAAAGGGCAGTAACAAACCTATGCTTTCAGAAATATTTTCTGTTTCGAAAATGCGAGCGGCGGATCAATTTGGTAATGGAAAGAGTTGTGAGAGTGAAAATTGTTTTAGGGTTGAAATTTACCATTATGCAACGAACGGATTAATTATGGCCGTGGTGGATATGGAAGAAAAGAAAGTTTTGGATTTGAGTTATTTTGCTGGTTTTCAACCGGACATCCCACCACATTTAGGAGAGTTGGCCAAATGGATTGCCTCCCATGACACTGCTGTCATGCGCACTTTAGGAGTTTCTATTTCAGAACAAAATGAACCGAGAATGGCAAACACCAAAACAGCTTTAAATAACACCAAATGTCAGCGTTCACAGCATCTTTGCGTAGCGCCTACTTATGTAAAAGGAGATAAAGCGCTTTGGGCGATTATTGACTTAACGGATTTAAAAGTAGCTGGTATGAAATGGACAGAAGTTGGAACCACAGGAATGGCTATCACCGAAAGACTCGTGCAAAATGAGAAGATGATGAGCTGTTATTGTGAAATTGAGAATCAGTATTCAAAAGATGGTTGGGAGTTTAATTATACGTTGACCCGATCTGACGGATTAAGAATTACAGATATCAAGTATTTGGGTAATCCTCTTTTTGATGATGTAAAAATGGTGGATTGGCATGTTTCTTATTCTAATACAGAAGGATTTGGATACAGCGACGCCATTGGTTGTCCTGAGTATAGTCAAGCGGCTGTGGTTGCCATTGAACCGCCTTATTTTGAAACCATCATTGAAAATAATGATACAATTGGATTTAAGATGGTTCAAAAATATTTTAGCGAAGGATGGCCCACTCCATGCAGTTATAATTACCAGCAAAATTTCGAATTTTATAAAGATGGAAGTTTTAGACCGGTCGTAGGATCTTTAGGCCGCGGTTGTGGAAATGATGGTACTTATCGGCCCGTTACCAGAATTGCATTGTCTGGTAAAAAAAATACCTTTCAAAATTTTAAAAATAGCAATTGGCAGGATTGGAAAAAAGAACAATGGTTTTTGGAAAATGAACTCACAGAATATTCAGAAGACCGATTTGTTGGAAGAATCATTTCTGATGGTAAACCTCGGCTCTATGTAGAAGCTGCAAAGGGACAATTCAATGATGGAGGCCGTGGAGACAAAGCCTATTATTACATCACCAAAAGACATGATAATAAAAATGAAGGAGAGACTGATTTGCCTACCATTGGCCCATGTTGTAATACCGATCATCATCAAGGACCTGAAAAATTTATTGAATCTACTCCTGAAGCCACAGAAAATACCGGAATTGTATTATGGTATGTACCTCAATTAAAAAACGACAATAGTCCGGGTGCAGAATATTGTTGGGCAGAATCTGTTTTGGAAAATGGGATTTATGTGGCAAAAGTATTTCCATGCTTTTCAGGACCAAAATTTCATTTAATTCCTTAATCTTTGATTGATGACAAAAAATAATTTAATTGTTTTTTTAGTTTGTCTATTTTGTATTAAATCGATAGGACAGGAATGTAGAGGAGCTCCTCAGTTTATTGCCGCTTTGGGATTTGATCCCAATCGATCAGCAATCAGTACCACCGAATTAAAAGTAATGGGTGCTGTTTTAATTGAACTGGAAGATGTCAGAAATACAAACTCCAGAAGAACCAAAACTTATCAAGATCCAAGTTGGAAATCTGCAGGATATCTCGGGGCAGTAACTTCAGATCAAAAGGGTAATATTTTTGTAATTCCTAAGCCCAATGTCAATATGCTGTATAATCTTCCAAAGGATCAAAACACCATCTACCGCATAGAATCCAAATCCGGGAAAATGAAAAGTTTTGTAAAACTCCCAATGAAAATTTTACCGCATGAGAGAAATCCCTATGGATTAACGGGTTCTTTTTTGGATTGCCAAAACAATGATCTGATCGTTTCCACATTGGCAGGATCGGATCAAAAGCATGAAATCGGTAAAATCTACGCTATTAGTAGTTTGACCGCGGAGTATTTTGAAATTCTAGAAAATTTGGATGTATTGGGTCTTGGAATTATGAATATTCGTGGAGAAAGAAAATTGTTTCTTGGACTTGCCAGAAAATCAGAGGTTTGGAGTATTTTGTTGGATGCTAAAAACCTGGCTATTGGAAAACCTAAATTGGAAATTAACTTAAGTGGTTTGGGTCCGCGAGGAGATGACCGAATTCGTAAAATCAGGTTTCAACAAAATGGAAGTATGGATCTGACTGGCATCACTTTTTATTATAATTTGACAGCACCAGTGAATGCCGCTGAGACGGTTTATAACTTTAGTTTCAACGAATCAACCAATTCATGGAAACTAACAGGGCTGCGTTAGTGTTATTTGAAATATCTAAATTAAATGAATCAAGTTTAAGCCCTGGAATTAGAGATGGCCAATTATTATTACATTTGCGGCCTTTTACGAGTGTAAACGCGTAAATTCATTTTTTAATTTTTTATCAATTGCGACCTTCTGCTTATGAACTATCTCACCCTTGAACATGCAAGTCTCTCATATGGAGAAAAAACATTGTTCTCTGACATCGAATTAAAAGTTAATCAAGGTGATAAAATAGCCATCGTAGCCAGAAATGGAAGCGGTAAATCAAGTCTACTTAGAATAGTAGCGGGAATTGATAAATTAGGCGGCGAACAAGCAAGTTACTGGATCAACAAGGATATCAATACCAGTTATCTGGATCAAGATCCGGATTTTGATCCTGCACTCAGTCTATTGGATACTATCCTGGAAGGGCATGATGAGTGGATCAAACCGTTGCGAGCATTGCACACTGCGCAAAAATCGAACGATGACGCTGAAATTCAAAAAGCACTGATGTTGGTGGATGAAGCTAAGGCATGGGAAGTTGAAAATTATGTCAATGAATTGGCCAGTAAATTTAAACTTCCGGACTTGGAATCTCGGGTATCTATTTTAAGTGGTGGTCAAAAGAAAAGATTGGCGATTGTCAAAGCGCTTGCAGGAAAACCTGACTTTATTATTTTTGACGAACCCACCAACCATCTTGATTTAGAAATGATAGAGTGGTTGGAAAATTTTTTAAGTCAGGGCAATATGACCATTTTAATGGTGACACACGATCGTTTTTTTCTCAACAATGTGTGTAACCAAATTTTGGAATTGGATCGCGGTTCGATGTACAAATATCAAGGCGACTATGAAGATTTTGTAGAGAAAAAAGCCATGCGGATGCAAAATGAAACCGTGGGCAAAGACAAACTCCGCAAAATGTTAAAACGTGAACTTGAATGGGTCAAGCGAATGCCGAAAGCCCGAACCACCAAATCCAAATCCCGGGTAGATGCATATTACGATAAAAAAGAATCATTGGACACACCATCCGAATTGGGAGAAATAGAATTTGAAATAGACCACACCCGATTGGGATCGAAAGTGCTCGAACTCCATTCGGTTTCTAAATCTTTTGATTCAAAAATAATACTTGAAAAATTTTCTTACAAATTTAAACAGGGCGATCGAATTGGAATTGTAGGACCCAATGGAATGGGAAAAACAACCTTGCTCAAATTATTTACTGGAATGCTGCCTGTAAACGCCGGAAAAATCATCATAGGCGAAACCGTGTTGTTTGGTTATTACGAGCAGGATGGAATGAAACTAAACGATGATCTGCGGGTAATCGATGTCATACGAAATATTGCAGATTTTATTCCTTTGAAAAAAGGACTCAAAATGAGTGCAGAAAATTTGTTGGAGAAATTTCTTTTTCCAAGGCCGCAACAACAAGTATATGTTTCCCAACTCAGCGGAGGAGAAAAACGAAGATTGTATTTGCTCACCATTCTAATTAAGAATCCTAATTTTTTAATTCTCGATGAACCAACCAATGACCTGGACATCACAACCCTCAATGTTTTGGAAGAATATTTAATGGAATTTCCAGGAGTGTTGTTGATCGTCTCTCACGATCGATTTTTTATGGATAAATTGGTAGATCATCTTTTTGTTTTGCAAGGAGATGGCATGATGCGTGATTTTCCGGGCAACTATTCTACTTACCGAGAAGCGTTGGTAAAAGAAAAACTGGAGGTTGAAAAGCCTGTGATTACGACAGTGCAACCAGTCCATCAAGGTCCTCGAAGAATTCAGCAAGCTTCCAAAAAGGAAATGCAACAGATAGAAAAAGAGATGGATCGATTGAGCCAGGAGAGGGATAAAATAGTGGAGACTTTTAATGCTAATTTACCTGGGAGTCCGGAGTTTATAAAGAACAATAAACGATTGACTGAAATTCAAGAGAGATTGGTTGAAATTGAATCAAGGTGGATGGAGCTCGCCGATGGCTAAATTAGTGGGAAAAGGGTTGGCCCTCTCATTTTAATATTCACTCCAATAAAACGCATCAACAACAGGCAGCATTTAAGCGTAGCTTTGGGTCTTATAATAAATCCTTATCCATGTCAAAACAAATCAAGTTGTCTAATCTATTTTATTGCCTATTTTTTCTGCCATTTTTAATCCAATCTCAATCCCATAGCCTTGCATGGGTCAACCAGATTGGGGATATAGGTCCTGATGCAGGCAACGCTGTAAAGATTGATCAAGATGGGAATATAGTTTTGGTTGGTTTTTTTAGAGGAAGTTCTGATTTCGATCCGGGTCCCTCACAAAAAATATTAAAATCCAATGGCTCTGAAGATATTTTTATTTCAAAATATAACTCTATGGGCGAGCTGATTTGGGCTAGAAATTTTGGAGGGAGATTAGAAGATCGGGCCAATCAGGTCGCGATAGATTCATTTGGTTTTGTATATGTGACAGGATATTTTAGAGGCCAAGTCTTTTTTGATTCAACCGATGTAAGATCGAATTTTTATTCAAAAGGATTTGGCGATGGATTTATTTTAAAATTAGATCAAGACGGGCAATTTGAATGGGTTAAACAACTTGGTGGAAATCTGGATGACATTCCAAAGTCTATTACTATAGACCATCAAACAAATATTTTAGTGGCAGGATATTTTCAAGGAAAATGTGATTTTGATCCTTCATTGGATACGAGTGAATTAAGTTCCAAAGGAGTTAATGACGTTTTTGTGGTTAAACTGGATGAAGATGGTCAGTTTATTTGGGTGAAACATGTAGGAGGAAGATTTGATGATCAGGTAAGTTCAGTGTTGGTCAATGCGGATAATCAGATCGTACTCACGGGTAATTTTTTAGATACTTTGGATCTGGATCCCGGGAATGGTATTTACAAAGTTCAATCAAAGGGAAGTGGTGATGTATTTGTACTTTTTCTAAGTGAAAATGGAGATTTTATAAAGGCGGGACAATTTGCTTCGGACAAAGTGGTCAATCACATTGGTGCCAGCATGGATCTACAAGGAAATATTTATCTGACTGGATATTACGATGCTCGAACAGATTTCGATCCTGGAGCCGACAGTTTTTATATTGAGGCCCAATCACCGGTAGGAGAAATTTTTGTTGTAAAATTAAATCCAGATGGGCAGTTGGAATGGGCGAAAAATCTAGGAGGAGATGCTCACGATGTGGGTTTGGGAATTGGAGTGGATGCAATTGGGAATGTTTATACCACAGGTTGTTTTCAGGGGCTGGCGGATTTTGATCCAAACTCCGGAGAATTTATCATGGAAGCAAAAGGCACACACAACAATGATGTTTTTATTTGCAAGTTGAATGCTTCAGGTGAGTTTGTGTGGGCCAGATCCATCAATGGTCCTATGAACGACATCGGCTTTTCATTAGTGTGCAACAATGAAAATCAATTATTTGTAACAGGCATTTTTAGTGCATCCGTTCTTGTAAGTACCAATCCTGATACCATTATGTTACAATCTAGAGGAGCTGAAGATGCCTTCTTAATTGGAATTAAACAGTTGATCAATCATTCGGATGATAAACTTACAGAAGATCTAATGTGGAAAATTTACCCAAATCCGACTAAGGATTATATAATTATTGATGTTGAAGATTTAGAATTCGCAAATTCGGAAATTATATTGTTAAATCAATTCGGAAAAGTAGTGTTTTCATTAAAAAATTATAAACTAGGAGATGGTAAAGAATTATATATACCAATGGAAGATATACCTTCAGGACATTACTTGTTAAATGCAAAATTACAATATAGAACTTTTACCAAATCAGTTTTCAAATTATAGATTAAAGTGACTAAGACAGGAATTAAGAATAGCACAAACTACTTTTTTTTACTCCACCTTGACTCAATTAGATTGTTGATTTTCTATCTTTAAGATTTAATTTATTGCAAAACAGCCAATTCTAATGTCTGCCTTACGACACAAATGTAAAAGTCATTTTTATATCTTGTTTTTTATTGATGCTGATAAATCAATATAAAATATTGAGCATTAGATAGAAAACAAACTTCTTACATTTTTTAGAAAATATGTTTTCGCAATGAAACACTTCTCTTTAAAGAAAAAATTATTTACAAACTCACTTCCTCCCCTGCATTTGGTATTGATACATTGGCAAAACCTTTGCCATCCAACAAAACCTTAAACGCATCCTGAGCTTCAACATCGCCATGGACTAAAAAAGTCTGTGATGCGGTATTGACCTGATTGCTTAAAAAATTCAACATTTCGGTGCGGTCTCCATGTGCAGAAAAGGAATCCATGATTTCTATGGATGCACGCACGGGTTTTACCTCGCCAAACATCTTGATGAATTCGGCGCCACTTCTTAGAATTCCACCGGGTGTTTCCGGTGAACAATATCCTACAAAAAGTAAAGTATTTTTTGATTGATCTACATTGTTAAATACATGGTGCTTTATTCTTCCAGCATTGACCATTCCAGCTGCAGATATAATAATACAAGGCTCTTTGGAGGTGTTTAATTTTTTGGATTCGTTGACATCGTGTATATAATACAATCTGTTAAACCCAAATGGATCAGGATCACTTAGAATGTATTGGTGCAAATCAAAGTCAAAACATTCCGGATGTGATCTAAATACTTCGGTGGCGTTGACTGCTAGTGGACTATCTACATAAACAGGGATGTCCGGTAGATTTCCAGCTTTTTCGATTTGATCCAATAAATAAACAATTTCCTGGGTACGTCCCAAACTAAAAGCTGGGATAATGACCTTTCCTCTTTTTTCTACGCAGGTATGGTGAATGATTTCTGTAAAACGATTTATTTCTTGTGGTTTTTCAATATGGTCCCTGTCACCATAAGTTGATTCGCACAAGATCACATCGGAAGGTATCATTGGATGAGGATCTTTTAGAATAGGCCTATCCGGCCGGCCAATGTCACCACTAAAAGCAAAGCGAAGATCATCTCCACCTCTTTTGATTCTTAAACTTACACTGGCTGAACCAAGAATATGTCCTGCATCTGTAAAAATCAAATGCACTCCGGGAGCGATTTCGATCAGGCGGTCGTAGCCCATCCCTACAAAATTTTCCATGGCTTTGGCCACATCTTTGGCAGTATACAGCGCTTCTCTTTTCTTACCTTTATACTGTTGATTTTTAGAAAGCTTTTGTTCTAATCTCTCGTTGTATCTCAAAGTATCTTTTTCCTGAATATGCGCAGCATCCATTAGCATAATTGAAACAAGATCTCTTGTGGCATGTGTGCAAAATATGTCACCCTTAAATCCATCTTTTACCAATTTGGGTATTCGTCCACAATGATCAATGTGTGCATGTGATAAAATCATCAAATCAATCTCTCGTGGATCAAAATACCAATTTGTATTTTGCTTGTCCGTTTTTTCAACATTCCCCTGAAACAAACCGCAGTCCAATAAAATGGTGAAACCATCATCTAAAGTGATCAAATGACAGCTTCCTGTTACTTCTCTGGCCGCACCGCAAAATTTTATTTTCATAATTGTATGTGTTAAATCTAATTTTAAATGAAGTCCGTTATTTTTATTTTAACAATGACTAATGTTTTAATTTGACAACTCCTTCCTTAATTCTTTCTATGGTCTCTTGTTTTCCTAAGGATTCCAACATCATATAGACATCAGGCCCCATTGGAATTCCGGAAATCATCACACGAAGGGATGGCAGCAGTTCTCCCATTTTTAATCCATGCGTTTGCATAAACTCTTTCAACAAAGGTTCTAAACTTGTTTTTTCAAAATTATCCAATTGATTCATTTGTTCCGAAAGTTTTAAAAATGGATCCGACCATTCGGGTTTCCATTTTTTAGTTTTAAATTCTTCATCCGCTTTATCTGGTTTTAAAACAATAAATTTTCCAGAATGATAGAAATCAGTTAAAACAACCGCACGTTCTCGGTACATTTTAAATGTGAGCATTGCTTGATGTGGAGTTAAAATCACACCATGCTTTTCAAAAATTGAATGAATTATTTCTACAGCTCTGCTTTCCTCCAATTGTTGAATATAATGGGCATTAAACCATTTTGCTTTTGCAAAATCAAACCTTGCACCGGATTTTACTATTTTTTCCAAAGAAAAGGAATCGACCAATTCTTCTAGTGTGAATAATTCACGATCATCACCCGGATTCCAACCAAGAAGTACCAAAAAATTAATCAATCCTTCTTGCAAAAATCCGGCTTCTTTGAATCCTAAAAAAACTTCGCCTTCTTCTGTTTTCCAATCCATGGGAAAGACAGGAAATCCAAATTTTGCACCGTCTCTCTTAGACAATTTACCATTCCCTTCAGGTTTTAAAATCAAAGGTAAATGTGCAAATTCAGGCATCTCGGCTTCCCAACCAAAATACCGGTATAAAAGCACATGGTGTGCTGTGCTGCTCAACCATTCTTCTCCTCGTATCACATGACTAATTTGCATCAACCGATCATCGATGACATTGGCCATATGATAAGTAGGCATTCCATCTGATTTAATTAGAATTTTGTCGTCCAATTCCTGAGTTGAAAAACTAACCTCTCCTCGCACCTGATCCGTGATTTTTACCGTTTCTCCTTTTGGAACTTTTAATCGAATCACATGTGCAGTATTCTTTTGAAGAAGATTTTGAACTTCATCCAATGATAAGTTCAAGCTATTTTTCATTTGATCTCTCGAGTCAAAGTCATATTTGGGCATCGGATTCTCTGGACTCATTAATCTTTGCCTCATGGCTTCCAGTTCTTCAGCACTGTCAAACGCATAATATGCGTGACCTTGATCGACGAGTTTGAGTGCATATTCATGGTATGTGCTTTTTCTTTCGGACTGGCGGTATGGTCCAAAAGCTCCTCCTTGAGTAGGCCCTTCATCGGCTTGTAGCCCAAGCCATTCCAAAGATTTTAAGATGTATTCTTCTGCACCGGGTACATATCTGGATTGGTCTGTATCTTCAATTCTAATGATGAAAGTACCTCCTTTTTGCTTTGCGAAAAGGTAATTATACAAGGCTGTGCGGATACCTCCAATATGCAAAGCACCTGTGGGTGAGGGTGCAAATCGAACTCTGATGGGTCGCATTCTTTAATTATTATTTGGCGATTAATAAAACATTATCTCTGAATTAACAGTCAATCTATAGCTTAATCATAGTTTTGTGATCATTTCAGAAAAGCGTAAAATTAGATAATCCCTCCGCAATTCAACAATTATGTATTTGAGCTTCACCCCAAAATTTCTTCAGGACATCTTTCCGGATATGATTTGGAGGATGGATTCAAGCTCCAATGAGATTTTTTTAACCTTTGATGATGGCCCCATTCCAACGGTAACCCCTTGGGTTTTAGATGTTTTAGATAACTTCAACGCCAAAGCCAGTTTTTTCTGTGTGGGTCAAAATGTGGAAAAGAACCCTGATATATTTAATCGATTGGTAGAGGAGGGTCATTCAATTGGAAGTCATACCCATCACCATTTGTCTGGTTGGTCCACTAATAATCTCGATTATATTCTGGACGTGAGAACGGCTGCCAGGATCTGTCATAGTAAGTTATTTCGCCCACCTTATGGTCGTTTGCGTCCTTCACAAGTTAGATTTTTAAAACACCACTATAAGATCGTAATGTGGGATGTGTTAAGTGGTGATTTTGATCCAAATATTAGTGCGGATGAATGTTATCAGAATATCATAAGGAATACAAGATCGGGTTCGATCATTGTCATGCATGATAGTCTCAAAACTTTCGACAAACTAAAATTCGTTTTACCTAAAGTCTTACAGCATTTTACAGATTTAGGTTATCAGTTTTCAGCCATCCAGCCCGATTTCAAAAAGGAAAATATTTCCAATACCAGATTGGTTACGACCGCTTAACTACCACCTTTCCTAAGATTTATTACTTCAAAAAGAGAACTTTTAGCTCTATTTAAAAATGAATGGCCCTTTGGTCTGTAGCTTGTAAGGCAGCTTCTTTCAAAGCTTCTGAATAAGTAGGATGCGGATGACAAATCCGGGCCATATCTTCTGCTGAAGCTCCGAATTCCATCAGTGCTACCGCTTCCATAATCAAATCTGCTGCCCGAGCCCCAAAAATATGTACCCCAAGAATACGATCTGTATTTTGGTCCGCTAAAACTTTAACCAATCCGTCCGTATCCATACTAGCCCGGGAACGTCCTAAAGCTTTAAATGGAAACTTTCCCATCTTATATGGAATTCCCTTTTCTTTAAGTTGTTCTTCTGTCCAGCCGACAGAAGAAACTTCAGGCCAGGTGTAGACAACCCCTGGAATTAAATGATAATGGATATTTGGTTTTTGACCTGCTAAAATTTCAGCAACAAATACACCTTCTTCTTCTGCTTTGTGCGCCAGCATTGAACCTTGTACAACATCCCCAATGGCAAAAATATGAGAAGCAGCAGTTCTCAGTTCTGAATCAACTATGATTCTGCCTTTTTCATCTAACTGGATACCTGCCTTATCCAAATTGAGACCTTCGGTATACGGTTTTCTGCCGATACTAACCAGACAATAATCGGCAGATAAAACTGCTTGATTTTGACCATCGCGAGCCGTAAAATGTATTTCCGCTTTTGACTTGGAGGCTTGAACTTTAGTAACTGATTTAGAAAGATGAAATTGAATACCCAATCCTTGGAGTGATTTTTGAAGCTCTTTGGCACAATCCAAATCCATGCCCGGAAGAATGCGATCCATGTATTCAAAAACTTCTACCCGGGTTCCCATTCTCGCGAAAACAGATCCAAGTTCCAATCCTATGACTCCGGCACCAATGATGGCCATGGATTTAGGTATTTCTCCTAGGGACAAAGCTTCTGTTGAACTGATCACTCTTTTTTTATCGTAATTGAAAGTGGCAGGAATATTGGGTTTTGAGCCGGTGGCGATGATGGCATTTTTAAAACTGAATGATTGGCGTTCTCCATTTGATGATAAAATTTCCAGGGTATTGGTATCTACAAATGAGGCATGTCCAATCAATACCTCAATTTTATTTTTCTTCATTAAAAAATCGATGCCTTTGTTATTTTGTGTTACCACCTCCTCTTTTCTTTTAAAAAATGTCTCTACATCCAAATTTAAATCTTGGACTTTAATTCCATGAGATGTTGATTGATGTTTAATTTGATGGTACAATTCGCTGCTGTCTAAAAGAGCCTTAGAAGGAATGCAACCCACATTTAGACAGGTGCCACCCAGTTTGGGATATTTTTCCACAAGACATACTTGCATACCCAACTGTGCTGCCCTAATGGCTGCGACATAACCTCCCGGACCAGATCCAATAACTACCAGTTCTTTATTTGACATACTCACTCAATAAATTATGTTGAAACAACTCAAAAATTCAAATTAGGTTTTGGCTGGGCCATCAAGTTTGATTATTTTTGTTCATTGGTAGTAGAAAATATTCAGTCACTTTTTTATGGAATAAATAATAATCTTACGCATATTTATTTTTTTCTAAAACATGATTAAATTTGTCCGTAGAATTAGGGTGTAGAATATAGTTGGTTGCTATTTGTCAAATAGCGGTCACAATTGAATAACGAATGGCTCAAGTATATTTTTATTTAATTTGAAAAATTTATCTCCTTAAATTAAGCATAATGAAATCCATTTATTTAAAATTCATCAACATTCTCCTTGCAGCTTTACTTGCAGGAACAAGTTTTGGGATCTGGTTTGGTATGAATCCAATGAAGTATTCAGCGTCAAGCTATTTAGACCAACAACAAAATTTGGTCATCTCCTTAAATACAATCATGGTTACCCTAGTCATAGCTGCGACATTGGTCACCGGGTGGAGCGCATTACAATACAAACAACAAAAGGCTTACTTTGCTTTATTGGGTATCGCTGCACTGTGTTTTTTATCCTGCTTGCTCATAAGTCGCTTTGGAAACTTACCAATCCAAAATGAAATATTAAGTTGGAGTTACGATTCAATGCCAGAAAATTGGACTAGTTTGAGAGACTCTTGGTGGAATTACCATATTTTGAGAACGATTGCAGAACTGATCGCTTTGGTACTTGTGGTATGGGTATACCTTCATATGAATACACAGAATAAAAATTAATTGTATGGATGTTTTAATGAAGTTTCTTTGACTTTGTCAAAATAATTTGTCTAAATCTAATTTTTATATCTCCTCCTTCATAAATTCCTCTGCTATCATGCCCACCACTTTTTTGGCCAATGATAAATTGTCATTGGTGATGACATAATCAAAATATTTGGAGTATTCCAGTTCTTCTGCAGCCCGGTTAAGCCTTTTGACAATGGCTTCTTCTGATTCTGTTCCACGACCTTCCAACCTTTTTCTCAATACTTCGAGACTGGATGCTTTAACATAAATACTCAATACATTTTTATAACCCCTTTGTTCAACAAAATGTGCACCTTTTACATCGATGTCAAATAGTGCGACCTTTCCTGCTTTCCAAATCCTTTGGATCTCACTCATTAGGGTTCCGTAATATTGATTTTCGTACACTTCCTGGTATTCAAACAATTCATCGTTGTGAATCATGGCACGGAAATCTTCAGGGGAAACAAAATAGTATTCCTTACCATTGGTCTCCACTGGTCGGGGTTTACGGGTCGTCGCAGAAACTGAGAAACTCAATTGTCCAAAAGTCTCCAATAAATAATTGGCTAAGGTTGTTTTACCACTTCCGGATGGAGCAGTCAGGATAATAATCTTGCCTTGAAGACTCATAAAATATTGGCAAGTTGTTCTTTTATTTTTTCTAATTCGTCTTTCATGACTACCACCAGTTTTTGAATCGAAGAATGTTGGGCTTTGGCTCCAAGAGTATTGATCTCTCTTCCCATTTCCTGACTAATAAAATTCAATTTTTTGGATTTACTGACAGTATCTACATCCATTTCAGCCAAAAAATAGTCACAGTGTTGTTTTAGTCTAACCTTTTCTTCAGTGATGTCTAATCGTTCCATGTAGTACATGAGTTCTTGTTCGAAACGATTCATATCAATATTTTCATTGGAGAAAGTAGAATTTAGCGACTTCAGAATTTTCTCTCTTAATTGATCCTGTCTTTCTTTTTCATAATTAGCTACTTCAACCAAATGATCGGTGATGATTTTGATTCTCAATAAAAATTCATTTTCAATGGTAGCCCCTTCTATAATTCTGAAGTCATTTAATTTCTCTAATGCTTCTTTAATCACCGTTAAGGTAAATTCATATTCGTCATCCTGCAACTCTGTGGAGTTTGGTTCTATGACATTGGGAAATTGAAGAATGGCATTTAGAATATCTGTTTGAGAAAGGTCAATACCCAATTCATGGATTTGATTGTAAAATGACTTAAACAAGTTTTTATTGAGTGAATAGTCTTCATCACCCTTGGAACTGATGACGGATAAGTTAAAATCAAGTTTTCCCCTAACCACCGCATCATTTAACAATTTGCGGAGTTCAAGTTCTTTATGTCTGTAAGCATTTGGAGTCTTCAGTCTAAAATCATTCATTTTAGAGTTTAGGCAACGCAGCTCAACGGTGATTTCTTTGTCTTTAAAAACAGATTTGACCTGGCCGTAACCAGTCATAGAATAGATCATGTGCGGTAGAGTTTGGGCGAAGGTAAGGAGTTTGGACCATTGGGAGTGAATGGGCACCCTAAAATCAGGTTTAGCTGTGTTTAAAATGATTAAAATTCTTAAAATTTTGAAACTAGGATACCTATTTGGCTGAAATAGAAATGCTTAGAAAGATTTTTTTTTAAAAAAAAGCAGGTTTTTTTTTGCATTCCGATAAATATTGCGAAATTTGCACACTCTTTTGAATAATTTTTTCATAACTAATTAAATATCAAGCAAATGAGAAAAGCGGATTTAGTGTCCATTATCTCCGAGAAATCTGGAGTACCCAAAGTAGATGTACTCGTTTCTCTCGAAATGTTTTTTAAAGAAGTAAAAGCTTCTTTAGCTGGTGGCGAAAATGTTTTTATTCGTGGCTTTGGCTCTTTTGTAGTTAAAAAACGCGCAAAAAAGATAGGTCGCCATATAAAAAAGAATGTAGCTATTGAAATTCCAGAACATTATATTCCTTCTTTTAAGCCTGCCAAAATTTTCGTAGATCACGTGAAATTAGGTAAAGAACCAGAAGGCGTTTACGAAGAAGAAGGAGAAGAATAGTATGAAGTTAAGTCCATTGAGCCTGGCTTCCGGACTTTTGCTCTTGTGTTTATGTACTTATTTCTTCTTTGAAATAGTTGCACCAGATATAAAGCAGTCTAATGTTAGTAAAGCCAAGGATTTAGATGTGACTGGGTTTGAAAATCTTCTTCAAGCTGCAACTACAAAGCTAAGTACAGTTCAGAAAGCTGAATTGGATCAAATACTTCAAAATGATAAAACCTCAGAGCCTGAATCGGAAAAACTAAAATCCTTATCTGGATTTTGGTTTAATGCTGGCAGGGCAGATTTGGCTGGTGCTTATGCTCTTCAAGTAGCCGAAGTTGAAAAAACAGCAGAAGCCTGGAGCATAGCAGGATCTACTTTTTTAGAAGGGCTGGATCAGCTTACTCAAGAAAAGGAGCTCTTGTACTGTCGTCAAAATGCGGTAAAAGCATTTCAAAATGCGATTTCATTGGCTCCAAAGGAACCTCGGTTTCGATTGCTGTTGGCATTGGTGGATGTAAAAAGCCCTGGAGAAAATCCAATGGCAGGCATTCAAGCTCTGTTGGGATTGGAAAAAGAATATCCCGACTATGCTCCGATCCAATATACTTTAACTCGATTGGCAATGCAAACAGGACAGTGGGAAAAGGCAAAAAACAGGTTGAACAGATTTTTGGAGAAAAAATCGGATGATCGGGAAGCTAATTGTTTGATGATTCAATTAATTGAACAAGCTAAATGGTCTGATGATGTATCAGAATATAAAAAACATTGTACAAAAGAATAAGCCTGAGTTAAAATTCAGGTGAATTTATTTAAATAATAAATTTAAAAATAAAAATTATGCCTTGCGGTAAAAAAAGAAAAAGACATAAAATAGCAACGCACAAGCGTAAGAAAAGGCTAAGAAAAAACAGGCACAAAAAGAAAGTGAGATAGGTTAATCTTGCGGCACTAAGGTCTTTTCTGATTTATATTGGAAGAACGGTGAAGAATTTTTTCAACATCATAATTTCAAAGTCTGGAAATTCAAGCCTGAGCCCTGGCAAACAATCGTCACCTCCATTTTTTTAGAGTACCAACAAAGATCCAAAAACCGTCGTGAATACTTACGATGATTGTCAGGAAGTTCTAATTCAATGTTTGGCCACATGTTAACCTTAGCACCGCATCTAACAAAAAGGTGCCATGGAGAAAGAGTTAATCATCTCATCCCATCAAGGGACTGTGGAAATCGCTCTGCTGGAAAATAAAAAACTGGTAGAACTCCACAAACAAAAATCCAATACCCATTACAATGTGGGAGATATTTTTTTAGGTCAGGTGCGCAAGCTGATGCCGGGCCTTAATGCTGCTTTTGTGGATATCGGACATTCCAAAGAAGCATTCCTACATTATACAGATATGGGCCCCGTGCTCAATTCAGTAAAAAAATATACACACGAAGTCATACATGGGATCCATACCAGCTCCGGTTTAGAACATTTTGAAATTCAACCGGAAATTCATAAAAATGGAAAGGTGTCTCAAGTTTTGGAAAAGAAAAATTTATTACTTGTCCAAATTTTAAAAGAACCTATTTCTACAAAAGGCCATCGATTAAGTTGTGAAATTACCATCCCAGGCAGATTTATTGTCTTAACTCCTTTTTCCAATGCTATTGCGATTTCTAAAAAAATCGCAAGCTCCGATGAAAGAGACCGGCTTTTCAATCTGGTGGAATCCATCAGACCTAAAAATTTTGGCATCGTCGTAAGAACAGCTGCCGAAGGTAGAAAAGTAGCAGAACTCCACGAAGAAATGAACCTGCTCTTGGAAAAATGGAAACATATCCATCAGCAACTTGTCAAAGCAAAACCACCCATTAAACTTTTAAGTGAGGTGGATAAAACTTCAGGATTGATCAGAGACATTGTCACCAAGAATTTTTCAGGAATCCATGTCAATGATTTCGACCTGTATCTCGCAATAAAAAATTATTTACAAACCAATCTACCAGAAAAAGGAAGTATACTACATCATTTTAAAGGTACAAAATCCATATTTGATGTGCATGGTATCAAACGACAAATTAAATCTTCCTTTGGCAATACTTCCACACTTCCAAGTGGAGCCTACATCGTCATTGACAAGACTGAAGCAATGCATGTCATCGATGTCAACAGCGGCCCCAAAGTTCAAAAGTTAGACCAAGAGAATGCAGCCCTTCAAGTAAATCTTGAAGCTGCTGAAGAGATTGCAAGACAGGTTCGACTTAGAGATATTGGCGGCTTAATTGTCATTGATTTCATCGATATGAAAAGCAATGAAAACAAGGTTGAGCTCTATAAACAAATGAGGGATTTTATGTCCTTCGATCGGTCTCAACACACCATTTTGCCTTTGTCTAAATTTGGTTTGATGCAAATCACCAGACAGAGAGAAAAGCAGGAAATGAACATTGACACCACCGAAACTTGTCCTTGCTGCAATGGAAATGGCAAAGTAAATCCTACCATTTTATTGGTCGATCAGATAGAATCAAAATTGGATTTCATCATGAAAACCAGACCGGCCAAACAACCTATTTTGATGACCCATCCTTATATTTGTGCATTTCTAAAAAAGGATTGGTTTGGATATCCATGGAAATGGTATTGGAAATATCAAAAGCGAATTAAAATAGTAGAAGACCAGGACATGGGCATGATCGAATTTCGATTTTATGATGGGCCTGAAGATGAAATCAGACTCAACGATTGATAGAAATTTTGGATCAATGATCTTTTTAGTCTAGAAATCAATGGTCTAATGACTCTACAAGATTCAAAAAAAAATGTACTCATTTGCCCTCAGCATTGGGGACTTGGACATGTAACGAGGACGATTCCGATTATCCATTATTTTCTAAATAGAAGTCATCGCGTTGTATTAGCCTGCTCCGGTGCCGGTTCCGATTTATTAAAATTGGAGTTTCCACAATTGCCGATTTACGAAATTGTGGATTATGGAATGACCTATCCAACAGGAAATATGTATTTGAACATGGGCTTGCAGATATTCCAGTTGCACAAAGCAATTTGGAAAGAAAAAAAACAAATTGCAAAGATTTGTCAGCAAGAGCAGGTTGATTTAATTATTTCTGATTCACGTTTTGGCGCTTCACAAAAAAGTATTCCATCTGTCATAATATCTCATCATTTGCATTTACCCTTGGGCAATAAATTCCTTGAGATTATGATCGATCGGTGGATGCGTATTTTTTATGTGAAATTTGACCAAATTTGGACGCCGGACTTTGTTGGTAATGTCAATTTATCGGGAGAATTATCCCATTTATTTAAATCAAATAAACATCATTTTATTGGACCAGTCAGTAGGTTTGATAAAAAAGATCTAGCGATAAAATATCAAGTTGCTTTTTTATTGTCTGGTCCTGAACCACAGAGAACGTATTTTGAAAATCAGATTTTGGATCAATTGAAAAACATGGATCTAAAAAATGTTATTTTGATAAGGGGCACCCAATTACCATCTAAAAAAGTTTTTCCAAGCTACTTAGAAGTGATTGATCTGGCAACCGGAGATCAATTGAATAATATTTTGTATGCATCTGAACTAATTGTTTCTAGGTCAGGATACACCACTTTAATGGATTTGGCAGTGATTAAAAAACCGGCATTGTTGGTTCCCACTCCGGGTCAACCCGAACAAGAATATTTAGGAAGAGAATTGATGCGAAAGAAAAAATTTCTCTGCATCGATCAAAAAAATCTGAAACTAAATCTGCACCTACAAGAAGCTCTGCAATATGATGGATTCAGTGACTTTCCTTCTTTGGATTCACTGGAAGAGCAGTTAGATAGTTTGGTGGAATCGAATGAACTTTGGGGCTAAAGCCCCAATTATCTCTAATCCTGCTTAACCCCAGCCTAAAGGCTAGGGTTAAGTGGGATTATCGTAGCCTATTCATTGAAGTAATGCACAAGAATGTATTGAGGTTATGAGGCAGAAGTCGAATCAATGGGGCTTAAGCCCCACATTATCTTATCTTAACCCAAACCAACTTATCTATAGAAGAATAGCTAACCCTACTAACTCTACCCTTTAGGGTGGGGTTAGGACAAGCAAGTAGAAGCATGGGCTTTAGCCCCCAGTTATTAGAATTCATTATAAAAATTAAAACTATGCTATATTAGCAGTCTTAAACACTAAAATTAATTCTATGTCATACATCAACGTGATCCTTCATGCGGTGTGGGGTACGAAAAATAGACATCCATTTCTCACCAAACAAATTCGTCGTGAAGTATTCCAGCATATTGCGAAATATGCCAATGAGAAGGGCATCAAAGTAGATCGAATTAATGGTTATCATAATCATGTGCATTGCCTTTTTAGATTAGATTCTAAACTAACCATCTCCAAAGTACTTCAATTTTTAAAAGGCGAATCATCCTACTGGATTAATCAGAATAAATTAACTCCTAATAAATTTGAATGGGCAGATGAATATTATGTAGGATCTGTAAATCCATATGACTTAATCAAAATTCGATCATATATTGACAATCAAGAAAAACACCACAATAAAAAAACATTTGACGAGGAGTGGGAATCATTAATGAATAATGATCCATTGACTTAATAGGCCGTTTTAGTGTATAAATTTAAAACCTTAAATGTCGGACTGTCTGAGCATTTTCTATCAGTTTTTCCAAAGAGTTGATGCCAATTTTAAGATGTTCTTCCAAATAATCAGAAGTCACTTTTCTATCACTTTCTTCTGTTTTAACACCATCTGGCATCATCGGCATATCTGATACCAATAAGAGTGCACCAGCAGGAATTTTATTTTTAAATGCTGCAATAAAAATTGTAGCTGTTTCCATGTCGATCGCCATGGCTCGCAATTCAGTAAGATATTGTTTAAAATCTTCGCGATGTTCCCACACGCGTTTATTGGTGGTGTAGACCGTCCCTGTCCAATAATCTTTCTCGTGCTCACGAATGGTGGTGCTAATCGCTTTTTGTAAGGCAAAGGCCGGCAAAGCAGGGACTTCCGGAGGTAAGTAATCGTTGGATGTACCTTCTCCGCGAATAGCGGCAATGGGTAAAATTAAATCACCTATATTATTTTTACCTGTTTTTAATCCACCACACTTACCCAAAAACAAAATAGCTTTCGGCATGATTGCAGTGAGTAAATCGACCACCGTTCCAGCATTTGGACTCCCCATTCCAAAATTAATGATGGTGATGTTGTGCGCAGTGGCATTGGTCATGGGCCTGTCCCTACCTTTGATCTCTACTCCATTCCATTTTGCAAACAGTTCCACATATAAATTAAAGTTAACCAGGATAATGTATTCACCAAAATCAGTTAAAGCAACTCCGGTGTATCTTGGTAACCAATTATTTACAATTTGTTCTTTGGTGTTCATCGTTTATTGAACCTTGTCTCCTCTTAAAATACGAAATCTTTGTCTTGCATCGACAGCAAGTGTAGATCCACTAAATTCAATAAAAAGCTTCTCGTACAATTCCTGGGCTTTGACTTTATTGTCCAGTTGGTAGTCGTATATTTTTGCCAATTCAAACAGTGAATTGTCAGCTCTGATTTCTTCTTTGTGTTTTTCTAAAATGTACTCATATTTTGTTATGGCCTTATCTGTTTGTTGCAGACGATTGTAAATTTGTGCTTGCAAATAAAAAATATCATCCTTGAGGCTGTTTTCTGGATACCAAACACTCATACTATCTAAAATGACCAATGCAGAATCAAAACGATTTTGAAACAAGGCCAACTCTGCGGCTGCATAATCCGACAAAGCCTCTCCGGTAGAATCCTGATTTAAATGATCCAAAATAAACACAGACATATCAATGGCGTCGTTGGAAATCAATCTGGATGTTGCACGCTTTAAAATGTCAAACTGTTCCTGCGCCCATTCAAAATCACCTCCAAAATAAGAGAGTCTAGCATTTTTATACCTTGCCAATTCACCCATTTGGTCTTCCATGAAATCTTTGTCCACTTGAGAATAAAGCAAGGTGCTTTCCCAACGTTCTCCGTCGATCAGATAATAATCAGCCAGATCAATTTTAGCTTGAGCTTTGGTTCTTGCATCTACCACAGGATTGGCAACCACCTCTGTCAAAATAGCAATGGCTTTATCGACTCGATTGAGGTAACGAGCTTCAAGTTCCGCATATTCCATCAACATTTGCGCAGCCAACCGGCTTCCACCATATTCTTCCTTGAAACTTTGATAATCCTTTTCCAATAGGACCAAATCATCCATGGAGTAGTTTTTCTTTTCGACAATTACCTTGCGTCTATTGATCAAAATTTGCCGATAAGCTTCTAAGTAATTACCACCGGCAGGGCCGAGATTTCTAACATAGGTATAACCATCAATGGCTGTTTTATAATCTCCTTCATTGGCTGCAATGTTTGCAATTTGCATGACTCTACCTCCGCCTTCATTGAGGTTTCTATCCATGGCTTTAGATTGTCGAAGCGCATTTGCAAAATCTTTTGATTGGATAAAAGTCCACTGCAACATTTCAATGTATGGAATATGGTCAGGCTTGGTTTCCAATCTTTCGTAGAGCATGGCTTGTAAATCACCAAATTGGATGGGTTCTAAATAGGACACCAAAACATTCTGAAGTGTAACAACATGTATGCTTCCATCATCCAATCCTTCTACATAATATTTTAGCATGGTGTTGGTCTCACCTTTGCGTCGGTATAAATCCGCCAAATTGTAGGTAAAAGAAAACTGGGTTTTTAATAATTTTTGTCCCTTTTCATAACAAGCGATGGCCAAATCGTAGTTTGGAATTTCGAGAAAAGAATTGGCTGCTTTTTGGATCATGATGACATCGGCGGGCAATAGGTCAATGCATGTTTTAAACTGTTTTTCAGCTGCTTTTAATTCTCCTTTTTTATAAAGCATTTTGCCATATTGAAGATACAAATTGGCGTCTTTGGGTTTGCGGTTGATTTCTTTTTTGATAAGGGCTTCTGCTTCAGCAGACTTGTTGGCTCCTTCCAGGCTGAGTATTAAATAACTGAGATATGCATCACTATCCGGCGATTTTTGATACAGGCTTTGATACAAATTGGCCGCTTTTTCAAATTCACCATCTTGAAAATATTGCAAAGCCAATCTAGGATCCTGGGCAGAAATAGATTGATTATAGGCAAAAATCAACACAAAAAATAGAAGGGAATGAATTCGCATGAGAGATATAACGAAAAAAACCTTTAATTGGTTTCTGTACCGAAAGATAAAGAAAAGCTTGGATCAATTGAAATCTTTGTAATATACATATATTTATAAAAATTAATTTATATTATTCTGTGAAATATAGATTTAACCAATACTTTTAAACTTATTGCAGCTTATTCTCAAAATTTAACTTCAATTTGCCCAACAAAATTCCTAACTTGTACGCCGGAACCAAGGACAAATGATTTGCCCTGTTCTATTTTTTAGAAGTCTTTAATTGTTTGAAAATGAAAAAAAATCAACTCCTCATCACTTTGATAAAATCCTTTCTGATTTTACTTTTACTCACTCAATCAGGACGGATCCTGGCGCAACAAAATTTCAGTATCGTATTTTATGATAGATGTAAAGGCTTGCAACTTGCAGACTCCGAGTTCAACAACACCAATCCAATAGGTTTTCTCAATTGGGGATATTATGTCCATCAGTTTGATGTAGATCCTATTAACAGGCATATAATGGTCACTGTATCGACTGGCAGGGATCCTGAGGAACTCATTTTAATAGATCCAATTAATGAATCAATTGAAACACTGCTCAAATATCCAATGATCAATAGTAATGATGCATATAGTTACGATTTTATTGACAAACATCTTTACATCTATAGGAAAAATGAAAAATTATTGGTGAAATATGATCTTGAAAAAAAGTCCTGGGATACTCTATCTTCGATTTCTAACATGAGCCTGAAAGGATTGGATCCTTACCGAAAAATTTTATTCTACAATGATGGGAAACAAAATTATTTGTTCAACATCTTAAGTGGACAAACAGATACTATGTCTAACAATTCCTCATTCTCTATAGACATAGAGCGCGGTCATATTTGGTTATTTGACAGTTATAGCAAAATTATCGTCTATGATTATGTACAAAAGATACAGATGAATGAAATTACAACAGATTGGAGTCACTTTTCACCTTTGGGCTTATTGGTTGATACGCACAGAAAGTTATATTTTCAAAGATCATGGTGGGATTCAATTCAAATCAAGAGATACTATGAATTGGCATTTGTAGATGAACAGGAACAAAAATTAACTAAAATAACTGGGCTGGCTTGTGGGATCGAAAAAATAAAGTCGTTAAACATTCAAATTCCTTCTTCTGTCAAAATAAATAAATCCAATTCAGACATCAAACCATTTGTATTTCCTAACCCTGCAGACAATATTGTTTCTATAAAAGTTCAGGATGATTTTAATGGAAATTGCTCCCTTGCAATCACAGATCTTTTTGGAAGAATTGTAATGTCTAAAAGTGACAAGATATCAAATGGTCTTCTTCAACTCGATCTATCGCATTTGATTCCTGGTTCGTATGGAATTAAAATAGCAACTGGTCAGAAAGTTCATTCTTCCATGGTTATTAAAAACTAGGAATAAATATAAATTTCACCCTATGACCTCATTAAATTCGCTGGACTAACTTAGTCATTTTATTAAATTTATACATTGAATTTTGTAGCAAATTATCATTTAGGAATAGAAATTTTAGAGATAAAGAAAACCTAGATTTTAGAGCCGGCCTAGGGCTTTGCAGCTCGGGACCCATCCACTGAATGCCGCGCCCGTGCTAAAAACTGTTTGAGCACCGCAGGTGTGAGTTTTTTTAGCACAGCGACAGAAATGATGATGGGTGAGCGAGAGGCCCAGCCGGTGGCTTTTCTTTGCTTACTTTCTTTTGGCCACGCAAAAGAAAGTAAGAATCAAATGATTAGAAATAATATTAAGAAAAATTTCATACCACGTCGAGTTAGTTCCCAATTTGTTTCAATAACATTCTTGTTAAATAAAAAGAGTTGAATACCAAATAACTAGAAATATCTCCTTAAGATCTCATCAAATTCTTAAACCTCGGTCTGTGAGGAGTGACGTTGCCAAATCTTTGTTTTTTATTTTCTTCGTAATCGGCAAAATTTCCTTCAAAGAATACGACCTGTCCCTCATCTTCAAAAGATAAAATATGCGTCGCCAATCGGTCAATAAACCACCTGTCGTGAGAAATCACCAAAACACAACCTGCAAAATTATCTACTGCTTCCTCCAAGGAACGAAGCGTATTGATGTCAATGTCGTTGGTAGGCTCATCGAGGAGTAACACGTTACCTCCTTCCTTAAGGGTCATGGCCAAATGCAATCGGTTTCTTTCACCTCCTGACAGAACTCCTACTTTTTTACTCTGGTCCTGTCCGGAAAAATTAAACTTGCTCAAATAAGCCCTGGCATTGACTTCGATGTTTCCTACTTTGATTAAATCGAGTCCTCCGGAAATAATATCATAGATGGATTTTTCAGGCAATAAGTCATGGTGACTTTGATCCACATAAGCCAGCTTTACGGTATCACCAATGATGATTTGACCAGAATCCGGTTTTTCCTGACCCATGATCATCCTAAACAAGGTTGATTTACCCACCCCGTTTGGACCAATGATCCCTACGATCGCGTTTTTAGGAACTTTGAAATTGACATTGTCATACAACAGACGGTCTCCATATCCTTTTGAAATTCCATTGACTTCAATAACGATGTCACCCAATCTTGGACCCGGTGGAATAAACAAATCCAGTTTTGATTCTTTTTCCCTGGATTCTTCTCCGGCCATTTTTTCGTATGCATTCAACCTAGCTTTGGATTTGGTCTGACGTCCTTTTGGATTCATCCGTACCCATTCCAATTCTCGGTCCAAGGCTTTTTTTCGTTTACTTTCTTGTTTTTCTTCAACGGCCAATCGATTTGATTTTTGCTCCAACCAGGAAGTATAATTTCCCTGCCATGGAATACCTTCTCCGCGATCCAGCTCAAGAATCCAGCCAGCCAAATTGTCTAGAAAATAACGGTCGTGTGTGACCGCAATGACCGTTCCAGGAAACTTGCTCAAAAATTGTTCTAACCAAAGTACAGATTCTGCATCCAAGTGGTTGGTCGGCTCATCTAGTAATAATATATCGGGATTGCTAAGCAATAATCTAGCTAAAGCAACACGTCTTCTTTCACCTCCGGACAAAACTTTAATTTGTACATCACCTTCCGGGCAACGTAATGCGTCCATGGCCACTTCCAGCTTATTGTCCAATTCCCAGGCTCCCATGATTTCAAGTTTTTCACCGACCTCTCCCTGACGCATGATAAGACGATTCATTTCATCGTCATCCATGGGTTCGGCAAATTTTAAATTGATTTCATCGTATTCCTTGAGCAAATCGACAATTTCTTGAACACCTTCCTGCACAATTTCTTTGACCGTTTTAGAATCATCCAGTGTAGGTTCTTGTTCAAGATATCCAATTTTATAATTACCGTCAAATTCTATTTTACCTTGATAGTTTTTATCAATTCCGGCTATTAATTTTAGCAAAGTTGATTTTCCGGAACCGTTTAGTCCGAGTACTCCAATTTTTGCTCCATAAAAAAAAGACAACCAAATGTCTTTTAGGATGGTGCGGTTTGGTGGAATGATCTTGCTCACCCCGCTCATTGAAAATATAATCTTGTTGTCTGCCATGAAAGTTTGAATTAGGGGCGCAAAGGTAATGATTCTACACGAGGACCTGTCATTAAGATTTTAATATTTTTAAATATATTAGGAAGGTTAATATCTAAAACTAAAGAAGGAAAGTCTAAACCATTGGATGGAATAATTTAAACGAATAATGTGGTCGATTTTTAAAACTATGGAATGCTTTGTATAATTTCTAACTCCAAAGACAATATGCCAGGAAGGCTGTCCTGCCTGGAGTGTTGCTGTATCTTTAAACCAAAATTTCCAAGAGCAGAAAATTGGATTTTTTCATTGAGGACAATGGTTGATTCGCATTGATTTCCACTGCAATCTCCATTGGGAATACCGGAGGGATTAAGTAACTCCAAAGAAAGCAGTTGTTCTGAAATCGGTTTGTCTGGAAACTCTGTCATGGCTTTTACATAGATGTTCTGAAACTTGAGATCGGGTAAATGTTTAATCAACAATCGAACATCATAAACTTCAGTCGTATCAGTCACCGTCCATTGAAAAGGAACCACTTGTTGGTACGTCCAAATGGAATTTTCAATCTTGTATTCTTTCGAATAAAATGGCTGCTGACAGGCATTTAAGCTAAGTAGTAAAAACAGAAAGCACAACAGAAAATTCATTTTATTAACCATGGAAAAACTCTTTCATGCGATCAAAGAAACCTTTTTCCTCAACACCGGGATGTGGTTGGAAATTGGGTAATTGGCGCATGCGTTCGAGCATGGATTTTTCTTCAGAGGATAGATTTTTGGGAGTCCAGATATTGATGTGAATCAATTGATCTCCCTTTTCGTAACTCTGCACAGATGGAACACCCAAGCCCTTGAGTCGGAATATTTTTCCACTCTGAGTGCCGGGAGGCAATTTGATTTTTACGGAATTATTCAAGGTTGGCACTTCCGCCTGGTAACCAAGGGCAGCGTCCGCAAAATTGACGTATAAATCGTAATGAATGTTCATTCCATCCCTCGAAAATGATTCATGGGGTTTTTGCTCGATGCTGATGAGTAGATCCCCGGAAGGCCCCCCGTTGGATCCCGCATTCCCTTTACCGCGCATAGACAATTGCATATTGTCTTCTACACCAGCCGGAATTTGGATCTCGATGGTTTCTTCTCCCATTTCTACGCCACTTCCGCGACAAGAAGCACAATTATTGGCAATCTGCTGTCCGGATCCACTGCAAGTAGGGCAGGCTGTGGTGGTTTGCATTTGACCTAAGAAAGTACTGCGCACTTGCCTCACATATCCTGAACCGTTGCAAGTACTGCAAGTTTTAACAGACTTTGCATCTTTGGCGCCAGATCCACTGCATGTTTTACAAGATACCTGTTTTTTGACTTTTATTTTTTTGGTGATTCCGGTGGCAATTTCTTCCAGACTCAATGACACCTTAATCCGGATATTGCTCCCTTTTTGTCCACCTCCGGAACGGCTACTTCTACCTTTGCCTCCAAAGAAGGATTCAAATGGGCTTCCGCTGTCTCCAAAGATGTCTCCAAAGTGTTCGAAAATATCATCCATAGACATACCACCTTGTCCACCGTACCCGCCCGCTTGTGGATCCACACCTGCATGACCATATCTGTCATAGCGTGCTTTTTTATCGGGATTGCTGAGCACTTCGTAAGCTTCAGCGGCTTCCTTAAATTTGTCTTCAGCAGCTTTGTCACCTGGATTTTTGTCCGGATGGTATTGCATGGCGAGTTTGCGGTAGGCCTTTTTGATAACTTCTTCGTTGGCACTTTTCGTGACTCCCAGAATCTCGTAAAAATCTCTTTTTGCCATATTTGCACTACGGGAATTCATACTCCTCCCTTTTTAATCAATTAATTATTTACCCACCACCACTTTTGCGAAGCGGAGGATTTTATCATGAATTTTATAACCTTTTTCTACAGTGTCGATCACTTTGCCTTTCATACTGTCATCAGGAGATGGTATCTCTGTGATGGCCTCCTGTTCGTTGGCATCAAATTCCTTGCCAGTGGTTTCCATTTCGACAACCCCTTTTGATTTAAGTATACCCATTAATTTTTGGTACACCAAGCGGATGCCTTCTGGAAATATGTGTTCGTCATTTTGGTCTTCGGAAAGTTTTCTAGCTCTTTCCATATCATCTACCACCGGCAAAATTTCCTGTAAAACCTCTTTGGATGCGGTGTGTATAAGATCAAGTTTTTCACGGACGGTTCGTCTTTTGTAATTGTCAAATTCTGCATACAATCTCAAAAATTTATCTTTTTGTTCCGCCAACTCTGATTTTAATTTTTCCGTTTCATCTGTAGAGTTGTTTTCAATAGATGCTACATCAATGATCACTTGATCTGAATCCTGATTAATCGTCAAATTGTCATCTATTGGTTGATCTTCTGCCATTTTGTTGTCTTCTGTCTGCGTCATATCTTCTAATTATAAATCTCCAACAAGAGCGCAATATACTTGCCACATTGAATTTTCAGCCAAAATGTCAGTTTTTTACGGCATCTTTGGCTAGAAAGTCATCGAGTTCCTTGATATCGGGATCTGCAAGGATGATTTTGCCGTCAGGGCCGATCAGATACTTCATGGGAATGCTTTTGATTCCAAATAATTTGGTGGCAGGACCATCCATGGACTGTGGCTCCTGAATATGATGTGGCCAACTGAGACCATCTTTGAGGATGGCTGCTTTGACTGCTTCCGTATTTTGGTCCAGAGCCACGCTGATGAAACTGATGCCTTTAGCAGACATAAAAACCTGGTCTTTGTATCTGGTATAGAGCATGGAAAGGATTGGATTTTCTACCCTGCAAGGTCCGCACCAACTACCCCAAAAATCGAGAAGAATGTATCTTTCTCTAAAATCCGATAGGCGAATACTGTCTCCGTCCATACCAACGGTTGCAAATCCCGGTGCTTCCTGGCCAAAGACCAACATGGGTTTAAAGTAAAAGTACCGTACCAGTAGAAACAAGACGGCAATGGCTAGGACGATGAATAAGGAATTTTTCAAAATTTAAATTGTTGTGGAAGTAAAATGACACAGAGCCTAAAAAGTTGAACGAAGTAGAATTTATATAGGGTGATCGGAATAAGTTATGTAGTTTTGTTGGCAGGATAGGATTTCGTTGGATAAATTTCCAGCCACGAATAGTACTTGTCCCAATTTTAAAATCAATAAATATTAAAGTATGAAAAGCAAGGGGATTTTTTATTTGACATGCGCATTAGTTTTTTTGAGCATTTTTTCTTGCACAAAGGAAGAAGAATCTCCATCTGACATTCTTAAAAACAACGAGTGGTTTATCGTCAAATGGACTGTCAATCCAGCAATTGACATAGGGGGTACTCTTATGACAGATATTACCTCTCTTCAACCTTCGTGTGTTCGAGACAATCTCATTAGTTTTAAATCGGACAATTCCATTTCCAGAGACGAAGGTGTTACCAAATGTGCAGCTACTGATCCTCAAGTGTCCACAGATGGCAGTTGGGATTTAAGTTTTGATGCCAAATATATTTATCTGGTCAATACAAGTCTAACTCAAGGTCAGGGAACCATTCAAGCCAGAGTCAACAAATTGGATGCTTCTGAGCTCAATGCCACCTTACCTAATTTATTGTTCAACAACACCATGGTCGACTTGACCATCAGTTGCATACCCAAATAAAAAGATATAGATCTCTTATGTTTCGGACTGTTTTGCTTTAATCTTAGGGGAATCCATCGCTGCGAAAACTATGGAAAATAAAACTTGCATTCATTGCAAAACTGAATTATTGGGTTCCTATTGTTATGTCTGTGATGAAAAGATAGTTTCTCCCAAAGACTTCTCATTGAGCACAATGGTGGAACAATCCGTGGATGTATTTACGCATATGGATTCTAAACTTTACCGAAGCTTTAAAAAACTGTTGGTTTCGCCCGGTTTTCTCAGTGAAGCTTATGTGATGGGATTGAGAAAGCCATTCATGAAACCCTTTCAGATTTTTATTTTGGTTAATATTCTCTTTTTCGTTTTATTATCTGATACCGATATTTTTAGAAAACCTTCTTCCTGGTGGTTTACGGTCTCAGCGGACATGGGTTACAGTATCAAATCAATGGCAGGGCAAAAAGCACTGGAACTTGACTTAACAATGGATCAACTTTCCAATGCTTATGATCAAAAATCGAAGTCTGTTGCCAAAGCTTTGGTCATTGCATTTATTCCGATTCTTACATTGAATTTTACTATACTATTTATCCGAAAAAAATTCCCAACAGGGCAGCATATCATTTTTGCTACCCACTTTTTTTCTTTTGTATTGCTCATTATGGTTGCATGGATAGAATTGGTCAACTTATTGTTTGGACATGTAAACAATTTAATTTATGTCATTCCGATCCAATTGATTATTTTAGTATATCTGTTTTATGCGGTTAAAAAATTTTATAAATCTGTCTGGATTTATTCCATTATTGCCTCTCTCCTCAGTCTTTTGGTCTTTAATATCTGTTTGGAAATTTACCGCACGATGATTAGTCTTTATTCTTTAAACAGTTTGAATTAAATTATTTATTTATATTCTTGTTTTAAAATCAAAAATAAGTCTTCCAAAATGGGCTATATAAATTTCAAGAGTTTCTTAAAAGTTTTGAAAATATTTATATTGTCCTTAATGGGCTTTATCCTTTTATATCTAGCATCTGCATTTATCCTTTCTCGAATTGCAATTAATGGACATTTGAAATCAAAGGATGATCTTACGATTTACATTTTAACCAATGGAGTTCATACCGACATTGTGGTGCCAGTTAAAACAGCTGTCGTCGACTGGACCCAATGGGTTAAATTCGAACACACCAAAGCCAAAGATACGACCGTCCAATTTGTGGCCTTTGGTTGGGGTGACAAAGGTTTTTACCTTGAAACTCCCACCTGGGCAGAGCTCAAGTGGAGTGTGGCTTTTAAAGCTGCATTTGCATTAAGTACCTCGGCTATTCATGCAAGCTTCTATCATCAATTGAAGGAAAGTGAAAATTGCAAAAGTATCCGAATCAGCAATGGCCAATACCAACAACTTGTCCAGTACATCCAAAAGAGTTTTAAAACAGACCAGTCCGGACAATCCATCCACATTGGCACTGACGCCCATTATAGCATGCACGATGCCTTTTACGAAGCCGTAGGGCGCTATCATCTATTTAAAACCTGTAACACCTGGGCCAACAATGCTTTAAAATCCTGTGGCCAAAAAGCCAGCCTTTGGACCGCCTTTGACACTGGGATTTTTTATCATTATGGGGAGTGAGAGTGAATCAAATGTTGTCTAAAATAATTGAAAATACAGGATTGACGCGTAGTAAGCAAGACTTGAAAAATAAGTTTAAGTATATTTTGAAATATTAAATAAAGTTTATCTTTGCATTCAAACGATAAAGTAAGTTGGTCAGGCTTTTTCGATTTCTTTCCTTGAAATTTGCTTGCCAGCCCAAACGGTCAAATTCTTGAAGTTTTTCTTTCATTTCTTCTCATTAACTTTTCTTAAATCTAATTACAAATTATGAAAAAGGTTTTTTGCATTCTTTTTTTGATCGGGTCAATTCATATGATTGGCTTTTCTGCAATCGTGGATATTATTGTTGCAAAACAAGTGGCTTTGCTTTTTACAAACCACATCTCGCCGGTTAAAATTAAAAAAGTTGATCTTGCATATAAGGCAGAAACCACAAACAAGGAACCTGTTTTTTTTGTGTTTAACTTGAATGAAAACGATGGATTTGTCATCATTTCTGCAGAGGATGAATCTATTCCTGTAATTGGTTATTCATTGACTGGAAGGTTTAATAGTACGGACATGCCAATCAATCTGCAAAAATGGTTGACTGAGTATAAAGAACAGATTTTTTATGTCAGAGAAAATAAGCTGCAAGCTTCTCCCGAAATAAAGCAACAGTGGCAGGACTACACCACTGGATTATTTTCAGTGAAAGATCAAATGTCTAGTGTTTTACCATTGATGAATACCATTTGGAATCAACGCCCTTTTTACAACGACCTTTGTCCAGGAGGCTCAGTGACCGGATGCGGTGCTACTGCCATGGCACAAATTATGAAGTATTGGAAATATCCAAAACAAGGCACAGGATTCCACTCCTATAACCACCCAAGCTATGGAACACTTTCAGTAAATTTTGGAAATGCGACTTATGATTGGTCCAGGATGCCCAATGATGTTAGATCCTATAACTTTGATGTTGCAAATTTAATGTACCATTGTGGTGTAGCTCAAAATATGGACTACAGCCCACAAACAAGTACCTCAGGATTATACACCATTAGTGAAGCATTCAAATCATACTTTGGCTATAAGGTCTCTACGCAGGTGTACATCCGCGAGAATTATAGAACAGCAGATTGGGTTAATTTATTAAAAAACGAACTTGACAATGCAAGACCTTTTTTATATAGAGGTGCTGGTACAGGTGGTGGACATTTTTTTGACATAGATGGTTACGACAACAATAATTTTTTTCATATTAATTGGGGATGGGGTGGCGCTTACGACGGTTATTTTACGATTGATGCGCTCAATCCCGGTGGAGTCGGAACTGGAGGAGGAACTGGAGGTTATAATTCAGGTCATTATGCAATTCTGGGAATTCAACCAGAGCAAGTTAGTTCAGGAACCTTTGATCTAAGCCTATATTCAACGATGGAAGTTGATCCTACTTCATTAGGTTCAAATCAAGCATTCACAATTTCAGTGAAAATTGTAAATTTTGGAATGTCCACATTTAGTGGAGAACTTTGTGCGGCTGTTTTTACCAATGAAGGTGTTTTTGTTGATTTCGTTGAAATTTTAAACAACCAAAGTCTTCAAAATGGATTTTACAATACATACGAATTTAACACTGTGGGAATGACTCTTATTCCGGGAAAACATACCATTGGACTTTATTACCGCAATCCGGATAAGGAATGGACTTTAATCAATCCTTCAACTTACAATAACCCTATTAGCCTCACAGTGTTAAGTAGTGATAATGACATTGAAATGTATTCAAAAATGAATTTCAGTTCAAATCCTATTACCCAAGATCAGGCGTTTACGATCACAGTTGATATTGCTAATTATGGTACACCAGATTTTAACGGATGGTTGTCTGCCGATATTTTTGATCAAGAAGGCAAATGGGTTGAAACAATAGCGGAAATAGAAGACGTTGAAATTAAGGGTGGATTTTTTAATTCCGGATATCAATTTTCAAATGTAGGTTTAACCCTAGAGCCTGGGAGTTATTACATTGCCCTTTTTAATTCGTCAGATTATATTGATTGGTCTATTATTTCAAATACATTATATGATAATCCTGTATTGATCAATGTTATTGCACCTGGAATCATCGCCGATAAATATGAAGAAAATAATTCAAAAGAAACAGCCTACAATTTGACTTATACTTTTAATGGTAATCAGGCAAAGATCAATACCATTGGTTCAAATTTTCATAATAGAACTGAGTATGATTTTTATAAAGTTATTTTTCCTGCAGGTTTCGATTATAAAATAGATGCTAAAATAGGCGATCGATTCAGTAGTTTAGATGGTAAAGATTACAGTGCAGATATTTTAGTTTCATATGACCTAGGCAATGGGTATTCAGATGCTTTCGATTATTCAATTCCCAATAGTTTGGTATTGAAAAACGGGGGTGAGGCATTGTTTTTTATTGCACCATATTCTGCGGGTGAAACAGGAACTTATATATTGGATTTAAATATCACTAGAACTCAAACCTCTGCTAGCATAGATTTTATAAATGGAAATAAACTAAATTGCTTCCCCAATCCAGCAAATAACATTGTTTATTTGGAAACCAATGAAATTATTAATGGACCTAGTGAAATAAAAATTTTTAGTACCACAGGACGACAGATTAAAACAATAAGTAATATTTTCATTGGTACTCAAAAACTACCAATAGATGTAAGTAGCCTTCAAAATGGACTTTATTATCTTAAAATTCAGAACCAATTTATGGAATCTATTTCTACAAGAATAAATATATTGCATTAAATGAACTTGAATGCAATTTCAAGTTTAATTATTATTTTAGTGCTTTGCCTATGTTGCACACGGAAAAGTAGTTTGAATGATTTCGACAGATATGGACCACCAACCATGATTTATAAAATTAAAGAAGACAGCTATAAAACCCTTGTGCCTGTGATGCTTTCGGCAGATAAGTCTGAAATTATTGCATACCCTTCAAAACATGATTTATATAAAAATAATGAATATACCTATCCTACAGCATTAATCAAAGGATATTATTTGGACAACCGCGGTATAAGTGCACAAACTGCATTTTTAAAGCTTAGTTATGAAATGTATTTGAAAATGGAAGATGGTTTTACAGTAAAAGATTTATTTTCCAAAATTAAGGATAAAAACCCGTTTGTTGAACTTTATAATTGCGGAAGCAGATTTAAGTTTAAGGACGAAGTAAAAGAGATCAATCAAATGATTTTGAAGAATAAATTAAAGGATTGCAAATGTCTGATAAAGTAAAAGCGAATTTTGTAATTTGATAAAACCAATTGATTTTAAGAATCCTAACACGTGTCTTAAAATTAAAAATATTTATGCGATTTGATTGACTGAGTTATTTATTTTAATTACTTCCAACAAATTTGTTGGAAGCCTGCGGGTCTGCTATCATCAAGAAGAGTTATTGTTAAACTTTTAATATCCACAATATAAATTCTTAAATCACTCACAACTGCGATGTATTTACTGTCAGGAGACCAGGTAGGAGATGAAAGCTGAGATAAATTTGTTTTAATTTGACGTGGATTTGAGCCATTAAAATCCATTGTCCACAATTCATAATTACTAATAAATGCTATAGATTTACCATCTGGACTTACACTAGGACTGTTTACATCTGTTAGGTTAGGATCTATCCGCATGATGCTGTTAAATCCCTTATCCATTAAGTATAGTCCGTTGTTTCTAGAGGGAGCACCTTGCACAACCAAAGAGCCATCTGGAGCCCAACTCGGGGAGTAATAATTTTGATTTAAGTCGTTCGGATTTCCAATAGCTACCATTATTTGCCCGGATTGGGCATTCACTACATAAGTAATTTGATTATACGGATACCCATCGTAAGCTACATATTTTTGGTCATACGATATACGAGGTGAGTTTAAATAATTTCTATACTTCTCATTTGGATCCCCGCTCCATGAGACAAGCGTTTTCCGATTTGCACCGAATAGATCTGTTACCATTATTCTACCTTGGTTATTTTCGATGGCCACGATATTGCCGTTGGCCATAACATCTGGCTGCTTAGCATTATTCATTAATTGTTCAACAATTCCATCTTTGGCGGATATCCGGAATAATGTTCCGCCTGCTTGTGAGCCATCATTGTAGTAGATGGATCCGGAAAAGTGATTATCAGATGAATCCTTTGAGGAACAGCCTAAGATTAAGGCGAAAAACAGAATAATCAAACCGTAAAACAATTGATTTAGCATAGATCTTTCTTTAATTGTATAAAGGTATGGTAATATATTTGAATCAATCAGTATTCATTTTTATTAGTAGCATTCATTTATATATGAATATATTATATAATATATTTAATATTGAATATTAATTTGCTATAATTATTGTGGATGGCATTGAGTTAATCTCGAACGGATGATTTAATATTGGTAAAGTCAAATTCTGAATATTTGATTTTGTCATCGTCTAATTAAATCTATCATCGCTAATGCTTCTTGCTCCGACATAAATGTCTAATTGATGATCAATACTCTGTAAGGATTTTATGACCTCCATTCCTTCATTCCCTGTTGACCCAGTAATTATAACTTTGGTCATAAGGTTTGGTAAAGTATTTTATATAAACAACTGACGTAACATCAAACATTATCATCTGATGAAATATTTACGCTATTTTATTAAGGTGTTGCTTTGCAAAAAGTAAAAAAAATTATTTTTTTACTAGATTCACTAAAATCATTTACTGATTCGTCTTCTCTTTACGGTTCCTTCTGTAGCATTGTTTAAGCCAGAAAGATTGGGAGAAGCCGGGATGGTCATGTCTCTGTTTATATCTGATGTATCTTCCAATTCTGATTCTTTATTTTGATTTTCCTGATTTGGATCCTCAGGATTCGGTTTTTGTTTATTGAAATCCTGATATGTTTTGTCCTTTAACATATCTTCGGTTTGATTATTTTGTTTAGCGTTTTTACTATTTTTGTCCATATTATTTTGAATTTATTTATTGCTATTTAATGACTGTACAAAAGTGAGGCTGATTTGTAACAAAGGCATTACACAAATGAAAAAGAGAGTTACATGATTTTTGGATCAGCTTGTGAGAATTAATATATATACATGTAAATTAGCTTCTTAATGAATGAAACTTTCCCTTAACATGGTTTATCCTTAGGTATTGAAGGATGTCTATTTTTATTTGAATTCAGGCTACGATTGTGAATTTAAACGTCAAGCTATTAACTCTTCTGACTATTTTTTTCAAGTTGGTCTTGTGTGTATTCCATTTTATTCATATCAAATCCTTCTGCCCAATAATCTTTGATGTACTCTACTAATTGGAAACCGTGTTTTTCGTAAAACTTATAAGCGACTTGCGAGGTCCTAACCATAATTTTTGCAACAGCATCCATGGATTGAAGTTTTTGAATTCTATGTTTTAGCAACTGACTGCCTAAACCTTTTCCTTGATATTCCGGGTGTAAAATGTCCCAACTTATTTTTCCAATGGTTTTATTTTCTTCAAAATTGATTCCGCCACAACCAATAATTACTTCATCAAAGAGTAGTACATAATAGAGTTCCCTTTCATTTTTTAAATAATTGATAAAATCAGCTTCTTCCTCCGCTGCAAAATATTCAGGAGTGTTTAACCTTAGCAAATTTATGATCTCTTCAAAGTCTTTTGTTTCATATTCTCTGATAGAAATTGAATTTTTCATTTTTTACCACACAATTATAAAAGCTGTTGAAATTGAAATAATTATTCTACCCAGAGCGGTGTTCCTTCTTCCCATTTATTGTGCGTGAGTCGGAATACTTCTTTAGTATTTATATGAAATGCCACTATTTCTCCATACATCTGTGGCGAAAAAATGATAGGCTGAATTAATGCTTGTTCGTCATTGATACCGAATGCTTCTGTAGTATAAATGACCCATTCACCATCGGGCGAAAAATGGGCATGTCCATTTTGTCCTTTACCCGTTGAAATTTTTTCCGGATATGACCAATATCCAGCCGGACCCAATTTCATAAGAAAAATATCCATTGTTTTGTATTCATTTTCGCTTCTCAATCTATCAGAAGCATATACAATTTTATCGCCTTGCCTGGATATGGCCGGAAAATTATCTCGATGCGCATCATTGGTAAGATTTAAAAGTGTATCATTTTCTTTTAGATAAATATCAAAGTACCCGCTCCTTCCACTTCGAAAAACCATTTTTCCATTTTCGCTGATGTCAGCAAATCCATCATTGTATGGTGAGTCAGAGAGTTTGGTTATTTTTTTAGTTTCGAAATCATATTTCCAGATATCACCTTGCGCCAATGCTTTTGCGCGAAAACTTCCTGTTGTAAAAATAAATGCTTTACCATTGTGTGTTACTTTACTATCCAATACACTAAAATTGGAAGGGTTTGTATTTGCTTCTTTTTCAAATTTAAAAAGTGGTTTTTTTTCTCCGGTGATATAATCCACCAAATAAAAATCTAAGCTTGAGTGAACCAAATCATTGATAAAAGCGGCACAGCAAAATGAAAATATGGCCAGTCCAAAAAATAAGTAGCTGTATAATTTTGAAAGTCGGTGTGTTTCTGTTCCGTTTAATTTTTTTTGGATCGTACGCTTGTATTGCCACCAACCCAATACAATCATTACAATGGTCAAAGTGCCCATGGTCAGATGAATGGTCATTATGTTCATGGGATAAATGGCGAATAGGGTAATGAAAATTCCACCATTAACAATTCCCAAAACAAGAGTGACTATCATGAACAGCAGGTATTTCCAAAATGAAATCCTTTTGCGCTGAATAATACTCAGTATAATTCCAGTTATTATAAGAATGAGCATCATTATTGGAAGCCAAAAAACACTATACCCCAAAGGTTTTAGAAACTCAAAAAAACTTTGAATATCTTGTGTATCACAGATCAGATAATTGTTTCCAATTTGTGGTGGAGCCACGAATGCTCTACGAACTCCATACACTTTGAGAAGTTGATCAGAGAATGAAAGTGTATCAGGTAATTTGGCCAAAACGTCTCCATCAAATCCAAAATTTCCAGGAACTCCATGATTTGCTGCATATTTTCCACCGTGAAAGACGATCAGTCCATTGGGATGAGCATCTGCATTAAACATCAAATCGGGGCTGTTTAAAAACAGAGTGGATATTTTTTTGGTGAGCTTGTCAAATTGCATGATTTTAAAATCTTGGCCATTTTTCCAGCTGGTGAAGAGTACTTTGTTTTCAGAAATCAGCTTTGGAGAAACTGCCTGCCCCTCAAATTCAAAGAATAGCTTTTGGTTTGTACCATCCACATTCATTTCAAATATCGAATTATTTCCAAGTCGTCCACTGTAGAAAATTATTTTAGTTCCATCCCTGGACCAAATGGGGCTCCCGTCCCAAAACTCAGTATCGGTGAGTCTTTTTAAGTGATTTCCCTGAATGTCCATCGTGTAAATATCACCTATTCTTTGACGGGCGAATGAAAATTGAGGGTGTGGAACAATCTCATGTCCCCGATCACTGCAAAAGGCTAGCTGCTTTCCATCAGGTGAAAATGTAGGTCGAAAATCTCCTCCAGGATGATTCGTTATATTTTTGGCTTTCGATATATCTTGGAGGCTATCAGGAATAAATGGCAGAATGTAAATTTCCGAATTTCCTTCATGGGAAGCAACAAACGTCAATTGGCTACCATCAGGAGAGAATGCCGCTTGATCTTGAAAAGAATTGCTTTTAATTAAAAGTTTGGGAGATTGATTTCCTTCAACCGGCTGGACATAAAGTTGTGGTATGCCGGATCTTTCAGAAGTAAAGACCACCCATTTTCCATCAGGACTGATCGCGGCATCATAATCCAAGGCAGGATGGTCGGTAAATTTTTCAAAACTTTTTCCTTCGTCCTTTGAAATATAAACGTCCCAATCTTGCGGACTGAATGTAGAATAGAAAATTCTTTCGCTGGTCTGTGCATTAATAAAAGTATGAAATAACAGACCTAAAAAAAAAGAAAAATAAATTCGTTGCATCATTGTCTCTCATTTATAAATCCATGCCTTGATAATATTTATATTCTCTTAATATTAATCTCTTGAGTCAAGGGCTTACTTTTTTACTTTTAAGAATTCCTCAGGAAGAATATTGGCTTGTTTTAAAATTGCGTTAAGAGTTCCCTCTGGGATATCACCTGTATGGTTTGGAATTGTAGTATATTTGTTTGTGATTGAATTATACCAAATTTCGTGACTTCCTGAAGCCTGTCTATGAAATTCAAACCCAAAAAGTCTTAGTTTTTTAGCAACATCTCTGTAACTAAATCCACCAAGCCTTCCCATTATAAAGAAATAACCAATGGGTAATCAAAGCTATCTTTAAGTAATTTAATATTACTTCCTGACAAGTTTTGTGACTCCAGTAGTTTTTTGCAAATATCACGGGCAATTTCCATAGTTTCGGTGACCGTTCTGCCTTGTGCTACCAAACCTTGGATATCTTCAGATGTTGCCAGATAAACTCCCTCAGGCAATTTTTCTATGTGTATATTAATAGTCCCTTCCATATTTTACACAAAGATGGTCATTTTTTATTTAATGGTACTTGTATTGCTTTTTAACTTTCTTATAAGTCAAGTTTTTATTCTTTTTTACCTACTCTATTCTTTCAAGGGTATTGCCCAATGAAAGCGCTGTCTCTATCTGCGGGAACGCTGATCAAGCTTGGACGGGCATTAGAGATATTATGACGAAATATCCGTCCATCTGTGTCGATTAATTCCTACCTTTGCCCTGCGCTTGCCATTTTTAAGAAAACAACATGTACGATAGGGCAATACTACATCTGGACTTGGATTCCTTCTTTGTGTCCGTAGAGTGTTTGAAAAACAGCGCTTTGCGGGGAAAACCCCTTATCGTAGGTGGGACGAGCAATCGTGGAGTGGTGGCCGCTTGCAGCTACGAGGCCCGTGCCTTTGGGGTACACTCCGCCATGCCCATGAAAATGGCCCTGAGGCTCTGTCCCCAGGCCTTGGTCCTCAGGGGCGATATGGACAGCTACAGCCATTATTCGGGCTTGGTTACAGAGATCATCGAAGGAGAAGCACCCGTATTTGAGAAGGCCTCCATCGACGAATTCTACCTGGACTTGAGTGGCATGGACCGATACTTTGGCTGTATGAAGTGGTCTGCCGAACTGAGGCAGAAGATCACCCGCGAGAGCGGACTTCCCATCTCCTTCGGCCTGTCGGTCAACAAACTGGTGTCCAAGATCGGTACTGGAGAAGCCAAGCCCAATGGCACCCGTGAAGTTCCTTCCGGTACAGAAAAGGGTTTTATTGCACCCCTGTCCACCGCCAAGATCCCCGGTTTGGGAAAGGAGACTTACAAGAAGCTTAGCTTTATGGGTGTGCGTACGATTCAGCTGCTTAGCGAAATACCCATCAAATTACTGGAGCGACAGTTTGGAGACCATGGACGCAGTCTTTGGATGCACGCCAATGCTATCGACAGCCGTCCTGTTATTCCTTACCACGAAGCCAAATCGATTTCCAAAGAGCGTACCTTCGAACAAGATACCCTTGATCTGGGTCGCATCCGCACCATGCTGCTCGACATGACTGAAAAACTAGCCTTCGAGCTCCGCGACAGTGGCAAACTCTGCTCGGTGGTCACCGTCAAAATCCGTTATGCCGACTTCAATACCTTTACCCGGCAACAAAAAATCTCTTATACCTCACTGGATCGGCAGCTCTGGCCGGTGGTTTGGCAGCTCTTCGAAAAAGTGTACGAGCGTCGACAGCTCATCCGCCTGATTGGCGTCAAATTTAGTGGGTTACTACACGGCAGCCCCCAACTAGATCTTTTTGAAGACACCGGCGAGCAGATCTCCCTGATGCGCCAGATCGATCACATCCGCCATCGCTGGGGCTATGAAGCACTCAAGCGCGGAGTGATGGTGAAACCGGAGAAGAAGTTTTAAGTAATTAGTTTTAAGTTTTAAGTGCTAAGTTTTAAGTTGGAGGAATTTTGAGTTTTAAGCGTTGAGTTTTAAGTTGGAGGAATTTTGAGTTTTAAGTTTTGAGTTTTACGTTTTAAAAATATTTGAGAACTTAAAACTAATAACTTAAAACTAATAACTTATTCCCTGAGGTGGTCCATTACATTTTAAAAACTTTATAACTCCTATTTCCTAATTTTAAAAAATACAAACCGCTTGGGTAATTTGTCAAATTCATATTCGAACCTTGACCATATTCTAACATCATTCCTCTTGTATCTGTCAGTACCCAATGGTCCTGTTGGTTCCAATATATTTGATCGGTGCAGGGATTTGGAAAAATGTGAACAGGATCTATGTCAAACGGTGTTTTCACATCTGAAGTAAGAGCGTGAATACTCACATTAAAAATAAATTTTACGATGGCAGAATCGGTTTGATTTCTTTTGTAAATTAATGCTTGTTGGATTGTGATTTGATCACCTGCTTTGCATCGATCCGGATACTGACCAATTCTGAATAAAAAATCGCGGATGTTCAGTTCTGAATAAATGTAGGAATTAGTACCCCAATTAATAACCTTACCAGTTTTATCAAACCAATGTCCGGGTGCATTGGCGGTTGATCGAGCATTAAAGCTGTTGTCCGGATTGATGGCATAATATTGAATGGTAGTACCTAAAGATTCGGCAACTTCATCTTCAGACAGTGAAAATGCATCAGCGATGATTGATGAATTGATATGGATGGTATTTGGGTTGTAGTTAGACCTCGGTTCCATTTCCAAATCGTAGGTCATGGTAATATTTTTGAGGGGTTCTGAGCCTGGCATCAGCAAATTGGTATTTTCAAATTTAAGTTGATAGGGCCATTGCTCATCATTGTCATTGTTGTCATCCCATTCGTGCTTCCAATGCATTTGTGGAGCTCCTGAGACCACGAGCCACAATTTGTCACAGCCTTTGGGACAAATGAACTCCAATGTGGTTTCAGGATTTTGGCCATTGGTATATTTTGCAGATGCTACGTTGCTGTACACACGTGTGCCATCTTTTAGTAAGGCCACAAAGCCAAATTTCCATCCGGCTAATGCAATATTTTTGGAACGAAATCCAGGTATACCAGCCATTCCTTTGAAATTCACTTTTACCAATGTTTCGTCTGCAGGGACATTTAATTTAATGCTGTTGTAACCATAATTTTCAATGCACACATCCGGATCAATCTGCCAATATTCATCTGCCAAGAGATTCATTTTTACCTGAGCCCTTTTGCCAATAAAGTTTTGTCCGAAGCTAATCAAAGCTGGAAGATCCCAGGTGGTCAATCGTGCTGCATGTTCGTACATTTCATCATTCAATTGATCCTGATTTATGCTGTTTATTCGCTTGTAAGCTTCCACGGGATCTTCTAAATTTATAGACTCTCTCCACAATCTACCCATAAAATCTATACCGCGTTTATGAGTCCAATAATCCGGTAAAAAAAAATTGGCATAACGGACATCTTCATGAAAAATATGCAGATGATTATTTTTTATGTAATGTGAAAAATCACCTTCTGCAAATTGTAATTCCGGGAAAACTTTGTAGGCTTTCCATTGGGCACATTGTTCCCAGAATCCATTTCCACCTGCACCATTGGGTCCAAACCCATATCTAAATCCACCTTTAGAATCACAGCCTGTGATGTATTGAAAACAATGTCCAATTTCATGGGCCATCACATGTTTTATATTGGCCGCTGCAGGGCTAACAAACAATGAACCCACCAAATCATCTTGACCTGATCCAAACGCTGCCCAGTCCGTGGTGTAAAGTAAAAACACCATCAGTTTATACCTGTCCGTAACAGATGAACCTTTCACCGCAAATTTTAAAGAATCCAAATAAAAGGAAAAAGTATTTTCAGCAGAAACTTTTAGCGCTTCCATATCAATCTTGTATGGATTTGCTGCGACCGATGGATCTTTTCCAAAACCCGGTTCCCAAAAGATGACTAAATTTTCGGTTTCCATACTACGGTGGTAACTCCATTGACTACTGGAATCCTGAAGATTCATTCCTACATTGGTGATAAAGGAAGGAATGTAAACTGTTTTCTGCGCATTCCCTGAGATAAAATATAGGCCATTGATTACAACAACCAATAAAAAGTATTTTCTAAAATTCATGATTAGTTTTAAGTTTTAAGTGTTGAGTTTTAAGTTGGAGGAAATTTAGTTTTAAGTTTTGAGTGCTAAGTTATAAGTTGGAGGAATTTTTAGTTTTAAGTTTTGAGTGCTAAGTTTTAAGTTGGAGGAATTTTTAGTTTTAAGTGTTGAGTTTTAAGTTTTAAATTTTAAGTGTTGAGTTTTAAGTTTTGAGTTTTAAAAATATTTGATAACTTAAAACTAATAACTTAAAACTAATAACTTATTCCCCCGTCCATTGTCCATTGTCCATTGTCCATTGTCCATTGTTCATTTTTCATTGTCTCCTATTTTACAAAACTGATTCCTCCAATTGTTTTATCTGTTGATATATGTCGCAACAAATAAAAACCAGATGGAAGTTCACTCAAATTAATTTCTGTCATTTCATCTTTGGCATCAATTGACATCATTTCTTTTCCCAACATATTGTAGATGGTGATTTTTTGAATGGAAATTCCAGAATGAAATACCTGAAGTCTATCTTGAACAGGATTGGGTGCAATCCAAACTTCTGGATCGCGCTTTGAATCTTGTGCGATGGAAGAAACACAGCAAAATTCAAAAGGCCCAATGTCCCAGGCTGCACCGCCCAAACCATCGCCATCTTGAGGTCTTGAGCCGCCATCAAAATCTAAGTCAACAATACCTGAAAGATTTGCCCCCTGATCAATGGCTAAAATGCTGTTGGCGCTTAAATGAAAGTCTTGGGGTGGATTCATAAATAATGGATCACCGTGTTGACCATTGTTTTCTTGAAGAGGGTATTGGTTTCTAAAACTGTTTAAATTTTTATAGTTGGTATTTCCGATTGTAATGATGTTTTCACTCTGCTCCGGAAAATGATAAAGATTGTGACTGAGACTTATTCCACTGAAACCTGAAGTAGATTGAAAGAGAAGTAATGAATGTCCGCTATTCGCATTATTTTTATAAAAAATATTGTTGCGAATTTGGAGATTGTTGGGTTGGATGGCTTGACATAGAAACAGTGAAGGCTGATCTGTGGTAGAATGTAAAAGATTGTTGAATATGAAAAGATCTTTGACCGGACCGTTGTTGGATATGTGGACCATTGCCGGAAAGATATTGTTGCGGACGATCACATTTTCTGTAAGTTGGGTTTGATTACCGGATTCAGAGGCGATCCTAAGACCTTGCGGAGCGTTGTACACGATATTTCCCTCAATGATTGCATTGCGCATTCCTCCACCTTCATCTCCTCCCAAATGGATGGTATGTATGCGTGTGTCGTGGATGATGTTGTTGCGAACAATCAGATTGTTGGTGGTTCTAAGTTTTAGACCATCGTCTGCATTTTTTATTTCATTTCCTTCGATGAGCACACTGTCTGTTTGGCTAATATACATGCTGTGCACAAAAACACTTCCGCTTCCATTGTTGTCCAAGACATTGTTACGGAGGATGACATTTCTTGCAGAACAAAAAATTCCCTGACCTGTATTATTGTTACCATTGTCCATGATCAAACAATTTTGAACAATGATATCGCGATCATACAAGATCATACCATTGCTGCAATTTTTAATGTGTAGTCCGTCCAATAAAATATGATGTGGTTTGTTGGGATACCAGGATTCGCCCACCCAAATACCCGTTGGTCGATTGGTTGTTGCCCTTGTGTTAACTTCGATATCGCGCATATGAAAGTAGGATGTAGGTGTATCATCAAATCCTCTGAAGGTGATGACATTGCCGGGCACATCCATAAAAATGACTGGCAAATTGCCTGTGCCATATGCTCCAACAAATTTATTGTGTTGTGTGGTCCCATGTGCACTTGAAAAAACCAAGCCATTTGTGGTGGTCCATTGGTCTCCTTTTCTCATCCAAACACTGTCTCCAACAATGGCAGTTCTTTCGACTAAATTAGTCAAAGCCTGTAAACTGTTTTTTGGGCCGTCGGTGCGCGATGCATTGGGTGTTGCCAAGCGACCTGTCCAGTTATCGTTTCCGAGACTCGATGAAACAAAATAGTTGGTGCAATCTCCCCTGTATGACATACAGATCATGATCGTCAAAATAATATGTAATTTTTTCATAGAGGGCAAATTTAGGATATATTTTGGTTTATAGAAAGAGGAATTCCGTTGTAATCTTTACATAGATCCGATAAATCCTTATTTTGTTGCCTATTGATCTTCCAAATTTTGAAATGACGTTTCAATACTTTCTTCCTCAGAATGGCGATCCAATATTATTTTGGTTTCATTGCTTGGCAATTCCTGCACGTTGCGAAGTTTTCGTTCAATGGCTCTTGTTCTGATTCCTGCTGAGTCTATAACGTTGGAAGCTTCGTCCAATTTTTTCTTGGTTTTTTCAAGTATGGTACCAAACTGTCCAAATTCTGTCTTTACCGCACCCAATAAATCCCAGACTTCACTGCTTCGTTTTTCAATAGCAAGCGTTCTAAAACCCATTTGCAAACTATTGAGTAAAGCACTCAGTGTGGTTGGGCCGGTGATGGTAATTTTATAGTCCTTTTGCAATTGCTCAAATAAACCTGGCACTCTCAATACTTCGCCAAATAAACTTTCGTAGGGCAAAAACATAATTCCGTATTCAGTCGTGTTGGGTGGATCGATGTACTTTTCTTTAATGTCCCTGGCGTTTTTCTTAATGCCATTGATAAATGCTTTGCGGTATTCATCGATTTTTTCAAGATCTCCTTTGTCGTAAGCATCCACTAGCGCTTCATAATCTTCTTTTGGAAATTTGGAATCTATAGGAAGCCAAAGTGTTTTTTCTAAATTGTTGCCGTGGGGCATTTTTACTGCAAATTCTACAACTGCTCCACTTCCTACCTTCGTTTTTACATTTTTTTCGTATTGTTCATTGGTCAGTAAATCTTCAATGATATTCTGCAATTGATACTCTCCTAATACACCTCTAGACTTTACATTGCTCATCACTTTTTTCAAATCTCCTACACTGACAGCCAATGTTTGCATTTCACCCAAACCTTTGTGAACCGCTTCCAGTCTGTCACTGACTTGTTTAAATGATTCTCCAAGACGTTTTTCCAAAGTTTCGTTGAGTTTTTCATCGACCGTTTTTCTCATTTCTTCTAGCTTCTTTTCGTTGCCTTCCTGCATGGTTTTCACAGATGTTTCCAGGGAAGATTTAAGCTCCGCAATTTTTTCACTGTTTGCGATATTGTTTTTTTGCTGATTTTTATCAAATTCACCAAATTGTTCTCTCAGTCGTTCTTTGTAATCTTTCAGTGCATCATTTAATTCTTTTTTAAACGCATCGAGATTTTCTTTTAATTCTACTCTACTGACCTTACTATTTTCGTCAATGCTTTTTTGGAATGCAATCAATTTTTCTTCAAAAGTCTTTCTGATCGCTTCTAATTTTTCTTCATTGGATTTGGTGAGATTGGCCAACTGATCAGAAAAAGTTTGAGTAAATTTATTCAACTGATTGCTAATTTCAGCTCTTAAACCAAGTGCAGTATCAGCACTTTCTTTACGGTTGATGACAAATTCGTCTTTTAGATTTTTCTCCGTATCTTTTAAATTCGTTGTAAGCGTGTTGAGAGAAGATTTAAGTTCGGATAATTCATTACCAGATTCTTTCTTACCTGCATTGAAAGATAAAATGATATTTATAAGAATAAGAATCACCAGTACTGCAAGGAAAATGTAAATGAGTTCCATGTTATTGATCTATTTTTTTTATTTTAATGGGTGGAGGAAGAAAGTTTTCATTGGTGATTACATTCTTTCCGGTTTTTTGTTCGAGTGCCATTCTTGCATCTTTAGCGATTCTACCACCTTTTTTTCCTGCAATTGCATTTTGTTTCAATCCCTTTGCTTCTTCTGTTTCGGCTATTTGGCGTGTGGAAAGTTCTGCTAAAGCAGTAAAAATTAGTTCTGCTTCGCTCATGTGATCCCTAAGGTTTTGAGTTTTCAATCCTTTCAAATCCTTATGGTTTTTCACAGTTAGCCCTGTCCATTCTTGATGGATGATATTGGTTAAAAAAGCGAACTCATCTGATTTCTGCACACCACTTTCTTTCCAATAGTCGGTCAACTTATTTCGGGTCTCTTGCCCTGTCATTCGTTGCTGAATCCACTTTTCGCTTCTGCCTAATTTTTGCCAGCTTTCTCGAGCACGGTCCAAGCTCATTTCGGGATCTTGGATTTCCTGCATTCTTTCATATCCAACTTTAGCTAACCATTGCTTAAACGGTTCTGCTTTGGGAGATGGGATTGATTGGATAAGGCGAAGCAGAGTTTCTGTGTCAGCCACGTCAGTTTCCCTCATCTTTCCATCTTCGGCTTGTAATTTCAACTGTACGATTTTATCGTACAGTTCGCTCCCTTCTTTGGTTAGCTTCTTTTTTAGGTCACTCCAATATCTTTTGGGGATGGAACTAGCTGTGAGGATTTCAATCACATCAATGACCGAGAAATACCAAATTTCTTTTTTCTCATCCCAATGCGTTCTTACTTTTTTGGTTTCAAATAATTTTATTTGTCTCATAATGTAGGTAAATTTATTAATTGGAAAATGAAGGGTTTTATAGAGATGCGAAGTTAATGGATTTTTGGAAAAATGAGCAATGATGTGTGTAAATGTTTATATGAATTTTTCTTGAATATAGAATCAAATTGGATACAATTTAAGAAGTCAATTCTAAAATTAATTGTTCCACTCCCTGAGTTGCTGGGAGATTCCAAATCTTCAAATTGGACATTTGACGGAGCTCATGATTTACTGCAGGATTTTTATCAATGTAATACACCGGAATCCCCTGGTTTGCAAAAGACATGAGACCTGCTGCTGGATAAACTTGTAATGAGCTGCCAATGATGACAAGAATATCTGCTTGAGAACACAGTTCAGCGGCTTCTTGAAGCAGAGGAACGTCTTCACCAAACCAGACAATGTGGGGCCTAAGTTGAGCGTCCTTCTGACATACATCGCCAAGAATTAAGTCTTTAGACCAATCGTAGATGAATGTTGGATAAAGCGTACTTCTGACCTTTAATAACTCACCATGGAGGTGTAATACATTCGTGCTTCCTGCACGTTCATGTAAATCATCTACATTTTGGGTGACTATGTAGATTTCGTAATTTGCTTCCAAATCCACCAATCCTTTGTGCGCCAAATTGGGCTCTACTTGTAAAAGTTGACGACGTCTTTGATTGTAAAAATCGAGAACTAGTTCAGGATTTTTTTGCCAGCCTTGAGGGGTTGCAACTTCCAGTACGTCATGTCCTTCCCATAATCCATCGGCATCTCTAAATGTTTTTAGGCCACTTTCTGCGCTGATTCCGGCACCAGTGAGCACTACCATTTTTGGTTTTTGCATCTAATTATTATTTATAGCATCAAATTTTTCATCCATATTTCTTCGCTTAGATCCGCCTGAATTTTCAACATCTCCTTTCCATTGATAATTTGTGCACCATGCATTTCTGCTTTTTGGAGAAAAACGGTTTTGTCGGGATTGTAAATGAGGTCGTATGCTATAAAAGCTGGTTTAATCAACTCATATGAAATATTTGGAAAAGTGTGTATGTCTGGAAACATCCCCAATGGGGTTGTATTAACGATCATTTGGATATCATCTGTCCAGTGATTTCTCAAATTTTGATAGTTTAACTCGGAATTTCGAGATACTTGTATCACTGGTATTGCTAATTTATGAAATGCCCATACCACGGCTTTGGCGGCACCTCCGGCACCTAAAACTATGGCTTTGGTCGGTCGATTTATAGAAAACGGAATTTCAAGGGTTTTCAAAAATGCAGGACCATCAGTGTTGTAACCTACCCAAGAGCCAGCTTTGGACAGCAAACAATTCACGGCTCCAATTTCAAAAGCCACAGGATCCAATGCATCAAGATAGGGAATGATCTGTTCTTTATAAGGAATGGTGACATTTAAGCCTGCCAGATCCTTTCTTTTTTTCAAAAAAGATTCTAATGCGAGTACATTTTCTATTTCATACAAATCATAACTAGATGAATGATTTTGGGCATTGGCCCATTTTTTTTCAAAGTAGGTTTTTGAAAATGAATGACTTAGCTTTTTACCCAAGAGCCCGAAATGAGGCATTGTTTCAGTTTTTATAAAGAAACAAAAGTATTGAGATTTTGATATAACCTTTTCCAGCATTTATCATGAATTATCTCTCATTGGTCGAAATCATTTAATATTTTATTACGAAATCTTTCGTAGTTCTAAAAACTGGATTAATTTTGCACCAGTTCTCAACCTTTAAGGAATTTGTGCCTTTATAGTTAAATTTATCAAAAAGCTGATTTAAGCTATAATTGTTCTGTTTCTTACATTGTTATTGGGAAGACTAATCGAAAATGGAAAAAAAGATGAATTCAAAAAAAGCATGGTTTTTTATGATCCCTATTTTAATGGGATTGTTTTACTTGACAAGTCAATGCAGACCATCCACTCCTCCGGGGTCGAAGGAACAATTGTTGTTACAACTGATTTACAAACAAAGTCAAACCTATCATTATCAACCTCCCACCATAGATGATGCATTTTCTGTGAAAGCCTATGATCAGTATCTAAAAAATATGGATTCCGGGAAGCGTTTTCTTACCAAGGAAGATATAAAAAAATTAGAGATATACAAAAACCAAATGGACGATCATTTTCGAGATGGGAACCTGGTGATGTTTGACCAATCAACAGATTTGTTAAAAGCCGCAATCTTAAAAGTGGAGAATTATTACAATGAATTTTTGGATTCCAAAGTGAAACTAGAAGCTTCAGGTGAACTTGAATTGGATTCAGACAAAAGAGAATGGGCTTCCAACGATCGGGAGCTTAAAGAGTTTTGGCAAAAAACATTACAATACGATTTTTTATCCCGGTATTATGACGCGATGTATCCAGAAGATGGTCAAAAAAATGAACGTCCTCAAGATTCAATCATCATGGAAATTAAATCAGACATCCGTGAAAGCATGAGCAATTGGTTTAAAAGAATGAATCAACTGACCAGAGCAGATCGTTTTGAATCTTATGTCAATACATTCATTCACATTTACGATCCGCATACCGATTTTTTAAATCCAAAAGACAAGGAAGATTTTAACATCAATATGTCGGGTAAATTGGAGGGAATCGGAGCAAGGTTGCAGACAGAAAAGGAATACACCAAGGTGAGCTCAATAGTGCCTGGTGGCCCAGCCTGGAAACAAAAGGAATTAGAACCCAATGACATCATCATGGGCGTCCAACAAAAAGACAAAGAATTGGTGGACATTAAAGGAATGTTGATTGATGAAGTGGTTAAAATGATCCGTGGAAAAAAAGGAACTGAAGTCACTTTGAAAGTAAAAAAGAAAGATGGACTTATAAAAGACATCACCATCTTAAGAGATGAGGTGATTATGGATGAGGGATTTGCCCGTTCAGCCATTTTAAAATATGATCAAATAGAAGGTACCGTTGGTTACTTGAATTTACCAAGATTTTATGCCGATTTTGAAAATCCAAATGGTGCCAGTTGTGCAAGGGATGTTCAAAAAGAAATCCGAAAATTGAAAGCAGAAGGTGCGCAAAGTTTAATATTTGATTTGAGAAACAACGGAGGTGGATCACTTCAGGAAGTCGTAGAAATGGCAGGTTTGTTTTTTGATAAAGGACCAGTTGTTCAGGTAAGAGACAGAGACCGTGTTAGCCCATATCAGGATACCGATAATGGAGTTGAATTTGATGGACCTATGGTGGTTTTGGTGAATGGCAATTCTGCTTCCGCTTCTGAAATATTGGCCGCTTGTCTTCAAGATTATAAGCGTGCTGTGATTATAGGAAATGGATCTACATTTGGAAAAGGAACTGTACAAAGATTTGTCAATTTTGACAGAATTCCCGGCAACGATGATTATAAACCATTGGGTGAAATGAAAATAACCATTCAAAAATATTACCGGGTCAATGGAGGATCTGTCCAATTGAAAGGTGTAGAACCAGATATCATTCTACCGGATTTATATTCTTACATCGAAACAGGAGAAAAAGAATATGACAATGCAATGCCGTATGATGTGATTAAAAGTTTAGAGCCTTTTCAATCTACTTATTCAATTTCTAATCTTGATGAAATCAAAACTAAAAGTAAAGAAAGAATTAAAAATCAGTTGGAATTTCAAAAAGCAGAAAAACAAGCAAAAATGCTCAAAGAACTGCGTGATAAAAGTAAATATCCATTGGACTTTGTAAGTTTTAAAAAAGAAATGGACATCAGAAAATCAACTTCAAAAATTTATGATGATGAAGTTCGCAAATCAATTGATGCACTTAAAACTGAAAATCTTCAGGCAGATATGGCTTATATCCAATCTGATACTTCAAGGACTGCCAGAAACGAAGATTTCTTAAAATACATCAAAAAAGATATTTATATCGCTGAGTCTATTAAAGTATTATCTGATACAAGACCAAGATAAGAATCAATTCCAAAATCAGTAAATGAGAGGGATCGTACAAACTCATGATGTACGGTCCTTTTTTTATGGAGAAAAAGTGGTTGATTTTGTCATCAAAAATGAAATAATCAGACTTTTTGTCAGATTTGGTTGAATGCTTAAATATTATTTAATAACTTGATTCACATCACACTAGATCTACTTATACAATTAGTTTCGAGCATTTTCATGACAGAGATCTTAGATGGCACGAAGCTTGACTAAGTTATATAGAGTTGTCTTTGAAAAAACAACCATAATATCTAAATTATCATGATGGATAAAACTTCTCTTTTTTTAAGTAAGGAAATGTTGGAAGATGTGGAAATGCTACCATTTGTAGCAGTTTCGGATGAAGAAGAAATAGGCAAAAATGAAAATTTTGGAGAATTGATGCCAGTAATGCCTTTGAAGAACACCATTCTATTTCCAGGTGTAATCATTCCGATTACAGTGGGCAGAGATAAATCTATTCGCGCATTAGGGAAATCAAACGATACCGATAAGTTTATAGCTGTACTCACTCAAAAAGACAGCAAAACTGAAAATCCTGGATTTGTGGATCTGTATTCGACGGGCACTATCGCGAGAATTGTAAAAATGCTTAAAATGCCGGATGGCAGTCAGACGGTGATTCTTCAAGGTAGAAAGAGATTTATGGTGGAAAAGGTGGTGAGCGAAGAACCATTTTTAGAAGCAAGAATTGGCTTGAGGACTTATAATAGCTCAGAAAGAAAATTGGAATATGATGCAATGATCAAAACCATCCAAGAGCAGTCTAAAAAAATTATTGAACTCTCTCCACAAATTCCAAATGAAGCCCAACTATTATTGCGAAATATAGACAACGATCGCTTTTTATTGAATTTTATTTCTTCCAATTTAAATATTAGCATTGATCAAAAACAAACCTTGTTGGAGACCGATGATCTTTTTAGCAAAGCTGAAAAAATCATGTTGCATCTCAGCGATGATTTGAAATTGTTAGAAGTTAAGGATCAGATCGAATCCAAAGTGCGTGGTGATCTTGAAAAACAACAAAGAGATTATTACCTCAACCAACAATTGAAAACCATCCAAGAAGAATTGGGCCAAGATCCACATGAACATGACATTATAGAATTAAAAGAGAAAGCATCTAAAAAGAAATGGAATAAATCCAATGCAGAGCACTTTGATAAAGAGCTGGCTAAGATACAGAGAATGAATCCCCAGGTATCAGAGTATTCAGTGCAAATGAATTATTTGGAGACCCTCATTGACTTGCCATGGAATGAATACACCAAAGACCGTTATGACATAGAGCATATCAGGAAAGTTTTGGACAAAGACCATTATGGTCTTGAAAAAGTAAAAGAAAGAATCATAGAGCATCTTGCCGTATTAAAATTGAAAGGTGACATGAAAGCACCTATACTTTGTTTGACAGGACCTCCGGGAGTAGGTAAAACATCTCTTGGTAAATCAATTGCCAAAGCATTAAATCGTAAATTTGTGAGGATGTCGTTAGGTGGATTGCACGATGAATCAGAAATTAGAGGTCATCGCAAAACCTACATCGGTGCAATGCCCGGAAGAATTATTCAAGCCATCCGGAAAGCTGGATCTTCGAATCCTGTTTTTATACTCGATGAAATAGATAAGATCGGTAAAGATTTTAGAGGCGATCCATCCTCCGCACTATTGGAAGTATTGGATCCTGAACAAAATTCTACTTTTCATGACAATTATTTAGAACAAGAATTTGATTTATCAAAAGTGCTTTTTATTGCTACATCCAATTCTCTCAGTAGCATTCAACCCGCTCTCTTGGATAGAATGGAAATTATAGAGATTCAGGGGTATTCTATGGAGGAGAAACTAGAAATAGCAGTCAAACATGTGATGCCAGCACTGGCAGAAGAACACGGTTTGAAATCCAAGCAAGTTAAAATTTCCAAAGAAACCATTGGACGAATTATTGAAGATTACACCCGAGAATCCGGAGTAAGATCATTGGGTCGGCAATTGGCTTCTGTCATGAGAAAAGCAGCATTACAGGTAGCCATGTACAAAGCAAAACAAGTCAGCTTTGATCCTACTCAGTTAAAAGGTATACTTGGAGTTCCAAGGTTTAACAACGACCAATACCAGGAAAATTTGCCATCGGGAGTGGCCATTGGATTGGCTTGGACCAGAGTAGGAGGCGATATATTGTACATAGAAACCTCCATTTCCAAAGGTAAAGGAAAAATGATACTTACTGGAAATCTGGGTGATGTCATGAAGGAATCAGCAAGTACGGCCATTTCCTTTGTTAAAGCCCATGCGGCGGAACTAAACATTGAAGATGAATTTTTTGAAAATCACGACATTCATATTCACGTTCCAGAAGGCGCTATACCAAAAGATGGACCTTCTGCTGGAATCACGATGCTTTCTGCGGTCTCATCTTGCATCATTGGCAAACCACTAAAGCCACATCTTGCCATGACCGGTGAAATCACCCTTAGGGGGCGGGTTTTACCTGTAGGAGGCATTAAAGAGAAAGTATTAGCTGCCAAAAGAGCTGGTATTAAGACCATTATGATGTGCATTGAAAATAAACCCCATGTGGAGGAAATTCCAGCTGAACATGTTGCGGGTTTGGAGTTTGTTTATGTAAGAGATATGCATGAGGTGCTCGGATTTGGCTTGGGAGTGTCCAAATTTTAGGATATTTTCAAAAAATTAGCCATTCGGCAAATGTTTTTTCCGCTTGTTGTTGAGACAAAGTTATTTTTGCAGACTTTATAAAAAATACAATCTTATATGAATCCTTTTGACCGTACAGATAAGTTTGAATCAAGACACATTGGCACGCTGGGAACAGATCTGGTGAGCATTTTAAGAACCATGGGACTGCATAGTCCTGAGCAATTAATCCAGGAAACCATTCCAGAACATATCTTAAGAAAAGATAAAATGGATATTCCGGAGGCTCTTTCTGAATTTGATTTCTTAAACGAACTTAAGACCATAGCCAACAAAAATAAAAACTATAAAAGTTTTATTGGCCAAGGTTATTATGGCACAGTGACGCCCTCTGTAATTTCCAGAAATGTGTTTCAAAATCCAGGATGGTACACCCAATATACTCCTTATCAGGCAGAAATAGCTCAAGGAAGACTGGAAGCATTGCTCAATTTTCAAACCATGGTCTCTGATCTCACCGGTATGCCAATTGCCAATGCATCTTTATTGGATGAAGGTACGGCTGCAGCGGAAGCCATGTTGATGTTTTACCATGCAAAAGCAGGTAAAAACAAAGAACAATCTCCAAATGTATTTTTTGTAGACAAAAATGTGTATGCCCAAACTTTGGCGGTGCTTCAATCCAGAGCCTGGCCCAATCAAGTCCAAATAGTGATTGGTGATGTACATCTTGATCCGATTCCAGAAAAATGTTTTGGAATATTGATCCAATATCCTGATGGAGAAGGATCGGTGTATGATTACAAAAATGTAATTCAGAAAGCCAAGGACCAATCTTGTTTTGTGGCAATGGCGACTGATTTAATGGCTTTGTGCCTTCTTAAATCACCGGGTGAATTGGGTGCAGATGTTGCATTTGGCAATAGCCAAAGGTTTGGTGTTCCACTTGGATTTGGTGGTCCACATGCTGCTTTTTTCGCCACAAAGGAAGATTTTAAAAGAGATTTACCTGGAAGAATTATCGGAGTTTCGATCGACGTGCATGGCAATCGCGCTTTAAGAATGGCTTTACAAACGAGAGAGCAACACATCCGAAGAGAAAAAGCAACTTCCAATATATGTACGGCTCAAGCTTTATTGGCCATCATGGCTTCCATGTATTCGGTTTATCATGGACCTGAAGGTTTGTATCGCATAGCACGCAGAATTCACGACATGGCATGTAGTCTTTCAGAAGCATTGGTTGCCTTGGGATATGCATCTCAAACAAAACATTTTTTCGACACGGTTTCTATAAAAACGAGTCCTGAAACAATGCAAGCCATCCGAATGGAAGCTGAAAACAGAAAAATGAATTTCTGGTATACCGACCATTCCGTTCAAATCGCATTGGATGAAACTGCAACTGAGGAGCAATTAAAAACGATTAGTTCTATATTCGCTAAAGTGGCCGGAAAAACGGATCCTTTATTAATTCCTTCTACTAAAATAGCTTTACCGGATAGTCTCGTCAGAACCTCAGAATATTTAACCCATCCGATATTCAATTCCAAACATACTGAATCGGCCATGATGAGGTATATCAAGAGTTTGGAAAACAAAGATCTATCCTTGGTTCACTCCATGATTTCATTGGGATCTTGTACTATGAAACTAAATGCTGCATCGGAGCTAATCCCGGTCAGTTGGGCAGAGTTTAGTGAGGTCCATCCATTTGTTCCTGTTGATCAAGCGGAAGGTTACATGACCATGATTCATCAGCTTGAAAAATATTTATGCGAAGTTACAGGATTTACTGCTTGTTCACTTCAACCCAACTCAGGTGCACAGGGTGAGTTTGCAGGTTTACTGACCATCAAAGCATATCACGATGCAAAGGGTGATCACCATCGCAAAATTGCCTTAATTCCTGCCTCTGCGCATGGTACCAATCCCGCATCTGCGGTAGTTGCCGGTATGGATGTGGTAGTGACCGCTTGTGATGAAAATGGAAATATAGTAGTAGAAGATATTAGGGCGAAAGCTGAATTGCATAAAGACAATCTTGCTTGTCTAATGGTTACTTACCCTTCTACCCATGGAGTTTTTGAAACAACTATCCAAGAAATTTGCAAAATTGTACATGATTTAGGAGGATTGGTCTACATGGACGGTGCCAACATGAATGCACAGGTTGGATTGACCAGCCCTGCGGTCATTGGAGCGGATGTTTGTCATCTAAACCTACACAAAACATTTGCGATTCCACATGGAGGTGGAGGTCCTGGAATGGGTCCCATTTGCGTCAACGATAAATTGAAACCATATCTTCCCGGGCATCCTTATATGGATGTTTTGAATACCGGAAAATCTGTTCCAGCAGTTTCTGCTGCTCCTTATGGCTCGGCCAGTATCTTACTTATTTCCTATGCTTACATTCGTATGTTAGGACCAGTAGGAATGACGAAATCTACCATCCATGCAATATTGAACGCAAACTATATTGCAGACCGATTGGGAAAACGATTTAAAGTTCTTTATAAAGGTGAGAAAGGAAGAGTTGCACATGAATTAATTTTAGATTTAAGACCTTATAAAGACGTTGGAATCAGTGCAGAAGACGTAGCCAAAAGATTGATGGATTATGGTTTTCATGCTCCAACCTTGTCATTTCCTGTGGCTGGCACCATTATGATCGAACCAACTGAATCAGAAAATTTGGAAGAGCTGGATCGTTTTTGTGATGCATTGTTGAGTATACATGATGAGATTGATGAAATAGCGAGAGGTGAATATCCAGCAGAAGACAATGTGTTGCACAACGCTCCACATACTGCTGCGGTGATTACTTCAGACGATTGGTCAAGACCATATAGTAGACAAAAAGCAGCATTCCCATTACCATTTCTAACACCTGTCAATAAATTTTGGCCAACGATTAGTAGGGTAAACAATGCGCATGGTGATCGGAATTTGGTTTGCACTTGTCCTCCGATAGAAGAGTATATGAGGTAATTGAGTAATTGATAATTCATTGATTTGATAAGTTCTGAATATTGTTGTAGTGTTTTTTCTCAGGTGATTGAAAAATATCATCAGTTAAATGATGTCAATACCAATTATCCTTGGGAATTTGATGAACAAGATATTCATCAAATGCTTTCCAAAAAATCCTGGATAGACACTGTGCAATGGCATCTTGAAGACATTATTCGCAGGCCTGATCTTGATCCGCAGGAATTTATTCAAACCAAACGAAAAATTGATGCATCCAATCAAGATCGAACAGACCTTGTTGAAAAAATGGATGAGTGGTTTATGCAGCAAATTCAAAATGTCAAACCGACGGATCAAGCCAGATTAAATTCGGAAACCTTGGCTTGGGCGATAGACCGTTTGTCGATCCTAATGTTGAAGATTTATCATATGGACGAACAAACGCAAAGAAAGGATGCTACGGTAGAACATATTCATTTGTGCAATCAGAAATTATCCATCTTATTGATGCAAAAAACGGATTTGTGTTTTAGCATTAATAATTTGATCTATGAACTTCAGAGTGGAAAAGCCATCATGAAACTTTACCGGCAGATGAAAATGTACAACGACCCCAGCACCAATCCGGAATTGTATAAACCCACAAAATAATACAATGAAAATCCTGGTCATCAGGTTTTCAGCCATGGGAGATGTCGTCCTGTGTCATCCGGTATTGAGTGAAGTGATACAGCTAAATCCTGAAGTTAAAATTGATTTTCTAACCAGAAAAGGTTTAGAATTTATAGTCGAAGGGATACCAAATGTAAATAGTATTGCTGTTAAATTTAAAAAAGGTCTCTCTGGTTTTTTTCAATTGTTACAACTTGTAAATGAATTACAAAATGAGCATTATGATTTAGTAATTGATTTGCATGGAAGTCTTAGATCAAGATTCATTTCAATTTTGCTTTTTGTAGGGAGAAAAAATATTTTTAGAATTGATAAAGGAAGAGATGAAAAGAATGCAAGAATTGGTCATCTTAATATTGATAGTAAGCCTTTAAGACACCATATTTTAAGATATAGAGATGTGTTTGTCAATGCCGGATTAAAACTTTTTGATCAGTTAGAAGAAACAATTTCCATTCGCTGGCCAAAAAATGAGAATGTAAACTTGGAGATTGAAAAAACAATTTTAGAAAATGGTTGGAATAATAAAAAGCGAATTGGCATAGCGCCGTTTGCTAAACACCATTGGAAAGAATGGAACAAACCAGAAAGCCTCATTGAAAAAATATTAGAAGAAGACGGACAAACTCTGATATTTTTATTTGGTGCAGGTACGGAGGAAAAATCCAAAATGCGACATTGGCAAAAGAAGTCAGTTGAAAGAGTTATTATCGTTGGTGATTATTTTTCAATTCAACAAGAAATTTATTTTTTTTCAAAATTAGATGCATTGGTCACGATGGATTCTGCCAATTTGCATTTGGCCAATTTGTCCAATATTCCTAAGATCATTTCTATTTGGGGTCCCACTGATCCCGGTATGGGTTTTGGTCCTGTGGATCAAAAAAGAAATATATTTGTGCAAAAATCAGCTCAACAATTGACCTGTCGTCCTTGCTCAGTATATGGAAATAAGAAATGCCATAGAGGAGATCATGCATGTATGGTCCAAATTGAAGCAGAAGAAATATTAGAGCATTTATCTTAGAATCGAATATAGGAAATCTATTAAAGGTTTAACTAAATCTGCACAAAGGTTTTCACCATGCTTGATTAGTGAGCATTCATTTTTATATATCTTTCTGGCCGAATTTTTTGACAAAAAGATATACCGGAATAATGATCCAAAGCATCAAGATGGAAAGACTTAGAATGGATCCTCCCGAACCCGAGAAATATTCTTTGTAGAGTGCACCAGTATAACCCATGAGAGCACTTATATCTAATTGCAACATCATCGAAATTCGACACAGATCTATAGGATTAAGTGATGCCAACACCAACACAATTTTTTCTAAGGGGTAGTCACTAAAATTCATCATAATGCTGATAAGCAATACATCAAATAACATGGTAAGGTAAAACCACATTAATAAAACCAGTCCTAGACCTCGAGATTTGTCTTTGGTCAAAATGACCATCCACATGGACAATGCAACACATGAAATGTTCAAAATCACGGCCAGTAAAATCAAATAGTAAATATTGGTTTCCGCTCCAAATATCAGACAGGGAACTCCTAGTCCAACCAAAATACTCAATGAGATACTTAAACTAACTGCAATGAATTCACTAAGAATGATTTTTTCTCTTTTTAACGGAAGACACAGTAATATTTCTTTAAATTCGTACGAATTCCAATAATAATTGGCTGAGAAAAACATAGAAATCAAAGGAACTACGATGAATATTATATTCATTAGACTCAGTATAGCTTTGTTTTGATTTTCATCGAGATATAGCAATGACATTGAAACTATAAAGAAAAAGAGGCTCAAGCCTAAAACGACTTTATTATTAAGAATATCAAGTAGAAAATATTTTATTATTTTTAACATGCTTAGATCAAATTAATTAGAACTTAGGAATTGGGCAATGGCTTTGCTCAATTTATTTTGTCCGGTTTTTTGAATTAATTGATCCATACTTAAGTCAAATTTAACTTTACCGTCTTGCAGATAATTGATGCGCGTTGTAATTTCTTCGAGATCACTTAATATATGTGATGTAATAATTAAATATTTTTTATTGATTGGAATTGATTTTATTTTTTCTTTAAAAATCTCCACTGAGATAGGATCTAGTCCAGCAGTTGGCTCGTCTAAAATTAAAATCTCCGGGTCAAACATAAATGCAAATGCCGCATTGACTTTTTGTCGTGTTCCTCCGCTCAGAGTTTTGAGCGATTTGTCTTTATATAATTCTATTTTAAATGCATGGAATAAGTCAAGGTCAAGCTGTGCATTATTTTTTTTCCTAATATCGGTAAGAATTTCTTGTAATTCAACAACTTTGAGTTGATCAGGAAAGCGACTTATTTGCGACATATAGCCGATTCTTTCTCGGTATTGGTATGAATTTATGATTGAACTTTTATCCAATCGAATATCACCTGAATTGGGAAATACTAAGCCAAGTAAACATTTAAGCAATGTAGTTTTACCAGATCCATTGGGACCAATCAAAGCAATAACTTCACCTTTATTCCAGTTTAGGTCAATTCCATCCAAAGCTTTTAATTTTTGAAATGCTTTATGTAAATTGGATATTTCAATCATTGAATTTGTAATATTTTAAGGAAGGTGAATTGTCTTTTAAATCGATGGGTGTAAGAATTGGAATTATTCTTTCGACCTGGTCCAATATATTAATTAAAACACTTCTCAAAAGTATTAGAAATGCCGGATTTTGTTCGACAAGAACTGAGTATAGGCTTACTGGATGGTAGGCCAAGTCACCAACACCGTCTTTATTTAGATCGTATCCTACGTATCTGTCCCAATAGTTGTTGTCAAATTTGTTTAGAACCAAAGAGCCATTGCAGGAGACATCAAAAGTGTTGTTTATAAAGTTATTTTTTTTAATTTCGTTGTCATTACAATTGGCTTGTACTCTTAATGCCCAACCATTTTCTTTGAATAAATTATTTTCAATGATGCAGCGATTGCTCCCTTCCATGTAAATGCCAGCTGAGTTTTTTATAAATTGGTTGCCATACATTTTACTATCAGTAATGTCTTTTAGAAGGATGCCGAATGAGGACGGACCCCAGTTTTCTTTAAACAAGTTGTAATGCATCACAACGTTTTTTGAATACATCACTGCTACACCAGCTCCATTTTCAATAAATTTATTGTGAAAGTAAGTATTGGAGTGACTAAACATGAAATGCAATCCGTAGCGAATGTTGTGTGAACTTATATTTTCATAAATGTAGGAATCTGTGACGAATTCAAAGTATATACCGTCTCGGTGGCCTTTGCAAAAATTTTTAAAAACCTGTATGTGATCAGATTTCCAAATATGGATTGAATTACCAGTATTTTGTTCTTTATCCGGCGATCCAATAATTTTACATTCTGATATCGAGCCATAAGAACAATTTGAAATATGTATTCCAAAGTATGAATCTAATATTTCACAATGGTGGATATGGAAATATTTGGAACTTAATATTTTAACAGAGGCAAAGTCATTGGTTGCTGAATATCCACTTTTTTGGAATTTCAAATTGATGAGCGAGATGTCATCGGCCTGAATTGTAAAAATTTCAAACTTCCCTTCCCCATCCAAAATACAATCTCCAATGCCTATGATGGTTAGACTTTTGTCAATAACAATGTTTCCTTCTGAATAAATGCCTGGGTCAATTGTGATGGTGTCTCCACATTGCGCTTGACGAACCGCCTCCTTTATGGAATGGGTTTTATTACTTATGAGTGTGTTGGCATTGGAACAATTGAAAAATAGCAATAGACCCAATAAAATTAGGAAATCATTTTTCATTTATTGACCAATTTTTGAATAGATCTCTTCCCAGTTGTATTTATTTAATGAGGATGTTAAATACATTGATGGTATATTTTCATTATTTTTGTAGCAGGCGTAATTAAAATTCATAGGACTTTTAATTTGCACTTCAGTGATAAATATGGCTTTATTTGCTTCTATCCATTCCTGATCAGTTCCATGTTTTAGGACTAAAATATGGGCACAATCTTCAATTTTAATCTGAGCAGATTTAAAAAATAGGATTTGGCAACCAACGTCATCAAATTTATAGACTCTTCCCTTTTTGGTGACGATTTCAGCTGCAAAACCTTTTTGAACAATGCCCATTTTACAGGTTTGACAGAGGTCTGAGCCATAACGAACCGGTTCAGGTGAAACTGAGCAAGAAAAATAGAAAGTAGCACAGATTAAGAAGCAGAAAACTTTGAAGATTTGTGATGAAGCCATAGATGATAGATATAAATTAAAATAAAAAGTGAAGCCACAATGATGACAATCCAAGCTCCAATGTCGGGAAGTGAATATGCATCAAAGTTTAACAGTCTTTTATGGCCAATCACAGGAGGTTGATAGGAAAGTCCTGGAACTTTAATAGCTGCAGTTGGGTCTAAATTATGTCCGTATTCGTATCCCCAGCGATAAAAATCATAAAGTGTGAATAGACCACCAAAAAAGGTAAGAACGATGTACCAAAATAGCACAATTAATCTACCTGATATTGCTACTATCAATCCGAGAATTACAAAAATGATAATTACATATTTTATAATTTCAAATTCGGGAAACATTTCAACACTGATGTGCCTCATCCCGATATAATGGTTTAGACCATTGATAATGTCAATGTCCCCTTTCAAATCGTTGTGCCATATTTTCATGGTCAAGCCTTCCGGATATTGTGGAGCAAATAAATCTATTCTCCAAATTGGTACAAACAATACAATCAACAAGGGCAATGAAAGTATCCCAATCAACCATCTAAATTTTGGCAAAATTTTATTCATTTCAAGAAATGTTTGTATTATTGAATTAAGTGATGGTCAATCTATGTCTTGTCTTTCAGCGTGATTGTTTATTTTGAAGCTGGCAACAATACACCATCTACTACATAAATCAGTCCATTGGATGCAGGAATCGTGGCTATGACATTAATGTTGTCATTGACTATAATTTTGTCACCATTTAATCTTACAGTGATATTGCCACCATTGGCCATTCCAATGGTTTGTCCATCCGTTAAATAATCTTGTCTGTAAGTGCCGACTGCTACATGGTATTCTAAAATATTTTGGAGAGCTGCTTTTTGTTCGGGTTTTACTAAATTTTCAACGGTTCCTGCAGGGAGTTTACCGAATGCATCATTGGTAGGAGCAAACACAGTAAAAGGGCCGGCATTTGAAATATCATCAACATAGTCTGCTGCTTTCAGTGCAGCGACCAGTGTGGTGTGATTAGCAGATCCAACTGCAATTTTGACAATGTCTTTTTGAGATTCATCATCTTGTACCGCTTCTTGACCTCCTTTGTGCTCAAATTCTGGAGAAATATTTTGTTGTGATTGAGGATTATTACAGCTCAATTGAAATATTAATAGACTGATTAAAAAAATATTGAATTTCATAGATAAAGGATTAAAATAGTAAAAAATAGGAATGGTTAATTAAAAATTCCGGGATAAGATCATTCAAGAATATGGAACTGGATTATCCACCCCGGAATACTTAGTTATACTTTATTTTACTGCTCTGTTTGAGGCATTTTAGCACCAGTGCTGAATGTCAGTGGTACATTGGATGAGGCAGGACTCACTCTGATATAACCTTGCATTTCCTGGTGAAGTGCAGAGCAAAAGTCAGTGCAATACATTGGGAAAACTCCTGTTCTATTTGGTTCCCACAACAAGGTTTGTGTTTCACCTGGCATAATCAGTAATTCAGCATTGTTTGCACCTTTGACTGCAAATCCATGCGGTACGTCCCAATCCTGTTCTAAATTGGTGACATGGAAATAAACATGGTCTCCCATTTTGATACCTTCAATATTGTCAGGTACAAAATGTGATCGTATGCTTGACATATAAACATGGACATCGTTTCCTTTTCTTTCCACCTTTGCTTGTTTTTCACCCAATGTTGCGTATGGATGTTTGTTTTCTTCAAGTTTAAATATTTTGACACTTTTTGGTTTAATGAGTTCAGCTGGGATTGCTTCAGCATAATGCGGTTCACCAATTGTTGGAAAATCTAAAAGCAGTTTCATTTTATCACCATCGATGGAATACAGCTGAGCACTTTGGGTGAGTTCAGGCCCAGTTGGAAGATAGCGATCTTTAGTAATTTTATTATATGCAATGACATACTTACCCCATGGTTTTTTAGTGGGGCCACCAGGAACACATAAATGGCCAATTGAGTAATAAGTTGGTACTCTGTCGACCACTGTTAAATCACTTATTTTCCATTTTACAATTTCAGATGAAACAAAAAATGAAGTATATGCGAATCCATTGTCATCAAATTCTGTATGCAAAGGACCAAGACCAGGTTTCAATACCTCACCGTGTAATACAGCATCATATTTTAACACAGGTATTCCATCGTATTCTGAATCAAAATTCTTTTGATCGATGGCGGCCAGAATTTTTGTAAATGAAAAAACTGGTATCACTGCGGCTAACTTTCCACTGCCTACTATATACTCGCCGGTAGGATCTGTATCACATCCATGAGGAGATTTTGGACAAGGCATAAAATAGACCATACCAGGGAGTTCTTTTGGGTCCAATACCAGAACTTCATTTTTTATTTCGCTTGTAGCAGAATGACTGTTTTCATCATAAATATTGTGGGCATATCTTACGGTTTTTTTAACTGCTTTGCCTGCAGTAACATATTCTTCAGCCTTTTTCCAATTAATTGCCATGATAAAGTCTTTGTCTTTCTGTGAGGCATTTACTTCTAGTAAAGTATTTGCTTGTTCAGAATTATAGCATGAGAAAAAGAACCAACCATGTGATTTACCCTTACCTGCTCTTGCAAGATCGAAATTAACTCCTGGCAATAATATCTGAAAAGCAATATTCATTGTTCCATTATTTTTATCAACAGAAATAAAACTGACAGTACCTTTAAAGTTTTCTTTATATGAATTAATAGGTACATCCACTTTGCCATCCATTGGAATACTAAATCGAGTTCCAGCTACTACATATTCTGTATTTTCAGTAATGAATGGAGATGAATGGTTTCCTCCACTATTTGGTATCTCTAAAATTTCATTGGTTCTAAAGGTCGTCATGTCAATTCTGGCAATTCTAGGTGTATTATTTGCATTACCAAATGCCCATCGTCCATCATGGATTCCATCTGTGGTAGATAAAGCGATATGATGAAGATCATCCCAAGGTACAAATCCATGTGAGGTATTTAACATGGGTTTTGTTTCTTCAGAAAATCCCCAAGACTTTTCTGGATCCACAGAAAAAACTGGAATTACCCTAAATAAACGCCCTGATGGTATTCCATAGACGGACATTTGACCACTGAATCCGCCGGACACAATGTTGTAAAATTCATCATACTGTCCTGGTGGAACATATGCTTTTACAGCTGCGTCTCCCTGGACGGCGGTCTGCATTCCCTTTGGTTTGCATGCTGTTGCGATGAGCATGAATAGTATTCCCACTCCAAAGATTGATTTAAAAATGATTGACTTCATAAGATCTATATTTAATAAAATTATTTTAATTATTTCTGACCATCATTGTGGAACATAAATTCTAAAATCTGCCTTGATTCTTCGGCACTGATATTTTGATTAGGCATCCTGACGAGGCATTGTTCGAGTAATTTCTGGGCTTCTTCGTCGGTTTCAAGCATAACATCTACATTGGTGATCATATTCAATATCCAAGATGGTTGACGTTTTTTAGTAACTCCTGACCAACCTGGTCCCACCAATTTTTCGTCGCTTAATTTGTGACAAGCCAGGCATTTTAATTCGTAAATGTTTTTACCGGTACTTACCCAATCTTGCTTTAATGGATTGTTGATTACAATGTCTTTGTCCTCTACCAAGGTACCATGGATTTCAGGTTGATTTTCAGTAATCTTGGCAAGATCCACTTGTGGAATTTCTTTTTTAACACCACCTGAACAAGCCAGCATCATAGAAATAAGGCAGAGAAAGACGAAGTTGATTAAAGATTTCATAACTAAGTTTTTATTTGAATAATATTAATGGACACTATTGTCTATTAATGATGAAGTCAAAGGTATATTCTTACCAATGTACTGTTATTAATGTAGGTCAGTTTACTAAATGATTTTGATCAATGGGTTATGAATAATAGCCACTAATTTTGCAAACTAATTCAGTTTATGGTATTCACAAAAAGTTTTAGCTATATCATTAAGATATTGATATTCATGGCAATCCATTCTAAGGTTCCTAGGTTGTTTGGTGCCAAGGAGTTGTCTGAGGAATTGGGAATTCCAGTCGCTTTTATTTCAAAAAAACTAAGAAATATGGTCGATGCAGGCTTGCTTAATTCATATAAAGGTCCAAATGGTGGATTTGAAATGAATTCCCTTTGTTACAAAACCCCGCTCTCAGAGATGTTAAAAATCTCAGATCACAAAGACTATTTTAATACCTGCGTTTTACATTTTAATAAATGTAATTCAAAGAAACCTTGCCCCATGCACCATTTGATGGTGCCGGTCAACCAAGAGCTCAAGTCATTGCTTGAAAGAACCACGCTCAACGATTTGCTAAATGGAAATCATAAAACACTCCTTCGACAACTCCAGCAAGATTAATTTTTAGGACTCTCTATTTCTAGGATAAAATTCATCATTCACTTCCAAAATGGTACGGAAGGCCACAAAATGACCTGCAAATTTTTCGATGTGTTTTTTCTGCAAAGCAGGAGCACAAAGGCTCATGTATTGATTTAAGGCATCATGAGATGGACAATCGTATAACACCGAAAAGCTAGCTCCATCCTGGTCACTGGTGTCCAGGGTAGAAAGTCTGCATTTGATAAAATAACCTGTATCCAAAACCTCTAAAATATGTACAGATTTCATCCAATTTAACCATTCTGCTACTTTTTCATGATTTACCTTCACAGTGACATGATACATCAACATAAAACTGATTTCATTAACAAAGCCAAAGATATCATTTAGCAATAATACTTAGCTTAGAATAAACTGAGCTTTCGATAATCTTGTTAATTTTGCGGATCCAAAACCCACCCATGGACTCCAAACGAATACAATCTGCACTTATATCGGTTTATAACAAAGAAGGTTTAGAACCCATTATCCGCCTTTTACATGACATTGGAGTTGTGATTTATTCCACTGGAGGAACCCAAGAATTTATAGAATCTTTGAACTTATCAGTGGTAAGTGTAGAAACCATCACTGGATATCCTTCCATTTTAGGCGGCAGGGTAAAAACTTTACATCCAAAGGTTTTCGGTGGAATTCTTGCAATGAGAAACCAGGATCATTTGAGCCAATTGGCACATTTTGAAATTCCGCCAATTGATCTGGTTGTAGTTGATTTATATCCGTTTGAGGAAACTTTGGCAAATACCGATGATGAATCAGAAATAATAGAAAAAATAGACATCGGAGGTGTTTCTTTAATCAGGGCAGCGGCTAAAAATTACCAAGATGTGGTAGTAATCCCATCCCGTGAGGCTTATTCAGACTTGGCAGCTATTCTTGCAAACAATGGCATCACTACTTTGGAAACTAGAAAAGTTCTTGCACAGAGGGCTTTTACCGTTTCATCCCATTATGATACCATGATTAGAAATTACTTTTCAGGGCAAGAACAAAAGAAGTCTTTGAGATATGGAGAAAACCCACATCAAAAAGCGTGGTTTGAAGGTGACCTTGGTTTGGAATATCTTCATGGTAAGGAACTTTCGTACAACAATATATTGGATGTGGATGCAGCCATGTCATTGATGAATGATTTTAAAGATGAGGATTGCTGTATTGCTATTCTTAAACACAACAATGTCTGTGGGATTGCGGTCAGAAGCAGTTTGATTCAGGCATGGCATGATGCATTGGCGGGTGATCCAATTTCTGCATTTGGGGGAGTTCTCATTTCCAATAGAACCATCGACTTACAAACTGCCCTTGAAATCGACAAATTGTTTTACGAAGTCTTAATTGCACCGGATTTTGATGCTGAAGCTTTAAAACTTTTAAGTTCTAAAAAATCAAGGATACTTCTAAAAATTAAAATGTGGCCGGCTGATCAAGAGCAATCAAGGACGGTGCTTTTTGGTAAATTAGTTCAAGAAAAAGATCAAAGTCGATTGGTAGCAGAGCAACTAAAAACGGTCAGTCAAAAGTCGCCAAGTCCTTTTGAAATTACGGATCTATTATTTGCTGCCTGTTGCACCAAACATTTAAAATCAAATGCCATCGCCTTGGTGCGAAATAAGCAATTGATTGGTATGGGATGTGGTCAAACTTCGAGGGTGGATGCATGCAGACAAGCCATTCAGAAAGCAGTGGCCATGGGATTTGATACCGAAGGATCCGTGATGTCCTCAGAAGCATTCTTTCCGTTTCCTGATTGTGTGGAACTAGCGGCTGAAGCCAAAGTGAGTGCCATTATTCAACCAGGAGGCTCCGTCAATGATCCAAAAGTCATTGCAAGAGTGGATGAATTGGGTTTGAGCATGGTTCTGTCCGGTATAAGACAATTTAAGCATTAAACACTTGTAATATTTTGAACCTCACCATCGATATAGGTAATACCAAAATAAAACTTGCCCTTTTTGACCGCCACAATTTGGTGGATTTCGGATCCTTTCTATATGGTGATGAAAGCAAAATACTTCAATGGATTCAAGATCGCACATTCGATAAAGCTATTTTATCGTCTGTCCAAATGGAGGAGCATCCTTTGGTTCGTTCGATCATCCACGAGACCCATGCTATTCGATTTGATTATAAGCAAAGTTTACCCATTCAACTTAATTACAGAACTCCCCAAACACTGGGTCACGATAGGATTGCGTCTATGTGTGGTGCTATTTCACTTTATCCAAACACAAATCTTTTCATTGTGAGTGCCGGAAGCTGTGTGACCTATGATATATTAGATGCAAATTCCGTTTTTCAAGGAGGTAATATTGCACCTGGAATGTATATGCGTTGGCGAGCCATGCATGAATTCACAGGCAAATTGCCGATGGTGCATCACCAAGATTTGGAAATTAATAAGTTGATTGGACAATCGACCGATGAAGCCTTGCAACTTGGCGTATTACAAGGCATTGGGGCAGAAATTGACCACTATTATTCAGAACTTTCTTTAAAATACACGGAGCTAAAACTCGTTATTACGGGCGGTGATGCAATGGTTCTAAAAACTTTCACCAAATTTGCGGCCATTCATCAACCTCATTTGGTTTTGATTGGCTTAAATCAAATTCTTGATTATATATGAAAAAACATCTATCGATATTGATATTTCTCTTACTTGGGGGTATGATATCTGCACAAAATTATGAATTCTCACCCTTGTCAAGATTTGGTTTGGGCGACCTTCAGCGATCCAGATCTCCGTTCTCTCTTCACACTGGAGGGGCAGGGGCAGCGTATCACCACCACGATGAATTTAGTTTTGCCAACCCTGCTTCACTTGGTTTCTTGAAAATTACAGATGCCGAATTGGGATTTTATTCTAAATACAACCAGCTTGAAGATAAAAATGGTGAAAAGCTAAATGATTGGTCCGGAAACTTAAATTACATTCATTTGGCTGTGCCATTATTTAATTCGATCAATCAGTTATTGGATCGAAAAGAAGCAAAATATCCGATGGGATTAAGTTTGGGTATCAGTCCTTATTCTACCACCGGATATAAATATGTGATTGCAGATAGCACAGGTCTAACTGGAAGAACTACAAGGGAGCAAGAAGGGCGTGGAGGACTTTCAAGATTTTCTTTGGGTGGAGCCTATCGTTACAAACAATTATCCATGGGACTTTCGGTAGGCTATATTTTTGGCAATATTGAATATTCCCAAATCTATCGCTTAAGAGATATCGCAGGATCTGCGGCTAATTTTTCTGAGAATAAAATTCACGCCAGCGGATTCGATTTTATTTTAGGAAGCATCTATGCTCATACTTTAAACAAGGAGAAGATGAAGGAAAATAAATCAATCAAAGCCAAGGTACTAAGTTTTGGAGCCCATCTTACCATTCCGACCAAGGTTGGTTTTACGAGTGATGTTTTGCAATATACGAGACTTAATTTTGCGAGTGTGATTGATACGATTTTTTATTCTCAAGATGTAGAAAGTTCTTCCCAATTACCTTTTAAAGCGACTGTTGGTCTTTATTACAATGATCAGGAAAAGCGCGCTTATTTATTGGATGTAAATTACGAGTTGTGGGAAAATGCAAGTTTGTTTGAAGGATCAAAAGGCAGCTTAGCCAATTTTTTTAGTGTCAACGCAGGTGGAAGTTGGAGGCCATCAACCACCGGGTATGCACGTCTACCAAATAGAAGTCAATATCGATATGGTTTCTTTTACGAAAACGGATATTTGCAAAGTGGAGGAAACACTATGCAAAACTATGGTGTAAGTCTTGGTGTGGGAATGCCTTTTACTTTTCAAAGACAATTGGCGGTGATTAATCTTGGAGTAGAAGCTGGTATTAGTGAATTGGAAGGAAGTGTCAAATCTCAATATATCAAAATACTCGCTGGTGTTAGATTGAATGACAATGAGTGGTTTTTGAAGCGGAGGTATAATTAAACTTTGAGTTGATTTAATTTACTACATTCTTACTTTCTTTTGACTACGACTGAACGAACTAAGCTAAAAGCTTGGTAGATTGCGACAGCACTCTAAGTGAAGCCATGGTGCAAAGCAAATGCGCCGGAAAAGGAGCGTTAATGGCTGAATTGGGCTGGTAACCATTCCGACTGTAAGCGAATCAGGAAATAGTCTCTCTATTTTATATTCTTACTTTCTTTTGCATGGCCAAAAGAAAGTAAGCAAAGAAATGCCACCCTCGCGCACAGCGTAAAAAAACTCACACCTTCGGTGCTCAGACAGTTTTTAGCACGGGCGCGCCATTCAGTGGATGGGTCCCGAGCTGGAAAGCCCTAAGCCGGAACCTAAATCCAGCTTTTCGTTTGGCCTTATAATTCGATTTGTATGAGTCAGGGATAAAGATCACACCTTCATTTTCACATTATCTATTACAATTTTAGGCCACTTTTTTAGAAAGGACCGAGATAAGCATTAAAAGTGCAATTTCAAATAAGGCCGTTGGCGTTATCTTCAATTTTCTAATTTTCTAATTTTCTAATTCTCTAATTTTCCAATTCTCTAATTCTCCCTAAGGGCAAATATAAAATTTTACCAGCCATCTGCCTTGTTTTTTGCTCACTGTGTAGGTAGTACAATTGGTATTTTGCACACCGATATGTCCTATTATGGTTTTGGCTGCAGTGGTAGGATCATCTGCCCACTCTTCTGTAATTGGTTGACTGGTTTTTATGGAGCCAGGTTGGAAGTTGTTTAGTTCCCAGGTTCCATCGGGTTTATGCTTAATTTGACCTAACTTTTCATCATCAGAAATAATCAGGGTGGTTAAGTGGCCAATGGCCTGACTTGAGAAAAGATCTGTATAAACCAATTGGGCGCTACAGTATGCTGATATGCAGGAGATTGTTAGTAATAGGCTCAGCTTTTTCATGTTTTGGTTAGTTTATAGTGCAAATATACACTTTAATAACATGTTTCAGAAAATGTCGTGGCCTACAAATCGAATTCAAATTCTATCCATAGGATTTATACTTCATCAAGGCTTGTATTTCTTCCTCCGATTTCTCAAAATGGATGCGGTAGGTTTGCAAGACTTCTTGCCTTTCACGTTCACCTTCACCACTGATTAGATTGCAGTGCTTTAGGGTTTGGTTAAGCCAGTTTTTTGAATGATCTGTCATTCTTTTATCGTGGGTTCGAATGATGTTGGGGTAATCGACGGAAAGAAACAAAGCGTTAAGTTGATCAGAGTTGACCAATATCGTTTCACTGTTTGAGATAAGATCATTGTTGTAGATGCGAATGGGAGGACTTTTGACAGGGTCTGACTGATTGTGTTTAACAGCGGATTCTGCCATGGTTTCAAGATGTTTCCAAAGTTTATACAGTTCGTCCAAAAGAGCGACAATGTCATTTTTTGATTTGAAGGATCGCAGGTGTACGAAATATTTAATTTGATCTAAAATGAGATCAAACATACGGTTGTTCCAAATTTCTGTTCCGGGAAAAGTATAATAGATGGACCTGCAACGGAGGATGGCGTCGTTTAAACTTTTGTCTTTGCGAAAAAGATCTGGTTCATATTTCAAGCCTTTGGAGCCAAAGTCTTTTTGCCAAACCGTATAATTCCAAACGAAGACTTTAAAATAAATGAGTTCTGGAAACCACATAAAGTGAAATACTGGCACTTCGTTGGCGAGGAGCATATAATTTAAGTTTTTAAGGTCTTTTAAGAATTCAAGGTGGTTGGCCAAATTTTGGAAGTATTCTGCGGGATGTTCCGGTTGTCTTCGGATTGCATCGCTCATAAAAGGGATGGGCGAAAGCTTGCTAGCCATGGCCTGGTCCAATGAAAATTGCACTTTGGATGCAAGGATCATTAAATCTGAAACGGTTAGTTTGCTTTGGGTGCTGAGCTTTTTGTAGGCAGCTGTCATTGAAATTCCTAGAACTTCAGCAAGCCATTTGGCAAAGTTTTGTTCACCGACATGACCCTGTAGGATATTCAAGAGTCTCAATTGAAATTGTTCCCAACTGATTGATTCTTTCATAAATGAATCTTTTTAGTAGAACAAAATTAAACTTTTAGTTGAAAAGACTAGAAATTATTAAACCTAGAGTTTAATTTTTTGAATTTTACTTCCAATATTGTCCTATAAAAGTAAAATTTGTTTAATCATTAAACCCAACTAGGCTCAAATACAACCCATCTTTGTAATACCATAGCGAAAGCGCCCTGGAAGTGGCCCGTAAGCCACTTGAATTTGAATTTAGATTGCTTGTTTGATCCTATTTTTTGCACATTGAGAGATTTTAACTTTAAGAGCTCTTTTAATAACACTATGAAGCACCTATTTTTAGTAACATTAAGAGAGCTCTTTTTAAAAACAATTGAATTCGCCCTATTTAATAACACCGTGATTTCACCTTTTTTATAACATGAGATTAGAGCTCTTTTAATAACACTATGAAACACCTTTTTTAGTAATATTAAGAGAGCTCTTTTATAAACAATTTGAATTCGATTTATTTAATAACAATTTGATTTCATTTTTTGGTTTGGTTTAGATACGAGCTCTTTTAATAACACTATGAAACGCCTTTTTTAGTAACATTAAGAGAGCTCTTTTTAAAAACAATTGAATTCACCCTATTTAATAACACTGTGAGTTCATCCATTAATAAGTTGAAATGAGAGCTCTTTTAATAACACCATGAAACACCTTTTTAGTAACATTAAGAGAGCTCTTTTTAACATCAATTCAATTCACCCTATTTAATAACACTGTGAGTTCATCCATTAATAAGTTGAGATTAGAGCTCTTTTAATAACACTATGAAACACCATTTTTAGTAACATTAAGAGAGCACTTTTTGGTAATATTATAAAACATTCTATATTGAGAATATACGTTTTGATAATAGTTTCTGAATAAACACTATCGTGGACAGCAGTTTTGATTTTGACTTGTTGGCAAAATCGAAACTGCTTTTTTAATGAATTGAGTTCAATTCAAAAAAGACATCAATATAAATTGATTTATAACTTTTTACCAGTTATTCAAAGTTAATAATATTTTATATTTTTATAAACTTACTCCTCTTGCATTGCCCACCAAAATTCATCTCGATCATATAAACACCTGGTGGAAAATCTTGAAGACCGATGGAACAAATTCCCAGATGGCAATCAGGAAAAACAAGATTTTTTTTGCCGCTGCTGATATTGATGATAAAGGTAAATGTTGCAGTAAGTTCTTTATTGTAAAGAATAGAAATTTTTTGGTTTGAAGGATTTGGAACAATTGTCAAATCATCCAAATGATTGTTTTGATTGATGTCCACCTCACTCGTCAAACAGTCATTGAATTTTGGATCTTCCGGAAGTAGACATTGTCCGCAAGAGTCTGTTCGATGAGAACCATAAGCTTTTCCTTTGCAATCGAGCACTTCTATAAATCTATTGGGATGAACAATGCTACCAATCACTTCAATCTCACCCAGGGTTGCTGCGTTCCAATGGTAGATTCCTCCTTTCACATCATTGAACACAATTCTCATGGATTGAATTTTTAATACTTTTTCCAGCTTGAATTCTGTTCCTGATGCAGAAAGCGGATTTGGGCTTTGGATTGACTTTATCAGTTTGCTTAACGAAGAATCCTCATACAATTCTATGGTGCAGCTTTTAACCTGTGCACGGTTAGTGTCTGGAATATTGTGAAGAACGACGCTCTTAGTATATACAGGTGCCAGCCACTTTAGATTGATCCATTGACCCTGAGGAGACACTGATTCAGGAGTAAACCAATGATGGGTTGCGTGTTTATTTTTCTTGTCTATAAGATAACCAGGAGCATTCATGGATGAGGATGTATTTATAATGGCCCCTGGAGCTATGTTGTGGAAAAACAAGTCTTCAGGATCTTCAGGCACAGGTATTAAACTATGTCCGGCATGACAGCCCACACAACTCACTTTTTGACCCGGCTTTCCAAAATTAAAACCTGTAACATGGGCGGCGCCATCCATGATTCCACCTCCTGTTCTACTTATTTTGTATCCTAATGACTGTGAAGTCCTGCCTTGTTCAAACAGAGCCACATTGGCTGGCGCACCAACTTCTAAAACACGACCAAAATCATCTACAGCAATTTCATTGTAGAGCATTGGGAAATTAAGCATTTCCAAGCTGCCAAATTGTTCTTTTGTCAGTGGAGAAGCAAAAAAACGAACAGATGAAAGGCCACCTATGGCAGGTGCAGCAATGATGCCATCATCCACACGAGAATTGTAAAAAATATTTCGACAATCAAATTCAAAACTGCCATCCTTTCTGAGATCATTTATATCCTTAGGTGGAAGTAGTGATGCCTGATCTTTGATTTGATCCGAAATTATTGGAGGTAAAGGCCTTGCTTCTATCAGTTGTGCGTGAAGTTCAGTGGTGCCCAGATGGTCATAAATTAAAGTTTTGGCAGTGCCATCGGAATTCATCCAATAAATTCCATAGTCTTGACCAGGATCTTTCGACTGCGAATAAAGAATTCTTCCATCCAATCCAACAGAAGGTTCAGCTGCATAGTAGCCATTAAAAATTCCATACGATGGAGGATCCTTGATATAATAATCCAAATTTCCGTAAGCGGTCGTTCCAGCAAGTGAAACCGGCCTCCTACCAGACCCTCTGAAATATTTCCGGATACCTCCAAAGCCAGAAGATTCAGTCTGGTGCTCAATGGGAAACCAATTGCCAATAAAGTTGCCATCTGCATCAAAACTACCTCCATATACACTGTTGGAAGAAATTTCGCGATAGTGTCCTGAAAATAGTTTTAATCCGCTTCCATCAGGATTCAATTCAGTCAGTGCAAAAGCATTGTTGTTAAACATGAACATTTGTTCCTCGATCACAGAATTCAAATCACTGGTCATCCCATCTTTATACAACCAGCCTTCCTGATATTCAGGATGTGCTTGCTGATGCATTGAATCATAAGGCCAGTAAAAATTTCTCCACCAACGTGAATAGACAATTTTACCTGTTAAAGGATCAATCTCTGGCTTGTCAGCTCCATTTTTTTCGGTAGTGATTCTGTGTAAATTTTTTCCATCTTCATCCACCACATAAAGATTTGTAGTTCTAGTCAGATTATACATGGCAATGTCCCTAAACCGAGTACTGCTGAAACAAATTCGACCATCCGGTAACCAAACAGGATGGGTATCATCTACTCCAGTAAGAACAGCAGTAGCCAAAGGATTGAATTGATTTAAATCCAAAGGAATTTCATCAAAAGTAATTTGTCTTAATCCAGATCCATTAATATTGATCACATAAATCCTCCAGGCATTTTTGGTAGAAAGACTTCCTTCCTTGTAGTTGCCATTTTTTAATCCGGCAAAAACCACTTTTCTGGCATCATAAGAAATTCTGGGTGAACTAATATCTATTAATTGTAAACTTTGAACCGTTTGATTTGCGCCATTGACCAATGTATCTATGTCTCCATTGGGTTGGAGAATACATAAGAAACCGGGTGCTGCAAGTTGGTATTTGGAAAAATTTCCAATTCCGGGCAATGCTTTGGCCTCTTTCATATAGACGGATCCACAACAAGGTATCTGGCGGGATACAAACAAGACAGGTTTTTCAATGGGTCCTGGCCAATAAAAAGACAGCTGAGAAAAGAAAATCAAAGCTAGAATTATCATTATCAACCTCTGACTGTTTAGAAATTTTAAAACAGAGTTGAGTTTTTGAGTAAGCGTAAAATTCATACAACAGACAATTTAACTTCCAAAGATAGCCCTCTCAAATCTATTTATTAGAAATAATTATGAGTTATTATTTGGTTGTTTGGCGTTGGATTCAATTGAAAAATTCTAATCTGATTATTTTTTTTAAATTGATGAGCATATTGAGTTTTCAAATTATCCCTAATTAAATTTGTTGTTGTATTCCAAAATTGATTGTTTTTGAAGTGAACAATAAATTAAAAAATTCTGGGCAATTAACGGACAATTATAATCATTTTGTAAATGAAATTGGCTTTCATCGCAATGCATTTCTCAATTAATTGTAACAATTATTCCTGGTAAGGTGAGTGATGTTCAAATACCAGAGTTAAAATTTCAAAGTTTGGAACTTAGGTAATTTCCACATTTTACAATTGATTTTGGAAACAGCACAATGTAAATAAAAAAGGAGCTGCGCAACGCCAGCTCCTTCTTATAGTTGAAATGTTTTAGATTTAAATGCTATAATCCAATCTTATTTGGAACTTAAATCTTTTTGTAAGAAAAGTAATTCGCTCCAGCTTTCTTTTATGTATTCAGCAGCATCTTCCAGATATTCAGCGTAGGAACCTTCGCCATTTACGGCTTCATAGCTTTCTTTAAATGGTTTGCGGAAATTGACTTCCTTTTCTTTTAATCCTTGCTTATAACGGGTGACCACCGCATATTGTCCAGGACCCGAAGAATTGGAGGAATACACAGCCACTGATACTCCTTGTGCGATCCAATTTTTTCTCAATTTCTTGATCATTTTGACTACTTGATCCCCTTGGCCAGGTTTAGGATACACATGCGTTATATTGATTTTATCACTAAAATCGCCTACTGCAACCGTACTTAAAGAATCGATGTAAACGGAATATCCACCGGATTGTCTGTCTGTTAGGTGGACTGCAATATTTTTATTCCAATCCGTCATGTGATCTGGACCTAAATCTCCTCTTTCGTCTTCTGATTGCCAGGTTTTTGGCCCTTCCGTGATATGGTATCCTCCGAAATCAGGACCTGACTGAATGGCAAACACTCTCCATTGGACATCCCCTTTGTGAAATTTTTGGGCGTGGGCGGCCAGCGCCTTTTCAAATTCCATCACTTTGTCCATTTTGGGAAATACACGATGGGTGGAAATCACATTTTTATTTTGCCCAAAACCCATATAAGGAATGGCAAGGCATAAAAACAGGAGGGTCAATAGAGTGAAGTTGATTTTACGTTTCATTTTTTTAGTTTTTTAATGATGATTGAAATAATTTTAATTGAATAGAAAACCTGGACAAAGGTCTGCCTGATAAGCATTTTCTTTATGTACAGATTCATCAAAAATCTGGGACATTTTTCGCAATCAACAGGACAAATTGTGCAAGAGCAGGACAAATTCGTCATTTAATGGATTGGAAGGCAAGTTTTCATGTTTTAGGGTAAAAATCAATAGGCTAAATTTAATTACCTTTATAGCTGCGTGTCCCGATTTCTAATCAATATAATATTACTGCTGTTCATGATGCTTGAATGCATGGGCACAGCTTTTGGTCAAGAAGAAAAAGTCTATGAAAGCATTTCTATTGCCCAAGGCCTATCCCAGGGTATGGTCTTTGATATGATTCAGGATACTGAAGGTTTTATCTGGGTCGCGACCAAAAGCGGTTTAAATCGTTACGACGGTTATGGGTTTAAGATATTTATGAATGATCCCTATAATGAGCATTCACTCAGCAGCAATACTCTGGTAGAATTATTTGAAGACAGCAAGGGCAGAATATGGGTGGGTACTGAAAATGCAGGTGTCAACTTATACGATAAGAAAGCCGGTCTTTTTCACCGTATTGTTCACTCACCCATCAATCCATCAAGCCTTTCAGGCAATGGGATCAAAATCATCGAAGAATTGGCGGATGGGCGAATGCTGATTGCCACCGATGTGGCTGGCCTTAATATTGTAAGTATTCCAACGGATTTTATGAGCTCAGGATCAGCTCCTTTGATTACCAGGCTTTCCTTACCTAATAATATGCAAGTCTGGGGTATGGGTAGAGATATGGATGGGAACATGTGGATCGGAGGGATGGACGGAGCTATTTATAGATTTGATTTAAATACAAACAGCTTTATTCCCTCACCAAAAGCCAAAATGTACAACAATGGCTATCTTAATAAGGATGCGTCTGTATTGATCAACAACAATCTGTTCTTAGACAAGGAAAATGAAATTATTCCCCTTTTCGACACCAACAAGATCGCCCAAGGCAACATACTATTATCTTCCAACAGTGCATTATGGGAATACCATCACAGGGAATTGCATTTTTACAATATTAGCAGATGGGAAAAAGGAAGGGCTGTTCATTGGGAAGAAAAATTGTCCATTAACCATTCAATCCGTATCAATTATCCTTTTTTGATCGATCGATCCGGTATTTTATGGAGTGGTTCAGTAGGATATGGTTTGCGCAAATACAAAAACATACATCCTTTGTTTTCGACAAAGATTCCGGGCAACAGCATTCGCATGATTGTGCCAGCATCTAATCAAGATCTTTATGTGGTAGACTTCGCATACATGTGGATGAAAATTAGTAAGGATTCTCTGTACAAGGATGTTTTTACAAAAAAAACTTCTTTAAAACAGATCGATCATTTTATGATTTCTTCGAAAAATGTATTCTGGATTAAAAGCGATCAATCAGGGTATTTCTCTTATGTTCCAGAAATAAATTTACTAACTCCTTATCCGCAGATCAATACAAACCAGAGCTTTGGAAAAAAACAACCATTTCTAGAAGATAAAAACGGAAACATTTGGCTACCCGGACAAGATGGTATGATCAGCATTTGGAATACTGCGAAGCAAGAGCTGGACAGCATCAACATCAATCCAGGAACGGAGAAAATTGTTTGCACAGCGTTGATAGAAGATCACAACGGAGTGTTTTGGATAGGCACAGAACACGGTTATGCGAAAATTACTTTTAAGAACCATGATATTTCTTCTGCCCAAATACAATGGTTTTATAACGACAGCCAAAAGCAGAATTCTTTGAATTATAATTTGGTTTCATGTTTACTAGAAGACCCCATTGCACCGGAGCGATATTTATGGATCGCCACAAAGGGTGGAGGGCTCAACCGACTCGATAAAAAGTCAGGAGATTATTTTCATTTGACTCAAAAAGAAGGCCTTCCGGACAATGTCGTTTATGGAATTCTTACAGATGAACAAGGTAATATCTGGGGCAGCACGAACAAAGGCATATTTTGTATGACAGCTGCAAATAACAGCCATAAAATATTTTATCAATTCAGGAACTTCACTAAAACTGCAGGCTTGCAGGATGATGAATTCAACAGCGGAGCGTATGCCAAACTGCCCAACGGGAATCTTGCTTTCGGAGGCGTAAATGGCTTGAATATTTTTGATCCAAAGGAAGTACTCCAAAAAAGTTTTACACCCCCTGTTTTCATTACAAATATTTTGGTGGGCAATATGGCTGTATTGCCTAATGACCATACAGGAGTTTTGAAGCAGACGATTGAACAAACCCAAACCATTGACTTAAATCATCTACAAGACATCTTGACTTTAGAATTTTCTTCCCTTGATTTTACTGCGCCCAATGAGAACAAATATCGTTATCAGCTCTTAGGCATTGATCCCGACTGGGTAGAGAGTGGCACTAGGCGGACTGCGACATATCTGCATTTGCCATCAGGAAGCTATGTATTTAAAGTGCAGGGTAGCAACAGTCAGGGGATATGGAGTGACCAAATAGCAGAGTTGAAGATCATCGTAAATCCACCTTGGTGGTTAAGTTGGTGGGCATATCTTTTGTATGTGTTGGTTGCTGGAATAGGAATCAGAAATTATTTTAAATTTAGATTGAATAAAGCAAGGCTACAATCCCAATTGCATTTTGAGCAAAATGAGGCCAAAAGGATTAAGGAGTTGGATGCTACCAAAACACAGTTGTACGCCAATATCACCCACGAATTTAGGACTCCCCTTACTGTAATTTTAGGAATGGCCAATCAGCTTAAGAATGACCCCGGCAAATATCTACATTCCGGTGTTGAGATGATCGTGCGCAACGGAGAAAATCTCCTTAAACTGGTCAATGAGATGTTGGATCTTTCCAAATTGGAAGACGGTAAAATGACCCTCCGTCTGATCAATGGTGATATTATTGGCTTTTTGCGTTACATCGTAGAGTCCTTTCAATCATTGGCTGCGAGCGAACAAAAACAATTTCATTTTTTGGCGGATGTAGATGCATTGTTCGTAGCCTATGATGCAGAAAAGATCAGGCAGATCGTCACCAATTTGTTTTCCAATGCATTGAAGTTTACCCCTTCGCAGGGCAACATTTACGTAAATATTTCTCAAGATTCCGGTGATCATGAAAGCGAAAACACCCTATTGATTTTAAAAATAAAAGATACAGGCACGGGCATTCCGGAAAATCAGATTCCCCATATTTTTGACCGATTTTATCAGCTTGACAACAGCCATACGCGCAAAGCAGAGGGTACCGGCATTGGACTGGCCCTGACCCGCGAACTGGTGAAACTTATGCAAGGTTCCATCCAAGTTAAAAGTCCGCCCGTGGGAGCGACCAAAGGCAGTGAATTTATTATCCACATTCCACTAAAGAAAGTTAGTAAGATAGAAGAAGAAAAGATCAAGGTGTCGGTACCAAAGGAATTTTCTTTAATCCAGACGGAGCAAGCAAAATCAGTTTCAATATTTGAGGAAGTTGATCCATCAGTTTAACCAATCCTGTGGTGTTGCTGGTAGAAGACAATGCAGACGTGGTGGCTTATACCGCTAGTTGTCTGCCGGAATATAAATTGTTGGTGGGTAAAGATGGAAGAGAAGGATTTGATATTGCCACCGGGAGCATTCCTGATTTAATCATCACCGATGTCATGATTCCTTACATCGATGGTTTTGAAATGTGCCGCATGCTGCGGAATGATGAATGCACCAGCCATATACCGATTATCATGCTCACTGCCAAGGCAGACTTGCAAAGTAAAATGGAAGGATTGGAAATGGGTGCGGATGTGTACCTTGAAAAACCATTTCACAAAGAAGAATTATTGCTTCGGATCAGAAAGTTGTTGGAACAGCGCAAGGCCTTGCAATTGTATTACATCAAGCAGTTTGGTGTAAACACCCATCCAGAGCTGATTGTAGATCCTGAGATTGCCATGGATTTAAAACAAGCAACTGAGAATGAATTTGTCACAAAAGTAAAAGGTCTTGTGGAAGCCAATTTTAACAACTATCAATTTAGTGTGGATCAATTGTGCAAATTGGTGTTTATGAGTCATTCTCAATTGCACCGCAAATTGGATGCATTGACGGGTTTATCGCCCAATAAATTTATTCGGATCGTGCGGTTGAACAAGGCCAAAGAAATGTTGTCCAATCCATCCCTGAGCATTGCATCGATTGCACTGGATTGTGGCTATGAGGATCCTGCCTATTTTGCCCGTGTATTCAAACAAGATACAGGAATGAGCCCGCAGGAGTGGCGTATGGGGAAGAGATAGCTCATGAAATTATGTGATGGGTCAAATCGCCAATAAATGGATAAAGGTTTTGAGGAATTAGTGAGGAAGCAAATTAAATGATTGATTTGTGATCATCTAAATAGGAATTCAAAATGACATTATCAGAAAATTACCAAATTCTTGTTTTTTGTGCCAAATTTTGTTATGAGGCTATCTCATTCTATAATAGAATCAGATATTTGTGGAGATCAGTTAGTATTAGACCAGTAATTACATTTATTTGTCATTAGCACTTTACTTATTTTTTCATATTTAATTAATAACCTATGAGATCACTTATTTTATTTTTTTAGCAGTATGGTCTATTGGTGGTAAAGGTCAAAATTCAAAATGATTATACATTCAGGAAAATTATAAAGTATAAAAACATATATCGGATAAATGAACCAAGTGCCAATTATAAAATATATACAGAAGATTAGATTAATAAATATGTAAAACATGAATATAAAATTAAAGCAAATTTTGATTTGTATACCAATGATCTTATTTGGAGGACTTCTAAAATCCCAATATTCCGGAATAGTGTTTAATGGTGATACTATGATTTTGGAAATAGATGATACACTAGGTGGCAATATACAATGGCAGGAAAGGGAAGATACACTCACAATCTGGAATGATATTGCAGGTGGAACGACAAATCCATATCAATTCATTGTCCCATCGGCCAACGATAAAATTAAATATTACCGGGCCAAAATCGTTTATACGCCATCCTTTTGCAAATCCTATTCTACTGAAATCAATTTTAAAATAGTTGATGGCAATTTTAACTTAAATATAGGTGATTATTTAGCCGGAGGAATTTACTTTTATCATAACAATGAATTTGCCTTAATAGCTGCACCAAGGGATCAAAATCATACCCATTGGGGATGTGAAGGAGTCGAGATTAACGGCGCAGATAGTTCCGGAATAGGGTCTGGAGAAGAGAATACACGGCATATTATTGAGCAATGTAATGAACCCGGAATAGCCGCTCGTCAGGCAGGTACTTTAACATTAAATGGATTTACAGATTGGTATTTACCATCTGTAAATGAATTGCAATTAATGATTGAATCACTTTACGATCATGGATTTGGATTTATTTCACAAAATTATTATTGGTCATCAACTGAATCTAATAAAAATCGCGCTTGGGGCTATTCAACTTTAGGCAAACAAATATTAGAAATAAACAAAAATGATAAATTCAGGAAAACGCATCCAATCCGAAAGTTAAACCTTAAATCACGTAACAAATTTGAATTTACATTTAAAGTTTTACCAAACGAAGAAAAATATGATATTAAAATTCTTCCAATTCAGGGAAAGCCAGCTAATGTGTTTGTTATTCATACAGGCGAAGGCAAAGAAACAGATGAATATATTTGGGATTTTGGACATGGAAAAGTCGTTTCCGGGTCAGGTAAAGGGCCTTATGAAATTAATTATAATTACGGAGGGTATAATAAGATAACAGCAAAAAACAACAGCAGTGCTTGTCCAAATGAAATGACTCAGTCGAATTATTTTCGAGTTAAATTGTTTGAGAAAATAAATTTAGAATTACCGCCTATTTATATGGGAGCACTCGATTGGGGGGATTATAACAACGATGGCTTATTGGATATTTTATCGACGGGCAGTTCATATTTTGAAATTTACAAAAATGTTGGAAATGATTCTTTTACAAAAATTCCACATTTATTTCCAAAGATCTCTCTAAGCGGATGCGATTGGGGAGATTTCAATAATGACCAATTGCTAGATTTTGCAGTTTGCGGTTATTCAGATTCCAATTGTATTACAGAAGTTTATGAGAATGTTGGAAATGATTCCTTTACAAAATTAAATAGTAATTTGCCTGGTGTAAAAAATGGATTTGTCAAATGGTTTGATCTGGATAATGATGGTTCATTGGAACTCTTAATTTCCGGTGAAAAGAATGATAGCACTCCACTCACAAAAATATTCACAAAATTTGGAAGTGGTCAAGCCGTAGAATTAAATTCTAAACTGGTTGAATTAAAAAACAGCGCTGGTTCATTTGGCGATTATAATAAAGATGGCTATACAGATCTTCTCATCTCAGGGCACGATGGTGCCATAAGAAAAACTATTATATACAAGAATGATTTCGGGAACTTAATCGAAACGCCGATTGAAATTAACGGTATAGAAAATGGATCTGTAGACTGGGGAGATTATGACAATGATGGCGCATTAGATTTTGCTATAACAGGTGCTCAAGACAGCATAAGCATTGAATATTTAGATGGAGGAAGGTCCGTGCGTGTAAGCACAAGCAAAGCAGTCTTTACAGGTATTTATAGACAAGATAAAATAGATTCATTCAAATACAATATTGGGTTTGATAAACTAAACAGCTATGTCATGAGCAGTCTGGATTGGGGTGATTACGATAATGACGGGTATATTGATTTGGCGATATCGGGCGTACCAAGTTTACAGTATGTTTCTGTGATTGTTGGAGGCGGCACAATTGGTAATGTAACATTTCCCTCGCTACCTAAAATTTTAAGAAATAACCAAAACCATACGTTCAATAACATTTATATTGATATTCCTCATTTTCTACATTCCAATACCAAAATTGAAAATGTTGAACATGATTTTGAGTGCCGCTCTATTTCTTTCGGTGACTATAACAATGATGGAAACCTTGATTTGCTCCGTGAAGGAAAAACTAGGTTTCGGAGTACCATTTACAAAAATGAAACTTATACAAAAAATAATGCGCCTTCAATACCTGAAAACCTCATTTCAAGACAAGAATGTGCTAAAGCTCAATTAAACTGGAACAATGCCTTTGACGATCATACGCCCACCCAATCTATAACCTATGAAATTTATGTTGGCAGTTCCCCGGGCCAATCTGATATCTTATCGAAAGCAAATACTTACACTATTCGCAATACATATTTTGTAATCAACAAGCTAAAACCTGGAACCTACTACTGGAGCGTGAAAGCCGTTGACCAGGCTCAAAGTGCCAGCGCATATGCACCCGAACAGTCCTTTACCATCAGTCCGAAACCTGCTACTCCTGTCATCAGTTTTAATGGGAGCTCTCTGTTATCCAATACAACAGATGGCAATCAATGGTATAACCAGAATGGACCTGTTGCAGGAGCTACACAACAAACATTTGTACCTCTTGCAAATGGTACTTACTATGTCATTGTGTTTGCAAATGGTTGCTCTTCAGATACTTCCAACAAAATTCAAGTCATCCTGAGCGATGTTGAAAATGATGCAGCAACAGATTTGATAAATGTCTATCCCAATCCGGTTGACGATGTGTTGACTCTAGAATCGAACGGAGGACCATTAAAAATTCCATTTGAAATTGCAAATTCCAAAGGACAAACGATCCATGAAGGTATTTTAATATCCCGCATTCAAATTCCTACGAACACTTTTGCGGGTGGTTTGTATTTCATTAAATTCCAAACAGGGAACCTTCAAATTGTTAAAAAACTCATTAAAGAATGATAAAACAGAGTGAATAAAGGAAATGTCATTACCATCCAAATTGAAAGTTAAAATAGTATACCTCAATGGCTATACGGTTCATTTAATAAAAGTTAAAGAACCCCATAGATGAAAACAGTTATTTATAGCATCACATCGATCATCCTTATTTTTTCACTTAATCCGGGTGTTTCTCAAACTTTCAGGACCTCTTTACATTGTTCGCCGGGTTGGCAGGGCGTTGTGTTAAGGGGTACGACTTATATAGAACCACCCGAACTGATTTGCGATATCGTAAAAAACGGTATGCTTCGCATTGACCCATCCCTGGCTAATACAACTTATTATTGGAGTCAGTTTGAATTGTGCGACACACTTTGTACAGGTGATGAATTTATACTCCAATTAAAAATGATGAATGGTGTTGCGATTGGAGGTATAGATGCCTATGATTTCGGAATGGACATTCAAGGTGAAAATGGAAATGCAAGTCTGACACTCATGGGAAATGCAGGGGCCCAAAGTTTGACCAGCATTGTCAGCGGAAATACGATCATCAGAAATCGACCTGAATTGGTAGTGGACTTTTCAGATTGGAATATTATATCGTTGAAATTTACAAAAGATAGCTTGTTTTATAATGCCAATGACAAAGTCTTTTTTGAGTTAGCGCAACAGAAACCTTTATGTAATATACATAAACTGTTCATGGCCTTTAAAGGCTCAGGTGCTTTTGATTGGATTAAGATTACAAAGTTAAATGGAGAGTCTATTTACTTTGAAAACTTTGAAGATTGCCATACCCTTATTAACCCAAGATCCTGCAATGAAATTCCGGCGCTAATAAGCTTTCAACAAAAATTTGATTGTAAAAATGGACGTATTGAATTACATCCGGCTCCGGAATTCAAATCTGGCTTAAACTATGTGATTCAACCGAATCCCAATCAGGCCGGTTTCAAGGATACCGTTTTCCATAATCTTCCACCGGGGCATTATAATATAGAAATCACATCACAATGTCCAGATACAAATTTCCAATTGAATTTTATAATTCCCAAACCTCTCCGCGATAGCATTATCCATGTTCAACACATTTATTGCGACAGACCGGGTAAAATTGAACTAACGGGACTGGACGGAACAGGTCCTTACCTGTACAAAATCAATAACGGATCCTATCAAACGCATCATGTATTTGATTCCCTTATAGCTGGCATGCATTCTATCTCTATTCGTGATTCTAACCATTGCGAAATTGAATCGATTGTGCATATCATAGATAGTATTCCGCCACTTAAGGTTCAAATCGACAGCAGCAATCTTCAAATAACATGTAAGGATTCCATTCCGTTTGTAGCTCTTCAAGTAGTCGGATCCTTTCCGCCTTTTTCTTTTGTGTTAAATGATATCACAGTTCAAAATCATGGTTATTTTAAAAACCTAAAACCCGGAAAAAATAAAATTCAAATAACAGATAGTAAAAACTGCAAACAATTTGATTACATTATTGAAGTTACAGACTCCAGAGTTTCTTACTTTAACAAAGACAATATTCATTTGTGTTACGGTGATTCATTGACCATTGGACCCTACATGCACAACATCTCTGGAAATTATCTGGACAGTTTTAAAACGAGTTCCGGATGTGACAGTACTGTCTTTATACAACTTACCGTTGAGAATCTGATTCATACTGAGATAAATAAAGAACTTTGTGGTCGCGACAGTCTGATCGTGGAAAACAGAGTGTTTAATGAAGAGGGGATTTATTCCATCACTCTCGAAAGTTCAAGGGGTTGCGACAGTTTAATCACCATAAGAATAGATAGAAACAGGGCTATAAACTGCGATAGTCTATGTGATTTTCAAATTCCAAACGTATTCACACCCAATGATGATGGAATAAATGATGTATTTATGTTTCCCTCCATAGTAGGGAACTTAATAAGTATGAAAATATTTAACAGGTGGGGTAACTTAGTCTATCAATCCTCTGATCCCCTTAAGGCTTGGGATGGATTTGAAAATGGATACCCAGCGCAGCCGGGAACCTATATCTACTTAATTGAATATTTTTGTATTACAGGATTTAAAAAAATGAAAAAGGGCTCCATAACTTTAATAAAATGAGAACCCATAAATGGATGGAATGCAATGAATGCCAGTAGCTTCATATTTCCAATGATCTTTTGTCTGTTCGGCAGTCATTTAATGGCGCAGTCCACTTATTCCAAAACCTACACCACCCATGAAGGATTGATCCATCCCCAAATCACAGCCCTTTTTAAAGATTCGAGAAACTATTTGTGGATTGGTACCAAAGGTGGCGTATCGCGTTTCAATGGCAAAACATTTGAAAATTTCATACCCGGCGAAATGAATGTAACCGCTGGAATTTATCAATTTCACGAAGATGCAAACAAACATATCTGGGCCATTAATAAATATGGCATAGCCCTATACAATGGATGTGAATGGAAGTTGTACCGAACTCCTGTTATCATGAAGGATGTTAAAGCCATGGGCCTTAAACAAGATAGCTTTTACTATTTTGACCGGGACAGTAAATTATGGTATTTCGCAAATCAATCTTTTCGTCTAAAAGCTTACGTCAATACTAGTGGATTGACACCCCGGAATTTGTTGTATTGCCAACTCACAAAAAAATTTTATGTACAGTTCGATGAAAATGCAAGTCTGGGTACTCTAATCCATGATACCCTTAAATTGTTCAAAAATTTCAGTAAAGAAGAGATCGGTTTGTACACAGATGAAAAAACGAGTGTGAGGCGGGTTTTTAATGAAGACACTGTATACTTTTATGATTTAGACGATCGCTTGCTAGACCAAGTTGCTGTAACAAATGCAGTTGGAGAAATTAATTATACCCACGTTGAAAATAACGACCCTCTCCTTTGGAATGCATGGGACGGCTTGATCACCCGGAATTCAAACTTGCATTCCTTTTTCAAAAAGTCTAGGAACAAACCAGACATCACAACGGTATTGGTAGATACTTACAATTATTGGCTCGGCACGGAGTTGGGATTAATACAAATTCCCAAAGCCGGATTTTTCTATTTTAATAAAGACAGCATTTCATTTCCCTGGGGAATTATAGAGGATCCTAATGGGAATATGATCGTTGCAGATTTCCTGAATGGACTTTACAGCATAGCTCCTGATCAAACACTTAAAGTTTTAAGCAAGGAATCAAGATGGTACTTTCATCCTTGTAAAGATGAAAAAGGTCGCATTTATTTATATAAAGAAACAGAAATTTATCAACTGGAGTCGGGTAAATTAAAATTGATTCCTGAATTAACCAATCACCATTCAGGACTTACAGCTTGTTTATACTTATTTTGGTCACCTTCGCTGAAAAAATTGGTTTGTGGTCAAAGGGGAGGTGTTTGGATTTATGATCCTGAAACGAATGATGTCGAAAAAATCAGCTGGTCCTCTGGCAATTTTCCCTCGCTTTATACTCTGGCAATCGAAGAAGATAAATATGGCAGGATCTGGTGCGGATCCTATGCAGGATTGGTCTGTTATGATCATCAAACAAAATCAGTTGATTATTTTCCAAGTGAAGATTATAAATTCGAAGGGGTACTCTCTATATGTCCTGTGGGTGATTCTCTGTTTTTTCTGGGTACCAACAATGGCCTTTGGAAATGGGATATAAATAGAAGCCAGGCCATTCAAATTCTAAAGTCATGTTTAAAGCATCCGGTTTCAAGCATTCTTAGTTTAAAAGATAGTTTACTCATCTGCGGACATAACAAAGGACTTACCACTATTAAACTGCAGGAGTTGTTTGAGGGTCGAGAATCCTTCAGAGAATTTAATTTTTATAATGGATTTCCGGGAATGATTCCTGACCAAAATGCGGCGTATCTGGATTCACGAGGTAATTATTGGGTCAGTGGCATGGATCGTTTATGTATGATCCGAGCAGACTTATTGTGGCATGAAGAAGAACCACTTAGAATTCAGTTTACCAAAGTCAACGGAAAATTTCTGGAATATGGTCAAGAAATCGCCTTTAGCAATTCAGGAAAGTCAATATCTATTGAATTTGATGTCATTGGCAATTTAAGACCCATTGAACAAAAAATTTCGTTACCGCATCATCGGAAAAACATCATGGTCAGATTGGTTTAATTATCAACATTTTATTTTACCGGAATTGGCATCTGGCAAATACCGCTTAGAGCTCGAACTGGAGGGCTCACTAGACGAGAACGGCAGTTCGTTAGGTAGCACACATCTGGAGTTGCAGGTAAACCAAAAAACACACGAAGAACCTTGGTTTAATACCTTCCTAACGTTCGTTAGTTTATGCATATTAGGAGGACTTGGATGGTATTTCTTCAAATTGCGAAATAGCCGCAAAAAGATTCGCCAGCTGGAGCAGGAAACCAAATACCATCAGGCCAGGATGCTGACGGCTCAGATCAATCCACATTTCATGAGCAATTTTCTGACCAGCATCCAAAATTCTGTCAATTTTCAGGATACAGAAAAAAGCCAATGAAAAATTGTTGCAGGTCTCCAGTTTCTTACGCAAGTTTCTGGGAAGTTTAAACAGCAAAGATCATTCCGGCCTCATCCTACTCAATGACGAATTGGAAATAATCCGTATCTTTCTTGAAATGCAAAATGTGCTGCACAACGGTCGTTTGGATTGGAGTATAAACTTGTCTGAAGATATTGATCCTACCGAATGGCTGGTACCTCCACTGCTATTGCAACCCTATGTTGAAAACGCCATCGTATGGGGCATTGACTGCAAAGAAAACAAAGAAGGATCGTTGTGCGTCAACATCCGGGAATCCGATTCACAATTGCATATTGAAATAATAGATGACGGAATAGGCATTGAAGAAGTGCTTAAGTTGTATCCTTCCAAAGAACGAAAAATGGAAGAATCAGGCGCACATATCGTCAGGCAGCGACTGGCCTTATTAAAATCTTTGGGAATTCACATTCACCTGGAGATCAACAGCAGTCAAAGCGGTACCATCGTTCGTTTCACCTATCCAAAAGTACAGGCGTGAATTACTTTATTGTAGAAGATCAACAGGATGCCCGGGAACTCATCCAGAAATACATGGAAATCGATTTTCCGCAATTAAAGTTATACGGAACAGCAGATAAGTTTTCAGAAGCACTTATTGCTATTCAAAAATTAAAACCGGATCTGCTATTACTGGATATCAACCTGGGAAGACACAGCGCATTTGAATTGCTCGACCAACTCCAGGAAGGTATCAATGGTTATTCGCCTCTGATCCTATTTATTTCTGCTTATGTGGATTCAGACACCATCCTAAAAGCTTTCGAATATTTTCCCCTTCGGTACATTACCAAACCCATCGATCGCAAAAAAATGCAAATCAGCATAGATCAAGCCATTCACCAATTCAATTTACACAGTGCCCCCACTAAAAACAAAATACCCCAGCGTCCCTTCCAAATGAATAAATTAAGGGTCCTCAAAATAAAAAGTGAAGTAGAATTACTTGATCTCGAAAATATACTTTTCCTCCTATCAGCCAACGAAGGCCAAACCACCAAAATATATTGCACAACAGATCTGCGCTTGATCAACTCCGCCAAGCATCTCGGCTATTATAAAGACATTTTAAAGGAATTTAAACAATTCTTTACCGTTAGCCAAAGCCTTATCGTCAATTTGAATTATCTCAAATCATACAGCCACGCTACCAAAACGCTCTGGCTTCATCAATACGATGAACCCCTTCTGGCATCCAGGCGGGGCGGTGAGGATTTGAAGAGGTGGTTGTGTGGGGAGTAATATCACGCCAGTTCGGGATATAAAATATTGAAAAGTGTTACAGAATTTGTTATTTTTAAAGGAATTGGCAAGAGGCATAAAAGTGAGCCAAATATGTCAATGTCTAAGTTCTGTACTATTTTAATTTTTTAAGAATTTGTCCTAAGCCAAATTAATTTTTGATGACAGATAATGATGGTATTCATTCAAAATGCTGTCTAACTTAAGATGAAATAAATGCCCAACAAAAGCATAAAACGAAATCCAATTTTCAAAAAATACTCTTTTAACAAAATCAGGTCTGATTTTTAAATTGTACTTTAAATATTCGGCCTTTATTTTATAAAATGAGTTTTTACCGGATGAGCTAGGTGTAGGATTGGGGATTTGAAAACACCAAAAGTAGTCCTAATATTTGCTGCAATTGTGATGCTTCCGATAAGCGAGGATGCCTAAAAGATTGCTTGATCCATCGGAAATGTTGTGAAAAATGGTACAGATTAAATAATGAAGTAATGGATTTGTACCGAATTTAACAAGAATCATGATTCGAGAGTTGATAAAAGTTCTAAATTGAATTTTAGGATCCTGCATACTTTGCCCGGGTCTTCAAACAAGATACGGGAATGACCCCTCAGGAGTGGCGTTTGGGGAAGAAGAGAGCGTGATCTCACTAAATAGTGCTTTAATTTATTTTATTTTTTATGGCGTAAATTTTACTGAATGGAAAGTCACGAAGGGGAATTTTATACACCTCACAAATTGTTTTTAACTTAATATAAAATTATTTTAACAATTAAAACGAATAAAACTATATTTGCTATTGGAAACGAATCATGAGATGGTTTTCGTTAAGAAATCATTCTGATTTCGGGTATCTTATTGGATAACCAAGTTTATAAAAGATGTTTTGCTACACACATCTACTGTGCTCGGTTTGCAATCTTATAAGTCAAAAGCCGGAGCAAAAATTAAAAACAACACCCAGTTGTGATAACCTTATTTCCTTTTCCTTTATAAAACTTGCCTTAATCTTAATTCCGTATTGGATCAGATTTGCCTGCTTTTCCATTTAGACGTATAACAAAAGTTATATTGACATAAATTTTAATTGGTGTAACATTGCATTGCAAATAAATATAATTATTTGGATTGATATTAAGAAAAATAAGCATTTATTGTTTAAATAGATAGATTTATTACCAAATAAAATACCATAACATGAAATCAGTTTTTCTGGCTTTACTATTTATTTTTGGAACCATTGACAGCTTATTTTCCAGCGCTACAGATTCTTTAAAGCTCGCTTACAATAATATAGATGTATTGAGCAAAAAGCTGGATTCAATTGGAAATAAAGTTGCAACTATTGAATCCAAATTAAATGAAAGAAGGGAAGTTAAATGTAATAGGTCAGCCAAGGATTTTACACGTGAAGAATGGATTATCATCTTTTTTATGCCTGGAGTCATTTTGCTGTTTTCTATTGTTTTGTTGTATGTTTTAAAGCAGTCTCCTGATTTTAAATTTACAAAAGTAATCGGACTTGGAAATGGAAAAGATGAGGGTCAGGAAACACAGAGTTCGTCTAGATTTATTGCTATACTCACAGGACTTACGGCTATTTTTGTGGCTACAACTTTGGTGATGTATAATGGGTATCTCATGGTGGCACAATGTAATAATGCTATAGATGTGGATGGTCTCTGGAAAATATTGGCAGGACTCGGCATAGGTGTAATACCATATGGTATCAATGTCTGGAATAAAAATGTGAAAGAAGAAACTGCTACAGGAAAGCCATCCTCAAGCACTCAAAATCCTAAAGCAGAATAGCCATGAAGGATATATTAGATATATTACGAGAGCTCACGGCATTATTGAACTGGCAGGTAACCACTTTAATCATTTTGTATATGGTCAGAAAACATTTGGGATTGGTGTTTTCAGGTGTACATAGCTTACTTAATCGTACAACTAAAGTGGTAGTAGATGGTAAAACTGTTACGGTCGAAGCAGCTGCTGAGATCATTAAAGAGCAAAGTCAAGTCATTGCACAGGAAAAAAAGGAAAATCATTATATTAAAAAGGAGTTGGAAGATTATACCCAAGGTGCTGTTCAAGCACTTCCTAAAAAAGTGATTTCTGATAATCTGGAAAGGCTTGAACCAGTTCTCAAAACGATGGGTATGGAATCAATGCTGGATACAAATAATGCAAATACTTTGCTATATTCCGATGATCCGGAAAAAGGTAAATGGGGAAACCTTTCCATTAATAATGATAAAAGGATTACAGCTTCTGTAGTTGAATTGGAAAATAACCCAAAGTTATTTAAAGTAACACTTCATGTTACATCTATCAACTCTTCAAAATCATTGAAAGGAAAAGTAACCTTTCATCTCCATCCCACTTTTGTCAATTCCATAAGGACAATTGAAGCTGAAAATGGGGTTGCCCAATTGCATTTAATCGCCTATGGGGCATTTACTGTGGGTGTATTGACAGAAGATGGTACTAAGTTGGAATTGGATCTTTCGGAAGACAAGAGTTTCCCTTTGGAATTTAGGAAAAATTAAATCATAATAAGTCACTTTAATATGGACAGGTTAAAAATTACAATTACAGGTTTAACAGATATTACAGTAGAAGACATTACAATTGGTAAAGTCAGAAAGAGGAATGTAAATTCTAAGTTTGAATATGATGAAAACAATAATTATATTGGTGAAATAAATCATCAAATTAATGATGGAGTTAATTATGACTTATTTATTGAAATTACAGGACAAGGAGACAATTGTTCTTGTAATATTTTTAATGATACAAAACAACGAGAATATGGAACTCAGACAGATCCTTTAGCAATCAATGGAGGCGTAAATTTTAATTTTGATATTTATTAAAAATTGTATTATGAACCTAAAATATTTATATTTAACAATTATTTTTATTTCAAATTCTCAAATATTTGGACAAGGTATTTTTAAGTCATCAAATAATAACATTGTACAGGTCCAAAGTGATTCAATGGCTAGCGATGATGACAAGCCATCTCAAGTCTTAAATGCCTTTAATTTTGATACATATGCAAAGTCAATTGATTACTCATTTCTGCAACCAATAAATGAAAAGAAAAAAAATATTTGGTTAGGTTTTAGCATTGAAGGTAAGTCAAATAATTCCATTGCTAAAATATTTGAGAATGGAAATATAACTCCATCTTATAAACTTGGAGCAAATTTAATTTTCAATAAGTCATTAAAAGGAACACCAACAAAAAGTAAAGTTGAAAAACGTAATGCAATTGTAAATGCAGATGACAGTATTCAAAATATTTTTAACTTGCTGCAAGATTCATTAAAGCGATCAAAGAGCATTCCGTTAAGTTTAAATAACAAGATCGATTCCTTAAAGAAGTATGGTTACAAATATGAAGTAGTTAAAGGATTAAAATTGTTGAGAGATTCTTTACTTAAATCAATAAAAACAATGACCTTCACCTATGATGGCATCCGATTTGGGTTAAATGGCAGTTATGAAGGGAGAGGTTTTTATAGTTATATTTTAAATTCTACATTTCAAGAAGAGTTAGTTGAAAAAAGAAAAAATATTATTAATTATAGTGCTTTTATTAATTACTATACATTAAACTTATGGAAAGCTGGACCTTATATTGGAGGCTTTTCAGTTGGTTACTCAAATACTGATAATTTTTCGAGACTAACTGAAGTATCTGTAACAAATACTTGGAAATCGGATGATGGAGGAGGCACATCGAGGTCTACAACTCAAAAACTGACTGCATTTCAAGGAAATTATGTAGATACTATTAAACAATTTAAATTTGGTATAGATCAATACTTTGTGCCTGAGTTCTTGAAAAGAAAAATTGGAATAAGCTTTAATTTTACTTATAATCATTTCCCTAATGAAGAGATTAAAAATCATAAAGATATTACCATTGGATTATACTTTATAAAAGATTCACCATTTGCACCTTTACAAGGTATTATTTTTTCATTTAAAGACATATCGAAACAACTAGAAATACCTGTAAGTCAATCAAGATTTTCTATTGGATATACCAGACAACTCAATATGTATAGAGTATTAAAAGCTTCCACTAGTGAAGATAAAAAATAGTAAAAAAACCCATGCCTCAAATCACAAACCACAAACTCGTCAATGCAACATATTCCGATTTGGATAGAAATGATGGTAATCTCACGCCAAATTATATAGCGGTCCATTATACTGCGGGTATTTCTGTAAGTGGTTCTATCTCTCATTTGAAAAAAGTTAAGTTTGGCTATCATGTTATCATAGACAGAAATGGTACAATCACACAATGTGTTCCATTTAACAAAAGAGCAAGACATGCTGGTGTGAGTAACTGGAAAGGATTGTCTGGTTTAAATGATCATTCAATAGGTATCTGTTTGGCTAATCGCTGGTATGTCACTCGCTTTAGTAATGGTAGTTATGGATGGGTAGACACGCATAACAATCCTATCGGAAGTTTTCTTATTGAGGTGCAGGTTTTGAAGGCAGAACATATTAATGGTGCAGAAAGCAATTTGTATTGGGAAAAATACACCACTGCACAGTTGAATGCATTCAGGGAAGTTTGTCAGGTATTGGTTCAAACTTATTCTGGCATCAAGGATTTGATAGGTCATGACGAGATTTCTATGGGACGTAAGCCTGATCCCGGACCTGCCTTCCCGTTTACAGATTTTTATCCATTGTTTACAAATAGGGGCAATGATAATGGCAATACATTTACAGTGCAAACTACTGATGGTAAATTGAATGTAAGAAAAGGGATGTCAGGAAATTTTAAGCTGCTACGACAGCTCGTCAATGGAAATAAAGTGCATATCAGATCAGAAGGATATATGTATGAAGAAAATATTCCTAAACCTAATGGCTGGGTGTCTATAAGCTTAGAAGGCACTATGGATCATATAGGCTTTGTAAATAAATCTTTTTTAAGAGTAGTATAAACTAAACATAATATGCAACTATGACACTAAAACTCATTCTATTAAATGCGACATTATTTTTCTCCTTTAGTGAAGTCAAAGCAGATAAAATAATACTTGGCAATCCTTGTACGAATGAACATCCTTTTGGGTCAGCCGTAACCTGCACTTGTTTTGAAGAGGATTATGGCAACAATCTAGCCAGACAAAAATATGATTTATATCTCCCAGATGGGTTTACAAATAGACCTATAGTGATTTATATCCACGGAGGTGGCTTTACAGGTGGTCATAAAAGAAAATTTATGAATCCAGCAAATAACATAGCTCAAGTAGCTGCCTTTCTTGATGCCGGCTATGCGGTTGCATCTTTAGAATACCGGTTATTAAACACATCCAATGAAACCGTAGGTCTCCGAAAATGCATTCAAGACTGTAAAGATGCAATAGCTGATATACGAAACCTACCATCAAGTATGGCATTGACCCAGATAGGATCGCTCTTTGGGGCAGCTCGGCAGGAGCTGGTATAGCGATGTTGATCGTATTTGAAGGAAATACCCAAAATAGACCTTATAAAGCCGTATGGGTAGACATACCACAGGCCACATACGATATAAATAAATGGCAGGGAGGATTGGGTGTATTTCCTGATTGTAATTTAACAAATATCATCAGCATTTTAACCCAAACTAAAGTAAAATCAATTTATGGTTTGGGTACTGCTACCATAAGCAATATTCCTGCTTTTTTAAGTGTAACACAAATTTACAGAGCTGAGGTAGATATGTTACAATATATAGATAACACTGACCCACCAATTTGGATAGAAAATAAATCGAACCAAAATAATCAAACACTTGGTAATTGTCCTTCAAGCAAAGATGTGCTCAATCACCATAAAAATCATTGCTTGAAGTTAAAAAAATAAATTAGATAATGAAAATGTGGAATGGCACTTAAGATTGCGAGATGTGTCGAATAACAATATTGTGACAACTCGAAGTAACGGTGCTAGCACTTGGAACAGTGGAGTGGAATTTGTAATAAGTAAATTGCAATAAATATGGCTTGGACATCATTAGCTGATAGATTACATAGTTTGCCACTGATAATATGTGGACCAATACTTCGAAGGGTAGAAAGCAATAATGTTTCCGTATGGATAGCATTAAGAAATGATTCAGATGTCATGTTAACAATACATGATCAATATGATTTTGAATTGGTAAGTACTGGATGGATTAAGCCAATTCAATTAGGCGTAAATCTTTTTATTGTTACAATTACTGCAGAAGTTATAGATAATAGTTTTATTTTAGAGCCTGATAAAATTTATACATATAATTTATTATTTGAAAGTATATCTTCTTTTTCTATTAACAATCTGGTATATTCAAGTGGGGAACTAAGAGACGATTGGATTAGTGGAGGAATTGATAAAATTGCATACGTTTCAAAAAATTTTGACTTGCCAAGCTTTTGCTTACCCACAAGTGATATTAATAATTTGCGCATTCTGCACGGTTCATGTAGAAAACCACACGGACAAGGATTTGATGCTTTAAGTATTGTAGATGTATTAATTTTAAGAGACGCTGAAAATCCTATTAAAAGACCACAACAATTGTTTTTAACTGGAGATCAAATTTATGCAGATGATGTAGCTGATTTGCTAATGTACTTTATAATGGACGCAAATAAAGTATTAATCGGAAATTTTGAAAACATAATGATGGATGGCAACCAAATTACAGATTACTTTAAGCCTGGTGTAGGAGAAAGAGGGAAGGTTGCAGAAAATGCAAATTTGACAGCAGGCACTGATGTAATGAAAAATCACTTAATGAGGTTTGGAGAATATAGTTGTATGTATTTATTTATTTGGTCAAACATTCTGTGGCAAATACCTGATGAAATCAATTTTCCAGAAATTGACTCAATTTTAAACGATGAAGAATTAAACAGTGAAAATTGGTATTTAATAAATTTTGAAAGTACTTTGCCTGAAGTGCGAAGATCATTAGCAAATATATCTTGTTACATGATATTTGATGACCATGATGTAACAGATGATTGGAATTTAAATAAAATTTGGTGTAAAAATGTATATGGGAATGAACAAGGTAAAAGAATAATAACAAATGCTTTACTTGCCTATTCGTTGTATCAAGATTGGGGAAATAGACCTAAAACATATTCAATTGAAGGACAAGCATTAGCTGAAGTATTTAAAGAAATCAAATTAAATGGTATTAATAACTTTGATAATATTGATAACTATGATATTTTTTACGCATTATTAAATATAAGGATAATTTCTGAAGATGATGTTGAAATGGGAAATTCTGGCACACTTTGTAGCATTTGGTATTACTATATTAACTGGGAAAATCATCAATTATTAGTATTAGATACTCGAACAACAAGAGCATGGCCTAATGATGAATTTGACGGATGTTCGGAACTGATTAGTGAAAACAACCTTATTAAACAGGTTGAATCTTGGGCTATAAATTGGGCTTCTCAAAATGTAAAATTAACTTTTGTAATTTCCCCTAGTCCGGTATTTGGAGTTCCATTTATTGAAAATATTTTGGATGTAGTTCATATATATTCCAATATCTTTGATTACAGCCCAAACAATGAATACCTTGATAAAGAATCTTGGTCAGCACAAAATAAAGCAGTTCTTAGTTTACTAGCAAAGTTACAAAGGTCAAATAGAAATGTAAACAATATTGGAATTGGTAGATTTGTTTTATTGTCAGGTGATGTTCATTATGGGTTTTCAAATCGTTCCGAAATTTGGTCTAACAAGTTTTTTGGACAGGTGACAAATGAAAAACTTCAAACTGTATTGATTCAATTAAATTCCAGCTCTTTTAAAAATCAAGAAATTAAAACGAAAATTTTGCACAATATCGGATATGGACCAAATTTTATTTTTAATCCACCACAGATTATAATTAGGGGCTATAGTAGCGATGAATTTACATCGTTGGTAATTGGAAAAATAATAGGCATAAAAGAAAATATGATGGTCGAGATTCCTTGGAATTTTATTGGTGACCATATAGAAGTAATAGAAAATTTATATAGAAAATTAATACTAATTCCTGATTGGGCTATGTTAATGAATTATTTTATTGAAGACAATAGCCAATTTAGTAAGAATAGAGAAAAAGATATAACAAATACCAATTATGAAAATTTCAAAAAAGAGATATCAACAGGAATATTGGATATTGAAAGTTTTAATAATTTAGAACATGACATATATTCACACTGGAGCGGAGGTAAAGAAATCGTAGGAAAAAATAATTTAGGGGAAGTTTTATTGAATGGGGAGTTAATGAAAATGAGAAATTTATTAATCATTGGTTGTGGTGGGAAAAAAATTCATTAAAAGTAAAGAATTCTTTTCAACGTGATCCTTATAGCGAATTTAATAAATATCACAGGGTAAAGTCTGGAATTTTTACAACAATTGTCTTTCCTTATACGAAATATAGGATTCCAGTTGGTTTGAGCGATGCAGATAGTTCTACTTCTCCAAGATATGAAATTCCAGAACCGAAACCCATTGGTTTTTAAAACTGATAGTAATGGTACAAAAACTTCATAAGCTTATATTGAGTGAAGCTAAAATGCTTGCTAATCCTTTGATTCGTGCGCTTGATAGCGAGGTGCATCGCAAACACATTTTAAAGGCATTAGGTGTTTCTAGCAATTCTAACTTAAGTGATTTTGAACAAAATATATTAGATTTTATCCAAAACATAAAAACACTATGGGATACAATTCAGCAAATTATTGAAAACCCGCCTGATACAATCTCTGAAATCCAGAATTCTTTCAATAATTGTAAAGAACTTTACAAAAAAATCAAATCTTTTGAAGATGTTTTCAACGACTTTTCAGGTCAAACACCAGAAATATATGGTGAAATTGGCGAAGATTTATTGGAATTATTATTTACAGTATATCTATCCAATCGTTTTCCATTGTCTTACTCGATAGGAGTTTTATTGACGATTATTGATGACCCTTATTTTTTACAATATTCTGAACCCCTGATTGACAATAGTGGAGCCATCCGCGAACCCTACATAATTCCACGGGTTCGTTTTAACAGAATTGGCGAATTAATTAAGAAACCGTTTCATGTACTCGGATCAGAGTACGGAAAAGTGTTTGATAATGCTTCAACAGTTACTTCAGAGGATGGAGCTTCTAAATTTTTCCCAAGGCTGGGTCTTTTATTGGATTGCTTCGGGATTGAATATGTCATTGGTATTCGGGAAGAATACGGTGTGGACATTGATCAAACTGTTAAGAACATTGCCCCGACTGTAATGAGTTTCTTCTGGGAGGATTTGGTTCTCGACATTGATTTTGGGGCAACCTTGGGCTTTTCCGGCCCTAATCAAGGGGATTTAGGATTGGTAATTATTCCGTTTGGCAACTGGTCACACTCTCAAACTTTCAAGGGGTGGGATTTACATTTCAAGATTGGGGGTGATATTCAAGCTGTAGCTATCAAAAATAAACAAATAGCGTGGGGCGGTACCCATCAGAAACACTTGCTATTAGAGTTTTCAGCAGATAAACCCTTAGTTGATTCATATGTAATTGGCTCCAACAACGGATCAGGTCTGGAAATAGGGGAAATCGGCTTTTCGGGTAAAATTGAATTGAAAAATGAAAATGATAAAGATATTATAGTGTTTTCTGTTCAATCAGATATCCGTGATGCTCATGTTTTTCTAAGTCCTGGAGATGGTGATGGCTTTTTGGGCAAAGTACTTCCAGCAAATGGTTTTAAAGCAGACTTCGATTTTGGGATTGGCTTCGATTCTAACAAGGGAGTTTTTGTAACTGGCGGAGTTGGATTTGAATATAAAAAAGATATTCGGGTTAATATCTTAAATATAATCACACTGAAATCTATTCAATGGTCATTACATTCTTCTGATGAAAAACTCAATACTTTTTTAACTGTTGATTTTGACCTTAAGCTTGGTCCTGTTGGTGTTGTGGTAAAAGGTGTCGGAGTAGATGCCAATTTTTTACCTTCCGAAAATGGAGGGAATATGGGTCCATTTGATGTTTCATTTGGTTTCAAGTCCCCAAATGGAATCGGCATCAATATCGACACTGACGCCGTCTCAGGTGGAGGTTATCTTTATATTAATGCAGAAGAAGGAAGATATGCAGGTGTTGCTGGTTTAAGTATTAAAGATAAAATTAAGTTGTCAGCTTTTGGATTGATCAATACTAAATTTCCAGATGGTAGGAAGGGATACTCTTTTTTAATATTTATATCAGCAGAATTTCCACCCATTCAATTAGGCTATGGTTTTACATTAAACGGAGTCGGAGGGCTAGTAGGGATTCATCGCACCATTATTGTAGAGGAACTTAGAAAAGGTGTTAAAACAGGTGCTTATGATAATCTTTTATTTCCAGAAAATCCTGTTGAAAATGCTATAGAAATTATATCAAGTCTGGAAGCCATCTTTCCGGTATCGGAAGGCAGATATGTCTTTGGTATCATGGGCAAGATCGGTTGGGGAGCACCAACTTTGATCACCATAGATTTGGGCTTAATTATAGAAGTGCCAAACCCTGTTAAGTTGGCTATTTTGGGTGTTGTGAAGGCTATCCTTCCTACAGAGGACAAGGCTATATTGAAGCTTCAGGTCAATTTTCTGGGTGTTATCGATTTTGGTAAAAAACAATTGTCTTTTGATGCAACCATCTATGATTCCAGACTATTGACCTTTAGTCTGGCGGGAGATATGGCCATGCGATTGAGTTGGGGCAGCAATTCTAATTTTTTGATGAGTGTAGGTGGCTTCCATCCATCTTATCAGCCACCACCGCAGCTCATCAGCATGAGAAGATTGACACTTAATCTCTTAGGTGGTGATAATCCAAGATTGACCTTGACTTGCTACTTTGCGTTGACTTCCAATACTGTACAGTTTGGATCAAAGGTTGATTTATATGTCAAAGTAGCGAGTAAATTGACTGCTGAAGGTTATCTGGGCTTCGATGCTTTGTTCCAGATGGATCCTTTCTACATGAAGATATTGGCAGCAGCTTATCTGGCAATCAAATGGAATGGTGATGAAAAGATGGCGATATCCCTATCTGCTGTTCTGGAGGGTCCAAAACCATGGAATGTGGACGGTGTGGCGGAAGTTAAAGTATTATGCATCAAGTATAATGTAAAAATTCAAAAAACTTGGGGACAATCTCAGTTTGCTTCATTGCCTGCCGTGACAGTAGCAGTTAAACTAAACGCAGCACTCAATGATCTTAAAAACTGGAGCAGTGAACTATCATCAGGCAAACAACAATTGGTAACACTTAGGAAAATAGATTTACCAAATGAAAGCATTATGCTACCCGAAGGTGTGCTGGTCATCAGTCAAAAAGTACTGCCAATGAATATCAATATTCAATTATTTGGAACACAAGAAGTGAGTGATGGTGGACAATATGCGATTGGAGATATCTCCATAAATGGTAATGTTGAAGCTTCAAAAACTTATGTAAAAGAAGATTTTGTACCTGCTCACTTCCGCAAAATGAGTGAGACCGAAAAGTTATCCGGGCCATCATTCCAGAAATACGATGGTGGTATTCGTGTAGATGGTATGAATAATTTGATAGGTTCTGATATTAAAACTAAAGAAATAGAATATGAACTAATTATCTCAGTTCCTGATCTATCAGAAGAGGAAGAGGAGGATCCTACAAATCCAACTGGTCCAAGTGAAATTTCTAAGATTAAGGAAATGGCAGAAATTCATCAAGCAATGGTAAAAGGCAGTAAAGCAGGTCAGTCCAGTTTGTCAACTTCTAAAAATTTTGCTCCATTGGCTCCCAAGTCTATTACCGTCCTGGAAGAAGAGTATGGAGTGGTAAAAATCGAAGATTTAAAACTGATAGAAGCAGGCGCTTTATGTGCATCTTTTACTGAAGCACAAGATTACTATCTGGAAAAAGTAAGTTTGGATCTCACACTGAAAAATAAACTTAAGATAATTCCTAAATTCGAAATTCAAACAGCATGAGCTTAGCAAAATATTCTTTTTTATCGTGGGCAAGACAGGGCTTAAGTAAGTACGCTATCGCTCCTACTGGATCAAAATCTCGGGCAAGTCTTGATGTTAGTATTCAAGAATCAAAATCCGGTGGATTAGTTACAAATAATATACAACTATATGGACCAGGTGATGTAACTGGAATCGATCTTAGAAATATTGTTAAAGTTCATCCCGAACCTAATACAGGAAATTTTGAATCCAATTACCTGCCATTTATCGAGTTTTATCAGGATAGTTTTTTGTGGGATTATACGCCCGAACCAATTAATGGTAATAAATTAGATCCTTGGTTGTTTCTCTTGGTTTTAGAAGAAGGTACAGAAGAATATCAAAAAACAGAAGTGCAGGATGGGCTTAGTTATATTACTGTTGATGACTTGAGTGTTTTCCCACCGACTGACCAAAGATGGGCTTGGTGTCATGTACATGTGAATGCAGAAGTAAATGGTGTTCCTAGTCTTCAAACCAAACTGACAAGCAATCCTGATTATGCTGTTTGCAGGTTGATGTCTCCCAGGAAATTAGAGCCTAATAAAAGATATGAGGCTTTTGTGATACCTGCTTATGAGGTAGGTAGATTAGCGGGATTGGGAGAAAAATTAGAAATAGAAGGTGTGCCTATACAGGGAGCTAATGTTTTAAAATCTTCATGGGAAGGTGGTAAATTAACTTATCCATTTTATTTCAGCTGGTCATTTTCTACAGGAGCAGAAGGTGATTTTGAGGCATTGGTCAGGGCATTAAAACCTTCGCCGGAGTTAGATGCCAGCATCGGATTTAGACCCATCGATGTGACTGAAGGAAAGTTGAAAGATTTAGTATTTGAGCCAAAAAAGTCTGATGGTACACCAATGAAAGAATATGTATTAGGTGGTGCATTAAAACCAGTCGGTAGCAGTAGTCAGGATTTTCCAGACACATCATGGCAAAAAGAAATGGTTGATTTGCTAAATAAAAGGGATGGTGTGCAAGACTTGTCATATAATGGTTCCAATAGTTCACCTGATAATGACCCCATTATTGTACCTCCGACATATGGTCATTGGCATGCATTAGTATCAAAATTAAACAAGGGTGTTGAAACAAATGACGATTACCTGATCGATACAAGCGATAGCAATTGGCTACATACATTAAATCTTGATCTTGCTCACAGGGCTTCAGCAGGTGTGGGAACTAAAGTCATTCAGGAAAATCAGGATCAATATTTGGCTACAGCCTGGCAGCAAATAGGGGCAGTGCTGGAAGCCAATCAGATGATTAAAAACAGTCAGCTAGGCATAGAAATCGCTGTAAAATGGTGGGAGACTCATATTTTGAGTCAATCAGATTCTCAGATTGTAGGTACTGTCGCGCCGTTATTGGATCAGCTTTATTGTAAAAATCAACCCATTCCCAATATTCATCAAAACATAGAAAATACATCCACTCCTTCGGCAGCTTTTTCTCCGGTGTTCAGAAGGTTGTGCAATAACAGAAACAGGTTTGTGGTTAAGATGAAAAAAAGAAAACGACAGTACCCAAATCTACAAATACATCCATTTATTTCAGATGGTATTACTAGTAATTTGCAAATAATACCCATCAAAACCACTCCTTCCGGCAAGGATAATGTTCCTTTTCAAGGTAAAGTACCTTTATTCCCATGTAGCCTTAAAAATATAGTATTTAATCCTAATAATTTGACACTTCCTTATAAATATTTTCCACTTAGACCGAATGATCCAATAGACCCAAGAAATCCACATCAGCTACCTAATCCAAATAATCCTACAAATCCTAACAATCCCAATAACCCAAATAATGGACCACAACTTGACATAAATGAAAAGGATTTTAGAAATGCATGGCAGTTTTTTATAAGAGTATTGGATTGTAAACCAAACGATCCATTACCAAGACCTTTAGATTTAAACAGCATCATGCCTTGTATTGAAAACGGTTTAAACCCATCACAAACTATCAAAGGACGAACACTAAGCAAGATTGGTATAGTAGCTGAATTGGATGCCATAGTTCCCATCATGGCTGCCCCTGATTATCCAGAGCCAATGTATAAAAAATTGCTGGAGCAGTCGTCAGATTTTATATTACCCAATCTTGATAAACTGCCAAACAATTCTATATCCTTAATGGAAGTTAACCAAAAATTTATTGAAGCATTTATGGTTGGCTTGAATTATGAGATGGCAGGTGAGTTATTATGGAATGAGTATCCTACGGATCAAAGAGGCTCCTATTTCAGGCAATTTTGGGATGTAAGTAAATTTATAAATGTCAATGATAATACCGAAGAATTTCTGGCCGAAAATCTGAAAGATATAGATAGTATTCATCGGTGGATAAGGTGGACTAATCTCGGGGAACACAAAAACTCAACTAAAACATTTGACCCTACTGAAATCCCTATAGAATCAACATTGAATCCACTTGTATTGACCATCAGAGGAGATTTATTAAATAGATATCCAGAGGCTATTATTTATGCTGCAAAAGCAAAAGTTGAAGAAGAGGGTTTTAATATTAATCAATCACTGGGAAATACGAAATTTCCTATATTCTCTGCTAAAATAGAACCAGATATTACTTTTCTTGGATTTAATCTAAGTGAGGATGATGTAAGGGGAAATGGAGAAACTCCTGGCGGTTGGTTTTTTTGCATCAAAGAACCGAATACAGGACCAAGGTTTGGTATGGATGTAGCACCACCACTCAATGAATCTATTATAGATCCTTCTGGATGGGAAAATTTACACTGGGGACATGTACAATTAGGTAGAAAAAATATTGAAATAGATGGAATGACATTCGATGATAATTTAACTAGAGATGATTTATTATGGGGAAGTGATGCTGCTACCATGGCCAGCATTCTTTATCAGGTCCCCGTATTGGTAGCCATCCATGGCAAACATTTATTACCTACTCCTTAAAAATGAAACATGAGTGATTTTATTAATTTAAGAAATAAAATTCAAACGAATAGGCAAGAACTATTGCAAAAACAAGAAGCACTGTTTATTGCAAGCAGGACATTGGAGCGATATCAAGAAGAGTTAATACGAAAAGCCAAAAAGGAAAAGCCTGATAAAAAAACAGACAAAAAAAAAGCTGATACTTCTGGCAAGCCATTCTTGTCAAAAATTCCAATACAAAAAACTGACTTAAAGGGCAGTCCCATAAAAGAAGGCCCAATATTCGGTGACCCAATAAAATTGGATAAGAAGCTTAACGAATTGACAAAGGTCAAAAATAATTTTCTTACAGAAATTACTACCATAGAAAGTCAACTAGTCGACTTTTACCAACAATTTTGGGCATTGGCAAGCCCCCAGAATATGGTAGAAAACTGGGATGCAAAGTTTCCAATCATATTAATGCCTATAAGAATTGAAACCAGATTTCTTACTTATGACAACGACCCTAAAAAGTATCTTGGAGTACGATTTATTCCCGATGATATTTTTGTAGTCACACATGAAACAATATTAACGTCAGATGAAAACGAAGCTGGAAAAAATTATTGGAGCAAAATAGGCGATCCGGAAAATGACAGATTGACAAATTATAAAAAAGAATGGAGAGTATTGAATAGTTTATACGGCAGTAACAGGGCAGCATATATTGTTTTAAAAACCAAACCACTAAACTGGCCAGCAGACGATAGTGAAGCCATACCGTCAGATTTACAATATCCACCTTTTACTTTGTCAAAGGATAACAGTTGGTCATTGCCAGCACGAAGTTACGTCGTACCTGATAAGTTTGTTGTACGGTTGCAAAATGGGACTGATGTTATAGAAAGAGAAAGTAAGCCTGTCCATGCTTACCCTTTGATACTTGGTCCTGACCCAAATTCTGAAGAAGATTTGTTTGAAGAAGATGAGGACGGTAATCTTAGCATGGATGGACGCATCAGATGGTTGTATGATTTTGATGCTGCTGTAGCCAATGGCATGGCCGTAAAGATTGAAATAACCAATGCTCAATATAATTCTGGTTTTGATAAGATTACAGTCCTAGGTCTTAGATTGAGTGCAGATCAACATCATTCACAACAGTTATTGGAAGGATTGGTAGATAGTCATCATTATGGTCAAAATGGTTTTGGCATTGTGCCGCAGGGAACACCAACCAATAATTCTAAAGACAAGCCAAGTGGGTATTCACAACTCAGGCAAGATCCTACATTTTCGTTCCAAACAGAGCAAGAAAGCCCATTGATCGGACCTTTGGATATCAGTAATAAATTTGAATGGAAAGACGGTCAATGGTTGGCTTATGGATTGGGTATAGGAGTTGATACATTTGCACATACTTACTTTGCCAATCATACTGACAGGATTGAAGCAACGGCCATGAATGAAGCACTATGGCATGGTACTTTGGGATATTATTTCAAACATATGCTGGTCACATGGAATACGCTTAGCAATGACACCTTAAGTATTTCAGATATAGCCAATCTGAAAGAATTTTTTACGGCTTATATAAGTGGTCGTGGTCCTTTGCCTGCGATACGGGTAGGAAATCAGCCTTATGGAGTGTTGCCTATTACTGCTTATTCAAAAATGGTATGGGAGAATGCAGACTCAGTTCCTAAAAAGCTACAACCAGTCTTGAATTTTTTCAAAGAAAGTTGGCGAAGAAAGCTTGGAAATGTAAAAACGACAAGTCAAGGGTCAGACAATTGGCAACAAGATTTTCTTGATATTTTGGGTTTACAATCAGGATCAGTGGAGTACTATAACAGATTAGGAATCGGGCCTTTGGTTTATTACATGTATTTAAAACAAACTCCTAATAATGCTGATCTTTGGCTCGATAACCAAGTGATTCAATCCAGCCAGACTAATGCAAGTATAAACAATTTGATTTCTGATGCGGATTTGCTGTTTAAAAATACAAGAGCATCTATGTTGAGTTGGTTCCCATTTCAAAGTAGAATAAAAAATGGAATCGTAACTCAAGACCCAATATCAGAAGAAATTTCTCTCTCTAATGATTACATCGCTTATTTAAGTGATCCATCTAATATTGAAATCATTATTCAGGAATATATTGATCAGAATTTATATGATGGTTCATTGTTGTATGGTATGCTTAGACATAGCCTTTTGTTAATTGTCTGGGAAATATTATGGAAAAAATTTCATGGCGGAGAATGGATAGAGAAAGAACTCTTGAATACAGAAATAGAAGAAGCATGTAAGGCAGTATGGTATCAATATATCAATACCAAAGAAAGGTCTGAATTGATTTCCTACATCAAGGAGGACTCGACTTATGTAGACTATACAACTTCATTAAAAAAATTATCACATGAAAGTCTAGGAAGTATTCCAACTGAAAGATTAGAAAGGTTATTGAGTGAACATTTAGACTTATGCAGCTACAGATACGATGCCTGGCAGACAGGATTAGTAGATTATAAACTTCAAAAAATGAGAACATCAACACCAAATGGGTGTTATCTTGGAGCTTATGGGTGGGTATTAAATGTAAGGAAAGATCCACCAAGAACTGTTGTACCTAATTCACAAATCCCTTCCTTATTTACCAACGATAATGAAATTCACAAATTAACCTTTGATGCTGGAAATGCTGGTTTTATACATGCGCCATCCATTGCACAGGCTACAACTTCAGCTGTATTAAGAGAAGGATATCTGTCAAAAGGAAAGGAGCAAATGCAGGTAGATTTGACGTCGAGAAGAGTCAGATTGGCTAAGGAAATCATACAAGGTATTCAGAATGGTCAGGAATTGGCAGCATTGTTGGGTTATCGTTTTGAACGATCACTCCATGATAAAAGTGGCAATGGACTTGAACTTGACAAATACATTTATGAATTAAGAACAAAGTTGCCATTAGTTACACGCAAGGAGAATGATGCAATGGAAAATTTTGAAGCCAATCAAGTAGTGCATGGCTTGGATTTACTAAAGCTCTTATAGAAACCAAATTACCTTTTTTGATTTTATTACAGATAGTATTCATAAACAAAATATTTTGCTATGCTGTAAGGATTTGGATGAAATCATTGATGCTATTTCAGATCTGACAATGGCTGAGGGAGTGCATCAGGCAGTTTTAGGTAATCATGTAAGAGCAAATGCCATCTTGAACTCAATAGGTGAAGGGAAAAATATACCTGAGCCGCAATTTATAGAAACACCGAGAACAGGTATTACATTAACCCAAAGGATGGGTGTGTTATTTAATGCTGATGATATAGATACTGAAATATGGTCAAGTAATCAGACTTATCGATCTAAAGTAAGCCCACAGATAAACTGGTGGATCGGAAAAATACTTGGTGATGGTAACAAAATAAAATGCAAGGTTACATACCAGATATCTAAAGATCCAGATATGTTCGAAAGTGAGATAGTTACACCAATAAATCTTGGGTTGCAACCGATAGACTTTGTTATTTTATTAAATAATCCATTGAATGATACAAGCTCGGAATTGTCCCAACGAATATTGTATCACATCAGGAAGACAAAGAATCTTACTAAGGAGATGTCTATTCTTATCAATTTTGAAAACAAAGCTGGATTTGCAACGAATGAGAGATCTTTTATAGAAGTTCTCTCATTGAGTAGAAATATCTATCGGTTGATGACAGATAGTGAGATTATGTTACCTACACACTTGCAAAGAGATTCTGAGATGATCCAAATTTCTGATTCTGAAGAATTTGATTTAGCAAGCTATAATGGAATGATAAATCTATTAACATTAAAATCAGATTTAACATCCATAAAATTACTTCTTACAAGCTCAAATACTGAATCAAACTTTGACAACCTTAGAGCAAAACTGCTTGAATTATCAGAGCTGGTATTCAAGGGTGCATCAGCACTGATCCAAATGGTTATGATGAGACCGCTAGAACTTTATTAATAGGAACCACTGATATTGCTTTAAAAGAATTGGAAAAAAGACTACGGCAACTTGAAGAAATTGTTAGAGAGAGAAGTTTGAAGCAAGCAGAAGGAATCATATTTTCAAAATATAAAGAATTAATTAAAGCTATTAAAATTAAAGTAGGTAAAGATGTACCGATATTGCCCAAGTTTAAAATAGCAAACTACCCTGAAGTTAAATTAACTTATCATGACAGAGAAAATCTAATAAATCATGCAGGATCGGAGCTAGTAATGGATGATTGGTTAATAGGAATCTCAAAAGTCAAGGATAAAATACAAAACTGGCAAACATTTAGTCTATTAGCTGATATTTCAGAAAGTGGTGTTGATACCAAGATTCATGCAATGCAACTCCCATATCAAGTGGATGATCAATGGATGGGTATTGAATATAATAAACCACAAGAAGCAATATCGCCAGACACTACATCATTGGTATTAAACTTTCCGAATAATTTTCCTTCTGATGACGCTAAACTTGTTTGTGGATTAATCATGGATGAATGGATAGAGAAAATACCAAATAAGAAGGAAACTACAGGTATAAGTTTTAATTATGATGAACCACAAACGGAAGCACCACAAGCTATCCTTTTGTGTGTACCACCTACCAATAGATCAAACTGGAGCTGGGATGATCTGATCAGTACATTGGATGAAACTCTGGAAACTGCTCAACTAAGAGCCATTGATCCAGATTTATTAGAAAAAGCTCCAGGTTCTGAGTTTAATAAATTTTTACCTGGCATTGTACATCCTATTTCTTCTGATCACAAACAAACGGTCAAATTTAATCAATCTGTTTAACCTGCTTAGTAACTAAAGATGAATACATTTTTTAATAAATATAGTCAAGATGGAGATGCACAATTTAATGATTTCGTTGCTTTGCCATCAGGATACTTAAATGTTGGTCAAAAAGGACAACAAGGTTTAATTGTTTTAACAGATATCAAAGGGATTGTGATATGGGAAAAACTATATCAGATGCCACGAAAATCTGTTAAATTTTTACAAGTGGAGATGATCAATCCGGATCAGGTAATGATATTAGGGAATGCAATGATTGGAGCACAAAATACCAAAAGTCACTTGTGTATAAAAGCGAACATTAATGGACAAATCATATTTACAAAAGAGATCATTTCGCCAAATACAACTAAGTCAAGCAAGTTACTAAAATTATCAGAAAATGAGTGGGTGATATCAGGTTGGAAAAATGTGAATACAACAAGTACTGAATACCACAGGATCAACTTAAATGGGCAAAGCTCGGGGACTTTTAATCTTAGAACTCAAGGGAATGATAAACATTTTGATCTTGCCTTATTAGATAGGCATTTAGTGTTTGTTGGAAGTACAATCCTAAAGGAGAATAAAGAAGGTTTAATTTTGTTATCAGAAGTAGGAATTAATTCTAGTCAAGGATTTACGCTGACCTTTCCTGATCCAACAATAAATGTCGAAATTGATTCCGTAGCTTCAATCGGTAGAGGAAAATTTCTTATTGCAGGTCATAATGATACAGATATTTTTATAACGTTTGGAAATTATACAAGTAGAAACCTCGATACAGAGCCATTAAGAATGGGATTTTTAAATGGGTCATTCAAAGTTCTAAAAATTATCTATAGACAACCATTTGCATACATAATGGCATTTGATGTTAATAAACAACATCATTTTGTCATAAAATTTAACATGAGTATTACTAATCCTAATCAAGCAAAAATTTGGATTAAGTATATCGGACCAAGTGAAATCGCTATTCTAAGCGAGATGATTATTAATGATGATGGATTTTTATTTTGCGGTAAGATCTCTGAACGTGAGAAAAAAAAGGAAAGCCCTATACTGATTAGTGCCAATAATGAAGTAGAATGCTGTAAAACTGAAAATGGACCAAATGATACTAGAGAGATTAAACCCATTTTTCTTAATGCCTTAGAGATTGAAATTATTAGTGGGCAGTTGGATGCAGAAAATTTAAGTGTAGAATTTACTACATCCAATAATCAATCACAAATAGTTGAGATCTGTCCACCAATCGTACCACCCATTCAAAAATGTCCATTCGCAATGACAGCATGGAAAACTATTGAACCGAGGGCCAGGACACTTGACTTTACAAAATCCCTCCAAGCGGAAGTAAGAGATGCCATGTGGATGATATCGAGACAATGGCAATGGGGAGAATTTGATGGAGAAGATGGAGGTTCGATTGTGTATAGTAAGGTTGGGTTAAAAACAACAAGACTCAATAGATATACTCAACTGGAAAAAAGTCCAGAATATGAAGCTTATAATGATCAAATACCCTTAGAATGTATTGTAGAAAAAGGAATGGTAGATATTGAAAAAAACTGGTTACTAAGAATAGAAGTAGGAAACTACTGGCTGAAGTTGCTTAAAACTAAATTTGAGAATACAGTATTGGAAGAACTAAAACAAGGTTTTATTTCTCAATATGCAGTAAAATTACTCGAACCAGATCCTATAACTAATGAAGATACCAAACAGGCATACATAGAATATCTTCAGTTGAAGGCAAATGAAGAAACTTGGTTGATGCTGGTGTCTGCACAGAATCGATCCATTGATGGATGGGAGTTTATTTCAGCCATTCAAGATGGAACTCATTTTAATCATGTTTTTATTTCAACTTTATCGCAAGCAGAAAAAGATAAACTCCAAGTAGTATTAGTGGAATTTAAATCTAAATATGATCATCTATTTTTCAATGTATCCAATATTTCTTCATCTTGGTCAACAAAACAGCTGGAACATAACTTTCAATGCCGGGCAAAAAATACGGATACCAGCAAAGGTGATTTTAAAGTGATTGGTAAAGAGTATTCGGGTAAAAATCTTGATTGGATAGATGTGGATATTGCCGTTGGGGGAAAAGATTTTTTGGATAAACCAGGTGCCACCATAGAAAACCCAGTTCCGGAATCAGATGTAAATATATTAATACCATCTAAAATATTTTTTTCCTGGCATGCCTGAAGCTAGATGGTGGCAAATGGAAGATAGTCAAATTGACTTTGGAAATATGATCGTCAATAAGACTGATGTTTCTAAACTATTGCTTTTAGATTTTATGGTAAACTATGCTGGAAATTGGTACATGCTTCCGCATGCAGCTGAAGTAGGCACGTTGACTGAGATCCAAGGTATTGAAGTAAGAGATAATTTTGGAATACGTACTTTAATTCAGCCAGCAAACATAGTGGATCCACCAGTAAGCACGCAGAGAAAGTGGTCAGTTTTTCAACTGCATAATGAAACCGATGCTAGCAAAGTGCCACCAAGTTTATTGTTTGTGGCACCTTCAACTCCGGATAAACTCGAAGGTAAACCATTAGAAAAAGTTAATTTTATTAGAGATGAAATGGCCAATATGGTCTGGGGTATTGAGCAAACCATCAATTCAGGAATGAATAAAGGTACTGATGGAAATGAAGCAGGTATCAGACTTCAACAATTATTGAAGAAATACAATGAAAACCTTGAAGAAGATGATGTGACAGAGAACGAAAATAACGAAAATAATTTAAAATATAAATTGGCCACATCTGTACCCGAAAATTGGATTCCTTTTATCCCAGTGAATACAGACACATCTAACAGGTCAATAAAATTGCGGAGAGCTCAAACACTGAGAGCTATTGAAAATTTTGCAGGACAAATTAAACCACGTACTGATTTGTTGAGTCCCCTTTCTCCATATTTTATAAATGAAGAAGAAGTTCCCAAAGCAGGACGGATCGCAGAAGCAAAATGGCAAAGAGCCAGATGGTTTGATGGAAAGACTTATGTATGGTATGGCCATGAGAAAAAAGTTGGACGAGGTGGAGGAACTAGTGGGTTGAAGTTTGATCAATTAGATTATCCAAAAAAATAATTGAAATGGAAAAATCAGGTAAAAAGTCAATGATAAACTGTCATACTCATATTTTTACAAGTAAAACCGTTCCGCCTTATTTAGCTAAAAGTTTTCTCCCATGGCCATTTTATAAATGGATCAATACAGATGTATTAATGAGTATCAATGAGTTTTTGAAGTTTGATCAAGGAAAATGGAAAGTGTTCTATGAGAAATTGATAACAATTAAAATACAATCTAAGAATGTATGGCATAGTTATAGAACATTTCTGTATAGAAATTTCATTGCAAAATCCATTGCTACGATTATAAATGTGTGGTTCATAACACATGCAATATATTATTTATTAGGCGAACAGATAAATACACTTATCAAGTCAAATGATTGGTTATATTCTAATGTCAGAAACGTATTTTTATTTTTAGAATCAAAACACATCTTTTTAAAAGATCCTTCCTTCTTTAATAAAGTCATAATTATTTTATTTGTCTTTTTCTTTATTGAAATTGGGAGGCAAGTATTATGGACATTAGCTAGGTATTTATTACCCTATATGAAATTTATCCCTGATAGTAAAACATTCGAGTTTCTTTCCAGATATTTAAACATCATACGATTCGCCGGATATAAAAAAAGTAGCAATATATATTCTAAACTTATAAATCAATATGATGAAGGCACGGGATTTGTAGTCTTGCCAATGGATATGCATTATATGGGGGCAGGAAAAATTATGGATGAGAAAGGTAGTTTTGAGTTTCAAATGGATGAATTGATAAAATTGAAAAATGACCCTCTTAAAAAGGTCTTTCCATTTGTATTTATAGATCCTAGAAGAATAATAGATCAACCCGATTTTCTGAAAATATCAGGAGACCCATTGACAGGGACAAATTACATTAAATACTTGTAAGGTCAAAGAGTATATAGAGAAACACAAGTTGAATGGATTTAAGATTTATCCTGCATTAGGTTATTATCCTTTTGACGAAGAGTTGCTTTTGTTATGGAAGTATGCGGCTGATAATCAAATACCTATAATGACTCATGTTATAAAAGGCACTATTTTCTACAGAGGCAAAAAGGATAAAAAATGGGATTATCACCAAGTTTTAGAACAGAACAATGGTGTAAATCAACCTACAAGCCCTTTAATGCTTCCAGAATTAAAAAACATAGATTTTAGTACAAATTTTACACACCCACTTAACTATTTATGTTTACTGGATGAGAAACTTTTAAGAAAAGTAGTAAAAAACTGTAGGCAAGAGATCAAAGATTTTTTTGGATATTCAGATGATTCGACTGAATTAAAGCACAATCTTAGCAAGTTAAAGATATGCATGGGACACTATGGAGGTGATGATGAATGGGCAAAGTATCAGGAACGAGACAGACTGGCTCAGGTATCTAACATACTCAGAATAGAAATAGATGGATTTGATTTTTTTCCACAACCAAAACCGAATGTTGCAATTGAAGACCAAAAGAGCTATTTAGGCTTATTATGGAGAAGTATGGATTGGTTTTCAATCATTACTAATATGATGTATAAATACGAAAACGTTTATGCAGATATCAGCTATATAGTACATAATCCATCTATATATCCATTATTAAAACAGATATTAGGAAAAGACGAGCTTAAAGATAGAGTATTGTATGGCACTGACTTCTTTGTAGTCAGGAATCATAAGAGTGAAAAGCAATTATTGTCAGAGGTAATGGCAAATCTATCTGAACATGAATTTGATCTGATAGCAAGAGATAATCCGAGGGCTTATTTGAAAACTAGTTATTGTACAATAATATAAATTAAAGAAAATGAAACAAGTAATTGTCTATTTTATGCATGAAAAGGAAGAAGCCATGGCATCTTCAATTATTTCTTCCATTACAGAGAGGACAGATTCATTTTATAAAGGAGAGGTTAATGATGATGATATTAAAAAACTTGTTGAAAAGAACTTGATATTTTCAATTACTGATACTGACGAACAAACTGAATCACAAGGTAAAACATTACCTAAAGGAAAGAAAAAAACAATATTTAAAAACAAGATTTTATTAAGAGATATAAAACTAGAAGAAGAAAATTCAGAAGGAATCAATTATTATAAAATAAAAGTTGATGGTCCATTAACATCAAGTATATTAAGTGATTTAAGTAAAAATGGTATTGAGATAAACACACAAATATCCAATAATGCATACACTGTTAAATTAGATAGTCATCAGCATGATTTGTTGAACAAACATAAAGATATCCTGTCCATTCAATTATATAATAAGGTTGATACTGGAGTCAGAGAAATGGATGAAAATGAAATGTATGATCATTTTAAAAACAAGAATGTTTATGAAAAAAATACTATCATAGAAAAATCAATGGATACATCTGGTAATATTTATACACACGAAGTAGAAGCAAAAGTTTATGATGTATACTTACATGATATTAATAATAAAGATGAGATTGAACAGTGGCTTAAGGATATAGGAATTGAAATTTTGGGATCATCAAAGTTTAAAATTAGAATCAAAACAGTTCCTTCTGATGCAATAAATCTTGCAATTTCTAGTAACCCAATGGTTCAAAATATTTACTTGTATATTCCACCCACTTTGCATGACTCATATGCAAAAGCAATAATACATTCAATTTATGCAAACGGGCATAATTATTTTAATATTTTTGATTTTAAAGGAGAAGGACAAATCATTGGTGTTGCGGATACGGGTATCGATGATCAACATGGTGATTTGATAGACAGAAATCTTAAAATAATTTGTAGAGGACGCGTAAATGACTATTCAGATCCGATTGGGCACGGCACCCATGTGTCAGGTATAATAATAGGTAGTGGAAAGCTTAGTGAACATACAAATGACATAGTCAAAGGTGTTGTACCTGAAGCAAAACTTGTATTTCAATCCTTATTAAATAAAGATCGTAAAATTGAGCTGCCAGTTGATTTGCAAGACTTGTTTTTAGAAGCATATAATGAGGGCGTAAGAATTCACAACAATAGTTGGGGAGCAAATACTGAGTCATACTACACTGTCAATTCATTAGAAGTTGATGATTTTGTTTACAATCATAAGGATATGTTGCTAATATTTTCGGCTGGTAATGATGGAAAAGATACTGATTCTGATGATCGTGGTTTTGTAGATCTTTCATCCATTGGTTCACCTGCATCATGTAAAAATGGAATAACTGTGGGTGCAAGTAGAAACTCCAGAACAAAGGGAGGGTATTCTACTTTAACACACAAGGGAGCATGGCGTAGTTCATTTCCAAATGCACCAATAGGGGATGAGAATGTATCTGGCAATCCAAATGCATTGGCTGGATTTAGTAGTAGAGGACCATGTGATGATATAAGATTTAAACCAGATGTTGTTGCTCCTGGTACAGATATTGCAGCACCAAAGTCAGGGGCAGCACCTAAAAGTGAGTTTCATGGAATTTTGCCAGGCAATCCCAATTATGCATTAATGTGTGGTACAAGCATGGCAGCACCCATAGTAACAGGCATGGCTGCTTTGGTTCGGCAATATTATACCCTTCATGGTTTGAGCAATCCGAGTGCTTCATTAATTAAAGCAACAATAATAAACTCAACTATCCAATTAACATCTGATGATGCAGTAAGAGGCGAGCCTAATATACCAAATAATCACCAAGGTTTTGGTCTAATTGATTTTGAAAATGCTATTCCAAATGTAAAAAATGATTTTAATTTATATTGCTTTGATGGATTAAGTGATCCTAATTATGTAATGGCTAGCACTGGAAACAGAAGAAGGTTTATGTTGGAAATTGATCAACTATGTTGGATTCGCATCACACTGGCATATACTGATTTTGCTGGACGTTCAATTCAAAACAAGCTAAGTTTATTTACAGACTTAGATATTCAAGACATCAATAATCCCAATACTCAAAAGTGGATTGGTAATGAAGGTGCTTATAAACCAATTGGAAGCAAAATTGATAAATTAAACAATGTTGAAATAATAAGAATAAATGAAGCCAATCCAGGTAAATACTTTATTGCAGTTGTGGCTTCTAATATAATTCGTGGTCCACAAGACTTTTCTTTAGTCATTACAACAAATTGTAAATCTTCAAAAATATTTCCAAATGTTTAATATTCATGTAATACAAGCACTTAGTGGTGATTCAATGTTAATTGAGTACAATGACACAAGTGATACAAAGCATATTCTCATAGATGGTGGGCCTAAAACTGTATTTGAGAATTTCTTAAATCAGGAATTGAAAAGGATAGTTGGGGTCAATGGAACATTAGAAGCAATAATGGTAAGTCATGTAGATGACGATCATATTAAAGGAATTATAGATTTATTTACTTTATTAAAAGAGGAAAATGATAATGAAGACAACCTTTCATTTAATATAAACCATTTATGGCACAATACATTTTCTGAGACAATTGATTTAGATGGTAGTATTTCTAGCAGGTTAAACAGCATTAACACAATTTTTGGACAACATGGTTTGTCTTCAGTCAATTCAGTGTTCACTTTTAATAGCATAAATCAAGGTAATAGACTTACCGCATTAGCGAATGCTTTGGATATTAAAATCAATGAGCATTCGGATAATGGATTCTTTAGTTTAGAAAATAATGAAGATGCGATATTGTTTGATAAACTTTCATTCACAATAATAGGGCCATCAAAAGAGAACTTGAAAGCCTTAAATGATGAATGGAAAGCTTGGCTTGAAAAGCAAGAAGAATACATAAATAGGAATCAAGTGAATTTGGCATCATATTCAGATAAATCAGTCCCAAATCTAAGTAGTCTTGTGTTTATTGTAGAAGGAAGTGGTAAAAGAGTATTGTTTACAGGTGATGCCAGAGGAGATTATGTCTATGAAGGATTAAAAAAGAGAAAGCTTCTAAAATATGGGAAAGTGCATTTCGATATACTCAAAGTACCACATCATGGAAGCGATCGAAATGTAACCAGAGAGTTTTTTGAAAATGTAACAGCTGATCAATATATAATTTCTGCTGATGGCAAACATGGAAATCCCGATTACGCTACTCTTGCTTGGATAGTAGAATCAGCTCAAATGCAGCAAAGAAATATAGAAATTTTCCTTACCAATAAAACCGAAACGGTTAATAAGTTTATTAATAACTATAAAATGTCTGAATGGGGATACAAAATAATCTTTATAAAGCAAGGTAAAAATAGTCTAAAGATATCATTATAGATTATATTGAGTAATAGTCTTTTTTTGCTTCTTCAAGAATAAAATTTGCAAATTGTGTTTTGCAAGCATGGTGGAATACATTTGCTGACTTTTCGTTGTCTTTGGAAATAAAATCTCCTAATGTTTCTTTTATTGAATTATTATGGAAATATATTGCAAAACCAAACATTCCAATAGCGACATCCGTTGCATCAAATATGATCTCGAAAAGTAATTTGTTTTTATTACTGCATTTTGCTACCCAAATATACTTAGGCATAGATGTAAAAAGGATGTTTTTTACTAAATTGAGCTCATATATTTTAGAATCAGTCTTGAATTGCTCACTATATTGCAAAGTTATATCCCAATCTAATTCTAATTTATAAATTAAATTAATTAATTCATTTATACCAACAACGATTTTTTCAACATCTTCATATGTAATCCTAATTTTGTGATATAGGGGAATAATTATATTAGTAAGGTGAGTGGGTTTTGTTGGGCTAACTGCATGCGACCATTTTGTTTCAAATCTATACTCTACATTAACACCTTTGTCAAAATCGAAACTTGCATAAGGGCCCCACGCATCGTCATGAGTAAATAATTTTGTAACATTTTCTGCAATGAATCTTATGTTCGTATTCTTGTAAGTAACTTTTAAAGTCGGATTACCTAATTTATATCCAACGACAGTAACTGCATGATGGCCGTATTTAAAGGATCCCTTATCCGCATATGGCACTTCCAGCACTAAAATAAGTGGTATGCCAATCGGTGCATATGCATATACATATTTTTTTAAAAAAGATCGGCTTAGTTCATGATTTTTATCTGACGTTCTGATATCACTTACAAGTCCAGATTTATATATTGATTGAGATATTTGTTTTACCGATAAACCCTGGTTAGGAAAAATTCTTTCACCATGTGTACCAACTATATCGGCTTCGTCCGTTATTTGACTTGGTGTTTTGGAAACAGCATATTTAGTCATGGAAGCTTTTTGTAACATCATCCATATGGCTGAAGTAGCGCATACACTAACAACACTGTCTTGCTCCATGTAACCAAGAGATTCTAATTTGACCTTATTTCCAAAAACATTTATATAATAATCTCTTACGCCAAAGTAGTTTCTATCATTACCATTCTCATCGATTTTTTGATAGTGCTTTAAAACAGTTTTGCCAATTACCCTAATAGGCAAAGGCTTTCCAACTATATAACCTAAATAGCATTTACTCCAGAATTCTGATTGGTCTTGGGTCTTTTTAATAATGATATTTTCAAATTCTTCTGGGCTAAGAAGTTGATTAAAGAAATGTAGTCTTATACAATTCTTGGAATACTTTTCGAAACAAGTCACAAAGTATGTCGCAAAATCAATCAAATAATCCTTGCTTACGTAATCAAATTCTACAATAATTGTCTTTGCATCAAGATCTGGTGATGATAAGTAATCAAAAAAATATTTAAACTGATTCTTGGCTAATACTTCTTGAGGTAAAGTATGTTCATTTTTTAAGCACAATGCTTTAGAAAAATCTTCTTTATTGAATGGGAAAAGTACAAATTTAGACATCGCCCTGCACTATAAGGTGCAGACAATGCTACTTAACACCGCATCAGTAGAAGAATATTTCATTCTATCAATCTCTTCCTGAAGACGTATAGATCGATCCACAGCATCTTCGAACTCCTGAGAATCGAAGTCAAAAGTGCTAACGTCGATAAGCTGAGCATCCTTAAGGAAGCTATCGTCATTTCTGTCTATTTCGTATTTCCGCAGCATAAGAATCTAATCTTTAAAAAGGGTTGCAAAGGTAATATTAATATGTAATAACATAATTTAATTATTAAAATTTTGTTATACCCAATAAATAAAAAAATTTAACTTACTTATAACTCTGAGCAAAATTAATGCCATTAAGGCTTAGATTACCAACAAATATATGTATATTTTTCTATAAATGAGGGATTTTACTAATTATTTTTAAAATAACAATAAATTAACAAAATCAGGAAGTGCACATAATAAGGTAGTATCTCAGTTTACATGAAATTAATAACTCGGATGCTTCAAATGCTGCTTATTGATGTAGTTGATCGCTGCAGAAAAAATTAATCCCATACCAACAATTAAAAGCAAGAGGTTTACATTTCCCCAGTCAATAAAAAAGCTGACTATTCCAATCATTAGTGTATTTAAAATGATTAAAATAGAAGTGGTTTGTAAATGATTAAGTCCAAGTGAAAGTAAAACATGGTGCACGTGTTGCTTATCGGGGCTGAAAGGAGATTTGCCTTTTAAAAGTCTTAAAACAAATACCCGTAAGGTATCATACAGTGGAATGAATAGAATCGCAATGGCCAAAGCGGGGGCAGCTTGGATTTGCATATTGTCCGGCAACAAGGAAGAATTAATTTCCATAAATCGAATCACGAGGATGGCACAAATGGTGCCTACCATCATCGAGCCTGTATCTCCCATGAATATTTTGGCAGGGCTGATGTTGTATTTTAAAAATGCCAACAAAGATCCTACCAATGAAAATGCAATGATGCTTAAAACGATTTGATCCACTTCTTTAAACCAATAGCCCAAGGTCACACTGATGAGTATGCCTGTGCTTGCACACAAGGTATTAATTCCATCGATCAGATTAAATGCATTGATGATGAGCAGGATTGTAAAAATACTAAACAGGATGCTCATCCATTCCGGTAAAGTTTCGATTCCGTAAATGCCATAAAAACTAGTGATCTTGATGTTTGCTTTGAAAACCAGAATAAGTACTGCGATCAATTGACCCAACATTTTTTTATAAGGCGTCAAAGGCATAATGTCGTCCTTGGCACCAATTAAAAAAATGATCACAAATGCGGATAAGATATACTGTAAATTTCCAAAAACCTGAAATGGCGTCCATAGAATGATACTAAAAATCACCCCTCCAAAAATAGCAATGCCTCCTAGGGTTGGAACACTGCGTGTATGCGAAGCCCTATCACCGGGTACATCCATCAGCTTTTTATGCTTAGATATCCTTATGATGGACGGTATCGTAATATACGTCAGTACAAATGCGGTTAAAAAACAAAGTATGATCTGGTACATGATAATAGTCAGTACCACAAAGGTAATAAATATTATTAATATTTATTATGTGTCGCTTTAATTTTTAAGCTTTCCAATATTTCCATGCTCTCAACAATAAATTGACGACCAGAGACAAGAGTATTAAAGTGGTCAATGGAAAGTAAAATTTAAAATTTTCCCTCTCAATTCTGAAGTCTCCGGGCAATCTCCCAATCCATTTAAGGTAAGGCCCAAATAAATAGAATAGGATCCCCACTCCTACCAAAAGAAGACCTATAAAAATAATCCATTTTCCGGTTTCCTGACTCATGGATTACTGATTTTAAAGCTGTTGTATTTATTCATGCCAGAAGATATCCCTTCTAATGAGAAGGTTTCGATGGCTTTGACGCTAGCTTCTAATATTTCTGGTATCCATTTTGATTCTTGATCTGTCCATTTGCTTAAGACATAATTTACTTGCCTTCCTTTGGAAAAATCGGCTCCAATGCCAATCCTCAATCTTGGATATTGAACCGATCCTAACATGGTTTGGATGTCCTTTAAACCATTGTGTCCACCGTCGGATCCGCCTGGCTTTAATCTGATGGTGCCAAAGTCAATGTTCAGATCATCTGTCACAACTAAGATGTGATTTAGCTCCACTTTTTCCTTTTGCATCCAATATCTGACTGCTTTCCCACTTAAATTCATAAAGGTGGTCGGCTTTATGATAATGAGTGTTTTATTTTTAATTTTAATCGTGGTCTTATGACAATGGGTATCCGGACTCCATTGGCCTCTGTGCTTCTGTGCAAGGGCATCTGCTACCTCAAAACCTATATTGTGCCGCGTACCCATATAGTCTATATGCATGTTTCCCAGTCCGCAGATCAAATATTTCATGTTTGTCAAATTAGCTGCAAAGATAAACTTTCATTTGGCCATATATTTTAGGGAATAGAGATATTTGCAACAGTGAAAAGATCAAAAATCAATGATTCGTTTCGGTTTGTCCGAAAGTCTTCTATTTCTAAATGGTATAACGCGTCAAAGATTTTGATCTCCTATTACCTGTCAAAAAGTTTGAAAAGGCCATTGCACTGGGGACTTCCTATCTCAATTTCCATCGAACCAACGACTGCTTGCAATTTGCATTGCACAGAATGTCCATCCGGCTTGCGCTCTTTTACTAGACCCACCGGTAATCTTAAAATGGAACTCTTCCATCGTTTTCTGAAAGAGGCTCACAAACATATCATGAGTCTTACTTTTTATTTTCAAGGGGAACCATTCATCCATCCGAGATTGCTTGAAATGATTTCAATGGCGCACCAATTGAATATCTATACCATTGTTTCTACCAATGCCCATTTCTTAGATCCTGCCACTTGCCAAAAAATTATTGATTCAGGACTGGATAGAATTATAATTTCCTTAGACGGAATTAACCAAGAAACGTATCAAAAGTATAGGGTCGAAGGTCAGGTGGACAAGGTCATCCAAGGGATTGAAAATTTGGTGGAAGCCAAAAGAATTCGCAAATCAGTCTCCCCTTATTTAATACTCCAGACCATTGTATTTAAACACAATGAGCAAGAATTGGGAGAAATAAAATTGGCCGCAGAAAAATGGGGTGTTGACCATTTGGAATTTAAAACAGCCCAAATTTACGATTATCAAGAAAAATCAAATTTGATTCCCGAACAGGCTTTGTATTCACGCTATGGGTTAAATGACCAGGGAGAATGGAGCATTAAAAACAAATTACAAAACCATTGTTGGCGAATGTGGCAAGGTTGTGTCATCAGCTGGGATGGCAGGGTGGTACCATGCTGCTTTGACAAAGATGCCAAATACCAATTTGGCCAAATAGGAGATGAAAATTTAAGCACGATATGGAAGAATAAAGCGTATCAGAATTTCAGACACGCTGTTCTCCAAAATAGAAAATCCATTGATATCTGTACCAATTGTACAGAAGGTGGTTTTACTTAACCAGTATCAATTTTTTACTGACCCTGTGCAAGGAAGATTGATAATCCAACAAATAAAGTCCATCGGTTAAAAATTCTAAATCGAACATCACCAATTTATCCGATTTAATCCTTTTTTGAGAAACAACTTTACCATTCAAATCTTTAATTTGAATAAGACCATCACCCGACAAAGGTGCATCCAATTGTACATATAGTTGACCGGAAGTAGGATTTGGGAATGCTTTTAAAGACTCTGCAATTTTAGGATCTTGTGTCGCTACAGGGCCTACTAAGATTCTAAAAGTTTCGATGCCTAACCAACCACCTTTACCATCTTCTACAGTATATCCAAAACCATCGTAATAATTGGCAGAACCATCATGTGTATACACAAGCTTGCCTTCATTGATATCCGACTGTGTTAAACGTGAGCCATAAGTTAGTTGTACACCATTTAAGGTAAATGAGCCATGGGATGGAACATTGACCAAGGTATAGGTCAAATTTTCAGGCCCTTCATCGGGATCTGTCACCAATAATAAATTGTCCTTTATTTCTCTTCGTTCAGCCACGTCCATGATCAGTGGTCCATTATTGATCAAAATTGGAGGAGATACACTTAATTCGGCACAATATTGCAAAGTAAAATTTCTAAGTTGTCCATCGCGCAAACTACTTCTTGTGACAATTTCTAATTTCCAATCTCCTTTGAGGTCCTCACCATTCAATTTGCTTAGAGCTTCTAAGGGTCTCATTCTAAAACCCCTGTTTGGAGGACAAGTCAAAGGAATGGGAGCATCATCGTCAAAGCTGGAAACAAAGTCAAGCGTAGTGCCACAATTGTTATTGAATAATACAACTCTGGTACCTTTTGGACTCAATAACCGGATACTAAGGTCATTGGATGCATCCACAAAAATGTCTATGTCGTTGACATTCATGTCTGCCAAAGCTCCACCAAAAGGAATGGTCATGATGGTATTATAGGTTCTGCTGGAAAATAAATTGATTGGATTTCCAGTATAAGCTTGATCTACGCAAGATTTATTGGCAGTTTGAAAAGCATATGTAATAGAAGCTCTGCCATCTCCGCAGCTGTTGGTAGGAAATACCCTCCAATAATAAACGGAGTTGGATTTTAATAAAATTGGTAATCTTAATGAATCCGCAGAAATAAATTCTTGTCTGTACAATACTGTATTGCCAAAAGCTGGTGAACTAGCCACTTCAAAGTGATAAAAATCTGCATTGTGACTTTTATTCCATCTAAATAAAGGAGTTTCAGTCGCTCCACCAGTTCCTGAAGCTGGAGTTAGTAAAATTTCATCACTAAAATCATTGCTCACCACATTGACCTGGACTTGATCTCTGAGTGTGTCCCCTGCGGGAGTCACTGCAGCAATGGTCATTGTAAAACTCGTTTTTTCAGTAAGATTATTTAAGTCTATTAAAATTTTAGAAGCATCGTCTGCACCTATCGTATTTTTTTCAAATTGGTAACTAGCACCTGACGGAAGGCCATTTTCCACAAAAAGTTGAAGATCACCTGTGAAACCAGCAAAAGCACAAGATCTAATATCCAGTTTTAATTTATCAGGTAAACACAAATTAACTAAATTTGGTGTGACACCCATAATGACAGAAGGCGTTGTTCCATCGATGATTACCACGTCAATATCGGAGGCATCAAAGAAGATATGATCTCTGGCTTTTACTACGATCCTTACTCTAATATTGGTACCTAGATCTGGTACATCAATTAATTCGCTTCCATCATTGTCTGTATTTTCTTTCAGGATGATTGGATTGTCAAAATCCCTATTGCGGTACATGATGATGTCCACTTTTTTAGAATTGATCGGAAAGCGATCGGTGTTGGCCACATCCCAGGTAATTTTATTACAAGTATTTTTTATAAGTCGATGACTATTCAGATTTGGAAAAGTGACCCTAAAGGGACCTGCCTGATCCGTGGCTTTCAACTTGAAGTTTTCATACACGGTACCACCAGATCCAGGGTGATTGTCCCTTACAACAAATCTAAAATTTAAGTCTCTGGTATTTGCAGGCAATACTTCCCTGACATCTACATTTTTTAAAGATAAAATTGAATTCCAGCTTGGAAACACACGGTTCGGGCTATTGCCCGGAAAAAGTACTCTAAACAAAGGTCCATTGGGAGTTACTTCTCCCAATTGACTGCCATAATCACCAATGTCAAATTGCTCCCAGGAATAAGTTAAGCTTTGATCTTCCATATCTGTTCCTTCTCCTTTTAATTCGAAAGGAGTTTGGATAGGAATGGTTAGGTTAGTAGGAGTTAATACCTTGGCTGTTGGGTAGGTATGACCTGTATTTTCTTTGACGCCACAGGTCAAAAACTCACGACTGAATAGCAATACTTCTTCAATGGTATTGCTATGGAAAAAATTTGGATGCGGAAGACCACTTGTCTCAATATTTAAAGCTCCACATAAGCCACTATACGACATAATTGTTGTACCGCTGCCCGGTTCATACCTAGAAGCACCTTCGTTTCCATTACAATTTGAAAAGGTATGGTCGGCAGAAAATTGATGTCCTACCTCATGACAGAAAATCCTAAGTGCTGCATAGGGTAAATCTGGAAAACGCCAACAGGTGACTCCAGCCGCACGACCACCATCACTGCAGACTGAGCCTGGAGAAGCAACGCCTCCAACATCTGAGCAATCATGGGTAAAAATATGACCAAATTCATAAAATCCAGGTGTAATAATTCGATTGATCACGGCGGTATTTTGACCTAATAAGCTGCGTCCAATACTTGCATTTTCATACGGGTCAGTATTGGCATTTAGAAATACGATCAGATCATTTCTATTCACCATGTCCATGTGAATGGCAAAATCTTTTTCGTAAACTGCATTTGCATAGGTGAGGACTTCTGCCATTTTGGCCAAGGCTGATTGAACGTTACCACCGCCTCTTTGAGAATCTGCACCCCATTCTCCTGTGCAGGCAAGGGCAATACGGTATTTGTGTAACACTACTGGAATAGTACCTACAAATTCCGGCATGTTTTCATTAGGACTAGCCGGTATTAATTGAATAGGTCTTCGACTGGGCCTAATATAGTTATCATTTACACCGCACTTTTGGCTGATACTCTCAGGACTTACTTTAATGGCGTTGGAATGGTACACTCCAAAATGATTGGGACTTGATTTTTCAAACTGTTCTATGATGATGTCTCCATCCGGACCCAATATAAATGCTTTCATCCAGCTATCTGTAATGATCATTCTCATATAATAAGGTCCGGATGAACCTTTATAGGTTTTAATTTGAGGATATTTGGCAGCAAGTTCGGACTCCATGACCGGTGACTCCATTAAGGTAAAATTCAATAGTGTGCCGTCATAATTGGGTAAAACAATAGAAGCCACTCGCCCTTCTTTGTTTTCGAATGGAATTTGAGTCAATGCAAACTCTCTGAAGGCCTTAAAATCTATTTCAAAGGATTGGAATTCTGATATTTGGGACCAGGAAGGGTCTTTTTTAATCGTTTGTTGGGCTTCGTTATTAAGCGAAAACTTACTCCATTTTGGCGCCTGAGCGGATAAAGAACTCAAAGTAAAAATAAAAAGGAGGGCAAAGAATTGTGTTTTGAAAAATACCATAATCTTTTGTTTTTTGATAAAGCCTGCAAATATAATGACCCAATTCCTATTCAGATTTAAAAAATCAGAGGAATCCAGCTAATTACAACGTTTAAATGGCGAATTTGTCTATTCTAAATGTAAGAAATTGTAGAAATTTTGAAAATTTTGAATCTTTGAATTATCGAAAATCCTTGGATTAGGTATTTATTAACTTTTTAAATTAAAAATCAGTTGATAAAACACCCAATATTTATAATAAAAGCATTGTTTACATACTTTAACCATTTGAGAGTTAATGATGATATCAATTGTAAAACTTCTTTCCCTCTGTCATAATGTCATGAAATGTTCATATGGTATGGTTTGTGAGTGAATAAAAGCTACCAAACCCCGATATTACATTAATTTTGCCCATCAATTTGTTATAATCCAATGTTTAATTTTCTCAAATCAGTTTTCGGAACCAAGCAGGAAAAGGATGTAAAAAACTATAGTCAGTTATTACCCCGCATCCATTCATTTTTAGATGAATATTCTCAATTGTCACACGACGAGCTTCGCAATAAAACCTTTGAATTTAAAAGCAGAATTAAAGATTATCTCAAAGGCATAGACTCGGAAATTGATTCTTTAAAGTTAAAAGCAGACGAAGAACCTGACATCCATTCCAAAGAAGCAATTTATGTCGAAATCGACATGAAGGTCAAAGAAAGGGATAGTTTGCAAGAAGAAATATTAAAAGAAATTTTACCTGAAGCATTTGCAGTGGTGAAAGAGGCATCCAAGAGAATTTCTGAAAATGAGAAAATAGTGGTCAACGCTACAGATCGTGACAGATCACTTTCAGTTTCGAGATCATTTGTGGATTTAGATGGAGACAAGGCTATTTATCGTAACAAATGGACCGCCGCGGGTGGGGACATCAGTTGGAACATGGTTCATTATGATGTACAGTTGATCGGAGGTATGGCCTTACACGAAGGTAAAATTGCCGAAATGGGTACAGGTGAAGGAAAAACCTTGGTGGCGACACTGCCTGCCTATTTGAATGGCCTAACCGGCAATGGGGTACATATAGTTACTGTCAATGATTATTTGGCCAGACGAGATTCAGAATGGGTGGGACCTCTTTTTGAATTTTTACATCTTTCTGTAGATTGCATTGACAAATATAAACCTCACTCCAGTCAAAGAAGAAAAGCATATGAATGTGATATCACTTATGGCACCAACAATGAGTTTGGCTTTGATTACCTAAGAGATAATATGGTAAGATCTGTAGACGAGAAAGTCCAGATTAAACATCACTACGCCATGGTAGATGAGGTCGATAGTGTTTTGATCGATGATGCCAGAACGCCATTGATTATTTCGGGTCCGGTAGATTTAGATCAAGAAAGTGAAGAATACAATAAACTAAAACCTAAAGTTGAAAGGTTGCACAGTGAGCAGCGAAGAATAAGCAGTCTTTATTTAAATGATGCCAGACGTTTAATTAAAGAAGGCAATGTTGGTTATAACGAGGGCGAAGGAGGATTGGCCTTATTTAGAGCTTATCGCTCTTTGCCAAAATCTCGTCCATTGATTAAATTTTTGAGTGAAGATGGCATTCGAAATATCCTTCAGAAAACAGAAAACTATTATATGCAGGAGCAATCCCGCAATATGAAGTTAGCCGATGAACCGCTACTTTTTACGATCGATGAAAAAAACAGACAGGTAGAATTTACTCCCAGGGGAGAAGATTTTTTAGCAGCAGGTGAATCAGATCCTAACTTTTTTTTAATACCGGATTTGTCTGAATCATTGCATAGAATTGATTTGGCAGAAGGATTGACCAAAGAAGAAAAGACAGAAAGAAAAGCTAAAATTTTGGATGATTTTAGCATCAAATCACAGAGGTTGCACTGCGTAAGTCAACTTTTAAAAGCATATACCATTTTTGAAAAAGATGAGGAATATGTGGTGATGGATGGTGAAGTAAAAATCGTGGATGAAGGAACCGGTAGGATTTTGGAAGGAAGGAGATATTCGGATGGCTTGCATCAGGCCATCGAAGCCAAGGAAAATGTTAAAGTGGGAGAGTTAACCCAAACTTATGCCACAGTTACACTCCAAAATTATTTTAGGATGTACCACAAGTTGGCGGGAATGACTGGAACTGCAGAAACCGAAGCGGGTGAGTTCTGGCAAATTTATAAATTGGATGTGGTCGTCATACCAACCAATAGACCAGTGGTCCGTGATGACCGTGAAGATTTGGTCTATAAAACGGCCAGAGAAAAATTTAATGCGGTCATTGATGAAATTGAAGTGTGCACTTCTGTCGGACGTCCGGTACTCGTGGGTACTACTTCTGTAGATATCTCTGAGAAATTATCAAGAATGCTTCAACTAAGAGGAATTGCACACAATGTGTTGAACGCAAAACAACATCAAAGAGAGGCAGAAATAGTAGCAGAAGCCGGTAATAAAAGCAAGGTTACGATTGCCACCAACATGGCAGGTCGTGGTACGGATATAAAAATTAATGATGAAGTTAAGAAAGCGGGTGGATTGGCAATTATAGGAACTGAAAGACATGAATCTCGAAGAGTAGACCGTCAGCTCAGAGGTAGAGCGGGTAGACAAGGGGACCCGGGATCCTCTCAATTTTTTGTTTCGTTTGAAGACAATTTGATGCGCCTTTTTAATTCAGATCGAATTACTTCGATCATGGATAAATTGGGTCACAAGGAAGGCGAAGTCATGCAACACAGCATGGTCACAAAATCCATCGAAAGAGCACAGAAAAAAGTAGAGGAGAACAATTTTGGAATGAGAAAGCGTCTTCTTGAATATGATGATGTAATGAACATCCAACGAGAGGCCATTTACAAAAAAAGAGATCATGCATTGCATGGAGATCGATTGGCAGTGGATTTAAGTTACATGTTTAATTCTACACTCGATCAAATTGTGAGTTATAATAAATCCATCAATGATCCGGTCGCATTTATCAATGAATCTATTGCTACTTTGGGATTTTCACCAGATATTGATGAAGCTGTTTTTACAGATACTAATCTTTTTGAATTGCAAGAAGAATTTAGAAAGCAGTTTTACGATTTTTACAATCATAAAGAAAGTCAACTAAAAGAAGTCCTGTTGCCTTATATCACGGAAGTCCATAAAACGGAGGGTCATCGATACCAAAGAATCATGATACCGTTTGTTGAAGAAACCCGAGAACCATTACCCATTGCTGCTGATTTGGAGAGAGCAGTAAAAACAAAAGGTTACACCATCATGCGGGATATTGAGCGTTCCATTGCTTTAACTATCCTTGACACACAATGGAAGGAACATTTACGGAATATGGACGAGTTAAAAGAATCAGTACAAGCTGCTTCCTTCGAACAAAAGGATCCATTGGTCATCTATAAAATGGAGGCTTATAAGCTTTTTGAAACATTGGTTCATAAAATGAATAAAGAAATCACTTCCTATTTATCGAAAGGCAGGTTGGCAGTTAATACCAATCAGGAAGTGAGAGAAGCAAAACCACAAAAAACAGATTTAAGCCGAACTCAAACCAATCGATCTGCAGAAGAAGAGAGGATGCGCAGGGCTGCGGAACAAGCAGGACGCGAAAGAGCACCGCAAATACAAACAGTTAGAAATTCTAGTCCGAAAATTGGAAGAAATGATGCTTGTCCTTGTGGTAGCGGTAAAAAATATAAAAATTGTCATGGAGAAGGTGTAGCCTAAATGCTTAATTATATTATTAAAATTGTTTTTGAAATTGATAAATAGTAAGTGATGAAGGATTTTTTGTTTTTTAGCTTGATTTATTTTTGTTTTGCTATTACGTTAATGCAAGGCCAGTACTCTGTGAAGATAGAATCCGATCAGGAAATAGCAAATTTGGTCAATCAATATGTAAGAATTAATAAAAGCATTACCCATGTGTCAGGTTGGAGAATTACCGTTATTTCCACATCTGATAGAAGACAAATGGAAGAAACCAAGACACTCTTTCAAAGGAATTTCAACTATAAATTTAAATGGGAATACAAGGAGCCATATTACCAATTGACCGCAGGTGCTTTTCTAAATCGAAATGAGGCGCTTGCTGCATTGGATCAAGTTAAGAAGAAGTTTCAAAACGCTTTCATCAGCATTGACCATAAAATAGAATATGCCGAATTGCAATAATCTCATTTGCCGCAGAGTTGATGTAATGATGGATTGCTTATGGAAGTATGCTTAGAAGCAATAGATTTGCAACAGATTGGCTTATACCGGGGGTATATCTTAGTCTATTGGTCATTGGCTGGATAGCTCTTTACTCAGCTACAAATTCATACAACGATCAATTTGATTTTTTGGACATCCAGGTTCCAATTGTAAAGCAGACCGTTTATTTGGTTGGAGCCTTATTGCTCTTTGTGATTGGGCTTTCGGTGGATAGTAAATTTTGGCATACTTTTGCCTATTTAATATACGGCATTAGTCTTTTTTTATTAATTCTTGTATTAGTTATAGGGGCAGAAATTAAAGGTGCGCGAGCATGGATTAATTTAGGTGGACTTTCGTTTCAACCTTCGGAGCTTGCTAAATTTTCGACTTCTTTGGCTTTGGCAAGTTATTTAAGTTTTTACAAAGTCAAGCTTACAGAATTAAAGTACCAATGGTATGCTATATTGATCATTGCAACTCCTTGTTTTTTAATTTTGCTTCAGCCTGATGCCGGTTCTGTCATTACTTTTTTGGCCTTGTTTTTACTTTTATTTTTGGAAGGATTAAATGTGGTTTATATAATTATCGCTTTTTTATTGTTTGCTATTTTTATTGGTACAGTTTTATTTCCATTGGAATATATTTATTTTTACTTATTGATTTTGGGATTTGCGGTAAGTTGGTATTATATGAAGTTATTTAAATATCAATATTTTATTGCCTTAATTTTAATGGGGATAGGGCTTTATATTTTTTATCAAATTGGATTCCTTGAAGGAATTTATTTCATGTTAGGAATTTTGACGATTGCATTGGTTTTATTATGGAGGAGTAAGCAAGAAAAATTGGCTATTTTATTTCCTTTTTTTATAATAGGATTGTTTGCTTTTGGATTTGGAAGTCAGAGGATGTACAATGGTCTTAAACCACATCAGCAGGAAAGAATTAAAGTGTGGTTAAAACCATCAGAGTGTGATCCGCGAGGTTCCCTTTATAATTTGTTGCAATCAAAAGTAGCCATTGGATCGGGAGGTGCACTTGGAAAAGGATTTCTTAAAGGAAACATGACTAAATTAAAATATGTGCCCGAACAATCTACCGATTTTATTTTTAGCACCATAGGAGAGGAACATGGTTTTGTGGGTAGTGTTGCCGTTTTGATTTTGTTTTTGGTTTTAATATGGCGAATATTTTATCACAGCATTCATTTGGATTATAAATTTGGTTCTTGTTTTGGAATTGCTTTGGCTGGATTTATTGGATTTCATGTGATCATAAATATAGGAATGACCATGGGATTGGTTCCTATAATAGGGATACCTCTTCCTTTTATTAGTAAGGGAGGTTCTTCTTTGATGGTTTTTTCATTGATGCTTGGTATATTTTTAAGATTACAATCTAAAGGTAAATGAAGCAATTTATCAAATTACATCAGGATAAATCTTCAAAAGCCAGAGCAGGTATTTTGAAAACAGACAGAGGTGAAATATTGACCCCGATATTTATGCCTGTAGGAACTTCCGCTACTGTTAAAGCGGTTCACCAAAGAGAACTCGAAGAGGTCATTCGTGCCCAAATCATTCTAGGTAATACCTATCATTTATATTTAAGACCCGGACTTGATATCATCCGGGAAGCTGGTGGTTTACACTCTTTTATGAATTGGCATCGTCCCATCTTAACGGATAGTGGCGGTTATCAAGTTTATTCTTTAAGCAGTCGCAGAAAATTAAGTCAGGATGGAGTAAAATTCCAATCACATATTGATGGGAGTAGCCATACTTTTACACCGGAGTCGGTTGTAGAAATCCAAAGAATTTTAGGTTCTGATGTGATGATGGCTTTGGATGAATGCACGCCTTATCCATGTGAAAGATCTTATGCCCAAAAATCTCTAAAATTGACCAATGATTGGTTGATAAAAGGATATCAAAAATACAAGGAAACAGAGCCATTGTATGGCAAAGATCAAATCTTTGTGCCCATATCACAAGGTTCATTGTATGATGACCTGCGAAAAAGTTCTTGTGAATTTAATGCAGGTTTTGAAAGTCCATTGTATGCCATTGGTGGCTTGTCTGTCGGAGAACCTGAAGATGAATTGTACAGAATGACAGAGATTGCCACTTCGGTTATGCCTGATGACAGAGGGAGATATTTGATGGGTGTTGGTACACCAGCAAATTTGCTAGAATGCATTTCTTTGGGAATTGATATGTTTGATTGTGTTTTACCAACCCGCAATGCCCGTCATGGAATTTTATACACTTCTGAAGGAATCATTCATATCAGAAATCAAAAGTGGAAGAATGATTTTAATCCCATTGATCCAAATTCAAATGCTGAAACCAGTAGAAATCATACCAAAGCATATTTGAGACATTTATTTATGTCCTCAGAAATTTTGGGGGCGCAGATTGCAAGTATTCATAATCTTAGTTTTTATATTCAGTTGATGCAAACAGCCAGAGAACAAATTCTTTTGGATCAATATGCAAGTTGGAAAAACAAAACTCTTTCAATCATCAATTCGCGATTGTAATGCTTGGACGGAATTTTAAATTGTCAATCATTGATCGATACATTATCGGTAAGTATTTTACAACATTTTTTTTTACCATGTTATTGCTTACAGTCGTAGCGGTTGTATTTGATGTATCTGAAAGAATAGAAAAATTTTTAAGTAAAGACCTTGGATTTTGGGAAGTCGCCAATCAGTATTATTTTAATTTTATACCCTGGATCAATTCCTTACTATTCCCTCTTTACAGTCTAGTTACCGTGATTTTTTTTACCTCAAGAATGGCGGATCAGACGGAGATTATACCCATGTTTGGATCCGGCATGTCTTTTAAAAGATTTCTAAGGCCTTTTATGATTGCTTCCCTCACCATCACCTTGATTCACTTAGGCGCAAATCACTTATTGGTGCCAAGAGGAAATAGGATTCTCAGGGAATTTGAAAACAAATATATCAAGCAGAGCAATGTGTACACCAAAGACCGGAATGTCCATTTATTTGTGGAACCAGGTGTAGAAGCTTTTGTAGTGAGTTTTAGTGTAAACGACTCTTCCGGGCAGCAGTTTCAGTTGCGTAAGTATGATAGTTCCAAAATTACAAAGATTTTGACCGCAAAAACCATCAAATGGAAAGCAGAACCGGATATTTGGACCATCAGAGATTATGAAATAAGAACGATGTTGGATACGGTGGAGAAATTTGAAATTTTTGCCGGAAAAGAACTTGATACATCATTAAATCTGCTGGTTTCAGACTTTGTAATTACAAAGAATCTTAAAGACATGATGGCCACTCCGGATTTAAGTCGATTTATTGATCGAGAATTGTTAAAAGGATCTGGGATAACTAGAGCATACGAGGTTGAAAAGCATAGAAGAACAGCCGATCCATTTACCTCTTTGATTTTGAGTTTAATAGGAGCTTGTATCGCCAGTCGTAAAGTACGAGGAGGATTGGGTTTACATCTTGCTTTAGGAGTAATTATGGGGGTTGTATTTATATTTTTATCCAAGCTTTCTATTACAATAGCAAATAGTGATATATTTAGTCCATTGATATCGGTGTGGATACCCAATATACTTTTCTCTGGAGTAGCGTTTTATACCTATCAAAGGGCCCAGAAATAAAGTGATTTGGTGGGATCAAATTTGAGAAATATTTAACTCACCGCAACAAAAGAATCTTTCGTATATTTGCGTTGTAAGATCAGAAGAAATTGAATATCAACAACATAGGATTTTGGTTTCGATTTTAATGATTTTTTAACTTATTTTTGTTTAAGTTTCTTTTGCTAAAAATTAAACAAGTAGTACCTTTGGAAAAAATATTAGATATGTCCACGATTGAATTTTACACCTCGTTAGACCAGCAGTCCCAAACTCTGCATAATTTTGCTTTTAGTTTAACCAGAGATATGGAGGATGCCAAGGATCTCTATCAAGAGACCGCATTTAGAGCATTGTCCAATCGGGACAAGTTTCAGCCGGGGACCAACTTTAAGGCTTGGTTGATTACCATCATGAAAAATATCTTTATCAACAATTACCGCCGTAAGGTGAAAGGTGGAATTGTAAGTGATAATAGTGAAAACCAGTATTATTTAAATTCGATCAATAATTCCATTCTCAATAGTGCAGAATCTGACATTATGATGGATGAGTTAAATGGAATGGTGGATAGTCTTGATGATTCTTTGAAAATTCCATTTTTACGATATTTTCATGGATATAAGTATCAGGAGATTGCGGATGAATTAAAATTGCCTTTGGGTACTGTGAAGAGTCGTATCTTTTTTGCCAGGAAAGCTTTGAAAAGTATGATTTCCAAGCATTACAAAATGTATGATGAGGTTGCGATTTTAGAAAATTAATTTCTCCTTTAATTTTCATCTGATTTATTTCTAATTATTTTATTTAAGCGTTTTAACTTCCATAATTAAGAATTTTATTTTACTTAATCAGAAGGGGAGATATCAACTTATAATACACTGTTTATAAAAAAATATTAGATTGTTGGATTTATAACTTGCTGAATTGTAAATCAACACAATTATTTTTAATCCGGAAATTTATTTTCTTTCTTTTGTCCTACTTTTTGTCGCATGAAGAAACGGTGCGCAGCAAACTCGCTGAACTAAGCGAGTTAGTGACTGAACCGAGCTGTTAATCAGCTCGGCTAAAATTAATTTTCTTTGGTGCCAGAACCAAATTATTTATCAAAAGCGAAAGCGGAGTAGCAAAAACGCAGCCTTTCTAAAAGACGGCGCTTCTTTTGATGGCTATCCCTTTTTATCTTCTATTCTTGAAGCCAACGCTGTTGGGCAGATTTTGGTCCGTCGGATTTTGTCGCTACAATATATAGGCTTTCCAATAAAACATTCGTCATTCTAACTAAATAAATATTCTCTGTAGCGACAAAAAATACGGCCTTTTCTCTTTCTGATCCTTTTTCTAAGTTGAAATACCCTCTCATTTAAAAATTTACGTAACCAAAATCTGCCTATCTGGGGCCGTTAGTTTAGAAAGGCTCTTGTACAAGTCGGAGATAAATTGTCAAACATTCATTCTTCAATAACGCCTTTGGCGTCATGTCGCGGATTTTATGACTCTTAGGCGTCGCTCCATTTTCAAATTAACTAATTTTCAAATTTTCAAATTGAATTCTTAGGCCGTTAGTTTAGAAAGGCTCTTTACAAATGAGAGATAAATTGTCAAACATCCACTCTTCAATTTTCTAATTTTCTAATTTTCTAATTTTCTAATTTTCTAATTTTCTAATTGTATTCTTAAGCCGTTAGTTTAGAAAGGCTCTTTTAATACTGTGATAAATGTTAGAAATCACATTCCCATTACCTATTAACGCATTTAGCGTCCTCTCGCAGAGTTTAGTACGCTAACAGTGTACCTACGATTTTCTAATTTACTAATTTTCTAATTTTCAAATTGACTCATTGAATTCTACTCTTGAATTCCCAAATCCTTATTGAGTATGATGCTGAGTTGATCAGTCTTTAGGTTTTTTCCTATTATTTTTCTATTTTTATCGAGTACGTACATTTCAGGTGTAATGTCCACCCAATATTTTGCATAGATCGATCTGTTGGTAGGATCATAGACATTGGTCCAATCACGTATCTGGTATTTATCTAAAAATTCTTTCCATTCTTTGTCGTTGGTCTGCATGGCTATGGCAAAAACTTCTACTTTGTCTTTCCACTCCTGATAGAATTTTCTGAGTTTGGGTGTTTCTTCTCTGCAGTGGTCACACTTGGGATCAAACATGAATACAATCACATAAGGTTTTTTGATTTCATAAATGGATTTGGTTTGTCCGTTAGGGTCAACGGAAATTACATCCGGTCCTTTTTTATTTAGTAAGCTGGATTCCATTTCCCAAGCTTTCTTTCTCAATTTTCCAAGTTCTGCAGTATCCAGCCAATACGCATTCTCCTTGGTAAAATATTTGTTGATGATGTGCACATACACTGCTTCTCCATCCATCACCTTAGTTTTGGTGGGTTGATATTTTAGAGCAATCCAATTGCTAACAAATTGGAACATTTCACGGTTGGCCAATGATTTTTGTATAATTTTATCCGCATATTTAATGATTGAATCAGGATGCTGAACTGTAAAATCCACAATGTATTTGTTGAGTTTGTTGACAATCACCGGTGTATAAATCAATCTGGAATCGGACATATCCACATTGTCCCAAAACTGCGCTTTAAAATATTGTAGTTGAGCTGCACGATCCACTTGTCCCTTTTCATCCAAGACTTCTACGAGATCAGGATTTTGTCCTGCTGATTTAAACTTGGTAAAAAATGCCTGTGGATACTTTTCAACAAATGATTTAACCTGTGCTTTTCTTTCGTCATTGATTTTTTGGAAAGCATCTTCCACATATTTTTGTGTAGTAGGTTCAGCTTCATGGAGTTTTTTAAATTGGTTAACTGAATCTATTTTTTTATCATGTATCATTTGTAAACGGAGAGCTTCATAGAGTAGAAGATTGTCCAATGAACCTTCCACTTTCATATTATTGATCAAATCAGATTTAGTTGTTCTCATACTAAAATGCTGCTCTTTGTCAATCATCACATGAAAGTTGGTATAATCTGGAAGTATCACATAAAAGTATCCAGGTTTCATGGGAGATTTTCTTTTAAATTCAAATTTTCCATCCGCATCGATCATGGTGGAATCGGCAATATAATTTTGATCAGCAAACACTCCAATTAATTTTACTTTGCCTGCAGTTTCTCCTTTAACTTCAAATTTTAAATGACAGCTGTCTTGCTGGGAAAAACTTTTGAGATTAAATGTAAGTACAAAAAGGAATGAGAAAATAGAAATCAATTTCATGTTTATAAATTTGTGATGAACAGTGGTTCTTTTAAATTAAAAATTAGCTAGTAGAAATAATTTGTCAAGATCCAAGATAAAACCAGGCAAAATTAATACCATAGCTGATTCGGTGGTAGTTTTAATTGAAAATTAAGAATAATTTAGGAAGTTATAATTTTTTACCTAAACCAATGTGCTTTAAGCTTTCCCAGTGAATTTACTTCAATGGTCGGTGCGGGCACCTTAAATATTTGAAGTATGCGAAGGCTATTTTTAAGCCATGGATTTTTAACAGGAATCTTTCTAAGATCAAGATCCAGAGAAAGATAATATTGTGAATATCGTAGATATTGTTTTGGATCCAATTGGACGGTATTTCCATTTTTATCCAACCATTTGTTTTCAAATCCGCCCAACATTCCATTGGCTCCATATCCTATCGCTAGATTTAACCATGGCAGAGGGCATATTTTTTTTCCCGGATGAAAGGACATCCAATAGATCTGTTGATTGTAATCTTTCAAAACTCTTTGGAGTGGATTGGACCCATATAAACTTTGACGCCGTTCTAATATTGTTTGATCCATTGGATAATGCTCTGGAAAGGCAGAAAATTTTAAATATAATTTTTGTTGATTAAAAATGCTTTGTTGCACTCCAAACAATCCGACTCCAAGAACATTGGCAGCCATATCCGGCCATGAAAATCCCCACCCCCGGCTATGACCATCGTAAACTTCAATGGTACTTAGGAAAAGCATTGATACGCCCATGGCTGTCCATATAGAAGTTTGTTTAGACATTCCGGTCCATCGGGCACCTTGATAAATTAAGTCACTTTGAAAAAAGCCATTGTAGAGATGTCCCAATTTATCCATATTTCTCCATTCGCCGGCATCATTGAATAATTTGAATTTTCCGGTGTTGTATTCTTTGTACCAGGCGTGGTATAATCCAATTGAAAAACTAGAATAACAAATGGCTGAGAATCCAGATGAAATGAGAAGTCTCTGATGATTTAATGTATCAGAAGGTTTGAAAAAACTTTTTTGTGAATACAGTGGATTCAGCAATAAGATCAATGATCCACCCACCATAAGTAGGATCCGATTTACAAAAAAAATCCGCAACAGACGATTCCGTTGCGGATGCAATGTGAAGTATATCACGGATAATTTTAGTATCTGTAAAATTCAGACTTATAAGGACCATCTTTTGGAACTCCAATATATTCTGCTTGATGATCTTCCAAAACTTCCAATTCTACACCAATTTTTTCAAGGTGCAATCTGGCCACTTTTTCGTCCAAATGTTTTGGTAAAGTATAAACTTGATTTTCATAATTCTCATGATGATGCCATAGTTCCATCTGTGCGATCACCTGATTTGTAAATGAATTAGACATGACAAAAGATGGATGCCCGGTGGCACAACCCAGATTGACCAATCTCCCTTCTGCTAAAAGAATGATGTCTTTACCTTCTATCGTATATTTATCCACTTGAGGTTTGATTTCAATTTTGCTGTGACCATAATTTTGATTTAACCATGATACATCAATTTCATTGTCAAAATGGCCAATGTTGCAAACTACTGTTTTATCTTTCATCATTTTAAAATGACGACCCGTGATGATGTCTCTGTTACCAGTAGCAGTCACTACTATGTTTGCCAATTTTATGGCATTGTCCATTTTTAAAACCTGAAATCCATCCATGGCAGCTTGTAAAGCACAGATTGGATCAATTTCACAAACGATTACTCTACATCCTGCACCTTTGAGTGAAGCAGCAGAACCTTTGCCTACATCGCCATATCCAGCAACGACGGCCACTTTTCCAGCCATCATCAAATCTGTTGCCCTACGGATTGCATCCACACAAGATTCTTTACAACCATATTTATTGTCAAATTTAGACTTGGTAACAGAATCATTGATGTTGATAGCAGGCATTGGAAGTGTTCCATTTTTTGCTCTGTCATTCAGACGCAAAACTCCGGTGGTCGTTTCTTCTGAAATTCCTTTTATTGCAGACACCAATTCCGGATAATTATCCAAAACCAAGTTGGTGAGGTCACCGCCATCGTCCAAAATCATATTTAAAGGTTTGCCGTCTTTAAAGGCAAAAAGGGTTTGTTCGATGCACCAATCAAATTCTTCATTGTTCATACCTTTCCAGGCAAATACTGGAATTCCTTTTGCAGCAATAGCAGCAGCAGCGTGATCCTGAGTAGAGAATATATTACAAGAAGACCAACTCACTTCAGCGCCAAGTTCCATGAGCGTTTCAATAAGAACAGCAGTTTGAATGGTCATGTGCAGACAACCTGCGATTCTTGCTCCTGCTAATGGTTTTTCCTGTCCATATTCTTCTCTTAAGGACATTAATCCTGGCATTTCGGCTTCTGCAAGTTCGATTTCCTTGCGACCCCATTCGGCCAATTGGATATCTTTTACACGATATTTAAGATGATTTAACACTTGTTCCATGAATAGAATATTTTTTGCAAAGTTAAGATTTGATTTAAAAAAGCTAAACATATTAACATAAAAAAAAGCAATTGGTTGATCTATTTTAAAGCCTTAAACACCATGATCACTTCTGTACTGAATAGCTCTGGCCAAAAATTGATTTCGAAGGATTTTTGTAGAAAGGGAAGTTTAAGTAAAAACAAGGTTTGGTCTGGATTTTTAAGATTTTCTAGCATTGCATAATTTCTATTTGTAAATAATAATTTAAAAAATGGATGTTGTGGATTTCGAATGCTGATTATGATGGTAGATTCAGGTCTTAATGTAAATTGTGAAATTAGATTTTGGACTTGATTGGGCTGCATGTGATCCAGAACTCCAAGACATAGAATAAGATCAAATGAATTTGTGTCATTTTTTAAATAATCAATCACATCTGATTTGATATATTTTGGAGTATTGGAATAAGCCAGATAATCTACACCTTGATAGGATTTTATTTTAGAGAATTCATCAAGAGTGCATAATAAGCTTTCACCACATCCAAGATCTAAAACTGATTTGTCTATAAAATCAATATGCTTTATAAGTTGTTTAAGTCTATTCAAATAATAGACTCTATTTTTCTTGTATCTATCAATTTCAGAGCTGATCATCTTTGATTTTTGCTATTAATTGTTGATACAAATTTACAATTTTATCAGTTGAAAATTCCTGAATAGTGGTTTGTCTATTTTTAGCTCCTATTTTTTGAAGTTCGTCAATGGGCATTTCAATCAATTTGCACATCATCTGATAAAGTTCCTCTACGTTTTTGGATAATACAAGAAATAGGTCATTGGAAATGTCATTGCAACCAGGAACATTGGTGGTAATGATGGGGAGTTCCATGGCCATGGCCTCTAGAATGGCTTTGGACTTTCCTTCGCGATAACTTGGTAACACAAAGACGTCTGCATTTTGATAGAAATGTTTAATACTGGATTGTGCACCATGGAATTGAATGATGTTCCGTATTACGAAATCATTAAATTGTAATTCAAGAGATTGGTTTTGTTTCAAAATGGAGAGATCGCCTACCACATCAAAAACAACATCAGGATAAAGCTGCTTTATTTTTTCAGCGGCTTTACAAAATTCAAAAATTCCTTTTTCAGGTAGGATTCTTCCAGCAAATAAGAATTTTTTTACGGAAAGTGAATTTCTTTTTTGGGCTTTATAGTATTGAACATCAATTCCGGATCCGGGAATTAAGAATGTTTTCTCACAAATACTGGCTTTTGTAAATAATGTTAAATCTTCTTGATTGTGAAAAAAAGTACATATTGATTTGTTGAGTGCCCATCGGTACATTTTCATGGTCCACCATCTCAAAATGGAATGATTTGTAAATGAAGAACCCAAGCCTGTAATATTTGAGATGTATTTTATATTATTAAACTTAGCAGCAAAACCTCCGTAGATATTTAGTTTAATGGTAAAGTGAAAGATTAGATCGGGTTTTATTTTTTTATATGCTTTTTGTAATTCGAAGAACAAATTTAGATCGGCGATTGGATGTATGCTTCTGGGATTTAAAGAATTCAAATGCAAATGCGTACATTCTAATTCTTTCATTAGTTTTTCAATGAATTCATCTTTTGGACTTAAGAGAATCAAGGAATGTCCTTGTTCTGCTATCATTTTTAGCATTGGAAGCCTAAAATTATAAAGGTTCCATGCAGAATTTGATGCCACCAGTATCTTCATCTTATATTTTTCGGAAGATATTTAAAATGAGGGTCGCCAATTGTTCTGAAATATTATTTCTGTCAAATTTATTGATAAAATCTTCCCGTTCTATATTCGATTTATATTCATATTTAAAGCACTCCAATGCTTCAGATAGATTGCAAGGTAAAAAGAAGTAAATATTTTCTTTGACATGATTTTCCATAAACTCTTTGGCATATCCACTGACACCAGCTATTATCGGCACATTAAAGCAGGCATATTCAAAAAGCTTTGAAGGTAGAACTTTGTTTAAGGCTTTATAATCGTTTAGATGGATGAATAGATAATGGCAATTAGAATAGTGTTCAAGTAATTTTATTCTTGCGACGGGTTCTAATACTTGTACATTTTGAATATTTAGTTCTTCTATTTTATTTTTAATTTATGAATGGCCGAACCATCCCCAATAATTTTAAATTGAAAAGAATCTCCTAAATTTAATGCCAATTCCGGTACAATTAAATCAAGACCTTGGGCCTCGCCAATATTCCCTGCATAGCAAATCACTTTAGGAAAATTTGGTAGATCTGGGTTTTGAGATTGTCCCTTAAAAAAATCATCAATGCCATTTGGATAAAAACTGATGCTTGTTTTGTTTAAGTAATTTAGAGAAGGTATAAATCCTTCTGAATTTACATTGATGTGAGCAGCATATCGGAAACTTGGTTTTTCAAAAAAGTATTTTACAAAGTAGGACAATGGTTTAGCCAAGGGTTGAATTTTAATTAGTTCCATTAGATTTTCGGCAAACAAATCTCGAACATCCAGAAAAAGTGGAATTTTATTTGGCTTTGCAATTCTATAGGCTATATATGCCGTCATCAATTTGGAGGTTGAAGCAAAAACAAGATCGAATTTTTGATTTTTTACAATTTTATAAATTCCAACTGTATAATACATAAAAGAAATCACTTGTCTAATAAATCCATTGCTATGTTGGGGAACGTTTATTCTATAAATTTTAATATTTCCTCTTTCTTCATACAGGGGAGCTAGAATTTCAGTTTTATGATAACGATTGGGAGTAGATGCGATCACATAAATTTCTTCATCATTTTGAATTTGATTTTGAAGTTTTTGTACCAAAGAGCTATTTCTAAAAGAGCCAGCTCCCAAATCCGGTTCAAAATAGTAGCTTAGATATAAAATTCGTCTAGGCATTTAAATGGATCTGTGTGATGAGATGTTCTTTAAATTCAATTTCAATTTTCACAGAGGGGGTTGTAGTATTAAAATCAAGTGCTTGATCGTAGGTGTGTTTTGTGATTTTAACAGCACCATTCCATTGTATTAAGAAATTTTTAATTTTTATGGAATTTTGATTTATGATTTCTATTTGGTCTTTAATGGTATGGTCAAAATGAAAATGTGCTGTACTAATCTCTAGAGTATTGGTTTTATCTTCAATCGTCAATACATGTTCCGTTAAAATAAAATGTCGTGTATGTTTAAAGGAGTCTGGTGAAGCAAATGTCACTTCGGCTCCAAAATGTTTGGCTTGATCTTTTAGAATTTGAATGCGTGCTCTTTTTCCAACTCTAAAAGAAGACCAAATATCGGATTGATTTATATTGCCTAAGTTCACCGTATTGTGTGCGGAAGTAGATTTTTCAAATAATCTTTTTTGTGAGGATTCATAGGTTGAAATGCCCGTATCTACAATAATCGGTTGGTTTTGGAATGCCCATGCGAAGTGCACCATGTCTGAATGGGCATGGCCAGGTTGGTAATCAGGCTGAATGGAACCACCATTGATCCAGACTGTATGAACGTCGGTTTTTAATATCCGGTAACCGCATTGGTCTAATTGGACAATATTATATGGAATCATTAGTCGATCGCAAATATTTAATAAATCGCTGGCTAAGCCTATAGAGCTAAGGGTACTATCCTGGAAAGGAGGTACATAATTAAAATCATTTTTAAAAGTAAAAAGCCAGGATGCCATTTTTTGAAGGGTGGAATGCAAATTTAATTTAAGTGATGAATTTTGTTCCTGACATACACCATACAGGGATAGTAATAACTTCATCACCTCCATATGATACATTGGGCTTCTTTCGTAGTGCATTCCGTCCGAAGTGATTTGTTTTTTAATTTCTTTTATAAGTTCTTCATGAGATTTTATATTTATTTCAGATCCAAAAAATATTTCACCAAAGCTCAAAGCAATTTTGTTGATAAGCAAATGATTGGCTTGAATGTGTTTTTCCAGATTGGTTTGAAGCCAATTTAATTGTAATAGGATAGCATTCTTTATTTCGGGAATGTCTCTTTCTATTTGATGATGAAAAAGTAGCGTATGAATGATTCTTATGGAACAAGGAAAAGCTTCAGGTCTTAATTCGTTGGATAATATTTTATTTGAAATATCCAATAACCAATCTTCCTTAATCGAAATTTTCAGATCTGGATCTAGCAAGAATTCCACATATTGAAGGTGGTAATTCCATAATGCGCCATTTGATTTTATGTTCCAGTCGATCGATTGGTTGAAAGTTTGTACAATATTGAGAAGTTTTATACAAGGAGGAACTGTGGAGATTACTGTTTTTTTTGTTGGTAAATATCTTGGAACAATTAGTAGCAGGTTTTCATTAGTAGTATTCCTGTTCCATTTATAATGGAATATTTTTTTTAAGCGAAATACCAACTGAAAAAAGATTTGTTCTGAAGTTAAGGAGCTTATGGTGTAAAAGTATCTGGCAAACTTATTCATTTAGTTAATCATTCAATTTGAGAAGAATGGTTTCTAAAATTCGCTCAGCCGCTTTTCCATCCCACAATTTTGGGATTTCAGATATTTTGTATTGTTGGTTTTTAATTTGATGAAGCAATTGAATAACTGGTTCGGTATTTAAATCTGATATTAATGTATTGCTACCAACTTCTACCGTCACAGGTCGTTCAGTGGTTTTACGAAAAGTGATGCAAGGAATATTTAAGTAAGTGGTTTCTTCCTGAATCCCTCCTGAATCTGTAATAGCCAGAAGTGAATATCTCATCAGATTCACGAACTCAAGATATCCCAATGGTTCTGTTAAAATTAAATGTGAACAATTTATAAAAGAATCCCACATTCCAAAATCGATTATTTTTTGTTTTGTTCTTGGATGAAGTGGAAAAACAATTTTTAAATCTTCAGTTTCAATTTGTTGGATGATGGATAATATTTTTAATAATCCTTCTTGATTGTCTACATTGGAAGGGCGGTGCATGGTTAAAATCACATACTTTTTCTCAACAAGGTCCCATCTTTTAATCAGGGCCTTATTTGAGCTTGTTTTTTCATAATAAGCCAATGAATCGATCATACAATTTCCAACAAAGAAAATTTTCTCTTCTGGAATATTTTCTGAAACCAAATTAGTTTTTGCTGAATCCTCAGTTATAAATAGAAAATCTGAAATTTGGTCTGTCAGAATTCTGTTAACCTCTTCAGGCATCTTTCTATCAAATGAACGCAAACCTGCTTCCACATGTGCAAGAGGTATTCCAAGTCTTTGTGCCACCAAAGCACAGGCAAAGGTAGAAGTGACATCTCCAACTACTATGACCAAATCTGGTTTTTCTTGTATTAATATCGGTTCGAATGCCAGCATTATTCTTGCTGTCAGTTCAGTGTGGGTTCCTTGTCCAACTCCAAGGAAATAATCTGGTTTGGGTAGAGCCAGTTCTTCAAAAAAAATGTGACTCATTTTTTCATCGAAATGTTGACCTGTATGAACGATGATTGATTGAATGGGAATATCAGATTGAGCAAATACCCTATGCAGTGGAGCCACCTTCATAAAATTAGGTCTTGCACCAACCACACTAAGTATTTTCATTCTGTTTGTTGTTATTTTAATTTTATAAATGCAGCTTATTGCGTCGCTGTTCCCGCCAATGGATGATAATCACCCTTTAGACCTATCGGTGTAGAATTTCTAATCGCATAAACTGTTTCGATAGAAGGTCTTGATTCTTCTAAACCGAAACCATTTCCGTCCAAAATATTTTGATAAGAAATGGTGTGTAAGTCACCGAAACCCTCACTAAACTCAAATTCATGATCATCAATGAGCAAGGCTCTAAAAGTTCTCTTTCCAGTTGCCTTAATATTTTCAGGTAAGGAATGATAGTCAATGCTTAAAAAATATCTTACACGTGCATTTTCATATTCAAGGAAGCCTGCCACACGATCAAAAGATTGAATATGTACAATTTGATTTTGCAGCGGCCCAAAGAGCCACGCCAGAAGATCATAGAAATGTACACCAATGTTGGTAGCAATTCCACCTGATTTACTGACATCACCTTTCCAAGAACTATGATACCATTTTCCTCTGGAAGTGATATAGGCCAAATCAACATTGTGTTTTTTTGGATTTTTTTGGTTAAGAATTTGATTTCTTAATTCAATAACTTTTGGATGCAATCTTAATTGTAAAACGGTATTTACTTTGTGACCAGTTTCTTGAGAAATTTCATTCAATGCATCGATGTTCCAAGGATTTAGTACAAGAGGTTTTTCACAAATCACATCAGAGCCAAGTCTTAAGCCATATCTAATATGGGCGTCATGTAAATAATTTGGAGAACAGACACTTAAAAAATCAATTCCATTTTTAGCTCTTTTTATTTTTTCAAGATGCCTGTCAAATCTTTCGAATTCTGTAAAAAAATTGGCTTCCGGAAAATAGCTATCCAGAATGCCTATAGAATCATTTTTGTCGTAAGCTGCCACTAGTGCGCCATTGGTTTCGAGAATGGCTTTCATATGTCTGGGAGCAATGTAACCAGCAGCACCTACCAGTGCAAAACTTTTTTGATTCATGAAATTCGTTTTACGAGATGATTTTCCAAATGATAAATCTGTCCTGATTCTGGGCAAGTGGCTTTACCATCTTGGTCAAAAACTAATTTGTGTCCATATTCGCTCATCCATCCGGATTGTCTTGCCGGATTGCCTACGAAAAGTGCGTAGGAAGGTACATTTTTAGTGATGACAGCTCCGGCACCGATAAAAGCAAATCGACCAATGGTCACTCCACAAACAATGGTTGCATTTGCACCAATGCTTGCTCCAAATTCAACTTTAGTTTGAGCGTATTGTCCGCGCCTGTTGACACTACTTCTTGGATTGATTACATTTGTAAATACCATGGAAGGACCTAAGAAAACTTCATCTTCACAAATCACTCCTGTATAAATGGAGACATTGTTTTGAACTTTCACACGATCTCCAAGAATCACTCCAGGACTCACAACTACATTTTGGCCAATGTTGCAATCTTTACCAATGATGCAATCTGACATTATATGACTGAAATGCCAAATTTTAGTGCCTTCACCGATGGTGCATGGTTCATCTATGAAAGAAGATTCGTGGACAAAATATTTTTTTTCTTCCATTATCTTAAGACATGAAATGAAGAATTTCTTGGACGATATAGTTTTGCAATTCCGGATTTAACTCTGTGTGCATTGGAAGTGAAATTACTTCCTTGCATAGTTGTTCTGTCACTGGTAAGTTGTTTACACTTTTATCTAAAAATGGAATAAATGCTTTTTGTTCATACAATGGAAGAGGATAATAAATGCCACAAGGAATACCTTTGAGGGTTAAGTATTCTTTAAGTGCGTCTCTTTTTCCATTGGTTATTCTAAGAGTGTATTGGTGAAACACATGCGTACTGTGTTTATTTCTGTAAGGTATGACTATGTTAGGATGAGCGGATAAGTTTTGGTCATAATAGTCTGCTGCTTGGCGACGAGCTGTTGCATACTCGTCCAAATGGCGAAGTTTAATATCGAGGATTGCTGCTTGCATGGCATCTAATCTGGAATTAACACCTACTACATCATGGTAATATTGCTTTGATTGACCATGATTGGCAATCATGGTAATTTTTTGAGAAATTTCATCATCCTGTGTAAAGATAGCGCCGCCATCACCATAACAGCCTAGATTTTTGGAAGGAAAAAATGAAGTACATCCTATATGTCCAATGGTTCCTGCTTTTTGCTTTCTGCCATCCATGTAAAAATAATCTGCTCCAATGGCTTGGGCGTTGTCTTCTACTACATATAGTTGGTGTTGAACGGCAATATCCATGATGGTTTCCATGTCGGCAACCTGTCCAAATAAATGGACTGGAACGATGGCTTTGGTTTTTGAAGTAATGGCATTTTTTATTTGATGAGTGCTCATGTTAAAATCATCCATTTGTACATCGACCATAACTGGTTTGAGTCTAAGTAGAGCGATTACTTCTGCAGTTGCCACATAAGTAAATGCAGGTACGATCACTTCATCACCGGGCTCTAACTCCAAAGCCATAAATGCGATTTGAAGAGCATCTGTCCCGTTGGCGCAAGGAATAACATGTTTGACTTGTAAGTAATTTTCAAGATGTTCTTTAAAAGATTTGATTCGTTCACCTCCAATAAATTGAGTGCTTTCCATGACAGAGATGACCGCTTCGTCTATTTCTTTTTTTATTTTTTGATATTGGGTGGCCAGATCGACCATTTGTATTTTTTTCATCTTTACTTTTTGACTTCTAAAATATTTAAAACCATTTTAAAAAGAGAGCATCCAAAATTTAATTTCTACCAACACTAAAATAATCAAAACCAAGTTCTTTCATCATTTTGGGATCATAGACGTTTCTACCATCCCCAATTATTTTATTTTTTAGTTTTGATTGTAAGATATCAAAATCCGGAGACCTGAATTCGCTCCATTCTGTCAATATGAGTAGTGCATCTGCATCATTCAAAGCGTCGTACATTTCGTTTGCATAATTTAATCGATCTCCAAAAAATTGTCGTACATTGTTCATGGCTTCAGGATCGTAAACAGAAATGGAAGCTCCAGCATTTAGAAATATTTCTATCATTTCCAGTGCTGGTGCTGCTCTGATATCATCTGTATTTGGTTTAAAAGAAAGTCCCCAAATGGCTAATTTAATTCCATGAAGTGAATTACCAAGTCGGTCGAATAATTTTTTAATAAAATAATTTTTCTGGAGTTTATTCACCTCCATGACCGATTCTAATATTTTAAAGTGATAATTGTGTTGTTGGGATGTGTAATATAAGGCGTTCACATCTTTCGGAAAACAAGAGCCGCCATATCCAATTCCAGGGAATAAAAATCTTTTTCCAATTCTATTGTCTGAACCAATACCAAGTCTTACCATGTCTACATTTGCACCCGTGTGTTCACATAAATTGGCCATTTCATTCATAAAGCTAATTCTCATTGCGAGATAAGCATTGGCAGCATATTTGGTTAATTCGGCACTGCGCAAATCCATAAAATATATTGGATTGCCTTGTCTCACGAATGGATCGTACAATTGCTTCATCCATTGCGTCGCCTTTTCAGAATCGGATCCAACCACTACTCTATCTGGTCTCAAAAAGTCATCCACCGCCACACCTTCGCGTAAAAATTCTGGATTGGAAACTACATCATAAAAATCCGGAGAAAGTGAATTCGAAAGTATGGATTTAATTTTTTCTGCAGTACCAACCGGGACGGTACTTTTATTAACGATGATGGTATATTTGTGGATATAGTTTGTCAATTCAGTTGCTACGGACAAAACATAACTAAGGTCTGCAGATCCATCTTCACCTGGTGGAGTTGGTAAGGCCAAAAAAACGATATCTGAATTTTCAACTGCAGATTTTAGATCTGTTGTAAAACTCAATCTGTGACTTTTGGTATTTCGATCTATCAACAATTCTAATCCAGGTTCATAAATTGGAACAATGCCAGCATTGAGATTTTTAATTTTATCCAAATTATTGTCTACACAAATCACATGATGTCCAGTTTCCGAAAGACAGGTTCCTGTAACCAAACCAACATAACCTGTACCTATCACTGCGATTTTCATTCTTAATTAATTATTTTTTTAACCAGCTAATATAATTTAAAAAGCAACATTTATAATCTCCAATAATGAATATTTTTGGGTTTTGGTGAAAGCACTGCTTTTAGATCAATAAGTATTGGATCTTTTCCCATGAACTGTGTATAATAATCTTCCGTTTTATTTTTATATTCATCATGGGCCACAGCTACTATCACTGCATCGTATTGATCAGTTGGTTTGTCTAAAAGTTGGATTTGGTATTCTTCCCAAGTTTCGAGGGTATCCGCATGTGGATCGATGACATCCACTTTTACAGAATATGCTTTTAATTCTTTGTACAAATCTGCTACTTTGGAATTTCGAATATCTGCCACATTTTCCTTAAAGGTGATTCCCATGACAAGTACTTTGCAATCACCTGGATTTTTTTTCTTAGAAATTAAAATTTGAATTAATTTTTTTGCGACGAATGCGGGCATTCCATCATTGATTCTTCTTCCACTTAGAATAACTTGTGGATCATAACCCAGTTCCATGGCTTTATGTACCAAATAATAAGGATCTACCCCAATACAATGTCCTCCCACCAATCCAGGATAATATTTGAGAAAATTCCATTTGGTTCCCGCGGCTTCTATGACTTCCCTGGTGTCTATGCCCATTCTATCAAAGATGATGGCCAATTCGTTCATAAAGGAAATGTTGAGATCTCGTTGTGTGTTTTCTATCACCTTCGCAGCTTCTGCTACTTTGATTGAACTGGCTTTATAGATTCCAGCATGAATGATTTCACCGTAAACCAAGGATATATTTTCAAGTGCTTCTTCATCACTGCCTGAGACAATTTTTAAAATATCCCTGATGGTTTTTGATTTATCTCCCGGATTGATTCTTTCTGGGGAGTAACCCAATTTAAAATCTTTTCCAAAAACCAATCCCGAATTTTTTTCAAGTATTGGTGCACAATCTTCTTCTGTACAACCGGGATAAACAGTCGATTCATAAACGACATAGTCTCCTTTTTTTAAGACTTTTCCGATAATTTCTGAAGCGGATAAAAGGGGTTTTAAATCAGGTACTTTGTGTTCATCCACTGGAGTTGGTACAGCTACAATAAAAAAAGTACATTGTTTTAGGTCTTCCAGATTGGATGTAAAATAGATATCAGCTCCTTGAAAATTTTTAGATTCAATCTCATGAGAAGGATCAATGTGTTGACGCATTTTATCCACTCTATCTTGCTTAATATCAAAACCAACGACTTTAAAATGTCTGGCCAATTCGAGTGCCAATGGTAAACCCACATAACCCAAACCAATAATGGCGATGGAAGATTCTTTTGATTTGAGTTTTTGGTATACCATATTTCGATGCTATAAAAGTTCGGGTCCAAAGAGCTTTGTTTTGAAACAGCCAATCGAGCCCTATTCAAACGCAAAAGTATCAAATATAAAGAAAAGTCATTGCAACAATAGTTTATATAGATATATTATAAAATTATATTATGCATATAAAATTGATATATAATTTAATAAATAATTTTCACCAAGCTTATCGATCGATTTTTTAACTTTTAGAACCGCTATTAATTGGACCAATTTATATTCCCAATACTTGGAGTAGAAAAGCCAGAGCGGATTTATAAAAAAAGGAGCTAAATGATTAGCTCCTTTTTTTTAGAGGAAAAATAGGGTATCAATACCCCTGAATCAGAAATTCAGATAATTTTATTTTTTTTCTTCTGGTTTAGTTGAAACGCTCATATCGCGAATGCAGCTATACTTTCCATCTTTTTTCTTGAAAACGGACAGGTAAAAACCTTTGTCATTTTCTGTGCTATCTGGTTTAACTTCGGTCCAGGAGCCAATTTCTACTGCTAGATCACCATCAGCAAATAAATCGACCACTTTATACATATTGTGATTTCCTGAAGAATCTTTAGCCATTCTGCTAGCAATTCTATCTCTGATGGCATTTCTACCCACACTTGGATCTTGGGCACGATGATAGCTGACAGCATCTTCAGCGTAATAAGCTGCAACTGCGTCAGCGTCCTTCATTTTTTCCGCTGCAGCAAAACCATCTTCCATGGCTTGAATTTCTGTTTTAAGTTGATCCATATCTACAGCAACAGGTGTAGAGACTGATTGAGGTTGTGTGCAAGATGCTATTATAATAGCGCACATACCAAAGAAGGCTAAAATTAAATTTTGTGATTTCATTTAAATATGATTTTGTTTTGTTGAATAATTCTCAAAGATAAACTTATTGTTATTAAATTTATATAGTGGTTCTGTATATTTGAACTGTTAGGATAAAATTAATACCCTATTTGGAAATAATTTGATAATAAAACGTATAAATCAAATTGACGAATAGGCGTAGGCGCAGCCTACGCCTAACGACATATATTTATTTAAAAATGTAATTTATATCAATTTAGTGCATAGGCGTAGGCGCAGCCTACGCCTAGCTTCGGGACGTAGGCGCAGCCTACGCCTAACGACATATATTTATTTAAAAATGTAATTAAAATCAATTTAGTGCAAATGCGTAGGCGCAGCCTACGCCTAGCTTCGGGACGTAGGCGCAGCCTACGCCTAACGACATGTATTTATTTAAAAATGTAGTTAAAATCAATTTAGCGCATAGGCGTAGGCGCAGCCTACGACTAGCTTCGGGACGTAGGCGCAGCCTACGTCTAACGACATATATTTATTTAAAAATGTAATTAATATCAATTTATGCATAGGCGTAGGCGCAGCCTACTCCTAACGACATATATTTATTTAAAAATGTAATTAATATCAATTTAGCGCATAGGATAATTCTATTATTTTTGTAGTCTATGAGCACGGGATACCAGATAGCCGACAAGGCTGGATTATACTTTCTAACTTTTCAGGTTGTTGATTGGGTCGACATATTTACGCGCAAAGTTTATAGAGATATTGTAATAGATAGTTTTGATTATTGTCGAAAGCATAAGGGCCTACAAATATGGGCTTATGTAGTTATGTCAAATCATGTTCATTGTATATTAAGTGCTAAAAATGGAAACCTCCCAGATGTCGTTAGAGATTTTAAACGCCATACTGCTTCTAAAATACTTTACGAGATAAAAAAACCTGTAGAAAGTAGGAAAGATTGGATGTTAAAACGATTTGAATTTGCAGCAATGAGTCATATTAGGAATAGTAAGTATCAATTTTGGACACACGAAAATCACGCCATAGAATTAGTCAGTCACTGGTTTACTTGTCAAAAAATGGCTTATATCCATGAGAATCCTGTTAAGAGTGGATTGGTCGAAAAGGCAGAAGACTGGATGTATAGTAGTCAAAGAAATTACAGTGGTTTAGAAAGTTTATTAGAGATAGACTTGATGGATTTATAATTAAAAATGTAATTAAAATCAATTTATGCATAGGCGTAGGCGCAGCCTACGCCTAACGACATTTAATTAATGAAAAATGTCGTTGAAATCAATTTATGCATAGGCGTAGGCGCAGCCTACGCCTAACGACATTTAATTAATGAAAAATGTCGTTGAAATCAATTTATGCATAGGCGTAGGCGCAGCCTACGCCTAACGACATTTAATTAATGAAAAATGTCGTTGAAATCAATTTATGCATAGACGTAGGCGCAGCCTACGTCTAACGACATATATTTATTTAAAAATGTAATTAATATCAATTTATGCATAGGCGTAGGCACAGCCTACGCCTAACGCCTAACTAGACGTAGGGCGCAGCCTACGCCTAACAATAGAAATAATTTAGCAATAAACTTATATAACCGTAAAATTTGCGGAGGCAGGCAATTATAGAATTGAATACTTAGGATGGTTTATTCCACAAAGACCCTTCTAACTCTAGTCGATATTCCACATAGAATTTCATAAGGAATCGTATCACAAATCATTGCAAGATCTTGGATGGCATTGTTTTTACCAAAAATTTCTACTTCTGCTCCTTCATATATACCATCGATATCCGTGATATCAATCATGCACATGTCCATGCACACCACGCCAATTAAAGGAACTTTTAAGCCTTGTAAAAATACTTTAAATTTATTTTCACCAGCTATCCTTGGTAATCCATCTGCATAGCCCATACTGAGCACTGCAATCCGACTGTTGCGCGACAAAGTTCCTGAACGATTGTAACTCACCGTTTGCTCGGGGTTTGCCTCTTTTATTTGGGCAATTCGGGTTTTTAAAGTATGAACAATTTCCAATTTTGAACTGATCACAGGATCTGAATCAATACCATATAAACCAATGCCCAATCGAACCATGTCTAACTGCATTTCAGGATGTCTGGAAATTCCTCCACTGTTTAAAATATGGGCCAAGGGCTTGTATCCAATATTTTCAGTGATCAAGTCAAATGCTTGTTGGAAAATATTAAATTGTTGCTTTGTGAAATCATCAAATTCTGCGCGATCACTTCCTGATAAATGGCTAAATATAGAGGCCACATGAATGTGGGAATTTAAATTTAAACTTTGGATGAGTGAAGACAATTCAGATTGATCAAATCCAAGTCGATTCATTCCGCTTTCAATTTTGAGATGAATTTCAACTGGATTTTGAGCACCGACTGTTATTAATCTTTCCAATTGTTTAAATGAAAAAATCTCTGGTTCAAGCTTGTATTCCAACAATTCTTCAAAATCTGAGTGCGCGGTATTCATCACCATAATTCTGCTCTGAATACCTTTTTGTCTCAACAGAATTCCTTCATCCGGATAGGCGACGGCCAGAAAATCAATTCCCTTGTGTTCCAAAAATCGCGCAATCTCGTATTGACCGGATCCATAAGCTGAAGCTTTCACCACGGCCATGATTTTAGTTGTGGGATTCACCATGGATTTATAGATAGAAACATTGTGAAGAATGGCCTGAAGGTCCACTTCTAAAATAGTATCGTGACTGGACAATGAGAAACTTTGAAAAAATTTCTCTAGTTTAAATTGACGAGCACCTTTAATGAGGATGCATTCCTTGTTAAATCCAATGCTGGATGATTGTTCTATTAATGATTCCGTAGTATTAAAATGATGAAACTGAATTTTAGGATTTAAAAAATTTCTTAATTGTAAAATTCGGTCGCCAATTGCAACAACTCTTTGGATGTGAAATTGCTCAATTAATCTGGCAAGTTCGGTCAGTAAATTGCTGTCATGTTCTCTATTTGCAAAATCTGAAATAACGAGGCTTCTTTTTAAATTTTTATTTTGCTGGTCTAAAAATCGGCAGGCTAATGCCAAAGATTTTAAATCTAATGAATAACTATCATTGATCAGCACGCAATCCTGAAGTCCTTCTTTTTGTTCCAGGCGCAATCTCAAACCGTGCAATTTGTTGATTTGACTTTGGATCAGGGATTCGGACAAACCCATGATTAAGGACATGAAAATACAATGCATGACATTTTCAATAGAAGCCTGATCCTGAAAAGGAAGATTGAATTTTATTTCTTTGTTTTCCCAAGTAAATGTTACTTGCGGTAAATAAGAATTTTCTTGTTTGTGAAGTTGGAGATGAACGTCATTGCGAGAACCAACTCCCCAACTTAAACTTGCGTCATCTCCTTTCAGTATTTCATGCAAATCCGCATAATCACCGCAATAAATATATTTTCTGCAATTGGAAAAAAGGATTTTCTTTTCTTTTATTTTTTGGAATCTGTTGATGAAGCCGCTGTCATGGGCATCTCCGATGTTTGTAAATATTCCGAATTCAGGGGAGATGATGTTTTCAAGCTTACTCATTTCATCATTTTGCGAAATTCCCGCTTCGAAAATTCCAAGTTGATGAGAAGAATTTAAATCCAGGACGGACAAGGCTACACCAAGTTGACTGTTGTAACTTTTTGGATTTCTGCAAACAACATATTGGCTGCTTAATATTTGACTTAACCATTCTTTGGTGATGGTTTTACCATTGCTACCTGTGATGGCGATCACTGGAATTTTAAAATGTTGACGATGATGTGCTGCAAATGATTGGAGGGACTGAAGCGTATCTTTTACTTTTAAAATCCAGACACCAGGAATATTTTGAACGGATTGGTGTGTCACAAAAACGCGGATTCCTTTTTCCACCAATTCAGGAATGAAAAGATGCCCTGAGGTATGTACCCCATCGAGTGCAAAAAACAGACTTTCTTCAGGATTGGAAATGTACCTGGAATCAGTTTCGACCGTACGAATGAAAGCATTCTCATTTCCTTTGCTGATGTTTTCTGCATTTAAGATGTCAATGATTTCTTGAATGTTATATGCAATCATACCAAATCAAATCCGATGTCTTTTCTGTAATATTTTCCTTCGTAGGAAATTTTTTCTGCCAAAGTCATCGCAGCATCGATGGCGTCTTTTCTGTTTTCACCCAAGCAGCTCACCGCTATAACGCGTCCACCTGAAGTATACAAATGATTATTTTTTTGAGTCACTCCTGCAAAAAATATTTGTTCGCCATGTTGTAGTTCTGGTAAAGGGCCAATTAGTTTATCCTTTTCAAAATCGCCCGGATATCCACCGCTGGTTAAAAAAATAGTGGCAACGTGTTGGGGAGAAATTTTTACAGAAGCGGTATCTAAGCGGCCTTGATGACATTGTAAACAAAGTCTTGCCAAATCAGATTGAAGGCGCATCATGACAGATTCTGTTTCCGGATCACCCATTCTACAATTGTATTCAATCACAAAGGGTTCGCCATTGACGCTAATCAATCCGAAAAAAATAAATCCCTGGTAAGGAATGTTTTCTTTTTGAAGTCCTGATAAAGTAGGGAGGATGATTTTATTTTTTACTTTTTCCATCATCTCCTCATCTGCAAATGGAACCGGAGAGATAGAGCCCATTCCACCCGTATTTGGGCCAGTGTCTCCTTCTCCAACCCTTTTGTAGTCTTTAGCGGTTGGTAGCAGTACATATTGATGACCATTGGTGAGTACAAAAACAGAAAATTCGATTCCGCTTAGAAATTCTTCAATCACCAAGGTGGAAGATGCGGTGCCAAATTTTCCAGCCAGCATGGATTTTATTTCTGCTTCTGATTCTTCATGGGATTGGGTGATGACCACCCCTTTTCCGGCAGCCAAACCATCTGCTTTTATGACCAAGGGTAGTCCGAGGGATTTTCCGAAGTTGATGGCTTCCTGGATTTGATTTTTGTCAAAGGATTGGTATCGAGCAGTTGGAATTTCATATTTGATCATAAATTCTTTGGCGAAAGCTTTACTGGATTCAAGTTGAGCACCTTTTTGTTTAGGGCCGATGAGGATGAGATCCGGATTATGGAGTTCTAAATAATCCATGAGCCCTTGAGCGAGCGGCGCCTCTGGTCCACAGATGACCATGTCTATTTGATTTGCATTGCAAAATTCCAAAACCGATGCTTGGTCATCCAGATTTAAAGGCTGTAGGATTCCGATGGATGCTAGGCCGGGATTGCCGGGTGCAATAAAGAGATTTTCGACCAATGCACTTTTGGATAGATTATAGGCCATTGCGTGTTCTCGGGCACCAGAGCCCAGCAAAAGAATTTTCATACGACTAAAGTCTGATTTTAGTTTGCAAAGGTAAAAGAAATTAAGGTCTGCCGCGATGGATATCCTAAGAATTAAAATTAAGTTCGTTTAAATATATACAAATTTAATTATATAAAGACAAATCATTCAATGTATTACACTTTTGATTTTTCTACTTTCCTCTAAGTTGTTCGATTTTGGCTGCTTGATAAAAAAATTTTACAATTTATTTTCTTGTATGCCTTAATTATTCTGCTATTTTTACACAATCAAACAAAACCTTTAAAAACTAAAATTATGGCTACTTTAAGATTTACACTTGGATTGAGCATTATTTTTCTAATCCTGATTTGGGCAACCGGATGTTGTGATATTTGCAAAAATTGTTGTAAGAAACCAGAACCGGTTCCAAGTCCAAGTCGAAATATTGCGACAATCCGAGGTTCAAATTTGCAATATGTGGTAAACCAATTTATTTTAGATACAAGTGATCCAGATATTGACTTAAATAGAATCTTTTTGGATAGTCTAGAGTTTGATTTAGTGAATGCTTGCGACTGTGATTTACCATTTGAGTTATGGGTGAATCCTTCAATGACTCCAGTGGATGTGGGTACGGTTGTTTCAAGAGGAAACACATCTGGCCAACCAGCTGGAGGGATTTTGCCTAATGTAATAATAAAAAACCAGTTACCAATTTCATTTACAAGGAGTATGGACAAATTAGTTCCGCAAATCAGCCAATTCGAATTTGATACTTTTCCGAATTCTTGTTTGTCAAGTTCAAATACAATTCAAATTGTTATTTTAGACACAGGTATAGATTCAACCTTTGACTATGGGAATACAAACTCAAACTGGTATTATAATCTTAATAATGGATGTATTGAGAATAGTAATATTTTCGGAATACATTTACCCACATTCGCAAATGGACACATTGAACCCTTTGATTCATTGGGACATGGATGTTCTGTAAATAGTATTTTAGGAGGCGTCAGTAATTACAACTTTAACTTATCGAACTTGCATATTAAAACATCAAATGTTTCAATTTTTAATAAAGTTGATACTTCTACCACTTTCATGGATTTTTTATGTGGGATGGTATATGCAATTTCACAGCAACCAAATATTATTAATTTAAGCCTTGGTTTTAAGTTTGAAATTAATAGTAGTGTTCCTTTGCATCTCCGAATAGATAGTACTATTCAAAATGATCTTAAATATGTTATTGAGCTAGCTGCATCAAATAATATCACCATTGTTGCAGCAATGGGAAATGATTCAGTCGTTTTAAATGATAATGTAAAGTTTTATCCAGCCTATTTGGCAGATAGGTATAATAATTTCATTTCAATTGGTTCTACAGATGTAAATGGAGGTATTAATACTATTTCATCATTTTCAAATAGAGCTGATTTTAACCACATGAATACAACAGCTCCTGGAAATGGAATTACTGCTTGTTTTCCAAAATATTTGCAAACAAGTGATGTACCGACTGGTTTTGCCAATATGTCAGGAACTTCATTTTCGACACCATATGTAAGTAGACTATTAGCAGCAATTCTTGCAAAAAACCCTGGTTTAACCCCAGCGCAATTAAAAGATACACTGATTAATGTTTATTCTACTTTACACACTCCTCCATTGAATGGTCTTCCCTTTAGATCTATTAAAAATTTAAATGAAATTAAAAACCTTTTGTGTCAATAATTCGGTTTAGTACAGTCATAAGTATTTAATTTAATTAATTTTGCGAATTGAATATTAAAAATTTATTAATTTTCATAGTTTCTTTTTTATTCTTTTGTTCGAATGGATGTCAACAATTGAATAGAACAGAGTCGAAATTTCTGGCTAATGAATCTGTTTTACAATACTTAAATTTAATTCAAACAGATTCAACTCTTACTGACAGTGCTTGGATCTCAATTGCTTCAAAAGTTTTGGAGTTAAGTCCAACTAAATTAGAAAGGGATTCTTCTCTAATTCAACTTGCAAATCTGTTTCATACAATGGGTGGATACTATTTTCAATCTGATCCTCCTACTGGCAGAATATTTTACAATTCTGCAATTCAATTGAGGAAGGCATTTTATCATACAGAAGCACAACATGATATTCATAGAGCTGTTTTTAATTTGGGAATGTGTTTTTTCAATGAGAAGGATTTTGTCAATGCGAATTTTTATTTTGATAGTTTAATTATGCATAGGAAGCAAGTTAATAGGCAATTTATTTACAAAGTCTATGCTGAAAAGACCAAATGCCAACTTCAATTAAATGAAATTCAATCCGCTTTTAAACTTGCAATGACTGCAATGCAAGAAATGGAGTTGGAATTTGATACTGTTAAAAATGTTACAGCCTTTGATCAAAATTTGGATTCTCAATTTTTAACATATATTAATTTATTGAGTTCATTTTCAGATGCCTGTTCTAGCTTGGATAGAGATAATGTAGCAATTCTTGCAATTTCTAGAGGAATTAAAATTTGTATTCAGTTGGAAAAAGGAATAGATTTTTATAATAGAATTGGCAGATTGAATATGCTGTTGGGGATTTCATTTCTTAATCGGCACAAGTCTAAACAATCTAGAGGTCAGATAGGAATTGATTTGAAATATGCTGAGAGACATTTATTAAACGCAGAAGAAAATTTTAATAAAACAAATAATCTGGAGTACCTCATTTATATCTGGATCAACCTATCCTCCCTTTATGAATCAAAAAAGCAGTATGAATTCGGTGCTGAATACGCCAAAAAAGCTAGTGATTTAATTACTTCTCAGCGCCCTGATTTAAGTGATGAACTTTATGATCTTAACATCAATCTTGGAACCAATTTATATAGACAAGGTAAGATTAACGAAGCTTTGGAAGCTTATACCAACAGTATTCAATTTTTGGATTCTTCGGCAACAAAAAATGTTTTACCAAATTTAACTGCATTTAAAAAAAGAACTCAATCAAGCCTTATTCTTCTTGGTTCCATCGGAAGAGCGCGACTTCGCCTAGCCCAAGACAGTCTTGAACTTTTACCTTACGCCAATGCTGCCTACGATACCTTGTTTGCTTTGATCAATGATCTGCGTGCAAACTTGATCAACGATGATGCCAAAATGTTGTTGGCTAAACAGTCTCAGGAATGGTTGCCCGATGCTTTTGAAGATATCAAACAACTTTATTATTTATCAAACGATTCCTTTTATCTTGAACAAGCTTTTAAAATTGCTGAGCAAGGAAAAGCTTTTGCATTGTTAGAGGCTTCTCGACTAAAAAATGCTTCTGGATTATTGTCCAAAGATTTGCAGAAAGATCAAGACGAGCTTAATCAAATCGAATTAAAAGCGGCCTCCGGAAGTGATTCGCTCAAGCAAATGGCCGAACAGAAAAAAATGGCTTTCTTGTCAAAATTAAAAAAAGATGCTCCGGAATATTTTGCCTTAAAATACAAGGGTCCTGAAACCAACGTACAGGATATCCAAAAAGAATTGATCGACAGCAACCAGGCCATTCTTCAATATTTTGTGCAAGAAGATAGACTCAATGTTTTTGTACTTACCAAAGATTTATTTGCTTTGGATACCATCCCTATTCGCAAGGGTGATCTCTATGCTTTAATCGATCAATTTTATGCAAACATCAATCCAGAGAATGAGCAAGGTACGGTTGATCCGCTAAAAATTAAAAATTTTATTTCGGCATCCAATGCACTTTATCAAAATCTTTTGGGAAAAACCATACAGCAACATCAACTACCTGAACGTTTGATCATTATTCCTGATGGACGACTTAATGAATTATCTTTTGATGCATTGTTGTGCAAGGTGGATGGAGCCAAGGATGATTTAATTTTGCAGGCAAAGAACCACAATTATCTGGTTCAAAATAAAACAATCAGCTATTGTTTTTCAGTAAGCTTGTTGCATGAGATGATGCAAAGTTCAACAGAATCAAAATTGGAAAACAAACTGAGCTTATTTGCTCCGGTTTTTCAAAAGGAATCTACTTTGCTGCCTTTTATGAGAAATCAAGATGCAGAAATTAAAAGTATACAAGCAGAAGTTTCTTCCACCAGTTTAAATGCTGAGTCCACCAAGGAAGAATTTTTAGAAGCAAGCCAGAAGTATAAATATTTACATTTGTGTGCACATGGTTTTGTATCACAAAATCCTGATCAGAGTTTTGTGGCTTTTCGACAGAATTCCACCTCGCCTGATACATCTCAATTTTTTTATTTAAAAGAATTGTACCATCATAAATTGAATCAGGATCTCATAACCTTGACTGCTTGTGAAACTGCGGTCGGCGAACTCAAAGCCGGAGAAGGCAATATCAGCATGGCAAGAGGATTTGCCTATGCAGGTGTAAAAGCCTTCATCACCACTTTATGGAAAATACAAACCAACGGGGCTGCTCAAATTATTCCTAGTTTTTATAAATATTTCCTCAAGGACCACCTGCCCAAAGATGTCGCTTTGACCCAAAGTAAAAGAGATTTTTTGGCCTCGGGTAAAGGAGTTTATCCAGAAAATTGGGCAGGAATGATTTTAATTGGCAATACTGCTGCAGCCTCGGTTGAAACAGGATCTAATTTTGCTTGGTTGGGTTATTTTGGGATAGGCATACTGGTTTTCTTTTTATTTTGGGTGTATAAAAGAAAATAAACCGGGCTTGAAGTTTTCTACAAAACATCTTCCCCGCATCTACAATGTTTATATCTTTGCGCCTCATTGGGTGTTTAGCTCAGTTGGTTCAGAGCGCCGCCTTGACAGGGCGGAGGTCGGCAGTTCGAGCCTGCCAACACCCACATTTTTTAATATTCAATATACAGAAATGAAAATCCATCAAATTGTTCTTTTAAGTCTACTTTTTACAAGCTTTGGTTTTATTCAATGCAACTATGCTCAAGACAAAACTGTGAATGTCAAAGAATTGATGGATAAAAAACCTGGAATCCTCATAGACGTCCGTACTGTTGCGGAATGGAACTCCGGTCATCACAAGCTGGCAAAACACCACGATTGGACCAATGGCGATTTTGAAAAAGCCAGCATGAATTTCGATAAGAATAAGACCTATTATCTATATTGCGCAGCCGGTGGAAGAAGTGGACAAGCCACTGAATTTCTGAAGAGCAAAGGTTTTAAAAATGTGGTCAATCTAGGTGGCTACAGCAATCTAAAATAACGATATAAAATACTGATATAATATATTTTATATATTTTTTAATACTTAATATAATAAATTTTGAATTCTAGCTGGAATACCAGACAGGTTTCCCAGCCAAAATCTCAAGAACCCGAAAAGGCCATTTTAGTAGGTCTAATCCTGCCGGGTCAATCCGAGGCTTTGGTGCAGGAGCATCTGGATGAATTGGAGTTTCTTGCCCTCACTGCAGGTGCCGTGGTCATCAAGCGTTATATCCAAAAACTAAATGGACCGGACAGCCGCACCTACATAGGCAAAGGAAAAGTGGAGGAAATAGCCGCATACATTGATTTGTTCCCTGCAGACATGGTCATATTTGATGATGATCTGAGCGGCAAGCAACAAAATATTTTAGAAGAAATTCTAAAAATAAAAATCATCGATCGGAGTTTTTTGATCCTTGATATTTTTGCAAGCAGGGGCTCAAACCGCACAAGCACGCACCCAAGTGGAGCTTGCACAACTCCAATACATTTACCCAAAGTTGAGAGGTATGTGGACCCACCTTGAAAGACAACGAGGAGGTATTGGGATGCGTGGACCGGGTGAACAGGAAATCGAAACGGACCGAAGGATCGTCAAGGAAAAGATTGCCATGCTGAAGAAAAAATTGGAGAAAATCGATCTTCAAAATGTGACGCAGCGTAAGAATAGGGATGAAATGATCAGGGTCTCGTTGGTGGGTTATACCAATGTGGGTAAATCCACGCTGATGAATCTGGTTAGTAAATCGGATGTTTTTGCTGAGAATAAATTGTTCGCTACCTTAGATACTACCGTACGAAAAGTGGTCTGGGATGCGATGCCTTTTTTATTGTCAGACACCGTCGGATTTATCAGAAAACTTCCCCATCATTTGATCGAAAGTTTTAAATCTACCCTGGACGAAGTTAGAGAAAGTGATATTTTGTTGCATGTAATCGATGTAGCTCATCCTGCATTTCATGATCAAATCCAGACTGTTCAAAAAACATTAGAAGACATGGGCTTGAAAGAAAAACAAGTCATCATGATTTTCAATAAAATGGACAGCTGGAGGGAAATCACTTTTGATGATTTAGTGGATCAATCCACCAAAAATCAGATCGAGGCAGATCTTAGAGAAAGTCTTCAAAATAAATACAATTGTCAAATGGAATTTATTTCTGCAAAGTCTATGGAGAATATTGAAAATCTTAGAGTTTTGTTGAAAGCGGAAATTGAGAAAATGTACACGATACGTTATCCTTACCGAACTAAAAAGTTTTAAGTTTTAAGTGCTAAGTTTTAAGTTGGGAATGTTTAGTTGTAAGTTTTAAGTGCTAAGTGTTTAGTTTTAAGTTTTAAGTGCTAAGTGTTTAGTTTTAAGTTTTAAGTGCTAAGTGTTTAGTTTTAAGTTTTAAGTTTTGAGTGCTAAGTTTTGAGTTTTAAATGTTGAGTTTTAAGTTTAATATTTTATAGATGGGAGAATCAATTGTTCGAAGGAAAAGTTTTGAATTTGCTTTGACGATCATTGATCTTTATAAAAAAATGATAGCACAAAATGAGTACATCATTTCAAAACAAATTCTTAAATCCGGAACTTCTATTGGCGCAAACATTGAGGAAGGCTTGGCAGGTCAAAGCAAACGAGATTTTGTAGCTAAACTCTCAATTGCATCTAAGGAAGCCAGAGAAACTAGATATTGGCTTTTGCTACTTAAAGAAAGCAAACTGATTGCTGTAAATATCGAAAAGCAGCTTGAAGATATTGATGAAATTATAAAGCTTTTGACTTCTATTGTGAAAACCTCCCAAAAGGAGTTATAAGTTTTAAGTGCTAAGTGTTTAGTTTTAAGTTTTGAGTGCTAAGTTTTGAGTTTTAAGTTGAGAATTGTTAATCGCAATATGGAAGTCTTGTATTACTATATATTCTGTGTTTTAGTTTTAAGCATGGCTTTTTTGTTATCGAAAGATAAGCCCGTTTTTACTTTGTTGTTATTTAGTGGACTGGGAATAATTGCGATGCTCTTTGGATTGATGACAACAGGTCAAATTGCTATCTATGCTTTCTTAAGTGGTGGATTATTTTGCAGTATTATGTGGCCTTGTATTTTTCATTATCTATAGCAGGATTAGGAAAATATGAAACACAAGGATCCGCTTTTCTAATTATGATGATACTGGGGTGCAATAATTCCACCACTTCAAGGAAAATTAGCGGATATTTCGACCATTGGAATTCATCAGTCTTACTGGATTACAGTTGCTTGTTTTGTTTATCTGATATTTTTTGGATGGCGAATCAAGATGATATTGGGGAAACTGGGAATTGATTATGACGAGAAGGTAATAAGTAACCATTGAAAATGTATCATATGAGAAAAATATACTTTTTTTTTATTTGTTTACAATTCGGAGCTGTTGTTTATTCGCAAAAAACTAATTTTAAAGTCGTACACTGGATTCTAAATCTAAAGGAGAATTGTAAAATTGTTGATGAATATAATGCTAAATATCGAAACAGAATCATAAAAACAGGAAACTCCTTTAAATTAATCAGTAACAATTATGAGATATTAAGCATCCCCAAAGCAGATTCAGTATATGGCGAAACATTTAATGATAAAAGTTTCCTTAAGTTAAAAATGGGAAATTCAGAAATAATATGGTTTGAAGAAAGTAATTATGTAATGCCTTATTTGTATGAGAGTATGAATATAATTTCTTATAATGATGACTTATTTAAAAGATGTTTTATTGTCAAAAAGAATAATAAATGGGGTATTATAAATTATAAGAATGAAATAGTAATCCCTATACAGTATGACAAACTCAAGGTTGGGCAATACTATGTTTACGATAAAGATTCGGCAACAGTTCCAATATTAATTGCTCAAAAAAATAATAAAACAGGAGTAATAGATCTTGAAAATAATATATTATTAGATTATAATTACAGTTCAATTGATCAGATTTATCCAACAATTTACAAATGTATTAAGGATAGTATAGAATTAATTATAAATATAAAAGGCAATCAATTCTACTCTTCACAAATTAAATACTGGTATCCAGATAATAATAGAATAGTGGTTGATAGAGGTGAAGATAGATTTATCTTTAATAGATCAGGAGATCTTCAATTACCTAATGAGAAAAATAAAGATAATGATCAAGGAAAGAAAAAAATACCAGAATTCATTTGGCAATCAGGAAGGTATATTATCTATGATTCTATAGGTAAACCATTGACGAGTGATAGTATATTTGATTTTAAAAAAGTTGGAAAAGAATATTATATTGTAAAATTAAATACTGCGAATGGTAGATTAAAAGGTATAATTTCTGCTCGAAATGGATCAATCGTTTTGAAGCCTGAGTATATCGATATTAATCCGTTCAATACAGATTCTTTAATATTTAAAGCCCTTAAGAAAGACCTTTCAGAGTACATTATTAATTCAAGATTCAATGTAATTAGGATTCCAGGTACTTATAAATATTTGGAAGTAAATGGACCAAGATTTATTAAATTTTCTAATAATAATCCAGGCTTTGGTATAATAGATCTCATCGAAGAGAAAGTTTTACTCCCATTTACCACAGAAGAAACTTATGGGTATATTGATGGGTTTTACGTATACGCAAGCAGAGAAAAAGGAGCCGAATTGCTTGATTTAAATCTTAATAAATTGGGACTTAATGCGGATAATTTTTTTACATTTGGTAATCTATTGTTTGCTAATAATTGGAAAAAGAATGAAATTGGAATGAATTCAAGGATCTATAATAAGAAGGATTTAAAAATTGTTTACGATTCTATTATTAATTATAATACGGAAGTAAATTTCGTTACAATAAAAATGCAAGATGGGATAAACATTATTTTGGATAAATTATTTGAAGTATACGGTAAAATACCTTATGAAATACAAGAATTTGAAAGCAATAATAATGGGGAATTCATATTTATAAGAAATCAAGAGAAAAAGGGACTATATTCAATTTGGGACAAGAAAATAATTCTAGAGCCTATTTATGATAATATAACTCATATTGATAAATCCTTGTTCATTGTTAAAAAAGGATCAAGCTTAGGAATAATATGTTATCAATGAATAACAGATTATGTGAGTTTATTTGGAATCAAAAACTCCAAACTCAAAACTCAAAACTTAGAACTATTCCTAAAGACTTAAAACTTAAAACTCAAAACTTAGAACTATTCCTAAAGACTTAAAACTCAAAACTCAAAACTTAAAACTACAGATATGAAAGATTGGATTCAGGATTACGGAAAACTCCTCGCGGAATATTCGCTTTATTTAAAGCCGGGTGAGTTGGTGTTTGTTCGGTCGACTACGATTGCAGAACCATTGGTTAGTGCTTTTCAGAAATATGCACTTAAATTGGGAGCCAAAGTTGAAGTTGATTTAAGTTATGAATTTGAGGAAGAAAATATTATTGAGTTTGGGAGTGATGATGCTTCAAGTACATTGCAAAATAATGCGATAGAGTTGATTTCAAAATGTGATGCTTATTTGCTCATTAGGGCACCGTTTGTCGGTAGAGATTTATCACATGTAGACCCTGAAAGAAAAAAGAAAAGACAGAACGCGCATGCCGCTTTTTCGGAGATTTATTTTAAGAGATTGGGCGATGGAAGTTTGAAGAGAAGTCTTTGCCAATATCCAACTTTAGAAGTTGCAACCCGTGCTGGAATGCAACTCGACGAATATTCCAATTTCATTCAAAAAGCCTGTTACCTTGATCAGGAAAATCCTGCTGAACATTGGCAAGCATTGAGCAAAGTACAGCAAGGCTATGTGGATTATTTAAACCAAGTCGATGTCCTTTGCTATGAACACAAAGACTGGCGCATCGAATGCAGTGTCAAGGGCAGAATCTGGATCAACTCGGATGGAAAATCCAACATGCCATCCGGTGAAGTTTTTACAAGTCCGATAGAAGATTCGGTGAATGGAAGTATATATTTTGGTTATCCGACCATCATGAATGGACAGGAGCTGGAAGGTATTTTTCTAAAGGTTGAAAATGGAAAAATTATTTCCTGGGAAGCGCAAAAAGGGCAAGAAGTGTTGGATGAAGTTTTTGCGATAGAGGGTGCACGATACTTTGGAGAAATTGCGATTGGAACCAACCAGAATATTCAACAGGCCACGAAAAATATTTTGTTTGATGAAAAAATTGGAGGAACCGTCCACATGGCTGTTGGCCAATCCTATTTTCAATGCGGAGGAAAGAACAAATCGAGCATACATTGGGATCTCATCACCGATATGAAATCAGGAGGGAAAATTTATGCAGATGGAAAATTGATTTATGAAAATGGGGTTTTCCTGATTTAAATTTGAATTTATTTTAATTCAATTACGGCTTGCCTAATTTATTCTTTAATTCTTTTAATGCTTCTAAATCCACCGGTTTATAATAGACTTCGTTTGATGCAGGATTTGATCCAGTTTGGTGGAAGGTCTGATGGGTCTGGGCTCAAATCCTCCACCACAATTGGGACACACATTTTCTAAAACTGCTCTACACACTCCTTGCAAAAGTGCATTCAAAACTGCAAATCATTGCTTTCGTACTTTTTGGCGGAAGCGGTGCGTTGCAATTTTCGCAAGTAGGTTTTAATTTGAGCATATTTTATAATATCAACAAAAATTGAATAGAATTTATTTAACTTTTTAGGAACAGGATCATCGCCATGTCCTCCCCAGGGATGGCAACGCGTAATTCTTTTAATCCCTAACCAAGTCCCATAAAATAATCCCCACTCATTGACCGCCTGCAACATGTAATTGGAACAAGTAGGTTTGAATCTACAGTTTTTCCCAATAGGGGAGACAGTACAATTTGATAAAGTCTGATAGGTCCGATGATAATATAATTCAACCACTTCATCTCCTTAGTTTTTAGAAAAATTTGTTAGATCGTTTTCACCAATGGACCATTCTTTTTGGTCAAACCGTTGACATCTTTTATTTCCACTTTAAAGATTCGATTTTTGGTTGGACCCGAAATGGAAATTTTACCATAGTTGTTTTCTTCAAAAGAATTTGGTTTACTCTTTGTGGATTGGCCAATTCAGCGGCATTTAGTTTTGATGAACCTGCGGTCAAAGAGGATAAAGTAATATCATACAATGGATAAGTTCCAGCTCTATCCAGTTTTATTATTTCACTGTTGTGTTTGTCTCCGGACAGAAAAATAACGCCTCTGATTTGATGAATTTGAATAAATTCCAACAGTTCATTGATTTCAACCGGATAATGCATCCAACAATCTTTGTTAGAATGTTGATTTAAACTTTGAGAACCGTTGATGATTATTTTAAATGGTTGGTATGAATTGAGCAAAGCATTTTTAAGCCATTCCATTTGTTGTGAACCTATCATTTTTTTTTCAGGATTGGGTTTGCCATCGATGCTGTCTCTCATAGAATCTGAACTGCGCCAGGTTCGATTGTCCAATAAGAACAGATCAGCATCATAATAAGTCAATTTGGTATAAATGCCTTCTCCGCGATAACCTGCACCTGGATTAGGAAAATAGCTGGTAAATACTTCTCTGGATTCTTCCCTCAAAGGAAAAGCCACACCTTCATTGTTGGGTCCAAAATCATGGTCATCCCAGGTACCCACATGCCCCATTTTTTTAAGTAAGGGCTGTAATTTAGGATTTGCCCTGGAATTTGAAGCCCTGTCCCAAAGTCCCCATTCTGAATAATAGTCTGCTTCTCTGGTGTAGTAATTGTCTCCCAACCAAAGCATAAAGTAGCTCTCTTCCTGGGCCATAGATTGGAAAATATTGGATTCTGCTCCGTAGGGTTTTCCCGGGCGATCGTAAGCAGTTTCATTGCCATAATAGCAACTGCCTGCCAAGAAACTAAAATCAGGCGAAGGTATTCTCCATTTCCAAAGCGTTTGGGTGCTAAATGTACCCGAACCACCTGGAATCGATTTTTTCTTCTGATCCTGGATTTCATATTGATAAGCAATGCCAGGTTCTAATCCAACCAGATCAAATGTAAAGGTCTGAAATCCGAGATTGTTTTGGATCGAGCGATAAGCTTTACTCCGTGATTTAATACTATCTGCGGGCCAATAAAAAAGTTGGATTTCTGCTCCAGGTTTTGATTCACACCATATTTTTGCAGTTCGGTGTTCCACATATCCAATCATTGGACCGCTGACGAGTTGCCCATTTATGGGAACCAAGTAAATCAATGGTAAGGATAGGCAAAATATTTTTAGCAACTTTTTTAGGAACATGCTGTCTTTTTAACGATGCGAAGATACAACTTAAGAAGCTATTTCAAATTTAAGGAATCATGACATCTTATGAAAAGGCAACATGTTTAACTAAAAATTCAGTCAGATTAAAAGGAATCTTAATTATGGCAATACTTCTAATAGGAATCTCTATCTTTAAGGCTTGTTTTCTTAAATTTATCGATTTGAAGGATTAATGGCAAATAATAAGGAAATTCAAATTTGGATAGACAGTTTGACGAATAGTATCGTAAATACTATATCGGGCGATAGTTTACCAACCGAAGTTACAGAAATTAAAAGTAGTGATTTTAAGATGATTACAAAAAGCAGAGGATGAAACTTTAATTGGAAAGCTGAAGCTAAATCTGTGGATACAAGCGTATATAAATTAACTGTTATAAATAATCCAGATATAATACAAGGATTAATAAGTATTCAAGATAAATTTGATCACATATTTGTCAATATAATTGAAAATGCACCTTTCAATATAGGAAAAAATAAATTGTATGAAGGTGTTCCAGGTAATCTGTTCGCTTTTGCTTGCAAAATGAGTTGGGACTGCGGATATCAAGGATTTGTATCATTTATTTCCAAAACAGCACTTATGGAACACTATAACAAAACCATTGGAGCAGTGAACGTTTTTGGTCAAAGAATGGTTATTGAACCGAAGGTTGCATTCAAGTTAATAAAACATTATTATCCAGATTTAAAGTAAATTACATGAAACTAGCCATAGAACCAAAAGGAGTTGATTTATTTGTTGAACAACATAAATACACAAAGGAAGACAGTGTCTTAATGTCAAAAATTATACAACATTACAATAAGACTGGAGAACTCCTAAAACTAAATAAACCAATTTCTAAACAAAAAAGTAAAAGGAAATTGGTCACTAACTCATAATTCTCCTTTCTTTTGGAGAGCAATATTTACAAGGTGCTAGTCTATATTCGTTTTCAGGTTTTATGCACTAATCGGTATCATTTTTCGTAATTCTTAAACATGTATTTAACTAAAAAGTATTTATTGGGGATTCTGATTACCTTGTTTATTCAAGAGGTCTCTGCTCAAAAACTGGACTTAATCCAGCTTTCAGGGATGGTCATGACCGATGTGGATGGGCAACCAAGACCTTTGCCTTTTGCCGAAATTGGAATTTTAAATACCAATCGCGGGACCTATGCCGACAACAAAGGATTTTTCTCATTGGCGGTTCAGCATGGTGATTCCGTAGTGTTTCAATACATTGGTTATAAAACTGCTTTTTTTGAAGTTCCTGATACCTTGCGTTCTGACCGATATACCGTTTTTCAAATATTGACCAAAGACACCATCTTTTTACCACAAACGGTGGTCTATCCATGGCCCAATAAGGAATATTTCAAACAAGAATTTCTATCGATGGATGTTTCAGACAAGATGTCAGAAATTGCGGCTGCCCATCTTGCACAGGATCGGATCAGAGGTTTGATGAGCAGTACACCCGGAGACGGTGGTGAAAACACCAGTTTATATCTGAGACAACAAGCCCAAAATTATTACTATATGGGCCAACTTCGCCCTATGAATATATTGAGTCCGATTGCATGGATTGAGTTTTTTAAAGCCTGGCAGCGAGGCGATTTTAAAGAGAAAGAAATAATCCAATGTAAGCGCTGCTGTTTATCTTTACCACTTTATCAGAATTAAGAGTAATGGAAGAATTCTTGTGGGGCATAGACATGGGTGGCACTAAGATAGAAGGAGTCATTATTCGTAAAAAATCCTTTTGAAATCATTGCAAGAGAACGGATAGCCACTGAACAAGAAGGAGGATATTCTCATGTTTTGAGTCGATTCCAGCATTTGATTCAAATATTACAAAAGCAGTCCGGATTACAAGCCAAGCGGCTTGGTATTGGAACCCCTGGAATTATCGATCGCACTACTCAACGTATCAAAAACAGCAATACCCAATGCATCATTGGTAAACCCATGAAAACAGATCTTGAAAAATTGTTGGGAATTGAAGTCAAGATGGCCAACGATGCCAATTGTTTTGCAATGGCTGAGGCAAGCCTTGGAGTGGTACCGGATCACATCAAAAATCCCGAAGTGGTCTTTGGGGTCATCCTTGGTACAGCTGTGGGTGGAGGTCTGGTGGTCAATGGGCAAGTGGTCAATGGGTTGCATGGAATTGCTGGTGAATGGGGGCACAATCGATTGGTAGAGGATGGACTTCCCTGTTATTGCGGACATCAAGGTTGTGTAGAAACGATACTTTCCGGTCCAGCCACTGAGAAATATTATGAATCCATTTCCGGCCAGAAAAAATCCATGCGAGAAATAAATCAGTTATTTATAAATGGAGAATCTTTTGCGGTACAAACGATGGATCGATACTTAAATTATTTTGGAAAAGCGGTTGCAGTTTTGATCAATATTATAGATCCTGAAGCAATTGTATTAGGAGGAGGTCTGGGTAATTTGGACGTTATTTACCAGAGAGGACCCGCCGAAGTTTTAAAGCATCTTTTTAACAAAGAATTGAATACTTTATTTCTTCGTCCAAAATTGGGAGATAGCGCCGGAGTTATTGGAGCAGCGTTGTTGTAATTTTTTTAATAAAACTTGTTTACCAAATTAAATAAATGATTTAATGCTCCCTCAAATCCAATTTCCTATTAAACATTACCAATCGCACTCCGGGTGTTTTTCTAAGTAAGATCAACATTTCATACGGTGTGATTTTTTGATCGTCGAACGTAAACAACCAAAAATTCATGTAGATGGAAATTCTATCTTTTACTTTTAAATCATACCTGTTAAATTTTTGCACCAATATCTCTTGTGTCAGGCTTGAATCCATGTCCACTTGTATTTCATTGTAAATATTATTGGGACTGTTGATTTCATGTTTTTTCATGACTTCGGTCCATTTAACTTTATCTACAAATTCTGCAATTTTAGTTTGTACAGATTCTAATTCATCGGGAAGCGAGGTATTGGATTTAATGGTTTGGATACTATCGCGCGAATGAAAATATCGCAATTCAGTGGATGGAAGATCAGGTATGTTTTTAAAATAACTTGCCTTGTAAGAATTCCAATTCAGTGATTTTAAATCCTTCTTCAGTTTGTCCAAATCAATTTTACTAAGTTGCCCGAAGTGCACACCCGTTTTTTCGATGTGTTCGATTCCTTCTAATATGGCCAATCCGTCTTGATAGATACTGATTTTATAAACTTTGCATTTTCCAAAGCAAGGAGTTTTTTTAAAACTGACCATTGGTTGCAAAGGATCCTCTGAATTCTGTGAATCGAGCATTTTTTTATTGGATGAACAGGAGTTGATCAAAAAAGTAGTCAACAGTAAAAAGCAGATTTGGTAGGTTTTCATGGAGTAGGAGAATTATTTAATAGTAAACGATTTTATAAGTTTGATGTTTCATATCGGATTTAAATTGAATGAAATAGATGCCCGGACTTAGCTGCAAAGGTTTTTTTGGGAAAGCCGTTCTGGTAGCCTGGTTATATTGATTGCAGATGCGAATTTTCCCTTCTATATCTATCAAACAAACTTCAGCCGACCAGGGACTTTCATCGGTGGTACCAACGATCCATTGACCGAAGTGGTTTCCTGAATAAGAAACCACCCATTTTGCAGAATCAGCTAATACCGGAAGACATTCTCCAAGTTCACTGCGATAGAGTACGATATTTTCATTCATTTTTTGAACCTGATCCACTGTAAAGAGATGCATACAATCATCTTGTACCAGGCTCATAAAATTCATAAACATACTTGGCTGCCCACAAGAAATGGACGGATGTATTGGACATCCAAAATAATTTTTGGATTGGGGAGGAGTATCTGCAATGCCATCATCCTGACTACAATCATCGGGTTGGGAATTAACACTTAAATGCAAAAGACCAAAGTAATGACCTAATTCATGGACGAGGGTGTACCCCAAATGAAAGGGATGACTTGATAGTCGCACACCCACAAGTCTTGGGTCTATAATTATACCATCAGTGCTCAAACTTGCATTCCATGGAAAGATGGCTTCTGCTCTTGGGCAATTTTCTCTGGCACCAATAAACACATTGAGGTATCGTTTAGGATCCCAGATTTGACTGCCTCCCAAATTGGCTGCCATGATCATTTTTTGATTGCCCATGGTTCTGCATCCGATGTCTTCGACCATGGTTTTTACCCTGAGGATTCCATTGGTTGCTAGTCCCAAAGGATCTTTTTTGGCAAGACAAAATCGAATTTGCGGTTTTGCGGCAACGGATCTAAATATTTCAGGAATCTGGTTGTTAAAATTGGGGTTGTATTCATTGAAAATATAATTAAGTACATCCATTTGGGAATAGATTAGGACATTGGGTATATTTTCAGAAACATCTATATAAACAATGTGAAATACGACTTGAATTTCGTGAATTGTTCTAGGATTTAATTGCTCTTGCGTGGGAGGAATTGAAGCATCGTTTGAGTCAAGGATAGCACCCTTGTCCGAATATTACAAAAACATAGAATGAACAAAATATAAATGAAATTAAAACCCGTGCAATGCGCATTTTATTTTAGGCTGAGACTGATTCTTATGTTTTCCTTATCTCCGGTCGGTTGTAAACCAAAGCTAAAGTTATCAGACTTAACGCCATAAATGTTCATTAGTTTACCGAGAGCCTTGGCCCTGCCAAACATGAGCTCTATTTGATCATTGCGAGCTTTGCCGCATCCTGGATGGCACTCACTTCGACGGACTGGAAGGCACTGCTTTGTATGGTTTGTGCGATTTTAATGATCAGTTCAGATCCCTTTTGGGTCAATGTGATTAAATCGGTGGTAAATAGTTGCGATTGTGGGAGATCGATGGTAATGTTACCCGTTTTATCTTGAAAGTTGACCTCCGTTCCAGGAATTTTCTTAAGTTTTTCGAGAAGCGCAGTTTTATTTGGAGTTAGGATTGGCTTTGGTTCAGTAGAGCTTTGTTTTTCTTTGTTGGTTTGATTTTGCAAAAGTTCTGATTGAATGCTTTTAATTTCTCGCTCTTTCTCAGAAATGGTTTGTTCTTTTTGTGCAAGGAGATTTTGAAGGGAATCTATTTTTCGATTGCTGATACTTTCGGTTTTGCTTTCTTTCGGTTTAACTTCTTTTTCGACTTTTTTATTCTGAAGTTGAATCAAAGAATCAATTTTGAATTGTAAAGATTTCTGATCTTTTTTAAATTTTGTATTTTCTGATTCCAAAGCGATTAATTGGATTTTCCCATTTTCTGCTTCATTTAATTGTACTTTTAATTTTGCATTTTCTGATTCTAAAACGCTTATTTGTGCTTTCGAATTTTCACTTTCTTTAAGTTGTTCCTTTAATTTTGAATTTTCAGTCTCTAATGTACTTAGCTGGGTTTTCCCATTTTATTTGTGATTTCTGATTCTAATGCAATAATTTGTGCTTTTGTATTTTCAATTTCTTTTAACTGTTCTTTTAATTTTGTATTTTCAGATTTGTGATTTTCTATTTCGCCTTCCTTTTCATTGGCTACTTTTAGAGCGAGCTCATTTTCTTTTTTTAGAGCATTGTATTCTGATTGTAATTGATAAAAGTCTGCATTGGATTTATCCAAATCAGGATCTCTTTTAGGTTCTTGGTTTTGCGCCAATAATTTCTCATTGACTATGGATACTGAATCCAGTTTATTTTGTAGTGTAGAAATTTTAAAATTATTCTCTTCGATTTTCTTTTGTTGAAGAAAGTTCTCACTGTCTTTTGAGCTCAGCGCTTTTTTTAATTTTTTGTTTTCCTCAGGGTCAATTTTATTGGAGGCAGAATTTTGATTTTTTGATTTATGAAGTGCGTAGTATTCTGCTTGCAAGCTGTCATAGGCGGTGCGTTGCTTGTAGAGTGCACTAAAAAGATCTGAAATTCTTTTATCCTGATCCTTGTATTTATCTTCCTGGATCTTGTGTTTGGATTTTAAATCAATTAGCTCTTTGTTTTTAGATAAAATCGTTAATTTTAAATCGCTTAGTGTATCGTTGAGAAGTTTTAATTTTTGTTGAGAGCTGGATGGGTCTGTCTGTTCAGCGCCATTGGTGGAATGCTCTTGCGATTTGTATTTAATATAAAATTCTATAAGTGTTTTTTCAGTTTTGAGAAGTGTAAGTTGGCTGAGATCAAGTTCTTTTTTTAAGGAATCCCTTTCATTTTTTATTTGATCCAACTGAGCCAATTGGAGGCGAGCTTCCTGGTGGTTTTTATACTCATTTTTATATTTGGATGAACTGACACAGGAACCAAAAAATAGGGCCAAAAATAAACAAGAGAACTGTAAAAGATGTTGATGTCTAGTCATTCATGGGATTTAACCAACAGAAATAGCTAACAAATTTAATGCCAATCGAAGAAATAGTCCTTTCGAAATCAAATAAGGATGCAGCCTCTCTGTTTGATTGTATCTGTAAAGACAGAATTGCGGATACGCCTTATGAGGTCTTACTTGTAGATAATATACTGTCCATTAAAGATTTATTGGAATCGGAAGCAGACCAGAGTTTGCTTTTAAGTACACCATTCTTAAGTGTTTTGCACAGTCAACCTCCTAAAAATACCAAATCTATTTTTGGAGTGGTAAAGAAGGAAACTAAGGCTATAGCCAGATTTTCGCTTGAAATTCTTGATTTTGATGCAGAGGAAAGGATCAAACTTCAGGATCATACGGGGCATGATCACAGTTATTTGGACCAGGTGGCCATTGCTGCGAAGCAGTTTTTGGCTAAGCTCGTCAAAATGCGGGTAGTAGTGATGGGATCTATGTTGGCTGCAGGTCCTTATGGAATCTGTTTTCATGAAAGCATTGGTAAATTGGAAAGAGAGAAAATAATGTCCCACTTGACCAAGTATTTTTTTGAATCCAAGCAGATCAACGCCAGTTTATTTATTTTAAAGGATTTACCAAGCGCACAAAGATTGGGTGGAATTTGTAGATTTAAGTATCCATCTTATTATGAGTTTACGGTGCAGCCTACTATGATCATGCATTTAGATCCAATATGGCAGAATCTGGAAGATTATAAATCCTCACTTCACAGCAAATCGCATCAAGGTCAATAAAGTTCTCAGCACAGGTAAAACCTTGGAATATGAAACTCTAAATTATGAGGGTATTTGTGAGCATAGTCGTACCATTTTTGGTTTGTATAGGAAGTGGCCATCGCTGCGGGATTTAACTGGTGGAATTAAGTGAAGATTATTTTTCAGAAATGAAAAGCAATTGGGGGAAAAACTTTGTGGTTTTGGTTAAACATGAAGAAAAACTGGTCGGATTTTATTCCATCATCATGGATGGTAAATGCATGCACGCACATTTTTTAGGTTATTCCAGGGCGCAGAATAAAAAGTTTGAATTGTACCACAATATGCTTTTGAGTTTACTGAAAGAAGGAATGGAAAGAAAGGCTCAGGAAATTAATTTTGCACGTACCGCTCTTGAAATAAAATCTTCGATAGGTGCAGTGCCTGAGGAATTGTATTCCTACATTGCCCATAAATCCAGATTGGTCAACAAGGTTGTTCCTCATATTTTAGAATTTCTAAAACCTAAGTTGGAATGGACTCCAAGAAGTCCGTTTAAGTGAGGGAATTGTAGGTTTTAGAATATATTATAGCATAACCTGAATTGCTTGTTCGATTAAGGGACGAAAAATATTCAATTCTTTGTTTAATTGGTGAGAAAATTTATTTTTTAAATAAAAACACTAAAATAAACTCATTTATTTATAATACAATTAAATATATATTTAATAAAAAAATATATATGTATTAAAATAATTAGTAATACTTTTAAATATTCATGGTTTACCCTGATTTACTTTTCTAAGGGTTTTCCTTGATTTTATAATTTTTTTCAAATTATTTGGAACCTATTTAAACTTAGATTGTATATTTGTCTTCTATTCTCTGGTCCTTATACTTTGGAACACAGAAGAATCAGGAGAATCTCGGAAAATTACCTTGGACTTCATTTTTTATAGGCTGAGGCAATCAGTGGAAGTATATTTGGTAAAGGAGATGAATAATTCGCTACAGTTCAAGTTGAGATTGCATTGGCCAAATGGACTGTAATTATTATTTTTTAACTTAAATCAATTTCAAAATGAAAAAGATTGTAATCTCCCCGGAAAATGGTAACTTTGTTAATTCAAAGATGATCACACATTGGTTGCATGGCCTAACAACAAAGCGACTTAAGCTAATCGATAAACTTACTCGCGAAAGAGAGCCAAACTTTTTATTTACATTCTCGTGTTTGTACTTCATTCAAATTAAGTTTAAAACTTGGCTTGAAACAAATATTAAGGGAATACTTGATAGGTCAATAATGAAATATAATTATTTTAATATAATTATAAAACTGAAAACTGAGGCACCTAAATTATCATTAATTTTAATAGTATTTCTTTTTTTTACAAACAATCTAATTAGATCTCAAAATGCTGGCTATTGTGGAGTACATATAGCTCCACCGCCACCACCAAACTATAATAAGGATTCATTTCTTCTTGATAGATTTGGAAATGTCATACCTAAATTTACTTCACCCGCATGTGTAAATATTGATGAATGTGAAGTTGGTTATTTTACATTAATATTTTGCGATGTTCCAGCAGATTATCAAATGATAGCGTGCGAAGTATTCACAGAATTGTCCACTATAGTCCTAAGGAGAACCTTCAATCAGGATTGTAGTAATGAACAAAGAGTAATAATAAAAATAGATATGGATCAACAAGATCCCTCATTGGCGTCTGCTTCACCATATTTTGAATATTTAGCATCCAATAATAGCTGTGATGCAAGTATTACCGATAAAGCATATATTAAGATTAATGGAGGTTATGAAGAATACAATTCAGCTGAAGATGGTTACATCCACATTAATCCATTATTCCCAAGCAATGATCCGAATCCAGTTAATCCTCGTTGGAGGATTCGACCAAACCCATTCGATCCAATAGCATTAGATTTTGATCTGTATAGTGTATTGATGCATGAGGCTCATCATATTATTGGATTTAATTCTAGAATAGATCATGGAATGAATTTTAACTCGATTTCATTTTATGATAAGTATCTAACAGTAAAAGAGCAAGGAGTAACAGGAGTAGTATCTTATCCAGTTTTTACAAGTAATTGTTTATTAAATTGTTGGCATACAAATTCAAATATACCTGATCTCGAAAACCTTATATTGAATAGCTGTAATAATAGTGGAAGGGATATTTTTGTATTTGACAATCCGATATTGGGAGGTCCATTAAATAGAGGCAATGCATTGGTACATTTAAAACCAACTTGCAACGGAACTAATTTCCCAAACTACTTAATGGCACCTTCGTTTGATGATGATGAGGAAAGATATATGTTGACAGCAAATGAAAGAGAGATATTATGTGGTTTAGGTTATGTAGTCAATAATCAATGCACTCCAAGTCAATCCTGCTTTATAGTTCCATATTCTGATAGAGGAATACATTTAAGATATCCAACTTATTTGGAATGTTGTGCCGTTGAAATCAACGCTTGTGTAAATGAACCACTTTATATTAGTGATGAAACATTATTATGCAATGATGCATCTAATGACCCTTTAGCAATTATTTCAGATCTTTTTGTTATTGATAATTTTGGAAATCCTACTGATATTGATATAGTCAAGGTATCAAATGGATATGAAGTTGTTATGCATTCTAAAGTTCCTTACCTTCTCGGTTATACTATAACAGGGTGTGATTGTAAACAATTAAATACAACTTTACTAATTGCAGCTGGCACATGCCTAGATTGTAATAACGTACCCCCTTGTCAAAATTTAACATGCCTTAAGGGATTTGATGATTTTGCAGACGATGGCGGCAGGTTAATCCACTATGCATTAGGAGGCAATTGGATATATGAAGGCAAAATCACCAATACTCCTGATAGATGTTTTTTTAATGGAGATATCTATTACAAATTTTATGGTGGAAGTGAGAGTTTAGAGGCGATTGCGGTTCCACTCCAAGAGCCAATAATGACTGGTTGCACAGCTTATATTTCGTTCAAGGCATCATCAGGCAATTCTGCCTCTATGATGAGTATATATGCATCAGAAACTTATCCTTGTCATCCTTTGCAAGCAAGAGTTAATATTGGACCAACAATAACAAATTGTGGGACAAATAGTGTTTATGACCCAGAATTAATTGCAGATCTTGATATTACTAATATTGCGATAATGCAAGGACCGACATGCAGTAATGATCCAAATTTTATGACATATACTCTTACTCCTTTTGTAAATAATTTTTCCTTTCCAATTAGATATGTAATTTTTACAACTAATGAAACAGAAAAATGGCTGATGCTAGATGATATTGTAGTGACTAAAGATTGTTTTGAAGCTGATTTTACCTTTGATTTAAATTGTAATGAAGTTCATTTTGCTCCAGATCCTGACCATCCTACTTACGACTATTATTGGGAATTTGGAGATTCACAAACCAGCAATTTAAGAACTCCGACTCATACATATTTAGCTCAAGGTACATTTACAGTTACATTAACAATAACTGATGCATGTGGAAAAACTAAATCTATATCTAAGCCAGTTGTAATAGATTGTATTAATGATCCAGTTCCTTTGTGCAACTGTCCCACTGGTTTTACAGTAGGTATTAATCAGAGCTCAGTAACCAATATTTCTGCCACATTGATTCCAAGTTCAACTATTGGAAGAAATACCCCAATTTGCATTAATGGAAACTTAAGAATAGATAGAAGTCAGTCATTTCTGGATAAAATAATTTATATGGGAGAAGGAGCTTCGATAGAAATAAATAATGGTAATTTCTTTTATACGCATTCAAGTGATTATCACCCATGCAATGGAATTATGTATCAAGGTATTGTAGTGAGTGGTGGTAGAATAGCTGCATTCAATAATAAAATTTACGATGCTCATATTGGTATAGATTTTCATGAAGGTGCAACATCTTCGGGACTTGAAGGAAATACTTTTGATAGAAACTATATTGGTATAAATGTTTTAGGAGGAATTGCGGGAGATACAAGAATTCTCAGAAATCATTTTGTAAGCAATGGGACATATTTACCAGCTTATCCAAATGAACCAACCAAATCAGGTACTCAGAATAAGACATGGGCCGGGGTTAATTTGCAATTTACAACTTTAATTTCTGTAAATGACAACAATGAGTTTTTTGGAATTGGTGCTGGAGTAAGAGCTAATAAGTCAATTCTAATTATGAATAGAAATCATGCAAAAGAATTGTTATATTCTGCAGCATTCGAGAATGGGGCAGCCTTAATCGCCTCTGATTGTGCGAGCTTAACTGTTAATGATAATCTAATTGAAAACTGCGAAATGGGAGTAGCAGTTAAAAGTTCTAATTTATCAGCTGATTTAAATACTATTGATAATTGTGGCTGGGGATTTTATCTAGACGAAATGAATAACAGGAATCTTCAAATTAGTAATAGCCAGAAATTATACTTTAACAAATATGGAATTTATTTAATTGGCTCGAGCAGCTTGACAAACTTAAATATTTATTCTAATAAGCTGAATGGCTTGAATTCAAATGCTAAAGCTGGAATTGCTATCATTGGATCTGGAGGTTCAAATCAGGGAAATGCTAATATTTATAATCATAACACTGAATTTAGTATTCCTTCAGGTTGCAGAGGCATTGATATCACTGCATATCAAAGGATAAATATATACAGTAACAATATTACTTATCAAAGTGGCGGAAGTCACGGAATATATCTTCAAAATGCACCACGATGCTTTCTTAGAAGTAATGTCATAACAGGATTTAAAGCAGCTTCACCTAATAGCATAGGAATTGCAGTACTAAGTTCTCCATATAACACTTATTGTTGCAATCGTACACCCGGAAATGGAACAGGTATCTATTTTTCCAATGATTGTGATCAGTCTCATCTGAAGCACAATATAATGAGCGAAAATAATTATGGGCTACAGTGTGGTACTGAGACGTGGATTGGATTTCAGAAACTGGGCTACTCCAATACTTGGCCAGGCTCTGCTGTCAATTTTGAAGCATTGCATAGTGGTTCAGTAGATAATATGAGGAGATCAAGATTTGATGTTACCAATGGCCCAAGTGATTTCTTCCCAGTTCCAACTCCACCTGCAATTTGGTTTAATCCACTTCCTGGAAATAATAAATCTTGCTTGCTGGACTTTTCTTGTGCTATTCCACAAAGAGCAGATACGGTAGGAGATGACGATGATAAATTCTTAAGATTTTACAATGATGAAGATGTCTTGGTCAGCCCAACAGACGAATATACAGCTGATCCCTTTAGCGATTGGGGTAGTTTTGCAACCGGCCAGAGTTGGAATTCAAGGATTCAGTTATTAGAAAAATTAAATCTATTTCCGGAATTATTAGGACAATCAAATCTGGTTGATGCTTTTTATTAACAACCAGAGCGGTGTATTGCATGACTATAACGCGATTCGAGTTGCGATTAGGAAAAGTGCTAATCTATCTCAATCATCATATTCTAATATTAAGGCAATTAATAATGGAATCGTCGCTTCAAGTGCACAGATAGAATCCATTGATCAACAATTATCGCAAGAAGGTGCTGACACTGCTGCATTAATGATTCAAAGAACTGCAGAATTGAATACACTCACTAACTTCAGAGAACAATACGAAGCTGAGGTGAATAGCAATGAATCTCAAAGAATAGGCACATTGAATAACTTGTATACTCAAGCTTTATTATTAACTACCACCAATGCAATACTAGTAGAAGAAAAAGCAATAAATCTTCACTTAATTCAATACTTGATTCAGGGCAATGAATATCTTTCTTCCAGCATACTACCTAATATTTTTACTATAGCTAATCAGTGTATTCATCAAAATTCCTACGCTGTATCTATTGCAAGAATGTTATATACTAAGTCGATTGAATATGAATTCAATGATGATGTACTTTGTCCTCCATCTGAGCCTGTGGTAACGAGTTCGAAAAATACCAACTTTGAAGATGGTGTCAGATTATACCCTAATCCTGCCAAAAGCTGGGTGATTCTTGAAAAAGTTTAAATAAAGGACTAACATTCTCAAAATTGACGTACTGGATATTCATGGTCGATTATTCAAGTGAACAAAATACAAAATCATTAAATTTGATTAATTTAAGTACAGCCAATTTTAATAGTGGCATTTATTTTTTGAAGATTGAATATTTAAATGGCAAGGTCATCTTGAAAAAATTATTGATCGAATGAGTGGATTGACAAGAACTATAATAATTGTCCTTATTCTATTAAATCATACCGCTGGTTATTGCCAGCGGTATGATTTTAATTGGGTGTTTGGATATGCAGGTGGCCAAGGAGATACTAGATGGGGCACAAGCTTTGTAGATTTTAATTCAGGAAATCCGATAGTTTCATACCAAGACAAAGGAAGGCTGTACATTTATGAAGCAAATGCATCCATTTCCGATAAGGAAGGAAATTATTATATTATACCAATGGTTATGATGTAGAAGATGCCAATTTTAAAAAGTGCTTGGGGCTACGAATTTGGGGATTAGGTATTGGGATGGGTTACATGTAAAGCCAAGGGTGTGATGTTTTTGAATAATCCAAGCTCAGATTCTAACAACTACCTGTTTTACATTAATATTGTCTTGAATTCACCAAAATTTTCATTCAAGGATTTAAATTATTTAGAAATTAAAAATTTACAAGTAAAGTCATTAATAGAGGAAATGTAGTTCATGATACTTTAAATAGTGGATGTCTAACATCATGTAAACATGCGAATGGTCGCGATAATTGGATTTTATTAAATAAGGAAAATACTAATATTTTTTATAAAATATTAGTGAGTCCAAGTGGAATTTCAACTTTATCTTACCAAAACGTTGGTCCAAGAATTACGGAAGGAGCTGGTCAAGCGGTTTTCTCACCTAATGGTGAGTATTTTGCTTTATTGGATGCAATTACATTCTCAGAAGGTTTGTACATCAAACTTTATAAATTTGATCGTTGTACAGGAGAGCTTGAATTTATTAGAATGGAAAATTATCCAACATCAAGTTTTTCAGGCATAAGCTTTTCACCTAATTCTAGATATTTATATTACAGTGAACAAAAGAATTTATACCAAATTGACTTACAAAATCCAGAATCATTTATTAACCTTAATTTAATTGATACAATAGAAAGTCAAACTGCTTGGGGTTCACAATATAACTTACATCAACTCGGTCCAGATGGCAGAATCTACATCTCTAATGCATATAGTAACTTTGTAATGCATCGAATAAATAAACCTAATGAACTAGGAAAGGCTTGTCTTACCCAGATCAAATAGTTTTGTATTAAAAACATTAGGCGGTTATGGTATTCCTAATATGCCAAATTTTCGACTTGGGCCAGTTGATGGAAGTAGCTGCGATACCTTGGGAATTGATAATATCCCATGGGCATGGTGGCGATATGATCAGGATACCTCTAGATACCGTTGCTTTGAGTTTGTGGATCTAAGCGGATATTTGACAGAGGAATCCGAGCCAGAATGGTATTGGGATCTTGGTGATGGTACACAAAGTAGGGATACATCTCCGATCCATTGCTTTGAGAAGGATGGCGTCTATGAAGTCTGTCTCATTGTTAAGAATAAATATGGTTCAGATACTCTATGTAGGACACTGAATGTGGGAACCTCAGCAACTAATGACGAAGGAAAAATTGAGATTAAATCCGACATTTTTCCAAACCCTGCTTCTGATCACTTCGTGCTAAATGTATATGACTATCTGCCTGAAAGTATGTACCTTTATCTAATTAATGCACAAGGACAAACCATTCGTCGTGAGCGCGTCTTTCAGGGTAGTAATGTGATTGATATTGAGCAGTTGCCGGCGGGAGTTTACTCGGTAGTGATTTATGAGAGAGGAGCGGTGGTGAAAACGGAGAAGATTGTTGTAAGAGATTAGTTAATTAGTTAATGAGTTGATTAGTCAATTAAATGTGGAAATTTGAAAATTTGAAAATGTGAAAATGGGGGGAAATCTAATTAGTCAATTAGAGAATGAGTTGATTAGTCAATTTGAAAATTTGAAAACCGCAGATACGCTTTTAGCGTATTGGACTCCGCGAAGGGTACGCTTTAAGCGTACTAAATTCTGCTCTGCGCCATGGTAATAATGAATGAGTCAATTTAAAAGTCTTGTGTATTTATTGACAGCAACAAATAAATTAATTTTACAATGAGTAAACTGAATACTTTATTATTTCTCTTTTTGTTTTTATTTAAAAGCAATGCACAGTTTATTCATTCTATCCATACCAGTATATTTCCTACGTTTACCGAAATAAAGGAAAATGGAGATATTATTTTAGTTCAATCAACTACTTTTGATTCGATAGAAATATTGGATTATGTTTTTTATCCAAAAACTCTTATTAAGCCAAACGGTGGTAGATATAGAGAATTATACATTACCCAAATTGATACAAATTTGGAAATAAGGGATCATTTACATTTTTATGGCCCGGATGGAATTAGAATTATTGGTTCTTATCTTTTTGAAAATGAATATTATTTATTGGTAGAATCCTTTGACACCATTTATTATAAGGATACATTTTTTACAAATCATTTAAATTTAATAAGCCCAACTTTTTTGTTTAAGTATGACTTTAATCAAAAAACTTTAAAATTATGCAAATTAATAGGGGGTGGTTTTGAATTTTCAAATATGTATGTTTCTGAAAAATGCGTCTATATAGCTTTGCAGTTTGTTGATACTGCCGTAGTAGATTCATTCATTTTAGCCCCGTTAAGAAGTTCCATTCATCAAAGAGATATTTTAATATTAAAATTAGAAAAGGAAACCAATAGCATTGCTGCGATTACTTCAGTTTTAGGTCATGAAGCCAGTTATCCTATTAAAATATTTAGTTCAAAAAATGGAAATATCTATTTATCTTTGGATACTTACGGCCGTTTTCTAAAAACTGGTACGGATAGTATTGTATATCCTAGATCAGGAAATGGAATTGGTCTTGCTTTGAGGTTTTCTGAAAATTTAAAATTAACCGGATATATAACAACATCTGGCTTATTTACAGACATATTTGTGGATGCGAATAACTCCACTAATTTGTCAGGAATTTATTTTGGAAATTTATTTATTAATAACACTCAGTATTCTTCAAGCCTAGTCAATGAAAGTGCATTTGTTGCTAAATTTGATGAAAATTTATACTTGTCTGATTATTTAGAATATGAGGGTAACGGAAGTAGAAGATTTAAAATTTTATCCAACTCAATTAGAAATGAATACCTATTGGCAGGCCACTTTACAAAGACAATTAAAGATGGAAGTAATAGCGAAGTAGAAAGTAAAGGTGCATATGATGCATTTTTATATTTTATAGATACTTCAAATAGCTTTTCGAAGGCATTGTATTTTAAGGGTGATAGCAACGAATATATTGACAATATAATGTTATTGGATAACAATGATATTTTAGTTTTAGGTAGAACATATAGTGAAAAACTGGTTTGTGGAACTGATAGCCTAATTTCTAATTGGGACAGTCCACTTACTCGTGTAAATTATTTTTTGTATAGAATTAACAAGGTTTTTTTTAATCATATTAATGAAAATGACATCATAGAAAATTATTTAGATCTTATGATTGACCACTCTACAGGAACCATAAAATTGAATATTAAAAGCAGCGAAATTCTATCCATCAGAATATTTAATAATGATGGTCAAGTATTTTATCATAAAGGAAATCTACAGTTGGACCAGTCTTTAGAATTTAACTCAAATCTAACTTCAGGGGTTTATTTTCTAACTATAAATATGCGGAATGGAAATCTATTTACAAAAAGAATTATGATGTTTAAATAAAAACTTTGAAAGTCTATTTAAACAGATACTAAGCTCAATAGTTTTCTGTAGATTATAATTTATAAAAGAATTTAGAGCTAGATCCTTGACTGGTTTTAAACTCTAAAATATAAACTCCAAATTTCAAATTCTGAACAGAAATTCTTTTCATGTCTTTCTCATCAATTATAGTCTCTAGAATTCTTCCATCCATATCTACAATATTCACTTGGAGAATTTTTTCATTGCTTTCTATTAAAAGAAAATCAGATGTAGGGTTGGGATAAACATTTATGCGAATATCAGAAGAAGCATCCTGGGTTTGATTAGGAGCAATATATTCCAATGCACCAATGGATGGTCCCGGGAAGAATTGAAACAGTCTGCCAAAATAATCCTCCAGATTGTTTCCTGTCAATGCACCTGCCTGATAAGCCGGAGAATTTGGAGTGATTCCATAGTTGATGCCATTGAGCATCACAAATCCCGGGTTGCGGCGGGTAATGCCGTTTCTTTCTGTAACAGGAAGCGTTGGTCTGTAATTGGCGTTGGTTTCGTGATACCACAGGTTATTTGCAAATGTAAAACTGGAGGGCAAAGTATTGGGCCCAATGTTGACATCGGTGGATAAACTGCTGTTGACCACGACAATGTTGTTGATAAAATAGTTGTAGGCGCTGCTTTGATAAAAACTGGTATCAGGACTTTCTTGCAAGATGCGCATGATCCATCGCTCAGGCCTGATGATGGTGTTATTGATCACTGTCACATTGCGACATCCAACATAAGCGATGGGTGTCATTGAACCTTCAAAAATATTGGCACTCACCAAGAGGTTTCTCGCCTCGTAATTGGCTCCGAGAGGTCGGAAAAAATCGACTCCTGTACTACCACCCAGATTGATGCTTCTTTGTCCTCCGTTGATGAAGTGATTACGGTTGATGTGTATTTCAGATGTAGCGCCCTTGGCCTGAATCGAATTGGATCCCTGGTTGGTAAATTTACATTGAGTGATATCGCCAGCATGGCAACCCACCATGTCTATTCCTGATCCGCCGGTTGCTCCATTGGTAAAGGAACAATTGATGATTTGAAATGAATCCAATCCGGACAATTTTAGCATGTCGTTGTTGCCGCTTGCAGCCATGTCTCTAAAAATAAGATTCTTCAATACCAATCTTTTGGTTGGCGTATTGTAAGTACCTCCATCGTCTATATTTAAACCGTTGCCTGTTTGACCAGTGATCGTGAGATCTTGAATAAAGAGATATTGAGCGTCTGTGAATTGCATGGATTGTGAACCACCTGCGAAAATCACAGCATCACGATTGGTGCCTTTCATCGTAATCCAGGCATTGGGCGTGCCTTTTAGATTTTCAATAAAAAAGGAACCTCTGTAAGAGCCCGGATAGATTAAAATGGTGTCTCCGGGTAAGGCATTTCTGGCGGCTTGGGCAGGGTCTGCATAGGTCCTTCCTTGTCCAACTTCCAAAATTCGTTGTGCATACAAGCTGCTGTTCCAGTTTGTTAAACCAAGGGCTAATATCAACAAACATTTTAAGAGGAGTACTTTGTTATTGTTCATACAATTAATGGTTTACATTCTAAAATAGGGTCTTGCTTCATTCCAAAAACCCCAAGGAATCATCAGCAAAATTAAAAACAAGGCAATGCTGAAATAGACAAACCCTGTTCTGTATTTTTGGGCATCTGTAATTGTTTTTTGCTTTGGAGGCTCCTATTTGTGCAATGATGATCGCCAACACCATCCCAAAAAGATGTTCTATCGACCAAAATCGGAGACTGCTGTTTTTCATAGAAGCTCCAAAATCGCTGAGGATGTCTTTCATGATCGGTGATACCCCAAAATACAATAGTAGACCAATGACCAACTGGCTATGCAGTAAGATCATCAAATAGGTATTTAATTTTTTGTCCTGGTTGGTGTAAACTTTGACCGATTTCCAGCCATTGTAATTTTGGTAAATGACAATGATGGCCAATCCAAGAACAAACCATCTAAGCCAGGAATGTAAATTAAGTAAAACTTCGTACATGATTTTTGTGTTTTGTTGAAATAATCTATTTACAAGGGCGAAGCTAATAAAAAATATTAGAGCTAGGCGTATTTATCCTAAATTAGAATCCAGAAAAAATTCTTTTTTTAAGAAAAATTTAGCAAAGTTCTGAAAGACACGTATTTATTTTGCGTGTTTGAAACAAAAACACAAGCGTATGAAATTTATATTAGGATTGATATCATTTTTATTTGCAGGATGGATGTTTGGGCAGGAGCCCGTTTTTAAAGTTGAATTGAGCCATGATACTTTATTGCTCGGCAATTATGTAGAAGTCAAATACACTCTGGAAAATATCCAAGGTAAGTTTACGGCACCGGATTTTGCCGGATTGAGTTTGATCGCAGGTCCGAATCACGCCTCTTCTTATTCCTTTATCAATGGCGAGGTCAAGCAGACATCCAGCTATGTTTACTTTTTAAAGCCTGAGGCAGAAGGCCAATATATCATCGGTGAAGCCACCGTCAAGTCCGGATCGCAGAATTACACGACTCCTGCTGTAAATCTTACGGTCATACCCAATCCGGATGGGCAAATCCAAAATCCAAATTCCAATTTAAAGAGGAATGAACCCGGGGTGATTATACGTCCAAATAACAATTCAAATCCTAAAAAGAAAACTTACCGAATTTGAGACTGCTTGCTTTTTTATTGATTTGTTGGATTGGAACGAATCAAATTTCCTCTTTTGCACAATCCAATTTCAGAGTCATCGCTGAAACGCAACAAGCTTTGGTGGGAAGTAGCTTTAGGGTGGAATTTAGGCTTGAGAATGAAGAGGGCAAACAATTTGCGCCTCCCGATTTTGGAGGGCTACAAGTGGTATCCGGACCCAGCAGATCCATGCAGACCAGCATCATCAACGGTCGAACGAGTTTTTCTGTGGGATATATTTATATTCTAGCGGCTACCAAAGCAGGTAAATATAAAATTGGTCCTGCTTCGATCATTGTCGGTTCACAAATAAAAAAAACCAGTCCGCTTACAATCGAAATTGTGGGCCAGCAAACCCAAACAAAACAATTCAAAGAATTTTTTATCAGAGCCGAACTATCTGATCAAAAAGTTTTTATCGGCCAACAACTTACATTGAAATACCGTATATTTAGTAGGGTGGGCATTGACAATATAGATGTGGTATCGTCTCCCAAGTTAGATGCATTTTATAAAGAATTTATAGCGACCGGCGATGGGCAACCACAAAGGATGATCGAAAATGGGGTCGAGTATCAAACCAAAATTTTGGGTATCCAAGCATTGTATCCCATGAAGTCCGGTAAGTATAAAATAGATGCATCTACCTTTAGAGTGATCCTGTCGAATGAAGACAGTTGGGGCTTTAGTCTAAAATCCATGTTTAGTCAGAGGGCGGAAGTGATTCAAACCAATGAATGCGTGGTAGAAGTAAAGGATTTTCCAAAGCCGATACCGGAAGGATTTAGCGGTGCTACAGGTTTTTTTGTCACACAGTTGGATCAACCCGAGAAGAAATACAGCATGAGTGATGCCATCCAAATTAATATGACGATCACGGGTACTGGTCATTTCCAAAGCATTGGACATCAATTGCACATTCCGGATAGCCTTTTTCAACTGGCAGAAGGAAAGACAACAGAACCGGTGCGTATAAAAGATGATACCTTCATTGTAAATCAAGTCAAATCGACTTATCTTTTGACGCCTAAAAAGCCTGGTAAATTTGAATTGTTTCCTGAGTTTATTTTTTTGGATCCAGAGAGCGGCAGTTATGTGACCCAGCGTGATACCATCCAATTGGAAATTGCAGAAGGCGGTATTGTTAAAAATATGGATAATGAAATTCCTCCTTTGGTGGAGGATTTTAAATTGAGTAAATTTGAAAATGATTTATTTAGAAATCCATGGACTTATGTTTTATTGATTTTCCATTTATTTTAACCGGATTTTTATACAGCATCCCAAAAATAAAATCAAAACTTTCTAAAGCTTCTGAGTCCAGAAAAAGTTTGAATGTAGAGGTCGATGTTTTTTCTGCTGTTACGGCTGAAAAAAAAACTGATCCATTATTTTCATAAAAATATCCTCAAACTATTCAGCATATAAGTTTGTATGCATTAAAAATGCATTTACAAACTGCGCAATTATTGAGTACAGAAGATTCCTCTCTTATCAGGGAATTTGAGTTGTTAAAATTTCAACCTGATGTTAGGGAAGAGCAGTGGAGGGGATTTATGGGTCGATTGGGGTAGGGTTCATTCAAATTTATTTTTTCTTACTTTCTTTTGCAAAAATACAAATACAATTTTTGTCCTACTTTTTGTCGCACGACTGAACGATCCAAGCTAAAGCTTGGTAGAGTGCGACAGCGCTCTAAGTGAAGGAGCCGCGAAAGCGGAATAGCAAAAACTAAATGGTTATAAAAGTGATCTGTCAAGCCAAATACTTAATGGAAGCTTTACCAAGTTAAAAACAGTTTCTCAGTATTTAGTTCTTACTTTCTTTTGACCGCAAAAGAAAGTAAGCAAAGAAAACTCGTCACAAAAAAAGGCGATCACGCCGTTGGCGTGACCAGGTTCTCCGAGCGGGCGCTGCGCTGGATTTCCCGCTCTACTAACCTTTCGCTGGTTTTTTGTGACAATCCAAAATATGTAAATTATTTAATGATTAATGAATATTTATAATTAGATTATTAAAGTCACGAATATATCTGTAACCAAAATCTGCCTGTTTGGGGCCGCTGGTTTAGAAAGGCTCTTTTAATTTCGTTTAAAGCAAATTATTTTGCTGCCCGGAAGCTTAATTTAAATTTAAAGCTATGAATGTAACTGCTTCGCAGATCGTTCAGTCGTTAGAATTGATTATGAAAACCAGTGTTTTTCTTTTTGGATAATTTTTTCTCAAGCTGGAGATAATCCAAAAAATAAAGAATTCTCAAAGAAACACTATTGGTTTGAGGAGCATCGATGGTTTCAGATAAATTTCTAAAATAACCCAAATCAGTATCCTGCACATAACCTAGGATTTGATTTTTCCAAACAAGAATTAAATCACTGCCCGGAGCAAATCGATAATTAAATTGTAAGTCTACCGTAAAGGCATTAAAATTATTGTCATTGAGAGGTTTTCCATTACCATCTTTTAGATCAATATTGCGATTCTCCAAATATCCATTTTCATAAAGTACTTGAATAGATTTATATTTTACCTGATCCCAATAGTGACGTATGCGTATCGTGACACCCATTTTATGGTTAAAAATGTAACGTCCTGAAACGGAATTGTCGATGATCCAGCGATCTCGGTTACCTATATAGATATTGCCCGGTTCTAAAGGAAGATCACCCGTATTAGGAATTAAAAATCCTTGCTCGAGCAGATTTTTTTGTACCGATAAATTCCAGAACAAAGAAATCCGATCACTAAAACGAAATCTTGGTTCAAAGCCAAATCCAAAATTTCTTCTGCCCGGAAAATCAAAATATCTATAAGTCACATCCACATCGAGGGCAAAAGCTTTGCGATAATCCGATGAGAAAAAAGCAGATCCCGTATAATTGACCGGCCAGGGTAAATAATGTGTAAAATTTGGAGTTCTTGGTTCAAAAAAGTCTCGGGTTGGAATGGGCTCCAATCGTACATTAATACCATAGGCATCTCTGCTTTTCCAAAGTAAAAAATGGCTGAGGTTAATGGCAAAGTCTGCAAATACATTCGGCTTATAATGTCTCAGATAAAATACATTGGCTTTAAAATTATAAAGCTGCACATTTTGCTTTTTGGGTTTGAATTCAGCAAAGCCTCCATTAAAATTATAAGTATGCTCGTTAGCCGCAGCCAAAAAAGCAATGTCATTGGTATTGTAGCGATCCGTTTCGATGACTTGTTGGACATTCCAGGTCCATTGGCCACCAAATTTCCCGAATCTAAGGGTACTACTATAACCTTTATCATTGTTGCCGTTGCTGAACCTTTGACTCATGACTCCACGTCCGAGTATCGAATACCGCTGGTCTTTGGTTTTGAGTTCGGTGGTTAATCCGGTGACGTTGGCGTCTAAATAAGATCCGTCTCTCATCACATTGGTATTGATGAGTCGTATGTATGAATTGTTTTTTAGATTTTGATCAGCCACCAAAACATTGTAATTACTTAGTGGACTAGTTTGAAACTGATGTTCGCGACCTGCTGAATCCTGAATATAAGCATGTGTACTTCCAACGACTGCATTAAAAAAACCAAGACCCGTTCCGGAAGCACTGCGCCCGCTAATTTTAGTGGCGTTGTACAATTGACTAATTTCCGGATTGGATAAAATTTGACCTTTTAGTTGACTTGCTTTTTCGAAAACTTGTCCATAGCCTTGTGGCCTCCCACCCACTCTTCGCGAATAGAATAGACTATCCCGATTAAAAAGCTCAGTTCCTTCCGTAAAAAATTGTCTGTTTTCCTCAAAGAAAACCTCAAAAGGACTTAGATTTCGAACCTGCTTGTCGGAAATGACCTGCCCAAAATCAGGAACGAGGGCCATGTCCAGGGTAAATGCCTGATTAATACCATATTTTAAATCAGCACCTGCGCTAAAGGAAGGACTAATGCGGTTAGTGGCATTGGAATTATTTCCTTGGTTCAGATAACCCGTGATAAAGGGCATTAAAGAAAGTCTGACCGGAGCATGGATTTCTATGAGAGAATCCACTCTACCACTTTGTTGTACCCAACCGTTGACCAATGGATCCACCTTGCTCCAATAAGAGGTCTCGCGCCATCTTCGGATTTCTCGAGCAACTTGCACATTCCATTGTTGGACGCTTTGACTGGGGAATCGGAGAGAAGAAAATGGAATTTTCATTTCCACGGTCCAGCCTTCATCGGTGATGCTGACTTCGCTTTCCCAAATCGCATTCCAATTGATATCTTCCACATGATCCGAAACGATCGATTCATATTGGACACCGGCTGCATTGACCGAAAACAAAAAACCATTTAAGCCACTTTGATAAGCATCTATAAATACTTTAAAGAGATCTGAATTACTGATTTGATCGCGGATGCATAGTTCTTTTAGAATTTTTTTGGGTTCTGAATCATAGAGGAATGCGCCTATGTAGATGGCCTGATCGTCATAGAGAAATTTTACTTTGGTGTCGTGACTGGCTTGGATACCCGGTATAGGTTCAGTCTGAATGAAATCTTCTGCAGCAGAGGCATTGGCCCAGACCAGTTCGTTGAGTTGTCCGTCCACCTTGATCTCAGTTTGGATTCGAAAGGCCGGAATGGACTTAATGGGCTCTGTGGCAAACGTTGCCGATAAACAAACAAAGGAAAATAACAGTATTCCGAATATTTTTTTCAACGGTTGTAAGATCTTAGAATGATTCGCAAAGTTAATAAAGACTTTAAGACGGCGAGGAACATTCAATTAGAAAGACTGGAAGTTTCGGAATGATTATTATATTTTAAATATATTTTAACAATTGAGAAAAATTGGCAATAGGTATTTTTCTTTTTAAGGAAGTTTATTTAAAGTGAGAGTGATTTATTTGCGCCATAAATAGTACTTTATTTATAGAAACTATTTTCGGTAATGTTTTATGGGGTTTTTACACTTTAACAGTTATGGCTGAATAGCTCAATTTTTTACCTTTTCTTTATGTCTCATAGCCTACATTTGTGGTTCACAAGTTGTCAGCTCATTTAGGAAATGTTTAATACCAGAAAAATACCCTTGTCCAGGCAGTTTTTAATTAGTCTGACGCTTGTAATTTCCATAACTCTGGGCTGTTACTATGCTGAGGATTTTATAGGTTATAGGATTGTAGCACTTATTTTATTAATGGTGGTTTCTTTGATTGCCATGATGTTTGAAATATGGCCTGTTATAGTATCTGCAGTATTAAGTGCTTTTATTTGGAATTTCTTTTTTATACCACCTCTTTTTACCTTTCATATAGGCAATACGGAAGACAACCTAATGTTTTTGCTTTATTTTGTAATTTCATTGGTGAATGTGGTACTCACTTTTAAAATTCGGGATGCTGAGAAAAAGGCAAGAGACAAAGAGGAAAAGGAAAACACCATTCGACTTTACAACACCTTGCTTAATTCTCTTTCCCATGAATTGAGGACTCCTATTTCTGCTATTATAGCTGCAGTCGATATGATCAAAGAGAATGGTGAAAAATTAAGTTCGACCCATCAGTCTGAATTGTTGTCTGAAATAGACAAAGCAAGTATTCGTCTCAACAGACAGGTAGAGAATCTTTTAAACATGAGTCGCTTGGAAAGTGGAATACTTAAACCTAAAATCGATTGGTGCGACCTGAATGAATTGGTGCATTCCGTTATTTTAAAACTAACTCCAACCGTTCAACATCAAATTGAATTTATTCCCGACGAAGCTTTGCCATTTTTTAAATTGGATAAAGGCCTGATCGAACAAGTGATATACAATCTACTACACAATGCTGTCCACCATACTCCCGAAAACACCAAAGTGAAGATTGAAGTGATGCATTTAGACAATCATTGTTGCATTAAAGTGCATGATTTTGGGAAGGGCTTTCCAGAAAAGGAAATTGCATTGGTGTTTGATAAATTCTATCGAATGCCACATACCAAAATTGGAGGTAGTGGTTTGGGTTTATCCATCGTAAAAGGCTTTGTGGAAGCCCATCAAGGAAAGGTCACTTTGAACAATCATCCAGAGGGAGGCGCTGTGTTTACAATTGAAATTCCGGCAGACACTTCTTTCATCAACAATCTTAAGAATGAATAAAACCGAAATTCTGATCATCGATGATGAGCCGCAAATCAGAAAATTGCTTGAAATAGCTTTGGAAAACAATGATTTTAAAGTATGGCAGGCCGCTACCGGAAAAGAAGGTGTGATCATGGCCGCCAATCATCCTCCCGAATTAATTATTTTGGATTTAGGTCTACCAGATAAAAGTGGTCATGACATTTTAAAAGAACTTCGACTCTGGTACAATAAGTCCATCATCATTCTATCAGTCATTGACAATGAAAATGATATTGTGGACGCCTTAGACAATGGTGCTACCGATTATCTCACCAAACCTTTTCGCACAGCAGAATTGCTTGCACGCATTAGAGCTTCCATTCGCAGAAATCAGTTGCCCAACCAAAATTCAAAAGTGGAATGTGGAGATTTAATCATTGACCTGATCGCGAGAACGGTTAAAAAAAACAATGAATTAATAAAACTTACAGCTACGGAGTTTAATTTGATTGCCTTGTTTGCAAAGAACGAAGCACGGGTTTTGACCCATCAATTTATTTTAAAGGAAATCTGGGGAGTCGGGTATCAAACCGAAACGCAGTATTTAAGAGTATTTGTAGGTACATTGCGAAAAAAAATAGAAGATAATCCCAATCAACCGCGACACATTGTTACTGAAAGTGGAGTGGGATATCGTTTCACATGATTTTCTTTATAAATTCTTTATAAAATACTTCGTCATTTTTATTTTTAATCAATATCCAATAGTTCATTTTTGCCCCAGCTAAATGATCATCAATGGAGAATGCAAAAAATGGCTTTAATAGTAAGGTAAGTGCAGCTACCCTTTTAATAGCCTTGGGAATTATTTATGGAGACATTGGAACCAGTCCACTGTATGTTTTAAAAGCGATCATTGGCGATCGGCCGATTGAAGAACTGCTGGTCTATGGAGGAATTTCCTGTGTATTTTGGACCATCACTTTTCAAACCACCTTTAAATATATTTACCTCACCTTAAAAGCAGACAATAAAGGAGAAGGTGGAATACTTTCGCTGTATGCCTTGGTAAGAAGATATGGGAAATATTTAATTTTTCCTACCATGTTAGGTGCATCCACATTACTGGCGGATGGTATTATCACGCCACCCATATCAGTGGCATCTGCGGTGGAAGGATTGAGAAACATTCAGGGCTTGGAGCACATTCCTACCGTACCGATTGTCATTTTTATTCTTTCCATTTTGTTCTTTTTCCAAAGATATGGTACCCATAAAGTAGGTGCCACTTTTGGTCCCGCCATGCTCGTGTGGTTTGGAATGTTGTCCACTTTAGGAATAACTCAAATCATAGAACATCCGACCATTTTAAAAGCACTCAATCCAATGTATGCCTATCATTTTCTCACAGAATACCCAACAGGTTTTGTATTGCTGGGAGCCGTATTTCTTTCTACTACCGGCGCTGAAGCCTTGTATTCGGACTTAGGTCACTGTGGGAGAAAAAACATACGCATCACCTGGGGATTGGTAAAGATCTGTTTAATGATCAACTACATGGGTCAGGCAGCCTGGTTAATGAATTTGGGTGAAGGAACATTGTTGGATGGAAGAAATCCTTTTTTTGAAATTATGCCTCAATGGTTTTTAATAATTGGTATTGTCATTGCCACTTCGGCAGCAATCATCGCTTCTCAAGCCATGATCAGTGGAAGTTACACTCTCGTCAATGAGGCCATGAATATGAACTTTTGGCCACGCGTAGCAGTGAGACAGCCATCGGAAGTAAAAGGACAAATTTATATACCAAGTGTCAATGTCATGTTGTGGTTAGGTTGTATTTTGATTGTATTGTATTTTCAAAATTCCTCCAATATGGAAGCAGCCTATGGTTTGGCGATCACCGTTACCATGATGGTGACTACTTTTTTGCTTTCTTTCTTTCTATTGTATAGACTTGGTTGGAATAAGTGGTTGGTTTATGCATTGGTGTTTTTATTTGCAAGCATCGAAATCTCATTTTTTATAGCCAACATTCATAAATTTCCAGAAGGTGGTTATATCACCATCATTATTTCTGCATTTTATATTTTCATCATGTATACCATTTATTCCGGGCGAAAAATCAGCAACCGATTTACCAAATTTGTGGATCTTGGAAGATACGCTCCGGAAATTACCACACTGAGCAATGACGAACAAATTCCTAAATTGTCCACGCACTTAATTTACCTCACCAAAGCCAATCATCGAGGCGAGATTGAAGAAAAAATTATCAAATCCATTTTTTCAAAAAAGCCAAAAAGGGCCGATGTGTATTGGTTTGTGCACATTCACAGAACCACTGAACCTTACACACTCTCCTATGATGTTTCTGAGTTGGTGGATGATAAAGTTATAAAAGTGACGATCAATGTAGGGTTTAGAATCCAACCAAGGACCGAACTTTATTTCAAAAAAATAGTACAAGATTTAGTCAGCAATAAGGAACTGAATTTGCACATTCGGCCTGATGGATCTACCAGATATAACCATGAACCCGATTTTAAATTTATCGTCATTGATAAATACCTTTCTGTGGAAAATGAATTCACCTTAAACGAGGGTCTAATGCTCAATACTTATTTCTTTTTAAAGCATCTAGGCACCAGTGATGAAAAGGCATTTGGATTGGATAAAAGTGATGTCATCGTGGAACAAATACCATTGGTTTACCAACCCGTTAATAAATTTGAACTTACACGAAACATACTAAATTAATAAGAATGAAAATATATATGAGTCTCTTTCTAATTTTTTGCCATTTATTTTTAACAGCACAAGGATATGTGTCTATGGCTAGCATTGAATCACCTAAACAAATTGCTAGTTCAATTGAATTAATATCTCCATTAAAGTTTTCAGAAGACAGTTTAGATCCTGTTTCTCAAGAAATAGAAAAGCAGAGTGTTGAGCCTTTTAGTGGATTGGATATGACTTGGCACAATGGCAATGATCGAAGAGAAGAAAACATTTGGTCCGAACTTAAATATTTTACCCCAAGTATTTTATTGGATGTGAACTATACATATTCATTTAATAATCCCAATGACAACACAGTAGTTGGTTCTACCGCATTGGCACGTAACAATGAAGTTCAGCTTTCTGCCTTACACTTTGGAGGAGATTTTAATTACAAAGGCGCAAGAGCAAGATTCATGACTCAATTTGGTACACGATCTCAAGTAGTGCCTCGCAATGATTATAGCCCTTTTAGAGGGCAGTATCAATTGGCTAATGTGTATCGCTATTTAAGTGAAGCTTATGCAGGATATCATATACATAAGTGGCATGGAATTAATATCGATGCAGGACTTTTTATGTCTTACATTGGTTTAAATTCGTTTTATCAGGTAGAAAATTGGGAATATCAGGCGTCTTTTACTTCTGACAATACACCTTGGTTTTTTAATGGAGTTCGCATTCAAATATTTCCCACAAAACATTTAAAAATTGAACCATGGATCATCAATGGCTGGCAAAGTTATGGTAAGTTTAATGCGATGCCGGGAGTCGGAGGAAATATCACTTGGGTTCCGAATAGTTCTATCAAACTTTTGACCAATAATTATTATGGAACAGACGCTGCAGGTATTTCTGCAAGAAAAAGGTTTCACTCAGACAATAGTTTGTTGGTTCGATATTTTAACAATCCACATTCAAAAGGAATCACTAGAATGGCATTTTCGCTGACCGCTGATTTAGGTTTTGAAAAGGGTGGTGGAGTAAATGGATTTAGCAATGGTGACAGCCTGCAAGGTCCGGCGCAATATTTTATAAGTGGTATGATGTATAATAGGATTTGGTTTGGTCAAAATAAATATGCACTCACATTTGGAGGAGGAGCGATGACCAATCCCGGTCGTTATTTAGTCCTTTATCCAACGGGTCAGGCTAGCCCTTTGCCCAATCCAAATCATCCCACGCAAACAGAGGGCGCATTTCCATTTAGTGCAAATCCAGGGGATCTTTTTAAGGGATGGGATTGTTTGATTAATTTTGATTGGATGCCCAATCAAAGTATCACATTTCGATTGGAATTTGTATACAGAAACGCAAGTGTTCCATATTTTGCGGGTCCTGGTGGTGTAACTTCTCAAACCGGATATGCGACAAGCCCACTGGATCCATCATGGCGACCCGATTTGGTTAAAACGGATAAGAGGATTATTCTGGCGATGCTGTTTAGAATTTAGAGATTGTATTTTATTTTCAATGACAATGAGCTAGGATAAGTGTATTGTTTCAAAAATTGGAAGCAAAAATCTTCCAGTATAACTATAAAAGTTGGTCAGAAAGGTAAATAAATTCCATTATCTATAAACTTATTTATTATTTCCGCCATTCGTTTTTTAGCTAATATTTATCATTAAAAATAATGATGGATGTCATTCCTTTTTTTTTGGGTGGCAGTTTATTTTTGTTTGGTAAAATAATTGTGCCATGAAGAGTCCACCTAAGCATAAAGACAACATGGTTGTAAGTAAGGTTAGAAATCTTCACTTTTCAGGAAGCCAATCTCCTCGTGCTCTACAAAATGTAAAGTCTTATTTACCCACAGAAGTTGTAGATAATATGGGTAGACCGGAAAAGGAGAAACTCTATATTGGAAAAATGTGGAGCCAACGCTGTAAAATGATGTTGAGAGCAGTGTTGGATAATCTTGGATTGAATTATACCTCCATAAAATTGGGAGAAGTAGAAATTATTGGAAAACTTTCACCGGAAAGGCAAAGTCAGCTTAATTCTGATTTGCTTCTTTGCGGACTAGTATTGCTAGATGACCATAAACTGATACTGGTTGAAAAAATTAAAATATTAATTGTGGAAATGATTGATTATTTTGATGAATTGCCTATTTTAAATATTTCATCTTACCTCAGTCAAGAACTGCATCTTAATTATATTTATCTGTCTAATCTCTTTTCAGAAAATACAGATATGTCAATCCAGCAATTTATCATCTCTTATAAAATAGAAAAAGCAAAAGAATTGTTGTTGTATGATGAGTATTCCTTAAAGGAAATCTCTTACCGTTTACATTATAGCAGCGTTGCTCATTTATTCAACCAATTTAAAAAAGTAACTGGATTATCACCATCGCAATTTAAAAATGTAAAGTACAAAACATAAGGGTTCGCTCGGAACTGAGGGCTCGCTTCGCCTCACTGGCAGGCTCGCTCCGCCTCACTTCGACAGGCTCAGTGTAAGCCACTCAGCGAGCGAGCCATTTTGAAGGCAGTAGAAAAGCTCAGTTAGCAAGCTTTGGACCAACTCGTTTCGACTCTCTTCGACAGGCCTGCCCTGAGCGTCTTGTGCTGAGCGTCTTGTGCTGAGCGTAGTCGAAGCAAGCCGAAGCAAGTCGAAGGGCTCAGTGCATCCGCTCAATGATCGAATTACCCCCTTATTGCTCCCCAACGCTGTCAAATTGGGAGGTCAACGGTTGTTCGTACTTAGTAGTAAGTACCCGATTTCGTTTTTATCATTCGTTATATTTTTTGTCTTTCCAATACCACCAATTTAATTTCTTTTTTTCGTGATGCTCTTCTGTCGCAAAGTATACAGCACAACGAAAAGTGTAAAGCATACAAATATCGTGCAGCACTCCGCTATAAGCGTTTAGTTCTTCGTAAAGTATATTTGGATTTTTCCCTTTAAGGTCGCTAATGCTCCTTATTCCGATATTCCATAAGTCAAGCGAACACGCTTTTCCGATACTTGGTATCGTTTGAAGCAGTTTTAACACTTTCTCTTTATCGGTGATTACTTTACTCATATTTTGCCAAAATCAAATTTATTTATTTTTAACTTTTGGTATAATTATATTTGAAGTCCATTCGTTGCCGACTGATACATAATTATTGTAAAATCGAAAATAAATTGGTTCATTCTTTACTTTAAATACATTACTTCCTAAATAATCAAAATCGTAATTCAGAAAAAAGATTGGCTTTAAAATCAATTGATTTGAACCTTTCTTTTTTATTTTAAACTTATATTTGAGTTCCTCTGAATGGTAATTGCCACATATTTTTTCAACATTGAATTTAGATACATCCAATTTTTCATAAAATCTTTTGAACCTAAAATAGGTGCTGCCAGTCCAATAAAATCCTATTACTCGCTTTTCCTTTTGCAGAAAATGTACAGTGTCTAATTCGCCATCAATAAATTGAACAATGCTATCTCCAACGGTGTGAAGGTATATTAATTTTTGGATTGCTTTATTGGTGTCGTTGTAATTTGTAATTGTCAATGAGTCATTTTTATTTATTATTTTTCTAATTACATTGTTGGCGTCTAAATATGTTCCAGTAAAAATATTCAAATCAGATAAATTGTAATTATTAATTTTTAACGTTGGGTCAGTCGGGATTCTTTTTGGTAAAAATAAATCGGTAATTTCATCACAAATTTTAAATGGTTGGTTTGAAGTACTGATGCTTGCCACAAACACACTTAATCCCAATTCAGGTAAGCGCCTAAATTGTACCAAAAAACTGTTCCAACCTCCACTGTGTTCTTCTGACAAAAATCCTTTGTATGGTTTTACCAGTATACCTGCGCCATAGCCAGAGTTACCACCATTGTTAAAAAAATATTCCTGTTTCATTTTAGCCACAATATTTTTAGTTGCTGCAGTTGGCTGGGTAAAATTAGCATCCCATTTTCTATAATCATCGATGGTGCAAAAGACACCTGTTGCTCCCATCGCATTTGGTTGAATGGGTTTGTGGGCTTTAAATTTATTCTTTGCTAAATAGTAAGACCTAGTTCCATCGGGCATTCCATCGCTTTCAAGGTTTGTGAATTTTGCAGATTTCATTTTTAAAGGTTTGAAAATGTTTTCTTGAGCATATTTCTCAATACTAGTACCTGAGACTCTTTCTACTATCACACAGAGCATCATATACCCGGTATTACAATAAGAAAAACTTGTACCCGGTTTAAATGAAAGTGTATGATAATTTTTGTAAAAATCCAACATATATTCAGTTTTGAGTCTTTTCTTTTTGTATTGATTTTTTAATGCCAACACTTCTAAGTAATCTGGTATTCCACTGGTATTCGACAATAAGTGATTTAGGGTAATGATTTCTCCAAAGTAGGGTAACTTGGGAATATATTTTTGAATAGAATCGTCTAGATTTAATTTTCCTTCTTCCGCCAATTTTAAAATGCAAAATGCAGTAAATTGCTTGGTGACCGATCCAATATTGAAAATGGTATTGTCCGTAACAGGAGTTTTGGTTTGTAAATTGGAAAGCCCTATGTTTTTTTTGTAAATTACTTCTCCATCTTTAATAACCATTACAGAAAGACCAGGGTTGTTTTGTTTAAAATTAAACTTGCTAAGTACACTATCAATGTTTTTTGGAATCGAATCAATTTTTGAAATTTCTAGTTTAGGAGTCTGTCCAAAAATGCATTGGGTAATTAGACCCAGTACTACAGTTAATCTCATGGCCAAATTTGGTAAAATTGTACTTGTTTCAATATTCATTAGACAAATGTAGTTTTTTTCTAATCAGTCAAAGAATCATACTTTAGTCGTTATTGCTTTTTGGATCGAATAAGTTCTCCTCTGAGGCCAATACATCTTTTCTTCTGCCGACTACTCAACCAGACTAGCCGATTGATCATTTGCAGCCATAAGATCTTTCCATTGTGGTCACATTTGTGGTAATATTTTGAAAGTACAGTTTAAACAGCAGGTATGACTGATTGGCTGACAAGCCGATTATTTTTTAAATAATCAATTTTTTCAAAATAAAAATTAAAAATCATGTTCCAACTTAAAGTATTTATGTTTCTTCTTCATTCTATTCTTTTCTTGCCATATACTTACAGCCAAATTCAAAATATCTGGATCGGAGGTAGCCCCGGGCGAGAAGACGATTGGCATTGCCATAAAAATTGGAGCAAGTTTAAAGTTCCCAATGAATTTAACAAGGTCATCATACCGAATACACGAACGAGCACTTTTGTCTATCCTGTTATTGAAAAGGGGAATGTTACCATTCATTCATTAGAAATGCATCCTGGCACCATACTGTATGTTAAACAAAAATCACCTCTTTTTATCCTGGATGAGCTATCCACATTTTCTGAGGAAACCCATCAGAAGCAAAAAAATGGAATGATTAAAATATTTGGTTTAGGTCCTGCTTATTATGCCACCGAGGACAGCAACAAAAATTATGTTTCAAAAATCCAACCAAATAATATTAAAACAAAAGATCTTAAAAATTAATAAAATTTTACACTAGACTAAAGGAAATATTTACAATTAGCATCAAATGAAAAATTTAAAAACATCAATACATTTTAAAATAATGAATATGAAAATTACCTTCGTCCATAAAATTCAAATAATAGTCTACACACTATTACTCATTTTACCTACCTTATCTAATGCACAATGGAAAAGTCTGGGATCAGGGATTACGAACAGCCCAAGGGATATTTTTAGTATCTCAGCAGTCAATGAACTGGTCATTTGGGCGGTAGCTACAGATTATACCACTGGTATTTCTTACGATTTTACACGAAGTGTGGACGGAGGCGTCACTTGGATTTCAGGCTCATTACCAGATACAATAGGTGATTATTATCCAGGTTCTATCTTTGCATTGGATGCTCAAACTGCTTGGGTGCTAATGATTAAATCACCTCAACAGGATCGCATAAAAATATTTAAAACCATCAATGGTGGCATTACCTGGCAGGAGCAGAGTGGTGAATTTAATAAGGAAGGTGGGGCATTTGCAGCCATGCATTTTTTTAATGAAAATGAAGGCCTAGGATTTGGTAGTCCGGGTACCGACATTCCTGCCATCGATTCATTGCAAATCTATCGAACCAACAATGGAGGCGAAAACTGGGAACGAATTCCTGCTTCCTCTCTTCCCGTGCCTATGGACAGAGAAGGTGTATGGGTCTATGGCGATAATCGCTATGAAGCCAAAGGCGATACACTGTGGTTCGGTACTAGGGCTTCCAGGGTTTTTAGAACCACCGATCGGGGTGAAAGCTGGCAAGCCTTTGGCACTGGAATCAGTGGCAACAGTGATAGCCCTGGACTTGCTTCTTTAGCTTTTCAAGATTCTCGAAATGGAATAGCCACCACTTATCTTCCTAGTCAGGCGGTGAGGACCACAGATGGTGGTGAAACTTGGACAAAAATCCAAATCCCTGCCATTCCAAGAGCTGCAGACATAGAATTTATTCCAGGTACCAAAGCTAGTTACATTATCAATGAGGGTTGGTTGACCAGCAGCAATACTAGTAGGTTTTTAGTCACACATGATCAGGGAGAAAGCTGGAAGCAATCATCATTCACTCCAGCCATTCCAGTGATCCGATTTCTTTCGCCTACTATAGGCTTTGCAGGAGGATCTGTGATTGGACCTGATTTAGGAGGTATCTATAAATGGATGGGAAGTTTTACCTCTACAAAAGAGGAAAACGAAAAATTAAATGATCTTGTCGAAGTATTTCCCAATCCCGTAAAGGATAAATTAATGATCAGCCTGTCTCAGGAATTTTCAATTCGCAATAACTTGAGCTTCACAATCTATGATATTCTTGGTCAAAAAGTGAAACAATTCTTACTTCATTCAACTATTTTAAACATAGATATCAATGACTTATCGGCTGGCATTTATTTTTATAAATTAAATGATCAAAGTGAAGTTTTATCAAGCGGAAAAATGACAAAGTTATGATTTCCTGATAATTATACTTATACTTCAAAGAGAAAATATTTGTTCAATCAATGAATCAATGAGCTACTATGTGAATATAAATTATAACTTTGGGCTTATAAAGTTGTATATTATTTTTAGTAAAACAATTTTATTTTAGAAATTTCCAAGTTAAAGACAATGTGTTGGTGTGATTAAAAAGATTCAATTTTATTTTAGTATTAAAAATGCATCATTTAAAGGTTTAATCACTATTTTATTCTCGTGCTATTTATTTTCAAATTTTTGTTTTTGTCAAACTGATTTTCCCAACCTCAGTTTTAGATCCCTCACGACCAAAGACGGATTAACATCAAATGATGTTAGGGCAATTACCCAAGCCGACGATGGTCAAATGTGGATTGGGACTTCAAACGGACTCAATAGCTATGATGGCAATAAAATAACCAATTATTTTCATGGAGAAACGAGTGCCATAAAATTGAATATGAATGGTATATTTACCATGGTAAAAGATGAATACAATAATCTATGGATTAGTGATCGTATTGGGTTAACAAAAATTTCATTAAACAATTACTCCTCACATTACTTTAGCCAGTTTAAGGATGTGCATCAAATGGTCAGATTTAGAAAAGGCATTCTATTTGCTTCAACTGAAGGCGTTTTCACAATTGTAGACACTACCATATCTCGTTTTAATATTCCTTTAAATTCCTATAAAGTCAATGATGAAATTGTCAGCCAATATATCTATGTAACTACAAATCAAAGGGACAATCTATTTCTGACCTCTAAATTTAGAATTCATAAAATTTCTTCACAACAAAAAGAAATTAAATATTACCAACTTCCGGAAAAACAAAGTCCAGTTAATTTTTACGTTGACCAACAAAATGATGGATGGATATCTACATGGAAAAGTGGACTATTCTTTCTGGATTCAAAAGTGGATAGTATTCGGCAAGTATTAAGCCAAGAACATTCAGGAGTAATTACCGGTGCTGTCGGGGAATGGAAAATTGGCAAACATGAATATATCGTTGGAAGGTATTCTTACAAGGAGAATGGGCTAATTATGATCGACAAATCTACCATGAACTATAAAATTTATGATCTCAATTCAAATATACTTTCTCTCTATGTAGACGATGCAGGTAATTTATGGATAGGGACTTCAACAAAGGGGATTTTAATTGCCAGTCATTTGTTAGGAAAAATTAGATCAATTCCTATTATTTCGACAAAGACAGATCCAACCCAAGGTCTTGGAAGTGTGAATTCAATCTACGAGACTACTGAGCATTTCTGGCTCGCTAAAAGATATAGCCATGGAGTTTTCAAATATGATAAAAACTGGAATCTAATAAAGGAATTCGGATCATTTAAAGTCAAAAACATTTATAAAATTTGATGAAATTGCAGATGCTTACGATTTCAAATTAGTTGGGAATATGATGTACGCAACGAATGATCTTGGAATGTTTTTGATCGATAATACAACTGATGCACGGAAGCATATATTTACACCAGAGCATGCCGAAGTAAAACTGCGGAACATCATTCCTTTAAATGACAGCACTTGGTTTATCAGATCATTGAATAGGGCTATTTATCTTTTCAATCCTAAAACCAATTCTTTTGTAAAAAAAATTGAATTTGATGTTGATCAAAAATTTTTGACTTTAAATTATTTATTTAAAACCAGTCAAAATGTCATAGTTGCTACTACAGCATCAGGAATCTATATATTTGATGAGCATTTGGGTAAATTCATACTGAAAGATCATCCAGTATTAAATCAATTATACATCATTGGGGTAGCTGAAGACCAAAACAATATTTTGTGGTTGTGCAACAATAAAGGTATTTGCAGTTATGACTTTGGAAAGAATAAAATCATTTCAGAATTTGAAAATTACCCAGAAATGGGTACAGCTTTTAGAGTGGTAATAGATCCATCCAACCACGTTTGGTTTGCCAATTCTAAAGGATATTGGTCATGGGATCAAGAGAAACAACGTATGCTCAAGTTGAATTTTGAATCAGGCCTAATATCTGATGTGGAGATATCTTCAGTTCATGTAGGCAAGGACGGATCGATCTACCTTGGAGGGCCAGGAGTTTTGTATAAACTTAATCCTGACAGTATTTCAAGTCACCTTCGTTCAGTTAAGGTCATCGTTTCCAAAATTAGTGTAAACAACGAAGTAAAAATACCTAGTTTTTCACATAGCAACTATCAGTTAAATTTACCGGCTGGATTATCTACCATTCAAGTAGAATTTGCAGTACCAGATTATAGTATACAACACAGCCATGACTATCAGTTTAAATTCGCTGATTCTGAGACCTGGTCTGAAACGAAAGAAGGAACAATATTGATTCCAAATTTGTCACATGGAAATTATCAAATTTTGATGAAGGGGATCAGCAATTTTTCTGGGGCTGAGACGGACATCGTAAAATTGAACATAAAGATAGAAGCTTATTGGTACCAAAGCTGGTGGTTCAAAGTACTCATAGGAATGGTAGTTATTTCTTTATTTTACCTATTTTATCGATGGAGATTAACGATTGAGAATGATAAAAATAAATTAAAAACGGAGTATGAGCACAGAATGATTCATTTGGAAATGCAAAACCTGCGCTCTCAAATGAATCCACATTTTATTTTTAATGCCCTTAATAGTATCAATGGATTTATAGTTGAAAATCAAACGCATCTCGCCAGCGACTACTTGACCAAATTCTCAAAATTGATACGGATGATATTGGACCATTCGCACAGTGATCTCATCTCTCTAACCAAAGAGTTGGAAGCACTTAAGCTCTATGTTATGATGGAGAAAAATAGATTTGATCAATCCTTTGATTTTGAAATAGTCTTAGATGAAACCATGGATCTAGATCAGATAGAAGTCCCTCCACTCATTTTGCAACCTTATATTGAGAACGCCATCTGGCATGGACTGATGCATCAAGAAGGCAAGGGTTCCATTACTATTCAAATTAATCAAGTAGATGATCAAATATGCTTCATCATTCAAGACAATGGGGTAGGAAGGCAAAAGGCAAGTGAATTAAAATCTAAGAAAATATTAAATCCAATTCATACGGAATGCAAATTACTTATAATCGAATTAAAAACCACCACAGCACTAATTCTGTAGTCGTATCAGATATCGTGAATGGAACAGGAAAAGTGCTTGGTACCAAAGTAATGATTATCCTTAAGATTTCCTAATGTAGGATGAATTAAACATTTTATTGAATTAAAATCGAACGTGCTTTATAGAAATAAAAGTTTGCAAAATGAAAGTACTTATAATTGATGATGAGCAGCATTGTGTCAAGACACTCACATGGGCATTGCAAGAATATTGTAGTAATGTAGAAATAATAGGAACCGCAAAGAATGGCGAGGAAGGATTTGAAAGAATTAATCAATTAAGACCGGATCTTATATTTCTAGATATCGAAATGCCAATCATGAGTGGAATAGATATGTTGGAGAAATTTGAAAAAATAGATTTTAAGGTCGTTTTTACAACCGCGTATGACCAATACGCGATTAAAGCGATCAAATTAAATGCCTGTGATTATCTTCTTAAACCAATCGACAAAGATGAACTTAAATCTGCAGTTGAGAAAATACAAATGTCAGAGAATACCTTCATCAATGGTGAGCGTATTCAGAATATAAAGCACAATCTACATGTCCTGCCTACGCTGCAAAAAATAGCCATTCCCTCTTCTGAGGGAATTTTGTTTTTTGATTTAAATACGATCGTTCATTTGGAAGCCAGCAGCAACTATACTGTCATTTATTTTGACAATGAAACTAAGTTGGTTTCCTCCAGAACCCTTAAAGAATATGAAGAATTACTACCTGCACAGATTTTCTTCAGATGTCATCATTCTCATTTGATCAACCTAAAATTTATTAAAAAATATATCAAGGGAGAAGGAGGATTTGTGGATCTTGGCCATGGCCAGATGGTCGAAGTCTCAAGAAGAAAAAAGTTGGAGTTTTTGGAACTTTTAAAGACCTAAGTCCATATTTTTGTCAACTACTGGATATCAGTTAGAAGGCTACTGCTGTAGATATTTCTATTTTGACTCACAGATCAATTTTATGGTATAATCGAGAGTTCTGTCATTGTTCGAAATTAGGTCTACTGCTGTGGTATTGATCAAATATTTTGGGACAAGCCCTCTTCCTTGATTTAAATTTAAATCATCATAAATTGTACACAAGGTGCCAGGGCTAATTTGAATTTTGGTATTGGGTAATTTCCAGGAAGTATTTATTAGGTAACCAGCCATGATTATGGGATTTCCACCAGTTTCATTTCCAATAAAAACAGCTCTATTGTACTTCTTTAACACACTTGCAAAAATCACACCAGCTGAAAATGTACCTTCATTCACCAATACAAATATATTTCCTTTAAAATTATTTTTCTTAGGTTTGAAAGTTCCAATTCCATACCACGGATACCATCTTTTTTTTGTACGTTCAGAGAAATTTTCTTTAAGGCGATGTTTGACCACTCTGCATTCCGTGGCCTGTTCAAAGGGATGGTCAAATAAATGTTGGAGAATGAATTTAACTAGGTTTGGATTTCCGCCTCCATTATCCCGTAAATCAATGATTAAATTGGCTATTTTCTTAATTTTTATTTCCTTAAAGTAGTTTGTAATTTCCTTTTTAAAACGTCTATTGCTTGTTAGAGGGCTAAAAGTTTTGATACTTAAAACAGCGGTTTGAATCGAATCAATTATATTGAATTTTAAGCCAGATGCCTTTGTATCTTCTGCTTTTGGGTATCTTAATAATTTTCCCTTTTGTATTGAATCCAAACTTTTTCCTTGAATAGAACATGTTTTCTCTTTGTTTTCTTTATTTCGATAAGTAATTAAATACCCATTGGTGAATCCAAAATGGGTATGAAAGTAATAACGGAATGATTTATTTATATTTGCTATAGGATATTGATAATTGTTTCCGTCCCTTGCCATATTGGATAAAAATTTAAGAAACATCTCTTGGCTGCTAACAGAATTGATAGAAGTAATGTCTAAACCTGTCAATGATTCTTCAGAACTGCTTAAATCTTGAATAACAAAAAGTCTTTCATTTATAAATTTTAGTTCTAAGGGAAGTAAGTATTTATATTTTCTTATTTGGTCGAGTGCAGTTTCGCTTGGTGTAATATGATTGTGTCCGTCCTGGATGAGAGCAGTTGCAGGTGTAAGCAAATTTATAAACTCTATTTCTGTCATTGGACGATTGATCTCTTGATAGAGACTGTCAAAGCAGCGGTCTATTTTTCTTTTGGGCTGATATAAGTATAAGAGGGGATGCTTTTTTTCAATTCTTTCTCGCCAAAAATTGAAATCTTCTTTTAATTCATGGATGGGAAATATTTTAAAATTTACTCCATCAGATTGAGCCAAGCCCATGATGGAGTATAGTATGAAATTGAAGAATAGAGTGAATTTTACTTTTTGCATTTTAGGATTAACTTCCTGAGAATATTTATATTATTTAATTTTAATCATATAATTCCCTTAGCTCTAATTTTTTATTCTTGAATCTATCGCACCCCGGGTTCGGCCAAAATGTAGGGCCATGTCTTTAATGCTAGCGCCTTTACAAAACATGATGGTGAGTTCATCATCAAGTTTTGCGGTCCAAGGTTTATAGGCATCCTTGTGTTTAATTCTAGGTTGATCTACCGTATAAACCTTTTCTGATTTATGATCATCTTTCTTTACACGATAGCTAGACATGGTGGTGGATCTCAATGATGCTTTTTCTTCTTTACTTTCCACTTTTAGAAGATGGATTACCGCTGATTTTGGAAAATCGTGGGGCATTAGAGTCTCAGGAATAAGGATACTATTTTTAGTACGGGTAATGGCCACATAAAGTAGATTGATTTCTTCATTTAGTTTTGTATAGTTGATTTCTTCGGATTTTTTATCCAATTTAAGTTTTTCTAATTTTTCTTCAGAAATAAAATCGTTGACGAGTTGAATGGAGTCATATTCCATGCCTTTGCAACGATGAACTGTCGAGAAAATCATTTCCGCTTTTTCTTTTTCGTCGTTGTCCACATGTTTTTCTTTAATGGATTTAATAATACCCGGAATTTTATTACCATATTCCTTCACAATTTCTACCATCATGGAGAGTTGAACATCTTCCGTTTTTTCTATATAGTCTTCCAACTCATCAAGGTCTTTCATAGCTTTGATGAGATTGTCTTTTATCATAATGTTTTTTTGGTTGTATAAGTTTAGCACATCATAGAGGGAAGCGCCTTCATCTGCATAGGTGTATGAATTGATATTGCCTTCAAAGTAGATATGTTTTACATTTTTCTTTTCAGTTGTAAATTCTATTGCTTTTAGCAACAGACCAAGATTGGTTCTGGCAAGTATTGCTTTTGTTTTTATTTCCTTGTTATTTCCTTTGCCTGTCATTGAAAGCTTATGATCGAGATCAAGATGTTTTTTAAATTTTAATACTTCCATGGCTAGATTTGCAATGTCTTGATCAAACCTAAAACTGGTGGAAAGATGATATGTTTGGAACTTTTGCTTTTCCATTGAATTTACCGCATACCTCCATCCGTATATTTGTTGATGCGTATCTCCAACAATCACTTTGCAGGCTTTTTGATTAAGAAATACATCTAGCATGGCAGCAGATGCGTCTTGCCCTTCGTCAAATAGTATATAGTCGTAGGGGAGTATGGGGTTTAAAAGTTGAAATTTCTTTAGATAAAAGTCATGGGTTATTTCAATTTCGCCTTTGTTCATTTTACTCAGCAGCAGCCGTGACTGAGAAACAATGTATTCGTAATAAGATGAAACAAATGTTTTGGCCTTAGGGTCCGTTACTGTATCCAGGTAGTTTAAATCCTGCACCTTTTGTTTATCACTGTTGCAGAAATAGGCAATGAATTTGTTGATGTGATTGGCAATCACATACTCAGTATGTTTTTCATCATTGCCTTTTAAATTTAGAAGTTCTGCAATTTCATTGGTCTTATAACCCTGTGGTTTAACCTTGTATTTGTTTTGGAAAACAATGTGACGATAAGCTAAGGAATGGGCTGTTTCTACTTTTACATTGGATAATCCTAGGTCAGTAAATTTTTTGGCAGCTTCAAGTTTGACAGATTTATTGAATGCTAAATATAGAATTTTGCTGGATGCTGGTCTGGCCCTGGCGTATTCAATGACCGTGGTGGTTTTTCCTGATCCGGCAACTGCATTGATCTTAATATCTCCTGTTGAATTGATGATGTTGTATTGTTCTGTCGTCAATTTCATTTGTATAATATTATATTTTTCAGAGTGGTCTTAGTTTAGGAAATTTAGTTTAAAGTAAATAATAGATAATACCAACATAGCTAGAATAGAAATTTGTTTTTACACATACGACGCCTGACTAAACAATAATCTCAACTAAGATTTTTATAATATCCACTATCATTTTATTTTATGACTTCTTATAAGTCTAATACGATCTGGATATTTTTTTTGAGTTTTATAATCTGCTCTTTTGTCAATGTTCCTAGTTGTTTAATGAACCTTTTATTATCTATTGCCCTTATTTGATCAATTAGGATATCACTCTTTTGACCTAATTGTTTAGAATCAAGATGAACCCTTAACAATTCAATTTCTGGCTTTACATTGGTTGTTATTGGACAAATTAAAGTCGACAGATGAGATTCATTTAGTAAATCTGTTTGAATAATTACTACAGGTCTTGTTTTTCCAGGTTCTGTCCCCATAGCCGGACTTAAATCAGCTAACCAAATGTCAAATTGTTTAATTTTCATCAAGAAGCTTTTCAAATTCCAGCAAGACCTCCATTGAATCACTACTAGTAAGAACAGACTCTTTAGAAAGTTGAGTTTTTAAAAGTCGCCGTTTATTGATTAGGTTATAAACGCTTAGGGCTTCATTTATGTATCTATTCCTAGCCAATTTTAGCTTTGAAGTAATTTCTTCTGTTTCATCGAAAATGTCGTCGTCCAGTTTTAATGATAATGTCTTCATACCACAAAGGTATATATTATTAGTATATACTTCAATAATATTTTTATAAATTAAGAGGTTTTAAGAGAAATCAGCCTGTTATTAAACCTTCGCTATAGTATCCTTAGGTTTTAAGACCCACAGCCATGCATCACCAATTTCATCATCTTGAACAATTTCCTTAAAAATGAAATTATTGTTCTCTAATATTTTTGTAGAAGCATTATGTTCAGGGGCAGTCTTTGCTGTAATGGTCAGCTTTGGATCCGCATTTTGTGCTATTTTAATGAGTTCTTTACAAGCAAAGGATGCTACTCCCTGGCATTCAAATTCTTTAAAGGTCCAATAGGCGATTTCAACTTTACCTTCATTTGGTTGTCCTGTAAAACTACAAGTACCAACTACTTTATTTTGACTTATAATCAGATAAGCAACCCATGGTAAATTGAAGCCAATTTGTGGATAGTAGTCCTCATAGATCTGCAACAAAGTTTGACAATCTGCGGATTCAAATAATGTGTCTGTTTTATCTTCTTTCTCTTGTAAGATTCTTAATTCCATTTCTGCGTTCTATTTTTTAATATCCTTTTTAAATTTATTTAACTTAGTTTGGTACTACATTTATTTGCCGATTAATTTGTCCACAGTGATAATTCTATAAGTGTTTGAGTTGATGGTTATTTTAATGTTGTTTTCAACGTTTGAAACATAATAATTTTTGCCTATTTTTTGAAAAAAGATTTCTTTGGTATCTTTTATAATATTAAAAAGTATTGTTTCTATTTCTGATTTTGAGTAGTTGGCTTTTAATTTTTTATTAATTCGTGCATAAACAAGTTCTGTGTAGCAAATATGGTTCAGTATTTCCATTTTGTTAATTTTTAATCCCACAATCTGCAAATTTTTTAGCAGCTTCAAGCTTGACAGATTTATTGAATGCTAAATATAGGATTTTGCTGGATGCTGGTCTGGCCCTGGCGTATTCAATGACAGTCGTGGTTTTTCCTGAACCCGCCACAGCATTGATCTTTATGTCTCCTGTTGAATTGATGATGTTGTATTGTTCTGTCATCAATTCCTTAATATAAGAATATACATTATTAATTTTTTCATAAATTCAAATTGTTTTAAGATAAATTTGGTTGATTCTTTTTTAAATTGCTTACTTAAATCCAGTGTAGTCTGTTAGTAATGTAATTAGTTTGCCATTTCTAAATTTAATTAATTTTACTTCAACTTCATTAACAAATAGGAATAGGTTAGTGCTTTCAGTGTAGAGCTTTGTTCATTGGTAGATGAACCCGCATGACCTCCTTCTGTAATTTCGTAATAAAAAGTTTTGAAGGCCATATCCTTCATTTTTGCTACCATTTTTCGTGCGTGTGCAGGGTGCACTCTATCGTCACGGGTAGATGTAAAAAAGAATACTTCAGGATAGCTACTACCTTCTTTAAGGTTATGGTAGGGGGAATATTTTTTGAGGTATTCCCATTCTTCTGGGACATCAGGATTGCCATACTCGTCCATCCAACTCGCCCCTGCCAATAGTTTATTGTAGCGTTGCATATCCAACAGCGGCACTTGACATACCACCGCATTGTATAAATCAGGTCGCTGTGTAAATGCAACAGCTACTAGCAGTCCACCATTGCTACCTCCCATGATGCCTAAATGTTTTGAAGAGGTCACTTTTTTAGAAATTAAATCTTCAGAAACGGCATATAAATCATCAAATGTGTTTTGTCTTTTTTCTTTCAAACCTTCCTGATGCCATTTTGGTCCATATTCACCACCACCTCGAATGTTGGCAATAATTAATACACCTCCCTTTTCTAACCAACTTGTCCCGAATGTTGGTGAGTAAAAGGGTGTTAATGAAATTTCAAATCCACCATAAGCATACACAAGAGTTGGATTTTTCCCGTTATAAATCATGCCTTTTTTAGATACCATAAAATAGGGAATCAATGTACCGTCTTTTGATTTCGCTTTATATTGATTTACCTCATAATTGCTTGCATCAAAGTAAGCTGGTAGGGATTTATAAACTTTAAAATTGTTGCTACTTGCATTGGCATAGTACAAGGTAGTAGGTGTAATAAAGTTTTCAAATTTAAAGAAGTACTCATCTGAAAGATCGTTGGTAGTTACGATTGAAATAGTTCCATAATCGGGGGCATCAACTTTTTGACTACTCCATTTTTCGTAACTGAATGAATAAATGAATAATTGGCTTGTTACATTGGTTAATAAATTAATGAGAAGTTTATTTTTGGTTATTACAATTTCTTCAATGCTGGAAAATTGATCTGGCTCGATGATGGTCTTAATAATTTTATTTCCTTTTAATAATTCACTAAAATTTATACTTATGAGGGTTCCGGATTGATAAGTTTTTGAGTTGATCGTCCAATCAGATTTCAATTGAATGATCAGTTGATTATTTAGAATACCGCTTAGTTTTGCATCATCAGGGATGTCTAATTTGATGGCTTTCTGATCCATCCATATCAGATTGTGGCTAGTAAAGAATGTCAGTGCCCTATTAATTAAAGTATAAACTTGTTGACCATCACGTAATACAAATCCTCTGATACGAACATCTGAAGATTCTCCTTTAAAAATGATTTGAGCATCTTTTAGAGGGGTTCCCCGTTTCCATATTTTTATATCTCTTGGATATCCGGAAGTTGTTAGTGTACCTTCGCCAAAATCGGTTGAAACAATCAAGGTGTTTTGATCCACATAGCTGGCATCACTTTTTGCTTCATCAATTAAAAAGCCATTTTCTATAAATTCTTTTTTATTTACATCAAACTCTTTAATAATAACGGCATCACCACCACCTTTTGAGAGTCTAACTAAAAAACGGTCGTAGGATGGATATAAACCAATCGCTCCTATATAGACCCAATTGATTTTGTCTTTCTTTGACATTTCGTCTATATCAATAAGGGTTTCCCAATTCGGATTCCCTTTTATATAATCTAAATATAATGTCCTCCGCCAAATGCCTCTTTCATTGTTTTTATCTTTCCAAAAATTATAAACATAGTTGCCTTGAATTGTAGGGAAGGTGATTCGCTCCTCAGAATTGGAAATTTCCAAAGTCGTATTGTAAATCTGATGAAAGTCCTTTTCCAAGCTCAATTTTTCAAAAGTAGCCTCACTATGGGACTTCGCAAATTCTAAAGCTTCTTTTCCATCCACTTCTTCGAGCCACAAGTATTTATCATGTTGTGCTTGAATGGGAATGACACTTGCAATTATGGCTACCAGAAGTAATGCTTGTATTTTCATTTTTTTGTTTGGAAAGTTATTATTCAAAATTATGACTTGAATCTTTTGTAGTACAGAACGTTTTTCTATTGTGAGAAAAATGGATTAATTCAATTTATGGTTTTAAGTAGTTGGTTTTTAATTTTTAATTAATTCGTGCGTAAACAAGTTCTGTGTAGCAAATATGGTTTAGTATTTCTGTTTTGTCAATAGTCATTTTTTCTATTTGTTCGTCTGATGTTTTTATAAATATTTAGTTTTATTTTACCACGGTCCATTCTGTTTAACTTGATAAAACCGATTGCCATCAAATCGATAGAGACCGCTTCCAGCTCCCCACCACATATTTCCTGACTTATCTTGGTACATACTTTGAACACAACAATTTAAACCGTCAGCAGGGGTAAACACGGTAAACGCTTTTGAATTTGGTAAAGGAATGGAAGGGTCAAATCTCGTAGTACTGCCTCGGGCTGTCACCCAAATAATACCAGATTCTTCTATATAGATGCCCCAAAATTCAGTTCCGCCGAGACCATCTTTAGAGGTAAATTCTATAAAAGTTTTACCATCAAATTTACATATTCCGTTTTTCATGGTGAACCACATATTGCCTTTGCTATCCTCTGCCATGCCACCTGCATAATTATTTCCCAAATCTTCCTTGTCCGTAAAAATGGTCATATTTTTTCCAGTGGATAAAGGGTCGTATCGAAAGACACCATTTTCAGTGGACGCAATCCAAATGTTTCCACTTTTGTCTTCCTGGATGCCAGTGACATCGATGGGAGGAAGCTGTTGGAACAATGAAAAACTGGGCTCACCCTTACTATCTGCAGCCGGGTCATAGCGATAAACGCCGCCATGGGTCCCTACCCAGATCGTTCCCGATTTGTCTACAAGAATGCTCTTCCGACTTATATCTAGATGGTTCAGCCCATCTTTTTGATTATAATTTCTAAAAGCATTTGAACTTGCTGTTGGGTCGTATTTATAAACGCCTTTGTCCGTTCCAAACCATAGATTTCCATTTTTATCTTCATTTATGGCATAAACCGTGTTGTTGATGAAACCATCAGAATTGGAAAAGTAAGTTAGAGTTTTTAAGTTGTATCTCACTACGCCTTCTCCTAAGGTGCCAAACCACATATTCCCTTTTGAATCCTGAAAAATACTTCGGATATATTGACTGACTAGCATCGTGTCAAAATCGGGAGCCACAGCCACAGCTTTAAAATTTCTTACTATTGTTGGATTTGATTTGCCGGGAATATGCTCTTTAATTGTGCTTTTTTTTTCTTGCCCGAAGCAGGATGTGAAAATGCTAAAAAAAACAAACCACAATATTTTGTTCAAACTCATAAGTAAAAAATGTATTGATAAAAGTTTTATTATACTCAATTTAACCATACTTTCTGTATACTACAAAATCTTTTTAGAAAGGTCTCTGGATATTCAACGGTTAGTACTTTGCCTGCAAAGTCTTTTTGAAAGTCAGCCAACCCTTCGTCTTCTGTCATAGGGTAATAGGTAATATGAATCAGTTTGCCGTCCTTAAAAATGGTTAAGTAATATTCTGCTGCTTCTTTGGCATTTCCGTCAAACCAAAGATTTGGTATTATTTTTTGCATGGTGTTTATGTATTAATGAAATGAATTTTTCGGAGTTGTCAGTCAAGCAATGAAAAGTTTTTTCAGAATAACTGCTTTTTTTAGGTTTTTATTTTTGTACTTTTTTATCTGTCCAAGTAACGAGTAAGCCTTAACCAAACACCATCCACCTTAAAACTAACCACTATTTCTCTCCAACCATCCCTTCACTGCCATTTGATATGGCTTAATCATTTCAATAAACTCCGGTGTATTCTGGGATGGTTCTGTAGGAGGGGTTTCTAAGGCTTTCTGTAAGCTGAGCATGTTGCCTCTGAAGAATTGGCTATTGCCTTTAAACTGATGATCCAGAACCCGACACACTACATCAATTTGGAGCAGGATCAGGTCACCGGAATAAACAAAGGATTTGGCAAGTGCCATCTCTGTTGCTTTGGTAATGGATTCAAGGCTACTGTTGATGGGATCCACAAAACGATCTGGGTGCTCTACGGAGTATTGATCCAGGAAAGTATAGACCCAATGAAAATCATAGTGTCCATACCCATCTGCTCGCTGCAATTTAACGATCAACTCATCTTCCCAATTTGGTAAGGATTTAAGGCGGTTTGCAGCAAGATCCCTGACCCATTTTTCTTCATCTTTTACATAGTTAAGTAGTGTTTCAACAGAGGTTTCCTTTTCTATGTATGGCGTGAGATTTTCCTTCTTCCAGTCTTCTACAGATTGCTTAGGTACACGGATGTTCATCGAGATGACAATCTGAGGAATCATCACAATTACAAAACCCAATAAACAAGCCATCACCAATGGAATCTTATAGAATCCGGGGGCTATAGATTCGCGCCAATGTGGATTGAGCAATATCGCATAAGGGATAAGCATCAAAAGAGGCAACCACACACTGCCATAGTAAACTGGTTTGGACAAGATCCTAAGTATTCCTGTGGTTTGGTCTGTATTCATTTCTGTACTCAACATTGCGCAGAATACAACACCGGCAATCATGCAGAACCATAAAATACCCACCAGGAAATTTCGGGATAGAGTTGCTGAGGAGAGCCAGTTAAACCCGCCTTTAGATGTGATGCTTATCGTCAACAACAAACTAAACAGAACATACGCTGCTATTAAACCCAAGCCAATAAATCCAGAGACCATGAGTCGTTCGCCTGTAGCATTCGTTTTCTGGATATTTAAGATGGCCAGACCAATATAATTGATAATAGTGAGGACAAAAAGGACATTTGAATACATAGATGTATAAGACATTTGCTAAAGAACAAAGATCTGAAATCATTTTTGTATCACCAAAGAAAAAATAGATTCATCCGGGATTAAATCAGCGCAGGCAAGGTTATACAAAGGGAGGTCGTTTGATTTTATTAATGCTTTTATGCACATGACAATTTCAAAGGCGCTGGTAATTTCAAATCAATTTGATAGTTGTCCACTCTGTATATTTCTCGTTTTACGGGGTCTAATATAATTTTTGAAAAGTATTCAGTCTGTTTGGGTAGCCAAATTTCAGAATTAACTTTTCTTGAATTGATGATATCGCCAGTGATTACTGCCACCATAAGTTTAAAAATTTACACAAATTTATAAAAATTGGTCAAAAAAAGCCTTTTTATCTAAATTAGCCGCTTTTAGACCAATTTTTTGTTTTAGACGGTACTGAGCTTCCAAAGTCTATATATTAGGCTGATAAATCCTAAATTGGCCTTTTTAAGTCAATATGGTAGAATTGGTCTAAAGAGGGCAATTTGTATTGTAAGTGTATGCTGCATGTGGAGTACTTAGACAACTCATTATCCAAGGTTACCGCCTGTGCTAGCGACGCTTACTTACAAATTATGAAATCCGCATAATAAATACATTTTGTTGTGCGCCGTTTATTTTTTATTCAATTTCACTATCAATCCAATCTGCAAACTCTCTCACCCTTTCGATCCCATTAGCAAGGATATTTTGATTTTTTATTTCATCGTAATATTCTAAATCATGTATTAAATTTGGTAATTCCGTTATTTGTTCTTTAGGCAATCTCTGAACTATAACTATCAAAGTATCAACAAACGATTTTGAAATATTTTCACCTTTTTCTAAACAAGTATCGAAATCGTCATCCTCATCTTCATCAGTGTAATGCAAATCTTGATTTTCTATCCATTCAGATATTATACCCTTGCTATCATCATCTTCCCCAATCAGAACTAACTCATTTTGTATCCAAAAAGCATAATTCCATTTCGCTTCATTTTTAGAGGATGCACTTTCAATATTTTCATTCAGATTTGTCTCAGTGTTATATCCGATTGTCAGAGATGGAAGCCTTGCATCGTCATCAATATTGCTAATATAAAAGGAATATGAGTAAATATCAATCAATTCATTTGGGTCAATTTTCTGAATAACACCTTTGGCCTCATTAAAAATATAATTTTCTAATTTATTCATAATTTTGTTATTATTTAAATAGTATACAACGTTTCACAGCAATTCCAAAGAACCGTTTGGGGTTGATTATTTGCTCTTCCTTAGGCTATTGAGTATAGGCGGTGTTCTCATTCGTTTTTATTACTTCTTTTGATCTTGAATAAACAACAACTGAGCCAACTAAGTAGTCATGAATTGCTTTTCCTTTTTTATTGCCTGAAACTGTCAATAACGAAATCCAACCTAATAAAAACTTCACAATGTACCTTAGTAAAGCTAAAGGAAAAAGTACATTTTTCTTTTCATTTGACTCTCTTTTAACTTGAAGTCCATTAATCATGTGGCCGATAGTTCCGCCAAAAAAGCTAATTAAAATTGGATCATAAAGCAAGAAAATGAATACAAATGCAATAATTCGAGCTATGTCTAGCACGGTTTCAAAGAACGAGAAAACATATGTTGTGACAAACATAAAAGCAATGAGGACTATTCCATCAGTAACAATAGCTTTAACTCTAACTAGAATCCCTGGATAATTTGTTTCTGGCATAATTTGGTTTTTTTATTGAATTCTAATGTTTTGCAGATTTAATATTGGCAAACATTTCAGCATAATTATTTTTACGAAGCACAAAACTTCGACCACCACTAATTGTCTTCGAAGCACAGCCTGCCCAGCCCCAGCGGGGGAACCCCGGCAATTGCATATGTCCAGAAATGCGTTCCTGTTATTATCTGTTTGGAGTTCATATCGTAGAAGTTCTCACAGTTTCAATCATCCTCAACAATTAATTTTGTTGAATAAGTTTTTTCTCCATTAAATACTTTTATAAAATAAATTCCTTTGGTCATATTTTGAAGATTAATTTCTTTGTTTAAGACCTGAAAAATATTTTCTTCTAATATTATTTCTCCGACAAGATTATAAAATTTAATTACACCTTTATTTACAAATTCAGGTAAAGTAATAATCAAACTTTCAGAGGCAGGATTGGGAAAGACCTGTAGAGGAGACTCTGATTTGCTAATCTCATTTAAGCCAACAGAAAAGCAAATATTCACTATATCAATTCCGCTAATAACTTCTGTATAGGCAGGAAAGTTTAAAGTATTTGCAACTGTAACATTAATTGGATTATTTATATGCGTTATTGGTAAATTGGTAACCACTGGTGTAGCATCAAGCTCCAAGCATCCTGATGAGCCGTTGGAATTAAGTTTCATCATTTCATGTTGTGCTCCTGCTGTGACATATCCACCATCATTTGTTTGTTTAATTGACCAAGCAACTCCATATTGAAAATCGGCATATGCTTTAGCCCAAAGGACATCACCAACAGAATTTACTTTTAATACAAAAGGAGCCCATGTTGCTACTCCAAAACTATTTGTATTTCCACTTAGTACATATCCACTGTCAGCGGTTTGAGAAACAGAAAATCCATGAATAAACCCAGTTCCGCTATATGTTTTAGACAAGATTAAATTTCCAATGCTGTCAGTAATAAGTAAAAGTGCGTCTCCTCCTGAATCAAAACTGTTTGAATATCCACCAATGACAAGTCCATGATTAAATGTTTGCTGAATACAATTTGCAAAATCCTGACCTGGACCACCATAAGATTTTGTCCAAAGAGTATCTCCGAATGAATTCATTTTAATAAGAACAATATCACTGTTATCATGCTCTATCTTCAAAACACCCGAAGCCACAAAACCACTATCAGCCGTTTGACAAATTGAATAACTTATATCATCCTCCTTTATATTTTTAAATACTCTTGACCATTCAACATCTCAAATAGAATCGGTTTTAATCACATAAATGCCTGTTCCAAAATTTCCTGTACCCCCAGTTAAAATATAGCCTCCATCTAAAGTTTGATGAACTTCTCTTCCAGAATCAAAACCTGATCCTACTCCACCAAGATTTTTAGTCCATAGAGTGTCTCCATTGGAGTCAGTTTTTATAAGATAAACTTTTCCACTGTAAGTTGAGCCATTCAGAATGTATCCTCCATCTGAAGTCATTTCCGTTGAAAAAGCAATTACATCTTTAGATTGACCATACATTCTTGTCCAGATAGTTTCGCCAAAAGAGTTTGTTTTTACCAAGCAAGCAGACTGACGAGTACCACCATTCCACCAACCAACTGAAATGTAACCGCTGTCAGGAGTTTGTTTAGTTTCATACAAATTCGTTCTAACAAATTCATTTTGAAACATTATTTGTGCATTGGCAGCTAAATGAAAAATGAGAAATGCCAAAAAGAAAAAAAGAAATCCAATTAAACTCGGTGACTTTCTTTTCATTGATTTAGGGATTGTAGGTTCTAAAGTACAAATATAAATTTTATTTCTTTTTATTTCTCCAAATTTTTGATTAGAAAGATGGATTAGAATAAAATATATCTGTATAATCTAAGAATGCAAAAGGATTCTAGAATCATTATTATTTCGTGATATTTATTTAATGTATGAATAAACAATAGAATATACATAATAAAATAATATATATGATAATATCTTTTTCTAACTAACCCTCCTGTACACGGCCATTTATAAAATACAGCTTAGCTCTTATGATTCGATTTGTTTTAGAATTGTTTGTTCACTTTATGGTATTCGATTTTTTCCATAAAAGGAAAGTAAGGTAATATTTCAATGAGCTCTTTGGTCTTGGTCTCATCCACATTTTGAAATATTAAAACGGCGCCTTTTTTTGTTTCTGAAATATAAAAAATCTCCAAAATATTTTCTTGTTTCCATTGATTTACGAATTCCATTTCCTTTTTTGGTAATTCTGGATTGGATTTGATCGTTTCTATTCCGCTGTCCGAAAGTGATATTAAAACCATTACTCTATTCATATCTATTTGTTTAATTTGTCTTGCAAAGTTAATATAATATTTTTATTCTATTTTTTAAATTTAATTTTAGGGATATTATTGAGCCATGAGTATTCTATTCTAATCTTGGCTTTTTATAAATTATACTACCAAAAGGGAAAAAAAATTCAGTTATCATTGTCAGAAAAAATAAAAGTGATTGAATTGTATTGCAGTCGGTATTTGGTTTCAATCTTATTTCAAGCCATTTATATTTTTAATTCGAAGTGTAAATCAAAGCTAGCGGATGGTCCAGTAGAGGTATAAAATGATTGAGCGGTAGTTCTATGAGGACTTAATGAGAATGTTGGTAAGACTGAAAAGTTCTTATGTAATTTGAATTTAAAAAAAATGAAAACACTATGGTTTGCTGGATAGAAAGTACTATTTGATCTTCCAAATACTGGATCTTTCGTATTTTTAACTGATTTAATCATTTTTTTGTTTAATAGATAATCGTACGAAACACCTCCACCCAAGTTGAATTTATTACTAATTCTGAAATTCACTAGGAATGGAATAGATAAATAATTTAAAATGTAAGTATCATAAATTTCAATCGGTTGAAAACCATTATTAAGTGTTTCATTGGTTGTAATTCCTGATATCCTGGTGCGAAATTTATTTAACTTAAATCCGATTCCGGTCGAAAATTGTATTTTGGAAAAGTAATTGTATTCTATTAGTGTACCAATTGAAAGATTCAAACCCAATTTTGAAGTGGTAGGTATTGAAGGATTTGGAGCTTTTTCAGTAACAAAGAGTTTATTCGTTCCAATTCCAGAGTGAAGAATTAAATTAAAAACTTTCCTATTTTCCTGTGCGCTTACTGTTGAAAATAGGAGACAATAAATTAAAATAGAATTTTTCATATGTTAGAAGGCTACTTACTTTAGAGTGTAAAAATACTATTTTTTCATTTTTCAGTAGTAAAATCAATGGATTAAATGATTGCACAACTCAAAGTTAGGTTCATTGATGATTTCGTATTGTCTATAATCCCAATCATTCATTAAAGAATAATGTGATTCAAACTTAGGTAATTATTTAATGTCAAATAGTTTTTTTGCTTCTTTCCAACTTATTAATTCCTCCCTATTTATGCGTTTGGATTGAATTTTAGAAGAAAATAATTTAGATTGTTTCATCGCTTCTAAATGCGTTCCATTTCGATAAAACTTATTGATTTCATTTTCATTTAACCATAGGGTCATGGTATACCACTGTTTGAAATTCCAGTTGCCTGTTGTTTTAAATTTTAGGCAATTTGATTGATTCAAATCATTAATAATTTGTAAGTTAAACTTAAAAAAGGCAATAAATTTTGAGTAAGACTTTAGCTCTATTTTAGTGATTGATAGTATCATTTGATTTAATTGTGGATTGTTTTGTCATTTATTTTTCTGTCTAATTGGCAATGGCTTTGTTGATCGTTACTGAGTGAGGTCTAACACCAAACTGTGAAAATACTCTTTTTCCAGATTCTAGTATTGAAATTCACCAATATATTTTCTTGCAAAGCCCAAATTAGGGCAGTAGGAGTGTGCGAAAATTGATAGGGATTTCCTTTTGATTCATGCCCAATTTAAAATGAATTTATTTATTATTCTAACGGAAGCAGAACTCTTAAGTTTAATAAAGCAGAAAGACAAAACTGCTTTCAATTATCTTTATGATAATTATTCATGGGCTTTGTTTGATCAAACCAATACAAGACTCTTATGTAATAAAAAATTCCTTGCTGCAAGCTGCAACAAGGAATTTGATTTTATAAAAACCTGGTTTTTTATTTCGGCATTAAAACTGAATCAATAACATAGGTAACCCCATTGCTATCCATGATATCTGCAATTTCAATTTTTGCATTGTTCACCATCCAGGTATTACCATTTTTGGTGATGGTGATTTTTTGTCCCTGCACGGTTTTTAGTTGCATTCCGTTCTTTAAATCTTTGGAAGTGTAACGACCGGCCACTACGTGATAAGTAAGCACAGATGTGAGTTTATCTTTCATTTCCGGTTTCAATAAGCCGTCAACAGTTCCTGCAGGTAATTTATTGAAAGCATCATTAGTTGGTGCAAACACGGTAAACGGACCCGCAGATGAAAGTGTTTCTACCAAACCTGCGGCTTTAACAGCAGCCACTAATGTGGTATGGTCTTTACTGTTGACTGCATTTTCAACAATGTTTTTTGATTTTACCATCATGGCACCGCCTACCATTACACCTTTTTCATTGCTCATTTTATCTTGAGCATTTGCGTTTCCTGCCAATATGCTTACTGCAACTGCAAGAATTGAGATTGATTTTTTTAACATAACATTTTAGTTTTTTAATTATTTAATTATTATTTGTTGGAAGATATACGATAAGAACTAAAGATTTGGATTTGTGAAATGAAATTATTTTTTAAAAATAACATCTTATTAGGAATTCTTTGGAGTCTGAATCAAACTATTCAGCGTTGGGTAACTGAACTTTCTATAAGCACAATAGTGTCTGCGGAGCAAAGCCTGTGGCTTGCCAGCGTAAAAAGCCCGTTTATTGCAAATGTGTTTTATGAGACGTTTTTCTTTATCGCCATAACTTCTTTACAAGTTCAATACTGTCATTTCTAAAAACCTTTGCTTTTTCAGACTTTTCAGGTATTTTTCTGCCGTAAGTGTGAGGTACACCTTTTTCAATATAGAACTGTCTTGTAAGTTGGAGATGATTTTCAAAGTGTCCCTTTTCAAAATAGATGTCAAGAATATTTATGGTTGGATTTCCGGGGTTCAATATAAATGCAATCTTCTTCTTTTACTTCATATTCGGAATTGTCTGCATAAAATATCGTTTTTATAAATTCTGCACAATCACATGCCCAATTAATATAGAAAATCTCAATTGTTTCACTCTTACCCTAAAGTTTTGTCGCGTGGTCGTTGCAACTTGTCAACCAAATAAATCCGAAAATATAAGTCAGATTTATAAATTTCATTGTCTGTTTGAGTATTGTCATATAATGCCATATAAGGCTTTGCAACTACAAGAAGTTGGCGATTTAGGTCTGCCTGCACTTGCCCTGAGCGGCTCAGGGCTTGCTGTCACGCAGAGCGTGATAAATTTCGAAGCAAGTTGAAGGGCTGCACTTGATACGAAGAACAAAGCTTCATTAATCCACTGAACCTCTAATTTCTTGTAGCTGCTGAAATAAGCAGCCTTCTTCCGTCCACCAAAACCTTATTTCTTAATTAATCGTCCGTCTTTTAATGTTATGTCTAAATCATAGTAGTAACCACAACTATTTGTCATGCCTGTAGCAAGCTTAAGTGTTGATCACTCCCCAACGGTCCAATGAAGACCAAGCGTGGTCAAGAATAACTAGGTAAATTTAATTATCACCTATTATCTTTAATTGGTCCTGGGTAAATTAAATCTGCTCAACAGTTGCGATATAACCATATTTATTAAAAGCATTGATAAAGTTGCTCTTAACTTTGGCTAGTGGACTGTTTGTGTTCTGTAGTTCACCATATACTACCATACTATTGTCTTCTTCATCCGGTCCAGAATATTCAGTAAAGTTTCCAACTATGGAATCACCAATATATTTATTAATATGTTCTTTTACAATATCTATCGTTGTATCATTACCGACGATCCTAAATCTATAATTGTTCATGTTTAATTAAATTTAAAATTGTTAAAAAGTTTTAATAAACCCAGCAGTTTTATCAATTCAATATTTGAAAGATATTGTAATTAAAGATCTTGCTTTTCTTGCTCAAAATTGCTAGGTTGTTTATATATTTATAAAGTGAACTATGCACGAAAATATACTATTTTCTTACAAAATCTGTCGTTTTCCATATTGCCGGAGAGAATTCTAAAACTACAGGTTGCAAACAATCACATACAGAGCCCGTCGTACCACAAAAACCAATTAATAGTTCGCCTGGCTGAGCATCCCATTTCTGGGTTGCAGTTTTTTCTGCTGACCCATACGTATTACCTCGGTTTGTTTTAAAGAAGAGATCAGCAACAACTGTATGACCACCCCAGGATCCCATGGCACCATGCATTGAAGTAATAAATTCATCTTCTTGCAATTTCCATTCAAAACTTGGCGTTGGAACACAGTCTCCATGAGGAATACCAATTTCAGTGATAGAATCATCTTTCTTATCATTACTTCGTTTTGAATACTTCGCACCCAACCAATACACTACATTGTCTTTTCTACCAATTTGTACTGAAGTAAGTTTAATAAATTCTGAAATAGTTCCAACTTTATTTATGTCATCAAATACTATAGATCCTTTTCCGTTAAGAAATGACGGATCAATATGCTTAATTTTAATTTGTAATATTGGTTTTTTACCTAGGCTGACCGGTTTTTTAAAGTCTGTAACTACTTCGTTAGAATTAAAACTTATTTTATCAATGCATTCATATAAATAATCGATATCATTTCCTATTTGTTCGAATTTATCATTTAAGAGCGAATCCTGATAATCTCCATAAAACCTATAAATTTCTCTAAACTCTTTACAAAGATTTTGTAAGACTAATAATTCAGCGTACATCGATGCCCAGCCTTGTCTACCTGGATAACCGTTAAACTTAATTCGGTTCTGATGAACATTACTGAAATTGATTTCAGTAGGTAATAAGTCTTCATATGGAGAAATAGAATATGATAAAGTTTGAGGATCGTCAGGTATTTTAGTTGCCAAAGAATTGCCAAATTGAATCAATGCATTCGTATACTCTTCTGCATTCTTGGATTTATAATCCTTGTCAGAATAATCTGGGACATTTTGATCAGTATACCCAATTAATGTTCGATCAATACTAAAACGTACATTCGTAGTTTTTAATGCATTACTAATTTTTGTAGCTAAAGATACGGCTGCATCCACCCCTGAATATGAACCTTTAACATCTAAGGAGGCTTCTACCTTTTGCTTTTCTTCTTTACTTTTTGAGAAAAATGTGAATGTTGCAATAAATTCACCTCCTTTGGTAATTTGACTTACCCAACTATCTCCATACTTTTTTACAAAATTACCTACACCACCTGAATTAAGTAATTTTAAAGCTTCGTCGCTAAAATCCGGATTTGTAGATGATACACTTGTCGACTTATGATAAGCTCGAATTAAAACTGTAACTGAATTTGTAGTTAAATTAAGAGAATGCAGATATTTAGACTTTGCATCTGCTGAGAAAACAGAATAAGATGCCTTTACAGAAGCATCTATTTCCATTGAGGTTTGCAATTCTTCCATTGATGAGCAAACATAAGCATGAAACACTGACTCTGTTCCACCACCTGTTTTTTTGTTGTCATCAGATTTAATTGCAGTTTTCTTGTCGTCATCAGGTTTAATTGCAGTTAGCGTGTCATCTTTAGATTTAATTGCAGTTTGCTTGGGGTCTGTGGGTTTAAAAGAATTTACACCTTGGTAAAGTTCCATAAATAAATTTGGTTTTAAAAGTTTAAATAATTTGTTAGTTCAATAATTACTTAAGCAAAGGTATAGCTGACTGCAATCATTCGTACTACCTGAAATGAGTAGTTTTTTGGTAGGAGTGTATGGACTAAGAGTTTCTCAGGTAGATTCCTTCGGCATAATCATACGAACCCCTTGGTTCTAAGCCTTAACTGATTGCTGAGAAACGTAAAACAGGTTTTTACAAGCTTAATGGGATTTATTTTTTGACCTTTGAAATCAGTTCATCACGCGAATGAACATCCAGGATTTCATATATGTTTTTGACATGGTAGCGCACGGTTTCAACTGATATAAAAAGTTTCTCAGCAATAAGCTTATAACTCATTCCGTTGAAAATACATTCAAGAATTTCTTTCTGCCTTTCGTTGAGCTCCGCGTGTTCTCTTGCCGACAATGAAGGTGTTTTACTACGGAAAACTTCGAGGATTTTATACGCTATGCTCGGTGTCATAGGTGCTCCATCTGTAGCCGCTTCATGGATTGATTCAATGATGCGCTGAGGCGAAGTGCTTTTTAAAAGATAACCTGATGCGCCAGCTGTAATAGACTGAAATATTCTTTCAATGTCATTGAAAACTGTTTGCATGATGATTATAATTTCCGGCCGTTCTGATTTGATTATCCTTACTGCCTCAATGCCGTTCATTCCTGGAAAGTCAATGTCCATAAGAATTACATCAGGGTTAGCAGAACCCACTTTCCGCATCAGTTGAGAACAATCACCAAATGCCCCGGTACATATTAATCCATCACTACTGTTTATGAGCTCGAACAGGCTGTCACGTAACATTGTATTATCTTCAAAAATTGCGACTTTGATATTCTTCATGAGGGTGTAAAATTATTACTTTATATTAAGAATTAACTACCTGCTTTGGGTAGTTCTTCTTTTTTTATTTCAGATTTACCATGAGGCTAACCGTTGTTCCTTTTCCAGGCGCTGATGTAATGGAAATAGTACCATTCAGTTCAGCAGCCCTTGCATTCATGTTTTTTAAGCCGTTGCCCCCTATTTTTAAATGGTTTTCATTCATATTGAATCCTACACCATCATCTAAAACAACTAAATTTAATTTGTGATTGGTTTTGGAGATTTCAACAGTCACATTTTTTGCTCCGGAATATTTATAGATATTGTTCAATGCTTCTTTATAAACCAGGAAAAATGATTTTCGCTTTTCCATCGAAAGGATGATGCTGTTTAAATCACTATCCGATTTGAAATGCAAAGCAATATCTTTTCCAGCAAGCAGCTCACCACCAAATGCGCGCATGTGATATATGATGTTTTCGAAATTATCATTTTGCGGACTCACTGCCCATACTAAGTCATTCATTTTTTCCATCATATCACGCGAAGCGCGCCCGATTTTTTCGAGAAACGGAATGGATTCCTGACTGCCACCCGATGTTGATTTCATGCGTGCAATCTCGCTCATGACTGAAATGCTCTGTAGTGTAGAGCCTATATCATCATGTAAATCGCGACTGATGCTTCCTCTTACTGCTTCCAATTGCTTCATTCGGTTTCGCTTCGTTCTGTCAATAAAAAATAGGATTGCAGTACCTGTCAGAAAGAGTAATATTATTGTGCCCCAAATAAATCCGTTACGGACCAGTTTTTGTTTATTCAATTCTTTTAGCGCAATCAGATCTTTTTTTGTCTGTACCACATTGAGCGAATCCTGCTTTTTACCGAAATCGTAATTCATTTGAAGCGTAATAATTTTCTTGGCGTTTTCAGTATTCTCAATACTGTCGCGGTACAGGATGAATAATTTATGATTCTCATACGCAGCTTTGAAATTGCCAAGAGCACTGTCGGCAGCAGCAAGTCCCTCATAGCTACGCTGCATAAGCGATAAGGATTCAATCGCTTTGCCGAGCCGTAATGCTTTGCTCTGCCAGTCCTTCGCTTCCCGTGCCGCTTTCATTTTTAATTTGGTAAGTCCAATATCCAAACAGATTGCTCCAATATCATCTTTATTTCCGATTTCTTCATTTATTTTTAAACTGGCAAAATGATTTTTCAGCGCTTCTTGGTAATTGCCCTGGTCGCAATGAATACTTCCAATGTTGCTATAGGTATTTGCAATACCTTTTTTATCACCAATTTCTTCTTTTATTTTTAAAGAGGCAAAAGAATTTTTTAGTGCTTCCGGATATTTTCGCTGGTTACGATAAATAATTGCAAGGTTGTTGTAACAATATGCAATACCATTTTTATCACCAATTTCTTCTCTTATTTTTAAAGAGGCAAAATAATTTTTCAGCGCTTCTGGATAATTGTCCTGGTCGTGATAAACAACTCCAATGTTGTTATAGGTATTCGCAATACCTTTTTTATCCCCGAGTTCTTCAAATATTTTTAAAGTGGCAAAATAGTTTTTCAGCGCTTCTGGATAATTGTCCAAATGTCGATAAATATTTCCAATGTTGTGATACGAATATGCAATACTTTTTTTATCCCCAGCTTCTTCTCTAATCTTCAATGCTTTTTTATAGAATTCTAGAGAAGTTAAATAATCTGGTTTACTTTGAAAAATGGTCCCCATATTGTTATAAGCATTTCCGATTCCCTTTTTATAAGCTAACTGCTCTGATAAAGAAAGGCTTTGATTGGCATAATCGATTGCCTTATCAGGGTTATTGCCATTATAAACCTTGGCGATTTGATTTAAGATGATTGCCGCAGTCGTATCATAAAGAGATGGAAATTTTATTTGCAACTCAATTTTTTTTGCGTAATGGACTTTTAGTAGGGCTTCTAATGAGTCAATAGCCACTTGGTCTTGTGAAAATGAATAGTTCTGCAAAGAGAATAATATTGAAACCAAATAAAGTATTCTTTTCATATCTTGTTTATTTATTAACTTCTTTTCTGTTTTTTTTAGTCTGGTCATACTAAAGCTGTGCTAAACTCTTGTAGTCACTCTGATGGTAGCAATACAGACAAGCATGACGTATAATAGGATCACGCGAGGGAATTTTACCCCCACGTTCTCACGGAACTGTACGTGAAAGTTTTTTATCATACGGTTCTTCATGTTAATAAATGCTGCTACAAGAAGTTGGTGATTTAGGTCTGCAAACATTGCACTTGATACGAAGAACTCAGCTTCATTTAAGCAATGCACCTCTAATTTCTTGCAGTTGCTGTAAGCGGTTCATAATTTTTCTGTCCACCGATTTTTGTTAAGCATTTTTGTCAGTTTAAGTAAATAGTTTTTTTGTCAAATTAAGGTCTGTTGAATTATCGTTTTTAATTGTTAAAAAATATTTTGTCTGCCAGTATTGAGATTTTTCTGCTTGTTTATTTGTCGTAATGTCCCAAGGTGGATAAACTCTAATTCCACGTTTTCCTTCTTTACCGTTTCTTGTTATTATTCCATTATCTGCCAGAACAGATTTTGGAAAAATAAATTGCCCAAAGTTGGTTCCACTTTTTGAAGTAATAATTATGAAATCGATGTTGTCTGAAATGTCAAACGGTTCCGTTATTCCGTCTTTGTTTCTTTTCCAAATTGTTACAAACTGTCCTGTTTTTGTCGGTGTAGTTTTAGAAATACGATGTTGAATTGCCTTTCCGTTTAGTTCAAACGAACAAGCTCCATATTCTTTACTTTCCAAATTCTGTTTCAAGTTTGTCAAGTCAAAACCACATTTGTCATAAACTAATTCTTTCACAACTTTTAAGTCGCTATGAATTGAGTTTAGTGTTGTCAAAGTGTTTTCTGGTGTCATGTTTTTCTGTCGAAATTTTCTCTGTTTGTTGTCTGTTTCGTTGTCGTCCTCCAATAACTCCTAACGTCAAACTGTGAAAATACCCCTTTTCCAAATTTTGGTATAAAATTTTATAATTATTTTTCATTCTTAGACCTAATTAGGACATGGTGAGAAAGGGAACACTGTTTGGGTAATCCTTTTGAAAATCATAAAATAGACTCCTAAGGTTTTGAAATAAGCCATTTTAGGACAAAAAGTAGGGTCTTTCTTGTAAGGCGATCCCAATTTTTCAATCTTTCAGTCAGTGTTGGTCTTGGATCATTCCTTTTTGACTAAAAACTATGAAAATAGTATGTTGACTCTAATTGAAGTATTCAGAAATCACAATGAGCAACTGGTGTCATTTGGTAATTGTCAATCGGCGTATCCAATTCGTTTATTTGAAGGTAGAACACTCTATTGCTTCACTATTTTTTTCATCTTATTGTGGTTGTTTATCTGATTAAATGTTTTAACAAAATACAGACCGGAAGGGAATGCCGAAATATCAATCGTATGCGAAGATTCGTTAAAATCTATTTTTCGAAGCATTCGACCGACAGCATCATATATTTCGATCTGGTACAAACTCAAGTTTCCTTTGATTGTAAACTTATCTAGGACTGGCATTGGAGAAATTTGAATCCATTCTTCTAGGTATAGATCTTCGTTTACTGAACTTACCAAAGGATTGTAGAAACCAAAATCAACGCTGTTATTGCCACTGGCATCATAATTAAAATAACAATTGAATGGATCGCCGTCATTGAGTGGTTCTTCACCTGATGACAATGTTACAATGCCAGACATGATGTCCGTAAAAGGGTTGCCCAAACCATTGTTGTCCAAATCTACATCATTGTTGGCATTGGGTTCAAATCCATTCGTAGATATAAATCCTTGCAAAGGCTCACCGTTTCCCCAATTGTTGACCTGCCAAACGAAGACCACATAGTTTCCAGGCTTAAGTCCGGAAAAACTGTAATATCCATCTTTGTCCGTCACCCGAACACCTGAGAATCCCTGCCAATCTGGGATACCATCTCCATCAGAATCTGACCAAAGTACCAAAGAGACACCCGGAATGCCAGGCTCTTGCACATCATTGATTCCATCCCGATCGATATCATTCCATACTCTGTTGCCGATTGATACGATTCCCGGTGCAACTGGTTCGCTGCAATCCTGATAACAAAACGCCATATCGTTGATCGCCTTAATCATTTCGTTGCCCATCGAATTACCAATATTTAAAAAAGTAAGAGCGTTGTTGTTAAAATGGTAGATAGCGTCTTCCGGCGATTCTGATTGATTTAGATAGAATGGCTTGGTGTTGACAAAACCTAATTTTCCACCATAAATAGAGTCATTGCATCCTACATTTTCTTGAGCCAACGACACAATATTTTGCATGCTTTGGACCCAGCCATCATTGATAGATTCATATCCGCCTTGCCCGGAACTTGCAATGACAACCGGTAATTGGGGTTTATTTAAATCTTTCCTGACATCATTGACCAAATGGTACAAATTACTTTCGTATTCATTTAAAAAATCATCGGAGGCACCATCGTTCCATCCCTGAAACCAAGCGAATCCCGAAATTTCGAAATCTTGCGCTCTTAAATCAGGGAATTCGGTTCCTAAATTTTGAGTGACCTCTTTGACTTTTTGAATCATGGTATTATAAAATTCACCGGTATTTCCTCCAGCTGATGGAGGACGAAAATCTTCTGCAAGACTCTTTCCTCCCCAAGCGGTTTTAATGATTAACACAGGGTCTTCGTAGTATTCATCCAACTGATGGGCAAACATGAGCTCTGGTCCAATTAAACCGTCAAAGGCACCTTGCCCTACTGTTATTTTTGATTTGATTGTTCCTCCATTGCGCTCAAAATATAAATACGCATTATCCAATTGGGTCCAGTTGTCTTTTTTTCCGATTTTGGACCAGCTGCCCTGGACGTCTTTTTGAATAACATCGATCAATGTACCCGGTAAATTTTGAGGATCACTTACTTCGCCAAAACCTTGCATATTGGACTGCCCTGCCAATACAAATACCCTTACTTTGGAAGCTGATTTCTCTTGTCTCGTGACGATTGGAACATATCCAATCTCCAAACCTGAAGGAGGCTGTACGATGCCAGCAGGATCTAAAGTTGCTATTCTTCCCACAGAGGGTGGCTCTAAGTATTCATGTGTATGACTCCAGTTCTTATGGAGTAATTCAACCCTTGCCTGAAGTTTTGTTCGCATCTCTTGTGGAAGTTTTGCGTGAACAATGGCAGGTTGGTCTACAAAACGATACCAATAATAGGTGAGGGTCGTGCCATCCCCAAGATCAGCTTTGAATGGGCCTGCAACAGGTCCGGGATTATTCCATGGACCATTGGGATCTTGCCAATGACAGTCCTTTTCTTTAGGTGTCAAGTAAGAGAGTTCTGGTCTTGAAGATGCGGGCACAGATGTCGTCAATAAATTGGTAGAGCTTGGTACATCTGCATTTTCAATTGCCAACCAACGATTGTTTTGATCGAGTTTAAAATACTCAGGCATTATGAAATTAGGGCCTTCCTTTTTGACCTTGTTTGTGTCAAATTTAAATCCCATGGTGTTTACATTTTGCTGAACATTGTCTATATAATTCAAATCAATATCATGCTTGATACCATTATTTCCATTTTGAGCAATTTCAGCTGCCATTGCACCACCATTATTGACAAAGGGGACTTCTTTTATACCCGATCCATGGATGCCCGGCAAGACAGCAGCACCGCCATTAAACCAATTTTCAACATCATTCCAAAGAGCATTGGGTGAGTACACTGAAATTTGGTGAAGTAAAATCGAATTGTCTTCATCACTCGCCGGAAATTGCAAACTATTTACTTTGGCAAAAGTGCCGTTGGCATCTTTAGAAATAAGCGCCGGTGAACCAGCATGCTCTATCCCAAAGCCTACATTTGGATCCGATGGCCTTGTATCTAAAAAAAGTCCATCTAAACTTGGATCCAGTAACACGGGTTCGGTCCAGAAACTCGGTAAAAAGAAAGTAGCAGGACCTTTGAAGTTGGTCGTGTTTAAAAATAAGGTCCAACATTGGTTGCCCGTTTTGACTTTGGTGCCATTGGTATTTTGGATGGGATCTGTCAATGGTAGAGGTAAATATCCATAACCTAACTTTTCTCCATTCAGGCATTGAGACATATTTAAGCCATCAGGTGCCCAAAGAAGTTTATTTGATAATTGTGCTACACCGTATTTACCGCCGGGTGTACTCCAGTCTCTATGGCCATTTGGTAATAGGTCGCTTCTACCCGCACCTGGTCCATTGGCCCAGGCATAAAAATTATACGATACACCACCCATGATAAACTTAGGAACCTTCGTGCCAAAGCGCGTATCATGCCACCAACCAAGGCCTCCTTCGATGGTGGTGTAAAATTGTACTGGCTCTTTACCTGTCCTTTGTGTGGTCATCCAGCTGCTGCTTAAGCCTGTCTGAAAACGTTCAGGTCCCGGATAATTTTTAAAAATCGGATAAGCTGCACTGTACATGGTATATCCAGAACCAAAGGATTTGTCCGTTATATTTTCGGTAGATATCCAGGTAAATCCACTTTTGGTGGCATTGAGTATTTGCGCCATGCTATGGTTATACATGCCTGATAGTATGGAAAACAATAAAGTAAATAGAAATGGAGCACGACAGCTTATTAAACGATCAATTTTATTAAATAAATGGGGCATGACGATTTATTTTATGGAAGGTAAAATTAATAAACTATTTAATGCACAGTAAGTTTTAAAGATTACCTAAGCATTAAAAAGGGCCCTATTTGTATAAATTTCAAGCTAAATCTTTATAAATTCACTTGGACTTATTTATATTCACTATTAGCGCAAGGTTTCCTTTCAGTCATGTTTTCAGCTTTATAAACTTTGATGTAATATGCAACTTGTGCTTACTTAATCAATAATTGACTAGATCATATCCTTCAAGCCTCCTTGATCAAATTAGGAGGTAGTAATTTATATTCCATAAAGATTTACGTATTAATTGCCTTAAGCTTAATAACCGAAGGTAAAATAAATAATAATAAATAGCCACAGATTAATAACTTGCAGCAATAGGAGTATAGGCACAAGTGGAACTTGTCAAGCTTTAGTTTGAAACTTGCACCAACGGTTGAAAAAAAAAGCGGCCCAATGTCCGCTTCTTCATATTAGTTATTGCCCTAAAGGCAACAAATAATAGACATCATTAATGCTGAAGTGAAATTTCTACTACAAAGCCAGATTCTATTTGAGTAAGTACCAAAGAAGTTGATGTTAAGGAGGCGATGGTTGCACTGTCCCCATCGATGATTAGAGACTTCTCATCTGCTGAAAATGACCAAGTACCAGCTTCAATGACTTCAGAAGGATCACATTTCATTGTACCAGGATTAAAAACAGAGTTAAAGTCTTTTGAAAATGTAATAATATCATCTCTCTGACAATCTTCAAGTAATGACATTCCTGCAACCTTAAAATCAACGTACTTCCATGGAGCAGAAGTCAATAGATCCGTATTGCTTTTGGAATCATTATCATCCTTGCTACAAGAAGGAATGATAATGGATGCAAGTAAAATGAATAATAAAAATTTGAATTGTTTCATAATAATTTGATTGTATTTAATTAAAAAAAAGTTTACAATAATTGTTTTTCTTATAAAAGGTCGATTAGATCATCAGGTATTTTTTATGAATGATATTGGATTTAGATCAATTGAAGTCTTGTTAACCAAATTAGGTTGATCCTAATACCCAATTTATAATTTAACTAATATTAATAGAACTTATGTAAACAAACGAATTGACCTTTAGAACAAACCTTCAGGATTTTTATTCCTTCTCCTACTTCCCTAAAAGTATCCTCTATACTGAGAAATCCTTGAAATGAATTACCGTATAAAAGATTTCCAGTAATATCATATATTTGAATTTCCAATGGCAGCAATTTGTCATTCTGGATGGTGAGCGAATATTGAAAATGATCACTTTTTACAATATTAAGCTTTATATTTAAATCGGTAAGCTCATTGAAAGAAGAGGTTCCCGATTCATACACGTTGTCTCTTCTACTCCACGGCTTAAGGACACCTGTGACAAAATCAGCTAAATATGTGATCGAATATTTGATATCTTTGGAAGCATCCAAAAAAGAAGTGTCAACTTGACTAATCTTCATTTCTTTTTTTGGATTTAGATTATGACTATACACTACCGTATTATAAGTAGGAGTATATTCAAACTGCCATTGATTCACCGCATTAAATGTTTTTGTTATTGTATCATAATTGAACGATGCCAGGTGGATTAGTAAATCATTTTGGTACGTTTCTTCCCATTTTAAATAAGGTTTTTTAATGCCATTGATAATTTCAGATCTTTCCTCAGTTAATGTATTTCCTGAAACGGATTGATTGTACACAAATTCTTGTGACTTTACAAATTGACCTTGAGCATTCTTGGTGAACAACTTTAGATTTTGATACCTTCTAAAAATACCCGTTCCTGCATAATTGCTAAATTCCTGATATTGGAGCAAACCTTGAGGATTGATTGTATTCTGTCTGATGACATCGCAATTTCCATCCAAAATAAATTGATTGGTAATCGCTTGTTCATACTTGGTGTTTATATAATCAAAGCGTGTTCTTTCTTTTAATCTATCACAATTAGCATCAGTGACTTCTAACATATAATTTTTAGGAAGGAAATTCCCTGCAGCAGAATTATAAGTTGCTAAATATTCCTTTCTTTGGTTTAATGAATATTCATAAGTATATTTAGAATTGGGTACCCAGGCATTATTACTAAAATTATAGACAGTGGAATGCAAAAGTTTCTTCTGTGCAAAAATGGTATCACTGAAACTGGATAGAATCAATAAAAGAATGATGTTTTTCATATGGCAATATTTATTAAATTCTGTAAAGTCTATGGAACAAAAGCGGAACACAATTCCATTCTCAAAAATAATTCATTTGAATGATATTCAAATAATTTTACTTACTATATTTTTATATAAATTTAAGGTTTACTTTATATTAATTAATATAATAATATATAATCTATAGATAAATAGGGTATTAAATGATCAAATTGTGAATTTTGAAAAATGGTCTTTAAAAATGATCTTATGACTTTCATTGCCATAGGCTCAGGTAAGAATAGCCTTAGCAAGATATGTATACCCGATTATATTTGTTATATAAACTCTCCCGATGGTCGCAGTAATGCCATGGCGTAATTCATCAAGCTTTAGCATGATAAATTTGCAACAGAAATCCTACATCAAAGGATCTTCCCTGTTTTTCTTTCCACTCAGTCAATGATGACTAATTTGTCAACGGCGAGTACTTTATTTTCCTCTGTTAAATAAAGGATATACAGTCCGCTCTGCAGTTCGTTGCGGTGAAGAGTCATTGAATTTCCGCTAATGTTTTTTATTTGTTTTACTTCTAGTCCATATGAATTGTAAACGGTCAAGATGGCGTTATTAAAATTATGTTCTGCCTGCAAACTAGTGTACAAAGAAAAAGGATTTGGGATAATATTTATTTCTGTAGTCTGATCAGCAGTTGTGTTTATTCCTGTGCTGATGGTATTATGATATCTCACTATTGAAAAATCATATTTATTTCCATTTTGACTTCTTCCAGCCAACACTATTTTTCCGTCAGGCTGAATAGCGATAGAAGTCGCGATATCGTGAACGCTTCCAATAGGCGTATGCATCATTCCACCAATACCAAATGTGTGATCTAATTTGCCATCGCTGGTGTAACGAGCGACTGCAAAATCAGAGTTTACACTATTCAAAGTACTGTAGCCACCCAATAATATTTTTCCATCACTCTGTAGTGCAATAGAGTAATCATTTTGATATGCACATCCGAAAACAGTTGAAATTGTTCCACCTGTTCCAAATGTTTGATCTAAAACTCCGTGAGTGGTGTATCTTGCCATCAGAAGATGGCCTTTAAAACTGTATCCTCCTACAATAATTTTTCCATCAGCTTGGATGACCATTGATTCAGCATAATCATTTGTATTCTGAATGATGGCTGTAGTTAATATTCCTCTGTTGCCAAAACTATTATCCAAACTCCCATTGGTGTGGTATCTCGCCACTACAAAATCATAAGAAAAACTTGCAGCGGTATAACTATAACCTGCTACGACTATTTTTCCATCCTGTTGAACAACGACTGCACGAATAATTTCGCTGGCAGGTCCTACAGCAGTAATAACCTTTCCATGAGTACCAAAGCTGCTATCTAAGCTGCCCATTGTATGATATCTCACCAATGCAAAATCACCGTTAGAGCCATTGTCGGTAACCCCTCCTAAGAGTATTTTTCCATCATTTTGAATGGCTATTGACAATCCTTGGTCACCAGCATTTAATATGGGTGTTATAACAGATCCAGCATTTCCAAAACTTTGGTCTAAGGAGCCATCGGTGTTGTATCTGGTTAATGCAAAATCATAGTTTGGAAAAATGCCACAATAGCCTCCTAATAGAATTTTTCCATCGTTTTGTAATTCCATCGTACTTCCGGAAGCATTCGCGCAGCCTAGATTGGTTGTGACAGCTCCGCCCATACCAAAAGTATCATCCAATGAACCATTGATTTGATAGCGGGCTAAAGCCAAATTATTTCCACTATTTCCTCCCAATAAAATTTTTCCGTCAGGCTGAATGACGATCGTATTTCCAGAAGCATTACCTGTTCCAATAGTTGTAGTCAAAATTCCATCGTTGTCGAAGCTGAAGTCAAGGGAACCTGACTGGGCATTGGTACTGAATGATTGGCAACCCAAAATTGAAAATAATGCGATGGAACGGAAATGTAATTTTTTCATTAATTTTCTATTGATCACTTTATACTTTTTTGTAGAATTTTAAAGATATAAATTTTCTACACAAAAGCCATTATAATGCAATATTAGAAAATTTGCTGGATGGGTGTACATATATATTACTATTTCAATCAAATTTTTTCACAACATGAGGGTTGCGTGCTAGGCGATAGTCATGATTATTACCACCCTTTATACACGGGATTGATGCGAAGCTCTAAACCGCTACTGATTCAAAATCCAATTCAGCGGTAATTATTCTATTTGAAAATGTTTCATGACTCGCAAAACTCTTAAGGTATTCCATCTGCTTGGTTTGCCTGCTTTCTCCATGGTGACGTGTACCTGTCCAGGATGTGCAGTTGGCATATTCCAAGATCCTTCTTTGTTTCGTTTTATTTTTAAAACATCCATTGCGGCTTGCATTCTCTTGTCCCATTTTATTCCTGCATATTGGAAAAAGTCCAGGACTCGCAGAATGTCATATTTCCATCGGCAAGGATAAGTCAGCTTTAAAAAGTCTTTATGAATCAATTGGCCTGTCCGATCAGATAAGAATAATTGATGTAGCAATATAAACTCAATTGAACTTTTTATAGCGCTTAAAATTTCCTCTTTTCTATAGCTATGTCCTGCTTTATGAAATTCTACAAATCCTTCAAGAACGGATATTGTGGAGTGCAAGGAACTGTGTTTAGCTCCGCTTCTTGTGGTCCTGCAGTTAAATCCTCCATCTGGCATGATCTCATCTAGAATACTGTCAATAATGGAATGTAATTTCTTTTTAGGAGTTTGGAAATAGGATGCATAATTCAAAAACATTCCATTTACACAAACGTCACTATGCTGTGCTGTGGATGGGCCCAATTGAATACCGCCATCATCTGCCAGGTTATTTTGTAAAATAAGGTCTATGGTCTCTTTCACAAACTCATTGTTTGGAGGGAGATTTAAATTGCGAAGGTCCAGTAAAGTATAATGGGTCGAAATCCATTTAGGTTGATAGAATCTATCTCCCCATTGTCCGTCCGGCTTGCGTTTTGATAAAATTTGCTCACCCCAACCTTCATTTGCTATTCGAACTTGAAGTTTCTTTTTGTCAGATCCTAACAAATCACGCCAGACTTGGTATTGAATTGAGACATCTCCTTCCAACAACCAGTCTATGATTTGTGGATGGTTCATATACTATTTATTAATTGTCTAATAATTTATATTTTTTAAAGAATGACCATATCCATTATCGTTTCCATCGCTCAAGTTTTGGAATGGCTCTGGTGGCTAGCCAGGCAAACAAACTGTTGATTCCGCCTTTTTTCATTTCTTGTATGCAATATGTCTGCATCTTTTCTGCTGTATCAATTTCAATCGGGGTTAAAAATTCACCATTCTCATAACACATAGAGCAAAACTTTTTGCTGATAGTACCATCTTTTTCAGACCCTCCACCTTTTTCGTCTTTCTTTAGCGGGAATCCACAGCTCTGGCAAAATTTGTAATCTTTCATGATGATGAATTTTATTTTTGGTACCTATTATTAAAGCTTGCATCAGACTTTTAAATTTGTCAAAGAGGAAGCTTTTAGAATGCAATAATAATAAATATTTAGGAGTGGAATTCAAATTTTTACTATTTCATTCATATTTTTTCACAAGCGTTTTGCAGCTATACGAAGTTGGCGATTTTTGGCATTAAACTTCATTTGGAGAACTAAACTTCCACATTGCACTCATGTGTCAGTGAAGCACTGCCTGTGACGCCAAAGGCGTCATAAATTCTGTATCAGGCAAAACCTGTGGCTCTGTTGGAGCCATAAATTATCCCCTCACGACGGAACCTCGCTTTTTATAATACGCCTGAAACAATCGTACTGCTCATTTCTTCATTAGTATTTGTGTCAATTTAATCATCATTTTGAATGACATGTCGGGATGTGCAACTTGATTGACTGTCCCTGCTATAAAGATATTTTCTTTTGAGCTGTAATAAGCCAATGCTCCGGAAAGTCCTGAATGCCCTATAAAATATGGAACGGCACCGGTCGGATTAAAAATCCAGGGAAGTTTAAACATATGAATACCTATGCCTGATTTCATTGGAAAAAATATTTTATTCCATTCTTGCAAGCCGTTTATATATTCTTTAGGAAATAATTTTCCGGTAAAAAAGGCTTCAATAAAAATAAGCATCTCGGTTGACGTGGAGACAATGCTACCATCGGCACCAAATGAGGTCATTGCTTTTGGAATATCAAGTTCGTTCGCTTTATAGTAAAGTGTTTTAGGTGTTTTGTCTGTAGTGTCTTTATATAAATAGGTGTTTGATAAATTTAGAGTTTTGATGATCAACTCATCGCAATTGGTTGAATAGGATTTGTTCGTGATCACTTCTATGATTTTACCCAGCAATTGAAAATTGGCATCAGAGTAATTTGCTTTGTTTTTTGTTGCAGGTATAAAAAGTGCTTTCATTGCTTTTGTTCTTTCGATGGCGTCTTCAAAAGTCCAAAATTGATCGTTTCCATTTTTAATATCGTCTTCCAAACTTTTTCCGTTTGTTCCTTTTCCTTGAAAATAATCAGGAAGTCCAGAAGTGTGAGACAATAAGTGTATGATCGTTAGTTCTTCAGAATAGTCCTTCCCTTTGTACATGTGTAAACCTCTCAGAATAGATTTGTCCAAATAATGACTGATTTTGTCTTCAAGATTTAATTTACCTTCTGACTTGAGGCGTAAAATAATGGCAGTAGTGAATAATTTTGTTGTACTAGCGATGAAGTAGGCTTGACTACTTAAAAGATTACCTGAAGCTCCATTCCAAGTAAAACTGTCCTTCTTTAAAGCAAAAGAAGTTCCGAATATTTTCTTTCCGTCAACTGCTTTGTCTAAAATCAGTTGCAATGAATTTTGTTTTTCAGTCATAATTGTATTGGTATTCATCTCTCGGGATGTAGAATCGTTAAGTAAAATGGGAGTGAATGTTTTTTCATCGTTTTCTTTTTAACCTTTGGTGTAAAGGGCAGACTGTAAAAATACCCCTTTTCCAAATTCTGGTATAAAATTTTATTTTCATTCTAAGACCAAATTAGTGCTTTGTGAGAAAGTGAAAGTAACATGGGCTTTCCGTTTGAAATTATTAAAATACGCTCCTTAGCTAGGAAAATTAGCCAGATTAGGACAAAAGCAGGGTCTTTGCTGAATACCTAATTACATAAAGCCAACTTTGTCACTTTTTTCTTTTGATCGCTATATCCTATGTTCGCTCACCTTAGCAACAGCTTTCTTCTAGAAGCTTGCCCCGCTTACCAGCGGGGGCATAATGTTATGCGGTCGTTTTTCTCTATGCTCCATCATACTTTCCTTTGTATATGTTTGGGGTAATAGTCCATATTAGTTGAAAAACAAGAGCACCAATCAGTGTCCAAAGAACATCATTCCAGTCAAAATGTCCTCTTGTTGTTTTTGTTTGTAAAAACTCCCAAGATAGAAGTCCTGTTAATGAAATTATGTTTGCTGTAATGTGTTTTTTTTCGTTTAACCATTTACTGGTCTGTTTCATTTGCGGAATTAAAATAACAAACAAAGCAGGTATTCCAATGGCAGGAAAAAAATTAGGTGCAATCCCTAATAAGTATTTTACGCTCAAATTATTACCAATGTAATTTGGTCTAATGTTGTCTTGCACCTGTTGATATGCAATAAAGCAAAGTGCAAACAAGGCAAACCAATAATATAAACTCTTTGATGTCTTCATTTTTCGTAAGTGCCTCGCTATTATGATTTCGTTCTACTTTTCATTTTGTCATAAAGATCTTCAATAACCTTTTTGCTTTCAATTAATTTAGTTCCTGATATACTCGCTTTTTTTGCATTCCATAATTTGGGAATTGACAACTTTCCTTGTGAAAGAGAATACATCCAAATTAAGTCTATAAAGTTTACAAACAGATTTAGACGATAAAAAAGGGAAGGATTTAAAATCTCAAACCCCATTTTATGTAATGTCTTATTGTTGAAAAAATAGGATGTACCTACAATATTTACAGTTGCAGGTATGCTTTTATTCTCGATTAATTGAATTAGGTTTATTAATCCTTCTAAGTGATAAATCAACAGCCTATTTCTCAATTCAATTCCTGATTTCCATTTTCTCATTACAAATAGATAGTAAAAGCTACTACCGCTGTGTAAATCTATTTGTTTGTCATTTGGCATATACCCAAGTAACATTGGCGAATAATATTTGTAAATACTCACAAGAGTAAAAAAAGGGGTAGCGGCAAATTGTCCAATAGGTATGTAAATCAGAAATAGTAAGTAGAATAAAGGTTCTGAATTCCCTTTTTCAATTATAACAAGTGCTGGCAAAAAGCCTATGATCAAAAGTAGAATTGCCTCAATCCATTGAATTAATTTTGGTTGTTTATAGAAGTTATTCATTTTTGTTAAGTCGTTTTCCTTTCACTTGTCTTCCCATAGAAGTATGAAATTTTATTTTCAACATCGTCATAAGTTACAATTTGTTTTTCCTTATTAAATTCAAAATAGCTTAGTAGTCCAAAGTCACCAGAACACATTGCTGTGTGAGCAAACAAAACAGCACTGATAGTTAATTTCAAATTTGTATTTGCAAGAAATAGTAAAATAATTAGAGTAGTTGTAATAACGATAAAAGGTGCAAGTGCCGCTATTTTAAATTCTCTCTTATTAGCAACAAACTTGTCTGCCAAAGCCATAAAGTAGAATTTTTTTAGGTTAACATCATATGAGGTATTTGTCGCACCCTGCGATTTGTATGCTAAAACGTGAATGTATTCGTGAAGAGGGATTAGTAGCAAAGCAATTGCAAGTCCATATGAAAAATGATTAAAACGGTTACCAAAGGTATAATCTGAAAGGTTGTAACCTTGAACAAAAAGTATCCGACAAGTCCCAAAAAAATGAAGTTAATTATGTAATAAAACACTGAATATTTTGTTCGTTTCTTTATATAGGTCAGTATGAATGGTGCAAGTTCTTTATGTCCTAAATTGTCATGCAACACATAGCCATTTTCTGTTAATTCTTCTGGTCTGATTTTCATATTAATGTGTCTTTTTAAAATGCAGCATAAGGTCAGAGTGTGAAAATACTCTAAACCAAAGCTTTTAGAATGCAATATTAGAAAATATCTCGGATTAGTATCTGGACAATTTACTCTAACGTTTTAGTTTTTTCACAACCTGACATTTCGCAGATTGGCGATGGGCGGGGATTTTAAGCACTAAACTTCCTTCGGAGAACTGCACTACAATTATACTAAAAACTGTCATACGAAGCTTTGCACCCCCGTTTTTGCCAATGTGCTTTTACCGGTAGTGGTTCTCTTTGGTCAATTGGCTATTGTGTCAAGTTTGCACCGTCTTTGGTTTGTCCTGTGCGGTGGCTCTTTTGATTTTTTTAGATGTGATTTGTGTGTTGGCAAAAAAGGCAAATGTGCCACCGAATGCGTAGGCATACGTGGCACAAAATTAACTTCAATCGTCACACTTTTTACTGTAGTTGTTTTACGACTTCAGCTTTGTCAATGAAACCAGAATTTGTACATTTGAGAGTTTTGTTTTTGTAGAGTTGAAAAATTGGTAGTGCTTCTATTTTTATTCTTTGCAAAGGGCTTGATTGTCGTCTGCATTGGTTCGCACCTCTCCATTTCATTATTCCACCGTCTAATTCAGAAACCTTCTGAACGCATTTTGCCTGCAGCAGATGAACTTCTGCCTTATTTTAAACAGTAAACGAAAGCAGGTTTTGATTTGTCAAGTGGTGCAATTTGTTTATCAAATTCATTTCCGTTCCAATCGTAATTATTTGCGTTTGCTAAATGTCCTTTTGAAAATTCATCTAATGTCCGCACATCAATAATTGTAGCGGTTGGCATTTACTTTAATTTTTCTGCAAACTCGATTGCTGAAAGGTTTATCTTGTTTGTTGAGTTGGTTTGTCCGCTACTAGAACTGTTGAATAGTATTGCTAATAAAGCGATTGCAGATAGTTTTCTCATTTAGTTTGAATGTTGATCGATAATTTGTTCAAGATTATTTGCCGAAAAAACTCCCGATTGTCTCCATTTTATTTCTCCTTTTTTATAAATCAAATGAGTTGGCACACCTTGTATTTTATAAGCACTCGCTACTTGCTGATTTTTGTCCACATCTATTTTTATAATTTTTGCTTTATCGCCAATTTTAGATTTCAATTCCTCCAAAATGGGTTTCATCAATTTGCAAGGTCCGCACCATTCTGGAAAAAAAAATATACAAGAGTCGGTGTTTCGCTATTGATGATTTCTGAATATGATGTTGCCATATCATTTCGTTTTTACTTCTTCAAATTCTACATCTTCAATTGTCGTATTTGATTTTTGCTGCGGTTCTGTAGCACAATTTCCACCATAACAATTTCCTGCTGCACAACCAAATGCAAACAAACCCATAGATGCAAAGTAACCACCAAAGGCAACTCCGAACCATTGTTGGCTCATTACTGATTGAACGATTACAGTAATTCCTATTATAAGGTATAAGGCTCTTGTAAATGTCCAGTTGGTTAAAATCCTTTCTTTCATTTATGCTATTTTAATAGTTGGTAACATTGTAATTTTTGATTTTATGGAATTTGAAATCAAGCAAGCGGCTTCCGACTTTTGTAATATTCGTTCTGCTTTTTCTCTATCCTTTTCGTCATTGATGATTACTGTTGGTTCAAGTATAATTTCACTCATCATAAATTTTCCGTCCACTTGTTCCAGCTTTCCTTTCGAATTACAAACGAAATGTGTAAAATTCAGTTTTGAATTTTCTGCAATAGATAAAAATGTTGTCATTAAGCAACTACTCACCGCGGCCGTAAATAAATGTTCAGGCGACCATATTCCGGGAATACCTTTTGGGAATTCTGGAGGAGTTGCCACTTCTATGCAGCTGCCAGCTTCTTTATTCAGTTCGGGAGAACAGATCACACCTTTGCGGTCGGTGTTCCAATTTACATCTACATTATAAAAGTGTGGTTCCATTTTATCTAATTTTGTTTAGTAAACTGCTCCATCCGCCACCGTTGTGTACTTCTGTAAAGCCATTTGATTTTAAAATACCTTTTGCACTTGCACTTCGCATTCCGCTTGCACAGCAAGTAATAATCGGTTTATCTTTTTTCAGCTTGTTTAAGTTGCTACCTAAACTATCTACTGAAATGTTGATTGAGCCTTTGATATGACCGCCTTGGTATTCGCCTTTGCTGCGAACATCTAAGATTATTGCTCCTTGTTTAACCAACGCTGCATAGTCCACTTTTGGACCAAATCCAAGTAAACTTTTTATTGTGTTTAGCATTGTTTAAACTGTTTGAGATTGATAATAATTTACATCCAACCAAGAACCACCATTACAACATTCAATACCTTGTTGAGATAAGAATTGGGTTGCCTGACCGCTTCGGTTACCACTTGCACAGCATAAAACCAATGGTTTTTTTAGATTTTTCAGTTCATCCATTCTTTGCTGAATTTCTTGCAATGGAATGTTGATTGAACCTTCTGCATTTCCTCCCATAAATTCACTTGTTGTTCGCACATCTACGATTGTGCCTTTTTTTTCTTTGATGATTTGTTCTGCGTTCATTTTTATTGTTTTTTATTGATGAATAACTATTTTTTGAGTTGCTTTTTCATAAAGAGTTTCAATGGTCAAAATATATGTTCCTTTCAGTTTTGAACTTTCAATTTTAGGCTGGTAGATATTTTCTCCAGCACTTAAGTTCTTGAGAATGAATTCTTCTATTTTTCTTCCGTCAGTACTATATAAAGATATCTTGGTTTCTGCCGATTCCTTTAAATAGAATTTGACTGCAAAGTCACCGTCATTCGGATTTGGAAACACTTGCATTTTTAGTGTTCCAATGCTTTGTTCATTTAGATCGTGAACGCCAACTGTAGAGTTTTTTATTACATAAACCTTGAAAATTTGACTGCTCGCAGTGCTTTGTGTTCCAGTATTGGTAAAAAAGATATTTGCAGCGGTGCTACTTATCCCCCCATAAATGTAACCTACCAAAGTGCTGTCTGCCGTTAAGTCGTCTAATTTTAGCACCTCATTGCTAAATTGAGGAATACTTGCGATAGGAATAAACTCAGCACCTACACCGAGTAAACTTGGCATTTCTACGGGCAATTTATATTCTGCCATTGTTCCCGCAGCATCTCTTGTCACTCGTGCAATTGTTTTTACAAAAGGAACATTATTGTCTTGCACTAAAACGCCTAAACTATCATAGTATTGAGCAATGCCACCAAAGAAAACATTGTGCATCTCATTGTTTGAAACTGAATATAGTGGCAGGGTAGCACAGTGGTAATGATTGTAATATTGTTGAAACGAATTGTTTACTGTATAACTATTACTGTCTATGATTACACAATTCAAAAAAGGCAAATCCACTGTTGGCTGAAATACCCCTGAAAATGCAGTTACTCCTTCTGAACCATTTGGCAATATTTGAGGAACTGCGTTATAATCTCTGCGATGAAGATTTGCAGCATCTGTTATAGTGGGTAAATGTGTAATGGTGATAATTGTCCCATTGTCTGACAAATTAAATTTGCGAATAGCATCCGTATAAACTTGGGTGTAGGTGTGATTGCCCATGGGATTGTAATTTCCATCAAACTTATTGCCACCTATTAAGTAAAAAGTGTTGTTAATCTTTTTAAGGTGACCACCTGTTACAGCCAATTGAGGATCATTTATTTGTCTAAAATAAGTGGAGAATGAAGTTCCTGTTATTACAGCATTGATCACAGATGGAACATCTATTGCTGTTAGGTTGTTGAAAGTTTTCCTAGTTGCTGTTGCTGTGTTATAACCATATCCGCCAATGATATAGAGGTAATTTCCTTCTTGATGAAACTCCATATTAGTTGAACTCAATTGTTCTTGCAATGAAACTGAAAGAGAAGTAATTGGTGCAGTCCATTTTTGTTGAGATACAGGGTCAATTACGATTAATTGATTGTTGTTTCCTGCTACATCAAAAGCAGCAAACGGCTGTCTGCGATGCAGTCCATCAAGTCGGCCTCCAACAATTAGCCATTTACCATTATGCTGACCAAATGCGTAGGCTTGAAGTCCGCCAAGTCCAGTAATATTCATAGGCTCAATATAAATATTGAACGGTGTTGATTGTGATTTTGCATTATTATAAAAAAATAATGAGATTGCCAACAATATGTAATTAATTGATTTAGTCATTCTGTTTTAGAATTTTCTTTTTGGAACATATTGAGAAATAAACCTCCCATCATAGCACCATACAAAGTACTATTAATTGGCTTTGATGTGATGGCACAGGTTCCGCTTGCACAACCCACAAAATGGTAATAGAGATAACCGCCAATTGCTCCTGCAACTATGCCTATGATGGTGAGTTTATGTTTAAGTATAAAATTCATTTTTGAAAATGTTTTACAGCTTCGCTTAAGTCATATACTTGCGAAGTTCCGTTTAGTTTTGATTTTATAATGCTGCTTCCTGCTGCACTTCTGTATCCACCTGCACAATGAACTATAATAGGTTTATGAAATGGAATCTCGTTAGTGCGTTCTCTCAATTCGTGCAAAGGAATGTGTATTGCATTCGTAAATATTTTTTTGTTTTTTACTTCTGAATGATTCCGGATGTCAACAATGGTGAATGCATCTTCGTTATCTTTTAGATTATCACTATCAAATAAATTCATTTCCATGTTCCCATAATCTATTACTAAAGCTAAGGCAATTTGCTTTTCGTAACCAATCTTTGCGGTGCGTTCAATTAGCTGATTTAATACCATTTCATTTTCAGCAATCAAATAAAATTGCTCATCAGGGTTTACAATGCTGCCCAACCAAGTTTCAAATTTGGTATCGTTCATCAAGTTGATGGCATTTTTTAAATAAGCCTTTTTGAATTGCTCCTGTGGTCGTGTATCAATAATTAAAATATTAGGATTGAGTGAATTTGCGAACTCTTCAGTAGTAACAGTTTCTCTTTGAGGTACCTTTAATATACTTGTTGCGTAAGCATCAGCACCTTTTTTATTTATACCAACATCAAATGGAAAATATTTGGGAATGAAAGGCTGGTCTGCCAATAATTCTTTTACAAATTCTTCTTCACTCAAATTTTGCAAACTCCAATTGCTTGTTTTTTCAGCACCAATAGTGCTGCTATTTTGGTCACGCAAACCTTTGCCACATAAACTACCTGCTCCGTGTGCAGGATAAATTAACACATCATCAGGTAAGGTCATTAACTTATTACGAAGCGAATGAAACATTTGCTTCGCTAATTCTTCACGGGTTGCGGTAATTGCTCCTGCTTGTTCTCTTAAATCAGGCCTGCCGCAGTCACCAATAAACAGCGTGTCGCCTGTAAAAACTGCGTTTTCTTTTCCATTTTCATCTATGGCAACTATGCTAATACTATCTGGAGAATGTCCTGGAGTGTTTAATGCTTTAAGTGTGATCTTGCCCAAAACAATGGCATCACCTTCATCAAAAGTTTGATGTTCATATTCCGCCCCCAATAATTTACTCACATAAATTGTAGCATCTGTTGTGTTGTGAATTTCCGTATGACTACTCACAAAATCAGCATGTGGATGAGTTTCAATTACAGCAGTAATTTTGGCCTTGTGTTGCTTTGCAAAATCGTAATACGGCTGTGGATTTCTTGCTGGGTCAATCAATGCCATTTCTCCATGGCTAACAATTGCATAAGAGTAGTGAGCTAGGTTTTTATCTTCAAATTGTTTGATTTCCATTTTTCTTTATTTTATAATGCAAAGTTCGGTTATTACTTTTGGCTTCACAGCTACTTTTGTTACACTACTCATATTATTTTTGAAACCACATTTTAATCGCAATAGCCACAAGCATTACGGCAAAAGTTTTCTTTAAAATATCTTGTGGAATTTGTGTTGCAAATTTTGCACCGAAGTAACCTCCCACAAAAAAGAATATTGCCAAAATTAGAGCCGCTTTAACATCCACAAACCCTTTTTGATAGTATTGAAAGGCGGCTAAAGCCCCAACAGGAAGCACCATCATTATCAAAGCTGTGCCTTGTGCCATTTGTTGCGAATAACCAAGCAACATCACCATTGCAGGAATAATAATAATAGCTCCACCTAAGCCTAGCATACCGCCAAGAAGTCCAGCAACCGCTCCAATTAAAGCGATAAGAGCTTCATTTTGCAGTTCCATATTATTGTGCTTTTTTTCGTGTAGAGATTCCGAATGGCAAATACAGCGGACAAAAACTCATAAAACTTGTAAGGATGAAAACACCTGCAAGAACTAAGAGAACAATGGCTAAAGTGCCTGAAATAATGTTTACGAAATACAAACCTGCGATGACGATGGCGACAAGTATTCTAACTACTTTGTCGGCTGAGCCCATGTTTGGTTTCATTGTTTTATTATTTAAGTGATTAATATATTACACCACAAAAGTCCGACAATGGATTGAGCTGCACAGCTACTTATGTTACATAGGGGAATTTTTATTTCTGCCAAGTTTTACCAAACCCGCGTCCTCCATCTGTTTGAGTAAGCGAGAAACCACCGCTCTGGCTGTTCCCAGTTCGTTTGACAGTTGCTCGTGAGTAACGTATAGTGTTTGGCTTTTTGTCATTTCACATTTCCTTTTTAGAAAGTTCAAAAGTCTTTCATCTAACTTTTTAAATAAAATTGCATTTACCACTTCTAACAATTCTTCAAACCGCTTGTAATACAAGCGAAAAATATGATCCAACCTTTCAGGAAATTCGTTGATGAGTAAACTCGCCTTGTCAATGGGTCTAAAAAGTATTTCTGTTTCTTCTTCGGCAATGGCTTTTACTTTACTTGTGTCGTGGTGCAAACCTCCTAAGAAAGGCATAATACAACTTTCACCTGCCTTGATATAATACAATAAACTATCCCTTCCTTCTTGGTCAGTCCGCCTAACTCTGATGCTGCAAGCTGTAACTATAGGTATAGCCTATATAGGCGTATTCATTTAGAATTGTTTCACCTTCCGCAAAGGTTTTAGAAAAACCAATATCAGCAAGTTTTTCTCTAATGACGGGTGATGATTTGAATTCTATTATTTATTTAATTCCATTTTACAAAGTTAGTATTTGTTTTTGGTGGTGGGTGGGCTTTGGAGTGGTTGGGCAAAATTAAATGTGGTGTTTTTGAGTCGGCTTGTGTGTTGGCAAAACACCTCTTTTAATTTTTACCCGTCTATTTTGCACAACCTGTAAAACGTCAGTCCTTTACGAGATTGGGCTACTTGTCCATTTTCTAAAATTGTCCAAACGTTGTGAAACTTCTTATTGGAGCTATTGTCTTTTAAAAATACTTTTTTACCTTTTAATGCCCAATTACCTTTAATCACAATTTTTTTGTCAGGAATAGAAAAGTCTTGGTAATAAAAAGTATTGTCTGAATTAATTGTCAACTTAATTTGGGAAGGGTCTGACTCGGAAATACCATATGTCCCGATAAACTCATTTGAGTTCTTGTCAGTAAATGAGGACAAAAAAATAATGGTCATCAAAGTTGTCAGAAATTTAATCGATTTTGTCATGTTGTTTATGTTTTTGATTGGTTATTGTTTGTCTTAAAATTTGCTATAACATCAGAATGTGAAAATACCACTTTCCCAAATTCTATTTTAAAAATCACCATTTTATTTTCTTTCTTAGACCTATTTTGGGCTTTATGAGAGAGGGACAAGTTTGGGAAATCCTTTTAAAAATTAAAAATTGGGCTCCATTGGTTTTAGAATATGCTAATTTAGTGCAAAATCAGGGTCTTTATTAAATGCTGAGGCCCAATTTTCACTTCAAATATTTTGATTTTAAAGTCTTCAATAAAAACCAAGTTTTGGAAGATCCAGATGTTCGACAAATGCATCTATAAATCGTACAGGATTCTCTTGATCAATGGAATCTTCCAATGAACTCATCTGCATTTGTAGTCGTGGTATGCCTGATATATGATTCATACCCAATTTAAAATGAATTTACATATTATACTAATTTGTAATTAGTTTTTTCACAACTTGACGTTTTGCAGCTACCCGAAGGGCGGGACTTTTACCACAAAACTTGATTTGAAAAACGAATGTTTGATTGCTCACAAAACTGTCTGCGGAGCACTGCCTGTGACGCCGAAGGCGTTATAAATTCTGCTCAAGAGCCAAAACCCCGCCTTTTGGGTTGGTGCTGTTACCTGCTGGCGTTCTTTCTGTCGTCATAGTTTTGTCCCTTGAATTAAAATTGATGCCTTTATTGATTGGTCTTTTAAGTGCAAAAACATCTTTCTTTCTTCGTCTTGTTTGAAGTTGTCAAAATCTTGTTGAGTTTCAAATTCTACAAGATGAATTTCGTAAGGTTTGTCAATATGATTTTCTATAAATGAGCTTTCTGTTGGTCTAACTCGTAATAAAAGTCGTCCGTTATATTTTAAAATGGTAGGGATAGCAATGCTTTCAAATTCGTCAAAAACTTGTTCTTGTCCTTTAATAATGTAGATTAATTGAGTTATGAAAATCATTCAATATTAGTTTTTAGTTTCTCCAATTCTATTTCAAAAAGTCTCCGTCAATAATAAGAAGTCTGACACCATTTTCGGAAATGGAACGATGTGAACTGAGTTCGTCAGACACAATATAAGTTTCGCCCTTATTTAGTTTGATTTTTTCACCTGTTCTAAGTTCAGTGATAAACTCTCCGTCTAAACAATGAACAATATGTCCTTTTTGACACCAATGGTCTGCTAAATATCCTTTTGAATATTCCACTAACCGTATTCTAAGTCCACCAAATTGGATTGTCTGCCAAAATGCTACTCCTATTACTCCTTTGTATTCAACTTTTTCAATTGAAGTCCAATCTATTGTTTGAAAGGGTATATTGCTCATTTTTTAAATCTGTTAATTGTCGTTGGTTTCCTCCGCTACGCTTGCAGGTAACCCTGCTTTTATGTCGGACAAAATTAGACCTATACAATGGTCTTGTGTTGTATAAGTCTTAGAGAAATTAGAGTTATTTTCAAAGAAATCTGTTTTATAAATCATCGAAATGGCTTTTTATTTTTTGGATTCTATGATTACTTACATGGGTGTAAATCTCAGTAGTTCGGCTGCTGTACTGACCCAACAGTTGATTTGGATTAAAATTGGTAGCACACAATTCATTTAATGGGTCTATGTGTATCCGATGTTTTCTCAAAGCTTGTAGGTTTTCAAGGACAAATATAAATTTTATTTCTTTTTGTTTCTTCAAATTTTTAAATAGAATGGATGGATTAGAGTGTAGTTCTATATGTTATTGTTCCATCCATAAATTTCTATGCCGCATCTGCATTGTGATTAATTGTTTCTATCAATGAAATAATTTTTGCAGCCATCTGTTCTTCAAATAAACCTGAGACACTATTCGAATTAATGTCTGTAAATGGGGATTCAAATAACATGGCGGGTTCGATGATACCTTTTACATTAAAGAAATTAATGATGGTGTCCATAAAGCGAATTTGCTGTGCGTTTAAGGTTTGATTATTTAATATTTCTGCAAAAGCCAATTTTGCGGCTTGAACATCCAGGCCTATAATACTTCTTATAAATTTGCCCAAGGGTTGATCGCCATATACTTTCGTAAATTCTAATTTGGTACCAATGGTCCCTTGGTCAAACAACATTTTATCCAAACTTTCCAATTCGCTTTTGGTGATTGGCTCATTGTTGCGGAGTTTTTGGATAATGATGTTATTGCTTTGTGATTTCAAGTACTGTTCTACTTTGCGTTTATAAGTATCTAAATCATTGAAATCAAATAGTAAGGGATGTTCCTGAGCATTTCCAGAAAACTCATCTTCAAACATGGTAAAATAGATCGGCGTGTTTTCTGAATCCAAAAATTTGATAATGTCTCTTAACTCGATACGAATTCTTTCAATGCTAGGAATGCTGGCCCCTTCCCAAAATATCTTTTGTTGCACTTCTTTGATCGTATCCATTTTTTGGGCTACGGATGGAATGGAAGCTTTTTTGCTCAACTTTCCCGCTGTGGAAATGACCTTCTGAATCAGTGTCATTTGCTTCTTCTCACCCTTCAACACACTCAACTGAATATCCAACATCAAGGCATCAAACCGTTTTGCCAATTCGTCCTGATCGGTTTCCAACATCAATGGTGCAATGTGGTCGTGCAGTTCTTTGATGTCTAAATCGCTGAGTGCATTCCATGCGTTGGCATCGCGGTATTTTTCTACCACTTCCCAATGTTGGCGCACAATAAAACTTTCACCATTTAAGGCCTGGGTTTGTTTGACCAATTGGTCAATGATGCTTTGACCATATTCTTTTATTTCCGATTCTTCTTGACCCAATAATGCAAATGCTAATCGCAAACGCAATTCGAACAAGCGCTGACTTAAGGTTTTGCTGTTCTTGCCATCTATGCCCTTGGGATGGGTATTAAAAAACTCAAAATTTTCGCAGAAGTCGAAAATCACAAATTCTTTTTTGTCAACATTTAATGCAAATAAATCTTTGCACAAGCGAGTTCCCCTGCCTACCATTTGCCAAAACTTGACGCTGCTGCGCACAGGTTTAAAAAATACCAAATTGCAGACTTCCGGTACATCTATACCCGTGTCGAGCATATCCACCGATACCGCAATCTGTGGCAATTTCGTTTTTACTTTAAACTTATTGAGCAAGTCGTAACGATATTCTTCGCGGTAATCTATCACTTCTAGAAAATCTCCTTTGTAAGCTGGATACTGCTTGTTAAATCGTTCTTCAATAAACTTGGCGTGAAAATGCGAACGTGCAAAAATGATGGTCTTGGCTAATTTATCGCCTCCTTCTACCTTAATACCATGCTCCATTAAATGACCAATGACTTTGTCTACCGTATCTGAATTAAAAAGCCATTTGTTTAATGCGGCTGCATCAATTTCATTTGGAAATTCACCGGTAACTGGATCGGTAAACTGCTCTTCGTAAGCTAATTTTTCCTCATCACTTAACTCTGCATATTTAATTCCGCTGCGTTGAAATTTGATAGGCACTGAAATCGCTTTGGGTGGAACCAACCATTTATCTTTTACCGCTTGTTCTAATTCATAAGCAAAGGTTGGATTGTTGGGTTCCATACCAAATAGGGCATAGGTATCTCGATCGGTTTCCGATTTTGGAGTGGCCGTTAAACCGATCCGAATTCCATCGAAGTATTTAAAAATATGCCTGTACCTGTTGTACACACTCCGGTGTATCTCGTCAAAAATAATGACGTCAAAATGACCTACGCTGTAAAAACGATTGTTACCATCGGCTTCACCATCGATCATGTGGATGATGGTTTGGTACGTGGAGAAAACGATGCGGCTGCTTTCGTCTTCTTTTTCTTTGGTTAAATCTACGGCCGGTAAGTTTGGTAAATAATCGTTTAGGTTTGTCTTCGCCTGATGTATCAAGGCATTTCTATCGGCTAAAAACAACACACGCTTTGCCCAGTTGGCTTTACTCAATAAATCCACCAACGAAGCTGAAACCCTTGTTTTGCCGGTGCCTGTCGCCATGATCAGCAATGCCTCGCGGTGTTTATCATCCAATGCTTCGCAAACACTGCGTATTGCTTCGTGTTGATAGGGTCGGTCGGTAATATCATTGTTTATGATTTGTTCAACCAATGTTTTTTGTGAACTCCGTCTTTGGATGAGCATTTGCAATTCATCTTTTGTATAGAATCCAAATACTTCCCGGGGTGCATAGTTTACATCATCCCACATCCAACTGCGAAAACCATTCGAGTAAAAAATAACAGGCCGTTGTCCAAATTCTTTTTCCAAACAATCGGCATAAAGTTTAGCCTGATGCTGCCCAACCCGAGGATCTCTTTTGGTGCGTTTGGCTTCAACCACCGCTAAAGGTTTGCCATCATCTCCCCAGAGCACATAATCCACATAACCATGGCCGTTGACATCGCCACTACCCTGAGGCATACCTTTTACAGGATATTCAGCTACATTAGGTCCATACGGATTCCATCCGGCCTCGCGCAAAAGTGTGTCAATATATATTTTGCGGGTAAGGTCTTCGTTGGGATCGATCGGTGGCAGAACAAAGGCGATGTTCTGCTCTTTAATGGCTTTGATGTCGGCAAGTTCGGCTTCTAATTTTTGAAGCTTTGTTTGTGCCTCGTGAAAGTTTCGTTCTAATTGCAGAAGGTCGTTTTTGGTAAGGTCTTCTACCTTCGACTGATCTTTTGGTTTTGTGATCAGACTTTCATCAAACTTATCTACACTTACTTTTTCTTTACTATAAACTTTGACAACCCAGCCTATAAAACCATGCAATAATTTCAAGGAGTACAAAGCTTCTTGTGGTTTTATTTTAGCCGAAGTATGCACGGCAGTATTGCCGAGTTTACGAACCAGATTAATTTGGTTGAATTGAATAGGCGCCACCAAATTTTTAAAACACTGCTCATGCATTAAGGAACTGAGCGTAGTATCATAAGGCAATACCAAATCAGTATCGTGCTCGTACATCCAACGTACCCATTCTTCCAAACTCTTTCGGCAAAGCATGGCTGCATACAAAGGCGCACCATACACATGGCCCTCCGCTTCTTGCGGTGCCTGGGCTAATTTGGCCCATTGTGTCGGTATGAATGAGAAATTGCTCATTGTATTCAAATTATTACTCCCATTTTACTCTGCAAATTTTGGATTTGAATTGAATATTTTTTTAAATTGGAGGCTCACAGCCCCAAAGTTTATCAACAAACCAATTGGTAAATGATATGCCACTACATAATTTTTTGCTTGGGCCAAATGTACAGCTTCTAAATTGATGACTGCTTTCAATTCTACCATTATTTTCTCTTCCACCACAAAATCAGCTCTACGAGTACCAACATCGATCCCTTCATAATAGAGTACATGCTCTTGTTCTCGTTGATAAGATAGCCCGGCACGATCGAATTCAATTGCCAAACAACGCTGATAGATAACTTCTTGAAATCCATTTCCCAAAGTGCGATGCACTTTCATCGCACACCCGTTTATTTTGTAGGTTAATTTTTCGAGTGTCATTTTTGTAATTTATATTGTCACCTTTGTCTGAATCAGGATTTACTGGATTATAGGATTATCTTGATTGCATTTCGTTGGTTGATATTTTTTTTCATTTGTTCACATTTAATCCTGTAAATTCTTAAATCCTGAAAATCCTGATTCCGACAGTTACGCCAATTGCAGTTCCTCTGCGCAATAGCTGCTTACTCATTACAAATTCTTTTTTTTCGGTTGTGAGGAATTGAACCAAACACACGACCTCTATAGCAAATTCATAACTCTTTGTTTTCAGAACACTTTCCATCACTTTTCACTTTTAGTTTTTCATAACGCCTTTGGCGTCACTCCGCTTCGCTTCGCTTTTCACTTTTCACTTTTCACTTTTCACTTTCCACTTTTAATCCTGTAAATTCTTAAATCCTGAAAATCCTGATTCCGACAGTTCCCCCTTAAACGCTTTTTGGAGAAGAGTTTGGAAAAGATTGTGTGCTGTTTTATGTTCTAGAGAAATTATATCAATTTGTTGTTGTAAATTATGGACAATTTTTAAATATTCGTTTTGTATATTAATAGGTGGACAAATAAATTTAAATTCTTTAAATGTAGACATTGGAGGAAAGTTAGGTATAGCTGCACCTCTTTCAGAAGCAAAATATGTTTCTTTAAAATTATCTTGTGTAAATATTTTAACAAAGAATTCGTTTTTATAAATATTTTCATCAAGTGTTAATTTAAGTAATGCTTGATTAATTATGCCAGTTTTAGCACCTTCAGGAACAATGGCAAGTTTCCCCAAATAGATACCTGAACAACTAATTATTATGTCCTTAGGTTTTACATCAAAAGCAATAAGCTCATTATACTTTTCTTGATTAATGTAATATCTCTCAAAATTGAAATCATTATTTAAAGCATGAAATTGTTCGTAAACTAAAAAACCATCATTTACGAATATTTCTTTTTTTAATGCACCGCCAAAAGGACCTCTTTTTATAGAGTGTCTTGTGTTTTTAACAAGTTGTTCAATTGTCTTCACCTCCCACCCCTTCTCATTCTTCACCGGATCCCCAAACATATCAATAAAAATAGCTTGAGCCAGCTCATCGTATTTTTTGAGAAGTTCCTGGTCTTTGCGGCGCAAGGCATCGGCTGCATCTAATATTTCGGCAATACGCTTTTGGATGGGGAGGGGTGGGAGAGGGATTTGGAATTCACGCACTACACCTACATTTAAATTTTGAACTCCTATTCCACTTGTGTTTCTTGTTGCAAAATTTCTTACATTGGGAGAATTGAGGTGCCACATTAAAAATCTACTATCTACTAATTTTTGATTCGGTTTTATTAATGTTAAACTTACGAAAATGGAAAAATCAAAATCAAGATCGATAACAGCTGCCTCACCAAATGAACCTACCCGAGTATATAAAATATCTCCATTTTCAGGTTTGTTATATTTTGTAAGTTGTTCATGATCTAGTTCAGAAATATACTTATATGATTTTAAAATAAAACGATTTTCCTTCACATTTAAGGAAGATAAAAAGGGGACACCGTGCTCTTGATATTCTGGCCTTTTAGCAACACCACAGGTTATAGCATTGCAGATGTCATCTAATCTCACCATTTCCCAACTCATGTCAGCATGGATTTTAACTGCTTCAACAACTCGGCCCGTTCCTGATCCAATGCTTCTATTTGGCCGATGATGATCGCTGGTTTTTCGTAGGTTTTTTCTTCATACACCACTACCTTATAGCGGTTGATGCTGAGATCATACTTATTGTCCTGAATTTCTTTTACTGGAACCATAAAGCTTTTGTCGGTTCTGCTGCGTTTGCTTTCGGCTTGAAGGTGGAGAAACCGATTTACTATATCGGGTATATCGTTGGCTTCAATGGTTTGACGCTTGTCGTCCAAACTTAATCCATCGGCATGCATGTCGTAAAACCATACCTGGTCTGTGCCACCGCTGTTGGTTTTAGTAAAGATCAAAACGGCCGTACTCACTCCTGCGTAGGGCTTAAATACGCCACTGGGCATGGAGATTACAGCTTGTAGTTTTTGACGGTCGATGAGTTCTTTGCGTATTTGAAGGTGTGCTTTGCTGCTGCCAAACAATACACCATCGGGCACAATCACCGCTGCTCTGCCGCCTAGTTTTAATCCTTTTAAAATCAAAGCCAAAAACAGCAACTCAGTTTTCTTGCTGTCCACGACACTGAGTATTTTACCATCTACAGCCTCTCTGTCCAGGCTGCCTTTAAAAGGGGGATTCGCCAATACCAATGTGGCTTTTTCGGTAAAGCTGCTGTTGGCTTCACTGAGGGCATCTACGTCTAGCAATTGTGGGTTTTCGATCCCGTGCAACATCAGGTTCATGCCTCCAATGCGGATCATGGTAGGGTCGAACTCCATGCCCATAAACATTTTTTCCTGGAAGTGTTTTTTTACGCTGTCGGTGTATAATTCCTTTTCAAAATGCTCGCGTATATATTCTCCTGCAACTGTTAGAAATCCAGCTGTTCCGCAACTTGGATCGCAAATCACGTCTTCCAAAGTTGGTTCAACCATATCCACCATCATACGGATAATATGTCGGGGTGTGCGAAACTGTCCGTTTTGTCCTGCGCTGGCAATTTTACTCAGCAAGTATTCATACACATCTCCTTTGGTGTCGCGGTCGCTCATGTCTATGTTAGAAATCATCTCCACCACCTGTGCCAATAGCCTTGGGGTAGGAATCATAAAGGTGGCGCCCTTCATAAACTTGCTGAAAGCCGCACTGCGGTTGCCTACATTTCGAAGGAAGTCAAACACCCCCTGGTCTTTGGTAAACATACGGTGCATGACCTCGGGATCCATGTTCTTAAAATGACTCCAGCGCAATTCATTTTCGTCGATTTTATAAATCGGGTCTTCAATAGCCATTTTTAGGAGGTTGGCCTTTGATTCTTTTTGAGTTTGTAATTCGTCCAATCTACGGATAAAAAGCAAATAGGTCATCTGCTCTATCACGGTGATGGGATTGGATAATCCACCTGTCCAAAAGGCTTCCCATACTTTATCTATTTGAGATTTAAGTTCTCCGGTGATCATGTATTTTTTCTATTAATTGTTTGGGTATTCCATATTTTAAGCAAAATCAAAGACTTATATTAATTTGTTCCTGATTGTTAGGAATGCAATAATAGAAAATATCTCAGAAAGGGATAAGGATATTTTAAAACTGAGACTGGAAGTGTAAAATACAAAGATTTTTGTGGTGGCAGTATTGAAGATTGGCAACTTGTGGTCTTTTTATTCTCATTATTGATTAGATTCTTCTTCAAAGATTTTAGAATGGATATCTGTAAATATAGAATCACCCAACCTTTTGCAGATTTTCAATTGGTGGGCTTTTCAGTAAAAGTTTTGATTTTGAGAAATGAACTTTCTGGAACCATTAAAGTGTCTGCGATTCCCAGTCTGTGGCACTTCAGCGGCAAAACCTTGCCTTTACAAATGTGCTGTTACCTGCCGTTAGACTCTGTCCACGAGTCACTATTAAGGGAAGTACGCACAAAACATTATTCATGGCTTTTCACTTGTCTTATTTGGTTAAGCCGAAATGTTAAGTCCTCAATTTTTCCAATTCTTTTCCACAATCTAATTACATCGTTGTCCTTGTCAAGCAAACTACGAGTTGGATGTGCAACCAAATGTCTAAGCTCATTTATACTTGTCAAATCTCCCCACTGGTTTTTTGAATAACCAAGTTTGGTGAAAATGCCAAAGTGATCAATGATGCTAAAGAAGTCAATGAGAAATAAATGTTCAATCAAATTATTTTCCAAGTCAAGCTGAACAAGTCCATGATAATGTTCCCAAGTTTTTTTCATCTTTTCATTTGTCGCTGCTTTCCTCGTTATAAAGTCTTCAAGCTGTTGTTTGCTCAAATTGTCAGCAATGAATTCGCTTAATGTTCTTTCAAGTTCGCAAATAAGACCGAAGATATAAACTTGAATTTGTCTGCAATTAAGATTGCCTAAAGTGATTAGTCCAGTAATTCGACTGTGATAAGTCAAAAAATAAAAAGTTCTATTGTCATCTACAAAACCTTTTATCACCTCACGAATATTGGTGTCCAAAGGTAAAACATCTTTGTGAGTAATCGCCTCTCTGAAAATGTTGTCGTATTTGTTAGGTGTTTCAGTTCTGAAATATTCACTGGTCGTTTGGTCTGAAACAATCGGTAAAATGTCAAAGCGGTTTTCCTTCATTGTTGCTTTGTAATTGTCATCCGTAATTTCAGAAGCGTTTATAGAAGTCCAGCGCCTGCTACTTATCCCAACGGAAGCAGCGGTTATTTTAATATGTCCTTCGTCAAGATAAAATATTTCTTCTATCATTTCCTGTTGTAAAAGTTTGTTTTTGTCAGTTCGTTTCTTGAGTTTAGTTTGAGTTATGCAATGTCCCCCAATAATGGCAATTAGTGGTTTTGGGGTACACGCTCCACAGCCAAAGCATTAGAAGCCAAAGCTAAAAGAATAATTTGTCATTAATGAAAAAAAATTAAAATCAAAGCGAAGCGAAGATCCCGTTCTGCGGGAGAGAATAACTTTAGATGCAGAGCTGTGTATAGTCTATACAGTGTTGACAGCGGTTTCTTTTATTTTCGCTTATCATTTTCTTTTCCTACAGCCCAAAGAAATCTATCTATAGTTGCAGAATCTAATGATTTATCATTTAAGAACAATTTGAAATTTGAAAGAATATTGACAAATTTGTTGTAATCATAAAGATCCACTTTCTTAAATTTAGAATATTTTAGATATTTATTAAATTCATAAAGACTATTTCGAACGAATTTGTCATTTATTGGAAAAGCTTCTGGATTATGGCAATGGCAATATTTGCTAGCAAAAGAATAATTGTTCCTATGTTTTTTGTTTTTTGAAGTTACATATTGTGCAATTTCATGAACCAAAGAAATATCACCTTTTCTCAATCTAATATCTAGTTTATTGAGTTTATTTACTTTTTCAAAAATATGTCTTGATACACCATCAGTATCGCCAATTGAAGTTTTGAAAGCCCCATTAATAAAATTAACTTTTATGAAAATATCCCCATATTTTTTATTCATTGGAAAATATTTGATTAAATTAAGGGACGCTTTATAATTTTCATGATTGAATTTATTCTTTTTATGGTAATCTTGTACATATTTTTTAATATCTGCTGAGGATATAAATTTTAAATATTTCATGATTTTACTAATTTTTTATGATCGGCGTCAACGTTAAAGTGTGAAAATACCCCTTTTTCAAATTCTAGTATAAAAATTCACCATTTTATTTTCTTTCTAAGGCCAAATTAGGGCTTTGGAAGAGTGTGAAAATTGTTTGGGCCTTCCTTTGAAAATAGTAACATATGCTCTAGGGATCTTAAAATTAACCATTTTTGAGAAAAACAAGGTCTTCTTTGAGCACCAAATAACAGAAAGCCAAACATGTCACCTTCTTTTGAGGCCTATCCCACCTGATAGCTCATTTTAGCAGTGGCTTTATTCTAGAAGCTTGCCCAGCTAACTAGCGGGGGCATAATGTTATGTGCTGCACATATCACATCTATGAAATATTTTTTGCTGAATTGTATTCTATAAATGTCTAATATGCTTAATATTTTTTTTGAATCGTTCAAATAAAATATATTCAAAAATATCATTGTTCTTTAGGAAATCCACCCATACTAATACTTGGCCATTATTTCGAGTAGGGTTTCTGTAGAAATAGCCTCCTTTATGTTTGTCAAAACCAATAACTATTGCATGAAAGCCGTTTGTCGGAGGTGTGTTGTGTAAAAGTATCATTGCTAAGCCACCTTTTCTTAGCTTTCTTTTTAACATAATATTATGTCCCCTATTTAATGGTAAATTTCCAGCATTTACCGCAACATTTACTGGAACAGAATATCTTAAAGTAGAAAATAAATTCATTTTATGTCGAGATGCGATAAATTGAAATCCTCGTAAATTATTTGCATGACAATACCTATGATAATGTTGATGAACGGAGTTTTCTTTATCCAAAATAGTATTGCTTGCAGGATTCGTCTGAAATTCTTGAATATACCTATCTATCAATTCACAAATATTTTTTCTGTTCTTAGAAAAGTAGTTCATAATAATTGCGTATGACGAGAACACACAAATATTTCCTGTCTGGGCATAATTTACATCAATTTTACTGCTATTCATTGTTTTCTTTTAAATTCGAATTGAATGTCGTAGGGAATTTTAGCACTAAACTTTATTTGGAGAACTGAACTTCCACCTTACACAAATGTGTCTGCGAAGCACGGAACCCCCGCTATCACAAACCCCATATTATCGGTTCGTTCATCTTGTTATCTTATGTAAATTTTATTCAACCCTATTACTCGTCCCGTGTCAGTGTCAATGTAGTTTTTGATGAAAACAAAACCGTGATATGTTGTGTCTTGCAACCAATATTCAACTGTCGTTTCTCCTTGCGAATTTGAATAAGTGCTGTTGTGAAATGTCCCAATAGAGCCACCGCTTGAATTCGCAGTTGAATCATAATAGTTAGTCAATAGTCCCTCTGAAACACTACCATTTTGTCTTGTCAGTTTTGATTTAATGAAGCACTTAGAAGTAAATAATGGCTGCAAGTTGCTTGAGTCGGGACTTACTAGAATTTGAGTTGGGAAAGATGTAAGAAAAGTCACAAATACTTCTTTAGAATACTTGTTAAAAACCGTAGCCGTAACCCTTACAATGTCGGACTTATTATATTTCAAAAATGCTGTTGTCGTGTCATTTGATGAAACATTTACTGAATAGGTGTTGCTGTTATTACTAAACACACCTTTGTCTGCTTTGAATACAATAATGTCATTCGCATTTGGTCTAAATTTCGTGATTGCACTTATTTCACCGAATGTGTAATTGTCAGACGGAACGTTATTTTTTGTAACGATTAGCTTAATTGAACTATCAATCTTTTCGGGTGCTTTAAGTTCATCAGGTTCTTTGCTGCAAGAACTGATTATTAGCAAACACGTCAACACTGACAAAAGTGTTGAAACAGATTCGAGAAAATATTTTTTATTCATTGTCATTTGTTTTTGCTTTTAACGGTTTTAGTTTTATAAACTTTAAATGGGGTGTAAGTCAATGATATAAAACCACCGACTTTAAACTCCTTATAATATTCAATATTAGGTTTTGATGTGTAGATTACTTGATTGTCTGAAACAGTCTTAAAATTGTTAGTTAGTTTGTTGACTTGCAGACCAACAAAACCACCTGTAATTGTAAACTGTCGTAAGTCTCCAAAGAATAGTGAAACTCCTCCCAAATATGCCATTCTTGGTGATTTTTCTATTGAAAGTCCAACTCCTGCTGAACCACCCAATCCAAAAGAACGGCTTACCTTCCATTCAAGATTGCCCAATGCACAAAAGCCCATTGGTGGCAAAGTGTATCCGCTTTCAACAAGTGTATAATTTGAGTCAGAAACTGTATTATTGTTTCCAACTGTTCCCTGCCATGAATACGTTTTGTTTTGCAAATGCTTTCCAAGTGCTATAAAAGAACCTGAACTAAAACTCACAAAAGTTTTTCCAAGAATAGGTATCTGAATTTGTAAAGGGTCGTTTTTATACTCGGGAATAGAAAAGTATTTAAAGATACTGTCTTTGGAATCTATGTTTATAGTGAGGTCAAGCATATTGCCATTTAAAGAAATATAATCGCTTGTAAAGGAATTATTTTGCACTACCATATTATTTATAAATACAATTAACTTTTTAAGATCGTCCTCACTTGGTAAGTTTTTAATCAAATAATCGCTTGCTTCTAATGCGTCAATCATATCCTGAATGTCAGTGTTATTTCCATCTTTACATAGCTGGCTTATAGTATATTTTATTGAATCAATGGAAGTCAATATTTCAAAAGCCTTCAAATCAATGCTATCTCTGTCTTTTTGAAACTTCGTAAGTTCAAGACGACTTGATGCTAATTCGCTATTTCTTGAAGTTAACTCAGTTTCTAATCTCAATAACTGGGCTCGTTTTGTTAAGCTGTCTGCTCCTTTTGAGAAAAAAACTTGAGATTCAATTTCCTTAACTTCACCTCTAATTCTTTCGACATTGTTAGCTAATGAAGTATTTATTAATATTAACTCTTGAATTCGAATATCCAATTTAGAAATAGCAAAATTGAGATTTTTAATACTACTCTCTGCCTGAGTTTTCAGTTTAATTTGTTTGTTGCAGTCACTCTTGCTTACATCATTCTTTGCCGCATTCAATTTTCGCTTTACATTCTCAGTTTCTGCTTTAATTTTTGCAAGAGTGTTTAAAAACTCAGAATAATTAAGGTTATTACAGCAAGTAAATTGATGACATGGATTAAGTGCATCAAGTGCTGTGCTTCTTAAACCATTGTATTTATTAATAAACGCTACAATCTCATTCAATAATTTCTCTGTTTTATCATTGCTTTGTAATTTGGTAGGATCCGAAATTTGACCCATAAGATTGCCGAGTAAAGTGCTGTCTCCTAAAAAAAAGCGAGTAAACAATGCTGATGGCTCACTATCAAAATGAATAACACTATCAGCTATTGAAACATCATACATGAACTTGTTAATGTTATATATTTTGAACTTTACATTTTTTCCTGAAGTGAGTGTTTCTTTATTAAAGTTTACCAATTCCCGTTTTAAAGTATCATGGTCTAAGGTAATTTTATAAAATTCTCTTTTTGATGGGTCTTTATTGAAATCATAGACATAAACTATTTTTTGCTTGTTATAATATTTTGATTCTTCTCCAAAGTTATTGTAATAGTTTTTTACAGGGTTGCAATCAGTTTGAGAATTAGTTGGATTGGAAGAACTGGATGCCGAATTGCCTCCATCTTGAGAAGGTTGTATTTTTAATGTCAGTGTTCTTTCTTGGCCATTTTTAATAAGTTTTATAAGTAGTGTATTACCATCATCCTCAAGCTTGGGGTTGATAATAGTATACAATTTTGCGTTAGTTGTATCTTTGACATTTGTGACTGGTAAAAAGTTATTAAATGAATTTTTTACTTTAATCAATTCGATTCCTGATTGATTTATTACCTGAATATTAAAACCATCCTTGACTGATTTGGCTGAAATCACTTTTGTAATTCCATCAACTCGGTCAAAGCTTTCAATAGGGAAATTTTCAAATTGGTCAATTGTAATTTGTTGTGAAAACGAGTGTGTCCAAAAGAAAACGAGTGCGATTGTAAATTGTAAATATTTCATTTATTTTGCTTTTTAAATTAGTTGAACATTAAGTTTAGTTAAAAGAGTGGTAATTGGTAAAGCGTAAGTTACTTGTGAGTTTCCTGCTACAACTAAGCCAATGACATTATTATCTCTATCAAGAACACAAGCCCCTGAATCTCCTCCTTGCGAGATTGCTCTGCCATTATTTGAGATTGCGATAGTATTAATTAAAACAAATTCAGGATTATCATCATACTCTACTTTTATCGAATTATATATACTTGTTACTATTCCTTTTGAGATAGATTGACTTTCCACACCTGATTTAGCACCATAAATAAATGCCGTAACATTACCTGCATCTCTATTAAACAATTGTCTTGATTTTTGAGGGTTACCCATTTGCGGAACGGAATTAATTATTCTTTTATCCAGAATGTCAATTTCAACTAATGCAGCATCCATTTCATGGTCTCTGTCCGCTTTAAAAACAATTCCAATTTCTTTTGTAGTGGCTGCATCTATTGTACCTGTCTTGATTTTATCTGAATCATTTTCGTAAATTTTTCTAATTGGATTTACAAGATTATGACAACAAGTAAGCAAGTATCTTTTATTAGAGGCATTGTCTGTTGGTTTTACAATTACGCCCAGCGTTCCCCATTTATCAGGTTGAGTAATATCGAATACCATTCCTGAAAGGTCAACACTGTGTGCAAAAATTTTATCATTTTCGGCAATCACAACTAATTTTATTGGAATGTTTTGAGGTGTCCCATCATCCAGCAAATATTGGTAAAATTGGTCAATAGTAGGTTCATTTCGGTTAACAGTTATTTCAAAATAATAACCTAATTCGTTGCTTTTAATACCAATTGCTTTTACACTTTCAATAGCCATGAATTTTGTCTTTGCTTCAAGGTATGCTGCTTTTATAAAATCAGATTGATAGGTGTCGAATAGCTTTTGTAAAGTTTTTATGTTGTCAACTTTGTAAGTTTCAGGGTCTGCTAAAACACGTTTGGTGTTTTTTATTTGGTAGAGAATGTCCAGCAAGTCGTGCCAAAACTTTGAGCCAAAACTAATAAAACAACCTGTGAGAATTATTCCAAAAGGTAATAAGATAGAATCAAGTACTCCATATTCTGAAATATTGTTCCACCCTAAAGTCTTGCCTGGTTCGTTAATATTGTTAAAGATTTTAATCAAGTCAGCTTTCAAAATAGCGGCAAGTAGAATTCCACTCCAAACATTTATTTTAAGGATTCTAAATATTCTTGCTTGTTCTTTGGCATCGTCTTTAGGGGATTTTGTCAAAGTGTCCCCGACTTTAAAGAAGTCTTTTTGTATTTGAAATATATGGCTGTTTGATAAATAATGTTTGAGAAAGTCGGCAATTCTCTCGCATACCATACTCAGTAAAAAAAGTATGGTTACCAGTTGTATTATTTGTTGTAGTATGTCCATATGTCAATGTCTATTTGTTCTATTATGTCGTGTTGCTGTCTTTTTGAATGACCGGTAACTTACTTATAAACGCTACTAAATAGCGCTTATCTACCCATTTTGAGTGGATAGGCGCTATAAAGTTTCGCAATATTTATACACATCTTGTTTTAATTATATTTACAAAGAATCAAATGCTGAGACTATATTTTGAAAGCTTCGGGTAGATACATGCGTATGTATCTCAGTCGTACTACAGCTGTCCTGACCCAATAGTTCATTTGCTTTAAAATTGGCAGTACTCCGTTCTTTCAATTGGTCTAGTTGTATCCGGTGTTTTCTCATAGTTGTAGGTTTTCAAGGACAAATATAATTTTTTTTCTTTTTGCTTATTCAGATTTTCTACAAATAGGACAGATGACTGCTGTCTTAAGCTAAGTTTTGAAGGCGAAAATGAAAAAAAATTAAATGGCTCTGCCGTCGTCAGTCTTTGGATACTTGGGTGTAATTGACTGATGAACAATTGTTTACGAAGATTTAAGAGCAGTACATAATAAAGTTTTCTTCTCTCTTAAAAAGCTGAACAAATATAGTATTTTCTCATTTATCCCAAACCCATCCTGAATTTTGACTAATTTTGCATTCACTTTGATGATCCATACGCAGTTTACATCCTAACCTAATATCAATGCTCTTCAAACTCATTCAGTCAGACAAGAATATCTCAGATACAGAATTTAATAAAATCTATCCGCATTGGATTCGCGAACTGGCCTTGACCGATTTTTCACCCCTTGAAGTGAGCAAAGTGGCTGTTGGATGGCTATCGGAACCGGGTATTTCAAAAATTTTGGACATCGGTGCAGGAGCAGGTAAGTTTTGTACCATCGGGGCTTCTGTTTCCACCGCCGTATTTTATGGGGTCGAACAAAGGATTGAACTTTGTACCATTGGAAAAGAAGTTTGCGAGCGTTTTAGAATTTCTAATGTGGACATGATCCATGCCAATGTCATGGATATTGCTTTTAAGGATTATGACGCTTTTTATTTCTTCAATTCTTTTCATGAAAATTTATCCGTGGATGAACGAATGGATGACACCGTCATGCTCAATCGTGAATTGTACAAACAGTATTCAGATTATGTGCGTGAGCAACTCAATGGAATGCCTGATGGAACAAAAGTGGTAACTTATTTTAGCCATCAAAGAGAAATTCCTGCTTGCTACCAATTGCAATGTTCTGATTTTGACCAGAAGCTTAAACTTTGGATTAAAACTGCTTCATAAATTTATTTTTAAAACATCAATTTATATAAAATGGAAGTTAAGGATTCTAATGGTAATTTGCTCAACGATGGAGATTCTGTCACACTGATCAAGGATTTGAAAGTGAAGGGATCTTCCGTTGTACTTAAACGCGGCAGTAAGGTGCGCATTAGACTTACAGATGATCCTGCAGAGGTCGATTGTAAAACCGACAAAGGAGCGTTTGTGTTGAAGACAGAGTTTTTGAAGAAAGTTTAAATTTTAATTAGTCAATTAGAAAATTAGAGAATTAGTTAATTAGAGGAATGGTTAATGGTCAATGGACTGGGGAATAAGTTATTAGTTTTAAGTTCTTAGATTTAAGTTATCAAATATTTTTAAAACTTAAAACTCAAAATTTAAAACTCAACACTTAAAACTCCAATTTCTTCCAACTTAAAACTTAACACTCAAAACTCAAAATTTATTTCTTCAACTGAAACTTAACCGGCATAATATATTCATAATGGACCGGGACTCCGCGCCTTCTGGCAGGCAACATAGGCGGTAACACGGAGATAAATCGAAGAACCTCTTCATCACAACCATAACCTAAACTCCGGGTAATTTTTGGAAGAATTCTTTGACCTTGTTTGTCCACAATAAAAGTAGCATAAACCACGCCTTGTATTTTACTTTTCTTGGCGGTATCGGGATATTGAATGAAATTGTACATGCAATCCAATAAATATTTTTTACTACACTCTAAAGGCTTTGGATCTAATTCGCACAAGCGGAAAATAGGAATGGTGTCTACTTGATAATACACTAAATTTTTGACCACCTTGATTTCTTCGGTCATGGTTTCCGAATCGTAGGTAATGATGGTATCCATCAAAACAAATGCACTGTCTGATCCTGTTTGTTGCGCCTTTATTGACATTGTAAATAAGCCAATCAACAGGTATAAAAGAATAAAGCATGTTTTATTCATGATGGTAGATTTTACACAAATATACAAAACTCCTTTTCCTTATGAATATTTACTTTATCGTATTGCCTTGAAATTTGGGTCTGATGATTAATCTGAGGTTTTGATCATAAAAAAGGTAAGACCAAATCCAGTTGAGCAATACAAAAAGTTTGTTTTTTACTCCAATGAGGTAATAGATATGCACCATTAACCAAATCAACCAAGCCATAAAACCAGACAATTTTAAACCTGCAAATTCTGCTACAGCTTTATTTCTTCCAATGGTAGCCATTTGGCCCTTGTCTGTAAACTTAAAGGGTTTTTGTGTTTTCCCCATTAAATATTTACCCAACCAACTCGCTTGCTGCATTGCAGCAGGGGCCATTTGTGGATGTCCGTTAGGATATTCTGTGGTTTCCATTCTTGCGACATCGCCTATTGCAAAAACATCCGAATGGCCTTTGATTCTGCAATAATCATCCGTTAATAATCTTCCATCCCGGCTAATATATTCTTGTGATATTCCATGTACGATGGCACCCGTTACACCTGCAGCCCAAATTACTTTACCAGTTTTAAGTATTTGACCATCTGACAAGATCACACGGCCGGATTGAATATTTTGAACCCGCGCATTCAAAAGGAGTTTTACTCCCAATTTCTCAAGTGCTACTTTTGTTTTTTCTGATGACTGCTCAGACATTCCTGCAAGAAGCCGGTCTTTTCCTTCAATCAAATAAATGTTCATGTTTTTAGAATTCAGATCCGGATAATCTTTATGAAGAATATGCATCTTCATTTCGGCCAAAGCTCCTGCCAATTCCACACCTGTTGGACCTCCTCCTACAATGACGATATCCATGAATTTAGAAATTTCTGCTGCTGAATTTGAGGTAATGGCAGATTCTAAATCTTCAAAAATTTTATTCCTCAAATAAAGAGACTCTGAAACAGACTTCATGGGAATTGTATTTTCTTCAAATTCCGCATTATTGAAAAAATTGGTTTTGGCACCAGTGGCAATCACTAGTTTGTCAAAGTATATGTTGCCTTGTTCTGTCTCTATTTTTTTATTTTCTAAATCAACCGAATTGACTTCCGCAACTCTTACAAATAGATTTGCTTTGGATTGAAAACTTTTCCTCAAAGGAAAACTAATGGAGCTGGGTTCAAGACCAGCCATAGCGACTTGATAAAGCAATGGTTGGAATTGATGATAGTTATTTTTATCAATCAATACAATTTGCATTTTTTGGCTGGCAAGTTTTTGGGCAAGTCGAAATCCACCAAATCCTGCACCAATAATAACCACTCTAGTGGCATCACTGTCTGGAATATTTAAGGGCATATTGCTAATTTATTATTTAAATGAACAATCAATACCCTGTTTTGGGTTAACAGATCTCCAATTAGTTTTTTAAGCAAGTGTTAAGGGCGCCTAATTTAAAGATATTTATAACAAAGTATAAGTTCCGTGTTTATTTTTGAAAGCGACAATTTTTTGTGTTTTCGAGTAATAAAATTCAAGGGAATCCAATTCTGGAATTAAATTGTAATATACATTTTCAAAATTTCGATGACCAATATTGATGGATGGGAAGAAAGGAGGAGATTCTACCTGGAAGGGATAATCTTTATTAAGCGTTGGAATGCTGACGAGCAAATGATTTTGGATGTGTGTAGAATCAAAGCTATTTTCAAATTTAATTTCCAAATATTCCAATCGATTGTTTTCCAAAGGTTTTTTTCTATCATTCAAAACATGAAGCTGAAAAATGAGCTTTCCTTTTAAAATATCAGACTCAAGTTTTCCTTTTATTTGATAGGAATACACATCATATTTTACAGATTGTATTTTGGAGCTATCCTCCTTGCATTGGATGAGGTCTGTCTGAGAATATTGATATTCTCTGTCGATGACGCCCTCATACTGGATGGTCCCAACTTTACCAGACGATTGATATTGAACAAAAGTTTGTTGGGGAGAAGGAAGCCAACTTTCAGATGCTGATCCTGGTCTGAGGTTTTCCAACAATATTAAATTTTCGCAATTTGAATTCAAATCGGTTTTTTCTTCACATGATTCTAGTAAAAGAAACATCGAAAGAAAAATGATTTTCGAAGTATGAAGGATTTGAGTCATTTTGTAATTACTCAGAAATTAAAATGAGAAAAGTTGATCAGTTGTCATACAAGCATGTAAGATTTTTTGCTGATTTGACCCATAAAATACAATAAAATGGCAAGTCATATTTAAAATATTGTTAATTGGTAAATGCTTTGTTATGAGTATAGTTATTTTGTTGAACTTTGTAGATTACAAACAATCAATAAAATCTATCATGAAAATGAAATATCAAATATATTGTTTTTTCTGGATGAGTAGCATTCTTTTCTCTTGTAAAAATGATCCTAAAAAATTCAGAGACAATGGATGTGGCCCCGGATCCAAAAGATGGAGTGGCTTTGTCAGTGAATCTATTTGGGGATAAATTGAATGAATGGCCAGATCCCGATTCAGTGGTAAGTATGCGACAATCAGTGATAGAAACGGCTAGAACTGCTTATTTGGGCAAATTGGAGGAACCAAAGGGATATTTAGTGTATGGCAGAGCTTATTTAACAAATGGCAATGTCGAAAATGCCATTCAAATTTTTGGAAAGGGTTCTGCAAAATTCCCCCAAGTCCCTGACTTTTATGTTTACTCAGGTGAAGCAATGCTCTTGGGAAGACAATTGAGATCGGCTATTGATCAATTTTGGAAAGCCGGTCAGAATATGGAAAAATCAACTTCAGCCGAAGGAATATCTGGGATGACAGGGAGAGATTCGTTGGCAGGAATGTCCTTACAATTTCGCAATTATTTATTAATGGGTTTGGCATTTCAAGCCAGCAAGGATTTTTCCAGCGCTGATAAAATGTTTGAAGTATGTGGCGATTTTTCAACCAATTCTGATCTTTGGATTAGAAGCTATTATTGGCAATATGAATGTTATCATCGCTCAGGAAGAACAGACGATATTAAAAATATTTTAAGCAATGTTACTCCGGGAATGCAGATTTCTAAGAGTTCGCAAGCATATTTGGATGCAATGCTTTTTTATAAAGGAGAAAAATCAGAATCAGAGTTGGTAGATATCAATACAATGCCAACCACATCTGCCGAGGCAGAAGATTGGTTGATTAAAGCCTATGCCGTGGGAGTGAAATATCTCCTGGCTAAAAATCAAGAAAAAGCAACGGATGTTTTTAAAAAAATGATGTCCACTAAGTATTGGAATCAGTTGCCCTATTTGGCTGCAGAATCAGAATTGGCATTGATAGGTGGCATCGAACAAATTGAACCGGAGGTCATCGAATTAAATACAGAAGACAAGAAAAAGCCCGTCAAATTTTAATCAGACAACTTAAGGAATTCGTCGAGAATTATTATACCTTCGTCTTGCAATCCAACTTTGTGGAACTTTTTCTGCAAATCTTTCTGTTGATGATAAAAACGAAGTCATATGAAAAACGAGAATGTATTTAAACCCATCTCCGGATGGATGCCTTTGGTATTGGTTATTTTATTGCCAATTACTTTTTATTTATTTCGCCACCCTGTTTGGTGGATCGTAGGTGGTTTAATTTTTTTATTATTGGCATCAGGATTTATCATCATTAATCCAAATTCTTCTAGAGTGCTGATACTATTTGGAAAATATGTTGGTACAATAAAGGAAGATGGATTTTTTTGGGCCAATCCTTTTTTTATAAAAAAAGCTGTTTCATTGAGAGCCAATAACTTTGACAGTGAGCGATTAAAAGTCAACGACAAACGTGGAAATCCGATTCAGATTTCGGTGATATTGGTTTGGAGGGTTAAGGAAACCTTTAAAGCAGTTTTTGAAGTGGAAGACCTTTTTAATTTTGTTAAAATTCAAACGGACTCTGCGGTAAGAAAACTCGCAGGTCAGTACGCTTACGATCATGTAGATGATCATCAGGAAGTCACATTGCGAGCTTCTAGTGATGAAGTCAACCAGGCCTTGGAAAACGAACTTCAAGAAAGATTGGTAATTGCCGGAATCGAAGTAATGGAAGCCAGAATCGCTTATTTAGCTTATGCTCCTGAAATCGCGGCAGCCATGCTTAAGAGACAGCAAGCCGAAGCCATCGTATCTGCAAGATACAAGATCGTGGAAGGTGCAGTTGGAATGGTCGAAAACGCCATGGAGCAGATTAAGACTCGTCAAATTGCAGAATTTGATGACAAAGAAAAGGCCAGAATGGTGGGGAATCTAATGGTGGTCTTGTGTTCCGACAAAGAGACCAGCCCGGTCATAGAGATGAATGGATAGCGTCAATTTATGACTCCTTTATCATTTTTTTAGAGTCATTCATACACTTTATGTTCATTTTCATCCATTTGTAATATAAAGCAGAATGGTCAAACCTATCTTTGACATGAGTTTCAGATGTTTTAGATTAATTGAGTTGTTAAAATTAAATATAAAAAGGCTTCTTAGGAAGCCTTTTTTATGCAATTCAGTGTGATATTACATTTCAGCTGTTTCAGTTTCTTCATTCTGAAAGGCCCTGTAGCCCCTCCAAATACCTTAGAAAATGAATAGGAATGTTAGAATCTGATTCAAGGGAGCCGGGTTAAAGATTTTGGCAAAATACATCATTGCTCCCAGGGTGGTATAAACCAGAGCCATGAGCAGTTGAAATAAGATTCTGATGTTTCGTCCTGAAATCAAAGGGTTGGGAACAAATATTATTAAGATTTATAAAAACTAAATCACAATGGATTTAGAGTTTAAATTTAATGGGTAGGGTAAAGTTCACAGGTACGTTTTTGTTATTGTGCTTCCCCGGAGTCCAGTCTGGCATGATGGAAACCACACGAACTGCTTCTTCATCGCAACCATGACCAATTCCTCTGACCACTTTTATATCTGTTAATTTTCCAGACTCCGAGACATTGAAATAAAGTATAACAGTTCCTTCAATATTGGCTTTCCGGGCTTCTTCGGGATATTTAATCTGAGCTTGGATAAATCTCATCATTGACCCTGCACCTCCTACAAATTCAGGCATTTGCTCTACAAAATCATAAGGGTTGGCAGTGGAATCAACAATAGATTCGACGACTTGTGATTTTCCTATTTGCACGAGCAGGCAAACAAAAATAAGGGGAAGGTAGAATTTAAAAAATTGAATGGGGTTCATTTTTTTGGATTTAAGAATTGTATAAACAAAAAAATTTTGACCAGAGATAATGTAAATGGCCAGACGTTTTATTTTTTATGGATTTTAATTTGATTATTCTAATTTAAATTTGATGGGCAGCGTAAATTTGACTTGAACAGCTTTACCATTGTGTTTTCCTGGTTTCCATTTGGGCATAGAACGCACCACTCTGACCGCTTCTTCATCGCAACCTCCGCCGATGCCACGAGCTACATCGACTTTGCTAATTCCACCATCAGAGCTAACAATAAATTGTACCACTACATTTCCTTGAATATCGTTTTCTCTGGCTATCGCTGGGTAATTCATTTTGGACTGGATGTATTTCATCATGGCTGCTTGTCCATCCGGAAATTCCGGCATTTGCTCCACAAATTCAAATGTTTTTTCAAGAACAGGTTCTTCCACAACAGGTGGAGGCTCTTCTAAAGATTTATCAACACCTTCGTCATCACCTTCTAAATTTTCTGTAGAAATATCCTTGTCTGCCAAATTGGTTATATCAGGTGGTGGTGGTTCTTCAATTTCTACCTCTTCATCTTTCATGACTTTAGGTGGTACAAATCGAATTTGATCTTTGATCGGAGGAGGATCTACTTTTGGTGGTGGAGGAGGAGGGGGTTTATTTGGATCTATCGGAGGGGGCTCTGCTAACACCACTTCTTTAAGCAACAATTCATCAGTTTCTTGTGGAATCAAGGACCTTACCATTTTAAGAATCATTGGACTAGAAACCAATAATACAAAGAAGATTAATCCAATCACCAAAGATCTGGACATGATCCTATCATAAATTCTCCTGAGGTAGTGAGCCCCGTAAGCTTGATTGCGATTGTCAAAAACGATGTCGTCTAAGACAAATTTTGCTAATAGGTTTTGTGACATAATTTTTTCTTTAAAAAATTTTGAAAATTCATTCGGACAACTGATTATTTTCTGGACTGCCCGACTGTTAATTATATCAACGAATCAAATGAAACATATGCTGCCTGAAGGAGGTATCTTTTTACATCATTATGCTCATTTCATCCATTTGTAATATGAAGGAAAAATGCCAATCTAATCTTTGAAATGAATTTCAGATGTTTTAGATTAATTGAGTGTGATATAACTATTCATCCGATTCGGCTTCTTCATGCTGAAAAGCCCTATAACCTCTCCAAAGACCATAGACAATAAATAAAGCAGCCAGAATCTGATTCCAGGGTGCCAGATCAAATATTTTGGCATAAAACATCATTACACCCAGGGTCGTATAAACCAGGGCCATAAGAAGTTGGAATAAGATTCTGATGTTGCGTCCTGAAATCAATGGATTGGAATTAAGTAATATTTATTCAAATAACTAAAAAGGGTTATTGGTTTAGAGTCTAAATTTAATGGGTAATGTAAAATTAACGGGGATGTTTTTTTGATTGAGTTTTCCTGGCCTCCATGCAGGCATGATTGAAACCACACGAACAGCTTCTTCATCGCATCCATGACCGATCCCTCTGGCCACTTTAATATCAGCTATTTTACCGGTTTCAGTGACCACAAATTGAAGCACAACACTGCCCTGTGTATTTGCTTTCCGCGCTTCTTCCGGATATTTTAGATTATTTTGTATAAATTTCATCATAGCAGCTTGTCCATCCGGAAATTCCGGCATTTGCTCTGCAAATTGAAAAGATTTTTCAGTAGCATCAATAACTGATTTTTCATTCTGCGAACAAGCTGCTTGAACGAACAAACAAATTAAAATAAGAGGAAAATAGAGTTTCAAAAATTTCATGGTTTTGATTTCTTAAATTTATAAATAAAATACCTTTGAACAGAATGCTGTTGGAAAGCAGAAATTCTTTTCTTCATATTTTACGATCATTCCAATTCGAACTTGATAGGTAAAGTGAAATTGACAGGAACTGCTTTACCATTGTGCTTACCTGGTTTCCATGCAGGCATGATTGAAACCACACGAACAGCCTCTTCATCGCAACCAAGACCAATACCTCTAGCCACTTTTATATTTGCAATTTTGCCAGTTACCGTAACCATAAATTGAATAACTACAGTACCTTGTCTTCTTGAATTGCGAGCCATTTCCGGATATTTAATATTCTCTTGAATAAATTTAAACATTGCAGCTTGACCATCTGGAAATTCCGGCATTTGTTCCACAAAATCAAAAGGTTTTTCAGACTTGTCAATGAAGGTTTTTTCTGTATCAGAACAAGCTCCAAGTAAAAGCAAACTTATTAAAACCATTGGATAAAATTTTAAATGCTGGATGATATTCATATTTATAATTTTAGATGTGTATAAACAAAAAACGTCCGACCAGAGTAAATGTAAATGGCCAGACGTTTTATTTTTTATAGATTTTAATTTGACTATTCTAATCTAAACTTGATAGGCAGTGTAAAGTTGACAGGAACAGCTTTACCATTGTGTTTTCCTGGTCTCCATTTAGGCATAGAACGCACCACTCTCATTGCTTCTTCATCACAACCGCCGCCAATCCCCCGGGCTACTTTGACCTTACTGATTCCACCATCTGGACCAACGACAAATTGTAATACTACGGTTCCTTGGATATCGTTTTCTCTCGCGATGGCTGGGTATTTCATATTAGACTGTATATATTTCATCATGGCTGCTTGCCCATCTGGAAATTCTGGCATTTGCTCTACGAAGTCAAAAGGTTTTTCAGGGACCACTTCTTCAACTACAGGAGGTGGTTCAACCAATGAAGCATCTACACCATCGTCGTCTCCTTCCCTGTTTTCAGTGGAAATGTCTTTGTCCGCCAATTCAGTAATATCTGGTGGTGGCGGTTCTTCAATTTCAACCTCTTCATCTTTCATGACTTTAGGTGGTACAAATCGGATTTGATCCTTAATTGGAGGAGGATCTACTTTTGGAGGAGGAGGTGGAGGTGGTTTATTGGGATCTATTGGAGGAGGTTCTGCAAGAATCACTTCTTTAAGCAATAATTCATCTGTTTCTTTTGGAATGAAGGATCTAACCATTTTAAGAATCATGGGACTTGAAACCAATAAAACAAAAAATATTAATCCAATCACCAATGATCTGGACATGATCCTATCATATATTCGCCTGAGGTAGTGAGCCCCGTAAGCTTGATTTCGATTGTCAAAAACGATGTCGTCCATGACAAATTTTGGTAATAGGTTTTGTGACATGATTTTTTCTTTTAAAAAGACTTAAAAATTCATTCGGACAACTATTTTCTGGACTGCCTGATTGTCAAACAAATCAACGAATCAATTGGATCATCCGCTGCCAAGATGGCGTATCTTTTTACGCCATTGATGCTCATTTCATCCAACACATCCACTGTATTTTTGACCTTGCTTTTTGGCAATGGTTTAATCATAATGAAGATAGTATCTTGATGACCCCAATCTCTTGCCACTTCTTTCTGTCTTTCTTGAATCACCCTCCTGAGCCCCTTAGAACTATAGTCCACACTGTCCACAGAAAGTGTAGTGGTGGCATCTACTTCGTCTGGCGAGGTGTAGGCGTATACTTTGTTGTTGTCACCCAAGAGTAAAGTAAATGTTTTAGACATTTTGATGGCTGGTTGGTCCTTCTTATCTTCGTTGTCATCTTTTGCTGGTTTGATGACTTCCATTGTTTTTGGTTTGTTGAAAGTCGTAGCCAACATAAAGAAAGTGATCAAGAGGAATCCAAGATCCACCATGGCTGTGAGGTCCACGCGGGTGGACATTTTCTTTGATCGCGATTTCTTTTTTCCTTTTTTCGCCCCGGATTCGGGTACATTCATTTCAGCCATAATACTTATGGTTTAAAATCAAATTGAAAAATAATTATTCCCTGGCTGTTTTGGCCGAGGTAACAATGTTAAAACGGTTTACTTTTCTGTTTTGCAAAGCCTCTATCAATGCAGCAAACGATTTGTATTCTGTGGTTTTATCTGCTTTGATGGCAATCCTTAAATTATTATTGATCTTTCTCGAAAACAAGATCAAATCTTCCACTTGTGTTTCACCACCTGTGGTATCTATCTTAAGTCCGGGTTGCAAAATATTTGCCCTTTCAGTAGGATCTTTTGCCAGAAATTCGGGCAAAGCTTTTATATCCATCCCCCATAATTCTAATGTTTTAAACGCAGCCTGTTGTTCTGCAGTTATTTGAAACTGGTATCTATTTGCCAACGTATCAAGCAACCTCAATCTTGTGTTTTGGTCATCTAAACCAAAAAAGATACGTCCATCAGGAGAGATGTTAAACATCATGATGTCCTTATCAGGTATAGGAATTTGAGCGGTGGAAGCAGGAATATCGATTTGCACGACTTCCTGATCTCTAAATTTGGTGGTCAGAATAAAAAAAGTGAGTAGCAAGAAGGCAACGTCGCACATGGCTGTCATGTCGATGGCTGTACTCTTTCGGGGTATCTTAACCTTAGGCATATTTTTGTTGCTTTAGGAAATGAGAAGATAAATTGACAAACATTAATGCTTTGCAGCAAATGTTTGGGAAATGCTGAATCCGGCTTCGTCGATTCCATAAGTCATTCCATCAATTTTGGTGGTGAAATAATTATAGAATATAATAGCAAATGCAGAAGAACCAATACCCAAAGCTGTGTTGATCAAGGCTTCAGAGATACCATTGGAAAGCTGGACAGCGTCTGGTGCTCCTGCAGTCGCAATGGCAGAGAAGGCTTTGATCATACCAAATACAGTTCCCAAAAGTCCCAACAAAGTTGCTACAGATGAAATCGTAGCCAAAATGACCAGATTTTTTTCAAGCATAGGTAACTCCAAAGAGGTCGTTTCTTCAATTTCTTTATGGATGGCCATCATTTTTTGTTCTTTGTCCAATGATGTGTTGGACTCCATCTGCTTGTATTTGTTTAAACCTTCGCGGATGATGTTGGCCACAGATCCCTGCTGTTTATCGCATTCAACGATGGCAGCGTCTACTTGGTTTCCATCCAGGTATTTTTTAATTTTTTGGACAAAAGTAGGTAGTGATCCTTTTCCATTGGCGATGCTCAGGGTGATAAACCTTTCAATGACCGTGGCAACCACAATCATAAAAACTGCCATTAGGAAGGGAACCATGACACCTCCTTTATACATCATACCAAGGTAATCACCACTTAGGGGATGTTTGGTATTGTCACCATCCACGAAGTGACTGGCATCACCCAAAATATAGAAATAAATCAAATAACCAACCACAATGGCTGTGAAGATGGTCAGGGAAGCAAAAATGTTACTGAATTTTCCGCTTGCTTTTGCGTTTGACTTTTGATTGCTCATAATCAGAGAATTAATCGTTGTTTAATGATTGTGATTTAAGATTGTAAAATTCTAATAATCAATTTCTTAATTTTAAATTTAGGAATGGTCCAAAACAAAAATTAGTTAAAATTGCATTTAGAAGGCGTAATATTAAAACGTTTTAGGAATAAAAAGGTGATATCCATATGAATAAAATTTTAAAATTTTATATCAGCGTTGTGAATAATGTATTATAATATGATAATCAACAATATATATATATAATTCTAATTTTAAGCATAAAATAGGCGTTTAAGCTGTTATGCAAAACTAAAAGTAAGTTTCACTTTGTACATTTTGAAGCCATTAAAATTGAAAACCTATCTGGAAGATTATTTTTTATTTTTTTTATTGAACTTAACTGTTTGAAATACAATTGGATATAATTCATATTTAAATTAATTTTACAGATTACACATAGATTTTATTGTAATATTTAAAATCCTTGTATATTTGCCCTTGAATAAAGCCCCCCAAAGGCTAAAACAGTTCTTTAGATCATAGCGGATAAAAGCGAATAAAATTGAATTATTCACAAAAGCTTTTTGCTATGTATCTTATAAAACAGATTTACACACTTTTCATAACCATTTGTTTATGGAGTGCAGTTGCGATAACTGCTCATGCAGGCGTCATTTTTGATGGTTCTCCGGGAACCGCTGCGCCGCCACCGACCTTAGGAGGATTTAATATGGTTACTCCTCTTCCAGATGGTAGACCAATTTTTGCAGATGTCTCAGATGTTGGATTTCCATTACCGGGTTCTCCTCAAATCTTTTTTTCCAATCCATTAAACCATCGACAGATTGGAAATGGTTGGGCAACCTGGAGCCACGGTTATACAGGTGATGTGTATTATGAGCAATCAAATACTGTAACAATCACCTTACCCGCTGGAACAAGGGCATTTTACTTGTATATAGAAGGTAATAATTTCGGCACGGCCAATATTACCGCGACTGCCAATGATGGTACCACATCAGGACCCATACCTGTAGTCGGAGCTTCCGGTGCCAGGTATTATGGTTTTTATACCACAACTGCTGCTTGTATGCTGATGACCATTACCATTAATGCAGATCCAGCAGCTGCAGGATTTGCCATTGGAGAGTTTGGTTTAAATGAATGTGGAATCACATTGACCTGTCCTTTAGATAGGACCGTTGCTTTAGGTCCAGGACAATGCGATACTAGTTTGTTTTGGGCACCGATCGCTAACAGTACCTGTTCAGATACTTTTGTAGGCATCGGTCGTGGAACTCCACTCGATGCAGATAATTGGACAACCTCACCTTCTCAGGTAGGTTTTACTTTTCATATTCCAGATTCTATAAGCATTGCTGGAAATTCAGCTGCTGGAAATCGGGATTTGTGCATTCCTTTTGATTGTTCTGGAACTTTTTCTTTTACAGTTAGAGCTTATAGAACCGGCCCTTCTCCATTAGGATTTAATGGAGATCATGTTTTTATAGGAATAAATGGCGTGTTCACTCGATTTACATCTACTACCAATGGTATAACGCTATATTTAGACAATTTTTCTACCACAGTTCAAGCAGGCGATGAAATTTGTATTCGAGTTTCATCCAATGGAGCTGGAGCTGAAACCAATGTTGTTATCAGCGCGATTACTCATTCCAATTTATCTTTGGAACAAGTTACTGGCCCATTGCCTGCAAGTGCACCTGGCTTAAACAATGGCACTTTTCTAACACCTGGAGCACATCAAGTTAGCTATCTTGTAAGCGATTGCAGTGGTAATGTCAGTGGTTGCAGTTTTAGGATCACTGTGACGGATGCAGACCCTGTGATTACTTGTCCACCAAATACAACTCTGTATTTGGACAGTATGGATTGCAATAGGGTGTACTGTTACAATGTGACGGCTACAGATAATTGTATTCAAACGAGCTTAGATATTCCAGGATTCCAATCGATTGGTGTATACAATGGAAACAGTTATTTTATATCTCCTCCGGGAATAGCAAATCATCTGCATTGGATTGAAGCCAATGAGATAGCTACAGCGTTGGGTGGTCATCTGGTCACCGTCGAAGATGGTGCAGAGAATACTTTCCTTATGAATAACATTCCATTTATTTTGGGAATTGCAGACAATCAGTATTGGTTAGGTCTGCGTTATAGCCCATCTCTGGATCAATACAAATGGATTACAGGGGAACCTGTCAATTATACCAATTGGGGCCCTGGTCAACCAGGAATTATCCCTGGTGATTTCGCCTGGTATTGGGATCCAGTAAATGGAACCTGGTATGATTCACCATCTCTTTTATTTAGAAGATACATTATCGAGTTTGAAGGAGGACTTCAAATTAAAAGACTTGCAGGGATTCCAAGTGGAAATCCATATCCACCGGGAGTGACGACCAATGTATACCAAGCGATGGACGAATATGGCAATATGGATCAGTGTTCTTTTACAGTGAATGTGCTTGGTTCTTCCAGCATGTCTTGTAAAAATATCAACGTTTCCTTGAATGAATTTTGTGAGGTGCTTATTACTCCACAAATGTTGTTGACAGGATATTACGCTTGTTATGATGTTTTTCAAGTTGAGTTGAGTCATTACAATCATCCAATTTCAAATCCATTGGACAGCCATTATCTGGGAAAAACCATCGTGGCAAAAATAACAGATCCTACCACTGGTAATAGTTGTTGGGGTAATGTATTAATCGAAGATAAATTAGCACCAGAAGTCATATGCAGAGACATCAGAGTGAGCTGCAAAGAATTTGAGATAGACAGTTTATATCCTACAGTGACATTTGATTGCAGTCATTATACAATTAAGTTGGTGGATGAATACATTGAAAGCTTGCATTGTGATACTGCGTTGATCAAACGTGTGACTCGTACCTGGGTTTCGACCGATCAATTTGGCAATGAAAGTGAGCCATGTGTTCAGATTATTGAAGTTGAAAGATTAGATATTTCAGGAGTAGTATTTCATGAAGACATCATTTTAGAATGTGATCGAATTGACTCCTTTGATGTCAATGGTCATCCACATCCAATTGTAACAGGTATTCCAGAGTTAGCGGGATGGCCCATTTGGCCAACAGTTGACTTTATTTGCAACGTATATGTAGATTATTTTGATACCGACTTAGGAAAAATAGGCTGTACACGCAAGATCATGCGTACCTGGAGAGTGAGAGAGTGGTGGTGCAATGATGAATTGGAAAATTTTGCAGTTCAAATCATTCAAATCCAAGACAACTTACCACCAAGAATTATTCACAGTCATTATGATTTTGAAGCAACGACGAGCCACAAAAGTTGTGAGGCGGATGTAGTTATTCCACCGATAGAAGCGGTTGATGCTTGTCACAATGATTTAAGAATTGATGTGGTGTATCCAGGCGGAGTTTTAGTTGACCAGAATGGTGGCAGGGTAAGATTGCCGGTAGGTTTGGATACGATCATCTACCGAGTGTATGATGAGTGTTATAATTTAACAGAAGATACTTTATATGTGACGGTCAGAGACCATACCGAACCAGTAGCAATTTGTGAAAGAAGAACAGTGGTATCGATCAATGATTCAGGATCCAATTGGGTACCTGCTGAGGTATTTGATGATGGCAGTTTTGATGAGTGTAAGATTCATCATTTTGAAGTGAGAAGAATGGATTTAAACCATTGTGGTACGATCGGAGAAGATGATTGGGGACCAGAGGTACAGTTTTGCTGTAGCGATGTAGGAGCAGGTGAAGTCATGGTTGCATTTAAAGTGATCGATGTGAGCGGCAATGAAGCCATCTGTATGGTCTTGGTAGAAGTGCAAGACAAGGACATGCCAAGAATTACTTGTCCACCGAATATCGATGTGGATTGCAGATTTGATTTTGACATCAATCACTTGGATAGAAGTTTTGGAAAAGTAGTCACTGAAGAAGCAGATCGAGATATGATCGTGATAGATCCTGTGTATTGGCATTATATTTATGGACATCCACAGGATGGAATCGCGTATGACAATTGTGATCCGAATGTCACAGTGGTGATCGACAGCAATGGCATGAATCAGTGTGGCATGGGTACGATTATCAGAGTATTTACCGTAACCGATGGTCAAGGCAATAGTGCCAGCTGTTCGCAAGTAATCAGTGTAGACAATCATCATCGCGATGGAAGAATCAGCATCCAATGGCCATATGATTATGAGACGAGTGATATCTGTGATTCAAGATTGTTGCATCCTGATTTATTAAGCCCACCATACAATTATCCGGTGGTGAGCGACGATGAGTGTAGCATCATAGGAATGGATTTTAAAGATCATGTATTTTCATCCACGGTCCCTGGAGAACCGTGTTATAAAATATTCAGGGTATGGAAAGTGATCGATTGGTGTTACAGAAATGAACTGGGTGACATCGTGATCTATCAGGATACACAGGTGATTAAAGTGAGCAATTTTGTTGATCCGGTCATTTATAGAATGTGCAGAGATACGACGATATGTACTTATGATATAGAGTGTCGTCCGATACCAGTGCGATTGAGCATAGGAGCGAATGATGTGTGTACTGCAAAGGATGAATTAATGTATCGCTATAAAATCGATTTGGACAGTGATGGAACCATAGACATCATCAGAACTTCGATCGGAGATAGTGTTGCATTTGGTACCTGGCCATTGGGTCGACATATTATCAAATGGGAAGTAGAAGATCGTTGCGGAAATACTGCAAAATGTGAATCGGAATTAAATCTGATCAATTGCAAACCGCCAACCGCATATTGTCATCGTGATTTGAGCATAGGACTTACAGCGATGGATTTAGACGGAGATGGAATACCGGAGACGAAGATGGCCGAAGTATGGGCCAGTGATATCAACGTAAATTCAGAACATGGTTGTGGTTATGACATCGTGTTTAGCTTTAGCGCAGATACCACAGACAAAGTAAGATTTTACAATTGTGACAGTATAGGACCAAGGAATGTGGAATTGTGGGTGACAGACATCAACGGCAATCAATCTTTCTGCCGCACAGTGATCATCATCGAAGACAATCCACAACAAGCACCGCCTTGTCCCGGTAACTTAAAAGATGTGGTGGTCAGCGGTTTGGTTAAAACTGCAGGAGACCGTGAAGTTGAAGAAGCGCAAATTGCACTTTTGACAAGCCAACAGAATAAAGTGATGACGAATTATGAAGGTAGATATGCATTTTCACCGATGCCTACCGGAGGCAATTACGAGATCAAGCCGGAGAAGAATGATGATTGGACGAATGGAGTGACGACAGGAGACATCGTCAGAATACAGAAACATATATTGGGCATAGAGGAGTTTGATAATCCTTATGTGATGATCGCAGCAGACGTCAACAAAAGTAAGTCAATCACAGCTCGTGATATCTCCGATTTAAGGAAGTTAATTTTGGGAGTGAGTACAGAAGTGAAGGGTAATACCAGTTGGAGATTTGTGCCGCTTAATTATAGTTTTGCAAATCCACAGGAAGCATTGGAAAATCTGCATCCTGAAGAATACAAAATCAATTATTTGGGAAGTGATTTAAAAGCAGATTTTGTAGCGATCAAAGTAGGAGATGTCAATGAGTCGGCTCGTACCAGAGGAGCCAACGGAGTGAGCAATAGGACTGCACAAACTTTGGATTTGTATTATGAAGATGTGGAAATGAAGAAAGGAGAAATGTATGAAATCCAAATCAAATCCAGCAACATTGGCAAGTTCACAGGATTCCAAACCACAGTAGAATTGGGAGGAGAATTTGGACAGATAATAGAGCTTGTACCGAATCGTCAAAATCAGTTTGGAGAAGAGCATTACAGCTTACACTCTTTGCACAATGGAAAGATAAGTATGAGTTGGGATGGTCAGGCAAAAAATGATGAGAGATTGTTGAGCATTAAAATTAAATCAAACAGAGATGGCAGATTGTCGGATATGTTGAGATTGAGTTCTGCCATTACGCATACGATGAGCATTGATGAGCATCAGGGAGAAGGAAGGATTGAGTTAAGAAGTACGGGCATGTTGGATAAAGAGTTTGTCTTGTTACAAAACGAACCAAATCCATGGAAAGAACAAACCTCTATTGGATTGTTGTTGCCACGTGCAGGAACCGTTAGACTCACCATCTATGATGCAACAGGAAGAGTACATTTAAAAGCAGAAAAAGAGATGGCCAAAGGTTATCAGGAATGGATCATCGAAGGAGGTATCGTAACAGGTACAGGAGTTTATTATTATCAGGCAGATTATGAAAGCAATACCCAGACTAGAAAAATGGTGATACTGGAGTAATCCATAGGAAGAATACATTTTATAAAGAGCATGAGAAGGCGGGAGAAATCCCGCCTTTTTTATTTATATTCATATTAATAATATAAATATTAAATATTTTTATATATTTGCACTGTATTTCGATGGCTCTCAAACTCAGATTTCTTAAGAATTAAAGCGGATTTAGATGTTAATCTAAATTTTGCATTTAATGAAAACTACGACAAACTTCAAGCAGGAGTTAATTTCTGCTAAGGGTAAATTATTTTACTCCAATGAACACCTCAGCCATTTATGGAATAAGTATTTTAAAATAAGTATATTATTTTACTTACTTTTTTCTAATATTCATTCAGTCGTTTATAGTCAAGGTTCAACTTGTGGACTTGGGCAATCTCTTCAATTGGATACGTGCATAGGACCCTTTAATAATATTAGTTTTAATTCTGATGAATGTGTTTCTGGAGGAATTGGAGCTTGGTTTAATTTCACGCCAGCTGTAACAGGATCCTACTTGATCTCCGCAATGGGTGATAGAGATTTTAGTATTGTCATAAAGCCACATTGTGGAGCAGTGCCTATTTGTATCAATAATTTTACCATGGATTTTGAACTGGCGACGAGAGTTCTTGGTGCAGGAACTACTTATTTTATCGCAGTTGAAGCAGATTCGATTTTTAATCTTACATCCATCTGTATTTACCTTTGCGAAAACCCTTTGATCAGTGATTGTCCTACTGATATCAATGTGACGACCGATCCAGGAGAATGTTCGGCAATCGTGGATTATACGGTGGACGCATCTGGAAATCCGGATCCTAATTTTATGTATATAAAAACATTGGTTCCAACACAGGAGTCCGGCAATGGAACCGGGTCCGGTACTGCTTTTGGATTGGGATCTACTTTTGTAGAAGTGACAGCTACCAATGCCTGTTTGCCAAATGATCTTTGTGCATTTACGGTCACTGTGGAAGATCAAGAAATGCCGATTGTCAACTGTCCTTCAAATCAAATAAAAATGACAAATCCAGGTCAATGTGTCTATTCAACGATGGGAAATGAATTTGATCCTGTCAATTTATCAGATAATTGCACCGTTGATGATTTGGAAAATAATATTAATGGTTTATCAACTCTAAATACTTTTGATTTTGACAAAGGAAATCATATGATCAATTGGGTGGTTTACGATGCTGCAGGTAATTCTGCTGAATGTAGTATGAATCTAGAAATTATTGATACCGAATTACCAGAACTTCGATGTCCAAGAGACACCATCGTATATTCTGAAACCTTTGTTTGTCCTTATACAGTAGTAGGAGTTGAGTTTGATCCATTGATTAAGTTTGACAATTGTGAAATTTATTTACTTTACAATAATATTAATTATGGCAGTACTTTACAGGATCATTATTTCCCCAAAGGAACCCATTCTATAAGTTGGTTTGTTGCAGACATAACAGGAAATCAAAATTCCTGCTCCTTTGAAATTACGGTCATGGATACAGTCAAACCCTGGTTGGATTGTCCCGTGGATACGATGGTTTTTATTGGAGTTGGAAATTGTGAATTTGATGTCGTAGATGGCATATTGGACATTCAACGTATTATTGAAAACTGTGGAATTTTAACTGTGGTCAACAACATCAATGGTGATAGCACGCTGAATGGTTATCAATTTGAAGATGGAGTACATTATATTGAATGGACTGTAACAGACATTTGTAACAATACTTCCACTTGTTCTTTTGAAGTCACCATCCCAAAAGCAGAAAATCTCCTTGCTTGTAAAAATTTAAACATTTCACTCGGTGCAGATTGTCTGGTGGAGATTACACCAAGAATGCTTTTGACCAACGGGATTTGTGCGGAAGATGTCATTGTAGAATTGAGCCATTACAATCACCCGATTCCAAATCCTGTGGACAGTCATTATTTGGGTAAAAGACTGGTGGGAAAAGTATTGGACACCCTGACCGGCAACAGTTGTTGGTCGGATATACTCATCGAAGATAAATTAGCACCGGAAGTTTTATGTAGAAATATTCGGGTGAGTTGTTTGGATTTTGAAACAGACAGTTTATATCCTACGGTAACATTTGATTGCAGTCATTATACAGTAAGGTTGGTAGATGAAGAAATAGAGAGTTTGTTTTGTCATCCTGAATTGATCAAGCGTGTGATGCGCACCTGGATTTCAGTGGATTCATACGGCAACGAAAGTGCTCCTTGTGTTCAGGAAATAGAAGTAGAACGGTTTGACATTTTTCAGGTCGCATTTCCACCAGAGAGTGTTATTTTAGAATGTGATAGAATTGATTCATTTGATGTCAACGCACATCCCCATCCATATATCTCTGGAATTCCACATTTTTATTCCTATGCGATTTGGCCTACCATCGACTTCTTGTGCAATGTATACGTCGATTATGAAGACACTGACTTAGGAAAGATAGGATGTACGCGCAAGATCATGAGAGTATGGCGTGTGCGTGAATGGTGGTGTAGCCAGGAGTTGGAAAATTTTGCAGTTCAGATTATTCAAATACAAGACAATTTGGGGCCAAGGATATTACACAGCCATTATGATTTTGAAGCGACAACCAGCCATAAAAGTTGTGAGGCTGATGTGGTCATTCCACCGATAGAAGCCATAGATGCCTGCCACAATGATTTAAGAATTGATGTGGTGTATCCGGGTGGTGTTTTAGTGGATCAGAATGGAGGCAGAGTAAGATTACCGGTAGGACTGGATACGATCATCTACCGTGTGTATGATGAGTGTTATAATTTAACCGAAGATACTTTATATGTGACGGTCAGAGACCACACAGAGCCGGTGGCAGTCTGTGAAAGAAGAACGGTAGTTTCCATCAATGATTCAGGATCCAATTGGGTACCTGCAGAAGTGTTTGACGATGGAAGTTTTGATGAGTGTAAAATCCATCATTTTGAAGTGAGAAGAATGGATTTAAACCATTGCGGCACGATCGGAGAAGACGACTGGGGTCCTGAAGTACAGTTTTGCTGTAGCGATGTAGGAGCAGGTGAAGTCATGGTTGCATTTAAAGTGATCGATGTGAGCGGCAATGAAGCCATTTGCATGGTCTTGGTAGAGGTACAAGACAAAGACATGCCAAGAATTACCTGTCCACCAAATATAGATGTGGATTGCAGATTTGATTTTGACATCAATCATTTGGATAGAAGTTTTGGAAAAGTCGTAACTGAAGAAGCGGATCGCGAAATGATCGTGATTGATCCGGTGTATTGGCATGAGATCTTTGGACATCCGCAAGATGGAATAGCCTATGACAATTGTGATCCTAACGTAACGGTGGTGATCGATAGCAATGGCATGAATCAGTGTGGAATGGGAACCATCATCAGAGTATTTACAGTTACAGATGCACAGGGAAATAGCGCAAGTTGTTCACAAAGAATTCAAATAGACAATCATCTCGATGGAGGAAGAATTAGCATCCAATGGCCATTTGATTATGAGACGAGTGATATTTGTGATTCAAGATTGTTGCATCCTGATTTATTGAGTCCACCGTATAATTATCCAGTGGTGAGTGACGATGAGTGCAGCATTATAGGAATGGATTTTAAGGATCATGTATTTTCATCCACAGTACCTGGAGAACCATGTTTTAAAATACTCAGGGTATGGAAGGTCATCGATTGGTGTTACCGAAATGATTTAGGTGACATCGTGATCTATCAGGACACGCAGATTATTAAAGTGAGCAATTTTGTAGATCCAATTATTTATAGATCTTGTAGAGACACCACGATTTGTACCTATGATGTAGAATGTCGTCCGATACCGGTGCGATTGAGCATAGGAGCGAGTGATGTGTGTACTGCAAAAGACGAATTATTGTATCGTTATAAAATCGATTTAAACAGTGATGGAACGATAGACATCATCAGGACTTCGATCGGAGATAGCGTTGCATTTGGAACCTGGCCATTGGGTCGACATATTATCAAATGGGAAGTGGAAGATCGATGCGGAAATACTGCAAAATGTGAATCCGAGTTGAATCTAATCAACTGCAAACCGCCAACCGCGTATTGTCATCGTGATTTGAGCATAGGTCTTACAGCGATGGATTTAAATGGAGATGGAATACCGGAGACAAAGATGGCAGAAGTATGGGCCAGTGATATCAATGTAAATTCAGAACATGGTTGTGGATATGACATCGTGTTTAGTTTTAGTGCAGATACCTCAGACAAAGTAAGATTTTATAATTGTGATAGCATAGGACCAAGGAATGTGGAATTGTGGGTGACAGACATCAACGGCAATCAATCTTTCTGCCGCACGGTGATCATCATCGAAGACAATCCACAACAACCTCCAGCTTGTCCAGGAAACTTAAAGGATGTGGTGGTGAGTGGTTTGGTTAAAACAGCAGGAGATCGCGAAGTAGAAGAAGCGCAAATTGCACTTTTGACCAGTCCGCAGAATGCAGTGAAAACAAATTATGAAGGTAGATATGCCTTTTCACCGATGCCTACAGGAGGCAATTACGAGATCAAGCCAGAGAAGAATGATGATTGGACCAATGGAGTGACAACAGGAGATATCGTCCGTATACAGAAACATATATTGGCCATAGAGGATTTGAACAGTCCATATTTAATGATAGCAGCAGACGTCAACAAAAGTAAGTCTGTCACAGCGCGTGACATCTCCGATTTAAGGAAGTTAATTTTGGGAGTGAGTACAGAAGTTAAGGGTAATACCAGTTGGAGATTTGTACCGCTCAATTACAGTTTTGCAAATCCAGAAGAAGCATTGGAAAATCTGCATCCTGAAGAATATAAAATCAATTATTTGGGAAGTGATTTAAAGGCCGATTTTGTGGCGATCAAAGTAGGAGATGTCAATGAATCAGCAAAGACCAGAGGAGCCAACGGTGTGAGCAATAGGACTGCACAGACGTTGGATTTGTATTATGAAGATGTAGAAATGAAAAAAGGGGAGATGTATGAAATACAAATCAAATCCAGCAACATCAGCAAGTTCACAGGATTCCAAACCACGGTAGAATTGGGAGGAGAATTTGGACAGATGATAGAGCTTGTACCGAATCGTCAAAATCATTTTGGAGAAGAGCATTACAGCTTACACTCTTTGCACAATGGAAAGATCAGTATGAGTTGGGATGGTCATGCAAAAAATGATGAGAGATTGTTGAGCATCAAAATTAAATCAAATCTGGATGGCAGATTGTCTGATATGTTGAGATTGAGTTCATCCATAACGCAAACGATGAGCATTGATGAGCATCAGGCAGAAGGAAGAATTGAGTTAAGAAGTACGGGCATGTTGGATAAGGAGTTTGTATTGTTACAAAACGAACCGAATCCATGGAAAGAGCAAAGCTCTATTGGATTGTTGTTGCCACGTGCAGGAACCGTCAGACTCACCATCTATGATGCGACAGGAAGGGTTCATTTAAAAGCAGAAAAAGAGATGGCCAAAGGATATCAGGAATGGATCATCGAAGGAGGTATAGTAACAGGTACAGGAGTATATTATTATCAGGCAGATTATGAAAGCAATACCCAGACTAGAAAAATGGTGATATTGGAGTAATCCATAGGAAGAATACATTTTATAAAGAGCAACAGAAGGCGGGAGAAATTCTGCCTTCTTTTTTTTACTTAAAAATTAAAGGAGATTGATATTTAAATAAACATATATTTGTCTCAGAAATTCAATTGGTCCAATATAGAACTTTTTGTTAAAGTTGGAAGGATTAGGTATGAAATTCTTCTAATTAGAGCTGGTAGATTCTGTACCAATGAATTAGATTTAATGTAGAAGCAATACTTTCTTGATTTTAATTTAATATTTAAGGTATCCTTAGAAACTACCTTTGTGTGTGTATTAAACCTATTTCTAATTTATAATCTTAACGTATGAAACGAAACAAGCATTTTTACATGTTTATGTTGGGTCTATTTTTATTGATTGGTGCAAACCAGAGTAAACTTATGGCTCAGGCTGTGACCAATGCACAAATTTTTGGTCAAGTATTGGATGACCAGGGTTCTGCCTTGGTAGCAGCTTCGGTCCAAGCCAAACACATACCATCCGGTACTTTGTATGGAGTATATACCCGTGAAGACGGCAGGTATAATATTCCAAGCCTTAGGGTGGGAGGACCTTATACTATTACCATAAGCTATATTGGTTATAAGACGGTGGTCGAGGAAAATATTTATTTGTCCTTGGGTCAAAATCTTAGATACAATACCAATCTTGTGACTGAAGCAGTCAGCTTAGATGAGGTGATCATCAGTGCCAACACCAATGAAATATTAAATTCTCAAAGAACAGGTGCCGCCACCAATATTAAAAAAGAAGCTTTGGCCGCATTACCAACACTGAGCAGAAGTATCAACGATTTTATTAGATTAACTCCACAAAGTCGTGCTTCATCAGTCGCAACTACCACAGGTTCCGGAACATCATTTATGGGTCAGGACTCACGTTACAATAATTTGAGTTTGGACGGAAGTATTTTTAACAACAGTTTTGGTTTGGCTTCTGCTCCAGGTGGACAGGCCAATTCTACACCAATAGGATTAGACGCCATAGAAGAAATTCAAGTCAATCTTGCTCCATTTGATGTGCGTCAGGGAGGATTTACAGGTGCAGGTATCAATGCAGTGACCAAATCAGGTTCAAACAATGTGGAAGGGACCGCTTACTTCAATACCAGAAATCAAAATTTGGTGGGAAATAAAGCATCAGGAAGAGATGTGACGGTACTTAATTTTGACATCAAACAATTTGGAGTTAGTTTAGGGGCACCTATTATTAAAGACAAATTGTTTATATTTGTCAATGCTGAAGCAGAGAGAAGAGAAGATCCTTTGCAGTACAGAGCACTACAACCAGGTGAAACATCTGGTGGTAATATAACAAGAGTGCGTATAACAGCTTTGGACTCTTTAAGAACTTTTTTGATCAATAATTTTGATTATGATCCGGGTGCGTATGATGGATATACTTTACCTACATACAGTGACAAGGCTTTGGTAAAATTGGATTACAATTTGAATTCAAAAAATAAATTGAGTTTCAGATACAATTATTTGAAATCTTACCGCGACGTATTGGCAAGTGGTTCTGGTGCTGCAGGATTTAGAAATGGAAATTTAAATGCTTTAAATTTTAGCTCAGCCAATTATAGAATCAACAACAATATTCACTCAGCCATTATAGAGTTAAATTCAATCATTGGATCTAGAATGTCTAATCAAATTCAATTTGGATTTACTGCCAACCGCGATTTTCGCAGTAGTCCTTCTCCAAGACCTTTCCCATTGGTGGACATCAGAGAAGGAGGAAATACATTTACTTCATTTGGGTATGAAGCATTTACTCCAAACAACGTTTTAAATACAAATACCATTCAATTTCAAGACAATTTAACCTGGTATTTAGGAAACCATAATTTGACTGCAGGTGTCAATTTTGAATCATTTTCATTTGAAAATGCATTTACGCCAAGATATTATGGCAACTGGACTTATGCTTCGTTGGCAGATTTTTACAGCGCAGCAGCAGGAGATTCTGTGAGTGCTCCTATTTATGAAATACAATACAGCGTTTTACCAAATAGAGAAGTGCCAGTAGATAAAATTACAATTTACCAACCGGGTGTTTATGTGCAAGATCAGTTTAGTACTTTAAAAGACAGATTGACGCTTACTTTAGGTGTTCGTGTAGATGTGCCATTGTATTCATCTGATGCAGCTTTTTTAAATCAAAGAGTAGCGGATGTAGATTTTAGGGATGCAGATGGAAGTAACATTAGAATTCGTACTGATGAACTTCCAGAAACACAGTTTATGTTTTCTCCAAGACTTGGATTTAACTATGATGTGAAAGGCGATAGATCTCTTCAAATACGCGGAGGTTTAGGTGTATTTACTGGTAGAGTTCCATTTGTTTGGTTGTCTAACCAAATTGGAAACAATGGTGTAACCAAAAACACCATTCGTGAAGTAAATGCAGGTACCAGAAAATATCTTTTTACAGACGATATAGATGCGTATATCCCTGAGAATCCTGGGTTGGCTCCAAGTTTTAACATTGCCGCTACCGATAAGAATTTTAAATTTCCACAAGTGTTTAGGGCTAATTTGGCCATAGACTATAAGTTGCCATTTGAAATCGTAGCATCCTTGGAAGGTATTTATAACAAGACACTCAACAATATTTATTACATCGATGCAAATCAGAAAGGCCCCATCGCAAAATATGAAGGAGCAGATCAAAGAGATATTTACAGCGGAGGAAATGCCAATAGAATTAATTCCTTTGTAACAGATGCCATGCTTCTTAAAAATACCAAAGAAGGATATTCTTTTTCCATTACACCAAAATTGGAAAGGCAGTTTAAAAATGATCTTTACATCATGTTGGCTTACAATTTTTCAGAGGCCAAAGATTTGTTGACTGGAGGATCCATTGCCAATTCATCCTGGGCGGATAATTTTTCTTATGCTGGAAATAATTACCCGGATTTGGCTTTTTCCAATGACGATCAAAGACACCGTTTTATTTCTGCGGTTTCTTACAAGTTTAAATATTCTAAATACGCATCTACACAAGTTTCATTGTTTTATCAATACTTCAACCAAGGAAGATTTACTTTGACCGTCAATGGTGATATCAACCAGGATGGAGTTACTAGAAACAATGACTTGCTGTATATACCAAAAGATGGATCAGAATTGGAATTTAAAGACATTGCCAATGGACCAACCGCTCAGGAGCAAAGAGATGCTTTTATGAAATTTGTAAATGACAATCCAGAAATTGAAAAATTCAAAGGCACCTTTTTTGAAAGAAATGGTGGTTTATTACCTTTTATTTCTGGTCTTGATTTATCCATCATTCAGGAATTCAAAATTAAAACCGGAAAGAAAAACCATACCCTTCAGCTTAGGGCAGATATTTACAATCTTCTCAATTTAATCAGCTCAGATTTAGGCGGTGGTAATCAGGTGATCGTCAATACGACTCCTTTAAAATTTGAAGGAAAATCTGCAGACAATAAGCCGATCTATACTTTTGCGAAAGACAACAATGGACAATTCAGAACTGATTTGTTCCAAAAAACAGCAGGCTTAGCCGATATTTACCAAATGCAATTGGGAGTGAGATACCTCTTTAATTAATTTGATTAGTTAAATTATATTATCAAGCCGCTCAAGTTCATTTGGGCGGCTTTTTTTGTGTACATGTGCAACCCTACGCAATAGCATGGGGTTGGAGGCTGGTGTGAAGCGTGCTGGGTATAATGAAGCTTTATCCCCCTTAATTAACAACCCTCTCGAATTGTAACAAATTTCCTTAACTTTGATAATAATCTGAAAGAATATGATCACATATCGAGCTAAGATAAAATGAAATTTGAATAAAAAGAGCAAAATAATGAAAACTAATTTATACTGGATATTCTTATTTCTATTCACTTTTATTAATTGTAAGCAGGAAAGTAAACACAAGGACTACGCCATCGCCATTCACGGTGGTGCAGGCGCTATCCTTCGGAAAGAAATGAGTGCGGAAAAAGAAAAGGAATATATGTCCGCGCTGAACAACGCCTTAGACATTGGTGAAAAAATTCTGAAAGAAGGCGGAACTGCTATGAAAGCAGTGGAACAGGTCATTATTTTTTTAGAAGATAATCCTTTGTTTAATGCCGGAAAAGGAGCGGTATTTACCAACAAAGGCGAACATGAATTGGATGCAAGTATCATGGATGGTCAAACAGCCCAAGCAGGTGCCGTCGGTGGAGTTAGAGTTATTAAAAATCCAATTCGGCTGGCAAGGTTGGTTATGGAGAAAAGTCCTCATGTTTTTTTAATAGCACGCGGAGCTGAAACGTTTGGTATTGTAAATGGATTAGATACCGTATCCAATGATTGGTTTGACACAGAATTCAGGAAAAAGACCTGGATCAAGGCTCTTGAAGCGGAAGCCAAGGATAGCCTCGGAAAACTTGGAATGAAATATGTGAATGCGGATTCAAAATTTGGAACAGTAGGTTGTGTGGCTTTAGACCTAAAAGGTCATTTGGCTGCAGGCACTTCTTCCGGTGGGATGACCAACAAAAGATGGGGTAGGATTGGAGATGCACCCATCATTGGTGCAGGAACCTATGCAGAGGATGGTGTAGCCGCAGTATCTTGTACTGGTCACGGTGAGTATTTTATTCGAAATGTGGTGGCCTATGATCTTATTGCCCGTATGAAATATGGAACAGCCACTTTAGCTCAAGCCAGCCATGAAATTATCCATGAAAAACTAAAAAGTTTGGGTGGAGATGGTGGATTGATTGCTGTGGATCATGCTGGCAACATAGAACTGTGTTTTAATTCTATTGGTATGTATAGGGGATGGGCAAAGGCCGGAAAACGGGAAGTGAAAATTTTTAAATAAAAATTTGCAAATACGAAGCTTTTCGTATTAACTTTGCCCAAAATTAAACCTAATGAAAAAATTGTTTTTTGTCCTTGTCCTGATCGGGACCAGCATTTCTGGAGTTTTTGGTCAGGATCAAGCGTTTAAAATCAACAACTACGAGTTTACACCCGTTAAAATGCTGGAGCGCACACCCGTTCAAAACCAGTTTAAGAGCGGTACCTGCTGGATTTATTCCACCCATTCATTTTTAGAATCTGAGCTAATCAGAATGGGTAAAGGAGAGCATGATCTCAGTGAAATGTACATAGCCCGCGCTGGTTACCTTGAAAAAGGTGAAAACTATGTCCGCCGCCAAGGAGCCACCGCTTTTGGTCAAGGAGCAGAGAACCATGATGTGTTTAACATCATTAAAGAATACGGTTTAATTCCGCAATCTATCTATAGTGGATTTCCATTTGGACAAGACAAACCTGTGCACGGAGAGGTGGAAGCGGTCTTAAAAGCCATGGTGGAAGCCATCGTTAAAAATCCGGATGGCAAGCTGCATCCAAATTGGCGCAAGGCCTACCAGGGAGCGGTCGATGGATATTTTGGCACACCTCCGACCAATTTTTTCTACCAGGGTAAAACCCATACTCCAATGAGTTTTTATACTTCCCTTGGCATGAATTCAGAAGACTACATTCCTTTGACTTCTTTTAATCACCATGCTTTTTACAAACCATTTATTCTGGAGATGTCAGACAACTGGTCCAATGGTATGTTCTACAACATTAGCCTGGACGAACTGATGAATACGGTGGAGAATGCCATTCGTACAGGATACAGTGTGTTGTGGGCAACTGATGTCAGCGAAAAAACATTTGCTGCAAAACACGGTCTTGCCATTAATCCCATCATGGCCTGGGAAGACATGGAAGAAACTCAGCGCGACAGTTTGTGGAAAGCTCCGCATCCTGAAAAATATGTGACTCAGGAAGAAAGACAATCCGGATTTGACCATTTGCTAACGACCGATGACCACGGTATGCACATTGTAGGGATGGTTAAAGATCAAAAGGGGACTGATTATTTTGCCGTTAAAAATTCGTGGGGCACAGGAGCCAATAAAAGCACCGGAGGATATTTATATGCATCAAAAGCTTATTTTAGAAACAAAACCATGTCCGTGATGGTGCATAAAAATGCCATTCCAAAAGAGATCCGTGCTAAATTGGGAATTTGAAAGAAGATGGAAAAATAAAACTTATCTAAATTTGTCTGGGTGTTAAAATGACCTTATAGTTTTATTTAAAATATGCGATGGATTTTTCAATATAGATGGCACATCCCCTTGGTTTATTTGAGCTTGCTGAACATGAACTGTGTCTTCGCTCAAATGAATCCTAAAAAATTGGGCTTTGATCATCTGACGATAAAAGACAAAGTTTTAGGGGATGTCCACTATTACCATTTTACAAAAGGGGAAGATTCAACGAAGCCATTGTTGCTTTATTTAGATGGATCGGGGGCTTATCCGCTTTTTCAGATGATGGAAAAAGGAACAGGAAGCACGATCCCCTTTGATTACAGGAGTCTGGCCGATAAATACCATCTACTGTTTATTAGCAAACCGGGAGTGCCCTTTGCAGACAGCGTGGGAAAAGATCCGGAAACCAATTACCCGCTTTATCAAACACCGGAAGAATATACCAGGAGACTTTCTTTGGGATGGCGTGTACAATCTGCTGATTTGGTTTTAAAGGATGCTTTAAAAAAATGGAAGGTAAATAAAAGTAAAATAGCTGTACTTGGATTTTCAGAAGGGTTTCAGGTGGGAAGTAAATTGATTTCGATCAATCCATATATCACACATGCCATTTTATTTGTGGGAAACGGATTTACACAATTTTTTGATTTTATCATTCAAAACAGATTGGATGCTCAATTGGGTAAAATTTCTGTGGCAGAATCTCAAAAAAACATTGACTCACTTTATGCCATTTACAAAGCCATTCAATCTGATCCTAATAGCACCAAAAAATTTTGGTATGGGCACAGTTATTTGAGATGGTCCAGTTTTTGTGCAGAAGAACCCATCAATCATTTACTTGGAACAAAAATTCCGGTCTATTTTGTTTCATGTAACAATGACCAGAACACCTCAGCCCTGGGTCTGGATTATATTTATTTAAAAGCAGTTCTTGCAGGAAAGAAAAATTTAGAATATCGGACATATCCTTATGATCATGGATTTAATGAAATCATATCCGACGAACATGGTAAGACCATTTCTGTCAAAAACCATATGGATGATGCCATGAAGGAAGCCATCTTTTGGTTGAACAATAAATAAAAATAGTTCTTTCTTAATTTTCAGAAATCTCCTTCAACTTTTCCAGAGATTTTGGCCAGTTTTCATTAAAATAATCCATGTTTTCGTTAATGATGTCCGTAAAAATGCAATTCCAAAAGAGGTTCGTATCAAATTGTAGATATGAAATATTTAAGCAAGAAAAATTTATATAAATTTGTAGACGCTTTATTGCGACTGTATCGTTTATATATTAAATATGATTTGGATTTTTCAAAATAAATGCTTCATCCCCTTTATTTATTTTAGTTGCTTGCAGACTAATATAATCTTGGCTCAATTAAGTCCTGAAAAATTGGGCTTTGAGGAGGTAATTTTAAAGAACAAAACATTGGGGGATGTCCATTACTATCACTATACCAAGGGGGACGCTAAATCAAAACCATTGCTGCTGTATTTGGATGGGCCAGTAGCTTATCCACTGTTCCAAATGATGGAAAACGGAAAAGGAAGTACAATCATATTTGATTATTTAAGTCTTGCAGAAAAGTATCATATCTTATTTATCAGCAAACGAGGAGTACCCTTTAAAGACAGCGTTGGTAAAGATCCGAGTACCAATTACCCGCTCTATCAAACACCAGATGAGTATACAAAGAAACTCTCATGTGATTGGCTGGTGCAGTCAGCAGATTTGGTGATAAAGGACGCAAAGAAAAAATGGAAAATAGACAAACGTAAAGTAGCTATTTTGGGTTTTTCTGAAGGATTTCAAGTGGGGTGTAAACTGATTTCTCTCAATAAATCCATTACTCATGCACTGTTATTTGTAGGTGATGGCTTAATCCAATCTTATGATTTTAGCGCTAAAACTAGATTGGATGCACAATTATGTAGAATTTCGGATTTAGAAGCTCAACACAACATTGATTCTCTTAATCAAATTCTTAAAGAAATTAAAATCGATCCACATAACACAGAAAAGTTATGGAAAGGTCACAGCTATTTGAGATGGTCTAGTTTTTGGGCTGGAAAACCAATAGACCATTTGTTAAATACAAAGATTCAAGTATATATTGCTTCTTGTACATTTGATCAAAACACTTTTATGTTTGGATTGCAATATCTTTATTTACGTTCAATAGTAGCATTGTACGCTAAAAAAAATGTGATGTACAACAGTTACTTTTGCGACCACGACTTTAATAAACTCATCAACGATGAGCAAGGGAAAGTATTGTCAGCCAAAAATCAAATAGATGATTTTATGAACGAAGCTATCACATGGTTGAATAAACAATAAAAATTAAACCCAATTAATTTTCAGAAATCTCCTTTAGTTTTTCCAGAGATTTTGGCCAGTTTTCATTAAAATAATCCATGTATTCTTCTGTGATGTCGATGTCCACAATCACGGTAGTGACTCCTTCTTTTTCTTCTAAAGTATAATTTTCCAAACCTCCGGCCCACTTTTCTACTTCCGGTCCTTCGGTTATTTCCGTTTCACCTTTTACCATTCCATAGTGGCGGATGGAAACAAAACGATTGGGTATGTATTCAGCAATCTCCGAAATCATTCCTCTGCGTTCTCCGTCTTCACCAAAACCAATAAAATACATTTTAGAGCCTTTACTCCACTCACCTTCATAGGTCGAACTGGCATTAAAAACGGAGGTCCATTGGTTGTAAGTTTCAATTTTTTCAAGTCCCAACATGGTGTTGAAAACTTTAGAGGCAGGGGCATCTATTTTTATGGAATATTGTATTCTTTTCATTTTAAAATTAATTTGATTCAGTATATTTTTTAAAATTATCCAGGATGGCTTGCCAACCTTGTTTTTGTAAATCAACAGAATTTACCGTTTCTGCATCAAATATCGTAGAAACATTACAATTACCATCTAAAACTTCAAAAGTCGTAATTACTTTTCGACCATCTCCCAATGTATAGCTTAATTTTTTAAGTGGTACCACTTCATCATAGATGCCTTCAAAATCAAATCCAAAACTACCATCTTTGGCTTCCATTCTGGCGCTGTATTTACCGCCTGGTCTAAGATCATTTTCAGCTTTTGGGCAACACCAACTGTCTGCGGCGAAATTCCATTGTGTAATATGATCGGGTTGAGTGTAACAGTCCCAGACTTTTTGAAGGTCCGCAGCAATGTCTGCCTCCACTGTGATTTTTATATTTTCCATTTATTGTAGGTTTTTAAATTGAAGTCCGGCATCCATTAATAGTTGCCTTAATTTAGGTAATGAACCCGGGCCAAATCCGTGTAGTTTCAACAAATCCTTTTCACTGTAATTGGACAATTGTTCCAATGAGGAAATTTTCTCAGCCTCAAGTGCCCGTCGCGCGGGTGCGCTGAGTTGAGATAAAAACTGGTCCTTAGGTATACGGGCCTCCTCACATATGGGACAGCTTGGACAATCCGTACTTTTATAATACTGATGTCCTTGCGGGCAGGTACGAAATGTTTGTTTAGTTGGAGGCATTTAATCAAGTTGTTGGCAATGCTTGGGTGAACAAAGGTAAGTATAGATTCCATATTTAAACAATACTCCTTTGAATTCTTTTCGATTGGGGCCGTGTCCTTTGCGTAAAACTTAGCGCCTTTTGTGGTAGAAGATTAACCGCAGAGATCGCAAAGTAAAAAGCAAAGTTTTGCTAAGTTTATATCCCATTGGCGACTCGTTTTATTCCTCTTATAATTATCAAATCTCCTTATTGATATTTCTTTTGATTTCACCTATCTTCTTTGTGTCCTTTGCGCGAATCTTAGCGCCCTTTGCGGTTTATATTCTTAACCGCAGAGATCGTAAAGTAAAAAGCAAAGTTTAGCTAGGTTTATAATTCATTGGCGACTCGTTTTATTCCTTTTATAATTATCAAATCTTCTCATTGATATTTCTTTTGATTTCACCTATCTTCTTTGTGTCCTTTGCGCGAATCTTAGCGCCCTTTGCGGTTTATATTCTTAACCGCAGAGATCGTAAAGTAAAAAGCAAAGTTTAGCTAGGTTTATAATTCATTGGCGACTCGTTTTATTCCTCTTATAATTATCAAATCTCCTTATTGATATTTCTTTTGATTTCACCTATCTTCTTTGTGTCCTTTGCGCGAATCTTAGCGTCCTTTGCGGTTTATATTCTTAACCGCAGAGATCGTAAAGGAAAAAGCAAAGTTTAGCTAGGTTTATAATTCATTGGCGACTCGTTTTATTCCTTGTTTCAATAATGCCACGTTAAAATTAATTAGCAGCCCTAATTTAATATTACCTAATTTTAGGTATGTCAGAGTTTGAGCTAGATGAACATCATTTAGACCTTCCACACTCTTTATTTCAATGACAACTTTATTCTCAACTAGCAAATCAATCCTATACCCGCAATCCAACTTAACTTCTTCAAATACCAATGGCATAGGTTTTTCTTTTTCCACTTTTAATCCTTCCTTAACCAAAACATAATACAAACATTCTTGATATGCACTTTCAAGCAAGCCCGGTCCAAGTGCATTATGTACTTTTATGGCTGCACCTATTATTTTATTTGAAATTTCATTTTCAGACATACTCAATGATTAATTTAACCGCAAAGTGCGCAAAGTTTTTCACATGTCACACAGTTTTTTTTGTACTTTCGTTTGACGTCCATAAAGGTAAAAGATTAACCGCAGAGTGCGCAGAGTCTAGATAAAAACTGGTCCTTAGGTTTGCGGGCCTCCTCACATATGGGACAAGTTGGACAATCGGTACTTTTATAATACTGATGTCCTTGCGGGCAGGTTCTAAGGCTTTGTTTTCTTTCTGACATTTAGCTTATTCCAAATTTTCCAGAATCAGCTTTTCAAAGCAAATATATTGCCATTTTAAAATTTTTGGGAATTATTTTTAAAATTGTAAATACTAGATTTTCAAATAGTAAGGATCGATTATTTAAAAATCTCTATTTATTCATTAAGTTTTATTTGTCATGAAATTATTTTTCATTTTGATATTAAAATCTCAGGAATTTATATTTAGATCATATTTAAGTAGAATTAAATTTATATTCTGTAAATATTACGATGATCCTAAATTTTTAATTTGATTTTAATGGATTAATAAATAATTAATCTATGCAAGGGAGCTTTGCGCTGAAGGCTTTTTATTAAATTAATTATAATTTTATACAGATGATATTTAGAATTACGAATTTTTTCAGTTGTGTTTTTGTATTTTTATTTTTTATAAATTCAAATGCACAACAACTTGTCCATTATTGGAATTTTAATGACAATGGTTCAGTTTCAAATTTATTAAGTTCCACGCAATCTGTAGTATCAGGAGCATCGATCACCCATATTTCTGGAGGAATCAGCGCAATAGATGCGGCAGGAGGAACTGGTCAAAGTTTTGATGTAGAAAATTTAGATGCGCGAAATGCGGATGTATCCGGTACACATCTTAGATTCAATGACCCCATCGGTGGTGAACTTGAATTTGCACTTCCTACGCGGGGTTTTGAAGACCCTATCGTAAAATTTAGTACCCGCAGATCTGGTTCAGGAGCAGGCCTACAATATTGGTCATATACCATCGATGGAATTAATTATATACCTTTTGATACCATCGCACCTAACAATGGCAATCCATTGCTGGAAACTTTGGATTTTAGTTCAATTACTGAAGCGGACAATAATTCAAATTTCAAAATTAAAGTCAGTTTTGCACAAGGTGTAGGAGGCACAGTTGGTAATAACCGATTTGATAATTTTACTTTAGATGCAAGACCTAAAGCTGTGATCGCTTTAGTGCATTATTGGAATTTTAATGACAATACATCTTTATCCAATTTATTGACACCATCACAATCGGTTGTCACAGGTGCTTCTATCACACATCTTACAGGAGGAATAAGTGCCATCGACTTTGCAGGAGGAACAGGACAAAATTTTAATGTGGATAATTTTAATGCAAGAAATGGGGATGTATCTGGCACGCATCTTAGATTCAATGATCCCATCGGTGGAGAATTGGAGTTTGCATTGCCAACCACAGGATATAAAGATGTATTAGTGATGTTTAGTACCCGTAGATCAGGATCAGGAGCTGGTCTTCAGTATTGGTCATATTCAACGGATGGTGTAAGTTATATTTCTTTCGATACGATTGCTCCAAACAATGGCAATCCATTGTTGGATACTTTGGATTTTACAGAACTTTCCACGGCAAATAACAATCCCAATTTTAAATTAAAGGTCAGTTTTGATCAAGGAAGTGGTGGTACGGTTGGAAATAATCGTTTTGATAATTTTACTTTGGATGCATATCCTATTGGTGGTGGCGATTTAATTCCGCCAGTTGCAGTTTTTGATCCGCGTGATCAAACGAACAATGTAGCCATCACAGCGCAACCAACGATCACTTTCAATGAACCTGTGCGATTGGTCAACAATGCACCAATTACCAATAACAATGTGGGATCATTGGTGGAATTGAGATTGAATAATTCATTGGGTGCAGCCGTAGCTTTCACCGCCACATTTGCTAATAATTCTATTATCATCACTCCAAACAATCCTTTGTTGAATTCTCAACCATATTATGTTTCATTGTTGCCGAATGTGGTTGAAGATTTCAGTGACAACGCTATCACAGAAATTGACTCGGCTGTATTTACTTGCATTTCGTTGCAAACTAACTTCACACCCGGTGATTTGGTTGTTGTGGCATATAGAATGAATGCGACATCCACGGAAGATGAAGTTGCACTATTAAGTTTGGTGGACATTCTTCCAGGTACTTTTATCAATTTGACCGATTCAAAATACACGACCAATGTACCTCCACAATGCCCCAACGGAATTGTTTGGACCGCACCCGAAAATGAATGTATCACTGCAGGTACGGTGATTAAAATTCAAACTTCTGCTTTAATCGCAAACAAAGGAACCGTAACAGGATCAGGATTTGGATTAAGTTCTTCCGGAGATCAGGTCATTGTATATACTGGTTCTGCGGCAAATCCTAGTTATATTACAGCACTGACTTCCAACGCTTGGGTCGCAAATAATTCTTCTTGCAGCGGAAGTTTATCCATGATTCCAAATGGTTTAGAAGATGGAATCAATGCAGTGAATCTAAGCACAGCTCCAGGAAATGTTTCCGGAAATTCTGTCAATGCATATTACGAAGGAATTCAATCAGGTTCCCCCACAGAATTGCGTACTGCCATATTAAATCCTGCCAATTGGATTACTGCTCCAGGTGGAACTGCCGCACAAACTTGGCCCAATTATAGTTTTCCTGCAGCTCCAACGGTCATCAATGCCAGCATCATCAATCAAACCACCATTCGCCTTATTTTTAATACGGATTTAAATATGGCCAGTTCAAATACGCTTTCGAATTATTCAGGTATTCCTGGTCTGTCATCTGTGAATGTAACAAACAATGGAACTGCACGTGATACTGTGCTTTTAACTTACAGTGCTCCATTTGATGTTTCTGTTTCTTATACACTCACGGTAAATGGAATTATCAATGGTCTTGGTGTACAAATGGCCTGTGATTATCAGTTTAGTTTTGTGTACGATACTAAAATAGGATTTGCTTCCAATTTTGTGGTGGTGAATGAAAATATTGGAACAGTAAGCTTTAATTTGAATTTGACCAATCCGTCTGCAAGTTCTGTGCAGTTGGTGGTTTTAGGAGGGACACACAGTACGGCAGATGCAGGTGATTTTACACTTTCTAGTCAAACGATCCAATTTACTGGATCAAGTAATTCTATTTATACCATCACGATCCCAATTGTGGATGATACCTTAAAGGAACAAGCTGCAGAATATTTTGTACTTGCATTAAGGAATCCAACAGGATGCAGTATTGTCGGTGATCCTTTGGCCACCATTTATATTAAAGACAATGACCGTGTGGCTAGAATTCCAAACAAAGAAATCGAATTAAGTTATAAAGGCAATATTGATCCATCTGGTTCAAGTAACAGTACTTGCGAAGTGGTCGCTTATGATCCTACTTCAAAACGTTTATTTACCACCAGTGCGATTTCTGGATTTTTAGACATCATAGATTTTTCAGATCCCAGTGCTTTAAAACTGATAAAATCCATCGACATTAATTCTTATGGAGGAATCACCAGTGTTGCGGTGAGAGATGGTTTGGTTGCTTTCGCATCTCCCAATGACAATGAGCAATTAAATGGAACCGTCGTGTTTATGGATACAGCAGGAACATTTTTAAAACAAGTGACTGTCGGTGCTTTGCCTGACATGATTACTTTTACACCTGATGGAACAAAAGTACTGACTGCAAATGAGGGTCAACCCAATTCAGCTTATACAGTAGATCCTGAAGGCACGATCAGCATTATTGATTTATCAGGAGGGATTGCATCCTTGACTCAATCAAATGTGACTACTCTGGATTTTACATTTTACAATTCCATTGAATCTTATTTAATTGGTACAGGAATTAGAAAAACAAAATCCACGAGTACCATTTCTCAGGATTTCGAACCAGAATTTTTAACCATTGCAACCAATTCAAAAACAGCTTGGGTGACTTTACAGGAAAACAATGCGATGGCTGAAATTGATTTACAAACCAATACCATTATGCATGTTTGGTCTTTGGGTACCAAAGATTTTAGTGCGGTAGGAAATGGGTTTGACGCTTGCGACAACAACGCACAAATCTTGTTGGCCAATTGGCCAATCAAAGCCAACTTTATCCCGGATGCTGTTGCTAATTACAAAGTAGCGGGTACAAATTATTTGGTGACTGCAAATGAAGGTGATGAAAAAGAATACGCAGCTTTAACCGAACGTACGACCGTTGGAGCTGCTTCATATGTTTTAGATCCGACCGTATTTCCAAATGCCGCTCATTTAAAACAAAGTTTTAACTTGGGTAGAATGAGAGTGACTAATTTAAATGGAGACATAGATAGAGATGGTGATTTTGATGAAATTCATTGTGTGGGAACTCGTTCTTTTTCGATATGGGATGCTGACAATAAAACTTTGGTTTATGACAGTGGCGATGATTTTGAATTGTACACTTCTACTGAACCAAGTATCAGTTCTTTGTTTAATTCAGACCATGAAAATAATTCATTAAAAAGTCGCAGCCGTGCCAAAGGACCGGAACCAGAAGGAGTTACCCTTGCAAGAATTTCGGGAAAAACATATGCCTTTGTTTCATTGGAAAGATTGGGTGGAGTTATGGTGTACAATGTGACAGACCCTTTGAATGTGCAATTTGTGGAGTATAAAAATAGCAGAAACACTGCATCTTATGGTGGAGATTTAGGTGCTGAAACTTTGGTTTATATTGCTCCTAAAGAAAGTCCGGATGGCAAAGCGTATATCGTTGTTGCGAATGAAATTAGTGGAACCCTGGCGGTTTATGAAGTCATCAACAACAATACTTGTGTAGATACTTATTCTAACATCACTCAACAAAGTTGTGTTAGTTACACAGCACCAGATGGAGAGATTTATACCAGTTCAGGAACAAAATTTGCCATTGTCCAAAATGCAAACGGTTGTGATTCTATCATCACCATTCAACTGACGATTACTAGTATTGATACCAGCGTGACCATTACTTCCAATGCCATTTCTTCCAATCAAAATGGAGCGACCTATCGTTGGTTGGATTGTAACAATGGATACGCCATCATCCCTTCAGAAGCCGGGCAAACATTTACACCAAAGGCTGGCGGAAGCTTTGCAGTAGAAGTGACCAGAGGAACTTGCTCAGATACTTCAGCTTGTGTATTGATGACGACCGGATTGAATGATTTTGATGCCGATCATCATTTGGTCAGAGTATTTCCAAATCCAGCCAAAGAATTTATTTCCATCCAAAGTAAAAGTAAAATGTCTTCATTAACCTTGTATGATTTGAATGGTAAAATTTTATTGGAGCAAAAAATCAATGGATTCCAATCTACTGTCAACACTAAAGAATTGTGTGAAGGTGTTTACATGATACAAGTTTTAAATGAATCTAAGCAAATCGTAAACCGATCCTTACAAGTGATTATTAGATAGTTTAAACAGTAACCAAAAAAACAAAAGGATAAAACTCCTCTAATGATATTAGAGGAGTTTTTTGTTACAATTATCGATAGAAAATATTAGCCCTGTAACTGTCTATTGGCGGTTATACCAATATAGGATATTAACGGTTTAATTTTATACATTTTGTTGCAAATATTTATGTTAAGGTATTTGATTTAAATTTATCTAAAATATTATTATTTAGAAAATTATCAATTTCCAAATCAACATTCTTACACCAATTAAGTAAATTTTCTGAACCAAGCAATTCATTTACCCAGTGGGTATGTTTTAAATTATTATCTTGAGATTTAATTTTGATAATATTATTCATCAGATGTGTAATTTTCTTATTTGGACCTTTATTCTGTTCAATCCATTTTCCCTTATAATGAACCATTTCATTTCGAATGGATATAAGCACATCAAAAGTTTGAAAAGGTTCTTTATCTAGTTTCCATTCTAATGCATTTAATTTATTGGCCAAGAGATTATATTTTTCAGAAATACACATTGTTTTCTCATTTTGCACAAAATTGTCAATGAAATTTTGATCAAACATTTCTGGTTTCCATTCACATACTGAATTTATTAATTCATTAATTGTCGTTTCAAGTTTCATAACTATTAGTGTAACTAAAATTAAATTGGCCTCAATTCTTGATCGTTTATTATCTGCTTCGCTAGACATAATAATGATTTTATCAATAGAACCATTAATTGCCAAGGATAAATATAATTTAGTATGAACTGTCATTAAAGTTTGTTAAATTTGTATTGTTTGGAACCATGTTTAGATTTTAACTTTTTAGATTTATTTTCGACCAGCGTGTTTGCAAATATACCAATTTTAATTTACTTGGATATTTTTTCGGATTCAAGTGCCCGTCGTGTGGGTGCAAATCAAAAAGGAATTTTATCTATGGAAACTTCTTGTAGATGTCTTTGCGATCAGAAATAATGATCAGTATAATTTTTTTGGCAGTAATTTTTTCAAATCCAAGTCTGTAATCTCCAATTCTAATTTTATAATAATTTCTGAAGCCAGTTAATTTAGAAACCTCTTTTACATCGCTGAGGACATCGGCTTCCTCTAATTTATAAATGATAGATGCAATTTTATGATGTAAATCGACGTCCTTTATTTTATTTAAATATCTTAAAAATGACTTGTCAAATTCAACAATCATTTTCCTTTCAATTTTTTCATAACTGTATCTCTTGAAACGGTCTTTCCCGTTTTTTCTTTATCCATAATAGCACCTAAGAGGAAATCTTCGTATTGTTGTTCTTTTACATCCAATACATTTGCACCTAGCTGTTTGGCTAAACTAGCGATTAATTTAGTACTTTTTCTATCGGTTTTAATGATTATGGCGCTCATACAATTAATTTATTCACAAAGTTAAGATATAAATGTGCAAAAGTGTGATTTCGATATGTCAAAAATGTTGTTTGATTAATATTAATTATTTATGTAATATGTAAATTACTTTCAATCAATTTAATAAATTGCATTCTCTTGATTTTTGACTTGTCCCATCTATAAACCCTCCCATTTGATTAACTTTGGGCTTCAAACCAGTTGTTATGATTCAAGCCAGTACCGCTTACCAGGCCAAATACAAGATCAGAATTCTCACTGCCGCTTCCCTTTTTGACGGACATGATGCCGCCATCAACATCATGCGCAGGATTATGCAAAGCAGTGGCGCAGAGATCATTCATCTTGGCCACAACCGCTCCGCACTTGAAATCGTGGAAGCAGCCATCCAGGAAGATGTACAGGGCATCGCCATCACTTCCTATCAGGGTGGACACAATGAATATTTTAAATACATCTACGATCTACTGAAGGAAAGAGGATGCGGACATATTAAAATATTTGGCGGCGGCGGAGGAACCATTCTTCCGACCGAAATTGCGGATTTGCACAATTACGGTATCAGCAGAATCTACAGTCCGGACGATGGTCGTCACATGGGCTTACAAGGGATGATCAACGATCTTCTCCAGCAATGCGATTTCCAAATTGGTGATTCTCTCAATGGCGAACTAAAAGCTTTTGAAAAAGGGGATCTGCACGCAGTTGCAAGATTGATTTCTGTCATAGAGAATTTTCCCGAACAAGGGGAAATTGTCTTGTCATCCATCGAAGCTAAAACACAGATTAAAAACATTCCGGTTTTAGGAATCACCGGCACTGGTGGTGCTGGTAAATCAAGTCTGGTGGATGAGTTGATTCGAAGATTTATTTTGGATTTTGAAGATAAAAGCATCGCCATACTTTCCGTAGATCCATCCAAAAGAAAAACAGGAGGAGCCTTGTTGGGAGACCGGATTAGGATGAATGCATTGCATCCTGAATTTCATGGAGGTCGGGTCTATATGAGATCCATGGCCACCCGACAAAGCAATCTTGCGCTTTCTCCACACATTAAAAATGCACTGAGAATTTTGAAATGTGCTGCCTTTGACCTGATTATTTTGGAGACATCGGGTATCGGTCAAAGCGATACGGAAATCGTCGACTTTAGCAATTTGTCTTTGTATGTAATGACACCCGAATATGGTGCTGCCACACAATTGGAAAAAATAGACATGTTGGATTTTGCAGATATCGTGGCCATCAATAAATTTGACAAACGCGGAGCGATGGACGCCATCAGAGATGTCAAAAAACAATACCAACGCAACAAACAAGCATGGGATCAATCTGCGGATGACATGCCTATTTTTGGAACAATTGCATCACAGTTTAATGATCCAGGTACCAATTTACTTTACAAAACTTTGATCCAAAAACTCAATGAAAAAACCAATGCAAATCTGAATTCCAAACTTGTATTACCCACTGGAGAATCAGAAAAAATTTACATCATCCCTCCAGCAAGAACACGCTATCTCTCAGAAATTTCGGACAACAATCGCAAGTATGATGAATGGGTGGAAGAACAATCAGAAATAGCCGGCAAATGGCAAGCATTAAATGATTGTGCAAGCTATTTATCAGAACCATCGGTCATAGAAAAATTGCAACATTCTGCTGTTGAAATTGAGAAAAAATTAGATGGTCTTTCGAGAGAAATTTTAGCATCCTGGGAAGAGAAAAAACAAGCTTATACAGCCGATGAATACATTTATAAAGTAAGGGATAAAGAAATTAAAGTTCCCACTTTTACAAAATCACTTTCCCAAACCCGAATTCCGCGGGTGGTGCTACCGCAGTACTATTCCATGCGCGATGTTTTAAAATGGTGCTTGCAGGAAAATGTTCCCGGCGAATTTCCTTACACCGCAGGTGTGTTCCCTTTTAAAAGAAAAGAAGAAGATCCTACCAGAATGTTTGCAGGCGAAGGCGGCCCCGAAAGAACAAACCGCAGGTTTCATTATGTCAGCCTAGACATGCCCGCCAACAGACTCAGCACTGCCTTTGATTCGGTGACGCTCTATGGTGAGGATCCGGATTATAGACCGGACATCTATGGTAAAGTAGGAAATAGCGGAGTTAGCATTTGTAGTTTGGACGATGCTAAAAAATTATACAGCGGATTTGATCTTTGCAATCCCAGAACTTCTGTAAGCATGACGATCAATGGTCCTGCTGCCACCATCTGTGCATTTTTTATGAATGCAGCGATCGATCAGCAGTGTGAAGTTTTCATCAAAGAAAATAAACTGGAATCTAGGGTTGAAAAAGCCTTAAAAATAAAGTTTGATGATCAAGGCGTTCCAAGACCACAATATCAGGGAGAACTTCCTCCGGGCAACAATGGCTTAGGATTGATGCTATTGGGTCTCACAGGAGATGAAGTTTTAGATCCGGCTGATTACGCTGCCATGAAATCCAAAGCGCTTAGATCGGTCAGGGGTACGGTTCAAGCAGATATTTTAAAAGAAGATCAGGCACAAAATACCTGTATTTTTAGCACCGAATTTTCCCTCAAATTGATGGGAGATGTGCAGGAATATTTTATTCAAAATGCAGTGCGCAATTTTTATTCGGTTTCCATCAGTGGTTACCATATTGCAGAGGCAGGAGCCAATCCCATTTCCCAATTGGCCTTTACGCTTTCCAATGGATTTACTTTTGTGGAATACTATCTTTCCAGAGGAATGCACATCGATGATTTTGCACCCAACCTCTCTTTCTTTTTTTCCAATGGAGTCGATCCGGAATATGCGGTCATCGGCAGAGTGGCCAGGAGAATTTGGGCGAAAGCGATGAAGCACAAATACAAAGCCAATGAGCGTTCACAAATGCTCAAATATCATATACAAACTTCAGGAAGATCGTTACACGCTCAAGAAATTTCATTCAACGATATTAGAACCACTCTACAAGCCTTGTACGCTATTTACGACAATTGCAATTCGCTACACACCAATGCGTATGATGAGGCGATTACCACGCCGACAGAAGAATCGGTGCGTCGAGCTATGGCCATCCAATTGATCATCAACAACGAACTCGGTTTGGCAAAAAATGAAAACCCATTGCAAGGATCTTTCATCATTGAAGAGTTGACTGATTTAGTGGAAGAAGCGGTACTTTCAGAATTTGACAGCATTTCTGAAAGAGGAGGTGTGTTGGGAGCGATGGAGACGATGTATCAGAGAAGTAAAATTCAGGAAGAAAGTCTTTATTACGAAACCCTAAAACACACCGGCGAATATCCAATCATTGGAGTAAACACTTTTTTATCCAAAGATGGATCGCCAACTATTCTGCCAAAAGAAGTTATACGAGCTACGGAAGAAGAGAAAAAAGCACAGATCAGTGCCTTAGATCATCTTAAACTTTCAAATAATAGTAAATCAAAAGTCGCACTCAAAAAATTACAGGAAGCTGCGATCCAACATCATAATTTGTTTGAGCATCTGATGGATGCCACCAAATGTTGTTCGTTGGGACAGATTACACAGGCACTATATGCGGTGGGAGGGAAGTACCGAAGAAATATGTAATTTGAAAACCGTAGCGAAGCGAAGGTGGCGCTTCGGCGCCATGTGAAAATGTGAAAATGGGGGATGAATCAATTAGTGAATTAGTCAATTAGAAAATTAGTCAATTGAAGAATTTGGAATTGTTGAATTGAATGACTTGGTGTTTTAATTACGGATAGGCGACTTCTTAGATCTTGCATCTTTAAAAAATAACAAATCTATTGTTTTACAAATCTGGACCTATATTTGGAACCATCTACCAAAGTCAATTCACAGAAATAAATGCCAGTAGTAAAATTACTAACATCAATGATGTTATTAGAAGTAACCAGTGGAGTGTTTACTTTTACGCCATTTATATTGTAAATGTTCATGTTTTTAATAGTGATAGAAGGATCAATATCAATGACAATATTTTCTTGAGCTGGATTTGGGATAATTGAGAATTTATTTAGAATGATGTCCAGGCTATTTATAAATGGTGGTGATAACTTTAAAAGTATACCAACTGAAGAACCCCAGAAATCTGCAGCACATGCGAATCCTGAAATATAAAGATTATTTGAGCTATCTGCGAATAAATCATTAAAACCTTCACCCTCTCCACAAAATTGGCCATAATATTCCCAAACTAATTCTCCATGTTTATTCAAGGTTGTCACCATATGTAATGTTATTGGTCCTATTGGAGAATAACCGTCCGTGCCAGTAATACAAATATTTGAGTTTTCTAATTCAACCAAAGAAATTCCAATCCTATATGAATCATAATCCTTTGATTTTCGCCGAGGTTCAAAATATTTTTCCCATAAAATATCTCCTTCTGGGTTTATTCTAACAACAACCATGTTTTTATTTTTTTCATTTATTTTTTGGCTAGTGCCTAGAAATATCAAATCTTGATTTTGTAGTATAAAAATCTTTCTAATTGTTATTGAATTATTAATTTCCGTTTGCCAAATAATTTGATCCAATGAATCTCTTTTAATTAAATTATTTGTTCCATTTACTAGTTCAGAAGTGATATAGTCTTTATTATCATATAGGAAAAGTATTTCGAAAGTATCAAATAAATCCGTGCTATCTCTTTTTACGATTTGAAGATTGTTGTTTAGATATAAGTTGATATAATTTCTAGGCTTGTTAGGATTTGAACTAAAAAAATAGAATCCATTGCTGTTTCTTAAAATGCGGTAAATAGTTCCTGTATTTAATTTTATATATCTAGGATTTTTTAAATCTATTGTTGTAATGATAGCAATACCATAATTTAAAATAAAAATCAGAGAGTCATTATTTAATTTAGACACCAATTTAACTGTAGAGACAAAAGTTGAATCAAATGTAATTGAATCAAGCCTTTGACCATTAAGATTATATAAGTAAGCTTTGGCATGATCAAGATCTCTGTCACAAGCCACTACAAGTAAAGAGTCATTGATGCGCATAATATGGTTTGCATCAGTGCCTCCTTCAAAAAAATCTACCCATTCAACCTTTTGACTGCTTAGGTTAAAGCAAGCCATTAATAATAACGAATTGAACAAACAGTACTTTAAATTTATTGTTTTACAAGTAATTCTCATTTTACTTTAGTTTAAATTAGAACGTAAATTTAGTTTAAATTTTCTTGATTTATATTTGTATTTATCAATGAATGATGAAAATGACCACCTTTATTTTACTCTTTGACCAATAATTCGGAACAAAGACACGTGAGCAGATTTGTCGATTTCTTCCAAATAGTATCGCTCGTTTAAATAATCTTTTATATGTTGTTGATGAACCAATACAAGATTTCCTACATTCGGATTTTGCCAATCGGTTTTTAGATCTACATTTACCTTTTTATCCTTCAATAAGTAAATATAGAAAAGATGTTGGGCATAATACCCATCTTGCAAAAGCGTCACTCCCTCCAGATTTTTTCTACCGCCTACAGCTTCTTGTAAATAATGGCCAAGCTCATAATTTGGCTGGTCCCATTTGTATTCACGTGGTGCCCAGGTTTTATCCAAAATTTTGCGATAAGGATTGGTAAATATCAAAATGACCAGAAGATATGGAGTCGGATTAAATCGAAGATTTCGATTTAGCCATTTAAAATTTTCTAGAAATTTATACAGGAAATTTATAATGACAGCAGAATGAAAGGCTAAAAATGGATACAAAGGTAAATCATACCATTCCAATTTTGTTTTACTAATTGAAATAATCAATAGGTATCCAATGCAAAGAAAACTGAAATAAATGCTTATTTTTTTAACTTTGGTATCTGAATGTAACAGACCGATGATGATTCCTGCTAAACAAATCAGATGCCATTCTCGAAATCGTTGATTGATGAAGTTATTTATATAGTACCAAAATCCTCCTCCATGATTTTCGACCACTTGAAAAAATCTTCCACCCAGTTCATTTTCATAAACCATTTTTAGAAATCCCGGATTTGCTTTTTCCCTTAAAAGATAAAAGCCGCCTATGATAATTATAAAGAAAGTGAATCCCAACCATACATCTCTATTTTTAAACATTGACCAAATTGTTTTTTGATAAAGTGAATAAACAATTAATGCAGGTATAAACAACAAGCCCGATATGCTTTTGGTCAATACCGCCAAAGTTAGAAAGAGAAAAAAGTAAAACAGTTGTTTCCTAGATCTATGGATGGTGTAGTTGTAAAAATGAAGACAAGATAAAGTGGTCCACAGCGTCAATAAGGCATCATAATCGCCCGATCGGGTTCCATGGTATTGGATATAACCATGTGAGCAAACCAAGACCATTACAGACATGAGTCCTAAGAATAAATCACCAGTTTGTTTGCGTATAAAAGAGATCAATGCAATACAAGTGAATGCACCCGCAACCGCAGAAGGAATCCTAAGGGCAAGTTCACCGGGACCAATTAATTTCATACACAAGACTTGCAGCCAAATCATCAGAGGTGGTTTGGTGTTCCACATGTCTGGTTTTGATTCAAAGTGGGTGACCAGCCAATTTCCATTTTGCAACATTTCCAATGCGTTTATTGCGAGTCGAGACTCATCCCAAATTCTGATGGGTAGTACTGACAATCCCGAAAACAGTGGTATTGCAAAAAGGATAGCAACCAACAAGTATATTGATTTAAGACCTATTCCAGTTTCTTTCCAACTTTTAAACATTGAATTCAAATGTTGTATTATTTTCTTCAAAGCAAAAATATTATATAGAATCGTTTGAAAATTATATTCGTCCGTTGCTTATCTTGCATAAATTTAGCTTGTTTACTTAGATCTCAGAAAAATTTCTTATTCAAATTTTGAATGGCATGCAACAAAATTTCACTTTATGAGTCAAATAGGCATATAATTTTAATAAGGATAGGTATCCAACGGCTTCATCACATTTTACTAAAATAAATCAGATTCCCATGCATTTTACCAAAACCAACTACTACCAACATTTTGCAATTTTTATTATTTGTTGTTCGTATCATATTGGCTTAATAGCTCAAAACATTCACGACGCAAAACAATCGGTGATTATTGAAGCGCAAGTTCAAGAAAACCCAACAACTATAAAATTGAAATGGCTTAAAGACACCAGCAATTTGGGATATCGTGTTTATAGGAAAGAGAAGGATGTACAAGTCTGGGGCGATAGTTTAGCTGTGTTGAGTATGGATGCAACGGAATGGATCGATAGCAATGTCTTAATTGGAAAAGCACATGACTACCGCATTTTAAAAATTCTTCCCAACAACAATCCTGTAGAAGGTGTTAGACCTGGTAGTGGGTATATTTACTCAGGTATCAAACTTGCCCCTATTCATCACAGAGGAAGCTGCCTGATAGTGGTTGACGACAGTTTTGCGTTGAATCTGTCAGTTGAAATTAATCAGTGGATGAAGGATGTGGAATCCGATGGATGGATTCCGTATATAATATCTGTTAAAAGAACAGATTCGGTCACTACTGTTAAATCAAAAATTAAAAATTGGGCTCTGGCACATCCCGATGTGCATCAAACCGTTTTCTTATTTGGAAGAATTCCAGTGCCGTACGCTGGAGATACTGCACCTGATGGGCACAACAATGATCACAAAGGAGCTTGGCCTTGTGATGGATATTACGGAGAATTGACTGGGATTTGGACAGATTCCATTGTCAGTATTAATGCGCCAAGTAGCCGCAACGACAACTTTCCAAGGGATGGAAAATTTGACAATCGTATTTTTCCTGGTGAAGTCAGTTTGCAGGTTGGAAGGGTTGATTTTTCCAATATGGGTAAATTTCCGGAAGGAGAAGAAATGTTGTTGCGCAGATATCTCATCAAAAACCATTTATGGAAGATTGGTCAAATATCAGCTGTGGAGCGTGCATTGATAGATAATAATTTTAATGATGCAGAAGGCTTGGGTCAAACAGGATGGAAAAATTATGTAGCCATGTTTGGGCATTCACAAGTCAAAGACCTTCCTTACCGATCTACACTCAGCAATCAATCTTATATGTGGTCTTATGGTTGCGGCGGCGGAGGACCTGAAAGCGCTTCGGATATTTCATCTACCACCAATTTTGTAAATGATTCTTTGCAAACCATCTTTACCATGTTGTTTGGTTCGTATTTTGGTGATTGGGATTTTCCAAATAATTTTCTAAGAGGAGCCATTGCTTCAAGGACTATTCTGGCCAGTACCTGGGGAGCACGTCCCAATTGGTATGTGCATCACATGGCGATGGGAGATCACATTGGTTATTCCACCCAACTGACCATGAACAATCAAAATCTTTTTAGCCAAGGTGCTTATGGTAAATATGTACACATCGGACTGATGGGAGATCCAACTTTGCGTATGCACATGATGAAGCCGATGCAAAATTTGCAAGCAAATCAAGCACAGGGAATTTTAAATCTATCCTGGGATGATCCGGATTCATCGGCTGCATATTTTATCTACCGCAAATCTGTTTCTGATTCTTCATACCAACTGTTGACTTCTTCAGCCATTACTCAGACATTTTATTTAGATAGCTGTTATCCTGCTGGCTTGACAGATTACATGGTGAGAGCGGTTAAATTAAAATCTAGTGCGAGCGGTTCTTATTATAATCTATCTCCGGGTGCAGTTATAAATATTGACCATGGGCCAAATTCAAAGAATGTGGAAGCCGCATTTGATATTCAAACTTATTTTGATCAAGTTACTTTAAGCAACAGTTCCAAAAATGCAAATAATTATGAATGGGATTTTGGTGATGGAAACAAAAGTATCGAGACCAGTCCTGTGAAATTATACAATCAGGCAGGAGTGTATCAGATTTGTCTTCGTGCTAAAAATCTTTGTGAAGAAAAAGCAGTTTGTAAAAATGTCAATTTGGTGTCCAGTTTACCGAGCTTGACTGAAAGTATTTTACACAATGATTGTTTTGGCGATTCAACTGGACAGATCGAATTAACAGCAACAGGAGGGACTCCAATGTTCTTGTTTGAATGGTCCGGATTAATAGATACCGGCAGAATTCAAAAAAATCTTAAAGCAGGTATTTATTCAGGAGAGCTAACCACGGAAACCGGAAGAAAAATAAATATAGGTCCGTACGAAGTCAAAGAAAATCCAGAAATAACAACTCAATTTTCTGTTGTAAAAAGTCAGCTTAACAAAAACAACGGATCTATTACATTGAATGTATCAGGAGGATGTCCTCCTTATCAATATCTGTGGAATACAACTGATACTACTAGAAATTTAATCAATCTCCAGGCTGGAACTTATTGTGTGAGTATCCAGGATTGTAAAAACTGTAAAATTGTCCAATGCATAGAATTGGAAAACGAAGGAATGACCGCTGTGAATGAATTGGAAAATGATCGTATTTATTTTTACCCAAATCCTACCGGCCAGTATTTACATTGGAGAATGGATGACCATGAAGGAAGAAAGTATCAGTTAGATTTTTTTCATCTAAATGGTATTCCTCTCAATTTTCCTTCTGAATTACTTTCTAGTGGTTCTGGTACTTTGGACCTTGGATCTTTTTCACCAGGTATTTATTTCATGAGCATCCAAGATCAACTGTCCGGCGTTTTACAATGGTATAGATTGGTGAAAATGTAATGGAGAAAATATTTTTATTTGTCAAACCTAATCTGCATTTTTAATTTTGGATCGTTTAATAAGAAAGTACTATTTTTGATATGGTATTAAATTCCTAATTGACCCATTTTGAATCGCTTAAGCAAATTTTTTATAGTTTTTCTATTTTTTAAATGCATTTTTGGACAGCTTATTGGCCAAAAATTGGATTGGCTTTTTGTGGACAAAGCAGAGGGTACATGGGGTGAAAAAATATTTCCTTACGATAGCAATCATTGGTTATTGGTGTTGGATGACCACGAAGGATTTAAAATCCGAGTCATGAATTTTGACCGGAAGACAAAATCAGAAGTGATTTTTTATCATTTTAGATACATAGATTTCGTTTCTGTGTATCGGCAGGATAGTGTATTGCTTAAAGACAAGTTAGAAAATGTCCATGTACTCTCTTTGAAAAATCAAAAGGGAAGAGTGGCATTCAATTGGATGGACAAAATGGGTATGAAAGTAGAAAGTGAATTTCTATTCTCTACGGACGACTATGCCTATTTTAACATTTGGCCATTGGATCAAACAACTGCTTCCTCCTGGATTTATAGAGTTCATCAGGAAAGTTTGAATTCTGAATTGGTGTATACATTCAATGAGAAATACTCTATTTGGGTTTCACCCAGCTCTGTGATTTGGGAAAATGGTTTTCATTTAATCATGAAACATCATGCATCCGGAGAGAAAAGAATTCTTCAATTTGATGATCAATTTCAATTGCTTAAAGAAAGGAAGTTGTCTGAATATTTGGAAGGCTATAACCGCATAGCAACAGATCCTAATGGTTTTGCTTATATAACAGGAAGTAAGATGGTTGGGCCCGCACTTCGGGGATTTGTTAGTCGACTCAATTTGGATTTGGATACCAGCTGGTTTAAACTTTTACCTACCGTTTTTCCGGATTTAGGAGAACTTTATTACTCTTGGTTTTCAGGGATGTATTTTTTAGGTGAGGAACATTTGATTTTAACTGCAGAGGAGGGGCAAAAATCAATATCATTCAGTTCAAAAGCAATTGTTTTCTTAATGAACTCGAGTGGAAAATTTATTTGGAATCGTTTTTTCGAACCTCTCCGTGGTGGAAATTCTTTTTCGGATGCCATTATAAATAAACAAAAGAAATTGACACTAATTGGTACAACCAATGTCATGGATGCCTTCCCTTCTGGTTTTATGTTTATGTTACAAATGTCTGACTTGATTCCACCCAAGCCCAAACCGCCGGTTAAAAATGATTTAATTCCATTTGTAAATCCTGTCAAGGATCACTTAAAAATTTTGGATTTAGATCAGCTAGATCGCAATTTTAAAATTTACCAAATGCAAGGAAAATTATTGTTGCGTGGTAATCTCACGCAAGATATGGATTTGTCTTTTTTATATCCAGGGTATTATTTAATTGCAATTGATCAAATTATTGGAACGGTTTATTACAAGATGATCAAAAGATAAGAGATCGTTTTCTTACTTTTATTAAGATTGTTACTGCGGTTTTTCAATTTCCTTATTCTTCATCACTCCATTCATAATCAAAACGCCCACCAAAATAAATGAAAATCCAAGGATGTCGTTCCATCCAATTTTTTCACCATCCAACCATCCCACCACGATGGACACCAAGGGCATAAGATAGGTCACACTGGCTGCAAACAATACATGTACGCGTTTGATCAATATATTAAATAAGGCCATGGCCAAAGCAGAACCCAATACACTTAAAGCCAACAAATGGTAAAATGCATTTCCTTTGGCCAATGAAATTGGAATTTGTTGAAATGCTCCGGTATAAAAACAGAGAGGAATACTGAAAATAAGCAGTGAGATATACATGGTAGCGGTCATTTGAAGACCTGAAAAATCTGACAGTTTGGATTTAATCATATTGCCATTCAGACCATAGAGAAATGGAACCATAAACGCAACCAATAAATACAATGCTTCGGCACGAAATTCTGCTCCGGGTTTGAAAGCGATCAAAACGATGGCTCCGGCAAAAGCAATCAGAGATCCCATGACTTTCATTTTTTCACTTTTCACCTGAAAGATCAAGATTCCTATGGCATAAGTACAAATAGGAGTGAATGCATTGATGATTCCCGCCAACGAACTACTGATTTTTTGTTGAGCCCAGGGATACATAAATGCAGGCAAAAATGATCCCAAAAAGCCAACAAACATGATTAGAGGCCATTTATTGAGCGGGATTATTTTATAGGAAGCATAGAGGAAAGGAGTCAGAGCGATGGCGCTAAACAGCATTCTCAATCCTGAAATTTGGCTTGGATTAAAATCGGTCAGGCTGTGCTTGATGAAATAATAACTAAAACCCCATATGATGGTCAGTATAATAAGAAGTGACCAATCCCGGAGATCCGGCTTTTTATGAATCATAAATTTGTATAAGTTGCAAATGTATCTTACCTCAAAATACTTCTTCTAAGGTATTTCCAATTGAGATGTTATTTAACAGATTATTTATATCTTTATCCCCAATTTTAGAACAAAAAACATTGACATGAAACCAATTCTTACCATTTCCCTATTAATGATTTGCCTTATTGGTATGGCGCAATCTCCAAGAAAAGTCCTTTATGAGCATTTTACCCAAGCCTCTTGTGGACCTTGTGCCAGCGTCAATCCTAATCTTCATCCCATACTTGAAAGAAACAGCGACAAATTGGTCAGGGTGACCCACCAGGTCAGCTGGCCGGGATATGATCCCATGAACAAAGACAATCCGGGAGAAGTGCAAGCACGTGTCAATTATTACGGTATCAATGCGGTGCCAGGTTCGAGAATGAATGGTGTGATTGCCAAGGTGACTCCTTCCATTGAAGTCAATGATGATAATATTGCCGCTGCAGCTGCTTTAGGCTCTCCCTATGAATTAAAAGTAGAGACCCAATTAAATCCTAATATTACAGAGCTCGATGTTAAGGTGGATGTGAAGCTCACCGGAAATTTGGTAGGCCGTCCTGTATTAAGAGTGGTGGTCTTGGAAAAAATTATTCGATTTACAACGGCACCCGGCAACAATGGAGAGAGGGAATTTCATCATGTGGCAAAGAAATTTTTACCGGGTACAGGAGGAACCTCCATAGCCAATCTGGTCACTACAGGAGAATCCCAATCATTTGAGTTTAATTACAAATTTGACAAACTTTACGATTTTAGAAATCTGGAAGTAGCAGCTTATATTCAAAATGAAACCACCAAAGAAGTACTACAAGCTGAAACTGGAATAGTTGAATTTCCAAAAACAGTTGCTGCAGATTTAATTTATAGAAGCGGTACTCCCGGTGTGGATGCCACTACGAATGTATTGTGCGGAACCAGCACCAGCCCTAGAATTAGTTTTTTAAACCAGGGTGAAGAATTGTTGACTTCTGCAAAATTTGAATATTCCGTCAATGGTGGTACAGTTTCCAACCACAGTTGGACGGGGAACTTAAATTATCTTCAGGAAGCGACAGTTACTTTGTCTCAAGTGGAAGTTCCATTTTTAAAATCAACAGAAAATGCAATTGACGTAAAAATTATTGAAATAAATGGTATTCAATTACAAGAACCAAAAACTTTCCAGGTCAATTTTGACCCACCTCCAGTGACCACTACCAAAGCAAGACTAGAAATTAAACCCATTTCTAAACCGGACTTGCTTGTATTTGATGTGACGGATGCATCTGGTAAAGTCATTTTGCGCGGTGGGCCTTTTGCCGACAATACGGTCAAAGTATTTGATCTTGATTTAGCAGAAAATACCTGTTATAAATTAAACGTCAACAACCGTCATACCAGCGTCAATGGCACAGCCAGATTGTACAACGAAAACAACGAACTCATCGTCAATACCAGTTTGACTTCACAAAAATTGTTTGTTAGTCCATTCACTACTTATCAATTAGTGGCTAACAAAGACCTGGAGGCAGACGGATCAGAAATTTTAATCTACCCCAATCCAGCCAGCGATCAATTGAACATTAGTTGGAGAGCTGCGAAATCTGGCGATGCAATCCTAAGCGTCTATGATCTATCCGGAAAACAAATTCTGTCAAATAAATTAAGATTGATTTATGGAGAGAACAAATTTGATCTCAATGTAAATTCCATGGATGTAGGTACCTACTTGATCCAAATTAAATCTTTACAGAATTTACAACACGGAAAATTTTCGGTTATTAAATAAACAACAGTTCTTTTGTGGTTGGTTTTTTTACCACTAGGAACACAAAGGCTTACACAAAGGACACAAGTTTTGCATTTCAAAGCAAAATTTAATTTCTTTAAAATATTCTTTGTGAACTTTGTGTAAACCTTTGCGTTCTTTGCGGTTAGATTATTTTTACCACTAGGTACACAAATGGAAGTACAAGGGACACAAGTTTGGAACCAAAAGGCAATAAATTTATTTTTTTATATAATATTCTTAGTGAACTTTGTGTCCTTTGCGGTTAGTTTTTATTATCACTAGGAATACAATAGGTTACATAAGGGATACAAGTTTAGCATTTCAAATAAAATTTAATTTCTTTAAAATATTCTTTGTGAACTTTGTGTAAATCTTTGCGTCCTTTGCGGTTTGATTATTTTTACCACTAGGTACACAAATGGAAGTACAAGGGACACAAGTTTGGAACCAAAAGGCAATAAATTTATTTTTTTATATAATATACTTGGTGAACTTTGTGTAAATTTCTTTGTGTCCTTTGTGGTTAGGTTATTTTTACCACTAGGTACACAAAGGGAAGCACAAGGGACACAAGTTTGGAATCAAAAGGCAATAAATTTTTTATATAATATTCTTAGTGAACTTTGTGTAAACCTTTGCGTCCTTTGCGGTTAGATTATTTTTACCACTAGGTACACAAATGGAAGTACAAGGGACACAAGTTTGGAACCAAAAGGCAATAAATTTATTTTTTTATATAATATACTTGGTGAACTTTGTGTAAATTTCTTTGTGTCCTTTGTGGTTAGATTATTTTACTGCAAGGATCATAAAGAGTTACTTAAAAGACCAATTGTGCTAAGTAAATGATTTAAAACAAAATTCCAAACTTAAACAGAATATTGTGATATTCCTGACTGCTGATTTTAGCATTGGTTTCTGTGATGCGTAAAGAGCTATTGTTGTAATGGTAACCAATGTCAAATAGAATTCCAAGATTGCGATAGGCGTACCATTTAAAGCCAACGGAAGGATTGAGATACAATCCATTTTTCTCAGATACTGGCACATTGGAGATAGGTTCGAAATAAGGGTTTTGGCGAACGAAATTATAGCCTGCACTCATACCTATCAAAACGGAGTATCTATTGGATTGACTTCTGATAAAATGATATTTAAGATCCACACTCAAAGGAAAGGTCGTTCTGGAAGGTTTTGTAAGGAAAGTATTGTTTTGCCCAAGATACTGTATACCCAGACCCAGCGATAGATCTCTTAAAATATTTCTACCAAGAGCCAGTCCAAATCCAGCATGGGAATAGTCTCCCCCACCAGAGGCGTAATGAACCAAAACATGGTTTTTTCTTTGACCATATTGGCTGAGAGTAAGGTTGACTTGTTCAGAAGTAGTTTTCTTTGGTTTGACATTTTTTTGTTTTTGGGAATGGCCAATTTGAACAAATATACCTAAGAGCAATGTGATAAATACAATTTGTGATTTCATATTGATTTTGTTTATTGATTAATAATTATTTTTATTTAGAATTTATTTAATTAGCTATGATCCAAATTATGGAATGACTAAAAATCTTTTAGACACTTGATATTGAGGGGAACTAAATTTTAATGTATAGCTACCTTGTTTTAATTGCAGACTTTGTGTGTCTAGTTCAAAATATTCTTGATTCCCAAGATTTATTTTTTCAACAGAATATACAATTTTACCTTTTGAATCAATCAATTCAAATTTTCCATGATTCCAATTTAGATCTGAGGAAAAATGAATTTTAATCAAATCTTTGGCTGGATTTGGGCTGATCGTTATTTGATCAGAATTTTTTTGATCGGTCACCGAACTAAACATGGGTTCTGTAATTTGGAGGAATTGATTTGCGGTAATTCCGCTTAATTTTTGTTTGATGCCGGAGGGCCACTCAATCCAAACCGTATCTACATTGATGGATTTTTTTAGACCAAAGTGAACTGTAGGACTATTTTGGCTGCAATAGCCGGTCTGTGTACTAATTTCTCTGGTTTGGATTACAGTTTCCCCATCGATTTTAGTAGAAATACGGACCCTCGCACCAATGGCATCTGCATTGGATTCGGTTCCTTTAAGAGACAATTGCAACCAGTGATTGTCATTCCCCATATTTTGAAACATGATATTTTTTGGCAGTGGAGCCTGGCTGCTGTTTTTGCAAGTTGAGATGACTAGATCTTGAAACCCATTGCGATCAAGATCACTCCAAGCCAATCCAAAGGAGCAGGGCGTGGAAAGATCTGTGATGCTTTGTAGATCCCTTGTGAAATTTCCTTTTCCATCATTTAAGTATAAAAAATTAAAAATATTTCCTGTACAAAATCCATTGCTGACAGCTAGGTCCACATCACCATCGTTGTCATAATCAGAAAATGAAGCAGAAAATGAACAGCCAAGATCGCTTGAAAAAGGTTCCTTCACTGCTAGGAATCCACCGTTTTTTTGATTGATATAAAGTACATTGGCTGCAGGAGCAAATGAGTTGGTGTTGCAGACAAATACATCCATCCAACCATCGTTGTTGACGTCTGCCCAACTGGCACTCATGGAAGATTCCGCTGCTACCAATAAATCGCCCGCTATTAATATTTTGGTAAAAATTCCACCGCCATCATTTCGAAATAAACTGTTGGGTGTTTTATTTTCATTGCAAAGAAATAAATCAGGATCTCCGTCATTGTCGTAATCCACCCAACTCACGCCTCTGGAATAATTGGATTCTGCGGTGCTGCTGTGATTGGGTATTAAATCCAAACGACCCGTTCCATCATTTTTAAAAAATTAAATTTTTATTGTCAGCGGGTCCATTTCCTGCATTGGAAACATACAGATCCAACCAGCCATCCTGATCATAATCTACCCATGCAGCCGATTCGCTGTAGGTTTTATAGCTGGTGAGACTTCCCGTGTATTGTCCCAATGCATTTTTAATGTAAAGCGCATTGGAGCGATTATACCAGCTCGGTACATAAATTGTTCTATCTCCATTGTTGTGAATATCTCCAATGCATGCGCCTACCGATGGTAATATAAGTGATTTAAAAAATCCAGTGTCTTGGGAAAACTGAAAATTGCCTTGATTGATGTACAGATAATCTTCTGCTCCTGCTGAAGGTCCATTGCTGATAAAAATATCATCGAGACCATCTTTGTTGAGGTCCACCAGATTAATACTTCTGCTGTCAGAGACGGTGTTAACCACGGGCCCTCTGTCGATTTCTTGAAATTGGGTTTGTGGATAGGCATTGTGACACAGTATCATCCACATAATAAGTGCAATGCTGTAATTCATGTTTTGTCTAAGAAAGACGAATTTGAAATTCTTGTGCAATTGAAAATTGATCATTGGATTTATTTTTTTTAGTGAATAATAAAATTGACAGCCTTATGCTTTCAAATCATAGGCAAAGGAAAGTCAGCTATGACTAATCTTTTTTTTTATTCAACAGGATACTAGCTTTGCAGACCAAACAGCCATTTGCTTCGGTTTTTGCATCAAGTTCGGAGGAACTGGAATTTGGTGGGGTGTTGATGGTTGTTCGTAGGATCTGTGTATATTGGTTTTCATGGGAGTTTGTACCTTGTGGATTCAATGATGAAAAGACATATCTATTTTTGGGCGGCATATCTTATTTTCTATTGGTTGCTGATTTGGTCTGGTCTAAACCACAATGAAAATGAGAGTACCGGATTACAGATTGCACTGACTGCATTGGCCACTATTCTCACCCTCTTACCAGCGAAGATCTCTGCAGTTTATATTGGAATGCCTACTTTGGTCAATAAAATGACCTATTCCACTGGCAGTTGGACCAAAGTCATCCTGCGATTGATTATAGGAATTTTGGTCGGAATTATTCTTTATCGATTGGCGATACACCTTTTAATTTATCCTTATTTATACCAAAGGCCCTTGGCTTGGGATCAATTTTTCACCTTGTCGAGAATGTTGTCCAATTTTACTGAGCTGTTGGTACCCATGCTATTTTTTGGGGTGATATGGATCTCTGATGAACAGCGCAAAAGCAGTTTGAACGCCAAGCAGATGGAAAATGAAAAACTGAATTTTGAATTACAACTCATCAAATCTCAAACCAATCCTCATTTTTTATTTAATACACTCAACAGTATTTATGGCCTCAGCAGGAAGAATGATCCTAGAGCTTCAGAAGCACTTTTAAAACTATCACAACTCTTGAGATATTTGTTATATAACAATGCATCTTCCAAAGTATTACTTGACAAAGAAATTAAAATGTTGCAGGCCTACATCGACTTAATGCAGATGAGACGCATCAAACCGGTGGAACTACAAATGCAATTTGAAAATTTAAATGTCCTCAAGGAAATATCTCCTGGATTATTATTGCCTTTGGTAGAAAATGCATTTAAATTTGTGGGTGAAAAAGCGGAAGGGATGGCTCAAATTAATTTGAATATTTACCATAACGATCAAGATCAATTTTGTTTTTTTATTCAAAATTCGGTGGACGAATCGATGGATCACTCCAGTGGAGGTTTGGGTTTAAAAAATCTGAAAAGGCAACTCGAACTGGAATATCCGAATCGCCATTCACTCAAAGTATCAAAAGCTTTAGGAAATTTTGAATTAGAATTAAAAATCATAAATGCCTAATATGGAATTGCTCCATTGTATTGTAGTCGAAGACGAGCCCATTGCAGCAGAAATTCTGGAGGATTACATTGGAATGGTTCCTTTTCTGAAACATGTGGGCACTTACCACGATCCATTGGCAGGATTAAATTCGCTTGCACAAGGAAATATTGATGTGATTTTTTTGGATCTGTCGATGCCCAAACTTCGGGGTGAAGATTTCATCAGAAGTCTGATTGAGAAATACAAGATTGTGATAACGACTGCACACCATGAGTATGCACTGGAAAGTTATGAGTGGGGTGTAACAGATTATCTTTTAAAACCCATTGCCTTTAATCGTTTTGTGATTGCCGCCAATAAATTGAGAACTCCGACTACCGCTAAAAATATTCCTTCACCTTCATTATCAAATGAGCCTGCATTTTCTTCACATCGTTTTTTTAATGTGAATAAGACCATGATTAAAATCGATCTGCAAGAGATACGTTATGTAGAAAGTTTGAAAGAGTATGTGAGAATCGTGATCGGAGATCAATCCATTGTGACCAAGGGGAGCCTTCAGGAATTCGAACAAATGTTGGTGGATTTTGGAGGACTCCGCATACATCGTTCCTTTTTAGTCAACGTACATCATATCCAAACTTATTCAGCCCAAGAACTTCAGACAGCCGGTAAATTCATTCCGATAGGAAGGCAATACAAAGAAAGGGTATTAGAGATTTTGGGTAAGATAGTGTTGTAGAATTTAAGCTTATTGAATTGTGGCTCCACTAGTTGATTATTTTACCACTAGGCACACAAAGCTTAGCACAAAGGACACAAGGTTTGTATTTCAGGAGATGAATTATTTTTGTAAAATATTCTTTGTGAACTTTATAAAATTCTTTGTGACCTTTGTGGTTAGTTTTTTTTACCACTAGTTACACAAAGGAAGAACAAGAGACACAAGTTTTGATTTTCAGGACATGAATTATTTTTAAAAAATATTCTTTGTGAACTTTGTATAAATCTTTGTGTCCTTTGCGGTTAGTTTTTTTTACCACAAGGTACACAAAGGAAGAACAAGGGACACAAGTTTAGCATTTCAAAGTAAAATTTAATTTCTTAAAAATATTCTTTGTGAACTTTGTGTAAATTTCTTTGTGTCCTTTGCGGTTAATTTTTTTACCACTAAGTACACAAAGGCAAGCACAAGGGACACAATTTTGGTATATAAAGACAATTAATTTTATTTATTACAAAATATTCTTTGTGAACTTTGTGAAATTCTTTGTGACCTTAGTGGTTAGTTTTGCATTATGCTTAAGTCTTAAACTGATTAATTAATAATTTTAAATTATGAACGAGTATTTAAAGTATATTTTCATATTCCTTTTGTGAGCTATTTTAGCACCAATCCTTGCACCTTATCTTAAGAAATTTTGGTTTTGGATAATTGGGAGGAAATAGTGAAACTTGTATAAATAATTTCAATAAACCTTTTCGATTGGCATTGTGTATTGCCGTGCCACCACGCCTGAATGGTGGGCACCTTTGTGGCTATGATTTTGTTTTTGTATTTAAAATTTAGTTAAAATTTATTGGAAATGCACACATTAAGCTATTATTATTAATTTTGTTGCGAATTATTTGAATTGGAACTTTCCGGGAAATAAACTTATGTAGGAAATATAGTTATTAAACCTTATATAGTATGGCAAATTATCAAGCTTTTAAATCTGTACTCTTAGTTCTGTCATTTTTAATATCCATTAATTCTTATGCCCAGTTAGAGACCGATCAGGAGCCAACTAAACAAGGATACAGCCTGAATAATCGTTTTGAAATTGCATATACCCCCAGGTTTTCCGGTCACTCTGCTAGTGCAAACTTTGAATCTAAAAGTCCAGCTTTTTCTTTGTATGAAGGAATCCATCGTATCCAATTAGGAATGCGTATCGTATCAAATCATTACTTACACCTATGCTACGATTATTTTTTTCGCAATGTTTCAAATTATTATCCTGAACCTGGATATAAAGATGTGAGAGGTCATGGTTTTAGCATCCAGTACAATTACAAAGTGAATTCTTTAACCAGTAGTAAATACATTAAGATGTTCTCGAGGAGGTTTAATATTCTCATAACTCCTGAAATTATCAGCACTTTTGGATTGAATAATATGACTGCTAATTTTGATGTTACCAGCTTGCAGTCTTCCAACAAATGGCAGCCTTATTGGGCATTTGGCACTATGTTTTCATTGAGACCTTCTAAATGGTATGACATAGGGCTTAATTTATCAGTTGGAATATATTCCATCCATAAAATTTAGGCCTTTTCGACCTTATCCACAGATTAAATTTAATTTTAAAATATGAATGTTATGCCCAGTTTATCTGTTCTATTAAAAATCACATTTATTTCTTTGTTGTCCATCATTGAGCTCAGAGCACAATACGACATTGGACTTTTTTATACAGTCATACCAAGTCCGAAGTTTTACAATTCTGAAAATCAGAGTTACACGCTTTATGAACATTTTATCAATATTTCCGGAAGAAAGGAAGTTTACAAAAGAACCCATCTAGGTATGGATTTTTCGTATTGTATTCTTACCGGTGAAAATTTCAAAAATCCATTTTTAGTACTGGGAGCCTATGTAGATTACGCTCTATTTTTTGGAAAAGGAACTGCGGTCTATCCCAGGATTGGTATAAGCCAAGGTAATCTAAGTTTTGCAGGAGATCATAGTCCTACTAAAAGACCTGTGACCAGCTTAATCTTAGGATTAAGTGCCGACTTTCAAGTTTACAAAAATATATATCTATGGGGAGGCTTATTCAATCACAGTCCTCTAAATAAGATTCCTTATAAATTTAGTTTCTCCCAACCATTTATAGGTGCGAGATTAATGTTAAACAAAGTAAAGGAAAAAGAGGTAAAGTAGGATAATTCAAAGAATACAATTTATTCTTTGTGTCCTTTGTGTAAATTTCTTTGTGTCCTTTGTGGTTAGTTTTTACCACAAGGATCACAAAGGCAAGCACAAGGGACACAAGTTTGGAATCTAAATACAATAAATTTTACTATTTCTGTACTATATTCTTTGTGTCCTTTGCGTAAATTTCTTTGTGTCTTGCCGTGCCCCCACCCTTGGGTGGTGGGCGGTTATTTTTTTTACCACAAGGTAAATGAGAAACACTCCTTATCCTCCAATCTTGATCATGCTCCTATTGTCAATCATGTCCGCATTGGGGATCGCTTCTGCAAGGCTGCTAAACTGTCCTCCCAATCTTTCATTTTTAACGGCAATGCAGTATTTAATCAGAGGCAATACGTCTTCACCCTTGCGCAACGCAGTTAGCAAGTCGGTTTCGCCTTTTGAAAATAAACAGTTTTTTAGTTTACCATCCGCAGTTAACCGGATCCTGTTACATCCTTGACAAAATGGTTCGCTCATCGTGCTAATGACCGCGAATGTGCCTCTATGGCCTGAAATATAATAGGGCTTTGCGGTATCGTGAGGATCCGTCGGAATCCTCTGCACAGAAAATTCTTTTTGGATCAGATCCAATATTTCCCGGTGTGTAAAAACTTTTTCATGATCCCAATGATTACCACTGAAAGGCATAAATTCAATAAAACGAATATGGACCGGTACATCCTCTGTCCATCTAATAAAATCAAGGATCTCTTCGTGGTTGACATTTTTAATCACTACCACATTGACCTTGACATGAAATCTATTTTCCAACAGTAGATCAATATTGCTTTTTACCTTGTCGAAATAATCTCTGCCTGTAATTTGTGCAAACTTTTCTTTTTGCAAGCTGTCCAAACTCACATTGATCGATCTTATTCCGGCTGATTGCAAAGTATCCAAAAATTGATCAATCAAAATAGCATTTGTGCTAAGGGCCAATTCCACTTTATATTTTGAAAGTCGCCTGATAATTTCTTTGGCGTCTTTTCTAACCAAAGGCTCTCCACCGGTCAACCTTATTTTTTTAACACCTTCTCCAATGAAAATACCCGCAAGATGATCTATCTCATCCACAGTCATAAATTGTGACTGCGTAGAAGATTCAATTTCAGAATCCACAGGATCGCAATAGCTGCATTTAAGATTGCACTTGTCTGTAAGCGAGATCCTTAAGTAATCGTGTATCCTATGATATGCATCTATCAGCATCGTTCCTTTGTACAATGCAAAAATACAATGCTTGTTCATTTTAAACTGAACATATAACTTCACGCATTAACTTTGCCCCAATGATATCGGTGACCTAAGCTAAAAATTTGATTCAACAAAGGCTCAAGAGGTCTGCTACCATCAAACTGCCCCTTTTGGAGGTTTGTAAGGCTGTTTTGGCGGAAGATATTTATTCACCAATCAACGTGCCTTCCTTCGACAATTCTGCTATGGACGGCTATGCATATGCTTTTCAAGATGGTTTTGGAGAATATACCTTGGTGGGGCAGGTGGCAGCAGGGGATTCTCATTCTCTTGAATTGAAACAAGGAGAGGCTGTTAGGATCTTTACCGGTGCTCCAATTCCTCAGGGCGCTAACACCGTCATTCCACAAGAGAAAGTGCGCATAAATGATCAGCGCATATTATTTAACCCGCAAGAATTTGCAAAAGGTGCCAATGTTCGTCTAGAAGCAAGCCAATGCAAAAAAGGTGATTTGATCGTTCCAAAAGGAAGCATTTTGTATCCCGGAACCATCGGTTTGATAGCTTCTGTGGGTATTTCAGAAGTTCTGGTTTATGACATTCCTTCGGTCGGAATTTTAATCACTGGAAGCGAACTGCAATCGCCGGGTATTCCATTGTCGCCTGGACAAATTTATAATTCCAATTTGCCTACCGTATATTCGTATTTGAAATTATTAGGAATTGATAAAATTCACCACGAACAAATTACCGATCATCGTGAATTATTGAAAGATCGAATTCAAGAAAATTTACAAAAACAGGATGTACTCATTTTAACCGGTGGAGTTTCTGTGGGCGAATATGATTTTGTGAAACCAGTGTTGGAGGAATTGGGTGTGGAGACCTTGTTTTACAAAGTAAATCAAAAACCTGGAAAGCCTCTGTATGTAGGTATTTGGAAAGGAAAATGGATTTTTGGATTGCCGGGTAATCCCGGTTCTGTACTTTCTTGTTTCCATCAATTTGTAAAACCCGTTTTGCTATATCTGATGGGCCATGAAGAAGTATTCAAGTCAGATGGCGTTTTTCCACTTGCTCATCCCTGGAAAAAGAAAAAGGGAATGAGTCATTTTTTAAAAGCAAAAATCGATCAAGCTGAAATTCATATTTTAGATGGACAAGAATCTTTTAATTTGTTGGCTTTTTCTTCGGCCAATTGTTTTGTTTTTTTGGAGGAAGAAATGACTGAATTGCCCATCGGAAGTATGGTGGAAATTTTTAAATTTTAATACCTTTGGAAGCCTGGGTATTTTATAGCATGCTTGTCCTGATGATGCTCGCTGCATTTCTTTATTCTTCAGTAGGACATGGTGGTGCTAGCAGTTATCTGACCTTAATGACCCTTTTTAATTATCTGCCCGAAGAAATTAAGCCTACTGCACTTATATTAAACATGTTTGTGTCCGGAATTGCTTTTTGGTCTTTTAGAAAAGTGTGCGTTTTTCCAGTTAAATTATTTTTGCAGTTGGTCATATTTTCAATGCCTTTGGCATTTTTAGGCGGAAGCATAGACTTGGATCCATTGTGGTATAAGAGAATATTGGCCGTCGTTTTACTATTTGCAATATTTAGACTTCTAAGTAATCGCACAATCAAGTCAGAAAATTCTATTTCTCAAAATTTTATTTTGGTGGCATGTATTGGAGCTGTAATTGGATTTGTATCCGGATTAATAGGTATTGGCGGCGGTATCATACTCTCACCCATCTTACTTTTTCTGGGTTGGACAGATATCAAAGAAACTTCAGCGGTCAGTGCATTGTTTATTTTTTTAAATTCATTGGCAGGACTTATGGGTTCTCAAGCCAATTTAATAGAGCTGAGTTCTGATACTTATATTCTTTTACCTTGTACTTTAGTTGCCGGAATATTAGGATCTAAATTGGCTGCAAATTATTTTAACACCAAGGTCTTGAGGTATTTTTTAGCAACTGTTTTGTTGATCGCATCTATCAAATTTTTAATCCTGTCATGAACTTGGACGAAATTTCTTTTTTCTTAACAGCGGGTGGAAGAAGTAGTCGGATGGGAGAGGACAAGGCTTTACTGATGTTGGATGGTCAAAGTATTTTGCAAAGAATATTGAACGTATTAAATTCTGTTCATACAGATATTAGCATTATTGGGCATTCAGAAAAATATCAATCTTTTGGCTATCCTGTGATTCCTGATCTAATTCCCGGGCAAGGACTGATGGGAGGACTTTATACCGCGATGAAGTCTACCACTAAAACTTATGTTTTTTTAGTGGCCTGTGATCTGCCTTTGATCGATGCAGAATGCATCCTGAAAGTATTGGGAACTGAAGACCATTGTGATGTCATCATCGCAGCATCAGATTCAAAAATTCATCCTTCGCTTGGATGTTATCACCGAAGACTTTTGCCAATAATTCAAGAAAGTATAAAAAAGGCTCAACTTAAAATGAAAGATTTTATTTATACTTGTGATTATAGGACGGTGGAAATGGATGATCTATTAGAAAAAAATCCAAATCTGCTGTTTAATTTAAATACGAAAGAAGATTATCAAAATTTATTGGAAACATGGAACAAGCGCTCATCAGATTAATGTGCTTTGGCATGTTGGAAGAAATCACCGGATTTAAGGAAAGACAGTTGATTGGGAAACAAGACACCGATCAATTTAGAATATGGTTGAATGATGAGTTTCCTGAATTGCAAAAGATAGATTTTGTAATCGCTGTAAATCGAAAATTGATCAACCAGAATACTGTTTTAAAAAACGAAGACGAAGTGGCATTACTGCCACCATTTTCCGGAGGATAAGATCATGAATAGATTTAACAGACAAGAGATATTACCACAGGTGGGATCAGAAGGCCAATTAAAATTGAAGGCTTCTTCAGTATTGGTCATCGGTGCAGGCGGACTTTCTTGTCCAGCCCTCTTGTATCTTGCTGCAGCCGGTGTTGGAAAGTTGGGAATAGTAGACGGAGATTCAATTGCTTTATCCAATTTAAACAGACAGGTATTGTTTGGAATGGAGGATTTGCAAAAAAATAAAGCAATTGTAGCCGCGACAAAATTAAAATCCATGTATTCGGACTTGGAAATTTTGGATTTTCCTTTTTTTATCAACCAGCAAAATGCATTCGAACTTATTCCATCTTTTGATTTTGTTTTGGACGGTTCTGATAATTTTGAAACAAGATACCTGGTCAACGATGCCTGTTTTATTTTGGGCAAACCATGGGTGTATGGATCCATCTACAGAATGCAAGGACAAATCGCTTGTTTTAATGTATCGTTGGAAAGTGGCAGATCATGCAATTACAGAGACATCTATCCACAAATTTCTTCGGAAAATAAAATACCCAATTGTGCTGAGGCTGGAGTATTGGGTGTGGTACCCGGATTGATTGGAAGCTTTCAAGCTGCAGAAATATTAAAGTTAATTTTGAATTTGAAAGGTGCGTTAATCAATAAATTAATGATCTATGATTTCGAAACGCATGGACAACAAATACTGGAAATTGAACCAGATCAGAATATTCAAAAATTAATTCCTGCAAATGAAACCGAGTTTGGAAAAATGGATTATTCTGCCTTTTGTCAATCTGATGTTTCGTTGGATTGGAACAAAGCTCTTGAATTTTCAGAAAATAAATTGGTAAACGTATTATGGCTTGATGTAAGAGAACCAGGTGAAACTCCAATGGTGGACCAATTAAATTTTACATCTTTGCCATTTTCTCAATTCAACATTAAGAAATTAGATTTATTTACATACGATTATGTATTTGTCTATTGTCAGTCTGGATTCAGAAGTCAGAAAGTGGTTAATGATATAAAAGGTCAATGGCCCGGTAAAAATATTTTTTCAATGAAAGGAGGAGTCCTTGAGTTTCCAGTTTCTAAAAATTAAATAAGGTGAATGATCATAAGATAAAAAATATTTTTGTGGAAGGAGCGATTTCATCTCAGAAAATTGCTGAATCCATACAGTCACACTCCAGTAAAAAAGAGATAGGTGGACACAGTATTTTTCTGGGGCAGGTTCGTGAAGATGTATTGGAAGCTGGAAAGGTCATTCAAATTGAATACACGGCTTATGTAGACATGGCACTTGAAAAAATGCAGATCATTAGAGAAGATGTTTTTTCAAAATATCCATTGAGTTGTATGCATGTGTATCACAGTTTGGGCAAAGTGAATGCAGGAGAGATTTGTTTATTTGTGTTTACTTCATCTAAGCATCGTAAGCCCGCTATTGATGCATGTGCAGAGTTGGTGGAGAGAATTAAGCAAGAACTACCGATCTGGGGTAAAGAAATTTTAGAGAATGAAAATTCACAATGGAAGGAAAATAATTAAGAATACTAAAAGTAAATAGAATGGTAGACATCACACATAAAATATTTTCGCAGCGCATTGCAATAGCACAGGCAATCGTTTGTGTAGGTTCAGAAGAAACGATAACAGCAATAAAAGAACATCGGGTCCCAAAGGGAGATGTTTTGTCAGTGGCCAGAACGGCTGGTTTGTTTGCAGCAAAAAAAACAAGTGACATGATACCTGATTGTCATCCTTTACCTATTGAGTATACCAAAATTGATTTTGAATTAATTGATAAGGAAATAAAAATTGTAGTGGAGATTAAAACCATCTACAAAACTGGAGTGGAGGTGGAAGCCATGCACGCCTCTTCGGTGGTTGCGCTAACCATCTACGATATGCTCAAGCCGATCGATAAAAATGTGAGCATTAAAGAAATTAAATTGCTGGAGAAAAAAGGTGGTAAGTCTGATCTTAAATCGTTGGAAGCAGATCAATTAACGGCATCGATTATTGTTTGCTCTGATTCTGTATCCGCAGGAAATTCAGAAGATAAATCAGGACCCATCATTCAAGAATATTTGCAAAAAATTGGATTTAAAGAATTATCTTTAAAGGTGGTTCCCGACCACATAGAAAGTATCCAGGATCAAATTTTAGAATCGGTTTCTCATAAAATTAATTTGATTATTTTATCTGGAGGTACTGGACTCTCACCCAAAGACTTCACACCGGAAGCCATCGAACCCATGCTTCATAAAAGGATATCAGGCATAGAAGAAACGCTTCGAGCTTATGGACAAAATAGGATGCCCTACGCGATGCTTTCCAGGTCCATGGCAGGTTTGATCGATCAAACTTTGATCCTTGCACTACCGGGCTCCCCGGCAGCAGTCAAAGAAAGTATGGATTGTATTTTTCCACAAGTATTGCATGTATTTAAAGTATTAAAAGGGGAGAGGCATAATTAGGATTGTATTGTAATGGACAAAATTTTATTGTTAATGAAATAAGTATTCATTGTGCCTTACCGTTTCCATCCCCAAGTTTTTGGGACTGGAGTGCTGCCGTGCCCCTCCCCAAGTTTACTTGGTTGGGTGGGTGCTTTAATGTCTTCTTGGTATGAACAATTTAACATAAGGTAAAGAAATAATATTGGGTCAACAAATGATAATGACCATAATCATTTTATAGCACTTCCCAATGTCATGGTATTTACCATAAGATAGAGCTAATTTTGAATCTTATTAGTAAAGCTAATTTTTTTGCAGTATGGAATATATATTTAAAACTCTGGCAGAGCCATTCCGAATTAAAATGGTGGAACCTATCAAAGGAACCACTCTTGCACACCGCAAAGAAGCCCTCCATATTGCAGGAAACAATCCTTTTTTATTGGATTCAAAAGATGTCTACATTGATTTGCTAACAGACTCCGGCACAGGAGCAATGAGCCAAAAGCAATGGGCCGGCATGATTATGGCAGATGAGAGTTATGCTGGAGCAAGAAGTTGGCTTAAATTAGAGCAGGTGGTAAAAGATTTAACTGGAATGCCCTATGTCTTACCTACGCATCAGGGTAGGGCCGCTGAGCGAATACTTTACGGCATTTTAGGAGGTCCTGACAAAGTTTTTTTAAGCAATACACATTTTGACACGACCAGGGCCAATATCGAATACACAGGAGCCACTGCATTGGATTTGATGCCGGATGATTTGACAGAACAAACATTGTTCATTCCTTTTAAAGGAAATATGGATCTGCGTAAATTGGAATATCAACTTGCAAATCAAGCCAACAAACAAGTTGCAGCAGTGATTTTAACCGTAACCAACAACTCTTCCGGAGGGCAACCCGTCAGCATGGAGAATGCAAAGGCTGTAAGAGTTTTGTGTAATCGGTTTGGGGTAATGATGGTTTTAGATGGCTGCAGAATAGCAGAGAATGCTTATTTTATTCATCACAGAGAGGAAGGTTATCAGCATAAATCTTACAGAGATATTGCACATGAAATGTTGTCCCTGGCAGACGCTTTTATCATGAGTGCAAAAAAGGACGGAATGGTCAATATGGGAGGCCTATTGTGTATGAAAGACCAGGAACTGAGTTTAAAATGTATCAATCAACTCATCATTTCTGAAGGTTTTACCACCTATGGCGGTTTGTCCGGTAGAGACATGGAAGCCATGGCCATAGGGCTCCAAGAAGTTTTTGACGAAGATTATTTGCACTACCGCATACGCAGCACAGCTTATTTGGGAGAAAAACTAAAAGAAATGGGTGTACCAGTTGTATGGCCTATCGGTGGACATGCGGTATACATTGATGCTGCCAGACTTTTTCCAAATATTCCAATTGATGAATATCCAGGGCAAGTTTTGGTGTGTGAACTTTATAAAATTGGGGGAATCAGATGCGTGGAAGTGGGGAGCATGATGTTTGGTAAGTACGATACAAATGGTCAATTGATACCGGCTGCACAGGAACTGGTCAGACTGGCTATACCTCGGAGAGTATACACCCAGAGTCATATTGATTTTGTCCTGGAGGCATTTGACTACATTCTAAAAATGCGGGACAATACAAGTGGATATCAAATAGTTTACGAACCTCCTTTTTTGAGGCATTTTACAACGAGATTAAAAAAACTTTAAGACAATGGAAATACATCAGTATCCTATAAATATTAAATGGGATAAAGACAACATAGGCACACTCAGTTCACCCGAATTACAGTCATCCATCACCGTAGCAACGCCACCACAATTTGAAGGAGGGGTTGCTGAAATATGGTCTCCCGAACATCTGTTTACCGCTTCGGTGGTCAGTTGTTTTATGACGACATTTTTAGCAATAGCCTCATTTTCAAAATTTGGGTTTATCGACTTTCAATGCGGTGCCAACGGAGTTTTGGAAAAACCGGATGGCAAATATAAAATGACCCGTGTAAATCTTAAGGCTCAGTTGACCATCTCAGATCAAAACCAAGCCGACAAAGCCAGACGTCTGCTCGAAAAATCTGAAAAAGCTTGTCTGATCAGCCAATCAATTCAATCAGAAATAACTTTGGAAACAGAGATCCTATTCTATTCTTCAAAAGAACTTGTATGATTCCTCAAGAAAAAAAGAGAAGCTGGGCTGAGCCCTACAAAATGAAAATGGTGGAATTGCTTAAAACCACCAACAGAGCGCAGAGACTCAAAGCCATTCGGGAAGCAGGCTACAACACTTTCCTTTTAAAATCTGCTGATGTCTACATCGACCTTCTGACAGATAGTGGCACCAACGCCATGTCTGACCGGCAATGGAGCGCATTTATGTTGGGCGATGAAGCCTATGCGGGAAGCGAAAGTTACTTTAAATTGGAGGCGGCCATCCATAAGTACTATGGATACAAATATGTGATCCCCACCCACCAGGGTCGGGGTGCAGAAAATATCCTTTCTCAAATAATGATTAAAAAAGGTCAATATGTACCTGGTAACATGTACTTTACAACCACACGCGTCCATCAGGAATTGGCGGGAGGAATTTTTGCAGACATCATCATCGATGAAGCCCACGATCCAAATAACCTTCACCCTTTCAAAGGAAATGTCGATCTCCAAAAATTGGATGAATTGGTCAAAAAGCATGGGGCGTCTAAAATCGCATACGTGACTTTGGCTTCCAATGTCAACATGGCAGGTGGACAGCCCTTTAGCATGCAAAACCTCAAAGAACTGCATACCTATACCCGGGTGCATGGCATTTCGATTATCCACGATATGACCAGAGTGGCCGAAAATGCCTATTTTATTCAACAGCGTGAACCCGGCTACTTAAAAAAAACCATTCAGGAAATTGTGCGCGAAATATGTAATCTGACCGATGGAGCAACTATGAGTGCAAAGAAAGATGCTTTGGTCAATATCGGAGGTTTTATGGCCACCAACGACCCCACGGTATTTGAAGAGGCTCGCAATCTGGTGGTGGTCTATGAGGGATTGCACACCTACGGTGGCCTGGCTGGTCGAGACATGGAAGCTATGGCTGTGGGGATCAAAGAAAGTGTGGATGACAATCATCAGCGGGCCCGCATTGGGCAAGTAATCTATCTGGGAGAAAAAATGAGCCAATACGGAATTCCCATTGTACGACCAATTGGAGGACATGGAATATTTGTGGACGCAATGGCATTCTTGCCGCATTTGTCCCAGGATCAATTTCCGGCACAGGCACTTGCAGCCGAAATATACCTTGACTCAGGAGTCAGGACCATGGAGAGAGGAATTGTTTCCGCAGGTAGAAATGCACAAGGTCAAAATTATTACCCAAAACTTGAACTGGTGAGATTCACCATTCCTAGAAGGGTCTATACCCAGGCCCACATGGATGTAGTGGCTGAGTCAGCAGCATTGGTTTTTCAAAGACGAAAGAGAATCAATGGATTGAAAATGACGTATGAACCCAAATATTTGCGTTTTTTTCAAGCCAGGTTTGAGAAATTATAATCTTTTGGATTGAATTGTGCGATCTTTCGGTCAGGATGATTGTCATAGGGCAAATTGACCGCAGTCATTAATAATGGACACAGTAGTCTATTACTTTGCAGCAAAGTTTACAAAGTATGAATAAGGATTATAAAACCATGAGCGTGGCCGACATAGTGACCAATGATTACAGAGCCGCAGATATTTTTAAAAAATACCAGATCGATTTTTGTTGCGGAGGGAAGAGAAGTGTGCAGGAAGCCTGTTTAAAAGCTAATGGCAATTTTGAAAAACTAATAGAAGAACTCTATGCGTTGAAAAAAAAGGAAATTAAAGTACAGAATTTTGACGAATGGGAATTGGATCAACTTTCTGAATATATTGTGAGAATACACCACCACTATGTCAATGAAAATTTGGATCTCATCGGGCAGTACGCTGAGAAGGTATCCAAAGTTCATGGGGTCCAACATCCCGAAGTCATTGAGATTGCAAGTCTGTTCGCAGAAATAAAAAATGAACTGACGGCACACATGAGAAAAGAAGAAGTGGTTTTGTTTCCCTATATTACTCAGCTCGTTGGACTGAAGCAAAAAAATCTGATGGCTGAGAGACCACCATTTGGACCTATCCAAAATCCCATTAAAATGATGGAAATGGAACACGAGCATGCAGGAGAATTGATGCATCGTATTCGTGAGTTAAGCCAACATTATACAGCTCCTGTAGATGCCTGCAATACTTATCGGGTATTATTTGCCAAATTGGAGGAATTTGAAAATGATCTCCACCTTCACGTGCACCTAGAAAACAACATTCTCTTTCCCAGAGCGATTGAATTGGAATTGCACCATACTGCGCAGACAGCATTTGCATAAATTGTTTGCACAGGTTCTTAGTCAAAGACAATCATAAAGTCCCAGTCAACTGCCTATAAAAAAGACACAAATTGCAGTCGTTTTTGTAAATGGCCCCATAGAGTGAATAAAAAACAGTTGAATCTTCTTAAAAAATAAAAGAGGAGCAAACATAGAATATTCACCCCTCTTTAAACTAATAATTTACGATTCGAATGGTTTTTCTAAAACTGCAGCCATACGCTACATTCTTTAAAAACATAGAAACAATTATCCCATTTTTCCATAAACCCATCCGACAAAACCAGCGGTAATGGTTCCAATGATCGTATTGCTGATGGCATCAATCATCATTAATTTGCTCGTCATGCCTGTGAAGGAAGCAAACATCCAGAGATCAAACCAAATGTAGATCAAAAGGAAAAACAGCAATCCAAACATCGCCCCACCTTTGAAGGTAGAGATGGCATTGCGGTGCATAAGAATTGCAAGTAGCAAGCTGATGACCAGTTGAGCAAGTACCACCGGCAACATAGGTGGCTCGGCATGCGCACAACCCTGAAAGGCAGTCATCCATTCTGCCATCATGTCTTTGAGTAGAACGACAAAGACAAGGCCTCCCAAGCAAAACTGTACAACAGTTCCGACAAGGGTGCCAATTAAAATTTTCTTTTCCATAAATAAAGGTTTAATTGTTGAATAAAAAATAAAAATGCGCTTTGATAAAATTGCACAGGGAATGCAATAAACTGCCAACTTTGAACCACTAGTAAGTAGCCCTGACAGAAAGAAGGCTGGAATCGGTCAATCTTTGGGAGCATTGAGGTTTTGGTATCCAAAAGCATGCTCGATCAGATTTGCTACAAATATAGTCGATTGTTCATTGGTGAATCAAATATTGGTAAAAATATTTCCTGGTCTGGATTAGAAATTTAAAACCACATCCTTTGGTCAAGTAATTGGACCATTTAACCGAAGATGAATCCTGCGGTTGTTTAAGCGTTTAATCATAGAATAAAAAATCCGTCAGTGTTTCCACCAGACGGATTCTATCAAAACAATTTCTTTTTTCTTAATCTTGCTTAATGCCTGTGATTACAGCTCCACCCATATCGGGATTTACCAATCTGTATTTTAAACACATGGGGTTTTCAGATTTTGATATCCAATATTTAGTATCACCGCCATCACCATTGGTAGGTTTTATTTGGACCAAATAACAATCTTTTCCTTTGACCATTTCACTTCCGATCACTTCGACCACCATCGTCTTTTCTTTCATCTTCATTAAATCGGTATTGACGATGACGCTTTTGTATTCAGGATCCAAAGGCAAACTTGCAATAAAAACAAACTGTGCGGGTCCATCTGCAAAACACTCATCCATGGTAGTAATTTTAACGGGTGTGTTGGTTCCGTTCATGGTCATTTGTCCTTCAACCGAATTGGATGAATATTTTAACTTCATTTCGATGGGACCTTGGATTAATTCCCTTTCCATCGCGGTTAATTTTTTCTTAGAAAATAAACCTTCGTCATAGACCTTACCCATTGGAGTTTCCATCGAACTGCTCACCCGCCATTTGGTGCTGTCATCGGTGATGTCCACCACATCTCTAAATTCAATAACTTTTCCTCCCGCTTCTATTTTAACATCATAACTAAAAGTGCCTTCTTTTAACTCTCTTGATGGAACCGCTTTTTGAACTTGAGATAAATCTTCTTTCACATTAAGCTTCACACTTGCGATGTCCACCGTGATTTCCTTAAGTCTTTTCGCCACTTCTGGTGTCATGTCTTCTTGTGCCCGGCCACCTAAATGCTTGGCCAGGAATTTTTCAGTCGCTGCGATATAGGCCATTTGATTGACTGGTCTTGCAAAACCATGGCCTTCATCCGGTGCACAGATATATTCTACCGCCAAATTTTTATCCCTCATGGCGATGACAATTTGATCAGATTCTGCTTTTTTTACCCTTGGGTCGTTGGCACCTTGTACAACCATCAATGGCACTTTTATTTTATCCACAGAAAAAAGTGGAGATTGTCTTCTCAATTGAGCTTCTCCTTCGGGGTTGGTAGGATCACCCATTCTTTCATGAAATATTTTTCTACCAGCTTCCCAATATGGTGGAATGGATTCAAGCAAACTTAGAAGACTGGAAGGCCCAACGATAGAAACTCCACAGGTGTAAATATCAGGCGTAAAAGTAAGGGCGGCAAGAGTCGCATAACCACCATATGATCCACCAAGTATTCCGACTCTTTTTGCATCCACCATACCTTTTTTAATCAAATGTTGCACTCCCCAGGTGATGTCATCTTGCATTTTATCACCCCATTGTTTGTTTCCAGCATCTATAAATTTTTTACCAAACCCTGTTGAACTTCTAAAATTCGGTTGCAGTATCGCGTAACCTCTGTTTGACCAAAGTTGTGCGTAGGAGTTGTATCCCCAACTATCCCTGGCCCAAGGACCTCCGTGAGGAATCACCAATAGAGGAAGATTTTTTTGCGGAAGGCCTTTAGGTAAGGTGAGATATGCTTGAATTTCTAATCCATCGGAAGATTTATAACGAATTGAAGTCATTGGAGATAAGTCTGCGATAGGCATCTTGGGCCTTGGTCGGTATAGAAAAGTAGTTTTCTTAGATATTCTTTCGTACAAATATTTGGAGCCTGGATCAGTATCAGAATAAACAGATATCAACCAGGTATTCTCATCTTTAGTCCTGCTGTCAAAACCAATTTCCATTCCTTTAAATTGCTTTTGAAGTAATTTATATTCCGCTTCAAATTTCTCATCCTTCCAGTAGGTTCTCCTTTTGTCACCTTCATATTCGGTGGAAATCAATTTATTGGTCACTTCAGAAAACATCGCAGAACCAAAATCAACTTTTTTGTCAGGATCCGATTCGACCAAAACTTCGGCTTTGGTATTAATATTGAACAATAACAAACGGCTTAAATCTGAGCCCACATTGGTTTCCAAATATACTTGTTGCCCGTTCTCATGAAAATTGATGGGCGCAAAATTTTCGAGCACACCGCAAGAATATATTTTAGTAAATCCTTTCGGATCTACCCGTAACAAGTCTGTGGAACCGTCAGGATTGGATTTCATGGTCAAACGTAATTTGTCCTTACGGTCAAAAATCCAGGCTACCATTCTATCGTCATTTTGTCTCACCAACTTTCTTTCTCCGGTTGAGATTTTTATTTCATACAGATCATGCCAGGAAGCATCGCGGTCATTGAGACCTACGTACATCAAATCAGCATTGGATTTAGGAACAGCATAAATATAAGCCCTTACGTTTTTCAGGTCAGTAAGATTACGAGCGACTGGCACTTCAGCACCTTCAGCTGGTTTTTCAGCAGGATTGACTGCGTAGACATGATAGTTCTCATTGCCACCCTTGTCCTGAACATAGAGGATGTATTTGCTGTCCCTGGACCAGAAATAGGACCCGATTGGTCTTTTAGTATCTGCAGTGATGGGTGTCGCTGCCTCAAAAGCTTGGTTGGCTTTTTTAATCCAAATGTTCCGGGTGCCTTTAAAGGGCTTAATAAAGCTCATGAACTTTCCATTTGGGGAAAGCTGGGCTCCACTGATTTCAGGATCGCCAAAGAATATTTCACGATCAATGAGGGGTGGTTGAGCAGATTTTTTTTGGGATGAAAGGCTGGTTAAAGTCATAATTAATAAAAAAATTGGACTGATTACTTTCATAAATTTGGCATTGTTAGATGAAATAATAGCAAAGATAATCAATATCATATAATTTGCAAATGAGGGTTTTCTTTTATTTATTAGCTTCTAAGCTGTTGTTTTTTAAATGCTTGTATTAGACTATTTTCTAAAATGAGACTTAAATTTTGGAGTATATATTAATTAAAAATATATTTAGTAATACTTGTTATCAAAGAACTATATAATTTTTAAAAAAAATATGATTTTCCTTGGAATTAATCCAAAATTAATTTTAGTACTTTGCACCGGATTTATGTAAGTTTCTATCCTTCTGAAAGAAGCTTATATTAATCCCTGAGAAGAATGAATGAGAAAATTGAATGTTGTTAAATCCGTAGTGGATTTCCTAGTTTAATTTTCTAAAAAAATTTATTAATTGATTTAATTTGATTCATTTTGAATCAAAAGAGTGATCTGTTTATCCAAGCTAATCGCACTTTTGATTTGTATAAATGAAGCAAAATAAATCTGTCATCATTATGATGTTTTGCAATGATCATGAAGTATGATTATTGTATATATTTTAATATTGATAACACTGTTTTGGAATTGATAAATTATAAATTTATATCAACTAAGTATACAATCATATGAATTATTTAAAGTTACTTTCTTACTCTTTTTCTTTGGTTTTTTTGATAATGTTATCAAGTTTCCAAAGACTTCACGCTCAATCATGTCCTACAATTCTTTCTGCGGGAGGTGTTGTGGAAGTGTGTAAAGGTGGTAATGTAGATCTTTTTGCAGAACTAAACACAGCTCCTACTGGTATTACATTTACTTGGACTGGATCTGTTTCTGGATTGCTAAAAATGGCGACAGGTCCTGCTGGCACATTTATGAGCTACACACCTACTGTTACTGAAGTAGTTACTGTTACAGCGGCAAAGTCTGGCTGTACTACCTTAGTAGATAAGGTTAAGGTGATAGTGCACGATGGAGCTACTTTTACCAAGTGTCGGATCATTGATAATTTTGATGAACCAGATGGTACTACACAACAAACAGTGATGGTGAAGTCTCCAATCTTAGGTGGACCCAATTTTCAAACTAAAACTTTTACCGGCTTAAATGCAGGAGGTTTAATTGGAAATAAGCGTACGATGAATATTTGGTACGTGTCAGGAGATCTCACTTCCCGCGCCGATGTGTTGAAAGAGTCGGATATAACAAGCCCTTATTTTAATGAATGGTTTTACAGCAGTAGTAATGATGAAGGGAATGAATCCAATACAGAATTGGTATATGGTGGAACCGGAGCAGATCAATTAAATTGGGATGGAATCTGTGACTGCCTAGACCCCAATGGTGTCCCAGATGCTTCCGCTGGATTTAGACTTTATAATTATTTTGCAGATCAATCTGGCGTTACTATGACTGTGACAATAACAGATGGTGCCGGAAAAACAGGTACTATTTCCAGAAATATGCCAGGATCCGGATTTGGTGACTATGATGAAGAGTTTGCATTGGTTGATTTTACTGTGGCCAATGGGTTCAATTGGTGTGATATCGACAAAATATCTTTGTTTATGAACACAAACTTTATTTCTGTCGATTTTAAGTTTGACCAAATTGATTTTTGTTGTTTAATAAAAGCTGAACTGGGTGATAATAGTATAAAGAAATGTCTGGGATCTTGTATAAAATTAGACACATTATTTAATTGTCCAATTCCAAGTGGTTTAATTGGATCACATAATGTCAAATGGAAAGATCCAAATGGTAATTCGGTAGCTTATAACGCTCTTATTTGCCCGTCTACAGCAGGTATGTTTAACTACACTGTAAATATTAAAGACAGTTTGGGATGTGAATCAAACTTTACCCAAACTTTTAAAATTTGCGATACACCTTCAATAAGTTTACCCAATGTGGCTATTTGCAAGGGTAAAAGTGTGGTGTTAAGTCCAACCATTACTGGGGGAAATGCTCCTCTATCTTATTTATGGTCTCCAGCTACTGGTTTGTCATGTACAACTTGTGCTAATCCTACAGCGAATCCAACTTCTACCACAACCTATACATTAATTGTTAGGACAACTGAGAACGGAGATAATGGAATAAATGCTTGTTCTGGTTCTAAAAAAGTGACTGTAACAGTCAACGATCTTCCAGATGGCAGTATCACAGGAGCCACTGGATTGTGTAATGGGGCCACCACGACGCAAATCTGTGCAAAACAAGCTCCTGCCGCAAATATTACATACAGTTGGAGTACATTGGAGACAACTCGATGCATTAATGTGGGAGCAGGTACTTATACTTTAACTGTTACCAACACAACTACTGGTTGTACGGCTACTTCTCAAGTGACCATTAGTCCAGTCCCGAGTCCATCTGTGACAGTGAGTTCGGATAAGAACAATGTTTGTGAAGGAACAAAAGTAATTTTAACCGCTGTTGGTAGTGGAGGAACAACACCTTATACTTTTACCTGGAGTACCGGGCAGAGTGGAAACCCAATTCAAGTAACGCCATCAGCACCTTCGAGCACTTACATTGTAACTATTACTGATATAAATGGTTGCACGGGGACCAATACTATAACGATAAACGCAACTCCTAATGATATTCAGGTGAATGTAACTACAAAACCGGATATATGTAGTAAAAAAATTGGTGAAGCAACTGCAAATCCAACTGGAGGTGCACCGCCATATTCTTATGCATGGTCCAATGGAGGAAATACCCAGACCATCACAGGTTTGTCTCCGGGCAGTTATACCGTGACTGTGACTGACATTTCAGGTTGTTCTCGTTCAGCCACTGGTACTGTTGGAACCGTAGCTGGACCTTCTGTAAATATAACAGGAGCCAGCCCAATTTGTGCTGGAGGATCAGTTACATTAACAGCAAATGCAACTGGAGGGACAGCCCCCATCACTTATAGTTGGTCACCGAGTGGTATGACTACATCAGCAGTTACAGTTAGTCCAGGTTCGACAACGACTTATACTGTGGTGGTAACTGATGGCAATGGTTGTACAGCATCCAATTCAGTCGAGGTACTGGTCAATCCTAAACCTCAAGTAACCATTACACCATTGAATCCGGTCATCTGCCAGGGGGCAAAAGTAAATTTAACAGCGATTACTTCAGGAGGCACCCCTAGTTATAGTTATCTATGGAGTCCATCTACCGGACTTTCATGCACAACTTGCCAAAATCCAGATGCTTCACCGACAGCTGATCAAATTTATCAAGTCATTGTGACTGATTCCAAAGGTTGTAAGGATACAGCTCAAGTATTAGTGAAAGTAAATAATAACCCAACTCCAAGTTTGGTTGGAAAAACCAACGAACAATGTGGTAAGAAAAATGGTACCATCACAGTGACAGCCACTGGGGGGGTATCGCCATATTCTTATTTATGGAATACTTCACCACAACAAACAGGCAACACTGCTACAGGTCTTGCCGCAGGTACTTATACCGTAACTGTTACAGATAATAATGGATGTACTGGAACTTTCTCCACAAGTATCATCAATGAAGGAGGCCCAACTGTAAATATTACAGGAGCAAACCCAATTTGTGCAGGAGGATCAGTTACATTAACAGCAAATGCAACCGGAGGGACAGCCCCCATCACTTATAGTTGGTCACCAGGAGGAATGACAACATCATCAGTAACGGTTAGTCCTGGTTCAACAACGACTTATACGGTTGTGGTAACCGATGGCAATGGTTGTACAGCATCCAATTCAGTCGAGGTACTGGTCAATCCTAAACCTCAAGTAACCATTACGCCATTGAATCCGGTCATTTGCCAGGGCTTTTCAGTCAGTCTAACGGCAATTACTTCAGGGGGCACACCTACTTTTAGTTATTTATGGAGTCCATCTACCGGGCTTTCATGCACAACTTGCCAAAACCCTGTTGCTTCACCAACTGCTGATCAAAATTATCAAGTCATTGTGACTGATTCCAAAGGTTGTAAGGATACAGCCCAAGTCTTAGTGAAAGTAAATAATAACCCAACACCAAGTTTGGTTGGAAAAACCAATGAACAGTGTAATAAGAAAAATGGCTCTATCACAGTGACAGCCACTGGAGGGGAATCACCATATTCTTATCTATGGAATACCTCACCACAACAAACAGGAACCACTGCTACAGGTCTTGCCGGAGGAACTTATACCGTTACCGTTACAGATAAAAATGGATGTACAGGAACTTTAGCTGCAAGTATCATCAATGAAGGAGGCCCTACTGTAAATATCACAGGAACAAATCCGAATTGTATAGGAGATAATGTAACCTTGACGGCCAATCCAAGTCCAAAATTACCAAGTGAATATACTTATCAGTGGAGTGCAGGTCTTGGAACCAATCAAACTGCAACCATTAATAATGTTTTGATAACAAACGATTACTTTGTGACGGTTACGGATAAGCAGACAGGTTGTACTGCAACTGCAACTTATACTGTTCAAGTAATTGGTTGCGCAGTCGTAACTCATTTCAAAGAATTTGTAAGTGTCACGCAAACAGGTTTGAATACTTATGATGTTGCTTTTAAAATCACAGTAGACAATATTGGTACCGGAATTGGAAAATATAATTTAAAAGATTCATTGGCATTTGATAAAGACGTAGTGGTTAATGCCATAAAGTATAGCACCAATGCTGTTGGAAATCCAGGTAATCCAGGTACAATCGTGCCGCCATCAGATGGTAATAACAGATATGATTTAGCAGTGAATCAAAACATAACGGATGTAGAAGTCCATGTTTACAATTTAACAGTTTCTGTTACCTTAAATCTTGCAGGAACGCCTCCTCCAGGAGGAGATGGCTCTTACAAACCTTGCGCCGAAGTTACACCGGGAGATTATATTCCAGAAAACGGTTTATATAATTTGTCCATACTCGATACACCCAATGATTTTAATGATGAACGGGATGAAGCTTGTGGAGAATTGCCGATTATCAATCATGTAAAGTCTGGTCCAGTGGTCGTTAAACAAGGTCCAAATACTTATGATGTGACGTATACTATAACTGTCACCAATAGTGGTTTTGCTACAGGTAAATATACTCTGAATGACATACCAGGATTAGAAAATGATTTTGAAGTATTGTCTGCTCAATATACCTCAACTGCACCAGGCAATCCGGCCAATCCCGGACCTATAGGATTAACTTTATCTGGACCGTGGAATCTTGCAAATGACCAAAATATTATAAAGCAAACGACACACACATACCAAGTTAAATTACAGGTGAAAATTGATTTAGTTGCAACTGCAAGTGTGGGCGACGAGATCTATACGCCTTGTGGGACAAATAATCCAAACGTACCGCAAAGTGGAGAAGGATTATTTAATCGAACGACTCTTGATGTAAATGATGATGGAATTCCTGATCAACGGGATACGGTTTGTGCCGATATAAAAATTATAGATTTAGCACTAAGGAAAGTTATACTGAATCCTGCTGGATCTTATAAATACGGTGATAATATCACATTTAGAATAACTGTTTTCAATCAAGGCAATACTGCTGTTGAGAATGTCAAGGTAGCTGATTACTTACCTGCTGGATTAAAATATGAAGGAGGAGATCCTAATTGGACGATAGTTTCCGCCAATGAATTGGAAGGAACATTACCAGGTGTTTTAAATCCTGGTGCATCTAGAACGATAGATTTGACCTTGCGCATAGTAGCAAGTTCGGGTGGAAGTTTTGACTGGATCAATTTTGCTGAAATTAAAAAGGCATTTATTGGTACAGATGAAGTTTCAGACGAGGATATCGACAGTAATCCATATTCTAATTCTATAAAAGAAAATGCGGTTAAACCTGGAAGTCCGGATGATAACGTCATCACAGAAGATGGGAAAAATAATCCTGATGAAGATGAAGACGACCATGATCCTGCAGGTATTGAAGTATTTGACCTTGCTTTAAAGAAAACAACAACAGCCAATGGTCCATTCCAATACGGAAGCGTGGTACCATTTGTCATCACAGTTTATAATCAGGGTAGTATCCAGGCCCGTGATGTTGTTGTGGTGGATTATATTCCTTCTGGATTTACATTTGGACCAGGAAACGCTATATGGACCAATGGAATTGGGATGGCGACAACAACCATTCCTAGTATTAATCCAGGTTCAAGCGTCAATGTTACCATAAATTTAGTGGTTCAACCAGGCAGTAATCCTTTAAACAGAGCATGGTATAATGAGGCTGAAATAAAAACGGCTAAAGATGATAAAAATAATACACAAACCGAAGACATTGACAGTAAATTCAACATGGATCCTAATGATGACAATGATGTGGTTATTGATGGTGCCGATGATAATGAAATAAATGAGGATGGAAAAAATGATCCACAACAAGATGAGGATGACAATGATCCAGCAGCTATTAAAATATGGGATCTAGCATTAAAGAAAGTTTTTGTGTCTGGTTCTATTGAATACAATAATCCATTAACTTTTAGAATATGGGTTTATAACCAAGGTAATGAAACAGCCAAGGATGTTAAAATTGCAGATTACATACCAACGGGTTACTCCTTTTCTGCAGGATTAAATCCGGGATGGGTTGGAGCATACCCAAATGTTAATTACACGATAGCTGGACCAATTGTTCCAGGTGATAGTGCCTTTGTTGACCTTGTACTCACATTAGAAAATACTTCTGGTGGTTTCCGTAAATGGATCAATTATTCAGAGATTGTCTCAAGCAAAGATTTGAACAATGTTGATAGGTCTAATGATGACATTGATAGTCAAGTAGGCAGTGATGGACCATTGGAAAGAGCAGTATTGCCGGGAAGAATCAATGATAATAACATTTCCAGCACTAATAAAGGAGGAGAAGAGGATGATCACGATCCTGCAGGACCTGGAATAATGTTCGGAGAAATTTTTGACCTTGCGTTAAGAAAAACTGTTATTACACCTGCTCCATATGGATATGGACAAGACATTGATTTTAATATTAGAATATTTAATCAAGGGAACGTTACAGCACAAAATATCAATGTCGTAGATTATGTTCCAACAGGATTTCAATTTATTGCAGGAGGTGTGAATGTTGCGTGGAGCTATTCTGCGGGATTGTCACAGGCATCTAGAATTGTGGCGGGTCCATTAAAACCTGGTGATAGTTTAGATATCACTATTCGTCTAAGAACGATTGCAAATCCAGGAAGTAGTACTGCTTACATAAACTTTAGTGAGATTAAATCTGCACAAGATAGTTTAGGGGCTACTAGAGGAGACATTGACAGTAATCCTGATGATAATCCAATTAATGATATTGGAGGAGAACCTGGAGGGCCTTCTGATAATTTAATAGATGATGATGGTACGATCGATGAAGATGATCATGATCCAGCTATGATTAATGTGTATGATCTTGCTTTGATAAAAGTGACATCAACAGCTGGGCCATATAGTGTTGGTCAAGTGGTTGATTTTAAAATTACGGTATACAATCAGGGAACTCTACCTGTAAAAAATGTAGTAGTCAATGATTATATTCCTATTGGTTATACATACAATGCCGGAGACAATGCAGGTATATGGAGTGGTTCACATCCATTGGTGACGCACACACATGCTCCTCAATTAAATCCGGGAGATAATTTTGAAGTTATCTTGAAATTAAGATTAGCAGGAACTTCAGGTGGGTACACCAATTGGATAAATTATAGTGAGATTAAAAGTATGCAATCAGTTAATGGAACTGATGTTTCCGCTCAAGATGTAGATAGTGATCCAAATGGAAATACCCCTGGGGAGACAGCTGTTACACCAGGAAGTCCAAATGATAATAATATCACAGATATCACCAAAGCAGGTGATCAGGATGATCATGATCCGGCAGGTGTCAATATTTTTGACCTTGCACTACGTAAAACAGTAGTCACTGGCGGACCATATACATACGGACAGGATATTGATTTTAAAATAACCGTTTTTAATCAAGGAAATTTAACCGCTAAGAATATTTCAGTGGTGGATTATGTCCCTGCAGGGTATCAGTTTATAGCAGGCGGTGTAAATGCCGGATGGACTTACTCAGCTGGAAATAGACAAGCAACCAGAACAATAGCGGGGCCTCTAACGCCTGGACAGAGTATCGATGTAACTATCCGTTTAAGATTAATAGCAAATGCATCTTCTTCTGATGCTTACACAAATTTTGCAGAAATTAAATCTGCTCAAGATTCATTAGGAGTATCGGGTAATGATTTTGACAGTGATCCTGATGATGATCCAACCAACGATGATGGTGGAGAACCAGGTGGTCCGACTGACGATGAAGTAACGAAGGCCCCTCCTGTAGATGAGGATGATCATGATCCTGCGATCATAAGTATTTTCGACCTTGCATTGATTAAGAAATTAGTAACTCCTGCTACAGGACCATACACCTATGGTCAGACACATACTTTTGAAATTACAGTGTTTAATCAGGGTAATGTGACTGCTAAGGACATTCAGGTAAAAGATTATATACCTGAAGGATATAGTTTCTCACCAAACAATGGCTGGACTGGAGCATTCCCGACAGTCAGCAAGACCATAACAGATACCATCCAACCAGGTGGCAGTAGAACGATAACATTGAATTTGACCTTTAACATGGTAGCAGTTCCATCGTTGAAATCATGGGCAAACTATGCAGAAATTGCAGGAGCAAATGATCTAAACGGAGTGCCTGGAGATGATGTGGACAGTGACCCTGGATCAAATACAACAAATGAACAAAATATTATCCCTGGTAAACCAGGAGATGATGATATAGCAAGTACATCTGATAGTGGACTTGGCTCACAGGACGATCACGATCCTGCAGGACCATGGGTTTTTGACCTTGCCACGATCATTGAAAACAGTGTAGATAATGTAAGCAGTTATGGCGAGTTGATCAATTTCCCAATCAAGGTTAAGAATCAGGGTAATATCAACAGTGCTGGATACACATTAAGTGTTCTTGTGCCTGCGGGATTTGCTTTTACAGCGGGACCAAATGCAGGATGGAGTTACAATAGCTTAACCAGAATAGCTACTTATGTTGTACCAGTAACAGATACCATTAAGCCTGGTGAAATGGATATGTACAATTTGGTACTTACCTCACAACCAGCAACTGGAAAACATGCATGGACCGTAGAAATAGAGATCAGTGCCGACAATCCTGTTGCAGATGAAGTGGGAATCAATGACATTGACTCTAATCCGGATGCAGTATTTAATAATGATCCAGGAGGATCAGCGATTCCGGATAGTGAAGGTGGGAATTTCCCTGGAAGCGATGACATTCTGAATGGTGCAGGAAATGGTATCATAGGAGATACGAATGCCGCAGGAGATGAGGATGACAATGATCCGGAATATGTTAAATTGTATGATTTGGCATTAAAGAAAACTGTTGTTACACCTCAACCTTATAGTTATGGACAAAATATAGTGTTCAGATTGCGGGTATACAATCAAGGAAATGAATCTGTGAAAAATGTAAGGATTCAAGATTATATACCGGTTGGATATTCATTTGTTGCAAGTCCGGGTTGGTCAGTAAATGGACAGGGAGCAGAGTACACCTATAGTGGTATTTTGCAATCTGCAGATTCATTTGACATCAACATCACATTAAAACTTGAGAATACTGCTGGTGGTTACAGAAATTGGATTAATTATGCCGAAATTACAGATGTACAAGATTCATTGGGGAATAATGTAAATACATTTGATGTAGATAGTCGTCCGGGATCAAATGGTTCTGCTGAATTAGCAGTCAAACCAGGAGATGCAGCTGATGACAATATCTCCAGTATCAATAAAGGTGGAGAAGAAGACGATCACGACCCTGCAGGTATTCCAATTTTTGATGTAGCCCTTAGAAAAACTTATAAGGGAACATTACCAATAAAATATGAGCAGGTAGTTCCTTTTGAGCTTACAGTTTTCAATCAAGGAAGTGTAAGTGCCAGCAATTTTGAGATTGCTGACTATCTTGCTCCTGGTTATGATTTTGATGTGGCTAGTAATCCAACATGGGTTTATAATCCAGTGACCAGAATTGCGACTACAATTTATGCTCCGAAAGTAATTCCTGGGGACAGTGCGAAAGTGACCATTAATCTTAAAGTAAAACCTACGCTTGCAAATAGATCTGCTTGGAAAAACTTTGCAGAAATATTTACAGTAACAGATTCTCTAGGTATTCCAAAAGAGGATATTGATAGTGATCCTGACAAAGATCCTAACAATGATGGTACTGTAAAAGATGATGAAATAGATGATAATCCACCAATCGATGAAGATGATCATGATCCTGCGGATCCTCCAGTGTTGGATTTAGCTTTACGCAAATGGATACCTGGCAAAAAACCATATTATATTCCAGGGGACACAGTGGACTTTATTATTAGTCTCCACAATCAGGGAAATGTTGTTTCATCTTCTATCGGTGTGAATGATTATATTCCAGCAGGCTTCCAATTCCTACCAGCTATAAATGCAGGTTGGAGTGTAAACGGAACCAGATTGGAATATTCATATGGTACCAGATTGTATCCGGAAGACAGTGTACAATTGCATTTGAAATTGAAAGTGATAGTTTCTGCCAACCCTACTCTTTCAGATTGGGAAAACTATGCAGAGATCAGGACGATGAGAGATACATTTAACCTCATAAGAGATAATGATGATGCAGACAGTAAACCAAATACGAACGATGCTTGGGAACGCGCAGTTCATGATGATGATCCATGGGATGATGTAATTGATGGTAATGGCCAATCCGTGAATGAGGATTCCGATGATCATGACCCAGAAAAGGTAGTCGTTACTGCTTGGATTGGAGATTTTGTGTGGAAGGATCTGGATGGAGATGGTGTTCAGGATGCAGGTGAGCCGGGTGTACCCGGTGTACATGTGTACCTGTACAAGTGTGCAGATGGCAGTATTGTAAAGAAAGATACTACCGATGCCAATGGTAAGTATGAGTTTGACTTCTTATTGTCTGACAATTACTTCCTGAGATTTGATCCAACTCCTATCAATATGCCAAATTGTGCCTTTACGTTTAAAGATAGAGGTGGCAATGATGCAAAAGACAGCGATCCGAATGCTGCCGGTATTACTGCTTGTACTTTTTTACAGTGGGGAGAAAGAGACAGTACCTGGGATGCTGGATTGGTTGAACTTGCAAAATATGGAGATTTTGTATGGCATGATCGAAATGCAAACGGAATTCAGGAATTAGGAGAGGAAGGAATCAAGGATGTTCTTGTGACCTTGTACGATGCGGATACTGGCTTACCTGTTAAAACGACTACGACCGACGCAAGTGGATTTTATCTGTTTGAATTCATAATGCCAGGTAATTATTATGCTAAATACGATTGGCATTCAATGTGGAATCAAACAAGTTCGAACGTAGGCAGTGATATCCGAGACAGTGATGTGGATGGAAGCAATGGAGCAAGAACCAATGCAACTACCTACTTGAGTCCTGGTGAAGATGACAGAACCTGGGATTTGGGATTGTATAAATGTGTCATGATCGGCGGAAGGGTCTTTTTAGATATCGATAAAGATGGTATATTTGATCAATCCGAGAATGGTATAAATGGCTTAAATGTTTATCTTGTGGATGCCATGACAAATGTAGTCGTAGCAAGTCTAAGAACAGCAGTAAATCCAGCTACACCTTCCGATGATGGATATTACAAGTTTGCTTGTGTTAAACCGGGAATGTATTATGTGAGATATGAGCGTCCTGGTCATTTGGCAGCTTCCGAACCTTACAATGGTGGAAACCCTGAAAAGGATAGCGATATCAGCCATGAAAATGGAATCAACTCCACTCGAAAATTGACTGTCTTTAGTGGTGACATGATCCTTAATATTGGAGCTGGATTCCAGGACAAAGCAACTGTTGGAGATCGAGTTTGGTTGGATGCCAACGTAAATGGAATCCAAGATATATCCGAGAAACCAGTAAAAGGAGTGGTGATATCGGCCTATGACGTTAATGGTGTCATGGTGAGTTTAGATACTTCGAAAAGTGATGGAACTTACATGTTGGATGGTATAGCACAAGGTGACTTTTTTATCAAATTTACGCCACCGGCTCAATATGGCTTTACAACACCAAAAGTGGGATCTGATTTAATCGATAGTGACGTAACAGGTGCTAAAGGATTTGGAACTACGCGCGTTTATCGATTATTAGGTGGGGACGCTTTACCATATATTGATGCCGGATTGGTAGCCGGAGTTCTTCCTTTGGAATGGTTAGGCTTTAATGGAAGCTATAATGGAGACTATACTGAACTTGATTGGTCTACAGGAGTTGAAATTAATAATGCACACTTTGTAGTCGAGAGAAGACATGAAAGTGAGATTGGTTTCAGGGAAATAGGTCAAGTAGGAGCTTCACCAGATGCTTTGGCTAGCATACATAATTATGACTTCAATGATATGGACGTGGTAAAATTTGGTATCTATTACTACCGAATCAAACAAGTCGATATCAATGGAAGTTATGAATACAGTAAAACCATTTCCATACGTGTTCAAAAAACAAAAGGATTTGGTGTCGAAATTTATCCAAACCCAGTAGATGATTTACTAAAAGTGGATCTTTGGATTAACGAAGACAGCCATCTGGAAGTGATAGTTTACGATGAGCACGGTAAAAATGTTTTGACACAACCATTTGGTGGTTGGAGAACAGCAGGTACATACACGGAGAATTTGAGAACTGATCTTTTGACTTCAGGACATTACAACCTGCAAATCAAAACCAGTTCAGGAATAGTGAATAAGAAGTTTACTGTGGCAAGATAATAATTGTCATATCTAATAAAAATAAAAGCCCTGAAAGCAAATTGCTTTCAGGGCTTTTTGTTTTAAATAGCTCTATTGGATAACACCAAGGTATTTTATTGTCCTTGCTCTAAGCTAGACTCAGTTTTTTTTTAAATCTACGCATTTGGCTAAAGTATAAATGCATTTTTTATTACCTGCAATTGTATCCTTCAAACTCAGGGGTTTATTATTATAAATTGAGACAAGTAGATCAGGATGGAAGCTATACATACAGCCAAACCATTTTAATTAAAGTTCAAGCAGCAAAAGGATTTGTTGTTAAAATTTATCCAAACACTGTGGATGATTTATTAAAAGTAGATCTTTGGATCAATGAAGACAGTCAATTGGAAGTCTCAGTGTATGATGAAAATGGTAAAAATGTATTGACTCAACCATTCGGTGGATGGAGACCTGCAGGAAAATATTCAGAAAATTTACGAACTGAAATTCTAATGTCTGGTCAATATAACTTGCAAATAAAGACAAGTTCCGGAATTGTGAATAAAAAATTTACAGTGGCCAGGTAATTACAAATCTTGTAAAAAAATAGAAATCTCTGAAAGCAATTTGTTTTCAGGGATTTTTTTTAGTTAATAAAATCTGGTCTTCAAATAAAATCAAGTATTAAAAAACTTAATTCCAATATGCTATGATGGAAGTTTAATGTTTTATTCCTGCTTATGTTAAGAAACTAAAAATAAATCTATTTATATTTGACCTAGTACAAACAACTGTTCCATAGTTGGTGATGGAAGTCCTCCTTTAGGTTCAAGCGTAATTGCAAAAGCTTGTGGACGATCAATAAATTTGATTTCAATCATTTTTGATTTCTCATTCAAATCGAATACTCCAAGATCCACTGGTTTGCCTGAGACAATTGCCCAAAGCTGGTATTGTTTTTCAGGACTTGGCTGAGGAAGAGAAATTATATCTAATATTGATCTTTGTGAGACGCTATCATAATAAACCATCGCGATGGATTCAGGAGATTTTGGCATCCCTTTTAAAATAATTCTTTGAAGATTAGAATTTTTAAAATAGTTCAGTTGATTATTGCAATCCAATATTGCCAGACTATCTTGATTGGCCTGGTATTTTAATTCTTGATTTTGCTTTATGTTTTGATCTAATTGATCTTGGAGATTGCGATTTTCATTGTACAACCATACGCCCAATAAAGCAAAACTTGCTGTAGCCAACAAATATGGAAGTTTATTCATCCAGGAATTTTGAGTTGGAATTTTAGCTTTTATGGAAAAAATATTATCTAATATTTTAGATTTAAGTTCAGGAGACATGGGTTTAGCATACATATTAGAATATGCTTCCAAAGAATCTTCTATTTGAGACAATTCTTGGCGGAGTTCAGGATATTTTTTTAAATTTTCTAAAATTTCTATATTTTGCTCATGGCTTGTGAGGCCCAAAGCATATTCTTCCAGGATTCCTGATTCAATGTATTTTTTTATGTCGAGCGATTCTTTCACAATTAACGAGCTAGAATGAATATAATTAGAAGATTAAGCGCGCTTCTTAATAATTTAATGGCGGTACTGATTCTAGTTTTTATAGTACCGAGTGGAATTTTAAATTCGTCAGAAACTTCTTGCTGGGTATAACCTTGTAGATATATAAGTTCAATCAAATCTTTGTATTTCGTATCCAATGAGTTTACCTTTTGCATCAAACCGCTATCACTAATATTGGATTGAACGCTATAATCTATACTATCATATACGCTGGAATCGATGGATTGGATTTTGCGGTTGTTTTCTTTTCGCAAAATGTCAATGGCTGTATTTCTAAAAATGCTCAGGAGCCAAGTGAATATGGAGCTTTTATCAGGACTGTACTCTTCTAAATTTTTCCAAACTTTAGTAAATCCAATTTGTAAAGCATCTTCTATTAGTTCTTCATGAACTAGAATTTTGCCCACTATACCATTCATAGCATCACCATAAGTGTCCATTAATAACTTTAAAGCCTTTTCGGGATTGGATTCCCTAAGCGCTAAGAATTGATTAAGTACGACTTCTTTTTGGTTTTTCATCCTAGTAATACAGTGCGAAGGTAAAAGATTTTTAGAATTTTAACTTTAAACAAATCCAAACTTGAGTTCAGTACGTAACTAAAGAAAACACATTATTATGTTACAGAAAATTTTCCTTTTAGCTTTTTATGTATTAGCCTTTACGGGCCTTCAAGCTTCGAGTCATCGAGAGGCACCATTAATTGCCAATGATCCTCTTGCCGACAATGTCGATCTTTATGCCTTCAGGAGTCCTGACAATCCTGATTTTATTACCATTATTGCGACTTATGTGCCATTGCAATTGCCGCATGGTGGACCGAATTATTACAGTTTTGGCACCAACATCCGGTATGAAATTCACATTGACAACGATGCCTCCAAACCTGGAGATGAAATTACCTACCGTTTTACATTTAGTCAGATGAATGAAGATCCAACCACCTTCTTCAACGTTAGACTTGGCAAGCAAAACTTAAAGACCACCTACCGATTGGAGGTAAGTAGGGATGGTGGATTGAGTTTTACCACAGTGATTACAGAGGGTATTGTTCCTCCCAACAACATTGGTGCTCGATCCATCAGTGGTGGAGCCGGACTTAATACCAATTATGCGAGTTTGATGTCGGGTGCAATCCAGACAACCAACAATGGTATGAAAGTTTTTTGTGGTCCAAGCGATGATCCATTTTTTGTCGATTTGGGAGGAGTTTTTGACCTTGGCAATCTTCCTCGTCAAAATGGAAAGCCTAGAGATGGAATTGCATGTTTAAATGTCAGTACCATTGCTCTTCAAATTCCGATTTTTGCTTTAAGAAAAGAAGGAGTAGGTGCTCCAACCAACATCCTGGATCCAAACTACGTCATTGGTGTTTGGGCTTCTGCCAGCAGACCTCAAATCCGTACTTTAAGCGCAGGGTCAGAATCATTTAGCGGAGATTTTGTTCAAGTTTCAAGATTGGGTATGCCTTTGACCAATGAAGCTGTCATTCCAATTGGATTTAAAGATTATTGGAATGGCCTAACTCCATACCAAGAAATCGCCGACACCTTGTTGGATGGTTTCTTTTTTAACCCGGAACTAGCTTTGTACATGGACGATAGACTTTTTGGAACAGCGGTTCCTGCCATGTCTAAATTGAGAATTCAAACCGCTTCCTTGCAAGGATTTGATTTTGGTTATGGAAAAGACGGACTATACGGTTTAAAAGGAAATCCTGCATTGAATGGTACTGCATTGGACGATGCTATTTTCGGAACCTTGTTATTGCCTGGTCCTGGGAAAGCACGCTCCGTAGACTTATGGCCTGCATTTCACACTGGTGTACCCAATGTTCCCCCATACCAATTGGCAACCGGAAAAAATGGCAATCCATTGGCCGCAGGAAAACCATTTATTAATAATTTTCTACCAAACGGTGGAGATATGTTAAGATTAAATATGGCGGTCCCAGTGACTCCAAGAAATGATCCAAAATTTAGTTCCTTGGGTTTGATTCAAGCAGCAGTTTTAGGATTAACAGATCCGCAATTTGCAAATACCAATATTGAATTTATTCCAAACATGGATGGATTCCCAAATGGTAGAAGATTAGAAGATGATGTAACCAGAATTGAATTACAAGCCGTTGCCGGAGTGGTTTTGGCTGCGATTGGTTTATGGTATGATGATTATACTGCAGGTGGACCTAATCCAGTGACACCAAACTTAATCAATGTGTTAACTTATACAACAGGTGTTGAGGAAAACGATGCAGATTTTGGAACTAGTTTTCCATACGTTGCTGAGCCTTGGTCTGGTGATGGTGAATGCGGAGGTAAGTTGATCAGTGGATTGCAAAATCCTGGCGGTGGCATTATCGGTTTAGAAAGACCAAAAGTTTCTTTGGTAAATTTTCCAAATCCGGTATCTTCCAATACAACTTTCAGAATAAATTCTATCGTGGATACCAAAGTTAAATTGACGCTTAATTCTCAAGATGGAAAAACCATCATGGAATTAAACAATCAGAGTTTTGGTATTGGTGATAGCCAATTTACAGTGGACTTAAGCAATATACCTGCTGGTATTTATTTTGCAACTGCCACTTCTTTGGATGGTCGAATTGCAGCTTATACCAAAGTTATTAAGATTTAAATTTTAAACTTCAATAACGAATTTTAGAAATGTAAATTCCATTAAAGATAATATGTCCTTACATTTTACTAAGGTAAGGACATATTATTTTTCAAACCTTTAAAAATCAATTTTATGAGATATTTATTATTATTATCAGTACTCTTTTATTTTTCAGCTTGCCAACAGGATCAAACCAAAGTAGTAGAAATTCCGGAATTATTGGATCGATCAGAAAAGCTTCAATATTCCGTAGAATGGTCAGAAACTAGAAACAAATATGCAGATTTAAAATATAAATTGAAGCAAAATCCTGAGAATATAGAAGCAAAATTGCAATTGTGCAACCTTTATATTACTGAAGCTAGAATTACAGGGGAACATGGTCATTATTATCCTGCTGCTTTAGCAATGACGGAATCAGTTTTAAATAATAAAACATTGAAAAAAGACGATCAGTTCTTGGCCTTAAGTTTTAAAGCAAGCGTACAATTGTCCTTGCATGATTTCAAAAATGCGCTTGTTACTGCTCAAAAAGCGGTCGAGTTAAACCCACACAATGCCCAAATCTATGGATCTTTGGTTGATGCGTATGTTGAACTTGGTAATTACGACGCAGCCGTAGAATATGCTGATAAAATGGTGAGCATTCGTCCTGATCTTCGATCTTATTCAAGAATATCTTACTTAAGAGAAATTCATGGTATGATTGATGAATCCATCGAAGCTATGAAAATGGCGGTGGAAGCTGGAAGCCCTGGCAGTGAAGAAAAATCATGGGCTGCACTTCAGCTTGCTCAACTTTGTTTCCGTTATGATAAAGTGAGAGAAGCTGAATCTATTTTGAATCAAATTTTAACCGAGCGCGAAGACTATCCTTTTGCCATAGGAGCATTGGCGGAAATCAATATGAAGGAAAAAAACTACGAAGAAGCAGAACGTAGATTAATTGAAGCTTGTCAGATAATTCCGGAAGTTTCTTTTTGTGTAAATCTTGCTGAAATTTATAAAATTCAAAATCGTCAAAAAGAATTAGACAGCATACTCCTGGTTATAAAAGAAATGCTAAATGACGATATTGCCCATGGACATAATATGAGTCTTGAGTACTCTGAATTATTTTTAAATTTTTATTCAGATCCTACCAAAGCTATGGAGTATATCAAAAAGGATCTAGAAATGAGACCTAATAACATTGATATTAATCTCCTTTTGGCTAAGATTTATGCCTTGTCAAAAGATAAAGAAAAAGCAGAATTTGCCATTGAAAAGGCAATGGCCACAAATTCTAAGAATCCCGAGTTTTATGAAATTAAAAATGAGCTAAAAGCATTGTAAAATGAATAAGATTTATTGCCTAATCGTTGTATTTATTGTATTTGTAAATTATATTTCATTGGCCCAATTTTCAGGTCGAATTTTGGATTCAGATCAACTGCCTATCCAGGATGTGATTATCCTTAATTTGAGAACTTCAGGCCATATTCACTCAGATGCATTTGGAAATTTTTCAGATCCAAATGCTAAAGATGATGATCAGTTTCAATTCTCTTATCTTGGATATAAAACCGACACCATCCAATATGATGATGCAAATACTGAGAAAGTAACTGTAATTTTAGAATCAACATATATACAATTAAATCAGGTGGATGTGTCAGAACCTTTAAACAATAACTTACAAAAAATCGATCTCAACTTTAATCCGGTTCAAAACACGCAAGAATTATTGAGGAAAGTTCCGGGATTATTTATTGCCCAGCATGCTGGTGGAGGAAAGGCAGAACAAATGTTTTTACGAGGTTTTGACATCGATCATGGTACGGATGTAAATATCATGGTGGATCAACTCTTACCCGTAAATATGGTTTCTCATGCCCACGGGCAAGGATATGCTGATTTGCATTTTGTTATTCCGGAGACTGTCCAGAGTACCAATTTCCAAAAAGGATCTTACAATGCTTCTAAAGGAAATTTCGCGACAGCAGGATCTATTGATTTTAAATTAAAGGAAAGGATTAGTCAAAATTCCATCATTTTTGAAACTGGAAAATTTCAGTTTAATCGAATTGCCACTTTATTAAAGTTAATCAATAATCAAAAATCAAGTTCATATATAGCAGCTGAATATTTGACTTCCGATGGATATTTTGAAAGTCCTCAAGATTTTGTAAAATTCAATGGGCTGTTAAAGTATCAGTATCAACTAAATGAAAAAAGCGGACTCAAATTTACCGGCACTTATTTTGACACCAAATGGAATGCTTCAGGACAAATACCAACCAGAGAAGTAGAATCTGGTAGATTGGGTAGATTTGGAGCCATCGATTCCAATGAAGGCGGTCAGACTGATCGCAAGAACTTGATGTTGGAGTATTATTATGCAGGCCGTGCGCATGAGAATTTTAAAATCGCCGCTTTTGTATCTGACTATAATTTCGAACTGTATTCTAATTTTACTTTTTTCCTAAATGACAGTGTCAACGGGGATCAAATAAAACAAAAAGAAAAAAGAAAAATATTGGGAGTGGAAGCTACGTATCAAAACAACTTGGCTGGTTTGGATTATAGTTTTAGTCTTGGTAACAGAACAGATTTAGTAAGAGCTAGCGAATTATCCCACACTAAAAATAGAACTGATATATTGGAAAGGAAGGCTTTTGGAAATTTAAGTGAAACTGATTTCTATGGAGTTGTAAAAATTTATTGGACGAAAGCTAAATGGGAATTGAATGTACAAAGTAGATTTGATTTATTTAATATTGCGTATGAAGATATATTAAGACTTTCTGATAATAAAAGCTCACACTCTGAATTTAAAGCTTCACCAAAATTCAACCTAAATTATAATGTAAGTAGGGATTTACAAATCTATTTTAATAGCGGATTGGGTTTTCACTCCAATGATACAAGATTGATTAACCAAAACGAGAATTCAAATGTACTCACTCAAAGTACAAATCTTGATTTGGGAATGCAACTTCGGCCACTTGATAATTTATTAATTCACATGGGTGTTTGGTACATTGATCTGGAAGATGAATTGGTGTACGTTGGTGATGAAGCCGTTGTGGAATCTAGCGGACATACAAAACGAACTGGTCTTGAAGCTGGATTTCGTTCCCAGTTATGGAAATATATTGCTTTAGATATTGATCTTTCATATACGATTGCTAAATCTACGGATGGTCCTGAAGGAGCAAATTTTGTTCCTCTGGCAGCGAAGTGGTGTTCATCTGGTGGAATTAGTCTGCTTAATTTTAAGCAATTCTCTGGAGGAATTCGCTATAGACACTTGGGTGACAGACCTGCCAACGAGGACTATAGTTTAACAGCAATAGGATACACTCTTCTTGATGCAAATATTAATTATAGTTTTAGAAATCTTCAGTTCGGAATAATTGCAGAGAACTTATTGAATGCAAAATGGAATGAAGCGCAGTTTACTACGGAATCTAGATTAAAGAATGAAGCACAATCCGTAGAAGAGATTCACTTTACTCCGGGTATTCCATTTAATATCAAATTTAAAATTGAAGCTAAATTTTAGAAACAAAAATGAAAAACTAAATAATTTCGTTTTTTTCTAAAATGTTCAATACCTGTTGATGGATTTCTTCTTCAGTTTGATCGCCAATTAGAACGACAATATTTTCAGAATTATTTAATAGATTGATGGCTTGCATATATTTATTTCTGACCTGAATCAAATTGTCAAGCGTTTCATAAAGTTCAGTATTTGGTCTATTTTTTGAAATTCGTTCAATTGCAATTTCAGGATCAATGTCAATAAAAATGTGAAGATCTGGTTTTAGCAATTCCATGGCAAGGCTGTTGGCTTTCATCACCCAATCCATGGACATGTGTGTTCCTTGATAAGCCAAAGACGAAAGATAGTATCGATCGCAAATTACGGTGTTGCCATGTTCAATTTGATACAACATGCCATACGATTCATTGAGAATATGATCCAGGCGATCAGCCACAAACAATCCTGCAATGGTGCGATGATCCAAAGATTTTTGTCCTGTAAAACAATCTCTGATCAACTTACCAATCTCGTTGTAAGTAGGTTCACAAGTTTGGTATACTTTATAGCCTTTATCAGAAAGATGTTTGTGAAGCAATACAGCCTGCGTGGATTTTCCAGACCCATCTATTCCTTCGAATGCAATCAATTTACCTTTTCGCATGCTGACTTTTAGTTTTAAAATTCACTGCTGGTGTGAAACCGTACTTCCGGAAAATTTTCTTGAGCCAATCTTAAAGTCCAGGCAGACTCGGCTAGAAAAACCAATTTTCCATCTTTGTCTTTGGCGAGATCTTTTTTTCTTCTTGCCATAAATTCAGTCAATACTTTTGGATCATTGCATTCCACCCAAAGTGCTTTGTGTAAAGTCACAGGATCATAAGAACAAGCGGCGTTGTATTCGTGTTCTAGACGATATTGGATCACATCAAATTGAAGAGAACCTACTACACCGATTATTTTTCGTCCACTGTCTTCTTTTATAAAAAGTTGTGCGACACCTTCATCCATTAGCTGATCCAGTCCTTTCGCAAACTGTTTAAATTTACTGGGATCTGCATTGTTGACGTAGCGAAATATTTCAGGTGAAAATCTTGGGATTCCTTTAAAATGTAAGTTCTCACCCTCGGTCAAAGCATCCCCAATTTTAAAATTACCGCTGTCATAAAGTCCTACGACATCTCCCGGAAATGCTTCATCCACCACTTCTTTTCGAGCGGCCATAAATGAAGTGGGATTTGAAAATTTTAATTGACGAGCCAACCTGACATGAAAGTAGGGTGTGTTGCGTTCAAATTTTCCGGAACATATTCTAAAAAATGCAATTCTGTCCCGATGTTTTGGATCCATGTTGGCGTGAATCTTAAAAACAAATCCAGTCATCTTTTCTTCGGTAGGAATAACCCTTCTCTCTTCTGTATCTCTAGGCAATGGAGTTGGAGCTATTTCAACAAAACAATCCAACAATTCTCTGACCCCAAAATTATTAACCGCAGAGCCATAAAAAACAGGACAGATTTTTCCATCCAAATAATCTTCACGTTTAAAATCAGGATACACTCCATGAATTGTTTCTAAATCTTCTGTCAATTGTTGATGCGGTCTGTTTCCGATTTTGGAGATAAACTGTGGATCTTTGACATCTTTGATGACCAATACATCTTCACCTTCTTGTTTGCCGTGGGGTCTAAAACCGATAAATTTTTTCTCATAGAGACTGTAAACTCCTTGAAAATCTTTTCCCATGCCGATTGGCCAGGTAAGAGGCGTAACTCGAAGTTTTAATTTTGTCTCTACCTCGTCCATTAAGTCAAAAGCGTCTTTTCCCTCTCGATCTAATTTGTTGATAAAAACAATGATGGGCGTTTTTCTCATCCTGCAAACTTCTACTAGCTTCTCAGTTTGCTCTTCCACCCCTTTGGCGACGTCTATGACCACAATGACACTGTCCACGGCAGTGAGTGTTCTAAAGGTATCCTCCGCAAAATCCTTGTGACCTGGGGTATCCAAAATATTAATTTGAAGATCCCTATAGGGAAAAGCCATCACAGAGGTGGCTACGGAGATACCCCTTTGCCGCTCAATTTCCATAAAATCTGAAGTGGCGTGTTTCTTGATTTTATTGGATTTTACCGCTCCTGCTACTTGTATCGCTCCTCCAAACAAGAGGAGTTTTTCAGTAAGAGTGGTTTTTCCAGCATCCGGGTGGGAGACAATCCCAAAGGTCCTTCGCTTGTTAATTTCGTCTATTGGATTCATAAAGGCCGCAAAATTAAAGATTTATTGCTTTATGGATGTCTTTCCTAAAAATTAGTGTGAAATGGACAAGAAATGCCTGCAATAGCTTTATTCCTAATTATTAACCTTTGTGTCCCTAGTGGCAACCTTTGTGAACTTTGTGGTTTATGAAATTAACCACTAAGGACACTAAGAAATATCACAAAGGACACAATAAGAGCTGTTCCTAATCTATAACCTTTGCGTTCTTTGTGTGAATTCACTTTGCGCACTTTGCGGTTTAAGAAATTAACCACGAGGTACACCAAGAAATATCACAAAGGCCACAATTCATCCTGCAATGGTTAAACACAAACCTTTGCGAACTTTGCGTGAATTCACTTTGCGAACTTTGCGGTTTAAGAAATTAACCACGAGGTACACTAAGAAATATCACAAAGGACACAATAAGATCTGTTCCTAATATTAATCTTTGCATGAATTCACTTTGCGCACTTTGCGGTTTAAGAAACCAACCACCCCACCACCCAAGGGTGGGGGCACGGTAAGACACTAAGGAATATCACAAAGGACACAATAAGAGCTGTTCCTAATATTAACCTTTGCGAACTATGCGTGAATTCACTTTGCGCACTTTGCGGTTTAAGAAATTAGCCACCCCACCACCCAAGGGTGGGGGCACGGTAAGACACTAAGAAATATCACAAAGGACACAATAAGAGCTGTTCCTAATCTATAACCTTTGCGCACTTTGCATGAATTCACTTTGTGAACTTTGCGGTTTAAGAAATTAACCTATTTTTAGAAGTAACGACACGGCGTTATAAATCTGTGACTTCGAACTTAAATCTTATCCGCATTCTCAAGATAAATCAACCTGGTCAAAACCCGACCTACCATTTCCAAAGAGTTTGGATCAATGGCGTTCATATTGTCTTTTTGGGTGTGCCAATGATGCACAAAACCAGTTTTACTTCCAATCGGTCTATTTATAATATTGATCATTGGAATTCTTGCATTTTGATTGACAAAAATATGATCATCGATGATGGGTTCACCTGCTGCATCCACAAAATTTTTCTCAAACCCCATTTCTTTGGCCAACTTCCAAACTTTATCCACCACCTTAGGTGCCAATTGCTTACTGTAATACTCTTGACTGAAATAAGGATCCTTCGCACCAACCATGTCTAACAATACCCCATAATCAGCCTTGTATCCTTCACGGTGCAAATTCTTAGACCAATGTTGACTTCCAAGACACCAGGTTTCTATGGCTCCTCCGTTGGTGCCATAATCTTCACAATCAAACAAGATAATATCAATACCAAGTTTAGAAAGTGGACTTGCTTGGATCAATCTTGAAATTTCCAACAAAACTCCCACTCCGCTGGCTCCATCATCTGCTCCATCTACTGCCTTTTTACTCAAAACAGTATCAGACTCCTGATCCGAAAAGGGTCTTGAATCCCAATGGGCAGCTAAAATAATTCGATGCTTGGCGGATGGATTGTGACTGGCTATAATATTGGTACCATTTAGAATGGTACCGTCAAATGCAGTATCCGTAAAATCTTGCTCAATTGTTTGGGCACCATGATTTTTAAACTCAGATACCAGCCAATTTTTACAATTCCTATGAGCTTCCGAATTCGGAACTCGCGGCCCAAATTCAACTTGCTTTCGAACGAAAACGAACGCATTTGTTTTGTCAAAATCAGGTTCTTCAACAGGATTGTTATTACATCCAAATTGGCCAAGCAAAATGGTAAGCATCAGAAATTTGTAGAATTTGTTATTGCACATAAGCGAAAAACGCAAAATTAATGCAATTTGTTATGATGCTTGAGAATGAATTAGTCTGGCAAGGCAAATAATTGATTTCTTTAGGATTAGTCCAATTCTTTCTCTATGTAAATATCCAAGCGTCGCTTAAATACATGTTCAATAAATAGCTCGTCCACACCAAATTGACCAATAAAATAATGAACAATCCAATCTTGTAATAAAGATAGGATGCCTGGTCTTGTAAATACCACCACAACAAACTTCCGAAAAGTATAAAAAATCCAAGGTCAGAAAAATTCCAATTGGTAGAATAGGGTGTTAATCCATAAAATAGAAACCCAATTAAAAATAGAATTGCAAGTAAATTGATCACAATGGATTTAGGAATATTTTGGATGATTTTATATCCCAAGGCCAATGCAATATAAAAAAATGGAGTACAGATCGTGTACCTAAAAAGATTGTGCAAACTGCCTCCCTGAAAGAGCAAAATGAAAGCACTAAGTTGGACAATGTATAATAGAGATGCAATAAAAATAAAACTTTCAGCCCGAGTTAAATTTGATAATTCTGCTGACTTCTTTTTCTGCACAAAATATAGATTGAAGAGATAAATGACCAATGGAATACTTAAAAAAACCAACACCCCATAATTGATGGAAAATCCTTCTGCAGACCAATCCCGAATATTGTGAGGAATAGATAAGACGTGCTGCCAATATTTTTGCACTTCTAAAAATCTAAAAAAACTACCACTTCCCGAAGCATATTGTATGCATGATACGATGCCTGTACCAATAAGCAATGGTAAGGCTTGTAGGCTAAGATTTTTTAGGCTCTCAATTAATTTTTTATGTTGTAGAAAAAAATAAAATTCCGCAGCCGCAAAAGCCATAATGACAAAAATATAACAGGGTCTTGTCATGGCTGCCAGCATCATAAAAATGAAATAAAGCCCATATTTATTTTTGATCATGCCATAAACTGCTGTACTTATGCAAATCATAAACAAGGCTTCTGTATATGGAATTAAAAAAATGACCAAACCCGGAAAACAACATGCCAATATAGTGTAAATATTGCGATGGGTTTTTTGTACAAAAAGAAAGGAGAGGATCAGAATAGAGACAGCAAAGAAAATATAATTTAGAAAATGCAAGCCTGTCGCAGGAAGACCGCTAATTTTCCATACCAAAGGGAATAGTGGAAAAAAAGCATAGATAAAATCACTTTCTAGCTGTGTTGCCTGAGGATAGCCATGTTGATGGATGCTTGCATAATGCTTCGCATCCCAACGTACAAAAAACTCTTCGGTAAAAGATTGGTATGAATATTCACCTGGTGCAATATTGCCATTTTCATTGTGGTAGTTTTTTGCAATTCTACAAAATGAATTTTTAAAAATTGTGTCATTTTGTAAAGCAGCAAAAATCAACCAAAACCCACCAAAAATGGCAAGCAGAATTAAGGATTGTATTTTCAAATCAGGTAAAATTAATGAAAAGCAGCCTAAATCAATAAAATAACGTCTCCTACTGGTTTATGCTGCCTCCATCTCAAAATTACCTCCCTGGATAATACGGAGCTTTGATGACATTTAACTCTTCTTCCAATTTTTTTAATTCAACTTCTGTTTGTTGTAAACGACGGTTGAATTCGACCAGTTGCTTTTCGGCAATTTGTAAGGCATTTTTGTGATTTTCTGAAATAGCAGAGCTACTACCCCAAGCAGATCCTTGTACTTGCCCTATTCTTCCAGCAATGGATGGAGCTGTTTCGAATTCCCTACTGGACAAACTCGCATCGCCATTCATAAGAACCGTCAAATTATTCAACTCCTTTTTCAACTGCCATGCTCTTTCTAAAAGAAGATCTGGTTTTAAATTGGATTCTCTTATGGCATTTTGCGCCTGATCCAATCTTTGAGAAGCTAGCTGTAATTTTCCGGATGCAATGCTCTGTGAGATTCTCGCATCGTGGATTCTCTTATGGAAAACATCATTGGCACTTAAGTCTTGATTTTTTAAACTGCTTTGGTTGAGATAATTCATTTTAAAGGAAGCAAGGTCTGACAATGGACTTAATTTTCCGTTTTCATAAATGGAAATCGCCATTTGATAATTGCCGGGTTTGACTAAATATCCTGTTTCCGCTCCACCAAAAAGTTGATCTGGTGCAGGAGTGTATCTTGCATTCAAAGGAGCAGGAGTATTGGTTCTTCCATCCCAATGAATTCTTTGGAATCCTTTTTTTACCGGAGTTTTTATATGTCGTAAAATTTGTCCCTTATCATCAGAAAAAGTAAATAACAAATACGGATCGGGTTGCTGATCTTCTAATCTTAAACTATCTAAACTCGGGTAATAAAATTTTTCTGATTTTTCTGATTTCGCTTTTTCATTCTCTTGACGTAAGGCTTTTAGTTTTTTAGCTTCATTTTTTACATAATAATCGATGTACACTCCAGGTTTTGGATTTGGTGTATTGTAATATTGACTACCTAAATGTCCCTTGTCGCGCAATCCCAAAGGAAATCTTTCATGGTACAATAGACCATCTTTTATTGGAAAAACATGCGCATTTTTCTCGAGGAGTTCAGGCCTAAAATTTCTAAGCGCACTGTAATTGTCCAGGATATAAAAACCTCTTCCAAAAGTTCCCAAAACCAAATCATTTTCTCTTCTTTGAATTTCAATATCTCTTACAGCAATCGTCGGTAATCCGTTTTTTAAAGCCAACCAATCAGCACCACCATCAACCGAGAAAAAGCATCCAAACTCAGTGCCCACAAACAATAAATTGGGATCCACATGATCTTCTGCAATACTGTACACAGATCCTCGAACAGGTAATTTTTGGCTGATCATTTTCCAGCTTTTTCCTGCATCGGTGGTTTTTAATAAATAAGGTTTAAAATCTCCATATCGATGATGATTAAAACATACATAAGCGGTGTTTTTATCATGAAGGGATGCAATGATTTGGTGGACATAAGATCTTTCAGGAACACCTGCTATACCATCGATGGATTTCCAAGTTTTTCCTCCATCCAAACTTAATTGAATCAATCCATCGTCCGTTCCAACCCACAACATATTTTCATCAAACTTAGATTCTGCAATGCTGGTCAATTGTCCATAAATATCTGTGCTTCCATTTTTTGCTATGGCATCCACAGACCAAACCTTACCCATGATTTCCAATTTATTTCGGTCTATTTGTCGGCTGAGATCCGGACTGATGGCTTTCCAACTATTGCCCTGATCATCGGTTTTGTACAATTTATTGGATCCAAAATACAATCTGGTATTGCTAAATTGACTGATGAGCAATGGAGCATCCCAATTCCAACGAAGGGCAGTTTCATTTTCTCCTTCGATGGGTTTTATATCCACGTATTCCCCATTTCGGCGGTCAAACCTCAACAATCCACCATATTGAGATTGTGCATAAATAATATTTGGATCCTTTGGGTCCACCTGTGTTTCAAAACCATCACCAATAGAAGTTACATACCAATCAGAATTGGCAATTCCATTTCCACTGGTGGATCTTGAAGGAACTCCAAGACTCAAATTATCTTGCGTACCGCCATGCACATGATAGAATGGCAAATCATTGTCCGTGGAAACTTTGTAAAATTGAGTGACGGGCAGATTTTCTTTAAAATGCCAACTGGCTGCATGATCCCAGGTCTCATACAAACCACCATCACAACCTACCATTAAATGTTTGGTATTGTTTGGATCGATCCAGATACAATGGTTGTCAATGTGTTTATTAATTTCTCCTAAATTCACAACCGTTTTTCCACCGTCATAGGATACCTTATAATAGGTATCTGTGATAAATATTTTGTTGGGATCTTTGGGGTCTGCATCTACTTCCTGGTAATAATTTCCGGATGTAAAGAAACCACTTTGTTTGTTCCAACTTCCACCCCGATCCATGGATCTATAAATTCCACCTTTGTCATCTTTGGATTCTACCACAGCATACATATAGTCAGGATTGGCAGGGCTAATCGCCAGACCAATTCTTCCAATGTCTCCTGTAGGCAAACCATTGGCCAATTTTGTCCAATTTACACCTCCATCCATGGATTTGTAAACTGCTGATTCCGGACCACCGCCTATGTAGGTAAAAACTTTACGCATGCGCTGATGAAAAGAGGCAAAGAGTATTTTAGGATTTCTTGGATCCATCACAATGTCATTGCAACCAGTGTATGAACTTACGGATTTGATGTTGGTCCAGGTTTTACCACCATCGATTGTTTTATAAACTCCGCGATCGCCACCTTCGGTCCAAACCGGACCGTATGCTGCTACATAAACTATTTGTGGATCGGTAGGATCAACGACTATGCGACCGATGTGTTCTGAATTTTTTAATCCCATGTTGTTCCAACTTTTTCCACCATCATCACTGCGGTAGATCCCATCACCGTAAGCCACGGAGCGTTGGTTGTTATTTTCGCCAGTTCCAACCCATATTGTTGATGGATTGCTTGGATCTATCGTGATACAACCAATGGAATAAGATCCTTGTGCATCAAAAATAGGAGTGAAGTTGACACCATGGTTTGAAGTTTTCCAAACTCCTCCGGATGCCACAGCCACATAGTATTCATCGTGGTTTAAGGGATTGACCGCTATGTCAGAAATTCGTCCCGAAGTCACTGCTGGACCGATGGATCGAAAACTGAGTCCCGCTAATTCGGAAGCAATTGATTTAGGATTTGTTTTTGGGGTCGTGGCCGTTTTTTGCGCGAAGGCCGGGCTTAATGATAGGAATAGCAAAGTGAAGCAATGCAGTAGAATTTTCATGTGGTTTGTAGATTTGAACTGCGAATGTAGTGATTGTCCGGTTTTTGAGTTCTTAATAATTATTTAAAATTTGGAGCGCCACAGAAGTCAGAAGGATTCATTGAATGTTTAAATCATTTTGAATATCTTTGAATTTAGAAAGATGAATACAATGAAAGCAAATGACAAAAACATAAGGTTTTGGATCCAACAGATCATCTTTCCAATTTTTATAGTTCAAAGTTTAAATGCCCAACCAGATAATTTAAAAGTGCAAAAGGACAGCCTGGAGCCATTCGTAATGGTCTTGGGGATAGCACAAGATGCCGGTTATCCACAGATAGGATGTTTAAAATCATGTTGTGAAACAGCTTGGGCGGATTCAACTCATAAAACATGGGTCAGTTCAATAGCGATTGTAGATCCAAAGGTCCGGAAGTGGTGGCTCGTAGACGCGACACCGGATATCAAAGAGCAGTTGCATTTTTTTCAAAAAACGACACAAGGCCAATATCCATTTCTACCTGAAAGAATTTTCCTCACGCACGCACACATGGGGCATTATACCGGATTGCTTCAATTTGGCAGAGAAGCCATGAATACCAATTTGCTGATCGTAAACGTGATGGCCAGGATGGGAGATTTTTTACGGAATCAGGCTCCCTGGAGTCAATTGGTAAAGTTAGAAAATATCAGGCTATGGAGTTTGGTCCCAACGATTCAAGATGTGTTGTCTGAAGATATTTTTGTTGAGCCTTTTCTGGTTCCACACAGAGATGAGTTTTCTGAGACCGTTGGATTTCACATTACTGCTGGAAAAAAGAAGTATTTATTCGTCCCCGATATTGACAAATGGAGCAAGTGGAATAGAAATATCTTGGAAGAAGTACAGAAAGTGGATTATGCTTTTTTGGATGGAACGTTTTACAATGAAAATGAATTGGCTTTTAGAAAAATTGCAGAAGTGCCACATCCAACCATAGAGGAAACAATGAAATTATTTGTCAACGAATCAAGCGATGTAAAAAAGAAAATCCATTTTATCCACTTAAACCACACGAATCCTTTGCTGTGGTCAGATGACCAACAAAAGTTACTGCACAAAGCGGGATATAAAATTGCAGAGCAAGGAAAAAAATATTGAAGAATTTAGTAATTTTGATTTTAAATAAAAATTGATTTGGAGAGAACTTACCTAATCCCAACTGATTTTTTATCCTCTCTCATTTCAAAGCATCCATTATCTTCGTCCTAAAATCGCAGATGCTGGCTCCTTGGATATTGATACTCATTTTGATTGGATACTTTTTGATGTTGATTGGTATTTCCTTTTTAAGTACCGACGATACTTCCAACGATAGTTTTTTCTCTGCCAACCGAAATAGCAAATGGTATCTCGTCGCCTTTGGGATGATAGGAGCATCATTGTCGGGTGTTACTTTTATCAGTATACCGGGAGTGGTAGGAACGGGTGGCACGAATCAAAACATGAGCTATATGCAAATGGTCTTTGGATATCTTTTGGGATATTTAATCATTGCACAGGTTTTGATGCCCATTTATTATAAATATCAAGTGACATCTATCTATGAGTATCTTGATCAAAGATTGGGAATTAGCGCATATAAAACTGGAGCTGTTTTTTTTCTAATTTCAAGGCTGATAGGATCTTCTTTTAGAATGTACATCGTGGCGATGGTCTTGCATCAATTTATTTTTATACACTACCATTGGCCATTTTGGTTTACAGTGTTGATGTCTATTTTTTTAATTTGGGTATATACTTATCGTGGAGGTATCAAGACGATTGTCATCAGCGATACCTTCCAAACATTTTGTATGATAGGCTCTTTATTATTGAGCATCTATTACATCAGTGATAAGATGGATTTTGGTTTTTGGATGTATTTTGAAAAAATTTTAGATTCTGAATACGGCAAAATGTTTTATTTTGAAGAAGGTTGGAGTGATCCCAATTCTTTTATCAAGCAACTGATCGGTGGAATGTTGATAGCACTGGTGATGACAGGTCTGGATCAAGACATGATGCAAAAAAATCTAACCTGCCGAAATTTAAAGGAAGCCCAATGGAACATGTACAGTTTTTCTATACTGTTGGTATTGGTAAACTTTGCGTTTTTATCCTTAGGTGCAGGTTTATATTTATTGGCGGCCAAAGAGGGTATCGATATTCCCGCTCGTTCGGATTTACTTTTTCCGACCATGGCATTTGAACACATGAATATTTATGCAACCATTTTATTTTTCTTGGGATTGGTCGCAGCCAATTATGCAAGTGCTGATTCTGCCTTGACCTCATTGACCACTTCAGCCTGTATTGATTTTCTCAATTTTAAAAATGACAAGCGCACCGAAGCTCAAAGAAAAAAATTGCGTATTTGGGTTCATCTCTTTTTTTCGTTACTGATTTTTCTGGTCATTTTCCTCTTTTATTTATTAAACAATGACGCTGTCATCAACAAGGTTTTTCAGTTTGCCGGATATACTTATGGGCCTATACTTGGTTTGTTTATTTTTGCAGTATTGACGAAGCGCGAGATCAAATATCCTTTTTGGATTCCATTTATCTGTATTGCGTCTGCCATACTAACTTTCTTAATCGATACTTATTCCAAACAATGGTTCGATGGATTTACATTTGGAAATTTGTTGGTTGCAGTAAATGGAATGATGACATTAATGGGATTGTTGATTATATCTAAAAGCAAAAATCAATGAGTTTTATTCGCGTCACAGAATCAGAATCCAAATATCATGATTTGGAAAAAAAGTCCGTTTTGGAAATTTTAAAAGACATGAATGCGGAAGATCAAACGGTGCCACTAGCTGTGGAAAAGTGTATTCCAGAAATCGCGTCATTGGTAGAAAATCTGGTACCACGTATGCAGGAAGGTGGTCGATTGTTTTATATTGGAGCGGGTACCAGCGGGCGACTTGGAGTGGTGGATGCTTCAGAATGTCCTCCCACCTTTGGTGTTCCCGATGATTGGGTGATTGGCTTGATTGCTGGAGGAGACAACGCAATTCGTAAAGCAGTCGAATTCGCTGAAGACAATGAGACCGCAGCATGGAATGATTTACAATCGTTTGTACCTGATCCTTTAGACAGCATCATTGGTATTGCTTCAAGTGGTACTACACCTTATGTTTTAGGTGGACTCAGATATGCTCAAGCCGCAGGATTGTTGACTGCGTGTATTTGTTGCAATCCCAATTCTCCAATATCTCAATTCGCTGACCACAAAATAGAATGCATAGTAGGACCCGAATACATTACAGGTTCGACCAGACTTAAATCTGGCACCGCCCAAAAACTAATATTAAACATGATCAGCAGCTCATTGATGATACGGTTGGGCAGAGTACAAGGAAATAAAATGGTGGACATGGCCTTGAGCAATCAGAAATTAATTGACCGTGGAGCAAAAATGATTGCTCATTTAACTCAGCTAGATGCTGATGAAGCCAGAGAAAGACTTTTGCGATTGGGATCTGTGCGAAAAGTTTTGGAGGAAGTTAAAAAGGAAATATAGTTTAATGAAATTATGAAAAGATTGTATATATTATTAACCATTATTTCGATTTTATCTTGTGAAAAAAATAGTATTTTTGATGACCATGGCTTTTATGGAGAAGGAAAGGCAAGACTTGATGATGTAGAATGGAAAGGCAATACTGGTATTTTTAAAGCTAAAAAGTATTGCTTTCCTGATACTTGTGTGGGTATAGTGATCGAAGGTTATAATGAAGCTAGATCTGTGCACAGTAATATTATAATTGATCAAGTTTTCTTGAAAACTGGCAAGTTTTATTTTAATCCAATTAACCCGACATACAAAGATACTTTGTACAAATTTTCATATCATGAATTCAGTGGAGATGTTGTAGTAGGTATTTATAATATTATTGAGGCTGATTGGAACAATTATGTTGAAATCAAAGAACTTAATTTGAAAACTGGCGATGTTAGGGGAATTTTTCAAGCAAGAGTGATTTCAGATTCATCCTGGCCTTCAAATGGATCTATTCCTGATACCATTGACATTACAAACGGAAGTTTTTATGGAAAAATAAACTGGAAGTAATCGCTTTTAAAATTTCCTATATCCGTTGGTCGAAGTAACGCCACGGCGTCATAAATCTGTGACTTCAATCCTATATTAACGTTTATGCCACCAAAGGCGGTCCTGCGACAAACAGGGAAGATATGGCATGGAATAGAAAAATAGATAAAAAGCCCAAAACTTAATATATATTTGTTGCGGATATAAACAAGTTGGCAGCAAATTTAACTCAATATGAAAGGCATAGTATAAAACCAATTTTAATTACCATGAAAACGTTTTTAGTTTTTCTACTATTTCCGACGCTAAGCTTTGCTCAGACATGGGCTCCAATTGGTGCAAAGTGGACTTACACACAAGGTACAATCAATCCCAATTATACAACATTCAAAACATTTGAGTCCATTGGAGATACAGTTATAAATGGACAAAGTTGTAAGATCTTAACAATAATTGAACACTATGGACCTCGTTGGTCGGACACCACACAACAATACACATATTCGGATAGCAACCGGGTTTATTTTCTTAATGGTACAGAAAGGTGCTTAATATATGATTTTAATGCACAACAAGGTGATACATTCGTCCTGAATTGTAATCACGGGTCAATCAGGCAGCCATTTATTGTAAAAGTTTTATCTGTGGATACAATTACAATTAATGGACATCCCCGAAAACGCTTTGATTATTTAGCAGATGACATAGTGGTTGGTTTTTCAGGAACAGTAATTGAAGGAATCGGGAATATAAATGGCATGTTTCCAATTGACCATCATACCTATAACGGACCTTTAAGATGTTATGAAGATAGTATTCTTGGTCTTTATAAAAACCAATATTACAATTGGAATTCAGCATGGCAACTGGACTGCGATTTAATTATTACGGGTGTTGACGATCAGACTGTTTCAGAAAATTTGAAAGTGTTTCCGAATCCTTTTAACAATCATCTTACATTCCAATTTGCAAACAACGTACAAACAACTGTTACTTTTTATGATTTAATGGGAAAGCATGTTTTGCATCACATATTTACAAACTACTCCACAATTAATACGGAACCTCTTTTGGCTGGCATCTACTTTTATGAGGTAAGGAACAATAATGGAATACGCAAAACTGGAAAGATTGTCAAACAGTGAAAGTGAAAAAAATCCGTTGGTCGAAGTAACGCCACTGCGTCATAAATCTGTGACTTCGATCCTATATTATCCCAGTTTCAAATTTATGCCGCCAAAGGCGGTACTGCGACAAACGGAATGATTTACAATTAAAAGCTACATTTCGTCCCTACGGGACTTGAACTACAACTTGTATCTTTTTTACCGACATTTTGTGCCTAACGGCACAAAAAATAAAATGTCAGTTTTTAAGTAAAAAATATCTTCATCCCATCGGGATGAAATATCGGTATAAAACAAAACCTAAACACAGATTAAGTCCCGTATGGGACGAAATAGATTTTGCATATGACTTTTTTATCTTGTATTTTCAAAATACTTATTTCTGCATTTTCCTCCATTTCCAAATTCCTAAATTTTCAAATAACGCCTTTGGCGTCATCTGCGCTTCGCTTCGATTTCCACATTATCCCCCTACCTTACCAATGTCAACTCCCCACTAATCTCTACAATTGGATTAGAGGATGAAGAGTACCTAATACGATACACATAAACTCCAGGTATCATTGGATGACCTTTAAATCTTCCATCCCAACCTATCGGTAAATCACCAGTAGCATTTGGAACCCAATTAAAAATCTGTCCGCCCCAACGATCATAAACTTCAATATTGTGGAATTGTACTGATTTGTGTGAACCAACAGGCAACCAAAAATCATTAATATTATCACCATTTGGACTAAATGCATTTGGAATATGAATTTGGGATTCGATTTTCTTCAATTGAATTAATACTGAATCTAAATGTATACAACCAAATTCGTCTGTAGTTTCCAAATAATATAAAGTTTCTATTGATACCGATATCGTGGGTTCAGAGCAGGTGGTGCAACTTAATCCTTGAACTGGATACCAACGAATGGACTTAATATTTGGTGCGATCCAAGGAGTAACTTTAACAGATTGGCCTTCTTCGACTTCCAAGACATCTGGAAGTCCGGCATCCTGATCTGGATGAAAGCGAATATTATAATGAAACAAACTATCGCAACCTGTGGGCGAAGCTTTTCTTAGGTTTAAAGAAACATCAGAAATAAAATTTCGGCCTTCAAGAAAAACTGTATCTCCCGGACAACTAAGTAACTCTGTATAAACAGGTTCAGGTGCATCCATTAGGTTAATGCGGTAGTTGACAAAAGAATCACAACCTGTGATTTGCGAAGTGAAATGCTTTTGTATCCATATAGAATCATAGTAAAAACTACCATCTATAAATATCGAGTCTCCCGGACAAATACTATGTGATATTTTAACAACAGGTATTTCAGGAAGTATGATAATCCTGTGTTGTATAGTTGAGTCACACCCATTTTTGTCAATATAATTCTTATCGAAAATTGTGTCTTTTGATACATAATTTCCTGCAATTAAAATCGAATCCCCATAGCAAATCAAATGTTGGTCCAACAAAGGTGGATCCGCCGGATACTGTATTAAGCTTATTACGACAATTGAATCACAACCTTGATGAGTATTATAGTACAGATCTATATCTTTGGATGCGTAATGGTATTGTCCATCTATAAGTAGACTGTCGCCTAGGCAGAAGTATAAGGTGTCGAGTTGAATTGGTATAGTAGGTATGAGATTGATATTCCACTCTCTAAGCGAATCGCAACCCTGAGCATTCAAATATGAAATTTGAATAACAGTATCGTTTTTGTACCATTTTCCTGCAATTCTCACTGAGTCCCCAGTACATAACTTTATTTGCTCATGGATTTTAGCTGAGGCTTCCACTATCAGAATTTCGTGGATCACTAAACTATCCTCACAACCTCGTGAGGAAAATAATCTTTGTTCCAACCTTCCTGAATCTTTGTAAACTTCGCCATTTATAAACAAACTGTCACCACGACATAATCGATGGGCTAATTTAATAGTATCAGTTTCACCCAATAATATTCGATAGTTTAAAATGCTATCACAACCCTGACTGGTTTGATTGGTAAAACTAAGTAATGTATCCTTGTGGTAAAAATTGCCTTCTATTTGCACAGAGTCTCCAGGACATAACCGGAACATTAGTTCTTCTGTAAACTGAGATGCAACTTTAATAGGGACAAGTACCACAGTATCACAAAACCTTGGATAACTGAATCTTATTTCTACTAATGTATCTTTAGAAAGATTGATCAATCTGAAACTATCTACATTTAAAATTTGTCCAGCAATGCTAACCTCTGATCCAATTGCTTGCCAGGCAAGAACAGCATCCTGCCCTGCACAAACAATACTATCTTTCTTAATCCAAACAAAAGGCATAATACATTGACAAGGATTAATATAAATACGCATGGTGTCAGACTTATACCCACATCCAGTAGGATAACGAGCAGTGAGTCGATATTCACCTGCTTTTTGAAAATAAATTTCGACTGTATCACCATAATGAGATCGCAATTCTCCTCCGTCCGGCATAGACCATTCGGCTTTAGCATGGGGGCATGGATCTACTAAATAATATTTTAAAAGAGTATCTGCACAACTTTCATTTTGACCTCGAATATAAGCTTTATAAGGCCAGCGTAAACCGGATGCAAATTCAGGCATCCTATCATCTAAATAATTATAGGAATACATAGCTCGGATGTCTAAGTTGCATGCTGGATATTTACGATTAGGTTCACGAATGATATCATAATATGGGTCATAAGCATTAGATCGATAGATCTGACCATCAGGGCCAAGAAGAAGTCCTCCTCTGTAAAAAAATTCTGGGTGCTCGATAACACTAGTAACAATTTTGACAGAATCAAGCTCTAATAAGTCAAATTGAAAAAAGTCGTATCCTGTCATATATAAAAATCGGTCATCTGGAGAAAACTCCATAGACTGAAGCTCGATGTAAAGATCAAGTTTAGAGCGAAAAGGGGCCCTAATAGAATGATAAAAAAGGCCAGTGGCAGGATCAAAACGATGAAGACTTAGAACATCATCATATGGGATAGTGGCTACATCATAGTTGTAGGCCGCCATAAGACTACCAGAATGATTAAATAGTATGGGCTCTGTTAATCTATATTTTTTATTCCAACTTCTAAAACCTGGATCATAAATCTGGTGTGGTGAGGTATGTAATCCAGAGCTATCTAACTTCCAAACATAGATGACTTCAGTTAAGGCATTTCGACTTACTAGCCACCAGTCCGAGCCATTGCAATGACGTGCAGCAGTGATTCTTCCTGCCACGCTGTCAATTAGGACGCGATACTGTGGAAGTATTATTTCTCCTCGACCTCCATTTCCTTTGCGGTTTATTATATAATAGAATAATCGAGGGGGAGGGCTAAAAACTCTTCCTGTTATATTGGGTGTTAATTCAGGAACCATTAGATAATAAATTGAGTCGTTGCCAGGTTGCGGTAAAAAAAGCAAATTTCCACCAAGTCCTCCATTCAAATCCACCCAGTTCTTTAGCCTTACATGTGATGTGTCAAATACAAGATCAGCATTTGCATAAAATATTAGTTTTCCCTCCTTGTCACATATACTTGCCATTGTTTCCGCAGAATATCCCATAAAACCACTATCAATTCTTGGAATACCTTGATCCCAATAAATAGCAGTACCCATATCCCAACTTTTAGTAGGAGAAGAAGATCCTCCCAAGTACCATACATCAGCTTCTCTACCAGTTGGACAAGGTTCCCCATAACGTACAGCTGGTGGAAGAGTGTCAATTGATGCAACTAGAGGGGAAGTTAAAAATAGTAATCCACTAAATACCATAATCAAACGCATCTCTGATACAAGTAGATTCCATCTTTCATTTTGAAAAGAATGAATAAATTTAAATTTTAGGCTTTTGATCTTAGGAAGTGACATTGTATAACAAATGTATCAATTATTTCTCAAAAAGACCCTTCAAAATAGCAAAACGCGGCATCAGTGAGTTGTTATTTTAAATAGTAGCTCGTCTTTGTATTAGGATTGAAATTTAAACACCAATGCATCCCAACACCCAAGGATGTGGACACAGCAAGGCACTAAGAATTTAATTGTGTCTTCGTGTCTTTGTGTTAAGAAAGAAACTCCATAATTCGAATCCTGTGAATCGATCCTATATAGCAACGCAGTTTCAAATTTATACCGCCAACGGCGGTATTGCAACAAACGAGATTATTTTTTTACCACAATGGTCACAAAGGTTTACACAAGCTACACAAAGTTAAATTTTTAAGAAATTTCTTATGGTGTACTTTGTGACTTTCTTACCGTGCCCCCACCCGTGGGTGGTGGGTGTCCTTTGCGGTTAGTATTTTTAGTGTTCTTTGTGGTTTTCTTACCGTGCCCCCACCCGTGGGTGGTGGGTGGTTGGTTTCTTAAACCGCAAAGTTCGCAAAGCCAATTTCACGCAAAGTTCGCAAAGGTTACTGTTTAACCATTGCAGGAAGAATTGTGTCCTTTTTGGTTTTCTTGACTTAGTGGTTAGTTTTTTAGTTTCCATTGTGAATTTCTTAGTGTCCTTAGTTGTTAGTTTTTTACAACAACTTCATTTATACTTTTTTCTTACATTCAAAAATAAACGCTGGCGGAATATTGATGGGAACAAATCTCAATTTTACCTCATCAAAAATTTCCTCATACAAATCTTTTAAATTTAAACTGTAATGCAATTGAATATACTTTCCTCCTGGTCTCAGCGCATTGTAAAACACTTTTAAAAATTTCTCCACTTCATCTCTTGGAAACAATAAAAAAGGAATGGCAGAAATAATAATATCGGCTTCCTGTACATTTTGGTTTTCTAAAACAGATTTTAAATTTTCGGCAGAATCTTGAATCACGGTCATCCTCGGATCAGGCCATAAACTAAGTTGATTACAGAAATTTTCATTGATTTCCAGGATATACAACTTAGCATCTGAAGACATGACTTTAAGAATTTCTTCCGTGATGGCTCCATCTCCGGGTCCCACTTCCACAATGGTTTTATATTCAGGGTGAATCAGAATTTTAGACATGCTTTTAGCCACAAATTGGGATGACCTACTCACAGACCCAATGCTTCGTATGTTTTTAAATCCTTCTTTTATAAATTCAAGATTCGAAATATTTATTTTCTTAGTCTTTGACATATTCGTTAAGTAGAAATAGCAGATCGGGAAATTCTGCCACATGATGGATAATTTGATTTTTTTCCAATGGAATTCCATTGAACAATGCTACTAATTGTGCATTTTTAAGATCCTTATTTTGTTTCCTTTCTAAATCTGCCTCCGCAAATTCAGAATATATTCCATAATAATAAGATGACTTGAGTTGCTCTTTGTTCAGAATGGCAAAATTAAAATGTTTGTTATTAATAAAGCCATTTTTATATAACAAAGATGATTCTCCCAAAAGAAATGAAAATTTTAATCCAGTAAATTTTGAATTATACTTACTGGAATTGTTTTCTGAAATATCATTATTTTCTGAAAACGAAAAGATTTCTATTCTTTTATTGGGATTATTATTGGGATTTTGAACCAGTGTATCCATTGGAAATGAATCACCAACTGCAAATATCTTTATTCTGGCTGGATCTATTTTTTCTGATTCTAATTTCTTTAAAATCTTTTTACCTAGTGCAATTCCATAAAATAGATTTGTTTCTGTATTTGAATTTTCATAAGTATGAACGACAAACTTTAATTGCAAGGCACTATTTTCTTGAAGGGATTTGGCAATCGATTGTATAATTTCCAAATTGTTCGCTTCCTCAAGGTAGTTTTCATTTTGATATTTAATTTGAGAAAATTTAAGCTTGGAAGAAGGTGATTTTTCTGTATCGGATTTTTTAGACTGATACAATTTTTTGGATCCAAGCTTATTTTGAACATTGTTCTTGCTGTATATTTGACTTAAGATAGATCCATTCACAGCTTCATATTGTTCTGGCAGCTCTTCTTTAAATATCGCTTGATAGAGATCCATTTTACCCTTGTTGTTCCTTTTTCGGTTGGAACTAAAAGTAGCAGTAATTCCATCTTGTAACAATCTAAAATACAGCTCATCGCCCGGACTGTTTATGGGAATAGGCAATTGGTTCTTGGGACTCCACTGATTGGCTTCCGGACTCCATTGGATAAAAAATAAATCATAACCACCAATGGAATTAGTTCCATTGTGCGAATAATATAAGGTCCTTCCATCATTGGCCAAATACGGATGTATTTCATCAAAAGGAGAATTAATTTCAGATCCTAAATTAATGGACTCTGACCATTTTTCATTTCTGTAAAAACTGATGTATAAATCTTTGCCTCCGTATCCTCCAATTCGATCGCTGCTAAAAATTAACAGAGTATCCTGAAATATAAAAAAATCATGGTCACCGAATTCAGGTTTCAGTGGCGAACTAAAAGCTGCAAATTCAAATCGATATGGATTGCTAGATAAGGTATCAACATATAGTTTTCCAATCTCACCATCCCAGGTTTGTAAAAAAACAATGGTTCTTCCGTCTGTGCCTATATGACTTAATACGTCTTCATAATTGCTGTTGATGTATTGATTGATCCAGTTTTTTTGAATTAAACCACTACTGTCCGGATTAAAAACATAAATGTCGGATCGGAATTTTCCATTCCGATTATCCAACTGGCCATTTACATTTCTTTTTCCTCCCTTGTTTTCAGGGCGAATGGCACTATAATAAAAGGTGTTGGGATGACTAATGCTTGGATGTGCATTGTATTCATCTTCTTCAGAATTGATTAGCTCAGAAAGAGGCTCTACCAACGCAATTGATTTATTTTTAGCAAGATCAATTCCGCGAATACATTTTTGAATTTGCTCTAAAGCAATTTTGTATTCAGCATCATTGGTTTTAAATAATTTTGCATACATTTTATAATATAGAATCGCATCTCTAAATTTATATTGATGTTGTTTTATAATTGCCAACTTCAATAGACTGGTTTGTAGGTATTTTTTATGTTCTATAATTTTTAAAAAATATTTCTCTGCCTTCTCTAATTGATTGGCATGAAAAAAAAGCAGAGCGCTTTCAAAAATCTTTTTTTCTGATTGAAATATTTTATGTTCCCAGGGTGCAAGTAGATTCACTGCAGCCGTATATTTTTCAGCTTTTCCAAATTCCATAGCTTTTCGAAAGTCTTTGGAAAAACTTTGGGCTGATAAAATCATTCCAGATAATAAAATCACCACAGTCAATATGAAGCTGTATGAGCCCATAGCCCGGAGGATCAAATTTCAAGAGACATGTCAAAAGCCTCCAGATAATCACCAACCTTTCTTAAGAATTTTCCTCCCAATGAACCATCTACCACGCGATGATCGTAAGACAAAGACAAGAACATTAGATGCCTGATGCCAATCATATCACCGGTTGGAGTTTCGATGACGGCTGGTTTTTTTTGTATACTACCTGTTGCCATGATGGCTACCTGCGGTTGATTGATGATCGGTGTTCCCATCACATTGCCAAATCCTCCCACATTGGTAAGCGTAAATGTTCCTTCTTGAATTTCATCAGGTTTCAATTTGTTTTGTCTCGCACGATCTGCAAGATCATTAACCGCAAAAGTGAGGCCCAATAAATTTAAACGATCCGCATTTTTTATCACAGGAACTATTAAATTGCCACTAGGCAATGCCGCTGCCATCCCAATATTGATATCAAGTTTGCGAACTATCGTTTGTCCATTGACTGATATATTGATCATTGGAAAATCCTTAATCGCTTTGGCGACCGCTTCAATAAATATAGGCGTAAAAGTGATTTTCTGATTGTATTTTTTCTGAAAATTATTTTTCACTTTTTCTCTCCACAACACGGCGTTGGTCATGTCAACTTCCACAAAAGAAGTTACATGCGGTGAAGTGTGTTTACTCATCACCATATGATCCGCAATCAATTTTCTCATGCGGTCCATTTCAATAATTTCGACCTGTCCACTGATCGATGAAGCAGGAGCTGTATAATTGCTGGTAGGGGCGACAGTGGATTGCATTTGGGAAGTCGCTTCTGTTTTCTGTGCGGATTTATCTTGATCCAAATATTGAATGACATCTCTTTTGGTCACTCTACCTCCTGCTCCTGAGCCTTGGATCTCTTCTAATTTTGAAAAAGGAATATTTTCTTGTTTGGCAATATTTTTAACCAGTGGTGAGTAAAATTTAGTACTAGTAGAATCTGGATTTTTTACAATATTTTGAGTAGCTTCCGTTTTATTTTCTTGGCTAACTGCTGGAGTCAACTTAGTTTCAATAGTAGTTTCCGGAGCTTTAGGAGCAGAAGTTTCTTTTGGAGCAGAGCTTGCATCTGTTTCAATGTACGCAATCACTTTTCCAACAGCAACCACATCGTTTTCTTTAAATAAAATTTGTCCCACTACGCCTTTGGTAGGAGAGGGAATTTCGCTATCCACCTTGTCCGTGGCTATCTCAAGTATGGTTTCATCTAGTTCTACAGCATCACCTTCTTTTTTAAGCCATTTGAGAATGGTGGCTTCTATGATGCTTTCTCCCATTTTAGGCATGATCAATTCTATCCTGGCCATGTGATATTTCTTAATTTGTGAAAATGAATGTTTTGAATCTAAGAATTCGCTGCAAAGTTAATGATTTTGAATGGATTCGACAAGCCAAATTTGTCATAAGCGGTATTCAAATTCTATACCTTGAAGAAATCTTATCTAATTGAAAATCAATAATATAATAACTTATTTATTTGTAAAATGGACATTCTCAAGCAGCCATCTTCTTGCCAATAAGAGTCCCATCACACTGGCTCTTTCTATATTTCGGGCGCGGTCTCTGCTCAGTTGAAGTTTTTGGGTAATGGTGCTCTCCCGATTTCCAGCGGCCAACCAAATAGTACCCACAGGAACCTCTTCCGTGCCTCCATCTGGACCTGCTATTCCACTGCTCGCAATGGCAAGATCCACACCCAATTTTTGGCATAAACCCTCGACCATTTGCATGACCGTTTGTTCACTCACCACGCCATTTTGCTTAATGATTGTGGTATTTACGCCGAGTGTATCCTGCTTTATTTCTTTGGTATAAGCGACTACAGATCCCTTAAAATATTCCGATGAACCTGCATTGCTGGTGATCATGTGAGCCATCAAACCACCGGTACAACTTTCAGCCGTTCCTATATAAAATCCATTTTCTTTGAGCATTCTGCCTAAGAACTTAGGTAAGTTGTCATTTCCAGTTCCAAGAACAAGCGTATCCAATTCATGAATAATGATCTCAGTGTACCAATTTATTTCCTGCTCAAGGATTGCAGGTTCATCGTGGATTCCTGATAATCTAAGTCTTACGATAGCTGTGCCCGGTAAATAAGCCAACTTAATGTATTCTGGCATCTGAATTAAAAGTGGTTCAATGCGATGGGCAATTTCGGATTCTCCAATACCTGCAGTCTGGATAGTGGTTTGTCGATATTTTGATTGATACCCCAAACTTTTTAATTTGGGAATTACTTCGTGTTGTAGAATATATTCCATTTCGTAGGGTACTCCCGGCATAAAGGCCCAGTTAACACCCTGATGTTCGGCCCACATGCCTGGAGCGGTGCCTAATTTATTTTCTAAAATCTCCACATTGCTAGGTAAGTTACACTGGTGTTTGTGCATTTCCCGAATCTCCACTTTATATTTGTCCAACAATGATTTGAGATGCTGGAAAGCCAATTCACTAAATTGCAATTCTACTCCAAAAAATTCCGCCATGACCGTTTTTGTGATGTCATCTTTGGTAGGTCCCAATCCTCCAGTGACCAAGACCAAATCAGAATGGACTTGGGCCTCTTGCATCGCATAAAGAATCTCTCCTTTTTCGTCCCCAACACACCATTTTCTACTGACCTCAATGCCGATCTCTGACAAGAGCTGACCCATTCTGGCAGAATTGCTGTCCGTGACTTGTCCAATGAGTAGTTCGTCACCAATTGTAATAATGGATACCCGATGTGTTTTAATCATCTTTCTTGATTTACGGCAAAGATTGTCAAATTAATACAGTATCAATGGATTATTTGATTAAAATTCCGGAATTTCCGTATATGTTTATGATCAAATTGTTAAATTAATATGAAGCAATTGCAGTACATTTGGGCTTATTATTGCTTGAAATTATAGTAGAAAAACAATGCAGGAATTTTTAACTTTATACAAGAATGTAGAAAATCCAACACTGGCCATGGTGTTGTTTACATTTTTACTTTCATTTGTTTTATCCGGCTTTGTTGCTTTTACGTATGAGAAAACGAGCAACATTAGTATTAAGTCTCTTAATTATATTCAATCACTGGTTTTAGCATCCGTAGTTGCGACCATGATTATGCAAGCCATTGGCGATAACGTGGCAGTAGGACTTGGAATGATCGGAGCATTAACCATTATACAATTTCGTACCACTTTTAGAGATCCACGTGATATCATTTTTATGTTTGCATGTTTAGGTATTGGAATTGCTTGTGGCGTATTTGGTTTTTACATCGCCATTACTGGTGCTCTGGTTTTTTGTTTGATTGCCATACTCATGAGATTTAGCCCATTCCATAAGGGAAATCACGTGGTTTGGGAATTGCGATTGAAAGCACCCACAGAATGTTTTGAAAAAGAATTTTACGATATTTTAAATCAATACACCAAGCGTTATGATCTTGATCAATTATGGCCGGATGTCGATAAAACGGGAATAAAAGTCATTGAAATGGAGCTTAAAGTTTTATTGAAAGATGATAATTCTCAAAAGCAATTGATGGAAGCATTGTCAGCTCGTGGAATTCAAACTCGTAAATGGAGTCGATTGGGTGAATCAAACAATGATATAAACTAGTTGGGAAGGATGAGAATTAATGCCATTGTCATTTTTTGGTTTCTGGCGATAGGAGGTATCGTTTATATTTATATACAAATGGTGGGTTTAAGCCGAACTCATTTTTTTGGAAGCACAGAAGCGCAAGAAATTCAAATCAGACCTGAATTTGATGGCCGAATCAAAGAAATTTATGTTTCTGCTGGTCAGACTATTTCCAAAGGAGACACTTTATTGGTGTTAGAAGTTTTAGAATTTGACAAGAGAAAATCAGAATTAAATCAACAACAAAGTCTTGCTTCGGTGATGAACCATCTAGAAAAAACAAGTGGTTTGCAGGATAAAAAAATAGTAGAGTCAGAATACAATTTTAAAATTACAGAACTGAAAAGTAGTTTGAATGAATTAAATCAACAAATGAAAATTCAGTCGGAACTAAAAAATTCAGTTTCGGGTTTGTTGAATAATCAACATACAGAACATTCAAATTTACTTCAAACGGAGAAACAAGGCATTGAACAACAAATCAGAGATTTGGAATCGGAACGCAACAGCAAATTAGTTGCATTGGACCAATCCATCATTAAGAAATCAGGAAGTTATAAGGCAAGTTTGGATTTTCAAAATATGGAATTAAATTTTCTCCAACAGAAATTTCAGAACAGATATGTGACTGCTACGATTGATGGAATAATTGGAGAATTTTATTTTAATCCGGGTGATTTTATTGATTCAAGATCAACCATTTTTAACATCACTTCATTGATGCCGTCAAAGGTAAAAGGTTTCTTACCTGAAAGTTCTGAAATGGTTCCACAAATTGGAGAAAGGGTTGCACTTTATTCCTCTTACAGACCCAATGTGGCCGATAGTGGCACCGTTGTTTACGTTTATCCAAAAATTTCCGAATTGCCTTTTCGATTGAGAAAAATCCCCGAACTCAGGGCTTATGGACGCGAATTATATATTTCTCTTCCAGACCATAATCCTTTTTACATTGGTGAAAAATTGAGAATAGATTTCATTCCCAAATATGATGAATAAATTAATCATTGGCATTGTTTGGTCTCTGCTCATTTTTCAGAATTTATTTTCACAATCAAATCAGAGCGTTTCCAACTTGATACTTTCAAGTTATAAAAATGATTTGAAGTGGCAGCAAAACCAAAATTTAGTAAATTTTGCAGAACAGCAACAGTACTCTACGCCCTGGATCAGAGATTTAGACATTCAATATGGCAACCGCGATGCGCTGTTAATTGACAATTTGTTTTCTCTAAGACTCAACAGTAATAATTTTAGAGAAATAGGCCAATACAGCAAACTCCAACGTGCCCAAAATGAAGTTCTCAAAAGAGAATCCTTGGAATTGCTAAAGGAAATGATGTATGAAAGATACCAGTTGTGTTTAAATTTTGCTGAAGCTACTAAAAAGAAAATCTACTTGGACAGTCTAAATCTGTTAACCAGCATGAGAATGAACTTAATGATTCAAAATGCAGGCAACGACAAAAAATTGAATATTGTAGACATTGTAAAACAAGCAGCAGATAAGGATCAAATATTATTGGACTCCGCAATAAATCAGCAGAGATGGCTTGAGATACTGCACAAAATTCAACTCTTGGGCATTGATTCCAATCGAATTTCACACAGGACAGAAGAATGGGTGACCATAGAGGATATTAAGAAGCAGATTCAATCCAATTCCAATGCAAATTTTAATTTTTTATCAAATGATAAAAGAGATCAGCAATTGGTACAACTACAAATGGAAAAAAAATTGCAGTTAAAAAGAGATAAAGAGCTAAACGGGTTTTTTCAATTTGGTTTAAGAGATTATAGCAATCGTGAAACTTTGGAAGAAAAATTTTTTACAAGAGTCGGGCTGACCATTCCTCTAGGAGGTCTACCCAATCGAAGAAGAAATGCACTGGATTTGGAAATATTTGAAATTCGGGATAGAATTGTTTTGTCTGATAGTATTAAAACATGGAATCTAAAAATTCTTGCAAAGCAAATTGATTTTCAAATTTTGCAATACCAGCAATTATTAAATAATGAGGAATATAAAATTTGTAATCGATTTTTAAATTCTGAAAATTTGCGACGTGAAATGTCATCAGATGACTTACTTTATTTGTACATCCACAAATTGTTAGCACAGCTGGAAATTTTAAAATTGGAAATGGTAATTTATGATACGTACATTAAGTATTTGGATGAAGCAGATGTTTTAATCTCGACACCTTTGCGCAACCATTTGACCAGGCAATCTGTTCCATTGGATTAATATTTTTATGATTAGACTTTTTGTTTTTTTGGCATGCTTTACAGCATCAAGCTTAATGATTGCACAGACCCTAGAAATCAGCTTAAAGGGAATTGTTAAAGAAGAATCTGGAGAACCCATTGTTGGAGCCATCGTTTCACTACTAAAAGCAGAAGACAGTGCAATCATTTTAAGCATCCAGACAGATTTGGATGGTAAGTTTTCATTGCAAGTTTCCCGAAATACTAATCCATTGATTCGTATTAGCCATCTGGGCCATAAAGAGCAAGTGATCAAGCCAACGTTCAATGGTGATTTGGTAGAGCTGGGGGATATTGTTTTAAAAATAGACAGTAAGGTATTGGATGAAGTAGAAATCAAGGATCAGGCAGTTGCCGCTAAAACGAAAAACGATACCACCGAATTTAATGCATCTTCCTTTAAAACAAACCCTGATGCCAATGCAGAAGATTTAATCACCAAAATGCCAGGTGTCACAGTAACGGATGGTAAGGTTCAAGCTCAAGGAGAAGATGTTCGGCAAGTAACCTTGGATGGTAAACGATTTTTTGGAGAAGATGCCAACGCAGCCTTAAGAAATTTACCTTCGGAAGTCATCGACAAAATTCAAATTTTTGACCAGCGATCGGATCAAAGTTTGTTTACCGGATTTGATGATGGCAATACATTTAAAGCGATTAACATAGTTACCCGTCCTGAATTTAGAGATGGTCTCTTTGGAAGAGTTTGGGCTGGTTTAGCTACGGATGATCGATACAAAGCCGGAGGTAGTATTAATTATTTTAAAGGAAGTAGAAGATTGACTTTCCTTGGAAATATTAACAACATCAACGAACAAAATTTTTCCTCTGAAGATCTTTCAGGCGTACTTAGTGGATCCAATTCTTCAAGACAGGGTAGAGGAGGCCCAGGCGGACCTGGTGGTGGGAGATCACAGGGACAAAGATATGGACCATCCAATAGTTCGGATAATTTTTTGGTGGATCAAAAATCAGGGATCATCACCACGCGTTCTTTTGGTGTAAACTACTCTGACCGGATTGGTAAAATGGAACTCACCGGAAGTTATTTTCTAAACAGTTCTAACAATGACATCGAAGCAGAATTGCGCAGGACTTATACCACCACAGAAAATGAAGGTTTGATTTATACCGAGGGAAAATCTGAAAATCAGTTTAACTTAAATCACCGTTTCAATCTTCGCGCTGAATTAAAAATCGACAGCTTTAATAGTTTCCAGTTTACACCACGCCTTAGTTTTCAAAATGCAATCATCCAACAACAAAATGCTTCATTAAATCAAATACTGTTGTTGCAAATAAATCAGAACCAATTGGTTTCTGAGAAAAGTTCAAACCGCTATAGCATCGCAGCGCCTTTGTTGTACAGACATTCATTTGCTAAACAAGGTAGAACCATTTCCGCGCAGTTTAATCCAAGTTGGAACAACGGATTTGTAGATTATGGATTCACTTCTTTTCTAGAAGAGTTTGAAACATCATTTTTTGATACCATCCAACAAAATCAAGATGGCATACGCAATGGAGCCAATTTTCAATCCAATGTAAGTTATACAGAACCCATTACTGCAAAATCGCAAATTCAACTTTCTTACAACCACCAATATGCTCCCTCATTGTCAGACCAAAAAACTTTTCAAATTTTAGATGGATCAGAAAATAGTATATTGGATACCAGCTTGAGCAGTGAATTTAAAAGTGTTTATCAAAGTCATAGGACTTCTTTAGACTATCGATACAATTATAAAATATTTAATTTCAATACCGGATTAGCCTTTCAATATGCCAGTTTGGAGAATGATCAGGTATTTCCATTTGAATACAGTCTGAACAAAGAATTTGTCAATTTTTTACCTTCAGCGACTTTGATGATGCGGTTCTCTCAATCTAAAAATTTTAGAATCAATTATAGAACTTCCACCAACCAGCCTTCTGCCGAACAACTGCAGGACGTCCCACAGATTACCAACAATCTTTTGATCAGCAGTGGTAACCGGGACTTAAATCAGGATTTCAGACACAATTTATTTGGAAGATATCAATCGACCAATTCTCTAAAAGGAACCAGCTTTTTTGTAATGGGAGGAGGTTCTGTGACCGAACAATACATCGGAAGTAGTATTTTGATTCCAACTTCGGACACACTTATTTTGGACAGCATATACCTTCCTGCCGGAGCGCAATGGAGCCGCCCCGAAAATTTAGAAGGGTATTGGTCCTTGCGATCATTCATGAGTTATGGTTTTCCAATCAAGACTTTAAAAACCAATTTAAATTTTAACCTCGGCGGTTTTTATACCAACACTCCATCAAGATTAAACCAGGAGATCAATGAAAATGGCTCTTTCAATATGAACTCCGGTATCGTTTTATCATCGAACATTAGCCCAAAATTGGACTTTACCTTATCAACTTCCTTGGGAGTCACCAGGATCACCAATTCCAACAGTCCCGGGATCATCACCATCAATTCCCTCCAAACCAATTATGCTAAAATTCAATGGCAATTTTGGAAAGGTTTGTTTTTCCAATCCGACGTACTCGCTCAAATAAATTATGGCCTGACCGGTGATGCCAACAGGAATGTTTATCTTTGGAATGCTGCCATTGGATATAAATTCTTAAAAAACAACGCCCTGGATATCAGATTTCAAGTTTTTGATCTCCTCAACCAAAATGCAAATATCCAACGAGAGGTGCGAGATGCCTGGTATGACGACAACTTCACCAATGTAGTCCGCCAATACTACATGCTCACCGCTAGTTGGCAGATTAAAAGATTTGTTTCTCGAACAAGATGAATTTAATTTGGAAACCGCAGCGTAGCGAAGGGTACGCTTTCAGCGTACTAAATTCTGCTTCGGTGCCATTTTAAAATTTGAAAATGCGGAAATGAATGTGAGGAAATCATTCCCTAATTAAAATTTCCCGTCCTTGCACAATGCGATATTCGAAGATTGAACAATGAAAGAATTGAATATTTGAATATTTGGGATTGTCACAAAAAACCAATCATCCGTTTGTCGCAGTACCGCCTTTAGCGGCATAAATTTGCAACTGCGATACAATACGATTTTGCAGTACCGCCTATGGCGGCATAAATTTGCAACTGCAATACGATTTTTGTTTGGTTCGAAGTCACAGATTTCTTTAATTATTGGATCGAAGCCGCAGATTTATAACGCCGTGGCGTTACTTCTACGAATTGAGTAGATTTCATGCAAATTTATTTTCTTACTTTCTTTTGCGTGGCCAAAAGACGACTGAACGATCTCGCGAAGCGTAGTGCGCAGGCCCTGCGACAAGGAGGGAGCGTAAACGAGAAGCAAAGAAAAGCCACCGGCTGGGCCTCTCGATCACCCATTAGCGACTCGAAGGCTGAGCTAAAAAAACTCACACCTTCGGTGCTCAGACAGTTTTTAGCTCGGGCGCCTTCTTCATCGCATGGGTGAATGAACGATCTACACCAAAGGTGTAGTGAAGCAAGACATTGCTTCAAGTGAATGAACCGTAAGGGCAGCTGCAAAGCCCTAGGCCGGCTCTTTAATCAAGATTTTCTAATGGATGCAAATACGTTTTAAACGAAATTAATAGAGCCCTTATAAACCAGCGGCCCCAAACAGGCAGATTTTGGTGATGAATTAGTAGGACCCTTTTAATCCAAAAAAGTACTTATTAATCTTTAAATATTTTGGATTGTCACAAAAAACCAGCGAAAGGTTTGTAGAGCGGGAAATCCAGTCCCCAAGTACTCTTGGGGACGCCCGCTCGGAGAACCTGGTCACGCCAACGGCGTGATCGCCTTTTTTTGTGACGAGTTTTCTTTGCTTACTTTCTTTTGCGGTCAAAAAGAAAGTAAGAAATCAAAGCATGGAGAAAACATTCTTGAGTAGATAAAGCGCACTGGGAACACCCCCTTAAAAATCAGAATTTCTATAAAAACCCTAATCAATGAAATTTAAACCCTCATATTATTAAATCTTTATATATCTAACCACCCTGATTAATCGGCCTTGAACTAGAATAAACCATGAAAATAAATTTATTCAATTTTGGATACATGGAGTACAAAATTACCTATCTTTGGCTTTTAATAATTGAAGTTATTCAACAAACTTAGATTTTGAAGAGGGTTAGATCTAAGTTTTAGAAGACTTAAAAACAGGCAAACTCATAAATTTCGAATGAATATATTAATATTCATGATATTATGTATTTATATAATTTGTAATGTTAACATTGCAAAATTCCAGACTATTGCCTTTCTCCATCCATCTTCTTTGACTTTAAATCCATTCAGATTCCCTCTGATGGGTCCCTCCTATATTTCATCATTCATTTTTTCTCACAAATCTTCAGGTACGTTTACCCAAAAATTGAGTCGTACGGATATTTTTAAATGCAAAAGCTTATGAAACTTTTTTACAGCCGCAATTCCGATTGTATTAGATCCCAAGTGGCAGGTAATTCAGAAAATTTAGTTTATGTTCTGACGCTAAACTTACGGAAATCAATAAACAAGTTATTTTTTCTGTTTTCAATAGTCTCTTTTCTTTTCTTGAATGGAGTTCATGAAGTGGATGCTCAGATCAAAAATCCACTCAAAGTAGATGCTGCAGTTGAAGCAAACATTCACAAGACCCTCAAACAGAATGCCCAGACCATTCAATTTATGGAAAACAAAGGGCAAGTGCCTATACCTGAGGTAAAATATTATTTTGAAAGTAAGCAAGGGGCTGTTTTATTAATGGGCAATAAATTGAGGTTTGTGGCCAATGATTACATCACCATGCAAAGGGAATCTGAAACTTTAAAAGACGAAAATGATAAACCCATCACGGAAGATGAAGACATCCTAACTTCACAACATTCTTTTTCTATTGAATTTGATCAAGCAAACCCTTCACCCAATATTCATTTGGGTGAGAAGTTTGGCACAAATTATAATTTCATCCTTGGGAATGATCCTTCTGGCTGGGTTAGCGGAGTACAAGCATCAAAGGAACTTTTCGTAGAAGATTTATATCCCGGGATCACCCTCCGATTGTACAGCACAGAAAATGGTGGACTTGAATTCGATTGGATTATTAAACCAGGAGCTGATTACCAACAAATACAAATGTTGGTCGATGGGCAGGATAAACTCAGTATTTCTAGAGATGGTGCATTAAATGTTGGATTAAGATTTACCGAAGTTAAATTTAATATTCCTGAATCTTATCAGGTTATAGAAAGCAGTAAAAAAGCCATTCAATTTAATTTTATAAAAACAGACAACAACCGTGTCTCTTTTCATACAAAATCAAAAATAGACCCAGCTTATCCATTGGTTATTGACCCAACTCTGCAATGGGGTACCTATATGGATGGACTTCCAGGAGGTAATCCTTTTGATCAATATTTATACGCAATTGAGTTGGATACAGCGGACCGCACATTGTATTGTGCTGGTGCATCTAACAAAAATATTACAGCTGGCCCTCCCTATGATGCAAATGGTTATTTGAATACCATTACGAATTTAAATGGAGGTTCAAACTCCAGTTTTTGGACCACAGTGGTTTATAGAATCAATTTTGATGGAACAGATTTAATGGATTTGACCCTTTATGGTCCAGCAACGATTAATGCCAATCAACAGAACCGAGCACACTCTTTAAGCCTATCAGAAAACCGGGTTTTCATTGGAGGTAATACCAACGTGGATTTACCCATGACGGGCTCCCCCTTTGATGGAACCAGAAGTGGTACCGACGGTTTCGTAGCTGTTTTTTCTAAAGATTTAGGAACACTTCATTATTCAACTTATCTGGGTGGAACAGGTGCAGAGACTTGGGGCGTAACTTCCATTAAAGCCATGTCAGATGTAACTTTTGTTTGCGCATTAACACCTCCAGCAGCCCTTCCGGGTGCCTATGTACCAGTGGCAGCATATGATATCACTCACAATGGTAGTGATGATATGTTCATCATGAAATTTGGAAGCAGTATCAATGCCTGTACTTGGGGAACTTATATTGGAGGTGCTCAATCTGATGTTATCAATGATATCGCTTTTTACCCGGATGGAAAAATAGCCTTTGCCGGTTGGGCCAACAGTACTTTGACTCAAGTAAGCCCTTCTCCTCTTGCTACCAGCAGTGGTGCTACAGGAAATCAAGATGGGGTTTTGGGAGTATTAAGTTCGAATGGCGTTACCATGATTTATTTGGAAGAAGTTGGTGGTGCAAATAGCGATAGAATTTTCGACGTGGAAGTTTATGGTGATTTTCTCTATTGGACAGGTGCTGTTGGCTCTGGTTTTCCAGCCTCAACAACTGGTGTATATGATAATTCCTATAACATGGGAACAACAGATGCTATTATTGGCCGAGTTAGAGATAATGGTTTGGATTACAAAGCCACCTTTTATGGAACCACTTCAGCAGATTTAGGTAATGGCATCAAACAAGTGACTCCCACTACCTGTACTGGTAATGAATCTACAACTTTCCTCCTCGTGTTCGGGACAGTGGGCGGTACAGGATTACCAACCGTGAATATCAATGGAGAGCCCTTTTATGATGCTTCACACAATGGAGGTGTTGATATGTTTTTTGCTGGTTTTACACAGAATTTAGATACACTTATCTATGGAACTTATATTGGAGGTAATCAGAATGACTATTTAGGAGACATTGGAGATCCGAGAGGTGCCAATCACCTATTTGTGTACGGATCTGATATTTATGTAGGTACCACCACTCACTCCATTGGGCATACTCCCGTGATCACTGGGGGAGCTCCCCCGGGATTTGATCTTAATAAACCCACAACTAATGATTCCCACGTAATTTTTGAAATTGGATTAACCTCGATTATTGTGGTAGACTATTCCGATGCTGCTTTTGGATCTAATCCTTACCACACCATTGACTGTGAAAATTTAAGGATGGGACAAGTAGATTCTGAATCTTCTGCTACAACCACTGCAGATGCTCGTGGAGATAATAATACCGGAGTTAATGACGAGCAAGCGGTATCCAATCCTCCTTGTCTCAGTCCTGGACCCGGGCAAACTATTTCTGTTACTGTAGACAGCGTTCTAAATACTACAGGAAATAATGCAACCTTGTATGCTTGGGCCAATTTTAATGGTGGTCCAAGATTTGAAATTGGGGAAAGACAAACAGCCGTAGTTCCTACTGGTAACAATGGACCTGTTACTCTGACTTGGACCAATGTCAATGTGGTCATGTCTGACTCACTTTTTTTAAGGGTAAGGTTAACCACCAATAACTTAAATGACAATCCTGGCACCACGACATTTGACGAAGGTGCTTACCTTCCAGCTTCTAATGGCGAGGTTGAAGACTATCGCTTGGTCGTAATAGAATGTCCAGATCCAGGTTTGGTAGATGCCTGTTTAAGTGCTGATTCTCTAGAAACAGTCTTTGAAGAATGGTTAAACTCTGCAGTTGGAAAGGGTGGATGTAATGGAACCTGGTCTAACAACAATTCTGGTCCACCGAGTTCATGTGGAGGTACTGACACCATCACATTTACTTTTGTGAGTACCTGTGCTCCTGTCGCCTGTATGTGTACATCTACATTTACAGTGGGAGATTCAGTGGGTGCTCCAGGAGTTGAGGTGGAATGTCCAAGCAACCGTATAGAAGCCAAATGTCAAACCCAGGCATCAATCAATTCAAAATATCAAATCTGGTTGGATTCAGCCATGGTTTTAGGAGGTTGTACACCAACACTCTCCAATAATAGTACTGGCGCACCAGCTGCTTGTGGAGGAATAAAAACAGTCACTTTTACTGGTATCAGTGCCTGCGGTGATTCTGCAACTTGCACGAGGACCTTCCAAGTCGATTCAGGCTTAGTAACCCTCACTTGTCCCGTCAATAAAACTGAAGACCCCTGCCTCTCTCAAGATACTATCAATGCAAGATTTACTACATGGCTTAATACAGTCAATGCAACTGGTGGATGTAGTATGGTTACCACCAACAACAATACCGGAGCTCCCGATCGATGCGGAGGTGTCCGAACGGTGACTTTTACAACGACCTCTTCTTGCGATGGCAATAAAACCTGTATGGCCACTTATACGGCTCCTACAGATGTTGCACCGACAAAATCAGGTACGATAGATACTTTAATAATCAATGGTTGTGAAGCTGGAGATGCCCCGGATCCGGTAACAACAGTCCCAGATTTAGAAAATCTTCCAGGCACTTTAGACGTGACAGATGTATGTACTCCAGATGCGAGTTTAATTCTCAGCAGCATGGATCAAACATCAGGAACTTGTCCGATCATTGTGACACGTACTTACCAAGTAACCGATGCTTGTAATAATACGCTTGGTGGTATTGTACACATTATCGTTGTACAAGACACCACAAGACCTACATTTACTGAACCAGCCGATACGACCATTTACGCTGATGCAAGTTGTGATTATGACACAGATCCTGCCAGTACGGGAGATGTAGAAGATGAAATGGACAATTGCACAGATATTTTGGAAGCGACTTTTCAAGATTCAATTGTCACCGGATTGTGTCAAGGCACAACCACCATATACAGAACCTGGATGCTTGAAGATGAATGCGAAAATGAAGCAGATACCCAAATACAAATTATCACTGTTCTAGACACCCTTCCACCTAGTTTTTCAATTCCTGCGGACCTCACTATATACAAGAGTCCTGACATTCCGGATACTACAGTCATTGTAAATTATGATTTCAACGGATTTACCAGTTACGCCAATATGTGCGCGCAAATTTTTGATGGAATTGAAGTGGAAATTGATACCAGTAGTAATGGCTTTTTGCAAAACAATTTAGGGACCACATCAGGAACTTTGGCTTACAGAATTAATCCCAATGCCGGGAATGCGATGGTGGATACCAATTCCAACCAACCAGGTCACTGGCAATTCAATCTTAAAGGACGCAATCTGCCTTATGGAAGTAGATTCGGAGTACACGTACAAGCATATAGAAATGCCACCAACAGCGCCGATACCTTAAAAATGCAATATTCTACAGATGGCAATATTTGGAATACATTCAATACCATCAACATGCCCGTTGGTAGCTGGACCCAAGACACGGCTACACTTCCTACAGCCATTGCCAATGTAGATAGTTTATTCATTAGAATTACTTTTGGTGGTGGAATGGCCGGAGGTAATCGATCTGTTTTTATAGACAACTTCCAAATCAGAGCCGACATTTGTTGTGGCTACGATGCTTCTCCAAATATTACCGGAGACGTGACCAATGAATTGGACAATTGCTCCACCGGATTGTTGGCTGTTTTTTGTGACAGCATTGTGGTAGAACCATGCGAAGGCTCAAATTTAATTTACCGTACTTGGATGTTAAAAGATTCTTGCGGAAATGAAGCAGAACCACAGGTTCAAATGATCACCATTCAAGACACCACACCACCTATATTTATTGTACCAAATGATACAACACTTTACAAAGGAACCGCCATCTCTGATACCAACGTCATCGTCAATTATAATTTTAACAGAGGACGTTCTTATTCAGAAATTAGACCACGTGTTTACTATGGAATTAGTGCAACGATCGATACCATAACTTCCAATGTTTTCTTGACAGATACTGGTACAATTACCGGATTATTGGCGTTTGCAACTGATTCTTTTGTTGGCAGATCTTTACGTGTGGACACATCAGATACTTATGGACATTGGCAATTCCAAATTGGAGGAGATTATCTCCCACTGTGTTCCGATTTTGAAGTCTATGTTCAAACTTTAAAGAAAGGACCAGGCGCTGCAGATACCTGTCATCTAGATTATAGTGTAGACAGCATTAACTGGTTTAGATTCCATACTTTCCCATTGACTTTGGGAGTTTGGGTAGAAGACACAGCGTCCTTGCCGGGAATCGTCGGTTTAGGTACGGATAGTTTATATATCAGGGTCACTTATTCTGGTCCAATTGACACAGGAGATGCAGCACTTTGCATTGATAATTTCCAAATCAGAGCCATGATGCAATTTGATTCTTGTGCATACGATGCCGATCCACAATGGACGGGCTGGCCAGAGAATTTAATGGACAATTGTGACAAGCATCCTGCTTTGTTTTACATTGATTCTCTTACCAATGGAGAAACTTGTTCAGATGAAATATTAATTACAAGAAAATGGTATGCTTATGATGATTGCAACAATATAGATTCAGCAGTTCAACTGATTACCGTACTCGATACATTAGAACCGATAATCAATTGTCCACCAGATATCACTGTGGATTGTGAAGATTCAACGCATCCTGATTCTACAGGTTATGCCGAAGGTTTTGATTTTTGCACGGATTCCATGCTCGTGGTGGAATGGATGGATGAAGAAATACCTGGGGACTGTGTCGGTGATTATACCATCATCAGAACTTGGACTGTTACTGATGAATGTGAAAATACCAATACCTGTGAACAAATTATTACAGTAGAACCTAAACCTGGTCCAATTATTACCTGTCCCAATGATACCATTGTAGAATCTTGTTTGACCAATGCTGAAATTCTCAGTGAATTTGAAGATTGGTTAGATAGGGTGGTAGTTTCAGGTGGTTGCAATACTACTTATTCCGACAATAATTCTGGTCCTCCGGATCGTTGTGGCGGAACAGTAACCGTTACTTTTTCTGCCATCAGTGATTGCTTAGACGACTACGATTGTATGGCCACTTTTACAGTAGAAGATGCTCCCGAAGCGATGTTGACTTGCCCAGCGGATGTAACAGAAGCAGCTTGTCAAACTCAAACTGAAATCAATATGAGTTTTGATGACTGGTTGGCAACGGTTATGGCCAGTGGTGGATGCGAACCTGTGTTAACCAATTCAGGTGGAAGCGCCCCCGATCGTTGTGGAGGTACTACAACAGTTACTTTTACATTGGTTTCCGGTTGCGAATCAGATTTGATGTGTACTGCCAATTTTACAGTGGAAGATGCACCAGAAGTGATGTTGACTTGCCCGGCAAACGAAACTGTGGCATCCTGCCAAGATCAATCGGTCATCGATCAAACATTTGATGATTGGTTAGAAGAAGTTGTTTTTTCTGGAGGTTGTACAGCTACCATTACCAATGATGCCGGTCCGGCACCAGACCGTTGTGGGGGCAGTGCCACTGTGACTTATACTGTTAGTAGCGATTGCGAAGCAGATGTGACTTGTACTGCAACTTTTACAGTAGAAGACGCACCACCAGTGATGCTAACTTGTCCTGCCAATCAAACAGAAATGGCCTGCCAAACCCAGGATGCTATTAATACCGCATTTGACACTTGGATCGGTACAGCTATGGTTTCTGGAGGTTGTAACGCCATCATGACCAATGATTCTACTTCTGCACCTGATGCTTGTGGAGGAACCGCAACTGTGACTTTTACAGTCAGCAGTGATTGCGAAGCAGACGTCACTTGTATGGCTACATTTACGGTAGAAGATGCTACTGCGGTTATGATTACCTGTCCGACAGACCAAACTGAAATGGCTTGTCAGACCCAAGATGCTATAAATACAGCTTATGATACCTGGTTGAATACAGCCATGGTTTCCGGTGGTTGTGATGCCTTATTGACCAACGATGCGGGTCCGGCCCCGGATGCTTGCGGAGGTACGATTACAGTTACATTCACAGCTTCCAGCGATTGTGAAGCAGATGTAACTTGTACAGCCACATTTACAGTGGAAGACGCAACTCCAGTGATGTTGACCTGTCCAACAGATCAAACTGAAATGCCTTGCCAAACCCAAGACGCTATAAATACTGCTTTTGATACCTGGTTGAATACAGCCATGACTTCGGGTGGATGTGATGCGCAAATCACCAATGATGCGGGCCCGGCACCAGATGCCTGCGGAGGTACAGTGACAGTTACATTTACTGTATCGAGTGATTGTGAAGCAGATGTCACTTGTATGGCCATGTTTACCGTAGAAGATGCCCCTGAAGTAGATTTAACTTGTCCGACAGACCAAACCATAATGGCTTGTCAGACTCAGGACTCCATCAATATTGCTTTTGACAACTGGCTAAATACAGCCATGACAACCGGCGGTTGTGATGCACAAATCACCAATGATGCAGGTCCTGCACCAGATGCTTGTGGCGGCACAGTCACCGTCACCTTTACAGTTTCCAGTGATTGTGAACCAGATGTCACATGTATGGCGATGTTTACCGTGGAAGATGCACCTGATGTAGATTTAACTTGTCCAACAGACCAAACAATTATGGCTTGTCAGACTCAAGATTCCATCAATATTGCTTTTGACAATTGGCTTAACACAGCCATGGTTACAGGTGGTTGTGATGCCCAAACCACCAATGATGCTGGTCCAGCACCAGATGCCTGCGGTGGAACTGTCACCGTCACCTTTATGGTTGACAGCGATTGCGAAGCGGATGTCACTTGCACTGCTACATTTACAGTAGAAGATGCACCAGCAGTGATGTTGACTTGTCCACCTGATGTAACAGAATTAGCTTGTCAAACTCAAGCAGAAATAGATACAAGATTCAACGAGTGGTTGGGAGAAGCCATGTTTACCGGAGGTTGTAATGCAATGATCACAAACAGTGGTGGCACACCACCGGATGCTTGTGGAGGAACTACTACAGTGACATTTACCGTGAGCAGTGATTGCGAAGCAGATGTAATTTGTACTGCTACATTTACGGTAGAAGACGCACCAGCAGTGATGTTGACCTGTCCACCAGATCAAACGGAAGTAGCTTGTCAAACACAGGGAGAAATAGATGCAAAATTCAATGATTGGTTGGGAGATGCCATGGTCAATGGAGGATGCAATACCATGTTGACCAATAGTGGAGGCACACCACCAGATGCTTGTGGAGGAAGTACTACAGTGACATTTACTGCGAGCAGCGATTGCGAAGCAGACGTCACTTGCACAGCCACTTTTACAGTAGAAGATGCGACTCCAGTGATGTTGACCTGTCCACCAGATCAAATGGAATTGGCTTGTCAAACTCAGGGAGAAATAGATATAGAATTCAACGATTGGTTAGCAGATGCCATGGTCAGTGGAGGATGCAATGCAGTATTAACCAACAGTGGTGGCACACCACCAGATGCATGTGGAGGAAGTACAACAGTGACCTTTACTGCTACTAGTGATTGTGAAGCGGATGTAACATGTACAGCCACATTTACAGTGGAAGATGCAACACCAATTATGCTGACCTGTCCACCTGATCAAACAGAAGTAGCTTGTCAAGATCAAGCCATGATCGATCAGGAGTTTAATGATTGGTTGGGAGATGCCATGTATACTGGAGGTTGTATAGGAATGCTCAGCAATGATGCTGGAGCACCTCCTGATGCTTGCGGTGGTACTGCAACGGTAACTTTTACTGTGACCAGTGATTGTGAGCCAGACGTCACTTGCACAGCCACATTTACAGTGGAAGATGCAACTCCAGTGATGTTAACTTGTCCACCGGATCAAACAGAAGTAGCTTGTCAAGATCAAGCAACAATAGATCAAAATTTCAATGATTGGGTAGGAGATGCGATGTTCAGCGGAGGATGTAATGCGATGATCACCAATGACGCTGGATCACCACCGGATGCTTGTGGAGGAATTACCACAGTGACATTTACGGTAAGTAGTGATTGCGAACCGGACGTAACTTGTACAGCTACTTTTACAGTGGAAGATGCAACACCAATCATGCTGACTTGTCCACCGGATCAAACGGAAATAGAATGTCAGGATCAAGCCACGATCGATCAGGAGTTTAATGATTGGTTGGGAGATGCCATGTTTACAGGAGGTTGTAATGCAATGATCACCAATAGTGGTGGCATGCCACCGGATGCTTGCGGTGGAACAACCAGTGTTACATGGACAGTCAATAGCGATTGCGAAGCGGATGTTACTTGTACCGCATCGTTCACAGTGGAGACACCAGATGCAGTGATGCTGACCTGTCCTCCTGATCAAACAGAAATAGCTTGTCAGGATCAGGCGACGATCGATCAGGAGTTTAATGATTGGTTGGGAGATGCCATGTTTACCGGAGGTTGTAACGCAATGATCACCAACAGTGGTGGAACACCACCAGATGCTTGTGGAGGAAATACTTCAGTGACCTGGACGGTGAGCAGTGATTGCGAAGCGGATGTAACTTGCACAGCTACATTTACAGTAGAAGATGCACCAGCAGTAATGTTGACTTGTCCACCAGAGGAACTACCACAGTGACATTTACAGTAAGCAGTGATTGCGAAGCTGATGTGACCTGTACTGCTACATTTACAGTAGAAGATGCACCAACAGTGATGCTGACTTGTCCACCTGATCAAACAGAGATGGCTTGTCAAACACAAAGTGAAATAGATTCAAAATTTAATGACTGGTTAGGTGATGCCATGGTCAGTGGAGGATGCAATACCATGTTGACCAATAGTGGAGGCACACCACCAGATGCTTGTGGAGGAAGTGCTACAGTGACTTTTACTGCGAGCAGCGATTGCGAAGCAGATGTCACTTGCACGGCTACATTTACAGTGGAAGATGCGACTCCTGTGATGTTAACTTGTCCACCGGATCAAATGGAATTGGCTTGTCAGGATCAAGCACGATAGACCAGAAGTTTAATGACTGGTTGTCCGATGCTAGTTACAGCGGAGGTTGTAATGGAATGATCAGCAATGATGGTGGTACACCACCAGATGCATGTGGAGGTACAGCAACAGTGACCTGGACAGTGAGCAGCGATTGCGAACCAGATGTCACTTGCACAGCTACATTTACAGTAGAAGATCCAACTCCAATCATGTTGACCTGTCCTCCTGATCAAACGGAGGTAGCTTGTCAAACGCAAGCAATAATCGATACAAAATTCAACGATTGGTTGGGAGATGCCATGTATACCGGAGGTTGTATAGGAATGCTTAGCAATGATGCTGGAGCACCACCGGATGCTTGTGGTGGTACTGCAACAGTAACTTTCACTGTGACCAGTGATTGCGAACCGGACGTCACTTGTACAGCCACATTTACAGTGGAAGATGCAACTCCAGTGATGCTGACCTGTCCACCCGATGCAATGGAAATGGCTTGTCAAACACAGGGAGAAATAGATACAAAATTCAACGATTGGGTAGGAGATGCAATGTACAGCGGAGGATGTAATGCAATGATCACCAACGACGCAGGATCACCACCAGATGCCTGTGGAGGAACAACAACAGTGACCTTTACAGTAAGTAGTGATTGCGAACCAGACGTGACTTGTACAGCCAACTTTATCGTAGAAGATCCAGATCCAGTGATGTTAAGTTGTCCATCCAATCGTACAGAAGTTGCTTGTCAAGATCAGGCTACCATCGATCAGGAATTTAATGATTGGTTGGGAGAAGCTATGTTTACAGGAGGTTGTAATGCAACGATCACCAACAGTGGTGGCATGCCACCGGATGCCTGTGGTGGCACAACCAATGTGACCTGGACGGTGAGCAGTGATTGCGAACCAGATGTTACTTGTACCGCATCGTTCACAGTGGAGACACCAGATGCAGTGATGCTGACTTGTCCACCTGATCAAACAGAAATAGCTTGTCAGGATCAAGCGACGATCGATCAGGAATTTAATGATTGGTTGGGAGATGCCATGTTTACCGGAGGTTGTAACGCAATGATCACAAACAGTGGTGGAACACCACCAGATGCTTGTGGAGGAAATACGTCTGTGACCTGGACGGTGAGCAGCGATTGCGAAGCAGATGTAACTTGCACAGCTACATTTACGGTAGAAGATGCACCGGCAGTGATGTTGACTTGTCCACCGGATCAAACGGAAGTAGCTTGTCAAACACAAAGCGAAATAGATATGCAATTCAACGACTGGTTGGCTGACGCCACAGTCAATGGCGGATGTAATCCAATGTTAACAAATAGTGGTGGCACGCCACCGGATGCTTGTGGAGGTACTACCACGGTGACATTTACCGTGAGTAGTGATTGCGAAGCGGATGTGACCTGTACTGCTACATTTACAGTAGAAGATGCACCAGCAGTGATGTTGACTTGTCCACCTGATCAAACAGAGATGGCTTGTCAAACACAAAGTGAAATAGATACAAAATTCAATGATTGGTTAGGAAATGCCATGGTCAATGGAGGATGTAATACCATGTTGACCAATAGCGGAGGCACACCACCGGATGCTTGTGGAGGCAGCGCGACCGTGACATTTACCGCGAGTAGCGATTGCGAAGCAGACGTCACCTGCACGGCTACATTTACGGTGGAAGATGCCACACCAATCATGCTGACCTGTCCACCGGATCAAATGGAAATGGCTTGTCAGGATCAGGCAACGATTGACCAGAAGTTTAATGACTGGTTGTCCGATGCGAGTTATAGTGGAGGTTGTAATGGAATGATCACAAATGATGGTGGCACACCACCGGATGCTTGCGGAGGATCCGCAACAGTAACCTGGACGGTGAGCAGTGATTGCGAAGCAGATGTAACCTGTTCAGCCACATTTACAGTGGAAGACGCAACGCCAGTGATGCTTACTTGTCCACCGGATGCAATGGAAATGGCTTGTCAAACACAAGGAGAAATAGATACAAAATTCAACGACTGGTTGGGTGATGCAACTTTCAATGGAGGTTGTAATTCAATGATCACCAACGATGCAGGAACTCCTCCTGATGCATGTGGAGGAAGTGCAACTGTGACCTTTACAGTCAGCAGTGATTGTGAGCCAGATGTAACTTGCACAGCTACGTTTACAGTGGAAGATGCAACTCCAGTGATGTTAACCTGTCCACCGGATCAAACCGAAGTAGCCTGTCAGGATCAAGCAACGATTGATCAAAGATTCAATGATTGGGTAGCAGATGCGATGTACAGCGGTGGATGTAATGCGATGATCACCAATGACGCTGGATCACCACCAGATGCTTGTGGAGGAACAACAACAGTGACCTTTACAGTAAGTAGTGATTGCGAAGCAGATGTCACTTGTACAGCCAATTTTATCGTAGAAGATCCGGATCCAGTGATGTTAAGTTGTCCATCCGATCGTACGGAGGTAGCGTGTCAAGATCAGGCTACCATCGATCAAGAGTTTAATGATTGGTTGGGAGAAGCTATGTTTACCGGAGGTTGTAATGCAATGATCATCAACAGCGGTGGCATGCCACCGGATGCTTGTGGTGGCACGACCAATGTGACCTGGACGGTGAGCAGTGATTGCGAACCAGATGTTACTTGTACTGCATCGTTCACAGTGGAGACACCGGATGCAGTGATGTTGACTTGTCCTCCTGATCAAACGGAAATAGCTTGTCAGGATCAAGCTACGATCGATCAGGAATTTAATGATTGGTTGGGCGATGCAATGTTTACGGGAGGTTGTAACGCAATGATCACAAACAGTGGTGGAACACCGCCGGATGCTTGTGGAGGAAATACGTCTGTGACCTGGACAGTGAGCAGCGATTGCGAAGCAGATGTAACTTGTACAGCTACATTTACAGTAGAAGATGCACCGGCAGTAATGTTGACTTGTCCACCGGATCAAACGGAAGTAGCTTGTCAAACACAAGGCGAAATAGATACAAAATTCAACGACTGGTTGGGTGATGCTACGGTCAACGGCGGATGTAATCCAATGTTGAGCAATAGTGGTGGAACGCCACCGGATGCTTGTGGAGGAAGTACCACAGTGACATTTACAGTGAGCAGTGATTGCGAAGCGGATGTGACCTGTACTGCTACATTTACAGTAGAAGACGCACCAGCAGTGATGTTGACTTGTCCACCGGATCAAACGGTAATGGCTTGTCAGTCACAAAGCGAAATAGATATGCAATTCAACGATTGGTTGGGAGATGCTATGGTCAATGGAGGATGCAATACCATGTTGACCAATAGTGGAGGCACACCACCAGATGCTTGTGGAGGAAGTACCACAGTGACATTTACTGCAAGCAGCGATTGCGAAGCAGACGTCACTTGTACTGCCACATTTACAGTGGAAGATGCAACGCCAGTCATGCTGACCTGTCCACCGGATCAAATGGAAATGGCATGTCAGGATCAGGCAACGATTGACCAGAAGTTTAATGACTGGTTGTCCGATGCTAGTTACAGCGGAGGTTGTAATGCAATGATCACAAATGATGGTGGCACACCACCGGATGCTTGCGGAGGATCCGCAACAGTAACCTGGACGGTGAGCAGCGATTGCGAAGCAGATGTAACTTGCACAGCCACATTTACAGTGGAAGACGCAACGCCAGTGATGCTTACTTGTCCACCGGATGCAATGGAAATGGCTTGTCAAACACAAGCAATAATAGATCAGGAGTTTAACGATTGGTTGGGAGATGCAATGTACAATGGAGGTTGCAACGCAATGATCACGAACGATGCAGGAACTCCTCCTGATGCATGTGGAGGAACGACGACTGTGACCTTTACAGTCAGCAGTGATTGTGAGCCTGACGTCACTTGCACAGCCACATTTACAGTGGAAGACGCAACTCCAGTGATGCTGACTTGTCCACCGGATCAAATGGAAGTTGCTTGTCAAGATCAAGCCACGATTGATCAAAAATTCAATGATTGGGTAGGTGATGCGATGTTCAGCGGAGGATGTAATGCAATGATCACCAACGACGCTGGATCACCACCAGATGCTTGTGGTGGCACAACAACAGTAACATTTACAGTAAGTAGTGATTGCGAAGCAGACGTGACTTGTACAGCCAACTTTATCGTAGAAGATCCAGATCCAGTGATGTTAAGTTGTCCATCCGATCGTACAGAAGTTGCTTGTCAAGATCAGGCGACGATTGATCAGGAGTTCAATGATTGGTTGGGAGAAGCCATGTTTACTGGAGGTTGTAATGGAATGATCACCAACAGCGGTGGAGCACCACCGGATGCTTGTGGTGGCACAACCAATGTGACCTGGACGGTGAGCAGTGATTGCGAACCAGATGTAACTTGCACCGCATCGTTCACAGTGGAGACACCAGATGCAGTGATGTTGACTTGTCCTCCAGATCAAACGGAAATAGCTTGTCAGGATCAAGCGACGATCGATCAGGAATTTAATGATTGGTTGGGAGATGCAATGTTTACTGGAGGTTGTAACGCAATGATCACCAACAGTGGTGGAACACCACCAGATGCTTGTGGAGGAAATACTTCAGTGACCTGGACGGTGAGCAGTGATTGCGAAGCAGATGTAACTTGTACTGCTACATTTACAGTAGAAGATGCACCGGCAGTAATGTTGACCTGTCCACCGGATCAAACGGAAGCAGCTTGTCAAACACAAAGCGAAATAGATATGCAATTCAACGACTGGTTGGCTGATGCCACAGTCAATGGCGGATGCAATCCAATGTTAACAAATAGTGGTGGCACACCACCGGATGCTTGTGGAGGAATTACAACAGTTACCTTTACAGTAAGCAGTGATTGCGAAGCGGATGTGACCTGTACTGCTACATTTACAGTAGAAGACGCACCAGCAGTGATGTTGACCTGTCCACCGGATCAAACGGTAATGGCTTGTCAAACACAAAGCGAAATAGATATGCAATTCAACGACTGGTTGGGAGATGCCATGGTCAATGGAGGATGCAATACCATGTTGACCAATAGTGGAGGCACACCACCGGATGCTTGTGGAGGAAGTACTACAGTGACATTTACTGCAAGCAGCGATTGCGAAGCAGACGTCACTTGTACTGCCACATTTACAGTGGAAGATGCCACTCCAGTGATGTTGACTTGTCCACCGGATCAAATGGAAATGGCTTGTCAGGATCAAGCTACGATTGATCAGGAGTTTAACGACTGGTTGTCTGATGCTAGTTATAGCGGAGGTTGTAATGGAATGATCACAAATGATGGAGGCACTCCTCCTGATGCTTGTGGTGGTACTGCAACAGTGACCTGGACCGTGAGCAGCGATTGTGAACCGGATGTGACCTGTACAGCCACATTTACAGTAGAAGATGCAACACCAGTGATGTTGACTTGTCCACCTGATCAAACAGAAGTAGCATGTCAAGATCAAGCAATAATCGATCAGGAGTTTAATGATTGGTTGGGAGATGCCATGTATAATGGAGGTTGCAATGCAATGATCACAAACGATGGAGGTACTCCACCTGATGCTTGCGGAGGAACGACGACAGTGACCTGGACGGTAAGCAGTGATTGCGAACCGGACGTCACTTGCACAGCCACATTCACAGTAGAAGATGCGACACCAGTGATGCTGACCTGTCCACCGGATCAAATGGAAGTGGCCTGTCAGGATCAATCAACAATAGATCAAAATTTCAATGATTGGATAGGAGATGCGATGTTCAGTGGTGGCTGTAATGCAATGATCACCAATGACGCTGGATCACCACCAGATGCTTGTGGTGGTACAACAACAGTGACCTGGACGGTGAGTAGCGACTGCGAAGCAGATGTAACTTGCTCCGCAAACTTCATCGTAGAAGATCCAGATCCAGTGATGCTAACTTGTCCACCAGATCAAACTGAAGTAGCCTGTCAAGATCAAGCGATAATTGATCAAGAATTCAATGATTGGTTGGGAGATGCCATGTTTACAGGAGGATGTAATGCCATGATCACCAACAGTGGTGGCACAGCACCGGATGCTTGTGGTGGTACAACAACCGTGACTTGGACCGTGAGCAGTGACTGTGAAGCAGATGTAACTTGTACAGCGAGCTTTATCGTAGAAGATGCTGATCCAGTGATGTTAACCTGTCCACCAGATCAAATAGAACCAGCCTGTCAAACTCAAGCTGAAATAGATACAGAATTCAATAACTGGTTGGGAGATGCTATGTTTAACGGAGGTTGCAATGCCATGATCACCAACAGTGGAGGAACACCACCAGATGCTTGTGGAGGAAATACGTCTGTGACCTGGACGGTAAGCAGCGATTGCGAAGCAGATGTAACTTGCACCGCTACATTTACGGTAGAAGATGCACCTGCAGTAATGTTGACCTGTCCACCGGACCAAACGGAAGTTGCTTGTCAAACACAAGGCGAAATAGATATGCAATTCAACGACTGGTTGGCTGATGCCACATTCAACGGAGGATGTAATCCAATGATCACAAACAGTGGTGGCACAGCACCGGATGCTTGTGGAGGAAGTACGACTGTAACTTGGACGGTGAGAAGCGATTGCGAGACAGATGTAACTTGCACTGCTACATTTACAGTAGAAGATGCACCGGCAGTGATGTTGACTTGTCCACCGGATATAACAGAAATGGCTTGTCAAACACAAGGCGAAATAGATATGCAATTCAACGATTGGTTGGGAGATGCCATGGTCAGTGGAGGATGCAATACCATGTTGACCAATAGTGGAGGGACAGCACCGGATGCTTGTGGAGGAAGTACTACAGTGACATTTACTGCGAGCAGTGATTGTGAAGCAGATGTCACTTGCACAGCCACATTTACCGTGGAAGATGCAACTCCAATCATGCTAACTTGTCCACCAGATCAAATGGAATTGGCTTGTCAAGATCAAGCTACGATTGATCAGGAGTTCAACGACTGGTTGGGAGACGCAACCATCAGTGGCGGATGTAATCCAGTGTTAACCAATAACAGCGGTACACCACCGGATGCTTGTGGAGGTACAGCAACTGTAGTTTTTACAGTAAGCAGTGATTGCGAAGCGGATATGACTTGCACAGCTACATTTACAGTAGAAGATGCAACTCCGGTGATGTTGACCTGTCCACCAGATCAAATGGAAGTGGCATGTCAGGATCAGGCAATAATCGATCAAAATTTCAACGACTGGTTGGGGGATGCAACTTTCAATGGAGGTTGTAATTCGATGATCAGTAATAATGGTAACACGCCACCAAATGCTTGCGGTGGTTCTTCGACAGTGACCTGGACCGTAAGCAGCGATTGCGAGGCGGATGTAACTTGTACTGCAACATTTACAGTAGAAGACGCACCAGCAGTAATGTTGACCTGTCCTACGGATCAAATGGAGATTGCTTGCCAAGACCAAGCCACAATCAATCAAGAATTCGACGATTGGTTAATGGATGTAACATTTAATGGTGGCTGTAATTCAATGATTAGCAACAATGCAGGAGCTGCACCAGACGCTTGTGGAGGTACTGCTACAGTCACTTTCACAGTGAGCAGCGATTGCGAGGCGGATGTAACTTGTACCGCTAATTTTGTGGTGGAAGATGCACCGATTGTGATGTTGACTTGTCCACCAAATCAAACCGAAGTAGCTTGTCAGGATCAAGCAACCATTAATCAGGAGTTCAATGATTGGTTGGGAGATGCGACATTTAGTGGTGGATGTAATTCAATGATCACGAACAGTGGAGGTAATGCACCAGATGCCTGCGGAGGTACAACGAGTGTGACCTGGACGGTGAGCAGCGATTGCGAAGCGGATGTCACTTGCACAGCCACATTTACAGTAGAAGATGCACCAGTAGTGATGTTGACTTGTCCACCGAATCAAACAGAACCATCTTGCCAAACACAAGCTCAAATAGATACTGAATTCAACGATTGGTTGGGTGATGCAATGTTTACAGGTGGTTGCAATGCAATGATCACCAATAGTGGTGGGGCTGCCCCAGATGCCTGTGGTGGAAATACTTCTGTGACATGGACCGTTAGCAGTGATTGTGAATCGGATGTAACTTGTACAGCTACATTTACGGTGACAGATGCTCCTATCGTAATGTTGACCTGTCCACCAAATCTTATTGAAATGGCCTGTCAAACGCAGCCAGCGATCGATCAGAAATTTAATGACTGGATAAACAGTGCCACTGTAAATGGTGGATGTAATTCTGTTTTGACAAATAGTGGTGGATTTCCACCGGATGCCTGTGGTGGTAATATCAGTATCAACTTTACAGTGACCAGTGATTGCGAAGCGCCTGTGACCTGCACAGCGATGTTTACAGTCGAAGATCCAGGGTTCGTAATGTTGACTTGCCCTACCAGCCAAACAGAAGTAGCTTGTCAAGATCAAGCCACCATCAATCAGGAATTCAACGATTGGTTAAACTCAGCAAATGTGACAGGTGGATGTAATGTAGTTTTAACAAACGACAATACCGGAGCTCCAGACGCTTGTGGAGGAACAACATCAGTGATATTTACGGTTACCAGTTCTTGTGAAGGACCAGTCATGTGTACATCTACATTTACAGTAATTGATGCACCTCCTGTTTCTTTAACTTGTCCTGTGGATCAAACAGAACTTGCTTGTCAAACAGTAGCAATGATCAATCAAAAATTCAATGATTGGCTAAACACGGTTTCTGTTTCAGGTGGATGTAATCTGATGTTATCCAACAACAATACAGGTGCACCAAATGCTTGTGGTGGTACGACCACTGTAACATTTACGGTCAACAGTGATTGCGAAGGACCTATGAATTGTTCTGCAACATTTACTGTTATGGATGCCCCTGTATTAACTATTACTTGTCCGATGGATCAAATGGAGCTTTCTTGCCAAACACAAACATCAATCAATAATAAATTCAATATCTGGTTGGCCACTGTAAGTTTCAGTGGAGGATGTAATACTATCGTTACGAACAACAATACTGGCGCACCAAATGCCTGCGGAGGATCAACTACAGTGGTGTTTACAGCAGTCAGTGAATGTGGTGCTATGGAAACTTGTTCAGCGACCTTTAGTGTAGAAAATGCACCTTTGGTCACTTTAACTTGTCCTATTGATGTAATAGAATTGGCGTGTCAAACGCAATCAGAAATCAATAATAAATTTAATACCTGGTTGGCCACAGTTAGTTTTGGTGGTGGATGTAACGCAACCTTAAGCAATAACAATTCGGGTGCACCAAATGCATGCGGAGGTACAGCTACAGTTGTGTTTACAGTAAACAGTGATTGTGAAGCTCCGGTTACTTGTACTGCAAGCTTTACGGTCAATGCTGCTCCACCGGTGATGCTCATTTGTCCTATGAATCAAACGGAAGTAGCTTGTCAAACACAAGCACAAATCAATAGTAAGTTTGATATTTGGTTAAATTCTGTGAGTGCCAATGGAGGATGTAATCCTGTATTTACAAACAACAATACAGGGGCACCAAATGCATGCGGCGGAACAACGACAGTTACCTTTACAGTGAACAGCGATTGTGAAGCGCCAGTGACTTGTACTGCAACTTTTACAGTAGAAGGATCTCCAGTCATGTTGACTTGTCCAACCAATCAAACGGAAGTGGCTTGTCAAACACAAGCTGCCATTGATGCGAATTTCAACACCTGGTTAAATTCAGTGGTGTTTAGTGGTGGTTGCAATGCAATACTATCTAATAACAACACTGGAGCTCCAAATGCATGCGGTGGAACAACCACGGTGATTTTTACAGTGAACAGCGATTGCGAAGCGCCAGTTACTTGTTCTGCAACATTTACAGTATCAAGTTCACCGGTTAATTTAACCTGTCCTACAAATCAAACACAAGCAGCTTGTCAAACACAAGCAGCGATTGATGCTGCATTTGCGAGTTGGTTAAATACAGCAAACTTTACAGGTGGATGTAATGCAAGTTTGAGCAATAATAATGCTGGCGCACCAAATTTCTGTGGTGGAACAACGACTGTGACTTTTACAGTTACAAGCTCTTGCGAAGGACCTGTGACTTGTATGTCTACATTTACGGTAACAACAGCTCCTGTGGTTAATTTAACCTGTCCAATAAATACAACATCTTCCAATTGTCCTACACAGGCTCAATTGGATACTGAATTTGCAGCTTGGTTAAATACGGCTTCCTTTACCGGAGGGTGTAATGCAAGTTTAAGTAATAACAACACTGGAGCTCCTCCAATTTGTGGAGGAATGACGACCGTTGTATTTACGGTGACAAGCAGTTGCGGAAATTCAGTGACTTGCTCTGCAACATTTACAGTACCAACTCCAGCTCCTGTGATGTTTACTTGTCCTGCTTCACAAACACAAGCAGCTTGTCAAACACAGGGTGCCATTGATGCAGCATTTGCAGCTTGGCTAAATTCTTATTCCGTGAGTGGTGGATGTAATACGGTAGTTTCAAACAACAATACTGGCGCACCAAATTTCTGCGGTGGAACTACAACGGTAGTATTTACAGTTACTAGCACATGTGCAAGTTCAAGTACCTGCAGTGCTACATTTACGGTTACAAATGCTACTGCGGTTAGCTTTACCTGTGTTGTCGATCAGACTGAAGCGTCTTGCCAGACACAAACAGAAATCAATAATAGGTTTAATACCTGGTTGAATTCTTATTCGGTCAATGGCGGATGCAATACCATGATTACTAATAATAATACCGGTGCACCTAATTTCTGCGGTGGATCTACGACGGTTGTGTTTACTGTAACGAGCAGTTGCGAAGCAAATACGACTTGTAGTGCAACTTTTACCGTTTCAAGTTCTCCTCTGACCTTGACTTGTCCTCCGGATATCACAGAGGCTGCTTGTCAAACAAGAGACGAAATTTTGGAGAAATTTAATGATTGGGTCGCCACCACTACGATAACTGGCGGATGTAATCCGGTTGTAACCACCAATGATTTTGATTTTCCAAATGAATGTGGAGGAACCGTACAAATCATTTTTACAGTGACGAGCGATTGTCAGGCTCCAGTCACTTGTACTTCTAATTTTATCGTCACACCTTTGGAAGAACCAACGATCCAATGTCCTGATGACATCACGATAGAATGTAGCAGCAGCACCAATCCGCAAACAACCGGATTTCCTGATGCCTATGATGGATGTAATGGCACTCCAGATCTTGTTTATGACGATCAGATAATTCCAGGTAATTGTCCGGGTGAAAAAGAAATCATTCGTTCATGGACAGCTGTGGATTTATGTTCACAAATTGCAGAATGTGTACAAACCATTACAGTTGAAAACAATGTTCCTCCAACCTTCGATTATCCTCCAGATATCACGATTTATAAAGGAGAGTTTGTGGCAGGAAATAAAGTTTTGGTCAACTACAATTTCAACGATGGAGTAACTTATCCTTCACTTGCACCATTCTTGCATCCTGGTATTACTTCGGAGGTTGACACATCATCAGTGATGTATATGTCGTTTATTCCGGGAGTAGTCTCTGGACCTTTGGCCTTTGCCTTGAATTCAGTAGCTGGAAAATCATTAAAAGTGAATGATTCAAATCTAAGTGGACATTGGCAGTTTAATTTAGGAGGACGTAATCTTTCTGCTTTCCAAAATTTTGAAGTTTATGTTCAGGCCCGCAGACACAGCAATGGAAGTGCAACCAATCTAGTAATGGATTACAGTACGAATGGTACTACTTGGATAACATTTAATACCACACCTTTGGTACAAGGAAGTTGGACAGAATGCACTGCGGTCATTCCTGGTGTCAATAATCCAACCGACCTACGCGTCAGATTAAGATGGAACGGTGGAACCAACAACAATACCAAAGAGTTGATGATCGACAATTTCCAGGTGAAAGCAGGGCAAGATTATCTTGCATGTGATTTTGATGAATCACCTTCTATAACCGGATATCCTTCTAATATCAATCATCCGTGCGATGGAGATCCTTCAGCAACTTATCAGGATTCTGTGGTTTTGGGAGATTGTGAGTCCTATGTATTTAGAACATGGATTGTTACTGACAATTGCGGTAATTCTTCCAGTGGAAATGGTCCTCAAGTCATTACAGTTTTAGATACCGCTGGACCAATTATTACTTGTGCTTCTAATAGCGTCTTGGTGAGAAAGGCTGATTCCTTAGATTGTTTTTATACGGTGATGGGAACTGAATTTGATGCCCTTGCTACAGACCTTTGCCAAGATTCTGTAAATGTTATCAACAATTATAATTTTACAGTCAGCATGGTAGGAGAGCGAATTCCAGTGGGCTTGGATACCATCCGATGGACGGCGACCGATGCTTGTGGAAACACCTCCATTTGCGATCTTAAAATTGAAATTTATGAGATCGAACCTCCAGTGGCAAGGTGCATGAATATTACCATTGATCTGGACAAAACAGGTAAGGATACTATTAATGTTTGGCAAGTTGATGGAGGATCTACCGACAATTGTGGTATTAAAACCAGAACATTAAGTAGGGAGATATTTGACTGTGATGATATTCCATTCAGAACTGTAATCTATAAGGTCATTGACTCTTCCGGATTGGAAGATACTTGTCATGCCAGAATTACGATACGCGATACTTTAGCACCTGAGATTGTTTGTAAAAATTTAAATTTTGCTTTACCTCAAAGTAAAATGAGAAACATTACAGCTCTCGAAGTACTGCTTTCAAACAAAGATAATTGCGGAGTTCTTACTAGAACAGTTACACCTTTTATGTTTAATTGTGACAGTCCGGAGCAGACCATCGTAACTGTTACTGTGACTGATGTCAATGGCAACACATCTACTTGCACAGCCACGGTCACCATCACCAATGATTCTGACAACGATGGGGTCTATGATCCTTGTGACAACTGCATAGACTTCCCGAATGAAGATCAGGAGGACAGTGATTGTGATGGCGTTGGAGATGAATGTGATGTTTGTCCTGGTGGAGATGATTCTGTGGACAACAATGGGGATGGATTACCGGATTGTAAGTTCCCTCCAAGTTTTGCTCAAATAAAATCAGATTGGAAATGTGGCAATGTACCTCAAAGGGTCGTTGTAGCAGATATTGCCAATGGCAATTGTACAAGAAGATGTATTTTATACACTACTTACTTGAATACAAAAGGACCTAATCGACATCTTGGTCCATGTAAATCTTGTAACGAAGGATTCGATCAAAACGATCCAAACAATGATTCTGCGGAGCAGTTTAATGATTTGGATCGCACAGAAATCCCTCCAATCGTGGATTTCAGAATTGTACCAAATCCAAATGAGGGTATTTTTGACATTGAGTTTGAGCAGCAAGTAGAAACAGGATCTATTAAGATTTTCAACTTACTCGGTAAAGAAGTCTTCTCAATGACCATCGATAAACCAATGGCCAAGATTCGAATTAACGAAGATGATTTTATCCATCAGACCAGTGGTATCTATCGAATTATTCTTGTGACCAATAATTTCAAAAGGGTTCACAACATGGTGATCATGTCTAAATAGAATCACACATTCAGTGTAAAATAAAAAAGGGAGTTCATTTGAACTCCCTTTTTTATTTACCAATTTTACCTTCTGTTTTTTATATAGTATTTATTGTCCTTCACGGATTGGAAGGTTAACTAATTTCTTTTAAATCCCCAGGATTGTCAGCAAAAATGAATCAAATTTTTTTCAATTGCTCCTGTTTTGAGAATTTAATTCCGCCGATTATTTGATGAAAGATGGCTCACAGATTTCACAGATTTGCACAGATAATATTTACATTCATCTGTGGCCATCCGTGGAATCTGTGAGAAATGAGAGCTTTCTAATTGCGAATAATTTCATTGCTTAATACAAGTTGATTCAAGCATTTTTTTTATTGCATTTGGTAATTTGATGGCTTCGGATTTCATATATTTGCGCAGATATTATCTACATTTATCTGTGTTCATCTGTGAGAAATAAGCTTACGTATCCTCTATTAAGACCTATTTAGATTTACAATAATTCAGTGTTTACGGCAACAACGGACTCAACCATTTTTTACCTTCCTCTATCGCCCATCCTTTGCGTTCGCAATAATTTATGAGCTGATCTTCGCTGATTTCTGAAATGCCAAAATATTTGGATTCAGGATGCGATAAATACCAGCCGCTGACAGAAGCTGCAGGGTACATGGCCTTACTGGAAGTTAAGATCATACCTGTATTTTTTTCTACCTCCAACAATTGCCACAAGCTGTCTTTTTCGGTATGATCTGGGCAAGCAGGGTAGCCTGGAGCTGGTCTGATTCCCTGATATTTTTCAGAGATTAAATCTTCATTTTTTAAATCTTCATTCAGCGAATATCCCCAATGATCGGTCCGAATAAGTTGATGCAAGTATTCCGCTCCTGCTTCTGCCAAACGGTCTGCCAACGCTTTGACTAAAATAGCATGATAATCATCGTTTTGGTTTTCATATTCTTTCACCAATAGGTCCGCATCAATTCCTGCTGTAACTGCAAAGCCTCCAATGTAATCGATGTTTCCTGAATTTAATGGTGCAACATAATCTGCTAAACAAAAATTTGGCTGACCTGCTGTTTTTTTAATTTGTTGACGTAAATGATGAAGTTTGAAGTTTACATTTTTAGTATTCTCAATATCATAAACCAGGATATCATCTCCATCAGAATTTGCTGGAAAAATTCCAGTCACCGCTTTTGCAGAAATCAGTTTTTGGGAAATGATTTTATCCAATAATATCTTTGCATCTGCAAATAATTTTTTGGCTTCATGCCCAACGATCGGATCCGAAAGAATAGCCGGATATCTTCCGGCCAATTCCCATGAAAGAAAAAATGGGGTCCAGTCAATAAAATTTTTAAGAACTTCAAGATCTAAATCATGAACATGTATTCCTAATTTTTTGGGTACAGGAATAGAATAATTGTTCCAATCAAACTTTAAAGCATTGGCCCTCGCAGTTTCCAGAGTATGCATTTCTTTAGTAGCATTCCTTTTCTCACGTTGGATTCTGATTTGTTCGTATTCTGTTTTTATTTGAGAAAAATAATTATCTCGAATGTTTGCATCTTGATTTAATAAATTGCTAACCACACCAACTGCTCTGGATGCATCTAAAACATGCACCACAGGATGTTCATATTTTGGTTCGATTCTAAGTGCGGTATGTAATTTAGAAGTGGTAGCACCGCCGATTAAAAGTGGGACTTTATAATTTCTTTTAGTCATTTCTTCTGCGACATACACCATTTCATCCAAAGACGGAGTGATCAAACCACTTAAACCAATCACATCAGCATTGATTTCAATGGCCATTTCTAGAATTCTATCAGCCGAAACCATGACTCCCATATCATGGATATCATAGGAATTGCAGGCTAAAACCACACCTACAATATTTTTTCCAATGTCATGTACATCTCCTTTTACAGTGGCAAGCAGGATTTTACCTTTTTATTTTCTACTTGATTTTCGCTGATCATAAATGGCGTTAAATAAGCGACCGCCTGTTTCATCACACGCGCACTTTTTACCACCTGAGGTAAAAACATTTTTCCAGATCCAAAAAGATCTCCTACTTCATTCATTCCATCCATCAGTGGTCCTTCAATGATTTTAAGCGGTAGTCCTAATTTTTCCAACGCCTCTGTGGTGTCTGCAACGATAAATTCATTGATACCTTTGACGAGTGCATATTTCAATCTACCTTCCACCTCCAAACTACGCCAAACTTCTTCAGATTTTTTTTCTTTGGCGGTTTGACCTTTTACAGAATCTGCAAATTGTGTCAAACGTTCAGTAGAATCTGGCCTCCTATTGAATAGTGCATCTTCCACCAATTCCAAAAGATCTTTAGGGATGTCATCATAAATATCGATCATACCTGCATTGACGATTCCCATGTCCAATCCTGCTTGAATGGCGTGGTATAAAAATGCGGAATGCATGGCTTGACGGACCGTTTCATTTCCTCTAAAAGAGAAAGACAGATTACTAACCCCACCACTGATTTTTACACCGGGACATAATTTTTTAATAAGGCGCGTCGCTTCAATATATTGAATGGCGTATTCATTGTGTTCTTCGATGCCGGTGGCGATGGCAAAAATATTTGGATCAAAAATGATGTCTTCCGCTTTAAAATCTGCTTTTTCTAACAAGAGATGATAAGCCCTCGAACAGATCTCCACTTTTCGATCCAAGGTATCTGCTTGTCCTTTTTCATCAAAAGCCATGACGACGACCGCAGCACCATAACGTTTTACTTTTTTTGCATGGTTTAGAAATAATTCTTCGCCTTCTTTTAAAGAAATGGAATTGACAATGGATTTTCCTTGAAGACATTGCAAACCTGCTTCAATGACCTGCCATTTGGAAGAGTCAATCATGATAGGCACTTTGACAATATCAGGTTCCGAACTAATTAAATTTAAAAATTCCTTCATCGCTTGTGCGCCGTCGAGAAGTCCTTCATCCATATTGACGTCAATAATCTGTGCGCCAGCTTCTACCTGTTGTCTGGCTACAGCCAATGCATCATCGTATTTTCCAGATAAGATGAGTTTGGCAAAGGCCTTAGAACCTGTGACATTGGTTCGCTCACCGATATTGACAAAATTTAGTTCGGGTCTAAAAATCAAAGGCTCAAGACCGGATAACATGGTGTAATGGGCCTTATTTTCTTGTATTTTTCTAGGAGGTATTGTGCGCACAGCTTCGGCCATCAAACGAATGTGATCCGGTGTGGTACCGCAACAACCACCTACAATATTGACTAAGTTTTCCTTGGCAAATCCCTGAATATATGCTTTCATTTCTTCAGGACTCTGATCATAATCACCCAATTCGTTGGGCAGACCTGCATTGGGATATGCACTAATTCTATTATTGCTAATTTTACTCAATGCATCGAGATGGGGTTTCATTTCTTTGGCCCCTAAAGCGCAGTTTAGCCCGATGCTAAACATGTCCATATGACTCATGGAAATATAAAATGCTTCTACGGTTTGTCCACTTAGGGTTCTGCCGCTGGCATCCGTGATCGTACCAGAAACCATAAGTGGCCATTTAGCGCCATACTCTTCAAACAATTCGCTGATGGCATAAAGGGCCGCCTTGGCATTTAAGGTATCAAAAATGGTTTCTACCAATAAAATATCGGCTCCTCCATCAATCAATCCTTTGGCTTGCTCATAATAAGCAATTCTTAGATCTTCAAAATAGGTTGCCCTATATCCGGGTCGATTGACATCTGGCGACAAGCTGGCTGTCCTGCTGGTTGGACCTAATGCTCCTGCAACAAATCGTTGACTTTCAGGATTTCGAAGTTTAAATCCATCCACTGCTTCTCTTGCAATTCGTGCCGCTTCAAAATTCAATTCGTACCCTAAGTGATCAAGTCCATAATCTGCTTGAGAAAATTTATTGGCATTGAAAGTATTGGTTTCAATAATGTCCGCACCTGCTTCTAAATAATCCAGGTGGATTTTTAGAATGATATCTGGCTTGGTTATGACCAAAAGATCGTTATTGCCTTTAAGATCCTTCGGATGATCTTTAAATCTTTCAGCTCGGAAGTCTTGTTCGGTGAGTTTATATTGTTGAATCATGGTTCCCATGGCCCCGTCTAAGACCAGGATGCGCTCATTTGCCAGTGATTCGAGGGATTCTAATATTTGTTTTGGATCGGTCATAGCCTGCAAAAGTAGCTTAATTTGAAGTAGTCAACAATAATGGATTTGGCTTGTATAGCTGTATTTAACAACAAATGGGTATTCAGGTTTAACTGAATATTTTAAGTAGGTATTTTTTTTTTCGCAATGAGCGCTTGATAATATACATATATTAGGTTTTAATGCAAAATTTTTCAAAATTTCCTTTTATTCAATCACCGCACAAAATAGTTTTTGTTCACGTAAATAGGCTTGGGATCGAAACAATTGTTCCAGACTGATTTTGCCAATCACATAATTATAATCCTGACTGTAATATTGAGAATGAATTTCTTCGAAAATAATTTGCTCAAGTTCCGATTTGGAATTTAATCTTAGGTAAATATCCAATAAGACCTTTTGTGTAAATTTTTTATGACCGTTCTGTTCAAATTTTTTAAAAGAGTACTTGTAATCATACGACAGAGCCGAAATATCTGAAAGCACTGCACTGCCGGTAGGATGACTTCCTGCGCCTTTTCCCTGAAAAAATTGTTGGCCACTAAATTCTCCTTCCACAATGACTCCGTTAAATTCGCGATCCACTTTAAACAGATTATTATTGTTGTTTATAAAATGAGGGATCACATAAGCAGTAATTTGATGATCGTCTATTTTACGGATGACTGGAAGAAGTTTTATTTTAAGAGATTTTTCTGATGCAAATTGAATGTCATTTTCTGAAAGCGAACTGATGCCAAGATTAAGAACTTTGTCCGGATGAATAATTAGTCCAAATGCATGAAGACATAAAATGACGGCTTTATATTTCGGATCAAAGCCTTCCACATCGTTGGTGGGATCAGACTCTGCAAAACCTTCTTGCTGCGCACCCTTTAGCGCTGTTTGGTAATCCAGACCTTCGTCAATGGTTTTTGTTAAAATATAATTGGTGGTACCATTAAAAATTCCATACAACTGCAATAAATCTTCGTTGTCAAAATATTCTTCAAGTGTGCGGATGATGGGAATGCTGCCACATGCAGAAGCTTCGTATAAAAGGCTTAGTTGATTTTTTTTCTGCAAGGAAATTAATTCTTCAAGATTCATCGCAAGCATTTTTTTATTGGCAGTCACCACATGTTTTCCGCGTTCCATGGCCATTTTGACGATTTCAAAAGCTTCTTCCGCATTGTCAATTAATTCGACGACCACATCAATTTCTGGATTGTCCAAAATCTCATATTTATCATAAGCGATAAGATCAGAATCCACAATCCTTTTTTTATGTGGATGCTTGACCACAATTTTTTTGATGTTGGCTCTAAATCCGGTGCTGTGTTGAAGGGCGAAATAAAGTCCCTGTCCCACGCAGCCAAATCCAAAAAGACCAATATTGAGTTGTTTCATTTTATTTATTATTTTACGGAGTTAAATGCTTGAAGAATGTCTTCTAAAATATCATTTTCATTTTCGAGACCAACGGAAATTCGAATGAGCCCGTCTGTAATTCCCAATGCCTGACGATCCTCTGGAGTTAGTTTGCAATGGGTTGAACTTGCAGGATGCGTGGCGATGGATCGGCTGTCTCCTAAATTTGGAGAAATGCAAATCATTTTTAATCCATCCATCCATTTTTGAGCCTCCTCATATCCTCCTTTTAATGAAAAAGCAAGGATACCTCCTCCGGTTTTCATTTGTTTTTTGGCGAGATGAAATTGAGGATGAGATTCTAGTCCAGGATAGATTACTTTGACAATCGCCGGATGATCTTGAAGATTAGTGGCTACATGCAAGGCATTCTGGCTGTGCCTGTCCATCCTCAATGCCAAAGTTTCAATACTTTTGCTAATGACCCAGGCATTAAAAGCAGACATGCTGGGCCCTGAAATTCTTGCGAATAAATAAATTTCACGAATGAGGTCTTTTCTTCCTACAGCCAATCCCCCAAGCACTCTTCCTTGACCATCCAAATATTTTGTAGCAGAATGAATGATAATATCAGCACCAAATTGTATGGGTTGTTGGAGATAAGGAGTTGCAAAACAATTGTCCACAACTAAAAGTATTTGATGTTTTTTTGCAATTTCAGAAATGTATTCAAGGTCCAATAATTCGATGGTGGGGTTGGTGGGAGATTCCAGATAAATAATTTTAGTATTTGGGCGAATGAAGCTTTCTATTTGCTTTGTTTCACCTACTTGAAAGTAACTTGTGGAGATTCCGTATTTTGGAAAATACTTGGTAAAAAGGGTATGGCTTGCTCCAAAAATAGAAGCGCAACTTAATACATGGTCTCCTTGATTTAGCAGTGGAAATAAGCTACTGAAAACTGCGGCCATACCGGATGAAAAAGCAACACCATCTTCTGCTCCTTCGAGCAGACAAACTTTTTGTACAAGTTCATCTAAATTGGGATTGCTGTATCTGGAATAAATAAAATCGTCCGTTTCTTCATTAAATGCAGCTCGCAATGCTTCCGCATTGTCGAAAACAAAACTGGAACTTAGGTAAATAGGAACAGAATGTTCTTTAAAGTCTGAACGTGTGTCTTGTGTTCTAATAGCGAGTGTTTCAAAATTCTTCTTTTCCATTGAGTATTAATTTGGTGGTGATTTGTGATTTTGTTTCCAGTATTTTTGCAACAGAGCAATACTTATCAATAGATAGTTTGATGGCTTTTAAGGCACTAGATTTTTTTATAGGACCTTCAATTTTAAAGATCAATAATATTTGGCTAAATTCAGTATGTTGGTCCACTGTTATACGTTCAGTCTGGATTTCAACAGCGAAGGAAGTACATTCCTGTTTTTGCTTCCTAAGAATTAGAATTACATCAATGCTGCTACAAGAGCCTAGAGATGAAAGGAGTAGTTCCAATGGACGTATGCCCTGATGATGTCCGCCGATGGGTTCAGAAGCATCGATCAGGATGGTATTTCCAATTGAATTACTTGCTTCCAGGAGGAAGTCTTGGTCCAGTCTTTTAATATTTATTTCTGTATTCATGTTGCTAAAAAATTTAAAATCAAACGGTTTAATTTATTTCCTTCGGTTAAAAAGCCATCGTGACCATAATCTGAGCGAATGATGCTTATCTTTGAATGTGGTATACAATGTGCGAGATATTTTTGCTCTGAAATGGGAAAAAGTAAATCGGATGAAATGCCAATGACCAAAGTTTTTGCGGTGATGCTTGCAAGTGCTTCTTCCATCGAATTTCGCCCCCTTCCAACATCGTGTGAATCCATGGCAATGGTTAATTGGTAATATGATTTTCGGTCAAACCGTTCTGCTAATTTGGTACCTTGGTGTCTTTGATATTGAATGATATTTTCTATTTTTTCGGAGTCATTGAAGCGACGTGTTTTTTCATACATCGTATAAGTTCTATAACTGAGCATGGCAATTGCACGTGCTGTATTAATTCCATTTTCACTGTTTTCAAGAGCCATTCTTTGTGCTTCGTTAAATGCAATACCCCATGCGGAATGTCTTGCATTGGTGGCAATTAAAATCAAATGTTGAATGGCTGTAGGATCTATGATGGCCCACTCCATGGCTTGTTGAGCGCCTTGAGATCCTCCGGTTAGAAGATAAATTTTAGGTATTTTTAAATATTTTTGGAGAAGTTGGTGACAATGGACCTGATCCCTAATGGTTAATTTTTCAAGTAACTGTAATTCATTTTCGTGCTGCTTGGATTGATAGTTGGTTCCATAGCAAGAACCAATATTGTTGGCGCAAACGATAAAATATTTATTTGGATCCAGAATTTTACCTGCTCCAAATATATTGGCCCACCATTCAGATACATCCGAACTTGCGGTCAATGCATGACAGACCCAAATTACTTTGGTGTTGGGCCCGTTCCAAGTTCCAAAAGTATGAAAAGCGATTTTTAGATCTTGTAAATTTGTTCCGTTCTCTGTCACAAAATCACCAACCTCGAAATATTGAATATTGGAATTCATATCAAATTACTGATTTTTTTAGTCCATGGATATACAAGACATGCAAGACAAATGGAAAAAAACACTTTCCAGGAATGCACACAATGTTAAAACGACAATGAGAGCATATGCCCATGTGAAAAGATGAGCAGATAAGCATATGAAAATAGTCAAAGAAAAAAAGAGCCCTATTTTGGCGGCAAAGGTTTTGGGACCGGCGTCTATTGGTTTGGAAGGAATTTGCAATTGAAATTGTATTCTTTTTGCCAACCAACGCAATGTACTATATTTTCTAAATGCAAAAGCCCTTAATCCAAAATCTACCATCAAAAAAGCAAAGACCCAAATTGGATAAAACCACAATGATGTAAAGGCCAATACTACAACCATGGAAGCCACCAATCGGGTAGTGTTTTGATCTAAAATATGCCCTTCTGCCGGACATTCTACATAATTCATATTCCTTAAAATTAAAATTGCCAAAAAAAAAAGAGCCTTACAATCTGCAAGGCTCTTTTTGTATTTTTTTGATCTTAGGAATGCTTTAATCAAATTTATCATACGATAAGCCCGCAGTATACTTGCGCATACAACAAGACATCATCATACAAGACATGGTTAAAGTATTTAAGATTTTCATCGGAGCAAAGGTAAGCTTAATAATTTTAGGAATTCTAATTAAAGTCAAGGCTTTAACATTATTTTAACCTGAGCTAAGCCAATATAAATATTAGGGTTAGATGAATTTAGGCTTATTTAAAACTACATTTTACCTAAACGCATTATAGAATTCATCTCTATTGTATTCGTACTTTTTTAATTTATCCAAGGGATGATTTAAAAAATGACTACTCTTATTTAAATATTCTGTGGGATATTTATTTTTAAAATATTGCATGACCATATCATAGGTATTTGGATGATTCAAATCTTTCTTTAAAAATTTTAAATCCCGATCCTTTTCTTTTTCATTATAGCTTCTCCACAAATTGTATATGTAAAAATAGTGGATAACAATTTTTAGGCATACATCATGAAATTCTTCAATTTCTATTTCAGAATTAAAAAACTTTAAAAAATGTGTTTTAACAAAATTAAAATTATGGAGAATAATATCTTTAGTATCAAGGAGTGTTCGTCCTGGCAGAGGAATGGTATCATTGAATACCTTCATTAGAATTCCATATTCATTTTCTAAAAATTCTATTTTTAAATGTTCTATTTGGAATTCCATTGTTCAAAATTGGTTTTGGTGTAATAAATAATAAAAATCCCAGCAATTTGAATTAAACGGATTGCTCAGAATTATTTAGGTGATTATAAAGTCCTTTGAGTACGATAGAAAGTGCAAGAATGATAGTCAGTGCAAGAGAAATCAATAAAAAAGATATTAGTCCCTCAAGTAAAGTACTACCTTCTACACCTCCGGCAATGGGCATCATCTTGCCTACACCTGTAATGGCTGAAATCGTAACCGCGGTGAAATTTGCAAAAGCACTGTACAACATTAACCAGTAAACAGAACTAGACCAACGCTCATTGAGTTTAATTTTATGCCAGATCTGTCCTAGAATAATTAGAAACATCCCATTCATTACTCCTTCTAGATGTGCCGATAGTCCCATTCTTGAATTGGCCATCATGGGTATAAATAGGGCGATCAGCAATCCCAACAGGAAGAGTAAAACCCCAAAAAAGATGAGTTTGCTGGATTGACTTTGTTGTAGCTTTGTTTGAGTCATTTTATTTTTTTGTTTGTAAGCAAAAGTATAGATTTAAAATTAATTGTAATTAGCTTATATTTGGACGCCTTGATATAGTATAGCAGATTTTACGGATTGTGCTTTAAGATGTAAGAATTTTATACGATTTTCGTCATTTTTAAAATTTTCAAAATCCTCGTTTGTTTGAAATTCTACCAGATGAATTTCGTAAGGTGGATCAATTTGATTTTCAATAAATGAATCCACTGCTGGTCTCACTCTAAGCAAGAGGCGTCCATTGTATTTTGTTATGGCAGGAATGGCAATGTTTTCAAATTCGTCAAATACTTGCTCTTGTCCATGATGGATATAAATAAGTTGTGTGATGAAAATCATTTTCACTTGATTTTATTTATTGTATTATTATTTTAAAAAATCGCCATCCACTATAAAAAGTTTTACACCTTCCTCAGTCCGAGATCTGTGTGAACTGAGTTCATCAGAAACCACATAAGTTTCCCCTTTGGACAATTTTATAAATTCTCCGTTGTCCAATTCTGTTATAAATTCACCTTCTACACAATGAACTATGTGACCTTTTTGGCACCAGTGGTCTGCCAGGTATCCTTTTGAATATTCTACGCATCGAATTCTAAGTCCTTCCAATTGCAGCGTTTTCCAAAATGAAGTGCCAAGTTCACCAGTATGTTCGGTTTTTTGAATGGAAGACCAATCTATCTTTTTAAATGGAATTTGACTCATTGTTTTAAATTCTAATTAATATTTACCATTATCAATAGACATGATGTATTAGTAATAGATTACTTGATGTAAATGGTATTCCATATGATCGATATAATCAATTATTACATTTTCTAAAGTTAATATATTTTTATCTCCTTCTTCTCCGGTCTCAACCTCGTTATGCATTTTGTCTATTGGAATATGCTTGATTAATTCAGAGAGATAATTGTTGTAAGCAGTCCAAAAGGAGACGATCTGCTTCGCAGTCATTTGTTGATAGTGGTTGCCTGAATTCCAAACGGCATTGTCATATGTTATTTTAGGTCTTTCTTCAAACTGCCCTCTTACGATTCTGTGATGATTGTTGGTGGCGCTGTCAATTAAATGGCCGATAATTTCTTTTTTACTCCACTTTAAGGGATTTGTTTTTACTGAAAATTCAGTTTCGCTGATTTGTAATAAAAGTGTTGGTATGGTCTTACATAAATATTCAAGTCTTTCAATGCTCTCTTTAATCATGTTTATTTTTATTTTAATGGAGAATGTTGAATGGATTTGAATTCTGATTTTCCATAATTAATTTAGGTTCTATTGGCTTTTAAAGAAATAATTCACCAATTAAATACAATCTCGCTTTTCCACTTATTTTGATCCTTTCGTTTAAATCTTTACATTCTAAATATCCAATCCTATCAGAGAGTTGCAAGGCAGTTAATTCTGTCTTAACAAGTTCTTTGGCCCAATAGGGCGTAAGAGTCGTATGAGCAGAACCTGTTACTGGATCTTCGTTAATTCCGGATTGAGGCGCAAAAAATCTGGAAACAAAGTCTACCTCTTCTCCTCTGGCGGTGACGATGATTCCTCGTCCATCTAGCTGTGATATTTGATATAAGTCAGGCACAATATTTCTTATTTGTTTTTCATTTTCAAACACAAGCATATAATCTGATTTGCCTTTAAAAGCAAACTTTGGAACAAGATTGAAGCATTTTATAAGATCTTCAGAAATTGTGATGGATTCGACCAAGTCTTTTGGAAAATTAAGCGTCAAAAATTCTCCATTTTTTGAGACAGTGAGTTCGCCGCTCCTGGGGGAAAAGAAATTTATACGATTTTCCAAAAAGTTTTCATGATTAAAAAGCACAAAAGCTGCAGCCAAGGTGGCGTGTCCACATAAGTCTACTTCCATTGTTGGGGTAAACCAGCGAATTTGATATTGCTCATCGTGCTTTTTATAAAATGCCGTTTCAGCAAGGTTGTTTTCCATTGCAATTTTTTGCAGAAGTTCGTCTGGATACCACTGTTCAAGTGGACAAACTGCAGCAGGATTTCCGCCGAATATTTTGTCTGTAAATGCATCCACCTGGTAAATTTTCTGTTTCATATTGACAATTGCTGCGAAAGGTATGTTAGAAAATTATTTTATTTAAGAGAATATCTATCAAATTGCTATTTATTCACTTTAGCATAAATATCCAGGCTAATAAATTGACCATTTTTAATTTCACAATCGATCATGGTTCCTTCTAATTGAAAATCAAGCTTGGACATTGCTTTTTTGCAGAGTTTATTTTCGGATTCTACAAAACCCTCAATCCTATGAAGTCCTAAATGCTCAAATCCGCAGTGGCATATGATCGGCATGGTTTCTGTCATGATCCCTTGTCCCCAAAATTCCGGAAGCAACCAAAATCCAATTTCTGCCTTTTTGTGTGTTTTATTTAAACCATTGAGCCCACCTGCTCCATAGAAAATCTCATTGTCTAGAGAACAAACCGCCCACCAAATTCCCGTTTCGTTTTTTTCTAGATCACTAAAAAATTTCATCTGCTCTTTGGTGGCCTCCAATGTCGCATAACTCACACCATAATACTTAATAATTTCCGGATGTGATAAACCTTTAAATACACTTTGTAGATCCTTATCTGTAAATTGTCGAAGAAGAAGTCTGTCCGTTTTTAATATGGGAAATTCTTTTTTCATTTTGATATTTCGTTACAATGTACTTTTAAACGGTAACTAGTTCTCTCTTTTATCTAAGTTGTGCGCAAGATCTTTTCCATTTTTCGACCTTTGGCAAGTTCATCCACCAATTTATCCAAATACCTGGTTTGTCTTGTGATTGGATTTTCAATTTCTTCTATCCGGTATCCACAGATAAGGCCAGTAATGAGCCCTGCATTTGGGTGAAGAGTTGCTTTTTGAAAGAAGGTTTCAAAATTGACTTTTTGATCGATAAGTTCCTGCAGTTTCTTATCATCAAAGCCGGTTAGCCAACTGATGACCTGATGTAATTCTTCTTTTGTTCTTCCTTTTTTTTTTACTTTGGTAAGATACATAGGATAGACCGAAGAAAAGGTCATTTTTGCAATACGCTCATTGTGTTCTTTGGTAGGAACCATATTTTGTTTATTTAATTTATTAGATCAGTTTATTTTTTCTAAAACACCTTTTCTTTTAACAATGTTCTTATAGTCCCACTGGATTTCCCTGGATTTTTTCAACCAGTTTTTAAGATCGTTGAGATTGATTTGTTCTGCAGAGGTATAGAATATAGAAGCGTCTTTAAATTTTTTGCCAACTACATTTAATTTCTCTTCTTCAAAACTTGCTCCACTCCAAAACATCAACCGTAAACCTGCTTTCTGTTTACTGTATCCGACGATTGGATTTCCTTCCAAAAACCAAACTGGATGGGCATGCCAAATTTTACTTTCTGATTCAGTTAGCTCGCTGTCAAAAGTCTTTGCAAGTAAATTGCAAATGTCCTGGTCGATGCTGGATTGATGATTGTTGTAGGCTTGAATTTCTGGATTCATATTTTGATAATTCTTATTGTATTGAATGTATTTGGTATTTTTAAAACTTAAGTTTAAGAAAGTAGGATTACTATCACAAATTTACAATAAATATGATTTTAGCCAATTAAATCTCACCAAATTGGACAGTTTAATATTTATTGCTTGTTTTCTTTTTTTTTAGTAGTTTTGCAATTTCAATATAATTAAGAATGAAAGTTTTAATTTACTTTTTAACAATGGCGGTCAGTGGCATAGCCAATTTGAATGCACAATGGTCTATCGAATATTTGTCCAGAGCGCGTGCTTTTCCTGGCGCTATTAGTTACGAAGATAAGGTCTATATAGCGGGTGGATATACAATTGCCTCTACCGGAATTATGACCAATCGGGTAGATATTTATAATAATACAACGGATACTTGGCTTATCGATTCACTTTCCTCAAATAGGGGAGATGTAGCTGTCATTGCAGTCAATGACAAGGTTTATTTTGCTGGAGGCACCACCAATGGGTATGGCAATGCAAGGGAGATTGATATTTTTGATGTACTATCGAACACTTGGAGGGTAGATTCTTTGTTGACAACACAAGGAGCCTGCATTCCTGTGAAAATTGGGAATAAAATATATTTTGCTGGTGGAACTTCAAATACCTCTAATGGAGTTACTAAAATTGTAAGTGTGTTTGATTATACCACGAATACTTGGACAAAGGACTCCTTATCACAAGCTCGATTCGGACTTCATGGGGCAGTTGTTGGTGATATAGCTGTTTTTGCAGGTGGATATTTAAACACCACTTCTTATCCTACCACAAAAAGGGTCGATATATTTAATGCTCTTACGAATAAATGGGATACCGCCTCACTTACACAAGCTCGTGGTAATATTGCGTGCATTGCAGTAGCCGGTAAAATATTTTTTGCAGGAGGATTGGTTAGTGTTGGTTCAGGGGCCCTTTCTAATGTAGTTGATATTTATGATGTTGCACAGAATAGTTGGAGTACTGCAAGGCTTTCACAAGCTAGGAGAAGTATTGCGACAGCAACTGTAGGTAACCTTGTGTTCTTCGCTGGAGGGGAGCAGAATTTCTCCCAAAATAAACCAACCAATAGGGTAGATATTTATAATGTTTTGACCAACAGCTGGACTATTGATAGTTTATCGGTGCCTCGCGATGCAATGGCGGGAACTCAATTAGGAAATAAGGCTTTTTTCATTGGGGGAGGAACTTATTCTCCTGATCGGGCTAATAATGAAGTTGAAATTTATACAGTTTCAGAAGTAGGAACCAATGGTCCGAATTTAGATCCTTCGATTACAATTTATCCAAATCCTACCAGTGGAATTATTTATATTAACAACAGTAAAAGGAGCTCATTCGATTTCAATATTTACAATTCAAGAGGCCAATGTTTGAAATCAGGTCATTCTATGAATTCGGAGCATAGCCTAGATTTAAAAAAGTTTGCTGGTCAAATAATATTTTTGAAAGTCATCAGTGGAGTAGATGTAATGACCAAGCTTATTTCTGTTATTGAATAGTTTGGTAAAAGCAGTAATGCCAGAATATTTTGATTGTATCTTTTGTCTTAGGAACTTGACATGAGATAGTTCAATGATGTATGGAAAGAAAGATCAGTATTTATATAATGAGAACTATTTATTGAAAAGTAGAAATAAAGTTTATGTTTGCTTTTCAGTACCAGCATGTTTAATGATAAATTCTGAAATTTCTGAAATTGCTTCTTTGGCTTGAATTGTAAATCCAGTGAGCATATGCCAAACATGCACCATGTCCGGATAAATTTTTAGGGTAGTATTCACTCTCATAGATTTTGCTTTTAATGCAAATTCAACAATCTGATCATGCAAAACTTCCACTTCTCCACCATGGATCAATAAGGGCGGAAGTCCTTGTAGATTTGCAAAAAGTGGAGATACTATTGGATTTCTTGGGTCTGTGCCATTTAAATAAGCAGTCGCTGCAACCAAGCAGGCTTCTCGGGTAACAGGATCATATGACGCATTGGTATCAAAACTCTTTTCAGTACATTCTAAATTGACCCAGGGAGATATGCAGACCGCCCCTGCTGGTAATACTTTGTTCGAATCTCTTAATGTAAGCAATACAGAAATCACCAAACCGCCTCCTGCGGAATCACCTGCTAAAACAATGCGATTGGGATGCACTCCGGTGTTTAATAAATGCTCATATGCCAAACAAGCGTCGGTGATGGCAGCTGGCTGAGGATATTCGGGTGCTAAGCAATAGTCGGGAACAAAAATTCTTGCCGAACTAGCGCATGCAATTTCTCCAATCATATTTCCATGTGTATGCACAGATCCATATACGTAGCCCCCTCCATGAAAATACAGTATTACATTTCCATGGTCAGTGGGTGGAATGAACCAATGTCCGGGCACATTCTTATCTTTTGAAAGTTCGACTCTTGCTCCGCCATCTTGCACTTTAGTCAAAAGTTTGGACAATACTTTTTGATACCGTATGGCACCAATTTTAGACAATAGATGATAAGATACAGATTGTAAAGCGATCACCATTTCCAACTTCCAACTCCAGGCTTTTCTACGAGGACCTTTTATTAATCGCCTGAAAAAAGTTTTAATCATTTTAGCCAAAAAACTATAGATGAGATATGACATATCTGCAAATACAGATGAGTCTTTTTGTGGATCCATTAGAAGGTTTTGATTCATCTTTTATTTTCATGTTTGTCTAGTTTTAACTATTTTCGTAATAAAAATACAACTATTGGTTTTGTCGATCTATATAAATCGACCGCCTAGTCATCTAATTTTTATGTCTGTATAAGTGCAGGGGCATTGGGTTATATTAAACGACAAGTTTAAAAGCACAGAGCTTGGTTGAAATCTTCGTGATTTTTAGATTGTATGATTTTATTTCCACCCCCATACATTATTTATTATTTCTGGGTTCCCACGGACCACATATTTCCTGCAAAATCTTTAAACGTAGCTCTTCTATCAGGATCCTCTTCACGCTCTTTTGGCTGTTCGATTATTTCACATCCTGCAGCGATGGCCTTGTTAAATATCTCATCCACATTGGGTACATACACGTGCATTACTATTGGAACAGCTGGATATTTCTCTGAGGAATCACCAAGCATAATGACAGAATCGTCTATTTGAATTTCAGCATGCATAATAGATCCGTCAGGCATATTATACCGCCTGAGTTCTTTTGCATTAAAAATCTCTTTCATCAGCTCAATGAATTTTTGAGCCCCGTTTATTATAAAGTAAGGTGAAACCGAATTGTATCCTGAAGGTTTAAAATTATTTTCCATTTTTATTTGTGTAATGATCAGTTATTTTGGAATATAGATATTTGAGAATTTAAGTTAAATGCCTAATTATTTTCTCTTATTGAGTACAAAGATCATTGCAGAAGAAATCATACACATAACCAGTGAAGCTACGATCATTGAATTCTCTTTTTGAGTAATGGCAATAAATAAATCACCTACAAACATCACCAATAGAAAAATATAGGCGATGGTCAACATTGGTATTGATTTTTTATAAGTTGCAAATGCAAAGATAAACCCAAGTGCAAATTGTCGACTGGCCCACATCTGGATTAAAAAGTCAACACCCTTCGCTTGATGATCCACATTTTCAATGGTCGATTCTGGTGAAATGCACATAGATACGCTAACCAATATTTCCATCAATGCAAAAAGACCTGAAATGATGAGTATCCATTTTGGTAAGGTTGTTTCTTTCTTTTGGATAGATGCATGTTCTAGTTCCATAATTTAATGTTTTGTTTAGTTGAGCCAGACCGTAAAAATACTCCTTTCTTAAAAACTTAGGCGAAAATCAATCTTTTTAGCCATAAGGGAGAATAAATTGAGGAATTACAGTGAGGAATATTGGATCTATATTTTCAAATGCATTATCAAGGGTTATATCTTACTATTTGTTATGGCATTTTGGATTGTCACAAAAAACCAGCGAAAGGTTTGTAGAGCGCGAAATCCAGTCCCCAAGTACTCTTGGGGACGCCCGCTCGGAGAACCTGGTCACGCCCATAGGCGTGATCGCCTTTTTTTGTGACGAGTTTTCTTTGCTTACCGCTTACGCGCTCCTTCACTTTTTGAGCTGTTGCTCAAAACTGTTTCACAGGTCGTTCAGTCGTGGTCAAAAGAAAGTAAGAATTTAATAAAGAGAGACTTATCATGACACAATTGCACTCTGCCATAAACCAACTACTTAGAGTAGAAAGCCATTTTGTTGACACTTTGTTGGCGCAAGTTTCAAGCTAAAGCTTGATAATTTCCACTTGTGCCATTTCAACCTCCATGCAACTCCAAAGCTTTCCGCAAAATATCCTCAATGGTTATAATTGGTAAATCCTTGTGAGGATCAACTCTTAAAATCTTCATTCTTTTCCGTTCACCAACTTCAAGTTCAGGATGATCAATTAATTTTCCTTCTACTAGAAGTAAGTATGGATCGTTTGTTTTTTTATCGGTCCATATATAGCAGAACGCTTTTTTATTAAAACAAAAACATGGCATTCCATATTTTATGGTCTCAGTTATGTCTTTGTCATGACTTAATATAATACTGCGTAATGCAAGCAAACAGCTCTTGTTTGGTTCTTGCTTGTTTAGATAAAAGTGTTGGAGTTGATCTACCATATGAATTTATGGAGTTGAAATTATTTTTATATCTCTACTTTTGAGTTCCACATTTCATCGGTTTATACTAATAAAAAAATAGCTTCTACAGACTTTTGAATTTTGGTTTATAAATCAATCCAAATCTAATCATATTGCTGTATGCTTCATTGACTCCTCCAGCAAATCCGGATTTATAATTTACCAATCCAACAGAGTATCCCAGATATAGGCCTAAACTATTTTTTATAAACGCAATTTGAAGTCTTGGACGAAAATCAAAATTAATTGTTTTTCTGTCACGTTGAGTTTCATATTCTCTGGTACTTGACTTGGCATATCCTCTTTCATAAGCTTTTAAACAATATCCAAAATCCATACCGCCATCGATATCTAAATTAAAATCCGATACTTTAATCCTGTATCCGATGCTTGGAAATAAGTTGATATAGCTAAAGTTTAAATAGCTTTGGCCATTGGCCACTATGGTTTCGTTGATAATTCTACTATTTTGATGGACTCCATCTATCTCAATTTTACTTCTTAATATTTCATATGCCAAATCAATCCCAAATTTTAAATTTGAACTTAAAATTCTGGATAGGTTTATTGAAGCGCCAATTGATAAAGCTGGCTTATTGCCGTAGGGATTGTTTGTGTATCCATCTTCGGTTTCAAGATTATAGTTAATTTTTTCAACACTTTCTGCAGATGCACCTGTAAAACTAAAAAGCCCTGAATTTAGCCTAAAACTTAGTTCAGTAGTTTGGCCTATTAAATAACCGCTCATTAGAAATACACTTAAGATTATTATGAAAGTCCTCATGTATGTTACTTATTTATTTGGTTTAGAAACGGTCGTGTTAGTATTACTTGGTATTACAAATATACTAGTTTGACGGAAATAGCCCTTGCTTTTTATCTAATTTTACCATTCTTGAATTACAATGCCTACTTGTACATCCTTTAATGCGAATTCTTTAGCACCCCATGGTCGTAAGGTAATTTTATTTAGATTTGGGTGAAGAAATTCGGGGTGAGATTTAGAAACTTTTTCATAAACTTCTTCAATATTTTTAGTCACTAGCCTAAATTCAGGATAATGTTCTTTGGCAAGTTCTTCATTTTCAAAAAGATTGATGCGTAAGCCATCTTTTTCCAACGCACAAAATGGATGGCTGGATTTAATTTCATCATGTCCAATATTAAAGTTCAGGCAGTCGACAAAGAATTTTAAACCTTCGTTAATATTTGTGTAGAAGATATTGGGGACTAATTTTTCAAAATGCATGAATTGTATTTTTAATATTTGTAAGTATTGCCTTTGTAATTACTGGTAAGATTTGGCGCAGAAAGAAGAAGATTATATTTCCTGAGAAGAACACTTATAGAACGAGGTTTAATGGTTGAAATAGCCGATACATCGCCTTAGTAATTGTATCCAAAATTGAAATTGAACAAGAATGATTTAAGTTGCCAGACAGTGCTTAGACTTGGCCATGTTTTATGAGGCTCAATTTCATTTTTTGTCTATGCGTTTGTCCGGGTTTTGGCGAAAGTCCCATATTGATTCAATATATATTGCTTCTACTGTTTCTTTATAAATGATGCCAAAATTATTAAATGGAAGAATCCTGAATGATGATAAATCTGTAGTTCTGCCGCTTTTTGGGTAAATTGAAATTACTTCAATTCTTTTCTCTAATTCATCAAGCAACCAAGAGGAAAATTCAATGCTATCATTGCGCTGAATATAAAACTGAAGGATACTCTCAAGTTCTGAGATTGAGGTCTGAGTCCAGATTATTTTCTTTTTAAGCATTCCTTAAAATGTTGCAAAGCCTTATCACTGGTTATAATTCTTCCATTTTCAATGTCTATTTCGGATTTTGCAATAGAAGCTTTAATTTCATCGCTTAAGATTAAGACATTTTGATTCTCATTTCTTAGGTTAAGAATTATTTCTTCCAATTCATTTAAAAAGCCTTCATCTTCAATTGATTCAATTTTACCAATTAATCTATCTTTTACTTTGATTGGACTCATTTTAGCTGATTTTATACAAAATTAAGGTATTTATTTTTATAGTGCCAATACTTTTTGCCATCTATTATAATTGAGAACTGGTTTTTGTTCATTTTATTTTTGCTTTAAACCATTCTATTGGAATAGTGTCACAGACATCTATTACCAAAGATACTAATTAATTTTTTTGGCTCAAGGGAAAGTAGGAGGCTATGATTGAGAATTGGAATGTTGTTAGCGCTGTGTTTCAAGCAAATATTATATTGTCTATATTTATCGAGCTCAATCGAAATGTGCACAAACGAGCACAATAGCCCAATAATATATCAATTGAAACGACAATAACTATCAGTTGGCTTCATGGTCAGTATGCTTTTGCCAATGAAGTAAAAATGGTCCACCAGTCTGCTTTTCCTTCATTTTTGCCAAGTCGCACTATGATTAAATTTTTTGTTGGATGCACATACACATATTGACCTAGAATACCCTGTGCCATAAAGTCTTCATTGGGTGTTGGTAGCCACCATTGATATTGATAATAGGTAGCACTTCCATCTGAGCTGTCCAATTTGGTAGATTCTTCTACCCATTTTTGTGACACAATTTGTTTCCCATTCCAGCTTCCTTTGTTTAAATATAGTCGGCCTATTTTAGCAAAATCCCTTGCTCGTGCATTTAAGCAGCAAAATGTTTTTTCCAGGCCATTCTTTTTTCTGTCTATACTCCAAGATGCATCATATTCCATTCCAAGTGGCGTCCATAACTTTTCTTGCAAATATGAAGTAACTGACTTTCCATTTAGTGAACGTTCTAAAATTAAACCTAAAAGCTGGGTATTGCCACTCACATATTCAAACATTTTGCCTGGTTCGGATTTTAATTTCATCTTTCCGATTTCTTTTCTAAGATTGAGTCCGTAATAAAATCTGGCAGCCTCACCAAAAGGATTTACATAACTTTCATTGAATTTTATTCCTGATGTCATCTGAAGCAGATGCTTAATACTTACTTTATCGAATCCGTTTTTTGTCAATTCTGGAATATAATTTGTGATGGGCTCTTCAACAGATTTAATGATGCCTTCATCTATGGCACAACCAATTAAAATGGATGTGACAGATTTTGCCATAGAAAAAGATGGAACGATGCTTTGTTTGTCATATGATTTGAAGTATTTTTCATATTGGACGCTGTCGTTTTTAATAATAATAAATGCCACCGTATTGTTGTCTTCAAGATATTTGTCAAAAGGAATGTCGTTTATTTCTTTTGGGAATTTACCTGAATGGTTTGTATGAAAATTGAATTGTGAGTTATTGGCAATTAAGGGCCTTGAGTGAAACTTTTTATAATCATTGATGTCTGCAAAATTGTAAAAAACAAAACGTCCAAATTGACACGAAGGCAATAATATATAAGTTATAAACATTAATAAAACTAATCTAATAATTCCATTTTTTCGTTCCATAATTATTATTTTATCTGAATTTTGTTATTTATAATTGGCTCTAATGGTTAAATGATACGGGAAGTTGATAATTTTGGCAGACTAAACTTACACTTGCATAAATATCAAATTTAATTTGCTTTGGTGCAAGCGATCTTTCTAAATTAAAACTGTAAATGCCGGTAGGAATTCTTTTTCGTCATATTGTTTTCTTATTTTGCCCTACAAGAACATTCGTGATGTTCGCTAATGTATTTTATGGATTCTAAGCATAATTCTTTTAGAACATTTATATTTATGTCGGAAAGCTTATTTACGTAAATACAAGCTTTACTCATCTTAAATTTACCAAGTTCAGCGATCAATAATTTACTTTTTTCGGTGTCTGAGTAAATATAAAACGTTAGTGCAGGCTTTCTTGGCGAAAATCCAAGTACAGGTGCATCTCCTTCATATCCGCTTGCATATTTATAATGATAGTTGCCAAAACCGATAATGCTCGGTCCCCACATTTTGGGTTCTGATTCAGACCATTCTTGCATGAGTTTTATGAGTTGGAAACTGTCCTTTTTTTTCTGATCGTTAACCACATATGAGTTTACAAAATCTACCACGTCTTGTCCGGTGTAAGTGGTTTTGGTTTTTGCCATTCGTTTAAAATTTTAAAATATTGTTTTAATTTCTATAATAAATATTGCAATGCAAGATTTAATCTCATTTTTTTGAAATGTCTTCTGCAAGACCAATTAAAAGACCTTCAACACCGCGAATATAACAAAGACGATAAGTATTATTATAATTAACTACTTCCCCAACGAGTTCGGCACCGTGTTTTGCTAGTCGGCTTACCAGTTCGTCAATATTATCTACAGCGAACATTATACGTAAATATCCCAATTAGTTTATTGGAGCCGTCCTATGGTCCGAGATAGTAGCTGGAGTTAGAAATTGAGAAAGTTCAAGTCGGCTGTGTCCATCGGGTGTAACCATCATAACAATTTCTACGGATTGATTTCCAAGCCCGGTTACCCGTCCCGCCCATTCACCCTCCACCAATTCTCGTCCTTCAAGTTTAAGTCCAAGTTCTGTGAAAAATGAAATTGCATTGTCAAGTGACTCTACCACAATGCTAACATTGTGCATGCTTAATATATTGTTTCTTATCATAGGTAAAATGGATATAAATAACTGTGAAAATATTGGTTTGAAATTAAGTCATTTTAGATAGCTAAATGGTGCTTACTTTAGTATTTAGCTATCATTGTATCAGTTGCTGTTTAATTTGGTTTTCTTATAGTTCAGAACCTTGGTGAGGCTTGCGTTCGATAGCACATGATTATAGCTATTATGCATGTTTTTAAGCGTTTAATTTTCAAATTCATGATAATCCTCTTCTAAATAATTTAAATCATGCAATTCCCCTAAATGCCTTAAATCATTAATTATTGATTTAATAGACGTTTTTCCATTGATTGGAATACAATTTTTTATCATAAAATCATACGAAGCATCTCCACAAAACATCCCAACTACCACATCACTTGTAAAACTAATTTGTTTTTTAAATTCAATTAGAGAATTTTTGATGGTTGTATAGATTAATTCATAACCTGGGTCATATATATCTTTATATAAGTCATAACTTAAATTATCAGAAGTACCTTCAAATAAAGGCCCTTTCTTTACACAAATTTGACCAATATTTTCTTCAGTTAAATTATTTAGTATTGGTTTATATTCTTCAATATTATACATCCGTTCAGTTATACCGCCTAATATATCATTCGCCTTTTCAAAAGCATCAGAGAATATAATATCATGATATTTCCAATCAGCTGAGTTCCATTTTATGGATAACCTTATTTCTTCATCACTTTTATTTAAATAGTATTCATCTTCCTTGTACTGTTGAATCTTTTCTATTAGACCTATATTTGTATTGGCTGAAAATGTTACACAACTAAAATCCATATTTCCAGAATAGACCCCAATTGAATACAATTCTTCATTTTTATTTGATTTTTTAAGTTTGTCCCAACAATCAAGAAGAGCACTCAATATCTTTCCTTCTAGTTCTGTTTCAGATAATTCGATTTGTAAATCATTAATAAATTTAATTGCCTTATTCATTTTGTAATTTTTTAACCTTTTAAAGTCAAACTTTGAAATCCCTTTATTTTTTTATTTGAAACTGTAAATAAAGTCGAAATTATCACTAATATTCATGAAATGAACAAAGTTGGGTTCTGACACATCACTCTTATAATTATAGGAAAGTCTCACTATTGTATATCGGTGGTATTGGTTTTACTTTCATTTCAATTAAACGAGTTTAACAAAATTGTCTTCAAGCTTTACATTAAAATTAATCTCAGCCTTTAATGCCTTGAATACTTTCAATATAGTGTCAATAGTTGCACTGTTAGCACTGCTTTCAAGCTTTGAAATTTGGGCTTTCTGTACACCAACAAGTTTGCCAAGTTCCTCTTGGGTTAATTGGCGTTCTTGCCTTGCAGATTTAATCATTTTCCCTAAAACATCCATACGAAGTTCATATTCATAATCATCCCGTACAGTTGTACCAACTATCCCAATATACTTGTCTTTCATTTCTGTAAGTGAATAGGTTTTAATTCCTTTTTTTGCCATATACTTTATTTTTTTGGTCTGTTTTTAAAATATTTATCTCTCAGTTTTGCTGCTCTGAGAATTTCGTTTGCAGGCACTTTGTCAACCTTTTTTATAAAACCATGGGTTGCAATAACCAGAGTTTTTTTATAATCTGACTTGTCCCAAAACGCTAGTAGTCTGATTTGAAGGCCTGCAAATTTTGTTCTAAATTCCCAAATATCATTTTCTAATTTTTTGAACAATTTAGAGTCATTGGTCTGTTCAGCAAGGTCAATATTGTAAAAGATTTTTTTGATGGTTTTTGGTTCAAGTTCTGCTATAAACTCTTTAGCTTCTTCCAAAAACGAGGTCTCAAAATATCTCACTTGTAATTTACTTAATTGTTAAACGTCACAAAAATATAAATAGTTTCTAAATATGGAAACTAAATTTTATAAATATCAATTCACGAAGTCTGCAATGCTGAAGCAGAACAATTGCTGGTAAAGAGTTGGCGGAGTTCGGATCAATAAGCTTTATCAGATATTCCGTTTGTTGCTTTCCATCGCAATGAACTCCGGCAAATAGTTGGGAGTACAGCCTTTGGATACCATGTCGCCCTTATAAAGTCCTGTTTTCTCGCCAACTGTGACACAGCGATTCCGATATTTTTTTTCAAAAACTCCAATCCAGCCTGCAGTAAAATTCATGGCCCATTGAACTTCCGGTTCTTCCGTGGCAATGTTCTTCTCAATCCCTGGAGGCAATTCTAGTGTATTTTCCGGGGGTATCTGTCCCATCCATCTTAATCTTCCTTGGTAGTACCAAAAGGTCCGTCTTTGAAGTTTGGACGGACTGTTTTCCCAAGATTGGATCAGTGCGATGGTCTTTTTGTCCTTGGTGAGCTGATTGGCCATCAGCCAGTCCATCAGCTGATTTTGCTCATCCAACGGATGAGTCTGCATATTCTTATCTAGCTTATTAATAAAATCTTGGGAAAGAAATTTATTGTCCATAATCAAGATGGCCAATTGCCTAGGCAATAACTGCCCACTTGACCATAGTTCCATAACTAGCTCATGATACTTTTTAATATCCTTGGCAATATTCCGTAAGTCCCTTAGCTTGGTTTTAGTATTGATTTGAGCAAGGATATTTTCATCTTATGAAGAGACTTTCATTTGAATGTTTTGTTATAAAACTATTAAATAATGCTCTACTGAAATAAGTTTCTGATCATTTTGTGGGTGTCTGGTTTTTGATTGAAAGTGAGGAATGTCATTCTAACAAGTTCTGTGCGTTGGATTTGTAGACTGACCCAGCAATGGTCGCTTTTTTTTGGATAAGGGCTTAATTTGTTATCTGAATGAGCAAAGTCAGTTTTTCTATCCGATTTTAGATGCCGATCGTAAAAACAGTTTTAGCCAACAATAATTTTATAATGTGTATATAATCAGTTTATTACGACCATTCTGTGGATCTTAAACGGTAAAAAAAAACCTAGTTTGGGTTGGACTGATAGCTTCTTTTATTATTTATGTTTAACAAAATGATCAAAAAGTTAAACAAATATTTCCAACGAGCGTTTGATTGTGATTATTCACAAAAATTAAAAATTATGAAAAACAAATTTTCTCTTCTATCGTCAGTTTTGCTAATGTCAGCAATGATCATCTTTTCATCATGCAATGAGGATGATGACAAGTCTTATGCCAATGTAATGGTAACACGCGTCTCCTGATGCTCCTGGAGTCGATCTACTAATCGATAACGTGAAGCAAAATTCAGCTGCCCTGACTTACCCAAACAACACAGGTTACCTTGATGTGGAAGAAGGTATGCGAAATTTCAAAATAAATGTAGCAGGTACTCCTACATCCGTCATCAATGCTGATATTTCATTGACTAAGGATGCTAATTATTCCGTGTTTGCCATAAATGCCGTGTCCAACATTTCGGCTGTTGTATTTACGGATGATCTTTCAACTCCGGCTTCAGGTAAGGCACATGTTCGTTTTCTACATTTGTCTCCAACTGCTCCAGCTGTTGATATTGCTGTAGCAAGTTCCGGAGCCGTGGTTTTGGAAATGTATCCTTTCCCAATGGAACTGCATTCACACCACTCGATGCTGGAACCTACAATCTTGATGTTCGCGTAGCAGGTACATCAACGGTTGCCTTGGTGTTGCCAGCGATTACACTTGAGGCAGGTAAGATCTATACCGTATTTGCTAAAGGATTTCTCGCAGGGGCTGGTGCACAAGCGCTAGGTGCTGAAATCATTGTCAATAAGTAATACCGTAAAATACGCCTTTTACAATTAGCCCATGTCCAAAGCATGGGCTTTTTGTTTGGTGGATTTCTCTAGATGACTATACCCTTGTCAGCTCAATTTAGCAGCGGCTTTCTTCTATTTAACTTGCCTCACTTACCAGCTTGGCATAATGTTAGTGGCAGCCAAATTTTTTACGCCATTCAGTTTCCTTTCAAGTTCTTTCATTGGCTTGTTACATCAACAAAATTGTCTAATTTTCTGAAAATTGTAGGTAAATTAAAGCAACAGCTGCAACTGTCATAATAATTAATGCTGCAAAGCCTAGAATATTTGTTAGTCTTCCATTCACATTTTCTCCCATTATTTTTTTGTTGTTGGATATATGTAAGATGATGGCAATTAGGACAGGAGCAGTTAGTCCATATAGAATGGCTGTATAAATCAATGACTGAATTGGAGTAATTCCTATGTAGTTTAATGATAATCCGAGTATCAACGAAATAGCAATAATGATGTAAAATGCTTTAGCTTCATGAAATTTCTTGTCAAGGCCTTGTTCCCAACCAAAGGTTTCAGTTATGATATAAGAAATTGAACCGCTCAATACAGGAATAGCAATAAGTCCTGTTCCAATTACTCCTATAGCAAAAAGTAGATAAGCAAGATTTCCAGCCAATGGTTTTAGTGCCAATGCCGCTTGTTCTACTGTGTCAATTTGATGGATACCGCCATTAAATAAAACAGTTCCAGTTGTAAGAATTATAAAATACATAACAAATCCTGAAACTGTCATTCCAAAATCTACATCTTGGTTCACCACATGAATGATCTTTTTATTTATAATCAAATGTTTCCTTTTGTTTTTCATCTCTTCAACTTCTACCGATGCTTGCCAAAAGAAAAGATAAGGTGAAATGGTTGTGCCAAGTATGCCTACTATTATGGCGATAAAATCTTTGTCAAATTTTATAGTTGGAATAAATGTTGCTTTCAGAATTTCGTTAAAATCTTGTTTGTATAAAAACGGAACAATAAAATAAACCAACATTACAATGCACAAATATTTTAGAACGGATGCAATTTTTTGATAAGGCAGGTAGATTATTAAACCAAGAAGAATAATCGTGAAAAGAACGCTGAAATAATTAGCATCAATGGCTGGAAATAGCAGATTTCCCACAGCACCCATACCTGCGATGTCAGCACCAATATTCATTACGATGGCAGGAAAGCTAAACAATAGCATTAGATATAGAATTGGTCTTGGATAGTGTTTTTTAAGTGTCCCCGTCAAACCTTGTGAGGTTATCAACCCAATTCTCGCACACATCTGTTGAATAGCAGCCATAAGAGGAAAAGCAATAATGGCTGTCCACAATGTTGCAAGTCCAAATGCAGCACCTGCTTGAGAATATGTTGCAATTCCGGATGGGTCATCGTCACTTGCACCTGTTACGAGACCTGGTCCAAGTTTTTTCCAACTACTAGAAAGTTTAGATGAAAATGTTTTCTTTTTTATCATTTTTTCAGTCGTTGTTGAATGGTCGACAAATGTACAACTTAGTTAAGTAGGAAAGCAGTCATAATATTTCTTCTTATGAAGAGTTCGAGATAAAGGTCTAGGTGAAAAAACCAATATAAGTTTATCGTTACACAAAACAAGCAAATCAGAATGTTCAGGATGGCCGATATTCTATGTTTCATTTTTGTTGTTTGCCAGTTCCTTAATTGCTGAAATGTTCAGCTTAGCAGTGTCCTCATTGGTTGCATATAAAGTTAGGGCTTGACGTAGTGGCGATATTCCATGCTACGGCAGTCCGGATATGTTGATGATCAAAGATATGAAGATTAAAATATATTCTAAAGCTGGGCTTTATTCATCAGATTGATAGGTCGCTGAGCAATGTTATATCGATCAGGATATTTTCGCAAAGCCGCCATATCGACAAACCCCCTTGCTAGCTACAGCCTTACTTATTACTTGGTAGATTCATGGATATGTACAATCCTCCATTCGTCGTTTAGTTTTTTTCCAAACATAGGTGTATGCCCCTGTACCAAAATCAGAGATTTTATGATCCTTAGTGACCATTTCAGCTTTTCCAGTAAATCCAATTACCGCTGCATTTTTGTCAAGAACTTGAACCACTGGATTACTTACTTCCATCTTCCAGCTTTTTAATGCATTCATATACTTCGGCATTTGCTTTTTGAATTCATCATTGCTGCCAACTCCCAACTTCATATTTCTATAATATCTGAAACTGCTATCTGAATGATACTGGGCAACCTTTTCCATATCCAATGTCTCCCAAGTCTTGTTATATTTTTCAGTTGCGAAAAGAATTTCTCCAACTATCTGCTGACTTTCCTTTTCGGTTTGACCGAACGTACAGTAGGAAAATAGGGAGTAAGCATACTAAAGGCGAAACATGTTTCATGATTGTAACTTGAATACTTATTAAAAAGGTTGAAGTTAAAGGCAGATTGTAAAAATACTCCTTTTTCAAATTCTATTATAAAAATCCGGCATTTTATTTAATTTCTAAGACCAAATTAGAGCTTTATGGGAGAGTGAAAATTGCTCTGGGCCATTCTTTGAAAATATTAAAATATGCTCTCAGTGGCTTAAAATACGCCTATTTAGGAACAAAAGAATGGTCTTTTTTGTGAGCTGATATCCAATTTTTTGTTTTTATACAATTAATGCAGGATCAGAGTTATAATGGCGAACAATATTTATGCGCCCGCTGAGGGTAATCTCCTTATTTTGTTCGCCACAGTCCCGACAAGTTGGATAAACTATTCAAGCTTAATTGTTAAGCGTTTGAGCCTTTACTTCTTGTAGTCGATAGTAAAATATCCTTCCCATTTCCAAGGTGTAAATATATCACCAATTAATGTTTCTAATAGTTCTTTAAAAATAAATTCTCCATTGCACTGTTGGTTATTATGATTATTGAAACTCCTCTGTCTATAAAATTTATATTGTAGTTTCTCCATGCATCATCGTGTCCTTCTTTAAAAAATGCTCTGCCATACTTGCATTTCAAAGTCCCCAACCAAGTCCGTAAGATAGATTTATTGCTTTGTTTTCTGTTGTTGTTTCTTCTGTGATTGGTGGAAATTGTGTTTTTGAGAGTATTTCAATTTGAGGTGAAATCATTTCTTTAAACAATCTTTTGTCTAAACCTTTCTGTTTCATCAAATATTCAATAAATCTTGTGTAGTCTGTAATTGTTGTTACCAAAGAAGCACCAGCCACTGGTATAGTTCGTTTTTTTTTTGGGTTAAGTGTATTGTCTGAAAGATGTCCTATTGCAAAATTATCATCAAATCTCTCATGCCAAACATATCCTGTTCTTACCATTCCAATGGGTTTGAAGATTTTTCAATTGCCAATTCTTCTACATTTTTCTTTGTTATTTCTTCTATAACCAATTGCAAAAGTTTAATGCCTTCTCCCGAATAAGCATATTTTATTCCTGGTGCAAAATAAATTTTCATAACACCAAGGGTGTCTTGAACACCTGTTGTTGGATGAAACCATCTCACATTTGGAAGGCCTGTTGTATGACTTAAACACATTCTTGCAGTCATTAATTTCCATCTGTCGTCAGATTTTAGGTCTGAGAAATATTCATATTCTGGAATTGGTTTGCTCAAATATTTACAAAGAGGTTTATCTAAGTCAATTACTTTTTCCTGTACCAATTTCAAGGTCAAATAGCCAAATACTGCTTTGCTAAATGATGCTGCATACAAAACAGTAGAGGTGTCTAAATATTCGTTTTGATCTATGTTTTTTAAACCCAAAGGATTTTATGTAAGCCTGTTGATTTTTATTGAGTATTGACAAACTCAAACCTTGAACATTAGCCTTTTCCATTAAGCGTTTTACGGTTTCGTCAATTTCAATAGCTGAGATTTATCCCGTCAAGTCTTGTGATTTGTTGATTTTGTTCAAATGCCAAGTTTATAGTCAATATAAATCCTAGTAAGATTTTAAGTTTCATATTTTTTGTTTTTTCTTTATTTTACCTGCCGCTCGGGCAAAACGTTTGGGGTTTGTGATGGCGGGGTGTTTTAGCGTAAACTTCATTTGAGGCACAAGCTTGAATTTTGCACTTCACTTTATAGAAGCACAATTTGTCTTGCTTCAGAGGAAAACCTCGCGTTTATAAGAACGGTTGTTAGCAATAGTTATTTTTAATTTGTCCAAGGTTCTTTGTCTTTAGCGTTCATAATTATTTTTCCATCATAAATACTTAATCCTTGCCAGCTTCCAAACCATACTTGTCCTTTTTTATCTTCGAGAATACTTTGTGTGACATTGGATGTTAAGCCATCTTCGGTTGTGAATTGTTTGAAATTATTGCCGTCATATCGGTAAACACCATAACCTTCTGCTGTAAACCAAATATTTCCTTTGTTATCTTTATAAAATTGCGTTTCCTCACCTTTAATAATACCATTTTTAGTGAAGTTAGTGTATTTTTTACCATCAAATTTGCTAACACCGCCATTAAAAGTTCCAATCCAAATATTTCCTTGTTCGTCTTCTAATATATCAGCAGTATTATTGTCGGTGACCGTTGTTGGTTGTTAAATGATCAAACTTCCCGTTATTGTATTTAAAAATGCCATTTGCATCAGTGGCAAACCACATCGTTCCATTTTGTCTTCTATAATTTTAAAACCAATTTAGGAGACAGCATAGGTTTTGGATTTTCAACCATTGAATCAGGCATAGCAAAGGTGTAAACTTCTCTCCGTCAAATTGACCAACACACCTCCTGTCGACCCAACCCAAATAAGTCCGTTATTGTCAATTGTTAAACCCCAAATTTCCGGATCCACACCTAACAGTCCTTCTTTTTAATGAAAATGTTTCAAATTTTACGCCATCGTATTTTATGAGTCCTTCGCATGTTCCAAACCAAATACACCTATTTTATCTTCTACAATCTGGAAAACCCTAAAATTTGGACTGATTCCAGAATGGTGATTCTTTCAAGTATTTGTCCATCATAGCGTATTATTCCATCTCCATTTGTTCCAAAACCAGTAGTTCCCTTTCTTGTCTTGATACATTGTCCTTACAAACTGCCTTACCATTCCATTTAAGTTGGTGTGGATTTGAGGAAATGTTGTGTTTTGCTTTAAAATTATGGTTTGGGTGTTTACTTTATTTTCCTTTATATCAGGGAATAGGTTTTTCTTTCACTTGTCCTGTGCAGGATGAAATTTGAGTTACTAGAAGCATCAAAAGTAAATTCCTCGCTTTAGATATTGTCATACAAACTATGCTTTTCATATTGTTGTTTTATAATTGTTGCTAACGGCAGAGGTTGAAAATACCCAAAACCAAAGCGTCACAGAATGCAATATTGGAATTATCTCGGATTAGTATCTGTACAAATTACTCTAACGTTTTGGTTTTTTTCTAACTTACGTTTTGAAGCTGCCCGAAGGGGGCATTTACCACAAAACTTGATTTGAAAAACTAATGTTTGATTTACTCCAAACTGTCTTTGAAACACAGTCTTTGTCACCCCGGCGCCAAAACCCCGACTTTTGGTAGCTGCAGTTGGAAGTTAGGCGTTTTAATATTTCAGGTATTTTCATTATTACGCTTGTTTTATTGATAAATTTCATACGGACTTGGTTGTCCATTATTCTTTAAAACTTTAATTATTCTAATTCTATTGTAGCGTTGTAGGAAAATTGGATAAAAGTTTATGTACAAATTTAAGATTGGCAGAAAAATACAGTCAAAAATGGTCAATTTCCCAAAAAGCATGAGCGTTAATCCAATAAAAATAATCGCACCCAATTACATGTGAAATTCATAAATCCTCGTTTTCCTTTCGTTATTTATAACTCAATTATATGCCAGTATTACTTATCTTGATTTGCGTTATTCTTCTTTTGTCTTTCAATGTCTCTCCTGTGTAGGTAAATATTTTTATATTTTTGATTCCAATCAAATCATAAATTGTTCTGTCCCGTTAAAACTCAAATGGTTTCGGTGAAAAATAGCGTAATATTTGTTGTTTAAAATTCAAGATTTTGTTGTGTTAAACGCTTACTGTTACCGTTTGGTAGATTTTCGGTGGGCGCGCTTTTCAACCGCCTCTGCAGGCAGGTGTTGATGTTCGGAACACTGAACTTTCTGAAAGCACAAAACTGTCTGCGGAGCAAAGCTTGTCCTGCTTCAGCCGGAATAACCTGTCTATTGTAAGGTGTGCTGTTATGTGCCGTTCTAATTTTCATCGGAAGTTGTGTCATTTTAATTATTGTTTTGGTAATTTGTAATCAATCCCAAAATATTTTGCATATTCTTCCTATTGGTTCCAGTCCTACTTTTGCTCTTCGAATATTTACATTTTTTTCATCTTCTATTGGATAGAAAATTTTGTTTCCCATCTTGTCAAACACAACTTTGCGAACCATAGTTTTGCTTCCTGCCTTGTCCCATTAATACTCTGTCGTGCAAGAGTGCAAAATCGCTTGATCGTGACTCGCCTAAGTCAACTGATTTTTGCATTATAGGTAAATATTTTTCTTGTGTTGCCAAGTCCGAATGTTGGATAACAAGAAATATTGTATTGTTCCTCTTGCGCCGACAAAACTTATTCCTAACCAACCATACATTGAAATTAGCGACTCGGCTTGGCGTAGTGGAGGATTTTAAGCGAAAAAACTCAATAGAATTACTGTTGTTAGACCTTGCGCAAATGTTTCATAGAAGTACGTCAACCGCCACTTTTGCCAAGCCCGTGTTCAAGCGACACCTGTTGGTGAAATTTTTGCATACAGTACTTTCATATTTAAGCACGAACAAAATTATAAATTATTATGAAAGGAAATGCAATTTCTAGAAACAAATTAAGTGTCAACGCTTTAGATTGGCTTAGGCAATTAGAACAGACTCTGGTAATCAAGGAATATGGCCCAGGCACCATCCGGAGTTATGTTCAAGAGATGACCTTATTATTTAAATTTTATGAAGCTCAAGATGTTGAGAGTATCACGCAAGCAGACATTGAGAAGTATATTTTACACATCAAGAAGGTTCATCTTGTGGGCAGAGCAAAATGTAGATCCGTAGCACAGGCTTGCAGTTTTTTCTTTAAAAAAGTAATGCCGTCAGATTACATTCTGCCGAGCAATTTATATCCCAAGAAGCAATTTGTTTTACCCAACATTATGAGTGGAAGATGAGACAACTCAATTATTTAATACTAATCTCAGTCTAAAGGAATATTGTGTGGTAGCATTACTCTATGGTTGTGGCATGAGGATAAGTGAGGTTTGTAATCTTCGCATACAAGATATCGAAAGTACCAATTCTCGCATTAAAATACGTCAAGGCAAAGGAGCTAAGGACCGATTTACACTTTTACCTAATATTTTACTGGATAAATTGAGACAGTATTATATAGAAGCAAATCGCCCAAAATTATATCTATTTACAAGTATACAAACAAAGACTGCTCTGTGTGTAAGAAGTATGCAATTGATCGTAAACTCTGCAATGGATAAAGCAGGATTTAAAGAAAGAGGATATACAGCCCATACATTGCGACATAGTTTTGCCACACATCTGTTGAATAGAGGAAACAATATCCATGTGATCAAAACATTGCTTGGTCATTCTAAATTGGAGACAACCATGATCTATTTGCATCTTCAAAAACACACTCAACTTGGAATTCAGTCTCCATTAGATTTTATATCTGATGATGCAAAGTCTGGAGTGAGATTAGACAATTATTGCAGACTAAAATATTTGCTCATCCATTTGTATCTGTATTCAATCCATATAGCAGATCAGTCCTAGGCAAACTATCTAGGTGTCATAGTAGTGCCATCGGTATGCATGTTTATCAGTGCAATAATTGTCAGCAAATACATTATCAATATCACTGCTGTGGCGATCGACATTGCCCAAACTGTGGTGGTATGAAGCGAGAAGAATGGATACAAGATCGGATGAATGAATTAATTCCAACTAAATATTATCATCTAGTATTCACATTGCCACAGGAGTTGCGATCTCTGTGTATGGGAAACCGGAAAGTGATGTTTAATCTGTTATTTAAGTGTGCACATTATACACTTTTAAAACTTGCAAAAGATGACAAATATTTAGGAGGCACACCTGGTATCACCAGTATTTTACATACAAATGGTCAAGATCTCAGTTTTCATCCTCATATTCATAGTATTGTAAGTGGTGGAGGGATTGATAAAGATGGAAAATGGATTAAAGAAAAACGTGCAAACGGATTATTTCTCTTCCCTCGACGAGCGATGGAAAAAATTTTTAAAGCAAGATTTCTGCATCAGTTGCGTCAAGGTGTCAAGGATCAGACAATAAAAATAGCTCCACATTTAAATTTTGACAAATTGATAATGGCAGTAGGCTACAAGAAATGGAATGTATATGCCAGCACCATTCGGTGGTCCTGCACAGATTATTGAATACTTGGGACGATACACTCCCAAAGTAGCAATCTCAGTCAATAGAATAATCGCCATAGATGATCAATATATCACATTCAAGTACAAAGACTACGCAGATAGAAATTTAGTCAAAGAGATGAGTTTAACACATCAAGAATTTTTACGCAGGTTTGAGCAACACATTCTACCAAAGAGATTTGTAAAGATCCGTCATGCTGGCATCCTCACACACAGGAATAAAAAACTTCGTATCACTTCCATTTTGCAACAAATGGATATCAAGGCACGCTTTTCAAATACAAAAATACCAAATGATTTACAACTCATCATCAAGTCCGGAATCAATCCACTAAGATGCAAAAATTGTGAAACTGGGATGTTGATTCTAATAGAATCATTTCGAAATCACAATGGCCAAATGGTGCCAATGGGTCCATTTAAAAACAAGGGTTCTCCTTTCTTACAAATCCAAATACCATGAATTCATCCGACATATATATCATTCATACATTTTACACCTATTTTTTATTACCAAAAATGGGTAGGGGGTGCTATGCTTGGATGCGAGCTATTTCCAATCAAAATTTGCCATTTTCATTTTTGCATCCACTATTAAAAGACTAAATTCTTTACAAAACCACCTACTATTATTAAAAAAGCCTCACTAAGGTGTCGCTGAACACCGTATAGCAGAAAGCCACCGTTGTCACCTTCTTTTGATGGCTGTCTCCCTTGTCAACTCACTTTAGCAGCGGCTTTCTTCTATACGGCATAATGTTACCTGCCGTTATTTCTGTCCACCAAATGCTTGTTGTAACGCAATTACTCTACGCTGAATACTGTCTTGCGTGATGCTACTTTTTTCAATGATGTCATAGGCGTGAATTGTCCCTTTTGTTTGGTTCAATTCTACTTTTATGTTAGTGTCTTTTAATTTTTGAGAATATAAAAGAGCCTCGTCTCGTAAACAGTCAAATTCAGCAGTTTCGATATATGCAGGTGGTAAACCATTCAAGTCAGTTCGTTGCAAAGGTGAAACGTAGTTTGGTAAATTATTTCTGTCTTTGCCTTTCAAATAAACGTCCCACATTAGTTTTGAACTTGGTGCATTCCAAAGTGGTGTATCTTGAAATGTTTGCATAGATGCTGAGCTTAATGTATGGTCGCAAACTGGATAAACCAATAATTGAAAGCACAAAGATATTTCTTGTCTGTCTAAAGCCATTTGAGCAATGCAAGCAGCTAAGTTTCCTCCTGCGCTATCTCCACCAATTGCAATTTTGTCTTTATCAATTCCAAGTAGTTTTGTGTTGTCATTCGTCCATTTTAGAGTTGAATAACAGTCTTCCAAACTTGTTGGAAATGGGTTATTAAACTAACTCTGTAATGAGGAAAAACGATAACACAATTTGCTTTTTGAGCGTACTCAAACATCATCTTTTTGTGTGCTTGTGCAGCTTCAATAAAAAAACCACCACCATGACAATACACCAAACAAGGTGCATTAGATGAAATGTTCCGTGGTTTAAAAACTAAAACTTCTATATGTTTGCTTTCGAATCCATTTATTTGATGCGAACTTACCTCAATGTTTTGTGGTGCTTTCGTGGATTTAAAATGCCATTTAAATAAGGTATTAAATGCAGGAACCATCCATTTCTTTGTGTTTGGAACAAAACGAAGAAAAGCAAAGTCTTTATGAATGTTGTATTTTGCCATTTTGATTAATTCATTAGTGATGTAAGAAAACCAATAGTGATAAGCGTTTCTACCACTGTTGAAATTAAAATTCCTTTGCTTACACGTCCTCCTTTAAGTTCAAATAAACCTGTAATAGCTAATAATCCTGTGATAACAGCCCCACCTATAGCTATGGCTTCTGTGGTCGGCATACTTGTTCTTGCTAAAAATAGTATGGTTGAAATTCCTAAATAAATAGCCCCATTTCTACGGGACATTACTTTGGCTTCATCGGGGGCTTGCATTCCCCATTGTTTCAGCATTGAAGTGCTTGAAAATAAAAATCCTAAACCTAAGCCTAATGTGGCAATTGCGGCAATTAATGCGATTGTTGTAAATGTCATAATTTTAATTTTTGAATTAATTACTAATTGATGGTGTTTGTTTGATGTATTTTTTCTCTTCCAGTTGAGCAACCATAAATTTTGCCATATCAGGCAAGGTAATAGAGAGTTTTAAACCCTTGCCTGTAAGCGTGTCGTTCACCTTTCCTTTTGCAGGCTTATCTAAAATGCCAGCACATCGAACAATTGTCCAATCCAATTGAGTTTTCATAATCATTGGCTCCATTCTGTTTTTATCGTCAATCAATACTTGTAACCATTTCATAAAATATGGCAATGCAATTTTCTTAACAATCCAAGGAACAAAGTTTATACTGTTCCCAGAACCAGCAATACTCATGGCAATCAAACGTTTTACGTTTGATTTTGACATTTCGTCCATGATAATTTTGTTAGCATCAGATACAAATGTGGTGGGTTTGCCATCTCCCTTTCCGTTTACACCCAAACACTGAATAACAGCATCTTGATTTTGTAAAACTTTATTTACTTCTCTGTTGTCCAAAACATTGCCCTCTACTATTGTCAGGTTTTTATGTTGAACGTTTACAGCTTTTGTATTTCTTACAAGTATAGTTACTTGATAATCTTTGGCTAATGCCTCTTTGAGTATAGCTTTTCCCGAGAAGCCCGTTGCTCCGAATATGACGACTTTCATTTTGTTTGAATTTTAAATTTCAGCAAAAGTATGTTGAATAAAACAAACCTACAACAATAGAGTATAGTCTATACTTGCAATTTATTTTTCAACATACTATCTTTGCACCATGTTAATAAACGAATTGTCAAAAAGAACAGGCATTACCGCCCATACCATTCGATTTTATGAAAAGTCGGGATTGATAAAAGGTAAACGACTTGAAAACGTCAAGTCGAATAATTATTTTCATTACGATGAAGAGACGGTAGAAAAATTGAACCTAATTAAAGGTGCTAAGTCAATTGGTTTTACCATTAGCGAAATAAGTAATCTTATAGATGCTTGGTATAACAAGAAATTGTCAACTAAAGAAAAATTGTCTGTTTGCGATGAAAAACTGCTGTCGATTGAAAATAAAATCAAAGAGTTGAAACAAATGCAAAAACTTTTAAATCAATTGAAGAAAAATATTATTTCGTCAAATTGTTGAGTGTTTGTCTGCTTGTTGGGTGTCGCTCTATAATGGCAGGTAACGTTCTGCGAGTTTAAGAAGTTGGCGATTTCGGAGCAGCAAATCAGTCCGCCAGCATTATTACTGTCAGGAGTACACTTGAAGCACAAATGTTCATTTAACCACTGAACCGCCAATTTCTTAAACCCGCTGTTCAAGCGACACCTGTTGTTGAAATTTTTGCATACAGTACTTTCATATTTAAGCACGAACAAAATTATAAATTATTATGAAAGGAAATGCAATTTCTAGAAACAAATTAAGTGTCAACGCTTTGATTGGCTTAGGCAATTAGAACAGACTCTGGTAATCAAGGAATATGGCCCAGGTAACATCCGGGAGTTATGTTCAAGAGATGACTTTAGTTATTTAAATTTTATGAAGCTCAAGATGTTGAGAGTATCACGCAAGCAGACATTGAGAAGTATATTTACACATCAAGAAGGTTCATCTTGTGGGCAGAGCAAAATGTAGATCCGTAGCACAGGCTTGCAGTTTTTCTTGTAAAAGTAATGCCGTCAGATTACATTCCTGCCGAGCAATTTATATCCTTAAGAAGCAATTTGTTTTACCCAACATTATGAGTGAAGATGAGACAACTCAATTATTTAATACTAATCTCAGTCTAAAGGAATATTGTGTGTGTAGCATTACTCTATGGTTGTGGCATGAGGATAAGTGAGGTTTGTAATCTTTCGGATAGCCAAGATATCGGAAAGTACCAATTCTCGCATTAAAATACGTCAAGGCAAAGGAGCTAAGGACCGATTTACACTTTTACCTAATACTTTACTGGATAAATTGAGACAGTATTATATGAAGCAAACGCCCAAAATTATATCTATTTACAAGTATACAAACAAAGACTGCTCTGTGTGTAAGGAAGTGTGCAATTGATCGTAAACTCTGCAATGGATAAAGCAGGATTTAAAGAAAGAGGATATACAGCCCATAAATTGCGACATGAGTTTTGCCACACATCTGTTGAATAGAGGAAACAATATCCATGTGATCAAAACATTGCTTGGTCATTCTAAATTGAGACAACCATGATCTATTTGCATCTTCTAAAACACACTCAACTTGGAATTCAGTCTCCATTAGATTTTATATCTGATGATGCAAAGTCTGAGGAGATTGACAATTATTGCAGACTAAAATATTTGCTCATCCATTTGTATCTGTATTCAATCCATATAGCAGATCAGTCCTAGGCAACCTATCTAGGTGTCATAGTAGTGCCATCGGTATGCATGTTTATCAGTGCAATAATTATCAGCAAACACATTATCAATACTACTGCTGTGGCGATCGACATTGCTCAAACTGTGGTGGTATGGAAGAGAAGAATGGATACAAGATCGGATGAATAAATTAAATCTAACTAAATATTATCATCTAGTATTCACATTGCTACAGGAGTTGTGATCTCTGTATGGGAAACCGAAAGTGATGTTTAATCTGTTATTTAAGTGTGCACATTGTACACTTTTAAAACTTGCAAAAGATGACAAATATTTAGGAGGCACACCTGGTATCACCAGTATTTTATATACAAATGGTCAAGATCTCAGTTTTCATCCTCATATTCATAGTATTGTAAGTGGTGGAGGGATTCGATAAAGATGGAAATGGATTAAAGAAAACGTGCAAACGGATTATTTCTCTCCCCTCGATGAGCGATGGAAAATTTTTAAAGCAAGATTTCTGCATCAGTTGCGTCAAGGTGTCATGATCAGACAATAAAAATAGCCCACATTTAAATTTTGACAAATTGATAATGGCAGTAGGCTACAAGAAATGGAATGTATATGCCAAAAGCACCATTCGGTGGTCCTGCACAGATTATTGAATAATTGACGATACACTCACAAAGTAGCAATCTCAATAATAGAATAATCGCCATAGATGATCAATATATCACATTCAAGTACAAAGACTACGCAGATGAAATTTAGTCAAAGAGATGAGAGTTTAACACATCAAGAATTTTTACGCAGGTTTGAGCAACACATTCTACCAAAGAGATTTGTAAAGATCCGTCATGCCGTCATCCTCACAATATGGGAATAAAAACTCTCGCATCACTTCCATTTTGCAACAAATGGATATCAAGGCACGCTTTCCAAATACAAAATACCAAATGATTTACAACTCATCAAGTCCGGAATCAATCCACTAAGATGCAAAATTGTGAAACTGGGATGTTGGATTCTAATAGAATCATTTCGAAATCACAATGGCCAAATGGTGCCAATGGGTCCATTTAAAACAAGGGTTCTCCTTTCTTACAAATCCAAATACCATGAATTCATCCTTTTGACATATATCATTCATACATTTTACACCTATTTTTTATTACCAAAATGGGTAGGGGGTGCTATGCTTGATGCGAGCTTATTTCCAATCAAAATTTGCCATTTTCATTTTTGCATCCACTATTAAAAGACTAAATCTTTTACAAAACCACCTACTACTATTAAAAATTACTAAGGTGTCGCTGAACACTCGTATAGCAGAAAGCCACCGTTGTCACCTTCTTTTTGATGGCTGTCTCCCCTTGTCAACTCACTTTAGCAGCGGCTTTCTTCTCTATACGGCATAATGTTATAAGCAGGCCTTCTGTCTGTCGAGGTTGTGAAGTCTTTGTCTGCCGTGAGTTTCGCTGTCATTGTTTGGTTTGTTTTGTGTCGGCTGTGTGTTGGCGGTTTTAAAATTTTAGTAGGGAAGGAAATTTTAAAAAATAATTTTTTCGAGTTGGGAAAGGAGGAAGCTCTTTTGCAAACTTTGGTCTGCGGGTAGGCTTGTAGCAGTTTGCAAATGTGCTTACACCTGTGGGTTGGTTTCTCTGTTGTCATTCCAATAATAGCTGTCCGGATAAGGTCGTTTGCCGAATATTGCAGTTCCAACACGAATAATCGTTGAGCCTTCTTCTATGGCTGTTTCTAAGTCGTTACTCATTCCCATTGATAAGTCGTAAACAGGTAAGTCTTTATCTAACATTCGTATCTGAATGTTCTTTAGTAATTGAAAGCATTTTCGAACTTTCTCTGTTTCCGCAGAAAAAAGTCCGATAGTCATTAAACCTTTAATATTTAGTCTGTCAAGTTGTTTGACTTGTTGAGCAAAAGTCAAAGTATTTTTGGGTGAAACACCAAACTTACTTGCTTCATAAGAAGTGTTTACTTGAATAAAAACATCTATGGTTCTATCTTCAAATTCTAATCTCTTTTGCAATTTTTCAGCTAATTCCAACCTGTCAACAGATTGTATACAGTCAGCATATTTCGTAACTTCTTTGACTTTATTAGTTTGAAGATGTCCGATGAAATGGGTTTGGTGTGGGATAACTTTTAGTGCTTCAAATTTCTCTTTGAGTTCCTGCACCTTATTTTTCTCCAATAAGCGTTTCACCTGTTTCCAAGGCGTTAATAATATTTGTAGTCGAAACTGTTTTAGTTGCTAATAGGAGTTTGATTTCTGTTGAGTTTCTGCCTGAAAATTCGGCTGCTGCTCTATTCTACCCTTAATGGTTGCTATGTTTTCGATTATGAAGCTCATATCTGCAATTCGTGTTCTTGACAATCTATTCTCAATTCGTTTTCGGCAAGCTGACTTTTCAAAAGTTTACAGTAGTGCACACCTTGTTCAAGTTGATAATTGGAACAAGTAAAACACATTCTTTGAATGGTAATGATTCCTGATTTGTTTAAGTCATAAATCAATTTCAGCAATCCATTAAGCATTATTGTTTTTTGTTCCGATGTTAGTTTTCAATGGGTTGTTCTATTGATGAAGCAAATAATGATGCCTTCTTTGCTATTTTCTTTCCTTCATTTGTGAGTGATAGCGAAAAACTCCTAGTATCAATGGGGTCAGTCTCCTTGGTTACTAATTCTTTTGAAAGCAAAATTTTTACGCTATCGCTTATTGTAGCTTTTGTCATATTGAACTCATCAGCCAAATATCCTACTTTGCATTTTTCAGTTGAATGGAAATAGATGAAAATCAAAATTTGAATTTGTATCGGGCTTAAAGAGTTTTCTTTGCTTTCATTCCATAGTAATACTCTGAATGCTTCTGAAATGCGTTCCAAAGCAACAACAATGCGACTTTCAATTTTTTGGTTTTGCTCGTTTAAATTAAAAGAAGAGTATTTCATTTATTCGCAGTTTTCCATTTCAAGAATAAAATAGCCTTGTTTTTTTATGTCGGCTTCCCATTGTGGTTGCAAACTTCTAACGTGGCAAAACCTGCATTCTTTTGATGTCAAAGGTTGCCCTTCTTGCCCTTTAGTTTTCAGATATGCTCTGCCATATTCGTAAATAACGGCAGTGTCTTTTACTGATGATGGTGCAATAATGTCAAAGTGCATTACGCTACCATCTTTCTTAGTTACATAGGTGTCCCAAACTGCTACTTCCATTGTTTTTGTTTTATTGTTTTGTGCGCTTGTTGATAATGCTAAAAGCGCAAAAGTTATTATAAATAAAGGTCTCATTTTATTTTCTTGATTTCATTTTATTCATTTGCTTTTTGCTGGGTCAACTAACCACTTTATACTTCTTGAAAATCTACCGTCAGTAGGGTATTTACGATGAGGAGTTATGTTGTTAAAAACAAGGGCTACTATAAGCATAATTGAAACACCTGTTAATACAGGAGACAAAACATATAAATACCCAAGTGATACAATTTTGCTTGTGCCTAATACCGCTATCAAAGCAGTAGCCCCGCCCGGTGGATGAAGTGTTTTTGTGTATTGCATTGCCAAAATCGAAATGGAAACAGCCAAAGGCGCACTTAACCAAATAGGTTCAGGAATTATCTTATAAATTGATACTCCTATTAAAGCACTAATTAGATGACCCAATTAAATTTCTAGGTTGAGCAAGCGGACTTGAATGGCTCCATAAATTAATACAGCAGTTGCTCCAAACGACCCAATTAGAAAAACATTCTCGAAATGTTCTAAATAGAAACTTTGTATAAATCCAATTGCAGCAATGCCAATAAAAGCACCAAGAAATGACCAAAATGCTTCCTTGCTATCAACAAGAGTTTCTTTATAAATAATGTATTTACTTATCCTGTAGCTTCTTTTGACTTTTTCCTTTATCATAAATTAAAATTGCCCTGCAAAGATAGGAATCCTAACAATGCAGGGCAATTTTTTTTAACCTTTTACGTCAGCCATAGACGCACCAAAATTGATGTGTAAAACATTTCCGTTTGGTGTCACCAAAGCTGGAACAGATTTTACACCTGCTTTTTCCGCTTCCGCAATTCGGTTACGGTCTTCGCCAATGTGAACGATTTCTACATTAGTTGCACCAATTAGGTTAACGATGTCGTGTTCTGCACTTACGCATACTGGACATCCAGCGTGATAGAAAATTGATTTTGCCATTTTTTATGAATTTAAATTTTTGTTTGGCATTATTGCCGCTGCAAATATAGTAAGGAATCCTTACTAAACAAATAATTTTAAAGATTTTAATGCGTTCAGTTAGATTGTTTTGTCTGGATTTTGAAAAATGCTTCAATTTTCTTCTAAAACCGAAACTATTGCCCCGTCCAAATCTGCCGAAACTAATAATTGACAAGAAAGTCGAATGCTTGGATTATCTTCAAAACCATATCTTGCAAGTGTTACAGGTTCATTCCTATCTTTTATTACTGAACTTCCTTGTAATCCAGTTACGTGTACAATGCAAGTAGCACACCTGCCCATTCCGCCACATTCGCCAAAACAATCAAAATAGAGTTTATCCTTTAACAATTCCATTAAATTTCGATACTCACCTTTGTAGGTTTTAATGGTTTGTTCTGTCCCATTTTCAAGAACGGTAATTTTTATGGTACTTCTCGTCATTCCCAAAAAGGATCTGATAGGTTTTCATAAAAACACTTATCCACACAATCAATTTCTATTTGGATCAATTGCTCACTGCTTGCTACTGACTGTATTGCGTTAAAAAGCACCCGTTCTTCAAAGCGAATATGCATCTCTAGTTCTTTTTCAATCAAACTATTGGTTTTGGAAAGGTCATCTTCATTTTCAAAAAGACGTTTTAACGTTCTATGTTCGGCAAGTGCTTGTTTGACCAACTCATTTTCATTTCCTAAAATTGGGAAACACATACTGTTCTTCAATTTCAAAATGTGCTTTAAATAACTCATCCAAAACCAATCCAAATACTTTTTTATCCTTTCAGGTTCGATATTCAGTTTGATACCTTGGCCTAATTTTCCAGCAGAGCAATAAGCCGTGATGGTGGTCACGGCTTAAAGGTTTAAGGGCTTCTTTTCTTTTAATTGGATTAGGCATTACTTAATTGTTTTTCAAGTTCAATCGCTTTTGGAAACAAAATGTTGTTCTCTAAATGAATGTGCAAGTGCAAATCGGCTTCAAATTCTTTTAGCAAGGAAAATGTCACTCGATAGGTATTGTGCAATTCTGCCGGTGGCGTGTAGTTGTTGCTCAGGGCTTCTATTTTTCTAAAGCGTTCTCCTTCGGTAGTATGTTCGTGCATCATCATTTGAATAGGATTTTCTACCGTGCCAAAATGTGGTGCTTCTAGTTTAGTATTTTCCTGTTTCACCTTTGCCATTTTTCAACAAAATGGAAACAAAATCAATTCTTCTTTTTTCATATGAGCTGCTAATTCACTGGCAGTCGCATTAAAGTGTTCATTGATTTCTAAAAGCTCACAGGATGACGGTCACCGTGCACTCGGGCAAATTTTGTCGAGATAAGGTTTTATTTCTGCGTTTTGTCTTCCACATAGCGATGATGTTTTTTCTCTATGTAATCCGCCATAAGGTCTATAGGCCAAGATTTATTAATCGATGGAGCTTTCTGTGCTGGGTTTTATTTGTTTTGATTAAATCGGTTACTACCGAAGATGCGTTAATTTTTTGCTTCGGCAAGCATCTTGAATTGTTCTGTTACCTTGACAACAAAAGTCGATACCATATTTTTAAAAACTGAAGCAGCACGGTAATCTTGCAGCTACCAATTCTCCGATGATGTTATTTTCTTGAATATTCATTTTTATGATGTTAATTGTTATTTATTATTTCCAATTTCATATTTTGTCATTGTTCCACAGCGTTGTGGAAAATTTACGCTGTTGAAATTTTGGATGTAAGTATTTTTTCCATTCGCTACCACCTGCTGCTGCTTTGTTTTCACCTTTTAAGTCGAGGTAATGTTGAGCTGTTTCGAGGTGGCATCACCAATGGGCCGC